>CATOSK010000014.1 GCA_951812535.1 uncultured Dehalococcoidia bacterium | reverse complement strand
CTGCGGCTGGATGAGATGGGGAATGTGCTGGATGCGCCGCCGGGCTACCGGCAGTTCTTCATGGATGAGGTTACCCGTTCAATCGGGTTGTGAATGTGCGCGATTGTTGATGCCAACGTAAGCGGGGAAGTGTTCGGGGACAACAAATCAGAGGCAGGGCAATTCTTCTACGATTGGCTAACAGACACCAGGAAATCGGGCAAGCTCGTCATTGGTGGCAAAATCCGTCAGGAACTTGGCGTACATAGCGGGTTCAGAGGATGGTTGGTGCAGGCGTTGTTGGCTGGACGTGCAAGGGAGGTTGACGACCGGCGGGTAGATTCGGAAGCTGCTGTACTTCAATCAGACGGGAGTTGTCAATCTAACGACTGGCACGTCTTGGGATTGGCCCGGGTGAGTGGAGCCCGGCTTCTTTTCAGCAATGATCGCGCGCTCCAGCAAGACTTCAGAAATCGTGAGATTGTGGGAGGCCGGACACGGGGGCAGGTGTATACGACTTTGGTGAATAAAGATGTCCGGAGTTCCCATCGAAGTCTCTTAAATCGGTCCGACCTCTGCGAGACTTAGAAACTATCTCAAAACGTATATTCCGAAACCAGAAACCAGCTGAAGGGGAACGACCAGGGTCTGGATTCCCGCCTGCGCGGGAAAGACGGGAGGGAGACGTGTGGGTCCCCGGTTACGCTCATCTGTTTTGAGACAGTTACTTAACGCTCATTCCCTCCTAACGGTAGTTGCGGAAGAAGGCGCGGATGTCGTCGACCAGGAGGCCGGGTTCCTCGAGGGCGGCGAAGTGGCCGCCGCGGGGCATTTCGGTCCAGCGCTGGACGTTGTAGGAGCGTTCGGCCCACTGGCGGGGCGGGCGGCTGAGGTCGCCGGGGAAGAGGGCGACGGCGCAGGGGACGTTGATCCGGTCGCCTGGGCCGAAGTTCCACGGGGTGCGCTGGTTCTCGTAGTAGAGGCGGGTGGATGAGTTGATGGTCTGGGTAACCCAATAGATCATTACCGTGTTCAGCAGCTCGTCCCTGGTGTAGCTGCTCTCAACGTCGCCGTTGCAGTCGCTCCAGGTGCGGAATTTTTCCACAATCCAGGCGCAGAGGCCCACAGGGGAGTCGTTGAGGCCGTAGGAGAGGGTCTGAGGCTTGGTGCCCTGAATGTGGGAGTAACCGCCTTCCGCCTGCTGCCATTGGGCGCGTTGTTCCAGAAGAGTTTTTTCTTCGCCGTCCAGGGGCGTGAGCCCTCGCCCTGCCAGGGTATGGCCTGGGTGACGGAGGTTACGTGGATTCCGATGACGTGGTCGGCGTGGTGGTAGCCCAGGCGGGCGGTGACGCCGGCGCCCCAGTCTCCTCCCTGGGCGGCGAAGCGGTCATATCCCAGTTCTTCGGTCATCAGCCTGGTCCACAGTCCGGCGATGTGGCGGGTGTTGACGCCGCGCCGGCGGGTCTGGGCGGAGAACCCGTAGCCAGGCATGGAGGGAACGACGACATCGAAGGAGTCGGCGGGGTCGCCGCCGAAGGCCGCCGGGTCGGTGAGGCGGGGGATGATTTTGGTCATCTCGAAAAAGGTGCTGGGCCAGCCGTGGGTGACGATGAGGGGCATGGGGTTTTCTCCCCTGCCCCGCTGGTGGATGAAGTGGATTTCCTGCCCGTCGACGGTGGTCTTGAATTGAGGGAAGGCGTTGAGGGAGGCTTCCTGGGCCCGCCAGTCATACTGGGTGCGCCAGTACTCGGTGAGCTCCTTGATGTAGTCCAGGTTGGAGCCGTAGTCCCACTCCGACCCGGAGATTTCATCTGGCCAGCGGGTATGGGAGAGGCGGTGGTGCAGGTCGGCGAGGACTTCGTCGGGGACATGGATCTGGAAGGGGGTTACGGGCATGGCGGGGCCTCCGTGGGCGTGGTGGAGTCTTTTGGCAATTCTCCCACGGCTGAGCGTGAGCGGGCAACACAACACAACCGTCTTGCTCTGGCAGGCGCCAGGGCATTCGCATTTGGGTTCTCGAAGACCTATTGACGTTCAGAATATAGCCGCTCACCGGATAAAGTTAAGGAAGGATAGTACGAGCTTACTTAACGCAATAGTTGGGAATGGCATATATAGACATCATGCTGGGGCACCTGCATGGTGGTATCTTTCGAACGGAACAGCCCTGCGGCGCCTGCCCTTATCCCTTGCCAGCAATTGGGCTCCGGTATACGATGGGGTTGCTTGAAGGCGCTTCGCGGGAGTTGTCCAGGCTTGACCACCAGACGCACCAAAACCGTCCAGGAGCACGTTCAGATAGCCCGGTCGTTCCTGGAGAACGCGGGCCGGGAATTTGACGCGGGCGACCAGCTGCAGGGATCGGAGAAGCTCTGGGGAGCGGCCACCCACGCCGTCACGGCCCTGGCGAAGCAGCGGGGATGGCGTTTCGGGAAATCCAATGCCCGGTTTCGGGCGGTGGAGCGGCTGTCCGAGGAAGAGAACGAGTCTTTTTTCAACACGGGATACTGGGCAGCGGAACAGTTTCACGCCAACTTCTACCATGATTTCATGGAGGACGACACCATTGAGAGAGGGCGTCCGGTGGTTGCAGAGTTCGTCCGGCGCGTCCTGGTTCTGGTGGAGAGTCCTGAGGCATAAACGGAAAGACGGCATAGCCAACACAGAGGACGGCTTATGAACCAGTCCATTACTTTGACGGTCAACGGCACCGAGCACCGGCTGGAGGTACCGGCCCGACGGCTCCTGGTGGACTGTCTGCGCTACGACCTGGGCCTGACCGGCACCAAGGAGGGTTGCAGCGTGGGAGTCTGCGGGGCCTGCACCGTGCTCATCAACGGGGAGATGAGCGCGTCCTGCCTGAAGCTGGCGGTGGCCGCCGACGGGGCCGAAATCACCACCATCGAGGGGCTGGCCCAGGATGGGCGGCTGCACCCGCTGCAACAGTCCTTCATAGACCACGGCGGCTTCCAGTGCGGGATCTGCACGCCGGGCCAGATCATGGCGGCCAAGGCCCTGCTGGATGTGAACCCAGCGCCCACCGAGGAAGAGATCAAGGCCTGGATGATGGGCAATCTGTGCCGCTGCACCGGCTACTACAAGATCCTGGAATCCATCGTCAATGCCATTGGTCCGACGCAAGAGGCCAACCGATGATAGACTTCGAGTTCCACAGCCCCACCAGCCTGGAAGAGGTCTTCCGACTCCTGGACGCCCACGGCGAGGATGCCCGGGTAATGGCCGGCGGCACGGCCCTGGTCATTCAGATGAAGCAGCGGCTGGTCCAGCCGGAGCACGTCATCAGCCTGCAACGCGTTGCCGGCCTGGATGCCATCGCCACTCATTCCAATGGTTCGTCCGGCGTGAGGGTCGGTGCGCTCTGCACCCAGCAGCAACTGGCCACCAACCCCGTCGTCCAGGAGCTGATTCCCATCGTCGCCGAGACCTACGGCCACGTTGCCACGCCCCGCATCCGGCACATGGCCTCCGTCGGGGGAGGGCTGGTCCACGGCGACCCCAGCCAGGACCCTCCGCCCACTCTCATAGCCCTGGGCGCCACCGTCACCCTGATCTCGTCCCAGGGAGAGCGGACGGCGGCCCTGGAGGACTTCCTGGTGGACTACTACGAGACCGACGTGCGGCCTGGAGAAGTGCTGACCGAGGTGAATATTCCGGCGCTGCCAGCCGGAGCCGGCGCTGCTTACCTGAAGTTCCTGCCCCGCACCGCCGATGACTATGCCACGGTTGCCGCGGCGGTGGTCATCACCCCCGGTCCGGGGAACGTTTGCCAGGAGGCGCGTATCGCCCTGGGAGCGGTGGGGACCACGGCCATCCACGCCACCGGGGCGGAGGATGCGCTACGGGGCCAGCCGTTGACCGACGAGGTTATCCGGGCTGCTGCCGCCACCGTGAAGGATGTGGTTGACCCGCTGGAAGACTACCGAGGTTCCGCAGACTACAAGCGGGAGATGGCCGAGGTGTTCACCCGCCGGGCGATCCAACAGGCCCTGGCCAACGCTTCTTCAGCTTAGTAGGGAAGAGTCCCGTTTTCGAACACGCTCCGGGCAATCCCAATGGCCGGAGCGTCAATTTTTTGGGAATGGACATGTCCGATGAAGATGGAAAACCGCTGCACCGTTCCGGCCGACGCCGATACCACCTGGACGGCGGTGATGGACATACCCCGCACCGCCACCTGCGTTCCGGGGATCGGCGACGTTACCGTCGATGATGACGGCAAGTTCGGCGCGGTGATGCGCGTACGGGTCGGGCCCATATCCCTCAACCTGTCCGGGACTATCCAGGTGCTGGAGCAGGATAATGAAGCTCGGGAAGCCCGGTTCGTGGTGGAGGCCGCCGACCGCCGGGTGGGTGGTGGGGTCAAGTCAGATGTGGAAATGCGGGCCGTGGCGTCCGAAGGCGGGGCGACGGAGCTGGTCATCCTCAGCGATACCACCTTCATGGGACGCCTGGGAGAGCTGGGACAGCCCATCATCCGCCGCAAGGCCAATACGACCCTGGAGGACTTCGCCCGCAACCTGGCCAACCTGGTCAACGAAAGGGGTTAACCTAGCCTGCGGCAAGGCGTCCTCTTTTCGGTCCATGCTGCAACCTCTGCGCTGTCCAGTTGCCGTGGTCTGATGCTGGAGAGGGCTGTCGGCAGTTGGATCGTCCCAAATCCGGCCCCAGGGGCAGAGTGCTGTCCCGGTGAAACCGGCGGCAAGTGTCGCGGATGCGCTCAGCGACGATGTTGCCCTACCCTTTCACCCCGTCCTGACCCCCGCCTTAGCGGGGGCAGGCTCTTCCCGAGAATGACGGAGTGAGGAGAAGGCCGTCAGAGAACGAAACCACCTGAATCGCAACGCTACATCCACTTCCCCGGGGCGTGACAGCCTGGCCGGCCGCCGTTTCAGAACAGGGGATGGCTTTCGGCCAGGGGAATCGAGAATTATGACACGAAACAGTCACATGATTTCCACGGCGGCTTGACTCCGGCATTTCTGAGTCTCGAACCTGTTTGACCGTTTTCATAGGGTGTTGGGCAAATAGCTATATGCCATTCGTTCATAGGATGTTCACTATTGAACCATTCGTTCAGCCTGGCACTTTCACACAAACTGGCAAACCGTGTATACTTCGCTATGGCCGTTTCTGCCCGGGATTACAATTCACGCAAAGTTCACGGAGCCCTGCGGTTGGGAAACGGATTCTTGGGCTGTGCTATTGGGGACCGGTGGCTGAGTAAGGATGGGAAACCGGTTTGCGGCAGACTTTGTGGACCCACGGTTTCTGGAAGATGAAATGGTAAACCCAGAACAATCCCCTCCGGGCGATGCCCATGAAATCCAGCCTCCGGGAGATGAAGCGGCAGAAGCCACGATCGGAGAAAGTGTCAGTGCGCTGGTGACCGCCGTGTACCGGGGGATAGCCGGACAGGTCAACCCGCACAATCTCAATCCCCTGGACTTTGCTGTCCTGCGCTCATTCCTGCGGCAAGAGGAATGGACCACCACCGCGCTGGCCAATATCCTTCCGGTCACCGCTTCCCGCATCAGCCGGGTCGTGACCAAGCTGGTGGACATGGGCCTGATTTCGCGCCGGCGCCTGCGGGATGACCGGCGGGTGGTGATGTTGAGCCTGACCGAAGAGGGCAGCGCGTTGACGCTGAAATTGCACCGGAAGGTCCAGGAGTATGATGCCCGGTTGGTCGAGGGCATCAGAGAGGACCAACTTGCGGAATTCGCCGAAGTAGCGGCGAAAATCATCGCCAATTACGCTGCGATGGAGAAACAGTCGCCGGAATAGTCAATCCGCCGGATTCGGAAAATCCCCGGCGCGGCCCAGAGGTTTCCAGGGTTTATCACGGGAAACCCTTTTCGGGTGCGGCTTGCCTGCCTTCCGCCTTTGGTCTATCATCGCCCCAATTCTAATCGGGATGGGTTGAAGTCCCACGTTCCCGCCGGGGAAGAGCCTCCGCCGTGCCCAGCCGAGAATTCCTAAGCCTGCTGCAAGACATCGTCGGTGGGGAAGACGTAATTTCTCACCCGGAAGACCTGCTGGTCTACGAATACGATGGCTCCATTGACACGGCCATTCCCCGGGCGGTGGTCTTTCCCACCAGCGCCGAGGAGGTGAGCCGGGTGCTGGCGCTCGCTTACAAGGAAGGAGTGCCCGTGGTGGGGCGCGGCTCCGGCACCGGTCTCAGCGGCGGCGCCATTGCTCCCGAAGGCGGCATCCAGATTGCCTTCACCAGGATGAACCACATCCTCGACGTGGACGTTGCCAACCGCACGGCCACCGTGGAGCCGGGGGTCATCAACCTGGACCTGGACACCCACGCCCGCAAGTTCGGCCTGCGCTACGCTCCCGATCCGTCCAGCCAGCGGGCGTGCAGCCTGGGCGGCAACATTGCCGAAAACGCGGGCGGCCCCCACTGCCTGGCCTATGGCACCACCACGAACCACGTAATGGCCCTGGAAACGGTGCTGGAAGACGGGACCATCGTCAACCTGGGGGGCGCGGCCCGGGAGACGCCGGGATACGACCTGCGGGGCGTGTTCGTAGGGTCCGAGGGCACCTTCGGAATTGCCACGAAAATCCTGGTGCGGCTGCTGCCCGTTCCAGAGACGGTCAAGACCTTCCTGGGGATCTTCCCGGATATTGACTCGGCCTGCACCGCCGTGTCCGCCGTAATCGGTCACGGCATCGTCCCGGCGGCGCTGGAGATGATCGACGCCCTGAGCATCAGGGCCGTGCAGAGCGTCACCGACGCGGGGTATCCGGACGACGCCGGGGCGGTCCTGCTGGTGGAGCTGGAGGGTCTGACCGAAGAGGTCGAGGACGTGACCCACGAGGTGGAATCGGCGCTGTGGGACACCGGGGCCACCGACGTGCGCACCGCCCAGGACCCCCAGGACCGGGAAAGACTCTGGGTGGGCCGCAAGACCGCTTTTGGGGCCTTCGGGGCTATCGCTCCCAACTACTACCTGGTTGATGGAGTCGTTCCCCGCACGCGCCTGGCGCAGGTGCTGCGGCAGGTGGACCATATCAGCGAGAAGTACCGGATCACCATCGCCAACGTGTTCCACGCCGGCGACGGCAATCTCCACCCGTGCATGTTGTTCGACGCGCGGGAACCGGGGGTGGTGGAACGGTCCGCCCAGGCCGCGCAGGAATTGATGGAATACTGCGTTGCCGAGGGCGGGACTCTCAGCGGCGAGCACGGCATCGGCCTGGAGAAGAAGGAGTTCATGCCCCTGGTGTTCACCGATGGGGACATGGAGCGCATGAAGGCCGTCCGCGATGCCTTCGCTCCCGGCAACCGGCTCAACCCGGGGAAGATCTTCCCTGATGGAGTTCCCATGCCCGCCGCTCCGCACCACGCCGGTCCCGGAATGTACATCTAGGATTGGCCGTCCCTTGACATTGACCCTGCCCCCCGGCCTGTCCGGCGTTGTCAGCCCCGATGGGCTGGTACCGGAGGAAGGGCTGTCCGGCTACGCCGTGGATGGGTTGACCCCCCGGGCGGTTATCCGTCCCGAGAGCAGGGAGGCGGTCGCCGAGGTGCTGGCATGGGCCAACACCGAGGGATTGAAGGTGTCGCCCCGGGGCGGCGGAACGCAGGCCGGGCTGGGCAATACGGCCGCTGGCCTGGATATCGTTCTCGATCTGAGCCGGTTGGACCGGGTGCTGGACTACGAACCTGCCGACCTGACCGCCACCGTCGAAGCGGGCATCACGCTGGACCGGCTTCAGCGGGAATTGGCGCAGGGTGGCAAGACCGCCGCCCTGGAAGCGCCGCTGGCCGGCAGGGCAACCATTGGCGGCATCCTTTCGGTCAACGCCTCCGGCCCGCTGAGGCGGAGCTACGGCCTCCCTCGCGACTCGCTCATCGGAATTGCCGTGGCCGGGTCCGACGGCGCCGAGACCCGGGCCGGCGGACGGGTGGTCAAGAACGTCACCGGATACGACCTGAACAAACTGTACGCCGGATCGCTGGGTTCACTGGGGGTCATCGTTGAGGCCAGCTTCAAGCTGTCAACCCTTCCCGCCCGGTCCGGGGCCGTTGTTGCGAGTTTCGCCAGTCTCCAAACCGCTGCCGGGTCGGCGGACCAACTGTTGCACCAGGTGTACGGTCCCCAGGGAATACACGTCGTCAACGCCGCCGCCGCCCACCATCTGGGCATTGACCCGGACGGGTTGGAATCCGCCATCGGGGCGGTGGTCATCGCATACGCTTTCGGGCAAGCCCGGGCCGTCGAGCGCATCCTGTTCCAGTCGTCCCAACTCCTCCGGGAACACGGTGGTTTGGATGTCTCGGTCCTTCCTAGTTCCGGGGCTTCGGAGCTGTTGCGGGAGCACACCGACTTGGGGTGGAGGTCCGACGATATGCCCCGCCTGGCGGTGAAGCTGAACCTCCCTCCCTCCGGCGTTGCCGTGGCGTTGGCCCGGCTGCCTCAATTGGGACTTCCCGGGGAACCGGCTATCCTGGCCGACCCCGGGTTCGGCACGCTGCGGTTGATCTGGTGGGACGGAGATGATGATGCGGAAAAGGACGCGGCAATCGTCCGCAGCCTTCGGGAAATGGCGGTGTCGCTGGGTGGCTCGGCGGTGGTGGAACAGTGTTCGGCGGAACTGAAAGCACGGATTGATGTCTGGGGGGATTCTCCCAACGAGGTTGAGATAATGCGGCGCATCAAGCGAAACCTGGATCCTCGGGGTACGCTGAACCCGGGCCGCTGCATGGGGAAGATCTGATGGCGGACGCCCCGACCCACCACGTTTCTCCTCCCATCCGCCTGAACGACGAGCCCGGTTTCCAGGGAAGGGACGTTCCGGCAGAGGAGGACCTCTACCGCTGCGTCCATTGCGGACTGTGCCTGAGCGCTTGCCCGACCTACACCCACCTGGGCGTGGAGACGGAGTCGCCCCGGGGGCGCATCGCCCTGATGAAAGCCGTCCACGAGGGACGACTGGGAATCAGCGAGCGAGTTGTATCCCACTGGGAAATGTGCCTCCAGTGCCGCGCCTGCGAGGCGGTGTGTCCTTCCGGTGTGCCCTATGGCCGCATCATGGAATATTCGCGGGCGCAGGTGCTGGCCCAGGACAAGCAGGGCGTGGGGTTGAAACGGGTCAGCCGGTGGTTCCTGCGGGCGGCGCTGCCCCATCCCCGGCGGCTGCGCTGGGGAGGAAAGCTGCTGCGGGTCTACCAGCGGTGGGGAATCCAGTCCCTGCTCAGGAACATCGGCGTGCTGCGGCTGCTGCCATCCACACTGCGGGAGATGGAGCGGCAGCTTCCGGTCATGGGCGTCCGTTTCTTCGCCGCCGACGGACAGGTGTACCGGGCGGCAGGAGACCGCCGGATGACGGTGGGACTGCTGTCCGGGTGCGTGATGCCGCTGATGCAGGGGAGCACCATGGAGGCGACGGTCCGGGTGCTGACCCGCAACGGCTGCGACGTGGCCGTACCCCGGGCACAGGGATGCTGCGGCGCGCTGAACCTTCATGCCGGAGACCTCGAGCTGGGACGGCGGCTGGCCCGCAGGAACATCGATGCCTTCCTGGAGGCCGGGGTTGAATTTATCCTCACCGCCTCGGCCGGGTGCGGGTCATCCATGAAGGAATACGAGGAGCTGCTGAAGGATGATCCGGCATACGCGGAGAAGGCGCGGCATTTCAGTGAAATGACCCAGGACATCACGGAGTTCCTGGCGGGGCTGCCGGTAGACCCGCCCCGCTCGCGGCTGGACCGCCGGGTCACCTACCAGGACCCGTGCCACCTGGCCCACGCCCAGCGGATAACCCAGGCCCCCCGGACAATCCTAGAGGCCATTCCCGGAGTGGAGCTGGCGGAGATGGAGCAATCAGCCATGTGCTGCGGGTCGGCGGGGTTCTACTCGATGGTCCAGCCGTCCCTGTCGGGGCGCATCCTGGAGACCAAGATGGGGAATGTGGCCGCCACCGGGGCGGAGATGGTGGTCACCGCCAACCCGGGGTGCGTGATGCAGCTGGAGGCCGGCCTGCGGGCACGGGGCGAGGATACTCCGGTGGCCCATGTAGTGGACCTGCTGGACGAGGCCTACCGGGCGGAGTAGCTGGTCCTCTTTCCGGGCCTGCCGTTGCTACTCGCGGTTGCCGATGCCGAAGGGGACGTGGGCCGAGGGAACGATTTCCGACGCCACCTCGATGTTGTCCAAGCGGTCGTCAAAGAAGATGTGGGGCCGGAATACCTGGAGCACCCGGGTCTTGTCGATGCCTCCCAGGAAGAAGGCTTCGTCCACCGCCAGCCCCCATTCCCGCAGGCTGTTGACCACCCGCTTGTGGGCGGGAGCAGCCCGGGTGGTGATGAGGGCGATCCTGACCCGGGGCTGGTGGGATGGGTCCAGCCGGTTACGCTCCAACTCCCGCGCCTGCAAGCGGGCCACTCCGGCGAAGAAGCGGTGCAGGGGTCCGGCCCGGAGAGGGTCCAGGGCCATTTCCACCTCGGTCTCCTCGAAGCTTTCGAGCCCCTGGCGCCGGTGTACCGACTCAGCCGAGTCGTCGGCGATGACGCCATCGAAGTCGAAGGCGATGCGGAGTTCCGGTTGGGACTCGTCGTCGACGAATTGGGTGGGGAATACCTGTCCGGCGGGCGCTCCGGCGGCCACCGCGGCCCGGACGTCGTCCCGGTTGGCGGACAGGAACAGGGCGGCGTTGAAGGTCTCCAGGTAGCGGAAGGTGTCGCCTCCGCTGAGGAAGGCGGCCCGGATTACCGGCAGTCCGTAGGCCTCGATGGAGTTGAATACCCGAAGGCCGGTTTCCGGGTCGTTGCGGGAGAGGAGTACGACCTCGACGGGGTTGTCTTTGTTCTGAGAATCGCCGCTTTCGCCCCCAGTTGAGGCAACTTGTCCAAGGGGGCTGGGCGGGTTGTTCTGAGGGTCGCCGCTTTCGCCCCCAGTTGGGGCAACCTGTCCAAGGGGGCTGAGCGGCTGAGTGTATGGCTCGTTGAGGGACAACAGCCGCTTGACCAGGGGGAAGGTCGCGCCCGGTCCCAGCAGGTCGTTTTCGTGGGACTGCTGATATTCCCGGTAGGCCGTCACTCCCTGCTCCCGGTAGACCAGGTCCGCCTCGGACAGGTCGAACAGGGCGCTGGAGGCCACGGCGATTACGAGCTTGTCTTCAATGTGATATGCCACGTTGACAGGTCCGTCCGGGCCGGGTCTACGAGAGGGGTCAGGGGCGGGCGGGTTACCCGTCCCGCTGGGCTTCCACCAGCGCCCGCTGGGCGGCGGAGAGGCTGGCTCCGAAGGCTACCTCGTAGTCCATGCGGGAAAGGATGCTCTCCAGGGCCGACAGGAGCGCGAACACGTTGGATTCCCGGGCTCCCTCGCCCATCAGGCCGATGCGCCAGACCTTGCCGGCGAACTGCCCCAGCCCGCCGCCGATCTCGATGCAGTGGCCGGACATGAGGGTGCGGCGCACCGCCAGGTCTTCTATCCCTTCCGGAATCTTGACGGCAGTGAGAGGATTCAGCCGGTGGGCGGCGTCGGCGGCCAGTTCCAGGCCCATCGCCTCCAGTCCCGCCCGAAGCGCCGCCGCGACCCGGGCGTGGCGGGCGATGCGGTTGTCGATGCCCTCCTCCATCATCATGCGCAGCGATTCCCGCAGGGCATAGGTCATAGAAATCGGGCTGGTGTGGTGGTAGGCCCGGGTCTGGTTCCAGTAGCTCTCCAGGTCCTTCAGGTTGAAGTAGAAGCTCTGCACGGGCGACCGGCGCTCGTTGACCACCTGCATGGCGCGGGGGCCCATGCTGATGGGGGCCAGGCCGGGAGGCGATCCCAGGCACTTCTGGCTGGCGCTGTAGCATACGTCAATGTCCCAATCGTCCACCCGGACCTCGTGGCTGCCCAGGGAGGTCACCGCGTCGGCCACGACCAGCGCGTCGTGCTCGCGGGCCAGGCTGACCACCTCGGTCAGGTCGGTCAGGACTCCGGTGGAGGTCTCGGCGTGGACCACTCCCACCATCTTGACGCTGGGGTGCTTCCGCAGTTCATCCCGCAGCGCGTCCATGTCCACCGGCTGCCCCCAGGGGCTGTCCAGTACAACCGTGTTTGCGCCGCAGCGGGAGGCGATGTCGGCCAGGCGGTCGCCGAAGTAGCCGTTGCGGCAGACGATGGCGGTGTCTCCGGCCTCCAGAATGTTGGCGCAGGAGGCTTCCATCGCCCCCGTTCCAGTGGACGAGAGCGGCGCGGTCATGAAGTTGTCCGTGCCGAACACCAGGCGCAGCATCTCGCACACTTCATCCATGACCTGGAAAAACAGGGGGTCCAGGTGCCCCAGCACCGGCAGGGTCATGGCCTGGAGCACCCGGGGATGGACGGTGCTGGGACCGGGGCCCAGCAGGATGCGCGGAGGGGGTTGGAATTCCTGGAGGTAGGACTGAGTCACGAAAGGTTCTCCTGACTAAGGCGCCCCCAAGCCGCCCTGGGATGGTTTCCCCAAATGGCGGCGGAGAGGGAGCGCTTCTGATGTTGGACGGTATCCAATGCGGGGTGGGCGGCGGCTAGACCACCGCTGAAGTTCCGCCGTCGATGTTGATGGCCACGCCGGTGAGGTAGCTGGCCATGTTGGAGGCCAGGAAGGTTATGACGTCTCCCGCTTCGTGGGTCTCGGCCACCCGTCCAAGGGGGATACCCCGGGCCTGAGCGGTCTGGGCGTAGAATTCGTCCATGCTCAGGTCGGGGTTGGACTCCTTGAGCCGCTCATAGCGGCGCTCGTGCTGGCCGCTCTTGATGGTGCCGATGCAGACGGTGTTGACCAGGATGTTGTCCCTGGCCAGGTCCTTGGACATTCCCTTGGTGATGGCGATTCCGGCGGCGCGGGAGATGGAGGTCGGCATGGACGACGCTCCCGGGGTGCGTCCGCCCAGGTTGGTGACGTTGATGATGCGTCCGCCCCCAACATTCCGCATTTCGGGGATGCACTTGCGCATCAGCCGGATGGCGCCCCAGACCTTCAGCTCGAAGTCCGACTCCCAGTCCTCGTCGCTGACGTCCTCGAAGGGCTTGGCCATGGATACTCCGGCGTTGTTGACGAGGATATCCACCCGTCCGAACTGGTCCAGAGCGGTACCGACCACCCGGTCCGGCGTATCCTTGTCCATGACATCGGCGGAAAGGGGCAGGACCACTCCCTCGGTCGCGGTGCGGATGTCCTGGGCCGCCTGGTCCAGCACTTCCTGGCGGCGGGCCACGATGATGACCTTGGCGCCCTCCTCGGCCATGCGCATGGCGGCGAACTTGCCGATGCCCTCGCTGCCGCCGGTAACGATGGCTACCTTATCGCTCAGTCCCAAGTCCATGTTCCACAACTCCTTCGGGAAGTTACGTCTGATTTCGAGTAGAAACTTGCACCATTATAGCAACGGCGCGGGGAGGCGGGCCAATTGGGGACGGTTGAATGTCGGGGTGGAAGGGGCAATAATGGCGTGTGCACCTCAGAAAGTTGAGGGGAAGGGAATGGACTTTATCCGAGAGCTAACCGATGAAGATAAAGAGGGACTGGTCCAAATGATCGTGGACCTGTACTCGAACAACCCCTCCCGCTTGAGAACTGCCCTGCCGGAAGCCGCTGATTTGCTGGATGCTTCATCATCCTCTGGATCACCCTTGAGGGAAAACCCAGGCCCCATCGGTTTAACCCGGCGGGAGCGGGATTTTCACCGGCAGGCACTGGAAGGAATCCTGGGCAAGACCAGGTCTCTGACGGCCGAACAGGCCATCAAGGGGCTGGAACATGGCGCTATATTGCTATATGACAACCGGACCGGTATGAACCGATGTCCGAGGTGCGCGATGGGCTTCTGAGACTGGTACGCAAGTCCACCGGCATCCGGCCCCGCAAGACCGGTAAGCCGGTGGAGAAGGTTGTCCGAGAAGGAGAGGCCAGCCGGACTGTGTCCGTGGTCGGGGGGCTGCTGTTGCACCTGACCGGGGATTTCAAGCTGATGAAGGTTACCATGGACCCTCACCAATGGAAGCTTCAGTGTCAAGCGTTATCCGTAGTAGGCATAGGCCGGGACCGGGATGGAGCCACTGACGTATCTGTCAATCACGATGATTACTTCGTGGACGCTATCCTGAATGGATAGGGAAATCATTATTGACACTTCGGCCATCTTCGCTTACCTGGACCCTGACGACCTGTTCCACGCACAAGCCACCGAGACTTACTACAACCTCCTCAGTAATGGCGACCGGCTTTTCACCAACTCCTACGTCCTGGTGGAGTCCTCCGCGCTAATCCACCGTCGGATGGGTTTCGCGGCCCTGCGCTCGTTCCTGGATTCAGTCCACGGGCGGTGGGATATCCAGTGGATAACCCGCAGTGCCCATGATGCCATCTGGCAGCGCATGAGCGCCTCCGGCGGCAGCCGGTTGAGTTTCGTGGATTGGTCGGTGATAGTGATGGCGGAACAGACCCGGTCGGCCGTGTTTACCTTCGACTCCGACTTCGCCAGCGAGGGGCTGACGGTCATCCCTGCCCGCGCGGTCTAGCCAATCCCCTAGAGCTCTATACCAGCCGCGCCCGCCACCGTCGGAACGTCCTTGTCGCCGCGCCCGCTGAGGCAGACCAGAATGGTTTCATCCGGGGACAGCTTCTTGGCCAGTTCGCTGGCGTGGTAGACGGCGTGGGCCGACTCCAGCGCGGGGATGATGCCCTCGGTGCGGCACAGCAGGTGGAACCCCTCCAGCGCCTGCTCGTCGGTCACGGCCAGGTATTCGGCGCGTTCGCTGTCCTTGAGGAAGCTGTGCTCCGGCCCCACGCCCGGATAGTCCAGTCCGGCGGATATGCTGTGGGTGGGCACCACCTGCCCGTGCTGGTCCTGCAGCAGGTAGGACATGGAGCCGTGGAGCACCCCGGGCCGTCCGGCGGATAGCGTGGCCGAGTGCTCGCCGGTGTCCATACCATGCCCACCGGCCTCCACTCCGATCAGCCGAACATCCTCGTCGGGGATGAACTGGTGGAACATCCCGATGGCGTTGCTGCCGCCGCCGACGCAGGCGACCACGCAGTCCGGCAGGGCGTCCCGGGCGTCGAGGAACTGCTGCCGGGCCTCCCGCCCGATGACCGACTGGAAGTCCCGCACCAGCATGGGATAGGGGTGGGGGCCCCACCACGCTGCCGATGAGATAGTGGGTGGTTTCGACGTTGGTGACCCAATCCCGCAGCGCTTCGTTGATGGCATCCTTCAAGGTCTGCGTCCCTGACGCGACGGATATGACCTCGGTCCCCAGCAGCCGCATCCGGTACACGTTGAGGGACTGGCGCTGGATATCCTCGGCCCCCATGTAGACGATGCCCTGCATTCCCAGCATGGCGCAGACGGTGGCGGTGGCGACGCCGTGCTGTCCGGCCCCCGTCTCGGCGATGATTCGCTCCTTGCCCATGTGGCGGGCCAGCAGCGCCTGTCCCAGGGCGTTGTTGATCTTGTGGGCGCCGGTGTGGGCCAGGTCTTCCCGCTT
>CATOSK010000013.1 GCA_951812535.1 uncultured Dehalococcoidia bacterium | reverse complement strand
GGGCCTTACGAGGACGGGAAAGCGGTGGAAGAAGGGATGGGAGAGGCTACGGGAATGGCCGGCGACGGCGAATTGGGGGACGCCAATTTCTATCCGTCCGGGAGGAAAATCCGCCGCAGCAATCGGGCTGGCGATTCTCATGGCATCCTCCGCGATAGTGCTCTGGGTGGAGGCGGCGAGCGGGCGGGACGACAGATTGCACGTTTATTTTTTCGACGTCGGGCAGGGGGACAGCGCGTTAATCGTCGCCCCCGAAGGGCGGCAAGTGCTAATCGACGGAGGCCGGGACTCAGAGGGAGGGGTCCGGGCGTTGTCGGGAGTCCTGCCGTTCTGGGACCGAAGCCTGGACCTGGTGGTGATGACGCACCTGGATGAGGACCATGCGGGGGGATTGCCAGCGGTCCTGGACCGGTACCAGACCGGCGGTGCGTTGGTGGGGGCCCTGGACCCATCCGCCCCGATGGAACCCGCCTGGACACAAACCCTGGCCCGGTCCGGGACAACGGCCATTCCCGTATCCGCCGGATACCGGGTAGACCTGGGCGGGGATGTCCAACTGTTGTTTCTGAATCCAGGCGCGGAGGCTTTGGCGAGCCCTACGCCGGACAGCAACAACGACTCCCTGGCTTTCCTGCTTACCCATCGGGAAGTCCGCTTCCTGTTCACCGCCGACGTGGAGGAGGAAGCGGAGAGACGGATGCTGACCAACGGTGCGGCGTTGGAAAGCGATGTTTTGAAGGTGGGGCACCACGGGAGCAAGACGTCGACCAGCGACGATTTCCTGGAGGCTGTGAATCCCTCGGCGGCGGTGGTGTCCGCCGGAGCGGACAACAGGTACGGGCACCCCCACGCCGAGGTGATGGGCCGGTTGGAACGGGTGGTTGGGCCGGAGGGCATCTACCAGACGGCGCGGCACGGGACCATCCATTTTGCATCCGATGGCGAGAGGATCTGGGTAGAGACCGAGACGCGATAATCACGAGTTGCCTCCGCCAGCCGGATTCGCTCATGTATACTTGGGGCCGAATCGCTCTCGCGGCCGGGATCCGATGAACAAATACCGTGGGGAAGGACAGAAAGTTGCAACGAGTTGACGGGCGCCGGTGGGACCAACCCCGGCCCATAAAGATCACGCCAGGGTTCCAGGAGTTTGCGGAAGGTTCGGCGCTCATCGAGACCGGAGCAACCAAGGTGCTGTGCTCGGCGTCCATGGAGGAAAGGGTGCCAGCATTTCTCCGGGGACAAGGGCAAGGGTGGGTGACAGCGGAGTACGAAATGCTGCCCCGGTCCACCAACACCAGGACATCGCGAGACAGGGACAGCGGGCGAGTCAGCGGCCGTTCCCAGGAGATACAAAGGCTGATTGGACGGGCGTTAAGGGCCGCGACAAACCTGGAGGCCATGGGGGAGCGGACGGTCCAGATCGACTGCGACGTAATCCAGGCCGACGGGGGCACACGGACGGCAGCGATCACCGGGGCCTACGTTGCGCTGTACCAGGCTTTCAAATTGCTGGTCGATCACCGGGTGCTCCGGCAGGTGCCGCTGCGGGCAGCGGTGGCGGCCACCAGCGTTGGGCTGGTGGATGATGAGGTGATGCTGGACCTGTGCTACAAGGAAGACTTTCGCGCCCAAGTGGACTTCAACGTGGTGCTAACCGACCGGGGCGAACTGGTGGAACTCCAGGGAGCGACAGAGGCGTCGCCTTTTCCACGCCACCGCGTTTCGGAGGTTCTCTCGCTGGCGTGCCGGGGAGTAGAACCTCTTTTCCGGGCGCAACAGGAGGCGATCAGCCGGCTGCGGTAGGCACAGAAAGCCGGTGGAACCGGAAGGTTATTCCACGACCTGACCGGCAGGATCCAGCAATACCAATGGTAGACCCAACTCCCGCAGCCCGGATTCAACAACCGCTCGATCGCCGACTACGAGGACAATCAAATCCTGAGGATGGACATGGGAGGCGGCGGTACGGGCGACGGAGTCCTGGCTGACACCGGATATCCCAGACCGGACGGTTTCGAAGTAATCGTCGGGGAGCTGGTGGGCGACAAGCTGGAGGAGCTGGGCAAGCACCTGCCCCGGCCGTTCGAAACCCGCGGGGAACCCTCGCAGCAGTCCTTCCTGGGCCGAGGCGAGTTCATCGGGGTCCACCGGGCGGGAGCCTCCGATGTCGGTGAATTCCTTGAGGGTCTCGACCACCGATTCCTTTGTTACAGCCGTCTGGACACTGCCGCCAGCCACCCAGGGGGAGGGCTGGCGGTACCAGCCAATGGAGGAGTTGAATCCGTAGCTGTAACCCTTGTCCTGGCGCAGGTTCTGGTTCAGGCGGGCCGAGAACTGGCCTCCGAAGGCGAAGTTGAGCAGGAGCAGGTTGAAGTAGTCCGGGTGCTTCCGTTCCACCATAAGGTGACCGGCCCTGATGACTGACTGGGCGGCGCCGGGCTTGTCGACCAGATAGATGGTGGTGGGCGCTGTTTTCATCAAGACGAAGACCGAGGGGTCGGAGGCTGCCGCCTGACCCGGTCCAGTCCAGGCACCAAAGGCGGCCGCGGCTTGCCCCATGACCTCGTCGACGGAAACATCGCCCACCACGAGCAGGTTGCTGCCGGACGGGCCGAAGCTGGACTGGTAGTGGCGGCGCAGGTCGGCAGGGGTGATCGCTGCAACGGACTCCTCGGTTCCATGAGACGGGTGACCGTAGGGGCTGGTCCGGCCGAAGAGCAGTCCAGGCATAACCTGTTCGGCGATGAAGCCAGCATCGTCCCGGGCACGCTGGAGGTCGGTGATATGTTCGCGCTGGACCCGGTCCCATTCGTGGTCGGGGAAGGTGGGATGGAGGACGACGTCGGCCATGAGCTCCAAGGCGCCTGTCCAGTGCCTGGTCAAGGTCTCGGTGGAGAAGAAGGCCGTCTCCCGCCGCGTTTCCGAGTGGAGCCGGGCACCCATGAACTCAAACTCTTCGGCGATCTGCTGGCTGGTCCGGGTCTCCGTGCCTTCGGACATCATCTGGGAAGTGAGGCTGGCCAGTCCGGGCCGATCTTCGGGGTCGGCGGAGGTCCCGCCAGAAACGTGCAGACCGAAAGACACTATGGGAAGGTCGCGCTTCTCTACGACGGTGATTCCCAAGCCGTTGGGAAGGGTGCGGCGCTGGGGAACGGGCGGAGTGAAGCTGGGATCCCGGCCCGGTGGAGGCATGACGGTGCGGTCAATGCCGGTGACGGCTGGGGTGTAGGAGTCCTCGGGGCGGACCTTCATACGGACCTGGCGGTGATCAAGAGTCCGCTCACAGGCGCGGAGGATGTCCTCGCGTTGGACCGCAAGATAGTCGTCGATGCTGGTGTTGACGAGGTTGGGGTCGCCCATGAAGGTGTTGAAGTAGTTCAGGGAGTCGGCCTTTCCTCCGAATCCACCGATCCGGGCCAACTGGCGGTAGTGCTCGGCTTCGAGGCGGTTCTTGGCCCGGGCAATCTCTTCATCTGTGGGAGGGTCGTGCCGGATGCGGTCCAACTCGGCGTCGATGGCCTGCTCGACCTCCTCCAGGGAATGGCCGGCGGCGGCGGTGCCTTCGACGATGAACTCCCCGGCTATTTCGGAACCACGGAAGCGGGCACTGACAGTCTGGGCAATCTGCTTTTCGTAGACCAAGGAACGATAAAGGCGGGAGCTGAGTCCGTCGGCCAGGACAGCCCGCAACAGTTCCAGGGGGGCGTCGTCTTCGCTGAAGTGGGGCGGAGTGGGCCAGGCGATGTAGAGGCGGGGCAGGGAAACACGGTCGCGCATTTCCAGCTCAACCCGTCCGGCCAGACCGGAATCGAAGCGGGAGGTACGTCGGACCTGGGGTCCCGGCGGGAGGTCGCCGAAGAAGTGGTTGACTAGCTCCAGTGTGCGCCCTTTGTCGATGTCGCCGGCGACGGCAAGGCTGGCGTTGGAGGGTGAATAGAATTGGCGGAAGAAGTCCTTGACATCGTCCAAGCTGGCGGCGTCGAGGTCTTCCTGGGAGCCGATGGTCATCCAGTGGTAGGGATGCGGGAGAGGGAACAGGGCTTCCTGGATGTGCCAGTGGGCCATTCCGTAAGGGCGGTTCTCGTAGCTCTGGCGGCGCTCGTTCTTGACCACGTCGCGCTGGATGTCGAAGCGCTGCTGGTCGAGAGCGTCCAGGAGGAATCCCATCCGGTCGGCTTCGAGCCAGAGGGCCAACTCGAGGAAGTTGGTGGGGACGTCCTCCCAGTAGTTGGTGCGGTCGGAGGTGGTGGAGCCGTTGAGAGAGGCGCCGGCTTTCTGGAGGGGCTCGAAGTGGCTGCTGTTGTGGTGCTTGGAGCCCTCGAACATGACGTGTTCGAACAGGTGGGCGAAGCCGGTGCGCCCCATCTGCTCATCCTTGGAGCCAACGTGGTACCAGACGTTGACGGCCGCGACGGGAACGGTGTGGTCCTCGTGGAGGATAACGTCCAGGCCGTTGGGGAGGGTCACTTTATCGAAGGCGACGGTGGTCATTAAAATCGCTCCTCGGCCCGCAAGGGAACTTGTCTAAACGGGCCTCGTGTTCTGACATCCCGTCGCTTTCACCCCTGATTCAGGCAACACCCGCCTACGCGGGCGCAAGGTTATCCAGGGGGGCTGGGCGACAGGGCCGGCGAGTGGCCGGGGGATTGGGTCCAAGTGACTTGCTCAAACCGTACACTGTGAAGGTCGAAGCGCGGGGCAACCAGGAACGACGGGGGTCTGGATTCCCTTTTTGCGACTCCACCGCTGGCACAAGGCAACTTGTCTCAACTCCAGCGGCTGTCGCGCGGGGTCCGTCGCGGCAATGACGGGAGGATGGCGCAGGAATGGCCAGTCAACCTCCCTGATTTCAAAATAGGCTCCGAATCGCTATCGCTCCCAGCCAGCGCAGAGTGACCTGCCGCACCGCTGACCGGCCCGCTCCAGTAGGGTCTGCGCGGTTGTTTTCTTGTTAGTGAATCCGCCGGAATCGGCATCGACTCCGGCGGGTTGAAACGGGCGGGGGTTAGGGGAATACGCCTACTGGTTGGTGGAGCGGTCGGCGATGGGGCGCTCGCCCGCATTGGCCGCGATGATGTCCCGGTCCCAGAGATGGGAGAAGGTGAGGGCGCGGGGACAGTGGCCGTAGGACTCCTCGACCTCGATGAGGATGCCCTGGAGGTGGTGGGAGCGCTCGTCGATCTCGTAGAGAGAAACCTCGACGTCCAAGCGGTCGAGGTCATCCTTGTCGACGATCTTGACGCTGCCGTTGACGCGGACGGTGTCGGTGACGCCGGGGATCATGAACAGGAGGCCGACGTGGGGGTTGGCATCGACGTTCTGATAGGACTGGAAGAGGCGATTGCCGGCGACATCGGGGAGAAGCAGGTGGGTGTCGTCGAGAATCTTGACGAATCCGGGCTTGCCGCCCTTGGGGGAGGCGTCGCATCTGCCATGGGCGTCGCTGGTAGCCATGACGGCGAAGGGGGAATTGCGGATGAACTCCTGGACGAAGGGAGTCATGGACTCCTTGACCTTGTTGGCGGCCCGCTCGGCGGGCTTGCCGAAGGTGTCCTGGAAGCGGTTGGCATCGAGAACTTTGCTGGTGGCCATGCTGCACCTCTCTGTAAGGGTTGCTGCCTCCGCATTAGCGGGTGGGTTCTGAAAAACCGGCCTGGCGGCTCCGGGGCTGGCACCGCCGGACGCGCAAGAGCATCCGGCGGAGGATTTTCCCAATTCTATTACCAGCCCACCCGGCAAGCAAGCCGGGGAACGCACGGAGTTGGGCATCCTGTTTGCTGGGGTTAGGGGTTTTTGCTAGACTAGCCCCATTCTGGTGAGCATTACCAAACGCTCCGAGCCGACGTTTTTGAGGAGACGCCATGATATACGAAGTGAGGACCTATACGCTGAAGCCCGGCGGAACGCCGCAGTTCGAGGCAAACTTTGCCGAGGCGCTGCCCCACCGGGAGAAGTATTCGAAGCTGGGCGCTTTCTGGCACACGGACATCGGCCCGCTGAACCAGGTTATCCACGTCTGGCCCTACGAGGACCTGGAAGAGCGCACCCGTATCCGGGAAGAGGCCGCGCAGGACCCGAACTGGCCACCCCGCAGCGACGGACTGATCCTGAACATGGAGTCGGAGATTTACAATCCCGCCGATTTCATGCGCCCGATGGGAGACCAGGCCCTGGGCAATATCTACGAGATGCGCAGCTACACCTACCAGCCTGGGACGATGGGCGAAGTTCTGAAGCGCTGGGCCGCCGCGGTGCCGCACCGGGAGGAGTACTCTCCTCTGGCCGCCGGGATGTACACCGAACTGGGCGGGCTGAACAAGTGGGTCCACATCTGGCCGTACAAGGACCTGGAAGAGCGGAACCGCATCCGGGAAGAGGCCGGCAAGAACGAGCACTGGCCGCCGCCGACGCGGGAGTTCCTGGTCAAGCAGGAAAACAAGATCATGATGCCGGCGGCGTTTTCCCCGATGCACTAGACCCGGGGTATTGCCGGTGCGTCCGGCGTGGATTGTCGTACCGAAGGGCAGGGTGACCTGCCCTTCGCCATAATTCGGGGTGACGCGGGCTGCTTTTCAAGCATCACACCAAACGCCATCACACCAAACGCGGGGGACGTATGTCATCCGACCTGACCGACACCGAGGCCGTAAAAGAAGCGAATGAGCGGTTCTACCAATCTTTCGGGGCGCTGGACATAGATGGGATGGAGGCGGCGTGGGTGACGTCGGACCGGTCGTTGTGCGTCCATCCTGGCTGGTCGGCACTGGTGGGATGGGACCAGATCCGGGAAAGCTGGCAGGGGATCTTCGACAACGCGACGCTGATGCACTTCAACGTTCAGTACGTGAACGTGGTGGTGAACGGGGACACGGGCTGGGTTACCTGCGTGGAGAACATCTCCAGCGTGCTGCAGGGGAGGGCCAACAACTTCGGGGTGGTGTCAACCAATATCTTCGCGCGGACGCCATCCGGCTGGAAGATGGTTGCCCACCACGGCTCTCCGCAGGTGTAGCCCATCTGCGTGAGTGGGTGAAAACAAGCGTCCGCTCTAATATTGACGGTGACTCCGGGGCGGACGGGGGTCTGGATTCCCGCCTACGCGGGAATGACGGGAGAAGCGCATAGGGATGCCGGCCATAGTTGGAGCGATCCGGCGTTGACATCCAGACAGAAACGGGAGGCTGTTATGAGCGTGTTGAAGATTGAGGGTGTGACCCACTGGTCGATTCCGGTAAACAACCTGGAGGAGGCCGAGGATTTTTACGGGGAACTGCTGGGGCTGACGCCGAAGGGGCGGCTGGGGAACTCGGGGATGTCGTGCTTCAATGTGGGGGACCACAATATCCTGCTGTGCCAGCGGGACGAGGCGCGGGGGCCGGAGAACGCGGAGGACCGGCGGGTGCATCACTCTTTCACGGTGACGCCGGAGACCTTCGAGGTAGCGTGCCAGGAGTTCCGGGCGCGGAATATTCCGATTGACCAACTGGTGTACCGGGCGCAGGGGTTCTTCACCGGGCGGGAGCTGTACTTCTTTGATCCGAGCGGGAACCGGCTGGAGCTGCGGGACCCGACCTGGGTGGCGGGGATGGCGGAGCCGCCGTTTGAGGAGATTGGGGCGTAGGAGCGCTACGGCGAATCACAGAGCCACTGATTGAACGAGTCCTCGGGGGTCTGGGTCCATGCCTACGCGGGGACGACGGGAAAAATAGGCAAGAACGACGAACTTGAGGCGGGGCCGATTCTCGGCCCCGCCTCTGTTTTCTGCTAGCGGGAGGGGACGCCGAGGGTCGCGGCCGGTCTGCTCAAAGACCTTGTCCATGGCGGAGATGGTCTCGTCGATTTCGCCCGCGGTGACGCAGAGGGGGGGCATGATGTTCATCATGTCGCCGCCCCGTAGCAGAATGCCGTTCTCTCCGAAGGCCTGGGTGAGGCGGGGACCAAGCTGGGCGTCTTCGGGGAAGTATTCCTTGGTCTTGCGGTCCTTGACGATTTCCAGGCCGCAGAAAAGGCCGAGTCCCCGGACGTCGCCGATCATGGGGTGCTTTTCCTTGAGCTCCTTGAGCCCGTCGAGGAGGTAGGCACCCATGCGGGCGGAGTTTCCGACCAAGTCCTCGTCCTCCATGATCTGGATGTTGCGGAGGGAGGCGGCGGCGGCGACGGGGTGGCCGCCGAAGGTGATGACGTGACGGAAGGCGGCGGAGGGGCCGCCGACGAAGGTGTCGGCAATGGCCTTGCGGACGATGGTGCCGCCCATGGGGATGTAGCCGCTGGTGATGCCCTTGGCGACGGTCATGAGGTCGGGGGTGATGTTCCAGTGCTCGCAGGCGAACATCTTCCCGGTGCGTCCGAAGCCGGTGATGACCTCGTCGGCGATGAGGAGGCAGCCGTAGCGGTCGCAGATTTCCCGAAGCATGGGCCAGTAGTTATCAGCGGGGACGATGGCTCCGTAGGGGCTGGAGACGGGCTCGGCGACGACGGCGGCGACGGTCTGGGGGCCCTGGAACTTGATGATGTCCTCGATGGCCTTGGCGCAGAGCTCGGCGCATTCCTCGGGAGTCTCGCCGCCGTACTCACAGCGGTAGGCGTTGGGCTGGGGACCGTGGAAGCATCCGGCAAGGAGGGGTTCGTAGTCAGTCTTGGGGAAGGCAGGGGCGCCTCCCAAGGCCAGGGCGCCGAAGGTTGCGCCGTGGTAGGAACCCTTGCGGCTGATGAACTTGGAGCGCAGGGGTTCGCCGATGCGCTTGAAGTAGGCGCGGGAAATTTTCATGGCGGTCTCGACGGACTCGGAGCCGCCGCTGGTGAAGAAGGAGCGGGAGAGGTCGCCGGGGGTTATCTGGGCAATCTTCTCTGAGAGGCGGACGGCAGGTTCGGTGGTGCTGCCGAGGGGCATGTAGGTGAGCTTGAGCATCTGCTGGTAGGCGGCGTCGGCGACCTCGGTGCGGCCGTAGCCAATGTTTTTGAGCCAGAGACCGGACATGGCGTCGATGTAGGAGTTGCCGGAGGCGTCGGTGACGCGGCAGCCCTTGCCCTCGACGAAGATCTGGGGTTCGCCTTTTTCCGCCATTTCGCTGGGTTCGCGAAGGTACACCCAGAGGTGTTCAAGGGCGGCGCGGCGGAGTTCTTCGACCTGGTCGGCGGTGTGGGTGACCATAATGGCTCCTTGAGAATGAAGGGAATGAGATGTCCCGGTGGCGGTTTCCGCCAAGAAAGCAGCAGTCGATGACCGGGCACAGGTAGTCTAGGGTGCCGGGTTGGGGATGTCAAAAACGGGGCAAGGGATCGGGGGGATGTCTTTCTCTCCTATTCTGCCCCATTTTCAAGAAGGCGGGGAGTCGCGCACGATTCCGCAGAATGGTTCCTGCCACATTTTGCTAAATTTGGGCGCTTTTTGGGAAAAGACCCAGGTTACGGCTGATGGGAACAATGCTTTGGGTCAATAGTTGGGAGGTGGACGCACGAATGGCAAGGGGCAGCTGGCAGCGGGAGGATCGGGGGACCTGGGGTTACGTTGGGGGATTCATCCCCCAAACCCCCTGAGTTGGGGTTGGCCCGGTTGCGGGGGGCGGATCAGCGGAGGCGGCGGGGGGTGGTGAGCCAGCCGTAGGCGGCGACAGCAATGGCGATGAGGCCGAGGACGACGAGGGTCCAGCCGAGGATGTCGATGAGGATGGCTATAACCGGGGAGAGAAGGATTACTCCGAGGAAAAGCAGGAGGAGACCGCATCCGAGGGCGGTCTTGGGGCCGTTGGCCTGGTAGATGTAATGGCGGAGCCGGGGGTCGCGCATGGGATCTACACTGTAATCATCGCCGCCCCCGCTCGCCGTTTGTTCGGTTGGGTTCTCAAAGGCTCGCTCGGCGGCTCAGGGAGCGGGGGCTCAGGGAGCGGGGGTGTAGGTGGCTTCCCGCTCGACGATCCGGTTTTCCTGCTTGAGCTTGGCGAGATGGGTGCGTACGTTGCGGGCGGCGGCGTCCCGCAAGTTGCGGCGGAGGTTGCGGGGGTAGACGGCGGAGACTATTTCGTCGACGGTGGAGGCTCCCTCGCTGACGGCGATGAGGACCTGGTCCTCGCGGCCCTGGCGGTGGGCGATCTGCTGCTGGATGCGGGCCTCGCCGCGAATGATGGTGTTGCCGTGGCCGGGGCAGACGACGCTGGGTCGGGTGGCACCCATGCGCTCCAGAGAACGCAT
Organism: uncultured Dehalococcoidia bacterium; assembly: GCA_951812535.1. GTDB lineage: Bacteria > Chloroflexota > Dehalococcoidia > Lucifugimonadales > UBA3495 > CATOSK01. The sequence continues at coordinate 72,591 of CATOSK010000013.1, read as the reverse complement.
GTAGGCCCTAAGGTCGCGGACGCTGGAGGAGGAGTTGCCGAGGAGGTTGTCGCCGCTGAAGAGGACGCGATCGGGACGGAGGAAGTAGCAGCAGTGGTCCACCTCATGGCCGGGGGTGAAGAGGGGGCGGAGGGTGCATCCGCCTCCGGTGGGGATGGTCTCGGAGGCGCGGAGGGGTTGCACCGAGTTTCCGCCGAGGGTGTGCTGGAGGCGGGGTGCGAGCCTGGGGTGGCAGCGGACGGGGCAGTCGAAGGTCTCCTGGAGACGGTCGAGGCCGCCGATGTGGTCTCCGTGGCCGTGGGTGATGAGGATGGATGTGATGCGGGGGCGTCCCAGCTCCTCATGGTAGTCGAGGATCTGGCGGGTCCAGGCGCGGTAGGGCTCGCCGGAGTCAATCATGACCATTTCCTCGCTGGCGTCCCCGACGAAGTAGATCTGGGTTCCGCCGGGGTGCATGGCACCGAAGGTGCTCTGGTCCTCGAGGATGTGGGTGCTGAAGACATGGTCGGTTATCTGCACGGAGGTGCCTCACGGGATGGGAGTGGGGTCTGTGGGGATGGTAGACCGGGGCGAGGGAGGCGGTCAATGGCAGAAAACCCCGGGTACGTTGGGGGGATAAATCCCCCATATCCTCTTTTGCGAAGTCCCTGGAGGCCCGGGTTGGATGAACTTAGCTTTCAGGCCGATAGTTCAGGGTCGTCGTTGAGGAAGGCGACGACCTCGGGGGTCATGGGAAGGTGTCTGACTCCGTCTTCGCCGACGACTCCGAATTGAGCCATGGCGTCGTCAAGCCGGCGACGGTACCTCTTGCGTTCCTGTAACCGGCCTTCCAATTGGCCTTCCCTCTTCAACTTCCTGACGGCTGCAGGAATCAGCAGTACCATACGTCCTACCCCCTCTATTAACAACAGGACAAAGACGGAGATGCCGGCGGAAGCCCCAAAGGCGTCGGCCAACCGGGCGGCCTCGCTAATCAGGACGCCCGCTCTATCAAAGATACTGCCCCCAGGCAGGGTTTGCCAATATTGGGCCAGGTAGTATACGGAAAATCCAGCGAAGGTCAGATAGTAGATGACCCAGTACTTGTCGAGTAACTGCCCGACCCGTTTCATGTTCCCCCGAAAATATTGCTGTGATTCACAGTAAAGGGATAACCAAAAGGTGTCAACGGGCCGAGCAGCGCATGGTCATAACCAGCAGGGGCGGGGATTGCCTTCAGCGCCGACGGTGTGTGATACCATGCCGGGCGTTAATCAGAATAGGACGGGGGAGCTATGGTAAAGCTGGGCGTTTCATTAACGGGGATCGGGCAGCAGCCGGAAGGCACGGACATGGAGCGGAGCTTCCGGGAGATCGTGGAGTACGTGCGGGCGGCCAAGGATTTGGGGTTCGACTTCATCTACCAGGGGCAGCATTACCTGACCTCTCCCTACCAGCAATTGCAGACGATGCCTCTGCTCGCGCGGCTGTCCGCCGAAGCGGAGGGGATGGGGATCGTGGCGACGCTGCTGACGCCGCTGCACCATCCGGTGGACCTGGCGGAACGGGCGGCGACGATGGATGTGATGACGGGCGGCAACTTCATCATCGCGGCGGCGCTGGGGTACCGGGACGAGGAGTACGCGGCGTTCCAGGTGGAGCGGCGGCAGCGGGTGTCGCGGCAGATGGAGTGCCTGGAGGTGATGCGGCGGTTGTGGACGGAGGAGGAGGTGACTTTCCAAGGGAAGCATTTCCAACTGGAGAAGGCGCGGATGGTGCTGAAGCCGGTGCAGAAGCCGCATCCGCCAGTGTGGGTGGCGGCCAACAGCGACGCAGCAATCAAGCGGGCGGCGAGCCGGGGGTTCACGTGGTACGTGAATCCGCACGCGACGTATGAGACCATAGCGCGCCAGGTGAAGCTGTACCACGATACGGCGGCGGAAGCAGGGTCGGGAACGCCGGAGCTGCTGCCCATCGGGCGGGAGGTGTTCGTCCACGAGGACCGGGAGCGGGCTTTCCGGGAGGTGCGTCCGCACCTGGGCGGGAAGTACGAGGCGTACGCGGCGTGGGGGCAGGACAAGGCGCTGCCGGGGGATGAGTCCTTCGGGACGTCGTTCGAGGAGCTGGCGCGGGACAGGTTCATCATCGGGGACCCGGAGGACTGCGTGACGGAGCTGGGGAAGTACCGGGACCTGGGGATGGCCTATGGGAGCTTCCGCATGATGTGGCCGGGGATGGAGCTGAAGGAAGGATTGCGGAACATGGAACTGTTCGCGAACAGGGTGATGCCGGCGTTGAAGGAGTAAAGGTCCGCCAAGAAACTATCTCAAAAGGCACTATCTCGAAAGGCACTGTACCGGAGTCCACAGGCGTAAGGACAGGAGCCACCCGGGTCTGGATTCCCGCCTGCGCGGGAATGACGGGAAAGGCAGGCGGAAAGACGGGAGAGGGGATAGCCGGTCTTAGATAGTCACCAAAAGGGTGGGTGTGAGTCCCAATCTTGGGCCGGCTGGCGGAAGCCGCCCCGCCGGAGGGCCGCAGGTTGGGAAACGATGCCAGACAGGTCCGGTCCCGAAACCCGTGCCGAGGGGAGTTGAACATGAGGCTGCGACCAAGGGACGTCCGCAGGATCAGCTACTACGACCCGGACCAGCGTCAGCTGCTGCTGGAGAAGGTGGAGAGCTTCACGGAGTTCCCCCTGCTGATACTGGCGGCGTTGATGATACCGCTGCTGGCAGGGCCTCTTTTCTGGGAATTGACAGCTCAACAGGAGTCGCTCTTTTTCACGCTGGATGTCATGATCTGGGCAATATTTGCGGGGGAGTTCGCCATCCGGCTGGCGATTGCTCCGCGGCGGGTGGCATTCATCAGAGCGAACTGGATTGACCTCGTGATCGTGGCACTGCCGTTTTTCCGGCCCTTGAGGATCGTCCGGCTGCTCGTCTACACGACCCGGCTGGTGACCGGCGCGCGTCAACTGCTGGGGGTGCGGCACCTGCTGGTACACGCGGTGCTGCTAGTGATGGTGGCGGCGACGGTCGTGACCACGGTGGAAACGGGTCCGAACGCGCAGATTACGTCATTCCCCGATGCGCTGTGGTGGGCCATCGTGACGGTGACCACCGTCGGCTACGGGGATTTCGTCCCGGTATCGAGCGCCGGCAGAGCGATGGGGTATATCCTGGTCCTGGGAGGGGTGGGCATTTTCGGGGCGCTGACGGCCAACTTCGCGTCCTTCCTGGTCAGGGAACAGACCGCCACCGACCCGATCACGTCGCAGCTTCTGCGGGAAATCCAGGCGTTGCGGGAGGAGCTGGCGGAGAGGCGGGGGGAGGAGTAGCAACTGCTAACCTGCCAACAACCGAAGGAGCGCTTGGATGCCTGGCCGGGACATGCCGGAAGGGCCGATCAGGACCGGCGCGCACCCGCGCGGTGTCGACGGTAAGCGTCGGCCAGTTGCCCGGGTGTCGGAACGGGGTGGGCGGACCAGTCGTAGTGCCAGACGCGGAAGCGGGTTATTTCCTGGTCTCTTCCTGGGTGGAGACGGTCCCATCCTTCGCCGGGGCGCCCGGTTTGTCCATTGACCGCCAGCACCGTGATCGGAGGGTACCCCTGGCGGATGCAGTAACATCCGACGTGGTCCAGAATGACACCAATACCGACGGCAACCGGGCGCCCCAACCTGGCCGACAGGTCGCCGTATTTGATCGCCTGGTGGTCTTGGGCCGTCTCAACCAGGATTCGCCAACTCTGCGCGGCATAGTCTGCGTTACGTGAACCCTCTCCCCGTTCCCTTACCATCTTCGTTCAACCGTATCCGCTGTCACCCGGACACCAGCTCGTCTACAATCTTCGCCAAGTCGCGGTGAAACTCTCCTTTGCTCATCGCGGCGCTGCAGCCGAGGGTGCGGGCTTGATCCATGGTGGCGGTGTCCTCGTGGGGGCCAAAGGCGATGATAGGGGTGTCGGGGTTTTCGGAGCGAAGGGCGGGGACGACGGAGGTCCAGACGGGCTGCTCCCCTTCAAGGTCGACGAGGACGAGGGAGGGAGGGCGACGGTTGTAATGTCGCCAGAAGGCCTCCTCGGTGGTGGCGCGGAGGGTCTCGTATCCCCGGGGCTCGGCGATGTTTTCCACCTGGCCGAGGAAGTAGAGGTTCTGGCCGACGAGGACGATGGTTTGCGTCGGGCCCATTTCGGCTTCCGGCATGTCAGCCTCCCGCGAGGTGGCGCCCGAGGAGGCTGATGGCGGCCCGGGCAGCGCCGTGTTTGTTCTCGTCGCGGTCGCCGTTGACGCGGATTTCAATGGCGGCTTCGTGGCCATCCCGGCAGGAGAGCCCGATCCAGAAGGTGCCGATGGGGAGGCCGGAGTGTCCTCCGGCAGGGCCGGTGACGCCGGTGGTGGAGATGCCGAAGTCGGTGTTGGTGAGCTCCCGCACTCCCTTGGCCATTGCGATGGCGGTCTCGCGGCTGACGGAACCCGCCTGTTCGTAGACCTCGTCGGGAACGTTGAGAACGCTCTGCTTGAGGCCGCCGGTGTAGGCGATGACTCCGCCGGGGAAGAAGCGGGACGCCCCGGGGACGGTGCCGAGAAGGTATCCGACGAGGCCGCAGGTGCAGGCTTCGGCGACGGATACGGTCTTTTCCTGCTTGAGGAGGATCTGGGCGACTTGTTCTTGTACTTCCATGGGTGATGCTCCTTGGTGGGGTTGAAGGGGAGTTTAACACTTGCGGCGAGGGAAGGGCGGCCGGGAATGACGGGGTGGGGTTACGTTGGGGGATTCATCCCCCAAACCCCCTGATGAAGAAGGTTACGGCCTGGCAAGCATGATGAAGAATTCGCGGTTGCCGGCGTCGCCCTGGATGGGGGAGAGGCATTGGCCGGCGACGGTGAATCCCTGGTCCTGCGCCCACTCGGCGATTTCCCGCTGGACGCGGGCGTGGATTTTGGGATCCCGGATGACTCCATTGCGGCCGACCTCGCCGCGCTGGGCCTCGAACTGGGGCTTGACGAGGGCGATGATGGGCTGTCCGGCTTTCAGATGGGAAGCGGCAGGGGGGATGATCAGGCGCAGGGATATAAAGGAAACGTCAATGACGACGAGGTCGACGGCTTCGGGAAGGTCGAAGGGATAGCGGGCGTTAAGCTTTTCGATGACGAACACGCGGGGGTCTTCGCGGAGGCGCTGGTGAAGCTGGCCGTGTCCGACGTCAATGGCGCAGACCCGGGCCGCGCCGCGCTGGAGGAGGCAGTCGGTGAAGCCGCCGGTAGATGCGCCGACATCGAGGGCGACCATTCCGTGGGGGTCGATCCCGAAAGTGTCGAGGGCGTGGGCGAGCTTGATGCCGCCGCGGCCGACGTAGGGGAGGCGACCGCGAACTTCCAGGGGAGTGTCCTCGGCGACAGGGCTGCTGGCCTTGAGGACGCGGCCAGCGGGAGAGAACACAAGGCCTTCCATAATGAGGGTCTGGGCCTGCTCGCGGCTTTCGGCCAGTCCCCGCTGGGTTAAGAGCAGGTCGGCACGCTGGCGGGCTTTCCTTCTGAGGGTCGCCCCCTCCGTCGCCGGGGTCGGTAACTTGTCTGAGGCTCCTTGGGGGCTCCGGCTGAGGGTCGCCTCCTCCGTCGCCGGGGCCGGTAACTTGTCTGAGGCTCCTTGGGGGCTCCGGCTGAGGGTCGCCCCCTCCGTCGCCGGGGTCGGTAACTTGTCTGAGGCTCCTTGGGGGCTTTGGCGCGGCATGGGGTTTCCTTGCTGATAGTCAGACGGATGCGACGGGGGCCTGGATTCCCGCGCAGGCGGGAATGACGGGACTGTCACATAACATCCGAGGTTACTCTCCGATGAACTGGGGAGCGCGCTTTTCGAGGAAAGCGCGGTAGCCCTCGTGGTAGTCGCGGGTATCGAACTGGTGGAGGGGCAGATCGGCCTCCCCGGGGGTGAGGTCGGCAAGGGAAGCCTTGTTCATCAACTGGTTCATGGTGCGCTTGTTGACGGCGTGGGACAGGGGGGCGAGGTTGGCGATTTCGCCGGCAAGCTCGTAAGTGCAGGACTCCAGCTGATCGTCGGGCACGACCTGGTTGACCAGTCCGATGCGGAGGGCCTCTGGGGCATCGAGGAGGCGACCGGAAAGGAGGATATAGAGGGCGTTGCCCTTGCCGACCAAGTCGATCAATCCACGCATTTCGCGGTGGCCGACGGTGATACCCAACCGGGCGACGGGAATGCCGAGGCGAGCGTTTTCCGAGGCGATGCGGAGGTCGGTGGCGGTGGCAATTTCGCAACCGCCGCCGGCAGCGAAGCCGCGGATCATTGAAATGACGGGAGTCTCGCAGCTGGTGAGGGCCGCAAGCAGTCCGTCCACGGCACCGTTATAGAGACGTCCCCTGGTAGAGTCGGAGCGGTACTCGTCAAAGTCGGCGATGTCTGCTCCGGCGGAGAAGGCCTGACCGCCCGCTCCGGTCAGGACGATGGCGCGGGTGGAGCGGTCGGCGTCGAGCTCCGAGATTGTCCCCGCCAAGTCGCCCCACATCTGAAAGTTGATGGCGTTGCGCTGGCGGGGGCGGTTGATGGTTATGGTGGCCAGCGGGGGCTGGCGGTCTACGATGATGTAGTCGGACATGGACTGCTCAGATGAAAGGATGTTGTTCCGGGGGGTGGAGGCGGGGCTACACGCCCACGACGGTGACCATGTTGATGTTGGAGGACCTGGTGCGAATGTCGTTGAGGGCGTTGTATTCAGGGGAGGCCAGCCAGGCGTTGGTCTGCTCGACGGAGGGAAACTCCAGCAGGGCGATGCGCCGCGGCGTCCAATCACCTTCTATGACCTGCAAGGCACCCCCGCGGGCCACAAATTTTCCGCCGTGATTTTCGACGGTGGGGGTGACCTGTTCCATGAACTGGCCGTAGAGGGAAACATCGGTGATTTCGACATCGATGATAACGTAGGCGGCCATTGGTCATTTCTCCAGCGGGATATGCGGGTCCAGCAAAGACGCTGGGGGTGGGCCGATGGTACCGGGCAGGGTGCCCGGAGTCAACTGAGGGAAGGCGGGTGGTTGACGGCGTGTTCCCAAGGCTTGCCAGGGCAGCGGTTGGGTGACACTGTCCGGTACCCGGAATATACTGGCCCAAGGCAGGAAAATCATAGAGAAGGAGGCCACTGGCGATGAGTTGGGACTTTGAACTGGTAGCGGGACCCTACGGGGGCACGACGGAAGGGCCAGTGTGGGACGGCGAGGCGGTCATCTTCACCCACATTCCGGCTTCCCGGCTGATGCGGTACGACCCCAAGAGCGGGGAGACCACCGAGTATTTCACGGATGTCAACCACGTGAACGGGCTGTGCTTCGACGCCAGCGGCAACTTGTTCGGTTGTCAGCAGGGGGGGAGGCGGATCGTCCGGTTCGAGAAGGACGGCCAGACCGTAACGTCGCTGCCGCACCGGCTGAACGGAATGCGGCACAACAATCCCAACGACCTGGTGGTGGACCGGTCGGGGCGCATCTGGTTCACCGATCCGTACAGCGGCATCGGGGACAGCGGGCCGCAGGAACTGGACCACATGTCGGTGCTGCGGCTGACTCCCACGGGGAATGATCAGTACGAGCTGTCCCGGGTAACGACGGATATCAGCCGTCCCAACGGCATCCTGATTTCGCGGGACCAGCGGACGCTGTACGTGGCGCAGAGCGACTACGGGCTGGAGGCCCGACGGGAGCTGCGGGCGTATCCGATCAACGAAGACGGGTCGCTGGGGGAGTACGAGACGCTGCACACCTTCGGGGTGGACCACCGGGGAGCGCAGCGGGGCGTGGACGGGATGACGCTGGACACGGAAGGAAACATCATCGCCTGCGCCGGCTGGGAGACGGCCGGTCCCGGGCCGATAATCTACGTGTTCTCTCCGCAGGGGCGGGTGCTGGAGACGCATCCGATCCGGGTGGAGCGGGCGACGAACTGCTGCTTCGGCGATGCGGACATGAAGACGCTGTACGTGACGACGGGCGGGGGGCATTTGTTCCGGGCGCGGACGGAGCATACGGGCTGGATTATGTGGCCGTAGGGTTGCGGCCCTACGGGAAGCAGGCGGAAGGGGCGCTCTTGCAAAGCGCCCCTTCCTGCTTTGTCCCGCGTTGACGGTTACCAGCGAGGTTCAGATGGTGAGCCTGGGCATGGGAACCAGCCGGTGATTGGTGGTGTCAGGGATGAGGTTGAAGATCTGGAGAGAAGTGGCTCCGAGGAGGTACTGGTCTTCCGGTCCGAAGATCACCGGGCACGACATTCGCCTGTCTTCAATCTTCATCAAGGCTTCGCCGAAGCCGTAGCGTTGCTCCCGACCGTCGCCAAGAACGAAGATCAAGTCCTCTTTAGGTGTGAGATCCAAGCTTTGCCGAAGCAGAGATGCCGGCATCATCGAGTGAGATGCGCCAGTGTCCACCAGGGCGTTCACCCAATGGAACTCCCCGCCCTCGGGGTTGCCGATACCGACCCTGATTGTAAAGGTCCCCATCAGTAAATCCTCCCGCTTCGTCAAGAGAGCTTAGCGACATTTGTTGTGCTGGTCAACATGTTGGCGGCGGCGACGACCGCTACGAGGCAAGGTTGCTCCTCATATGCGGCGAAGTTAAGATACAGCGACCCAGCGGGAGCAGGGCGGAACACCAATCATCCCTGCACATTTCCGCAAATGAACATGGAGTGTTTGGCAGCATGAAAGCAGCGAGACTGGTGGGACCCAAGCAGTTCGAGTTTCTCGACGTGGAGACTCCCAACCCCAACGAAGGCCAGTGCCTGATCAAGCTGGAGCGGGTGTCGGTGTGCGGCAGCGACATCCGCAGCCACTACGGGCCGGTGAAGCCGGAGGAGGAGTACCCGATGGCCTCGGGGGTGCCTTGCCACGAGGTAGCGGGCGTGGTGGTGGAGAGCAAGAGCGACAGCTTCCACGAGGGGCAGCGAGTGATCGCGATTCCCTACCGGGGGACGGGCGGGCTGTGCGAGTACCTCCTCTCCGAGCCGTCACGCATGGCACTGCTGCCGGACGAGGGGCCGCTGGACGAGTGGGTGATGTGCCAGCCTTCCGGCACGGTGCTTTACTCGTGCAAACAGATGGGAAGCGTGCTGGGCAAGAACGTGCTGATCATGGGGCAGGGAAGCATCGGGTTGAGCTTCACGATGCTGGTGTCTCGGATGGGGGCCCGGAGCGTGATGGTGGCAGACCTTTTCGACTACCGGCTGGAGAAGTCCAGGGAGTTCGGGTCCACGCACCGGATCAATCCGGACAACGAAAACCTTACCGAGGCGGTGAACGAACTCACCAGCGGGCTGGGAGCCGACGTGGTGGTGGAGGCGGCGGGGTATCCGGACACCTTCAACCTGGCCTTCAGCCACGTCCGGCAGTTCGGGACGGTGATCCTGTTCGGCATACAGAGCGAACAGTACGTGCCGTTGGAGCACAACAACCTGATGGAACGGCAGCCCCATATCATTCCCACCACCGGGGCGCGGAGCGGGGATCCGATTTCGCAGATCCAGGACATGGTGAACCTGAAGGCGCGGGGTTGGGCCGATCCGGGGCAGCTCATCACCCACCGGCTGGGGTTCTCGTCGGTGCAGAACGCGTACGATATGTACGAGCAACGGCAGGACAACGTCATCAAGGTGGTGATGAACCTGAACGAGTAGGGACGGGTATTCCAGGGAGAGCCCATACATGGGAACGACGCAGGTTACGGTGGCGATCCGGAATCCGGCGGAGCCGGACCGGGTCTGGGAAGGGTTATTCATCGTGGACACGGGCGCGGTGGACTGCTTGGTGCCGCGGCGACACCTAGAAGAGATTGGCCTGTTCCCATTGGGGCAGCGGATATATGGGCTGGCTGACGGGAGCGAAGGGCAGGTAGACGTCACGACCGCGGAAGTGCATGTGACGGGGGAAGTCGCTGGCGGGACGATACGGTTCGGAGATACGGATGCCCAGCCGATATTGGGACTAACCATCCTGGGATCGGTGGGCCTCGAGGCGGACGCGAACAACGGGACCATCCGGCGACAGCCGCATGTGCGCCTGTGAGAGAGGGTGTGAGGGAATAGAGTTCTTTATGCTCTTCCTCACTTCCTGCCGCGTACAGGATCTGCGCGGGAAGGACGGTACGCGCTGGGTTGGTTTAACCGGGGTCTGGGCCCCGGCCTACGCGGAAATGACGGGAGAAAGGGTATCGCAGAGTAATCCTGAAGAGGGAGCGGGGACCAAGAATCCCCTCGGCTGCTTGAAGCGGCCGAGGGGATTCTGGTTGTGGCTACTTTACGTTAATTGGGTTGAATCCGGTTCGGAGACGTCTTGGAAGGGCGCAAGTCAACAGGCTACACTAGGCCGAAGGCGACGCTTCGAGGTGATTGTCTGGACGCTGCTGGGCAAATAGAGCTGGTGCGGGAGAATCTGGCGGTGGCCATCGCCATGAGGCGATCGGCGGGGATGGGGCTGATCAATGTGAGCTTCGTGGCCCACTTCGGCGGCGAGGAGACCAGGGATTCAGCCGAGGCTCCAGCGGCGCTCCATGTGCAGGACAACGAGGAACTGTGCCGGTGCGCGAACAACCAGATCCGAGCGGCTTTCGGCTATTCCGTCCAGATCACTCACAGAATTCTGGAGAGGGCGTTTGGGACCGTGGGGGGTTCCAGCGCGAGAAACGACCAGAACGACGCCTGCTGCGTCCTGCGGCTGCTGGCGGGCACGCTGGAGGCGAACCCGATGGCCCCGGCATGGGTCTGTCCGGTGGGCGACCGGAGACGTTTCTCGGTGGAGGCGGCGGGATTCGGGCTTGACGCGAGGACTCTGCACGGGCACCAATTGTTGTGGTCTGACTTCGGCGGTCTGCAGAAATACCTGGACTTGCTGGCGTTCTGCGCCGAGGCGGTTGAGGAAGCGGGGGAAGACGCAGGGCCTTCCCGGAACTCCGACGGAGTGCCGGAAGATGATGAGGGATCCGTTGAGGATGGGGGCTTCATTGAGGAGGAGCCGGTGGGGGAACCGGCCGCCGGCACCCAGGAGGCGCGAGCACAAGAGCGGGCCACAACCGAGTCTGGCACGGAAAACGAGGTAAGGACCAGGGCAATGGCGTCTCCCAGGACGGCCGCCGATCCTGACACGGGACTGGTTTCGGCGTTCGTGGAAGAAACCTGCATGGTGGGAGACGAAGAGATGGTGCTGGCGGCCGACCTGTTTTCCACCTACGTGGAATGGTGCGCGAAACAGGGGGCTGAGCCGGTGGGACAGCGGCGGTTCGGAATGTACCTGACGGCGGCGGGGCTGGAACGGAAGCGGCGGGGCAGGGGGAAGCACTGGTGGATGGGGGTCGGACTCAGGGAAGCACCCGTGGCTGTCGTATAAAGGTATCCGCTTTCGCCCCTGACTTAGGCAACCTGTCCAAGAGGGGCGGGCGGGTTGCCGCCCAGGGGTCCTGCTTTCGCCCCCGATTAAGTTCACTTGTTTAAGAGACCTGGTCGGCTCCGCTAACCTCATCCGCCCGGACCGGGCGGCGGTCAGCGGCGTCAACAGCCGGGCTGGCCGATTTGGCCGCAACACAGGGCGACGTTGCGACACTTCAGCACACTGTTCTTCAGGATGAGCTTGAGCTTGCTGGGCAAGGGAACCGGCTCAAGGAGATTGACGATGTAACTGTGGAGGCTGATCTTCGGTTCACACATAATAGACCCCATTATCGCATAACGGCGGCTGCCCGAAAGGGGCGGCTTGTTTGGTTCCACCGGCAGGCCATGGGGCTACCGGTCTCCGGGGGTTGGAGCCAAGGCGGCATGGCCATTGTAGAGGGTGGCCCCGAGGACAATAACCCAGAGGTGCAAGGGGAGGACGGCGAGGGCGGCGACGCGATAGAGGAATCCGAGGGTGTGGATGTGGTCTCCGATGGCGAGGACCACGGTTCCAGCAAGGGCGATGACCGCAACGGCGACGGCAAGGCCTTTCAGGAGGCCCGAGGAGAACCGAGCCAACAGTCCCAGGGCGACGAGGAAATACCCGAGAAGATAGGCGTAGCTGGGATTATCCGTATGCCGGACTTGACGGAATGAACATGAACGGCCTGGTTGACCATGGCGCTGCGTTGAAACCCTTCGGCGGTGCCGTGATTCACGAGATGGGCGATGATGTGGTTGAGTCCCGCAGCCAGGACGAATCCGACAACGGCGACGGTCAGCATGAGCACTCCGAAACGGATGAAGGCGTCGCTGGTGGTGTGACGCCCGACGGCGTCGCGAAGAGTGAAGAACCCGAAGAGGACCATGAGGATGGCGAGGGAACCGACCAAGGCGGAAACGTGGGTCAATACCCCATTATTGGCAAGGACGTTGACCATTCCCAACAGAGGACGTTCGGGATCCGGGGGCAGCAGGACGGAGCCGGGGCGGATGAAGAAGATGACGAGCATCAGGGCAGCCCCGACCATCATAAGGAGGCCGGCAACGCGATCAAGAGGCGATGAGGTCATGGATGGCATCCCTTAACTACCGTAGATGATCACCAAATGTTCACAGAAATATGGGAGAAGGAAAACCCCGGTGTCAAGCAGCGGGGGAGGAAATACCAAGGTGGGCGGGGCAGGTTGAGACGTTGCGAGTTGGGGCATCGGGTAGTACATTAGTTGTTGGCATTTTCACTATAGGCAACGGGGAACCTGCACGTGCGCAACACATCCGCTCGAGGGCAGCAGCGCTGGAAAATTACGTTGGCCCTTGCAGTCTCCGTCTTGGTGGGGCTTGCAGCAGCCCTTGTATTCGCGGCCATTCCTTCCGGTAACACGGCCCAGGCACAGAGCCTGTCTTGCAGGCCGAACGAATCCATTACAGTTTCTCCCCGAAGCGGCCCACCCGGCACGAGGGTGACGGTGGATGGGACCGGGTTTGAACCGCGCGCACGAGTAACGATCACGGCAGGGGACCGGAGCGCGGGAAGCGCGAGCGCGGGATCGAGCGGGTCTTTCCAAAATACGTTTGATATTTCGGACGAACCCCGGGGGCCGGTGACGATTACGGCGACTTCGCGATCCACGATCGTAGTGAGAGCAGCGGTGCCACCAGCAGCAGATGGGACAGGGGGGTCGCCAGAAGAAAGGGCCCCTTGTATGGACAGCGCGGTGGATTCCTTCAGGGTAGAGACTGAGGTTGACCTGGTCGGGAGTGAAGGCGGCGTGGGGTCGAACTTTTCCATCAGCGGACGCGGGTTTGGGGAAAGGGAGGCGATTGAAGTAAGGTTCGGCCCGCAAGAGCTGCCGTGTGGGGACAGGAGCAACAGCAACGGGAGGGCTACCTTGAGCTGCCAGGTGCCGGCGCTGTCAGCAGGGATCTACCGAGTTATCGTGAACGAGTTTAACGCGGGGACGTTCACTATCGAGTCGACGTTCAGCGTGAGGCCGGCGAAGGGACCACCGGGGACGACGGTCCGCCTGGCGGGGACTGGGTTCGAGCCGGGGGGCAGGGTGCAGGTGACGATTGGCGGGAACACTCTGCCGCCGGTCTTCGCCGACAGTGGCGGAGCGGTGGGGTCGCAGCTACAGATACCGAACATCTCGGGGGGGCCGCAGGTGCTCTCGGCGACGGGAGGGGACGGAAGCGGAGGACAGGCGTCGTTCGAGATTACGCCGACGCTGACGGCGGCTCCGACGGAGGGTACGCCGGGCGATGTGCTGCGGGTGACGGGGACCGCCTTCCGAGCCAACGAGACGGGGATAACGGTGCGGTTCGGCGGGACGGAGGTGGCCTCGGGGGTGGTGGCGGACGGACGCGGGTTCTGGCAGACGAGCATAACGATCCCGCAGACGACGGCGGGAAACCACACAATTTCGGCCTCGGGGTCCGGGACGACCAACGCTCCGGTGCAGCAGGTGTCGGTTGGCACGTCGGTGGGGGTGACGTCCGATGGAGGCCCGCCGGGGACGGAGGTGACCTTCCAGGGTTCGGGAGCGGTGGCGAACGAGCGGATAACGCTGAACATAGGGGACGGGCTGGACAGCGTTGCCACACAAGCTGACCGGAACGGGGTATGGAGCGCCAAGGTAGAGATTCCCGAGGCTCCCCAGGGGGAACTGAGCGTCATAATTATTGGGAGCATCAGCGGGCGAAGCACAGGGGAGAGCATTAACGTGGAGCCGGTGATCTCGAGTTCTGCTTCGAAGGGATCGCCGGGGTCGAGGCTGACCCTTTCGGGAAAGGGGTTTCCGGCGGACCAAGCTGGGATCCAGATCAACTTCGGAAATAACCAAGTGGACGCGGCCAATTCGGGCGGAACCGGCTCGTGGGAGCACGAGATAACGGTGCCGTCTCTTCCGGCGGGCACGGTGCTGGTCACGGTGGGGGAAGAGGGCAGTGACCTGCGGGCGCCGTTCACCATTGTCCCGGTGATTTCGGTGGACAACCAGCAGGCGAAACCCGGAGACCTGCTGACGGTGACGGGGAGTGGATTCTACGCCAACGAGACGGGGATAAGCATAAGGCTGGGCAGGACCACGGTAGCGCAGTCGATCAACGCCCACAGCAACGGGTCATGGACGGAGAGCATTGTGGCACCGGGGATAGCCGGCGGCTCCTACTTCCTGGCGGCATCGGGATTCCGGACGCCGCCGGGGGCGGCGGCCAATATTCCGCTGGATATCCAACGATTCATCGAAGTGAGCCCGGCGGAAGGGCCGCCGGATTCGAGGGTGACGGTTACGGGCCGGGGGTTCGGGGCGTCGGAGCAGGGACTGACGGTAGCGTATGGCGGACAGACCATCGCGTCGGGGATCAACGTGGACGGCCAGGGGAACTTCTCCCGCACCATCCTGGCGCCGGCGTCGCCGAGGGGTACGCACCCGATAACGGTGTCGGGAGGGTCTCTGTCCCAGAGGACGCAGCCGACGGCGAACTTCCGGGTGGTTCCGAAGATAGCGCTTTCGGTTTCCAGCGGGGTTCCCGGGCAGGACGTGGAGATAACCGGAGCGGGGTTTGGGGCGAACGAGGGCGGGATAACGGTGGCCTTCAGCGACGAAGTCGTGCTGTCCGAACTGTCGGCAGGTCCGCTGGGCGGGCTGACAGCGACGCTGCGGGTGCCAGCCTCGGTGGGCGGGAACCACGGCGTGGCGGTAATCAGCTCTGCCGGGGGGTCGCCGAACCGGTTTGATCTACCCTTCTCGGTGACACCGCGGGTTGTGCTGGACCAGGACGCGGGGAACGTGGGGTCCACGGTGCAGGTGACGGGGTTCGGTTTTGAAGCGGGGTCGAACATAGCCATAAGCTACGATGGGGAGCCGGTGGGGGCGGGCACCACGGATCTGCGGGGCAGCTTCGCCGTGCCGGTGGAGATTCCCCGGTCGGCGTCGGGGGAGCACGCCATAGGTATAGCGGACGGGGCGGGAAATGCGCTGGAGCTGGCCTTCGTGATGGAGGACGTTCCGCCGCCAGCACCGACGCTGCAACTGCCGGAGAACGAACAGACGGGAGGGTTTTTTGGAGGGTTCCGCCCTGAGACCCGGTGGACGGCGGTGGATGATCCCAGCGGGGTAAGGTACAACGTGCAGATTTCGGAGGACCCGGAGTTCCGTACGCTGTTCCACGAAGAGGCGGGCCTGACGGAACCCGAGTTCGCCCTCCCGGAGGAATTGGCCCTGCCCAAGGGAACGTATTACTGGCGGGCGCAGGCGGTGGATGAGGCGGGGAACGCGGGGCTGTTCTCGGAGGCGTTCACAGTCAAGTCGGGACGGATCTCGGTCTGGGTGTTCTGGCCGGCCGTGGCGGTGGTGATGGGGGCGCTGGGAGCCGCGGCAGCCTACTTCTTCCTCAAGAGGACCCGCAGGACGGAACAACCTGCACTCCCATTCCCGGAGTTCGTGCGGATATCGCGGCCGGAGATTGCGGCGCCGACGGAAGCAGATGTCACCAACCAGCCGCCGGCTGCCACGCCGCCCCGAAGGGCCCTGCCGAGTCCCTTCCGCCGGGGCGGGGGACGGAACGAGATGACGCCGGAGCAACGGGCACAGATGCAGCTGGTGGCGGACTTCGTGCAGTCCATACCACTGATGGAGGTGTCGCCAGACCTGGAGTGGATGGAGGAGCTGGTCATCATGCTGGGCGGCAATCCGAACACGGCCCGGGACCAACTGCTGGCCGGCGGGTTGGAGGCGGAGTACGCCCCGATGTGGATGCAGCACCCGACGTTCATCGAAATGCAAGGCCTAGAAGAGGCGGCACCTCTCCTGGCGGGTCTGGATGACTACGTGGCGAGGGTCAACGAGTGTTCGTCCAATGCGATGTCGCTGATGCGCCGAATTGACCGGGACCTGGAGAACGCGGGAGCGGCGGACCTTCTGCCGGAGATGCGTTGGCGGTTCGTGATGTCGGTGGCGCAGAGCACGACGGCGTGGTTCCGGGGGACCTTCCTGGGTCAGCCCTCGGTCCGGGACTACGAATTGCGCCCGAGCGCCGACGGCGAGGAAGGGGCGCTGCATGGGGCGGACAACGTTCCGTTCGCAGGGCAGATCCTGGAGGGCCTGCCGCTGGCGGGCGCGGAATACTACCGGGACCTGCACATCCAACTGCGGAACGATTACCGGAACGATGAGGCAGCGCGGCTGCTGGTTACGCGGATTACGTCGGCACGGACCATGGGGGTCCAACTGGAAAGCAACATCGCGCAGATGGGACAGCAGAGACAAGACTAGGCAGGGAAACGGCAGGACAAACGATCCATCGGGGCGGGCCTGCAGAGGCCCGCCCCGATTTCATTTGCCAGCCATGGGCGGACAAGGTTGCCTCAAGAAAGAGGCCTTGGCGAAACTGCACCGGGGGAGGCCTGGGGTGGGAGTTGCAACCGGAAGGATCCACCGGGGCCTGGGTTCCCGGCCCGCCTACGCCTGCGCGGGGGTTACGTTCCTGGGCGAGGGCAGACGGCCCTGCGCGGGAGTCACCGATGGCCTGTCGGCCACGCAAGTGCATGAAAATCGGCTGTTTTCATGGCGATCACGGAAGAGAAGGGAAAGGGGGTCAGGCACTGCGTGGGAAGGAGGGGGTTGCGTGGAGTTGGTTTTACCGGGGTCTGGGACCTCTCCTACGCGGGGGTGACGGGAGAAGTAGTTATGGTAAGTGACTCCTGGGAATGGCAAAAGGAAAGGCAGGCTGTTGCGCCCTGCCTTCCTTTGTTTCCTGGGACGGCTGTGACGGCGGGAAGTGTCCTATCCGAAGACGCCGAGGGGGTTGAGGGAGCTGGGCACATCGGTGACGTCCATCTGCTCCTTGCGCTTCATATAGTTGACTACGGCGTAAGTGAGGGGGGTGGCGACCGTTTCGTAGAGAATCTTGGTGATCCACTGGGCGATGGCGGCTCCGAGGAGGGCGGCGCCGGACCAGTCTCCAAAGACACCGAAGGCGATGAAGATGAAGATGAAGGAGTCGAGGCCCTGTCCGACGATGGTTGATCCTATGGTACGGACCCACAGGAGCCGTCCCTGCATTTTGTACTTGAGGAGGGCCAGCACGGTGGAGTTGGAAAACTCTCCGATGAGGTAGGCGATGAAGGAAGCAACCAGTATTCCCGGGACCTGGCCGAGGATCCGGTTGTAGGAGCCCTGGTCGTCACCGGACCAGAAGGGAGCGCCGGGGATTATTCCGGTGAGGTAAAGGGCGATGACGACGAGGAGGTTAGCGGCAAAGCCAAGCCAGATGACGGCGCGGGCGACGCGGAAGCCGTAGACCTCAGTAAGGATGTCGCCGACGATATAGCTGATGGGGAAGATGATGATGGAGGCGGGCAGGATCACCGCGGAGCCGCCGATGTACTGGAAGGGCAGGTTCAAGAGCTGGATGGGTTTAACCGCGATGATGTTAGATGTGATCAGCACGGTAACGAACAGGATGGCGACGATGACGAAGCTGCCGGTGAATCGCATAGAGTCCTCCCTGGGGTACGGCGAGTGGCCTACAGGATTTCCGAAGGGTCGTAGTCAGCGGTTACCGAGGTGTGGATGCCTCCGCGGACCTTGTAGTCCAGGTTGACTTTCATGCGGACGGGCCGGCAGAGAGCCACGAGGTCCAGAAGGATGCGGTTGGCGGCATGTTCCTGGACGATCCCGACGTCCCGATAGGAAAGAAGGTAATACTTGAGGGACTTGAGCTCAATGCAGCTTTCCCGGGGGACGTAGGCGATGCTCAGGGTCCCATAGTCAGGGAGACCGGTCCAGGGACAGACGGCGGTGAACTCGTCGGTGTCAATGTTGACCTCGGCGCTGCTTCCCGGATACTCGTAGCGAAAGGCGAGGAGGCAAGCGGCGTCGATGGCTTCTTCGCCATTCCAGGCAAGCTGCACGTCCAGGTTGCGGTATTGTTCCTCGAGTTCAGGGATGGTGGTCAAGGGGTGCCTCCCGGCGTGTCCGAAATGATTGGGCAACATGATATGGGCGGCCAAGGTTGGTGTCAAAAGAGGCGAAGCAGGGGGAGTTTCCGGGACCGCTCTGTTGAGAGGGCCGCTATGTTAAGATGGGGGCGCTCCCCGGGGCGGTCATAGCGGCGGCACGGGGGGTTGTTTGGGACGAGTCTGACCGACGGAGGAAGCATCGGATGAAAGCGCTGGAAGGCGTGCGCGTTCTGGACCTGACCCGGGCATTGGCGGGGCCCTTCTGCACGTTAATGCTGGGGGACTACGGCGCGGACGTTATCAAGATCGAGCTTCCCGGGTCGGGGGATGATACGCGGACGTGGGGCCCTCCGTTCATTGGCGATGAGAGCGCGTACTTCCTTTCGATCAACCGGAACAAGCGGAGCCTGACGCTGAATTTCCGGGAGCCGAAGGCGGTGGAAGTCTTCCTCAAGCTGGCGAAGGACGCGGACGTCATAGTGGAGAACTTCACGCCGGGGGTGATGCACCGGCTGGGGATCGACTATGGAACGGTGAAAGAGGTCAACCCGGGGATTATTTTCTGCTCCATATCGGGGTTCGGGCAGACGGGGCCGTACCAGGCGCGACCGGCATACGACCAGATCATGCAGGGCATAAGCGGGCTGATGAGCATCACCGGGGAACCGGCGGGAGAACCGGAGAAAATCGGGATAGCGGTTACGGATATCGGAGCAGGAATGTGGGCCGCGTTTTCGGTCCTGGCGGCGCTGCGGCACCGATACGAGACGGGTGATGGCCAATACATCGACATAGCGATGCTGGACGCGCAGGTGGCATGGCTGACCTACCAGGCAGGTTACTACTTCGCGAACAACGCTCCGCCACAACGCCTGGGAAAGGCCCATCCGACGCTGGTGCCCTACCAGGGGTTCATGGGGAGCGACGGAAAGTATTTCAACGTGGCGGTGGGGTCCGAGCGGCTGTGGGAGCGGTTCTGCCAGGGAGTCGGGCGGGAGGACCTGAAGGACAATCCGGAGTACGCGACCAACGGCGACCGGGTGCGAAACCGGGGGACGATAGTTCCGCTGCTGCAGGAGTTTTTCCTGAAGCGGCCGTCGGTGGACTGGGTAGCGGACCTGCAGGCAGTGAGCGTTCCGGCGGGTCCGATCAACGACCTGGCGGATGTCTTTTCAGACCCGCAGGTGCTACACCGGGAGATGTTCCTGGAAATGCCGCACCCGACGCTGGGCAGCATCAAGCAGACCGGGCTGCCGTTGAAGTTTTCGGTCACCCCGGGCGGCCTGGACCGGCATCCGCCCCTGTTGGGTGAGCACAACGACGAGATCCTCGCGGAGTTGGGCTACTCGGAGGATGAGATCCGGCAGATGGGGGAAGGATCAGTTATCTAAAGGTGGAGCGGTGCGCGTGGGTGGGGGATGATCCCCTCATGGTGGAATACCATGACACAGAGTGGGGCGTGCCCCTGCACGATGACCGGAAGTTCTTCGAGTACCTGACCCTGGACGGGGCCCAGGCGGGGTTGAACTGGCGAAATATCCTGAACAAGCGGGAGGGATACCGGAGGGCATTCGCCAACTACGACGTCAACGCCATCGCAGGATTTCCCGAGGAGCGCATCGCCGAGCTGCTCCTCGACCCGGGGATTGTGCGAAACCGGCAGAAGGTAAGGTCGGTGGTTTCCAACGCGGAGGCGTTCCTGCGAGTGCAGGAGGAGTTCGGGAGCTTCGACGCTTACGTTTGGGGATTCGTGGACGGGCGACCAATCTGGAACCAGTGGCAGGAATCCGCGGACATTCCGGCCAAGACGCAGGAGTCGGAAGAGTTGAGCAGGGACCTGGTGGCCCGCGGGTTCAAGTTCGTGGGGCCGACGATCTGCTATGCCTTCATGCAGGGGGCGGGCCTGGTAAATGATCACTTGATCAACTGCTTCCGGTTTGATGACCCAAGGGCGCCGGCATAGGCGCAGGGCAAGCGCACGAGTGCCAGTCCGGTCAAACTGACGTTGAACGGGCGACACGATATTGCCGGGACCAGACGAAGGGGGTCTGGATTCCCCTTGGCGGCTCCGCCGCTGCCACAAGGCAACCCCCTCCTGCCCGGGGCAGGCTTGTCTCAATGCCAGCGGCTGTCGCAAATAGCCCGTAGCGGGAATGACGGGAGGAGAGGCGAAGGGATCCCAGTCAGCCCCATATTTTTGCCTTGGGCACAGGTGGACATCGGCTTTATTTTCTCCTTGTGGTAGAATCGGCTCGGCAAATTCTACGGCGTGCTGAAACAAGGAGAGCCCAAGTGTCCTTGATTGTGGGCGGCGGGCCGTTTAATTTTCGGAAAAGCCGGAGAGGCTAGGAGGCTGGACCAGAAATGGACCTGGGGCTTCGGGACAGGGTTGCCATTGTGGGTGGGTCTACCCGGGGTATCGGACTGGCGGTAGCCACCGCGCTGGCAAAAGAGGGCGCCAGCGTTACCATTTGCGGCCGGGACGAGGCCGCCCTGCGCCGGGCCGAAATAGACCTGGCCCGCCTGGGTTCTCAGCACAGGGTCCTCGCTATTCCCGCGAACCTGGCCCAGGAAAGGGATATACGGCGGGTCGTGCGGGACACATACAACCGATTCGACCAGGTCGGTATCCTGGTGACTCACACCGGGGCTGCGGGCGACGATATGCCGGCCACAGAGCTGGATGACAGCCACATTGGTTCGGCGTTGGAAAGGAACCTTTACAGTGCGATCCGCCTGAGCCGGGAAGTAATTCCCCACATGAAGCAACAGCATTGGGGACGCATCCTCAACCTGCTGCCATACCGGGCCCATGATTCGGGAGCCAGAACGGCGTTGTCCACCCTAAGCGAGCGCTCCATCGTGGGGTTCTTCAGGGAACTGGCCGAAGAACTGGCCAGCTTCAACATCACCGTGAACAACGTGGTCACGGGGCCGGTGGCGACAGAGGTCTACACATCGGCCATGGAGGAGCAAGCCCAAGCCGAAGGTCAGCGGGTTGAAGACTTCATGAAGAAGACCGCGAAACAGTACCCGATGAAACGCCTGGGGAGACCGGAGGAGGTCGGCGACGTTCTGGCTTTCCTGGCATCCGAACGGTCCAGCTTCATTACCGGAACCACCATAGTTGCCGACGGCGGCGCCCTTCCACAAGTCCGGTAAGACAAACGCGTCGCCTCGAAGATCCCACTTAAACGAGGGTGACTCCATGCCCGAAAACAGGGTAATCAACGACGCGCAGTCTTTTCTCAGGCAAGAGGGCATTCCAGCCTGGCTGATTCACGATTACCGGCACTCAAATCCCATCTTCCGGCAGACAATCACGCCAACTGGGCATGTGACCCGCCCTTGTTTCCTTTACGTTCCGGCGGAGGGTTCCCCGGTAGTGGTGACCCATCATGTGGATGCGGGCAAGTTCGGGGAATTGGGCATCGCCACGGCGGTATACAGCGGGCGAGGGGCGTTGCTGGAGCGGTTGCGAGAGACTCTGAAGGACGCCGACCGGGTGGCCATGGAGTATTCTCCGATGAACGAACTGCCCAGGGTTTCACGAGTGGACGCGGGGACGGTGGAGCTGGTGCGGAGCCTGGGGGTGGAGGTGGTCTCGTCAGCGGACGTGATGCAGTATGCGACGCAACGTTGGACTCCGGAGCAGCTGGCCGGCCACCGGCGGGCGGCGACGAAGCTGGGAGAGATCGTAAACGAGGCTTTCCGGCGCATAGGGGAGCGGTTATCAGAGGGTGTGGATGAATATGAGATTGCGGAGTTCATCCGGGAGAGGTTCAGGGAGGAGGGTCTCGAGTCAGCGGATGGGCCCATAGTGTCGGCGAACGCCCACTGTTCCGACCCGCACTACGAGCCATCGGAGGAGGAAAGCGCCAGATTCCGCCCGGGGGATTGGGTGCTGATCGACCTGTGGGCCAGGGAAGCGACGCCGGAGTCGGTGTACGCGGATATAACCTGGACCGCCTTCATCGGCGGCCGGGTCCCGGACCGGCACCGACAGATCTTCGACATAGTGACCGGGGCGCGGGATGCCGCCCTGGGCTTCCTGCAGGAGTCTCACAGCAAAGGAGAAACCGTGCAGGGGTGGCAGGCGGATAGCGTGGCGCGGGGGTATATCGAGGAGCGGGGTTACGGGGCGTATTTCACCCACCGCCTGGGGCACAGCATCAGCTACGAAGTGCATGGCGAGGCGGTGAACCTGGACGGTTTCGAGACTCACGACACGAGGAGGATCATTCCCGGGGTGGGCTTTTCCATCGAGCCCGGAGTGTATTTGCCGGAGTTCGGGGTGCGTTCCGAGATCGACGCCTTCATGTCCGAGGATGGGCCGTTCGCCACGTCGCCAGTTCAGAGGGAAGTGGTGCTGATAGGGGGCTAGCAAGCTCGCCGCACCCACGGTACTCCAAGCGAAATGCGCAGCATGGGGCCGCTCGCGGTAGGATTATCGTGTCGAGCATGCTTTTCAAATGGCAATAATGGTCAAGTGACCACCGAACAATAAACATGCCTACAGATTCCCAATCAGAAAAATACATGGCGTTGAGCCATAGTTACATCCGGCAAGCCGAAGAGGAATTGCGAAGGGACGACGTTCTGCAAGCCGGGGAAAAGGCATGGGGCGCGGTTTCCAAGGCTATCAAGGCGGTTGCCGAGGACTGGGGCTGGTTTCACGGCCACCACAACCTCACTCATGAAGCGTTGTTCTGGCTGGCAGACGAATCCGGCATTGCCAAGCTGAAAGAAGCTTTCGCCGTTGTCGATCATTTGCACCGGAACTTCTACGAGAACGTACTAACTGAGGAAGAAGTTGCTGAAGGACTTGAGCGGGCCAGGTTCATTCTGCAAGAAGTCGAGGCATTAAGGGCAACTCCTCCAGAATCATGCAAGTTTGTTCCTACAAGCAATCGCCAAAGACAACGGTGGGAGAATCTGACCGGCAGAAAATGGGACGACCACTGATACCCGGACGACCAACCGTACCGGCGTTGATCCGGTGCCTCCACTGACAACCCTCTTCTTCCCCAAGCTGGGCCGCTAGCGTAAGATTCTACCCGGCTACCGCCGGAGGGATTCAAAGGGTGGAGTTGCGCCTCTCATGCCCAGCCATTCATCCCCTCTCGAAGTTCTCAAATCCCACTTTGGGTACGGCAGCTTCCGGCCAATGCAGGAGGAGATTATCTCCAACGCGCTGGGCGGGCAGGACAGTCTCGTCCTGATGCCGACAGGGGGCGGGAAGTCGATCTGCTACCAGATTCCAGCCCTGATGCTCGATGGCCTTACCCTGGTGGTATCCCCCCTGATCGCCTTGATGAAGGACCAGGTGGACGGGCTGAACGGCAACGGGATTCCGGCGCGGTTCATTAACAGTTCGCTGTCCGGGGCGGAGATTAACACGGTCCAGGGAATGGCGTCGAGAGGGGAGGTGAAGATCCTGTATGTCGCGCCGGAGCGCCTGGCTCTTCCGGGATTTCGCCGGTTCCTGGAACAGGTGCATCCGAGCCTGATAGCCATCGACGAGGCGCATTGCATCTCGGAGTGGGGGCACGAGTTCCGTCCCGACTACCGGAACCTGAAGTCGCTCAGGCAGGACTTCCCCGGGGTCCCGGTGATGGCGCTGACGGCCACGGCAACCGAGAGGGTGCAGCGGGATATTGTCGACCAACTGGACCTGCGCGATGGCAAGGTATTCCTGTCCAGCTTCAACCGTCCCAACCTAAGGTATTCGGTGCATCCCAAGGGGAATTACCTCCGATTGTTGTTGACCACGCTCAGGGAACGGCGGGACCAGTCCAGCATCATCTACTGCTTTTCCCGACGGGAAACGGAGGAGTTGGCCGAGGAGTTAAACGCCAGGGGACTTTCCGCCCACCCGTACCACGCCGGTCTGGAGCCGGTTACGAGGAGACAAACGCAGGAGGACTTCATCAGGGACCGGGTGCCGGTAATCGTGGCGACCATCGCCTTCGGCATGGGTATCGACAAGCCGGACATCCGACTGGTGGTCCACTACAGCCTTCCCAAGTCCCTGGAGGGTTACTACCAGGAGACGGGGCGGGCGGGCAGGGACGGTCTGCCTGCGGAGTGCGTCCTCCTGTTTGCGTACGCGGACAAGGCAAAACATTCTTATTTCATTGACCAGGTTGAGGACGGCACGGAACAGCGGAATGCACGGCGGATGCTGGACCGGATGGTGGATTACGCCGAATCGCGGGCCTGCCGGAGGCGATCCATCCTGGAGTATTTCGGGGAACGCTGGGAAGAGGAGAACTGCGGCGGATGTGACGTTTGCCTGGAAAAGGCGGAGGAGTTCGACGCGACGGAGATTTCCCAGAAGGTGCTGTCGGCTGTGATTCGCACCGGACAACGGTTCGGCGCTATGCATGTAATCCAGGTGCTGACAGGCAGCCGGGAAAAGAGGGTGGTGGAACTGGGGCACGACAAGCTGAGTGTCCACGGGATTGTGAAGGACTACGACCGCCAGCAACTGAGGGAGATCATCAACCAGCTACGGGCCCGGGGGTTGCTGGCGCGGAACGAAGGTGAATTCCCCACCCTGGCGGTTACAGGTGAAGGCCGGCGGTTCCTGCAGGAGCGTCAGACGCTGTCGCTGGGCAGAGTGCGGGCTGCCTCGGAAGGGGCAAGTGCCGAACTCAGGGAGGGCCGCAGCAGGACCGAAGCTGTGTCCTCACGCGCTCCGGCTGAATACGACGGGGCGTTATTCGAGGAACTGCGGGGGTTGCGGAGAGAAATCGCGGATGCAAAAGGGGTTCCTCCGTTTGTGGTTTTCGGGGATGTTTCCTTGCTGCAGATGGCGGCAGCCTATCCGCAATCGACGGAGAGCTTCTCGCGGATTTCCGGCGTCGGCCAAGTGAAGCTGGAGGAGTACGGAGAGCGGTTCCTGGGGATGATTCGGGAGTACGCCCAATCCCGGGGGCTGGAAGACGGGACGGAGGGCTTGTTCGAGACAGAGGAAAGGGCCCGCGTGAGCGGTGCGGACGACGAGGTCCGTCCCGAACGCAGGCGTAGACAACGAACCGGAACAACGTATGACGTCACGAGATCCTTGTTGTCCCAACGATTCTCCATTCCAGAGATTGCCAGGGAACGGGACCTCACGACCGGGACTATCCTGGGGCAGTTGGAGAGGATGGCCGAGCAGGGCACGGATATGGAGCTGGATCACCTGAGGCCATCTGACGCACGAATAAGCGAAATCAGGATGGCCCTAGAAGTCTGCGGGGGTGAATTTCTGCGGCCGGTGCGGGAGTACCTGGGGGAGGAGTTCAGCTATGATGAGATTCGCCTGGCGCGGATTTTCCTGCGGCGGGAGGGCATTTCCTCCGAATGACAATTGAGGACTATGACGGCCTGGTGGTGCGGCTGCCAGAGGAGCGGTGGCAGCATATTTGCGCTGGACATCCTGAAATGGAGGCCATGCTCCAGGAATTGTGCGACACTGTCAAAGAACCGGATCGAATAACGGAAGACAAGCAGGACCCAAACTCGGTTAAACTCTACTACAAGTGGTTTGCGGACACAGAAGTCGGAGACAAGTGGCTACGCGTCGCAGTCAAATACTCGGACGATAATGCATTCGTTGTTACGGCGTTCCCAACCAACATCGTTCGTTAGAAGGGGTGCGTATGGGTTCCATAGAAGCAATAAATATATGGTTCGACCACGAGGGTAACCGCTTAACCGTAGTGTGGGGGTCCAAAAAAGGCTACTACACCGCTACGGATAACGACAGAGTCCTCGCTCGCGTCGATCTGGACGGCAACGTTCAAGGGTTGCAAGTGGAGGGCGTTAATGAACTAAGAGACACGCTCCTCACAGTAAACCACAGTATTGAATGGTGGAAGCAACTGGACAAGAAACGGGGAAGCCGGCCGCGGTGCGTCCTCTTGATGGATGGGGAATCTGAAGAAGTGGCCGAACGGCTCACCGCGCTGGTAGACATTCCTGAAGTGGTGGTCACTCCCGCCGATACTTGGATGCCTTTTGGCAAACCGCTGAAGAAAGAAAGCGGTAGCTGGGACGTTTCACCAGCTAAGGAAGTGGACCTCGGAAAACCAAACCTTCTCGTCCCACCCGAAATACAAGAACAGCTAGAAAGGTGGTGGCTGGCGGTTGCCAAGAACGCACGGACGCCCAGATGGGACATAGCCAGCACTTGTACCATTCGAGGCACCCCCGGATTGCTCTTAGTTGAAGCGAAAGCCCACGCCAAGGAGATATCGCCTCAATCCGACAAATGCAAAAGCACAAATGCCGATAATCGAGTGCGCATAGGGCAAGCCATTCGAGAGGCCTCAGCCGGACTGCGGGCGGTTACGGAAGGTGACTGGGGGCTTTCCCCAGACCGCCACTACCAGTTGTCCAACCGGTTTGCCTGGGCGTGGAAACTGGCATCGCTGGGCGTCCCCGTCGTCCTGCTCTACCTCGGGTTCTTGGAAGCGCATGACATGGTTGGTGAGGAACTGTTTCGCTCTCTCGATGATTGGGGTGACGCAGTGAAAAGCCACGGGGAAGGAGTGGTGGACAACACCTGCTGGGACCAGTGCCTGGATGTTTCCGGGACGCCGTTGATTCCTTTGATTCGGGTTTGCGATCAGAAGTATTGACCCTGACCATTTGACCGCCCCCACCTGGCCGGCAAGATTTCGGAGATTGCCCGCCGTGGGTGGGGTGGCTAGAATACCCCGGAGGTTTCCTAGAGTTCGCTACGGGAGTGATGTCATGAAGTTTGGGTTGGCTTACGAGATGCAGCGTCCGACGCTGGATGATCATGCGGTCGTGGAAGAGACCATCGAGCAGTGCATCCTGGCCGACGAGATGGGGTTCGACTATGTGTGGTTCGTGGAGCACCACTTCCTGACGACATTCTCTTCGTCTCCCTGTCCCGAGGTGATTTTTGGAGCCCTCAGCCGGCTGACCAAGCGCATCCGGCTGGGATTCGGAGTGGTCATCCTGCCGTACCACCACCCAGTGCGGGTGGCGGAGCGGGTGGCGATGGTGGACCACCTTTCCAGTGGCAGGGTGGACTTAGGCACAGGCCGCTCAGCCCCCTTTGAGCAGACCGGAATGGGGATTGATCCCCGGAATACCCGGGATATGTGGGAAGAATCGCTGACGATGATTCCCAAGATCTGGGAGTCGGAAGTCTTTGAGTATGAGGGCAAGTTCTGGCAGGTGCCGCCGAGAGAGGTACTGCCCAAGCCGTACCAGAAACCCCACCCGCCCATCTGGGTGGCGGCGCTGCAGCCTTCCACCTACGAGCTGGCAGCGCAGAAAGGGATCGGGGTGATGGCACTGGGGATCAGCGCGCCGTCGGTGCTGGAGCCGCACATCCGAGACTACCGGGAAAACATCAAAGACGCGCAGCCGGTGGGGGCACAGGTCAACAACCAGTGGTTGAGTTCCCTATTCGGGTACTGTGGAGAGGACAACGCCAGCGCCAGGGAGCTTTGCGCCGACTCCCTGAAGACTTTCTTCGGGCCGGGGCGTCCCTACGTGCAGGACCAGAAGGACGTATACGCGCGGCTGCTGGAACAGTGGGGCGGGATACCCGAACACCTGGTACACAATTTCTCGCGGTACATTGACGTGAAAGAGGTCTCGGAGGAAGGTGCGGCGACGCAGTTCGACCTCTCCGGCGGAACCGGGTTGGCGCAACGGATCTGGGAGGATATGGACGCGGACACGCTGGCGGAGCGAGGGGTAATTGTGGCCGGGGACCCGCAAAGCTGCATTGACGCGGTGAAGATGCACGAAGCGACCGGGGTGGACCAGGTGCAGTTTCTGATGCAGACGGAGACCATCGACCACGACAGGGTGATGAAGTCGATCGAGTTGTTCGGGAAGCATGTGATTCCGGCGTTCCGGTAGGGGGAGCCGTGGCCCTGGGCG
Organism: uncultured Dehalococcoidia bacterium; assembly: GCA_951812535.1. GTDB lineage: Bacteria > Chloroflexota > Dehalococcoidia > Lucifugimonadales > UBA3495 > CATOSK01. The sequence continues at coordinate 44,310 of CATOSK010000013.1, read as the reverse complement.
GCGCGGTCTTACCGCTTCAGATTTTTACGGGTGGAGGGGAACGGCTGCACGACGCGAGGGGAACATGACGGAGGGAACTTCTGCCGGAGTTTTACCCGCGGGGCGGGTTCGGGTTGTGGGAATGATCGGGGTGCAGCGGGAGGACCCGTCCACGGCCGGAGCCAGCCTGAGCGTTTTCGGAGGGAGCATTAATCCCGGCGGGGAGGTTCCGGCGGGGGTTGATGGCGAGTACATCGCGGAGTTTGCCAGTGCCCACGAGGACGCCGGGTTCGACATGGTGTTGACGGGTTACTCGTCGAGCACCCCGGACGGATTCGAGGTGGCGGGGTACGCTGCCGGAGCGACCAGCCGGCTGGGTTATCTGATCGCCCACCGTCCCGGGTTCGTGGCTCCGACGCTGGCCGCAAGGAAGGCGGCGACGCTGGACCAACTGACGGGGGGGCGGATCGGGCTGCACATCATATCCGGCGGCAGCGACGCAGAGCAGCGGCAGGACGGGGACTGGCTGGACCACGATGGCCGCTACCGGCGGACGGCCGAGTATCTTGACGTGATGAAGCGGGTGTGGACGGAGACGAAACCGTTCGATTTCGGGGGAGACTTCTACCGGGTCCAGGGGGCGCGGAGCCAGGTAAGGTGCCGACAGCAGCCCCATGTTCCGCTGTTCTTCGGGGGCGCGTCGGAGGCGGCGGTGGAGGTAGGGGCACGGTGGGCAGACGTGTTCGCCTTCCTGGGGGAGCCACTGGATTCCATCCGGCAACGGGTTGAAGACCTGCGGCGGCGGGCGGCGGGTCATGGCCGGGAGCTTTCCTTCAGCGTGTCCCTGAGGCCGGTGCTGGCGGACACGGAGGAAGCGGCGTGGGAGCGGGCGCGGGGAATCCTGGCGCGAGTGGAGAAGTCGACCCGGGGGAAGATTGTGCCGGGGCAGGCGGCGCGGGAGCAATCGGCACTGTCCCAGCGGCTCGTCAACTTCGCAGCGACGCGGGAAGTGTATGACGAGCGCCTGTGGATGCCGATTGCATACGCCAGCGGCGGAGCGGGAAACACGACCTGCCTGGTGGGGACGCCGCGACAGGTGGCGGACTCGCTGCTGGCCTACCATGACGCCGGCTGCACCAGCTTCATCCTGCGGGGATTTGATCCCCTGAACGACGCCATCGAATACGGGCGGGAGCTGATCCCGCTGCTGCGGCAAGGTGCGGCCCGGAGCGGGGCGCAACCGGCAGCGGGTTCCTGACGAATGCCGTTGGACCGGCAAGCGTAGACAGGCTTTACCCAGTATCCCAGGTTATCAGCAGTTCACGGGATGGGGGGCGCCAGAGGGGGCGGTGGCCGTCGGGGGATGTGCTGAAGAGTTGGTCGAAGTTTTCCTCGAAGACCTGCCTGGCGCGGGGCCGGTCCCGTTCCACGAGCCAGCGTCCTTCCTGTGCGAGAGCAAGGGCTTCCTCCCTGGTTGCCAGCAGTTCACCCTCCCACCAGGGCGGTTCGGGGAGCAGGCGGAGGTCGGGAAGAATACCTATATCCCAGAGGACGGCCAAGAGTTGGCGGAACCCAGGGACCGGGGCCTGGTCTTCACCGTAAACGAGGCTGAAGAGGGAGGCGGCACTGTTGGGCGGGGCCTCGCTCCACAGGGTAATCATGACGCGGCGGCGGGCGGCGGCCTGGAGTTTTGCCACGAAGGGGACTATGTCCCTGACGAAGTAAGCCACGTCGGCGGAGAAGACGATGTCGCCAGCGATTCCCTCGGTGGCCAGCCAGTCTGACTCCACCCGGCGGGCGTTGGTGACCCCGGCTTCATCGCGGCTGGCATCGAATTCGGCACCCATGCCAGAGGATGGGTCGACGACGATGGCTTCACGGCAGCGGAGGGCCAACGGGAGAGACACCCTTCCGGCTCCCCCGCCCACGTCGATTACCACGTCGTCCGGCTGCACATAGGAGGCGATAACCTCCAGGTTGGGTTCCAAGTCCCGGTGGGGATTGAAGCGGAAGAGGCGGGCAATTTCGCCAGTCCAGGGATCGGTGGGGCGGTCAGATCCATAGATGCGGTCCCGCTGGGCGGCGATGGCATCGTGATGGGCGGCGTAATCATCGGCGGCGGTCATGGGTTTAACTTTTCCTTCACGAGTTGTTTCGAAACAAGGATTGGCAGGGCTAGACGACATGGGGACTGGGTTACGTTGGGGGATGCATCCCCCAAACCCCCTTATCCAGGTAATCTCTTTAGTGATGGGCCTGTCCGTGGAACTGCCTCATGGGCCTTCAGGGTAGGCGCCGAAGGTGAAGGTGAAGAGGGACAGTCCGGGGGTGTTGACGGCCAGTTGCAGTTCGTGGCTGGAAAACTCGGGGAGTTCCACGAGGCGGTATAGGTCGGGTTCTCCCACGGTGACATAGCTGTTGCCGGCGTTGTCGAACTCAACGTCCTTCCCGGCCTGGGAGCGGCTCAGGGGTTTTCCGTCCAGCAGCAGCCGTACCCGGTGGCTGCCGGAGCGGTACCGGGCGGAGGCGGCATCCGGGGTGTCCTCAGGGGGCGTGGCGGCCATAACGGAGTTGACGCTGGTGGCGTAGAACTTGATGGCAACGTAGTCCTCGAAACCAGAGGTCTCCCGGGCGTGGGAGATGCTTTCGGGGCCGTTGTACCATAGGCCGTTGATATAGATGAAGTGGTTGAAGTAGCGCTGGAAGTCGTGATACAGGACCTCTCCATCTTCGACGGTATAGTACTCGGGGTGCATGATGTAGGACGGGGTCTCTCCGACGAGGGTTGCGAAAGCGGAGGAAGGGAGGGTGTGGTTGCGGAGGTACCCGGCGTAGAGCTCGCGGGTGATGCGCTGGGCCGGATCGGCGGCGAAGGCCTCATCCACGAACTCCGGGTCAGGAGTGGTGTCGGCGGGAATGTGGGACAGGTCAACGCCGGTCTCCTCCAGCAGTTCCCGGATGGCCTCCTCGGTCTCGACGTAGGCTCCCTCGCCGCGGCGGGCGTAGCGTACCATCCCTTCCTGGTCGATGAGGAACTTGGAGGGCCAGGCGTTGTTGCCGTAGGCATCCCAGGTGGCGAAAAGGTTGTCCAGGGCGATGGGGTACTCGAGTCGGTGGGTACGGGCTGCTTCTTCCACATTGGACAGGGATTTTTCGAACTCGAACTCAGGGGAGTGGATGCCGATGGTGGTCAATCCGTAACGGTGGTACTTGTCATGCCAGGTCCTGAGGTAAGGAAAGGTGCGGATGCAGTTGACGCAGGAGTAGGTCCAGAAGTCCAGGAGAACAACGCGCCCCCGCTGTTCCTCGATGGTGGTGCCGGAGGTGTTGACCCATCCGGCGATGCCGCGGAGCTCGGGCGCCGGTCCGGTGGTGCAGGCATAGACACACCCTCCAAGCAGGACGGGGAGCAGGAGGATGGCGGCCAGCTTAACCAGTTTCATGAGTACAAGTATACGGTAGGGCAGGGCTACAAGGTTTTTTCCGGTTGCGGAGGCAGGGGAATAGGGGTATAACCGGGACAATTCGACGGAAGTATTGGGCGTCATGCCTACGAAACGGAGGATTCGCGATGGTGAACGGCGCGGCGGGATGCACGGTTGGACCCTACGGGGATTATTCCCACCGGCCCATGGTCTGGGGGACACGGGGGATGGCCGGAGGCGGGACACAGCTGACCGCACAGACCGGGATGAGGATCCTGTGGCAGGGGGGCAACGCGGTGGATGCCGCCGTGGCGTCTGCCCTGGCGGCGGGGGTTATGGAGCCCACCGCCCACTACACCCTGGGCGGAGAGGTCGCCTTCCTGTTCTACGACCGGGCGGCCGGGGTGGTACGGTCGGTGGTGGGCCAGGGGTGGGCGCCCAAGGCGGCGACCATCGACCTTTACATGGAGCGGTGGGGAGAGATCCCGCCGGGAGTGCTGAGCAGCACCGTTCCCGGGGTAATCTCGGCACTGCTGACCATGCTGACCGAGTACGGGACGATGACCTTCGGGCAGGTTGCGGAAAGCGCGCTGCATTTCGCATCCGAGGGATTCCCGGCATACCAGTTGCTGAACCGGGCCATCGGGTCGGCGGAACGGATGGACAACCTGAGGAAGTATCCGGACTCGGCCCGGATATTCCTGCCGAACGGGAAACCGCCGGAATTGGGCAAACCCTTTGTCCAGAAAGACCTGGGACGCTCCCTGTCGCTGATGGTCCAAGCCGAGGAGGAGGCGTTTTCCCAGGGGAAGACGCGGGCGGCGGCAATCAGGGCGGCGCGGGACGTGTACTACAAGGGGGACGTGGCACAAAGGATGGTCAGGTCGCTGGAGGGCCTGGGCGGGCTGTACACGCTGGAAGACTTCGCAGAGTACGAGTCACCGCTGGAGGAGCCGATCTCCACCACCTACCGGGGGTATGAGGTCTTCACCAACCGGACGTGGACTCAGGGGATTGCGCTGCTGGAGACGCTGAACATCCTGGAGGGGTTTGATCTGAAAGCGTTGGGTCACAACAGCCCTCAAGCCGTGCACCTGCAGGTGGAGGCATTGAAGCTGGCGTTCGCCGACCGGGAGCGGTACGCCGGCGACCCGGCCTTCGTGGACGTGCCGGTGGACGGGCTGCTTTCCAAGGAGTATGCGGCGCTTCGCCGGGGCCTGATCGATACGAACCGGGCGCAGCCATCCTATCCGCCGGGGGACCCCAGGAAAATGCTGGCGCTGGCCGAGGGCGCACGGGCCAGCGATGCGGCTCCGGTGATGGAGCCAGTGGGCGGCGACGGTGACGGGACGACCTACCTGTCCACGGCGGACAGCGAGGGCAACATGGTTTCGGCAACGCCCAGCAGCTTTGCCGGGCTTTCCCAGGGCATGGTGCTGGGGGATACGGGCATCGTCATCAACTGCCGGGGATGCTACTTCTGGCTTGACCCGGGCAATCCCAACGCGCTGGCGCCGCATAAGCGTCCGCGCACAACTCCCTGCACCTTCATAGTGCTGAAGGACGGTGAGCCGTTCATGACCCTGGGCACGCCGGGCGGGGACAGCCAACCCCAGAGCAACCTGCAGGTACTGACCAACATGGTGGACTTTGGGCTGCATGTGCAGGATGCGGTGGAGGCCCCCCGTTACTGCGGGTACAGCTTCCCCCAATCCCCATGGCCGCACCGGGAGTTTCCGAACCGCCTGGAGATGGAAGGACGGGTTCCCGGCGATCTGGTGGAAGCCCTAAACCACCTGGGACACCGGGTAGAGGAGGTCGGGCCGTGGGACATCCGCAACGGGTTCGCTCCGATTGTGGTTGACCCGGAGGCGGGGGTGTACCGGGGTGGCGCAGACCCACGGAAAGAGCCGGTGATGCTGGGATGGTAAGGCGGGCGTCTTTCGAGGCTTAAGCCGAGGCTACTCGAACCAGCCGGAGCCGATGAAGATCCCGTCGTGGCGTATCACCCAGGTGTGGTTGATTCCATCCTTCCCGGTGACGGGGTTGAAGAAAGGATAGTCGATCCAGCGGCCAGCTTCGGTGACCTCCTGGTCCGCGAAGCGGCCACCGTCGGAGGGGGTTCCGGTCTCGTCGATATGGCCACCCAGGATGGATGGGTCCCAGTGGGCGATGAACTTACCCTCTTCATCCAAGATGAAGACCGACCACAATCCGTCCAGGCTTTGCGGGGAGCCGTAGTATCGTATGGCTCCCTCGCGGCCGTGAGCACGGTAGTAGCGGATGGCCCGATCCACCAGGGCAATGGTGTAGTCCGCCGGGTCGGACTTGGCAGCGGCCAAGGGGGAAACGGGCAGGATCTGGTACCAGCCGGACCCGAAGAGCAGCCCGTCATGGCGGATTACCCAAGAGTGCTTGTACTCCTGGTTGCCGGTCCTGGGGTTCAGGAACAGGTAGTCGGCCCACAGCCCCCCGTCCGTGGCTCCCAGCATTACCTCGCCGAAGCGATAGCCAGCCTGGTCGACTCCCAGGATTCCTTTGAGGTCCTGCCCGATAAGGTCGGGATCCTGGGCGGCGATGAGCTTGTCGTTCTCGTCGAAGATGAAGACGTACCACTCTCCAACAACGCTTTCCGGCGAGTTGTAGTAAGCGACGGTAGCCTCCCGACCTTCCCGGTCGTAGCGTTCCAAGGCCTGAAGGACGAGGTCGACGGTGAACTCGGGCCGGTCGGCCAGGTGGAGTTCTTCATCCCCGGAGGCAGCATCGGCCTGCGAGGGAACGGGAGGAGCGGGTGGCGGAAAAGGCGCGGCAACCGGGGCCGGTTCCGGGGCCGCATCCGGCGGGGCAGCCGGGGCGGGCAACTTTAATGTGTAGAAAACAACAACAGAGGAAGCGGCGACGGTAAGGAAGACAGCCAAACCCGCGAGAAGCAGGGGACTCCGCATTTCTATCCTTGTTAGTAGAGGGGATTCCCAGGACACCGGGATGGGGCCCGGCGGGGTCTCCATCCCCCGCCGGACGGCAGGGAGCCAAAGGCCGGCTGCGGATGGTATCGGGTTGACCACGATGTTAACAGGTGATGAGCATTTTTCCCCAAGAAAAACTCTTGCCAGAATGTGAAAAATGGTGCATACTGGCTCGCGTTGATTCCTGGTGGTTCTAGCGGGGTGGACCCACCCGTTCCCATCCCGAACACGGAAGTGAAACGCCCCAGCGCCGACGATACTGCTCTGGTGACGGAGTGGGAAAATAGGTCACCGCCGGGTTTTTGTTTGCCTCATCTTCAAGGCTGAAGGCATTGACTTGAAGGAACCGGCCTCAGCAACCGCCTGCACCACGGAACCGGCATTAGGTCCCTGTTCCTGGGATTTCCCCTACCCCTTCTCCCTTTTTGGCGGTCAACCCGCGGCTCCCGTTCCTTTACACCGTCTGATACCTACCATATAATTGCGCTTTAAGCAGGAAAACGACGCCCTCACCCGCCAAAGGGGATGAGCGGGGCGGGGGATGCCTTGCGGAAGGCCGTGAGCAGCCTTATAGTTCCAAACTGTATCTTGACCTGGGAACCGGCCAACGCAACCTGGAGTACCCACCCTAACCCATAAGGAGTGGAATTATGGGAAGCAGATTTGAGAAATTTTCCGAACGGGCCCGCCGGGTTCTGTCGCTGGCACAGGAAGAGGCCCAGCGGTTCAACCACAACTACATAGGGACCGAACACATCCTGCTGGGGCTGGTACGCGAAACTGAAGGGGTGGCCGCCCGGGTCCTGTCGGGCTTGGGCGTCGATCTGACGAAGGTACGCTCGGCCGTCGAGTTCATCATCGGCCGCGGCGAGAAGCCCACCCAGGGCGAGATTGGGTTGACTCCCCGGGCCAAGAAGGTGGTCGAGTTGGCGGTGGACGAAGCCCGCCGAATGAACCACACCTACATCGGCACCGAGCACCTGCTCATCGGCCTCCTGCGGGAGGGCGAGGGCGTGGCCGCGGGCGTGCTGGAGAGCTTGGGCGTAACGTTGGAGAAGGTGCGGGCGGAGACCCACCGCATCCTGAGCAACAGCTCCTCCACCGGCCAGCAGGGTTCCCGCAACACCACCCGCACCCCCACCCTGGACCAGTTGGGCATAGACCTAACGGTCGCCGCCCGCTCGGGCAAGTTGGACCCGGTGATTGGCCGGTCCACCGAGTTGGAACGAGTGGTCCAGATTCTGAGCCGCCGCACCAAAAACAATCCGGTGCTGGTGGGCGAGCCGGGCGTGGGCAAGACGGCAATCGTCGAGGCTATGGCCCAGAACATCAGCAACGGGGAAGTGCCCGATACCCTGAAGGGCAAGAGGCTGGTTACTCTGGACATGGGGTCGCTGGTCGCGGGCACCAAGTACCGGGGCGAGTTCGAGGAACGGCTGAAAAAGGTCATTGAGGAGATCAAGGCATCGGGTAACTGCGTCCTCTTCATTGATGAAATCCATACCCTGGTGGGCGCGGGCGCGGCCGAGGGGGCGGTGGACGCATCGAATATCCTGAAGCCTTCATTAGCCCGTGGAGAGATCCAGTGCATCGGCGCCACGACCATGGACGACTACCGGAAGTACGTGGAGCGGGACCCGGCTCTGGAACGCCGGCTGCAACCGGTCCGCGTGGAGGAACCCAGCCAGGACGACACGCTGTCGATCCTGGAGGGGGTGAAGGACCGGTACGAAGAGCACCACAGCGTTGAGTACACCGAGGACGCCCTGAAGGCCGCAGCGAACCTAGCCGTTCGGTTCCTGCCGGACCGGTTCCTGCCGGACAAGGCCATCGACCTGCTGGACGAGGCGGGCTCGCGGGTGCGGCTGCGGGGCAGCGCCACTCCGGCGTCGGTCAAGGATGCCATGCAGGTGCTGGACAACGTCCGCAAGGAAAAGGACGAGGCAATCGCCTCACAGCAGTATGAGTTCGCGGCCGAACTAAGAGACCGGGAACTGAACCTAAACCAGAACCTCGACAACCTGGAAAAAGAATGGCAGGAAGGGCGCAACAGCGAGCGCACCTACGTCACCGAGGACGACATCGCGGAAGTGGTCAGCATGTGGACCGGCATCCCGGTGACCCGGCTGGCCCAGGAAGAGACCGAGCGGCTTCTTCACATGGAAGCCGACCTGCACAAGCGCATCATCGGCCAGGATGAGGCGATAGTGAACATATCCAAGGCCGTCCGACGCGCCCGGGCAGGCCTGAAAGACCCCAGGCATCCCATCGGCGTGTTCCTGTTCCTGGGCCCGACAGGTGTGGGCAAGACGGAGCTGGTACGGGCGCTGGCCGAGTTTATGTTCGGGGACGAAGACAACATGGTCCGCTTGGACATGTCCGAGTTCCAGGAGCGGCATACGGTGGCCCGGCTCATCGGAGCGCCCCCGGGATACGTGGGTTACGACGAGGGCGGCCAACTGACGGAGACCGTCCGGCGAAAGAACTACTGCGCCATCCTGCTGGACGAGATAGAGAAGGCCCACCCGGAGATCTTCAACGTCCTGCTGCAGATTTTCGATGCTGGCCAGTTGACGGACGCCCGGGGTCGCCGGGTAGACTTCCGGAACTCGATCATTGTCATGACCAGCAACCTGGGTTCCGACCTGATCAAGCGCGACACGACGCTGGGGTTTGCGATCAAGGCCGACGACGCTCAGACCAGTTCACAGTCCTACGAGCGGATGAAGGACAAGGTGATGGACGAGGTCAAGCGTTTCTTCCGTCCCGAGTTCCTGAACCGGCTGGATGCAACCATCGTGTTCCACCAGCTGGACCGGGACGAGATCCTGGCCATCGTCGACCTGATGATGGGGTTCGTTCGCAAGGAACTGGAGGACAAGCAGGTTGACCTGGAGCTCACCGAGGCCGCCAAGGTGTACCTCGGAGAGAACGGCTTTGACCCGGTGCTGGGAGCGCGGCCGCTGCGTCGGCTAATCCAGAACGAAGTCGAGGACCGGTTGTCTGACGAGTTGCTGGGAGGCCGGATCAAGGCTGGCGATACCGCGGTCGTTGATATGGACGAGGACGGCAAGATAATGATCTACGCCAAGTCCGCCGAACCGGTAGCCGTCTCGTAGACTCAGGACCCCCTGTTGGGGAACACCAGCCCATGAAACGAGGCCCCGAGCATTCGGGGCCTCGATTGTTATAATGGTGGGGTTATGCCCCACCCGAGAGAAGCGCGAACGGTCTTCCTTTGCCAGGAATGCGGCTACGAAAGCCCGCGCTGGATGGGGTTTTGTCCGGCTCCTGGATGCGGGTCGGCCCAGCCTCTGGCGGAGACCACCCGGGCTCCGGACAGACCGTCCAATCCATCCTGGACTTCCTCCAGACGGGAAGGCGGACCGGAACCGCTGCAAGAGCTGTCGCAGCTGCGGACCGGGGGCGAGCCGCGCATCCCCCTACCTTCCGAGGAAATAAACCGGGTCCTGGGGGGTGGGATCGTGCCGGGGTCCGTGTCCCTGCTGGCGGGCGAGCCCGGGGTTGGGAAGTCGACGCTGTTGCTGCAGATCGCCCGATACCTGGCGGCGTCCGGTGGATCGGTGGTCTACGCCAGCGGGGAGGAGTCCGCCCACCAGATTCACCTTCGTTCCCGGCGGCTCGACCTGCCGGGGGACGGAATATTCCTGCTCTCGGAAACGGACGTGGAACAGATTCTCGCCCGGCTGGAGGAGAGCCGGCCCAGCCTGGCGATCGTGGATTCCATCCAGACCCTCTACACCCGGGACGCTCCCTCGGGGCCGGGCAGTGTGGTGCAGGTGAGGGAGTGCGGGCTGCGGTTGCTGCGGTGGGCCAAGCAGCGCGACGTTCCGGTGCTCATCGCCGGGCACATGACGAAGGACGGTTCCCTGGCAGGCCCTCGAGTGCTGGAGCACATGGTGGACACTGTCCTGTACCTGGACGGGGAGGACCTGAACGCCTACCGACTACTGCGCTGCGGCAAGAACCGTTTCGGGTCAACGCAGGAAGTCGGGGTTTTCGAGATGACCGGGCAGGGATTGACGGAGGTTCCCGACCCGTCCCACACACTGCTTTCACAGAGGTATGATCGGGCCGTTGGCTCAGTCCTGGTCCCGGTCCTGGAGGGGAGCCGACCGCTACTCCTGGAAGTGCAGGCGTTGACGTCTCCATCCTATGCGCCGGTGCCCAGACGGGTTGCCAACGGGGTTGACTACAACCGACTCCTGATGCTTTCCGCGGTGGCGGTGCGGCGGGCGGGGTTGGACCTGACAGGGCAGGACATCATAGTCAGCGTGGCCGGGGGTTTCCGAGTGACCGAGCCGGCGGTGGACTTGGGAGTCCTGATCGCGATTGCATCCAGCCTGTACAACCGTCCGTTGGAGCCTGGTACAGTGGTGCTGGGCGAGGTGGGGTTGAGCGGGGAGCTGAGGTCCGTTCCGCAGATCGACCGACGGTTATCCGAATCAGCCAGGCTGGGGATGAACCGGGCGGTGGTCCCGGCAGCGGCAGGGCGGGAAGCAACAGGAATCGCCCACGGGGGAACGTCGCTGGAAATGGTCGCGGTGCGCACGGTGCGGCAGGCTATCCGGGAGATTTGGGGACCTCCCGGTGCACAACAGGACGGACAACCAGAGGAGCCGGAGTGGGAAGACCTGGAATAACATGGCCTGGAGAGAGGGCCGAGGAACGTTGTGGAAGGACGGAACCCGAAAGTATCATATCTCGTTCCGCAAGAAGAGAGGCCGGTGTGATGACGTTTCCATCGAATCTAGAAGGCAAAAACGGCTCCAAAACCGATTACGAATTGTGTTGACTTTTGGGGCCTCCAGTAGCAAAATTCACGGCAATATCTTGCACACAACCAGCTTGGGAGGTACGGTTTATGGGGCGGCGTCTCTTGAAGCAGCTTGACCAGACCTACGGCTTCGATGAAGTGGCCATCGTTCCCGGGGACGTTACCATCAACCCCGAACTAGCCGATACGAGGCTAACTCTGGGTGGACACGTCTTTGAAGCACCCTTCCTCGCCTCGGCCATGGACGGGACCGTGTCGCCCAGGTTCGCCACCCTGATGCACGAGATGGGCGGGTTGGGCGTTCTGAACGCCGAAGGGGTCTACACCCGCTACGACGACCCCTATTCGGTTTTGGAAGAAATCGTTTCCATGTCCAAGGCGGAGGTGACCGAGTATCTCCAGCAGGTCTACTCGGAGCCGGTCCAGGAACACCTGATCGGCTCGAGAGTACAGGAAATCAAGAGGTCCGGCGCGGTGTGCGCCGTTTCTTTTACCCCCCAGACGACCAAGCGGTTGAGCCCGCTGGCGGTGGAAGCCGGCGCGGACCTCGTGTTCGTTCAGTCCACGGTGACGACGGCGCGGCACATGTCCAACAGCTACCGGGGTCTTGTGTTCTCGGAGTTGATGGAGAACCTGAAGGTGCCGGTTGTCGTCGGCAACTGCGTCAGCTACAACGTAGCCCTGGAACTTATGCAAACTGGTGTTGACGGCGTGCTGGTGGGGGTTGGTCCCGGAGCGGCCTGCACTACCCGAGAGGTCACCGGCGTTGGAGTCCCGCAAGTGTCCGCAACACTGGAGTGCGCCGCGGCCCGGGAAGACTATTTCGAGCAGACCGGCCGCTATGTGGCGGTCATCACCGACGGGGGTATCCGCACTGGAGGCGACGTCTGCAAGTCCATCGCCAGCGGCGCCGACGGGGTGATGATCGGAACGCCCTTTGCCCAAGCCGAGGAGGCACCGGGCCGGGGGTTCAACTGGGGCATGGCCAACGCCCATCCCGAGCTTCCCCGGGGAACCCGCATCGACGTGGGTACCAAGGGGTCGCTCCGGCAGATAATGTACGGGCCGACCTCGGTGACCAACGGCACGCAGAACCTGGTTGGAGCCCTTCGGGTGGCGATGGGAATGTGCGGCGCGTACACGATCAACGACATGCACAAGGCGGACATGGTGGTCGCTCCGGCCATCAAGACGGAGGGCAAGTTCTTCCAGATGGCGGGGTGACGGGAACCGGCAACCGGGAGAAATACACTTGAAAATCACCAAAAAACCGAGCTAATCCAATTTGACCCTGCCACTATACTAATGATGCCCTAGCATGATCCAAGGTGAGACCCCTCCTAACGAGGGGTCTTTTCCCTTGGGGAGACTAACGCCCTGCCGGATCCGGCGGGGCGTTTCTTTTTAACGTGCAAATTGAAGGGATGGAGCTTGGAAATGGGAAAGAACGAAGACCACTACTACGTCAGGACCGGATTCGAGGCCCATAGGGAGGATGGACCGGTAGAGACCGGCTGGGTGTGCCAGGACTGCGATTACCACCGGCTCGAAGGGGAGCTTTGGAACAGCACGGTTAAGGACGTTTTTCTGGATTCCGTTGCCAGGGAGCTGGGTATCCGGCTCAGCCCGCCGGATTGCCCACCCGCGGAATCCTAGCTGGGAATGGCAAGGCTGTTGCAAATGTTGCTGGACCTCAAGGACCGGCGAGACCGGCTCGAACGGGCCGCCAGCGATGCTGACCAGCAGCTCAACAACTGGACCGACGGACTCAGGGAGGCCATTGGAGAAGGGTCTGACACCGATTTGTTGTTTGAGGAACTAGGGCTGGGGGACAGGGACAACTATCCGGAGCCTCTGGATGCATTCATCCAGGAGGGAATGTTGCCCTTTTCCGGCCGGGAAGAGGCGCTCGAACTGGAGCCGGGGCAGTTCCGGAACCTGAATTAGGCAGGGCGGCATCCCTGCCGTAGCGTCGTTTGACGCCCCATTTGGAAGTGGGTAGACTACCTGCCAGCTAGATGGAGGCCTTGTCCGCGCTTGTCTGGACGAGGCCATTGGAGGAGTTTGAAATATGGATTTTGGACTGGAAGGCAAGAAGGCTTTCGTGGCCGGTGGCGGCCGGGGCATCGGCAAGGCCATCGCGCGGGAGCTGGCCAGGGAGGGCTGTGACGTCGTCATTGCCTCCCGAACCCTGGACCAACTGGAGCAGACGGCCCGGGAAATCGAGGATGAGACCGGCCGCCGCTGCATTGCCATGCAGCTGGATGTAACCGACACAGAGCAGGTCAACCGGGTCATGGACTCGGCTGTCGCGCAGCTGGGCGGCCTGCACATCCTGGTCAACAGCGCTTCCCTGCCCGGCGGGTCACCCAACGCCATTGGTCCGGTGGAGACGGTGGACGAAGACGCGCTGATGGGAGACTTCGACGTGAAGTATGTCGGAGCCCTCCGATGCGCCAAGGCCGCCATTCCCCACCTGAAGGAGCAGGGCTTCGGCCGCATCATCAACATCAGCGGCGGGAACGCCCGCAACGCCGGCAACCTGAGCGGCGGAGCGCGGAACGTCTCGCTAGTGCACATGACCAAGACCCTGTCCAACCAGCTGGGACGGTTCGGGATAACGGTCAACTGCATCCACCCGGGCACCACCCGCACCGAGCGGACCGCGGTAATGCTGGGTGCCAGGGCGGAGCAACAAGGAATTACCCCAGAGGAAGTTGAAGCCAACGACTTCGCCCCGGGTTCGTCGTCGGGGAATGCGATCTGCCGCATGGTGGACGGGTCGGAAATCGGTTTCTTCACCGTATTCCTGGCATCCAACAAGGCGGAGGCCATCACCGGAGAGGTCATCGCGGCCGGAGGCGGCACGGGCAACGCGGTCTACTACTAGGAGCGGGCAAATCAGACCACCCATCGCCGGACCACCAGGAGGTATTCATTCATGGCAACCGAAACCCGAACCATACAAGTCCTGGATCCCAGACCCGAGGATATTCCCGAAGAGCAGGGCATGAGCGCCGGTCTGCCCAGCCTGGAGGGGAAGATCATTGGGGTGCTGGAGAACACCAAGTTCCATTCCGACAAGTTCCTACAGGAATTGCAGAACATTTTGGAGCAGGAGTACAACGCCGAGAAGGTAATCTACGCGAAGAAGTTTTCATTCAGCGCTCCCTGCTCCGACGAGACGATAGATTCCCTGATCGAGGAGTGTGACGCCGTCGTACACGGCATAGCCGATTGAGGCTCCTGCACGGCGTGGGGTCTCCACGACACAGTAATCACCGAGTCCCGGGGCCTACCCTCGGTCAGCGTTATCACCAGTTCCTTCACCAGGGCAGCCCACACCAGGGCAGCGTCCCTGGGAATGCCCGACGCACGGATAGTCATCCTGCCCAGTCCCCTGGCATCCCGCACGGTGGAAGGCGTCCACCAGTTGGCCCACGAGTACGCGGAGGAAATCGTCGGGCTGCTGACCAAGTCCTGAGACCAATCCGGCCCCCGCAGGGGAGCGTAAATCAAGCATCAGGGGTCCCGGCCAGGCCGAGTGGGCAACGACGTTGGGCCGGGGCCTTCCCTCTGTCCGAATTGGGAGGGTATGAATCGTGAAAACGACGATTGAATTCGACCCCAGCTACGCGCTACTGACCGTTGACCTGGAACCGGGCGAAAGCATCAAGGCGGAACCGGGGGCGATGGTTGCCCAGCACGGCGTGGAGATGAAGACTGGCTCTGCCGGCGGCGGACTGTTCCGGGGGATACGGCGGATGCTGGGAGGCGAGTCCTTCTTCATCAACACCTTCACCGCCGAGCGGGGCGGGGGAATGGTGAGCCTGGCTCCCTCCACCCCGGGGGACATCGGCGCCTTCCCGCTGGAGCCGGGGCAGAACCTGTTCATCCAGGGCAGTTCCTTCCTGGCGTGCACCGAGAATGTCGCCACCGACTCCCAGTTCCAAGGGTTCCGCGGCATCTTCAGCGGAGAGAGTCTCTTTTTCCTGCGGACCTACGCCGAGAGGGGCAGAGGGGAAGTCTTTTACAATTCCTATGGAGCGATCAAGCAGCTGGCGGTGGAACCTGGCAAGGAGCTGGTTGTGGACACCGGCCACCTCGTGGCGTTCACCGACGACGTGAGCTACTCCATCGGGAAGGTGGGTGGGCTGCGCTCGTTGATTGGCGGCGGGGAAGGGTTGGTGATGAAGTTCCAGGGGGACGGACATGTCTGGATCCAGACCCGAAATCTGGCTTCGCTGGCCGACAAGATTATCCCGTTCCTCCCAACACCGACCAGGGGAGAATAGCCAATGAATTCCGTTCCAATTCGATCCACGCGACACGACGTTCCCGACTCTTTTGCCGCGATCCAGGACTATTACGAGGATCAGGGGTGGACCGACGGGCTGCCCGTGGTCCCGGCCACGGAGGACGCAGTACAGGAGATGCTGGGCACCTTCGGCGAGGACCCGTCACGTTCCCTGGGAGTAATCCAGCCGCGGAATGCCCCGGCAACCCTGGAGAAGATTGCCATAAACGCGGTGATGGCAGGATGCCGCCCCGAGCACTTTCCAGTAGTGGTGGCGGCGGTACGGGCCATCATGCAGCCCGCCTTCAACCTGGCGGGCTGCCAGGCGACCACCGGAGGGGCCGCTCCGGTGATAATAGTCAATGGACCCATAGCCGAGCAGCTCGGGATCAACGGCGATTCCGGGTGTTTCGGTCCTGGCTACCGGGCCAACGCTGTCATCGGGCGGGCGCTGCGGCTGGTGGTCCGCAACGTGGCGGGTCTGATTCCGGGGGAGATGGACAAGGCGACGCTGGCCCTGCCGGGCCGGTTCACCTTCTGCTTTTCCGAGAACGAGTCCCGCAGTCCGTGGGAACCGCGCCACGTGGAGATGGGGCTAGACCCCGGTGAGAGCATGGTCACTATCACCGCCATCCGTGCCATGTACCCCATAATGGAGACGACGGTTAACGAGGGGAAGGCAGTGCTGAATACCCTGGTGCAGGCCATCCGGGCCGCCGGGTTCGCCAATTACTACCAGATCGGCACCGGGGCGCAGATGACCCTGATCATCTGCCCGGAGCACGCCCACGAGATGCACGACGCCGGACTGTCCAAGGCGGATGTCCGGAGGTACGTGTACGAGAACGCGCGAATGCCGGTGGACAGCCTGCGGGGCATCGCCCACTGGGGAAACAAGAACTGGCCGTCCTGGGTGGATGAGTCGAACCCCGATACGATGGTCCCGGTGGTGCCCCATCCAGAAGACGTGGAGGTGTTCGTTGCGGGCGGGGACGGACGCCACTCGGCCTGGCTGGCCGGTTGGGGCGTGACCCGAGTAGTCACCCAGAGAGTAGATACAAGCCTGTAGCTCCTCTTTCCGCAATCTCCCTGGCGGCCTTCTACGGGGACAGGTAATACCTGTCCCCTTGTTCTTTGCGTCGCTGGCTTCAACACCACTAATTCCGATGCAACCGATGGCCTCTCCGCCACGTAGTACCAATCTGGCGGAAACTGCAAGAAGTCGCCTGATGAAGGTTACACGAATGTAGGTAGACGAAAAACATCCATGAACAACGGTATATTGACACTACAATAGTCATATGATAACGTTTCCATCCTAACCTATGGAGGTCATGAGAAATGACTACTGAAGCGCTTCTGGCGCCGGTCAACCCCGAAACCGAGGTCCTAATAGAAGCTCCCGAGTGCCGCCACCACTGGGTCATTCAGGCGGCGTCCGGCCCCTTCAGCCCGGGCGTGTGCCAGGCCTGCGGAGCGACCAAGGAATTCAAGAACTACGTCGAAGCTTCCACCTGGGGTGACGCTCCTCCCCTGAACCGGGTCAGTCCCGACGTGGCCCGGGCCGTATCCCGGCAGCAGATGGAAGAAGAGGAAGAGGAGTAGTTCCGCGAACCTGACCCATCAAAGCGGTCCATCCCGGGCAGGCTGCCGTTTAGGCAGCCTGCTTTTTCGTTTCAGACCATTTCCCGGACGAAGTTTCCGGGACTCTTCCAATCGCGGCTTGAGTGCCTTCGCCCGCCCGAACTCGGCCGGAATTCGGTGTTCCATAACCTCTCGCTGCGCCCTGGCTGGGGTATAATTGGAGACTCCTACGGGGGGACGTTCCAGGGGATTGAGGAGAAGCCGCCGGCACCGTGTTCACCCACCTGCACACCCACACCGAGTACAGCATGCTGGACGGCATCAGCCGGATTCCGGACCTGGTCGACCAAACCTGCCAGCTCGGGATGCAGGCTCTGGCGATAACCGACCACGGCTCGCTGTACGGCGCGGTGGATTTCTACTCGGAGTGCAAGGAACGGGGCATCAAGCCCATCATTGGCTGCGAGACCTACGTCGCGCACAACCACCGGTCCGACCGGGGCGCGACGGAACGCAGTCCATACCACCTGGTGTTGCTGGCGCGCGACAATGCCGGCTATCGCAACCTGATGCAGTTGGTCACCCTGGCCCACCTAGAGGGATTTCACTACCGCCCAAGGGTGGACCGGGAGATCCTGGAGCAGTACCGGCATGGCTTGGTGTGCCTTTCCGGGTGCGCCTCCGCGGAAGTGCCCCGCCACCTGGCCGATGGAAATCTGGACGAAGCCAGGCGGGTCGCCGGATGGTATAGGGAAATCTTCGGCGACGGGTATTTCCTGGAATTGCAGCGCCACGAGGACGTCCCGTCCCTGTCAGCCATCAACGATGGCCTGGTGACCCTCAGCCGCGACCTGGACATTCCCCTGGTGGTGACCAATGATGCCCACTACGTCCGGCAGGTGGACGCCGAGTACCAGGACGTTTACATCTGTATCCAGACCAACACCAACATCCACGACGACCGGCGTCTGAAGATGGAGGACCACTCCTACTACATCAAGAGCCCCGAGGAGATGGCCCAGCTCTTCCCCGACTTTCCCGAGGCTTTGGAGCGAACGCAACTGATTGCCGACATGTGCAACGTGGAGATGGGGTTTGGGCAGACTCACCTTCCCAAGTACCACACTCCCGGGGACATGGATGCCGACGAATACCTGGCCCAGCTCTGCTGGGACGGGTTCCGGCAACGTTACCGGGGCCCGTCGCCCGAGGCGGAACAGCGGCTCCGATACGAGCTGGAAGTTATCCGGCAGACCCAGTTTGCCAACTACTTCCTCGTGGTGTGGGACATCATCGACTTCGTCCGGCGCAGGAGTATCTTGTTCGGTGTGCGGGGGAGCGCGGCGGCCAGCGTCGCCCTCTACTGCCTGGGCATCACCGACGTCGACCCGCTGGAATACCGTCTTGTCTTCGAGCGGTTCCTGAACATCGAGCGGAAGGAAATGCCGGATATCGACATGGACTTCCAGGACGACCGGCGAGACGAGGTGCTGCACTACGTCATCGACCGTTACGGCAGCGACAAGGTGGCGCAGATTATCACCTTCGGGACTATGGGCGCCAAGGCCGCCCTGCGGGACGTGGGCCGGGGGCTGGGAATGAGCTATGGCGACGTGGACCGCATCGCCCGCATGGTGCCGTTGAAGTCCCGGACCCTGGACGATGCCATGACGGCAAACCAGGAATTCTACGACGCCTACCAGAACGAGGAGCCGGTCAAGACCCTGGTGGACAACGCCAAGGGGCTGGAGGGCATCGTCCATCACGTCAGCACCCACGCCGCGGGAGTGCTCATCGCCGACGAGCCGCTGGCCCAGACTGTTCCGCTGCAGCGGCCTTCGCGGGGGGACGAGAACAGCCCGGTGATGATGACCCAGTACTCCATGGACCCGGTGGCCAAGCTGGGCCTGCTGAAGATGGACTTCCTGGGCCTGACCAACCTGACCATCCTCGACCGGGCGGTCAAGCTGCTGGACGAGACCCGGGGAATCAAGATCGACATTTCCCGTCTGCCCCTGGACGACGAGGAAACCTTCGAGTTGCTCTCCTCAGGAAAGACCACGGAGGTCTTTCAGCTGGAGAGCGCCGGGATGCAGCGGTACATCAAGGACCTGCAGCCATCCACCCTCCAGGACATCGCGGCGATGATCGCTCTGTACCGGCCCGGGCCGATGGAGCATATCGACACCTTCATTGGGGCCAAGCACGGCCAGATACCCATTTCCTATCCCCACCCCAGCCTGAAGGACCTGCTGGACGAGACCTACGGAGTCATCGTCTACCAGGACCAGGTGCTGCTCATCCTGCAGAGCTTCGCCGGTTACTCGCTGGGCGAGGCCGATACAGTCCGCAAGGCGATGGGGAAGAAGATCGCGTCCCTGATGGCCGAAGAGCGGGACAAGTTCATCGAAGGAGCGCAGGGCCAGGGATTCGGACATGACATCGCGGTGAAGGTCTTCGACCTCATCGAACCGTTCGCCGGATACGCCTTCAACAAGGCACACAGCGTCAGCTATGGGCTCATCTCCTACTGGACGGCCTACTTCAAGGCCCACTACCCCCGGGAGTACATGGCCTCGGTGCTCAACTCCCGGCTGGACCACACGGATAAGGTGGTCAACGCCATCAACGAGTGCTTCAAGCTGAAGATCCCGGTGCTCCCGCCGGATATCAACCGTTCCGGCGAGTTCTTCGTCATCGACAAAGACGCGGGGCCCCAATCCGCCCTGCGGGTGGGACTGGCCGCGGTGAAAACCGTCGGGGAGGGAGCGGTGCGTCCGTTGGTGGAGGAGCGCAAGGCCAACGGCCCCTACCGGTCCATCGACGACTTCTGCAAGCGGGCCGACGTCAGCGCGCTGAACCGCCGCACTCTGGAGAGCCTGGTCAAGGCCGGCGCTTTCGACTCCCTGGGTGCCCGGGGATCCGTCCTGGCCTCCATAGACCAGATTCTTGGAGCAGCCCAACTGGAGTCCCGTATCCGGAATTCCGGCCAGACCAGCATGTTCGACGCCATGGGAAACGGTTCAGGCGCGAGCCTTCCGGGAATCGAGCTTACGGGGAAGGACGTGACCCAGGAGGAGAAAGCCAACTGGGAGCGGGAACTAATCGGCGTTCCGCTGACCTACAACCCCCTCTTCGAGCTAGCCAACCTGGAAGCCGGCGACGCCATTTCATCCCTTGACGACCTCAACGACGAGATGAGCGGACAATCCCTGACCCTGCTTGGCCACATCTCGTCCGTTACCGAGCGGTACACCCGGGAGCAGAAGAAATTCCTCGTAGTGTCCCTGGACCTGCTGGGCGGCCCGGCGGAGGTAATGGTCTGGCCGGATGTCCTGGAACGGACGGCCGGACGCTGGCAGGAAGGCAAGCTGGTCCGGGTCATGGGCAAGCTGCGGCAGCGGGGGGACCAGTACTCAGTTGCCTGCGACGACCTCGAGGAATATTCACCACCCGCTTCCGAATCAACGGCAATGGCTCCTGAACCGGAGCCGGCACCGGAGCCGGCACCCTGGGAGGTGCCTCCTTACCAATCGCAGAACGATGGGAACGGCAAGGCGGACGGAATGGTCAGCGAGTCCCAAGCGGGACCGCTGTCTGCGCGGCCTCCTGCACTAGAGACCGCTCCAGCCAACAGGGAATATGGGAACGGCAACGGCCATTCCAACGGCGCCGCCAGGGCTCCGGCGACCCAGGTTAACGGCAACGGGAAAGGAAAAGCCGTCCGCAACGGCAACGTAAGCCGGGCGGCCCAAGTCCCACCCCCATCCGATGAATCATCATCCGGGTATGGCGGAGGCCAATCGGTCGTGCTCCAGATCAGGGAGTCCGACGACGCCATCGAGGATGCACACCTGCTCCGGGAGGTGATCCAGGTACTGCTAGAGTACCCGGGGAAGGACCGGGTACACCTGGAGATCTACACTGGCGGGCGGCGGGTGCTGATGGAGCTTCCCGTGGTCAGCACCGAATACTGCTTCGACCTAGACCAGCGGCTGCAGGAGCTGCTCGGCCTCGACACGGTCTCGGTGGAATCCCTGGAAAGCCTGCAACGGGAGAGAGCGGCTCCCTAGCTCCAAGCCCCGGGCCGATCCAATCCCAGGTTCTCCCGCAGGGTGGCCCCCTCGTAATCGGCCCGGAACGACCCACGCCGCTGCAGTTCCGGGACGACCATCTCCACGAAGTCTTCGTAGGCACCCGGAATGTGGGTGGCCGCAAGGACGAACCCATCGCAGGCCCCTTCCTGGAACCAGTTTTCCAGACCATCCGCCACCTCTTCGGGAGTGCCCGCGAAGGTGGGCAGCTCGTCCAGCGTCCCCCGCGCGCTGAACCGGATGAAGTCCTGCACCGAGGGGTTGCCTCCGGCGCTGCGCTGCGTGACCCGGTCCAGGAAACCCCGCAGGCCGGATATGGAGTCCAGCATGTCGTCGGAAAGCGGCTCGTCCAGGGGATGGACCGAGAAGTCGTAGTTGAACACCTCGGACAGGAGCACCACTGAGTCCATCGGGTGGGCCAGCGCTTTCAATTCCTGCAGCTTCTCCCGCGCCCGATCCTCGGTTTCGTCGACCACCACGTACACCGCCGGCGACACGATAGTGGAATCCGGATCGCGGCCCTGGAAGGCGGCCTGCTCCCGGATGGTTGTGCGGTGGGAGCGGCAGGCCTCCAGGGTGGGGACGATAACAAACACCAGCTCTCCCCAGCGGGCGGCGAACTCCCTTCCCCGACCGCTCTGTCCGGCCTGGATGATGACCGGGCGCCCTTGGGGACAGCGCGGTACGGTCAGCGGGCCACGGGAATTGAACCACTCCCCGCTGTGGTCGAGGCGGCGCACCCGGGACGGATCGGCGAACCGCCCCTCCGACCGGTCCAGGACCAGAGCCTCCCCGCCCCAGGTGTCCCACAGGCCAAAGGCAGTCTCCATGAACTCGTCGGCCCGGTCGTAGCGGACATCGTGAGGGGGGTGAGCGTCTGCGCCAAAGTTCATCGCCTCAGAGTCGTTTAGGGATGTCACCACGTTCCAGGCAATGCGACCACCGCTGAAGTGGTCCAGGGTGGCAAAGAGGCGGGCGACGTGAAAGGGAGTGTGGTAGGTCGTGGAGTAGGTGGCGCCGATGCCAATGTGTTCCGTGGCGAGGGCCATCGCGGTGACCACCGGCCCCAGGTCCAGCTTGACCGTTCGAATGCCGTGCTCCACCGTCGCGGCGAAGGAGTCTTCGTAGCGGTCAGGCATGGCCAAACGGTCATCGACGAAGGCCAAGTGGAACTTGCCCTTTTCCAGCGTCCGGGCGATGTGCTGGTAGTAGCCCGGGAGCAGGAAATCATCTGAGCCGTCCCGGTGCCGCCAGGAGCCCGGGTAGTTGGAACAGTTGGAAGCCTGAATGAATCCTACAAGGACCATCTGCTTTGGGTGATGCTGCTCCAAGGCTGCTCCGCCTCCTCACCATCCCGCGTGGTGACGCCCAGTGTCCTCGGGGCAAATGAAGGGGCGCACTCGTCCAAGCGCGCCCCGATTTCCAGCGGGTGATGCTGGAAGGGTCTTGCTGAAGGTCTAGACGAAGTCGAGCTGCTCGAAGTTGCCGCCGGTGACGGCGTTAGCGTCGAGGCCCAGCCACTTCTCTACCATGGTGCCGTAGACGCCCCGGTAGTCCATGTTGAAGTGCAAGTCGCCTTCCAGCAGGTCCTCGTCCTTCAGGGACGGGTACTCGCTGTACATGCCGCCCTTGACCGGGTCGCCGATGGCCAGGGCCAGCCCGCCCGAGCCGTGGTCGGTGCCAGAGCCGTTGTCGCGCACGCGGCGGCCGAACTCGGTGAACACGAACATCAGCACGTTGTCGGCCATGTCGTGGGCCCTGAGGTCGGCGTAGAAGTCGGACACGCCCTGGGAAAGCTCGGTCCACAGCTTGGGGTGCACCGGCCCCTGGTTGGCGTGGGTGTCATAGCCGCCGTGCTGGGTGTAGAAGATACGGGTGCCCAGATCGGCAGTCAGCACCTTGGAGATGCCCTGCAGGTTGCGGCCGATGGGAGAGTCGGCGTACTCGATCTCGGTGTGGTACTTCTCCGGGGCCGTCTTCAGGATGTCAGCACCTTTCAGGGCGTCCAGTCCAGTCTGCCCCAGGTATTCCATCACCGGGCCGCTTCCGAGGGTAGGAGCGTACATTCGGGCGAAGACGTCCAGCGCTTCGCTGCGATCGGGCTCCTCGCTGATACCGGTCAGGACGCCGTAGCTCTCCAGGACGGCGACGGAGGCGACGGGGACGCCGGAGAGAGCCAAGGCCCGGGGCAGACCACGGCCGAAGTTGACGCCAGTCAGGACGTTCTCAGCCCTGGGGTCCAGGTCCCGGATGACCCGGCCCAGCCAACCCTCGGTGCCCACCTTGTCCGGCTCGCAGGTGTGCCAAATGTCCATGGAGCGGAAGTGGGAGCGGTTCGGGTTGGGGTAGCCGACGCCGTTGATAATGGCGACCTTGCCCTGATCGTACAAGTTCTTGATGGGGGCCGCTGCCGGGTGGAGCCCGAAGTGGCCGTCCAGAGGGAGCACATCCTCGGCGGGGATGGCCACGTTGCTCCGGTTGTCGTAGTACAGCGGGTCGCCGTAGGGGATCAGCGTGTTCAGGTAGTCGTTTCCGCCGGTGAGCTGGATGACCACCAGAATCGGATCCTTGTGAGTTGACGTCATGTTCTGGCTCCTCTGTTTGTTGAGAGTCGCGGCCCAGGGGCCCGCGCTGTTGGTCCGGGGAACGCTATTCGGGGACCCGCTCGTATATCTGGATGCGGTGCCGCCCGGTATCCACGACCAGAATCCGGTCCTGGTCGTCAACTCTTACCGTGGTTGGCTGGAAGAACACGCGCTCGATGGTAAAGTCCCTCACCACCGCGCGCTCCTTGGACATGCCCTCCGGGTCGGAGGCCATCCGGGCGACGGCCCACTTGGAGTAGCCGTGACAGTCGCCGATGAACCTGGTTACGTATCCGCCCTGGGGGTCGAAGACCTGCACGATGTCGTGGCCCCAGTCGGAGACGTAGACGTAGCCCTGGGAGTCCACCGCCACGCCGCTGGGACGGCGCAGGCCGCCCTCCCCGTCTCCGGGTCCGCCGAACTGCTGCAGGAAACGTCCCTCAGGGTCGAACTTCTGGATGCGGTCGTTGCGCCAGTCGGCCACGTAGATGTTGCCGTCCCGATCCAGGTTGATGCCCCAGGGAGTGTTGAACTGGCCCTCACCGGCTCCGAACTCCCCGAACTTGCTGATGAACTCGCCGTCCCTGGTCAGCTTCTGGACCCGGCTGTTCAGGCTGTCCACCATCAGCATATTGTCGTCGGCGTCGAAGATAATCCCGGCGGGCCGGTCCCACTCGCCGTCGGAGGCGCCCTGCTGCTCCAGCTTCTTGATGAACTGCCCGTCGCCGTCAAATACGGAGATACGCTGGAGCCATTCGTCGGAGACATACACCAGGCCGGTGCGGTCCACCGCGACGGTGTTGGGCCAGGTGAACTGGCCGTCTCCGGCCCCGTAGGAACCGAAGGCGCCCAAGTATTCCTCGTCCATGTTGCACTTGGCAACGAACTTCCAGGCGGGCTGGTATTCGTAGTAACTGCACATCACGTAAAGCAGCCCGTTTCCGGCGCAGGCGACACTGACCGGCCCGGAAAAGCCGTGGGCCGGCGGCGTGGCCTGGTTGCCGATGGTGTAGCTGTAACGATAGGTTGGCGTCTTTGTTGCGGTCGAAGTCATGCCATCACCTCCCTACGCGAACTGGTATTCGCGGGAAGATACGACGAGCCGGAGCAGGCCGGTGACCCGCTGCTCGAAAGCGTCGTTGCCGGGCTTGGCCGCCTGGTCCCGCTGGACGTAGGCCACCAGTTCCGCCCTCCGGTCGTCCGAGACCACCACCGGACCGGCAAGGTCCAGGCAAGCGTCCACCAACTCCTCAACAGTCAGGGTCTCGGCATCGGGACGGAGGCGGTCGACCATCCGGCGGACGCCGGGGTTGTCGATGTTGCCCACCCGGTCGGCGGCGAAGTTGACCCGCTCCACCAGGGCGCCACTGTCGATCCACTCCCGCCCGGTATGCCAGCCTTCGACAGTCGGCGGGTTGAGCAGGTCCTGCCCCATGTAGGCGGAGGCGAAGGTGATCTCGTGGCTGTTGGGCTTGGGTGACGTGTAGTCGTCCACCAGCCGCATCACGCCGGCCACAAGTTCTGCCGGGCTCTTGACCTTCTTATAACGGGCCTCCTTGAAGAAGTCCGAGTTGAACAGGACCCGCAGCATGGAGCGGACATCGCCATTGGAGCGGAAGTACTCATCCTCCAGGGCCTTTATTGCATCCGGGTCCTGGGGAGGCGTGGTCTGCCAAGCTGGAACCTGGGGCTCGTCGGCCACGAAGAAGTTGTACAGGTGCCGGGCCACGAACCGGGCGGTGGCCGGCTGTTTGGCGATTATGTCGACAATGTCCTCGCCGTTGAACCGTCCGGTCTCGCCGAGGAAGGTCTTCTCGCCGTGGTCGTGGTCGTCAGAGCGGTACTCGAACCGCCAGCAGTAGTCCCCGTAGGGATAGCGGGGCAGTTGAGGGGCCATGGTCCAGCCAGTGAAGGCCCGGGCGCACTCCTTTACGTCGTCTTCGGAGTAGTTGAACTCCATGTCCTTGCCGACGCCCATGGAGAACAGCTCCAGAAGCTCACGCCCGTAGTTCTCGTTGGGAGCGCCATTGTGGTTCTCGTTGTTGTCCAGCCAGTAGATCATGGCCGGGTCCTTGGACAGCTCGATGAGGATGGAGCGGAAGCTGCCCATGGCAAACCCACGGAAGAGCTGCAGCTGCTGGTTCATCTGCGGGTTGCGGTTCATCTTGGAGTGACTGGTGGCAAAGATGTGGTGCCAGAACAGGGTCATCTTCTCTTCCAGCGGACGCTGGGTCGCCACCATGCGGTACATCCAGTAGGTCTGGTACGACGGGACGCCCGTCCCCATGCGGTAGTAGGGAATGTAGCGGTAGGCCAGGTCGTCGTCGAAGGGCGGCTGCTCCTCCGGGTTGAGCAGTTCCTCCACGGTGGCCTCGTATCCCTGGGCCAGCCTTCTTTCCAACTCGTCGCGGTTGGCGCCGAACCCGGCGCGGCGCATCAGGTGGGCCATCAAGGCCAAGTCTTCACCACCGGGCATATTCTCTGTCCTTTCCCCGGAGTCAAACGCCCCGGGACGCTTGAAATGTTCCCCGGAATGAGCCCAAGTTTACGAAACCCGGACTCCCGGATGTTGCCCCAAAATGGTACACGATTGCCCCTGCCCAGTCCAGCAGAAACAGGGGTCCAACCATGGAAGGGCAGACAGCCGCATGCCTCCGGCCCAGGATTATCGGGACATTGGAGAAGTAGGAAAATTTACTTGTGGGACATTTGGCGGTTTTCGTGCTTAAAACCCCCTGGATTCCTGTGATTTCAGTGCCATTTGGAGACTTTTTTGTGCCGCGTCCGGGGCATATCGGGACAGCGATTGGGACATGGTGAGACATTTTGGGACATTTTCGGGACATTCCGGCAGCTACCCGGGAACCGTTCCGACAAACGAGAGGGGCGCAGCCGCAGGGCCGCTTGCCGAAGGAATGACCGAGAAAACTGTTGGTGCGCAATACGGGCCAAGGGGAGACGAGCAGAGAAGCATAGATTATGTTGTTCAACACCATTAACGCTACCGAGTCCAGGGGCAGGTGTCAACGGCCTGGTGTCAGCAATCCGTGGGGACCGGGTGGATGGACAACGGGTCCATGCCGGACCCCACGCCCCCTGACAAAATGCGAATCCGATAGCCCTTCCTTGCCGGTGTGCTAAACTGCGCCGCCGGGTTGTTGAAACCCGGAATATGCCGCTTGGAGAATTATCATGGGAGTGTACCGCCTTTATTCCGGCGACGATGGCAAGAGCCACATTGAGGAATTGACCGAAGATGCCCTGAAGGAGATCCGGGTCGATGGCGCCCGGATGAATTTCGCCGTGTCCCAGCGGGAGCCGGGGCACTTTTCCGACTACCATCCCGCTCCCTTCCGACGCTGGCAGGTGGGACTGGTGGGGAGGACGATCATCGGTCTGGCCGACGGAACGTCCCACACCTTCGAGGTGGGGGACGTGCGACTCATCGAGGACATTACGGGGCAGGGCCACACCACCACCTACCCGGACGGGTACAACGTGACGCTCCAGATCAGGCCGCCGGAGGAGTAACCTCCTGAGGAACCAGGGAAGGGCAGTCCCAGCCACAAGCCGGTACTGCCCTTCCCGCTTCCGATAGAGGCTTGCGGTTCGCCGCGGCTAGACCGAGGCTATCACCTCGGGCGTGCCGGAGTAGTGGGGCATTATCTCCTCGACGAAAAGCTCCAGGGACTGCATGGCCTGTTCGTGGGTCAGGTCGCCCCACTGGAAAGAGCAGACGAAGTAGTTGGCACCAGTGCTCAGGTACTCGTCCATGTACTCCCGGACGCTGGCCGGTGAACCGGCGATGACGCCGAAGCCTGCACCCTGTCCGGCTACCCCGCCGAGTGCGCCGGGAGCCTGGCGGCGGAGTTGCTGTTCCTCGGAACGCTGCTCCATCTCCCAGTAAAGATCGCGGCGCGCTTCGCGGTCCGGCGCGCCCTGGGGACGCATCTGGTCATTGGGGACCAGGAACTGCGTCAGCCCCCGGCTTTCGGCCTCGAGGCGGCGCGGGGTTCCCAGGTTGTATTTGTAATGCTCCCAGGCCGGTTCGCCGATACGAAGAGCTTCCTCGTCGGTCTCGGCCAGGACCAGGTGGTTCACCAGGCTTATCTTGGGCTCGGTGCCCTGCAGGGTGAGGGCTCCCTTCCCCTGGTATTCCTCCCAGAGTTCCTTGTAACGGCGGACGTTGGCCTCGAAGCTATCCAGGCCGCCGACTATGATGGTGTTCATCCCGTCCATCGCGGCGGTCTCCACGTTCCTCATGTACCAGAAGGGTGGATAGGGCGTCTGCTTGGGACGGAGGCGCATGGGCAGCCGCTCGAACTTGAAGAACTCGCCGTCGTAGTCCAGTTCCTCGTGGCTCAATCCGTACTGGATGATTTCCAGGTTTTCACGGTAGCGGGCGAAGTTGATCTCGACGTCGGACTCCTGCCCCCAGAAGTAAGCTTCCAGGACACCTCCCCGACCCACTCCGATCTCCATGCGCCCGTCGCAGAGGTTGTCCAACATGCAGATCTCTTCGATGAGACGCAGCGGGTGATGCAGCGGCAGCACGTAGATACACGGCCCCAGGTGGATGCGGCTGGTCCGCTGGGCTGCCGCCGCCAGGAATACGTTCTGGGATGGGGCGAGGCTGTGGACTGCGGGAGTGTGATGCTCTGCCAGGTGGTAGGAGTAGAACCCAGCCTCGTCCAGCTTTTCCAACTGCTTCAGGCGCAGCCGATAAATCTCGTCCAACGGCAGGCCCGGGACTGGTTCGATATGGTCAAAAACGCCAAATTCCAAAGACATGGTTGCTCCGATGATGGGTTGCCGACGCTGCGGGACTCGAGCCTGGACTAGAGGTTAAGGGCCGCTTCCTCATAGTCCTTTTCCTTCTGGTACACCTGGAAGCGGTGGCGCACCGACTCCAGCACGTAGATGTTGTCCTGCTCATCCACGTTGACGGCCACCGGACGCCGGAACCGCCATTCGGGGGTCAGATCAACCCGCCGCCGCTGCTTCAGGATTTCCGGGTTGGCGTCCAGGTAGGTCTGGGTCCACGGGGAAGGCGTTTGAGCGTCTCCCTCCAGCGTGGTCACGAACGTACCGCCCGGCGCGTAGATCTGGACGACGTGGTTGCCCCAGTCCGTGACGTAAACGTCTCCCTGGCTGTCCACTGCCACCGAGGTCGGGCGCTCAAGCTGGCCCAGTCCCTGGGCATCGGCCTGGAAGGAGGCAAGGAACAACCCGTTTGGGCTGAACTTCTGGACCCGGCCGTTCTTCCAGTCGGCCACGTATACGTCTCCGGATTGGTCGACTGAGACTCCCCAAGGCATGTTGAACTGCCCCTCACCGTCACCGGCCTCCCCCCATCCGCCGAGGAACTTTCCATCCCTGGTGAACTTCTGGATGCGGTTGTTTCCGCTCTCGACGACGTAGACATGACCGTCCGGGCCAACGGCCACGCCGGAGGGGCCCTGAAGCTGCCCTTCCTCCGGTCCGGCTTCGCCCCAGCAGGACAGGAACTGCCCGCCGGCGTCGTAGATGTTCATGCGGTGCAGGTTCTCGTCAGAAACGTAGACGTTGCCGTCGGCGTCGATGTCCAGCGACGAAGGCCAGATGAACTGCCCGTCTCCGGCCCCGAAGGAACCGAACTGGGAAATGAACTCGTGGTCGCGGGTGCAGATGCTGACCCGCTGTCCCAGCTCCTCCGCGCCGCGGTTTACCACGTACAGCCGGTCGTTGGCTCCGAAGGCGAAGTCCACCGGGTCCCAGAACCCCAGGCCGCCCATTGAGTACATTCCCAGGCAGTGGCTGAAGTTGATGACGCGGCCTGCCGCGATGGTTGTCAGCATGATTCCCCCTGTTCAGTATGGAGAACGCCCGTCCGTATCCATCATTTTGTGGATAGGGGACGGACGGTCAGCGCAGTTCTTTTCTGATTACCAGCTTGAGGCCTGACCAGACTTCGTTGACGGCACAAACCTTCACATCCACGAATCCCAGCGGAAGGGCAATTTCCCGAATCACATCCTCGGTAATGTCCGTCGGCACCTTCGAGGCCTTCTTGGGCCACGATGCCCAGACCATTGCATCCGGGCGTATCTCTTCCCGGCACCGGCCCAGTATCTCCGCCAAGTGTTCCCTGTCGGTGGCAAAGACATGGACCATGTCCGTTCCGTTGGTCAACCCGTCGGAAAACGCCACCCCTTCCGGCAGCGGTTCCAAGAGGCCGCGGTATTCCTCGGGTGCGCTGAAGAGGCAGACCGCGGCGTTGGCTTTGATTCCCAGCTTGGCCGCCAGCGGTCTGCCGGAGTATCCGGTCATGCGTCTTGCCTAGACGAAGGCCATCTGCTCGTAGGCGCCGCCGACGATGGGCGCCGAGTCAATGCCCAGCCACCGCTCGCACAGCGAGGCGTAGAAGCCGCGGAAGTCGTAGCTGGGGGCGAGGTCGCCCTGGGTCAGGTCCTCGGGGGCCAGGGACGGATAGGTCCCGTACAGCCCACCCTGCACCGGGTCGCCGATGACGAAGGCAACGCCGCCCGCGCCGTGGTCGGTGCCGGTGCCATTGTCCTTGACCCGCCGGCCGAACTCGGTGAACAACATCATGACGACGTTGTCCGAGGCGTCGTGCTCGCGCAGATCGTCGAAGAAGTTGCCGATGGCCTGACCCACGTCGGTCCAAAGGCGGGTGTGCATCATGACCTGGTTGAAGTGGGTGTCGAAGCTGCCGTGCTGGGTGTAGAATACCTGCGCTCCCAGGTCGGCCAGGTGCACCTGCGCCACGGTTTTCAGCGCCTTGGCGATGGGGGAGGCGGCGTATTCCACGCTGGACCTGTACTTATCGGGAGCGGTCTTAAGCACGTCGGCCCCGTCCAGGACGTTCCGTCCCGTCTGGCTCAGGTAGTCCATCACCGGGCCGGAGCCGATGGTCGGAGAGTAAATGCGCGAGAAGATGTCCAGCATCCGCTCCCGCTCGGCCTGGCTGTCCACCAGGGGAACGTCGGTCAGCACGCCGTAGGACTCCAGGTCGGATACCGAGGTTACGGGAACGCCCTTGAGGGCCATGGCCCGGGGCAGTCCCTGTCCCACGTTGATTCCCTTCAGTACGTTGGAGCCGCTGGGGTCCAGGTCGCGGATGACCCGTCCGACCCAGCCTTCGGTTCCCACCTTGTCCGGCTCGCAGGTGTGCCAGATGTCCA
The DNA here is from genome assembly GCA_951812535.1 of uncultured Dehalococcoidia bacterium. Taxonomy (GTDB): domain Bacteria; phylum Chloroflexota; class Dehalococcoidia; order Lucifugimonadales; family UBA3495; genus CATOSK01. The sequence continues at coordinate 13,398 of CATOSK010000013.1, read as the reverse complement.
TGGAGCGGAAGTGGGAACGGGGAGAGTTCTCGTACCCGATGCCCTGGATGATGGCGACCTTGCCCTGCTCCCACAGGTCCTTGACCGCCCCGACGTTAGGGTTGAATCCAAGTGTGTCGTTGATGGGCAGAACCCGGTCAGCGGCGATGCCCACGTTGGGCCGCGCGTCATGGTAGTGGGGGTTGGTGTAGGGCACCACGGTGCTCAACGGATCGTTGGCCCCGGTAAGCTGCAGGATTACCAGGACAGGGTCTTTCTTGGTTGCGGTCATTATCTCCTCCTGCCGCGATTTGCTGTTTGAGCAGACTGGTACGGGTGGGCCGGAGCGGCTGCTCAGGCCCGTTCATGCGAATTGATACTCTCTTGACGCAGCCACCAGCGCCAGGGTGATCCCGGCCCGGCGCTCCGCGTCGGCTGCCGCCTCGTCGCTGTCCCAGCGGATATCGCCGCCCTGGCTGACCTGGTTGACCAGCTCCCGGCGGGTGGGCTCCTCCACTTCCAGAGGGCCCATCTGGTCCAGGCACTCGTCGACGAACCGCTCCGGGGTCAGGCTGCCCTGCTCCCTCAGCCGCCGGACGATGGCGCCGATGCCAGGCATCCGGGTGTCGGAAAGGTACTTGGCGGCGAAGTTGACCCGGCGCACCAGCGCGCCGCCGTCAATCCACTCCTCGCCGGTGTGCCAGCTTTCCACGCTGGGGGGGTTCAGGAGTTCCTGCCCCTGGAAGGCGCACTCGGCGGCGGCGGCCTGGTAGCCCTCCCGGGGGCCGTTGAAGCCGCCCGACAGGCGCAGGGTGCTGACCACCAGCTCCGCCGGGCTCTTGACCCGGGTGAAGCGGGAGTTCTTGAAGAAGTCGGAGTTGAACAGTGTCCGCAGGACGGCCTTCAAGTCGTAATCCGACTCGAAGTAGGCCTGGGTCAGGATTTCGATAGCCTCCGGGTCCTTGGGCGGGGTGTCGTTCCACGCCGGCACCTGCACCTCGTCGGCCACGAAGAAGTTGTACAGGTGGCGGCAGAGGAAGCGGGCCGTGGCCGGCTGGCGCGCGATGATGTTGATGATGTCGTCGCCGTCGAAGTTGCCCGTCTCCCCCAGGAAGGTCTTTTCCTCGAAGTCGTGGTCTGCCGGGTCATACTCGAAGTTCCAGTAAAACCGTCCCAGCGGAAGCCGGGGAATCTTAGGGGCGATGGTCCAGCCAGTGAAGGCGCGGGACGCTTCCTTGATGTCGTCCTCGGAGTAGTTGCCGACGCCCATGGAGAAAAGCTCCAGCAACTCGCGTCCCCAGTTCTCGTTGATGGCCCCCTTGTGGTTGCCGTTGTTGTCCAGCCAGTAGATCATCGCCGGATTCCTGGCCAGCTCCACCAGGATTTCGGGGAACCGGTCCAGGGCGTGGCGCCGGAACATGGCGATCTGCTGCACCATCTCCGGCGGATTGTCGATCTTGGAATTGCCGGTGGCGAAGAGCTGGTGCCAGAACAGGACCATCTTCTCCTCCAGCGGCCGCCGGGTGTTGACCATGCGGTAGAGCCAGTGGGCCTGGGACTGGACCGGGGCCATCCCTCCCTCGTAGTTGGGGAAGTACCGGAACAGCACATCGTCGTCCACCGGAGGGTGATTGTCCGGATTCAGCAGGTCTTCCACCGTGGCTTCGTATCCCTGCTCCGCCCTGGCTTCCAACTCACTGCGTCCCGCACCGAACCCGGCGCGGCGCATCAGGTGGGCCATCAGAGCAATGTCTTGCTTGCCTGGCATTGCACGCCCTCCGCTTCCAGAATATTTACGGATTTCCCGCCCCAGCCGGAACCTTCTACCCCCTCTTTCCGCACAAACCCGTCCCGGCGAACGGCATTAATTGACTCGTAGATTATAGCCGCAACACGCACGCTAGGAAAGGAGCGGGACGGGACTAACGGTTGATTGGGAAGTGTAAACGGGTAGGTCGACGCCGATGACGATGACGACGGGCCAGGAAGGGGCGGCGGTCGTGTGGATTCCCGAATGCACAGAGGGACGGGAAGAAAGGACGGGAACTGAGGTTGTTGGATGAAATGGGACCGCCAAGGCACTTTGCTATCATCCTCCGGGGCAAACCCGCCGAAAGGCGTCAGGTTACAGGCGTGTTATAATCCCAACATGGCGTTAGACCCGACAGTTGCCTTAACCCCGCGGGGCTCCGACGCTGAAGGGCCGGACAGCAACTTGAAGAGCGCGGGGCTCATGCTCTTCGCCGTCCTTTGCTACTCCTTTATTCCAGTGGCCATCGTTCTGACCGAGAGCAAGGACCACCCGTTCTTGTTCACCATGGGGTGGAGGGGCGGTATCGCCATTGTATACGCGCTGTTCCTGGCAGCGCGTTTTTCGCGGCTGTTCTTCAATTGGACCGTGTGGAAACTAATTCTCCGCCGGATGTTCAGCTTCCAGATTCTGCTGGTAGCCATCTCATATTTCAACATAGCCCTGTTCGCCATGTCCCTCAGGTACCTGGACGTGGCGGTGGCAGTTATTCTGTTTGAAATTGCGCCGATCGTCGCGATTCTGGCGGCCTGGCTGTCGCACCACGATCTCGAAGGCAACCAAACTTCCGTAAAGATGACCCCGGCAAAGCTGCTCTTCATCGCCCTGGGGGTGGTCGGCACTGCCTTCGTGCTATCCGGCCAACTGGTCGCCGGAGTGCGGGAGGCCGCATCGTCTTCAGCAGGGCCGACCGCCTGGGTCAGACAGCTCGCGGACACAATGCAGGGGACGGCGTCTTCCTCAGCGGACCCGACCCTCTGGCTGTTGGCCCTGGGGGTGCTGCTTGCCGTTGGTTCAGCAATCATCTACGGCCTCAACAGGCGTTCGCTGGCCTGGGGGGTCGGCTTGAAGGGTGCTCTGCCTGACGACTTGATCGAACAGAGCGGCTATGAGTCCCGTTCCATCGACCTGTTTTGCGCCACAGTCGCCGGTCTCATTGCCACCTTGCTGATAGTTCCCTTAAGCCTGCTGATCGGCATCAACTCCGGTGAGACCATTCTCGGCAAAAGCGTTTCCATCAATGAAATTATTCCTGCCAGCGCGCTGGTACTCATCGTCATTGGGGGAGCATTGATTCAGCCCATCGCGGGCGTTGCCTGGAGACAGTCCAGCATTATGTTGGCTCACAACCCGGGGATAAACGCGCTGGAGCACATGAGGCCCATCCTGACCCTGGTGTGGCTCCTGGCCCTTTCGTTGACCGTGGTGAACGGAGAGCGCCTAATCGATGAAATCTCGGTGGCGGGAGATTATTTGATCATCGGCATAGTCGCCATCATCATCGCCAACCTGCTCCTCATCTTCGAGGCCGAGATCCGCTGGGGATTCAAGGCGCTCATGATTGCGCTGGGCGCCTGTGGAACCTTTGTTTATTTTCGGAGCAGTCTCTTCAAGGGTTTCCTGAGCAACGGCGATAATTCCTGGGTGACCGACCACTACTTCGAAGTGGTTGGACTGTCGGCCACCATATTCACCCTGTTGTTGGCCTTTCGAATCGCAACCCTGGTGTCGCGCAGCCATGCGGAAGAGGCCCAGGCCTTCAGGCTCTTCCGAAAGCTCGACATGTTTACCAAGAGAGGCGTTATCGACCGCGCTGTCCTGGAGTGCGTCATTCGCATCGACGCACCCCGGAACCAGGCCGATCTCAAAGAGGCTTATTCCGAGGCTCGGGGCTACTTCAACTCTGCCGTCTTTCTGAACAACGTCGACGAACGCTTATCCTTCAACGAGGCTGAAGCGGAGCTGGATGCTATGGCCCGTTCCAAGCAACTGGGACTGGTCCTCGGCGAACTATTCGCCCTGATTATCTTCGCCGGGATCACCATCTTCTTCGCGCTGCTTTCCCGCCCTGAATTCGACGCTGAGCAGCAACCATTCTCCATGTTCCTGATCGACGTGTTCGCCATGCTGATCTCCGCCGTTATCATTTTCCTGACCATCAATGTGTGGGACCTGCACCACGAGCGCGGCATGAGACAATTGGAGATGCAACCACAGCAAGACGACCAGGATTCCCAGGCCCCCTACGTGGTAGTGTTCCCCGAGACCCGGCACCAGCTCTCGGACCGGTGGCTTTCCATCATCGTCGGGATTGGCATTGTCATCATTTACGCCGGACTGCTGAGCCACCGGCACCTGGGATGGTTCGTATTCGGTTAACGCCGTCCGAGGGCGCTGTCCGGCAGGTCAAGCCGGACCCGTTGCGGGCATGGACCGGAAAGACACTGGCAGAAGCAACCCGCACCCCTTAAACTCCTCCCCATGAAGTTCGCCTTTTTCACCCACCTGCCCTGGCCCGAGGGCCGGGAGGCCGCCGCCGTTATCGCCGACACCACCGAGCAGGTCCGGTACGCCGAGGAGTTGGGGTTCCACAGCGCCTGGCTGGCCGAGCACCACTTCACCCGCTACTGCATCGGATCGTCGTCCCTCATCGTGGCCACCCATCTCGCCGCCCGAACGGAGCGGATCCGGCTGGGCACCGCCGTCCTAGTCTCCCCGCTACACAACCCGCTGCGCTTGGCCGAGGATACCGCCACCCTGGACCTGATCAGCGGCGGGCGGCTGGATGTGGGGTTCGGCCGCGGCTCCGGCTCGGGCTACGAGTACCGGGGATACAACATTGACCCCGACGAGAGCCAGGACCGTTTCCAGGAATCCGTGAGAATGATCCAGGGCCTGTGGACGACGCCCGATTTCACGATGGATGGGAAGCACTTCCAGGCCAGCCACGCCAACCTGGTCCCCATGCCCGCCCAGCAGCCGCATCCGCCCATCTACCTGGCCGCCACCCGCAATCCGGTCACGCTGGACTTCGTCGTCTCCACCGGGCACAGCCTGTGCATCGCCGTGGTGCAGGACACCGCGGAGGCCCTGGACTTGTGCCAGCGCTTCGTGGACAAGTCCGCCGAGGAGGGGTTCAACCTGCCCAAGTCCGAGATCCCCTTCTTCCGCTACTTCTACGTGGCCGAGACCGAGGATGAGGCCCACCACGACACCCTGGACAAGCTCAACTGGGTCATCGACATCATGCAGTGGCGCAACAACCTAGAGGAAGGCAGCGAAGTCTACCAACGGATGGACAACTGGCGCCGCCAGCGCCACCAGCTTCCGCTCAGCTACGACTACCTGGCCGAGAACCGGGCCATCATCGGCACCCCCCAGCAATGCCTGGACAAGATCAACGCCCTCCGCGACGAGGGGATCGAATACTTCGGATGCAACTTCGACTTCGGCGGCATGGAGCACGAAAAAGTCCTCCGATCCATGAAGCTCTTTTCCGAAGAGGTAATGCCACACCTGAAATAAAGACCGGTTCCGGCGTTACAATAACTTCATTCACAGCGTACACGTTCAATCCAAACTTACCAAACCTAAAGGAGGCCAGAAGCATGACCACAGTAGGAAGCGGCAAGTATACCTATGAGATGGTGGAAAACTGGGCCAAGCTGCCCGACGGGGAGACCTTCGCGATGGTCAGCGCCATGGCCGCCGACTCCCAGGACCGGGTCTTCGCCTTTCAGCGCAAGGACCCGCCCATCCTCATCTTCGACCGGGACGGCAACCTGCTGGACAGCTGGGGCAACGGCGCTTTCTCCTTCGCCCACGGCATCTACATCGAAGACGACACCGTTTACCTCACCGACCGGGACAACTCCGTCTGCCTCGTCTACACCATCGATGGCAAGCCCATCCAGATGCTGGGGCGCCACGGCGTCCACTCGGACACGGGCTGCGAGAACCCAGGCGACCTGTGCCCCCGGGCCGCTGGTCCCTTCAACTACCCCACCGAGATGATCCCCTCCCCCTCCGGCGACCTCTATGTCTCCGACGGGTACCGCAACGCACGCATCCACCGCTTCACTTGGGACGGTCAGCTCAAACAGTCCTGGGGAGCTCCGGGCAAGACCGAGCCGGGACACTTCCACCTGCCCCACAGTCTGTTGATTCACAACGACACCATCTTCCTGTGTGACCGGGAGAACCACCGGATGCAGCTCTTCACCCTGGACGGGGAGTTCATCGCCATCTGGGACGACATCCAGCGCCCCATGGATATATCCGTGGACAGCGAGGGCGCCCTGGTCGTCAGCGAGGGGCCGGTTGAGGGCTCCTCGGCCCGGGTCAGCGTGCTGGACACCTCCGGGAACGTCCTGGCCCGCTTCCCTTGCCGCGGACCGGGGCACGGCAGTTGGGTTGACTCCCGCGGGGACATCTACGTCGGCCTGAGCGACGGCACCGGCATCGACAAGTTCGTCCGCCAGGGGTAGCGGCTGCGAGGAGCGTCGCAGGATGACGGTCAAAGAAATCAAGGAAACTGTCTCAAGAGTTCTACAAGTAATGAAGCAGTGGGACGACGTGGATAGGGACTATTATCCAGGTGAGACTCAGTGGTGGGAAACTCAAACCCGTTACGCCTTCATCGATCCGATTATCAGGGCGCTGGGGTGGGATACGAGCGATCCCAAAGAATGTCAGCCCGAATACTTTCGGCCATATTCTCAGTTTCGACGCGTCGATTATGCTATGTTCGGGGAGGCCAACTTGGGCGACATCGGCCTATGGAAAGCGGTCCCTGAGATCATTATCGAAGGTAAGGCCATGGGCGCCAACCTCAACATCGAGCGCAACTTGGCCCAATTGCAGAGGTACGTCCGGGCAAAGCCCTGGATGAGGCAAGGGGTGGCAGTCTTGACCACCGGGGAAGAATGGCACCTCTACAAAATCGAAGGGCAGAAGCATCTCAAGAACGTACAATGCCAAAAGGTGAACATCCGTCGGGAAGACCCGCAGCACGTTTGCGAAGTGCTTCATTCCTGGCTACAAAACAAACGATCACAATAGGCTCGTTCAGGAGGAGACCATGCTAACCCGGACGGACAACATGACCCTGACCCAGACCGAAGCCGGCACTCCCATGGGCGAGACCATGCGCCGTTACTGGATGCCCGCCGTCCTCTCGGCCGAGCTTCCCGAACCCGACTGCGCCCCGGTGCGGGTGCGGCTGCTGGGGGAGGACCTGATCGCCTTCCGCGACACCGAGGGCCGCATCGGCCTACTGGACGAGTACTGTCCCCACCGGCGGGCGTCTCTCTTCCTGTCCCGCAACGAGGAGTGCGGCGTCCGGTGCGTCTACCACGGCTGGAAGTTCGATGTGGAGGGCCGGTGTCTCGACATGATGAACGAGCCGCCGGATAGCGACTTCAAGGACAAGGTAACGATCAAAAACTACCCGACCATCGAGCAGGGGGGCGTCATCTGGGCCTACCTGGGAGAGCCGGGCAAGGAGCCCCCGCCGCCCAACTTCGAGTGGACTCTCCTTCCCGAGACCCACCGCCACGTCTCCAAGAACATGCAGGGATGCAACTGGCTCCAGGGCCTGGAGGGCGGCATCGACACCGCCCACGCCCCGATCCTGCACCGGACCATAACCCCCGACACTGACAAGGCCGGTATCCGCATCGATTCCGACCTCGTGAAGGGCGGCGCCCCGATGGTCGAGGTGGACGTCACCGACTACGGCTACCGGTATTCGGGCGTTCGTTCGCTGGGGGAGCGGGGCAGCATCGTCCGGGGTTATCACTACGTCATGCCCTTCCACCAGTTGCGTCCCAGCCAGTCCGCCTTCCGGGGACGCTCGGCCCACGCCATCATCTCCGGCCATATGTGGGTCCCCATGGACGACCACAACTGCATGATCTACAACTTCACCTACAGCTACGACGACCAGCCCATCACCGAGGAAGAATGGGTGGCGATGGAGGAAGGGTACGGTCGCGGCGCGCAGCACATCCTTCCCGACTACCGCACCGTGGGCAACCGGGACAACGACTGGCTGATTGACCGCCAGGTCCAGAAGCGCGAGACCTTCACCGGCATCGAGGGCATCAATGCCCAAGACGTGGCGGTGCAGGAGAGCATGGGCGCCATCGTTGACCGCTCCCTGGAGAACCTGTCCCGCAGCGACATGGCCATAGTCCACGCTCGGCGGATCCTGCTGGAGGCGACCCGCACCGTGGCCGACGGGGGCGACCCTCCCGGCACCGGTACCAGCTACTACAACGTCCGGGCCATCGAGCGGTTGCTCGGCCCCGGCGTGGAGTGGCGGGACGCAATCCTGGACGAGATGTATCCCACCGCCGGCAACGGCGTGTCCCCGTCTGCCAATGGCAGCGACCTTCCCGGGTTGGGGGCCACGGAAAAGGCGGGTTTCTAGCTGGCAAGACATTCCAGGAAGAAGAGGACGGCGGGGGAATTCCCCCGCCGTCCTCTTCTTTAGCTCGATTGCCGGAAGGTCCGGCCGGCTTTGCTTAGTCGTCTGCGGAGACTGGGACCTTGCCCGCCTTCTTGTCCATGAAGTCCTTGATGGCGTCGGCGTACTCGGCCCGGGGGAACTGCTCCCCGTTAGGCACCTTCATGCCGTCGCAGAAGATTTCCAGCCGGTTGCCGTCCGGGTCGAGGAAGTAGAAGGAGCGGCTGCCGCTCCCCTCCAGGTTGCCGCCGGACTCGATCCCATGGGTCAGGGGGCCGCTGACTATCTCCGCCCCGTGAGTGTGGATGTGGGCCAGCGCCTTCATGAACTCGTCCCGGCTCTCCACCTCAAAAGCCACCTGCTGCACCAGCCGGGCCCGCCCGGGAACGTTCTCGGAAACATCCACTCCGTCGGGAGCGGTGGCAATGACGAAGTCGTGGTGGGTCTCGTCAAACCGCAGGAAGGCCGTCTCTGCCCCGTCGGGCCGCCGCCGGCGGGAAGTCACCTTGCAGCCCAGGACTTCGGTGTAGAACTTGAACGAACGCTCGAAATCGGATACCAGAATCCCCACGTGTCCAACGCGCTTGATCTGAATGCCCATGCCAACGTCCTCCTGTCTAAAGCTAGGCCCTCTCGGGACCGGTTGTCGGCTTCCACCTCAATCGGTGGACTTCCCGGGATTATACTACTTTGCAACCTGTGAGGCCCAACCTCATAGGGCCTGGCTTGGATGTCGTGAGCCCTTGCTGGAGCCCAACTTCCATCCCACCCCATGTTGGGTTACACTGGAATCAATAATTGCTGGACAAACCTTTTATCCTTACCAACTACCCTTTGGCTGAGAAGACGACCTCAACCTTCTTCCTCGAGTGAACATCCTTGGCACATACTGGGTCTTCTACTACCTCTGCTACGTTCTCGGCGTTGGGGTATTCCTCTGGCTGTATCGTTGGGACTTGTCCAGCGGGGACGATCCCATATACTTGTTGGCGGCTGGATTCGGTGTTTCCGCGGGCGCGGCATCGGTATTTGCTATCCTCGTGGAGGTCATAGGGCGAACAATGTTGCTAATTCCCGCAGCAGTCAAGAAACTGAAAGAAGCGGCCCATCAGGAGGGCCGCCAGCAAGGCCGCACCGAAGAGCGGGAGAAATGGATCGCCTGGCTACGACGCCGGGACGAAGCCCAGACTAACGACATCCCTTTCGACGAACCCATGCCCTCCGATTCCTAGCCATCCCTCAGCGCCCGGTAGACCTTCTCCGCCGTGACCGGAAGGGCCTTGACCCTTACCCCCACCGCGTCGGCCACGGCGTTGGCGATGGCGGGAGCGACGCACCCGCTGGGGTTCTCCCCAATTCCCCGCGCGTTGTACGGGCCGGATCCCATACCCGACTCCAGCAACACCGTGTCAAGCCGGGGAAGGTCCGCAGCGTTCGGAATCTTGTAGTCTCCGAAGCTCACCGTGGAAACTCTCCCCTCTTCGACGCCCAGCTCCTCCGTCAGCGCGAACCCCACCCCCTGAATCACGGCGCCATCTATCTGCCCCTGGTGGTCCAGCGGATTGAGCACCGTCCCCACATCGTGGGCCGTGGTCAGCCGCTCCAGTTTTATGGCTCCCGTCTCCGGGTCCACCGATACCTCCGCCACCTGGGCCGTAAACGATGTAATCGGCGACCGGTCTGGATCACGCGCCACCCCCCGACCGGATATGGGGCCACCGATCCGCGCCAGGAGGCCAACCCACGGCGAGCGTTCTCCGGTGTCCCGCCGGACGATGTCGTCTCCTTCGATGGACAGTTCCCCTTCCGGCCACCCCATCAGGTCTCCGGTAACCCGGTACAGTTGCTGGGACACATCCGCCGATGCTCCCAGGACCGCCAGCCCGGCCATTCGTGTCGACCGGCTGCCGCCGACTCCCGTGTCGAAGGGGACGGCGTCCGTGTCCCAGACCTCCACGGAGACCCGGTCTACCGGGACACCCAGTTCCTCCGCCACTATCTTGCTCAACACCGTGTAGGTCCCGGTCCCCGGCTCAAAGATGGACGAGTTGACCACCACCGATCCGTCCAGGTTAAGCGTCACCGCCGCGTGGGACTCGCCCCCGGCCGTCGTGCGCTCGCCCACCGCGATCCCTCGCCCCACGTTTTCCTTTTTCGGCGACCCGAATCCCGAAGCCTCCACCGCCGCTTCCACCGTCTCCCGCGCCCTCATGTTCTGGTACTTCATCCCGACCGGGTCAAAATCTCCATCCCGGAGCAGGTTCTTCAGCCGGAACTCCGCCGGGTCCATCCCCAGCATGGCCGCGATCCCGTCCATGTGGGACTCGGCGGCGAAAACCACCTGGGGCTCCCCTGGCGCGCGCATGAACCCCCCGGGGACGGTGTTGGTGTAGACCTGAGTTCCGGTCAACCGGACGTGGGGGATGCGATAGGGTCCGCCCGCCTTGGCCGCTCCGCCCAGGTTGCAGCCGGGAGCCGGCTTGAACCCGCCGTAGGCACCGCTGTTGAACCACACCTGGGATTCCTGGGCGGTGAGCGTTCCGTCCTGCTTTACCCCGGTCTTGAGATGGATGGTGGCAGCGTGGCGCGGATTGCCCGCCGTGAATTCCTCCAGCGAGTCCATCGCCATCCGCACCGGCCGGCCCGTCTTGGCCGCCAGGAAGTAGGCCACCGGAATATCCATCGGGGAGCCCTTTCCCCCGTAGTCGCCGCCAATGTCCACCGGGTTCAGCCGGATCCGGTTCTCCGGCAACCCCAGGCCGATGGTCAACTGCTCCTTCACCTGGTAGGGCACTTTGTTGGAGGCCCACACCTGGATCCGGTTGTCCTCGTCGATCCATACCAGGCACGAGTGGCCTTCCAGGTAGGCCTGGTGCTGCCTGGGCACCGAGTATGTCCCCTCGACGATCAGGTCCGCTTCCCGGAAACCGACTTCCACGTTGCCCTTACCCCACGTATCCGTGACGAAGGCATTGGACGGAGCCTCCAGCGGACGAGGAATCCCCGCGTACGAGTTGTAGTCGGGATGCAGGACCGGCGCTCCTCCGGCCAGGGCTTCCTCCGGCTCGAAGACGGAGGGCAGTGCCTCGTAGGTCACGTCGATGAGCAGCAGCGCCTCCTCCGCCGTTTCCCGGTCCTCGGCCGCTACCGCCGCCACGCGCTCACCCACGAACCGGACCCGTTCATCGGCCAGCACCGGAACGTCGTGCAGCCGCCTGCCGTAGCGCAGTCCCAGCACGTCAGCTCCGGTGATTACGGCGTGGACGCCGGGCAATCGTTCTGCCGCCGACGTATCCATACGGGTAACCCGGGCGTGGGGCCACGGGCTGCGCAGGCACCGTCCCCACAGCGTGCCGGGAAGGGACAGGTCCTGCGTGTACCGAGTCGCCCCGGTCACCTTGGCCTCGCCGTCCTGCCGGGGTGTGGCCAGGCCGATATTCTTGATGGCAACCATTCAAGTCCTCCAGGCCGCGTCGCACGTACCCGAAAATAGGCGCTGAACAGCTGGCGGTCTTCCAGCCGTCCGGGGTGGCAGACTCTGTTACTTCCCTTGCAAAATCAGGTCGGCCGCCCGCTCTCCGATCATTATCGCGGTGGCGTTGGTGTTGGCCCGCACCAGGTCCGGCATCACTGACGCATCCACCACCCGCAGGCCCTCTACACCGTAGACCCGGCAGTGCTGGTCCACCACGGCCATAGGATCATCCTCCGGCCCCATCCGGCAGGTGCAGGCCGTGTGCCCGGCAATGGAGACGGTCTGCTGCAACCACAAATCCAGCGCGTGGTCCGATGCCAGGGTTTCCCCGGCCGGCTCCATTCGCGCCCCGGTGATGCCGTTGAAGGCTGGATGGTCGAACAGGGCCACCATCCGCCGCACCGCGTCCCTCATCCGCTCCCGGTCCCATGATTGGGACAGGAACTGGTAGTCCAGACGGGGCTGCTGGTACGGATCGGCCGAGTCCAGCGTCAGGCTCCCCGTGCTGTCGGGCAGCTCCAGCCGGCAGCCGATGCGAATATCCACCGTCTGCTGGCCCATTGGATTGGACGAGGTCGTCTGCACCTGCACGTCGTTGCGGGTGAGGGAACCGGCGGGTGCGAACCGGAGCGCCACCTGGTTGCGGGGCGCTCCCGGGTCCAGGGTCAGACCCTCGGCGGGCTGGAAGCGGATGGACGCCGACGGGTGGTTCTTCATGTTCTGCCCCACCCCGGGGAGGTCCTTCACCACCGGAATTCCAACCCGGTCCAGCTCCGCCGCCGGCCCCACGCCGGACAGCATCAGGAGCTGTGGAGACTGGATGGCCCCCGCGCTGAGGATAATGTCCTGCCCCTCCACGATGAACGTCTCGTCCCCGCTGCTCACTTCCACGGCAACCGCCCGCTCGCCCTCGAACAGCACCCGGTGGACCATGACGCCGCCGCGGATGGTCAGGTTGAGACGGTGGCGGCAGTCATTCAGGTAGGTCAGCGCGGTGCTCATCCGCACGCCGCCCGGGTTGTTCAGCGGAACCGCTCCCACCCCCGTGCCGTCGGGATGGTTCATGTCCGGGTCGTCGGGGAAGCCCGCGTCCAGGCATGCCCGGTGGAAGGCTGCGTGGATGGGCAGCCAAGACTCCTTCGGGTGCCGCCTTACCGGGATCGGCCCGTCGGACCCATGAAAATCACCGGCTATATCCGTGTCCGTCTCGAGCTTGCGGAAGAAGGGCAGCACCTTCACGTAGGACCACTCGTCGTTGCCCAGCGCCGCCCAGTTGTCGTAGTCCTCCGGCGCGCCCCGCAGGAATATCTGGTGGTTGATGGAGCTGGTCCCGCCGACCACCTTCCCCCGCGCCACGGCGGCGGGCCCCCGCGCCTGCGGACTGGCCTGTCCCACGAAGGACCAGTTGTGCGGAGCATCCGCCTGCGACGCCGCCTGGTTCATGTCGTACCGGATCTCGTCGGGAACAGCCGCCGGGTCGGGATAGTCCGGCCCCGCCTCCAGCAGCAGCACCGTCCGGTTCGGGTCTTCCGACAACCGGGCTGCCAGGACGCATCCCGCGGAACCGGCCCCCACGATCACCACGTCGTATCGCATTGCATCACCTGAAAAACGGCCAGAATGTGACCGGGATTGTACCACCCCTACGGTTGCCGCAACCCCCTT
>CATOSK010000012.1 GCA_951812535.1 uncultured Dehalococcoidia bacterium | reverse complement strand
TGATGATCTGCGGCAGCACCATCTGGCTCATCTACAAGCAGCTGCTGGAAGCCTTCACCGAGCTGAAGAACGACGGGCGGGTGGACCCCAACAGGTACGGTACCCGCTGGGATGTGGCTGGCCTGCTGGGCCTGGACAACGTTTACGAGCTGGAGCGCAAGTACGGGGTGACCGAGGCGCCGGTGGCGTAACCTCCGAACGTAACCTGCGATCGTAACCTCCACTCCGGACTATCCGAAGGAAGTCCGTGGCGGGGCGGGAGCGCCGCCTGCGGGTGGTCCTACGAGGGGAAGGGAGCATTACTTCCCTTCCCTTTGGTATTTTCGCTAATGGCCGCCCATACCCTGAAACTCCCGCTCGGTGGTCTCGGCCTCGACCTGCTGGTATTCGGGGAGGCTGATCAGGGCCTCCACGTCGGCGCGCATGGCGGCGACCTGGGGGGCGTTGATGCCGATGTGGCCGGTGTCCCGCAGGCTTTCGTAGACCTGCTTCAGCCCGTTGGCGGCGGCGATGGTGGGTGTGCTGGCGTAGATGATGACCTGGTATCCCAGGTCGGCGTATTCCTGGACGGTGATGTCGTCGGCGCCGGCTATGACCAGGAGAGGTATGTCGGAAACCCCCTTCCGGTAGGTGTCCAGGTCTTCCCGCTGGCGGACTCCGCGGGGCATGACGACATCCACGCCCAGGTCCTTCAACGCGTTGCCCCGCCGGATGGCTTCGTTCATGTCCCCTTCGACGGCGCTGAAGGCGTCGGTGCGCCCGATGATGAGGAAATCAGGATCGGTCCGGGCCTGGAGGGCGTACCTCATTTTCTCCAGGAATTCATCAAGGGGTATCACGTGTTCCAGGCCGGCGTGGTAGGAGGCCCGCTTGGGGTAAACCTGGTCCTCGATGTGGATGCCCGCCAGTCCGGCGCCCTCGAAGGTGCGAATGGTGTGCATCGCATGGACCGGGTCGCCGTAGCCGGCCCCGGCGTCGGTGATGACGGGAAGATTCACGGAACGGACGACCCGGGCGGCCACCTCAACCTGTTCGGTCATGGTCATCAGCGGCTCGGTCACCGCGAGATGGGCTCCCGTCATGTATCCGCCGCAGTAGACGGTGTTGAAGCCCAGGGATTGAACGAGACGGGCGGACATGGGGTCGTATGCGCCCGGAGCCACGATCGTTTCTCCGGACTGGATTCGCGCCTGGAAATCGGAACGCACTGACATGGACTGGCCCCCTTTTGGGAATTTGGAGGTCTAAGGGATCCGAGATCCGGCCTTTCCGGCGCCTCAATCCTGGGGTATGAGGGGTGTGACCTCGCGGGAGAACTGCTCCATACCTTCCTGCTGGGCCGCCACGCTGTCGCCGGGGAAGCTGAGGATGAAGTTGGAGACCCCCAGGTCCTGGTATTGACGGAGATCGGCGGCGATCTGTTCCGGCCGTCCCTGCATCATGGGGCGCACGGGGGCGGCGGGTGAGTCGAAGGAGACGTTGGTGCTGAAGCAGATGTCCACCGCATCCTCAGGGCGTCCGGCCTGTACGCTGAGGCGGCGTAGGCGGGCGATCTTGGTGGCCATCTCCTCCGGCTCCAGGATGGCGGGGGGACGGAGTCCGATGGGCATCCAGCCGTCACCCAGTTCGGCGGCCCGGCGGATGGCGGGTCCGGTATGACCGCCGATCCAGATGGGAGGGTGGGGATCCTGGACGGGTTTGGGCAGGAATCCCGCTCCCGCGACGTCGTAGTATTCGCCGTGGAACTCGGGGTTGCCGCTGGTCCAGAGCTCCTTGAAGAGCCGGATGTAATCGTTGGTCACAGCGCCCCGTTGAGTGAAGGTGTCGAGGTCGAGGGCGCGGAATTCCTCCTCCATCCAGCCGACGCCGGCCCCGAGGATCAGGCGGCCACCCGAGAGGACGTCAAGGGTAGCCAGCATCTTGGCTGTGAGGACCGGGTTCCGGTAGGGCAGGATGAGGACGTGGGTGCCGAGCCGGACCCGGTGGGTGCATCCGGCCAGGAAGTTCAGAGTTGAGATGGGCTCGTAATAGGGCTGGTCCGGCGTGAAGGTGGCAACGCCGTCCGCGGAGTAGGGGTAGAAGGAGCTGACTTCCCGGGGGAGGATGATGTGGTCGCTGACCCATACGGAGTCGAATCCGAGGTCCTCGGCGCGCTGGGCTATGGAACGGAGGTTGTCCGGGCTGGCCAAGGGGCCCCGGCTGGGCGCGGAGCATCCGAAAGTTGTCGGCATGAGCGGTCTCCTTCTTATGGACTAGGGGCTTATGGAAAGGGGGATCTGGGTGTTTCCAGTGAGGCGCCCGAGGGGCGTCAACCGAAGCGGGCGGCGCGGTTGAGGTCGCTCTGGACGAGGAACCAGACTACAGGGGCGAACACCAACCACAGGATGAAGATGGCGATACCCGGGTACTTGTTGTCCACAAATTCGGCGTATTCCATTGAGTGTTTCCAGGCGGCGAACAAGTTGGCGATGGGAATCAGGAAAATTATGGTCCACAGGAAAGCGTTGGCCTCGGTTTTCCCATTGGCCCGGGACGTTTCGTTGTAGGTTGCATAAAACCAATATATCCCATAAATGCCGAGGGTAATGATGAACAGCAGTACCTGGACGAACATGTTGCGGTACTTGACGTGGGAGTATGGTCCGCCCGGAACTCCAAACACTTGCAAGATGAACCCCCTGACGGCCCAGGCTTGGCGAGCGAGGCTGTTTCCAATGGTGCCAGAATGGGGAAGGTTGTTCAAGGATGGCGTTGGGCGGGGGCGAACGCCAATTCTCCCAGGGCGGCCGGGGGGCAAGAGGTTGGCTGAGGGGGAAACCCAGGGGAGGAAGGGTTGGCGACCCGGGCGGGGCTTGAGTCCGTGACCCCTGCCCTGACATAGCGGCCCCGCCTACGCCGCCCCCAATACGTACAGTATGCCGTTCACTGCAAAACGCCGACCTGATCAACCCGAGGGTTGGCATGGAGCGCATCGCGGAGATTGCCGCAGATGAGGCCTGGAATCCGTGGGCAGTTCAGAAGGTCAATTGGAGGAACCTGGCTGCTTGGTCCCCTCCCCAGGCGAGGAGGTAGTAACGGGGCACTCTCCCAACGAAGACCGCCGCCACGTAACGAGTCGGTGAATAGTCGGCCATAGGGGCGGCGATCCTGATGGGATAAAAGGGGACCGGAGTGAAAGCGAAGAAGACGATGGTCCACCAGGGTTGAATCGAGAAAGCGCGGGAGGTCCACCGGGACAGTCGGGCCTGTTTCAAGTCGGCGAGGGGACCCAGCCGGAAGGCCCGATGGAACAACTGGTAGTCCAGAGCGGAAGCCGGTATAGTCGCCAGCCCGCCCACGAGCGCCACTAGCAGTGGATTGTAAAGAGTCCCGGCGTATATCACCGCCGGCTCATGGGGCAAAAGCACAAAACTGTTCCCGGGTATCGAGTACCAGAAGTAGGCGGATAGCTGCCACCACCCGGGAGCCGTCAGCCAAACCACCAGGGTGCAGACGGATGCGGGAACCAACAAGGCGGCCAGACAGCAAAGGGCCTGGCCGCGGGTCAACTTCTTCCGGGTTAATGTGCCGATCACAGAAGGCTGTGGCCGAAGTGGGGTTTGGCGGGGGAAAGGCCCAACCCTTCGGCAACAGTCGGAAAGAGGTCCGCGGTGCGGATGCCTCCGTCGGGAAGGCCGGTCAGGGGCAGGTTGCTCAGGATGGGGACCGCCATGTGCTCCCGGCACAGCGCTCCGTGGGACGACCGGTGTTCGGGGAACTCCCGCCATCCCCGCAGGTCGTAGCCCGGCTTGGCGGTAACCGCTATGTCCCCGGTCCGTTGACTCTGGAACAGGTGCCACAACTGCTCCAATGCGTCGGGGAAAGCCGTCTCAACCGTCTTCGCCAGGGCGTGGGCCCGCTTGACCCGGTTGTGCCGCAGGCCCAGCCGCAGCGGGTCCGAGCCGTTGAACCCGTAGGTGTAATGGCCATCCTCGAGGTCAAGCAAGGCTTCCCCATTCCGGGCCAGGATCTTTATCCCGCGATTCCGTTCCCGGTAGGCGCACCATTCGACTTCGTCCCGCTGCGAGATGGCGGCCAGGACCTTGCTGTGTTCGCCTTCCAACTCTTCCGAGGTCAGAGGGGCTTCCCACCTTCCGCCGGAAGAGAGATAGATGTTGCCGAAGGAGTTGCCGGAGATCATGACGGCCGCGTCGGCGCCCCGCCGGTAGACATTGGGATGCTCGAACACGCTGTAGCCCAGCTCGGACAGCAGGCCGGACATGTCCAGGTGTTGTTTCGTGTCCGTATGGCCATGGTCGCTGGTGAGAATGATGTGGGTGCGGGTCCATAACCGCTGTTCCCGCAGGTGGTCGGCCAGCCGTCCGAAGACCCGGTCCACGCGCCGGTAGGATTCGATAGTGCGCCGGTGGGCCGGCCCGTACCGGTGGGAGACCTTGTCCACATCCACCAGCGGCAGGAAGAGGAATCGGGGGCTGCGATCGTGCGTCTTAGCCAGCCAGGAGATGGCTTGTGACATGACAAGGTGGTCGACAAAGTCTCCCCGCCTCAGGTAGTGGGCAAAAAACATGCAGGGCATGAAGGAGAGGTTGGAAACGATGCTGGCCCCGTGCAGCAGCCCCCTCCGCACGTCGCTGCGGACGGCCAACGATTCGGGATTCAACTCAAACAGGGTCTCCAGGTCCGGGGAGAGATCTCCATCCAGCCTCATTTGGGACGGCGCAATGTAGGACCGGTGCCCCTGGAGGAAGAGCTTGCGCCGGGTAAAGTCGACCTTGTCCACCCACCGGAGACCGGGCACGTTGGCGGTCCCGGGGTACTGGCCGGTGAGCATGGGGATGTAGGCAATGCTGGACACGCTGGGCAGCACTGTTACACCCTCATGCGGGTAGCCCTCCGAGAAGAACGCCCGGGAAATGCACGGAAGTTCGCCCGCCCCCGCCAGAGTCCGCAACACGTCAGGCCGGACACCGTCCGCCAGGATGATAATCGCCAGGTCAATACTTCCGGTTCCTGCCAAGCCTGTGGGTTACTCCCTTATTTCATTCGGGACCATGGGCCGACGGCCGGCGGGGCCGTGGCACTGCAACGAGACCCGGGGTTGCCCCTTCCGTGGTCAATGACGGGGTCAATTCTCTCGGGAACGATAAGGCAGGTGCTGGCCGGCATCGCTCAACAGGGGAGGCATACGGCGGGCTCCTGGAGGCCCTTCCACCGGACAGGAGGAAATAGTCTCAGTGCAGTCCCGCCAGGTGGTGAGCCGACGGGGCCTCCAGCGGGAGCGGCCAGGAAACCGGCCTTCACTGCGCGGGATAGAGCCGCAGTGTCGCTGGGAGGACTGGGGAATCACGCTCTGTTCCTGGACTAAGACAAGGCACCTCTGGTTTTCTGAAGTCGGCTCGTTCGGCTTTTAATAGCGGGTAGTATAGAGTAAACCGAGTGATTGTGGGGAATGGGGTGAATTATCCGGGTCTTTTAATTGTTGGCGGTTATGCACTTACCTCACGCCGCGGAAGTTCCGGTTGAAGAAAAACCGGCCACCCTTTATCATGGGCTTTCGTCCACTTGAACGGCGCCCTCATTCCTCAGAGATGCTACTGGAGGCGTAACTGATACGATGTACCTGGACCTGCACTCCCACTCGGTCTCCTCTGATGACTCCCGCGCCACCGTTGAACAATACGTCAAATGGGTCCAGGTCCTGCGGAACAAGCGGGGCTATACTGTCGATGGTTTCGTCTTGACCGAGCACCGCCAGTTCGACTCCGAGAAGGACTACTCCCAACTGGCCAAAGAATACGACGTCCTCATCCTCAAGGGGTCGGAACTGGACACCCGGTACGGCCACTTCCTCGTTTACGGGGTCACCCCCGAGTTGACTAGGGACATCAACTTTGCCGACGTCCGCCTGGACGCCCGGGAATTGATGAAAGCCGCACGGCACCACGGCGCCATTGCGTTCCCCGCCCATCCCGGCAGGTTCGGCATCGGCCTCGTCGACTACATGGACCAGGGCGAGGAATTCGGCGACGTTGGCATCGTCGAGCGCCTCAACGGAGGCAGCCGGGCCGGCGAGAATGAACGAGCCGAGGAGCTATGCCAGTCCATGGGATACCTGGGCACCGGCGGCAGCGACGCCCACCTGGCCAGCCACCTGGCATCCTGCCTGACCAGGTTCGAGGCGGACATCCGCAACGAGGCCCAGCTGGTGGAGGCGTTGCTTTCCGGGAAATTCGAGCCAGTCCGCGTGGAAATTACCGCCGCCCAACTCGTCCAGGAGCGCTCATCATGACCATGGAATTGGACTACAACCGGTCCCTTTACGGCGTCGAACATGAAGCCGGCCCTTTCGAAGTCACCCGGGAGATGGTGCTGGCCTTCAGCGAGAGCACCGCGGAACCCGTGCCGGAGTTCAGCGATGACGCCGCCGCCGAGGCCGCGGGCTTCCCGGCTTTGGTCGCCCCGCCGACCCTTTGCACCCTATTTGTACGCCGTGTTGAGCTGCCCGACATCCAGTTGAAGTTCGGCCGCACCCGGTTCCACGCCGGGCAGAGGGTCCAGGCCCGCGCTCCCATCTATGCCGGCGATCATCTGACCGCCTCGTCCCACCTCAAGGACGTTTACGCGAAGACCGGACGCAGCGGCACCATGGTCTTCATGGTCTGGGAGACCACTTTCCGCAACCAGAACGGCAATGTTGTCGCAGACGTTCAGGAGTCCTACGCCGCCAGGGAGTAACCATGACCCAGGATGCACCCCCGTTCTTCGAAGACGTCGACTTGGGCGACGAAATCGGGCCCCTCCAGAAAATTGTCAGCGACCCCGAGGTCGTAAACTTCTGCGAGCAGTGGGGCAACCCGATGCCCAACCGCTTCACCGATGCCGCCACCGCCGAGCGGGCGCGGCTGCCCCATCCCATCCTGCCCGGGGTGATGAGCATGGCGCTCATGGCCCAACTGCTCACCCAGTGGGCGGGTCCCGCCGCCCTGCGGGACCTGGACGTGGTGTTCCGGCAGCCCGTTCCCCACAACAAGCCGCTGAATATCTCCGCCACGGTCACCGACACCCGCCAGGAAGCCGGGGAAAACCTGGTGGAGTGCGACATCCTTATGACTGGCGAGGCCGGAGAACGCTACGTCGGCGGGACCGCACTCGTCAGCCTGCCCAGCAAATCCGGTTAACGCCGCTCCCTGTCATGTTGGACAGCCTCCGCCAGGCCGCGTTCCTCGTCCGGGACCTCCACGAGGGCCAAACTCTTTACCAGCGTATCCTGGGCCTGAATCCAGTATTCAGGGAAGACCTTCCCGAATACTCTCTTGCCAGTGTTGTGATGCCCGCCGGGCACGGCACCTTCATAGAGCTGCTCCAGCCCACTTCGGAAGACTCTGCCGCCGCCCGTTACCTCTCCCGCAGGGGCGAAGCTCCCTACCTCCTGGTTTTCGAGACCAGCCGGTACGATGAATTGCTCCGCCATCTCCGGTCGCAGGGCGTCCGAGTAACCTCGGAATCCACCTCCGAGAGTTACCGCTCGGCCTTCCTGCACCCGGGAGACACCAATGGCGCCTTCCTCGAAATCGTTGAGGTCGCTGCCCGGGACAACCCCTGGCCTCCCGCCGGCCCGGATTGGCAATCCGCCCCCACGCCCGAGGGGTTAACCCAGCTGCGGCAAACGGCGATCCTGGTAAGTGATCTGGACCAGGCCATCGAACGGTGGAGCGCCATGTTCGGCATCGCCCCCACCCGCCGGTTCCAGATCAGCTTCACAGACCTGGAAATCGCGGTACTTCCCCTGAACGACCGGCGGACCTTCATCGAGTTGGCCCAGCCCACCAGCCCGGACACCCCCTCGGCCCGTTTCCTCCAGCGCTACGGTGAAGGGATCTATTTGACCATCTTCCAGATTGAGGACTCCCTGGCGACCGATGCTCACCTGCAGGGCCAGGATATCCGGTTCACGACCTCCCGCCGCACCGAAAACTACGTGAACCTCGGGTTCAATTCCATCTGGCTTCACCCCGCTTCAATGAAAGGGGCGTTCATCCAGCTTTCCCAGGTGCTGGCGGAGGAAAACCCCTGGCCTCCCGCCGGCGACGGCTGGTATTCGTAACGGGCCACCGATATCCACTAATCCGATACTCGGGTTCTGACGAGGAGCCATCATGTACAACCTGGACGGAAAAGTCGCCATCGTAACCGGCGCCGGTGGCAAGAACGGGATCGGCCGCGCTATTGCCACCCGCCTGGCGTCCGAAGGGGCCGACGTTGTGGTGACCGACGTGACCGCTTCCCTGGACGCTATCCGGCCCGAAGACCGGGAAGCGGGCTGGGAGGGGCTGCCCAGCGTGACCTCCGAAATCGAGGCTTTGGGCCGACAGTCCCTGGGAATTTTCTCCGATGTGTCGGACTCCGGGCAGGTACAGTCCATGGTGGACCAAACCCTGGAACGTTTCGGTCGCATCGACATCCTCGTCAACAACGCCGGTTCCCGTCCCGGCCGCGACCGGGTGCCGGTGGTGGAACTGGAGGAGGACGCCTTCGATGAGGTTATGCGGGTCAACGTGCGGGGCACCTACCTGGTTTCCCGAGCCGTGGCCCGGCACATGGTGGGACGGGGCGGGCCCGGAAAGATAATCAGCATATCTTCCGGGGCCGGCAAGCGGGGCATCGCCCGCTATGCGGCCTACTGCGCCTCCAAGTTCGCCATCGTCGGGTTCACCCAGGCCCTGGCCCAGGAGCTGGCCGCCCAGCGCATCAACGTCAACGCCATCTGCCCCGGCCTGGTGGATACCGAGCGGGTGGACTTCATCGCCGCCGCCCTGGTCCCGCAGGGCCAGTCCTCCGAGGAACACCGCGCCATGATGATCCAGGACCGGAACACCCGCGTTCCCCTGGGACGGGTTGCCGTCGGGGACGACATCGCCAGGATGGCCGCTTTCCTGGCGTCCGGGGAGTCCGACTACATCACCGGCCTGTCCATCAGCGTCTCCGGCGGCGCGGAAATGAACTAGGCCGGCCCGGCCGGAGGAGAACCATGCCCCTGCCCCGTTCCGAAGTCGAACATATTGCCGCCTTGGCCCGCATCGGGCTGACCGGCGAGGAGGTCGAAACCCTCCGGGACCAGCTTGGCCAGATCCTCGACCGGTTTGAAGTTCTCCGCGGGTTGGATACTTCGGGCGTTGCGCCCACCGGCCACGCCGGCAGCCTCCAAACCGTCTTGAGGGAGGACGAGACGTCGGAATGCCTGCCCCAGGAGGACGTGCTGCGGAACGCTCCTGTGACCGACGGCGAGTTCATCCGGGTAAAGCCGGTGCTGGAGGAATAGGAGTTGTCCCAACTCTGGCAGCTGGGCGTCGGCCAGGCCCACGACCTCCTCTCCCGGCGCGAAATCACCTCGACCGAACTCACCCGGGCGTTCCTGGCCCGCACCCGTGATGTGGAAGAACGGGTCAAGGCTTTCATCACCGTAACCGGTGACACCGCCCTGGAACATTCCACGCTGGCGGACCGGGCATTCGAGGCCGGGGAAGGCCATCCATTGACCGGCATTCCAGTTCAGGTCAAGGACCTCATTTGCACCGCCGGCATCCCCACCACCTGCGCTTCCCGGATGCTCGAGGACTATATCCCGGTCTACGACGCCACCGCTTACCGGCGGATTCGGGACCGGGGAGCCGTCCTGCTGGGCAAGGGAAACATGGACGAGTTCGGCATGGGTTCGTCCTGCGAAAACTCGGCCTTTTTCCCCACCGGCAACCCCTGGGACCTCTCCCGGATCCCGGGCGGAAGCAGCGGTGGCGGAGCGGCGGCGGTGGCGTCGGGAGAAGTGCCCTACGCCTTGGGCTCCGATACCGGCGGGAGCATCCGCCAGCCCGCGGCCATGTGCGGGGTCGTGGGGCTGAAGCCCACCTACGGCCTCGTGAGCCGCTACGGGCTGGTCGCCTACGCCTCATCCCTGGACCAGATCGGTCCCATCGCCCGCAGCGTCGCCGATTGCGCCCTGGTACTGGAAGCCCTGACCGGCCAGGACCCAAAGGATGCCACCACCCTCCCAGGCCAGCCCCGGGACTACATTTCCGCCCTTAACGGGGATATCCGCGGGATGCGGATCGGCGTCCCGGAGGAATACTTTGGCGAGGGGACCCAGCCGGGGGTTTCGGGAGCGGTGCGGGAAGCCATAGCTGTACTCGAATCCCTGGGCGCGGCCGCGTTTCCGGTATCGCTGCCCACCACCCCCCACGCGCTGGCCTGCTACTACATCATCGCTCCTTCCGAGTGCTCGGCCAACCTCGCCCGCTACGACGGCGTTAAGTACGGCTATTCCTTCCAGGACACCAACGATACCTGGGAAGCCATGGAGCAGACCCGGGAGCGGGGATTTGGCATGGAGGTCAAGCGCCGGATAATGCTGGGCGCCTATGCCCTGTCCTCGGGATACTACGACGCTTACTACCTGAAGGCCCAGCAGGTGCGGACGCTCATCCGGGAAGACTTTGCGCGGGTTTTCCGGAAGGTGGACGCCCTGGCCACTCCCACGTCTCCGGTGGTCGCCTTCCCCAAGGGCGAGAAGGTCAATGACCCGGTGCAGATGTATCTCATCGACGTTTGCACCCTTCCCGTCAACATCGCCGGTCTCCCCGGCATATCCGTCCCTTGCGGCTTTTCCGACGGCCTGCCCGTGGGAATGCAGCTCATCGGCCCGCACCTCTCCGAACCCAATCTCCTCAACCTCGCCCACGCCTACGAGCAGGCGACGGACTGGCACCGGATGCGGCCGGGAGTCTAGGTCCCTTCCAATGCCTGGAGCGCCGAGTATTCCGGTACAGTAAGGTATTGCCGGGGTTTGACGTTTTCGGTGGTGTCCATGAATCGGTCGAGCCTGTCAGACGTTTCGGGAGACAGGTAAGGCTCATGGCATTGCAGGCATACGTCGGCGGGTAAGTCGCGGATAACCATCAATTGCTGTTTGCGCCAGATTTCCAGAGTGGCCGTTCCCGGTTCTAACTGCCCTCCACACAAATCGCAACGGTCGTCAAGATTCCTCATCTTCTCACCTTGCGCGTCTTGTAGTCCGGTTCCCATAGCGCTTCGTCGGGTTCGTACACGGTTACGATTCTGAGCGCGGGCTCCCTCATGCCTCTGGAGCAAACGATGTGAAGTGGTTCGCCGTGACCGAACCATCCTAGCACAAGGCAACAGGGATACGGGGTATCGTCGGGATAGTGTTCGATGATTTGTCCATTCAACAGGGCCTGTTCGATATGTTGAACCGTGATGCCCCTTTCCAGCCGTGCTGCCGTTGCATGTCCTGTCATACGGTACATTCGGGCACGAACACGGCTCCGAATGAAACGCAGTCCAACTGGTCGGGGCATACTCGGCAGTCCAAGGTCCAGCCCGCTGAGGGGTTCAGGGATTCGTTCTCCAACTTGCGGGTTAGTTTAACAGGTCTCGAAGACCGGCCCCTTAACATCGCCCACGCCTACGAGCGGCAGCGACTGGCACTGGATACGGCCTGGCCTGTAACAACCAAACCCACCCCGTTGGTGCCCTGCGGTTCATGGTGCTAAAATTTGGCCACCGACCTTTCCTTGGGAGGTGGCTGTCATGCCAGTGCAACCCAACCGAATCAAAGACATCCTCGACCGGGAATCCGCCGGCGGAGAAGTCCTCGTCCAGGGCTGGGTCAAGACCAGGCGTTCCTCCGGCGCGGTCACCTTCATACAGATCAGCGACGGTTCCACCCTCAGCGACCTCCAGGTGGTAGTGGAGGAGTCCTGCCCTGACTATCCCCTGGTCGACTCCCTGAACACCGGCGCCAGCATCAGCGCCAGCGGAAGCCTGGTCCCGTCCCAGGGGCGCGGACAGAAGTTCGAAGTCAACGCCGGCAGCCTGGCGGTCCTGGGACTGGCTGACCCGGAGACCTATCCCCTGCAGAAGAAGCGCCACACCCTCGAGTTCCTCCGGGAGATTGCTCACCTGCGTCCCCGCACCAACACCTTCGGGGCCGTGGCCCGGGTCCGCAACGCCACCGCTTTCGCGATCCACAGCTTTTTCCAGGAGCGGGGTTTCCAGTACATCCAGACCCCGATGATTACCGCCAGCGACGCCGAGGGCGCCGGTGCCATGTTCCGGGTCACCACCCTGGACCTCAAGGACCCGCCCCGTCAGAACGGCGAGGTGGATGCGACTGAGGACTTCTTCGGGCGTCCCGCCTTTCTCACCGTCAGCGGCCAACTGGAGGCGGAAATCTTCGCGCTGGCCCTGTCCAACGTCTACACCTTCGGCCCCACCTTCCGCGCTGAAAACTCCAACACCTCCCGTCACCTGGCCGAGTTCTGGATGGTTGAGCCCGAGGTGGCTTTCTGCGACCTGGACGGGCTGGCTGATCTCGCCGAGGACTTCCTGAAATCCGTCTTCGCCTACGTCCTGGAGCATTGCCCCGAGGATATGGAGTTTTTCAATCGCTGGTACGACAAGGCCGCCATCGAAACCCTGAACGGCATCATTGAGTCTTCCTTCGAACGGATTACCTACACCGAGGCCGTCAGGATGCTCCAGGCTTCTAGGGAGTCCTTCGAGTTCCCCGTGGAGTGGGGCCTCGACCTCCAGTCGGAGCACGAACGCTACATAACGGAAAAGCGCATCGGAAAGCCGGTGGTGGTGACCGATTATCCCAGTGGCATCAAGGCTTTCTACATGCGCCTCAACGAGGGCGGTGACACGGTGAGGGCCATGGACGTGCTCGTGCCCCGCATCGGGGAAATCATCGGGGGCAGCCAGCGGGAAGAGCGCCACGACCTGCTGCTGGATCGAATGCGCCAGGCCGGTCTGGATGAGCGGGACTACTGGTGGTACCTGGACCTGCGCCAGTACGGCACTGTTCCCCATTCCGGGTTCGGGCTGGGGTTCGAACGCACCGTTCAGTTCATCACCGGAATGCAGAACATCAGGGACATCAGCCCCTTTCCAAGAACTCCGAAGAACGCCGAGTTCTAGCTCCGGTCTTGCGCCTGGTTGTTATCCGGAAGGGCCGGAAGGTTGGCATCTGGCCCATTTGTTGACACAGTAGGGGGAACTTTGTAATCTGCTATTCACAACGGCCGTCCAGTCCGGCATCCTTCATTTGCCGCAATCCATGGCCCCGGTTGTATCGGAGAAAACCATGCCTCGGGCACGAAGAACGCCAACTCCCGCCGGAGCTCCCGAGGACGGACAGTCCCACGACCGGCTATCCTCGGTCACCGAAAACTACTTGCTGTCCCTCTACAAGCTTTGGGAAGATTCAATGACTCCCACGGTCACCCAGATGACCGACGCTCTCAAGCAGCTTCCCCCCACCGAAGGTCTCGGGACCTCCGTCCCGTCGGTAGCGGGGATGATCCGCCGGATGCAGAAGCAGGGGTTGGTCGACCTGGGCGCAGACAAGCGCATTCGGTTGACCAGGCGTGGGTTGGCCGGGGGCGAGGACATCGCCCGCCGGCACCGGCTGGCCGAATGGCTGGTAGTCAGGCTTCTCGGAATGGACCTGCACCAGGCCCACATCGAGGCCCATCAACTGGAACACGGGATGTCCCAGGAATTGGAAGCCAAGCTCATGGAGCGGCTGGACTACCCCACCAAGTCTCCCTTCGGGCGTCCCATCCCCGGTTCCGGCGAACCCAACGTTCCCGACGGAGCGCTAACCCTCGACCAGGCCGTCATGAACGTTGAATACGTGGTGGAACGCGTCCCCGAGGAGGATTCCCAGCTCCTGCACTTTCTCGACGAATCATCCCTCATCCCCGGGCGCCGCGTTTCCGTGGTCGAAGCCGCGTCCTACGTCGGCGTAATGACGGTCAGCACCGAGAAGGACCGGGTCCCCATTGGGTACAATGTGGCCCAGCAAATCATGGTGCTCCCCAACATGCCGACCGGGGAATAGCCCCCCGCGCCGGAAGGTAATCCAGCAAATCAAATCCAGGAGTAGTACAAATGGCTGAAATTCTGGGTCTCGGTTGTTCCCACGCCCCCATGATCCTCAATCCGGCGGAACAATGGCCGGAAATCCGTCGCCGCATCTACGGCGGCGTTCCCAACTACCAGGCTCCCGTCAAGATGGTCGAGGAACTGGGCGACGACAACGGCCTCAGCCACGACCGGGTCAACCAGCAAAAGATCGTTGACGCCTTCGCCGTCCTGAAGGAGAAGCTCCACGCCTGGAATCCCGACTTGGTGATCGTGGTCGGCGACGACCAGGCCGAGAACTTCAAACGGGACAATCTGCCCACCTTCTGCCTCTACACCGGCGACGAGGTCGACGGCTATCCCTTCCACCGCCCCGGCGGAAAGATCAACATCTGGGACCAGCCCCAGGACAAGAAATACACCTTCAAGACCCCGGGAACATTCGCCACGGATATGGTCAACTTCCTGATCCTGGAAGGGTTCGATATGTCCTCGGCCACCGAGCTGAAGGGCTGGGATTGGGGCCTCCCTCACGCCCACATCAACCCCTTGATGTTCCTGAACCAGGAATGCCAGCTCCCGGTCCTGCCCCTGTTCGTCAACTGCTACGGCGAGGAAGCCGGCCCGGGTTATCCCCCGCGGCCCACCGCCAATCGGTGCTATGAACTGGGACAGGCAATCCGCAAGTTCCTGGACGGCCGGGCTGAACGGGTCGCCATTGTGGCCTCATCCAGTTGGTCCCACAGTTTCCTGACCCACCGCTACAACTGCTCCGAATTCGACGAGGAATTCGACCGCCGCACCCTGGGCTGGCTCAAGGAAGGGAAGGGCAGCAATGTCGCCCAGTTCACGCCTGAGGAAATCCGCCTTTCCGGAGACCACGAGTTCCTGAACTGGATCATCACCCTGGGAGTGGTAGGGGACAAGCCTGCTGAGATCGTAGAGACCCTGGACGAACAGTCCCAGGTTTCCTTCAAGGTCTTTGCCATCTGGGAATAGTCGCCACCGGCCCCAGGCGCGGTCGGCAATGGTATCTCCACCAAGAACGCAGGCCGGAGGATTCATTCCTCCGGCCTGCTGCTTTATTGGCTGTCCCGCCCCAGCGTTTCCCTGACCGTGGCCCATCCCTCCGCCATAGTCCGCGTGGGAAAGGGCGGCGGGTCCTCCTGCTGTATGACCTTGACCACCACGAAGGTGGGCCCGGTCTGGGCCATGACCTCCTCCATGCCGATGAGCAGTTCCTCCAGGCTGTCGAACTGGTAGGTCTGCGCATACCCGGCGCCGGCGGCGATGGAGGCGAAGTCCAGGTTGTCCAGCCCGCGGATAGGGATGCCTCCCGTGGAGCTGTAACCGGCGTCTTCAAACACGAAATGGACGAAGTTATCGGGCTTGGACTCCCCCACGGTGGCAAGTCCGGCCAGGTCGGTCCGAAGGGTTGCGTCGCAGTCCAGCACCATCACTTTGCGGTCGGGCTGCGCCAGGGACAGTCCCAACCCCACCGCCGGAGCCCGGTCCATGCAGTCGGTGAGGTCCACGTCCAGGTCCCGTCTCTGGGATACCTGGTTCCACTCACGCAACGCCGCCGACGTTGCCACCACCAGGGCGTTGCCCCGGTGGAACTCCACCGCCTTGGCGGCCTCCATGGCTGGTATCACTTGGTTATTCCTCCCTTGGAATGGTGTCTGGTTGACCGGCCTCTTCCGCCTTGTCGCCGCCCCGTGTCGCTCCGGTGAACCTTCTCGCGGTTACGATCAGGTACATCCCGCCCAGGATCAAGGCCCCTCCGGCCACTCCCATGGGGACCCCGGTCCACAGCGTTGGTTGGAACATCGACCGGTACAGGACCCAGAACCCCAGTCCGAAAACGCCGTAGGCCAGCAGCCGTCCCGCCAGCCCTTTCACAATAATTTTCAGCAAGGGTGACGGTCAACCTCGTTCGGAACCGGGGCAAGGCAGGGTCTGCCCGGCTGTTTCAGGCACCCGAACGAAAACCGCCGGGACAACCATATCGTTGTTGTCCCGGCGTCGTGGGTCATATTGGGTTGACTCGCCGGATTATCGGACGCCCAGCGCCTCCGGCATTTCCCGGAAGGCCTGCTGCACTGTCCGGCTGGGGCGGGTGCGGAACTGGACTGGCGTGTTTTCGATCTCGGGCTCCACCGCCAAGTGGACGAATACCGGCCCTTCCGCGGCCAGCACTTCGTCGATTCCGGTGGCCAGGTCCTCCAGGTTGTCGAAGGAGAACACCGCCGCATAGCCCGCGGCCTTGGCCATCTCCTCCCAATCCGTCTGGCTTGAGCCGGGGATGGGCTGTCCGCCGGTCACGGCGTAGACCCCGTTATTGAACAGGAAGTGGTAGAGGTTGGCCGGGGCCTTGTTGGCCAGCGTAACCAGCGTTCCCAGGTTCATAAGGAGGCTGCCGTCGCCGTCCAGGACGAACACCTTTTTGTCCGGCTGGGCCAGCGCCAGCCCCAGTCCCAGGGACGAAGCCTTGCCCATCGCCCCGGACACCGGCAGGTCGTATTTCTGGTCCGACGTGACGGTGGGCAGCCCGAAGTTAACGTTATTGGCGTTCATGGTCGGTACGATCAGGGAGCCGTCGCGCTTGCTGTCAATCAGCCGGACCGCATCTTGGTTGTTGATCATGGGTTGTCTCCTGGATTGGGATGGTTTTCAGGGAGTTTATGAGGCCAGGGCCCGGCCGTTAGCCCGACCCGAACTCTGCGCCGATCAGCACTCCCACGGGACGCTGGGTCCGCTCCGCCTCTTCCATGGCGACGCTGATCCGGCCGGCGTCCTCGTCGGTCTCGACCAGGTAGTAGTTCAGGTCCCAGGCATGGAGGATGTGCTCGATGTACCGCGCCGCCGAGTCGGGAGTGGGCCCGCGCCGCGTCCAGCCCCGGTAGCCGATCAGCATGACCAGCGGCTGGTTGATGTCCAGCCCCAGGCCGCGGATCGAGTCGCCGGACTCGAAGATGCCCGTGTTCTGGATCAGTACCACCGGCCTCTTGCCGCCGACCCACAGTCCGGCGGCGATGGCCATCGTCTCGCCTTCCCGGCAAACCGGAACCAGGTCGATGGACGATTCTTCCAACAGCATGTTGTACATGAAATTGGTCTCGCTGTCGGGCAGCCAGACAATGTGGGAGATGTTGTTTTTCTTCAGTTCGTCAATTAGAAAACTGGGGTGCAGCACAGCTTCGTGTGTGGTCATGAAGTCTCCTTCCGTGGGACCGCCTTTGGAATCGCCCCATTATATTCACGCCCCGCTCGGAGCGTCAAACGTGCTGAAAACGCATGGCAGGGCTCAGAGCTATCGCAGTTGAAAACACCACCATGCAGGTGCCGCAGCGCGATGCCTATACATGTCCATTACAACTATTGCTAACAGTAAACACGCGGCTGTCTTTTCCTCCCTTTTTCCGGTGGGCGGATATGTCGTGAACGTCAGTAGGCCTTCGAGAACCCAAATGCAATTGGCCTGAAATTCCTGCCCGCCGCCAACCGGCCGGACATTGAGGCGGTTGAGGGCGAGGGTCCGATAGCAGGTACTGGGGCTAGGGGTGTGAGTGGGCCAACCCGGAGGAAGCAGAGAGGGCCACCCCGTCGGCAAATGGCAGGAAGGAATGCCCGTCGCGAAGGCGGACATCCACCCTGGTCCCCACCGGGTAGTCCTGGGTGTGGGAGAGGAGGCAACGGACGGTTGCTCCCGACTCCAGCGCCACGCGGTACATGTGGAAGGCCCCCCTGAATTCCCGGTGAACTATCTTCCCGGTGCCGTCTTCAACGGGTATGCACTCGATGCAGTCAGGACGTACCATCACCTCGAGCCGGGCCCATCCATCGCCGCCCGAAGGGTTGGGGACTGCGCCGATCTCGCTTTCGATGCTTCCCCCGGTCGCCTTCGCCGGCAGAAAATCGGCAGTCCCCAAGAATTCGGCTACGAAGCGGGTTGTGGGTTGATGGAACACCGTTTCCGGCGCATCCGCCTGCTCAATAAGCCCATCGTGCATAACCGCGACCACGTCCCCCAGCAGCAGCGCCTCGTCCTGATCGTGGGTGACGAAGACTGCGGTAACCCGGTGCTCCCTGACGATAGCCATCACTTCGCCACGGACCTGCTCCCGCAGCCCTGGATCCAGGTTGGAAAATGGCTCGTCCAGCAGGAGAACTTCCGGTCGTGGCGCAAGAGCCCGGGCCAGGGCGACCCGCTGCTGCTGGCCCCCGGAAAGTTCATGGGGCATTCTGTCCCGCAAATGGCCCAGCCCGACCAGCGCCAGCATTTCGTCCACCCGGCGCCGCCGCCTTTCGTCCTTGCCCAACCCGTACCCCACGTTCTGCGCCACCGAGGCATGGGGGAAAAGAGCGCCTTCCTGGAACACCATGCCGACGCGGCGTCTTTCCGGTGGGACGTTTACGCTGGGCCCCGCCACCGGATGGCCGCTGATGGCGATGATTCCGTGGTCGGGAGTCTCGAACCCGGCTATCATCCGCAGCGCGGTTGTCTTGCCGCAGCCGCTCGGGCCCACCAGGGCGGTCACCTGTCCCCGTCGGATGGTCAGGTTGAAATCGGTCACCGCGGCCACGCCGTCAAAGCTCTTGGACAGCGACTGGCATTGCAACGCTGTTTCTGACGCCGCAGAGGCTATGGAAACCGGTGCGCCCACGGTGAACTCGTGGCTACGCCCCGGGAAACCTTTCCAGAGAGTTACGATGGTTTCGAGAATGGACATCAACCTGTAATGGCGTCTTTGGTTGCGATTAACCTTCCCTTCGGGTTCACCAACAACCGGGTTTGTGTGCCGGTGGTCAGGGATGGTAAGGTTAACCTTTGAGTTGACTGTGTATGGACTGGTATGTGGTTCGTTCCCATACTGAGCGCGAATAAGAGTACACGCCGGTATTCACTCTGTCAACACGTGCGCACGCTGGAATGCAGGGTGTTCCGATAACAACCCCTGCGGCGATTCCCTCGTTGCTGCTCATTGCGAAGGTATCTGGCCGAGAGGGATTTATCGGATTTTTCATCGTATCGTAGAGAAGCGCCACGCCGGATGGAATGGGTGGCCCCTGGGGATGATCCAACCGGATTGCACTTTGCGACTTGATCATTCATCGTTTTCCCGCCACTTCCCCCCTAATCCTGGAAAGCTGGGTGAGACTTTCGCACAAGATGTCTTGCGAAAGTACGGTTGGATAACGCATCGCCGATTCCTGAAAGACGTGTTGACATATAAATATAGTCAATGTAGACTCATAACTGAGGACTGGTGTACTCATTGACAATCCGGCCGCACCATTTTTACCGCCACACCTTCCAGGATAACGTCGGCGCGTCAACAACCTGCCAAGCGGTTGTGTGCCCCTGTCCTTGCCCTCCCTGTGGCCCGCTTTCGCTCCTTCGCTCCTCCGAGGAAGCGGGGGCGGGCTGCGCAGGGGCGGGAAACCCCATGGCCGGTCTGCCATGACCTCCCCGCCGGCGATCTACTCAATTCGGGCGGCTTTCAGGTCCGTCCTCAACAGAATCTTGCGTGCCCATCGGCCCCCCGTGGTCGTGCTCGTCCCGGCCGTCGCCGTTACCCTGCTGCTCCTGGTCTCCCCCGTGTACCTTCTGGTTCGTACCCTGGACGGCGGACCCGAAACGTGGGATTTGCTGTTCCGGCTTCGGATGCTCCAGACCCTGGGACGCACCGTCCTCCTCATGGTGACCGTTACCCTGGCCTGCATCCTCCTGTCCCTTCCCCTGGCCTGGCTGGTGGTGAGGACCGACGTACCCTGGCGGCGTTTCTGGGGAATCGTCCTGGCGCTGCCGCTGGTGGTGCCCACCTACGTGGGAGGACTGGTGGCCGTTGCCGCCCTTGGGCCGCGTGGAATCCTGCAGGGGTTCCTGCAAAATGTCGCGGGCGTGGAGCGCATTCCAGACATCACCGGGTTCACCGGGGCATTCGCTGTCCTCACCATGTTCAGCTATCCCTATGTCCTCCTCACTATCCAGGCCGGATTGCACCGCATCGACCCCGCGTTGGAGGAGAGTTCCCGCGCTCTGGGATACAACTCCCGCCAGACCTTCTTCCGGGTTGCCCTCCCTCTGCTCCGCCCGTCCATGGCCGCAGGAGGACTACTGGTGGCCCTGTACACGCTCAGCGACTTCGGGGCAGTCTCCCTCCTCCAGTACGAGACCCTTACCTGGGCCATTTTTGTGCAGTACGATGCGGGGATCGACCGCACTCTCGGGGCGGTTATGTCCCTGGTTCTCGTCGGAGTCGCGCTCACCACCCTGGGTTGCGAAGGAGTAATCCGCACCCGCTCGGCGTATTACCGGAGTGACCAGGGAGCGCCCCGCCCGCCGCCGATAGTGCGTTTGAGAGGCTGGCGCTGGCCGGCGGCGGGTCTCTGTTCAGTGGTACTGCTATTTGCCCTGGCGCTGCCCCTGGCGGTCCTGGTGTTCTGGGTGGTTCGGGGTGTCTCTGCCGGCGAGCCCTTCCTTGTTTCCTGGCTCCCTGCCCTGAACGCCCTCTATGTCTCTATCCTGGCCGCCGCCGCCGCCACTGTGGCTGGCCTGCCGGTAGCGATCGTCATTGTCCGGTTCCCCGGCGTTCTCAGCGTCCTCCTCGAGAGAATTACCTACCTCGGGTTTGCGTTGCCGGGCATCGTTGTAGCCCTGGGACTGGTCTTCATCGGGGCCAATTACCTGCCGGCGCTGTACCAGACCCTGGGGATGTTGATAGCGGCCTACGTCATCCTGTTCCTTCCCACCTCCGTCGGGGCAGTCCGCGCCTCCCTTCTCCAGCTCAATCCCAACCTGGAAAACGCCGCCCGGACCCTCGGGCGGACCCCCCGGCAGGTCCTCACTTCGATAACAGTCCCCCTGGTGCGCCCGGGGCTGCTCTCGGGCGCCGGCCTCGTTTTCCTGCTCACCATGAAGGAACTGCCGGCTACCCTCGTTATCGGACCCATCGGCTTCGAGACGTTGGCGACGGCGATCTGGTCCGCCGCATCCGAAGCGTTTTTCGCCCAGGCCGCCGCCCCTGCCCTGCTGCTGGTAGCCGTCTCGGCTCCACCCCTGGCCTTTCTGACCCTCCGCCACCAATAGCCGGGGCCGAATAGCTCCGCCTTGCGTTATGCTCCCCCGGTGTTTAACATGACAGCGGTCCATGGCCCTTGGCTGCCCCTCTCTCACTATGACCGCGCTGCACCGGGCAGCCCCGCGTCCGGAAGGATGATGAAGTGCATCACTGGGAAGTTGGCGGGACCCTCGACATCGGCTGGCCGGACCACGGCATCGCCGCCCGCTCCTACGAAATCGTCGAGGCCCAGGTCCTCGGCCAGGTCTTTCGCGGGCGGGTCACCGACGGATCGCGCCAGGGCGGGTTTCTTGTTATTTTGGACTGTCCTGAAGTCGTCATGGAACAGTTGGCCGAGCAAGCGACCCATGCCACCGGGTTCAAGGTCATCGTATCCAGCCTCCGTTGCAGCATTGATGGGACAACCCTCCGCAGCTTCGACTACGAGTGGTATCCCACCCCGGAGTATGCGGAACGGCCCAGCCTCCTGGCCTCCACCCTGGCCCGCCTGCTGGGGGACATGCAGGGGAAGTCCGAGTCCTGAGGATGCTCCCCGGGCCATCCCGTCCGGCTTGATTCGGCTGGACTCAAAAACCCCCAGCCGGTATCATTGGGGCGACAGCCGGTCGAGTCAACCGGCATTCCCTACCCTGTCAACAATAGGAGGTCCAGATGAAGATCGTAAAGATGGGTGATGTGCCAAAGGAACCAGCGGTTAGCGCGCTATTCACCGGAGACGTTTCCCGACAGACAATTTTCCAGCCCGGGGACAGCAGCAACTTTAACTTTGGAATCGTCAGCTTCAGCGCCGGCTCCCGCAACAAGTTCCACAAGCACAGCGGCGACCAGATCCTGATTGTTACCGAGGGCACCGGCAAGGTCGCCACCGACGATGAGACCGTCGTGGTCAACGAGGGCGACGTGGTTGTTATTCCGGCCGGGGAGAACCACTGGCACGGCGCTCCCGACGACACCGGCATGGCCCACATCACTATCACCGTCAACGGCAGCCAGACCGAGCAGACCGAGGCATAGCTCTCCCCTTCCGCGACGAGTGACGAGTAAGGAAACCCCCGGGCGCAAGCCCGGGGGTTCGTCGTTTGGGGGGGTTGCTTGGTCGATCTGCGTTTGGTCAATCAGCCGGAAGGCTGCCCTGCAACGGCCCGGTTTTCACCCCGACGTGCCGCCGGCCTCTCCGGCCAACTGGCGGATGGTCTCTTCCAACGAGCGGCTGCCGTTCCGCGACTCCGGGGTTTCGTCCCCCAGCGGCGTATCCCCGATCAGCCGGTACATGTCGGCGACTCCCTGGAAGAGGTATGGGGTCATTCCCAGGTCTCCGAAAGTCTTGCCGATCTCCTGCATCTCGCTGACCCACCGGCGGGACTTGGCCGGAACCCCGGGGATCCAGCCTTCCATGCGTTGGATCGTGGCCGCGTGGCCCCGCTGGAACTCCTCCAGCAGCGGCCCGTACAGGCCCATCATCTCCGCAGCCATCAGCAGTTGCGAATGCAGCGCAGCCGATCCCTTGGTCATGGCCGCGTAGCACATCTTGATCCCGGAGGCCAGCCCGGTCTCGGTGCCGATGTTCCTCACGTCCAGGCCGAACTCCCGCAGTTGCTCGAACTCCCCAACGTGGATTCCTGACGCATAGAACCTGGGACTCCGCCCGTTGCGTGGAGGGCCGCCGATGATGGACGCATCGAGGAACCTAGCCCCCGATGCCATGATGACATCCTCCATTTCGTGGGCTGTTGGGGGAGCGATGGCGTTGCACTCGGCGAAAAGGAGGTCGGTATGCCCGGTTTCAGTGACCGCCTCCGCGACCTGCCGGCAGATTTCCGGGACTGCCCCTGAGACCGTCATGGACATGATCAGGTCCGACTGCGCCACCATCTCGGCGAAATTGGGGACGTCCTCAATCCCGGCCGTCTCGGACAACACCCGCGTCCGGTCGCTTCGGCCCGTCAGGCAGGTCACAACCCGGAGCTCGTGTTCCCGCAGGGTTTGCCCCACGGCGTGACCCATATCACCGGGGCTTAGAATGGCAACGGTGTTCAAAGGCATAAACGGTTCCCTTCCTTATGATAACGGTTTCCGTAAGTATAGCACGGTGCAGGCGTGTTTCTACCGTAGAGTGGTGAGGCATTTGGGGTATCCCGGCCGTATCGCTTCACCCCTTTCCCTGGTTCAGTCCCCTCGACGATGACAAAGACCGCCCGGCAGTCCGAAGAGTCCTGCCGGGCGGGAAATGCCTTCCGGTAAGTTAACGGAAAGTCAGTGCCTGTGGGGCTCGTGGCCGTGTTCTCCGTGCCCGCCGCGTTCCCCGTGGTCATGGCCGGACTGCGCCTCGGAGTCGTGCCCGTGGCCATGTTCTCCGTGATCCTCGTGGCCGTGCTCGGCATGGGCGCCATGGTCGTGCCCGTGGCCATGTTCTCCGTGATCCTCGTGGCCGTGCTCGGCATGGGCGCCATGGTCGTGCCCGTGGCCATGCTCTCCGTGATCCTCGTGGCCGTGCTCGGCATGGGCGCCATGGTCGTGCCCGTGGCCATGTTCTCCGTGATCCTCGTGACCCTGCTCGGCATGGGCGGCATGGTCGTGCCCGTGGCCGCCGGGCCCGTCCCCATGACCGTTTCCTCCGTGGCCGTCATGCCCGTGATCGTCTTCCGGCTCGAACATAGGCTGGGGGAGACGGATCAGCAGCAACAACACTATCGCGCCCCCGTACAGGGCGGCTGTGTAGTAGAACAGGTTGTTCGGGTTGATGGTATACAGCCAGCCGGCGATCAGCGGCGATGCCGCCGCGAAGATGAACCGGGTGGTCGACAGCAGCCCAAGAGTGGTGGCCGCCGTGCCTTCCCGGACCACGTCCATCGCCGCCGCCGTCAGAATCGGCTGGTCGCTGTAAAGGAACAGCCCCAGAGCCCCCAAAAGTACAGCCATCATCAACACGTCGCCGGGACCGTTGACCAGGGGAGCCATCAAAAGGGTCACTACTCCCAGGACGGCCATCCCGGGAATGAGCACGAGCTTGCGTCCGAACCGGTCGGAAAGATACCCCATCACCGGGCTGGCGAATATCCCGACCAGCACCAGCAGGCCGATGAGCCCTCCCCGTATCACAAAGCTTTCGTAGTTGCCTCCGTCAATGTCGACCTTCAAGCCCAACACATCGGCCATGTAGAGGGGCAGGACTGTCACGAACCCCAGGTAGGCCATCCCCCGCAGTCCCGCCACAACGGTCAGCCCCCAGACCCGGGGGTTCCTCACCAGCAGCCGGGTTTCTGCAAGCTGCTGCCGCATAGTGTTAGTCGCCCGTCCCGCCACCGCCGCCGCGGCCCTCTGCCCGATGTCACGGAAGGCCCAGAAAACAGCGAAGGCCAGGAACAAGGGCACTGCCGCGTAGATGGTGATGATCGCCTGCCACGTCAGCACCACCAGCAACACTCCGGTCAGGGCCGGGCCCAGGGCGTCACCGACGTTTCCTCCTACTCCGTGGAAGGACAGGACCGACGCCCGCCGGTGGCTGAAGTGGGATGACAACGCCGCCATTGCCGGCAGGTGCCACACCGATGCGGCCACCGCCACCACCGCCATGCCGATTAACAGCAGTGCGTACCCCACCGGGTTCAGGGATGAACTGGTCTGCAGCGCTTCCGCCGACTGCTGGGACACCAGCCAGGCGCTGCCCGGAACCTGCCATCCCGCTGCCGCCATCAACAACCAGCCGACGCCGAACAATGCCATACAGACCGCCATCACCCAACCCCAATACCGGCGGAGGACGTCGGTCAGCACCCCACCCGGCAGGGCCACCACCCCCGAGGCAATCTCTCTGGTGGTCTGGATGCTGGTTGCAGCGATGTTGCTACCGCCCAGAAGGGCGTCCCGCACCTCGGGCAGCACGACAATGAAGCTCTGGGCAATCCAGTGGAAAACACCGTGCCCGCTGGTGAGGCCGCCTACAATGAAGGTCGCTCTTTTTCGGAACCCCTCCTGTCCTTCGGTGCTTACCGGAACGGCGTGATGATGGTGTTGGTGGGCCATGTCCGTCCTCCTTTCAGGAGTTCATCCCGACCGTGGCCTGGACGGTTTTGGTTAGCGGTAAGTTTAGCACCCGGCGCAACATAATTCGATAAACGGGCATTCGGAGTATTGCCGGATCAAACGTCACGAGGTGATGGGGGAGCGGATCCCGCGGGCCGCGCTAATCGATGGTTCCCGCTTCCCCCGACAGGAGCCGGGCCCGGTTGGCCGCGATTCCCAGGGTGCTTCTTAAATTGTTGTAAACGAGGGCAACTACGAACAGCGCCGCCGAGAACAACACCACGCTCGCTCCGGAAGACACGTCCACGTAATAGCTGAGATAAATTCCGCCCAGACCGCAGAATGCGCCGATCCCGGTGGAAAGCAGCGTCATGTTCCTGAATTTGTCGGTCAGGAGCCGGGCCACCACCGGCGGGATCACAATGGCCGCCGCGATGAGCGTTACCCCCAGCACCTGCATGGACACCACGATGGTCGCCGCCAGAATCAGCGAGAACATGGTGTCCACCCAGACTGTTGGAACACCATAGTATTGGGCCACCTCAGGATCGAAGGTGGCGAAAAGGAACAGCTTGTAACCGACCAGCAGAATAATCGTCGTCGCACCGGCCACCGCCGCGATCGCCAGCAGGTCTCCCTCGGTCACTCCCAGAATGTTTCCGAACAGGGCCGCATCGAAGCTGCGGGTGAATGTCTTGAACCGGCTGATGAGGGCAATTCCCAAGGCGAAGCTTGCCGTTGTGATGATGCCGATGGCCGCGTCCGATCCGATCATCCGCTTTCGGGTGGTCAGAGTAATCAGGACCGCCGACAGGAACCCCCACAGGCTGGCGCCGACGAAGAAATTGAAGGACATCACGTGGCTGACGACTGCTCCTCCGAACACAGAGTGGGAAAGACCGTGGCCGATGTACGACATCTTCCGCAGGACGATGTACACGCCCATCAACCCGCACAGCGCTCCCACCAGGGTCGCCGCGGCCAGTCCCCGCACGAAGAATTCGTACTGGAGTGGTTCAAACACGCTCTTTTTCCATTTCTACCGCCGCGCCCGGGGCTGGGATAACCCTCCGCCCCTTGCCGTTCTTCCTCTCGTTGGCCCCGTGAAAATGAGGACTCTCGGCGACCAGTGGGATCCCCTCGAAATCCAGGACCGGCATCTCCGCGCCGTAGGTCCGTTTCAAGTTCTCGGGAGTGATTACTTCTGAGGGGGAACCCTCGGCCACGATGGACTGGTTGATGCACACCAGCCACGGCAGATGGACCGCCACGGCGTTGATTTCGTGGGTGGTCAGGACCACCGTTATCCCCTGGTGGTTCAGGTCGTGCAGAAGGTGCATCACCTCGTCCCGGGTCTTGATGTCGACCCCGCTGGTCGGTTCGTCCAGCAGCAGGACCTCGGGATTGCTGATTAGCGCCCTTGCCAGGAAGACCCGTTGCTGTTGTCCCCCTGACAACTCCCGGATGTGGCGTTTCACCAGGTTGGAAATGCCCAACCGTTCCAGCATTTCCCCCGCCGCTTTCTTGTCCCTGCCCCGGTGCCAGGGAAAGAGCGGACTCCGGCGCGTCGCACCCATCATCACCGCTTCCTCGACCGTGACTGGGAAGTTCCAGTCAATGGTCTCAAGTTGGGGGACGTATCCGACGTGAGAACGCAGTCCCCTGGATGGTTCGCCGTGCAGGTAGATCTCCCCCGAGTAGACGCTGGTTGCCCCCAGCAGAGTGCGAAGGAGGGTGGTCTTGCCCGAACCGCTTGGGCCGAGCAGTCCGATGAAATCCCCGGGCATGATGCGCAGGTTAACTCCGTTCAGCACGCGCTGCTTCTCGTAACCAGCGTATACGTTGCTCAATTCAATTATCGGCTCGCCATCATGCCGGTCGTGGGGGAAGGGATGAAGCATCTATCGTCCTTTTGCGCCTGTTGGTGTTTTGGCGTCCTATTGGGGATACTTTGCCGGGCTGGGACCTTCAAACACCAGTCCCGTGTCGAATCCTTCCAGTGGCCCGGCGTCGCCACCCAGCGCCGACGCCATGATTGTCATGTTGGCTGCCATCAGCCCCATGTAAGTGTGTTCCGGGTCCTGGGGACCCCCGGGAAGGTCGTCGTCCCGCAGGTCGTCCACGTACTCCGCCCCACTTTCCCGGGCGATGGTCTCCAGCACCGGGCTGGGGAAAACCTCCGAACCGAAAATGGCCGGCACCCCGGATTCCTTGACCTGTTCGATCAGGTCCGCCACCTCCCGGGCTGAAGGCTCCGAGAAGTCCGATGGCTGGATCGCTCCAATAATCTCGAACCCGTAACGCTGGGCGAATATCGGAAACGAGTCGTGGTAGGTCAGCAGCTTCCGGTTCTCCGCCGGGATTGTCTCCACCACCTCTTCAATCTTCCGGTCCAGCTCCTCAAGCCGGGCTTCCAGTTCCTCCAGGTTGGAGTCGTAGTAATCCTGGTTCTGCGGATCCCGGGCAACGAGTTGTTCATGTATGAGTTGGGCGTACTTCTTCGCCATGAGGGGCGCCGTCCACAGGTGAGGGTTGGGGTGCCCTTCCGACTCTGGGAAAGAGAAGTCGAACACCCACTCTTCCCTGGCAATGGCCTTGTCCGCAAGGGTAAGGATTACCGCCCCTTCCGGCAGGTTCGCCTCCGCAAGTTCGATGGTCGGCTCTTCCAGGAACAGGCCATTGGCGATGAACAGGTCAGCGTCGGACAGGGTCAGAGCGACGGACGGCGTCGGCTCATAGGTGTGCGAGTTGGTCCCCTCCGGCACCACGCCCTCCAGGGAAATCCGGTCGCCTCCAATGTTTTCGGCCAGGCTCGTTATCGGCGAGACTGTGGCGATAACTTTCAGTTGGTGCGGCTCGCCGTCACCCAATGCGCCCTGGTCCTGTGCCGTTGATGACTCGGCGGTCCCTTGGTCCTGCCCTGTAGCTGACCCGGTGGTCCCTTGGTCCGACGCCGGGGCGCAACCGAAGGCCATTGCCAGCAACAGCGCCAACAACGCTGCTCCGGTCATGCCTGGAATCAAAGCACTCGAAAATGGCTTGACCATCTCTG
Source organism: uncultured Dehalococcoidia bacterium (assembly GCA_951812535.1). Classification (GTDB taxonomy): domain Bacteria; phylum Chloroflexota; class Dehalococcoidia; order Lucifugimonadales; family UBA3495; genus CATOSK01. The sequence goes on along the minus strand of CATOSK010000012.1, from coordinate 77,088 downwards.
TTGGGATTCTCATTTGGCTTCTCCATCCTTGGGATTTGTTTGTTGGCATTCCAGGCAAATCCCCGGCACGGCGAAGTGCTCCAGGTCGGGTTCGAACCCAAAATCCCGGATCAGGGTTTCCCGGAACTCCTCGAGGTAATGCGGACTGAGGTTGTACGCTCCGTGGCACGCCTCGCAGACCATGTGGTGATGTTTCCCCGAGGGATCGGTCAATTCGTAATGCAGCCGGTCGCCTATCGCTACCTCGGTCACAACGCCCAGCCTCTTGAACAGATGAAGTGTCCGGTATACTGTCGCGATGTCGATGTACGGGTATGCTTCCTGGGCCAGCCGGAAGACCTCGTCCACCCCCATGTGGCCGTTCCCGGCGCCCACGATTTGCAGCACCAGCAGCCGCTGGGGCGTCAGCCGGTGTCCCTGTTCCCGGAGGGTCTCTATGGCGCGTTCGGTTTCTGTCATTAGTAGTTATGGCAATCGGGATTAAATTGCAATTAATTGCGAGAACGTATTCTAGCATCAAAAACCCGGCTGTCAATGGACGAAAACGATTCTAAGATGGAAATGCTTCCAAAACTTGTTGACTTAAACTTGGGGGGCGAGTAGTATTTTTTTCGCAATGAAAATTACCTGGGACGGTTGCGGTTATTGCTGCTATATCTTTACCGGCTGCCAGCCAGCCGGCGAAGGGTTGGTGTGCTAGCCAAGGGCAACCATGAGGACACCAGACCCCAGCCGGCATAGGTTGGGGTTTTTTGGTTGTGGTGCCGGAGGCCGGGCCTGAATGGGGCGTGGGCGTGGATGTAGGACCGTTACCTGGGTCACGATACTTATTTGGGAGGAATACCGTGCAACCGTCGGCAACCAGAGATGTACACATAGAGTCCATGCAACCCCTGACCACCCCGCGAGCTCTCGTCAATTCCCTGCCGATAACTCCGGCCGTTGAAAGAACTGTCATAGATGGCCGGGAGCAGGTCCGGCGAGTCCTCAATGGCGAAGACCCCAGGCTGCTTCTTATCGTCGGCCCCTGCTCCATCCACAGCAAGGAATTGGCTTTGGAGTATGCAGGCCGCCTCAAGGAACTGGCCCAGGAACTCAGCGACCGCCTTCTTATCGTCATGCGGGTCTACTTCGAAAAACCCCGCACGACCGTTGGCTGGAAGGGTCTCATCTACGACCCTCACCTTGACGACACCTTCGACATCGAGGCTGGACTCCGCACCGCCCGCTCCCTGCTTCTCGAAATCGGTGAGATGGGGATGTACTCGGGGACCGAGTTCCTCGACCCCGTTGTCCCTCAGTACCTCGCCGGTCTGATAACCTGGGGCACCATCGGCGCCCGCACCACCGAGAGCCAGATCCACCGCCAGATGGCCAGTGGCCTGAGCATGCCGGTGGGGTTCAAGAACGGCACCGACGGCAACGCCCAGATCGCCGTCGACGCCATGCTCTCCGCACGCAGCCCGCATGGTTTTCTGGGGATGGACGGTGATGGCCAGACCGCCCTCATCCGCACCACCGGCAACCCCGACGGGCACCTTGTTCTGCGCGGGGGGAATGCGGGCCCCAATTTTGGCGCCGAAGCTATCGCCGAAGCCAAGGACCGCTTGGGGAAGGCCGGCGTCCGCTCCCAGCTCATGGTTGACTGCAGCCACGGCAATTCCAACAAGGACCACACCCAACAGGCCCGAGCCTTCAAGGATGTTGTCTCCCAGAAGATCAGCGGAGACCGAGATATCATTGGAGTGATGCTGGAGAGCAACCTCAACGAGGGCAACCAGCGGCTCTGCGAAGACCTTTCCCAGTTGCAGTACGGCGTCTCCATCACTGACGCCTGCATCGGCTGGCAGGAAACCGACCAGCTCCTCCATTGGGCCTACGAAGCCATGAGCGACCTCGTCGCCGCTCCCGTCTAGCTACGGCGCTTAACTGAGTTGACTAAACCGCCGGAGGGAATTGGAACCTCCGGCGGTTTTCGTTCCGGGTGTTCCAGCGTGATCTCCGGCCCAGTCTGTCCCGCTCCCGTTGACTTCCCTTTTCCCCGGTGCTAAAGTTCTCCTCGTACAATTCCATACTCATTCTTGGTTCTGACGGGAGCTTGGGTAAGCCAGGCTGAGAGGGTGGCCAACGCCGCCGACCGCCTGTACCTGATCCGGATAATGCCGGCGCAGGGAATGGAGCTAGTCAACACTTGCAACCGCCAGCGTCATTGTCTGGCGGTTTTTTGCTCAGGGTTGAATTAGGGAGTGGCCCAAGGGTTTTGGACAAGTTGCCTCGATTGGCTCCGAAAGCCGCGACTCTTAAAAGGAGACTTCACCATGTCGGATGATTTGGTCATCGCTGGCAAGCAATTTACCTCCCGACTCATCGTCGGCACTGGCCGTTACCGCTCCATGGAAGACCAGGTTGCAGCCCTGGAGGCCTCCGGCACCCAGATGGTTACCGTCGCCATCCGCCGCCTCGACCTCGACAACCCTGACGAGAAGACCATCCTCGACTACATCGACCCCGACAAGTACGCCATCCTGCCCAACACCGCCGGCTGCCAAACCGTCGAGGAAGCGCTGTTCGTCGCCCGTCTCGGCCGCGAAGTCACCCAGACCCACTTCGTCAAGCTGGAAGTAATCCCCGACCCCAAGTACCTCTTCCCCGATCCCAAGGGGACACTGGAAGCGGCGGAGCAACTGGTCAAGGAGGGGTTCGCCGTTTTGCCCTACATCCACGCCGACCCGGTCCTTGCCAAGCGCCTTGAGGAAGTGGGCTGCGCCACCGTCATGCCCCTGGGCTCCGCCATCGGGTCCGGCCAGGGGATCCACACTGTCGAGGAAGTCCGCATCATCATCGAACAGGCCAACATCCCAGTGGTCGTGGACGCGGGTCTCGCCGTCCCGTCCGACGCCTCCAAGGCATTGGAGATGGGCGCTTCCGCGGTGCTGGTCAACACCGCCATTGCCCAGGCCGAGAAGCCCGGCCTCATGGCCGAGGCTTTCAAACATGGTGTCCAGGCCGGCCGGGCTGCTTTCATGGCTGGAAGAATCCCCACCCGAACCCATGCCGCTGCCAGCAGCCCCACCACCGACGTCCCTCAGCCCACCGCCGCCGGCAGGTAGACCGTGCCAACCCTGCCGGAGCCGTGCCTATGCCTGGTCACCGACCGGCGCCTGGTCCCGGATGGAGACCTGCCCTCCCGCATCGCTCAAGCCGTTGCCGGCGGCGTCAACTTGGTCCAACTCCGGGAAAAAGACCTGGCGGGCGGAGACTTGCTTGTGCTTGCGTCGGAAATCCAGGACGCTCTGTCCGGCTCCGCTCCCTTGATTGTTAATGAGCGCGTTGACGTGGCCCGTTCCGCCGGAGCGTCAGGTGTCCAGCTTGGAGAGGCAGCCCTTCCCCCAGCCCATGCCCGCAGGGTCTTGGGTGACGGTCCCATTATTGGCCGTTCCGTCCATTCCGTGGCGGGAGCAATTCGGGCCGAGCGGGATGGAGCGGACTTCCTGTTGGTCGGCACTGTGTTTGCCAGCGCATCTCACCCAGGGGAAGAACCCTCCGGGCCGGACCTGATAGCCCGCGTTACATCCAGGTGTTCCATCCCGGTGATAGGCATTGGCGGGATCAACACCGGGAACGCTGCCGAGGTAGTGGAGGCCGGTGCTTCCGGCGTTGCAGTGATCTCAGCCATCCTGGCCGCGCCCGACCCGCGCGAGGCCGCCCGGCTCATCAAGCAGACCATTACTCAAGTGTACCGCCCTGCCGTCAAGGAGGATTTGGCCCGCCGTGATTAACCTGACAGTTAACGGTAAGCCCCGGGAGGCCGACGACGAGCTCAGCCTGGAACGATTCCTGGAGACCGTCGACGTTAACCTCCGCTTCGTAGCCGTCGGCTACAACGGGGAGGTTGTCAAGAAGGAGAACTTCTCCGGCATCACCCTCGCCAACGGCGACACGCTGGAAATTGTCCGCCCCGTCGGCGGAGGCTAGCCTGGCGTGCCGGAAACCCAGCCGCTGACGCTGGAAGCCCTCGACCCCATCCTGACCGGGGTTGTCCAAGAACACCGCGACAAAGTCATCGGCTGGATGCGGGGGGAGCCCGGGTGCTGGGGATTCCTGGCTGGTCAGGCTGTCGCAGCCTGCCGTAAGTCCCTGGACCGCCCCCTCTCGGACGCGGAGCGCCGCCTGGTCTGGAGCCGCCTCTGGTCCCTCCTTGAGACGATCAAGGCCCGGGTTCTGGGATGAAAACCCATAGGAAGCGCCTGTTTTCCTCTGGCCGCCGTCCAATCTCTCGGCGCCTGTTGCGGCTTCCCCCGGCTCGCCTCTGCGCTATAACGCCAGGGCGCACTCTATCGAGTTGATCGGCGGCAGGTTCTCCACCATCAGCTCCCAGTGGTCGCCCTCGTCCCGGCTGTAGAAAATCTGGCCGTTGACGGTGCCAACGTAAATCCCCAATGGTTCCAGGGAGTCGGTGGCCATTCCCTCCCGCAGCACGTGGAGGTAGGCGTTTCCCTGGGGCAGGCCGTCGGTCAGCGGTTCCCAGTCCTGGCCTCCGCTGCGGCTGCGGAACACCCGGAATTTCGCCCCCGATACGTAGCGAACCCCGCCTCCCACGTCCGTTCCCAGGGCTTCATCCTCCGGCACCACGTACAGGGTTTCGGGGTCCCGGGGGTTGATTCCAGCGACGAATCCGAATCTGGATGGCAGGCCCTCCGTGACATCCTGCCACTCGTCGCCTCCATTGTCCGTCCGGTATACCCCGCAGTGATTTTGCTGGTACAGCCTTCCGTGGCTCGACGGGTGGGACAGCAGCTTGTGGGGACACTGGCCCCACTCCGGCAGGGGGTCCGACGGGTCAAAATCGGCCCGCACTCCCCGGTTGGCCGGACGCCAGTTCTCTCCCCCGTCGTCTGTCCGAAAAACCCCCGCGGCTGAAATTCCGACCCACATCCGGTTCGGCGTGTCCCGGTCCAGTGCGATGCTGTGCAGGCACAGACCACCAAACCCCGGCATCCATTCCGGCCGGGTGGGGTGCCTGGACAGTCCCTCCACCTCGCTCCAGGTAACGCCGCCGTCCTCAGACTTGAAGAGAGCGGCGGGCTGCACTCCGGCGTAAAGGACTCCCGGTTCGCTTTCCCGTCCCGGCTCAATGTGCCAAAGGCGGCTGACCGTCGGGCCGTCATGCTCCGCGTATTCCGGCTTGTCGGAGAAACGGGGTTGGGCCTGCGCCTGCTCCCAGGTCTTGCCCAGGTCCTGGCTGGACTCCACCTGGGGCCCGAACCACATGCTGTTGGTGGCGGCGAACAGCTTGCCCTCACCCCGCCGGTCATAGACCAGGTGGAATACGTCGCTGCCCGGAGAGAAAAGGTCGGATAGCAGCCACCGGCGGCGGGAGTCGTCGCCGGTCAGTATGAACGACCCCTTCTTGGTGCCCACCAGCACCATCATATCGCCGGAGCGCACGGAAGCCCCCTGGGTCATGTTCCTTACTCCTCGCTAGGCTCTGCCCTTGGCGGGGGCTATTCTAGCATTTAGGGGGTAAGAATTACCTTGCCGCGGCTGCCGCGATTCGACAGGTGTTGGTGCGCCTGGGCCACCTCCGCCATGGGAATCACCCGGTCCACCACCAGCCTGGCCTGCCCGCTGGAAATCATCGGGAACAACTCCGCCATTGCCCCCTTGTGGTCCAGGGAACCCACCGGTGAACGTCCCATGCTGAACCCGATGATGGTCCGGTTGGCCGAAGTGAAATCACCAGACGGGATGTTGGCTGGTGTTCCCGAGGCGTTTCCATAGCTGATCAGCCGCCCGTAGGATGCTACGCAGCGCACGCTCTTTTCCAGCACCGGGCCGCCCACGCACTCCAGAACCAGTTCGATTCCCTTCCCATCGCTTAATTCCAGGACTCTTTCCTCGAAGTCGTCCTCGGTATAGTTGATGGTCTCGTCGGCCCCCAGCGACCGGCACAACTCCAGCTTGTCCGCAGTGGACGCCGTGGTAATCACCCGTGCCCCCCAGGCCTTGGCCAGCTGCGTCGCCACCGTGCCCACCCCGGAAGCCCCGGCCTGGATCAGCACCGTGTCCCCGGCCTGCATCCCTCCCCGCGTCTTCAGGAGATGATAAGCCGTCAGGAACACGATGGGCATTCCACCCGCCTGCACCGGATCGGTAGTCTCGGGATACGGAAACGCCAGGTTGGCGTTGACCGCCACATATTCCGCGTTCCCCTGGGGCCCCATGGCCATCACCCGCTGTCCCACCGTCAGGCCGGTAACCTCCGATCCGAGTTCCTGGACCACTCCCGCCGCTTCCAGGCCCAGCGTCGAAGGCAGGTCGGGACCGGGGTATCCGCCTTTCCTGCGCATGATGTCGGCGTAGTTAACTCCCGACGAATCCACCTTGACCAGCACCTGATGGGGGCTCGGGTTGGGGACCGGAATGTCCTCCCACCGCAGGACGTCCAGGTCCCCGAACTCATGTATCCGTACTGCCTTCATAGTGAACTCCTGTGTCTGATAGTGGTGAAATGGAGGCCCCGCCAAGCAGGAAACTATGGAACCTCAGAACAAGTCCCTTCCCCCATCAATGGGGAAGGTTCGGATGGCGGTGACAGGCTAATGCAGTGTCGCCGCGCCAGGCAACCGCAAAATTCAAGGTCGGTTTCGAGCCGGTTTCTCAGTCCTCCGGAGCCCGCAGTTGCGGGGTGTCCCTGACTTCCGGGTTCAGCATCCGCACCGGCTCTCCGGCGGCGAAGGCTCGGATGTCTTCAACCGTACCCCGGTAATGCCCCAGATAGGCCTCTCGCGTCACATAGCCAACGTGAGGGGTGATTACCGTGTTTTCCAGCTTGAGCAACGGGTGATCCGTGGGAAGCGGCTCCACGTCGAAAGTATCCAGCCCTGCTCCCGCGATCCTGTTCTCCCGGAGCGCCGTCACCAGCGCCGCCTCATCCACAATGGGACCCCTGGAAATATTCACCAGGTAGGCATCCCTTTTCATCAGCCCCAGTTCGGCGGCCCCGACCAGGCCTCTCGTACGCCCGCTCAACCGGACGTGTATCGACACGATGTCCGAGTCCCGGAAAAGGGTCTCCTTGTCCACCAGCGTGGCCTGGCACTCCCTCGCCCGCTCTTCGGTCAGGTTCTGGCTCCACGCAATTACGTTCATATCAAAGGCGTTGGCCACTCGCGCCACCCTGGACCCGATGTGCCCCAAGCCCAGCAGCCCGATGGTCTTGTCCTTCAACCCTATGCCGATGTGGACTCCCCACTCGCCCTCCCGGGCCGTCCGTTCTTCCAGCGGAATTTGCCGCAGCATGGCGATGATGAGTCCCCACGTCAGCTCCGTGGGCCCTTCCCCTGCGCCGTCCGTGCCGCACACCGTGATTCCCAATTCTGTCGCCGCTGGCAGGTCGAATGACGCGTTACCGCGCCCTGAGGTAATCAACAGCCGGAGGTTTGGCAGCCGCTCCAAGACCGTCCGCGGGAACGGCGTTCGTTCCCGCATCCCCATCACCACGTCAAAGTCCTGCAACCGAGCCACTAACGCGTCTTCGTCGGACAGGTGGTCATGAAAGAACCGGACGTCGGAACCTTGCGGCAACTCCGACCAGTCCGTCATTTCTCCGGCTGCAGCCTGGTAGTCGTCGAGGATGGCGATGTTCACGGCAGTTGCTCCTTGGGTTCCGTCGATATAGGTACGGCCCGGTTACTTGAAGGCCGGCATGACGTCGTGGGTCAGGATTCGCAGGCTTCGCTGCACCCTCTCAGCGGGCACCAGCCCGCCGGCGTTCAGTTCGGCGACAATGCTGTTGACCCCCAGTTCCTCTTCCAGAAAGTGGAACCGGTCAATCAACCCTTCGGCGCTCCCGAATGCTACCTTGGCTTCCAGGATGTCCTCGTAGGACAGCGAGGCCAGCCGGTCCGCCCGGTTTCCTCGGAGTTCGGTGGCGTCAATGCCTGCCTGCCCCGCCGACTCCCGGTACAGGTTCCCCATCCGGCTGAAGTAGGCGCTGATGCTCTCGAAGGGTTCGTCCACCGCCTGCTGCATGGTCTCTCCGGCATACACCGGGATGCGCAGGGAAACGTCCCCGGCGCCTTGGTGTCCCGCTTCCTGCCACGCCTTGCGGTACTCCTTGATGCAACGGCTCAGCTCCGAGATGTCCATTCCCCGCAGCCCTACGAAAATGGGATTGCCCTGCTGCCCCATGTACGGAAACGTTTCCGCCGTAGTGGCAGCAATCCGCACCGGCGGGTGGGGTTGCTGGTAAGGCAGGGGCGTCACCGTCACGTTGTCAAACTGGTAGATGTCGCCGTGGTATGAGAACGGCTCACCCTTCCACGCCGCCTGCAGGACCTCGAAAGTCTCCCTGAACCGCTGCCGGCTCTCGTGGTAATCGATGCCGTACATGTCGTAGGCCCGGGCGAACCCGCTACGGCCAATCCCAAACTCAAAGCGTCCCTCGCTGATGTGGTCCACCGTCGCCACTTCCTCGGCCACCCGCAGCGGGTTGTTCAGCGGCAGCACGTACACCGCCATCCCGATCCGCATCCGCTTCGTCCGGGTGGCGATGGAACTGGCGATGGTTATCGGTGAGGACAGTACCGACCGCGTGGGATTGAAGTGCAGTTCCGCCAGCCACGCTCCGTCCAGGCCCCAGCTCTCGGCCGCGTCCACCAGGTCGAATCCTTCTCTGAAAGCGCTCATCTGGCTCCCGTCCGACCGGATACCGAACTCCATGAACATTCCAAACTGCATGGCGTATTGCTCCAAATAGCCGGCCATCGGGGCGGTCGGCGGGTGGAGTCAGTAAATCACAGGCCCCCGGGCCGGTCAAGGAAACCCGGGACGCTCCGGCAGCATCAACCCTTGAGTCTGCGCTAGAGCCAGGTGCCCTCCACCTCAACCTGGGCGATCCTCACCCCGTCCATTTCACAAACGGTTAGCACCAGTCCCTCATGGCCCACCCAGTCCCCTGGTTCGGGTACCCGCCCCAGCTTCTCCAGCATGAAACCGGCCAGAGTGTTGTACTGCCCCTCGGGAAGGGTCAGACCCAACTCGCCGTTAACTTCGCTGATGGGAATTCCGGCGTCAACCCGGTAGACGTGGTCCCGCACCAGCGAGTAAGAAGACTCCACCGGTTCCCCTTCCTCCGTTACGTCCCCGACGATGACCTCGAGAAGCTGTTCCAGGGTGACCAGCCCGGCGATTCCTCCAAATTCGTCGATGGTCAGTACCATGCCCTGGCCGGACTCCTGCATCTCAGCGAAAGTCTCGCGCACCAGCTTGGTCTCCGGAACCACCATGGCCGGCCGCATTAAGGTGGTTACCGGATCATCTTCTTGCATCTGATTCTCGCCCAAGGCCTGCAGGAGGTCCTTGATCGAAATCAGTCCTATTACGTTTTCCGTCGTATCCGTGTACACCGGGAAACGGGTATGCCGGTACTGGCAATAAATGCTGAGGAAGTCCTTCAACGGCGTCCCTTCCTGGACCCAGATTATCTCCGGCCGGGGGGTCATGATCTCCATTACCCGCTGGTCTCCGAACCGGAAAACCTTCTCCAAGAGCTCCGCCTCGGATTGCTCCACATCTCCTTCCTGCGCCCCCACCGTGATCAGTGTACGTATCTCTTGCTCACTGTCCCGAGGAGCCGATCCGCTGATTCCCACCATCCTAGTAAACCCCAGGGTGATGAGTTGCAGCACGTGTACCGCCGGAGACAACACCCACTGGACTAGGGACAAGGGGCGCGCGAAGGTCATCGCCACCGTTTCTGACCGTTTCCACGCCACTGTTTTCGGCAACGTTTCGCTGAACACCAGCAGCAGGAAGGTGACGCCAAAAGTGGAGACCAGGACCGCGACGGTCGAGTTCTGGATCAGGTTAATGGCCAGGGCTGTGCCCAGCGCAGCGGCCGCCGTATTGGTCAGGTTGTTGCTCAACAACACGGTTGCCAGCAGCCGTTCCGGATGACCGATTAGACGGGACACCAGGTTTGCCCTGGAATTGCCGTCGTTGACCAGTCGCAGCAGCCGCGGTCTCGGGAACGCGATAAAGGCAGTTTCAGAGGAGGAGAAAAACGCCGAAAGCACGAGGCAGACAAAGAACAGGATTAGCTTCCATAAGTCTCCGGATTCCATCGTTGTTGTTCCTCGCAGGCCTTGCCCGAAGGCCCGTGTCCTTGGGTTCCGGCTATGATACTATAAATCCCGTTTTCCGCTGCCTGTCCCCCGCCGGCCAAGGGGGATACCAATCCCCGGAATTGGAGAAGTCAATGGACTCCAGCGAGTACGACGTCGCAATCATCGGCGGGGGAATCCTTGGGTTGTCCACCGCCATGCAGTTGTCCCGGCGGATGCCGGACAAGAAGGTGGCAGTCCTCGAAAAGGAAACCCAGCTGGCCACCCACCAGACCGGGCATAACAGCGGCGTCATCCACTCCGGCATTTACTACCGTCCCGGCTCCTGGAAATCCCGCTTCTGTGTTGATGGGGTACAGAAGCTCGTTCAGTTCTGCGAGGAAAACGAGATTGAGTACGAACGCTGCGGCAAGGCGATCGTCGCTACCGATCCGTCGGAATTGGGAAGGCTCCAGGACCTCTACGACCGGGGCGTTGCCAATGGCGTTACAGGGCTGGAGATGATCGGCCCCGAGCGCCTTCAGGAAATCGAACCCCACACCTTCGCGGTCAAGGCCCTTTGGTCACCCCAGACCGGCATCGTCGATTACGTGAAGGTCGCCTCCGCCTACGCCAACCGTTTCCAGGAAGCCGGCGGCGACGTTTTCACCAGTGCTCCAGTCCAGGCCATCCACCAATCCTCCGGTTTGACCACCGTCCAGACTCCGGGGGGCGATGTAAGGGCCAGGCACATCATCAACTGTGCCGGCCTGTACGCCGACAAGATCGCTGAAATGGCTGGAGAGGACACCGGCGTCCGAATACTCCCCTTCCGGGGAGAGTACTTTACCCTGCGTCCCGAAAGCCGCCACCTGGTCAAGGGCCTGATCTATCCTGTACCTGATCCCCGCTTCCCCTTCCTCGGCGTGCATTACACCCGCAATGTGTACGGACAGGTGGAAGCGGGGCCCAACGCCGTGATGGCCCTCGCCCGCGAGGGGTACACCAAGCGTGACATCAAGCTGGGAGAAACCCTGGGAGCCATCACCTACCCTGGTTTCTGGAAGATGTCCATGAAGCACTGGAAAACCGGGATCGGCGAAATGCACCGCTCCTACTCCAAGAAGGTATTTGTACGCGATCTGCAGCGCCTCATTCCCGAAATCCGCTCTGAAGACCTGGTGGCAGGAGGCTCCGGGGTCCGGGCCCAGGCCGTTGCCCGCAACGGCGCGCTGTTGGATGACTTCAATATTCTCACCGGGAGAAACGCCATCCACGTCCTGAACGCGCCCTCTCCCGGCGCCACCTCCTCGTTGGCTATCGGAGAGCACATCGTGGAACAGGCCGTCCAGGCCTTCGGGTTCCAGGACTAACCGCTTGGCGAAGCCGAACCGCTCCCTCACGCCAGGATCAACATCCTCGCCCAGGAGGATGAACCGATCGGCATACATGCGGCGCCATTGTCCGAAGGGTTCCGGCTTCTGCCTTGGGGAGCATGTCCATGGGAAATAAAGCGCAGCCATCCCGAGGTGAAATCCAACTGGGTGAATGGTTGGTGACCCCGGAATGGGTTCAGTCCTACGTGGAGGCTGTGGGCGACTCCACCGGAAACTGTCTTCAGCTCGGGCTGGTGCCGCCCCTGGCGTTGACCGCCTGCGTTCTGGGGCGCGTGTTGGAGACCCTGGAACTTCCCGGCGGGACCATCCACAGTCTGCAGGAAGTGGAAACCCTGGCTCCTTTGGAGGTTGGCTCCAGGGTAGCGGGGGTCGCGCGGCAGGACCCGCCCCGCCGCCGCGGGGGCCTGGATTTCACCACTGTGTCCTACACGCTGACCGGCCCCGGCGGGCGGCCGGTCCAGCGCGGCAGGACAACTGTGTTGATCCCTGCTCCCGGAGCCAGCCTCGGAGAGTCCCCCCGCCGGAGGGGTTCGGCCATGACCGGACCCGGACAGGAACTGACCCCGGTGGTCAAGACCATCACCCAGCGCCAGTTGGACAAATACTGCGAGGCATCCGGCGACCACAATCCGCTGCACTGGGATACCGAATTCGCCGCAGGCACCGGTTTCGGAGGAGTCATCGCCCACGGGATGTTGACCCTGGCTTTCATCTCCGAAATGATGGCCGCTTCTTTCGGGCAGTCATGGTTGGCAACAGGCTCGCTGAAAGTCCGGTTCAAGGGTGCCGCTTACGTGGGCGATGAGGTCGAAACTTGGGGTAAAATAGCCAGGGAAGAACATCTCGGGAATGGCCGTCGAGTGACGTGCTCCGTCGGTGTTCGCAACCGGCAGACCCGCAGTGAGATAATCAGCGGCTCCGCAACCGTGGACCTGCCGGACGGACCTGCGGGACACCGTCCGGCTGATCAGCCAGCAAAGGTGTAGGTATGCAGCGAAACGGAGATTCGGCCCCCATTCGGGTGGTCGTGGACGCAATGGGTGGGGATTATGGGCCGCCGGAGACCGTTCCGGGAGCCTTGGCAGCATTGGAGGAGCACAACGCGGAAGTAATCCTCGTGGGTGACCGGGACTCCGTTGAGCGGGAGCTTTCCCGCCACAACGCCGCCGGGAAAGCCGTGACCGTGGTCCCCTCCCAGGGAAAGATTGGCGACGACGAACATCCGGTCCTTTCTCTTCGCCACAAGCCCGAAGCATCCATTGCGGTAGCCACCAGGGTCGTCAAGGACGGCCAGGCGGACTTGCTTGTCTCCATGGGCTCCACCGGAGCTTCCATGGCCAGCGCAGTGATGGCGCTGGGCCTGATGGAAGGTCTGGACCGTCCCTGCATTGGCGGCCCTTTCCTTGGGCTGGCTCCGCGGACCGTTATGGTGGACATGGGCAGCAATGTAGACTGCCGCCCTGCCCTCATGCTCAGCTTTGGAGCGCTGGGCTCCGTCTTCGCCCATCGGTTCCTCGGTATCGAAAACCCCCGCATCGGTCTGCTCAGCGTGGGCACCGAGGAAGCCAAGGGCAACCGGCAGGTCCGGGAGAGCTACCAGCTTTTCCAGGAAAGCCACCTCAACTTCGTGGGCAACGTGGAGGGAATGGACTTCTTCAGCGACAAGGCCGATGTCGTCGTCTGCGACGGCTTCGTCGGCAACATTCTCATGAAGTTCACCGAAGGCCTTGGTTCAGCCCTGGGACAATACCTTCAGGAAAGGCTGTCCTCGGCCATTCCGGGAGGAGGTGCATCCGGCCTCATCGAAGAGCTCTGGACATCCATGAATCTCCCCCGCAAGATGGGCGGGCCCCTGTTCGGCGTTAACGGCACCGTAATCCTCGGTCACGGTTCGTCCCGGGCCGATGGCGTAACGGGCGCCATCCGCACCGGCGTGATGTGTGTGTCCCTTGACATGATGGGCGAGATGCGGCGCGAACTCGCCGCCCTGCCGCGGTCCTCCGCCGCTGGCTGACCCCATGTCCTCTCGTGATTTGGAAGGACAGGTAGCGTTGGTCACCGGGGCATCCCGGGGGATCGGCGCCGCCATCGCCTGTCGTTTGGCTGAGGAAGGCGCAGGCATCGCCGTCAACTACCACACCAACCTGGACGCCGCCACCAGGGTGGTCGAAACCATCACTGCTGCCGGCGGCGCAGCCTTCGCCATTGCCGGTGACGTGTCCCAGGAAGACTCTGCGGAGTCAGTGGTTAACGCGGCATCGGAACATTGGGGCCGTATCGACATCCTGGTCAACAACGCCGGCATCACCCGCGACCGCCTGCTCCTACGGATGTCCCTGCAGGATTGGGACGAGGTGCTGGACATCGACCTGCGCAGCGCCTTCCTTTGCACCAGGAAGGTCATGCCCCAACTGATCCGGCGGCACGCTGGACGGGTCATAAACATCTCTTCCGTCGTCGGTATTGGAGGCAACCCAGGGCAGGCCAACTACGCCGCTGCCAAGGCCGGTCTGATCGGCTTCACCAAGGCGGTCGCCCGGGAGGTGGCATCCCGCAACGTCACCGTCAATGCCGTCGCCCCCGGGTTCATCGACACCGGGGGAATGGTTGACCAGCTCAGCGACGACGCCCGCCGCCAGATTATGGGCCGCATCCCCATGGGGCGCTTTGGAAGCGGCGCCGAAGTTGCCGAGGTAGTGGCCTTCCTCGCCAGCCCCCGCGCCGGATACATCACCGGACAGGCCATAACCGTCGATGGCGGCCTTATCGCCTGATTGAAAAACCCGCCTTTGCCGGGGGCCCTTGCCCCTGGACCCTGGTCGGGTCAGACATTCGGAAGTTTCCGCCGGAGATTTCACCATGAACGTCACCACAGCCTTCCGCCAACGCCTCGGCCAACCCGGCATAATCGTAGCGCCGGGGGCCTACGATTGCCTCACCGCAACCATAATTGAGCAGGCCGGTTTCCCCGCCGTCTACATGACCGGCGCGGGAATGTCCGTTGCCCGCCTCGGGTATCCTGACCTCGCCCTCGCTACCATGAGCGAAATGACTGCCCACGCCGGTGCCATGGCCGAGGTGGTCAGCGTCCCCATCATCGCCGACGCCGATACCGGGTACGGCGGGATGCTCAACATCCAGCGCACCATCCGCCAATACCAGCGCGCCGGCGTCGCCGCGGTCCACATCGAGGACCAGGACTTCCCCAAGCGCTGCGGACACCTGGACAACAAGCGCGTGATCCCTCCCGATGAGATGTGCGGCAAGATACGCGCCGCCGTCGACGCCCGCACCGACCCCGATTTCACCATCATCGTCCGCACTGACGCCCTCGCTGTCACCGGATGGGACGACACGATGCGCCGCTGCGATGACTACATCCGCGCCGGCGCCGACGCCCTGTTCATCGAAGCCCTTCGCTCCCCGGAGGAAGCCCGGAAAGTCGCCGACACCTTCGACGTGCCCCTCCTCTACAACTTCGTTGAAAGCGGCAAGTCCCCATTGATTCCCGCCCCCGAGTTGGAACAGATGGGCTTTAAGATGGTGATCTTCCCCGCCAGCGCTCTGATGGCTGCCTGTAGCGTGGTGGCTAATCTCATGCGCCACCTCAAGACCCACGGCACCACCGAGCAGCTCATGCCCGGCATGTCCTCCCTTGCGGAAGCCTTCGAGACCGTCGGGTTGTCCCAAATGCTCGCCGCCGACTCCCGCTATTCCGGGGCCTCCGGTGGGAGCGCGTAAGCGCCCGGGAATAGTCCAGGAATAGATGAATGTCTGAAGCCCCCACCGGCCCCCGCCCCGCCGATCCCCGTTTCCTCGCCGGCCTGCCCGTCGAGGTGGAACATTGGAGCGCCTCGGGAATAATCTCCGGGGAACAGGCCCGCGCCATTCTTGGCTCCTACGACTTCCCGGAAGCCGCCGAAGCGCCCCGCAACCGGCTCGTCACCGTCCTCCTGATAATGGGGGCCGTCCTGGTTGGACTGGGAGTCATCCTGTTCGTTGCCGCCAACTGGCAGGAAATTTCTTCCGGCGTGAAGCTCGCCATGATGTTTATTGGTGTGCCCGTCATATACGGCGCCGGGTTCCTGCTTCGCTACCGGCTCGATTATCCCCGGGTGGGGACTGCCCTGATTTTCCTCGGGTGCATCGCTTATGGGGCCGCCGTTCACCTGGTCGCTCAGACCTACCATATCCCGGTAAACCATCCCAACCTTGTGCTCTACTGGTTCCTCGGCGTCCTGCCCCTCGCCTACGTTGTGCGTTCCCAACCGGTCCTGGTGCTAGCCCTGGTTACCGGGCTGGCCGCCGTCGGATTCCGCGGCCAGGAGTGGCTGCTGGACGAACACTTCATCCCATCCCTGGCCATGCCCCTCTACCTGACCCTGGGACTGGCTCTTTTCGCCGTCGGGAGGCTCCACGGGTCCTTCCCGTCCGTCCGCCTTTTCATGCCCACCTTCCAGCTCATTGGCTTGCTTATCACCTTTGGCATTCTCTATTCTTGGGGGTTTGGGGATCTCTGGGACTGGACCGATCGCTCCCGGGACTATCCCGAGGCCCTCTGGTTCCCGGTGACCCCGGAATACTGGGCCATAGCTGCCGCGACCGTCGCCGCCCTGGTGGCCGTCTGGGTCTGGATGGCCCTCTATGCCCGGCAGCAGGCGCAGCCGTTGGCCGCCCTGCTGGCCGAAGCAGTCCCTTCGCTGGTGCTGCTTCTGTTCGGATGCCTGGTGGTGTTCCCCCCGTTGGACGGAGCAACCGTATACCCGATTGTTGCCAACCTCCTCTACGGGCTGGGAGTCGTGGGGCTTGCCTATCTTGGATATCTCCGCGGACGTGAAGCCCTCATCAACCTGTCCATTGGTTTCTTTAGCGTCTGGATTTTCACCCGGTACTTCGAATACAGTTTCGACCTTTTGGACCGTTCCATCGTCTTTATCATTGCCGGCCTGCTCCTCCTCGTCGGAGGGTTCCTGCTGGAACGTGCCCGCCGCCGTGTCCTCCAGAGCCTGAGGCACCCGGACACAGGCCCGTAGGTGGCCGATGACCGCTAGGTTCTCCATAGCCTTCTGGGTAATCGTCGCCGTTCAGCTGGCCGTCCTGGCCGGCATCGTCGGATTCCGGGAACAGGTCCGCCAAACCGGCGAGCGCATCGTCCTCCAGACCGTTCCCGTAGACCCCCGCTCCCTCCTCCAGGGGGACTACGCCATCCTCAACTACGAGATTGGCATTCCCCGGCGCGTCGAGGACGCCGCGCCCCGCCTGCGGGATGACCTTCAGCGGGGCGCCAGGATGTTCGTCACCCTGGAGCGGCAGGGTGACGTATGGCAGGCCACCGGCTATCATCGCACCCGTCCCCGGCCGGGCCAACTTTTTATAACCGGATTTGCCGACGACTCCGGCAGCCTCGACTTCGGCATCGGCACCTACTTTGTCCCCGAAGGCACCGGCCGCATCGTCGAGCGCGCCGGCGATGTCAAAGTCCGGGTGTTCGTCGACCGGGACGGCGACGCCGTCATCGACGACGTATTGGTTGATGGCGTACCCTTCCTGGAAGCCGTGGACTCCCAGCGGTAACACTCCACAGGATCATCCTGAAGGAGGCCCGACATGCCCAACACCGTGATTGTCGTCGACATGGTCCGCGGGTTCCTTGAACCCGGCCATAACCTCTACTGCGGCGACGAGTCCCGCAAAATCATCCCCAACGTCCAGGCCCTCCTGCGCCGGGAGAAAAACGCTGGCTCGGAGATAGTCTTCGTCTGCGACCACCACCTGCCCGATGACCTCGAGTTTCGCATGTTCCCCGTCCACTGCGTCATCGGCACCGAGGAACCAGAGGTAATCCCGGAGCTGGCCGAGTTCGTTACGGCAGCCAACATAGTCCCCAAGAACCGTTACAGCGGCTTCTTCAACACCGACCTGGAACAGCGGCTGGCCCGACACCGGCCCGACCGGGTCATTATCTGCGGCGTCTGCACCGACATCTGCGTCATGCACACCACCAGCGACGCCCGCAACCGGGACTATGACGTGGAAATCCCCGCCGACTGCGTCGCCAGCTTCGACGCCGAAGCCCACCACTGGGCCCTCAACCACATCCAGAAAATCCTTGGCGCCCAGGTTCTCTGACCGCGTTAACGCCGCCCGCCGGGTGCCGAATCCAACCATCTCTGGCCCCTCCGGGCCCGTTGCGGTATAGTAGCCGGCAACACTCGCCTCCCAGGAGGGCCCCCATGCCAACGTCCTTCGACCGCAAGAGCATCACGCTGGAAGCCGCCCGGCAGGCCATTGCCGCCGCCGAAGCCAAGGCCCAGGAAATCGGCGTTCCCATGGCCATCGCCATCTGCGACCCCGACGGCAACCTCAAGGCCTTCAGCCGCATGGACGGAGCAGCCCTTCTCGCCGTCCGGATCGCCCAGCAGAAGGCCTGGACCGCCATCTCCTTTGGCTTCCCCACCCTCGGCCTGTGGGAGTTCATCAAGGACGATCCACCCCTTCTCCACAGCCTGCCCCACCAGCAGGACATGATCCTCTTCGGGGGCGGCACCCCCATCAACGTAGACGGCGTGATGATCGGTGGCATTGGCGTCAGCGGCGGCCATTACTCCCAAGACCAGGAGTGCGCCGACGCTGGACTGGCGGCCATCGGCGCCGGCTAGCCGCCGCGTTCCTTCCCCCTCCCGACCTCCACGTCACCTCTTGCCGGTGGCCCTCCAGGCACCGGCCCCACCGAGGCTACCATGCTCTTTGGCACCTACCGGTACAGCCGCTGGGATGGCACCCAGGAAATCTTCGGCATCGATGCCAACGCTCTCATGGACCAGCTTTCCGACGAGTTGCTGAACCAGGGAGACGTCATGCGGGCGCTCCGCGAGCTCTTCCGCAACGGAATGCAGAACCCCGATGGTCAGCAAATGGGAGGCCTGCGCGACCTGATGGAACGCCTCAAGAACCAGCGCCGCCAGCAGTTGCAGCAACACAACATGGACTCGGTGGTGGAGGACCTGGAGCGCCGCCTCAAGGAAATCCTGGACGCGGAACGAACGGGAATCCAGAAGCGCATCGACGAGGCCCGCGATCAGGCATCCGCGGCTTCCGAAGAAGACCGTCCACAACAGGAAGCCCTGCTCAACATGCTGGAGCAACGCGCTCAGCGCAACCTCGACACCCTCGACCAGTTGCCAGATAGCCTCGCCGGGCAAATCCAGGAGCTCATGGACTACGAGTTCATGGACCCCGAAGCCCAGCGCCTCTTCCAGGAGCTTCTGGACGAGCTCAAGTCCCAGATGGCCCAGAACATATCCCAGCAGATGCAGCAGCAGGTCCAGGGAATGTCTCCAGAAGACATGGCGGCTACCCGCGAGATGATGCGCGAGCTGAACCAGATGATGCGGGAAAAGATGGCCGGCCGGGAGCCTGACTTCGACGGCTTCATGCAGCGTTGGGGCCAGATGTTCGGCCCCAATCCTCCGCAGAACTTCGACGAGCTCATGGAAATGCTCCAGCAGCAGCTTGCCCAAATGCAGTCCATGATGGAAAGCATGTCACCGGAGGCCCGGCAGCAGTTGGAGGACGCCCTCAACGCCGCTCTCGACCCCGCGACCCAGCGCGAGATGGCCGAGTTTGCCCAGCTCATGGGACAGCTAATGCCCATGGACGATCTTCGCCGCCAGTACCCCTTCCTCGGCGACGACAGCCTGACCATGGAGCAGGCCCGCGAGATGATGCGCCAGCTCCAGGACCTGGACCGGCTGGAGCAGTCCATCCAGGACGCCATCCGCACCGGCAACCTCGAAGATATAGACCCGGAAATACTAGCCGAGCTTCTCGGCGAGGAAGCCCGGCAAGCCTGGGAGCAGTTGGAGCGCCTGCAGCAGCTTCTCAAAGAGGCGGGATACATCACCGGCGAGGACGGGCTGGAACTCACCGCCCGGGGAATCCGCCGCATCGGCCAGAAGGCCCTCAAGGAAGTATTCGTCCACCTGAAGAAGGACCGCATGGGCAACCACGACCTTGACCAGCGGGGCGCCGGCGGCGACCTTCTCGGAGACACCAAGCCCTACGAGTTCGGCGACCCCTTCCTGCTGGATATGCAGGCCACCATCAAGAACGCCGTCCTGCGGTCCGGCCCGGAAATCCCCGTCCGCATGGGCCCGCAGGACTTCGAAATCCACCGCCAGGAGCACATGACCCGCGCCGCCACCGCCGTTCTCCTCGACCAGAGCCGGTCCATGGGTCTCTTCAACAACTTCCAGGCCGCCAAGAAGGTAACCCTGGCCCTCTTCTCGCTGATCCGCACCCAATACCCCCGGGACTCCCTCCACGTCATCGGCTTCTCCGACTACGCCCGGGAGATCAAGGAGGAAGACCTAGTCAAGACCAACTGGAATGCGTGGGTGTCCGGCACCAATCTCCACCACGCCCTGATGATGTCCCGCAAGCTCCTCGCCAACGAGAAGGGCGGCTCCCGCCAGATCCTCCTCATCACTGACGGCGAACCCACCGCCCACCTGGAAAATGGCCAGTCCTTCTTCAGCTACCCACCCAGCTACCGCACCGAGCTGGAAACCCTGAAGGAAGTCCGCAAGTGTACCCAGGAGGGTATCGTAATCAACACCTTCATGCTGGAAAACAACTACCAGCTCGTGAACTTCATTGACCGGCTCACCCGGATCAATCGGGGCCGCGCTTTTTACAGCAGTTCCGAGAACCTCGGCCAGTACGTCCTTGTGGACTATCTGGCCAACCGCCGCAAGCGCGTCGCCGCCTGAAGGGTTTTGTTCTGACCAATTCCTTTATCCCGGCGCCCGGTTCTGATATACTCTGCCCCGCAAAACAGAACAACTTGGGCGGCAGGGTGTCACAGCCCTCCTCCTTCGCACTTTTAAGACAGTCCCGAGAGGCTGGCAAAGTGGAAAGCCTACCCAGGCTTGGCGTCCCCCTCCACCCGATCAATCGGGGGCGTCTTACCCTGCCGGTCTGCGGCAGGGTATTTTTTGGACCACGTTGACCTTGGGAACGATGACAGAACATCAGGTAATGAACCGGGAGGACATCCGCCGGGCATTGGCCCGCGTGTCTCATGAAATGCTCGAACACAACCGGGGTATCGAAGACCTGGTCGTCGTCGGCATCCAGACCCGGGGAGTGTTCTTGGCCCATCGCCTGGCGGACAACATCTCCCGGTTCGAGGGAAGTCCAGTCCCGGTCGCGGAGTTGGACATCAGCCTCCACCGGGACGATCTGCAACGGCGGGAGTTGAAGGCCATCAAGCGGACCAGCATGCCCGTTGATATCCAGGACCGGAGCGTTGTCCTCGTCGACGACGTTCTCTTTACCGGGCGAACGGTCCGAGCTGCCATGGATGCGCTCAACGACTTCGGCCGCCCCCAGCAGATCCGCCTTGCCATCCTGTTGGACCGGGGCCACCGTCAACTCCCCATCCGGGCCGACTACGTGGGCAAGAACATGCCTACCAGCCTTCGGGAGCAGGTCCGGGTCCGGCTGGCTGAGTTCGACGGCGTCGACGAGGTCTCCATCTTGCGAAGGGAGGACTGATTCGTTGACTCTCGCCCGTCCCTCCCATGAAATCGCGGCTGCCGCAGCGCCCGGTGTTCAGCCTGCCGTCCGCCAGCACGTCCTGGACTTGGACGACTTCACGCGGGACGAAATCACCGCTGTTCTGGACAATACCACCGCGATGAAGGACATACTCCATCGCGATATCAAGAAAGCTCCCACCCTCCGCGGCCGTCTCGTAGTCACCCTCTTCTACGAAGCCAGCACCCGCACCCGGGTCTCCTTCGAGGAAGCGGGCAAGGTGTTGAGTGCCGACGTCATCAACGTCAGCGAGTCCGGCAGCAGCGTGGAGAAAGGCGAGTCCCTGCTCAATACCGGACTCACTCTCCAGGCCATGGGCGTCGATGTCGTCGCAATCCGCCACCCTCACTCCGGCGCTCCCAACTTCCTCGCCCGGCACCTGCCGAAGGTCAGCGTCATTAATGCCGGCGACGGGCTCCACGCCCACCCTACCCAGGCCCTTCTGGACCTGTACACGGTCCGCAGCAAGCTCGGACGGTTGGAGGGTCTCAAGGTCGTCATTGTCGGAGACGTCCTCCACAGCCGTGTCGCCCGCTCCGCCCTCTGGGGATTCGCCACGGCTGGTTCTCAAGTGACCCTGTCGGGACCGGCGACCCTTCTCCCGCCCGAACTTTTCGGTCCTGACCGCTACCTCCCGGCGGATCACCCCCTGGCCTCCGTCCGCATTGACACCGACCTCGACCGGGCAGTGGAAAGCACCGACGTAGTCATGGCCCTCCGCCTCCAGAACGAGCGGCAGGCCGGCGGGTTTTTCCCCAGCCTTCGGGAGTACATCCGCCGCTGGCAGGTGACCGAAGCCCGCATGGCCCGCGCCAACCCCGGCGCCCTCGTCATGCACCCCGGCCCCATGAACGAGGGCATAGAGATCAGCTCTAGCCTCGCCCACGGTGATACTTCTGTCATCGAGGAACAGGTTACCAACGGCGTTGCCGTCCGCATGGCCCTCCTCTACCAGGTTTGCGGGGCCGCCCCTATCCCAGCTTCCTCCCGGGACGGCGATAAAGCATGACGGCCGGTCTGAATTCCGAAACCATCCTTATCCGCGGCTCCCGGATCATCGACCCGGCCCGGAACGTCGACGCCGTCGGAGATGTGCTCATCCGCGGCGGGTCCATCGCCTCCGCCGGTGGGCTTGTTCCGCCCGATGCCGTCCCCAGCGGCTCCCTCGTAATGGAAGCCGAAGGATTGGTTACCTCCCCCGGGTTCATCGACATCCATTGCCACTTGAGGGAGCCCGGTTTTGAATACAAGGAAACAATAGCCACCGGTGCCGCGGCCGCCGCCCGTGGCGGGTTCACCACCATCT
Organism: uncultured Dehalococcoidia bacterium; assembly: GCA_951812535.1. Classification (GTDB taxonomy): domain Bacteria; phylum Chloroflexota; class Dehalococcoidia; order Lucifugimonadales; family UBA3495; genus CATOSK01. The sequence goes on along the minus strand of CATOSK010000012.1, from coordinate 54,679 downwards.
GCTGCATGCCTAACACCGAACCGGCTATCGACAACGCCGCCGTCGTCGAGTACATCCGCCACCGCGCCGCCGCTGAAGCCGTCGTCCGGGTCCTCCCTATCGGCTGCGTCTCCAAATCCCGCCATGGCAAGGAACTGGCTGACATGGAAGAGCTGGCCGCCGCCGGTGTTGTGGCTTTCAGCGACGATGGCGATCCCGTCTATGACGACAACCTCATGCGGCTCGCACTGACCTACAGCCGCGACCTCGGCCTGCCCATCAGCAATCACTGCCAGGAACCTTCCCTGTCCCGCCATGGCGTCATGGCCGAGGGTTGGACCGCCACTCGCCTCGGACTCCCCGGCATCCCCGCTGCCGCCGAGGAGACCATGATTGCCCGGGATATTTCTCTCGCCGAGCTAAGCGGTGGGAAACTCCACGTTGCCCACCTCAGCACGGCCGGATCGGTTGCCCTCATCCGGGGAGCAAAGGAACGCGGCATCCCCGTTACTGCCGAGGTCTGCCCCCACCACCTGACCATTAACGATCGCTGGGCCCTGGGGGACCACGGCAATGGCGATGTCTCCGGCGCCGCCAGCTATGACACCTCAACCAAGGTCTACCCGCCTCTTCGCCAGGACCGGGATGTGGAAGCCCTCATCGAAGGATTGGTCTCCGGTGTCATCGACTGCGTCGCCACTGACCACGCCCCCCACGACGTCGCCAGCAAGGAAGTCACCTACCAGGATGCGGCTTTCGGCATCAGTGTCCTGGAGACCGCCCTGGGTTCCCTGATGGGACTGGTCCACGCTGGACGCTTTACCCTGCCGACCCTCATCGAACGCCTTACTGCCGCCCCGGCCCGGGTGCTGGGAGCCGATTACCTCCCTCTCGCAACCCTGGGACCCGGAACGTCGGCGGACGTCGTGGTGTTCGACCCTTCCCGCCAATGGACGGTCGATACTTCCCAGTTCCTGTCCAAAGGGAAAAACACCCCCCTCGAAGGCACCGTCCTTACCGGTGCGGTGGTATGCACCATAGCCGGAGGACAAGTGGCTTACCAGGATCCAACCGGGGCTGTTTCCCGTTCCAACTCCAACCCGCAGGACCGCTAATTGACTGATCATAGCTTGGGCCAACCCGCCTGCCTTCTCCTGGAAGACGGTTCCCTTCACCGGGGCGAGTCCTTCGGCGCCGCCGTCTCAACCTGGGGCGAGGTGGTATTCAACACCAGCATGACCGGATATCAGGAGGTCCTCACCGACCCCTCCTACGCCGGCCAGTTGGTCACCCTGACTTATCCCCTGGTCGGCAACTACGGAATAAACTGCGAGGATATCGAATCCCGACGCATCCAGGTCAGCGGCCTGGTCGTCCGGGAGCATTGCGACCTTCCCAGCCACGGGGACAGCCGGATGACCCTCCACGAGTACCTGCTGTCCCAGGACATTCCCGGCATCAGCGGCGTCGACACCCGGGCCATCACCCGCCGCCTCCGCACCCGCGGCGTCATGACCGGCCTCATCACCACCGAACCCCTGGAACGGGCAAGGGCAAGGTTGGCCGAAGCCCCCCGCTATGACGACCTCGACCTGGTCAAGACTGTTACCACCGGCCAGCGTTACTCGTGGGAAGACTCCCCGGCGGAGGAGCCATCCGCCGGGGAACCATCCCGCTACCGGATTCTGGTCACTGACAGCGGCCTCAAGTACAATATTCTCCGCCTCCTGCGTCAGCGCGGATGCGAGGTCATCGCCGTCCCCGCCGCCACCACCGCCGATGAGATGCTGGCACTGAACCCATCCGGCATCCTCATGTCCCCCGGCCCCGGCGACCCCCAGCTCTTGGACTATGTGACGGACAATGTGAAGCAACTCGTTGGCCGGGTTCCCATGATGGGAATCTGCCTCGGCCACCAGCTCATCGCCCGGGCCATGGGAGCCTCCACCTACAAGCTCAAGTTCGGACACCGGGGAGCCAACCATCCTGTCAAGGACCTCTCCACCGGAAAGGTCTACATAACCGCCCAGAACCACGGTTACGCCGTCGACGCCGACTCGCTTCCCCCGGGGCTCGAGGTATCCCTCCTGAATCTCAATGACAACACCGTCGAGGGCCTGGCCCACCGCAGCCATCCTCTCTTCAGCATCCAGTACCACTCGGAAGCCTCCCCCGGCCCTCGGGACAACGAGTACATTTTCGACCAGTTTCTCGACATGGTGGCCGATTTCCACGGTGCGTAGCTTCAACCGACTGCCACTGAACGGCGGAGCTTTCTCCCAAAGCCCGGCGTATTCCTTTCTTGGGGATTTGCTCCGGTCTTCCCTACAATCACTCCCGTCTTTACGCACTATCCTTCAATTTTCTTCGGTGCCGCCGGGAGGTTTTAATGTCGTCGTTCAGCATGGTTTTGCTAGAGGAAGGGGTCGAGATGGAGTTGCCCCTGGACTTGTCCGGGATGCTCGGCCTGCTCGACGAGGTGGTCCCCACACTGACCTGCGAAAGATTCGGCTACCAGATGGCAACAGTGACCCGCGCCCGCCTCGGGCAGAACTGGAGCCTGTGGGTCAAGATTGTAGACTGGACCAACGGCCACGTCTTCCCGGAACCCGTCGGATGCGTGGATCTGGTGAAGGTGGACGACCAGCATACCGTATTCACCATACCGCCCCGCTCCAGCCAGGACTTCCCGGGAATGCACATGCTCGACAACGACGGGCGTCTCTACGGTTCGTTCATTTACCAGATGCTCAACCTCATGCACGAGCGGAAGCTCATCCAGCTGCCGGGACTGCTCCCGACATCTTAAACCAGGCCGTTCCTCCCTCCTCCTTCCCGGGCGGTCCGCCCAATCCGGGGACACGGCCATCGAAGGAGTTGCGTACCCGTGATTGATGGGGCGGGGAAACCACGAAAAGTTCTTGTCATTGGCTCCGGCCCCATCGTCATCGGGCAGGCTGCTGAGTTCGACTATGCCGGCACCCAGGCGTGCAAGGCCCTTCGGGAAGAAGGCGTCCAGACCGTCCTGGTCAACTCCAACCCAGCCACCATAATGACGGACCGGGGAGTGGCCGACAGCGTTTATATCGAACCCCTCACTGTCGGCGTACTCGACCGCGTTATCGAGCGGGAAAGCCCGGACGGCATCCTCCCGACCCTCGGCGGCCAGACCGGCCTCAACCTGGCCGTCGCCCTCGCCGATGCCGGCGTGCTGGAGAAGTACAACGTCCGCCTCCTCGGCACCCCTCTGGAAACCATCAGGAAGGCCGAGGACCGCGACTTCTTCCGTCAGTTCCTCCACGACATTGGCGAACCCGAACCCCCCAACACCACGGTCTCCACTTACGACGAAGCCATGTCATACGGGACCGAAATGGGGCTCCCCCTGGTCGTTCGTCCCGCCTACACCCTGGGCGGCACTGGGGGAGGCATCGCCAACACATGGGAAGAGTTCCAGGCCATCGTGCGCCAGGGCCTCGCTATGAGCCCTATTTCCCAGGTCCTCCTGGAACGCTCCCTCGTCGGTTGGAAGGAAATCGAGTACGAGGTTATCCGCGACGGCGACGACAACTGCATCACCGTCTGCAACATGGAAAACCTGGACCCGATGGGCGCCCACACCGGGGACAGCATCGTCGTGGCTCCCAGCCAGACGCTCACCGACAAGGAACACCAGATGCTCCGCAGCGCCAGCCTCCGGATCATCCGCGGGCTAGGCATCGAGGGTGGCTGCAACGTCCAGCTCGCGCTGCGTCCCCATCCCCGCGTGGAGCAGCACCTCCAGACCAGTTGGGAACCCGACTCCCCTTACTACGTCATCGAGGTCAACCCCCGAGTCAGCCGCAGTTCTGCCCTGGCCAGCAAGGCCACCGGCTACCCCATCGCCCGCGTTTCCGCCAAGATCGCCGTCGGCAAGCGGCTGGACGAGATAGTGAACGCCGTTACCGGAAAAACCGGCGCGGCCTTCGAGCCGGCCCTGGACTATTGTGTTGTAAAGATACCCCGCTGGCCTTTCGACAAGTTCCCCAACGGGGACCGCTCCATCACGACGCAAATGAAGGCCACCGGCGAGGTTATGGCCGTCGAGCGTTCCTTCGAGGCCGCTCTCCAGAAGGCCACCCGTTCCCTGGAGTTGGGCAACCGAACCATGATGTGGGAGTCCCCGGACTGGCACCGCCCCGGGGAGGATTTCAGCCTCGGTGCGCTTCCCTTGCACCCCAACGACCTCCGCTTGTGGGCAGTCGCCGCTGCCCTCCGGCGGAACGTTCCCCTGGAGGACCTCCTCCGCAGCACCTTCATCGACCCCTGGTTTATCAGCGCCCTGGACCGCATCGTCGGGATGGAGCGGCGTCTCCTGGCCGAAGACTTGACTCCCGACCTGCTCCTTCGCGCCAAGCGTCTCGGCTTCTCCGACGAACAGGTCGGTACCCTCGCCGACATCCTTCCTGAACGCGTCCGGGCCCAACGCCAGGATTGGGACATCAAGCCCGTCTACAAGATGGTTGACACCTGCGCCGCCGAGTTCGAGGCGGTCACTCCCTATTACTACAGCACCTACGACCAGGAAAACGAGGCCGAACCCCTCCCCGGCAAGAAGGCCGTTGTCATCGGCAGCGGGCCCATCCGTATAGGGCAGGGTATCGAGTTCGACTACTGCAGCGTGCACGCCGCCTGGGCCCTCTCCGAGGCCGGCGTCAGCAGCGTCATGATCAACTCCAACCCGGAAACCGTGTCCACCGACTTCGACACCAGCGACCGCCTCTACTTCGAACCTCTTGACGAGGAGGCCGTCCGCGACGTTATAGACAACGAGACCATCGGCGACGCCCCTCCCCCCTCTGTCGTCCAGTTCGGCGGACAGACTGCCATCAACCTCTCCCAGTCTCTCGACCGCGTCGGATTACCCATCCTGGGTTCCAGCGCTCAGGCCATCGACATCGCCTCGGACCGCCACAAGTTCGAGGAGTTTATGTTCCGGCTGGGAATCCCTCAACCCCCCGGCGCCGCCGTGGAATCCGTCGAGGAGGCCCTGCGCATCGCCCAGAACATCGGATACCCGGTCGTCGTCCGTCCCAGCTACGTCCTCGGTGGCCGCGCCATGGAAATCGTGCAAAACGCCACCGAGCTCATCCGCTACCTTACCGCCGCCACCCAGGTCTCCCACTCCCAGCGGGTCCTCGTCGACCACTATATGGAGGGCAAGGAGTGCGAGGTTGACGCCATTTGTGACGGTCACCAGGTGCTGATCCCCGGGATCATGGAGCACATCGAGCGGGCCGGCGTCCATAGCGGCGATTCCATGGCCATCTACCCCGGCCTCAACCTCACCCCGGAGGAGGTCGAAACCCTCGTCGAATACACCACCCGCATTGGCCTCGCTCTCGGTGTGAAGGGATTGATGAACATCCAGTTCGTCATCCAGGGAGGCAGCGCCTACCGAAGTCCCAACCTACCGGCCGCCGCCCAGGAGACCACCGTTTACGTCCTTGAGGTAAACCCCCGGGGCAGCCGGACCATCCCGTTTATCTCCAAGGTGACCGGCGTTCCCGTTGCCAGGCTTGCCACCGGCATCATGCTGGGCAAGACGCTGGACGATTTGGGCTTTCAGGGAGGGTTGTGGCCCCGCCAGAAGCTCGTCGGCATCAAGGCCCCGGTGTTTTCCATGTCCAAGCTCGTCGGCGTGGACTGGTACCTCGGGCCGGAGATGAAGTCCACCGGCGAGGTCATGGGGGTCGACTCCGAGTTCCCCAGCGCGTTGTCCAAGGCCCTCGTCGCCGCCAACCTTGACCTCCAGCGGGGCATGGGCGTCCTCGTCAGCATCGCGGACCGGAACAAGGCCGAGTCCGTCCCCTTAGTCCGCGAGTTGGCCCGGGCCGGTTGCCGCATCTACGCCACAGAGGGTACCGCCGCCATGATTAACGCGCTCGGTCTGGAGGTCGAACTGATACCCAAAAAGCTGGGAGAAGGCCACCCCAACGTTCTGGACATCATTGAGGACGGCAGCGTGGCCGCCGTCGTCAACACCATCGGGGAGTCATCCTCCGTGATGCGCGACGGCTTCGAGATCCGCCGTGCCGCCGTCGAGCGCCGCATCCCCTGTTTCACTTCTCTGGACACCGCCCGCGCCGCCGTGGAAAGCCTCCTCATGTCCCAGGACGGGTACAGCATCCGCCGCACCGAGGAGTACCTGACAAACCCGCCGCCCATGTAGGCCACTGGGCGAAGAAGCCCATCGCGGCTCCCCAGGCCGTTCAGGGACGGTCCCTTGAAGCGGTATAATTCTCCCAACCTTGCCGAGGATTGTTGGAATGAACTGCCCACGTTGCGGTTCGGTCGCCCATGAAAGCGCAGGCCACTGCTCCTCTTGCGGAACGTCCCTGCCTCTCTGGTGCCCTTCGTGCCGCGAAGCCAACGAACGTTCCAGCAACTTCTGCTTCAACTGCGGGGCGGCTTTGACTGCTCCCGGGCCTGCCGCTCCGGCGGGTCCGGTTCCCCCGGAACATCCCCATGCCTGCCCCCGCTGCCACGAACCCAACCAGCCTGGCTCATCCTATTGTCTCGCCTGCGGATTCGCCCTGGATGCTCCACCACCAACGGCTTTCCCTGCTCCTTCCCCAGGTGGTTTCGCCGCATGGTTCCGCGAACGACCCGACGCTCCCGCGTACTCTATGGGCCGCCCCGCCGGATTCTGGATTCGCCTCGTTGCTTTCCTTGTGGATGCGCTCCTGCTCCTGGTGGTTTTTTTCGCGGCCCTTCCCTTGGTCACCGGGCAGAACTTCATAGAATTCGTGGAAGCCTATGAAAACTCCACCGAGATCATTTCCCGGGCGGACCTTTTGAATCTGGGTTTGAACATCCTGTACTTCACCGCCGCCGTCGCCCTCTGGGCCACCACCATCGGAAAGCGTCTCTTCAAGATGTACGTCGTGCGGTCCGACGGCTCCAGGGTCGGTCCCGGCCGCGCCCTGGTCCGGTACTTCGCCTCCCAAGTCTCCCTGTTGTTGGTGGGAATCGGATACATAATGATCGGTGTTCGTTCCGACAAGCGCGGTCTCCACGACCTCATCTGCGACACCGTAGTCATCATCAGGCCGCCTGGCCGTTAGGTTGGGCCTCCGGGCCCTCCTCCTGGTCTCCTCCACCCCCGGCGTGTGCCGGCTTGGGTTCGTCCTCCGCCAGGATGGGACCCGCCCCGGGTGAACCCGCCGTAACGCGGGCCGCCCCTACCAGGGAGTCACGTATCCGATCCCCGCTGCCGTTGCCTTGTCATACGCCAGCTTGGCCGCTGCCACGTCGGCGACGCCCGTGCCCATCAGCTTGGCGTAGACGATTTCCTTCGGACCGTTCCGTCCCTGCACGTTCCCCGACACCACTTGGCGCAGCTCCTGTACTTGGCTCCACTGCATAATTCCCCGGTCCACGGCGCTGGCCATGTCCCCGGCCTCGACCGGCGCCTGGTCCAGAGAATCCACCACGATCCGGTCCGCCCGGGTCAGGACAGCGTCGTCCACTTCCCTGGCCCGCCACGTCGTGGGCCCGGCCCCCACTATCAGCGCACCCTCGGAAAGCCACTCCCCCGACACCACCGGCTCCATCGTCGCCGCGATGCAGATAATGATATCCGACCCTCGTACCGCTTCCTCTCCGCTGTTGGCCGCCGTGACCTCGATCTCCAGCGCCCCGCTCATCTTCTCGGCAAACTCTTTCCGGCGTTCCTGATCTCGGCTGAAGGCTCTTACCGACTTGACTCCCCTGATCCTGCAGACTGCTTCCAGCTGCGTTGGGGCCTGGTATCCGGTGCCGATTATTCCCACCGTCGCAGCGTCCTGGTTAGACATGTACTTGGCGGCCACCCCGGTGGTAGCTCCTGTTCGCAGCTGCCCCAACCGGTTCGCCTGTGTGTAGCACAGCAATTCCCCGCTGTCGGCGTCATAAAGGCTGACCTGGAAGGAGTACTGCCCCCGCACTACCGTGTAGGTCTTCACCCCCAGGACGCCGTCATGGAACAGGCCCCCGCCCATCACCGCCAGTTGCCCTCCCTCGGCAATGATCTTCCGGCGAGGAAGGTTGTAGACTTCCCCCATCCCGAAGTGGGACTGCATCGACTCGATGGCGGTCAACATGCTCGCCATGTCCACGCATTGGTTGACTTCTTCATCCCGCAAGAACAGCGTCATAACCCGTCAATCCTCCACGGTGCCTTAGTCTCGGAAGCAGCCGCTGGCCCGTCCTGCGGCTGCCGCAATAGTGTAGCCCGGCCCCCATTACGTGGCAACAAACCGCGCCATGCGTCATGGAGCCCAGCGTCCGGTGAGGCGTCCCAGCCAGAAACATAAAAAGGGACGGCATTGCCGTCCCCATGTCCTCAGAACAACCGGATTGTATGTCCTCCGGGCTTTCCCCTAGTCGTTCCCGCCGGTGGGTTGCGGCGCCGGTTCGGGCGGCCTTCTGCGTTGTATTCCTTCCGGCATCTTCTGGAACATCGCCGCCAGACTCCCGGACAGCATGGTCCCCACCACTGCCAGCGCCGCGTATGCGAACCCGGCCCGGTATGCGCCTTGCGATTCAAGAAGCGGCAAAAGCGCGATGCCGATCGGCAGGACCAGTCCCAGGACCGTGGCCCCGACCGTCGCTCCCAACGTGTGTCCCATTTGCCGAGTGGTCTCCAGCATCCCCGACGCGAAGCTGCGGTTTTCCAGGAGCGTGTTCATCACCACCGCGTTGTTCGCCGTGTTGAACAGGTTGGAACCGATATACGTCGGCAGCATCAGGAGTGGCACCCCCCACCACGCCACGTTCTGGGAAAACCCGCCCAGTAGCAGGAATCCCAGGGCAATGCTTGCCAAGGCCCCCGGCCGCAGCCATTTCGGGTTGTACCGGTCATATACCCACCCCGCCAGCGTCGGAAGGAACAACCCCAACAATTGGTTCGGCAGCAGCACGAACGTCACGAATATCGGCGGTTTCCCCATGCCATTCTCAACCATTATGGGAATCAGCGTCGTCACTGCCAGCATGGAGAAGTGGAAGGTCGTGTTTGTATACAAAGCCAGGGAGAAATACTTCTCCTTGAAGTACCGGAAGTCCACGAACGGGTCTGCCGTCCGGCTCTGCACCAGGATGAACAACCCCAAAAGGGCGACGAACAACAGGTGCATCGGGATGTGATACCGCAGCGCGTCGTTCGTTACGAAGCTGTCCGGGCCCCCGTGGATATGAAGCCCAGAGAGGACGAACGTGCCGAGAGTTATCACCATCAACGCCGCGCCCAGGTAGTTGATGCTCACCGGCGTCAGATCCTCTTCGAATTGCTGCGCGTGGTACTTCAGCAGCGGGTACGCCGTCTTCAGTGCTAGGAACGCGATGGGCAGGGAAGTCAGGAAGACGAGCCGCCACCCCACGACGCTGCCCAGTCCCAGGGGCCACGACGATACGTCCACGAAACCTGCTGTCGGCAGCCACAGGAACACCCCGAACAGGACCAGCCCCACCAGGGAACCGAATCGAGCCGACACCACCGGCACCGAAAAAGCCCGGCCCCGTTCATCCGGCTGGAAAACTATCGCCAGGATCGCGTTGGAGTTGGCCGTTATCAGCGCCCCTCCGACGCCGACCAGGCCGCTCCAGACCACCAGTTGCAATATGCTCTGCGACGTGGCCGACAGCAGGCTGCCGAACAACATCACGAATACGCCCAGGTAGAAGACCCTCACATGGCCGTACTTCTCCCCCAGCCGTGCCGACAGGAACACCGTGCTGCCCAGCATCAACAGCCGGACTATCACCGTCCACGCCGCCTGAGCCACGTCCACTTCGAAATGGCGCGCCACCGACGGGATGGTCATGGCTACCGGCATGCTCGAAAGCTGCACCAGCATCTGCGTGGAAGCCAGCGCAATCATCGTTTCCCGCCGCTGCCGGTCGGTCCCCAGCTCCTTGAACGTCCCCAGGACGTTCATTCGGCGGAAGGTTTCGGACAGAAGGCTCATCTAATTCCCTTGGCGGACCGGGCGCTAAAAAGCCGAACGCCGGTCATGACGACCGGCGTAAGTTTGAGAAGGCAAAGATTGACATTAACCCCGTACAGTACGCCCGCAGCTCAAGCTGGAAAAGTCCCGGCAAGCGGCGGAAGACGGGCAGGAGTTTGGCCGTATTTCCGCTATTTTTGATAATACTGCCGGTTTTTCATAATGTACGACCGCCAGTTGGCGGGGACAGTGAACTCGTCGAAGATCGCGTTCACCGGGCAGACCGACTCGCAGTAGGCGCAGTCGATGCAATCGTCCGGGTTGATGTAGAACATATCGTCGTCATCGGTCGTGTGAATACAGTCCACTGGGCAAACCGTCACGCACGAGGCATCCTTGACATTGATACAAGGCTCCGTGATCACAAAAGCCATGTCGCCATCTCCATCATCGCGTGGTGGAGTCGGAGTCCCGCCCCTTAGCCTATTCCTGTCGCGCCGGAGAGACTAACGGACATTAGTAATTCTCATTTTCCGGCCGTATTTTGTCAAGTGATATTATGTGATATATTGTATTGAATAATCAGTGCCGCTGACTTGCCAGGCGCACGTTGGGGGGGACGTCATCGAACTTCGGGAGATTATCAGCTTTTACCACGTCGCCCGGCTGCGGAGCGTTTCCAAGGCCGCCCGGCGGCTGGAACTCGGGCAGCCTACCGTTACCACCCACCTTCGCAAGCTGGAGGACGAGTTCGGCATCACCCTCTTCGACCGCATCAAGCGCCCCATCCAGCTCACTTCCGAGGGCTCGATATTCCTCGAACTCATCACGCCCATCGTGGACTCCGTCGACACCCTCAAGAACCAGATGGACTACTCCGAGCGCCGGGGATCCTTCGTGGTGGGCGCCTACCCCGACCTGGTGCTGCACCACCTCCCCCAACCCATCCAGTCCTTCCGGTCCCAATACCCGGATGTCCGTCTACGGCTCATCGCCCGTCCCTACGGCCCCTTGATACAGTTGGTGAAGTCCGGCGAACTGGACCTTGCCCTGTGCTCCGCTCCTCCGTCCGATGACCCGTCCCTCCAGTTTACTGAACTCTTTGATTACAGCGCGGTGCTCTTGACCCCGCCCAACCACGAACTCCTCGGCTTACAGCCCATCCAGTTGGATGATGCCGCCCGCTGGCCCCTGATCCTGGCCGGGCCCGAAAGCCTGACCCGACGCACCGTCGAGCAGGCCCTCAGGGAACGTGGCGTCAATTACGATCTGGTCCTTGAAATGGACAACACCGAGCTCATCAAGCGCTACGTTGAAATTGGCCTCGGCGTCGCCATTGCCAGCGACTTCACCCTCCACCCCGACGACCACGACAAGCTGGGCGTCGCCCGCCTCGACCACCTTTTCCCATCCTTCAAAATGGGAATATGCACCCTCAAGGGCAAGTTCCTCGGCAAGGCCGTCAGCAATTTCATCGACACGCTGGTTGGTGACCTCACGGGCTTCCACCAGGAATGGTCCGAGTGGAACACCGCCCGCGGTCTTGCGGCATCCGGCCGGTCTGCCGATTGACCCGACCCCCGGTTTAACCGCCGGGAGCCCCCCGCATCCGTCCTTCCCCCTCCCGCCGGCCTCTGACCGTTTCCCGGACCAGCACCATGACCCCCACCGCGGCGATGCCCAGTAGTGCCGCGTCGACCCACAGAGACCAGGCGAACCCGGCCAGGTCGGCGATTCCCCCCAGCACCAGCGCCCCCACCACCGAACCTACCCCGCCGAAGGTCCGGTACAGCCCCATTGTCACCCCTTCCATCCCCGGCGGCGCGATGTCCGCGAACACAGTCACTGTCGGCGGCCCCGCCAGTCCCTCCCCCAACCCCAGCAGCACTCCCGAAATCAACAGGGTCAGGAAAGTGTCCCCCAGCACGAACACCCCGATCCCGGCCACGATCAGCACCGTCGCTGGAACGATGGGGAACTTCCGCCCGAACCTGTCCGAGAGGAACCCGGACGCCATCGTGGTGAAAAACTGGGGAACGTGGGTGATGCTGATGAACGCCCCGATCTGGTCCGGGGAAAACCCCTTGGTTTCCCCGAACAGCGGCATCACGCTGAACCGGCCCCCCTGCCGGTTCGCCACTATCATCAGGCTGAACAGCCCCATGAAGATGAACGCCGGGCTGAGCAGCAGCCGCATCAAGGCTCCCCGCCTGCCCAATCCCCCTCCGGATGGCCCCCGCCGGGCGGTCGCGGGGGCTGCACCTTCGTTCCTGGCCCCGGTCTCCGGGACCAGCAGGAATATCACCAGCAGGGCGGCCAGGATGAATCCCGCTTGCAGGACTAACGGCATCCGCAGTCCGAAGTACTCCCCCACGTACCCGCCGGAAATCGGCCCCACGCTCTGTCCCACCAGGATGCTCATCTCGTGGAGCGACAGGAACCGCGCCCGCGACTCCGGCGTCGCCGCGTCCCGCAGGTACACCGAAACCCCCAGCGTGTATACGCTGGCCCCCAGTCCGCCGATGAACCGCCACGCAATCAGCCAGGGAAAATTGAAGGACACCGCCACCATCGTCGCCCCCACCAGGTTCACGGCCGTTCCCAGCAGCAGCGTGAACCGGGTTCCGTACCGCTGGGCCAGCACCCCGGCCGGCAAGCTGGAAAACAGGCGGGCGATACCGAACATTCCCACGGCGAGGCCGATCTCCGTCCTTGTGACGCCGTATTCGTGATCGGCAAACAACGGCAGCACCGGGGATATCATCCCCATTCCAACGCTGGTCACGAAAATGGTGAGACAAAGGAAAGCAACCCCCCGGTGGTCGCGGAGGGTATCCCTGATTGAGGCGGCTATCAACGAAGGGCGCTCTCCGGCCCCGTGTCAGGAATGGACTCCCGTTCCGGCTCTTCCCGGGGCAGCACCGCCTTAACCCGCCGCTCCAGGTAACGCCGCTGGAGCATTACATAACGGCCGCACTTCTGGCACACTATCCCGATGTCCGCCCCCAGCCGCGTCACTTCCCACAGGTCGTTCCCGCATGGATGCTTCTTCTTGGTGCGGATAACGTCGCCCCGCCGCAGCTCTAACGCCACCCCTTACCCTCCTCCTCCAGGACCGCGTTGATCGCGTCCCGCAGTTGGCGGGCTGTCCGCCCCGCCGCCTCCCCGTAGTCCCTGCCCACGGATGCGTAGATGATTCCCCTGGAGGAATTAAAAATGGCCCTGCGCCCATGCCGGTCCACGCCTTTCCGCACCGACTCCTCCAGTTCCCCTCCCTGTGCCCCCACGCCCGGGATCAGCAGCGGCGCCTCAGGGCAAAGTCTCCTCACTTCCGCCAGCTGCTGAGGCACTGTTGCCCCCACCACCAGACCTACGTTCCCCTTCCCATTCCATTGGAGGGATTCCCGCGCCAGCCGCCGGTACAGTGGTTCGGCTCCCTCGTCCGTCACCGTTTCCACGTCCTGCAGATCTCCCGACCCGGGATTCGACCCCCGGCACCAGATGAACCCGCCCCGCTCCGGGTCCCGCAGGAACGGCTCCATCGTGTCCCGTCCTCCCCAGGCGTTCAACGTAACCGCGTCAAACTCCCATACCCCGAACATCGCCCGCGCGTAGGCTTCCCCCGACGGACCTATATCCCCCCGCTTCGCGTCTCCGATGACCACTGCCGTCGGCGCCAATTCACGGATAGAGGCGATAGTCCTTTCCAGCGCCGTCCACCCTTCCAGCCCCAGCGCCTCGTAGAAGCTCAGGTTGGGCTTGAACGCGCACGCCCACTCCGCCGTCTCCCCCACTATCCCGCGGTTGAACTCTGCAACGTCCGAGACCGGCATCAAGGAAGGGTCCGGGTCCAACCCCACGCAAACCAGGCTGTGCGTCGCCTCCGCCGCCCCATCCAACCGCTCAACGAAACTCGCCATCCAGCCTTTCCCACCTCTGAGCTTGCACTCGACGCCCGAGCATGGCGTCTCCGTGCCATTCCGGCTATTATATCCCCGCCCGCAACACCCAGGCATTGCCTTTTTGACGCCCGTGAAACTACCCTCAGACCTCGTCCGCGGCACCTTCATCCGCCGCCTCAATCGCTTCGCTGCCCTCATCGAAGTGGACGGGCAGGAGGAGATGGTCCACCTGCCCAATTCTGGTCGCCTCCGCGAGCTCCTCGTCCCCGGCTACGGGATGTTTCTCAAGCCCGTCCCCGGCGACCACCGGAAATGCCCCTACGACCTTTCCATCGTTGACCTGGGATTCACTCTTTGCTCCGCCGACGCCCGCCTCCCCAACACCCTCGCCTCCGAGGCCATCGGGGAACGCCGTGTCCCCGAATTCTCGGACTACACCACCGTGCGGCGGGAAGTCACCTACACCGACAGCCGCCTCGACCTTTTCCTGGAAGGGCACGACCCTGCCTGCTTCATCGAGACCAAGTCCGTCACCCTGGTCGAGGATAGCCGCGCCTTCTTCCCCGACGCTCCCACCCTCCGGGGCGTCAAGCACCTCAACACCCTCATCCACGCCCGGTCCCAGGGATACCGCACCGCCGCCATGTTCGTCATCCAGCGCGGTGATGCCGAGGACTTCACTCCTTACGACGACGCCGATCCCCTCTTCGGGCAGACCCTCCGGCGGGCCGCCGACTCTGGAGTCGAGATTCTCGCTTACCGCTGCAACGTAACCACTGAAGAAATCACCCTGGCCGACCGCATCCCGGTGCTCCTGTGACGCCGGGCCCGTCAGTCCTCCTGCCCGAAGTCTACCGCCGTCTCTATCGGGCCTATGGCCCCCAGGGATGGTGGCCCGGCGACGGTCCCTTCGACGTCGTCGTCGGGGCCATCCTCACCCAGTCCACCGCATGGCGCAACGTCGAACTCGCCATAGTCCGCATGAAGCGGGCCAACCTCTGGTCTCTTAATGCCATCCACCGCTGCCCCGAGGAAGACCTCGCCGAAACCATCCGCCCCAGCGGTTACTACAACGCCAAAGCCCGCAAGCTGAAGGCTTTCGCGGCCCACGTTTACCGGGAATGTGCCGGCGACCTCGACGCCTTCCTCGCGCAGGACTTGGACACCCTGCGCCCCCAGCTCCTTTCCATCCATGGAATCGGTCCCGAGACCGCCGATGACATCCTCGTATACGCCGCCGGACAACCGTCCTTTGTCATCGACGCCTACACCCGGACAATCCTTCACCGCCTGGGAATCACTCCTGCCGGTGGTGCCGCCACATATCCCGCCTGCCAGTCTCTTTTTCACCAGGCTTTGCCATCTGATGCTGCCCTCTTCAACGAATACCATGCCCTCCTCGACGAACACGCCAAGCGCGTCTGCACCAAGACCCCCCACTGCTCAGATTGCTGCCTCCGCGACCTCTGCCCCACCGCCCTGGAAACTCTCCCTGCCAATCCCTCCTGAATACCAGGCCCCTGTTTCGGGGGTTTGGCAGATGCGTCCCCCAACGTGCCCTCACTGCCCTCCTTCCCTGCTCCCCAAAATTGACGCCCCCCAACCCCGTTGCTATCATGCCAACCAAGCACCCATCCACCGTTCCCACAGGAGAAAGCACCATGCAGGTAGTACGCGTTTACACCGGCCAAGACGGTGAGTCCCACTTCGAGGAATTGGACCTTCCCTACGAGCAAGTGGCCAACGCCCAGCGCACCGCCATGCAGGCCGCCACCGGCATCCAGTTCCGCCGCGCCGAGGTCGGAGACTTCCAGGACTTCCACATCGCACCCCGCCGCCAGTACGTTGTCACCCTCGAGGGGCAGGCCGAAATCGGGTTGGGCGACGGCACCAAGCGCATCTTCAACCCCGGCGACGTCCTTCTCGCCGACGACCTGACCGGACGCGGCCACACCACCGCCGTCCACGGCGACCACTACCGGGTGTCCATAGCCATCCCCCTGGTTGACTGACCACCTTCACTGCCCGGTCCGGCATCATCGGGGCACCGCCCCCGCCAGGCGGACGGGACACGAGAGCGAAGAGGAGGCATCCCATGCCCATCGCCAACCTTCCCGGCGAGCTGGCCATGTGCTACGAGGACGACAACTACACCGATCCCTGGCGCACCCCGGAAACCATCGTCCTTCACCACGGCAACGCCAAGAGTTCCCGCCTCTGGTACGCATGGGTCCCGTTGCTCGCCCGCCAATACCGGGTGATCCGCGTTGACGCCCGCGGCTTCGGCCGCTCCTCAGTTCCGCCCCCGGACTACGGCTGGTCCCTCAGTGGCTTCGGTACGGACCTGCTCAACCTCCTGGACCAACTGGGTGTGGACAAGTTCCACTACATTGGGGAAACCATCGGCGGCACCATTGGATTGCAGTTCGCCTACGACCACCCGGACCGTCTCCACACCGCCACCGCCTGCACCTCGCCCTACAACTTCACCGCTTCCACCAGCTACGGCGAGAACCGCCAGCTCATCATCGACCAGGGAATCGACGCTTGGGTGGACCGCACCTCTGACCAGCGCCTCGAACCCGGCCACTCCGACCCGGCCCACCATGACTGGTACGCCCAGCAGATGAAAAACACCGCACCCCGCGTCGTCATCGAGACCCTCGGCTACCTCGCCACCCAGGATCTCACCCCCGTCCTGCCCCAGATTCAGACCCCGGCCCTCGTCATCGTCGGCGCCAACAGTTCCATGAACACCGCCGACCGCGCCCAGAGCATGGCCGACCTCCTCCCCAACGGCCGCCTCGTCGAAATTCCCGGCGGTACCGGATACATCCAGCACTCCGACCCCGAGGGATGCGTTAACGCCTGGCGCGAGTTCATCGGTACCCTCGCCCACGCCTGACGCCTGCCTATTTCCTGCCGTTTCCAAGCAGGAACCTCACCCGCGCAGCCGACTCAGGTCCAGGGGAGGGGGTAACGTTTGGGGAAACATCCCCGACGTTACCCCCCGTACCAAGGTCCTCGGTGTCCCGCACCAACTCCTCTAAAACAGCGACTTGGACTGGCCCCCGTCCACGTTGATACACGCCCCTGTAATCAGGTTCGCCCGGTCCGACGCCAGGAACGCTACCGTCTCCCCTATCGGCTCCGGCCACCCGAACCGTCCCATCGGCAGGTTCCGCCCGATGAATTCGTTCACCTGGTCCGGCGTCGAAGACCGTTGGAACCGGTCCCAGGTACTCCCCGGGAAATCAATCGACCCCGGCGCCACGCAGTTCACCAACACTCCCGTGGGCGCTAGTTGCAACGCCAGGTGCTTGGAAAACGCGATCAGCCCAGCCTTTCCCGTCATGTAGTCAATCGATCCCCCGTGCTCCCGGCCGTAGATGGACGCGATGTTGATGATGCGGCCCCAGCCCTGCCCCTCCATGTGCGGCAGCGCCAGCTTGGTCAACCGCACCGCGCTGATGAGGTTCACCTCCAGCCCCTCCAGGAACTGCTCCATGCTCGTCTCGTCGAACCGGATCGATCCCCGCCTTCCACCCACGTTGTTCACCAGGATGTCTGGCGAGCCCATCTCCGCCACCGTTTCCTCGTAGAACCGGGTCGTATCCTCGACGTCGGTCACGTCCGCCCCGCTTCCCCTGGCATCCCATCCCTCCGAGGCGAACTCTCCGACCGTTTCCTGCACCCGCCGCGCGTCCCGTCCGCAGATGGATACCCTGCATCCCTCGCGGGCCAACGCCGTCGCGCACTGTTTCCCCAGCCCCCGGCTCCCGCCGGTAATCATCGCCACTTTGCCTTCCAATGACAGGTCCATCACCCTCTCCTTGACCTTGCTCCAGTTTCGGGAAATTGTCCGTTCCCCTGTTTACCGCCGTTAGCGGATAGCCAATTATATCCGGCCCTTCGCCGCCGCGGATAACCGCTCCATGCCCCGTGATATAATCCTCGTTGGCCTGGCATTCGGGTACATTCGCGGGTGTCCGATCCGTGCCGCCGCAAACACCCGCCCTCCACGGAGACAACGCCTCATGATCAAGCGCTTTTCAGTCCTTTACGTCGGACAAACGGACCTCGAGAACGTCGGCTCAGACGGCACGCCCGCAGACGACCGCCGTTACCCCAACGATCATCTCGTCCGTCCTTATCGCCATGCCGAGGAGTTGGCGGTCCACATGGACGAACTCGGCTTCTACTGCCTCTGGACCGCCGAGCACCACTTCCAGCGCGAGGGATACGAGGTCTTCCCCAATCTCACCCTCCTCGGCGTCCACCTCGCCGGCATGACCAGCCAACTCAAGTTTGGCGCAGGATTCAATATCGTCCCCATGTGGCATCCCCTCCGGCTCGCCGAGGACTTCGCCATGGCCGACGTGATGACCGGCGGCCGCCTCATCTTCGGCGTTGGACGCGGCTACCACTCCCGGGAGGTCGAGACCTTCGGCGCTCCCGTCATTGACAACGACGCAAACAAGGAGCTTTTTGAGGAGCAGATCGAGATCATCCTCAAGGCCTTCAACGAAGAGTCCTTTAGCCACCAGGGCAAATACTACAACCTTCCCGCCGACGTTCCCTACCGCGGCTACCAGCTTGAGGACATCACTCTCGTTCCCCGCCCCCTCAACCGCCCCGTCGAAATCTGGCAGCCCATCGCCAGCGGCCGCACCCTCGAATACATAGCTCGGATGGGATTCAAGGGCGTCGTCGCCCTCACCGGAGAAGTCCTCGCCGACCGCCTCATCTCCGGCTTCCACGAAGCCGCCCAGGCCGCCGGCCGCGACGTCATTCTTGGACAGGACATGGCCTTCGGCATAGGCTTCTACATTGCCAGCAGCCAGCATGAAGCAATCGAGTGCGTCCGCCCCTACCACGACGAACGCTACAAGTGGTTTGCCCCCTTCGGATTCGTCCGCTACACCGACGCCCAAGGACGCCCTTGGGGCACTCCCGGCGCGCCAACCCGGGTTCCCTACATCGAGGACGGTGTCCAGCAAAAGGCCTGGTTCTGCGGCCCCCCCAACGACTTCATCTCCTACCTGCGCGACGTCGAAGCCAGGTACCCTGGCCTCGAAGACCTCATCCTCCAGTGGCCCGAGGGGATGCCCTGGCCCGAGTTCAAGGAGCAGCTTTCCATCTTCGCCCGGGAAGTCATGCCCGCCTTCACCCGGCGGGAGTCCGCCCCCGTCGCCGACAACTAACGGATCTCTGGATCAGTCCCTTCCCCCTAGACGGGAAAAAGCCTGCCCCCGCCAAGGCGGGGTTTAGGGTGGGGGGTGGCAACCGGAGTGTGGATGTAGCACCTAGCACCGCGTTTCACCCGGCCCCCTCAAAGGGGGTGCCCGCGCCCAGCATCAGGCACGGCTCCCCCCATTGCCCTCCATCGGACAGGTCCCACTCACCCGATCCCTTCGACGGTTTCAGCCGTATCCCGTCCTCCCCGCCGTAAACCAGCAGCACCACCCCCTCCCCGGAGTCCTCCGCTTGCACCGCGTAAGCCGGACAGGCCCCCTCCTCCCCCCAGCCTGTAACGTCGCACCATACATCCTCTCCCGACAGGTCGGACGACACCACCTTGACCACCGGGACCGGCTCCCCCAGCAAATCGAACACTCGGTTAAGGTCCATCGGGCTGTTCCCGCCCGCGACCACTTCTACTTCATACAGCATTCCTGGAATTCCCCTCGTTTTACTATCCTTACCCACGCCGTCCCATCAACTCCAAGCAGCGTTTCTCAAAGGGGTTTGGGGGATGCATCCCCCAACTGCCCTCTGTCTCCCCTCGTTTGAGTACCCCGGAACGATGGTTTATACTCCCTCAACGATTATACCCATCGAAAGCGAGGGCCCTCCCATGCAAGTCGGCTACTTTACCATGCCCCTCCATCCCCCAGGCTCCGACCCCGCAGTCACCATGGAAGCCGACCTCGTCCAGATGGAAACCCTGGACCGTCTCGGCTACCGGGAAGCATGGATCGGCGAGCACTTCACCACCGTCTGGGAGAACATTCCCGCCCCCGACCAGTTCATCGCCGCCGCCCTTTCCCGCACGAAAGACCTCGTCTTCGGCACCGGCGTCACCTGTATGCCCAACCACGACCCCTTCATGATCGCTCACCGGGTTGCCCAGTTGGACAACCTGGCCAAGGGAAGGTTCCACTGGGGCGTCGGCTCCGGCGGCTTCCCCGGAGATTTCGAGGTCTTCGGCTTCGACGCTTCCACCGGCGCCCATCGCGGCATGTCCCGCGACTCCATCGAGCTCATCCTCCAGATGTGGGAGAACCCCGCCCCTGGAGTCTACGAGCACCCCTTCTGGAAGTTCAACATACCCGAGCCCGTCCCCGAAATCGGTCTCCAATTCCACATGACCCCTTACCAGAAGCCCCACCCGCCCATCGGCGTCGCCGGCGTCTCCGCCAAGTCCGAGACCCTGGTCTTCGCCGGAGAGAAGGGCTGGCTCCCCCTCAGCATCAACCTCGTCCCCACCGAGACCCTCAAGACCCATTGGGACGCCGTCGAGGAGGGCGCAGCCAGGTCCGGCAGGACTCCCGACCGCTCCCAGTGGCGCATCGCCAAGGAAATCTATGTCGCTGAGACCACCGAGGAAGCCCGCGATGAAGTCCTCAACGGCACCATCGGCCGCGATTTCCGCGGCTACTTCATCCCCCTCATGGCCCACATGGACTCCCTCAGCCTCTTCAAGGGCGACCGGGAAATCCCCGACGAGGAAGTCACTCCTGAATACCTCATCGACAACGTCTGGATCGTCGGCAGCGTCAACGACGTTACGGAAAAGCTCCGCCAGTTGCACAAAGACGTTGGCGGTTTCGGTGTCCTCCTCGCCATGGGCCACGAGTGGGAACCCGAGGAGAAATGGGTAAACTCCATGACCCTCCTCGCCAACGAGGTCATCCCCCGCATGGCCGACCTTGACTGACCCATCCCTTTCGGGGCCATCCCCGAATAACTCACGACCCTTCCCATGACCGTTGCTAAGGAGGTGCAACCGTGGCACTAGGCTTGAGGTCCTACCGTCCCCTCATCACCGGCACCACCCACATGGCGTCCACCGGGCACTACCTCGGCACCGCCGCCGCGTTCCGTATCTTGGAGCAGGGCGGCAACGCCACCGACGCGGGTGTCGCCGCCGGATTGACTCTCAACGTCGTCCTGCCCCAGTACACCAGCCTGGGCGGTGTCTCCCCCATTATCGTCCATGACGTAGCCAGCGGCGACATCGTCAGCATCAGCGGACTGGGCCGTTGGCCCCAGGCCGCCAGTGCCGACTACTTCAACCGGAACCACGATGGACAGCTTCCTTCCGGCGTCCTCCGCACCGTCACCCCCGCCGCCGCCGACGGATGGCTCACCGCCCTCAGGCTCTACGGCACCATGACCTTTTCCCAGGTCGTGACCCCGGCCTTGGAAATCGCGGAGCGCGGCTTCCCCATCCCCGAGTCCCTCCACAACGCCTTTGTACGCGAGGCTCCCAAACTAATCCACGACGAGCGCGAGACCATCAAGTGGCCCAGCACCGTCGCCCGCTTCTTCCGCGACGGCCACCCCCTGGAAACCGGAGATGTCCTCGTCCAGCAAGACCTTGCCCGCACCTTCCGCCGCATGATGGAAGCCGAGCAGTCCTGCAGCGACCGCGAGACGGGCATCCAGGCCGCCCGCGACCTGTTCTACCTTGGTGACATTGCCGAGGAAATCGTCCGCTTCATCCAGGAGGAGGGCGGTCTTCTCACCAGGGACGACCTCGCGCGATTCCACGTCGGCGTGGACCAGCCCCCAACGATCAACTACAAGGGCACCGACGTCTACACCTGCGGCACCTGGACCCAGGGCCCCGTCACCCTCCAGGCCCTCAGCATCCTCGAAGGGTGCGACCTGGGCAGCATGGGACATAACAGCCCCGATCACCTCCACACCCTCATCGAGGCCCTGAAGCTCGCCTACGCCGACCGCGACGCCTTCTACGGCGACCCCGACTTTGTCGACGTACCCATGAAGGGCCTTCTCGACCCGGCCTACGGCGCCCTCCGCCGGAAGCTAATCGACCCGCACCGCGCCAACCCCGAGATGCCCCACGCCGGCGATCCCTGGGCCTTCCAGACAGCTGGCCACGTCAACGGCAATTACCGCCGCCCCGAGCCTGTCGCCGGGCGCATGGAGGCCGACACCAGCTACATCTGCACCGTCGACCGTTGGGGCAACGCCTTCTCCGCCACTCCCAGCGACGGCATTGGAGGCTCACCAGTTGTCCCCGGCCTTGGCTTCGTCGTCTCCGCCCGGGGCTCCCAGAACTGGCTCGACCCAGGCCATCCCGCCTGTCTCGCCCCCGGAAAGCGGCCACGCCTCACGCCCAACCCGGCCATGGCCTTCCGCGACGGCAAGCTCTGGATGCCCTTCGGCACCCCCGCCGGTGACGTCCAATGCCAGTCCATGACCCAGATGTTCCTCAACATGGTCGAGTTTGGCATGGATGTCCAGCAGGCTGTGGAAGCGCCCCGCGTCTCCACTTGGAGCTTCCCCAACTCCTTCTGGCCCCACGCCTACTACCCCGGTCTCGTCGGCGCCGAGGGACGCATCAACGAGGACACCGTGGAGTCTCTCCGCGCCCGCGGCCACGACGTGGATGTCTGGAACGACTGGACTCCCCGTATGGGTGCTCTCTGCGGCATCGAAATCGACCGGGAACGCGGTGGCCTCTCCGCCGGCGCGGACCTCCGCCGTGACGGCTACGCCATGGGCCGCTGACCCGGAACTCCGAAGCTAACGCAAGAAGGCCGGCGCAACCGCGCCGGCTTTCTCATTCCAGCATCAAATTCGCCACTACCGAGCAGCCAGCAAGCCCCCAGCCGCCGTCTCCGGGCACGCGGCGTCAAACCCCTTCTCTCAGGGGGTTTGGGGGATGCATCCCCCAAGGTAACCCAACGTCATCCCCGCCCTACTGCGCCGTCAACCCTCCGTCAATCACCAGTTCGCTCCCCGTCATAAACGAGGATTCGTCCGACGCCAGGAACAAGACCCCGTAGGCCACGTCCTCCGGTTGCCCGACCCGCCCCAGGGGATGCCGCGCGATGGACCGTTCCCTCGCTTCGTCGTCGTTCAACAGGTTTGGCGCCGTCATCGGCGTCTCGATGACCCCGGGATGGACCGAGTTGGCCCGTATTCCTTCTTTGGCGTAGGTCGTCGCCGTCGCCTTGGTCAACAGCCTCACCGACCCCTTGGACGCCCCGTATGCCGCCGAGTACTGCGTTCCTATCAGCCCCGCCACCGACGAAATGTTCACGATGGACCCGCCCCCCGCCTTCCGCATCTCAGGGATGGCGTGCTTCGTCCCGAGAAACACCCCCTTGCTGTTGATATCCATGATCTCGTCCCACAGCTCGGGAGAAGTCTCCTCCACCAGCCCCAGCTTGAAGATCCCCGCATTGTTCACCAGGATATCCAGCTTGCCGAATTGGTCCGCCGCCGTGGCCACCGCCCGCTCCCAGTCCTCCTCCTTCGTCACGTCCAGCGTCACGAAGACGCACTCCCCGCCAAGTTCGTTAATCTCCGCCTGCACCCGCCGCCCCTCATCCTCCAGGATATCCCCGATAACAACCTTGGCCCCCTCCCTCGCGAACAGCTTCGCCTCCACCTCGCCCTGTCCCCTTGCTCCCCCGCTGATCAGGGCCACCTTGTTCTCCAATCTCATAACCCGCCTCCCCGGCCCGTCGGGGCCGGACCGTTTCCGCGATTGTACCCCGGTCCTTGCCGCCGTCAATAGCCCGATTGACCCCCGCCGCCGCTCCCGATACCATGGATGCACTCTCGCCCCCCTGGTGGTCCCTTCCGCGAATTCCTGATGTCGCCTCTCCGGCTCCCCCGTCTCCTCACCCTAACCGTCGTCCTCCTCTTGGCCGCCGGCCTGTCCGGGTGCGCTCCGCGTGAACCCGCTCTCGACTTCCGGGTCAGCCTCTTCGACGGTTCTTGGTTCTCCCTTGCCGACCAGCATGGAAAGTCCTCAGTCGTCCTAAACTTCTGGTACCCTTCTTGTGCGCCCTGCCGCCAGGAAATGCCCCACCTCGAACAGGCTTGGCGTGACTTCCAGGATGAGGATGTCCGCTTCGTCGCCCTCTTCGTCCCCCGCGGCTTCGACTCCGAGCAGGACGCCCGGGACTTCGTGGACGAGTACGGCCTGACCTTCGACTTTGCCACCGACCGCGGGCAGACCGTCGCCCAGCAGTACGGCATCGAGTTCTACCCCACCACCTACTTCATCGATCGCGACGGCAAGGTAGCCCGGGTTGTCACCCGCAACATGGACTTGGAAACCATCGTCGAAATCCTCGAAAGCATGGGCTTGGGATAATCCATCCGTGTCCGCCCCTCCCTCAACCCCTTAACATGGAACCCCTCGACTGGATTCTCGTGATCGTCCGCTGGGGCCACGCCCTTGGCGCCGTCGCATGGGTTGGCGGCGGCATCTTCTACCTCTTCGTCCTCCGCCCCGCCTTCCAACGGGCTCCTGCCGGAGACGTCCCCCAGCGTGCGATCGGAAGCGAATTTCGTGGATTGGTCAACACTGCCATCGCTCTCATCATCATCACCGGAATCGTCCTCTCTGCCGCCCGGCTGACCTCCGGCGCTGTCTCAACCGCTTACGTTGTCGTCCTGGCCGTCAAGGTGGCTCTGGCCCTGTATATGTTCGGCATGGTATGGTTCCGACGCCGCCGGAACTCTCCTGAGGGCGGACCCGGCTCCGCCGGATGGTGGCCCCGCGCCCGCAAGGAACTCACCGGCACCACCGCCGTCCTCGTAGCCGGAGTCATTGTCATTGGACTCGCCGACGTCCTTTCCGCTTTGTTCGAGGCCAGCCTCGGCCGATAAGGGGACGGACCGCTTTCGATAAAACGAAATTACTCGGCGCCGCCATTGAGCGCCGCGTGTTGGAGGAATCTTGAAACGAGACTTGATGGAAATCCTCGCCTGCCCGGTCTGCAAAGGGGAACTCCAGTTGAACGTCGTCACCGAGGATTCCGGAGAAATAATCGAGGGGTCGCTCCATTGCGACCCCTGCGGCGATGACTATCCCATTGAGGACTCCATACCCATTTTGCTCCCCCCGGCGTTGCGGGGATAAACCGGCAGTCGCTGGCCTCTTCAGTTCCCTCCAAAAATCGGCCCGGCCCTTTGGAGAGTGTCCAGCACCGTTCCCACGCTTTCCCTGGTTTCATCCACCGTCGCCGATAGCTTCTGAGATGCGGCGGTGAGTTGCTCCGTAGCTTGGTTCACCTCTTCGGATATCTCGGATACCCCTTCGGAAATTGCCGTAATCTCGTCCGACGCCACCTTCATATCTCCTGTGATTTCGGCCAGATTGCTGGATGCTTCGTGGGCGGCGGTCACCACCTCGGCCAGGTCCTCGGTGACGTCAATCATGTTGTCCGACGCCACCAACGCCGATCCCGATGCTGCTTCCAGGTTGTCCGCCGTGTTTTTCAATGGGCCGTAGATGCTGATCATCAGCGTCCCGGCGATCACACAAACGGCGATGACGACCAGTGCCATGACAGCAACCAGTATGTCAGTTATCGTTCCCAACTAGCCTCCTCTATCGGCTTGGCGGGAAAGGGGAACTGCGCCCTCTTTCCTTCTGCCGGTGTTCGCGCTGTCCGCGAAGTGGCAACCGGAAAACCCTTACCCGTTGTCAGCCCCCGGTCAGGATGGCCGCCACCCGCGGCGCGATCTCCTCTGCACGATCCCGCAGTTGTTCCCGGGTCAGGTTCTCAATCGGATGCGGCATGTAGATTGTCGGATAGTCCGGCGCGCCCCACATCCGCGCCATCGCCCCGCCCGTGTGGACGAAACGGTCGGTGCAGATCGTCGCTGATGGAAGCCCGGCCTGCTCCACGTGGATCCCGTCGTGCACACTGCACGCGCTGCACGACCCTCAATCCCCCACCCCGACGATTACCGCATCGCAGCTTTCCGCCAGCCGCGCCATCTCCGCCGGGTCTGCCGGACGCGATGCGCTTGGCTTCCGGTGCCACTGCACCTCAGAAATCTCGTACCTTGTCCGCAGCACCTCTATCAGCTCTTCCAGCAGCACGTCCGCGTTCCGCTTGCTGTCGTCAATTATCCCCAGCCGCGTCCCTGCCAGCGACGCCAGCCGAGGCGCTCCGTCGAACGGGGCAACCACCGGCTCCGTGGTCGGGTCCACCAGCAAATACTCCGCCCGGTTCGCCTGAGTCATAACCGTCACGCTCCTTTCCAATCAAAACCATTCTCTTGCCGCCCCCGCCTCATCCTTCTCCGGTCGTTCCCGCGCAGAGCCTGCCCCGCGTTGGCAAGGGCGGGAAGCCACACCCCGCCAAATCGGCCATCTGCCAACCAACCCCAAACTCAGGGGGCTTGAGGGATGAATCCCCCAGCGCAACCCCGTGCCGTTTCGTCGCGAACCCAGGCCCCGCCGTTCCTACCGGACCGCCTTTGTCACCGCCGTGCTTCCCACCTTCGGCCCCCAGCTCGGGATCACCGACGACATATTCGCCTCCTCCCCGCCGGCAAACACCACCAGAATATCGTCGGGACTGCCTATCAGGTCAACCATCGTCTCTTCGTCTTCCGGGGCCACCGGATCGTCCATCACTCCGGCCCTCTTCAGCTCTGCCAGCGGGCGCTTGATTCGTTGCTGCAGGTACTCCCTGACCTCCGCCTTGGACCAGTCCTGCCACAGCCTGCTCTCTCCCGCGATCGTCACCACTATCTCCCCCTGCCTCACCCCGGCGGAGCGGTCCCCCACCGACCCTCCCGTCGACATCGACGTCCCCAGCGTCGCCGCCGTGTCCGCAATGCTGTAAAGGATCGCTTCCGGCCTTCCCACCGCCCGCACCTGCCGGGGCGCTTCCCCCGCGAACACCGTCACCGCGCTGTCCCTCGGAGCAAACCCCCGCTCTTCGTGCAGCGGACTCCAGTGCGTCTCCCCCTCCGCCTCCGCGATGCAGTAGCTGTACTTCCCCGGGTGCCCGATGACGCTCCGGTCGAAAAGCCCCGGCACCGCCGCGCAGGCGTTCATCAAGATCAACCTTATCGACCGACCAATCGTCGCATTTGCCCGGTTCCCCGGCCCGAACAGGTTGTTCCGCCCGTTGATCCCCAACTCCGCCGCCACCGGTCCGTTGACGATCACCAGGATACCCGCTCCCCCGAGGCTCGAAGACGGCCCCACCAGGTTGAACACCGGGTCCAGCATCGCCTCCGCCGCCGCCAGCGCCACCGGCATATACTCCGGCAGGCACCCGGCCATCACCGTGTTCGCCGCCACATGCCCGACGGTTATCTCCCGCCGCCGCTCCGGCAGCTCCCCCACGATCTCCGAAGGATCACGCCCCGAGGCCTCGACAAACTCCCTCACCCGGTAGTCCGTCGGAGGCACCACCGGCAGCCCGTCCGTCCACCCCAGCTCATAGCACCGCTCCAACGCCTCAACCACATCGCCCCAGGCGGCGGTTACGGTGCCTGTGTATCGTGTCATTGCGATGGCCCTGCTTCCTTGGCCTTGGTCAACAATTGGACTTCCGTATCCAGATATGGTCGGAAGGTATCCCGGAACCGTTCGAGTTTGGCCATAATCCACTTCTGGCACTCGTCCCACGACTCCATATCCTCGTAGATGTTCCCTTCCCGATAAATCGCTATTCGGCTTCGTAGCCTGTCGCCCGAGGGCTCCCAGGAAACCCTTTCTTTCTCCCCAGTGTAACCAATACCTGTCTCAATGTTCTCTCTATCTTGTTCCAGCACATCGAACATTCGTCTATTCCAATCCCTGCCATCGGGGCCTGTTTTTTCAATGATTAACTCTAGAGCCAGCCTTCCATCGGCCCAAACCGCTGCGTACCGGACGTTTTGAATCGGATACTCAAAGATAAACCAAGGCCTTGTGTTTTCCAATCTGCGGGCACGTAGGGGGATACCTTGCCGCTGAGCTGCTTCTATAAGACGGTTGCGGAAGTCCCTGTTTTGCTCTTCCTTGGGGGACAAAGGCCGTGAGCTGCCCATTCCCTGCACTTGGTTCTTCCGCCACTCATTCGGCGTTGCTGCCAGCCGGAAATGGGGAGCCGGCGGAGAGCCGGCAATGCTCCACAACTCGACCACAACCCCGAAGAACTGCGTATCCTCCCCGGTCCGCTGGTTCAACCAGTCTAACGCTTGCCGATGCTCATCCCGGAACTCTCTTGTGACCCAGACAATCACCCCCGCGTCGAACCCGGCAGCGTAGGCCAGCAGTTGTCCCAAGTGCGTGTGGTCTGTCGCCTCCAACTGGTTTTCGATGATAACCGGACGGTTGCTGTTCAGGTCTGTAGCCAAGATGTCCAGGGAGTAACCCCCCACCGGAGCTTCCACCTGCTGCAATTCCAGGTCCATCCCCAACGCCTCGCCCAACTCGGCAATGTTCTCCGCCAGCCAGGGCGTGAAGTTCTGCGCCTCGTTGGGCCACGCTTCCCGCAAGTCCACCCGCTCAATTTTCGCCAGGTGTTTGGTTGTCATGCCGATTCCCTAAATTGGAAACCCTCCCAACGCCATTCGGGAGGGTTTCCAATCCGTCCTGTTGGTACCCCGGGACGCTACGCCGGTGTGTATTTCGAGAAGCTCCGCAGCTCCCGCGGCGGGTCCATCTTCGACCCCCGGATCGTGTACGACACTTCGGAAACATAGATCGCCCCCGTCGAGTCCACCGCAATTCCGTGCGGCGCGATGAACTGCCCGGGACCCTCGCCCTCGTCCTTGTCCCCGAACATGCAGACCCGGTTGCCCTGCAGGTCGTAGATGGTCACCCGGTGGCCCAGCCCCGGCGCGTCGTCCACGCCGCCCATTCCGTTCAGTTCCCCGATGTAGATGTGGTCGCCCCACAGCACCATCGAGTCCGGCCGGTGGATGTTGCTCCACATCGTGATGAAACCGCCTTCCGGGTCGAAGATCTGCACCCGGTGGCACTCCCGGTCCACCACGTAAACGTTCTCGTTGTCGTCCACCGCGATATTGTGCGGGCGGATGAACTGCCCCGCGTCGATCCCCGGCTCGCCCCAGGAGAACTTGTACTCCCCCTCCCCTGTGTAGACGTGGATCCGCGAGTTGCCGTACCCGTCGGAGATGTACACATCCCCGTTGCTGTGCCGGATCGCCGCCGACGTCGGCCGGTTGAAGGGCTGACCGCTCCACCGGGGCGCCGGATGGTTCCGCTCCCCGATCTCCATCACCTTCTCGCCGTCCGGCGTGAACTTCTGGATGGTGTGGATGCCGTCGTCCGCCGCCAGCAGGGTGCCGTCGCTGGGACTGTAGTACAGTCCATGCGTCCGGTCGCTGAACAGGCCCTCCCCGAAAGTTCGGATGAAATTCCCGTCTTTGTCGAACACGAAAATCGGATGCTCCCCGCGGGTCAGGATGAACACCCGGTCATCCCCGTCCACCGCCACCCCTGGGCACTCCAGGAGACGCATCCCATCGGGCAGCTTCATCCAATCCTCAACGAAGGTGTACTGGAAATTTCCCTCGCCGTAAACGTCCGCCATATTTGTCCTCCTTGCATTTATAACCCCTGGCCTTGGGGATCTCTAAACTGACTGTAGCGGTTTGGCCCATACTATCGCCGAGGCCTGATAACGTCAATTACAGCCCCCCTCCCGGCCCGGACGCTAGGCGGCCGTTTCGTCATCCTGGAAGATTCCGAAGGAATTGCCCTCGGTGTCGTTGAAGTAAGCGGCATAGCCCACTCCGGGTACCGCGAACTTGGGGACCAGTTGGACCCCTCCTCCGGCGACGATTCTTGCGGCGTATTCATCCACCGACGGAACGTCCAGGACTATCCTGGTAACGTGCGTCGGATCGTGCCGCTGGACCAGGCCGCCGTCAATTCCCGGCTCCCCTTCCTTCCCGGTGTTGACCAGCCAATATGAGAACCCGCCTTCACCTTCCCACTTATTCACTGTCCAGCCAAAGACTTCGGAATAGAACCTCTCGGCACGTTCCATGTCGTCAGCGCAGACCTCGAAATGGACTACCCTTGGCATCGGCAAACTCCTGTAGGTGACATCGCTCGTTGAGCGTATCGGGCAGGTTAGCAGGGTCGTGGCGGGACCCGCAACGGGCAAATGACAGCAAGAAGCCCTCTCCGGTCAAGGAGAGGGCCCTTTCTCTATCAGGACCAGCTGGCTCCTCTAACCCGACAGCACTGCGCTTCCTTCGCCCTTCAAATAGTCTGCCGTCCTCAGCGCCAGCGACTCGATTGTCGTCGTCGGATTGATGCATGCCCCGGTAGTGAAAATGCTCCCGTCGACCACGAACAGGTTGGCAACGTCATGCGCTCGGCCCCACCTGTCCACCACCGACCGCTCCGGGTCGTCCCCCATCCGCGCCGTCCCCAGCAGGTGCCATCCCGCGTTCCGCCGCAGCTTGGCCGACATCACCCTCTTCGCTCCTGCCGCTTCCAGCGCCTCCGTCGCTCTTGCTACCGCATGGTCCAGCATCCGGCTCGTGTTCTCGCTCACCGTGTACTGGATCTTCGGAGCCGGGATCCCGTCCGAGTCCGTCAGCGTCGGGTCCAGCGTCACCTGGTTGTGCTCCTCGGGCAGGTCCTCCGTCATCAGCGTAATCCCCGCCATGTGCCCGAACCGCTCCGCAAACGCGTCGTGGTGTCCGCTTCCCCACGGCACCATCTCCCCCAGCAGACCGCCCAGCGCCGCCGCCAGCGGGGGAAGCTCGTTGCCCAGCACCTGCATATCGTAGCCCCGGACAAACCCCCGGCTCGCATCCGTCTCGTAGAACTCCTGGCTCAGCATCGCGCTGCCCCTCGGCCCGCCCTTCTGCTCGAACAGCTCGTCGAATACCCCCAGCGCAATCCCACACGGATGGTGCATCAGGTTCTTCCCCACCAACCCGCTGGAGTTTGCGAGCCCTTCAGGAAAGAGGCTCGACTTCGAGTTCAGCAGCAATCGTGCTGTCCCCACGCCGTTGCACGCCAGCACCACGACCTTCGCCTTCTGCCGTTGCAGGTTTCCATTGGAATCGTAGTACAGTGCCCCGGTGGCCCGGCCGGATTCGTCCACCAGGATCTCCCGCACCCGCGCATGGGTCCGCAGTTGCGCCCCGTTCATCAGCGCCTTGGGCCAGTAGACGATGTCCGAACTGCTGAAGGAGCGCAGGTAGCCGCCGTAGTCCGGCTCCCGGCCATCGTATCGCACTGACGACACTGCGTTGTCCGACGGCCACCAGTGCCATCCCAGCTTGTTGAACCCTTCCGCCACCCGTTCTCCCGTTCGTCCGATGGACAGCGGCGGACATGGCCGCTCCGGCTTCGGGGGATAGCCCGGGTCGCCCCGCAGCCCCGACACGCCGTGCATCCGGTCGTTCAGGTCGTAGTATGGCTCCAGCTCGAAGTAGTCCAGCGGCCAGTCCTCCGCCACCCCGTCCAGCGTCTTCAGCCGGAAGTCCGACGGATGGAACCGCGGGAAGTGCGACCCCCAGTGAATGGTGCTCCCGCCCACCGCGTTGTACATCAGCGGAGAAATCGGCGTTTCAGCCTCGTTGACCGGATAGTCCTCTCGTAGCCCGCGCACGTTGGGATTCGCCGCGAAGTCAGTTTGCCAGTGCAGTTGGCTGTCCGGCTCGCTCGTCGGAAAGGCGTTCATCGGCACCCATCCCCCCTGCTCCAGGCACACCACTTTTATGCCCGCTTCGGACAGGCTCCACGCGAACGCCCCGCCTGACGCACCCGCCCCGATCAACAGCACATCAGCTACGTTTTCCTGCTTCGCCATTGCCTTTCTCCCCGGGGACGGACGCCCTCCGCTTTAGGGGCCGCCCGTCCCAATTCGGTCCGCCATCGCTTTTGGAAACTATCTCAAAAGGGAGTTTGGGGGATGAATCCCCCAACGTAACTCAGACCCCTGTCGTGCCTCACTCGGTAATGTCGTGCCTCACTCGGTAACGGTCCTGACCGCTCCCCCTAACGGCGCTCGAACAGCGCCGCCACCCCCTGGCCGCCGCCCACACACATAGTCTCCAACCCGAACTGCGCATCCCGCCGCTCCATCTCGTGTAGCAGGGTAGTAAGAATGCGCGCCCCTGTCGCCGCAATCGGATGTCCCAGCGAAATCCCGGAGCCGTTCACGTTCAGCTTGTCCTCATCGGACAGCTTCCACTCCCGCAGCACCGACAGCACCTGGGCCGCGAACGCCTCGTTGAGCTCTATCAGGTCCATATCCTCCAGCGACATGCCAACCTTGCCCATCAGCTTGCCCACCGCCGGTACCGGCCCGATTCCCATGTACGCCGGATGGCATCCCGTGACTGCCCATCCTTTCAGGTACCCCATCGGAGTCAGCCCCAGTTCTTCCAGTTTGTCCTCCGCCACCACCATGCACACCGATGCTGCGTCGTTCTGGGTGCTGGCGTTCCCTGCTGTTACCGTGCCGTCCCGCATCACCGGACGCAGCCGGGCCAGCACTTCCATCGACGTGTCCCCCCGCGGTCCCTCATCCCGGTTGAACGGTTTGGGGTCGCCCCTCCGCTGGGGCACCGGCACCTCCACCATCTCGTCGTCGAACCGGCCTTCTTCGATCGCTGCGACCGCCCGCTGGTGGCTTCGAAGCGCGTATTCGTCCTGCTCTGACCTGGCTATCTCGTACTGCTTGGCCAGGTTCTCCGCCGTCTCCACCATCCCCGAGATGTATCCGAACCGCTCCTCGGGAGAGATGGTCTCCCGCGCCCGCGCCAGACGGTCGTGGAAGTTCACCGAGCCGAATCGTGCGCCCCAGCGGGATTCGTTGACATAAAACTCGGCGTTGCTCATGCTCTCCACGCCGCCCGCGATCACCACGTCCGCATTGTCCGTCTGGACCAGCATCGACGCGTTCAGAATCGCCTGCAGCCCCGATGAACACCGCCGGTCCAGTTGGTACCCGGGCACTTCAATCGGAAGGTCCGCCTTCAGCCCCGCCAGCCGTCCTATCGCCGGATTCTCCCCGCTCGGATATCCATGTCCCAGGATAACGTCGTCCACCTTGGAAGGCTCAATCCCCGTCCGGCTCAGCACTTCCTTGATAACCGTCGATGCCAGCTCTGCCGCGGATACATCCCGCAGGCTCCCGCCAAAATTTCCCACTGCCGTCCGGACCGGAGAAACAATCGCTACTCCACGCATGACAACTCCTTAAAACCCGGGATCATGCTCAACTCACCCAGGGCGCTTTCCCACCCAATAATACCCCGTCGCCCCCCCAATGTCGAAAGAAGATCGGCTGCGTTTCAATACGGATGGTTCCGTGCCCGGCCTGCCGCCAACTCTCCTGTCATGCCCGCGCAGGCGGGCGCCCAGACCCCCGTATGCCCCTCACCGCAAGACACTTTTGGCGGAGCTGAGTCCGTTCCCAGCCGCCCAGTTCGTTCGAAGCAACAACCCGCCGCCGCTACCTGCGGCGAAGGATCGGTCATTGAGGATCGGTCATTAATATTGCCCACCCTGCAAGTTCTCAATCTCCACCGGCTCAATCTCGTCCGCCGGCTCGAACCCGAACAGCCGCGAGTAAAAGTAAAGCTCCGCCTCCAGCGCCCTCTTGATGTTGGCCGCTTGCCGGAACCCGTGCTGCTCCCCCTCAAACGCAAGGTATGCCGTCGGAATCCCCTTGGCCTTCACCGCTTCGAACATCGTCACCGCCTGGTCTGGTGGCACTATCCGGTCCTCCAGCCCCTGCAGCAGGATAATCGGCCGCGACATCCGTTCCGTGAAGTTGATCGGAGACCTCTCCCGGTACACCTCCGCCTCCGCCGGATACGGCCCCACCAGCGAGTCCAGGTACCTGGACTCAAACTTGTGCGTGTCCCTTGCCAGGGTCTCCAGGTCGCTCACCCCGTAGTAGCTCGCCCCCGCCGAGAACACCTCGCGGAAGGTCAGGGCGGCCAGCGTTGTATACCCTCCGGCGCTCCCTCCGTCGATCGCCAGCTTGGATTCATCGGCCAGCCCCTGCCTTGCCAGGTACAGCGCCGCGTTGACGCAATCGTCCATGTCCACGAGGCCCCAGTTGCCCTCCAGACGCTGCCGGTACTCCCGCCCGTACCCCGTGCTTCCTCCGTAGTTCACGTCCACCACCGCAAACCCCCGGCTCGTCCAGAACTGTATCCCCAGGTCCAGCGCGTTCGACGTCGCCCCGGTCGGACCCCCGTGGCTCTTCAGCAGCAGCGGCGGCTTCTCCCCCTCCGGCCCTCGGAAGTCCCGGTTCGCCGGAGGATAGAAGAATGCGTGGGCCGTCAGCCCCCCTTCCGTTGGAAACTCCAACGCCTCTGGCGCGGACAAATACCCCGGGTCCACCCCCGCCGGATTCGACACTCGAAGTTCGTCCACCCCCCTGGTTTCCAGGTCCAGTTTCAGCAGCGTGTTCGGCTTGGTCGGCCCCCCGGCCTCGAACACGACATAAGGGGCAGCAACCCTCAGGTCCGACCGGCCCATCGCCGAGTACCCTGCGGTATCCACGTTCAACCAGTCGCCGGTTACGAGGTCGACTTCCAATAGGCCCCAAACGCCTTCCCGGTTCACCGCGCAGATCGCCGTCTCCGGGCAAACGAACCCGTAGCAGTTTGCCCCGAACACCCACTGCGGACGGGCAAACTCCGCCTCCATCCCCAAAACGCACTCCGTCCCTTGCCCGCCGTCAACGCCGGACCACCGGTAAAGGTTCCACCAACCGCTTCGGTCGGATACGAAATACAGACGCCCATCGGGAGACCACTCCGGCTGCGCTATCGATTCGCCCCCTCCTCCGGCCACCAGCCTCCGCTCCCCCATCCGGCCAGCGCCGTCCAGCTCCCCGACCCACAACTCCGTCTCGTCCCACGGCATATTCGGATGGTTCCAGCTAAGCCAGCACATACGCGACCCATCGGGACTCAGCCGGGGCGACGAAAAAAAGTCGCTTCCCTCAACCAGTGCCTCCGGCCGCACCACCCCTTGCTCATCTCCCCCGGACATTGGGATGGTCACAATCGAGTTCACCGCCTCCCCGTTTCCCGAATGGTCTTCCTGCACGCACATCAGACGTGAACGTCCGGCATCGACCTCGAAATCAGCGTGGCGGGTTCCCCCTTCCGGCGTGATCGGGATGGGCTCCTCTCCCCGGCCCTGCCGGTACAGCCGTTGGTCCGCGAAGTTTGTGAAATACACCGTTCCGTTAGCCACCGCGTAGGCTCCGCCGCCGTACTCATGGACCCGCGTCCGCGCGTTGAACGGTGCCGGGGTAACATCCCTTACCGTTCCCCCTGGACCCCGCCTCACCACCACATTCCGTCCACCCTCCGACGGACGCATCTCCACCCAGTAAACATCATCCCCGTCCAGGGCAATCTGTCCCAGCCCTACCGCCTCCCCCACGATCAAATCCGTAGTGATCGGAGACTTCCAGGAACCGTAGGGGCTGATCGTTGGAGGCATAACATGCTCCTCTCTGGTGGGCTGCGGAATTGTTCTGAGGCCCGCCCGGTAGGGCCCATGATACAATGAAAAAGCCTCGTCAGGCGGCCCCCGCCGCCATGCCGGGGCGGACCCCGGGGGTGTAGCTCAGATGGGAGAGCGCCTGCTTTGCACGCAGGAGGTCAGGGGTTCGATTCCCCTCACCTCCACCACCTCATCCTCCCCTCAACCCCATTAACCTCTCAACGCCCTCAACTCCGTTCTGGAGATTAATAGCACTCTGCCCGGGGAGTGTCGTCAAATACCTTCTCCCATCATCCCTGTGCAGGAACGTCACCCACGCCCTACATTTTCCCCGTCATCCCCGCGTAGGCGGGGACCCAGACCCCCGGTCAATCCCTCAAACAACAATGCGTCGAATCCCCGGAACGCTACCCGTCCAACCCCGCAATTGCCATGAAAATCGACTATTTTCATGCACCCCCGTTGGCGTTGGACTGCACCACCTGGGACGAAACCCTTCCTCCCCGCCCGCCCATGGTAGCCGTTATAGTATGGGGGCATTTATTATCGGCCTGCCCTGGCAAGTTTTCCCGGAAGCTGTCTCGGCTGGAGAACCAAGGAGCAAGGGTTAGCTATTGACTGTTGGGAACGCCGAACAGCCCATTCGCTTTGAACCCGAGGAGGCCTGTCCTCCGTCGGTAGCTCTCCTCGTCGGATTCCAGGGAGCTGTCCTCATACTGGCGCCGACGGTATTGAACGTAGCCATCGCGATTCGCGCCTCGGGACTCGACCACACCTACCTGGCGTGGAGCGTCTTCGCCGGTATGCTGATCTGCGGAGTGATCACTGCGGTCCAATCGGCCCGACTCGGACGCTTCGGAGCAGGTCACGTTGCCCTCACCTGGCCCGCCGCCATGTTCATCGCCATCATGGTGGCAACAATCTCAGTGGCTGGCCCGGCGACCTTCGCGAGCCTGCTCGTGGTTTGTAGCGTTATTCAGGTGGCCCTCGCCTGGTGGCTGCCGACGCTTCGGCGGATCATCACGCCGACCGTCTCCGGCACGGTCACGATGCTGGTTGCTGTGAGCGTTCTGCCCATTGCCTTCGACACCGTGCGGGATCTTCCGGCCGGTGCCCCGGCAGCCGCCGGCCCAGTCATCGCCGGGGTGACCCTGGTGGTCTCGGTCATCATGATGCTGACCGCCGGCGGACGTTGGCGCTTGGTCGCGCCCTTCGTCAGTATCCTGGCCGGATGCGCCGCCGCTGCCCCCTTCGGAGTGCTCAATGGCGACCAGATCGTCAGCGCCGGGTGGT
Organism: uncultured Dehalococcoidia bacterium; assembly: GCA_951812535.1. Lineage (GTDB taxonomy): Bacteria > Chloroflexota > Dehalococcoidia > Lucifugimonadales > UBA3495 > CATOSK01. Next base: position 18,062 of record CATOSK010000012.1, on the reverse strand, counting down.
TTGGGATTCCCGACGTGCCCGATTTGAGCCTTGATCTCACGCCGGGCAGGGAATTCTGGGCCCTGTTGCCCTCCTTCGCGATTCTCACCCTGGTGCTCGGCATCAAGACGATCAGCGATGGCGTCGCCATTCAGCAGGGCTCCCGGCGAATGCCGAGGGCCATCGACTTCCGCCAGATCCAGGGAATGGTCAGCGTCAATGGCATTGGAATGTTCCTCTCCGCCTTCGCCGTTACGTTGCCCACGATGGTCATTTCCTCCCTCAGTGTTTCGTTGGTCAACCTCACCGGCGTCGCCGCCCGTCGGGTCGGTGTTGGTGTGGCGGTCGTAATCGTGGCCCTTGCCTTCTTCTCCAAGTTTACTGCCCTCCTGCTGGCGATTCCCGGACCGGTGATGGGCGCATACCTCGTAGTTGCCATGGGCGTCCTCTTTGTCAGCGGTTTTCAGACGATCATGCGGGAGGGTCTCGACTCCCGGCGGATAGTGATTGTCGCCCTTGCCAGCGCCTTGGGTTTGGGGCTTCACGGTCACCCCCTCACCGGCGACCTCTTTGGCGACGACCTCGGCGCACTCCTCGGTAGCGGCGTCACCATCGGCGCAGTTGTTGCCATTGGGATGACCCTCCTCCTCGAAGCCGTAAGCGCCCGCCGCGCCCGCCTTGAGGCCGCGTTGGACATGGCTTCCCTGCCGGAAATCGATGAATTTCTTGCCGGGCTCGCATCCCGGCTGTCGTGGAATGAAGCCTCCACGTTGCGCCTGCGGTCGGCCGGCGAAGAGACCCTCGCCACTCTGGTGTTGAATGAAGACGATGCTGAAGGCTTGGGCAGACCGCGATTGGTCATCGCCGCGCGCCTTCAGCCCACCAGGGTGGAGCTGGAGTTCGTCGCCACGGCGCGTCGCGAGAACATCGAGGACCAGTTGGCCTTCCTGACCGACGAAGCCTCCCTGCCAACGGTCGATGATCTGTCCCTCCGGCTGTTGCGCTACCACGCTTCAGCCGTGCGCCACCAGAAGTTCCACGGCGTGGATATAGTCACGGTTCAGGTCGATGGAAGCCCCTGATTCCCGTCTGGGCGGCGGATGCGCCGTGGGCAGCGTTGCAACTTGGTTGCAAATTGGGTGGTTCCGTTTCCGCTCCGCCGCCTCTTCAATGGGTGGAACTGAGGCATCCCAGCGGTGGTGAGGCGAGACACTGGCTTTTATTGGGCGAGACAAGGTGGTGAAAGTGGCCCGGTGGGCTGAGGGGATTGAACGGTTGCACGACGGCATCGCCGGATGGTCCCGGCGTCCCGGACCAGCGGGTGGGCTCTGGCGTATCTGAAGGGCCTGTTAAGCATCAGGCCGCAACTCGCCCCGGAGATTCCGGAACGGGCGGTGGAATCGGGAGTCCTCTTCACCTGGTTTGCCGGTGACGAGGTCTGCGGCAGCGGCCGGAAGCTGCCGCCGTGGCTGGTCAACCCGTTGCCTGCTCCGGACGCCTGATAATCGCCCTCCGGTGCGTTCCGCTCCCGATGACCGTCTCGTCCCCTCGTACCGCCGTCACCGTAAACGTCAACCTGTTCCGGTCTATCTCCGTCAGCTCCGCGAGGGCCGTGATCGTATCCCCAATATCTGCCGGAGCAACGTGCCGGACATTGACCTCGAACCCCACCGACGTCTCCCCCTCCTCCAGGCAGTCTTCCACCGCGACAATCGCCGCCCGCTCCATCAAGCTGATCATCGACGGAGTGCTGAACTTGTCCACGTGACCCGCCACGTTGTGCTCGCAGACCAGTGTCTTCCGCTCCCCCTTCAGCCCGGGTTCGATCTTCGCGCTAGTCATCTGCCTTCCCCTATCCCTCTGACTCGAAAAATGCCGCCCCATGATACCAAATGGCCGACTCCAGCCGGAAAACTCTGCACCCTGTAACTCTACATAGCATATCCCCTTTTTCGCTTGAAACCCCCTGCTAACGTCAACCCGCCCGGACTGGATCCATCCGGCCCTAACCCCTCTGATTTGCGGTATCATATACGGGCAATTTCTCAGCCCGTCCCTAAACTGCTTCACGGAAGGCCCCATGTTTTCTTACATCGACCGTCTCGAATGTACCCAGTGCGGCCAGGCTTATCCCCACGACCGCTTGAGTAAGACCAGCGAGTGCTGCAACAAGGTCCTCTTCGCCCGCTACGACCTCGACCGGATGCGCCGCGAAGTCGACCGCACCGTCTGGCAGGACCGCGTATCCTCCATGTGGCGCTTCACCGAGCTGATGCCCGTGGGAGACGAGTCCAGCATCCTCACCCTGGGCGAGGGCGGCACACCCCTCCTGGAAACCCGCCAGCTAGCCGCCAACCTCGGCCTCCGTCACCTCTACGTCAAGGAGGAAGGCCTCAATCCCACCGGCACCTTCAAGGCCCGCGGCATCTCCGCCGCCGTCTCCAAGGCCTTCGAACTGGGCGTCACCGGATTCACCATGCCCTCCGCCGGAAACGCCGCCGGAGCCGCCGCCGCCTACGGAGCGCGGGCAAACCTTCCCGTCAAGGTTTTCATGCCCCAGGACGCCCCCTCCGCCAACAAGAAGGAGTCGGTCATGTCCGGCTCCGAACTTAATCTCGTGGATGGCCTCATCAGCGACGCCGGACGCATCGCCGTCGCCGTCGCCGAGGAGCAGGACCTCTTCGACCTCTCCACCCTCAAGGAGCCCTACCGCGCCGAGGGCAAGAAGACCATGGGTCTCGAAATCGCCATGCAGCTCGGCTGGAAAATGCCCGACGCCATCGTCTACCCCACCGGCGGCGGCACCGGCATCATTGGCATGTACAAGGGCTTCCAGGAATTGCTCGAACTTGGCTGGATCGAAGGCAATCCCCCCAAGTTCATCGCCGTCCAGGCCTCCGGCTGCCAGCCCATCGTCAAGGCCTTCAACGAAGGCAAGGACACCGCCGAGCCTTGGGCCAACGCTGCCACCATCGCCGACGGACTCCGGGTCCCCGGCCCCTTTGCCGACTACCTCATCCTCCAGGCCATCCGCGAGACCGGGGGCACCGCCCTCGCCGTCGAGGACAACGAAATGGTCGACGCCATGTACGAGCTAGCCGCCACGGAGGGCATCATCGCCTGCCCCGAAGGCGCTGCCACCCTCGTCGGCCTCAAGCGCCTGCTCCAGCAGGGTTTCCTACAGCCCGACGAAACCATCGTCCTCCTCAACACCGGCTCCGGCTACAAGTACCTTGACCTCATCAAGGACACCGCCGAAGGTTAGTTTCTAGTAGGCGTCGGCTGGCGGAAGCGGAGCGAACGATGCCCGGCGTCTCCGGTGGGAATATGACAACCTGCCCAAAATACCCCGTCATGGCGAGGCGGTCCCGGCCCGGCATTCTGACCCGCGCCCGGAATGGATCATGCGGGTCATCAACAACCCGTATGACCAGTGGGATGAAATTGCGCTTGATGGGGTGACGTTTAAGTTGTTTGCTGGGCGGGTGGACCAATGCCAACAATGGATCAGGGTTGTGTTTGTAGAGCGTGAAGACGGGTTCCGGGAATTGCTGACTGCTTACGCGGGCCGGCGACTGCAACTGAAATACGTAGGAAGGCCATGGCGGAGCTAGCGAAGAATCCGTCCGACCGGGAGGCTCTGCCTCCACCACTCGTTTCCTTTGCACCCGGCGCGGGAACGATATTCATTGAGACCGGTAACCCTCTTATAGAAGGAGAGGAAATCGCCCAGGGCATAACTGTTTTCTACCAGGGGGAAGGCCGGAACGAAGTGGTTGGTATTATGATTAACGGGGCTGAGATGGTGCTTAAACCATTCGTGGATGCCGTCTTGGCGAAATACGAGGAGTCAAAGTCCGTCGCCGGTGAAGCCTGACAAGGTTGGTTGCCGGTCGCTCGGACGCCTTTTAGAAATCCAGGAGGTATCCCCGTGGAAGTAGTCCTCAGCTCCCCTCGCGGATTTTGCGCCGGAGTCGTCCGCGCCATTGACGTCGTCGAACTCTGCCTCCAGAAATTCGGCCCGCCGGTCTACGTCAAGCACCAGATCGTCCACAACCCCTACGTCGTAGCCGAGTTGGAGAGCAAGGGCGCTGTCACCGTCGAGGAAGTCGACGAGGTTCCCCCTGGGTCCCTCGTCGTCTTCTCCGCCCACGGCTCACCCCCCGAGGACTTCGAGAAGGCCGAGCAGCGCGGACTGCGGGTCATTGACGCCGTCTGCCCCCTCGTGACCCGCGTCCACAACGAAGCCAAGAAGTATCACCGCGAGGGCAAGCAGGTCCTGCTCGTGGGCCACCGCGGCCACCAGGAAGTCCGGGGCACCATGGGACAGGTCCCCATGACCCTCGTCGATGACGCTCCCGGAAGCGAAATGCCCGGCTTTGCCGAGGGCGCCGACGTCGCCGTCCTCACCCAGACCACCCTCTCCGTCGGAGATACCGAGGGCGTCATCGGCGCTATCACCGAACGCTTCCCCGGTGCCACCGTCCGAAATGACATTTGCTACGCCACCACCAACCGCCAGGTCGCCGCCACCCGCATCGCCGGTATGGTTGACCTTGTCCTGGTTATCGGAGCCGACAACAGTTCCAACTGCAACCGCCTCCGCGAGGTCGCCGAGGCTCAGGGCGTTCCCGCCCACCTCGTCAACAGCCCCGGCGAAATCGACCCTGCTTGGCTGGAAGGCGTCGGCAGGGTCGGAATAACCTCCGGCGCTTCCACCCCCGAAGTCCTCGTCGACAGCGTCATCGAATCCCTCCGCCCCGACAAGGTCACCCACGTCTCCACCGCCGAAGAGGACGTCTCCTTCACCCTCCCCCGCGAAGTCCGCTAACGGCATCCCCGATCACAAACGATTCGCCAACCGGAGCTGCAACCATGACTCGCCAGTTGACCGCAATAATCACGCGCGAAGGGAACGGCTATGTGGCTCTCTGCCCTGACTTGGACATCGCCGGCCAGGGAGACACCGTTCCCGAGGCCCGCGGCAACTTGGTAGAAGCGTTGGAATTGTTCTTCGAAACCGCTCCAGAAGAGGAAATCAAGCAGCGCGTCGCCAGCGAAATATATCTGACACAGGTAGAAGTCAACCTTGCCTAGACTCCGGGTGATGTCTGGAGTCGAAGCCTGCCGTATCTTGGCTTCCCTGGGAATCACAGAAGTCCGTAAGCGTGGCAGCCACATCATCATGCGGCGAAAAAATACCACTGGAACGGTGACCGCCCCGGTCCCGGATCACCGGAAACTCCGCATCGGAACTCCGCGCGCTCCGTCATCCGCAAATCCGGCCTCCCCGTGAGCCTCTTCGAAGAATAGCGACACCCTCTGGAACGCTGCCCCCCATGCTTCACACCGCCAGCTTCTACGCGCCCGGCCACTGGATCGGCCCACCCTACCGTGTGTCCCGCCAGCACCCCCGCGGTCGCCGCGTCCAATGGGAGACTCTCCCCTTCCTTTACCCGGAACGGCGTCACTTGGACGCCTACCGGAAGGGGTTATTGACCTTCGACCAGTTCAGCCGGGAGTACCGCGCTGGGCTCGAGCTCCGCTATGCCAGCCACGGCATCGTCGCCGGAACAAATGATCCCGCCCCTGCCCAGCTGCGAGCCTGGCTTGAATCAGTACCGGCGTTGGGAGACTTCACTCTGCTCTGCTTCGAGCCAGCCGGGGAACCCTGCCACCGGCTGGTCCTGGCCCGCTGGCTCCTCGAAGCTGTCGAAGGCTTGGAAGAAGGCTGCCTTCGCTAGGCCTGTCACCACTCCGGCCTTGGCGGGCGGCTCATCAGCTGCGTAATCGCCTCCCGGGGCGGCAGGTCCTCGAACAGCACCCGGTGGGTGACCTCCGCAATGGGCATCTCGACGTTCAGCTTGCGCGCCAGGGCAAGCGCGGCAATCGTCGTGTTAACCCCCTCCGCCACGTTGTCCATCGAGGCCCGGATCTCCGGCCACGTCTTGCCCCGTGCCAGTTGCTCCCCCACGTAGCGGTTCCGGCTCAACCGGCTGGCGCAGGTGGCCATCACATCCCCCAGGCCGGCCAGCCCTGCCAGCGTCAGCGGCTGGGCCCCCGCCGCCACCGCCAGCCTCAATATCTCGGCCAGACCCCGCGTGATTAGTGCCGCCTTGGCGTTGTCCCCCAGCCCCAGTCCGTCTGCGAAACCTGCCCCCAGGGCGATGATGTTCTTCAGGGCGCCGCCCAGTTCCACTCCCACCAGGTCGTCGCTGGTGTAGACCCGGAACCTGTCGGACATCAGCACTTCCTGCACTTCGGCCAGCGTTCCGGGGTCCCTCCCCGCGATCACAGTGGAGGAAGCCATCCCCTGCACGATCTCCTTCGCCAGGTTAGGGCCCGACAGGACGCAGATCCGGTGGTGTACCTCCGGAGCCAGCTCCTCTTCCATCACCTCGCTCATCCGTCGGCTCCCGGGCGTCTCCAGCCCCTTCGCCACGCAGAGCAGCGCCATGTCCGGAGCGACAAATCCTCCGATGGCCCGCAGGTTCTCCCGCATCCTGTCCGACGGCACCGCAATGATGACCAGCCCGGCCGGAGCGATGGCCGCGTTCGCATCGGCGGAAACCGTGAGGCCGTCGGGAAACGGTATGTCCGGCAGGAACCGCTTGTGACAGCGGTGCCGGTTCAGTTCCTCTGCTTCTTCCCGGGTACGGGTGATAACGGTCGCCGGATGCCCGGCCCGCGCCAGGACAATTCCCAGCGTTGTGCCGAAGGTCGTCGACCCGACAATGGCAACCGGCCCCTTCACCGGATCTCTCGCAGGCCGCCGTGGCTTGCCTGAGAACGCCTACGTACCCGCCCCCGGGAGAAGCCTCCGAATCGACGGCGTGCCAACGTCTAGTTGATCCTCGTCGCCGGTGCGCCCAGCCGGTGCTCCGTCCCCTGGAGCAGCCGCTGGATGTTGTCCCGGTGCTGCCAGATGATCACAGCCCCTCCAATCAGACCGTACCAGGTGTAGGTGAACGGATAGATCCCCACCAGGGACAACCCCAGCAGGGACCCGCTGGCAATCACCACTCCGGTGATCGACCCCAGCGACAGGTAGCGGCTCATCAGGGCCACCGGCAGGAAGACTATCGTCCCCATCACTGCGGCAAACGGCGCCATGATGGACAGCCCGCCCAGGCCTACCGCCACACCCCTCCCTCCCCGGAACCCCAGGAACACCGGCCAGTTGTGCCCTGCCAGGGCCAGCAGTCCGGCTCCAACCTCACCCAGTGTATCGGACAGCACAGCCCTCGCCAGCAGCACCACCGCCACTCCCTTGCTCAGGTCCAGGAGCAGCACCAGCGACGCCATCCTCCCGCCGCCCGTCCGCAGCACGTTCGTCATTCCCGTGCGTCCGCTCCCGTAGTCCCGGACATCCTCTCCCCGGGTCCAGTTCAGCAGCAGGTATCCCCACGGGATAGAGCCGGTCAGGTATGCCAGCGGCAGCACAGCCGCGTAACGATAGCCCGCCGGAGCGTCTCCCAACCCCCAGTAGACCGCCGCCGATCCTGCGATTAGCAGCGGCAATACCGTCAGGCAGAACACCAGCGGGTTCGTTGGCCCCTTCATCCCGGTCGGAACAACAACCTCAGGTGTGTGTGGCCGAAATTGAAAGTATCCCTGATCCGGTTTTCCAGGTAACGCTTGTACGAAAAGTGTACCAGTTTCGGATCATTCACCGTGAAGAGGAAAGTCGGCGGATTGCACGCGACCTGCCGCAGCCTGGTGATCCGCAGCCTATGGTTCCGGTGCCGCTTCACGCCGGGAGGGTTATGGTCTACCAGCGCCTCCGCCAGCAGGTACTGCAGCTCCCGCGTCGGGGCCCACCGCAGCCGTTCCTCCCACAGGTCCAGTGCCGTCCGCATCAGCCCGTCAATCCCCTGGCCCTGCAGCGCCGATATGAAAGCGATAGGAACGTAGGGCATGAAGTGGAAAGTATCCTGCACCCGCGCTACCGCCCTTCGCTTGGCGTACCGGTCCGTCTCCTGGATCAGGTCCCACTTGTTCACTACTATGATCAGCCCGCGGCACATGTCCCACGCCAGCCCCGCGATATGGGCATCCTGTGCCGTCGCCAGTTCCGTCGCGTCCGTCACCAGGAATGTGATGTCGCTGCGTTCCACCGCGTTCACCGCCCGCAGGACACTGTACCTCTCGATTCCCCGTTCCACCCGCCCCGGTCGTCGGATGCCCGCCGTGTCGATGGCCGTGATTTCCTGCCCGCGGTAGGAAAAATCCGTGTCCAGCGCGTCCCGGGTCGTTCCAGCCACCGGGCTCACGATGGAACGGTCGTCCCCCAGCAGGGTGTTCACCAGCATCGACTTGCCCACGTTGGTCCGCCCCACAATGGACAGCTTCAGCTTCGCCGGCGCTTCCGGTGGAGCTTCCTCTTCCCCGTCCGGCGGCGGCGGAAGGTTTGGCGCCGGCAGCCGCAGCAGTACCTTGTCCATCAGGTCGTAGATGCCGTGATTGTGATACGCGCTGGTGAAATGCGTGTCGGTCATCCCCAGCCCGTAGAACTCGGCGGCTCCCATCTCCCGCCGGTCGTTGTCCACCTTGTTCACCACCAGGATCACCGGCTTCGTCGACCGTCTCAGCCTTTCCGCGATCACTTGGTCCGGCGGGGTCAGTCCTTCCACCGCGTCGGTCAGGAACAGGATCACCTCGGCGTTGGACATCGCCATGTCCGCCTGTTCCTGCACCATTTCCCGGATATGGCCCTCCGGGTCCGACTCCAGCCCCCCGGTGTCCACCAGGATAAAGCTGACCCCGTCCCAGGTCACCTCCGAAATCAGCCGGTCCCGCGTCGTCCCTGCCACGTCCGACACAATCGCGTGCCGCCGGTGCAGGATGCGGTTGAACAGCGAGGACTTCCCCACGTTGGGCCGCCCCACTATCGCCACCATGGGAAGATCGCGGGTACTGTGGCCTCCAGCCGGGTTTGCGTTAATGCCTTCGGAAGGCGTTGGTGGACTCTGCTGTACCATTGTGAACTGCCTTCCCTGCTTTCGCAGTTTCTGGGGAATAGGGACCGGGATTCCTGGTGTATTCTGGGTTTGCGGGCTTGCGGGCCTTACCCGTTCCCGTAAATAAGCTCCAGCAGTGCTTTCTGCGCGTGGAGACGGTTGTGGGCCTGCCGGTAGACCAGGGATTGCCGATGCTCCAGCATCCCCTCCGCCACCTCTTCCCCGTAGTGGGCCGGCATATCATGCATGAACACCGCGTCGCCCTTGGCCTTGGACAGCAATGCTTCGTCTACGGTGTACCCCTGGAAAGCCGTCCGCCGTTGCGCGGTTTCCTCCTCATCCCCCATGCTCGTCCAGACGTCGGTGTACACCACGTCGGCGTCCCGCACCGCTTCTGTGGGAGACGTAACCATCGTCACACCCGCCCCATTCGCGGCTGACGCTCGTGCGGCGTTTACCGTTTCCCTGTCAAGCTCGTACCCATCGGGAGAAGCAATCGCGAAGCTCACCCCCAGCGGGGGCAGCCCCAGGCACAGGCTGCGGGCCACGTTGTTCCCGTCCCCGATGAACGCCAGCTTCTGGCCTGACAGCGGGCCGAACCGCTCCCGTATCGTCAGCAAATCCGCCATTGTCTGGCACGGATGCTCCCAGTCCGACAGCGCGTTTATCACCGGCACGCTGGCATACTCGCTCAGTTCCTTCAGGGCCTCGTGGGAAAATACCCGCGCTATGATGCCGTCTACGTATCCCGAAAGCACCCGCGCCACATCCGACGCCGGCTCCCGCGTCCCCAGCCCCACCTCGTCGGGACCCATGTAGGTCGAATACCCGCCCAGTTCTTCGATGCCGATCTGGAAACTCACCTTGGTCCGCAGCGACGGCTTCTCGAACAGCAGCGCGAACCTCATCCCCCGCAGGGGTTGTCCCGCCGCCTCATGCTTCATCACCATCGCCCGCTCCACCACTCCCCTCATCTCGGCCGAAGTCAAATCCCTGACTGAAAGAACGTCTCTCTTGGCGCTGATCGCGGTCGTCATGGTCTGGCCTCCAAGTGATGAATGATATATGAAAAGTCCTGCCCAATTCAAGAAGACCCGGCCGCCTTCAGGACGATTGCAAAGTCTGGGAGGGAAGTTTATAAAGACAGGGAAGTGAGATATGGGAGTGTGGGGATATGGAGGCTGCGGAATCTCTGTTCGGATGTTTGGAACTGGTGCCGGATCCCAGGAGGGCCAGAGGGGTCAGACATCCCTTTCAGGCCATCCTCCGGCTGACCCTACTGGGCTTGGTTTGTGGTCAGAGCACCATGGCCCACATAGCCCTCTTCGCCAGGATGCACTGGCCGGTGCTGAAGGAGCCTTTGGGGTTTGTGCGGGACCATCCACCCCACGCCACCACCATCTCCCGGGCTCTGGCCGGAGTATCCTATGAGCAGTTGCAGGGCGCCCTGACGGTATGGGTGGCTTGCGTGGTGGCCGACCGGGAGGTGGCCGCCTCGGTGGACGGCAAGTGGGCGAAGCAGTCCGAGGACGCCAGCGGCAATCCCCTGGTGATGGTGAACGTGCTGGCCCATGACCTGAAGCTGTGTCTGGCCCAGTGGCCGGCATCGGAGAAACGGTACGAACCCGGGGTGTTGCGGGAACAACTGGGGCAACTGTTTGAGCGCTATCCCGGCCTGAGGCTGCTGACCATGGACGCTCTCTATGCGGAGCGGGACCTGTGCCAGGCCATCGTGAGCCACGGACGGGACTACATGGTGCGAGTCAAGGGGAACCGGCCCGAGGCGTTGGCGGCATTGGCGGACGGGTTTGCCGGGGATGAATTGGGGGAGCCCGAAGCAGAGACCGTGGAAAAAAAGCGGGTGTGATCGAGAAACGGCGCATCTGGACCGATGAGACCCTGGCGGACTATATCCGGGATGAGTTGGGCTTTCCCGGGGCGAGGCAGGGAGCGATGCTGGAGAAGGAGACGGTGGACATAGCCACTGGGGAGGTGAGTCGGGAGCGCTGGTATCTGCTGACCAGCCTGGATTCCCAGCGGTGCTCACCCAAAGAGCTACTTCGAGTGATCCGCAACCACTGGAGCGTTGAGAACAGCCTGCATCACGTGAAGGACCGCAGCTGGGACGAGGACGTCCACACGCTGCGCCGTCCGGGTCTGGGCGAGGTGTATGCCAGCCTGGTCAGCACCGCGCTGAACGCCCTGCGCCTGGAGGGATGGTTTCCCATCCAGATGTCCATGCCCCTGCGAGCCAAGACCTGCGCCTTCCGCCCAACCCAGACCATCGCACGTCTCCACGGCCAAATCTCCTGACTTCGCAATCGTCCTGGGCCGCCTTCTCCCACCCCTGCTGCAGTGGCAACCGCCTCTGCCTGCCATTCCCTTCTTCCGCCAGCAGCACCTCCCCCGCATCGTGCTATAATCGCCCATCCCTAGCGGGTCAACGTGTCCCGATGGAATAGGGAGAGTTCCCTGCCCATTTCATTGGCCCGTCGCATGGCGCCGACATGACCACCGAAACCGCTTCTGACCCTTCCCCCATCCAGCGGCTCATCACCAACCCACTCGCGGCGGGCAAAATCGCCGTCGCCGTCGCCGTCTTTGCCGTCATTCTTCTCATCCCCACCCCCGAGGGACTGACCGCTCAGGGACAGCGCGCCCTGGCAGTCATGGTCTTCGCTGTCATCCTCTGGGCCACCGAAGTCATTCCTGTCCCCGTCGCGGGAATCATGGGCGTCATTCTTCTCGTCCTTGTTGGCGCCGTCGGAGGTCTGGGGGAAGCTCTCTATGGCTTCTCCCATCCGGTTGCCTATTTCCTCGTCGGAATTCTCACCCTGGGACTCGCCGTCCAATACTCGGGACTGGCCGAAAGGATGGCGACCTTCCTCATCCGGGGCGCTGCCGGAAGCCCCCGGCTCCTCTACGTCCAGATGCTCCTCTCCTTCGCCCTTCTTACCTTCGCCCTGCCCTCCGCCAGCACCCGTGGAGCCATCATGGTCCATGTCTATGAGCGCGTGCTGGCCCACTGGAACATTCCCCAGGAACACCGCTACCACAAGGCCATCATGCTCGCCATGGGCAGCCTCAACCGCCTCGGCTCCACCGCCCTGCTCGCCGGAGGCATCACCCCGGTCGTTGCTTCTGGTTTGCTGGGAGACTTCTCCTGGACCCAGTGGTTCATCCTCATGAGCGTCCCCTTCTACGCCAATCTCATCGTCGGAGGCATCGTCCTTTTCATCTTCTACCGCTCCGGTTTCCGTCTGGACACCGAAGGCGCCGCCCAGCTCTCCACCGGCCCTGTTAGCCAGGTCGAGGTCCGTGCCGGCGTCATCGTGCTGGTAACTGCCCTCCTCTGGTTCACCGACTTCGCCCACGGACTCCACCCCGCAGTCCCGGCCCTCATCGCCCTCACCGTCATCCTCCTTCCCCGGGTCGGCATCCTCACTTGGCGCGAGTTCGAACAGAACGTGGGGTGGACCAACTTCTTCGTCATCGCAACTTCCCTATGTCTGGCCAATGCCTTCGTGACCACCGGAGGCGCAGCCTGGTTCTCCGCCGCCCTTGTTGAAAGCGTCTCCCCCATCCTCACCAGCCCCCCGCTGATGCTCCTGACCCTCTGCGTCTGCTTCGCCGTCGTCCGGATGCTGGTTCCCAACATCGCTGGCTACCTGGCCCTGGTCATACCCGTTGCCGTGGCCACCGGCGAGGCCCTGGGACTGGACCCCCTTGTGTGCGGCCTGGCGGCCGTTATCGTCGGAGACTCCGTGGTCTACTACGGGGCCGGCGGAACCTCCGCCGTGTTCGTTTACACCCGCGCCAACATCGGCAACCCCGAGATCATGCGCTTCGGCATCATCATGACCGTCGTCGCCATCGCCGTCCTGTTCCTCCTCGTCCTCCCCTACTGGGCCGTCATAGGCCACCCCCTGTCCCCATAGAAGCTCTCCCGAAACTGCCCGGTTTGTCCCCCCTCCGCCGCTTCTCCCTTCGTCCCCGCGATCGCCGCGCCTCTCTCTCGTCATCCCCGCGCCGGCGGGGACCCAGACCCCGGCAAAACCTCGCCTCAAGAACGACAACCGGAGCAAACCCTTTTTCCCGTCATCCCCGCGCAGGCGGAGACCCAGACCCCGGTGTAGTCTTTCTCTTCCGCCCGCTCTTCCAGGATGCCATCACCCGCCGCGACACCTCCCCAATCCTCCTTCCGCCTCCAGTCATGCTGCACTCACAGTCATGCTGCACTCACAGGAAAAGCCGCCCAACCGCCTGCCCTCCGACCTCGGATAAGACGGCTTCCCCGCCGCGGCAGATGTCTTCTGGTCACTAGCCAATCAGCCGCGGTATCCCTTCGCCCAGCAGGAACCCCACCCCGGCCGATGCCACCCCAATGCCCAGGATCTCCAGCCCCTGCTTCAGCGGCGACCTCCTGACGATCCGCCCCTTGGCCATCCCCAGCGCAAACAGCGCCGCCAATCCCGCCGTAATCGAAACGCCGATCGCCATCCCGCCGTTCCACACCATGTACGGCACAATGGGTATAGCCGCGGCGATGATGAACGCCGCCCCCATCACCAGCGCATCCTTGATGGGACTCGAGGTGTCCTCTAGGCTGAAGCCCAACTCCTTCTCGACCATCGTACTCAGCCAGAGGTCCTTGTCCTCCGATATCCGGTCCGACAGTTGGCGCGCCTCCTCGAAGGACTTCCCCTCCCGCTGGAAGATCACCATCAACTCGGCGTACTCCTCCGCGGGATTCTCCTCCAGTTCTCTGGCCTCCTTCTCGATCTCCACCCGCTGCACATCCTGTTCCGCTCGCGACCCCAGGTACGCCCCGGTCGCCATCGACACCATCCCCGCCAGCGCCGCCGCCAGCCCCGCCACCAGGACGGTTGACGTGCTCCCCACCGCCACCGCCACCGACGTCACCAGCGCCACCGTGCTCAGGATGCCGTCTTGCGCTCCGAACACCACCTCCCGCAGCCGCCCCAGGTTCGCCACCCGGAACCGCTCCCGGTCCACCTCCTGCGTTGCGTCCACGTAGGTCTGCAGGTCCATTTCCTCCCCGTCATACCCTGCCGGCAGCCGCGCCGCCAGCGGTGAATCCAGGGATGATGCGCCGGATGACGCTGGGAACGGCATCATCTCCGCCCGGGATGTCGGCCCGGCCAGGTCCCGTTCCCGCCCTTCGGCGGCGGTCTGCGCCGCCCTGGCCTCCTTCTCCTCCAGCCGCCCCAGGGCCTCGGAAAACACGGTCTGGTGGTGCCGTTCCCGTTCCAACGCCAGCGCGAAGGAGTCGGCCGCGTCTTCCCTGCCCTCGCTGAGTGCCTCCCGTATCATCCTGGGATAAACCGTGGCGAACTCCTTGACCTCCCCGGTGACGACCTCCCGCAGATTGGCGGCAGTGCTCGATATATGCCCCGCAACCCTCAGGTGATTCATCCCGTGAATGTTCTCCGCCCCCGCCACTTCCTGGAACACCTGTGCTACCTCGGGGTGTCCCTCCTCCAGGGCCTTGTGGGCGTATGCGTTGTACTTCAACTGCGCCATTCCCTCGGCGGCAATGGCGCTCCACAGGTTCCTGTCTGTGCGGCTTAGCTCTGTGGCTTCCGTTGTCACGGTTCCAGTTCCTTTCCGGCGGAGGCTCATCCGCCCCCCCTGGAGCAACGGGTGGATTCGGTGTCGCCCCTTCCAGGATAATACTATTTATCTATCATACCAGAGGCAGTCCCTTTTCTGTTCCCCATACCTGTAAACAAATCACATGCTTATAGTAATCCAGGTAACACATTCTTACTTCCTGCCATATTACGGTTGCAAGGCCTTAACTTTTCGTAAATCCGAAGTAGCCGGGCAGGTAGCGTTGCGCCCAAACTCCCGGATATGCTATCCTGTCCGTGAATACGTAGAGGGAAAGATAAAAGGTTACACTTAACTGATGCTAGACCAGGACACCAAGCAGCGCCTCACCGAAGAATACAAAATCCACGAGAACGACACCGGCTCCACCGAAGTACAGGTAGCTGTCCTCACCGAGAGAATCAGGCAGGTTACCGACCACCTCCGCACCCACAGGAAGGACGTCCACTCCCGTCGCGGGCTGGTGGGAATGGTTTCCAAGCGCCGCCGCCTCCTCAACTACCTTAGCAAAGAGGACGTCAACCGCTACCAGACCCTCATCAGCCGCCTGGGTCTCCGCCGGTAACCCCGTACATCTTAGTCCCCCGCCTGAATGTGCCCTCCCCGGGCACTGGTCGCTGCGTCTAGCCTTGGCTGGTTTGGCCGCTCCCCCTTCAAATAAAAGCGAGGTCTGAAACCTTCACTATGTCTACTATGACCATCCCTACCGTTGTTGAACGCGTGCTGGGCCATGAGAACTTGTCCCTTGAAACCGGACAGCTCGCCTTCCAGGCCCACGGGTCCATCACCCTCCGCTACGGCGACACCGTCATTCTCGCCACCGCCGTCATGTCTGACCGGCCCCGCGCCGACATCGACTTCCTCCCCCTTACCGTGGAATACGAGGAACGCCTCTACTCCGCCGGCAAGATCCCCGGCAGCTTCTTCCGAAGGGAGGGACGGCCGGGCACCGAGGCTATCATTTCCGCCCGCCTCACCGACCGGTCCATACGTCCCCTCTTCCCCAAGGGAATCCACAACGAAATCCAGGTCATCCTCACCGTCCTCTCCGCCGACCCTGTCAATCCCCCCGAAGTCCTCGCCATGAACGCCGCCTCCGCGGCCTTGTCCATCTCCAAGATTCCCTTCGACGGCCCCATCGGCGCCTGCCGGATAGCTTGGCGCGCCCACGACAACGAGTACATCATCCACCCCACCTACGACGAGATGCGCGAGAGTCAGCTCAGCCTCGTCGTCAGCAGCAGCCGCGACGCCATCATCATGGTCGAATCCGGCTCCGATGAAGTCTCCGAGGAAGTCATCATCGAAGGAATCCGCCGCGCCCACGAGGCCAACCAGGTCGCCATCGACATGATCGAAGACCTCATGAGCCGCGCCGGCAACCCCAAGCTCGAGGTCAAAGTGGATCCCACCGAGGCCAAGCAGCTCGAGGAGCGCATCCACCATAACCTCAACGGCCGCCTCACCGCCGTCCTCGAACAGAACGCCATGAAGGCCGAGCGCGTCGAGGCTCTGGACAACCTTGAGTCCGCCATCACCGAGGAACTCTCCGAAGATTACTCCGCCTCCGACGTTGGCGGCGCTTTCAACTCCGTCGTCAAGTCCGAGGTCCGCCGCCGCATCCTCCAGCAGAACATCCGCCCGGACGGGCGCGGCCTCGACGAAATCCGCCCCATCACCTGCGAAGCCGGAGTCCTTCCCCGCACCCACGGCTCCGGCCTCTTCACCCGGGGCCAGACGCAGGTCCTTTCCATCGCCACCCTGGCGTCCCTCACCATGAAGCAGACCTTGGACACCGTCGGCCCCGACGGCACCAAGCGGTACATGCACCATTACAACTTCCCCCCCTATTCCGTCGGAGAAGCCCGTCGCGTCGGCTCCCCCGGACGGCGGGAAATCGGACACGGTGCTCTCGCCGAGCGCGCCCTCCTCTCGGCCCTTCCCTCCGAGGAGGAATTCCCCTACGCCATCCGCGTCGTCTCCGAGGTCCTCAGCTCCAACGGCAGCACTTCCATGGGCAGCGTCTGCGGCAGCACCCTTGCCCTCATGGACGCCGGTGTGCCCATCTCCGCCCCCGTGGCCGGCATCGCCATGGGACTGATCACCGACCCCGACGGTGCCTATGCCGTCCTCAGCGACATCCAGGGCATCGAGGACTTCCTCGGCGACATGGACTTCAAAGTCGCCGGCACCGCCAAGGGCGTCAACGCCCTCCAGATGGACTGCAAGATCAAGGGACTCTCCGAAGCTGTTCTCAGCGAGGCCCTCGAGCAGGCCCGCCAGGGGCGCATCTTCATCCTCGACAAGATGAACGAGGTCCTCTCCCAGCCCCGTGACCACATGAGCGCCTACGCCCCCAAGATGATCCGCATCCAGATCCCCGTCGAGAAGATCGGAGCCGTCATTGGTCCCGGCGGCCGTGTAATCCGCGGCATCATCGAGGAGACCGGCTGCTCCATCGACGTCGGCGATGAAGGCGGCGTCACCATCGGCCAGACCGACCAGGCTATGATCGACATGGCCCGCAGCCGCATCGAAATGCTCACCCGTGAGCTCGTCGTCGGAGACATACTCACCGGAAAGGTCAGCCGTCTCACCAACTTCGGCGCCTTCGTCGAGCTCATCCCCGGCAAGGACGGCCTCCTCCGCAGCGAGGAAATGGGCGATGTCGAGCCGGACATCGACATCGGCCAGGAAATCACCGTCATGATCCAGGAAATCGACAACCTCGGCCGCCTCAACCTCTCCCGCCGCGCCCTCTTCGGCGACGACGAAGGAGGACAACCCCCCGCCCCCCGGCCCCCGGCCCCGCGCCAGGGATTTGGCGACCGCGGCGGTGACCGTCGCGGCGGCCCCGGCGGTCCTCGCCAGGGTGGTGGCGGTCCTCGCCAGGGCGGCGGCGGATTCGGGAACCGGCCTGGCGGTGACCGCCGTGGCGGACCGGGCGGCCCCCGCCAGGGTGGTGGCCAGGGCGGTCCGCGTCAGGGCGGCGGCGGCAATCGCCAGGGCGGCCAGGGCGGCGGCCCCCGCCAGGGAACCGGTAGCCCCCGCCAGGGCGGCGGCTACCAGGAGCGCCGCTTCCTCGGCAACAACTCCAGCACCGGGCGCCCCCGCACCGACCGCTAACAACCGGCATCGTTCAATCCAGAACCCTTCGGGAAGAACCGAGGCGGGGACAACTCCCCGCCTCTCTCTTTGCCTGTTTTTTCCCGCCGCCTTCTACACCGCAACGGCCCGTGTTAATATCAGTCTCGCATACCCGGATAATAGCACGCCGCCACCCAGCGGCCCCCAGGGAGCCAGTGGGGAATTCATGGCGGCCGGGCCCCGGATGGGAAACAGGAGGAAGCCATGCCCCCCATAACAGTCGTCGTCCACGGTGCCACCGGCAAGATGGGCGCCGAGACCGTCAACGCCGTCGGACGGGAGGATGATTTGGAACTCGTCGGCGGGACCTGCCGCCAGGACCGCGGCGGCGCCCTCCAACTT
>CATOSK010000011.1 GCA_951812535.1 uncultured Dehalococcoidia bacterium | reverse complement strand
CTGGGTGGCGGAGCACCACAACCTCCCCAACTTCGCCGGCACCAGCCCGGAAATGATGGTCGGCCAGATCGCCGCCCACACCAGGACGATCAGGGTGGGCAGCGGCGGCGTCATGCTGTCCCATTACAGCCCGCTCAAGGTGGCGGAGAACTTCAGGATCCTCGATGCCCTGTATCCGGGGCGGATCGATCTGGGCATCGGACGGGCCCCGGGAAGCGACCAGTTGACGGCGGCAGCGCTGGCTTTCCCCGGCCCTCCCCGTGGGATCGAGCGTTTCCCCCAGCAGGTACACGACGTCCTGGGCTACCTAGCCGGGGAACTGGAGGAAAACCACCCCTTCGTTGAAGTCCAGGCCACGCCCCGGCCGGGAGATACAGCTCCCCAGGTGTGGCTCCTGGGGTCCCGGTACGAGAGCGCCTACATGGCTGCCCAGCTTGGACTGCCCTTCGCCTACGCCCATTTCTTTGGGCACGGCATCCAGGAGGGACCGGCAATTGTCGAGGGATACCGCCAGTATTTCCAGCCGTCGGAAACCCTGTCCGAGCCGTTGGTCAACGTCGGCGTCCACGTATTGTGCGCGGAAACGGAGGAGGCGGCGTTGCGGCTGTCCTCAAGCCGGAACCTGGCGAGGCTCTACTCCGTCACGGGAAGGGCGAAGGGGATCCCGCCCACTGAGGAAGCAGCCAACTACAAGTACCTTTCCAACGAGTGGGCCTTCGTGCAGCAGTACGCCCGCAACTGCGTCGACGGCGACCCCGAACAGGTCAGGGAGCGGCTGGAGGCCCTGTCCGAGGACTACCAGACCAGGGATCTGAGCATCGTCACAATCTGCCACCGCTTCGAGGACCGGGTGAGGTCCTACGAGCTCGTGGCAGAGGCCTGCGGCATCAAGCCCCAGGGGTAGGCGCTGCCCTAACTATCCCTGGAACGCCTGGATCGCGTTCCGGTAGTCCTGTAGAACATTCCCGACGGTGAACGGGGCGACCACGGGCAACTGAAGGCCGAGTTTGCGGCGTTCCTCGATTTGGGCGGCGCATTCTTCCGGCGTGCCCACGGCCGCCACCTGGTCCTGCATTTCCTCGGTGACGGCATCGGCTGCGGCGGCGTGGTTCCCCTGGCCGACGGCGGCAAGGACCGCCTTCATTTCGTGTCGGAAACCGGTCTGGTTGAAGAAGTTGCCGTAGAAGGGGTTGCTGGCGTATCGGACTACCTGGCTTTGCAGGTTGCGTCGGGCCGGTCCGGGATCGTCCGTGACGGCCACCCGGACGTATCCGGCGATGTCTATTTCCGATGGGTCTCGCCCGACCTGTTTCGCTCCGGCATGGACCCGTTCCACCGCTTGCTCCAGATAGCTGGTTGCCGTCCAGTTCAGCAAAACTCCGTCGGCCATCTCTCCGGCGAGTTCAAGCATTTGCGGGCCGAGGGCGGCGATGTAGATGGCGGGCGGCTGTTCCGGTTTGCCCGCGCCGAGGGTAGCGTGGGTCACGTTGAAGACTCGTCCCTGCAGCGTGATACTTTCTCCCCGCAGAAGTGCGCGGGTAATGGTGATGGTTTCCCTGAGGCGGGCCAGCGGACGGCGGAAGGGGACTCCCTGGCTGCTTTCCACCGAGGGACGGTGGCCGACCCCCAAGCCGAGCAGGAACCGCCCGCCGGAGATGACGCTCAAGCCAGCGGCGGCCATGGCAATGGCCATGGGAGTCCTGGTGAAGATGGGAAGAATCCCGGTCGCCAGTTGGACCCGGTTTGTGACCATGGCCATGCTGGCCAACAGGGTTGGGGAGTCACGGCCCGCCCCTTCGGGCACCCAGACCGTCTCATAGCCCTGTTCCTCGGCCAGCCGGGCCAGGGATTGATGCTCGGAGGCATCGAGGTATGGGTCGTTCTCCAGCCGGACTCCTATTCGTGGCATTGCCGCTCCTGGCGATTTTGGGGTTTCGGTTGGTTCCCGTTCCCGCTAGGCGTTGACCTTGGCGGCCAGGTCCACAAAGCTGGACGCCACCACGTTGAAGGAAGGATCGGGAGTCGGGTCTGGAGTCCGGTCGGGGCCATGCTCCCTGGGACGGGGAACGAAAGCCGTCTTGACCCCCGTCTTCTGCGCCGACAGCAGGTCCGGTTGGTGGGCCGCAGTCATTACGACCTGTTCCGGGTCCATCCCCAGGAGTTTCACCGCGGTCAGGTAGCTTTCCGGGTCGGGCTTGTAGTGCTGGGCGACCTCCGCTCCCAGGATGCAGTCCCAGGGGATGCCGCCGAACTTGGCCATGTCGGTCATGAGGCGGATGTTCCCGTTGGACATGGTAGCAATTATGTACTTGTTCTTCAGGCGGTACAGGCCCGGCACCGAGTCCGCCCAGGGATGGAGGTAGTGCCAGAAGAAGTTCACTTCGGCTTTTTCTTCCTCGCTCAACCCGGTTATCTCGAACTCGTTAAGGACTTCTTCCAGGCCCATGCGGTGCAGGGCGTCCAGGTTGGTCCAGGGAAGCTCGCCAGTGCGGACCTTGTTCATATAGGGGCGGTACTTCCCCCGCCAGGCGTCGGCAAAAGCCCCCCAGTCCGCCTCGATTCCCTTGATCCGCCCGAAGTTCTCGCACTGCTCGATGATGCTGCCGCGCCAGTCCACGACGGTGCCGAAGACGTCGAAGATGAAGGCCTTTACGTTGGAGGTGTCCATGGATGCTCCTTTACCGGGGTTGTGGGTTACCCGAAGATGGACCCGGCTTTATAATCACGCTCGATTCTAGCTTGACGGCACCAGGGAAACAACCACAGGCCCGAGCGATTCAGATGTGAGACCTCGGCCACTGGCCGGAGCGAGAGGCGGGCGGAGAACCACCACCCAACCTTGCGCCCGCCCGAGCGATTTAGACGTGAGACCTCGACCACAGGCCGGAGCGAGAGGCGGGCGGAGAACCACCACCCAACCTTGCGCCCGCCCGAGCGATTCAGATAACAACAACCGGACGAGAGAAATGAAGCGGATAATCATCGACTGCGATCCCGGGGTGGACGACGCGGCGGCTTTGCTGTTCGCCCTGGCCAGCCCGGAACTGAACGTGGAGGCGGTGACCACGGTGTTCGGGAACGGGCCGGTGGATGCCTGCACCGCCAACGCCCTCCGCATACTGGCGGCGGCCGGGCGGGCGGATATTCCGGTATACCGGGGAGCGGGCCGTCCCCTGCTCCGGGAACCGAACCCGGGATGGGCTTCGCAGGTGCACGGAACGGATGCCCTGGGCAACCTGGCTGCTGGGCCCATGGAATGGGACCCGGGTCGGGTGGAGAACGAGTCCGCAGCGGTGGAGCTGGTGAGACGCATTGAAGGGTCTCCCGGAGAGATCACCGTGCTGGCCCTCGGCCGGATGACCAACGTGGCCCTGGCATTGTCGCTGGAACCGCAGTTGGCCGACAACGTGGCCGAGATTGTGGTCATGGGCGGAGCGGTCTTCGTGCCGGGGAACGTCTCGCCGGTGGCGACCGCTAATCTGTACGAAGACCCGGAGGCCGCCGCGATCCTCTACCAGTCGGGGGCAAGGATCGTCCAGGTGGGGCTGGATGTATGCGACCGGGTTGAGTTCAGCAAGGAACAGTTGGACCGGTTGGGGCGGGCCGAAAACCCCGGAGCCCGGCTGCTGGCGGCGGCCACGCCCTTCCTCCAGGGGTATTACCGGGCAAGGGGGATGCTGGCCGACCCGGAAGGGGTGCGGTACAACGACGTTCCGGCGGTGGCCTACGCGGTCAATCCAGGCTGGTTCGAGACCCGGGAAATGCACGTGACGGTGGACTACCAGGGCCCGGCGACGCGGGGACAGACGGTGGCCGATGTACGGGGAGTCACCGGAATGGAACCCAACGCCACGGTGTGCCTTGGGGTGGACGTTGAGGGGTTGACCGGGACATTCGTCCGGCGGGTTGCCGGTGAGGGGGACAGTTAAACCGGGGACGGTCCCCAAACCGTCCCCGGCGTAGACAGGTCAAGGTTGCACCGGCGGAAGGGCCGGAGCCTATCCGCCGTAGCCTACCCCAGGGCAGCGACGGCGCTGCGGACCTCGTCGTAGTCAGGCTCGGTGGGCGGGCTGGGAGCGGTCCAGGTGAAGCGTACCACGCCTGCGCCATCGACGATGATAACGGCGCGGTTGCACGCCACGTATCCCTGCAGGCCGGCCAGGTTGGGGAACGCCAGGTCGTAGAGGTTGGTAACCTCTCGGGCGTAGTCGCTGAGGAAGGGGTAGGTGACGTTGTTGGCGTCGCACCAGGCCTTCTGGGCGAAGGGCGGATCGACGGTGATTCCGATGACCTGGGCGTTCATGCCTTCGTACTGGCCGAGCTGGTCTCGGAAGGTGCACATTTCGTTGGTGCAGGCGCCCGTGAACGCTCCCGGGAAAAAGGCCAGGACGACGTTCTTTCCCCGAAATTCGGAAAGGCTGCGCTGGTTGCGGTCGGTATCGTAGAGGGTGAAGTCGGGCGCGGATTGTCCTACTTCTACTGCCATTTCAATTCCTCCTGAGGCTGCGGTTGGAGACCGGGCGCCAGGCGGGAAGTCGTGTTCAGGGAGCGTATCCCGGAGGCCTGACCGGCCCCCAATCCCGGCGCCGACGGTATCTTAACACAGCATTCCCGGCCATCAAAACGGCGGCGGGACGCCCGCAGGACGATTGGGAAGTCCCACTGCAGGGTTTAGATTGTCCCCGGTTGGGCCCACCCAGCGGACTGCAAGGGGATGGCAGGTTGTCCCCGCAGGAGTGTCACTCAAAGGATGGAACGGTCCCGCCAGAATTGCGTTGGTGCGGTTTGATATACTTTATTCGATATTGATGGAGGAGCGTGGGTTGGTATGACTTCTTCTGATTCTCGGAAAGTTGTCTGTGTTCTATATCCCGATCCGGTGGCGGGCTTCCCTCCCAATTACGCCCGCGAGAGCATACCCGCCCTGGCCAGCTATCCCGACGGCCAGACCCTGCCCACGCCGGGCTCCATCGACTTCTCCCCGGGCCAGCTCCTGGGGTCTGTTTCGGGAGGGCTGGGACTGGAAAAGTTCCTGGCGGAACGGGGACACCGGTTCGTCGTCACGTCGGACAAGGACGGTCCTGACTCTGTTTTTGAGAGAGAACTGCCCGACGCCGATATAGTCATCTCCCAACCCTTCTGGCCCGGATACCTCACCGCCGAGCGCATTGACCAGGCCCCCAACCTGAAACTGGCGATAACCGCCGGCATCGGGTCGGACCACGTCGACCTCCAGGCTGCCATCGCCCGCAACATCACGGTATGCGAAGTGACCTGGTGCAACAGCATCAGCGTCGCGGAACACGCGGTCATGCAGATGCTGGCCCTGGTGCGGGACTACATACCCCAGTACGGCTGGGTGGTCAGAGGCGGCTGGAACATTGCCGACGCCGTTTCCAGGTCCTACGACATCGAGGGAATGAACGTGGGAGTTGTGGCGGCTGGCCGGATAGGACTGGCGGTCCTGAAGCGAATGAAGCCCTTCGACGTCAACCTCCACTACACTGACCGGCGGCGGCTTTCCCCCGGCGTTGAGGGAGAGTTGGGCCTGACCTTCCACGAGACCGTCGAGTCCCTGGTCGGCGTGTGCGACGTGGTAAGCATCCATTGCCCGCTCCACCCCGAAACCGAGAACATGTTTGACGACGCCCTCATCGGCAGGATGAAGCGCGGGGCCTACATCGTCAACACTGCCCGCGGCAAGATCTGTGACCGGGACGCCGTCGCCAGAGCCCTGGACAGCGGTCAGCTTGCCGGGTATGCCGGCGACGTCTGGTTTCCTCAACCGCCGCCCAACGATCATCCCTGGCGGACCATGCCCAACCACGCCATGACTCCCCACACATCTGGGTCCTCCCTGTCCGCCCAGGCCAGGTATGCCTCGGGCATCCGCGAGATTCTGGAGTGCTGGCTGGACGGGCGGCCAATCAGGGATGAGTACCTCATTGTGCAGGGAGGCGCCCTCGCCGGCACCGGGGCCCAGTCCTACACCGAAGGCGACGCCACCGGCGGTTCGGAGGAAGCCGCCAGATTCACCGCCAGTTAGGGGGACGTCCTCCCCGCCAGGGGACAATCGCCGCCAGGAACTCCTCCTTCCCCGGTCACGGCCAACTGCTTCGGTTGGTTCACCCCTTCTGCCGGGGCCTGTCCCGCTATGGTAAACTTGGGCGCAATTCTCGGCGTGCCGGGTGGACGCCGGACAGGAGCACCGGGTATGTTTTTTGAATCCAGGCGTTCCACGGTCCTGGCCAGGAATGGGATGGTGGCCACCAGCCAGCCGCTGGCCGCTCAGGCCGGGTTGCAGGCCATGATGCAGGGCGGGAACGCCGTGGACGCGGCGGTGACGGCGGCTGCGGTGCTGAACGTGGTGGAGCCGGAATCCACCGGGGTCGGCGGGGATATGTTCGCGCTGATCTGGAACGCCAACGAGAAGAAGGTCCATGCCCTGAACGGCAGCGGACGCGCTCCGGCGGCGGCGTCCATCGAGGAAATGAGGGGGAAGGGCTACTACCAGCTGCCCGACGACGGGGTGTTCTCGGTTTCGGTGCCCGGGACCGTTCATGGCTGGGAGACGATCATAAACACCTACGGCAACATGTCGTTGAGCGATGTTCTGCAGCCGGCGATCCGGTACGCAGAGGACGGATTCCCGGTCTCCGACATCATATCCAACCAGTGGAGAGGGCAGGCGGCGCGGCTGGCCCAGTATCCTTCGGGACAGGAGATGCTGCTCAACGGCAAGGCCCCGAGGGAAGGGGATGTGATGCGGCTGTCCACGCTGGCGAACACGCTGCGGGCCATTGCCGATGGAGGCTCCCCCGCCTTCTACACGGGCAAGATCGCCGAGAAGATGGCATCCTTTGTCCAGGAGCACGGCGGGTGGCTGGCGGTGGAAGACCTGGCCAATCATCACTCGGACTGGGACGAGGCCATCCGCACGGACTACCGGGGAATGACCTGCTGGGAGTGCCCGCCCAACGGCCAGGGAATCGCCGCCTTGGAGGCAATGAACATTGCCGAAGGGTACGACATCGCCGGAATGGGGGCGCAGTCGGCGGACGCCTACCATCATCTGATCGAGGCGATGCGGCTGGCCTACGCCGATGCGTACCGGTACGTCGCCGATCCGAGGAAGGCGGACGTTCCGATAGCGGAGTTGTTATCCAAGCAGTACGCCGCCGCCCGGCGCGGGTTGATCGATCCGGCCCGGGCCATGGATGCGGCGCCCTTCGGGGACCCGAGGGGGAGCGATACGGTCTACATCAGCGCGGTGGACGGGGAGGGGAACGCCTGCTCCTTCATCAACAGCGTGTTCTCCAATTTCGGGAGCGGACTGGTTGCCCCCGGAACCGGGGTGGTGCTGCAAAACCGGGGATCCCTGTTTTCGCTGGACCCGGACCATCCCAACGCGCTGGTGCCGGGAAAAAGGCCGTTCCAGACGATTATTCCGGCGATGGCGACCAGGGACGGGGAGATGCACCTGTGCTTTGGCGTCATGGGCGGTTTCATGCAGCCCCAGGGACACCTGCAGGTCATGAGCAACATGGTGGACCACGGCATGACAGCGCAGCCGGCGTTGAACGCCCTGCGGTTCATGGTGGTGGGCGAGGGAGTGGTCCTGGAGGAGGGGCTGTCCCACGACGTGCTCTCCAACCTGCAACAGCGGGGGCACCGGATCCGCCTGGCGTCGGGGTACAGCCGGGTGGGCATGGGCGGCGGACAGATTATCCAGCGTGACCCGGATACCGGCGTCCTCATGGGTGGGTCGGAGCCACGCAAGGACGGCGCGGCTGTGGGGTGGTAAGCGATGGCACCACCGGGGACGGGCAGCGCTCGAGTCCCCGGGTATGATGGATCAAGGAACGGTCCGGCGTTGGTTGCGCCGGGCCGCTTTTCAGTATTTGAACTCTTCCCGGACTGGGCTGAAGATGTCGAGAGCTTTGGCTGGAGCGTCGCCGGTGCGGGCGTAGTGTTCCACGTCGCCGGGGATGATGTACATGTCGCCGGGCTTGAGCACCCGCACTTCCCCGCCGATGCCCATTTCCAGTTCGCCTTCTATCACAACACCGGCCTGCTCGTGGGGGTGGGTGTGCCGGGGAACGGTGGAGTTGGCCTCGATGGAAACAAGGGAGAGGAGCATGTTGGCTCCCCAGAATGTCTGCGTGGACGCTCCTGGTGCGAGGTCCAGGCTGGCCCGGTCCTTGGCGTCGACGAAGTAGGGCATGAGTGTTCCTCCTGGTTGGTTGGGATGGGGGTGGTCAGTCGAGGTTCATGGGTCAGGCGAATCCCAGGCGGCGCTCGTTGAGGCTGACGTAACGGCCCCCGCTGCCGATGACGATGTGGTCCAGCAGGTCAATGCTGAGCAGCTTTCCCGCGGCCACCAGGTCCCGCGTTATGTTGACGTCCTCGGGGCTGGGTGTCGGGTCTCCCGACGGGTGGTTGTGGACCACGATGATGGACGGGGCATTGTCCCGGACGGCGGGCCGGAAGATTTCAGCGGGGCGGGCTACGGAACTGTTGACGTTGCCGACGTAGATTTCCTGGACGCTAAGGACCTGGTTCTTGGTATTCAGCAGCAGCACCTTGAGGTGTTCCTGTTCCAGGGGCGCCATCTCCGCCTGGAGCAGGTTGGCGACGTCCTGGGGGGAATTGATGACGGCCCGGTCCTCCGGGGCGAGTGAGATGAGGCGGCGTCCCAGCTCCAGGGCCGCCATGAGCTGGCAGGCCTTGGCTTCGCTGAGGCCGCGCTCGGCGCAGAGTTCGGCGAAGGAGCTGCGTCCGAGGCCGTCCAGTCCGTTGAACCGGGATAGGAGCCGGGTAGACATGGCCAGCACGTTCTCTCCCTTGATCCCGGTGCGAAGCAGGATGGCGATGAGCTCGGCGTTGCTGAGGTAGCGGGGGCCGTAGTCCCGCAGGCGTTCCCTGGGGCGTTCTCCCTGGGGCATGTCCCGGAGCTTGGGCTGGTAGGGGGGAGGCGTTCCAGCCCCGGTTAGTCCGGCATCCGGCCCGGCGGGCGGGGCTGAGTCTTCCAATTCCACTGATTGCGTCAAGACCATGAGGTCCTCAATAGATGGGGTTGCGGGGATCAGGCGGGTCTATTCTCAATTCCCCGCGGCCAATCCCGCAACCCCGAACTGTCAGTAAACTTCCCGCGAGCCTGTCCAGGCTGGGGCCGCACGGAGCGCCCAAGGAGGCTTAGACAAGTTACCCACCCTGGCTACGGAGGGCGCGACCCTTAGAACTACGGAAACTGGTACTTGGAGAACTCGCCGTCCTCACGGGTTATGAACTCCAGCAGGGCGGGCTTGCCATCCTGGTTGGCGGCGTGGGCCCGCTGGACGGCCGCCTTGATTTCGCCGGGATCGGTGATGCGCTCGGCGTATGCGCCGAGGGCCGCGGCCACCTCGGAAAAGTTGCCGGTCAGGTGCTTGGTGTCAAAGCGCTCGACGGCGGTGGGCATTCTGCTGTCCGGGTAGATGCCCATGGTGAAGTTGTTCATCAGGATGGTGGTGATGGGAATGCCTGCCCGGACGGCGGTCTCCACGTCCATGCCGACCATTCCGAAGGCGGCGTCGCCCATGAAATTGATGACGTGCTTGTCCGGGGCGGCCATCTTGGCGCCCATGGCAAGCCCGAGGCTGTATCCCAGCTGGGTGGACTTGCCCCAGCCGATGAAGCTGCGGGGGGAGCGGGACTCCCAGAAGGGGGTTACCTGCTCCCGGGAGCTGCCCGACTCGTGGGTGACGATGGTGTTGTCCAGGTCCACGGCGTCCATGACGTCCCACACGACGCGGTAGGGGTTGATGGGGGTCTCGTCGGAGGTCAGCTTCGGCATCCAGCGGGCCAGCCATTCCTCCTTGGCGGAGCGGATTTCATCGGTAAGGGCGGTGTCGGCTGGGCGTCCGCCCGCGCCGGCCTGGCTCCGTAACTCGTCGAGAAGCTGGCGCAGGACCAGCCTGGAGTCTCCGACCACCTGGTGCTGGCTCTTGTAGTCCTTGTTGATGTCGCCCTCGAAGTTGGTGGAGTGGATGATGGTCTTGCCGGCCGGGATGGGAACGGTGAAGTTGCTCTTGGTCAGGCTGGCGCCGATGCCGAAAACCAGGTCCGCGCTGGTCAGGAAGCGGTGCACCGCTCCGGTGGTGCTGGACCCGCCGGTGCCCAGGGAAAGGGGATGGTTCTCGGGGAAGGCGCTCTTGCCTTCGAGGGTGGTCATCACCGGTGCCTGGAGGAACTCGGCCACCTGCCGTAGCTCGTCGCCCGCCTCGGCATAGAGAACGCCCTGTCCGGCCATGATGACGGGACGCTGGGCGGATAAGAGGGCGCGGGCGGCGCGGGCCACGGCCTCCGGGTCGCCGGCGGTGCGGATGAAGGCGGGCGGTTCGTAATCGAACTGCTCCTCGCTGATTTCCTCGGTGTTCAGGTCGCCGGGCAGCTCGAGCAGGACCGGGCCGGGCTTGCCGGACCGGAGGTTGGTGTACGCGCGGCGCATCAGCTCGGGGACCCGGTCGGCAAAGTTGACCTGGGCCGCCCACTTGGTGATGCTCTCAAAGCTGCGGGTGGGATTGAAGACCGGCTCCGTGTCGGACCGGCGGCGGGCGGCCCCGGCGGGAAAGAGCAGGATCGGCACCGAGTCGGCGTAAGCCTGGGCAACCCCTCCGAAGGCGTTCTCAGCCCCCGGTCCGGCCTGCATCAGGAAAACCCCGGTCCTGCGCCCGTTGTTGATGCGGGAGAAGCCGTCGGCCATGTGGACGCCGGTCCGTTCCTGCCGCACCACGATGGGCCGTATGCCCGCGATGGCGGCGGCCTCAATGAGGGGACTGGAGGGCATGCAGCCGATCCAGTCGACGCCCTCCATTTTCAGCACGTTGGCTATTGCCGTGATTCCGTCCATAGCTTGACCTCGCTTTCGTTGTTGGAAACGCCGGGCCGGCGGAGTATTTGCCGGACGCCCGGATGCCCCGGCGCGGGGCCATTATAACCGCAGTCCCCTGGCAGGACGAAGGCCGGAGGCGATTCAGGGAGACGGAGGCGGAGTCCCGCTCCAGGAGACGGCGGAGGCGGGGGTTATCCCGATGACCGGGTTCTGGTCAATGTCCATCTCCCGGTACTGCGGGTATTTCTCCCGCAGGAGAGCTATGGCGGAGGACTGCTCCGGCCCGGTTTCGAGGATTTCGGCGGCCCCTGTGACTAGGATGTACCAGAGTTGCCGCCAGTCCTCTTCGTAGTGGTCCACGACTAGGGCGACGCTGGGGTTGTCCAGGATGTTGCGGACGCGCTTGAGCCGCCGCAGGGATGTGCGCTTCGGCTTCTGGTCGAGGGGGGAGTAGATGCGCTCCCCGTCGAAGGCGAAGCAGACGGGTATGACGTGTGGGACGCCGTTGGCATCGGCGGTGGCCAGGTGTCCGGTGCGGGCCGTGGACAGGGCCTGCAGCTGGGAGGTGTTGAATTCGGTCATAAACGTTCTACATAACTATCTCAAAACTGTCCGATGTGCCTTCACCGCAGAACCTTTTCCTTGAGAAAGGGCCATAGTCCCTTCCCCCTTGACGGAGGAAGGTTAGGATGGGGGTGATAGGATTACTTTTGAGATAGCGGCTAAATATCCGAGGTGAAGGTGACCGGGTCGTCGATGAAGTCGATTTCCTCCAGGGCCGCCTGCGCGGCGTCCTCCAGGGCCGCGTCGCCTTCCTTGATGCACCGCTGCAGGGCCCGCTTGGCCATCCCCCCGCCAATCTTGCCCAGGGCGGCGACGCCGGCCAGCTGGACCTGGTAGTCGTCGTCCTCGAGCAGGGCGACCAGGTATGGCACCAGGTCTTCTTCCCCCAGTTCGCCGCAGGCGTTGGCGGTCTCATAGCGCACCGACGGCTCCTCGTTGTCCATTTCCTGGAGGACCAGGGGCAGCCAGGAGGTCTCCCCGGTCCGGCCCATGGCGAAAATGGAGCTGCACTTGAGCTCCAGGTAGGCACTGTCGTAGGCCCAGCGGACAAATCCCTCTATGTCCTCGGTGTTGAAGGGGGCAACCGCTTCCAGGCAGCGGCGCCGCACCTCCATCGGCTCGTCGTCGTCCTCGAGGATGCCCATCAGGGTTTCATGGATGGAGTCAGCATCTTTCCGTAGCAGCTTGCCTTCCTGGATCAGGACGGAGAACTTGCCCAGGGCCCCCGCCGCCGCCGCGCGGACTGCGGCGGTGCGGTCAGACTGGAGGATTCCCAGGAGGCTGGGTATGACGGAGCGGTCCTCGTACTCCCACAGCCCCTCGAGGGCTTTTTCCAGGACGAATTCGTCGTCGTCCCGGAGGCACATCTTGAAGACGGCGCTGAAGTCCAGCTCGGGGCTGTCTTCGGCCAGCTCAACCATGGTGGAAATGGTCCACTGCCGCCGTTCACCGGGCATGGTGAACCAGGCCCGGGCGAATACGCCAAGTTCCGACGGGGAAAGGTCGGAAACCTCGATGAATTCGCTGGTGAGCACTTCTTCCAGCGGATCTGTGACAGCCTCGATAAATTCTTCTAACGGCATGAGGACCTCTTCATGGCTCCACGGGCGCCGGCGCTCCTGTGCCCCACTCTTCCGTCATTCCCGCGCAGGCGGGAATCCAGACCCCCGTCCACCGCGGGAGGGAAGGTCGATGTGATAGCGGGCACCAATTCTCACACATCCCTTAGACAAGTTACCCAACCTGGCGACGGAGGGCGCGACCCTTAGACGGAGCGCCCAGGGAGCCTTAGACAAGTTACCCAACCTGGCGACGGAGGGCGCGACCCTTAGAACAAAGACGATGGCCGGGCCCGCAGGAAAATCATATAACATAACAAGTTACCCGAACAATCGGCGGAAATCCGGTTTTTGCCGGTTTTGCGGGGCTATTCGAACCGGGCTATTCGAACGTGGCTATTCAAAGATGAAGCGGGTTCGACTTCAGACAACGCCAGGCGGGTCTTTCAACCGCCGGATGACGGAGGGGAAGACCTCGATAAGGTCGGAGGCTATGGTCCCGGCGTCGCCCCGCTGCCGCACCACTTCCTCGCCGGCCTGCCCGTGAATGAAGACGCCGCAGTCGGCGGCAACGTCAGGGGACAGGCCCTGGGCCATCAGTCCCGCGATAGCTCCGGTGAGAGTGTCCCCGGTGCCTCCCGATGCCAGGCCGGGGTTGGCGAAGGGAGACACCCGGGTCACCCCGCCGGGTCGGGCTATGACCGTGCCGGCCCCCTTGAGGACCAGGGTGACGCCCCATTCCCGGGACCAATGGCGGGCCGTGGCGAGCCGGTCCCGCTGCATCTGGGCGGTGGTCCAGCCGGTCAGGGTTGCCATCTCGCCGGGGTGGGGCGTCAGCACGGCCGGGGACGGCAGGCG
Organism: uncultured Dehalococcoidia bacterium; assembly: GCA_951812535.1. Lineage (GTDB taxonomy): Bacteria > Chloroflexota > Dehalococcoidia > Lucifugimonadales > UBA3495 > CATOSK01. The sequence continues at coordinate 269,730 of CATOSK010000011.1, read as the reverse complement.
TTCCCACCAGCGCTGGAGCGTGGAGAGGTTGTTCAACCCGTCGGCGTCGAACATCACCGGGGGGCACACACCCGCGTCCAGGGCAGACAGTTCGTTGAGCAGGGCGTCCATGAAGCGCCCAGTACCAGCGGACCAGCCCAGGCCTGACCCCACGGCCAGGCTGCTGCATCCGGCGGCCAAACCGGCCACCAGGGGAGCGGCCGCAGGGTGGACCCTGCCGTCGGCGTCTTCGGGGAGGGGGCGGTGGATGACCTCGGTCAGCTTGCCGGCGGCGATGGGATACACGCTCCGGGGCGTGGCCAGGGTCACCAGTCCGGCCCCGGCCCGCAGGGCGGCCTGGGCCGCCAGGCAGGCGGCTCCGACGTAGTTGCGCGAGCCGGCGACGATTAGGGCGTGTCCAAAGGTGCCCTTGTGAGAGTCCAGGGGCCGTGGGGGAAGGTGCCGGCCGGCCCATGAGGGCGTCAGCAATTCCAGGGAAACCTGCTCAACCTCGGGGATACCAGCCGGGAGGCCGATGGGGACGGTCTCCAGGCGGCCCACGCGCCCCGCACCAGGGAAGGTGACCAGGCCGGCCTTGGGGAATCCCAGCGCGACGGTCAGGTCGGCGGTCATTCCCGCCGGATCGGCGGCGCCCGTGTCGGAGTCGACGCCGGTGGGGAGATCAACGGCGAGGACCATCGGAGGCCGGGGAGCGGCCCGGCGGACCGCGACCGCCCGGATGACGGCGGCGGCGGTTCCCTCCAGCGGTCGGGAGCGTCCGGTGCCCAGGATGGCGTCGACTGCCAGGCTGCAGCGGGAGAGCTGGCGTTGCAGGGTTTCCAGGCCGTCATTGTCTCCCGCGTTGAACACGGTTATGCCGTATTCCAGGGCCGACTCCATCTTGGGGTCTGGGTCGGGGCGGCGGGTGACGACGCACGCGGTCACCTCTGCGCCCCAACGGCTCAGGTGGCGGGCGGCGACCAGGCCGTCGGCGCCGTTGTTGCCCGGACCAACCAGGACGAGGATGCCTACCCTCGCAGCAGCGCCGCCGAGCATTTGGCGGACTTTTTCGGCGACGGCGAGGCCGGCGTTTTCCATCAACTGGTCCAGGCTGACGCCCCGGGGCGGGGCGGCCTGCTCGATGGCGGCCATTTCGGCCGCGGTTACGATTTTCACGGCGGTTCCTGCTGCGGGGTCAACCCGTTGCTAATTCGATCGGTAGGGTCAATCGGCGGAGTCGCACCGGACACTGCGCGACGGCCGCTGGCATTGAGACTAGCCTGCCCCCGCGCAGGCGGGGGTTACCTTGAGCTAGCGGCGGAGTCGCACCTCACCACGACGAAGGCCACGGCGTAGTCCCGGGAGTGGGAGATGCTGAGGGAGATTTCCTGGACGCCGAGACGCTGGGCCCGGGCTTCGGCCCGCCCGTGAAGCAGGATGCTGGGAGCGCCGCTGGAGGCGCGGACTACTTCGATGTCCCTCCAGGCCACGCCGCGGACCCCGGTGCCCAGGGCCTTCATGGCGGCTTCCTTGGCGGCGAACCGGCCGGCCAGGTTGGGCGGACGCCCTCGGCAGTAGGAACTCTCGCCTTCGGTGAAGACGCGCCTGAGAAACCGGTCCCCGTAGCGGGACAGGACGTCTCCCACCCGGGAGATTTCGATGATGTCTACTCCGGTGGAGAGCATAGAGCACCAGGCAAGGGAAGCCGGGCAGGCGGAGCGGGCAGGACTATCACGTCAAGGCTGACTTTTTTCTTTGACCTGCTCTTCCGTCTTTCCCGCGCAGGCGGGAATCCAGACCCCCGTCGTCTGTTCCCCATGGCATCGTGTTGACCGTTCACTGGCAGTTTGACCAAGCAGGCACCCGTGCGATCGCCCTGGCGGGGCGGGTCAGCCGGAGCGAGGCGGCTCCGTTAAGACAAGCTACCTTGCGGGGCCGCCGAGCGTGTTAGACGGGTCTCCGGTGTGACCGTCCAGGGCGAGGTTCTTTAGGATTCGTGAGACGGCGTAGCTGCGGTTGAGGACGTAGAAATGGACGCCCGGGACACCGTTGTCCCACAGGTCCTGGACCTGCTGGGTCGCGTACTCGATGCCCAGGTCGCGGGCGGCGTTGTCGTCGTCGTAGAACTGGTCCAGGCGCTGGTCCAGGTCTTCCGGGATGGTCGCGCCGCACAGGGAGGTGAAGCGGCGGATCTGGGCCGCGCTGAGGATGGGCAGGACGCCGGGGACGATGGGAACGTCGATGCCGGCCTTCTCCGCCCGCTCCATGAAGTCGTAGAAGTGGCGGTTGTCGTAGAAAAGCTGGGTCACCAGGAAGTCGGCCCCCAGGTCCACCTTCTGCTTGACGTAGTCGAGGTCGCTGTCCATGTTGACTGACTCGACGTGGCCCTCGGGATAACAGGCGCCGGCGATCCCGAAGGTGAAGTGCTCGCGGATATGCTCGATAAGGTCGGTGGCGTGTTGGAAGCCGCCCTCCACTGGGACAAAGTCCGTCTCACCCCGGGGCGGGTCGCCCCGCAGGGCGATGACGTTCTCGATGCCAGCTTCGTCAAGACGCTCGAGGACGTGATGGATCTCCTCCGAGGTCTGGCCGACGCAGGTGAGGTGGGCCATGACCTCCAGGTCCGCTTCCTGCTTGACCCGCGTGGTGATTTCCTCGGTGAAGGCGCGGGTGGAGCCTCCGGCGCCGTAGGTGACGGAGACGTAATCTGGGTTGAAGGCACTGACCCGCTGAACGGCACGCATGACGTTGGGAATTCCATCCGCTTCCCGGGGTGGGAAGAACTCGCAGGAAATGGTGCGTTTCTTTTTGAGCAGGTCCTTGATCTTCATGCTATCGGCCTTGCTGTAATGCGGCTTGTCGGCGGAGCGGGCCGCAGCGTTTAGACAAGTTGCCTTGCGCTGCGGGCGAGCGATATGGAATCTTGTAATCCTCAATGTCGAAGATGGGGAGGGCGGGTCCGCTCGCCAGTCAACCATACCAACACCCCCCTTCAGGGTCAAGGTTTCCCTGCGGGAAGCGGTTGCCCACCCGTTCCTTGAGTAGCATACTCCCGCTGGCGGCGGTCATTGGGAAATGGAAACCTCTGTCCGTCGGGCAAAACTAGGACGGGCTTCATACCCCCTTGTTGGCTCGATGGAGGGTTCGAGTGGCCGTAGCAAGCGCCTGTTCCTGCAAACGACAAGGGGGTTCCCATGATGGTCAGAAATGGATGGTGGACTGGGTTCGTTCTGATGGCTATGGGCCTGGTCATTGGCTCTGCGGTCTCGATCCTGATGTTCAGCAGCACTTTCACCGCTCAGATTGCAACTGCTGACAGTGGCTTGGCTTGCGTGGACGCCAACGGGAATGGGGTTATCGACAGAGCCGAAGTCATCGAAGTTATCAATGCATACCTCTTTGGCCCGCCCTCGCCCCCGCCCTCACCCCCTCAAGATGGCACCACTCGGTCAAAAGCCTGACCCTATGGGCAGAAATTCAGCGCCGGCAACTTTGACATGCAGATTGTTGCCCTGGACACCGATGCTTGGCCGGAAGTTCAAGAGGAAAACCAGTTCAACGACCCTCCTGAGGAAGGAGACCGCTATGTGATGTGGACGATTGAGGTCGAAAACGTCCGAGGTTCAGTGGACGAATATGAAGACATTGATAAGTTTGACTTTGAGGTGGTCGGTTCGAAGAACGCAGTTACGTATTCACCTTTTTCCGACGGTTGCGGAGTGATTCCAGACCCACTTGGAGACCTACTTGGAGCGAAACTCTACAAAGGTGGCGAAACGAGCGGCAACGTCTGCTTTTCGGTGCCGACCGACGAGACAGGTCTGACCTTCCTATACGATGACTCACATGACGACGCTGCCGGTGAATCGTTCAGCGTCGAGGTGTGGTTCAAGGGATTGCCCGACTAGAGATAGCGTCCAAGTGATTGTTGCAACAGCAAGTGACGACGAGTTCCTGGCAGGGCAAATGCATTCTAGATTGAGGCGGCTGATAGAATCAGGGGAGCAGGGCACGGTACAGGTTCGGGTTATGAGGAGTGGTGAAGATGAGCATGGGCGAGAAAACCGGCTTGATGCAGCGTTTCAGCCCCGTCATCCCCGCACGATTGGGCAGTAGGCCGAACCTTCACGTTCACCATCACGTTGCCGGAACCGAGCAACGCGGGTGGAAGGCCGCCCAGCAGGGCGAAGCAAGCGGGGAAGAAAACCAGGAAGCCCTCCACTCAGGGAAGGACCGCGCCGAAGGCCAAGCAGACGAAGCCCCGCACCGCGCCGACTCCTGCACCCCCTGAAGCCGAACGACGGGAGCAGCTGGAGCCCGAGCGCAAGAGGGCCTCTACCCTGGAGCGCCGGGAGTACCTCCGCCTCCGTGCCAGAGAAGAACGTAGGAAAGCCATCGAAGCTGGCCTCTGCGTAACGTGCCTAGCACCGGCCATACCGGAGCAAAGCAGATGTGAGCGGTGTGCCGAACGGCACCGGGTGGATCGGAGAAGGTGGCAGGCGGAGCGGAGGAACAAAACCAAAGAGGCCAGCACCTAGTGTTACGTCAAATCAAGAATGGCACGGGTAGAGGCGGTGGAGCTTCCGTCTGGCGTCCCTGGTGGTAAAGCGCCAGTTGATGGCCGCGGCCGTTGCGTTGCGCTCGGATACGTTGGCATTCACCGCCCTCTCCAGTAGTCCGACATTTTTGAATTGAGTACTGAGCAAGTGTATTGCAGCAAGGAATAGAGGCCAGAAAAGTGGGGCGTGTGAGGAGGGGAAAGGGATGAAGAGATACCGGGTGAAGCTGAGTGTGGAGGAGCGGCAGGAACTGAAGATACTGGTGTCCCGTGGCCGTGGGGAGGCTTACAGGCAGACCCACGGGCGCATCCTGCTCCTGAGTGATGAGGGCCACGGGGACGGGGCGATGAAGGATGAGGACATTGCCCGGGTCCTGCAGATTGGCCGTGCTACGGTGGAGCGGGTGCGCCGGCGTTGTGTGGAGGAAGGGATTGAGGCGGCGCTGGGACGAAAGCAGCAGCTCAATCGTCGTCCAAAGCGACTGGACGGGCAGGGGGAAGCCCACCCCGTATCCAGTACGGGGCAGGCTCTGATTGCCCTGGCCTGCGGAGAACCGCCGGAGGGCCGGTCCGGTTGGACGTTGAAGCTGTTGGCGGACCGGCTGGTGGAATGCGGGATAGTGGCGAGCATCAGCCATGAAACGGTGCGCCAGACGCTGAAAAAAACCAACTCAAGCCCTGGCTGAAGGAATGCTGGTGCATCCCGCCCCAGGGCAGCGCCGAGTTCGTCTGCGCCATGGAAGACGTGCTGGAAGTTTACCAGCGCCGGTATGCGGACAACGAGTTCTGGTCTGCCTGGACGAGACCAGCAAACAGCAGGTGAAGGAGACGCGCCAACCGCGTCCGCCCCAGCCTGGAGCAGCGGGCTCCTATGATTACGAATATAGGTGATTACGAATATGCGCGCAACGGAGTGAGCAACCTGTTAGTGAGCAACCTGTTAGTGAGCAACCTGTTCATGTTGTTCGCTCCCCTGGAAGGGTGGCGCCGGGTGGAAGTGACGGACCGGAGGCCCAAGGTCGATTGGGCCCGGGTGGTCAGGCAACTGGTGGATGAGGACTACCCTGACAAGGACCGTATTGTGCTGGTTATGGACAACTTGAACACCCACCATCCGTCCTCGCTGTACGAGGAATTCGAACCTGCCGAAGCACGGCGCATCGCCGAACGCCTGGAGGTCCACTACACCCCCAAGCATGGCAGTTGGCTGGACATGGCCGAGATTGAAATCGGTGTGATGGCCCGCCAATGCCTGAACCGCCGTATTCCCGACCAAAGGGCTCTAAGGCAGGAGGTGGCAGCGTGGCAGGACCGGCGCAACCGGGACGGCATACGAGTGGACTGGCGCTTTACCACCGTGGATGCCCGCATCAAGCTGAAGTCCCTTTACCCATCAATCCAACACTGACGGACTACTAGGCTTTCCGCGTCAGGATTACGCCCGCGCAGACAGGCTTGGGCCAGCACACTGAACTCCATCTCCGCTATATTCAGCCAACTCCCGTGCCTGGGGGTGTGGCGGAACTCCAGACGCTTGGCGATGCGCCGTGCCTCCCCTGGCGGAAAGGCCTCGTACAGCGACGCCACCCTGTGGGTATTCAGAGCCTGCCCCGTACCTGATACGGGGTTGTCCAACACCAGGCGGACCACTGGAGCGTCAGGGTAGGCCTGGTCCACCAGCCAGCGCATCTGCTGGGCGAAGTCCTGCATGGTTCGTCGCTGGGTGATGGCCACGTGGCGCCAGCCCCTTTCGGCTCACAGGTAAGGAACAGGTTGCGGGTGCCAGCACGCACGTACTCGTAGTCCTGGCGCCTGGGACGCCCCGGACAGGCTGGGAGGGGCGCCCTGGTCTCGGCCAGCAACTGGGTGGAACTCTCGTCGAAGCAGACCACCGGCCGCTGGGGATCATAGGGTTCAGCGTACAGCTCCAGCACATCCTCCATGTGGGCCACGAACTCAGCGCTCACCTTGGGGATACACCACTGCTGCTTCCGCCACAGCCTGCCCCGTACCTGATACGGGGGCTTGAGCTCGTTTTTTCAAGTGCAGCCGCACCGTCTCGTAAGACAGGGATTCCACCAGGCCCAACTCCACCGTCTTGTCCGCCAGCAGCCGCAGGGTCCAGTGGTCGTGACCCTCGGGCGCCGGGCTGCAGGCCAGGGCGATCAGGTGGGCCTCCACCTTCTCGTCCACCTTGCAGTGGGGGGTGGGCGAGTTGTGGTGCCGCAGCACCTCCTCCAGTCCCTCCTCGACGTAGCGGCGCTTGGCCCGGCGCACCGTGCGCTCCGATACGTCGAAAGCAGCCGCCACCCGGGAAGCGGTCCACCCCTCATCGGTCTTCAGCAGGATACGTGCCCGGGTGATTGCCTGGGCCGAACTCCTGCCTGAACGGATCATCTTCTTCAGCCGACCCTTCTCCTGGACACTCAGATGGACCCCGTAAACTTCCCGCACCACGGCTTCCCCTCCCACAACACTACTTCACTCCCAAGAATAACATCCAGGGTCAGACCATTAAATACGTGACATTACAACTTTGACCCAGTACTAGGTTGACATGTACTCATTAGACGATTCACCCTTGTGCAACCCCCAATTCGGGAATCAAGTGTATGCGAGGAGGCCCACAGCGTGGAACTAAATGAATATCAACGCCTCGCCGAAAACACTGACCAACAGCCAGAGGGTATGAGTTTCGAAGATAACCCTCGAAGCATTCTTGTCCCCCTGCTCGGCCTGGCGGGTGAAGTCGGTGAGTTGCTCGGCGAGCACAAGAAATTGCTCAGGGATGGTGATTCCTACAAGCTGTTCCCTGACCGAGTAAAGGAGGAACTGGGAGACCTGCTTTGGTACTTGTCCAACGTAGCCTCAAAGCACGGCCTGACCTTGGAGGAAGTGGCTGCCCACAACCTTAGCAAGACACAGAGGCGTTGGCATACGGGAGTTGACTCAAGAAGACCTTATCGTCTATTGGACGACGGCTTTCCGGAGTCGGAACGCTTTCCTCGCCAGATGGAAGTCTCAATCGAGTCAGACGAATCTGGCAGGAGCGTAATGGTCATAAACGGAAGGAAATACGGAGACCCGCTAAGGGATAACCGGTATGAGGATGATGGATACCGGTTTCACGACATTTTCCATCTTGCATATGTCAGTAACCTGGGGTGGTCACCGACCCTGCGAGCGCTGATGCGCCGCAAGCGCAAAAGTAACGCGCGTGTCGATGAGGTTGAAGATGGAGGCCGGGCGATCGTCATTGAAGAAGGCATCTCGGCGATGGTGTTTAGCTACGCGGAGGGACGTGGCTTCTTGGAAGGTGCGGAGGGAGTCAACTACGAACTGTTAAGGACCATCAAGGACATGACCTCGCATTTGGAGGTCAGCTGTCGAACGGAAGGAGACTGGGAACGAGCAATAATGAAAGGGTTCAGCCTCTGGCGCCGAGTCAAAGACAAAGGGAAGGGCACTCTCCAGGTTGACCTTGAGGAACAAACTATCAAGTTGCTAGATTAAGCTCCTATCCCCGTCAATAATCAACACCACAAGAATACCTCCCTGAGGCTATCTCCCCTTTGCCAACCGCCAGACTGTAAATCCTCCTATAGCAGCGGTTGCGGCGGTGGCCATGGTCAGAGTGCACATCAAGAGAATCCATCCCCAACCGGTAACCCAACTTGGAACTGCCGCCTCGGGAGTGTCGCGTACACTTACGATCACAGCTATGGCTACCCCAAGGATAGTCACGGCGACCAAGAAGATACCAAACATCACCAATGGTTGCAGGTAATCTCTGATGTTTGTGAGTTCGGACCTTACTCGCTGTTCTGCTTGAACTGTTTCGGATCGAACCCGGGTTACGTAGCTCCAGCTTGAGGCATCCTGAGAGGCCAGTTGTTGTTTAAGCCGCGGCCAAGTGGACAACTTCGGTGGTGAAGGAGGCTGAACACCGCCCACTACTTCATGGAGTTCGAATGTGAAGACATGCTCTCGAGGGAGGAACTTCACAGTCTCATTTCCAAAGTTGGCCACCCTGATGTACAAGCGCTCATCATCTTGGTCTTGCCCGTAAAGCGGGTCAACCTGTATCCCCATCAGCCCTACCAGTCCCTTGAGTGCAGCGTCCAACCGCAAGCCGATCTTGCCCAACAAGTCTGCCGGCATATTGAGTCTCTCTATGGTTGAAAGGATGGCAATTTCCCCTGGTTCGATAGATATGTAACTTCCGGTATACGGCACCCCTGGATCATAGAATTCTCCCTTAACGAGCAATCCGTCGTTGGCGAGCCTCAGGGCAAAAGAGGCCTCCATTATCGATGCCGCATCCCAGGTTCCTTGTCGAAATATCTGTCCATCACTAAGGCGTTCAAGGATCGATTCACCACTAAGAATCATAGCAACCGACTGCCTCTGAATGTTTGCGATGAATTTGGTCGGTCATCGAGAGTTTGAGGATCAGGAATAAGGTGGTTGATATCCCATTTGGGAGGGAACCAGTATTCAATCGGTTTGACCGATGGTCGATATACCTGCTTTATCCGAGTGCGGTCATTCACCCCTCTGATGTCGGGATGGACTATCCTTGCGTACTTGGAAAGTTCACAAAAGAGATTCTGACAGTCGATCAGTTGGAGGTCTCTCCCCCATAAAGTTCGGAACTGCAACCCCAGACGCTTGAATTCCAGTTCCTGGCGGTCGGTTACTAAACGGATGATTTCCGCTTCGTTCAGGCCACCCAGGTCGCTGAAGCACTTGTGCACACCATCCAGGGCTCCGGGTCCAGGAATAACGAACTCTATTTCGGAGAAGTCGCATATCTCGCTGTAGTTTAGGTCGGTCACGAATTGGTAACCCAGGAAATTGCCCACCATAGGGTATGACCGTAGAATTTTGAAAGCCTCCCTCATACTGGAAGCATCGCAAACCCGCTTCGGAACCTCATCCTCCATCATCAGCTCCAGCAGCTTGAGATGGTTGCGGTGCTTGGCTTGGTGTCCGAAGGATCGGTTTCCCGACGGCATTATGTAGGCAGCAGAATAGATTCTGGTCTTGGAAGCCAGAGCGGCCGTCAGAACTTCATCATATCGGTCGTAAATGAAATCTTCGTATGCAACTGTTCCGAGCTTGCTTCGCAACAATTCCCAAGTCTCAATCTTGTTGAAGAGCTTAAATAGAATGGTCCGGAAGAAAACCTCTTCCGGGGACTGGTCCCCATCGTAGATGACGTGCCGGATTAGATACTGGCTCACACGGTCCGATGCCCGGTAAGCATTGGTGAATTTGTGCTTGGCTATGGTGGGATCCTCGGTCCAAGGTGGCGGCGCCCCTTCCAATTTTCGAAAGAAGACCTCCTGGCGCTCTGCGGCAAAACGCCAGTACGTGTCGTAAACGAGCGTACCGCAAGCCGGCAGCAGGGTTTCAAAAACTGCCTTTTCCCTCTGGTTGTGCCGGAAAAGGGACAGCTGGTTCTGGGCACGAGAGGATGAATCTGGGCGGTTTCTGAGCGGCCTAGACATCACTCCTCCCGGCTCGAAGCCGCTCCAACGAGGCCCTAACGCTTTGAGCGAGCGGCTTAAGCTCAGACTTGGAGCCATCTCTTCTGGCTGGTGTGGCTATGCAGGTCAGTTGTTCTAACCTTAATCCCATTTCGTGCGCTATGAATTATCCCAGTCTGCAGATCCCAAGATAGTTGCCATAGGCCCGCTCTACAATGTACTGGGTGGCGTAGTAGCCAGTTACTGCCAATCCGCCTGTGCCAGTAGGGGCGAATGACAGCTGTTGGAGGCAGGGAAACCCCCGTTGACGCTGATCAGTGTGGTCCTTGTGGGGGTCAAGCAAGGAGGCCTGCAAAGCTGTCGGGCGGCGGTTGCCACCTTCCCAGATGCTCAGTATGTGATCCAGTTGGTTGAAACCGCCTGCTCCATTTTTGTCGCCACCAAAGGCTATCATTCGCTGGAAATAAAGACCGTACCTATTCGCTTGGTCCAACCGCCTCAGACGGGGATATACCCTCAGGTAACGCTGGAAGAGTTGCTCTCGGCCTGCATTGGGATTCCACATTGTCATCGGAAATATCGTGTTGGCAACAGTGTGGCACGACCTATCTCCGCGTCTTTCCAATTCCCCTTCAAGCGCGTCCCGTATTGCGAAATCTTCGTTGGGATCGCCACCGTCGAGACCGTCAACGACAAGAACCAATGGGGCGACCTCTTTAGCCTCGTATACTTGGAGGAATGCCTTGCCCCATGCAACTGAGAGGTTGCGTTCCTTAATCAACGTCGGCCCCTTCATAAGCTTCCTCTTCAAAATGGCGGTATATGCCTCGACCCACGAACCCAGCCCTGGAAACCCTAACAACCGCCGACCAACCCGAGTCGGCTGACAGCTTGCCGATTCCGGACCGGTCTGCCTGAATCAATTTCCCCTCCGATGTGTCTCGTACCTGGACAACACAGTCACCTTCAATGACGACCTGATCGCGGACGAAGATGAAGTCCCCGGATTCCACGTCTATAGGTCTGCCTGTCCAAAGCGAGTCTACCACCCAGATTTTGTCTCGCGACTGCCAACCGAGAGCCTCGGCCTGCGCCTGACCTCTGGTAACTCTCAAGAGTTTAGCGGCGTGGGTTTGAGGTAAAAGTTGCAGACCGCCGCGCATGTGGTGAATCAATGTCGTGTAGCCGACGCCGAAATAGTTCGAAATGGTATAGATTTGCCCCGGGGTAGATACTCGGATATCCCAATGTCTCAGGTTGAAGGCCCGACGCACAGCCATCTTGAGCATCAGGAGTCCCCCCGCAAAGCAATCGGCAGCGAACTCCTCTGGGTCTATATTGGAAGGGTTCTGATTCCCGACCAGTTGGTCTATTCGAGTACCGTCTCCGCTGCTGTGGTGTCCTAGTTCGTGGGCGCAGGTAAAGCTACGCCGCCCTATAGGCCGCAAAGACGAAAGAATTATCGTTGGCCCTGGTTCTCGGCAGTACATTCCTTCCATGCTCGGCAAATCGGTAAACCGGACTTCAATTCCCAGTTTTGAAGCCAAGTCATAGGCACATATCGCGCTTTCAAGAGGAAGTCCGGCTTCTCTGCGCATCTTGAGTGCCGAGGCCATGGACCGCCTTGCGGTCTCCTTTCTGTTCATGGCTCACTTCGCGTCGCCAGAGGTTTTAAGCGACCTGATAAGTTGGAGAAGGCGCTCTAGGTCTTCGTCATTCAATTTCCCGAGCTCACGAGCCGCGAGGGTTGCCCGGTCGCTGACCGCCTCGTCATTGTCATCACCTATGATCCACGGGACTCTAACACCATACAGTTCCGCCAAGATCGTCAGTTCCTCCGTCTGCACTCTCCTGCGCCCAGCTTCGATCTCGGAGACGGTAGGCCTGTGCCACCCCAGTTGCCTGGCTACTTGTCCTTGCGAAAGGCCGGCCATCTCCCTGGCCATTCTCAAACGGCCCGCCATGTCTGGACGCAAAGCGTCCCGCTCATTCACCTGCTACTACCCCCATTCTCATTTGCCCACATACCTTTTCGGCAATCTCGGAAATCGACAGGTGTCGCCTGCCACTTGTGGGGAGGAACACCCCGCACGGAATCTCGCAATCGAGAGATTCTGAAATGAAGAGGGCGGCTTCAACACCACAGTAACTGTCGAACGAGTCGATATCCTGGAGAGGTTTGGTATCGGACCCGATGGGCCCGGTCTTCTGCCCACTGGTTTCTTGAACTTGTTTCACCGCGTCGATCACCACTCCCTCTACCCTTTCCCTGTCCATTTCGTTCTCCTTACCAGTAGTAAGTAACTCTTACCATTGTAGAACGAGATGTGGAACCACACATGGCGGGCTACCCAGGTACATGAACTTCTACAGGAAAAGCCCCTGCCTTGCGAGCAGGGGCTTCACAACCTCATCCTTCGGCTGTCGCGTCGGAAAGGCGACCAATTACACCACCAGAGTGAACCTAATCACGAAGGTTCTTGATTTTGTCCAGTTTGGTGGGCCGTGTGGGAATCGAACCCACGACACCCTGATTAAAAGTCAGGTGCTCTGCCTAGCTGAGCTAACGGCCCATGAGGGGGAATTCTTGACAGGCTTTCCCGCACCGATACAGGTCAGCGATGCAGGGGCTGGTCACGAATTATATGGCATGGTAGTGTCGTGAAGGTGTTGTTGTCCAGCGATTCTGCTCCCTTAAGTGAAAAGTGAATATGTCACCCTTAGTTGGTCGGAGGCGCTCAATGATGCGGCCAGAACCTCGCCCTTGGCTCGCTCCTTCGCCCTGAGTTTCTTGGTGGGCGGACTCTCTGCGTCGGCGTACTTCCCCGCGGCAACGAGGGACATTCCCATCTCCCGGACGATGACCCTCATGGAGAGGCCCTGTTCCCGGAACAGTTGCACCTGCTTACTAACGGGCCTGCTGGGTCTGCATAGCCGTCCGGTCCAACTGGTGGCGAAGCGGTTTCCTCTTACTGCCCCTTGCCTTGGCGGACACGCCTTCTGACTTGGTGTCATCCTCCTCATCCCAATCGAAAGCAGCCACGGGCGCCCGTTGGGCTTGGGTCAGGTGGCGGCTTCCTGCGCCAACGACGGCCTCCTCCGATTCCGGACCGGGAGAGCAGGCTATGGACGCTCTCCATATTGCCAAGGAGGGTAGCGCCCCCGTCCCGAGAACCAACACCCTCCTCCCGATACCAGACCAACAACGCCCCATCGGCGCATTCCAGGGGGTCCACCCCAACGTTGGCATAGCTGGGCCGTTCTTCCCCTGGCAGCAATTGCAGACCCGCCAGTGGTCCCTCACCGAGTTGTCCCGGGACAACTTGCGGGTGTCTTTGATGCTGTTGGTCTCGGTCTGGGACAGTTCTACCGGAACCGGTAGTAGGCTCTTCGGGGTGCTCCGCCGCCGCGGCGAACCGGGCGTTGAAACGGGGCAGGAACTTCCGGAGGACCTCGTTGGCCTCACCGATGGCGTTGACGTCGGCCAGGTGCAACCCGGTTGCCGGCCTGTCCTGCCAGTTGCCAGCATCCGCTCCACTCTTACCTTGGCTAAGGGAGAGAGGGCGATGATATTCCCGGTGCCCAGTTAGCTGGTGGCAGAATCGTCGAGCATCAACAGACAGTTCGTCCTTTTTGATCCACGACGCTTCTTCAGGTGCTATCCCTGGACCCGGCGCAGTAGCCACCGTCCCCCATTATAGCAAAGGCGATTTCAGGTGGGCTTCTCCGGATTCGGACAGAAAGAAGGCCCCGCTGGCTGGAATGTATCAGCCAGTGTTACGTGGCCTTGGCGTCCGCTATTTTCTCTTTCAGGAGCGGGATCACTTGCCCGGCGGCGCGGTGGCATTCTTCGACGTGGGGGAAACCTGAAAGTATGAACTCGTCCAGCCCCAGCAGCCAGTAGGAAAGTAATTCGTCCGACACCTGCTCCGGTGTCCCTACCAGCGCGCTGCCGCAGTTGACCCGGACCTCGGAGAGTCCGTTCCACAGATGGGGGCCAACCCGGTGGTCTGGGGCCTCCCTAGACTGGGCCTGAACACCAACCATTGTGATGCCCTGCACCGTCGCGCTGCGCTGGGCTTTGACTCGAGGGTCGGCTTGGGCGATCAACTCGCCGGCCGCACGCCAGGCTTCGTCCTCAGTGTCCCTGACCACGAGATGGGTGCGGATGCCGAAACATGGTGTGCGTCCTGTCTTGTGGAATTGTTTCCGCAGGGAATCGAGGCGTTGAGCCGTCTGCTCGATGGGTTCGATCCATCCCAGGTGTATGTCGGCCTGCCGGGCGGACAACTCCATGGCCCGCTCCGAAACTCCGCCCAGGTAGAACTTGGGACCGTCCCCGCATGGAGACGGAGAACAATAGGCGCCGTTGAGACGGTAGAATTGCCCGTCGTAATGGGCGGGACCGGAAGCCGTCCACAAGGCACGGCAAGCGTCAATGAACTCCTCCGCCCGCTCGTAGCGGGTCGCCTGGTCGGTGGCCTCACCCAATCGTTCCAGGTCATTGCCAATTCCACCGGGCACGATGTTGATGTCGAGTCTTCCGCCGGACATTTCGTCGAAAGCGGCAGCCATCTGGGCGAAGAGCCCCAGGGATATAAACCCGGGCCGCACGGCGACCAGGAACCGGATGCGCCGGGTGACTGCGGCCAGGGCGGTGGCAGTGGTCCAGGTCTCCGCCAGGGGCGCTTCCTCGGAAAAAAGGCCGTTGGCAAACCTTGTTGGTATAAGCAGGGAGTAGAAACCCAGGTCTTCCGCAGTCTGTACTACCTGACGCAGGTACTCGAAGGTAGGCGGACGCTCCGCCTGCCAGGTGCCGGCGTGGTGGCCATCGCCGTCGATGGGAATGAACCAGTCGAACTTGGGTTCTGGGCGTTCCTTGAGATCGGCCAACGGTATCCTCCGAGGGTCTTGACGGTGTTTGGTGGGTGCCAGGGGTCAGCTAATCGAGGGGTCCCACCGCTCTTCTTCTACCTGCTCCTTCTGCCACCACATTATCATCACCACCCCGGCGGTGATAATGCTCATCATATCCCCGATGACCCACAGGATCAGGCCCCCCAGTTGCTGATCGGTGAGAGGCGAAATGCCGAGGGGCTGGGGAAACTCGTAGTAGGCTTCGTAAATCAGGTTGGTGTTGAAGGTGATTCCGGCACCCAGCAGGGTGTTGGGCAGCACGATGAGGCCCAGGTAGAGTATCCGCAACCCGTGGTGTAGGCGGGACCGGTGGGGCTTGGGGTCGATCACCACCCACCAGAATATGAACCCCGAAACGAGCATTGTCAGGTGCATGACCTCGTGGACCAGATCATTGCGCACCGCCAGGTTGTGCAGGACCGGCACCTGCCAGAGATACAAGGTGCCCAAGAATGTGACCGTGGTCACTACGGGATTGGTGATGACGTGATAGATGCGCTGCATCACCGGGTTTCGCACGACCGGGCGGACGAACCCCTGGAGCGCCCACAAGGGAAGGCCGCGCAGCATGGGCGTAAGGGGCGCTCCTGCCAGCACCAGGACCGGCGCAACCATTCTGAGGAGTATGTGCTGGAGCTGGTGGACGGAGAATTGGTGCTCGGCCAGGGGATCAATTGGAGATTGGAGGGCCAGGAAAATGACTAGCAGACCGGCGAAGAAGCATGCCTTCTGCCAGAATTTGATGGGGTGGCTGGGATTCGGCCAGCGGCTCAGTCCGTTGACATAAAGGTAAGCCGCCAGGAAAATCGCGAGGCTGGGCACCGGGTTGGTGGTCCACGCTGCCCAGATGTTATCTCCTGGCTCGACCCCTCCATGGGCGTAAATCGCCGTTGGGACCAATGCCAGACCGGCGGCGGCCAGCACTGCCAGCAGGGGAAAGCCCCGGAAATTACTGCTAACCGGCACCGGTCAACTCCCGCTGGCGAAGGGCCCTCCGGGAGCTCCAGGCGAGGTACAGCACCACCAGCACCAGCACGGAGAATACGCCGATGAACACAAGCCCGCCGGCCGTTGACTGGCGGGGAGTCGGCACGACATGAGAAGCCGTCCCGATCTGCACCCTTCCGCGGTCGCTGTTTACCTCAACCGCCATCTCCCAGACCCCCGCCCGGTCCAGCTCTACCCGGGCCGTGTACCGCCCCGGTTTGTCTGGAACGTGCAGGGCGATGGCCTGGCCCTTCTGTTCTTCCACCCCGTGCTCGGCGTGGATGAGAACATGAGCATCGGTGATAGGAGGGCCCCCGCCGGGTTCGGCAATCACGATCACGTAGTCAACCGTACCCAGGGAGAGGGTTGAGGCGTTGGAAAACACGGTAATATCGTAGGCGCCGGCGTGAACGCGATAGGGTCTCGCCCCGCTTTGCTGGGCCTCGGCGGGATGCGGCGTTACCGCCGCTCCCGCGATCAACAACAGGATGCAGCCGACAATCGCCGCGGCCTGCCCCAGGCATGGGAAAACCCAGTCCGCAATTCGCATGTTTCCAGTGTAACAGATGGGGAGACGTTTCCCTGGTCCTGCGCTGATTGGTCCAGGGCAATCGCATTTGAAGGATACCACCATGAAGGTGCCGCAGCCTGGTGCCTATACATCCTTGGCACAACTGTTGCCTTCGGCAAGGTCGTGACCATCTATTTCTTGCTTTGCCCGGTGGGCCGCTTCATCGTGAACGTTGATGGGTCTTCAAGAACCAAAATGCGATTGCCCTGCTGATGGGCCCATAAGAATGGGCCCGGCGAGTCTCAACGAGTACCGGTGCTATAGCTGGAAAGTCCTCTTCCAGATCCCGGGCGAACCGGGAGCATGGACCATCAGGCCGCGCATCCGGGGGTTGTCGGGGTGGATGTTCTGCTGCTCCTGCCACTCCGGAGTGTCCGACACTCCCTCATGTTCGAACTCGTAGACCGTCGCGTAGGACGGCGTCCCTCGGACGCACTTCCAGCGCCGCCCGCGAATGCACCCGGGGACCTTCTCGTAGTTGGGAATGTATACCTCGTTGTACCAACGGTTCCACTCTTCCTCGTGGCCTTCCACCGGGTCCATGCGGCCAACCTGCAGCGCCGGGGCCATGTCAGCCTGGGCAATCTCATCAGTGACGGATTCGGGGTGAATCATCTCGTAGACCGGGTTGATCAGGTTCTTCCCGATGATCCGCGGCCCCATCCGCTGCGCCCACTCGGAAAGGATGCGGCCCGTCCAGCCGGGACTATCGAGAACAGCGGGGCTTTCCAGTTCGTAGCAGGCCAGGTGCTTGGGACCGCTCTTGACCGCCTCGTAACGAGCGGCGTTCAGAACACCCGGAATGGCAGTCAACTCGGGAATGTGTTCTTCGTTGTACCAGCGGTTGAACTCGTCCTCCAATTCCGGGGGGACGTCAACCCAGACCATCAGCAGCCCGGTGCCTTTCTTGTTGGGCATGGTGCCTCCTTTACCCTGCGGTGACCTTTCTGGTCAGGTGTCTTGACCCGTTGGGTCGAACCGGCCCGTCATTGGGCCGACGGGAACCTGGGCGCGCGCCGCTCGCGGAGGGCCTGCAATCCTTCCCTGACATCATCACCAAAGAACCCCAGAGCCTCGGCCAGCAGCGAATAATCAAAGGAGGTATGCCCGGCCTGTCGGAGCCATTGGTTCAGGGCCCGCTTGGTAAAGCGGATCGCTGGTTGGGGGCCGTCAGCCAACTGGCGGGCTACCTGCATGGCCCTGGGCATGAGTTCTTCCGCGGGAACCGCCAGGCTCACCAGTCCGATGCGCTCGGCCTCCCTTCCGTCCAGGAAATCGCAGGTGAGCAGGTAGTATTTTGCTTTGGCCATCCCGCACAGCAGCGGCCAGATCATAGCGGCGTGGTCTCCGGCGGCCACTCCCAGCCGCACATGCCCATCGGTTATTCTGGCGTTTTCCGAGGCGATGGAAATGTCGGCAAGGAGGGCTACTGCCAGGCCTGCGCCCACGGCCACTCCATTGATGGCTGAGACGACCGGCTTGTCCAGGTTGAGCAGGTTGTAGACGATATCGCCCGCTTCCTTGATGGTGCGTCCAATCAATTCCGGGTTCCCCAGGGAATCTTCGATGAGGTCGAAGTCTCCGCCGGCGGAAAAGGCGTTGCCGGCTCCCGTGATGACCGCCGCGCGGACTTCCGTGTCGTTCCCCAGGTCCACCCAGATCCGGCTCAGTTCATAATGGAGCTGGGCGTTGGTGGCGTTCATCACCTCAGGACGGTTCATGGTCAACAGGGCGACGCCGTCGGCACGCTCCACAACGAGGTGCTGGTACTCCGCGTAGGGCCCTGATGGTTGGCTCTCGGTCATCGAACCTCTCCAGTTTCCCGGGTGCCGGGGTTATTCTGCTGCCGTACCGGTCTCGATTCCCCACTGGCGGACCATTTCCAGCATAGTGCGGGCCGTCTCCTCGTGGGCAATGTCCACCATGTCGCCCGCGTAGGTCACCACCGCGCTGCCCGCCCCCCGCTGCTCTTCCATCGCTTTCAACAGTCCCTGCCAGTGGGCGATCTGCTCGGCGGTGGGGGTGAAAACCTCGTTGACCACCGGAACGTGGGACGGGTGGATCAGGTTCATTCCGGTGTACCCAAGCTGCTTCAGTTGGTTGGCCAGGTTGCGGAGCCCGTCCAGGTCGCGGATATCGAACCACCCGCCGCTGATGGGAAACTCGATCCCGGCGGAACGGGAGTCCACCAGCACCTTGGACTTGATGAAAAGGGTCTCCATTCCCTCCGGCGTCCACTGGAACCCGATAGAGCGGGCGGTATCCCCTCCCTTGCCGCCGCTGCCGCCCATGTGGGCCACCCGTTCCGAGGCCATGGCGATCTCGTAAGCCTGCCGGATGCCCGCGGCGGTCTCCAGGGAAGGGTCGATGCAGATGGAGCCGATGGTCATGCCGGCCTTGCGCTCGAAGAAGCGCAGGAGAGTGTCCACCTCCACCACGTCTTCGGGCCTCTCCACCTTGGGCAGCAGAATGCCGTAAAGGTGGGGGCCGGTTACGGCTTCCAGGTCGAGTCCGGTCAGGCCGGTTTCCAGGCGGTTGACGCGGACGAAAAGGTTCTGCCCCGCCGCTCCCAGTTCCTCGACCATGCGAGCCACCAGGGAGCGGGCCATGTCCTTTTCGTTCTCCGGCACTGAGTCTTCCAGGTCCAGGATCAGTGCGTCGGACCCATACTGGGGGGCCTTGCGCATCATGTCTTCCCGGTTGCCCGGCACAAACATCACCGACCGTAGCGGTTTGGCTTTGAACCTCATTTAAGCCTCACAGATGGGTAGTTTCAACGGGCTGGTGGTCGCTCCACTAGTGGTTGCTTCACTAGTGGTTGCTCCAATGGAAGCGGCTGTACAACCCGTGGGTGCCGCTGGTGTCCCACTTCAACCCGCCGGCATCCAGGGTCAGCTGAGACCGGGCTATGACGTGCTCCGGACCATGGATCACGTTGTAGAGGTTGGAGATCGTCACCGGTTCATCCCGGTCCGCGCCCCGGATCGCGTCCACCTGAAGGGATGCCACATCGGCAACCTCCAGCGTCCTGGAGCGGTCGGATTTACTGAAAGCAAAGGCGGCGGGCTGGCAGAATTGCGGCGCTTCGCCCGCGTAGAACCGGGCCATCCGTTCCCACGGGCCTCCCGCTCTGCCCGACAGGATTTCGTCCAGCGCGGCGTACTGTTCGGGAGTGGACTGGTCATCCACGAAAACCAGCGCCGTCCAGTTTCCGGCGAACATGCTGGGACCCGGCGAGCCGGCGACGACCAGGGCGTTCAGGCCGGACAGATCCAGCCCGCCGTATCCCCCGGCGTCGATATGGATCCCCCAGAGGTTGTCGCAGGTCTCGTGGGTGCTGTTTTGGCGGAAGTCGGCGTGGCAGGGGCAGACAACATTGCAGTTGCAGCCTTCAAATAGGTCCCCCTCGGCCCACCATGCAGCCGTTGGCGTGGATTCTGCCATGGCGGCTCTAAATCACGCCGGCGGCGTGCAGACCTTCCAGTTCGGACTCGTCCAGGTCCAGCAGCCTTCCGTATATCTCGCCGTTGTGCATTCCCAGTGTCGGCGCGCCAGACAATGTTGGGAGCGGCCCGCCGGAGAACACCACCGGGAACCCGGAGGCTATTCCGCCTGGCACCGGAGCCTCCATTGCGCCGTGCAGCATTGGCTGGAGAGTTCCTCTCTTATGGAAGTGAGGGTCGGCCATTATGTCGGGCACAGTCCGCACCGGCCCGCAAGGGACGTCGGACTCCTCCAACCTCGCCAGGATCTCCGCCTGCGTCATCTTGCCAACGCGCTCTTGAACCTCTTCCCGCGCGTCCGCCACATTGACTGATCGGGAAGTGTAGTCTGTGAATCGCGGGTCTTCAAAGAGTTCCGGCGCCGACAAGGCACCGCACAACCGCCTCCACTGGTCATCGCTGGCGGCGGTGATTATCAGGTCAGCATCCGAGGCGTGGTACAGGCCGGTAGGGCCGCCTCGGCTGGTGTTGCCGGTGCGGAGGGGATTGCCCGCTTCCACGTCCTCTTCCAGGTTCTCCATGAACATCAGCGCGGCCAGGGTATCCATCATGGAAACGTCCAGGTGCTGCCCCTTCCCGGTCCGTTCCTTCTCCCGCAGCGCTCCCATGATCGAGTACGCGGCAAACAGGGGAGTCACCAGGTCTCCGATGTAGAACCCCACCTTGGTCGGAGGCCCGTCGGCGTCCCCGTTGATATCCATCAACCCGCTCATCCCCTGTATCTGCGGATCGTGGGCCGGCCGCTCGGCGTAGGGACCGGTCTGCCCGTAACCGGCGATGGAGCAGTAGATGATCCCCGGGTTGACTGCGGACACGTCGTCGTAACCCAACCCGAGGCGGCGCATTGAGCCGGGAGCCAGGTTCTCCAGGACAATGTCCGACTGTCGGGCCATGTCGAGAAACATCTCCCGTCCCTTGGGGTCTCTCAGGTTCAGGGTGACGCTCTTCACCCCCTGGGTGCGCTTCAAAAACCGGGTGGCGATGTCCTGCTTCGTCTGCGGGGTATTGTGGATGCCTTCCGGCCCCGCGAACGGCCCGTTGCCCCGCACCGGGTCGCCCCGTCCCGGGATTTCCACCTTGATGACCTCGGCCCCCATCCTCGCCAAATTCATGCTCAGGTACGGGCCGGCAAGGAACACCGTAACCGCCAGGACCCGGATATCGCTGAGGGGTTCCATGCGGACTCCTGCTTTCTTTCCCGATTTTCCGACGATTGGCCAAGTATACCCCGCCTCCGCCGGAGGCGCATTCCAACCTCGGAGGCGCATTCCAACCTCCGTTCCCAATGCTTCTTTGAGGTTGTTCCGATGAGGTTGTTCCGAGGGTGCCCGCGGCGGCGCCCCGGTTAGAAGACCGGCGGAGCCGTATGTTACAATCGGCGCATCATCCGGCACACATACAAGTCCCCGTACGAGGTGGTTGGTTATGGCGAATATTGTGTTGTCCAACACGGATTACAACGTGGTTGGAACCCGGCCCGTCCGTCATGACGGAGCCGACAAGGTTACTGGCAGGGCCAAGTATGGCGGAGACTTCCAGATGAACGGACTGCTGCACGGACAGGTGCTCCGTAGTCCCCACGCCCACGCCCGCATCAAGTCCGTCGACACCAGCAAGGCCGAAGCCTATCCCGGCGTCAAGGCGGTGGTCACGGCCAAGGACCTCCCCATTTCCAGCATGGAAAACCCGGACCAGTCCATGCGCCACGCCAGCGACAACGTGTTGGCGCGCGACAAGGTGCTGTACAAGGGCCACCCCATCGCCGGAGTCGCTGCCATCAATCCCCACATCGCCGGCATCGCCGTTGATCTCATCGAGGTGGAATACGAGGTGCTGCCCTCGGTGACCGACGTGCAGTCCGCCATGGCCGACGGTGCGCCATTGCTCCACGAAGACATGACCACCACCGCCCTCGGCGAGGCAACCGACAGGCACAGCAACGTGGCAACTCATTTCAGCTACGAGTTGGGTGACCTGGACGAGGGATTCGCCAAGGCCGACGTGGTTGTCGAGCGCGAGTTTACCACCACGATGGTTCACCAGGGGTACATCGAACCGCAGAACGGTTCGGCACTGTGGAACGCCGATGGCCAGTTGAAGGTATGGACCAGCACTCAGGGTTCCTTTGCCGTGCGTGAGTCGCTGGCCAAGGTCCTCGACATGCCCGTATCCAGGATTACCGTGGTACCCATGGAGATTGGCGGCGGGTTCGGCGGGAAAATCCCCATATACCTGGAGCCGGTGGCGGCTTTGCTGTCCAGGAAGACCGGACAGCCCGTCAAGATCCTCATGTCCCGCATCGACGTTTTCGAAAGTACCGGCCCCACCTCCGGCTCGTGGATGAAGATCAGGATGGGCGCCACCAACGACGGAAAAATAGTCGCCGCAGATGCCACCCTGGCCATGGAAGCCGGCGCCTTTCCCGGCTCCCCCGTTACCATGGGAGCCCAGTGCCTCTTTGCCCCCTACGATATCGAAAGCGTCCGTTCCCAGGGATACGATGTCGTGGACAACAAGCCCAAGGTCGCCCCCTACCGCGCCCCCGGCGCTCCCATTGCGGCCTTCGGCGGCGAACAGGTAGTGGATGAGTTGGCCCGCAGGGTGGGCATGGACCCCCTCGAATTCCGTCTCAAGAACGCCTCGAAAGAAGGCACCCGCCGGGTAGACGGGCCGGTCTACCCTCGCATCGGCAACGTGGAATGCCTGGAAGCCGCCCGCAACTCCGAGCACTACAACACTCCGCTGGCCGGGCCGAACCGGGGACGCGGCGTCGCCACCGGGTTCTGGTTCAACATTGGAATGCAGTCCAGTTGCAGCATCGGCGTCAACCCCGACGGCACCATCATTTTGGTCGAGGGATCTACCGACATTGGCGGGACCCGCGCTTCCATCGCCATGCAGGCCGCCGAGGTGCTGGGCATCCCCGCCGAGGACGTCCACCCCAGCGTGGCCGACACCGACTCGGTGGGATACACTTTCCTGACTGGCGGCAGCCGGGTTACCTTCGCCAGTGGCTGGGCGGCCTACGAGTGCGCCCAGGACATCAAGCAGAAGATGATCGACCGCGCCTCCAGCATCTGGGACGTTTCCGCGGAGGATGTGGAATTGGTTGACGGCACCTTCCAGCACAGGTCTGAGCCTGAGTTGAAGATGAGCTTCAAGGAGTTGGCCGGACAGCTCAACCGCACCGGCGGCCCGGTCTCCAGCCAGGTCAGCGTCGATCCCAAGGGTGCGGGGGGAGCCTTCAGCACCCAGATCGCCGACGTGGAAGTGGACCCGGACACCGGCAAGGTCACCGTGCTCCGTTTCACCGCCACCCAGGATGCCGGCAAGGCCATCCACCCCAGCTACGTCGAAGGGCAGATGCAGGGCGGCGTGGTCCAGGGCATTGGCTGGGCCCTCAACGAGGAGTACTACATGAACGATGAGGGCTCAATGGTCAACTCCAGCTTCCTGGATTACCGGATGCCCACCAGCCTGGACCTGCCCATGATCGACACCGTGATTGTGGAAGTCGCCAATCCCGGCCATCCCTTCGGAGTGCGCGGCGTCGGAGAGGTGCCCATAGTGCCTCCCATGGCCGCCGTGGCCAACGCCATTCACGACGCCCTGGGGACCCGCATGGAACACCTGCCCATGTCCCCCGGGAACATCCTGGACGCCCTGTGGGAGCAGGATGGAGCGCAGCAGCAGGCGGCGGACTAGGTCCGCTTTCGCACCAACGGAAACCCAGCATCCTTTGAAAGGGCCGCTCTTGCCAGACGGCCCTTTCAGTTAATGGGGAAACCAGGAACAGGAAACCAAGGAGAAGAAGATATGGCCCGTGTACCCTTCGCACAGCGCGACACCATGACGCCGGATGGACAGGAAGCCTGGGATGAGATCGAGGGTAGCCGGGGAGGCGTCGCCCGCAACTATGCCGCCATCCTCAACAACCCCCAGGCGGCCAGGAACATGGCAACCCTGGGCGGGTACGCCCGGTTCGAGACGCCTTTGGATCCCAGGGTCAAGGCCCTGGCGGTCCTCACCGCCGCCCGCGAAGCCTCCGGCCACTACGTATGGACGGTTAACCAGCGGAGCGCGAAGGAAGCAGGCATCGACGACGCCGTCATAGCCGCTATCCACGAGTACCGCGCCCCCGCCGGACTGGACAGCAAGGATGCGGCGGTGGTCCAGTTTGTCCTGGAACTTCTGCGCCAGCACCGGGTCAGCGACTCAACCTTCGAGGGCCTGCGTTCCCGGATCGGGGATGCGGGAGTCATCGACGTCCTGGTGGTGGTGGCCTACTACCACGGCCTCGCCCACACCCTGCAGGCCTTGGACGTGGAGCTGCCGGAAGGGGTTTCCTCGGCTCTCACCTACTAGGGCATGATCGCCAGGGCCCGGTCCGCAGGGCCAAAACTCCTGGTGACAAAAGAGGAGCGACCGGCCTCCGAAGAGAGGAACCGCTGGAGGAGCGGTTCGCTGCCGGTCGCTGGACTTCGGATTTTAAGGCACCGAGACTCCCTGGTCAACCACCGGCCGCAGGTTCCGGTTCGGAGTGCGGGTGGTGGAGGGACGGGCGTCATCTTTCCCAGTGAGGAAGTTATGGCTGATTACATCTACCTGGTCCAGATGGACATCCCTGCCGAGAATGAAGAGGAATTCAACCGGGTCTACGATACGGAGCACGTGCCCAACATATGCAACGCTCCTGGCGTCCACAGTTGCACCCGCTACCAGCTGACATCATCCGATGTGAACGGGGTGGCTCGCTACGCCGCAGTCTACGAGGTGGACTCGCCCGAGATCCCCTTCAGCGACGGTTGGAAGGCGGAATCGGAAAAGGGGGACTGGCCTACGAAGATCCGGCCCCACACCATGAACCGGTCTCACCTCGTGTTCAAGAAAATGTCCTGACCCAGGCGGGCCTATCCCGTTCCCACGCAGGTTATCGTCTTCAGGACGCCGCGTATCCCCTGCATTCCCCCGGTTACCGTTTCCGCTACTGCCGCCATATCCGGGGCGTCAACGCAGGCAATGACGTCGTGAGGGCCGGTGACCACATCGGCGAATTCTACTCCCGGTATGTCCCGGATCGATTCGACGACGTGCCTGATATAACCCACCTCTACTTCGATGAGTATGTACGCCCTTGCTGTCATCTCTCTTTCCGCATGGTGCCGTAAGCTCAGTTGCGGAGCGTGTTCCCAACCGGTCAGTCGGGGATGCAGGCCGTCGAGGTAACCTCCACCAGGTTATTGCCCGCTCCGAAGGCAACGATGATAGCGGTCCGGGCCGGCCGGTTGTCCGGGAAATACTCCGCGTAGACCTCGTTGAATCCCGCCAGGTCTTCCTGCCGCGCCAGGTAGCAGGTGTTGGTGAGCACATTGTCCAGCGAAGAGCCAACTTCCTCGAGGATTATCCGGATGCGGTCCAGCGTGTAGCGGGTTTGCTCCCTGATGCCGTCGCCGGCCTCGCCGGTGGTGGGATGACGGCCCGTGCATCCCTGTACAAACACCAGGTTGCCGAACTTGGTGGCCTGCGAAAGGGGAGCTGCTCCCGGAGAAAGGCTGGCCGAGTTTACGACTTCTTTCTTTGACATTACTTCCTGCTCTTTGGGGATGGAGTTTGCCCAATCCCAGGGGATCTGGGAGCGTCGGGGTAGGAACGCCAATCCCGGCGCCCCGGCCTTATCCGCCCGTGTTGCAACGTGCGGCGGCGCTATATAAAATGCAACCAGTATTCGCTGCCTTGGGCGAGGCTAGGATAACGTGCTTGGCAGCTACCGGCAAGTGCTGGTGCAGCAGCCGGTCCTAACCGCGGAGCCACCAGGCGCACCTTGGAGAACCCAGCCGAACAAACATCGCGCGGAGGCGGCGGCCGTTAGAACGTAGGGGGAGTTTTCGTATGGCGAGCATAAACCCGGGCAACATCAGGAACGTTGCGCTACTGTCGCACAGCGGGTCGGGCAAGACGTCTCTGTGCGAAACCATGCTGTTCAATGCCAAGGCAGTCACCCGGATCGGCACCATCGAGGACGGGAACACAGTATCTGACTACGAACCGGAGGAAACAAAGCGGGGCAGCAGCGTTCAGACCACCCTTGTTTCCTGCACCGGGGGTCCCAACAAGTACAACTTCCTGGATACTCCTGGATACGAAGATTTCGTCGGTGAAGTCGTGTCCGCCCTGAGAGTGGTGGAAGCCTCGGCCATCCTTGTCGCTGCCCAGTCCGGCGTGGACGTGGGAACGGAGCGGTCGTGGAATCTCACCCAGGAAGCCGGACTGCCCGCCATGTTCGTGGTTAACAAGATGGACCGGGAAAACGCCGGCTTCTCCCGGACCGTCGCCGACATCCAGGGCACCTTTGGCAATATGTGCGTCCCCTTCCAGATTCCCCAGGGAGAAGGGGCCGACTTCCAGGGGCTCGTAAGCGTTGTCCATCCCCCGGCTGATATCCCTGACGAAGTGGCCGCCGAGTTCGAAGCGGCCAGGGAGCGGCTCATCGAGGCCGTGGCCGAAGCCGACGAAGACCTGGCCGACAAGTACCTGGAAGGCGAGGAACTGACCGACGCCGAGGTTGTCGCAGGAGCGCGCAAGGCCGTGCTGGCCGGAGATTTGGTCCCCATCCTGGCTACCTCCGCCACCAGGAACCTGGGCATCGACGAGTTCGTTGAGACTGTCAACGAGTTCCTGCCTTCCCCCCTGGAAGGAAACCGGCCGGCGATGAAGGACAGCTCCGGCAGCGAAGTTGACGTCCAGGTTGACCCCGGCGGTCCCCTGGCTGCCCTGGTGTTCAAGACCACTGCCGACCCCTTCGTCGGCAAGCTCTCCGTCTTCCGCGTCTTCCGCGGGACCATCAGCAGCAACTCGGAGGTCTGGAACAGCGCCCGCAACCAGTCGGAGCGAATCGGCCAGTTGTATCTGCCCCGCGGCAAGTCCCAGGAGAACATCGTCGAGGTTTCCGCCGGAGACATCGGCGCAATCGGCAAGCTGGCCGCAACCGTCACCGGCGACACCCTCTGCGTCCGCGACAACGCCGTTTCCTTCGAACCCATCGAGTTCCCCCAGGGGTTCTACAGCGTCGCGGTCAGTCCCGCCACTAAGGCCGACCTCGACAAGATGTCCACCTCCCTCAGCCGCATGGTGGAGGAAGACCCCAGCCTCCGCCTCTCACGCCAGGTGGAGACCAGCCAGATGGTGCTCACCGGCTTCGGGGAAGCCCAGATAGACGTCGCCATCGAGAAGATCAAGCGCAAGTTCGGCGCCGACCTGGCAACCCGGCTTCCCCGGGTGCCCTACCGCGAAACCATCAGCAAGGTTACCCAAGCCGAGTACCGCCACAAGAAGCAGAGCGGCGGACATGGCCAGTACGGCCATGTTCTGCTCCGCCTGGAGCCGATGGATCGGGACCAGGGGTTCCAGTTTGGTTCCGAGGTCGTGGGCGGCCGGGTGCCCCGGGAGTACATCCCCGCCGTGGAAAAGGGCATCGTCAAGACAATGGAAGAGGGCGTGGTTGCCGGTTTCCCGGTGGTGGACATGAAGGCCGTCATCTACGACGGCAGCTACCACGACGTGGACTCTTCGGGAATGTCCTTCGAAATCGCCAGTTCTCAGGCCCTCCGCAAGGGCATGGCCGACGCCAGCCCCATTCTGCTGGAACCTATCGTCAAGCTGACTGTAAATGTCCCTGACGCCTACACCGGCGACGTGATGAGCGACCTCAACGGAAAGCGGGGACGCATCCTGGGTATGAACCCCGAGTCCCGCTACACCGTCATCGAGGCCGAAGTCCCCCACTCTGAAATCCAGCGCTACGCCCAGGACCTGCGGTCGCTGACCCAGGGTCGCGGCAACTACCGCTTCGAATTTGATCACTACGAGCCGGTTCCCCAGAACCTGGAACCCCGGGTTGTCGAGGAAGCCAAACGCGCCCGCGAGGAAGAACGCGCCTAAGTTGGTGTTGTCTCAATCCGGGCGGCCAATCGGCGGCCAATCAATGTCGATTGCGAGGGCGGGTTGCTAAACCCGCCCTCACACAATTAGAACCCCGTACGGTCTTGTCAATAACAACAGAAAGGTGCTGCTTTCTTCCGTATTGCGAAATCAATGTGAGGTAAGTGTGGCACCACTATCAGATTTCCTCCACCAGGCTCCGGTCGCTTTCGTTGCGGACCAGAATATTACCCAAGCGTTGATGGGAATCATCGAAGAAGCCCAGGAAAGGCTGACCTTGGTTTTTCCATACCATAACCAGTGGCCTCGCCTCAAGGATGAAATAGCTTCGGCAACAAAACGCAATGTGAGTGTCAAGACGTACTATCGCCCAGATGCTGCTGAAGGCAATCCGGCAGCCTAATATCAACCAAGCATAGAGGCAATTGCTGTAGATCGCCTGCATGCGAAGGTTTATGCCAATGAAAAAGTAGCTTTAATCACATCAATGAACTTGCATCGATTCTCCGCGCTCAATGCCCGAGAAACTGGTCTCTTGATCAGAGATGAGCAAGTGTTGCGGGAGATCGAAAATTGGGTGTCGGCCCTCTCCCAAGACATCCCATACAATATCGTTCCAGGGTCGGAAGGAAGGCAAGTGACTGCTGTCCCCATGCATACAGGCTACTGCATCGGTTGCGAAGGCGAAGCCAAATTTCATTGAGTTCGACCCCAAAAGACCGTTCTGTAGCTCAGCAGGACACGATTTTAGTACAGCTACTGGTTTTCGTTGCCACAAGTGCGGCGAGTTATCCGAGACCAATCGCGAATCACCGTTATGCCCCCTACATCCATAACTTGACGATACAGCCCCGAACTTACACTCCCGCAAATATAAGGCTGGCTTGGAGAGCGAATCCCGGGATTACCTGTGAAACCAGTCCGTCTTCTCCCGAGTAAGTTCCCTGGGAAATAAAGTCATTATTCCCCAGCGACATAATCTCGACCGAAGCGGTTTCCGTATTGACCAGCCAATACTCCTGCACACCGTGGGCGGCATACAGCTTGCGCTTTAGTTCCCGGTCTCGTTGGGCGGTAGACGGAGAAAGCACTTCCACCACCATATCAGGAGCGCCTTCGCAGCCGCGGTGCGCCAGCATTCCCCTCCGCTCCTCGGAAACGAACAGGATATCGGGCTGCACCGTGTCTTCGCCGGTAATGATTACATCCAGGGGAGCCATAACTACTACGCCCAAACCGTTGACCTCTACAAAGTCAGCCATAAATCGAAACAATTTGCCGACGGCGTTTTGGTGCGGGTAGCTGGGGGCTGGAACCACGTAAAACTCTCCGTCGATTAGCTCATACCGCTCGTCCTCCGGCAACAGGCAATAGTCCTCGTAGTTGAACCGGACCTTGGCTTTTCCAGTAACCATATGTCCCTTCCGTGGCCGTTTCTGATGGAACGCTTTCAGCAACCGGACGGTTTTCCTCTTACCAGTATACTAAAACCCCCAGCTCGGCTGATACTCGCCAAACACATCCCGGAACACGGCCATCATCTCGCCCAGGGTCGCGTAAGACTTCACCGCCTCCAGGAGCGGGGGCATCAGTTTATGTGAGCCCCGGGCAGCCTGTTCCAACCTTCTCAAGCTGGACGCGACGGCCCGCCCGTCTCTGGTGCGCCGTATCTCGTTGAGCCTCCGTATGTGCCGCTGCTCGCCTTCAACATCCACCCGGAGCAGGGGTATCTCCAAGACTTCGTCCGAAGTGTACTGGTTGACCCCCACCGTAATCCTTTCCCGCCTGTCCTCCTCCAGTTGGGCCGTATACGCCGACTCCGCGATCTCGCGCTGGAAGTACCCGGTCTTCAGCGCCGGAATGACTCCCCCCATGTCGTCCACGGTGCGGAAATACTTGTAGGCTGCTTCTTCCATCTGGTTGGTCAGGGATTCCAGAAAATAGCTGCCGCCCAGCGGGTCCACAACGTCGGCAATTCCGGTTTCATGGGCAATGATCTGCTGGGTGCGGAGGGCCTGCAGGACCGCTTCTTCAGACGGGAGCGCCCAAGCCTCGTCCTTGGAGTTAGTGTGGAGAGACTGGCATCCCCCCAGCACTGCCGCCAACGCCTGCATCGACACCCGCATCACGTTGTTGTCCGGTTGCTGAGCCGTCAATGCCGCCCCCGAGGTCTGGGCGTGGCATCGCAGCCAGTGGGAGCGCGGGTTCCGTGCTCCGAAAACATCCCGCATCTCGGTGGCCCAGATGCGCCGCGCGGCCCGGAACTTGGCAATTTCCTCGAAGAAGTTGTTGTCCACGTTGAAGAAGAAACTCAGCCGGGGGGCGAAATCGTCAACGGCCATGCCCCGCTCAACGCACGCGCGCACGTACTCGAACCCGTCGGCCAGGGTGAATGCCATCTCCTGGACCGCAGTGGCCCCCGCTTCCCGGATGTGATACCCGCTCACGCTTATGGGGTTCCATTGCGGCATGTGAGACGCGGCAAACTCCACGGTGTCTACCACCAGCCGCATGGAAGGCTCGGGGGGGAAGATGTACTCGTTCTGGGCCAGGTACTCCTTCAGAATGTCGTTTTGCAGGGTGCCGCCCATCCTCGCTAGCGGCACTCCCTGCTTCTCCGCGACGGCGATGTACATGGCCCAGATAATCGCCGCCGGGCTGTTGATGGTCATGGACGTGGTGATGCCGTCCAGCGGAATCCCGTCGAACAGGGTCTCCATGTCCGCCAGGGATGATACCGCCACGCCGCACTTTCCGAACTCCCCCTCGGCTTGGGGAGCGTCGGTGTCGTATCCGTACAGGGTGGGCATATCGAAGGCCACGCTCAGGCCTGTCTGCCCGTGGTCCAGCAGGAATTTGAACCGCTCGTTGGTCTCCTCCGGCAGGCCGTATCCCGCGAACATTCGCATCGTCCACAGCCGCCCCCGGTGTCCCGTAGGATGGACTCCCCGCAGGTACGGAAACTCCCCGGGGAACCCGGTGGGATAGCTTGCCGAAGACTCGTCACCCAACGGCGTATATAGAGCATCTAC
This sequence comes from uncultured Dehalococcoidia bacterium, assembly GCA_951812535.1. Taxonomy (GTDB): domain Bacteria; phylum Chloroflexota; class Dehalococcoidia; order Lucifugimonadales; family UBA3495; genus CATOSK01. The sequence goes on along the minus strand of CATOSK010000011.1, from coordinate 238,753 downwards.
CGGAATCTGCGAAGGAGTCTTGTAGGCCGGTTTCCGTTGCGGGGCGGCATCGGCCCTCTCCTGCCAGGCAGCCCGGCGCTCGTTCAAGTCAAGGGGTGATTCTCGGTCGCTCACCGTTCAACTCCGTGGGGACTCGGAATAGGCCGGAGGAATGGTCAGGAGGTCAGCCGCAGGAACCGGCGCCGCCCCACCCGCAGCACAGCCCCCGGGTGGATCCCTTCATCCAGGGAGTCCCCGGAAACTACCCGGGACTGCCCGTCGGGACCGATGACTTGCACCGCTCGCTGGTTGATTAACCGCTTGGCTTCGCCGTTGCTGGATGCCAGGCCCGCCGAGACCAGCATCCGGCTCAACGAGCCGGTTCCCCGACCGGCCGACGCATCCAGTTGGAACTCGGGAATTTCTTCGGGGAGGCTGCGCTGCTGCACCACCCGCTCAAAGTTCCGCTCTGCTCCACTGGCGGCGTCCGGATCGTGGAAGGCGGCGGTTATCTCCAGGGCCAGCCGCTTCTTGAACTCCATCGGGTTGACCGATTCGTCGTCGATGGCCTGAGCCATATCCGACAACTCTCCGGCCGGAAGGTCGGTCAGGTAGTCGAAGTAAGGCACGATGAGATTGTCCGGCAAAGACATCAGCTTGCCGTACATATCATTGGGCTCCTCTTCCACCGCCACGTAGTTATCCAGGCTCTTGCTCATTTTCTGGACGCCGTCGGTGCCGGGCAGGATGGGCATCAGGAAGCACTGCTGCGGCTTTTGGCCCATAATCTCCTGCAGGTCTCGTCCTACCAGCAAGTTGAACATCTGGTCCGTGCCTCCGAATTCCACGTCGGATTCGATGGCTACTGAATCGTAGGCTTGGAGCAGTGGATACAGGAGTTCAGTTATCGCGATCGGCTGGTGCTCGCTGAAACGCTTGGAAAAATCGTCCCGTTCCAGGAACTGGGCGACGGTGAAGTGGCTGGTCAGACGGATGACGTCTGCCAGGTTGAACTTTCCGAACCACTGGCTCTGCCACTCAACCTGCGTTCGGTCCCGGTCCACCACCCGGAAGAACTGGCGCATATACGACTCGGCGTTGGAGACCACTTCCTCGTGGGTCAACATGGGCCGCGTGGCCGAGCGGCCGCTGGGGTCGCCAATCTGCGCGGTCCAGTCTCCCACGATGAGAATGACCTGGTGCCCCAGCTCCTGGAGTTCCCGCAGCTTGCGTAGTCCCACCACGTGCCCAAGGTGAATATCGGGCCGGCTGGGGTCGAACCCCATCTTCAATCGGAGGCGCTTGCCCGACCGGAGCATCTCCACGAACTCGTCCCTGGAGATAATGTTTGCTACCCCCCTCTGGGTGACGTGGTCGATTACCGCCTGGCTAACCAATTCGCACTCCATCGTCCTTGGCCAGCGAGGCCCGAGCGTTGGCCACGTCCAGGTTTACTTGTTCAATGAGAGCGTCGATCCCGGAGAAGGTCTCCTGTCCTCTGAGCCTTTCCACAAACTCCACCCCGATTGTCTTTCCGTAAAGGTCTTCGGCAAAGTCCATGATGTAGACCTCCACCAGGCGCTCCGTGAGTCCGAAGGTGGGGCGGATGCCAATGCTTGTGGCGGATGGGAGCCGCCGGCCGTCCACCAGCGCCCAGGTGGCGTAAATAGCATCGCCTGGTATCAGCATTTCGTCTGGGACATTGACGTTCGCAGTGGGGAACCCCAGTTCCCGCCCGCGGCCGTCGCCCCGGACGACCTCTCCCTGCAACCTGAACTTGCGTCCCAGGAGGGTGTTTCCCGTCTCCAGGTCTCCCCCTGATATGGCCTCCCTTATCCTCCTGCTGCGCACCGGGGAGCCGTCCACCAGCAGGGGGTCCACCGTCTCGACCCAGAAGCCCAACTCCTGCCCGATTGCCTGCAGAAATTCTGCCGTGCCCTCGCGTCCCCGCCCGAAAGCGAAGTCCGGCCCTACTACCAGCCCCTTTAGATTCAGATGGGTGTTGAGCAGGTGGGCGAATTCCGTTGCTGGCACTTGGGAAAGCTCCGTGGTGAATTCCAGGGAAATCACCAGGCCGGCGCCGTACTCCCTTAGCAGTCCCTCTTTTTCGTCCGGAGAAGTCAGGAAACTGACTTGCTGCCCAGGCCGCAGGACCGCCGATGGATGATTGGAAAACGTCAGCACTGTCGGGACGGCCCCGGGCCCTGAGCGCTGTATGAGGCGCTCCAGAAGGTGCCGGTGTCCTAGATGCACACCGTCAAACACCCCGATGGTGACCACGGTTTCCCCATCCGGGGCGGCAACTGCCAATGCCTGGCGAAAGCTCATTCTGGGTGGATTCCTCGCAGGCTGAATTTCACGGTATTGTAATTCCCCGGCTGGCAATAGGGAAGTTGTCAATGTTCCCACCGCAGGGCCATCGTATGGGAAAATACCACCATGAAGATGCCGCAGTCCGCCACCCTGCCTCAACCGTTGCCTTCCATAAGTTTCTGACTGCCCATCCCTCACTTTATCCGGTGGGCCGATGTATTGTGAACGTCAATGGGCCTTCAAGAACACAAAGCGATGGCCCTGGGGGACCAGGGCATGAGAGGACCGCTCTGGACCAGTTCCAAACCGGTGTTGCACCGGGCTGAGGGTGTGGCAACCCCTGCATGGTGTGGTAGAGTTCAAACCCGCTTCCAATCGCGAAGGATCATGACAAAAATGCCTCAAACTCACTGCCGATTGCTCTGGAAACTCGAATGGGGAGCCAAGTTATAATGCCCCCCAGAACTTCTATGCGGGTCGGCGGCGGCACGGCGAGGGGACGGCGCCTTTTGGGAGCCATCGCCCCAGGGGCACGGCCGACTACCGAGCGGGTCAGGGCCGCTATGTTCAACATCCTTTCACCTGAGACTTACCTCGGCGAAAGGGCCCTCGACCTATTCGCGGGCTCTGGAAGCCTGGGAATTGAAGCACTAAGCAGGGGGGCGGCGTGGGCGGATTTTGTGGAACGGGACCGCAGGCAGTGCGGCGTCATTCGTTCCAACCTCGAAAATACCGGGTTCCTTGGGCAAGGCAAGGTGTATCAGGCCGATGCAATCCAGGTCTTGGACTCCCTCCCTGGCCCTTACCGCCTGGTTATGCTCGATCCGCCGTACCGCTTGACACAATTGGGGGACATTTTGGAGAAGATCGCCCAACCTCCTGGCTTGGTCTCCCCAAACGGGATCGTCGTGGTCGGGCATTCCAGGCATGCGGAACTGCTGCCCAGTTATGGCCCCTTGTCCCGCGAGTCCCTGCGCCGGTATGGCGATAACGTGGTCGAGTTCTACCGAAGAGGGCAATCGACAGGAAGAAGCGAATGGTAACTGCGTTGTATCCGGGAACCTTTGATCCGGTCACGGCAGGGCACATTGACATAACCAACCGTGCATCGGCTCTGTTCGAAAAGGTCGTCGTTGCAGTTTATGCCACTCCTTCCAAGAGCCTCCTGTTCAGCACTGAAGATCGGGTCGATCTGTTCCGCCGGTCTGTTGGGCATTTACCCAACGTGGAGGTTCGGGAGTTCGGCGGATTGGTGGTCCGGTCCGCACAGGAAGCGGGCGCCGAGGTCATTGTCCGTGGATTGCGCAGCGGGTCAGATTTTGAGTACGAGTTCGAGATGGCTTCGATGAACCGGCGTTTGGCGCCCAGCGTCGACATGGTGTCCTTCATGACATCTCAGGACGTGATGTTCATCAGTTCCAGTCTCCTCAAAGAAGTAGCCCGGTTGGGTGGGGACGTGACCGGCATGGTCCCTCCTCACGTGGCGGACGCGTTGTATTCCAAGTACGGTAAGCCGGCCCCTCAGGCGTGACAGGCCGGAAAAGGAGGACATCATCGATATCATAAACGTTGTCGACCGGTTGGAAACTCTGGTAAATACCAGCAAGATAATGCCCATGGGCAACAATATCCTGATGGACCGCAAGAAGGTTATGGAGCTGGTGGATCAGCTCCGCTTGCAGATTCCTCAAGAGGTAAAGTCGGCGGAAGAGGTGCTGGTCCAAAAGGACCAGATCATCAACCACGCTATGGTGGAAGCCCGCCGCGCCAAGATAAGGGCCGAGGACGAGTTTCGCGAGAAGCTCAACCAGAATGAGTTGCGCAAGCGCGCCGACGACATGATCCGGGAGGCCGAACATCGGGCCGAGCGCATCCTCGACCTGGCCGAGAGCGAATCCCAGGCCAAGCGCATGGAAGCAGACGCCTACGCGTTGAGGTCTTTGCGGGCCTTTGAACGGGAACTCAACAGCCTCAACGCGTCGGTCCGCAAGGGAATCGACCTCCTGGCCGGAAATGCTCTGGTCAGCAGCGGCGTCGGACTCCCCTCCCCGGTGTCCTACGAAGATTAACCCCCTTACATTCCAGGGCACGGCACAGCGTTGTGAAACCGGGGCGCAGGGTGGGTGCATACCAGCCCAGCGCCCCGGTTGTGCGAGTGAGCGGGCTTTCAATCACCCGAGTACTTTGAAGGCGCATGCAGCTGGATGACCCAACGCATTGCGTCCCGGTCTTGCCGAGGGTTTTCGTGTGTTGTTGCTCTACCACCATCCGGCGGTTTGTCTCCTGTCTTCCCGTCCCGCAGTTTTTCTCTCCGACCCTTCCTTGGGCAGTCCCTTGAATTCGGCGACAGGGTTGGTAACGTTCAATGTTGCCCAGTCCAACCCGGCGCCGTTAATCCGGGTTGACATTGGTTTTCGGCGGGGAATACAATTTTCGTCCGGTCAGACCGCGAGTGGAGGCAGATTGATGCTGGAAATGAGCGTCGACAGCATACGGGTTAGCCCCATGAACTACCAGCGGGTGGTCATACTCCGGCAAAAAGAGTCCGACCGGTATTTGCCCATCTGGATTGGGCCGGCGGAAGCGGACGCCATTGCGGTCAAGCTCCAGGATCTCAGTGTACCCCGCCCCTTGACTCACGACCTCCTCAGGACTGTCATCGACACTCTGGGCGGGCAGGTCCAGCATATCCTTGTCAGCGACCTCCAGAATGATACCTTCTTCGCGAAGATAGTTATTCGAATGGACGGAGACCTCAAGGAGATCGATTCGCGGCCCAGCGATGCCATGGCCCTGGCCGTGCGGACGCAGGTCCCAATTTTCGCAGACGAAACCGTGATGGAAAAAGCAGGGGTCCTGCTGGACAAGGAGACCGGCAAGCCCATCGTGCCGGACCAACCGGACCAGCCTGAACCCGTTCCTGTGGACGAGGAGCAATTGAAGCGAATGTCGGCCTTCACCGACTTTATCAACGACCTGGATCTGGAAGATTTCGGCAGACGTCAAACAGGCGGCCCGTAATCCGGCGCCTTTTGCCTTGAACGGTCCAAAAAGCCCCAGCCGTAGCTTGGCTGGGGCTTTTTCGTAATGCCATGCTAGGTTATCGTTGTCACCAGGCCAAATTGACAATTAAAAACACGGGTGATAACATCCTCAAGGTTTCGTGATGGGTGCCCCTTGGTGGGTAACTGCACTGAAGCTCACCGGCTTGGGCTGGTACGTTGCGGCCTGCATTGTCATCGGCGTCACCGGTGGGGTGTTTCTCGATAATACCCTTGGAACACTGCCCTTGCTCACCATTATCGGCACGGTACTGGGCAGCGTTGCGGCATTTTGGGGTGTCTACAAAATGGTCTTGCCGATCCTGTATGGGTCCGCCAGCAACGGGAGGGACAGCTAGCCATGTCCAGTGCTGCCGCCAAGCGCCTTGGCATTGCAATTGGCGTGGTATTGGTGGCGCTTTTGGTGGTGGGCTTGGTTCAGGGGGCCATAGGCTCGGCGATACTGCACTCGGACCCCCTGGTCCCCCAGCCTGAAATTCACCTCCCCCCGCAACCTGTCTTCCCCGCTTCCGTCCGCCACAAGCACCTCGGGTATGGGACGGAAAGCTCGGACGACGGCGAGGCCCAGGCCGAGGAAGACACCGGTTCGGGAGACCATGGCGAGTCCAAGGGGGAGCACCATTCCACCCCATTGGACATTACCGATTTTGCCGTCACCAACACCATGCTTTCCACCTGGGTGGTGAGCATAATCATAATCCTGTTTTTCGTCTTGGGAGCCCGTCACAGGAGCCTTGTCCCGGGCCGGTTCCAGAGCGTCATCGAAACCCTCTTTGAAGGCATTATCAACTTCTCCACCGGAGTCCTGGGATCGCAGATGGCCCGGAAGGCTTTCCCAGTGGTTGCCACCATCTTCTTCTTCGTACTATTCAATGCCTGGCTGGGGTTGCTCCCCGTCTACCAGTTCCTGGGATTCGTGGACGATCACGACCTCATCAAGGTCCATTTGCTTCGACCCGCTGGCACAGACCTGAACATGCCCTTGGCCCTGGCCCTCGTGTCCTTCATATTTGTGGAGTTCTGGGGGTTCAAGGCCCATGGGTTCGGTTACCTGAAGAAGTTCGTCGCCATCGGCAGTATCTTCAGCAAGGGGTTGTTCCAGGGATTGATCGACATCTTCGTCGGCATCCTGGAGTTCATCAGCGAACTCATCCGGGTGGTGAGCTTCACCTTCCGGTTGTTCGGCAACATGACCGCCGGCGAGATCCTGGTGGTGATGATAACCTTCCTGGTTCCCTTGGTGGCCACCAACTTCGTATACGGGCTGGAGTTGCTGGTGGGCCTGATCCAGTCCGTCATCTTCGCGGGACTCACCTTGGTGTTCCTCTCGGTGGCCGTGAGCCACGAGGAGCACTGACCGGAGTCCACAAATAGTTCCGGACTGAACAACGCATCTCGGTTATACATAGGAGGCATCGGGAAAAATGGAAATGGTTCTTTTGCAGGCGATCACTGGCGAAGCGGCCAAGCTGCTGGCTGCGGGACTCGCCATCGCCGTCGGAGTTATCGGACCTGGCATCGGCATCGGGATTTTGGGGGCGGGAGCCATGAACGCCATCGGCCGCAACCCGGAGGCCGCCGGCGCCATCACCACCAACATGATCCTCGCCATTGCCTTCGCCGAAGCGCTGGGCATCTACGCGCTGATTGTCTCGGTCATTCTGCTCTTCGTGGTCTAGGCTGCACAAGCTGGAACGCACCGGGGGATTGCATTGACACAATTAGGGATTAACCTCCCCACACTCATAGTTTACGTGGTGAACTTCGCCATCCTGCTGGCGGTTCTCTACGTCTTCGCATACAAGCCGCTGCTCCGCGCCATGGACCAGCGATCAGAGCGGATTAGGGAAAGTCTCGCCGCCGCTGACCGCGCCCAGGCAGAGGCGGCAAGCTCCCAGGCCGCCATCCAGGAGCAGCTCAACGAAGCCCGTCGGGAGGGCCAGCGGTTGCTGGACCAGGCACGGGAGGCGGCGGACCGCTATCGCGAGGAAGAGATGGGACGGGCCCGCCAGGAAGCGGATGCGTTCATCGAGCGGGCCCGTGCCGACATCCAGCGGGAACGGGACGCCGCCGTCGAAGAGGTTCGATCCGGATTCGCCGATCTGGCCATAACCGCGGCCGAACGGGTTATCCGCCGCTCGGTGGACCGGCAGGCCCACCAGGACCTCATCGAGCAGGTGCTGGACGAAAGCGGCGCCAACATGCGGCAGGATACCTGATCCATGGCGCAGGAGGTAGCCGGGCATCGGTACGCTCAGGCGTTGTTCGAGTTGGCCGTTGACCGGGGGCAGTTGGAACCATGGGCAGAGCAACTGGCTTTCGCCAGCCAGGTTGCCCAGGATGACGAGTTCAGCGCCTTCCTGGCCCACGCCGAGGTCCCCCTGGAGGCCAAGACCAGCGCGGTGGACGCGGTGTTGCAGGATGTGGAACCACTTGTCAGGAATTTGGTGTCCCTGTTGGTGACCCGCCGGGCGGCGGATTCCCTGCCGTCCGTTTACGAGGCCTACAACCGGTTGCTGGACGCCCACCTTGGGCGGCAGCGGGTCGAGGTTACTTCGGCCGTACCATTGGAGGACGAGGAATTGGAACGGGTCACGTCCTTTGCCGCGAACCTGACCGGCAAGGAGGTCGTGGTTTCCGCCCGTGTGGACGAGTCTATCCTGGGCGGGATCATCATCCAGGTAGGCGACCAGCTCTTGGACGGCAGCACACGGGCCCGCTTGGAAGAAATGCGCCGGCAAATTCGTTCCGGCGCCTTGCAATCCGGTTAGCAGGCCGGAATTAAGGAGACTTCTATGGCTATTAGGGGCCAGGAAATCGTTTCGCTGATCAGGCGCCAAATCGAAGAATTTGGCGGAGACCTCACCCTTGTCGATGTCGGCACCGTGGTCCAGGTGGGGGATGGCATCGCCAGCATCCAGGGCCTGCAGGGAGTCCGCTCCAACGAACTCCTGGACTTCGGCAACGAGGTCCTCGGACTGGCCATGAACCTGGAGTCCGACATCGTTGGCGCCTCCATTCTCGGCGATCCCAATGCCGTGAAGGAGGGCGACCGCGTGCGCTCCACGGGGCAGATTATCGAAGTTCCGGTGGGGGCGGGTCTCATCGGACGAGTCGTGGACCCTCTCGGGCGACCCCTGGACGGCAAGGGCCCGGTCGCGACCTCCGGCACTCGTCCAGTGGAGCAGGTGGCCCCCAACGTGGTCGTCCGCAAGTCCGTCGATACCCCGGTCCAGACGGGAATCAAGGCCATCGACGCGATGATCCCAATTGGACGGGGACAGCGGGAATTGATTATCGGCGACCGCTCCACCGGAAAGACCGCCATAGCCCTGGACGCCATCATCAACCAGAAGGGCGGCGACCTGATCTGCATCTACGTCGCCATCGGGCAGAAGCAGGGGAAAGTTGCTCAGGTGGTGGGAACCCTGGAGGAAAACGGCGCGATGGAGCACACCATCGTGGTCAACGCCGGCTCCTCCGACTCCGCCCCGCTGCAGTTCATCGCCCCCTACGCCGGCTGCGCCATGGGCGAGGAGTTCATGGCCGAGGGCAAGGACGTGCTGATCGTCTACGACGACCTGACCAAGCATGCCTGGGCCTACCGCCAGATGTCCTTGCTCCTCCGCCGTCCTGCGGGACGGGAGGCATATCCCGGGGACGTGTTCTACCTGCACAGCCGCCTGCTGGAAAGGGCGGCCCGCCTGGACGACGACCTGGGCGGCGGGTCTCTGACCGCCCTGCCCGTCATCGAAACGCAGGCTGGCGACGTGTCAGCCTACATTCCGACCAACGTGATTTCCATTACCGACGGCCAGATTTACCTGGAGCCCGAGCTGTTCAACTCAGGTATCCGTCCGGCGGTGAACGTCGGCCTCTCGGTGTCCCGGGTCGGCGGCGCAGCCCAGACCAGGGCTATCCGCCGCGTGGCCGGACGGCTCCGGCTCGACCTGGCCCAATACCGGGAACTGGCCAGCTTCGCCCAGTTCGGCACCGCCGACCTGGATGCGGCCACCCGCGCCCAGTTGGCCCGCGGACAGCTCTCCACCGAGGTGTTGAAGCAGCCGCAGTACCAGCCGCTTTCCCTGGAAAACGAAGTGGTAATCCTGTTCGCGGTGAATGCCGGCCTGATGGACGATGTTCCGCTGGACCGGTGCGCTGCCTTCGAGGAACAGTTGCTGCGTTACGTATCCACCACCCATCCGGATATCTGCGCCGCGGTGGCCGAAGCCAAGGACATAACCCAGGACATCGAACCCCAGCTCACCCAGGCCATCACCGACTTCAAGGGCAGCTTTGGCTAGGAAGCCGGGGCTATCAGGGAGCAATCAAGGTTTAACCCTTGAAGCTCCGTTGACATCCACGGTGCACGGGCCAGTGGGAGCAACGGATGGGTGCACAGGCATGGTGCTATCGCAATTCAAATGTTGTTGACGGAAGTTATAAGCACCAAAGATCAGCACCAACATGGTGGTGTTTTCCATATGGGACAGCCCTTGGTTTGCGGCGCCGAAATGGCGGCATCAGCCGAGGGCAAGGGCCCTGGGGCGACAAGGGTAAACAGAGAGTAGAGGACGAGTACAGGCGTTAGTCTATGCCCAGCGTCAGAGACATCAGAAGGCGCATTCGCAGCGTCCAGAACACCGGCAAGGTCACCAACGCAATGTCGCTGGTGGCCGCTTCCAAGATGCGCCGCGCCCAGAACGCGACCCTCGCCGGGCGTCCGTATTCGGAAAAAATCCGCGAGGTCATCGCCGATCTGGCCGCCCAGCCCAGCGAAGAAGTCACCCAGGGCCACCCGCTGCTTCAGGTGAGGCCGGTGCAGCGGATCGGCGTGGTCGCCATCACGCCTGACCGCGGGTTGGCGGGAGGGCTACATTCCACAGTCAACCGCCGGGTGGCGCAGTTCATCCTGGCCCAGGAGGCCCCGGTGCGGACGGTGGTGGTGGGCCGAAAGGGGCGGGACTTCATGGTCCGTTCCGGCCAGGACGTGCAGGCCGTGTTTACCGACCTCGGAGACCGGCCGGTCCTCACCGACACCACCCCTATTTCAAGCATGGTCATCGAGTCCTACGAGCAGGGGGAAGTGGACGAAGTGTACCTCGTTTATGCCCGCTTCGTTTCCACCATGTCCCAGCAGGCGGTTGTCGAGAAGCTGCTTCCCGTCGACCCAACCCCGCTGGAACCGTCACAACGGTCCGGCTACATTTACGAGCCTGATACGCTGACGGTGCTGGGAACGTTGCTGCCCCAGTTCGTGGACATGGAAGTCTATCACGCCATGCTGGAAGCAGTGGCCAGCGAACAGTCGGCCCGGATGGTGGCCATGCGCAGCGCCACCGACAACGCTAACTCATTGGCTGAGGAACTGACCCTGGTGATGAACAAGCTGCGGCAGGACAGCATTACCAACGAACTTCTGGACCTGGTTGGAGGGCAGATAGCCCTGGAAGGGTAGCCCCCTTCACCCTTGGGAGGCCGAACTATGGCAGTGGGAAAGATAGTACAGGTTATCGGGACCGTCGTGGACGTGGAGTTTCCGGCGGAACAGCTCCCCAGCCTGTTTGATGCGGTGGAACTGGACAACAACGGCGAAAAGCTGGTGTTGGAAGTCCAGCAGCATATCGGAAACAACTGGGTCCGGTGCCTGGCCCTGGGTTCGACGGACGGCCTGGCCCGGGGAACCGAAGTCAACGATACCGGCGTGAAGGTTTCCGTTCCCGTGGGCCCGGAAACCCTGGGCCGGCTGTTCGATGTCACCGGCACTCCCCTGGACAACCTGGGTCCGGTCGAGGCCGGTCAGAGCTGGCCGATTCACCGTCCACCTCCCGCCTTCGAGGACCAGAACCCCACCATTGAGCTGCTGGAAACGGGGATCAAGGTCTTTGACTTGATAACCCCCTTCCCCAAGGGTGGCAAGGTCGGCGCTTACGGCGGGGCCGGCGTGGGCAAGACGGTCATCATCCAGGAGCTCATCCGCAACATCGGAGCGGTCCACCAGGGCGTGTCCGTGTTCGCGGGCGTGGGAGAACGTTCCCGCGAAGGCAACGACCTCTGGCACGAAATGCGGGAGTCAGGGGTCTTGAACAGTACCGTGCTGGTGTTCGGCCAGATGAACGAGACCCCCGGTGTGCGGGCCCGCATTGGGTTGACGGGCCTGACCATGGCCGAGTATTTCCGCGAGGAACAGCACCAGGATGTTCTGCTGTTCGTTGACAACATCTACCGCTACATTCTGGCTGGCATGGAAGTGTCGGCGCTGCTCGGACGAATGCCGTCGGCGGTGGGCTACCAGCCTACCCTGAGCACCGAGATGGGCGCCCTGCAGGAAAGGATCACTTCCACCCGCGCCGGGTCCATCACGTCCTTCCAGGCAATCTATGTCCCGGCCGACGACTACACCGATCCCGGCATCGTCACCACCTTCGGCCACCTGGACGCCGTGGTATCCCTGGAACGCTCCCTGGCGGCCCAGGGCTTGTACCCGGCGGTGGACCCCCTCGCATCCTTCGCCCGCATCCTGGAACCGCGCATCGTAGGCGATGAGCACTACCGCGTTGCCCGCGGCGTACAGCAGGTGCTCCAGCGCTACCGGGACCTTCAGGACATCATCGCCATCCTGGGAATTGAGGAGCTTTCCGAGGAAGACCGGATGACGGTGTTCCGGGCACGGCGCATCCAGCGCTTCCTGACCCAGCCCTTCTTCGTCGCCGAGACCTTTACCAACCAGCCCGGGAAGTACGTCCCGCTGCGCGAGACCGTCCGCGGTTTCGCCGAGATCCTCGACGGCAAGCACGATGACCTCCCCGAGCAGGCCTTCTACATGGTGGGCAGCATCGACGAGGCCCTGGAAAAAGCCGAGCAGATGCAGACGGCTGCGTAGGTAACGGAACATGGCTCCGATGTTGTTGGAAATAATCACCGCGGAACGGCAGGTCTACTCCGACGAGGTCGATGCCGTGGTTGCGCCCGGGATCGAGGGGCAACTCGGTATCCTGCCCCACCACGCTCCCTTGATGACCGTTCTCCAGCCCGGCGAGCTGCTGATCCGGAAAGGCGGAGAGGAAGCCTATCTCGCCGTTACCGGCGGTTTCATGGAGGTGCTGGGCAACAAGGTCACCGTCCTGGCCGATGCCGCTGAACGATCCGACGAAATCGATGAGCGACGTGCCCAGGAGGCCATCGAACAGGCCCAGGAACGGATCAGGAACAGGGGATCCGACGAACAGTTGGAAGAGGCCTTGCGCTCGCTGCGACGGGCCCAGGTCAGGGTGGGGATCGCCCGGCGCCGACGCCGTCCAGGCGGGCCACCGGGAGTGGGGCAGCCTCCGCCCGGGTCTCCCCAGTAACTAACCCCCGTTGGCCAGGAAATAGGTCATGGACTGGAGGGACAGCACCGGATCAATGTTGCGGACGTTGACCCCCGTCGGCACTTGGGGCGAGATCGGGGCATAGTTCAGGATCGCTCGAACCCCGCATTCTACGAGGTTGTCGATCACCGTCTGGGTGAACCGGCTGGGGACTGCCACCACCGCAATCTGGATGTTGTGCTGCTGGACCACCCCAGGCAGGTCCTCCATGGGTCGGACGGCGACTCCTTCAACTTCCTGGCCGATTAGCTCCGGGTTGTTATCCAACGCCGCCACGATGTGGAAACCGTCTGGAGTGAACCCGGGGTAGCTGAGAATGGCCTTCCCGAGCCTCCCCACTCCTACCACGGCCACGTTCCACTGTTCGTTCAGCCCCAGGATATGCTGCAGTTCCTCCAGCAGCGTGCCGATGTGGTATCCTCTGCCCTGCTTGCCGAACCGTCCAAAGTAGCTCAGGTCCTTCCGGATCTGGGCCGGCGTAACCTGGAGATGTTCGCCCAGTTGCTGGGAGTTGGCTACCTGGACGCCCTGGGCTGCCAGTTCCTTCAGTACCCGCACGTACTGAGGCAGGCGGGTTACCACCACCTCGGGGACCGTGGCGACCTGGTCCCAATGTTCGGGAGAGCTATGGGCCATAGGCTGACCGCCTCCTTGTCCAGCGGGGGCCCTCCGGACCAGCGGAAGCCATCCAAGCCCTTTTGGTCTCATCCGTGGCCACACCCCACCGGATACCCGTTCGAGCGCGTTGGAATATAATCTATATTGTAGCGTTTGGCGGGTCAACCCTGCCCGATTTCGCCCAGGGCAGTCGATTGGGTTCTTGAAGACCTATCAACATTCACGATCCAGCCGCCCACCGGACAAAGTGAGGGATGGACAGTCAGGAGCTTGTCTAACGCCACAGTTGAGAGTGGGCCGTATAGACGCCAAGCTGCGGCACCTTCATGGTGGTATCTTTCGAATGCGCTAGCCCTGCCGGATTCGGCCCGAAGGTTGCGGCCGATCCGTCCCGTCCCTCGGGCGCAGCAACCCAAAGCCATCGCTAACAGAGGAACGCATGCACGTTGCAGTAGGCCGACTGGAGCTTCGCCTCCCCATGTCCCGCAGCCTGAAGGACCGGCGCCAGGCGGCAAAGTCGCTGGTTTCCAGGGTACACACCCGGTTCAACGCCGCCGTCTCAGAGGAAGGCGGGGACAACAGGCGCCAGGGGCTAACCCTGGTCGTGGCCATCGTCTCCAACGACCCGGAAAAGGCACGGGCTCTCCTCGAAGATGTCGCAGCCTTCGTCGAGGAGAGCCGTCCCGATTTGATCGTTCTCGGAATGTCCACCGAGATTCTTTCCGGAGTTTGATTGTCCGTTGGGCGACTGGAAGGCCCCATTCGTTCCAGGGGTGCGGCTGCTAGTCTGGGAGGGAGCGCAGAAATTCTTTCAACTGTTCCCAGTAGACCGCCCCGCCGGCGTGGTAGGTATCGTTGTGCCCTGCGCCAGGAAGCAGCCGGAAGGTCTTGGGGTAGTTCGCCGCCCGGAACAGGTCTTCCCCCTGTTGTACCGGCACGATCTCGTCATGCTCCCCGTGCATGATGAGCACGGGCCGGTGAATCGATCCGATGCGGGCGGTGGAGTCGTAGCGGCCTCCCGCGGCCCAGGTCGCCAGGGGGAGCAGCGGGTGGGACAGCTTCGCCATGTCCCGCAGTGACGTGAAAGGTGACACCAGGACCAGTCCTGCCGGAGGGAACTCCACCGCCAGTTCGACCGCCACTGCAGCGCCCAGAGACCGTCCGAAGTAGACGGTCCTCCTTCCCGAGGCGTCTGACCTTCCTTGCAGATAGTCCAGCGCGGCCCGAGCGTCGCGGTAGGTCCCATGCTCGGAGGGTTGGTCTTCGCTCTTGCCATACCCCCGGTAGTCGAAGATGAAGACGCTGGCCCCCACCATGTGATGGAACAAGGCCATCTCCTCGGCTCGGTGTCCCAGGTCACCTCCGTTACCGTGGAACCACAGCCACACCGTTTCGCCCCTTCCGGGGATATACCATCCGTTCAGACGGTATCCGTCGGACGTGGGGAAGTAAACATCCTCGAACTCCACGCCGAAGTCGGCCGGAGTGGCCGCTACCTCCCGGGTGGGGAAAAACACAAACCGCCGCTCCAGCTGTCCCCAAAGCCCCGCCACTACGGCCCCCAATAAAACGGCGGCCAGCAGAACAGCGGCGATGAACCTTCTGCGACGGAGCACGGGTCGGGCTCCGAACAAACAAGCATCACTTGAACAGCCGGAAAAACAGGTTAATCACAATGGTCAACAACACGCTCACGATAATTATGGACGCCAGCGGAAAGAACAAGGTAAACCCCTCGCGCCGGATGACCAAATCGCCAGGGATGCGTCCCAACCATGGAATCCTGGGCCCGAGTATCAGGACGACACCGGCCACTACCGCAGCGATTCCGGCAATGGCCAGCAATTTTCCGAGGCTGGAAACGTCCACTGGAGCGGCGGCGGGACGGGCCGCTGGGTCCTAACCGCGTGAGCCGCGGGCAACCACGTTGACCGGATGCCCGGCGGCGAACGCTTCCAGGTTTTCCACCGACATTTCCAGTCCCCGCATCGTTCCGTTGTATGCCATGCCTCCCACGTGCGCGGACAGGGTGACATTGGGAAGGTGCTTGAAGGGGTGTCCCGACGGGAGCGGCTCGGCCTTGAAAACATCCAGACCGGCGCCGGCGATCCGGCCCTCCTGCAGGACGGTGAGCAGCGCGTCCTCGTCCACAACCGCTCCCCGGGCGGTGTTGACCAGGATGGCGGTGGGCTTCATCAGGGCCAGGAGGGGTTCGCCGATCAGCTTCTCGGTTTCCGGAGTCAGGGTCACATGGAGGGAGACAACGTCGGAGCGGGCGAACAACTCTTCCAAGGTGACGAACTCGACCCCATACTCGGCAGAGCGTTCCGGGGTGGCGCTGCGAGTCCAGGCCATGACGTTCATGCCGATGCCCTGTCCCAGCTGCACCAGGCGTTGGCCGATTGCTCCCGTTCCAACCACGCCCAGCGTCTTTCCATACAGCTCGTCGATGAAGCCCCTGGTCCAGCCGCCATCCCGGATGAACCGGTCGTTTTCAACGATCTGCCTCGATACCGCCAGCGCCAGGGTGAGCGCGTGTTCCGCCACGTAGGGGGCGCCGTAGGCAGGGGTGTTGGAAACGGTGATGCCCAGCCGTTCGGCGGCGGCGAGGTCCACATGGTCCACGCCAGTGCCCCAAATCGACAGGATTTTCAGATTCGGGCAGGCCGCCAGCACGTTCTCGGGGAACTGCACGGAAGAGCGGATGTTGATTACGGCGTCGGCTTCGCCGATGCGAGCGATAGTCGCGTGATCATCGGCGGGACGGTCGAAATGCCAGGAAGTTTCCGAGGAAAGCGCCCGGGCCCTGTCATCGTAGGGGGTGCCGGAAAGGACCGGAGGTTCGTCGTCGGGTATAACTAGGAGGGCGAAGGGTCTGGTCTCGGTCATGGCGGGGTCGTTCACTCCTCCAGGCTGTCCGCCAGGATTTCCAGGACGTCCCTGGCCTGCTTTTCTCCATCGCGTCCCTTGGACTGGATTCCCTCGGTCATCATCTGGAGGCAGAAGGGGCAGGAAACCCCGACAGTGTCGGCGTCGGTTTCCAGGAAGTGATCGGTGCGGACGTGGTTGATGCGGTCGCCCTGGCTTTCCTCAATCCACATGTGGCCCCCGCCGGCCCCGCAGCAGAACCCGCGCTCGCGGCAGCGGGGCTCCATTTCCACCAGCTTCAACCCTGGGATGGCCCGGGCCACGTTGCGGGGTTCGTCGTAGACCCCGTTGTGGCGGCCCAGGTAGCAGGAATCGTGGTAGGCCACGGTCGCATCCATCATTCGGACGGGTTTGACCCGCCCCTGCTGGATGAGCCGGTCGACGTACTGGCTGTAATGCAGCACCTCGTAGCTGCCCCCGAACTGGGGATACTCGTTCTTGATGGTGTTGAAGCAGTGGGGGCAGATGGTGACCACCGTCTGGACGTTGTACTGGTTCATGGTTTCGACGTTCTGCTGGGCGAGGATCTGGAAGAGGTACTCGTTGCCCATGCGCCGGGCCGGATCGCCGGTGCAGGTCTCCTCCTCGCCCAGGATGGCGAAGTTGACGCCCGCAGACTTCAGGACTTTGGCCATGGAGCGGGCGATGCCCTGGCTGCGCTGTTCCAGGGCGGCGGTGCATCCCACCCAGAACAGCACTTCGGCCTCAGGGTTTTCCGCCATTGTGGGGACTTCCAGTCCCTGGGCCCAGTCGGTGCGGGAGAACTGGGTCCCGCGCCAGGGATGCCCTCTCTGCTCCATGCTCAACAGGGCGTTCATCCCGGTTTCGGGGATTTTGGACTCCTCAAGCACCAGGTTGCGGCGAAGGTCAATGATGGTTGGGACGTGCTCCACGACCACCGGGCATTCCTCCATGCAGGCCCCGCAGGAAACGCAGTCCCAGATGGCCTGCTCGGGGATGGCGTGGTCGATGATTGGCTGGGGTTCGACGTGGTCCGGGCTCCGCGGCCCCTGGTGGCCGATGGTTATCATGTGTTCCTTCAGGTTCTCCACGATGTGCATCGGGGAAAGCACCTTGCCCGTGAAATTGGCGGGGCAGGCATCAGAGCAGCGGCCGCATACGGCGCAGGCGTACCCGTCCAGGAGTTGCTTCCAGGTGAAGTCCTGGACCCGTCCAGCCCCGAAGCGCTCGGCGTTTTCCAGGTCGATGGTCTCCAGCGTTCCCCTGGGCTCCAGGGAACGGAAGTAAGCGTTGAGGGGCGCGGCCACCATGTGGATGTGCTTGGAGAAGGGGATGTAGATAGCGAATCCCAGGATGATCGCCAGGTGAACCCACCAGAAGACTTCCTGGAGGGCGGACGCCGCTGCCACAGACAGACCCGCGGCGGCAAACCACCCGGCGATAACACCGCCTACGATAACTGAAGCCTCCGGCCCCTCTCCTTCCGCCGCAACGTAGAAGGCGTGGACCAGCAGAGTTGCAACCATCAGGGCGGCGGTCATGCCGACGACAACAACCGCGTCGGGATTGCGGGTCAGGTCGAAGCTGAGGCGATGGGGCCTGGCCAGCCACCGCCGGGCGATGCCCCAGATCAATGCTGCCAGGATGACAACGGCGAAGATGTCCAGGTAGATGGAAAACACCTTCACGCCCATGCCGGTGAGCAGGGTTTCCGCGAAGGGGTGCCAGAGGGAGTTGCCGAAGATGAAGATGGCGTAGCTGAGAGTGAAGGACAGGAACCCCCAGAATATGGAGGCGTGGCCGAGGCCGGCGAGATCAATCTTGCGGCTGCGTGGGTCGGTGGTGCCGACTCGCTGCAGGACTTTGCGTTGTCCCAACACTATGGCGGCGGCGCCGGAGAGTCGTTCCCAGGGCCGGTCGAAGCGAGCAGCGGCCTTGCCCTGCAGGACCAGCCGGAACACGCGATGATAGATCATGTAGCTGGATATGCCAGCGGCAACTATGAGCGTCAGGTACACCCCCACCCAGGTTGGAATTATGCCAAAGATGTCGCCTGGTGGGACCATGGAAAGCTGCTCCTGGGTGTTGCCCGCTAGCCGGAAACAAATAGGTCAGGCGGGGAAATAGGCCGCCCAATGCGGCGTACCAGTTTAACATGGGGTCTTGCGCCAATCCAATTTGCGGGCCGCTGCTGGCTGAGGTTGCTATAATCCACTAATGGCAGGTTCAACGGAAACCGGGTCCAAGCCGGAGTTGATCGCATCCCGGGGGTTGGTGGGGCGGATTGCGCTGGCCTTCCGGCCCTATCTTCCCCAGGTTATCGCGGTGGGCGCCCTGATTGTCGTTTCCGCAGGATTGGGCGTGGCGAACCCGCTGCTGATCCGGGTTGTGTTCGATGATGCGCTGTTTCCGGCGTCGGGAACGCCCAACCTAAACCTCCTCTGGATATTGGCCGGAATCATGGCGGGTGTAACCGCCGTGACCAGCACGATCGGCATTGCCCAGACCTATCTGACTAACACTGTGGGCCAACGGGTGATGGGGGACCTCCGTGCCCGCTTGTTCAAGCACCTGCAGGGGCTCTCCCTCAGCTTCTTCACCGGCAACCGGACCGGCGAAATCCAGTCCCGGGTATCCGAGGACGTCGGCGGTGTGCAGAACGTGGTGACCACCACGGTTACCGACGTAATCTCCAACGCAGTTATCCTGGTGAGCACAGCCATTGCCATGGCGGTGTTGTCGTGGCAGTTGACCCTGGTAGCCCTGGGGGTTGTCCCGTTTTTTGCGGTGATCACGCAGAAGGTGGGGAAGAAGCGCCGGGAGGTTTCCAGGGAGGTCCAGCAGTCCAGGGCCGAAATGAACGCCATCACCCAGGAAACGCTATCGGTATCCGGCGTGATGCTGACCAAGCTGTTCGGCAGGCAGGATGATGAGGTCCAGCGATTCAACCGGGAGAATCAACGGCTCTCCAACCTGGTAATCAGGCGGCAGATGACCGGCCAGGTGGTCTGGGCCATCATGCAGGGGTTCTTCTCCGTTTCGCCCGTGATTATCTACGTCCTGGCGGGTTACCTGCTGGTGGGCCTGGGACGGGAAGGCATTTCGGCAGGGACCATCGTCGCGTTCACCACCCTGCAGTCGAGGCTGTACTTTCCCATCGGAACCCTGCTGAGGGTTTCGGTGGAATTGCAGGCTTCCCTGGCGTTGTTCGAGCGGATCTTCGGCTACCTGGACACCGAGCCGGATATTGTCGACGCGCCCGACGCGGCCGATTTGGATGCGGCCGCCGTGGCCGGCGTGGTTGAGTTCGACTCGGTGCGGGTGGACTATGGGGCCCATACAATCTTCCGCACGGCAGACGCGAATGCCGCGGCAGCAATGGGAAGGACTCCCCAATGGGCCCTGGACGGGGTCAGCTTTCGCGTCGAGCCAGGCCAGTTGGCGGCGTTTGTCGGGCCCAGCGGAGCCGGCAAGAGCACCATCTCCTACCTGCTGCCCCGCCTCTATGATGCCAGCGAGGGGAGAGTGAGCATTGACGGTCACGACGTGCGGAAGGTGAAGCAGCGGTCTTTGGCGGATGTCATTGGCTACGTCTCCCAGGAAAGCTACCTGTTCCACGCAACGGTCCGGGACAACCTGCTCTATGGACGGCCGGATGCCACGGACGACGAAATGGTGTCTGCCACCCGGGCGGCCAACATCCACGAGCGGATCATGGATTTTGAAGACGGATACGGGACGGTAGTCGGGGAGAGGGGCTACCGGCTTTCCGGCGGGGAGCGCCAGAGGCTGTCCATTGCGCGGGTCATCCTGCATCAACCCCGCATCCTGGTCCTAGACGAGGCGACTTCCGCGTTGGACACCGCCAGCGAAAGGCTGGTGCAGGCTGCGCTGGAACCGCTTATGCAGGGAAGGACGACGCTGGCAATCGCACACCGCCTTTCCACCATCATGGCTGCCGACGTAATTTTCGTGGTGGACCATGGGCGGATCATCGAGCAGGGTACGCACGGGGAGCTGGTTGCGCGGGGCGGTCTGTACGCCGACCTCTATCATCAGCAGTTCCAGGGAGGAGACCTGGAGTGCCTCTGCGAGGATGGGGTGGTCATGTCCGACGGGGAGGTGGTCGCGGGGCCTCAGCGGGACGCCGGGGTCCCGCTGAGGGTTTAGCCGTCCGCAGACCCTGGCCTCCATTGGGCCATCACTTGACGCGGGGGATGACCTCGTTCTTCATCAGTTCGATTTGCCGGAGGACCTGGTCCTGGTCCATGCCCGGCCACTGCATCCGGAAGATCAGGTAGTTGGCTTCCAGTTCAGACTCGTACCGCTTGATTTCGGCAACCACCTCGTCAGGGGAACCGAGAAGGAACCGGTCCCGGGCCAGTTCCTGGTAGGGGATACTGAAGGACTCCTCGCCGGGGAGGGCTTTGTCCTGTCCCCAGGCAGCGTAGGCCGCGTACTTGGGGGCCAGGTACGGTTCGCTTTCCAGAAAGGCGGTTTCGCGGTCTTCCGCCACGTAGAGCTCGCGCATCATGGGAAGGGCGCGGGGCATGGGGTTGCCGGCCTTGTCCAGGCTGTCCTTGTACACCCGCCACTGCTCCGACACCATGGGAATGGTAGCGTGGGGGTTGATCAGCCAGGGATAGCCCCACCGCGCGGCCCGGCGGATGGCCACATCGTTGTTGGCCGCTACCCAGATGGGCGGGTGGGGTTTCTGGACCGGCTTGGTCGCAGGCGCTGAGCGGGGAACGTTGTAATACTTGCCCTGGAACTCGACCTCATCCTCTTCCCAAAGCAGCCGCATAACCTGCAGGGACTCGCGGAGCCGCCCAACCCGCTGGCCCCGCTGGATGCCGAAGGCGGTGTACTCCTCGTCCCGGTAGCCCAGGCCAACGCCGAAGATGAACCGGCCGTTGCAGATGGCGTCCATGGTTGCGACGCTCTCGGCGAGTTCGACCGGGTTGTGCAGGGGAGCGAGGATGACGGTGGCGGCCACCTCCATGTCCCCTGCATCGGCGGCGAGCCGGGCCAGGAGGGGAAAGCTGGAGCTCATCTGGTAGGGGGCGGCGAGGTAGTGCTGGCCGGTGCAGATGAGGTCGAACCCGGCATCCCGGGCAGCCCGGACCTGCTCGGCGCTTTCCTGGATTTTCCCGGGGAAGGACTCGCCGGGGAGGTACTGGTTGGTGACGAAGAAGCCGAGTTTCATGCTGACCTGCCTGTCGGGGTATGCCGCAACTGTCCAAATACCAAGTCTCGAGGCCGTTTCCGGTGACTCACAATAACCGCAGCCGGCCCCGTTGTTCAACCCCGCACAAAGTTGCCGGGGAGCCGGGCAGCGGTTACAATCCTCTCATACTTCACATAACAAGCAATCACCAGAGGAAGTGGGAGGGGATTATGAAGATTGCAAGGATGCGGACCGGACGCAGGGTCAGTCACGGGGTGGTGGAGGGCGATGAAGTCATTGAGCTGCGCGGCAGCATCTTCACCAAGTTCCGGTTGACGGACATCCGCTATCCCCTCTCTGAAGTCAAGCTGCTGCCTCCCACCGACCCGCGGGAAATCTGGTGTCCTGGCTTGAACTTCCTGGACCACCTGGAATTTGCGGGTTCGGTCCTGGGCCAGGAAACGCCGGATGTTCCCAAGCATCCGCAGCCGTGGCGCAAGGGCCGGAACGCCATGACCGGGCACCTGGACCCGATAATCCTTCCCAAGGACGCAGAGGGCGAGGTCCACTACGAAGGCGAGGCGGTGGCGGTAATCGGGAAGCCGTGCCGACGGGTTTCGCCCGAGAAGGCTGGGCGGTACATCCTGGGGTACACCTGCGGGAATGACGTTAGCGAGCGGGCCTGGCAGGGCAGCGACTGGACGTTCTGGCGGGCCAAGGGCTCGGATACCTTCGCTCCGGTGGGGCCTTGGATTGAGACCGAGATCGACCCGCAAGAACTGGACCTGAACGTCCGCATCAACGGAGAGCAGGTGCAGAGTTGCAACACCGCCGATATGCTGTTCTCCTTTGCCGAGGTGGTGAGCTACATCAGCCAGCATGCGACGCTGCGGCCAGGGGATCTGGTGTTTTCCGGCGCCACGGGGGTGACCACGGCGATCCGGCCGGGGGATACGGTGGAGGTGGACATCCCGGGTATAGGGACCCTGTGCAACCCGGTTCAGGCTGAGTTCGACAGCTCGGCGGCGTAGGCAGAGCGGACCCGTCTGCCAATCATCCATTCCTTCTCTTAAAGTCCTCAGAAGCGCAGCAACTCCCGCAAGGCTTCCTCGTCGCTATTTGGCCCGACGACGGCCAGTTTCAGGCGGGTTTCGTCGATGAGGCGGGCGGCGACGCGAGCGACGTCTTCGGGGCTGACGCCTTCGATGCGCTCCACGGCGTCCTCGACGGTTACGACCTCGCCGGCCAGCAGCTCCTGGGAACTGAGCCAGGCGGCGACAGAGCGGGTATCTTCCATCCGCAGCAGGGTGCGTCCCTTGGAATACTGGCGGGCGCGGTCCAGCTCCCGGTCGGGCACCGCTTCTCTCATCTGGGCCAGCTCTTCCACCATGGCCTGGACGGCTTGCTTCGCCTTGCGGGGTTCGACGGCGCAGTAGACGACCAGGGAACCACAGTCACGGAAGTTGGTGATGGAGCTGGCGACGTCATAGGCCAGCCCGCGGTCCTCCCGCAGGTTCTGGAACAGGCGGCTGCTGGAACCGTCGCCGAGGACGCCGTTGAGCATGGCCAGGGCGTAGCGGTCAGGATCGGGGAAGGGCAGTCCGGGCAGGCCCAGGCAGAGATGGGACTGGTCGGTGGAGCGGTGGTCAAGGCGTACCTCGGGGGCTGCCGGGGCCTCGGTCACGGGTTCCCAATCGAGAGACGGGGCGGGTTTCCAGGCGTGGGTGGCCTCCGCAATAGCTGCCACCGCCTCGTCGGGGGTGATGCCTCCAGCGACGGCGATAACGGTGTTGGCGGGGTTGTACTGACGCTCCATGTAGGCGACGACATCTTCGAGGACAATGGCGTTGACGGTTTCAACGGTGCCGCCGACGTCGCGGCCCATTGCCTGGTCGGGCCATAGGGTCTCGTCGATAAGGAGGTCGGCCAGCTGGGCGGGATAGTCGTTGGTGGCGCGAAGTTCCTCCAGGATGACCTCGCGCTCCTTTTCCATCTCGGCGGGGTCCATGACCGGGTGCTGGACCATATCCAACAGGACGGAGAAGGCCTGGCGGAAGTGGGGTTTGGCGACCTTGCACCAGAACACGGTCATCTCCCGGTCGGTGCTGGCGTTCATCAGGCCGCCGACGCCCTCGATGGCGTCGCTGATGAGCTGGGCCGAGGGCCATTGGCGGCTGCCCTTGAAGGGCAGGTGTTCGAGGAAGTGGGAGAGGCCGGCCTGCTCCTTCGATTCATAGCGGGAGCCGGCGCCGACGCAGACCATGATGGACACGGAAAGGGCGTGAGGCATGGGAGCGGTGAGGACGCGAAGCTGATTATCGAGTACGGTGCGCTGGAACATTCCGCCTCTTCGTGAAAGATTGCTGGGGGGTGGGTGAATGGGTTGCGGTTTGGAGGTAACTCCGGGGGAGCCGCAGGGCTGGAGCAGCGGTCCCCCCGGAGGTTTGTGCCGCCCTGGGTGGGTCAGCTTTCGAGCCAGGAAACGTCGCCGCAGAGGTCGTCGGGATGGGACTTGGAGGCGAAGACCGTGTACTGGCGGCGGGCCTCGGCGATGGAGGTGTCGTCGCCGTGTCCGGGGTAGACTGCGGTCTCGTCGGGGAGGGTGAGGAGCTTGCTGGTGATGCTGTTGAGCTCGGTGTGCAGGGCCTCTGGGGAGCGGGACTTGCCCGGGCCCCCGGGGAAGAGGGTGTCGCCGGAGAAGAGGTGGTTGCCGATGAGGTAGCAGGTGGAGCCGTCGGTGTGGCCGGGAGTGAACAGGGCGGTCATGGTCTGGTTGCCGAAGCGGATCTCGTCGCCGTCGTTGAGGGGGCGGTCGGGCGCCGCAGGGATCAGGGGAACGTCGTTGGTCCCGGAGGATACCGGGGCGTCGACGGCGCCGGTTATCTCGGAGAATCCGAGCAGGTGATCCTGGTGTCCGTGGGTGATGAGGATCGCCTTAACGTCGACATCGCCGATTTCGTTGAGGAGCTTCTCGGGCTCGGCGGGGGTGTCTATGATGACGCCCTCGTTGGTCTCGGGACAGACCACGATGTAGCCGTTGTTGTTGTAGGGGCCCATGTTGATCTTGGTTATTCTGATTTCGCCGTCGTAATGGAGTGGCATAGATGTCCTCGCTGGCAGTGTTTTGGTGGCGGGGTTATTGTAGCAAAGGGGTGGGAGGGTTGCCATTTGGGCCGGTGTGGGCCAAAGGACTTGTGGTGCTTTTGGCGCGGGGCGGGCAGGATGATGCCTGTGGGGGCGGAGTTTTTTGGTGTCCCAATTCGTCCTATTGTGTCCCATCCGACCGGTTGGCGGGTGCGGTGGGATGTTGTTCACAAGGACATGTTAGCCCGGGTGCGGTTAGGTTGGGAAGGGGCGGGGCGTCAGTAAATCTGCGGGGTTGCTTCTAGAGGGCTAATTCTGGCTGGGATGACCGGGGTATGGGTTCCTTACTCCGCAGGAACGATGGGGTGATGGCAAGCGGGTCATAGGGTTGCCAAGGGTTTTCGGTCGACGACGGCGATGCGGGTCCGCTAGGCTGGCGACCCGGCGCTCATCGCGCGCAACCTGGCAACTAGGAGGGAAACGCTTTCCAGTTCCGCGGCCACGTCATCCGCGGCCATCGCGCCTTCGTAGAAGTTTTGATGGAGGGCCTGGGCGCCGTTGAACCAGGTGCGGATCTGGGGGTCCGAGGTCTCCCGAGCCAGCTTGTAGGCCATCTGAAGAATGGCCGCGTGGTGCCGGTGGGTCTCCTCGCGGTCCTCGGCGATGGCCTTCACGGCCTGGGCCGCCGCACCCCAACCCTTTTCAGAAGCCTGGAGCAAGTCCCCCGCATTCAACTCGGTGAATGCCTTGTCCAAGTATTCGTCGCATCGTTCACAATAGAGATCGGCGGTGGTCATCGTGCCCCCTGGCGGCTGGTATGCACCGATGGTACAACAGTGGGTCTGCGATCCGTCAATGGCCAGTGCGTCCAACCGCGCCCAGGTGAGGGTTGGAGATCCCCGAAGCCGACCGTTGTTCAGGGTAAGGGTACCGGGGCCTGGATTCCCGTCCCGGCCTACGAGGGGGTAACGCTCCTGCGCGAGAAGGCTGGGGGGCTCGGCGTTGGTTCTTCCGATGCTGTCAGTCCCCCACGGCGACGGCTTCCTTGTCCCGGGCGGGGGTGGCCCCGTTGGCGGTGAGGGTTTTCTGGACGTAGTGGCCGGTGTGGGAGTGGGGATGCCGGGCCAGGTCTTCGGGGGTGCCGGCGGCGATGAGCTGACCGCCCTGGTCGCCGGCGCCAGGACCGAGGTCTATGATCCAGTCGGCGTTCTTGATGAGGTCCAGGTTGTGCTCGATGAGGAGGACGGTGTTGCCCGTGTCCACGAGGCGGTGCAGGACTCGGAGCAGGGCGGCGCAGTCCTCGAAGGACAGGCCGGTGGTGGGTTCGTCCAGCAGGTAGAGGGTCTTGCCGGTGGCCCGCTTGGACAGCTCGGTAGCCAGCTTGACCCTTTGGGCCTCGCCGCCTGACAAGGTGGTGGCAGGCTGGCCGAGACGGATGTAGCCCAGGCCCACATCCCGCAGGGTCTCCAGCTTGGGACGGATGCGGGGGAAGTTCCAGAAGAAGTCCAGGGCCTGCTCGACGGTCATTTCCAGCACGTCGGCGATGCTCTTGTCGTGGAGGGTGACCTCCATGGCCTCCCGGTTGTAGCGGCGGCCATGGCAGATTTCGCAGGGGACGGTGACGTCGGGGAGGAACTGCATCTCGATCTGGATGTATCCCTCGCCCTGGCAGGCCTCGCAGCGGCCGCCCTTGACGTTGAAGGAGAAACGGCCGGGCTTGTACCCACGCACCCGGGCCTCGGGGAGGCTGGCGAATAGCTCGCGGATGGGAGTGAACGCGCCGGTGTAGGTGGCCGGGTTGCTGCGGGGAGTGCGGCCGATGGGGGACTGGTCGATGTTGACCACCTTGTCGATGCTGGCGATGCCCTCGACCCCGTCGTGGTCGCCGGGGCGCTCCCGGGAGCGGTTGAGCTCCTGGGCGAGGCGCTTGTAGAGAACGTCGTAGACGAGGGTGGACTTGCCGGAGCCGGATACGCCGGTGACGCAGACCAGCATCCCCAGGGGAAATTCGACCTGGATATCCTTGAGGTTGTTCTCGCGGGCGCCGGCGACGGTCAGGTAGTTGCCGTTGCCGGGGCGGCGTTCCCCGGGGAGGGGGATGCGCTTCGCGCCGCTGAGGTACTGTCCGGTAAGGGAGGCGGGGTTGTCCATGACCTCGTGGACCGTGCCGGTGGCAACGATCTTGCCGCCGTGCTCTCCCGCGCCGGGGCCGAGGTCAACGACGTAATCGGAGGCTCGCATCATTGCCTCGTCGTGCTCGACGACGATGACGGTGTTGCCCATCTCGCGGAGGCGGGTGAGGGTGTTGATGAGCCGGTGGTCGTCGTGGGGATGGAGCCCGACGGTGGGCTCGTCGCAGACGTAGAGGACGCCGGTGAGGCCGGAACCGATCTGGGTGGCGAGCCGGACACGCTGGGCCTCGCCGCCGGAGAGGGTGCGGGCGGTGCGGTCCATGGTCACGTAGTCCAGGCCGATGCCGTCGAGGAAGCGGAGGCGTCCCTCGATCTCCTTGAGAATCTGGTTGGCGATGGTCTTCTCGCGGAGGGTGAGAGTCTCCCGCGGGCCTTCCAAGGGGACGTCGGGGTCAATGCGCTCCACCCACTCCAGGGCATGGCCGATGTTCATGGAGGTGACGCCGATGATGCTGAGGCCGCAGACCTGGACTCCCAGGGCCTCCGGGCGCAGGCGCCGTCCCTGACAGGACTGGCAGGGGGAGGCGGACATGAACCGTTCGATCTCGTGGCGGACGTAGTCGGAGTCGGTGCGGGAGTAGCGGCGTTCCAGGTTGGGGATGATTCCCTCGAACTCGGTGTCCCAGCTGTAGGTCTTGCCGCGGCGGGTGCGGTGGCGGACGGTGATCCGTCCGGTGCCGGTGCCGTGCAGGACGAGCTTGAGCTGTTCCTCGGTGAGGTCCTTGACCGGGGTTTTGGCGGAGAAACCGTTGGCCTCGGCGACGGACTCGACCATGCTGACGTACCAACCGCTGGAGGCTCCGGCGCGGCTCCAGGGAGCGACGGCTCCCTCGGCCAGGCTCAGGTTCTTGTTGGGGATGACCAGTTCCGGGTCAACCTCCAGCTTGTATCCCAGGCCGGTGCAGGACGAGCAGGCGCCGTGGGGGCTGTTGAAGCTGAAGGTGCGGGGCTCGATTTCGGGGAAGCTGATGCCGCAGGGGGCGCAGGCGAACTGCTCGGAGAAGACCAGTTCCTCATCCTTCCTGCCTTCCTCCCCGGAGTGGCGGAGGGCGAGGACGACGCCTTCGCCTTCGCGGAGAGCGGTCTCGACGGACTCGGCGACGCGGGTGTGCTCGGTGTCCTCCCGGATGATGAGGCGGTCGATGACGATCTCGATGTAGTGCCACCGGCGCTTGTCCAGGTTGATGGTGTCGATCTGATCGACCTCGTGGATTTCCCCGTTGACGCGGAGGCGGATGTAGCCGGCCTTGCGGATGTTTTCGAGGATGTCCTTGTGCTCGCCCTTCTTGCGGCGGACCTTGGGGGAGAGGAGGGTTATCCGGCTGCCCTCGGGGAGGGCGAGGATGGCATCCACGATCTGCTGGACGGTCTGGCGCTCCACGGGGCGGCCGCACTTGGGGCAGTGGGGATGTCCAATGCGGGCGAAGAGGAGGCGGAGGTAGTCATATATCTCGGTTACGGTCCCGACGGTGGAGCGGGGGTTGTGGGAGACGCCCTTCTGGTCAATGGAGATGGCCGGGGAGAGTCCCTCGATGTAGTCCACGTCGGGCTTGTCCATGCGGCCAAGGAACTGGCGGGCATAGGCGGAGAGGGACTCGACGTAGCGGCGCTGTCCCTCGGCGTAGATGGTGTCGAAGGCCAGGGAGCTCTTGCCGGAGCCGGAGACGCCGGTAATGACCACGAGTTTTTCCCGGGGGATCATCACCTCGACGTTCTTGAGGTTGTGCTCCCGGGCGCCTTTGACGTGGATAAATTCCTGGGGCATAGGGACTCTTCCTTCTGAGTGGTCGCCTCATTCGCGCCCAAGTTAGGCAACTTGTCTAAGGGCGCTGGTCGGCTCTGTAAGGACGTTAGCAGTGGGGCCGGTTAACGCAACCCAACGGGTATTTTACCACCAGGGGTCGGGGGGTTACGTTGGAGGATTCATCCCCCAAACTCCCTGAGTCGGGGTTGGGTGGAGCCGAGGGTTATGCTGTTGCCATGAGCAACCCTTCCTGGGCGGCGGCCCGCCCCAAGCGGGACTCCAAGGTTGCCAGTTGAAGGTTAGAGCGCATGGCGAGTTCGAGGTACAGCGAGTCGTAGACGGACAGATCGTGCAATCGTGCCAGGCGCAAGACTGCGTTGTAGTCTGGTGCACTGTCCGTTGCAACCCGGATGTCAGCGAGACCCAGGAACATGTCCTGGGTCTGCACCGGGATTATCCTTCCCCTGCGCTCCGCCTGGAGCAGGGCGTTGCGGACTTCCATGTGCCAAATCTCAGGAACGATCGCGCCGTCCTGGAGGAATCTGTCCCATACCAGGTCTGCTCTTGAGTCTGATTCATCCGGCAACAGTCGACATACGGTAACCGAGGCGTCCAACACTATTCCTGGCATGGGTTAGAGGTCTCGTGTCTCCACGAGTACAGTTCCTGCCAAGTCAGGTTGAGGGGTTTGCGATTCTTCATAAATCGCTCGAATGCCTTCTTGCGCTCTTCGGGGTCGTCGCTTGGGGTTGGCACCACCTGGGCAATGGTCATGCCGTCGCGTACTAATGCGAAAGTTTCGCCCCGCTCGACGGCTTTCACAAGGTCGGATAACTGGGCGCTGTCCTGGCCCACATCAACTTCAAGCATCGCTGTACCTTTGGCTGGGTTTGGTTGGTTGAATTTTAGCACGGGCGCGGCGGGCCGGGGCCGGAATGAAAGGCTATTCCAGCTCGATGAGGGGGTCGTCGGCATTGACGGTTTCGAGGGGTTGGACGTGGACTGCCTTGATGACTCCGTCGCGGGGGGACTGGATGGACTGCTCCATTTTCATGGCCTCGACGACGCAGACTTCGTCTCCGGCGGCGACGGCGTCCCCGGGGCGCACGAGGATGGACATGACCCGTCCGGGCATGGGGGAGCGAAGGATGTTTCCCGATACGAGGACGGTTGACGCCGACGGGTCCGGCGGTGGTGGGGGCGGTGCGTGCTCCGTGCGGCCACGGCGGGGAGGCTGGGGACGGGCCGGGGCCAGGCCTTCGATTTCCACCTGGAAGGTCTCCCCGTCCACGGTGACCTCGACGGGGGACCGGGTCAGGTCGCCGACGGTGACGGTGTACCAGGTGTCACCGACGCGGACGCGGAGGCTGGTCACCGCCAACCGAGGCTCCCGATGGTGCGCGAGGCGAACTGATCCTGCCGGGCGAGGGACTTCCAGCGGGCGTTGGGGGCCACGGGTGCAGGTTGGGACTCGCCCAAGGCCAGGGCGAGGGCCACGCCGATGGCGGCGGCGGTCCGGCGGTCGTCGGGATGGTGTCCGTTTCCGTTCATGGAGTGTTTGTCTTGCGTCCCGGGCTGCTGTCCTGCGGAGGCGAGGGCGGACAGGGTTCCGGTGTGATGAGTTGCCGCCGTGAATTCGGGGTTGGCCAAGATATCCCGCTGGAGGGGGATGTTGGTCTTGACGCCCTGAATAACGGTGCCCCGCAGCGCTTGATCGAGGTTCTGCAGCGCCTGGGTTCGGTCAGGGGCCCAGGCCATGACCTTGGCCAGCAACGGTTCGTAGTGTAGCGTCACCTCGTAACCATTGCAAAGGGCGGAGTCGACTCGCATCCCGGGGCCTTCGGGGAGACGCAGGCCGTTGACCACGCCAATGGCGGGAAGCAGGGTCCGCGGGTCTTCGGGATAGATGCGGGCCTCGACGGCGTGGCCACTGGGCCGGACATCGTCCTGGGTGATGGGCAGGGGTTCTCCGGCGGCGACGCGGAGCTGGAGTTCGACCAGGTCCACTCCGGTCACCAGTTCGGTAACGCCGTGCTCAACCTGGAGGCGGGTGTTGAGTTCGAGAAAATAGACCTTTCCCTTGGGAGATACCAGGAATTCGGCGGTGCCGGCGTTGGTGTATCCGATGTGGCGGCCCAGCTTCAGGGCCATCTCGCAGATATAGTCACGTACGGAAGGGTCAAGCTTGATGGCCGGGGTCTCCTCGACGAGCTTCTGGTTGCGGCGCTGCATCGAGCAGTCCCGCTCGTAGAGGTGGACGAGGTTGCCGTGCTGGTCGCCGATGAGCTGCACCTCGATATGGGAGGCGTCCTTGAGGTAACGCTCGAAAAAAAGGCGGGAACTGCCGAAGGCGCTGGCCGCGACTTTCCTGGTGCGCTCGACCAGGGGCATGAGCTCGTCCATCGATTCAATGACGTGGATGCCGATGCCGCCGCCGCCCTCGGTGGCCTTGACCATGAGGGGGAAGCCCAGCTCCCAGGCTTTGTCGATGGCCTCGGAGTTGGCGACGGGCCCGTCGGTGCCGGGGAGGACGGGGAGGCCCGCCTTTCCCGCCAGCCTGCGGGCACGGAGCTTGTCGCCCATGGCTTCCATGACGGAGGGGTCGGGGCCGATGAAGGTGATGCCGGCCTCCTGGCACCTCCAGGCGAACACCGGGTTCTCGGACAGGAAACCGTAGCAGGGGTGGATGGCCTCGGCGCCGGAATCGCGGGCCGCCGCCAGGATTTTGTCCATGTCGAGATAGCTCTCCAGGGGCGGAGCCGGGCCAAGCAGACGGCTTTCGTCGGCCATCCGGACGTGGAGGGCATCCCGGTCGGCCTCGGAGTAGACGGCGACGGTCTTAACTCCCATCTTCCGGCAGGTGCGGATGATGCGGCAGGCTATCTCTCCCCGGTTGGCAATCAGTACCTTGCTGAACAACGGCGTTCCTCCCCTGGCTTCCGGCCCGGCAATGCGGATGGGCCGCTGTGGCGACGGCGCAAGGTCTGGGAGACGACGTTGCCCTGGGCAATTCGCAGAGGGTTGTGCGCCATCGTCCCGATCCGGCCCCTTCGTACACCCGGCCAGCGCAATTCGAAACTGGCTAAGAAAATACTCCCGCTTCCCCGGAGCGCTCAAGCACTTTCAGGAACGAATTGGAGCGGATTTCCCGGCCCAGCCAGTGCTGGGTGGAAGCCGCAAGGAGGGCGGTTACTTCCCGGGACACGGCGGGGGACGTTTGCAGGTCCGGCAGTTCGTCAATCCGGCTGCGGTGGAGGAAGCGCAGGACCTTGAGGGCGCGGAGCGACAGGGGGGAAACCTGTGCTCCTGCCGGTCGGCAGTCGAGGCAAAGGGTACCACCGCTGTCCACGCTGTAACGGTGGCGGTCCGGCTCGATGGAACGGCGGCACTCGACACAGTGAAACAGCTCGGGCATGAACCCGGACACCTGGAGCAGGTGAAGCTCAAAGTGGCGGAGGGTCAGGTCGCGGTTCGGGTCGCGCTCCAGGACGGACAGGGTGTCGACGGCGAGCTCGTATAGGGGTTCGTTGGGGCTGTCCTCGGAGCCGAACCCGTCCACCAGCTCGGTGACGAACTGGGCCCGGGTCATGGCGGCGAGACCGGCGCGAAGGTTGGGAAAGGTCCCGGCGACCTCGGCCTGGACTACGGTATCCAGGGTACGGCCCCGGGCGAGGAGCAGGCGGGTGAGGGTCAGCGGCTCCAGGTGTCCGACCAGCCTGCTGTTGGCCTTGCGGGCGCCGTTGGCAACGACGCGGAGCTTGCCCCATTCCCGGGAATGGAGGGTGACCATCAGGCCGGCCTCTCCAAAGGGGGCGTTCTTGAGGACGAGGGCCTCGGCGCGGTAGGTCCGGGGGGCGGGCACGGTCACGACTCCTGGCGGCCGGTGAAGGCGCGGCTCAGGGTCGTCTCGTCAGAGTGTTCCAGGGAACCGCCGATGGGCAGGCCGCGGGCCAGGCGGGTGATGCGGAAGGGGGAGCCTTCCAACTGACGGGTGATGAGCAGGGCGGTGGCGTCGCCGTCGAGGGTCGGGTTGGTGGCGATGACCAGCTCGGAGACGCCGCCGTTGGAAAGGCGGGCATAGAGTTCCTTGAGCTTGATGTGAGCGGGGGTAACGCCGTTGAGGGGGGACACGGCGCCGTGGAGTACGTGGTAGAGGCCGTAGTAGCAGTTGGCCCGTTCCAGGGCAAGTACGTCCATGGGCTCCTCGACGACGCAGACCTGGGAGCGGTCGCGCTGGGGGTTGGAGCAGATGCCGCACAGGTTGGCGTCGGCTAGGTTCTGGCATTCCTCGCAGAACATGATGGTGTGCTTGACGGAGTAGACGGCGTCGGCAAGCTGGAAAGCCTCCTCGTTGGGAAGCTGGATAATGTAGTAGGCCAGCCGCTGGGCGCTCTTGGGGCCGATGCCGGGCAGCTTGGTCAGCTCCTGGACGAGGCGGGCCAGGGACGGTGCGGCGGATGGCAGGCGTTCGGAAGTCATGGCAGGGCTGTTATGGCTTTACCTGAACTGCTGCCACGATTGTCGGGGTTCCCGCACCTGCCGCCGAACGAATCACGGGAGACGGCGTTGGGGAGTCCAGACCAGGTTTCCGGGTGGCCCTTGGACAATCCTAGATGCCCAGGCCGGGAATGTTGAGGCCGCCGGTGACGGCGCCCATCTTCTTGGCGGCGATTTCCTGGGTCTTGGCGAAGGCGTCGTTGACCGCGGCGGCAACCAGGTCCTGGAGCAGGTCGATGTCCTCGGCGGCCTCCGGGTCGATGAAGACGGACTCGACGGTCTGCTTGCCGGTGACTGTGACCTTGACCACGCCGCCGCCGGCGCTGCCCTCCACGGTCATCTCTTCCAGCTCCTCCTGCACCTTCTGCAGCTGGGCCTGGAGTTTCTGGGCCTGTCTCATCATGTTGCGGTTCATTCCGAGTGCTCCTCTACGATTCTGCCGCCCATGTTGATAGCGGCGCGGACCAGCGGGCTGTTCTGGGACGCCCGGCCGGGGCCGGCCGTCCCGTTGTCCTGCAACAGGGTCAGGTTGAACTGGTGGGGTTCTCCGAAGAATTTTTCGATGGCTTCGGAGACCATCCTGCGGCTGTTGGGGTCTTCCATCTCCTTCTGCATCCGCTCCAGGTTGGAGCCGTTGCGGAAGGGCAGGACCAGGGTGCCGTTCTCAATGGAGACGTTTTCGGAAAGGCAGTCCCGGAGCAATGCTCCCAGGTTGAACTCCCGGCCCTTGCAGCGCCCGAGGGCCTTGACGGCGCCCTGCCAGTGGGCGCGGAGATCGTCCTCGGGGCTGGCGGGCATGGCGCCGGCGGGATTGTCCGGGGGCATCGGGCCCGGGCCGGGGCCGGATGGCATTCCCCGTCCGGCGGGCCCGGCGGTCCGAGGGCGGTCCGGGCCGGGAGGCGGCCCGGCGGGTGGGGCGTTCCGCGAGGGAGGGGCCTGGCGGGGAGCCGGGGCTTCCTGGCTGCAGATTTCCACGGCAGCGAGTTCCAGGGGCAGGGTCGAGGGCGCATCGTAGCGCATGTTGACGTCACCCCAGATCTTGACGGCCTGGAGCACCCGCCACTGGGGAAGCTGGTTGACCAGCTCGCGGAGCTGGCCGAGGAGATGGTCGGGAAGGTCCAGCCGCTCCCGGGAACCCCACTCCAGCAGCATGGCGGCTCGGAGGAGGTCGAGGGTCTGGCGGTGGAGCTGGCGCAGGTCCACGCCTTCCCAGGCGGCGGTGTTGACGGCTTCCAGGGCGGCGGGAGTGTCGCCGGTGAGGAGCGCCCGGGCCAGGTCCAGCCAGCGGTCGGCGCGGCCCAGCCCGAGGAGTTCCTCCACCTGGGCCTGGGTGACGCTGCCGCCACCGGAGAGGACCAGCTGCTCCAGCAGGTTTTCGGCGTCGCGGAGGCTGCCGGCGGAGAAACGGGCGACGGTTCGGAGGGCCTCCGGGTCGGCGGTGACCCCTTCCGCATCGGCGATCTCGTTGAGCCGCTGGAAGACGACCTCGCCGGGGAGGCGGCGGAAGTCGTGCCGCTGGCAGCGGGAGACAATGGTGGGGAGAATCTTCTGGGCCTCGGTGGTGCACAGGATGAAGATGACGTGGCCTGGGGGCTCTTCCAGCGTCTTCAGGAAGGCGTTGGAGGCCTGGTCGGTGAGCATGTGGGCTTCGTCGATGATATAGATCTTGCGGGACGCCTCGACGGGGGCGAAGTTGACCTTGTCCCGGATGTCGCGGATCTCGTCGATGCCCCGGTTGCTGGCGGCGTCCAGCTCGATGATGTCGAGAAGGCGTCCCTCGTTGGCTGCGGTGCAGAGGTGACAGGCGTCGCAGGGATCGCCGTCCCGGGGGTCGAGACAGTTGACGGCCTTGGCCATGACCCCGGGCGGTGGTGGTCTTGCCGGTGCCCCGGGGCCCGCAGAAGAGGTAGGAGTGGCTGGTCCGTCCCTGCACGATGGCGTTGCGGAGGGTGGTGGAGACGTGCTCCTGCCCCACCAAACTGCTGAAGCTGGAGGGACGCCACTTGCGGTAGTAGACCTGGGTGGTCACGGGCGCACCGCCTGGGCAGGAAAGACTCGGTCCAGGGCGTAGCGCTCCAGGGACTGCATCTCCCGGGCTTCGTCTTCCTCGAGGTGGTCGTAGCCGGCCAGGTGAAGGACGCCGTGGACCAGCAGCAGGGCGAGTTCGCTGGAGTATTCGCAGCCCTTCTCCCCGGCCTGGCGCTGGGCTTGGGGGCAGGAGATTATCACTTCTCCCAGGGGAGCCGGCTGGCCGGGAGGGAGGACGAATCCGTCAGCGGCGGGCGCGTCCGAGAGGTCAGCGGCGGGAGGGTCGTCCGGCCTTCCCAATGGCCGGGGAACTCGGAGGAAAAGGAGAGAACGTCGGTGGTCTCGTCCAGTCCCCGGTAGTGCATGTTGAGTTGGCGCACTGTGGAGTCGTCGGTGAGGAGCACGCTGACCTGGCCGGGGGGACTGTCCGGCAGGGCGGCGTCCAGGGCGCATTGGACCACGCGGCGGGTCCATTCATCGGACAGGTCTGTCCGATAGGTGGAGTCCAGAGTGGAGTCCACCGCAACGTCGATTTGCCAGGGATGGGAGACTGCCACCGCCACTCCCCCGGTTCTAAAAAGAGTCGCCGCTTTCGGCCCCGATTCGGGCAACTTGTCCAGGGGCCTGGACGGCTCCGCTCCGGCGAGGGCTTTCCGGCCGGCGCGTTGTAAACATGCATGGAAAAGGGGTCAACCGGGCCCACGGGAATCATAGCATGGGGGTTGGGGGCCAGCAAGGAAAACCAGGACACCCGGGGCGGGAACATGGGCAGGCTGTGCCGGGGGTATGCCGTGCTAAAATGGTTCCCGGCGCCGGTGGGAATTCCGCAAACCGTTGGGGTTAGGCGGGCCTGATTCCGCGACCGGGCAAGGAGTCATATCTGATGGTCGACGATAATTCCCCCCCGCTGCACGAGGAGTTTGCCGAGGTGGTCCTGCCGGAGGAGGGGGTCGTGGAACTCACCGACCGGCTGACGGAGTACATGACCGAGATCGAGCTGGGCGGCATGACTGACATAATCGGTCAGGTCCTGGACGACTTCATCGACCAGTCCGGGAGCATGCCGGAGGACCTGCGGGACTCCGACGCCTTCGAGGAGATCACCTGCAGCCAGCTGGCGGTGACTCTGGCGTACCAGCTGGGACGGCTGGAGGGGCGTTCGCCGCAGATTGTCCGGCGGCTGGTGCAGGAAGCGGTGGAGAAATGGGAGGCCCGTCCCATCAGCGACGCCCTGGACATCTCGGACAACGACCTGCGCCGTCCCAAGGAATTGGTGTACCCGAGGCTGCGGCGGCTCGAATACGCCGAAACGGACGACGACGAATTCGACGAATAACCCGGAATTCCGACGCGGCCCTCGTCCCCAGACATCCCCGTTTTTGAGAAGGAATGAGGAGGACCAATGACCAGCGCACCATCCCGCTATGACCTGCTGCTGAAGGGGGGCAACCTGCTGGACCCGGCCCAGGGGATCGACGGGCAGAGGGACGTGGCCTTCCAGGGAGGGAAGGTGGCCGCTGTGGCGGAGCGGATCGATCCGGAGCACGCCGTAAACGTGGTGGACGTATCCGGGAAGCTGGTGACGCCGGGGCTGATCGACCTTCACGGCCACTTCTACCACGGGGGCACCGGCAGCGCGGTCCACGCGGACCAGGCTTGCCTTTCCGCCGGGACGACAACGGGACTGGACGCGGGTAGCTCCGGGTTTCTCAACTACAGCGCGATGAGGGACTACGTCTTTCCGGCCCACCGCACCCGGCTGCTGGCCCTGCTGCATATTGGAGCCGTGGGCCTGGCGGCCAACCGGGTGCTGGGCGGCGGGCTCCACGATATGCGGGTAATCGACGCCGACGAGACCTCGGACGCGATCAAGGCCAATCCCGGGTTCCTGTTCGGGGTGAAGGTGCGGATGCACTACGATGCGGTGGCGCGCTGGAACGCCCACGAGGCGATGAGCAAGGCGCGGGAGGCGGCGGACAAGTCGGGCACCCGTTTGATGGTGCACGTCAGCGGGACGCCCATTCCGCTGCCGGACGTGCTGGAATTCCTGGGACCGGGGGACATATCCACCCACGCCTTCAACGGGCACCCGGAGCACATGCTGGACCGGAACAACAAGGTCCGCCCCGAGGTGCGGGCAGCGGCGGACCGGGGCGTCATCATGGACGTGGGCCACGCGGGGATCCACTGCGACATGGGGGTGGTGAAGGCGGCGATGGAGCAGGGTCTTCCCCCGGACACCATCAGCACCGACATTCACATCGCCCCGCCGGGCCGCACGGTCTACCTGATGAACGACCTGCTCAGCAAGTTCCACGGAATGGGGATGTCGCTGCGGGACGTGGTGACGGCGGGAACGAGCCGTCCGGCCGAGGTCCTGGGGCTGCAGGACAGCATTGGCTCCCTGGCGCCGGGGATGGAAGGGGACGCGGCGGTGTTCGAGATGCGGGAGGGGCGGTTCGTATGGCATGACATGGCCGGACACAACGTGGAGGGCAAGGTGCGTCTGGACACCTTCCTGACAGTGCGGGCCGGGGCCGTGGCCTGGCGGGAGGGCCGGATGACCGATATGGGGGAGTGCTGAACACCGGGACGCCATTCCGGCTGCGGTGAATCCGCGGGCAGGAAAGACCGTCGTGAAAAACGCGGAGGGGATGGACCAGGCGGTCCATCCCCTCCTTTCATTCGGGCGTTGCCATCCCCTTCCCAGGGTTGAGGGAGGCAGCGGTTACTTGTCCAGCTTCCAGGACTTGATGGACAGGCGGGCCACCGGGTTCTTCCAGTCGTGGGTCGCCGGGTCCAGGTCCTCGGTGTGGATGCCGGCATGGACGTGAACGAATCCCTCGGACTCGGCGTCGTCCTTGGCATGGTTGCCGCAGGGCGGGCCGGGTATGTACGCGCAGTCTTCGCTGTTTGCCTCAGTCCCTGAGTCGTAGGCGGTGAGGTTCAGGGTGCGGGACTTGGACAGGTCCAAATGGTTGGCGCCAGCGAAAGCGTCGTTTGTGGTCACCAGCATGCTGGCCATCGACAGCAAGGTCTTGTCGTCGTCGATCTCGAACGACATGGTCGCAGTCTCGCCCGGCGGTATGGGGCCGCCGTCCAGGTTGATGACACGGGCTTCGGCGATATTATCGTTGTTGTCCGGGTCCCAGGCCGACAGCAGTCCGGAGGCGTCGGCGTCTTCCGCCATCATTGCCAGGGCGTCGCTGGCGGGGTGGGACAATCGGTACAGGGGGTCCGCGTCATCATTGTGGCGGGCGACGAAGATAGGGGACATGATCTGCCCCCGGGTGAGGTTGGTGAAGGACACCTCCACCATCATCTCCGCGTCGGCAGAGTGATCAGCGGCCTGGAGCAGCCCCACGCTGACCACCGCCAACAGGGCGGCGAGACCAGCGGTAATGGTTCCGTATTTGAAGAACCTCTTGGTTAGCATTTTCATCCACTTCTTTCACTGATTTGGGAATACGCGTTGCAACCGTATGAGTAATACTGTATATCACCTTCAGAGATAATGCAAGGAACAGGGTGATCCAGGATTGGGAACATATTGCAAATCGGTGAACTATTGAAGTGAATCCGTAATTGAATTACGAATAATTGCCGGAAAAGCCGGATCTCCGATTCGTGGGGTTTGGGGAATCCAACAAAGATTGAAGAGTTGGAAAGTGTTTTTCGATGCGGTCTCAGGCCCGAAAGGGCCGCTGGTGGCCGGGCAAACGTTGGAGACCGCATGACGGCGGTTTTGGACGTCAGCGCGAGGACGAATTCAGGGTCTGTCGCTTGCGATTCCGGTTGCAATCGTTGGGGCTGGATGTCAAACTGTTGTTATGCGAATCGGGCAGTTTGACGTTACAGAACCGGTCCCTGAATTGAAGGACCCGCACCTTATCGCGGTGTTGCGGCCGTGGATCGACGTGGGAAGCGTCGGCACGCTGGCCCTGAACCGGGTGGAACGCCACCTGCGAGCCAAAGAAGTCGCCCGCCTGGCCACCCCGGGGATGTTCTACGACTATACCCGCTACCGTCCCCGCTCCTACTTCAACGAGGGCCGGCGCGAGGTCAGCATCCCGAACACGGTCATCCGCTGGGGGTCGCGGGAAGATGGGCCGGACCTGCTGCTGATGCATCTGCTGGAACCCCACCTGTACGGGGAGGACTTCACCGACGGTGTTGTCGAGGTCCTGAAACACTTCGGCGTGAAGCGCTATTCCCTGGTCGGCGCCATGCACGACATGGTGCCTCACACCCGTCCGCTGGTGGTGTCGGGCATCGGGAACGGCGGAGACGCGGAGGAGGAGCGGCGGCGGGAGAGGGTGCGGACCAGCGACTACGAGGGTCCGACCACCATCACCTACCTCATCACACAGGAAGCTATCCGGCTGGGGGTGGAGACCCGGACCTTCGTGGTGCATCTGCCCCAATACCTGCAGGTTGACGAGGACCTCACCGGGACGGCCCGCTTGATGGAGATATTGTGTTCGGTATACGACCTTCCCGACCGGCTGATCGAGGCTAACCGGGGGGAAGAGCAGTACCGGCGTCTCCAGGACCGGGTGGACGACAAGGCCGGGGTGGAAGCGATGCTGGGACGGTTGGAGGAGCGGTACGACTTGGAATATGCAGACTTGGGACAGGAGTCGCAGGAGGAGCCGGGCGCGCCGCCCGCCCTGTCCCAGGACATCGAGGATTTCCTGAAGGACCTGAACGAAGGGTTCACCCCGCCCAACTAGGGTTGTTGCGGGGTTAGACCTGGATTTCCCTCTGATTTCCGGTGCTGGCTCGCCGTCCACCCGGGAGTGGTTGGGAAGGCGGTGGCCTGTCCCATGATTGACGGGTTTCGATAATTGGGCCATGGCGGCGGCGATGTGCCGCGGTCGGTAACCAGCTGTATTTGTGGGTTTCGTCGCTGTTCGCCGCTATTGGTGCGGTTACCGCCGATATATCGGGAATGGCGGCGAAGTAGATTGACTGCGGGGGCGGCTTGTGATAAGTTGGCCTAACCTGTTATTCGGGCTGCGGCCAGATTTTGGAGGTAGAGCATAGCTAGGCAGTACAAAGTCAATGAGCAAATTCGGTCTCCCAAGATCCGCCTGATCGGTGAGAACGGGGAACAGTTGGGGGTGGTCGCGACGGACCAGGCGATCCAAATGGCCCGCCAACAAGACTTGGACCTGGTGGAGGTGGCTCCCAACGCCGACCCGCCGGTCGCTCGACTCTTGGACTACGGCAAGTTGCGCTATCTGTACTCGAAAAAGGAACGGGAGTCCAAGAAAGCCCAGAAGAGCACTGAATTGCGGGAGGTCCGGTTCCGTCCGAATATTGGCTCCCATGACCTGGAAGCCAAGATGCGGAAGGTGCGAGAATTCATTGGGGACGGCTCGAAAGTCAAGCTGACGGTCCGGTTCCGGGGGCGGGAAGCCGTCCACCAGCAGCTGGGGCTGTCGGTGCTGAAGAGAGTCGCCGACGACCTGAAGGATGATGTCAGGCTGGAAAAGCCGCCTTCCATGGAGGGCCGCGCCCTCTCGATGATTCTCATACCGGGCGTAACCAGGAGTGACAAGGCGGAAGATTTAGCAGATGCCAAAGCTTAAGACCCACAAGGGCGCAAAAGCCCGCATCCACATTACCGGCACGGGCAAGCTGATGCGCCGCAAGCGGATGAGCAGTCACCTGCGCCGCAAGAAGCCCAAGAAGGTCACCCGCAAGTACGCGGACAAGCTGTTGGTGGACCACAGCGACGTCAAGCGGTTCAAGAGATTGCTTCCCTACGGATAGGCGGGGATTCTAAACACGGAGATTCGGTTTGCCCAGAGTTAAACGCGGTGTCACCAAGCACCGCAGGCACAAGAAGGTGATGCTGGCCGCCCGGGGGTACCAGGGTTCGTCCAGCCGCAACTACAAGTGGGCCAAGGAAGCCCTCCTCCATGCCTGGAGCCACGCTTACCGGCACCGGCGGGAACGCAAGGGAGAGTTCCGCAGGCTGTGGATCGTGCGCATCGGCGCGGCCTGCCGTCAGCACGGAATTCCCTACAACCAGTTCATGCACGGTCTCAAGCTGGCCGGAGTAGAATTGGACCGGAAAGTCCTGGCCGACATGGCCGTGAACGACGAGGCGGGGTTTGAAAAGCTGGTGGAGTTGTCCACCGCCCAGCTCAACGCCTGACGTTCCCCGGCGAGCGAGAATTGCGGAGGTGCGGGGTTTCCCGCACCTTTTTCTTTTGGCGGCGAGCCGGTCGAGCCTCCCGAAAGCGGTCAGTTCTCGGGATCGGGACTTCCCGCGGAGGCAAACCCGTAGTAAGTGTCCTGGTCGAGGACCCGGGCCAGCCCTTCCCGCGTCACGGTGATGGGCCGCAGGGGGGTGGACCACCGGGTGACCAGGTCGTCGTGGAGTTCACTGAGGGCGATGGGCTGGTTGCCGCGGGTCAGAATCGTGCGGAAGACAATCTCCTGGATGGGCATTTCGGAGCGGATGTAGTCCTGCTCCTGGGGGCTGAACTCGGCAATCTCCCGGAGCAATTCTTCCGGATCGGAGAGTTCGTGGTCGGGCTTCATAAAGGAAGGCGATGCGGGCACGCGCCGGGCGGCCAGCACCACTACGGCCGAGCGCCCCAGGGCGGTCACCCGGTCCAGGCTTACATGGTAGGCGGGGGTTTCCCCTGGTTCCGAGGATGGGTTGGACGCCGGAGTGGTCATAGGGCAACCTCTTCGTTCCAGTTGAGCATGATGATGCGGACGCGGTCGCCCGCGGCTTTGGACTTTTCGTCGGCAGGGCACACGGCAAGCCCGTTGGCCCGGGACATGGATGTGAGGATGTTGGAGCCCTGGGGGCCGGTGGGGTTGGCGAAATACTCTCCGTCGCGGCGCTCCACCTCTACCCGGGCATACACGCGGCGGCCGTCGGTGTTGTAGATAGGGCCGGTGAGGACTCCTTCTACGGAGGGACGGGCCTGGGCTCCGCGGCCCAGCATGGTGTGGATGGCCGGGCGTCCGAACATCTCGAAAGCGACCATGGCGCTGACCGGGTTTCCCGGCAGTCCGATCAACGGAATCGGCTTGCCGCCGGAGTAGTCCAGGTGGCCGAATGCCAGGGGCTTGGCGGGCCGCATCCGCACCGACCAGAAGTTCATGTCGCCGCGTTGGGTTAGCACGTCCTTGACCATGTCGTAGTCGCCCTTGGACACCCCTGCGGATGTAATCAGCATATCCGACCCGGCACCCTCTTCCAGCTTGCGGTGCAGGTCGTCCAGGTTGTCCCGGGCAATCCCCAGGAGGCGCGGGACACCCCCGGCGGCCAGTACGGAAGCCGCGACTCCCGAGCTGTTGCTATCGTAGATCTGCCCGGGGCCCAGGGGGTCCCCTTCGGATACCAGCTCATCCCCGGTTGAAAGGATGCCGACGATGGGACGGCGGATGACCCGGGCATGGGTCATGCCCAGGGAGGCGAGGACCGCCACCTCCGAGGAACGCACCACCGTTCCCGCTTCCAGCACCGGGTCACCCTTCCGGACATCCTCCCCGGCAGGCCGGACGTTGGCGCTGAGCGGAAGGTCGGCCATGATGGCGATCCGGTCTAGGGTGTCGCCGGAGTTGCGGCGGGCTATTTCGTCGGTCTCCTCGAAGGGGACGACGGTGTCGGCGCCCTGCGGGACCGGAGCGCCGGTCATGATCCGGATGGCAGTGCCCGGGGTCACGGTCTGGGTGGAGACTTCTCCGGCAGCGACTCGGCCGATGACTTCCAGGTTGGCCGGGCCGGCGGCGGATGCTCCCTGGATATCCTGGTGGAGGAGGGCGTATCCGTCCATGGCGGAGTTTGC
Source organism: uncultured Dehalococcoidia bacterium (assembly GCA_951812535.1). Classification (GTDB taxonomy): domain Bacteria; phylum Chloroflexota; class Dehalococcoidia; order Lucifugimonadales; family UBA3495; genus CATOSK01. The sequence goes on along the minus strand of CATOSK010000011.1, from coordinate 195,993 downwards.
CATGGGGGGGAGGCTCAGGGGAGACGAGACGTCCTCCGCGAGCACCTGCCCAAGACACTCCAGGACGGGCTTTTCCTCCGGTTCAAGCTCCCGGAAGCATTCCATGATCCGGGCAAAGGCCTCTTCCACCTCCAGCATGTCTTCGCCGGAATGGCTGTGGCTGTGTTCATTGTCATCGCCGTGGTGGCGGGAATGATGCTGGTGATGACCGCCGTGGTGGCCGTGTTCCTGATGGCGCTGCATGATGGTCCTTACCTTTGCCGCGGCATTATTGCGGGGCGGCTCCTACCCGGTTCGGAGGGTTGCACCGGTCTCCCGCTCCAGGTTGCGCAACAGACCTTCCAGGGCGCGGTTGACCTCTTCGTTGGTCAGGGTCTTCTGGTGGGACTGGAAGTATACGTGAAGGGCCAATGACTTGGTGCCCTCCGGAACGTTCTCACCGGTGTAGACGTCGAACAGGGAGACGTGCTCCACGAGGCGGTGGCGGCGCAGGACGGTCTCCACCTGGCCGGCGGGCACGTCCTGGTTGACCACCAGGGCCAAATCCCGGGTGGCCGCTGGAAAACGGGAGAAGGACTTGAACCCTTCCCTGCGTTGCTGGGTGGCCAGCAGGACGCTGTCCAGGTCCAGCTCGAACATGGCCACCGGCTGGGCCCTGAGATCAAAGCGCTCGCGCAGGTCGGGATGCAGTTCGCCGACGATTCCCAGCATCGTTCCTCCGCAGGAGATGGAGGCGCAGCGTCCCGGTTGGAAGGCCGGGTCTTCGGCCGGCTGGAACTCGGGCGCCAGGGACAGGCGCTCCAACGCCGAGGTTAGGGCGCCCTTGGCGTCGAAGAAGTCCATGGAACCGGATGATTCCAGCCAAGACGGTTCGGTCCGGTCCCCGGACAGGACGCCAGCAGCAATATCTTTTTCCCTCGGGAGGTCGTCAGGGCGGGGCAGGAAAGCGCGTCCGACCTCGAAGAACCGGAAGGGCACATCCAGGCGTTCCTGGTTGTACCGGAGAGTCTGGAGGATGCTGGCCCGGAGGGTGGGCCGCAGATATTCCTGGCCGGCGTTCATCGGGTTGGCTATGCGCATGGGTGGATGCTCGGGATCAAGCTCCTGGACCATCCCCAGGGTATCCCAGCCCAGGAGCGGGTAGCTGATGGTCTCCTGCAGGCCGGCGGCGGCCAGCGCCTCCCGCACCCGCTGCTTCAGGCCGGTCATGGGAGCAGGCTGGTGGTAGGGAATGGGGGAGGACATCATGGTGGTGGGGACTTCGTCGTAGCCGATGATCCGCACCACCTCCTCGATCAGGTCCTCCTCTATGGCGATGTCGTTGCGCCAGTAAGGGACGGCGGCCTGCAAGCTGGCGGGGTCGGCGGTCTCGGTGATGAATCCCAGGGAGTTGAGGACGGATGCGGCGGTCTCCAGCTCCAGGTCCATTCCCAGCACCTGCTTCAGGCGTTTCAAGGTCAGCGGGACAGTGGGGGAGGGCCGGTCCCGGTCTGGAAAGATGTCGATGATCCCCTTGGCAATCTCTCCGCCAGCCACCTGCTGGATGAGCTGGGTGGCCCTCCGTAGGGCGATGGGGGCCAGCTCCGTGCGCAGTCCCTTCTCGAACCGTTGGGTAGCGTCGGTGCGCAGCCGGAAGGTCTCCGCGGTCTTGCGGTTGTTGTAGGCGTTGAAGGTGGCGGACTCCAGCAGGACGGTGGTGGTTTCCGGTCCTATCTCGCTGTTGGCGCCGCCGATGACGCCGCCCAGGCCCACCGGATCGCGGGCATCGGCGATGACCAGGACGTCGGGGTTGAGTTCCCGGGGGAGGCCGTCCAGGGTTTCCAGCGTCTCTCCCGGCGCGGCACGGCGGACAATTATCGTCCGGTCCCGCACCCGGTCCAGGTCGAAGGCATGGAGGGGCTGGTTGAACTCCAGCATGACGAAGTTGGTAACGTCGACCACGTTGTTGATGGGACGGAGGCCGGCCCTGGTGAGCCGTTCCTGGAGCCACTGGGGCGACGGGCCGACTTCCAGGCCGCTGATGACGCTGCAGGTGTAGCGGTGGCAGAGGTCGGGGTCGGCCACGGAGACGTTGGCCAGGTCGGAGACAGGTGTGTCGCTTTCAGCATATCCGACTTCCGGCTCCCGCACCGTCTTGCCGGTAATGGCGGCGACCTCGTGGGCCACGCCCAGGACGGAAAAGCAGTCCAGGCGGTTGGGGGTCAATTCCAGGTCGATGACCGTGTCCCCCAGGTATTCGTCCAGGTCCATGCCCAGGGGAGCTTCGCCCGGGAGAACGACGATGCCCTCGTGACCCTCCCCCAGGCCCAGTTCCAGCTCGGAGCAGATCATTCCCTCGGACACCACCCCGCGAATGCGGGCGGGTTTCAGGTTTTCGTGCTTCCCGGAATGGGTGTTGTAGAGGTAGGCGCCCACCCGGGCGAAGCAGATCTTCTGGCCGGCGGCGACGTTGGGCGCACCGCAGACGACCTGCATCTCCTCCGAGCCGGTGTTAACGCGGCAGAGGGAGAGGCGGTCGGCGTTGGGATGCTGCTCCACGGAGAGGACCAGGCCGACACAGCAGCCGGTCCAGCCGCCGTACTCGATTATGTCCCCGGCTTCGACGCCCGCCATGGTGAGCCTGTGGGCCAGCTCGGCGGGCGGGAGGTCAACGTCAACGTACTCTTTTAGCCAACTAAGGGGTATCAGCATTGGAGGTGGCGGCGGTGCCGGACTTCCTTTCTCCTGAGAATGGGCGGATTCAGCTCGGAAAACCGGGGCAGCGCCGCATCGGAAGGGGACCCAGGGCCGGGGGTCTTCAGGGCGCTGATTATTCTACCAGAACCTTTTCCTAGAATTGGCTCAGGAACCGCAGGTCGTTGGAGTAGAAGTGCCGGATGTCGTCGATGCCGTACTTTAGCATGGCGACCCGTTCCGGCCCGACACCGAAGGCGAAACCGGTGTATTTTTCGGTGTCGTAGCCAACGTCGGCCAGGACCTTGGGGTGGACCATGCCAGCGCCCATGATTTCGATCCAGCCGCTGTCCCGGCAGATTCGGCATCCCTCCCCGTTGCCATCGCAGGAAAAGCAGTCGATGGACATGTCCACGCCGGGCTCGACGAAGGGGAAGTAATCGCAGCGGAAGCGGACCCGGCGTTCCTCCCCGAACAGCCGGCGGGCGAACTCGTAAAGGGTGCCCTTCAAGTCGGCGAAGGTGATGCCCTCATCCACGGCGAGGCCCTCTATCTGGTAGAAGTGCCACTCGTGGGTCGCGTCGGTGGCCTCGTAGCGGTAGCACTTGCCGGGAACAACGACGCGCACCGGCGGCTGGGTGCTTTCCATCACCCGGGCCTGCATGGGAGAGGTGTGGGTCCGCAGGAGCATGGGCTGCCGGCCGCCCTCGTCCCGGTAGTCCACCCACAGGGAGTTCCACATATCCCGGGCCGGATGTCCCTCAGGGATGTTCAGCATCTCGAAGTTGTAGCGGTCCCACTCGACCTCCGGTCCCTCGACGATGCTGAAGCCCATGCCGGCGAAGGCGTCGGTTATCTCCCGGACAATCTGGGTGGTTGGATGAAGACGTCCCTGGATGGTGGGACGGCCGGGAAGGGTCACGTCAATGCGGTCGCGGGCAAAGGCTGCGTCCTGCTGGGCCCGGCTGACCTCGGCAGTCCGGCCGGCCAGCCGTTCTTCCAGTTCGGTCTTGGCCCGGTTGCCCAGGGCGCCCAGTTCCCGGCGCTGTTCCATGTCCAGGCCGGACAGGCCGCGCAGGATGTTGGTCAACTCCCCCCGCCTTCCCAGGTAGGCAACGCGCCACTGCTCCAAAGCCTCGGCGTCCGATGCTTCAGCGAGTTGGAGAATGGCCCGCTGGGTGAGAGAGTGGATGGAATCGGCTGAAGGCTGGGTCAAGGCAGTCCCGCTTTGCAGGTATTCGATACAGCCGGGGGTTCGGCTTTCGACAAGACATTATAGGATTCGTGAATACGGGCGGTCAAGAATTATTCGCGCCCTCGCCAGCCCTCGCGATGGGGATGGATTCCCCAAATTGAGTGACAGGAATGTGTTGTATGAAAACAAATGTTCTGTTCCTGTTATTCCAGCGGCCACGGCGGAAGTTGACGGCGCGGCGCGAATTGGAATGTCCGGAGGATATTTGACGCTATTCCGTTTCAAAGCCTGCACCAAGTGTGGGGGAGACCTGGCCCTCGACGAAGGGGACTGGCTCTGCCTGCAGTGTGGCAAGTATTACTACGAGGGGCTGTACCGGGACCGGGACCGGTTGCGGGTCAGGTGGCAGTTTCCCAGGAGTGGGGGGTTCCAGACGAAGGGTTGCAACCGGGGAAGCCGCTGCGGGAGTGGGCAAGCAACGCCAGTGGTATTCAAGACCAGGATCAATTCGCTGTGAATGGAACGGCAGTCATGCCCAGGGGGAATGGTAGTCTCATGGCGATAAGCGTGGGCACCCGCCGGACCGGGTGGGCCGTTTTTGTCGATGGACTGCTGAACAGCACCGGTGTATTCTCCGTGCCGTCCGTGCTGCGGGCTCGCCCCGACGAGCGGGCTGTCCTGTTGGTCTGCTCCCTGGATGAGTTGGCGGTACGGTGGGATGTCGGGACGGTCGCCTGCCGGCGAAGGTCATCCGTTGGCCCGCCGGCCCCGGGGACTGCGCCGATGGAGGCCGCATTGTCCCGGTGGCGGGAATTCCGGGAGTTGGAGTGGCATTCCTGTACCACCGCGGAAGTCAGGACGGCGTTGGCCGGAAAGTCCAACGCATCCAGGGGAGCCTTGTCGTATGCGGTCATGGAAAAACTGGGGTTGATCGGAGAGACCAGGACGATGGAGGAATGGGAAGCGGCGGCCATCGGGGTGTACCACTTGCTGCAGTCCTCCGGAGCGCTCCGGCCCCCGGGCCTGCCGCGGTAACCGGAGCGATGGCCCAAAGTGACACAAAATGTCTCAAATTGTCTCAAAATGTCCCGGACAGGCCGCAATTCTGTCTCAAAATGTCCCCAAAAGTGCCCTGCCCGGGGCGCTTTCAACCCCGTTGTCGTGCTCAGATTGGGGGAAATGGGACAAAATGTCTCACAATAAGAAAACCGCCGAAGTTCTTGGCGCCAGGGGTCTTGCGGCTTCGCCCTCCGGCCGGAGAACCGTCGGCGCCTTTTGCGAAAGGCCGCGTTGAACAACCGGGGGGCGCGTGTATAATGAGCGGCACAGCGCGATGGGCGCCGGCAACGGTCCGGCCGGACGGTCCAGTCAATAATGGCACCCCGGGCCAAGGAGGAGTTATGCCGATCATCCAGCGTCCCTACGTTCCCCCGGAAGACCAGGTGCCCCAGGAGGATTCCTACGTCAACCCCGGCGATCCGCAGAGCGCCGAACTGTCCGGCGAGCCGATCACCTTCTACGCCGATTCCATGCACATCTTCAGCAGCCTCTACTCCGCGGTGCTGTTCTTCGGGGAGCAGATGGAGGAGCGGGAGCCCATCCTGCGAACGCGGATCAAGGTCAGTCCGCAGATGCTGAAGGCCATCTCACTGCTGACAACCAAACACGTCAAGGAGTACGAGGCGGCGGTGGGACCGATCACGCTGCCGGACCAGGTCTACGATGCCTGGGAGCTGAACTCCGACGCCCTGGAGGAGCAGCACTGATGGCTTCGGAAAAGGACCGGGTCATCGCCGAGGATCTTGCCCTGCCGGTAGTGGTGGAGCCGGGAGTTGATTCGTCCACCCCGGAAGACCTGGACTGGAGTCTATCCGGGACCAGCCAGCCCAACGCGGCGACCTTCCATATCAACCATACCGACGTGACGCAGGTGAAAGTGGGTATGCTGCGGCCGTCGGACATGCCGGAGGGCTCCCAGTTCGTGCTGACGAAAGAGATTCCCATCATCCTTATCGACAGCCTGGACAAGTTCTGGGCAGGGGAATCGAAGTCCGCCCTTCCGCTGAACGGTTTGAGGGTCCCCATCGAGGGGGACACGGAAGAAGAGGCAAAGCAGAATCTGGCGGGGGATCTGGCGGCCCAGTTCCGCCTGCTGATGCTCCTGTCAACGACCCGGCAGGGCGGTGTGGCCCCGCCCCTGATGGAGAACCTCCGCCTCTATCACAGCATCATGGCGCCGGCCAGGACGGGATCGGGCTAGACCGGAGCCACGACCGCTAGACCAGGGCTTTGACCCGTTCCGCAATGGCGGAGGCGACCTCCCCGACCGGAATCTGCTCCGCTTCGGCTGACGTCCGCTCCTTGACTTCCACCACGCCATTGTTCAGGTTGCGGGGGCTCACCACCAGCCGCAGCGGCAGTCCCATCAGGTCCGCATCGTTGAACTTGACGCCGGGGGCCTGCTCGACCCGGTCGTCGTAGAGAGTTTCCACGCCCTCTTCCCAGAGCTGGCGGTAGAGGTCGTTTGCTGCCCGGGACACCGTCTCGTCGTTGAGATTGAGGCCGACGAGGTGAGCCTGGTAGGGGGCGATAGGCCCCGGAAAGACCATGCCCCGGTCGTCGTGGTTCTGCTCAATGGCCGCTGCCAACAGCCTTCCTACGCCGATGCCGTAGCAGCCCATGGTGACCGGCTGCTGCCGCCCATCGCTGTCCAGGTAGACCGCTCCCAGGGACTCGCTGAAGAAGGTCCCCAGCTTGAAGATGTGGCCGACCTCGACACCCCGTGTGGCTTCCAGGGGCTCGCCGCAGTTGGGGCAGAGGTGGCCGGGTTGGGCGAGGGCGATGTCGGTGAGGATGTCCACGCTGAAGTCCCGGGGATAGTTGGCGTTGTTCAGGTGCCGGTCCGGATGATTGGCTCCGACGGTGAAGTTGCTGCCGTTGGATATGGAGGGGTCGGCGACGTGCTGGATGCCAGTCAGTCCCACCGCCGAGGCGGAGCCGGCGACCAGTCCGGCGGTCTGCACTTCCTCGTCGTTGGCCAGACGGAGGTCCTGGGAGTGGAGGGCGTTCTTGAGCTTGACGTCGTTGACCTCCAGGTCGCCGCGGATGGTGACCAGCACCACCCGGTCGTCAGCCCAGTAGAAAACCGCTTTCAGGGTCCTGGACTGGGGGATGCTCAGGAACTCGGCCAGGGCAGCGATGGTCTTGATGCCGGGGGTGGGGACTTCCTCCAGGGGAAGTTCGGCTTCGCGGGGGACCTCCGGGTACCTTCCGGTGGCCTTCTCCGCGTTGGCGGTGTAGCCGCAGGAAGGGCAGGTTATGACCGTATCCTCCCCGGTGGGGGTGGGAAGCAGGAACTCGTGGGAGTCCTTGCCGCCGATGGCGCCGCTGTCGGCCTCGGCCATGAGGACGGGAAGACTGCAGCGGCGATAGATGTTCCGGTAGGCCCGAGCCATGGCCTGGTAGCTTTCATCCAGGCTTTCGTCTCCGGTGTTGAAGGAGTAGGCGTCCTTCATGGCAAACTCCCGGACCCGGATCAGTCCGGCCCGGGGGCGAGGTTCGTCCCGGAACTTGGTCTGGATCTGGTAGAGGATGACCGGGAGGTCCCGGTAGCTCTGGACGTTGGCCTTGACAATGTTGGTGACCACCTCCTCGTGGGTGGGAGCCAGGACCAGCGGACGCCCCCGCCGGTCTTCCAGGGCGAACAGGTTGTCCCCGAAGGCGGCGCGGCGCCCAGTCTGCTCCCAGAGCTCGGTGGGCTGGAGGGTGGGCATCATGATTTCCTGGCTGCCCGCCGCGTCCATTTCCTGGCGGATGATGTTCTCGATCTTGCGGAGGGAGCGCCAAGCCAGGGGCAGGTAGGCGTAGACTCCGGCGGCGACCTGGTGGATCAGGCCGGCGCGGAGCATAAGGCGGTGGCTGGCGGTCTCGGCCTCGGGCGGGTCCTCCCGCAGGGTGCGGGAAACCAGTTGGGACATTCTCATAGAGACGGGTTCCTTTCGGTGGCGGAAAAACTCAGAGCAGGTTTTCCATCCTTTCCATAAACATTTCCACGTCGTCAATTCCCTCGTTGACTGCTTGTGGGTCAAAGGTGTTCTCGCAGAAGTTGCCATGCAAATTGCTGGCAACATGGAAGAGACGACGCAGTTGCTGGTCGTTGGTCTGTCTCGCCAAGTCATGCACGACATTGAAGAGGTGGGAGTGTTTCTCGTGCAGAATTCCCCGCTGGTCAGCCCAAGCCTTGACCATCAAGGCAGCCGAGGCCCAAGCCTTCTCGGATGCTTGCTCCAGGTCTCCGGCCGCAAGTTCCTCCCGCGCCTTGACCAGGAAAGTCCTGCTTCGTTCCTTGTAAGTTGGCGTTTGCTGCATATCTCTTGCTCCCCCCGGCGGTGATAGGCCGACGGTCTCTATGCCGGGATGCGGTCGACCTCTTCCATCAGGGCAGTGAGCATCTCCGCTTCGGGCACGACGCGGACCTTCTCTCCCTTCCGGAAGATGATGGCGCGTCCCGCTCCGGCAGCGATGCCGACATCGGCGTCCTTGGCCTCGCCGGGGCCGTTGACCTCGCAGCCCATGACGGCGACCTTGATGTTCTTGTTGTTCTGCTTGACCAGGGCGTCTACCTCGTTGGCCAGCTTGACGACGTCGACATCTGCCCGGCCGCAGCTGGGACACGCGACCAGGGTCACGCCCTTGTCCCGGAGGTTGAGAGACTTGAGGATTTCGTACCCGGCCACCACTTCATCCTTGGAGTCACCGCTGAGGGAAACCCGGATGGTGTCCCCGATACCCTCGTAGAGGAGGACGCCGAGGCCCACGGCGGTCCGGATGGAGCCGGCCTGGACGGTGCCGGCCTCGGTGATTCCGAGGTGCAGGGGGTAGGGCACCATTTCAGCGAGGCGGCGGTAGGCTTCGACGGTGGTGGGCACGTCGAAAGCTTTCATGGAAATCTTAATATTGTCGAAGTCGTTGCGCTCCAGGAACCCGATCTCCCAGAGGGCGGTGGCCAGCATGTGGTCGACGATGCTGTACTGGCCCGCAGTGGCTTCTCCGGCCTTGGGGAGGCGGTTGACCATGTCCATGTGCCGGGAGAAGCCGCGAGTGCGTCCGATGCCGCCGACCGGGGGCAGGCTGCCGAAGTTTACTCCGATGCGGATGGGGATGTTGCGCTCCTTGGCTTTTTCCACGACCAAGCGGACCTGGTCCTCGTTGCGGAGGTTGCCGGGGTTGAGGCGAAGGCAGTCAACCCCTCCGTCGGCGCACTCCAGGGCGAGCTGGTAGTGGAAGTGGATGTCGGCGATGAGGGGGATGCGGATCTGCTCCTTGATATCCCGCATGGCCTTCGCCGCTTCCATGTCGGGAACGGCGCTGCGGATGATCTCGCAGCCGGCCTCCTCCAGTTCGTGGATCTGGCGGACGGTAGCCGCCACGTCGCGGGTGTCGGTCTTGGTCATGGACTGGACCGAGATGTCGGCGCCTCCGCCGACCTTGACGTCTCCGACATAGACGGGCATGGTGACCCGGCGCTTGTTCATGGAATTACCCCCTGGCGTTAAGGTTTGGCGTCAGCCGCCCAATGGGTTGACGCCCTGGATGAGGCGATGGACATCGTTGGCGCTGATGAGGATGATGAGGCCGATTAGGACGACGAACCCGATCAGATGGACCATGCCCTCCCGTTCCGGCGGAATCCGCTTGCCGCGGCGGACCCACTCGATGGCGACGAACAGAAGGCGTCCGCCGTCGAGCATGGGGATGGGAAGGATGTTGAGGATGGCAAGGTTGATGCTCAAGAGAACTGTCAGGACCAGCCATCCGTGGAGGCCTCCCTGCCGGCTGACCTCGCCGGTGATATGGGCGATGCCGATGGGGCCGGAGAACTGGGGCGAGCGGTCTCCGGTAATCCAGCCGGAGATTTCCTGCTGAAGGAGGACCAGCATCTCGCCGGTGCTGGAGAACGCCCGGTTCACCGCAGTCCATGGCGGACTGGACCGGGTCTCGGTCTGAACGTTGACCAGGTCGATGGCTATCCCGGTGGGTCCCTGCCCATCCGGGGGATTGGCCCTGGGAACGACGGTCACGGTGCGGGTCTGGCCGGAACGTTCCACAACCCAGTCGATTTCCTCGCCGGGGTTGCGGGAGATGGAGCGGATGAGGTCGTTGGGGGTTTCTACCGGGGTTCCACCGGATTGAAGAATGATGTCGTCTGGTTGGACTCCGGACGCCTCAGCTGGCGAACCAGGCTGGACCTCTGAGACCTGGATGTTCCCGATATCCACCTGCTGCGGGATCATGAAAACGGCGGTGAAGAGGACGATGGGGAGGATGGCGTTCATGAAAGCGCCGGCGGCCAGGACCACGGCGCGCGGTCCAACGCCCTTGCTAGCCAGGCTGCGGGGCACTTGTGGGTTATTCTCTCCGGCCAACCGGACGAAACCGCCCAGGGGGAGGAGGTTGAGGGAATACACCATGTCGGCCAGGACCAGGGAGTTTCCGGTCACCTCCCGCACCCGTCCCTCGTGGGTCAGGTAGTCCGGGTGGCCGGTCTCCTGGAGGTTCTGGGGACCTTCGATCTTCTGACGGTCCCTGACCTCGATAATCCGGGCCACCAGGTTTCCGTTGAGGTCTTCGGTAGACTGCACCTTGACCAAAGTATCGCGGGACAATTGGGACAGGCTATTGGCGTTGGCCAGCTGCGTGTGACTGTCCAGGAGAACGGTCGTCCGGCCGGTGTAAAGGCCGAAAACCTTGGGAGGATAACCAACGCCGAACTCCAGCACCTTCACCCCGTAAAACCTGGCAGTCCAGAAATGCCCCAACTCGTGGACCACCACCAGGACCAGGAGCATCGGGACGAAAGTCAGAAGGGCGAAGAGGACAGTTTCCATCAGCGGGGTTTTCCTGCCACCGCGGTGGCTCGTTCCGTGGCCCAGGTGTCGGCGGCGAGCAGGTCTTCGATGTTGTCAGCAGGAGCGCACTGATGGTCGGACAGAACCTGCTCGACGACGCGGTATATGTCGGTGAATTTGATCTTGCCGTCCAGGAAGGCGTTGACCGCGACTTCGTCGGCGGCGCTGAGGACAGCGGGGTAGGAACCGCCTTTCTTCGCGGCATCTATGGCCAGCCCGAAGCATGGATAGAGGGATGGGTCGAGAGGACGGAAGTCGAGGGAATAAGGCGAATCCGTCGGCAACCGGGGAATGTCCCGGTTTTGCATCCGGTCGGGGTAGAACAGGGAATACTGGATGGGCAGCCGCATGTTGGGCGGGCCGAGCTGGGCCTTAACGGAGCCGTCGGCGAACTCGACCATGGAGTGAATGGTGCTCTGGGGGTGGACCACGACCTCGATGTCACCCCAGCCGACACCGAATAGCCAGTGGGACTCGATGACCTCGAATGCCTTGTTCATCATCGTAGCGGAATCGATGGTTATCTTGCGTCCCATCTCCCAGGTGGGGTGGCGCAGGGCCTGGGCCGGAGTCACCGTTTCCAGTTCCTCCACAGGGAAATCGCGGAAGGGCCCACCGGAGGCGGTGATAATCAGGCGCCGGATATCCTGCTTCTCTCCCTGGATGCACTGCCAAATGGCGCTGGGCTCGCTGTCCACCGGGTGCAGAGCGCCCCCGTGCTGCGCTTCGCACTTCTTGATGAGATGTCCCGCCATGACGATGGGTTCCTTGTTGGAAAGGGCGACGGTCTTGCCTTGCTGGAGAGCGTTAATGGTTGGGACCAGTCCAGCCATTCCGGTCGTTGCTACCATAACCACGTCGACCTCGGGGAGGCAGACCATTTCTTCCATGGCGGTGAAGGCAACACCGGGGGCGAACCCGTGGGGAGGGTCAATGCACCAAACGTGGTTGGGACTGAACTCAGCGATCTGTTTGGCAAAAAGGTCGAGATTGCGGCCAGCCGCCAACCCGACGACCTGGAAATGGTCAGGAAACGCTCGGACTACGTCCAGCGTCTGACAACCGATGGAGCCCGTGGAGCCGAGCACTACGATGCGTTTCATAAGTCAATTGCCAGAACCGGAAGCCGCCGTGAACCACGCGATATAGAAGGCTGCGGGGATGGAAAGGGACAGGCTATCCAGGCGGTCCAAGATACCGCCGTGTCCGGGAATTATACTACCAGCGTCCTTTACTTGGGAGATACGTTTTAGCTTGGACTCGGCCAAATCCCCGGCCTGGGCAGCGATTGCAATGCCCGCGCCCGCCAGAAAGCGCTGCCACAGCGGGATGGACAGGTCGAAGAGAGCCGTCAAGACAACCCCCGCCAACACCGCCGCCAGGAACCCTCCCGCAGCTCCTTCCCAGGTTTTATTGGGGCTTATGACTGGAGCCATGGGGTGACGGCCTATTGCCCTTCCTACGAAGAAAGCGCCAGTGTCGGATGCAAAGGTGACCAACATTGCCAGCAGCAACCAGCCGCGGCCCAGGGCGTCCGATACTCCGAATTCCCGCAGGGCAAGGGCGTGGGCCAGGGAAAACCCTACGGCCAGGGGGCCCAGCACCAGAAAAACCAAGGCCTGTAACGGCAGTCTCCCCCGGTAGGAGCCGATCATCCAGAGAACACCGGCCAAGCACCCGATGATGACCACGCCCCCAGAGGCTGCCAGGAAGGTTGCCGGGGTGCTGGACAATTGTTGGGCCGCGAGGAATGCCAGCGCCCATAAGCTGCCCAACACCAGGGGCAGCGAGACGTCATCGGTATTGAAAAGGCGGTAGAACTCGCGCAGGGCCAAAATGGCTGCTACGCTGACCAACACCGTGAGCCAGGGCGTCCCAAGCCACACTGTCCCCAACAGCACCGGAAGTCCGACGCAAGCGGCCATTACCCTGGGAAGCAAGGCTGACTAATCCAGGGAGTCGGCGGTGTTCACCTTGCCAAACCTGCGGTGACGATTCTGGTAAGAGGCCAACGCCTTGTCCAGTTCAATGGCGTCCAGATCTGGCCAGAGTACGTGAGTCGAGTAGTATTCGCTGTAGGCAGACTGCCAAAGCAGGAAGTTGCTGAGGCGCAATTCCCCTCCGGTGCGAATGATGAGGTCGGGGTCGGGAGTCCCCGCAGTGTAGAGATACTTGGAGAAAAGACGTTCGTCAACGGCCTCGATGGGGACCTGATCTTCGATGATGCCGCGACATGCCTGCAGGATTTCTTCCCTCCCGCCATAGTCGAAGGCTACATTGATGGTGATTCCCGTGTTTTCCCGGGTGAGCGCCACCGCGCGCTCGATACCTTCGTGGAGTTCCGGAGTGAGCCGGTTGGAACGGCCAACGTGATGAACGCGGACGTTGTTACCGTGGAGCTCCTGGGTCAGTTCGCCAAGGCCGTCGCGGAGCAACTCCATCAACCCCTCGACTTCCTCGGTTGGGCGGTCCCAGTTTTCGGTGGAAAACGCGTAAACGGTGACGAACTGGACGCCACGCTGGTGGAGGTGTCCCAGGACGTGTTTCAGGTTGTCTAACCCGGCCTGGTGTCCTAAAAGACGCGGCAGACCACGGTTAGTAGCCCACCGGCCATTGCCGTCCATGATGAATGCCACATGGCGGGGGGTTCTTGAAGCGGACGGATTGGGGGCGCCGGGTTGGTCAGCAGGTTCCGGGACCACTGGTCAGACCTGCATGATTTCCGCTTCTTTGGAGGCGCCTATTTCGTCCATGCTCCTGGTGTGGGCGTCGGTAGCCTTTTGGAGCTGGTCCTGGCTGCGGCGGTTCTCGTCCTGGGAGAGATTCTTGTCCCGCTCCATCTTCCGCAGGGTATCCTGGGCGTCCCGGCGGACATTTCGGACGGAAACCTTGCCGTCCTCGATCTTCCGCTTGAGCATACGGACCATTTCCTGGCGCCGCTCCTGGGTCAATGGAGGGATGGGCACGGTGATGATATTGCCGTCATTGGATGGGTTGAACCCCATTTCGGACTTCATCAAACCGCGTTCGATGTCCCGGAGGGACTGGCGGTCCCAAGGCTGAACGAGGATTGCCCGGGCGTCGGGAGCGGTGATGGACGCCAATTGTTTGAGAGGAGTTGGGGTACCGTAATATTCGATGGGTACGTCTTCCAGAAGCGAAGGTGTAGCGCGCCCGGTGCGGAGGTTATTCAGGTCGCGGCGCATCGCCTCGATAGACTGGTCCATTCGGCGGGTTGCATCGGCAAGGACGGATTCGGCGGTGGGTTGCGAGTCGTTGTCCCGGTCGTTTGGCATGGTCACACCTTCCCGGTTATTAAAGTCCCCACTTCCTGACCCTCGAGGATGCGGCACATATTGCCCTTCTCAAAGATGTCGAACACGACGATGGGCAGCTTGTTTTCCATGCAGAGGGAGAAGGCGGTGGAGTCCATTACCTGCAAGCGGCGATTCAGGGCGTCCATGTAGTCCAGTTGGTTGAAGCGCTTGGCGTCGGGGTTGTGCCTGGGGTCGGAATCGTAGACCCCGTCGACGTTGTTCTTGGCCATCAACAGGAGCTCAGCCCCGATTTCCTGAGCCCGCAGCGCCGATGCAGTGTCGGTGGTCATGTATGGATTGCCGGAGCCAGCAGCGAAAATAACAACACGGCCCTTTTCCAGATGCCGGATGGCCCGCCGGCGGATGTAGGGTTCGGCGACGGCCTGCATGGGGAGGGCGCTCTGGGTGCGGGTTATAATCCCTCTCTTTTCGAGGGCATCCTGGAGGACGAGGGCATTGATGACCGTGGCGAGCATTCCCGCGTAGTCGGCGGATGCCCGATCCATGCCCTGACTGGCGGCTTCTTCGCCGCGCCAGATGTTTCCGCCACCGATTACCACGGCCAACTCAATGCCGAGGCTGAGGGCTTCCCCGATTTGCTGGGAGACATAATTCAGCGAGACGGGATCAATGCCCGCACCCGCAGGTTCGGAGCCTTGCAGGGACTCCCCGCTGATTTTTAGGAGTACGCGGCGGTAACCAGACTCTGACATGGATCCGCGGTGGTTTATTCTTCGAGGGCCAATCTGCTGAACCGGACGACCCGGACGTTTTCGCCCACCTTGGCGGCCAATTCCTGGATAATCTCGCTTACCTGTCTGGAGGTATCCTTGATAAACGGCTGCAGAAGGAGGGCGACCTGGGCTGGCGGCCTGCCGTCCTCTCCATCGATGTCACTCTCGGCTACATAAGCAGGCGCCATTGCCGCCACCTGCATTGCCACGTTGTGGGCCAATTCGCGGAACTCCGGGGTCCTGGCGACGAAGTCGGTCTCGCAACCCAACTCGACCAGCGCGCCGACCCGGCCGCCGGTGTGGATGTAGGCTTCGACGACGCCCTGGGTGGTGTCCCGTCCCGCGCGCTTGGCGGCCTGTGCGAAACCCTTTTCACGGAGCACTTCGACGGCTTTATCCTGATTGCCGTCAGTTTGTTCCAAGACCTCTTTGCATTCCATGATGCCCGCTCCGGTAAGTTCCCGGAGGGCTTTGATTTGCTCGACGGTGGCTGGCAAGGATGGTCCTCCTGTTGGGGGTAGGTGGTGTCGGCGGTGGGGGTTATGCGCCGACACCCGGTTGACAAGTCTAGGCTGGGGGATTGGCGGAAGGAGGTTCGCCGGCGGCGCGGCTGGACGCGGCCTGCTCCATCAGAGCGCCAAGTTCCTCCAAGGGGATCGACTCCACGGCGACCTGCTCCATTTCCTCTTCGGAGAGGCCTTCTTCAATGGGTTCCAGAGCGGCCTGTTCCGCGGCCATCTGCTCTTGGAGCAGGGCTTCCCGCTGGGCTAGGCCTTCCATGACGGCGTTGGCCATCCGGTTAGTGATCAGGCGGATGGACCTGACTGCATCATCATTGCCGGGAACGGCGTGGTTGATGAGGTCGGGGTCGCAGTCGGTGTCTACAATGGAGAATATCTTGATGCCCATGCGGCGGGCTTCGGCGATGCAGATGTCCTCCTTGGCGATGTCCACGACGAACATGGCGTCGGGGGGAGCATTCATGTCCCTTATCCCGAGGAAGTACTTTTCGAGCTTGGCAAGAGTCTCTTCAAGCTTGACCGCTTCCTTCTTGGGCAGGGCGCGGAAGAACCCCTGCTCCTGCTTCTGCTGGAGTTCCTTCATGTAGTTGATGCGGGTTCGTATGGTCTGGAAATTGGTGAGGGTCCCACCGAGCCAGCGCTGGTTGACGTACCACATTCCGCAGCGTTCCGCTTCGCTCTGGATTACTTCCTGGGCCTGCTTCTTGGTCCCCACAAAGAGAACCTTGCCGCCGTCGGCTGCTACCTGGACCATGGCCCGGTAAGCATCGTTCATCATTCCCAGCGTTTGCTGGAGGTCGATGATGTGGATCCCGTTGCGCTGGGTGAAGATATACCGCTTCATGCGGGGGTTCCAGCGGCGGGTCTGGTGTCCGAAGTGGACGCCGGCTTCCAGCAGGGATTTCATAGTCAGGTTTTCCCTGACGGGAGGGGTTGGAGCTTCGACCGGCCGCTCTGGCGACTGTACCATAAAAACTGCCTTTCAACTTCCCGGATAAACTGTGCTGCAACCTGGCGCTGGGTTTTTAGACTACACCTAGCTTGCCCCACGATGCGCCTCCCCATGGGAGGCGAGGCGCTGTGGAAACCCTGACAAGGATACCGGGACACATTAACGTTAGTTTGGACGATTTTAACATAGGAACATATACCCAGCAATTACCCGGCAGGATGGCAAATGAAGGTTTCAACGCATTGTAGTAAGGGCGGGGGAGCACGTACTCGACGGGGATTCCGGACGGGCTTGCTCCGCCGCAGGGTTTGACAAGTAACTCCCCACGGCTCTGATATTGACCCTCCAGTTATTGGTGGAGGTGAACCCCCGGGTCGGATGGGCGAAAAGGCTGCTCCGGGATCCATTCAACCTAAAGGGACGGCAGGTCCTCCAGACGGGTGGCGGGAATCTCCAATTGGGTGAGCACATCCGAGATGTTGTCGACCGAGTCCAATTGTTGCAAAACCGATCCCAATTCCTTGGCTTTCTCCTCGCCAACGCGAAGGCCGGCCAGGTGGATGAACTTGGCGTCCACCTCTTCCTCCGACATCCGTCGCCAGAGGCTTTCCCGGCTGACTTGGCTCCCGTCCCGGGTGATGATGGTGACCGAACCTCGGTAACGCTCGTCCCCGCGGGTGGGCCAGGTCGCGTCAGCCCGGATGTGAATCCGTTCCCGGAGGGAAGACACTTCGGGGCTGTTGTAGAGGGCCTCGTCGTGGGCTGCGAGGAAACCGATCCCACCATAGACGGCGGCGTTGGCAAGGACGTATCCGTAGTAAACGGTGGGGTGAGGGACGGAGGTTATGGTGGTAAGGCCGCCGGGTCCGATCACCACCTGTATCTCTGCAATGTCCTCGTGGGTCAGGTTGTGCTCGGCCATCAATTCCACCAGGGCCAGGCGGGCGCCCTGGTTGGGACCGCCAGCGCTGGCGCGCTTGAAGCGGGTCCGGGCTATGCTGTATTCCTGTCCCAGGTTGTCGGCGAACTCGGGGCCGGGTTCGCCGATGCCGAGGCGGGCGTTGAAGAATCCCCGCGGCCCATCGAAGATGTCCGGGGGAGCGTCGAAACCGGCCTGGGCCATAAAAGCGGCTGCCACGCCGTTTCGGGAACCTACGCCTCCCCGCATGAAAGACTTAACCATGTGCTCGTATTCCCGGTCGATGGGCGGAGTGATGTCGGCGACCATGGTGGCTGCAAGGCTGAGGGCGGCTTCGATCCGGTCCTGGTCCAATCCAAGGCAAATGCTGGCGGCCACAGCGGATCCCATGGAGTGTCCCACATCCAGCAGGTCCGAATGGTTGCCCGTTTCCAACTCGAACTTGTCCTGGACCCGGTGGATGCGATGGGACATTTCGTGGCCGAGGGCGACCGCACGCACCACCTCCTTTCCCGGGGCCCCGGCGGTCTGCCCTGCGGCAAGGGCGGCGGCGATGAGGGCGGGAAGGGTCCGGGGCTGTCCGGTGTCGTCGGTGCAGTCAACCTCGTTGCCGTGTCCGATGGTGCCATTGACCATGGCGGCGTTGAGGACCGACGTCCGCTCGGGGAAGCCGACAATGGTACAGTCGGGGCGGCCGCCGACGAGGGAAGCGTAGCGAACGGCGATGTGGGCCAACGGCAACAGAGAGCAGGCGAGATTGGCTCCGGTGTCGTCGTAGAGGGCCATGATAGTAGTGCGGCGGACATCAGGAGGGATGTCCTCAAACGCGGTGGAGTGGATCCAGTCGACAAAAGTCTTGGTGGCGCTGGTCATCGGGTTCCCTCCTTGCAAGCGGTTTGGGGGGTTCCGCTGGGGTCTAGATGTTACCGGAATTGGGGAATGACCTTCTCGGCTAAGAGGCGCACGGACTTCATCACCTTGTCGTGGGGAATCTGCCCGCCGGGGTTGACGTCCACGGAGATGCCAGTGATCCCGAGGTCTTCCCTGAAACCCTGGATTTTTTCGGCCACGGCTTCCGGCGTGCCGAAGGCCAGGCGGGTCAGTAGGTCGTCGTAGGACAATCCGGCAGACTCCCTGAGGCGCTGGTAGGTCTCTTCATCTCCGGTGCGGCTCAGGTTCTCTTGGATGACACGAACCCGGTGCATGGTGCTGCCCATAGGGTCGTTGTAGGCCTGGTCGGCAGTCTCGGCAACGTATGCGCCCACCTGGAGGATGACGTCATTGGGGCCGCCGAATCCGGCCAGGTGGCGGGCGTCCCGGTACTGGGCCAAGAGGTCCCGAAGCTCGGGGATCTCCATCTGGTAGCGCATGAAGATGGGAAAGCCCAAGCTGCCGGTCATGGCGAAAGTGTCCCTGCTCTCCACGGCGATCCGAACCGGCGGATGCGGTTTCTGGTAGGTCTTGGGGACCAAGTCGACGTCATGGAACTGGTAGAACTCGCCCTCGTAAGAGAATGATTCCTCGCCCCAGGCCTTGAGGATGATTTCCAATGACTCGGCGAAGCGGCCGCGGCTCTCGGCGTAGTCAATGTTGTACCCCTGGTATGACTCGAGGAAGGAGCTGCGGCCGACACCGAAGACGAACCGGCCCTCGCTGACATGGTCAACGATTGCGGCTTCTTCGGCGATGCGGAGGGGGTTGGCCAGGGGAAGGACCTGGACGGCCAAACCGACCTTGATCCGTTCGGTCCGTGCTGCGATGGCGCTGGCCCCAATAAGCGGGGCAGCCATGACAGCGCGCTCGGGCCGGAAGTGGGACTCCCCGACCCAGAAGGTGTCCAACCCCAGGTCCTCTGCGGCCCGGACCACCTCGAACCACTCCCGGAACGCCTGGGCCTGGTTGCCGTCCTTACGGACGGTGAACATGGTGAAGATGCCGAAGTCCATGGGTGGCCTGCCTTTCCCGTCTGTCTCGTGAATCAATGGATGGCACCCTGCGGCGCAGCTGAATCGGAAACTAACCTGCCCCAGGCACCTCAATTTTCCGTGTGCGGATTTTGAACCCGGTGGTATCTATGATAGCGGTATATCGTCCGCCGGTACCGCCGCCCAGGGTTATTAGAATTTCGTCGGGGTCACGGGAGCAGTGGAGCATCCGTGCGTCGTCGCCGGACTCCTCCGGGCCCATCTTGGCGCCCAGGCGGATGAGCTCTCTGCGGGAGCGGGCCGTGTTCTCGATGAGGAATTCCTGGATGTCCCGGCGGGACCATCCGTCATCCTTCAGCGTGTCGGCGTGTTCCGGGCCGAAGACGATGACCCACTCGGCCGGGAAGCGGTGGGACAGGGCGGTGGACTTTATGGTGTCGGCCAGGGAAAGCAGGATGTCCCGTCCGGTGTTGCTGTAGCGGTTGTTGACGGTTATGGCGTTGTAGGCGACGGCGGTGGTGACGCAGCTGTCCCCGGGTTGGAAGCCCCGGCTGACGTGGAGCGGGCCCCATGGAGAGTCTTCCTCATTGTCCCCGATGCAGAAGCTGTACTTGGTGGGGTTGCCCAGGGTGCCCCGGTCCAGGGTCCCTGGCCAGGCGTCGAACCCGTTCATGAAACACAACCGGACGGCGCGGCCGATGGCGGCGTTGGCCCGGAAGCCCGGTCCGAAGAGCCCGTCCTTGGAGTTGATCCCGATCTGTTCCCGGATGGGGCCGTTGACGATCATGAGGATGCTGGGGGAACTGGTGGAGGCGGCGGCCATGTTGACGAAGTTCTTTTCTTCCTCCAATGTCCGGAGAGCGGTGGCGAGGACCGGGAAGTACTCTGGGAGGCAGCCGGCCATGACGGCGTTGGCGGCGGCGTTTTCCGAAGTCAGGACACGGCGCCTCATCTCCAGGGAGAGCAGTTCCTCCTCGCCCGTCATGCCGGAGAATGCCAGCATCTGGCGGACCTTGTACTCCTCGGGCGGAACCACGGGCAGGCCGTCGCTCCAACCCATGCGGTAGCATTCCTCAATGGCCTCGATGGTATCGCTGGTCTCTACGATGTGGGAGCGGTCAGGGCTGGTGGTCATGGGGCTTTCTCCATCAAAGCCCGAGGGCTTGCCTCGGAAATTAACCGGTCGCGGCAAGTTCCGTCAGGGGCTCAAGGATATCGAGAAGGGTGGCGATCAGGTCCAGGTTTCCTGCGATGTCATCGGGACGCAAGAAGCGCTTTCTGGTGTAGAAGTATCCGTGCAGCAAGTTGGCGGTTCCCTTCAGGTATTTCACCCGTTGGTCGCCCGACATTTGCTCGGCCAGGTACATGACATCCCAGAATTGATCGTGCTTGTTGTACGTCCAGCCCTGGTTTTCGGCAACGGCTTTGGCCATCCATGCCGCGGCACCCCAGCCTTTTTCGGCAGCCTGGTGCAGGTCATCCTCGGCCAGGTATTGGCGGCTCTTGGTCAGGAACTGCCGCGCCTGCTGCCGGTAATCGGCGACCGCCTCGCCGGCCTGGTCAAAGGGTTCCATAGGGGACAGCTGGGTCATTGAAGCAACTCCGTACCCTGGTCGCAGGTTCGTTAGACGTTGGGCAGGCGAAGTTGGACGCCGGCTTTTTCCTCCTGGATTTTCGATACGGCGTCGGAGTCCTCGGGGCCCCAGCCCCGGAACATGGCCTCGACATGGCGCTGGTCGACCAGGTTGGACAGTTCCATGGGAATCCCGTACTCCCTCCCCAGGTCGGTGGCGAGGCGGACGTCCTTGGCCGCCAGTGCGGTGGCGAATCCGGGATCGAAATTGCCCTTGAACAGGAAGCGGGGGAATTTTTCCACCAGCCGCCGGTTGCCGCCGGAGCTGTTGGCAATGACGTCGGCCAGGGTGGCCAGGTCTACGCCGGCCTTCACGCCAAGGGTCAGGGCCTCGGTCATCAGGACGCCGATGCCCATGCTGAGCAGGTTGTTGCAGATTTTGCATACCATCCCGTTGCCGATGGGACCGCAGTAGACCACATGGCTTCCAATGGCGTCGAGGGTGGGCTTCATGCGGTCGAAGATGGCCTTGTCACCCCCGACCATCACCGCCAGTGTCCCGGCCGCGGCCCCGTAGACGCCGCCAGAGACCGGAGCGTCCAGGACGGAAACACCCTTCTCGGCGCAGATTTCGTGTACCCGCCGGATGGATGTGGGCGAGTTGGTGGAAAGGTCCATGTAGACCGTGTTGGGGGTGGCTCCTTCCAGGATGCCGTTTTCTCCCAGGACCACAGCGTCAACATCCCGAGGCACCGGAAGAGAGGTGAACACCACGTCGTTTCCGGGCACGGCGTCCCTGGGGGAGTCGGCCCAGTTCGCGCCCATCTCCAACAGGTTCGTTGCGGCCTCGCGGCGCAGGTCGTGGACGGTGAGCTCGTGGCCGGCCCTGGCCAGGTTGGTGGCCATGGGGTTGCCCATGTTACCCAGGCCGATGAATCCGACTTTCATGCTTGGTTGCTCCTTGGGTTGGGAGTTGGAGGTTGTCCAGGGGAAGACCGGCCCGATCCCGGATGGTTCGTCCGGCCGGTGCCCGGAATTATAGCAGTAGCCCCGGCCCGCGACTATTGGGCCGCTCCCGCAGGTCACGGTTGGGCGCGGATATCCCTGAATGTGACCAAAAAGAAGATGCCGAGCAACAGGGCGGCCAGCCCAAACCCGGTCATGGCCCAGGAAATGCCGGTAAAGGCGGCCAGGACCCCAATCAGTCCGGCAAACATGGGGATCATGCCCTGCTCGTAGTGCCAAACGCTGGAAACCCGTCCGCGGAGCGTGTCGGGAACGATGTTCTGGACCATGACCTGGTTGGCGACGATAAAGTGGCTCTGGGACAGGCCCATCACAATCATGATTGGAACAGACAACCAGACCCAGTGGGAAAGTCCCAGCGTTAGGACCACGGCGGAACCGGAGCACATGGTGATCAAGGTGACGAGTCCCTTCCGGGTGAAGAACCCCCAGGTGGACATAATGAAAGTAGCAGTCACGCCTCCGATCCCCATGCTGACTATCATCGCGGTGCCGACACCGGCCCCTTCTCCCAATGCGCCCGCGGTGTAGGCAGGGAGCAGGAGCAGCAACGGGCTGAAAACGGCCGTGCGGGCGAAGTTCAGTACCAACAGACGGAACATAATCCGGTTCCCGAGGATGTAGCTTAGCCCGTCCTTGAGGTTGGTAAGCGGAGAGTGTTCCCGGGCCGTGGAGGGGTCTTGATAGGGGGTCTTCATGGGGATGAGAAGCAGGACCATGGAGGCGTACAATCCTGCTTCCACGAAAAAATTCCAATGGAAATCGACGGTCTCCAGAAGGATGCCTCCCAAGGCGGAGCCGGAAAGGCGCATGGAAGTTACGGCCAGGGCGCTGAGGGCCAGAGCGTTGGCCATGTCGGGCTGCCGGACCGTGTTGGCTATCAATGCCTGACGCACGGGCTGCACTACGGAAAAGGCCACACCCACGACAAGGGTGTACCCGTAGATGTACCACACAGAAGTTACCTGTCCGGTGGCCACGAGGATCGCGAAGCAGGTTCCGGCGGCGGCCAGTCCCAGCTGGGAGGCCATAGCCAGCTGCCGCCGGTCCCACCGGTCGGCAAGTACGCCGCCCCAGGGTCCCAGCAGCAGCGTGGGCAGGGCTCGCACCGCCACCGCCATGATGGAGTGAAAGGCGGAGCCGCTGACGTCCAGGGCCAGCCAGCCAATGGTTATGAGCTGGAGCCACTGGGCGGCGTTGGCGAAGAGGCTACCGACAAACAGGTAGCGCCAGTTGAGGTTGGCCTGGAGGGATGAAAAGGTCTGGAGGCCCCGACGGCGGTGGGGTGGGTGGGGGGCAGGTCTTGGTTCTGCACCCGGGATAGTTCGGGAGGCATCCGGGTTGGCGGCGCGGTCGCCAGCGCCGCCGTTGTCAGAACCCGGATGAGGAGGGATTGTCACCTATCTGGCCATGACGGTGCTTCGAACCCAGTTCGGAGGCAAAACCCTTTACGTGATCACGTTGATGTAGGGGCGGGTCTTGAGTTGCCACCGGTCGTTGGCGGCGTCGTAGGTAGAGTTGACGAAAACGCGCCAGTTGTCGTCGTCCAGGTTGGGGTAGTCGGCCCGGTAGTAGTAGCCGGGCCAGCGTGTCTCCTGCCGGTGGAGCAGGTGGCGCATGTGGGCTTCTCCGACCCAGGTCCGATGCACCACCTCCCAGCAGCGGAGCAACTCGTGGCGGTTGCGGGCGCCCAACTGCTTCAGGTCCTCCCGCAGCATCTCGATAAGAGTGATGCCACGCTCTAGCGTGGGGCCGTTGGTGGTGTACCAAGCCGAGGCACCACCGGCGTACTCGTCCATGATCTTCTGCAGGCGGACCAGCGCCTGGGAAGGGTTGATGAAGTTGGGGTTGACCTCTTCCGCCGTGGACGCTCCCTTGTACGTGTCGAAGGTTTCGAGCGGCGCCCAGATGGACTGGTGGAGCTGGCGCACCTGTTCGTCGTTGACGGTGGGAGTCTCCCCGTTGTCGCGGATGAAGTTAACCGCCGCCTTGGCCGCGAGCCGTCCTTCGGTGAAGGAGCCTGAGGAGAACTTGTGGGGCGCGGCCCCGACTCCGTCTCCGGCGGCGAACAGGCCGCGGATGGTGGTCATCTTGTTGTAGCCCCAGAAGTATTCCGGCGGCGCCAGGTCCTCCGGGCCGCTGACCCAGGCGCCGGCCTCGCCGGAGTGGGATCCCATGATGTAGGGCTCGGCCAGGTTGACCTCGGAGGGGGTGACCTCGGGCTCGATGTTCTGGGAAGCCCAGGTCAGGGCCTGGGCGATGGTCATGTCCAGGAAGTCCTCCCAGGCCTCGTTCCTGACCTGGTCCATCTTGGCCGGGTCGCCTTCGGCCAGCTTCTGCATGGCCTCCTCGGTGCGCATGTACATGGGGCCGAGGCCGGCCTGGATGTCGAGGAACATCTGGTGGTTGCGGAGCGGGGTGGGCGTGGGAACGGCCCGGCCGTAGGGAGGGTACTTGTCCAGTTCATCGTCACGGGTGACGGTGTAGTCCTCGCCAAGGGCGTTGGTGACCCGGGCGTGGAAGTACTGGAACCACATTCCGACGGGGCCGTACCCGTCCTTGAAACGGGTGGGGACGAACCGGTGCTCCATCTGGGTCATTTCGGTGCCGACGGGAATCATCAACCCGTAGGCGGAACCAGTGGCGAACACCGAGTACCAGGTGCGGCCGATGCCCTCGTTGACCGAGCGGGGGCGGAACACGTTGGAAGCGCCTCCGGTGGTGATAATGACGGCCTTGGCCTTGAAGACGTAGAGTTTGTCCTCCCTGACACCGAACCCGACGGCGCCGGCGATGCGGTTGGGATCGTTGGCATCGGTCAGGAGATGGGTGACGGACACGCGCTCGTAGATGTTGTCCTGCCCAACGGCTTTGCGGGCGGGTTCAGCGGTTACGGGCTTGATGGACTCGCCGTGGATGGGGATCTGCCATCGCCCGATGCGCTCATAGGTGCCGTCATCTTTCTTCCAGATGGGCAGGCCCCATTCCTCCAGCAGGTGGACGGAGGAGTCCACGTGGCGGCCCACGTCATAGACGAGGTCTTCCCGGGCCAGGCCCATCATGTCGTTGACCACGTAGTTGACGAAGTCCTCCGGGGTATTCCAGCCATACCGCTGTCCCATGTAGCAGTTGATGGCGGACAGTCCCTCCCCGGTGGCGCCGCTGCGTTCGATGACCGCCTTTTCGGCTATCACCACCCGGAGGTCGCTGCCCCAGAACTTGGACTCGAAGGCGGCGCCGCAACCGGACATGCCACCGCCGATGATCAGGATGTCGCATTCAACGGTTTCAACTGTGGGGGTTGCCATTTCGTTCGAGGCCTCCTTTACTTGCCGGATTGGACGGTGGGCAAAGAGTCCACCCCAAGCCACAGGGATTCACCGGCCAAACCCTGGCCTTTCAGGTCTGCTGCCGGGTCTTCGGTAAAGTTCCGGTAGGGGTCCGAAGAACCGATGGGCGTGCTGCGGGACGGGTAGGTGAACTCCAGCACCTTGCCGTTCCGGAAGGTCACGGTCCAGGTGAGCCCGTTGTCGACGCGGCGGGGCTGGACCGACGCTCCCAGGGGGACGAAGTCGGAGTAGCCGCGGACGTGAATGGCATCTTGAGGACAAAGCTTGACGCAGGCATAGCATTCGGAGCACAACTGGGGTTCCTGGTTGAAGCCCTTGTTGGCGTCGGTGTCCAGGGCCATCAGATCGTTGGGGCAGATATAGACGCACAATGGGCCGAGATGCTCTTCGGCACAGGCGTTGCAGGCGTTGGGGTTCACGTAGGTGGGCATTTCTCCTCCAGATTCATCTTCCGGCCCGTCCATCCGGCCCGTCCCGTTGGCAGGCGTCCCAGGTGGCCTCGGGAATTGGGGACATAAGAACGATAATCCCCCGCTTTGAGGGCGGGGGACGGGTATTACGCTAGGCTTTCTCCCGGGTACAGGTACAGGTGCAGCGGTCGCACTGGATGTCGTGCATGGTCATTACCGGAGTGCGGTTTTCCAGGTAGTCGTCCCCGACGAAGGGCGAGCCGAAGCCGTATTGGTCGGCGCAGCTCCGCACCACCTCCAGCACCTCGGGACGCAGGGTCAGGGGGGCGGGTTCCACGCCTCCCTGGATGATGCTGCGAATGAAGGTGCCGGACAGTTCCTGTTTCTGTTCGGGGTGGCCGCAAAGGCCCTCGTAGGCGACCCCGGCGCAGGTGGGACAGTACCACCACTCCAGGGTCAGGACCGACTTGATGCCCAGGTCCGGGAGGCCGTCAAAAATCTGGTGTGCGGCGTAGGTGTCGTAGTAGCTGCCGACGCCGGCATGGTCCCGGCCGAACATGTGGTGGGTGCAGCCCAGGTTCTTGCGGACCAGGGCATGGAACACAGCCTCGCGGGGACCGGCGTAGCGCATATCCCAAAGCAGGGCCGAGGTGTGGTGGACATCTTCTTTGAAAAAGCCGGTGTCGCGGAGCCTCTGGTGAGTCAGGACGATCGCCTCGTCAATGTAGTCCCCGGGTTTCTTCTCCCCTATCACAGCGCTGACCAGGATGCCGTCTGCTTCGGCTGCCAGGTAGGCGCCCTTCATCAGCCACTCGTGGCCGGAGTGGGGGACGTTGCGGCTCTGGTGGGCCACAACCCGCGACCATCCCAGGTTGGACAGGGTTTCCCGGATCTGCCGGGGCGTCTGCCAGAAACGGTCGAAGGGTGGGTTGATGGACGGCGGGTTGACCAGGGTCACCGGACCGGCGATGAACCTGTCCCCGTAGCCGTTGGTGCGCTGGACGCCGGGGTGGGCTGAGTCCGTGGTGCCGTATACCTGCTGGGAAAGGAACTCGCGGTCGTAGTCGTAGATTTCCTGAATTTCCAAGGTGGCCAGGGGCAGCCCCTGGTGGGTGAGCAGGACTGCGTCTCCGGCGGCCACCCCGAGATTGTCCAGTTCTTTCGCATCGATATCGAAGAGGATGGGAATGCTCCAAACGTAGCCGGAAGCCAGCGTCATGGCGCGGGCTACGGAGTCCAGGTCGGCGCTGCCCATGAACCCTTCCAGGGGGGAAAAGAACCCGTAGGCGATGTTGACGCACTCCCGTGCCAACTGGTCACGGACAGCGATCTCCGGCAAACGGAGGGTCGGGTCCTGCGGTCCGCCGGTGAGCGGAGCCACCCGTTCCACCAACACTCCGCCGTGGGGGGACAAGCTGTTATCTACTTTCGTCTGATTGCCCGGCATACTTCCCCAAAAACAGCCGTCATTATGCCACGATACGGAATGGGATGCTAGGGGAATGCGAAGTCCCTATCCAGCGAATGTCAACTCCGACACCGCTAATTCGCGCCATCATGCGAATGCATAGGGCTGGAGCCGGAATGAAAGTCTGGGTGGTTGGGGTTAAGATATAGGCCCCGTCCGCTGATGAGTGCGGGAATGGGAAACCGATCCCGGAGCGAGCATGGTCCGAAAGTTCCGCCTGGCCCTGGCCCAGATCAACACCACGGTCGGCGACATTCCCGGGAACACAGCCAGGATCATCGAATACATGAACCGGGCCCGGGACGCCGGGGCCGACCTGGTGGCTTTTCCCGAGTTGGCGGTAACCGGCTATCCGCCAGAGGACCTGCTGTTCAAGACGTCTTTCCTCGAGGCCAATGAGGCTGCGATGAAGGAAGTTGTCGCCGCATCCCAAGGGATCGCGGTGGTGGTGGGATACGTGGAGACCGGGCCGGACATTGCCAACGCCGCGGCGGTGGGCCATGACGGCCGTCTCGTCGACACCTACCGGAAGATGTACCTGCCCAACTATGGGGTGTTCGACGAGGACCGGTACTTCCGCAGAGGCGAGACCTGTCCGGTATACACCATCAACGGGACGGGTGTGGGAGTCAGCATCTGCGAGGATATGTGGTACCCGGTGGGGCCCATTGCCGTGCAGCGGGAGGCGGGGGCCGAGGTCATCGTCAACATCAACGGCTCCCCCTTCCACGCCGGAAAGCAGGCGTACCGGGAGAAGATGATCGCCACCCGGGCTGCGGACAACGAACTGATCGTGGCCTACCTGAACCTGGTTGGCGGGCAGGATGAACTGGTCTTCGACGGTTCCAGCCTGGTTTGCGACCCGTCGGGTGAAGCGATTGCGCGGGGACCAGCCTTCGAGGAAGCGCTGCTGGTGGTTGACCTGGACGTGGAGTCGGTGTTCCGGTCGCGGCTGCGGGACCCGCGTCCGCGCAAGGAGAACCCGACGATCCTGAGAGAAATCGGCGAGCCGAAGAGAGTGCTCGTCTCCGGTTTTGACCCCTCGGTTCGCCCGCCGTTGGGGCCCGGCGACTTGCCGGAAGTTCCCGGATACGTTGAGGAAGTTTACCGCGCCATGGTCCTGGGGACACGGGACTATGTCCGCAAGACCGGGTTCAGAAGGGCGGTCATCGGGCTTTCCGGCGGGATTGACTCGGCGCTGACGGCGACGGTAGCTGTGGATGCCCTGGGGGCGGAGAACGTGGCCGGGGTGGGGATGCCGTCCCGCCATTCATCGGAAGGCAGCGTCAACGATTCGAGGGAACTGGCTGACAACCTGGGAATTGACTTCTGGGTCGTGCCCATCGAGCCGGCCCACGCGGCCTTTGAGGAAATGCTGGAGTCCCGCTTCCGGGGAACCGACCCCAACGTGGCGGAGGAGAACGTGCAGGCCCGCATCCGGGGCAACGTGATTATGACCATCTCCAACAAGTTCGGGTGGATCGTGCTGACCACGGGAAACAAGAGCGAGATGGCCATGGGGTACGCCACCCTGTACGGCGACATGGCCGGCGGGTTCGCGGTCCTAAAGGATGTACCGAAGACGCTGGTTTACCAGCTTTCGGAGTGGCGGAACAGGCACGGTGATCCCGGGAATGTGATTCCGGCGAGCATTATCGAGAAGCCGCCCAGCGCGGAGCTGAAGCCGGACCAGACGGACCAGGACACCCTGCCGCCCTACGAGGAGCTGGACCCCATCGTCAAGGCTTACGTGGAAGAGGACTACAGCCTGCGGGAGATGGAGGAGATGGGCTACGATCCGGCGGTGGTGCGGCAGGTCATATCCTTCGTGGACCGCAACGAGTACAAGCGCCGACAAGCCCCGCCGGGGGTGAAGATCACGCCCCGGGCCTTTGGGAAGGACCGGCGGCTGCCCATCGTGAACCGCTACCGGCAGTTCTAGAGAAGGAGCTACAGGAAAGAGTATTGCCTCGGTTGCGGTTCCACATCGCCGGGGCAGATGTATTCCTCAATCAGCAACCTGGACCACGGATCGAATTCGTTGCGCCTCTCGGCGAGTCCAGACGGAGGCATAAACCTGCCTAAATAACTGGGATTTCCCGCCTCGAACTCCTCCCACGCTTTTGGAGAAACCTGGTCGGCTTGTGTCTCGTGCATAAACGCGACATGCCTAGAAGCTTGGATCGAAGAATTGTCAATGATGACACCCACGGGACGTGGTGGGCCGCCTGCCGGAACTATTCCTATTTCCTCGTCCAATTCCCGCATCAGGTTGAAGGACATGGTGGCTTGAAATGAACCATCGTCGTGGGGTTCATCTATGTGGCCGCCTACAATGAGGCTCAACTTCTCGTCGAGGTCGGCCCTGGTGTTAGAGACCCGGTGCAGGACACAGTACCTGCCGACACTGTCCCGAATGAAGGTGCAGGGGATTGCCTGAACCAAGTCGATGGACCGTTCAGCGTCCGGACGAGCGAGCCATGAAAAGGACCTTTCTATCTCTTCCAGTTGATTTTGGATGCAGTCCCAACCCAACATCGAGAACACTTTGCCGAAAATCCCTCTCGGAAAGACCAAGACTTGGCTAGTTGCCATTGAAGTCACCTACTCTCTGCTCTGTCAGTTCTATAATCTTCTCGGCGACTTCGAAGGCTGTTGACTTGGGAGTAGTATTCTGGCTGGTCCCGGTGTCAACTACGTGCAGTTGACGAAAATGGGACGAATACTTGCTTCGGATGGCATCGTAAGCTTGGTTCAAGTCTTCGAGGAATCCCGGGTTCATTGCCTGACCCGGTTCCCTAATGAGTTTATCCATGTTCTCCCGCTTTAGCGATGTTGCAGGGTCGGTCTTGAACAGGAACACTGTGTCGACAAATCGGCGCCAATGCTCTACCAACAGGAAGTCCTGAATGGTGGAACATTCTGACTCCATGACTTGTCCACGGCTCTGCAATAGTTCAAACCATGCGAGTGCATCAAACAAACCCCGGTCCATGATGACAAGGTGATATTCGTCCGCACCGTAGCGTCCTTCAAGAATATGGGTCAGGGCGTAAGTCGCGGACCATGCGTTGAAAGCAACTAGATCTTCCTTGAGGTAGTACGGCGTCCGCTTGGATGCACCTTCCGTAGGAGCCAAGACTTTGTATCCCACCCGACGGAAGAAGTGGTTGATAGTGTCAATGCAGGTGCTCTTTCCGCTCTTGGGAGTGCCTGCGAATTCTACGAATATGGGGCGGCGTTCATCAACGGGAATCGAATTCTGCGAGGCAAGGAGGCCTCGAGCTCTCTCTGCAAGTTGATCCAATCGTTCTTGTTCTATGACCATATCCTTGAAGTTATCAAACCCAAGTAGTGTCGGCCATTAGCGAATTTCAGCCCATCGGGGGTACGTCGCCGGCCACCTCGACGACCATTTCCACCTCGACGCAGCTGCCCCGGGGGAGACTGCCCATGCCCACGGCCGAGCGGGCGTGGCGCCCGGAGTCGCCGTAGAGCTCCACCAGCAGGTCCGAGGCGCCGTTGGCCACGATGAAGTGGCGGTCGAAGTCGGGGGCGGCGTTGACCATGACCAGAAGCTTGAGGACCTGCTTGACGTTGTCCAGGTCGCTGATGACGTTCTGGATGCTGGCAAGGCAGTTGACGGCGGCCAGCTTGGCGGCGTCGTAGGCCTGCTCCACTGTAACCGTGTCGCCCACCTTCCCGGCAAAGGCCAGGTCGCCGTTGGACTTGCGGGGGAGGTGTCCGGCGACGTACAGGGTGTTGCCGGACCGCTGCACGGGAATGAAGTTGGCGAAAGGCGCGGAGGGAGCGGCCAGTTCGGCCCCCATGGTTCGCAGCTTGCCTTCGATGATCATGGGTTACCCCCGGGATGCTGAATAGTGCGGGACGAAAAGACCGGCCCGGGGTGAGACCGGGCCGGCGCGATGGAGCAGATTACTTGCCGAGGTTGATGACGATGTTGTCGGGGGCCCGCACGAGGATGGCGGTGTGGGGCTCGTCGAAGGGGTTGGCCTCGATGTGAGGGGTATGGGGAGGGACGTACAGGAAATCGCCAGGGCCGGCTTCGACGACTTCCTCGAAGTTCTCACCGTAGTAGACCCGCACCTTGCCGCTGATGACGTACGCGGCGGTCTCAGCTTCGCCGTGGTGGTGGGGCTGACCGTAGTCATTGGGGGCGGCGGTAACCAGGCCCATCCAGACCTGCCTGACGCCAACGGTGCTGGAGGTGATCGCCGGCTGGCGGACCATGCCCCGGGTCTGAATGGTGTCGTTGGGGTCCTGGGCGCCGTGGACGACGTAGGGGACTTTCATGCGCTCAATGGCCATATCAGGGGCTCCTTGGGAAGTTATTCGGGAAGGTTGGCCGCATGGTAGGCACCGGAAGGAAGCGATGTCAAATTGCCGGGCAGGGAGGACGCTCGGCCTCTACGGGCCTGATCTGTTGGCATGAGGTAGAAACATTTCTGGCGCATTTTGGTGCATTTCGGGTTGAATCCTGGGAAAAGGACCTCCCTGACCGTTGAACCTGTACAAGCCCATACAGAAGATATAGTACACGCTTATGGGCGGAAGGCGAAACAGGCAAGTGTCAGTAAACAGGGCAATCGCATTTGAATCCCTGAAGCTCCATCAGGTCCCACGATGCACCGGCCAACCGGACCAGGGAAGAGATGGACAGGCCCGGTACTGTACCAGTCAACTGCTCACCCAGGAAGCTATACGCGCCGACGTGCGGTACCAGCATGGTGGTGTTTCCAACCAACATGGTGGTGTCTTCAATATACGAAAAATGCGGAAACCCTGCTCAGTAAACGGTAAACCGGCGGCGGTAGTCGGAATGGTCAAGCGGCGGGACCGCGGGCGGCTTCCCTACTGGCGTTGGCCAGGCTGCCCCGGCTGTGTTGGGTGTCGGGATGGCCGGCCCCAAGCACACGCTCCCGGTCCCGCAAGATTTCCCCAAACAGCCGGACGGCTTCCGAAAAGTGTCCGGCGGCGTAGTGGCAGTTGGCCCAACTGGAACGGCGGCGGAGGGTGATGAGGTGGTCGTACCCGAAGACTCTCTCGCAGATCCGGACGTTGCTCTCGAATAGAGGGATGGCCTCGTCGAAACGTTGCGCGGCGCGGACGGCGTGGGCGAGGCGGTGCCGGAGGGGGACGGTGTCCAGGTGGGTTTTTCCCAGGGCCGCTTCACACGATGCAAGGCCGGAACGCAATGCCTGGATGCCCGCTTCCCGTTCCATGGCGGTATTATACCTTCGAACCATGCGGGGGACTAAGAAACTGTCTCAAGACCAACCTTGGATTTCGCGGTTGCCTAGCGCGGCGACACTGCACGAGCCTGTCACCCCCATCCTAACCTTCCCCCATCAAGGGGGAAGGGACTTTTGAGATAGTTACCAAGGAACTATCTCAAGACCAGGGAGTGGTTGCAAACTATGACCAGAGCAGCAATGACCCGATTTGCAGCATTGCCACGGCCTTCTTCGCATACCGGGTGGCGATTCGACGGAATTGCTTCAGCCGGTTGATGGTCCGCTCCACCAGATTGCGTTGCCGGTACAGGGCCCGGTTGAAAGGACCGGTGCGTCGTTAGTTGGAGACCGTGCCGGTTGCGGCGTGATCCGGGGAATTCGTGGGGCCGGGGCAGGCCAATCCGGCCGCAGCTAAATGTCCCTGATCCCCGCTGCCGGAAGCTCCAGTTCGGCCATCACCTGGGATATGTCGCCCACGGCATCCAGCCGCTTCAGGACCCCGTCCAACTCTTTGGCTTTGGCCTCCCCGGCCCGCAGCCCCACCAGGCAGGAAAACTTGGCGTCCAACTCTCCCCCGGTCATCTGCCGGTCATTGCTCTCTCTGCTCAGGGTTCTGCCGTCTTTGGTTACGACGGTTACCCCGGCGTAGAAACGGTCTTCAAATCCGGCCCAGTCATCCCGGTCGGAGATCTCTATGCGCTCCCGGATGGCGCGTACCTCGGGGGTGTTGTAGTAGTTTTCGTCGTAAGGCTCTCGAAGCCCGACGCCCCCATATACCGCGGCCAAGGCAAGCACGCTCTCTCCATAACCGGAATGATGGTGAATGCCACGACGGGGAACCAACTCCGCCCGAATCTCCGCGATATCCGAACTGCCCAAACCGTTCTCAGCCATCAACTCGACGAGGACCAACCTGGCGACATGGTTGCCGCCCCCGGCGTTCTGGCGCTTGAAGATTATGCCGGTGATGCCGTACTCCCCGCCCAGGGTTTCCACGAACTCGGGGCCAGGGTCCTGGATGCCCAGGCGGCTGCTGAAGAAGCCCGGCTCTCCATCGAAAATGTCCGGTGGAGCGTCATAGCCCACCCTGGCCATCAGCGCGGCGGTTACTCCGTTCCGTGCGCCCACACCGCCCCGGAGGAAAGAGGCGGTCATGTGCTCGGTCTCCCTGGTATAAGCGGCGATGTTGCAGGACATGTGGGCCGCCAGTCCCAGGGCCACTTCCAGCCGGTCGGGCGGCAGCCCCAGGGTGACGCCGGCGGCAGCGGTTGCCCCCATGGTGTTGCCCGCATCCACCGGGCCGAAGGACTTTCCGGTCTCTCTTTCCACCCGGTTAGCCACCCTGACTATTCTCCTGGACAATTCATACCCAAGGATGACTGCCCGCAGGACATCCGGCCCCGTCGCTTTCACCAACTGGCCGCAGGCCAGGGCCGAGGCCGTCGTTGCGGCCAAAATGTGGGTTCCCCGCCCGTCGCCGTCGTGGGCGTCCAGCTCGTCTCCGTGTCCCAGGGTGCCGTTGACCATTGCCGCGTTGACCGGGGAGGTACGCGTGGGGAATCCCATCATCGTGCAGTCCGGAGACCCGCCGGTCAGGTTGACAAAATCGACCATGCGGTGGGCGGTGGGCAGCAGGGAGCAAGCCAGGTTGCACCCGATGACGTCGTACAGGGCAAGCACGGCCATATCCCGGACATCCCGCGGAATGTCCTCAAAGCCGGTGGAGTACATCCAGTTGAGGAAGGATTTCGTCGAGCTGACCTTCGCCATAGCTCCTCACCTCCTTGCGGGTTACGGTTCTGGATGCTGGAAAATGGACCGCCCAGCGTTGCCGCCGCCGGATACCGGCAAGTCTACTACAGGGCGAGGCCATTGGGGGCAATGGAGCGGGTTCAGGGAGAATACAAAACCCGCCTCCCAAACGCGTGGGCCTGCAACCTCGAACGGGGGCAACAGCATGGGGATGGGCAGGGCGCTGGAAGAGGCTCGAACCATAGGGACGGAGAGACGCACCGGAGCCCCGATCTGCTGCTGTAGTGCAGAGAAGTGACCATTCCAGAATCCGCGGATCGGGCCTCAACTCAGAAGGGCGGCCGGAACCCGCCGCCGCCCTTCCCCAGCTGGGTTAGCGTCGCCCGCAGCATCTCTCCGGGGCCGCCCGGTAGTTCTCCCGGTACCTGAGCCGGAACTCTTCTTCGCGTCACTCCAGAATCTGGGCCATCAGCCGGAATGCTTCCTCCCTGGTCTGGGGAATCATCCTCTTGTCCCAGAAGTGGAACCCCTGCACGATGAACCTCCGGCAGCCGGCGGCGAGGACCGACTGCGCGAAGGCCTCCGCGTCCCGGACAGCGAATCGATCGTGTTTGACTCGGCCTAACCCGCGAATAAGCACGAATGGTCATCATCGGTTCTCCCTCGCGCCTAATTCCGCAGTGAGAGTGCTAGAATTGCATCAACCCTGTCCCGAAGGAGATAGCTATGACGGCCCTTACTGACGAGATGACCTTCGGAATATTCCTGGCCCCCTTCCACCGGGTGGGTGAAAACCCCACCCTGGCCCTGGAAAGGGACCTGCAACTCCTGGAGTGGCTGGACGATCTGGGCTACGACGAGGCGTGGATCGGTGAGCACCACAGCGGCGGCTGGGAGACCATCGCCTCCCCGGAAGTCTTCATGGCCACCGCCGCGGGACGCACACGCCGGCTCCGCCTGGGTACCGGCGTGGTCAGCCTCCCATACCACAACCCCTACATGGTGGCCAACCGGATGGTCCTGCTGGACCACCTAACGCGGGGGCGAGTGATGCTGGGCGTGGGTCCTGGTTCCCTGGCCTCCGACGCCTATATGTTCTGCATTGACCCGGAACGCCAGCGGGAAATGATGGACGAGTCCCTGGGGGTAATCATCCAGCTCTTCGAGGGCAGGGAACCGGTAACGTGCGAGACGGACTGGTTCAAATTGCGGGAAGCCTCGCTCCAACTGCGGCCCTACCAGAAGCCATCCCTGCCCGTCGCCGTGGCTTCGGTACAATCACCGGCGGGCGTGTTCGTGGCCGGCAAGCACGGTGCCGGGGTCCTTTCCCTCAGCGTCCCCCGCTCGATGATCCGGCAGACCAGCCTCAAGGACCAGTGGGATATCGCCGAGAAATCGGCCAAGGAACACGGAAAGGAAGTGCATCGCGAAGAATGGCGCCTCTCGGTGCCGGTCCACCTGGCGGAAACCCGGGAAAAGGCCTTCGAGCAGGTCAGGGTGGGCGCCGGACGGGTTGTTACCGAGTACACCGGCGGCACCAACGGCCATCCCATTCCCGACGTGCCCCAGGACCAAATTGTGGACTACATGGTAGACGCCGGCCAGTGGATTGTCGGCACCCCCGATGACGCGGTTGCCGCCATCGAGCGCTTCCAGGAATCCAGCGGCGGCTTCGGCGGCCTGCTGGTGCGGGCTGAGGACTGGACCACCCGGGAGAACCTGTTCCACAGCTACGAGTTGTTCGCCCGTTACGTCATGCCCCGCTTCCAAGGCAGTCTCTCGGGCATAGAGGAATCCAACAGTCGCTTCTCGGAGATGCGGGAGTTCCTGCAGGGCAATCGACGGGCAGGCCTGCAGCGGGCCACCGACACCTACATGGCCAGGGCGCAGTGAGCCAAGAAACAGCTGAATAAACTCACCCGTCAGGCAGGTTAGGGAGACCTCCGAACCCCCAGTTGCCAATAGCGGTCATCGCAGCTGTGACCCTGACGGCTGGGGCAAGACCAGCGACAACCATTCGAGTGGAAACGGGCGCCAAGGGCTGTTTCGGACCCGTTCCTACCTGGGGGGTTCGCTTGGGTTTGGGAGCGGTGCTCTCGGCCCGGCGTACCGGGTCATGAAACCACGGATGGCGTTGAAATACTGCCGGAAGCCGACGTACATCAGGTCGTTGTGGCCCGCGCCCGGTATGATTTCCAGGTGCTTGTGGACGGTCTCCAGCTTGTTGAACATGTCCACCGCGCCGGCGAGCGGAGCCGTGTCGTCCCACTGGCTGTGAATCACCAGAGTGGGAATGGTGATGGAATAGAACCTGGCCTGGTAGTCCTCCTCCAGCGCCTGCAGCACCTCTGGAGCCAGCCCTTGGGCTATCCGTCCCAGGTTGGCCCGCCCGCTCTCGATGATGACGCCGTTGATCCGGTCCCCGGCGGTTACCGCCAGCTCTCCCGCGGCGTGACGGCCCATGGAGCGCCCCATGACGTACAGGGGGCCCGTGAACCTCAGTGCCTGCATCGTGGCCTGCAGCCAGTCCAGCACCTCGTGGGCGTCGGACAGCATGGCGTTGAAGCTCGGCGATCCGCTCGACGCGCCGAAGCCCCGGTAATCGGCGACGAAAAAATTCGCCCCGATCTTGGTGTAGTACGGAGCGATGTCGTCGTAACGGGCCACATTCTCACCACCGCCGTAGAAAAAAAGCACGGTGGGGTTTGCCCGCCCCACCGCGAAAAACCGGCACGAAAGGGTGATCCCGCCAGCGACGGTCACCACACAGTCCACCGCGCCATCGGGCGATTCAGTCCAGCCGCGTAATGGATGGAAAGAAGGTGTAGACGCCTCAAGGTTGTCCAGCACGGAGTAATCAACGGCAGTCATGGCGGCCCCTCCAGCGGTAATGGGCCGCATTATACTATTGCCCCGGACGCCGTACCCCTACCCTTAGCCGTTGCGATGGTCACGGTGACATTCCCGCCGGGTGGCACACTCTACCGCCGCCTTTTGCACGCCGCCCAGGCCGGGAGAGGATAGGCCTGGGTTAATCTTCCCCGATCCTCCCGTTCCCTTTGTCTTCAGCAAGCCTGCTGGTGCAAGACCCGTTGAGTCCAATGGTCTATAATCCGGCTGAAATAGCTCCCTATCTGTGAGGCACCAATGCGTTTTGGCTCCTTTGTCTTTCCAACCAGCCACCATCCGGAGAACGACTCGGCCGTAATCGACAGCACGCTGGAAGAGATCCTGCTGGCCGAGGAAATCGGGATGCACTCGGTCTGGCTGACCGAGCATCACTTTGACGGAGCGGCCGCCCACGCCGATCCGCTGGTGTTGGGGGCAGCCATAGCCGCCCGCACCCAGCGCATCAAGATAGGGTTTGCGGTGGTGGAATTGGCCTTTCACCATCCCGTCCGGCTTGCCATCCAGACCGCGCTGCTGGACAACCTGAGTCACGGGCGTCTCATAGTGGGCACGGGCCGGGGTTCCGCCTACAACCACTACGAATACCTGGGGTTTGGCGTCACCATGGAAGAGGGCGTGGCCCGTCTGGATGAGGCGGAGCAGTTGCTGGTATCGGCCTGGACCGGCGAGGACCTGAAACATCACGGAGAACATTGGGATGTGCGGTTTCCGCTGCTGCGGCCACGACCGTTCCAGCGTCCCCATCCGCCGCTGGTGCGGGCCTGCATCAGCGAAGCTTCAACAATCAAGATGGCTGAGATAGGCCGCCCGATAATGATCGGCATCCAGACGCTGCCCACCCTGCAATCGCGGTTGGAACGGTACCGCGCCACCATGCTGGATGCCGGTTTTTCGGAAGGAGTAACCGAGGCAACATTGGACCAGTGCTGGGCGTCCCGGGACCTGTTCGTGGCCGAGAGCTACGACGAAGCGCTGGAAATCGCGTCGGCCGGTTTCCAGCAGGAGCGCAACCACTTCCGACAGGCCAGGGAGCGGTACAACCCCGGGGGTTTCCCGCCGCCGGACCCAAACCGCCCGATGCCTCCCGGAGAAGTCCTGGAGCAGGCCTTCATCCTGGGCACCCCGTCCCAGGTGGCCGACCAGGTGGCCCAGATGCGCGACGTCGGCGTCCGCAACCTGATGTTCAAGCTGAACACCGGAGAGATGGACACCCGGCAGGTCCGCAAGTCCATGCGGCTCTTGGGCGAGGAGGTGATGCCCCTCTTCTCCTAGCGGTGGCGAGCCGGATACGCCTTCCAGCCAGCGAAGGGGGAGCCCCCGACCCATGTCAAGGAATCAACTCACAGACTGGTCACCCGCCGGCGATCCGCAACAGGATATCCGCCAACTCCCGGGGATGGCTGACCATGGGGTCGTGGCCTGAATCCAGGTGATGGGTGTCCCATCCGGCAGCGCGGACCCGTTCTGCGACCGGTTGGAAACCGGCTTCTTCACCTGCAATGAAGCTTCGCGGAATGCTCCGGGCTTCGGGATTTCCTATTTGCACCCTTCCGGCCATGGCCGCGGCGGGCTGTGGCGTCACCTTTGAAAACATCCACTGGCGGTCCGCTGCATCAGGGATGCCCCATCGGCGTCCGACCTCCTCCGGTGAGGCTGGCGGCGGCAGGCAGCCCTCTCCCCGGTCAATGCAGCCCTGCACCCATGCGGCGAACTCCGGTCCGCGCACGGGTACGAGCTGGTCGGCCATGGACTCACCGTCGACGGGAACAACACCGTTGAGGTAGACCAGGCGGGACAGGCGCTCGGGACAGACTTCGGCGACGCCGGTTATGACCATCCCAGCGTAGGCGTGGCCCACCAGGATTACGTCCTTCAGTGATTCATAGGAAAGGACCTGGGCAATGTCGCGGATGTGCAGGTCCAGGTCCAAGCGGGCCGGGTCCAGCACCTCGGCCAGGTGGGCCCGTTCGCCCAGCCCGCTCAGGGTGGGGGTGTAAACGGTGGCGCCCGATTCACGGAGGAGCGGAGCCAGCTTGCGCCAGCACCAGCCGCCGTGCCACGCCCCATGCACCAACATGAAGGTCGCCAATTCTTACCCCCTCACCGGGCCGGATACTTGTCCAGCCACCACCGGGCGATGTCGATGCGGCGGGACACCCAAACGTCGGGCTTCCCCTTCACGTATTCCAGGAACCGGCGCAGCGCCGCCGCCCTCGCCGGCTTCCCGATGATGCGGCAGTGGAGGCCCACCGACATCATCCTGGGGTGGGTCGCGCCTTCCCGGTAGAGAGTGTCAAAGCAGTTGCGGGCTGACTCGAAGAAGTCCATCGGGGTTGACAACTGGCCCCGCCAGAACCCGTAGTCGTTGACCTCCAGCGAGTAGGGGACCACCAGCCACGGCTTTCCGTGGACCTGGGTGTAATAGGGAAGGTCGTCGTTGTAGGCGTTGCAGTCGTAGACGAACCCGCCTTCCTCCACCACCAGTTCCCGGGTGTTGACGCTGGGACCGTAGCGGGTGTACCAGCCCAGCGGCCGCTGCCCGGTGGTGCGGGTGATGGAGGCCACCGCCTGCTGGATAGCTTCGCGCTCCGCATCCCGGTCCATCTTGTAGTATTCTTCCCAGCGGTTGCCGTGTCCCATTACCTCGTGGCCCCGGCGCACGACCTCCGGCCCCACCTCCGGGTTGCGTTCCAAGGCCAGGGCGCAGGCGAAGAAGGTGGAGTCGACTCCGTACTCGTCCAGCAGGTCCAGAATGCGCCAGACGCCAACCCGGCTACCGTATTCGAAGAAAGACTCGTTGGCCAGGTCCCGCTCTCCCCGGGGCACCGGCGACGGCGACTCGCCAACCGTTTCGCCGTTGGGGTCCCCGTCGAGGATGGAGTTCTCCGACCCCTCCTCGTAGTTGACTACAAAGGACACGGCGATGCGGGCCCCGTCGGGCCATTCCACCGCCGGGGGATTGGGGCCGTAGCCGATCAGGTCGCGTTGTGTCATGAGATACCTCGATTGAAGGGTCGCCGCTTTCGCGCCCCTAATTAGTAACGCCCGCCTGCGCGGGGGCAGGCTCTTCCCCCGTCAAGGGGAAGGGACTAAGAAACTATGTCAAAACGTACACCCCGAAACCAGACCGAAACCAGAAACCCGCGAAAGGGGAACGACCGGGGTCTGGATTCCCGCCTGCGCGGGAATGACGGGAGGGAAACGTGGGGATCCCCGGCTACGCTCACTTGTTTTGAGATAGTTACTAAGTTGATGGTAACTCAGTCGTAGCGACTTGGTTCAGAGGATTTCTCACACACCCGGTAAGAGCACTGGGCGGCTCGGGGTTGAAGGCGCCGCCCGGGATAATCGGGCCGTAGGGGACGGGATCCCCACAGGCGGAGCGATACCGCAGGAGCCGGTCAGCCGCCCCGCCAGGGGTTGATTCCAGTGGTCTTCATCCGCAGCCGGTAGACGGAACTTCGGGCAGTGAAGTACAGGGTGCGGTAGTCCGAGTCGCCCCAGGCCAGATTAGCCGGAATCTCGGGGAGCCGGATTGTCCCCACCAGGGAACCGTCCGGTCCGAATACCCACACTCCTCCCGCGCCGGTGCAGTACACCCGTCCCTCGGTATCCACCTTCATCCCGTCGGGGACGCCGTCGTCCGCCGAGTGCATGTTGGCGAACAGGCGGCTGTTGCTCACCGAGCCGTCCGGGGCCACATCGTAGGCCCGGATGTACTGGTGGGTACAAACCTCCCCCCGTTCCTTCTCCGCCGCGCATTCGTCGTCCCGGCGGGTGTTGTCGGCGTACAGAATGGTCTCGTCGGGAGAGAAGGCCAGGCCGTTGGGCGATTCCAGGTCGGTGACCACGGCGGTCACTGTGCCGTCCGGGGCGATGCGGTGGATACCATGGAAGTCGATTTCGCGTTGCTCCGGGGGCAGGCGTCCGCCCGGACTGGTGAAGTAGATGCTCCCGTCCGACCGGCAGACCACATCGTTGGGGCGGTGAATCCGTTTTCCCTCCCAGCGGTCGGCGATGACGGTGATGGAGCCGTCGGCCTCCCAGCGCGTCACCTGCCGGTTGTCCCCTTCGCACATTATCAGCCTGCCTTCCAGGTCGAAGGTCAGGCCGTTGGCCGCCCCGCTGTCTTCCCGTATGACCACGGGATCGCCTCCCGGGGTGAGGCGGTAGATGACATTGATCCGGTTGTTGACGAACAGCAGGTGACCGTCGGGGTGCCAAAGTGGCCCTTCGGTGAATTCGAACCCGGTGGCCAGCCTTTCCGCCTCAGTGGATTCCACAATTTGGTCCAGTTTATCGGGCATGATGGCCTCCTTGTATTGGGATGTGCGGTCTATGATACTGTCTCAGAACGTGCATTCCGAAACCAACGAAATGGGAACGACGGGGCTCTGGATTCCCTTTTTGCGACTCCGCCGCTGGCGCCAGGTAACTTGTCTCAACGCCAGCGGCTTTCGCGCGGAGT
The DNA here is from genome assembly GCA_951812535.1 of uncultured Dehalococcoidia bacterium. GTDB lineage: Bacteria > Chloroflexota > Dehalococcoidia > Lucifugimonadales > UBA3495 > CATOSK01. Next base: position 154,637 of record CATOSK010000011.1, on the reverse strand, counting down.
CCGTCGCGGGAACGACGGGAGGAAAGAAATCGGTTTTGAGATAGTTACTGCGTTGTTCCGATGGTGTACTGGTTACCGTATTCTGCCTCCTTTCGGCCAAATTAGCCAATGCCGGCGGACGACCGCCGATGCAGCCGCAGCCTTTGGACTGGATGCCAAAGGCGAAAGTTGACCGGTTCACCGCCGCTTTTTCCTGGTTTCAGGATGGAGTAGCCCTGGCGGGTCAGCGCAGTTTGGCGTCCCTGGGATGGGTGGCCGAGGCCACATCCTCGGAGGTGAGGCCGGCGAATCGTCCCGGCCGGTAGGGACCCAGCACCGCCTCAGCCAGAACGCCGTCGCAGATTTCCTGGGCGGCCAGCTGGCTCAACACTGGCGCGAGGGTAACGCCGCTGTGCGTAAGGGCCACGTACAGGTTGGGCGCTTCCGAAGCGAAACCCACTACCGGATAGCCGTCCAGGGGCATGGGCCGCCACCCCACCGGCACTGGGATGGCCTCGGCGCCTTTCAGTCCCGGCAGATACCGCCGGGCCCGTTCCAGCAGGTCGTCGGCGTGGCCCTGGGAGTCGTCCTCGGCCAGGCTTTCCTGGTCGCCCTCGCCGATCATCATGCTTCCGTCGGCGCACTGCCGCAGATGTATCTCCCGGCGGCCGTCGCCGAGGGCCGGAGCGTAAACTACCGGGACGATGTGGAGCAGGGGAGGCAGCGGGTTCGTCCTTATCACCACGCCAGGGCTCCTCGCCTGGGGCACGTTGACTCCGGCGAGGTCCGCCAGCCGGGTGGAATCGGTACCCGTAGCCAGGACCACTGCATCCACATCCCCGCCTCCAGAGGTTGTTTCCACGCCGAATATCCGTCCATTATCACGCTGCCGGAATCCGTAGAATTCCGTGCCGGCTTCGATCTCGCAGTCCCTTTCCCGCAGGCGGCGGAGGCAGGCATCCACCACCATCTGCGGCTCCACCTGGCCTTCGTTGGGACTGTATTCGGCGGCGGCCACCGTTCCGACATCCAGCGCCGGTTCCAGTACCTGGAGCTCGTTGGCGTCCACCAGCCGCGTCGGGTATCCCCAGGACTGGAGTTGCCGAACGCGGGCCACCAGAGCTTCGGCGGCGGACGGTGCAGATTCCCAGGACACCTTGCCGCCCCAGCGGAGTCCGACGTTGTCCGGATCGCCTCCGTCGCCAATGGCGGCGGCGAAACGGGTCCACATCTCCAGGGAGCGGCGGTTGAGGTTGTGATAGCCGATGGGCTCCTTTGCTCCGGCGTTGATCCAGGCAAAGCTGTGGCTCGACGCTCCCTCACCCGGCTGGCCCTTCTCGATGATGACCACATGGATGCCCCGCTGGGACAATTGCCAGGCAATGGCTGCGCCCAGGATGCCGGCGCCGATGACCGCGACGGTCCTGGGTTTCCCGTGAATCATCATCGCGTACGCCTCCTCAACTTTACGGGACACCCTACCGGAACCTGGGCATCACTTCCCGGGCAAAGAGCTCCATGGAATTCAATACCCTGGAGTGCTCCATGCTGCCAAAGGACATGCTGGCGCCAAAGTACCCGATGCCGTGCTCGTCCCGCAGCCTGGTGATCCGCTCTACGCATTGCTCCGGAGTGCCGAAGTAGGCGGTGGTCTCAAGCTCCGATTCATAGCTGGCCGGTGGGACGGTGCGGGTCCGGCGCCAGTGGTCCAGGTCCACGTTTATTTCATCGCCGCGGGTCAGCGTGCGCCGGTAGCCTCCCAGGTCCCGGACCCAGGTCAGGGACTGCCGAGGGTATTCCCGGGCCGCCGTTTCGTCTTCATCCAGGTACACAAACCGGAAGTAGGGCATTTCCGCCAGGGGCAAGTCCTTTCCCGCGGCGCCGCACCTCTCCGAGTAGAGGGAAAACAGGCCGAGGTTGTCCGCCTCGGGGGTGGAAAAGCTGGTCAGGATGGGCAGGTCGCGGGAAACGGCCACGTCCACGCTGGCGGGGGTTCGGGACACGGCCAGGTAGACCGGCGGATGGGGCTGCTGCACCGGCCGGGGAGCTATGGTCAGGTCTTTCACCCGGTAGAATTCCCCCTGGAATGTGAAGTTATCCTGAGTCCAGAGGCCCAGGATGATGTCCAGGGCTTCCTGGGTACGGGCATCCCGGGTGTCGAAGTCGATGTTGAAGTTGCCGTACTCATAGTCCGCGGAGCCCCGGCCAACCCCGAAGTCCAGCCTGCCATTGCTCAGCACGTCCAGCATGGCGCTCTCTTCGGCCAGGAAAATGGGATTGTGGAAGGGCAGGACGCTGACGCCGGCCCCGATCCGTATCGTCCTGGTGCGGGCCGCAATGTGGCTGAGGAGCGGCATCAGGGAGGGACAGATGCCGTACCGGCTCGAGTGGTGCTCCGCTATCCAGATCGAATCGAATCCCAGCTCCTCGGCACATTCAACCTGTTCCAGCATTTCGCCGAAGATGCGGCTCTGGGCGCTGGCCTCCGGTTCTGTCCAGGAACCCAGCAAAAAAAGGGCGAACTTCATGGCGGATGTGGACCTCCTTCTTGACGCTGGCCTGGCAAGCAGGCCTGGAACGAATTCTACATGCCTTTGGCAAGTGACCTGACCCCAGGAAAACTTGTCCAGAAAAGATTACGGTGTCCTCGGCGGAGAAGGGGGAGAAATGGCAAAGAGGAAAAACGCGCCGTGGGAGATCGTCCACAGGCTCAGGTGACCTGCCCGGCCTCAGTCTGGGCAGCAGGAGCTTCAGTCACTGCATCGATTCACTGGATTTCGGACTGGTATTCCATGTTGAGGACTTCCCTGATTGCCTGTGCCGCACCTGACCTAATTGATATCGCAGCCCCCGTTTTCGTGGGCAACGACACTCCTGTGATCCGGTTACCCGGACATGATGTCATGTACAGATGGCAGGCACAACCGTTGGGTGACATCCGTTCTCTCCATCCTGGGAGGGCGAGTGGTCTGCGGTGGTAAACTGGCCCACCTGACCAACGAGGAGGAGAAGCGTTGCAGCGGCTCGTGCTCTTCGACATCGACAACACGCTGATAAGCATCGGCTCGGGAAATCTCCCGCAACTGCGGGCCATGAACGCCGCTTTCGAGCGGGCCCACGGTATCCCCTACGCCTTTGGGGACGCCGCCTTTACCGGGGGCATGGACCTGCCCCTGATGGTGGAAGTTTACCGGAGGTGGGGCTCATGCCGGACGGGTCGGAAGCGCGACTGGACATGTCTGCCTTCAAGGAGGCGTACTTCGACGACCTGGCAAGGAACCTGGATGGATGGAGCGAGGGTGAGGTCTGTCCCGGCGTCCCCGAATTCCTCGAAGCCCTCTCCTCCGACGGAAGGGTCCAGTTGGGGGTGGAGACCGGCAACTTCAGGGAGGCCGCTTTTATCAAGGCGCGCCGATATGGCCTGGACGGCTATTTTCAGTATGGCGGGTTCGGTGGAGATCACCTGGAGAAATTGCAGGTGGTGGTGGCCGCCATCGAACGCTGCCAGGAGGCTTCCGGTCTGGTCTACGGTGCGGGAGAGGTCTTCCTGGTGGGGGATACCCCCTCGGACATCGAGGGAGGGAACGCCAACGGGGTCAAAACCATCGCCGTGGCCACCGGGTTCTATTCTGCGGAAGACCTGGCCAAGTGCCGGCCCAGCCATGTCCTTCCCGACCTGTCGGGCACCCAGAGAGTAATAGACCTGATTTTCGGGTACAAACGGTCCTAGAGAGCGGCGGGCCCGAGAGGAGGAAAGGGCATGTTCGAAGGAACGGAAGTCAATCCGTCCAGTCCATCCGAGCGAGGTTGAGCGGGGTCCGGGTTTGCGACTCCACCGCAGGCGCAAGGTAACCCCCGCCTGCGCGGGGGCAGGCTTGTCTCAACGCCGGCGGCTGTCGCGCGGGGTCGGGTTTTGCGACTCCACCGCAGGCGAAAGGTAACCCCCGCCTGCGCGGGGGCAGGCTTGTCTCAACGCCGGCGGCTGTCGCGCGGGGTCGGGTTTTGCGACTCCACCGCAGGCGAAAGGTAACCCCCGCCTGCGCGGGGGCAGGCTTGTCTCAACGCCGGCGGCTGTCGCGCGGGGTCGGGTTTTGCGACTCCACCGCAGGCGAAAGGTAACCCCCGCCTGCGCGGGGGCAGGCTTGTCTCAACGCCGGCGGCTGTCGCGCGGGGTCGGGTTTTGCGACTCCACCGCAGGCGAAAGGTAACCCCCGCCTGCGCGGGGGCAGGCTTGTCTCAACGCCGGCGGCTGTCGCGCGGGGTCGGGTTTTGCGACTCCACCGCAGGCGCAAGGTAACCCCCGCCTGCGCGGGGGCAGGCTTGTCTCAACGTCGGCGGCTGTCGCGCGGGGTTGTCGCAGGAACGACGGGAGGGGGCAAAAAGAGTGGAGGCACCACTCGGGTGCCTCCACTTGCCAGCCAATTGCGCGCCGAGGGCGCGATCCAGGCTTAGGTTAGGACTGGCGGCTGAGGTACCAGATGCCAGCCGCTCCGGCCAGGGCTACGATGGATATTACCAGGGCGATGATGCCCAAGGTGCTGCTGCCAGCGGGGCCCATGGGACCCGTCGCTCCGACGGCACCGGCCTGTCCGGGTTCGCCGGGAGCGCCCGCCTGACCGGCGGGACCAGCGGCGCCCTGGGGACCGGCAGGGCCCTGGGGACCGGCAGAACCAGCCGCTCCGTCAGAGCCGTTGGAGCCGGCAGCGCCGGCAGCGCCGGCAGGACCCCGAGGCCCGGCAGGACCGCGGGCTCCGGCGGGACCCGGAGGGCCTTCACCGCCCACCATGCCGCCGCCCATCATCATGCCTTCGCCGGCCATGAGGTCCATCATGGACGCTCCGCCCATCATCCACTCGCCCGTTTCCATCACCATTGCGTCGCCGACCATGAAGCTGACCTCGGTGCCGTCACCGGCCTTCACCGCCAAGGCGTACTTGCCGTCCATGACGGAGGTGCTACCCTTCTTGTCCTCCCCAATCATCGCGGTGACCATGGTGCCGTCCGGGGCCGTCTGCCCGTCGACCATGGCCTTGCCGGTGAAGACGTGGGGAGGAATGCCCGTCCCCTGTCCGTAGGCCACGGCGGGGAGGGTGAGCAGCAGGGCCAGCGCCGAGAGCACGGCCAAGAACTTTATTTTGCTCATACATTCTCCTTTGGGGGTCCCGGCGGTCCTGGGTTTCGCCTGTTATTACGCCGGGACGGGGGTTTCGGTTTCTTTGATTGAAGGGTCGCCGCTTTCGCGCCCTATATATGTAACTTGTCCAAGGGCGCTGGGCGGCTCCTGTCCAGCTTGCGCTGGCTGATTGGTTCCTGCCTCCAGTTACCGTCTTGCCTGCCCCGTTTCACCGGGGTCTGGATTCCTTTGCTTGAAGGGTCGCCGCTTTCGCGCCCTACGTAGGCAACTTATCCAAGAGCGCTGGGCGGCTCCTCCACGGGAATGACGGGGGGAGCGGGAATCCGGTCTGAGTTTTGGTTGCTTCGGTTGGGTTGCCTGGGTGCGGGGGAGCCTCGGCTCCCCCGCGGGTATGCCCGTTAGCCCCTTGCTAGGGGATGGATATCTGGTTCCAGCAGTCCTCGTTCTCCATGCCTTCGTTGATGCAGGAGAGGGTGACCGACGTGCCGAGGACGTCGGCAGTGACGGACTTGGCGACCTTGATCCAGACCAGGTCGCCGGAGGACAAGCCGCCCAGGTTATTGGTGCTGCTGAATGCAGGGTCGTTGATGTGCCACTGCCATTCCTTGGTCTCGTTGTTGAACTTGAACACCCGGTCCAGGGCGTCCTCGCTCATCACGTTGGCCAGGATGGACTCGACCGAGCCGTCCACCACGCCGCTGCCGGACACCACCGTGAAGGTCTGGGTGGCAGATACGTCAGCGACCTCAACCTTGATGATGTAGATGCCAGGGTCGGAGCCGGGGATGCGGACATCGAAATCAACGTCGCCGGTGGTGTTGGTGCTGGGCTTGGGTGAGGGAGTGATGTCCCGGTCGCCGAACATGACCTCGTCGACGCTGGTGTAGCGGGCGAAGCCCTCGGCGGTGATGGACAGCAGGCTGCCCTCAGCTCCGCTGGCCGCGCCAAAGGAGACCGTGCCCTGGGGAACCCGGTGGGTGCGGGTCTCGGTGACGGTCGCGCCGTTGTCGTCCATGAACTGCACCGTGACGGTGTTGTTGGACGGGATGCTGGCGTCCTCGGGAACCTCGAGAATGACGGTCCAGCTGCCCAGGCCGTCGGGATCCACGTCATCGTCGTCCGTCTCGCCGGCGCCGGCGTCGTACACCACGGTGATCTCGACGTCGCTGTTGCTGTCGTCGTTGGCCGCCGGGAAGTTCTTGCCGGTGATGATGACCTCGGAGCCAACCCGGCCCCGTTCGGGACTCATGCTGACTTCCCGGTCCGGGAAGGTCAGGTCCATGGTGGCCACGCCCGCCATGCAGTCCACGATCTTCAGCTCGCGGGTGGAGGCGGTGGTGGTCAGGGAGTTCACCGGCAGGTCAAGGGATGCGGCCCACGTGCCGCCGCTGGTGACCTCGATGGCGTCGCCGCCGTTGACCCGGTCCCAGGCAATCTGGGTGCCGCCCAGGAGGACCGCGCCGCCATAGCTGGCCGGGCAGGCGCTGTCGTTGGGTATGTCGGCGGAACGGCCGATGTAGGCCGATGCCTGTCCCCGGCTGGTGGTGAAGCCGGAGCCGTTGATGGAGATCCGCTGGTTGGGCAGCACGTCCGTGCTGGACGCCTGCAAGCCGCCCAGTCCCACCGTGAAGTTGGTGTCGACGTCCCTGGCTTCACCATCGCCGGCCGGGCCCGCAAAGACCCTCATCTGCTGGATGCCAGGAGTGATGCCATTGGGAATCTCGAAGCTGAAGCTCAGCCCGCCGTCATCCCCGACTACGCCGAAGTTGCAGGCGGCAGCGCTGTCGCAGACTACGAAGTTGCGGCCGAAGTCAATCTTGGAAACCATGTCGCCCTGGGTGAAGTCGTACAACTGGATGTTGACGTTGTCTCCCGGGCTGCCCTGCTCGGGGGAGGCGGCCATGGAGGGCTCCAGGTTGAAGTTCGGCAGAGCCGCGGTAGCCTTCTGGTTGCGCCCGTCAATGGCGTTGATGTAGTTGCCATAGGTGCCGCCCATGAAAGGCGGGTTGGACACGGTGAAGGTGCACTCGGCTATGTCGTCGCCGCTGGCGGTGGCAGAGCACAGGGTGACCTCGGCGGGGTCTATCGCCCCGTTCATGTTGGCATCGCGCCAGAACCGGACGGTGGTGCTGTTCTTGAAGCCCTTGCCCACCACGGTGACGTCCTCACCGCGGGCGTCTTCGTAGGAGCTGAGTTCCACCAACCGGGGAACGACGTAGACGTCGGTTATCTGGTGCGTGTCCTCATCGAAGGTGACTCTGCTGGTGTAAGCGAACCAGTCGTCGTCGCCGCCCTCGGTGCGGTTGGTGACGCCCGCTTCCTGGCGGAATGTGACGGTTATGTTGCCGCCACCCAGGCGCTGCGCGCCGTCAACATCGGACATGTCGCCGATGAACAGGGTGATCTTGAACCGCTCGGCCACGTCGTCCGACTCGACGACTACGGACCGGGGGGAAGCCGTGTTGGTGCTGTCGGCGATGGAAACGTTGCCGGCCGCGATGGAGGAGGGAACGCCCAGGTCGTCGCCGACCTCGATGACGATGGACTCGTCAATGTCCAGGCCCCCTGAAGCGATCGGGAACTTGACCGTGATCTGGGTCGCCGCGCCCGGGTCCGTGGGCAGCGCGCGCACCGAGCCGTACATCGGCGTGGTGCCGCCGTTGCCGCCGTTGCCGCCGTCAGCGCTGACGGTGACCATGGTGGCGCCCATGACGGTCAGGGAATGCTTGTCAAAATCCGACACCGTGCCAGTGAAGTCGTACTGGCCGTCTGAGCCTGCGTCGGCTTGGACAACGTAGGTTACGGAGGATTCGCCGAATATGGTGAACCTCACAGTTTGACCAGTCACCGTAACCTGGTCAGAAGAATGGGTTGTGGACAGGTAGGTGAAGCCGGAGGGGATCGTCTCCGTGAGGCCGCCGGCTTGACCGATGTTCTGGAGGGCGACGCTCACGGTTACGTTGCCTTCGGGGGCAACCGTAGTCGGGGAAAAGCTCCTGGTGGCGCTGTGCCCACTCGCGGCCACCGGCTGGGCCGTGCTGAAGACGAAGGCCCCCAGCGTCCCCGCAAGGGCCAGCGCGGCGAAGACCGCCACTCCGACCATCATTTTCAATTGGTTAGTCATATTGCAAACCTCTCATAAGGTAGGACTGTGTGCCGGATGGTCCGGGCCGGATGCCTTGTCCGGCCCGGACTGGAACTCCCGAAAGTTACATACCCAACTCCTTGCAATGAAATGCAGTTCCCTCAGGTTTCTCTTTGTTTAACTGAACAGGTAGAGGTTGATGAGCGTGATCACGTCGGCCTTGGTGGGAATATCAGCTCCCGTGCCAAAGAGGTATTCGTTGATGGCCGCTATGACCTCGTCCTTCTGAATCCCCGGGGTCCCGTTGGTGTCGTACCTGTCGATCAGCGCCTGGTTCGGGTCGGCGGACATGACCTCGATAGCCATCGAGGCGGCTACCTTCTCCATGCCTTGGGTGTCTTCGTACTGGGCCCTGGCCTTGAGGTACCGGCCCACGTCATCCGTGGAGGGCGTGTAGGTCGCAGAGATCCCGCCGACCTGCTCGGTGAATCCTCCATCCATGGCATCGTCGATCCACCAGTCCCAGCTGAGGTTGGTTACGCCGCCGTCCGGGTCAGTCAGGCTGGCCGTCAACTGCGTGTTAGCCACGGCCATCGTGGGAGTGACGGTTACCGTCCCCATCTCGTCCGCGTTGGTGACCATCACCTCCACATCGTGGGTGTCCGTGACGTTGCCAACCGTGGCGGTCAGGGTGACCATGTAGGTGTTGTCCATGTCGGCGTCCGCCGGACTCTCGAAGTCCGGGGCGCTGGCGAACTTGAGCGCGGTGCTCGCGCCGGTGGCGGGGTCGACCATGAAGTCGTCCGCGTCAGCGCCGCTCAGCGTCCACGCTGTCATGGCCGCGTCGGTGCCTGCAGCCGCGACAGCCTCGTAGGTGCCGACGGTCGTGTCCGTCATGTCCTCGGCGTAGGAGACTTCCTCGCCGCCGGATATGGCCAGGGGCGGCGCCTGTACCGGCGTCTCGTTCAGGTCCCGGACGTTGATGCTCACCGGCAGGGTTGCCGATAGGCTATCCGAGAGGCCCATCATCGGCATGTAGCCATCGGTGCCCAGCGTTCGCATCCTGGCGACGGAGTCGGCAGCCGTAACGGTCACACCGGTGATGGTCTTGTATTGCCCGCCTGGGGTGCCCTGTTCCACCAGGTCCAGGGCCTCATAGTCAATCTTCCTCCGGGTCAGGATCTCGCCGGTGGACGGGACTATGTCGAACATTTCGGCGTAGTCAGCGGGCAGGGAGAGGCTGAAGGTCAGCTTCTTGTCGGGGGGATCGGTGGTGTCCTCCGGGTCCGTTGCCGACACCGACCCGCCGAGGTCCCTGTTTATGACGATAGAATCGTCGTCGCTGTTCTCGTCTATCGACTGATCGGAGTCGGCGCCGGCGAAGCTGGGGGCTTCGTCCACGTCGACCACCCTCACCACATAGGTCCGTTCTGACATTTCGTCGGATGCCGGATTGGGGTGATCGTCGGTACCGGCCGACCTCAGCGTGGCGAAGGCAACCCTCACCCTCACCTGGTAGATGTTGTCCATGGCTGCTTGGCTAGATGCATCCACTGTCGCCGTGGTGTCATCTCTCCCAGCAATGTCTTTCGGGTCCTCGAAATCGGGCGGATCGTGCGTCTCGCCGGTCCCGATCGCGAACAGGAGCTGGGTAGTGGCGGTGTTGAAATTGGAGAACCGGAAATCGTCGCACAGGCCTTGATTGTCCGAGTCTGGCTGACAGTCCACGCTGAGAACGCTGTCTCTGTTGTGATCAGTGGTAGACGGAAGTTCACTGGGTGTACCGTCAGCAGCGTTGACCGTCAAGAGGGACCATTTCAGTCCGCCCAAGTTCACGTCGGGCGGATTTTTGGCTTCGAGGTCGTCCACCTTGACAATCGGCGCAGGATCATCGGCCTGATTGGCCTCATTGACCCATAGCCGTTTTTCATCCCCCGGCACGTCCTCTATCTCCGCCTGGTCGAGAACGTTGATCGTTACGGTAACGCTTGTTGAAGCGCCGTGGGGGTCGGTGGCCGTTAGGGTGAGCGTGTAGGTGCTCTCGGTCTCGAAGTCCAGCGGTCTCTTCGCCTTGATCAGACCAGCCGGATCAGCTGGGGCCCCGGGGTTCTGGTTTATCTCGAAATTCTCGGAGCCAGTCCCGCTCAGATCGTACTGCAAACTCCCGTTGCCAGCCGTCCCGTCGGCAGCGAGCGTGCCAGCCGTTTTGGCCGCCGCATCTGCGTAGAAGCCGTCCCATACTTTGACTGCGGCCGCGGCGTCATTTGCGTCGTTGTCGACATAACCGCGCGCGCCGTCGTCTTCACCGGGATCAGCGGTTTCCTTATTCCTGACGTTCCTGATTTGGCCTTCCAAGACGTACCTGGTGTAGCTCGACGTTTCGTTCGCTTTTGTGCGCTCGGCATCGTCGAGAGTGTTGTCTGTGCCCGTAGCGGCATCCTTGTAGAACGTGGGATTCGTATTTTCGCCATCATCAGCAGTTATAGGATTGGTCCGCACAGCATTGGCGGTATCCGCCATAGCCGTTCGTTCTTGGCCGGTGCTGCCTCTGTCTTCGTAAGTCGCCTTGACGGACAGGGTGCCGGTTTGGTCGGTCGGGGTGAAGGTGGCCTTAGTAGCGCCGGCGATTTCGCTGCCATCAGCAGCGCCGGCACCGGTATACCATTGCCAACTAATCGCCCCTGATACGCCGTCCGGGTCGTTCAAGGTGGCTGTGATCACCACGCCTTGCTGCGGCTGTGTATGCGACAGGGTGATCTTCCCTTCGTCATCCGTGCCGGCCACACGGATGGTGACGTTCCTGCTCCCTATCAACCAGTCCGCGTCCCAGGCGCGCACCGTGATCTCGTAGATGTTGTCCCCAGCTGTTGCTGCTATGCCGTCCCCCGTTGTCCCGGAGACATCCCCAGGAGCCTCGACGTCGGGCGCGCTCCTGAACCGGAGCACCGGTGACGTTGCCACAGCAGCGGTTCTGGTTGCGATCGCAGTGGTTGCGTCGTTTTCCAAGGTTTGCGAGTTTGTGTAAGTGCCGGACGCACAAGTTGTGATGGTTGTCCCGTCTGCAAAGCAGAACTTGCCGGCGTCCGGGCCGGTCAGCTCCCACTGGATATCTCCAACTGCCACAGTGGCGTCGTCGTCCAGGTCGTTGTCGGCTGCCATGTAGGCAACCCGGTCCCCCGCTTCGTTAACGTCGGTGGAAGGGGTTCTATGCAGAATAAGCTCTTCCCCAGCCGTTGTAGCAACCGGGCGATTTTCGAAGTAGGTCAACGCGGCCGGACCGGTTAGCTGCGGAGTCTCGTCCTCTTCAAGAACGTGGATGGTCAGAGTGGCCTCACCGTACTCACCGGACGGGTCCGTGGCCCTGACAACGACTGAGTATGTGTAATCGTTGTCTGTTCCATCACGGTCCAAGGACTCCATATTAATCGGGGCCTTGGTCGTTATCTGGCCGGTCTCCTGGTCGATGCTGAACAGGGCCGACTGGCCGTCCCCAGCGGAGTCAGTATTGGGGTCGCTGTCATCATCTGTCGTAGCATCGTTGCCATCGACAGGAGTGTCATTAGCGGGATCGCGCAACGAATAGGTAATCTCGTCACGCGGCACTCCTCCCAGATGGTCATTGTCGGTGGCGTACACCGCCGGGCCGATCTTCATCCCAGGCGCGGAGTTCTCCTCTATCCGCCTGCTGGTCTGGATGCCGGCGGCGGCGGGCGTGTCAGCAGTGTCCTCGTCATTCTCCCGGAACATGGGACGAACGTTCGAGCCGGGCGCGGCCCGCACCACGAATTTGGACATTGCATATTCATCGGCTACGTCGACGTCATGCCCGTCCTGATAACTCGCAGTGGCCTTCAGGTACTTCCCCACGTCCCCGGATTGCGGTGTGTAGGTCCTGTTCACCGCATTGGGTATGTACTCAAAGACACCCGTGCCTTCGCCGGTCTCCACCTGCCATTTCCAGTCAGGGGAGCGGATGCCCTTGTCAGGGTCCTCCAGCGTAGCCGTAAGTCCCACCCCAGCCTGTGGCTGCCGGTTGGACAGGGTAATGGCCCCGTCTTCCTCGATGCCTGTGACGGTGACCGTTACATTCACAGCCAGATACTTCTCGCCGTCACCGAATTTCGCCCTTACCCTGTAGACATTCTTCGCTGCAAGGTCGCTGGCAGAGGTGGCGGCCGCCCCCATGGGATTCTCGTAGTCGGGCTGACTCTTGAAGGTCAACACGCCCGACGTCCGGTCGATCTTGAATAGGCGATAATCAGTGGTGGCCGGGTCGCCAGCCGGGTCGCCGGCGTCGGTCACCAACTCCCAGCGGTCCGAGACCTGGGTCCGGTCCGGCTCGAGCGCGCCCAGGCGGACCTCGTCCGTGCTGTGCTCCTTGACTGTACCGGAATGCGTAATGACGTTCTGCGCCTCGGCGGGCAGGGCGGCGCTGAAGGCTAAGACGCCCAGCAGCCCCGCCAGGGCCAGGAAGGCGATCACCGCCACCCCGACCGGTAGACTCACTAATTTCTTGTCAAATTTCATCGTTCCTCTCTAGGGAATGAAATCACTGGTTGCCTGGGCCCGGCTCCCGCGCCGGACCGGGGTGGTGTCCCCTGCATTGCTACATGTGCTGCCTCCTGGATGGACTGTTGGAAACCTGGTTCCATAAATACGGCTTCTGCGGCCTGCAATCTGCTCCATTGGTTGGGTGCGGGCAGTTGGTCCCGGCAATGGTCGTTGCCAGCGTTCAGTATCGCATAGAACAATTACCAGAACATTACGGGATACGGGACATTACGGGATACGGGACATTACGGGATACCGAAACACTACGAGCCTCTGGAACATTACGAGACCGTGGCAATGATACCGGGGCGGCGGGCCCGCAGCCAAGCATAACCCGCGCTGGTTTCGCCGGTTTTGGTCTTGACAAAGGGGGTTGGAGGGGGGTGGGTGGGAAGGTTTGCTCCGGTTGCCGTTCCTGAAGGGACGAGTTTACGGGGGTCTGGGTCCCCGCCTGCGCGGGGATGACGGGAAGGGGTGGGGGGCAGGCCCTTCCCCCGTCGAGGGGGAAGGGCCTCTTGGGGAAGGGACTTTTATAGAAGGGTCAGCCGGTGGGGACGAGGACGTCGCGGCCGATTTCGGCGGTGTTGGTCCGGTATTTGGGCGGCGGGGGATGCTTCTCCCGCCACCAGGAGTAGAACCGCAGCCAGGCGGCCCACAGGCCGGTCCCCGCCAGCAGCGTCCACTGGAGCCACGGCGGAATGTCGTTGACGTCGGCGATGGCCACGACGGGGGAGATGGTCGTGCTGGGCCCGGGCGGCGGCTGCGCCGGAGGGGGTTGGGTATCCTGCACGACTGCCGGCGGCGGGGGTTCCGGCGTGGGCGTGGGGGTGGGCGCCGGGGTGGGGGTTGGTTCCGGCGTGGGCGCCGGGGCGGGCGTTGGCGTGGGTTCCGGCGTGGGCGTGGGTGTATCCGTTGGGGCGGGGGCGACGGGGACGGGGGGCGCTTCCGCGACGTCGGCGATGTTGACGGTGACGGCGATGGAGTCCCGCCCGCCGCGGCCGTCGGTGACGGACACGGTGAGGGAGTAGGAGTCTCCCGACTCGTAGTCGAAGACAGTTCCGGCGGTCAGCTCGGCGGTGCCGCTGTTGATGCCGAAGTGGGCCCGGTCAGCGCCGGCGACGGTGTAGGTCAGGGTGTCCTGGTTGGGATCGACGGCCAGCACGGGGGGGAAGATGACCGTTCCGAGGGGAGAGTTCTCCCGCACCGAGCGGGTGGCGGCTGCGCCTTCCATGAAGACCGGGGCGCGGTTCTCGGTGCTGGGGGTGTATCCTCCGCCCCCGCTGCTGCGCCGGCTGCGGCGCCTCTGCTGCTGCGGCGTGGGAGCAGGGGTCGGCTGCTGGACGGCGGGGGCGTCGTCGTCGTTGATGGTGAGGGTGGCGCTGGACCGGCTTCCGGCCGACACGCCGCTGGGCAGGTTTCCGAAGCCGAGGGTCAGGGTCTCCGCGTCGGTGTCATCGTCCTGGTTGGCGGTGACGGTGAAGGTCCGGGATGTGCTGCCCGAGCTGATGGCAACGGAGCTGGCCGATACCGTGTAGTCGCCGGATTCCGCCGTTCCGCGAGTTGCGGTCACGGGGATGGTGACTCCCCGGGTTGGGGCCGGGGACAGCTGGACGGTGATGGTGGCGGCGCTTCCCTCGGTGACGGAGTAGCTGGCGGCGCTGAAGTTTGCCGTGCCGCTGGGAGGCTGCGGCGTCGGGGTGGGGGTGGGAGTGGGGGTCGGCTGCTGCTGGCGGACGGGCGTGTCGTCGTCGGCAATGGTGAGGGTAGCGCTGGACGTGCTTCCCGCCGACACGCCGTTGGGCAGGACGCCGAATCCCAGAGTCAGGGTTTCCGCGTCGGTGTCGGCATCCCCGTTGGCGGTGACGGTGAAGGTCTGGGAGGTACTGCCCGAGCCGAAGGTAAGGGAGCTGGCGGATACCGTGTAGTCGCCGGACTCGGCCGTTCCGCGAGTTGCGGTCACCGGGATGGTGACTCCCTGGGTTGGCGCAGGGGACAGCTGGACGGTGATGGTGACGGCGCTTCCCTCGGTAACGGAGTAGGACGAGGAGGAGTAGCGCACGGAGCGGGTGTCATCGTCGCTGATGGTGAGAGTGGCGCTGAAAGGGCTGCCCGCCAACACTCCGTTGGGCAGAGCGCCGAATCCCAGGGTCAGGGTTTCGTCTGCGCCGTCGGCATCCTGGTTGGCGGTGACGGTGAAGGTCTGGGAGGAACTGCCCGCGATCAAGGACAGCGAGGTGGAGGAAACCGTGTAGTCGCCGGACTCGGCCGTTCCGACGGTGGCGGTCACCGGGATTGTGACGCCCTGGGCCGGGGCCGGGGACAGCTGGACGGTGATGGTGACGGCGCTTCCCTCGGTGACGGAGTAGGACGAGGAGGAGTAGCGCACGGCAGGTATGGCGGGCAGGACCGGATTGTCAGCTATGCCTGAGACTGTGATTGATGATCCATTGTCGTCGTAAGTGACGGTGGCCCGCAGGTACTTTCCGAGGTCGCCGGCCACGGGGGTGTAGCTGGCGGAGGTTGCGCCGGCGATTTCCGAGAAGGGCCCGGTGGCAGCACTGGAGATGGACCACTGCCACTGCCGGTTGGTGACGCCGCTGTCAGGGTCGGTCAGACTGGCGGTGAGGCTCGTTCCGACGCGGGGTTGGGTGGAGGACAGGGCGACGCTCCCCGGCTCGTTAACGTCGGCGACATTGATGGTCACGGTGATGGAAGCCGACGCGTTGGATGGGTCCCTGGCGGTGACCACCACCGTGTGGCTGGTCCTGGCCTCGTAGTCCAGGGGGGACTTGGTCTGCAACTGCCCGGTGGATGAGTCTATGGAGAACGACCCTCCATGAGTCCCTCCGAGGGAGTAGGTCAAGGGCTCGTTGTCGGGATCGGTGGCCGTGAAGGGGCTGCCGATGTTCTCGCCCGAGGCTGTGTTCTCGTCCACCGTCCCGCTGGCCGTGGCGGAAGCGAAGACCGGCGGCCGGTTTGGTCCCCCCAGCACCGGGCGGGTGGTGGACTTCTCCGCACTGTCCGGGCCGGCACTTTGGGTGTAGGACACGGCGGCTCTCAGGTACTGGCCCACGTCGTCGTCAGCGGGGGTGTAGGTTGCCGCGTTTGCCCCGGTGATATTGGCATAGCCGCTGTCCTGGCTGGTGGACCGCTTCCACTGCCAGGACTCGGTCAATATGCCGCCGTCGGGGTCGGTCACGGTGGCGGTGAACGGTACGCGCGCCCGGGGCTGGGAGGAGGACAGGGCGACGCTCCCCGGTTCGTCGACGTCGGCGACCGTGATGGTCACGGTGATGGAGGCCGACGCGTTGGAAGGGTCCCGGGCGGTGACCACCACGGTGTAGCTGTTCCTGGCCTCGTAGTTCAGGGAGCTCCTGGTCTGCAGCTGCCCGGTGGATGAGTCCAGGGAGAACGACCCGCGATGAGTCCCTCCGAGGGAGTAGGTCAGGGTGTCGTTGTCGGGATCGGTGGCCGTAAAGGGGCTGCCGATGTCCTCGCCCGAGGCTGTGTTCTCATCGATCGTCTCGCTGTCCGTGGCGGAGGAGAATTCCGGCGGGCGGTTGGCTCCCCCCCGCACCGGGCGGGTGGTGGACTTTTCCGCGGAGTCCGAGCCGAAATTGTCGGTGTAGGAGACGGTGGCTTGCAGGTACTTGCCGACATCCTCGTCGGTGGGGGTGTAGGTTGCGGCACTCGCCCCGGGGATTTCGGTGTAGCCGCTGTCTTGGCTGGTGGACCGCCTCCACTGCCAGGACTCGCTCAATATGCCGCCGTCGGGGTCGGTCAAGGTGGCGGTGAAGGGGACGCGCGCCCGGGGCTGGGCCGAGGGGAGGGTCAACGCACCCGCCTCTTCCACGTCGGTGACATTGATGGTCACAATGGCATGGGCAGCGGCGGTGCCGTTGGAAGCCCGCACCCACACCGTGTAGCTGTTCCGGGTCTCGTAGTCCAGGGAGGCCCTGGTGAGCAGCTGCCCGTCGGATGAGTCGATGGCAAAGGACCTGGCATCCGGCCCCGCGAGGGAGTAGGTGATGGTCCTGGAGTCGGTGCTGGAGACCGGGTTGCCGATGTCTGTGCCGGCGGGGGTGTTTTCGGCGACGGTGCGGGTGTAGGTATTACTGTCATCATTGTCGTCGCCAGAGAAAACAGGGTCTTCGATATTAGTGACGGTGACATTGATCCTTTCTCCGTCTGCCGCCTGGTTCATGCCGGACATGGCAACGATCACCACTTCATAGGTATAGGTGTTGTTGTCACCAGACTTCTGCTTGTGATCGTAGTCCAGAGGTTCCTTAAAGGTAAGGACTCCCGACCGGCTAATCTGGAAGTATTTATAGTCATCGGTGTCCTGCACATACCACCGGATGGGGTCGTTCTCCGGGTCCCTGGTCGTGTATCTCGCAACCGTCCCCGTGGATTCTTCCGGGAAGGTCTTGCGGTCAGGCCCGGAGGTAATGACGGGGCCCTCGTTGTAGTTGGTGACGGTGACCCTGAGGTTGTGGGTTTTCGTATACGTCCCGTCGGTTGCGTTGATGGTGACGTCATACACGTTGTTCCGGCCGCTGTCACGGGGGGACTCATAGTCCGGTGCGGACTTGAAGGAGAGATAACCGATGGAACCGATGGAGAAATGCCTGGCGTCGCGCCCGGTCAGCGTCAGATTGGCCGAGCTAGGCACTGTGGTGTATTGGCCGACGACAGGGGAGTAGACATATTCCCCCTCGGAGACCTCGACGCTGGACGGGCCGTGTATCTCCACTGGTTCGTCGGTAACGTTGATGGTTACGGTTATGTCGGCGGAACGGCCAGACGTGTCTTTGACCGTCACCGTCACTTCGTAGCTCTGGTTGCCGCTATCGTAGTCTAGCTCGTCCTTGGTCTTTATCTGGCCGGTTCCTCTGTCGACGGTGAAGGAGTCCTTGTTAGTCCCTCCCAAGGTGTACAGCAGGTCCCCGCCGGGCGTGGCCGCTACCCGGGCGCCGACGTTGGTGCCTAGCGGGGAGTTTTCCCGCACGGAGCGGGTGGCGGATGTTCCGTCGGTGAATGACGGCGGCGTGTTGCTTTTGGGCGCCCTTGCCGGACTGACTGGATGGGTAGACACGACCTGCGCGGTCTTGCCCGAACCATGGTCGTCGTCGGTGTAGGTAACGGTGGCCTGCAGGTACTTGTTTTTGTCGGCATCGACCGGAGTGTAGCTTTCTGAGGTGGCGTTCTGGTCGATGTTGGTATAGGGGCCGTTTCGGCTGGCGGACCGCGCCCACTGCCAGGACTCTATTGAATCGGGGACGCCGTTGGGGTCGGAGAGGGTTGCTGTCAACTGAGTGCCGACGTAGGGACGACTCCAGTCCAACGTCACCGTTCCCGGGTCGTCCGCATCCGTAACCTCGACGGTTACCAAAGCGCCGTCATCCGCCACCAGGTCGGTGCCGCCGTCGGGGCCCTTGCCGTCCCTGACCGCCACGTGGAACCAGTATTCCTTCGGGGTATCCATGGCCTCGTAGTCGAGGGGAGCCTTGGTCTTTATCTGGCCGGTGCGGCTGTCGATGGCGAACATGGCGGCGTCGCCATTCAAGATCGCATAGAAGAGGGTGTCGCCGTCGGGGTCGGTGGCCAGGATCGGGTCTCCGATGGGCTGTCCCGGCGGGGTGTTTTCGGGGACCGACCTGGTGATCGAGAACTGGGAAAACTCGGGCGGCTGGTTTTCCTCCTGTGCCTGGGAGAGGGAGACGGGCGCGGCGAGGGCCAGAAGGATGAGGGCTGCCAGGAACGCGACACACGGGACCAGCTTGCCAAGCCTCATTGGATACCACCTACCTCACTGCCACCGCCTCACCCGGGCACCCTATGAACCAGGGTTGTTCCAAGGGCCGCCCCCTCCGTCGCCGGGGCGGGTAACTTGTCCAACGCTCCTTGGGGGGCTCCGCACCGGCGGAATGCTTCTGAAAAGGCTTTCCATAAGCATAGCGTTTCAGCTTCTCCGGATGCCCGCGCCCGACGAACAACTTTTGCCCAGTTTTCCAGCCGGGGCTCGGGGTAGAGCGGGGGAATGGCGGGAGGGGGCCAGGGCGAAGCGACGGTTATTAACCCCGGATGACCGGGTCCACCTCACTTCTCCCTTCGAAGGGGGAAGGTCAGGATGGGGATGAAGGGACTGGTTGGAGATAGTTTCCTAATCACTTGCCGCTTGAGCCAGGCTGCCAACATACGGCTGCGGCCTCTTCCGCCCAGTCACTCCCGTCTGCCATTCCGCCCCCTACCACTTCTGGATTTCTGGCAGGACCTCTTTCCCGAACAACCCGATGTTGGACATGGTGGCTTCGTGGGACATGCGGGACTCCTGGCCGTAGAAGATCAGGTGCTCCATCCCCAGCCGGTCGGAGAGATACTTGATTTTCTCCAGCACCGTGTCCGGCGTTCCGGCGACGATGTGGTAGTTCTCGTTCAGCTCCTCGTAGGACTGCTGGATCAGCGGGCGAACGGCGCGGCGGGCGGCGACCTGCTCTCCGGCCTGGGAGCGGTAACCCACGGGGTTCATGTACTCCCGGGGGCCGCGGGTGGTGGTGCCCATCCGCCAGATGAAGTGACGGGCTTCCTCGTCCGCCTTCTCCTGGGTCTCCGCCACATAGCAGCACAGCAGGTAGCCGAAGTTGTTGCCGGTGGGCTCGTATCCCTTCTCGGCGGCGGTGTCCCGGTAGATCTGGAACAGGTCCTCGGTGACATCCAGCGGGGTCAGGAAGGCAACGTAGGTGTAACCGTGCTCCGCCGCCCACTGGGCCGTCTCAGGACTGGCCGTCCCGGGAACCCATACCGGAGGATGGGGCTTCTGGACAGGCACCACCCAGGGATTGACCACCCGGAAGTTGTAATGCTTCCCTTCCCATCGGAAGGGGCCCGGCGCTGACCAGGTCTTGATGACCAGGTCGTGGCACTCCTCGAACCGCTCCCGGTTGTGGATGGGATTGCCGTTGGTGGCCAGGGTCTCCACCCCCGTCCCGCGCACCATTCCCGAGATGACCCGGCCGCCGGATATGACGTCGATCATGGCAATCTCTTCCGCCAGGCGGACCGGATTCTCATGGATGGGCAGGATGTTGCCCAGCAGCAGGATCTTGGCATTCTTGGTTATCCGCGCCAGCACGGCGGCGGACAGGTTGCAAGAGGCGTTCATGCAGGACGGGGTGTTGTGGTGCTCGTTGACCATTATCCCGTCGAACCCCATCTCATCCACGTACACGCACTCGTCGAAGTACCGCTGAAACAGGCTGTTGGCGGTGCCGGGGTCGAAGTAAGTGTTGGGGAAGGTCAGCCGCAGGGAGGGGTATTTCTCCCCCTCCTCATCGGGGTACTCATGATAGGGAAACTCGCTGAAGTAGTAGACTTTCATGGGAACGGCTTTCTCCTCAAAAGGGATTTCCCGGAGCTGATGTGGCGACACTACACACACTTCCGGGCAGGCGAGGACTTAGTCTAGTTTGAGCAGAACCTCTAACAAACTCTGGTCGCAATGGGTCAAAAGTGTCTTGGCATTGGCCGTTGAAGCGAGACTACTAACATTACCTTCCAAATAAAGCGGCGTTCCACTTAGAGGTACGACCTGGGCAAACTGGTTGCCTTGTGGGTGTTGGGGTGAAGTGTGGACTATATACCGTTGTGGGCTTGATTGGATCGGCAGATTTGCAGCGTTAAGCAAACCTTTTTCCCATAGCCATTCGACGGTCCGCTGTTCCACATGGCGCCATATCTTTATTTGACTGTTTGTGTTATCCGGAAATCGGATCTCCGTCGGAGGCTTGGTTCTTGTTTTTGGAACAAAATCTGCCAATTGTACCCAACCGTTTTCGGAGACGGGAGATTTAGGCGGACTTGGTTCGGGCATGTAGTTAGAACCCGGTTCAGATGTCTGTTGCACAGAAGAACCCGTTGATGGAGGTTGGTAAAGCAAAGGTTCGTTCGCCGCAATGGCTTTTCCGGTAGATAAATTGGGCCTCCAAAGCAACAGGAAATTCAAAACACATTCATGCGCCAAGGCGGAATCCAGGGAAATGTCTAGCACCCGTTTTTCCGATATGGGCACTGGTTCGAATGTTCGATACAGTTGCCAATGATTCCCGTCAGTTATCGCGGCGTATGAGATCCCCTGAGTAATACAATATCCCACTGCTTGGTCCAAGTGATTTTCCAAGAACGAACCTAGCCGCTTGGCCTCAACAACTGCAGACGGTTGGGTTCCCGGACCACGGAGCGCGTAATCTGCCCAGCCAACTTCCACTCGGTATTCGGGCGTCACTAGGGCTGGGTCCGACACATCCCACCCCAAAGCAGTCAGGAGTGGGTCGATTAAGGCAGCGCGTGTTCGGGTTTCATTTTGTCTCAGGCTCCCACCGTGATCCCGGATACGCTGTTTAAGCGTTTCAATCACGCTGACTAGGTCTTCTAGCGGCATCTTGGTTACTCCGATACTAGACTGGCAGGTTTCCGCAAACGGCGCCCCCCTATTCCTCCAGGGTTGTGATGTCGCCGGGGTCGAGGCCGAGCTCGTTGGCCTTCAGGAGGCGGCGCATTATCTTGCCGGAGCGGGTCTTGGGCAGTGTTGGAGTGAATTCGATCTCCGACGGGACGGCAATGGGGCCAAGCTCCTGCCGGACGTGGAGCTGCAGATCGTTGACCATCCGGTCTGACGGGTCGTTGCCCATCCGAAGGGTGACGAATCCCTTGATAGACTCTCCCCTTAGCTCGTCGGGCTTGCCGATGACCGCCGCCTCCGCCACCGCCGGATGAGATACCAGCGCGCTTTCCACCTCGGCCGATCCGATGCGGTGCCCCGCCACGTTCAGTACGTCGTCGGCGCGTCCCACCACCATGTAGTAGCCGTCGGCGTCTCGCAGGGCCACGTCGCCGGTGAAGTACACGCCGGGGATGGTGTTCCAGTTCTCGGCGTAGCGGTCCGGATCTCCCCAGACGGTGCGGAAGAAGTGGGGGAAGGGACGCTTGATAACCAGAATTCCCCCCTTTTCCGGCTCCTCGATAGGCTGTCCCTCACGGTCGACGATGTCCAGTTCCGCACCGGGCAGGGGTTTGCCCACCCGCCCCGGCTTGGACATCATGTTGGCCAAGGTCCCCAGGCAAGGCCCGCCCGTCTCGGTCTGCCACCAGTTGTCCACCAGGTACGCCCATTCGCCGTTCCCGCAGATGTGCTGGTAGGCCCACTTCTGCGCCTCGGGATTCAGCGGTTCGCCCGCGCAGGTCAGGAGACGCAGAGAGCGCAGGTTGTACTGCCCGGGCAGGTCGTCCCCGAATCGCATGAGCATCCGAACCAGCGTGGGTGCGGTGAAGATGACGTTGACCCCGTATTTTTCCACCACCTCGTAGAAGATGTGGGGCCCGGGGAAGTCCGGGGCGCCCTCCCGGAAGACGGTGGTCGCTCCGGCGATCAGGGGGGCGTAGACAATGTAGCTGTGGCCGACCACCCAGCCGATGTCGGACATGCACCAGAAGACGTCGTTGTCCTTGACGTCCCAGAAGTTCTTGAAGTGGTAGTAGGTGCCCACCATGTAGCCGCCGTGGACATGCTGCACCCCCTTCGGCTTGCCGGTGGTGCCGCTGGTGTACAGGATGTAGAGCGGGTCCTCGGCCTCCATGACCTCGGCGGGACATTCGATCCCTCCTTCGGCCAGCAGCGTATCAAAGTCCACTTCCTTGTCCCCCAGGGGCGGCTTTTCGTCCTCCCGCCGCCAGACAACGACGTGCTCCAGGAAGTCCAGACCCTTTACCGCTCCATCGGCGATGCCCTTCAGGTCAACGCGGTTGCCCCGCCGGTAGCCGGCGTCCCCGGTGATGAGCACCTTGGCCTGGGCGTCCAGGATGCGGTCCCGCAGGGAACCAATGCTGAACCCGGCGTAGACCACGCTGTGAATGGCGCCGATGCGGGCGCAGGCCAGCATGGCGATGGCTCCCTCAGGGGTCAATGGCATATAGATGACCACCCGGTCTCCCTTCCCCACCCCCAGGGACTTGAGGCCGTTGGCGAAGCGGTTGACCAGCTGGGCCAGCCGCCCGTAGGTGAAGACCCGTTCCTCGCCGGTCTCGCTGAGCCAGATCAGCGCGGCCTTGTTCTTGGTGGGAGTGTCCAGGTGCCGGTCCAGGCAGTTGTAGGTGATGTTGCACTGGGCGCCGAGGAACCACTGGAAATTGGGATAGTCCCACTGGAACACCTTGTCCCACGGCTTGAACCACTCCAGTTCCTGCGCCACACCCTCCCAAAACCCCTCCGGGTCCTCCATGGAGCGGGCGTAGGCGCCCTCGTAGTCCTGCAGAGTTGCCTGCCGCGCGACGTGGGGCGGCGGCGGGACAGTGCCGGTTTCCTGGAGCAAGTGGTCAATCTGGCCTTGCTGTACCATGATTCACTCCTTCTGTGGGTTAGGCCAAGGTCATAAGGAAGCGATGTCCGCGGCTATCGAGCTGGAGATACCGACAACAGCCGCTTGTTTCATACGACATAGTCAGGCCCGTCGGGAAGCGCATCGGGCAAGATGATGGTCTCCGGCCTGACTCCGTAAGGCACGCCTCTCATAGCTCTCTCGGGGCGGTCCTGCAGGATGAGCGCTATGGCTTCGGCCAGATTCGTCTTGCACTCCTCCTTGGTCTTGCCCTGCCCGTTGGCGCCCGGAATTTCCAGGCAATAACCGATGCACCACCCATCGTCTTTTTCGTACACGGCGGTAAATTCGTTACGCACGATGGCAACCCCGCTATGAGGATTGATAGTGACAGGAGCTGGTACTCACGGCACCCGCACCACCGCCTCCACTTCCACCAGGAACTCGGGGCGGACCAGTCCGGCCACCACCACCGTAGAACTGGCCGGCGGATCGGCCGGGAAGGCTTCGGAGCGCACCTGGCTGAAGGCTGGATAGTCGTCGATGTTGACGAGAAAAGTGGTAATCTTCACCACATCCTGCATTGTCGCTCCGGCCGCCTCGACGATGGTCTGGATCCGGGACATTATCTGGCGCGTTTGGGCTCCGGCGTCGCCGATGCCAACGGTGTTGCCCTCCCCGTCCTGGGCCACCTGGCCGGATACGTAGAGCAGGTTTCCCACCTGGACCCCCGGCGAGAAGGCGGGATTGGCGCTCAAACCGGGGGGGACAATTGGCTTGCGGTCGGGCATGAATTCCTCCAGCGGGCACGAATGAAAACCGGCATTTGCCCTTTGAGGAATACTAACGGTTGGCGGGGGAAATGGCTACATTGCCAGGCAGAAACCCTTGGGAGACACCGACTCCCAAGGGTTGGTCCGGCGGAAAAAAGAGAGATAAAAAGGTAAGAAAGCGGTGCCCGTCAGGTGCCCGAACGGACCCGGGACACCTCGGTGACGTTGCGGATGCCCTCCAGCTTGGGGAACAGCTTCCCCAGCTGGTCCAAGCCCGTGGTGTGCATCGTCAGTTCCATGTTCACGGTGCCGTCATTGTTCTCCGACGTGAATACCGATGCGATGTTGACCTTCTCGGCAGATAGTGTGGTCGTTACGTCGCGCAGCAGTCCCACCCGGTCGTAGGCTTCGATGAGAATCCGCACTGGATAGAGCTGGGGAGCGGAACCCCAGGAGACGTGAATGATCCGCTCGGGTTCGTCCCGATTCCGCAGGTTGGGGCAATCCCTCTTGTGGCAGGAAACGCCCTTGGCCCGGGTGACGTATCCGAGGATGTCGTCGCCGGGGATGGGGTTGCAGCACCTGGCCATGCTGACCAGCATCCCCCCGACTCCGGCGACCTCCACCTTGGAACTGACGTCCGGCGACTTGTTCTTGGACTTGTTGGGAAAGGGATCTTCCCGCTCCTGCAATTGCCGTGCCTGGGCGAGGCGATGGGAAAGCTGAGGCTCGGAGATACCCCCTGAACCCAGGCTCTCCAGGAAGTTGTCCATGTTGTCGTTGTGGACCAGGAAAAGGATCTCCGTGTCGTCCAGCTTGAGATTCAGCCGCCGCAGCTCCCGGCGCAGCAGTTCCTTTCCCCGGGTTATATTGGACTCCCTGGCCTGGCGGCGGAACCACACCCGCACCTTGGCCCTGGCCCGCTCCGACTGCAGGAAACCCCGGTCCGGGTTGAGCCAGTCCAGGCTGGGCCCTTCCCGCGCTGACTTGCTGGTGACGATCTCCACGGTGTCGCCCGTCTTCAATTGCGTGTTCAACGCCACCAATCGCCCGTTGACTTTCCCCCCGGTGCATTTGTGCCCCAATTCAGTGTGAATTTTGTAGGCGAAGTCCAGGGGAGTTGATCCTGCCGCCAACTGGACGATGTCCCCCTTGGGCGTGTACACGAACACCTGGTCCGAGAAGAGGTCCTGCTTGACCCCTTCGATGAACTCCTCGGTTCCCGACGCCTCCCGCTGCCACTCCAATACCTGGCGCAGCCCGCTCATCTTCTCTTCGAACTGCCGGTCCTTCCGGTCGCCCCGGGACTTGCCCTCCTTGTAGCGCCAGTGGGCCGCGACCCCGTACTCGGCGACCTGGTGCATCTCCAGGGTCTTGATCTGGACTTCCAGCGGGTGGCCGCCCTCGCACATTACCGTTGTATGCAGGGCCTCGTACCCGTTCTCCTTGGGATTGCCGATGTAGTCGTCGAACCCGCCCTGCATCGGGCTCCAGAGATCGTGGACCGCCCCCAGCGCCTTGTAGCACTCCCCCTTCCGGGATGACTGTTCGTCAGACCCGGCGTCTATCAGCACCCTCAGGGCGTAAAGGTCGAATATCTCGTCCGGTTCCTTTCCCTGCGCGGCGTACTTCTCAGTTTTCTGGTGGATACTGTAAACGCTCTTGGGGCGGCCGGTAACTTCGGCATTTGTCTCGAATTTCTCCAGTTGGTCCTGGAGCATCCGGGACACCCGGGCTATGTACATCTCCCTTTCGCGCCGGCCCGACCTGAGCATCCTGCTGATTTCCCGGAACCTCGCCGGATTTATATGGCGGAAGGAAAGGTCGTCCAACCGCCACTTGAAATTCCAGATTCCCAGCCGGTGGGCCAGCGGAGAATAAATCTCCAGCGTTTCCTGGGCGATGCGCTTCCGCTTTTCCCTGGGCAGGGCGCCCAGCGTCTGCATGTTGTGCAGGCGGTCTGCCAGCTTGACGAGGACCACCCGTATGTCCTCCGCCATGGCCACCAGCATCTTGCGCAGGCTCTCGGCGTTGATGGCGGACGGATCCGGCGACCAAAGAACGTCCCCCTGGGAAAGCGCCTTTTCCGCATCCCCAGCGGTCTTGTGACCGTTGGAGGCCGTCACATCCGGGGTGAAGTCCATTCGGGTCAGCTTGGTAACCCCGTCCACCAGCGTGGCGACTTCCCGTCCGAAACGGGACTCGATCTCGCCGAAGGTCACCCCGCAGTCCTCGATCACATCGTGGAGCAGGGCGGCCATGATGGTGGGAGCATCCAGGCGCAGATCAGCCAGGGAATCCGCTGCCGACAGTGGATGAGCGATGTAGGGCTCGCCGGACTTCCGGAACTGTCCCCGGTGGCTCTCCTCGGCGAACACGTAAGCGACGCGGACCTCGTCGACGAGGTCTTCGGGAAGGTATTGGGAAACCCGTTCTATCAGGGGCTGAACGTTGGGGGTTGCTACCCCATGTTTCGTACCCTCGTATACCGGCGTTGGGTTTTCGGGGGACTGTTTTCGATGATAATCCCATGTCACGGCAAAGTCCATAAAATCGGCTCCCGATATTCTCCCGGTTCGCTCCCTTGCTACCGCTGGAGTGGCCCCCTCCTTTCCCACTTCGGGTCCCTCATTTGACACCCGCCCGGCCCCAGCATAAAGTTCTGTGTCGGCAACAAAAACGGCGCCGCCGGCGTCCAATCGCCGTGCCGGAAACAATCTTCGCCCAGTTGTTCTTCGCCCAGTTGTTGACATTCATCGGAAGGGGTTTGAAATGGCTAACGAGTACGATGTGCTGGTCGTGGGGGCAGGACTGGCCGGCTTGACCGCCGGTATGTACGCCGCCCGTTACGGTCTCCACACCGGCGTCGTCGAACAGATGATGGGCGGCGCACAGATTATCAACCTGGAGAAAATCGAGAATTTCCCCGGTTTCCCAGAGGGAATCTCCGGCGCCGAACTCGGTCCCGCCACCCAGGAACAGGCCATGAATGCAGGCGCCGAGTTCGTCATGGCCGAGGCGGAGAAGATCTCGCTGGACGGCGACTACAGGGTGGTTTCCAGCGACGCCGGAGACCTGCGTGCCAAGGCCGTCATAGTTGCCGCGGGTTCCACCCTCCGCAAGCTGGGCATCCCCGGGGAGGAGGAGTTCTACGGGCGGGGCGTTTCCCACTGCGCCACCTGCGATGGCCCCATGTACATGGGTTCAACCGTCGGAGTGGTCGGCGGGGGGGACTCGGCCGCTGACGAGGCGTTGACCCTCACCGACTACGCGGACCGGGTCCTGTTGTTCCACCGGCGGGACCGGCTGCGCTCCCAGCAGGCTCTCCAGGACCGCCTTCTGGGCAGCCCCAAGATCGAAGTTGTGTGGAACACCGCGGTCCAGGAGATACTGGGAGAGGATACTGTCACCGGCGTCAAGTGCCTCAACCTCGAAACCAGCCAGGAGGAAGTGGTCGGCCTGTCCGGCGTGTTCGTGTACGTCGGCCTCGAGCCCAACTCCGCTATGGTGGACGGCGTGGCCGGGATGGACAACTCGGGACACATAGAGGTCGGATTGTCCATGGAGACCTCCGTGCCCGGGCTGTACGCCGTGGGCGACATCCGGCAGCGGTCCTCCTCCCAGCTTGTTTCCGCGGCCGGCGACGGCGCCACTGCCGCAATCGCCGCCTTCGGATACATCCGCAGCAGGCAGTGGTAAGGTGGCCTGCGGGGCGCGGCCGCGGCGATATCAGACCGTAGCCACCCCGTTTTCCGCTGCGGATGCGCCCCCTTCGTCCTTACGAAAATCCGACTTGAAGATTCCGCCGGAGTGCGTTGCGCACCAGTGCGAAACCCGGTATCCTTGCCCGAATTCTTGATACATCGGGGGGTTTGATGTCTTTACGCAGTTCCTTTAAGTATGTTATCCCTGCGATTCTTTTATTGACCGCGTTGGCCATCGTGGCCTGCGGCGGTCCGGCAGCGACCCAGGCCCCAGCGCAGGCTCCGGCCGCGTCCGGCACGGAAGCCTCTGCCGCTCCGGCCCGGGCAGCCGCCCCGGCCGCTTCCGGCTCCAGCGCACCTGCCGCCGCTCCAACCCAGGTGCGGCCCACGGCGACGCCGGTCCCGGATGCCACGCCAACTCCGGCTCCCACGGCGACCCCTCTCCCTGAGGGAGTGACTTCGGCCCGTGACGACATCACCATCGTTTTGCCCGAGGAGCCCATCCAGCTCAACTCCCGGCTTTCCATCGGTGCTTCTCTGAACGCTACCGTCACCCGGGCCAACCTGCAGGACCCGCTGACCTGGCAGTCCGGCGACGACCTGCGGATTGTTCCCACCAGCGCCACCACCGGCTGGGAACAGGTGGATGCCGACACCTGGCGGTTCAACCTCCGTGAGGGGGTCAAGTTCCACAACGGCGAGGCGTGGAACGCCGCCGCCGCTGTCGCCAGCCTCCAGGACGTGGGAAGCCCCATTTCGGAAGGCGGCAGCATCAACTATACGGGTCCCTACACCTCCGCTGCGGTGGACGACTATACCGTCGACATCAACTGCGAAAACGCCTGCCCCATCTTCCCCAACACCTCGTTCTTCCGTTAATTTCGAGGCCCCTGACTGTTCGCCGCCACGTCCGAGGAAGATCGGGCCGGCACCAGCGTCGGGCTGGGGCCCTACCAGATGGTCGAGTGGTCCCGGGGCGTCCACATCAAGCAGGAAGCCTACGACGACTACGTTCCCGTGGGCGACCACTTCGAGTTCCAGCAGCCCTTCATCAGCGAAATCACCTGGCTCTGGCGGTCGGAACCCACCGTTATCTCGGCCATGGTCCAGGGAGGCGAGGCAGATCTGGGTTGGGACGTAGGCGTCGAATCCGTGGACAACCTGCCCCCCGAGATGCTCCGCTCCGGGACTTCTGCGGAGAGCTACTCGTTCACCACCAACACCATCTGGCATCCCGAGTTGAAGAAGAAGGCCGTCCGCGAGGCCATCGTCCATGCCATCGACTGCGATGCTATCGTGGAGAGCCTGTACGGCGGATTCACTTCCTGCCGGGGCAGCATCATCTGGCCGGGCATCATCGGCGCCAGCGAAGCCAACACTGCCCCGTACCCCTATGATCCGGCCAAGGCCCGGCAACTCCTGGCCGAGGCCAATTACGACGCGGAAAACCAGATTACGATCACATCCCGAGGGGCACGCGTCGCCAAGCAGGTCGAGGTCAGCGAGGCCGTCCACGGCTACCTCACAGAAGTCGGGATCAACGTCGACTTCCAGGTCGTGGAATCCAGCATTCGCAGCGCCATGACCAAGTGCGGAGCCGGCAAGGCCCTGCAGGAGATCATGGAAGCCAATGGCCGTGACCTAGCGACCCAGGCTCCGACAAGGGAGGAACTGCAGGCCGCCGTCGATTCCAACGGAGCCAGCTGTCCCACCGGCGACCTCATCGGCAACCAGCCCTCCAACGAGACCCTGGACTTCGGGCGCCAGCTCCGCTACTACATGAGCTGCACCAGCATCCGCTCCCTGGTCTGCGACCCCTCCGAAGGCGGGATCCAGGACCAGATCACGCCGGCCCTGGAGGCATCGGGACAGGAACGGCAGGACCGTTTGGAGGCCCTGGCTAACAAGTTCCGGGAAGACGTGCTGTTCATCCCCCCTGTTCGACCTCCCGGTCTTCTACGCCGTAGATCCCGATCTGAACTGGGAGCCCAGGCTTGACCCCAACGTCCGCGTCAGCACCATGTGGTTCAGCGAGTAACGCTGTTCAATCACGCGGTTGCTAACGAAACAGGCCCCGGCTTTCCGGGGCCTGTTTCGTTGGAGTCGTTGACGCTGGAAGGGCCCCTCCCTATAATCGTCTCCGGCCAATCGGCCTCATCCAACCCGGACGCTCAGGTACGGAAAACATGGTCAAGACAGGTCAGCGGTTTGTTACCCCCGGCGGCGCCGAAATGGTGGTGACCAAGGGCGGGGGAGGGATTATCACCTGCGGAGAAACCGAGCTTCAGCCCAAGGGTTCCGAGGCCGCTTTTGCCGGGGCTGGTCCGGGCCCCAATGCCCAGGAGGTTTCCCTGGGGAAGCGGTTCACCGCCGCCAATGGTGGGGTGTCCGTGCTTATTACCAAGGCGGGCGTCTGCGACCTGCGGTACGAGGGGAAGCTATGGAACTCCAGGAGCCCCGCAAGCTCCCCTCCTCTGACTAGGCCCTTCCACCGATTAGGCTCAAGGGTTGATTACCACCGTAATCTTCGACTTCGACGGTGTCATTCTGGACACCGAAACCCCCGATTACGAAACATGGCAGACGTGTTCCGGTCCCATGGAGCGGATCTGGACCTGTCCTTCTGGATCCAGTACATCGGCTGGGGCACTTGGAACTTCGATGTCTGCGGCCATCTGGAAGAGCTGACCGGCCGGACCGTGGACCGGGATAAATGGTCCCAGCCCGCCGACAGCGATACCTGGACGCGGTCAACGCCAACCCAGTGATGCCCGGGGTAATGGAACGGTTGGACGAAGCCCGCGCCCTGAACCTGAGGTTGGGCGTCGCATCCAGTTCCTCCCGCCGCTGGGTCGGAGGCCACCTGGAGAGGTTGGGGATTCTGCCTGTTTTTGGCTCCGTCAAGACCTCTGACGATGTCACCAACGTCAAGCCCGACCCGGAGCTTTACCTGTCCGCCACCCGCGCCCTGGGAGCACTACCGGAGGAAACCCGGCAATCGAGGACTCGGCCCACGGCGTGACCGCCGCCAAGGCCGCCGGCCTCCACTGCGTAGTCGTCCCTAACCCTATCACCCGGCACCTCCCCCTGGACCACGCCGACTGGAGAGTGGAGTCCCTTGAAGAACTTTCCCTGTCGGACGTCATCGCCCGATCCGGGGGCTAATCCCGTTCCCACTCCTCGGTATCTCGAGGATGTCCGGGCGGGGTGTGACCTCTCTTAGAATCTGTGGCCCCACCTTATCCGCCGCCACCTTAAGGTCATAGGAAACCTGCAGGTTCATCCACAATCGTTCACCGGCACCCAAATAACGAGAGATCCGCAGAGCAAAATCAGCGTCGATACCACGCTCCTTTGCAAGAATCGATGACACCGTTCCGAATGGGACTCCCAGACATTTGTCCATTTGGTCTGGAGTCATGCCCAGTTCATCCAATTCGTCCGCCAGGATCTCTCCGGGATGGATCGGGGCCATCTTGTTTTTTGGAGCCATGAACCAATCCTCAATCGTGGTAATCTACTATCTCTACTTCATGGGGAGCACCATCAACCCACCTGAAACAAATGCGCCACTGTCGGTTGATCCGGATGCTGTATTCACCTTCCCGGCTTCCCGATAAACGTTCCAGCCTGTTGCCGCGTAGACTGCGGAGTTCCGCAAGCGATACAGCGTCGTCGAGGATCTGCAAGCGGCGAGATGCCTGTTCAGCAAATCCCAGGAAACGCCGGACTGGCTCTCGATGCCACATCCGTTCAGTGTCCCGGTCGTGAAAGCTCCTTATCAATATCGTACCATCGGGACTTTAGCCCCGGTACTCATTCTCAGGGTACCAACATCCTTACGGCACCAGCATCGCCCTCGTCACCTCCGTCTGGCGCTGGTCCCACTCGGAGCGGACGAAGGCCTCGTTTACGTCCGCCAGGGGATAGGTATGGGACACTATCCTGTCAAAGGGCACCTTGTCCTGGTTCCTGACCAGGTAGTCCAGCAAGACCGGCAGCAGGGACGGCCGGTACATCCGCGACCCCAGGATGTTCTTGCCGGACAACAGCTTGGAGGGGTCGATAGACACCTCGCGCCCCCTGACGATGTCCCCGATTTCCACGAAGGTCCCGCCGTTGCTCAGCATATCGATGCCCTCGGCCATCAGCTCGGCCCGTCCCACCAGTTCCATCACCACGTCAGCGCCCCGCCCGTTGGTCAATTCCCAAACCCGGCGGACCCGCGTTTCCGGCGTGTTGAACTCTTCGATATTGATGGTGTGATCTGCGCCGAATTCCTCGGCCAATTGCAGCCGGTTTTCCAGCCGGTCCAGCACGATAACCCGGTCGGCGCCCATATCCTTGGCCATGGCCACCGCGTTCAACCCCAGACCGCCGGCCCCCTGGATCACCACGTACTCCCCTTCGCCCAGCGACGCCCGCTGCAGGCCGGTGGTCACCGTCCCCATCGCGCAGTTGACCGGCCCCAGGATTTCATCGGGCAACTCGTCGGGCACACGGAAGAACGGGTGTCGGGGCGGCAGGTAGAGGAAGTCCGCGTAGGTGCCGGTGAAGTAAGGCCAGACGCCGGCGGTGGGATACTCCCGGTTGGCGCACCAGTTGGTGTCGCCCCGCAGGCACAGATGACAGCGGTAGCAGGGGAACACGGCGGCGTAGATGACCCGGTCCCCTTCCTCGATGTGGGTTCCCAGGGTGTCCGTGGCGACCCCGTCACCCAGGGCTTCCACAACCCCCGTTCCCTCATGTCCCATGACCCGTCCGGTGGGCGGCAAAGGCATGAATTCCTGGGTCTGGTCGCCGCGCCAGGTGTGCAGGTCCGACCCGCAGATTCCGGCCTGGGTCATCCGCAGGATTACCGCTCCCCGTTCGGGTTCGGGAACGTCGTACTCCTCGATTTCAAAAGGCTTGCCGTACTCCTTGACCACAACAATCCGGCCTTTCATGTTCCACCTCTGTCTGGTTTTGGGTGCATACCCCGAGAAAGTTGCCCCATCCTAGCACAGGGGCATCCCAGCGGATAGCGAACGGCCCTGGTTGAGTGTGGACACCAACCTCGATATGGCGTAGATTCACGGCACACGATTGGAACAGGAGGCCAATGTGCGAATCGCCATCGGGTCCGACCATGCCGGATTTGACTACAAGGAGAAGATTCGGGCCATGCTCGCCGGCTTGGGCCATGAAGTAGAGGATATGGGCACCTACTCTGACGAGTCGGTGGACTACCCCCTGTGGATCCGGCCCGTGGCCGAAGCCGTGTCCCGGGGGGAATACGAGCGGGGAATCATCCTCGGCGGTTCCGGCAACGGCGAAGCCATCGTCGCCAACAAGGTCCCCGGGATTCGCTGTACCCTCTGCTGGAACGTGGAGTCCGCCGAGTTCGCCCGCCAGCACAACGACGCCAACGTCCTCAGCATGGGACAGCGCCTGGTGGAAGAGGAGACTGCCCTGGAAGTGGTCCGGGTCTGGCTGAACACCGGCTTCGACGGCGGCCGCCACGAGCGCCGCATCCGGCAGATCGAGCCCGAAGCCACCGCATGACCGTTCCGGTGGATAGGCCCCTGGCGACATTGGAGCCCGGGGAGTACCTCCGGCCTCCCCGCCTGGGGCGATTGCTTCACGGGCTGTCTCCACCCGAACACGCGGAGGCATCCTCCCTGTATCTGCGGGCCGGGGAGATGGATTTCCTCCATAGGGCCCAACGGGATGACCCCGCCGCCCGACAGTGGGCCGATGCCCTGAACGCCACCGGCGCTCCAGTGCTGGATTCGGATACGGGGTTGGTGGGACTGCACTCCGGCACGACCCGCCTGCTGATTGTTCCCCCCTTTCCGGTCCTGGAATCACGACTTGCCACCCAATGGCAGCCAACTCCGCTGCTGGAACTGGTCGCCGCCCGTTACACCATCGGCGTCGTCCTGCTCCGCCTGGGAAGGTTCTCGGTCGCCGTCTACCGCGGGGAGGAACTCCAGTCTTCCAAGACGGACGCCCGCTATGTCAAAGGGCGCCACCGCGCCGGCGGTTCCTCCGCGCGCCGGTTCGAGCGCATCCGGGAAGGGCAGATGCGCAAGATCTACGACAAGACCTGCGTGGCGGCCCGAGCCCAGCTGGAACCGGTCCAGTCCGAGGTGGACTTCATCGTCCTGGGCGGCGAACGTCTCACCCTCAACGGGTTCCTCAACGTTTGTCCGCTGATGAAGCGTTTTGATGGGAAAATACTCTCCCGGCGCCTGAACATCCGCGACCCCAAGCGTGATACTCTGGAGGATGTCGGGCATATGCTTACCGAGAGCCGGGTGTACCCGGTCGGTTTCTGAACCTTTGCTTTCCCCAGCGCCGAACATTTACGAGACTCTTGATTGATGACCACTCCCGCAACGGGCCAGGCGGGCCTTAACTCCGAAGGGTTCTTCACCACCGCTCCCAAGAACCTGGGAGGCTCCGAACGGGCCATTCCCCTGCTGGAATTCGACCAGATTCGGGAACGGTTGGCTGGATTCACCCGGACCGTCAGCGGCAGGGAACGTGCCATGGCATTGAGCCCTTCCGCCGACCTGCTGGAAATTGCCGTCCGCCAGCAGGAAACGGCCGAAGCCCGCCAGTTCCTTGATCTCGGCGGAATCCTGGAATTCGGTCCCGGGGAGGACCTCCGAGACCTAGTCCAGCGGGCCATGCTGGACGGGGTGCTCCGCGGCGAGGAACTGAACCTGGTGCGCGGTTTTGCCGCCGCCGCCGCCCACAACCGGCAGCGGCTGTCCCACCAGCCCGACCTGCCCCTGCTCCAGGGGATAGCCCAGGCCCTCCCCGACCTGTCTCCCATTGACCACGCCATCGCCCGGGCCGTCAGCCCGTCCGGTGAAGTCCTGGACAGCGCCAGCCCTGCCCTCCGCCAGCTCCGCAACGACGCCCGGGCGTCCTATAACCAACTGAACGACACCCTGCAGCGGAGCCTCCGCCGCTTCCAGCGCCGGGGCGTGCTCCAGGAACCCATTGTCACCCAGCGCAACGGGCGGATGGTGCTGCTGGTCAAGGCCGACTTCAAGTCCCAGACACCGGGGATTGTCCATGACGTTTCCGACAGCGGGGCCACCGTCTTCCTTGAACCCATGCCCGCCATCGAGCTGGGCAACCGCTGGCGGGAGGCCCGCCTGGCCGAAGAGCGGGAAGAGGAGCGCATCCTGCGGGAGCTCTCATCCCTCATCGGGAACTCCGGCGATGACCTGCGGCTGGCGATGGACCAGATGGCCCGTCTTGACCTGTCCATCGCCAAGGGACGCTACTCCATCGCCTACCGGGGAGTTGCCCCCACCATTACCAACCCCTCTGCCGGACTCGGCGGAGGAGAAACCCCTGCGGAAGGACCCGTTCTGCGCCTGTCCGCCGCCCGCCATCCCCTCCTTTCGGAAGCGGTGGTGCCCATCAGCCTGGCCATGGACCGGGACTCCCGTATCCTGCTCATAACCGGCCCCAACGCGGGCGGCAAGACCGTCGCCCTCAAGACCGTCGGCTTGCTGGCGCTGATGGCCCATTCCGGGCTGCACGTCCCAGCCGACGAAGCCCAGTTCCCCCTGTTGGACGGCGTATACGCCGACATAGGCGACCAGCAGAGCATCGAGCAGTCCCTCTCTACCTTCAGCTCCCACGTTCAGAATCTGTGCCGGATCATGTCCGAAGCCACTCCCCGCTCCCTGGCTCTTGTCGATGAACTGGGGGCCAGCACTGACCCGGAGGAAGGCTCGGCCCTGGCCTCCGCCATCCTCAGCCAGCTCCACCGCCAAGGGGTGCTGACGGTGGCCACCACTCACCACCGCAACGTGGCCGCCTTCGTCCAGGAGCGGGAAGGGATGGTCAACGCCAGCGTCGACCTGGACCCGGAAACCCTGGAGCCGACCTACCGGGTGACGATGGGTCTCCCGGGCCGCAGCTACGCAATGACCATCGCATCCCGCTGGGGGATGGCCGATGAGATTGTTGCCCATGCCCTGTCCCTGATGTCTCCCTCCCAGCGGGCCTCGGAAGACCTGCTGCGGGAACTCCGGCAGCAACGGGTCATCGTCGAACAGCTCCGGGTCCGGTCGGAAGAGGCCCTGGCCTTAGCCCGGTCCCAGCAGGCCCAGGCTGAGGCCAGGCTGGCCGACCTGGAGGCATCCAAGGCCGAGATGCTGGAGGAGGCCCGCAGCCAGCTGCTGCAACGGGTGGATGAAGTGACCGAGGGACTACAGCGGGCCGAACGGGCCCTGGCCCGCGCCCGCAATGCTCCGGCTGAGGCTCCCGCCGTATCTGCCGAACTGCAAGCCAACCGGGCCGCGGTGGACGAGGCCCGCCAGCAGGTCGCATCGCGCCGGTGGCAGCCCATCCCCCTGCGCCGGGACCAGGATGCGGCCGGTGAGTCCGAGGGCATTTCGTGGCAGGAAACCCTGGACAGCGGCGACCGGGTCTTCATCCGGGGCATTCCCCGCCCGGTTGAGGTCATCACGCCGCCCGACGAGTCCGACAGGGTCGAGGTGCTGCTGGGCACCATGCGGGCCAAGATACCGGTCTACCAGTTGGAACGGCCGGCCGAGCCGGGCCTGCTGGACGGAGAGCCCGTCCGCACCTCCAATCCCAGCGCATTCCGGCAAGTGCCCGGGGGCGGAGTGTTCTACCGGCGTCCCGCCGCCAACCGGCCGGCCAACACCGAGATCAACCTCCACGGCTACCGGGTGGAACCGGCGCTGGACCTGGTGGAAGACTTCCTCAACGACGCCGCCCTGGACGGCGCACGGGAGGTCCGCATCATCCACGGCAAGGGCACCGGAGCCCTCCGCCGGGCGATCCGGGAGCACCTAACCGGCCACCCCCTGGTGGCCTGGCACGGCCCCGCTGAAGGGCCGGTGGGGGCTGGTGTTACGGTGGTATCGCTGCAGTAGGGGCAGGAATCCCCTGACCCCGCCTTCCCCTATCGCCTGATGTAGATCCCGACCGGGGCGAAAAAAGTTTTCGGTAGAAAGTGGGACATTTGGGCCGATTCAAGCACGGAATGCAGGCATCTGCGGGTCAACGAAGGGACGATGTGGGGAAAATTGCGCCAAAGTTGGGGCGCATTTGCGACATTGTTGGGACGCGTTTGGGACAAAGTGGGACATTTTGAGACACTTTGAGCGTCGGTTTGGAGGGAGCGGCGAATGCCGGTTGCAGGTTGAATCCCACTAAGCAACTATCTCAAAACCAACCTTGGATTTTGCGGTTGCCTAGCGCGGCGACACTGCACCAGCCTGTCACCCCCATCCTAACCTTCCCCCATCAAGGGGGAAGGGACTCTTGAGATAGTTTCTAAATCCCACTGGATCATTGTACCCGCGGGCTATGGGGCCGTGAAAGGGGGCATTTGTCATCAGATCGTGGCAGGCACCCGTCGGCTCCGGCAATTTCTGCCCGCTGTGATTCCACCGTAAATCCGTCCAGAGCAGAGCCAACCAAAAAGAAACCCCGCCGGAGATTTCCGGCGGGGTTGTGCTTTGCGGGTTGAACCGGGGTTATTCGGACGGCAGGAAGATTACTGCAGATCGTTGGAGCAGTCATCCCGCCTCGCCCCGCTGGCGCATGTGGTGTCATCCCAAATGACGCCCGCGATGGATGCCCCGGAGAGGTCGGCGTCTTCGAGGTCGGCCCTAGAGAAGTCCACGAACCGCAGGACAGCGTCGTCAAAGTCCGCCTCCTGGAACCTGCCCCGTGACAGGTCTGCCATGGTCAGGTTGGCGTTTTGCATATCGGCATTGTCCAGCCTGGCCCGGTGCAGGGATGCCCAGGTCATGTCGGCGTCCCGGAACTCCGGGGATTGCCCTCCAGTCCGGCTGAGATCGGTTTTGAACATGGTTGCGCCCGTGAAGTCGGCCCTTTCCAGCTCGGCGTTGGTCAGCTTGGCATTGGTCAGGTCGGCCCCGGCGAAGTTGGCATTGGTCAGGTCAGCGTTGGTCAGATCAGCTCCCACCAGAATCGCATCGCGAAGATTCCTTCCTTCCAGGTCTTTGCCGGAGAGGTCGCACCCGGTCAGGTTCGCCCCGACGCCCGTGTTGTCGCAGTTCACGGACGTCGTGGTAGAAACGTCATCACACTGGATGGTGCCGGCGCTGGAGAACCCGGTGACAACTTCGGACCCGGAGCACCGCTGCCCGGCCATGCTGTTGCCGGCGTCGCCAGCGGGACCCTGGGGTCCGGCGGGGCCAACTTCACCCTGGGGTCCGGCAGGGCCTTCGGGACCTTCGAGACCGCGGGGACCGGCGGGGCCGGCCTTGCCGGTATCGCCCTTGGGGCCGGTCGGACCACCTGGCCCTATCTTGCCCTGAGGGCCGCGAGGACCCGTGGGACCAATGTCGATGTCAGAGGTCCCGGTGGTCTGGGCGAAGTCGATGGGCGTTTCACCTTCTTCCGCCTGGTCCGGCGCAGCGCTGTTGCACGCCGCCATGACGACGGTGCCGATGACGACAATTCCCACGAGTAGTCCAATGATCAAGTACTTGTACACCTCTTCCTCCCATCAGTCTCCGGTTCGTCTGGTTAACATTTTATTGGGGATATGACAACCTGTTCTACGCCGGCGCAAACGGATTTTCGCGGGTTTTCCGCTTTTGACGGTTTCCCCGGGAGAAAATCGCTGGCCGTATGGGGGAGCAAGGGGAGGGGGCGGGGGCGAAGGAGCGGCGGGCAGGGGAAACCGGGTCAGTACCCCTGGAACCAGGGCTGTCGCTTAGCGGCAAAGGCGCGGATGCCTTCCTGGAAGTCCCGGGTCAGGGCAATACCGCTAATGCCGGCCGTCTCCGCGTCCAGTTGCTGTTCCAACCCGTTGTCCCAGGACTGGTTGAACAGCGCCTTGGCCCGGGCGTAGGCCGCGGTGGGACCCTGGGCCAGCCTGGTAGCGGTCTCCAGGGTGTGCCGCTCGAAGCCGGCGTCGGGAACAACCTGGTTGACCAAACCCACTTCCCGGGCGTATTCGGCGCTCATCGGCTGGCTGGCGGTGTAGATCTCGAAGGCCTTCCCCAGTCCAACCATCCTGGGCAGCATGTAGGTTGAGCTTCCGTCGGGAGTGCAGCCGATGTTGGCATAGGCCATGAGGAAGCGGGCGCTGGACGCCGCCAACCGGAGATCGCAGGCCAGGGCCAGGCTGAATCCGGCCCCCGCCGCCACGCCATTGATTCCGGCGACCACCGGCTTCTCCAGTTGCCGGATGGCCAGGATGACGCGTCGGTGCAGCGTATCGGCCAGGGAGTCCAGGTGCGCCGACAGGCCTGCCGGCCCCTCCCGGTCGAGGGTGTCCCCGAAGTCCTTGACGTCGGCCCCGGAGCAGAACGCGCCGCCCGCTCCCGTAATCAACACCGCCCTTACCTCGCGGCGGCCGCACTCCTCCAGCGCATCCCCCAGCTGACTGATGGTCTCGGGCGCCAGCGCGTTGCGGGACTCGGGACGGTCCAGCGTGATGACCGCCAGCGAGTCCTTGCGGGTGAGGATAACTTGCGGGGACTCCGGATTGGAGGGGTTTGCAGCCAAGGGATATTCCGCCTAGAGCCCCTGCCAGACACGGCGTCCGCCCTGACGGACGAATTTGCCGAAACCCGGGTCGGGGAAGTGTCCCGCCGATACCGTGATGCCCTCGGCTTCCAGGTGGTCCAGCACCGCGTGCCGGGTGCTGCGGGCAGTCTCCGGCTGGATGTCGAAGACCGGGTTCCAGTCGGTGTAGTGGGCCTGGGCCGGATTGTGGGCCACATCCCCGAGGATGTATCCCCGCTCTCCGGCGGATGAGATTACCAGCGATATGTGGCCTGGCGTGTGGCCCGGGGTGTTCACGGTGGCCAGTTCGTCAGTGATGTTGTAGTCCCCGTCGATCAGGTCCATCAGGTCCATGCCCTCCAGGGGCACCACCTGTTCAACAACATGGTCGGATTGGGACAGGACCTGGGGCTGCTTCCAGTACTCCCAGTCAGATCGCGGGACGAGGTAGCGGGCGTTGGGGAAGTTGGGCTTGCCGCCGGTGAGGTTCCAGCCCACGTGGTCCGGGTGCAGGTGGGTCATGACCACAATGTCGATGGCGTTGCGGTCGATACCCTTGGCTGCCAGGTCCCGCAGCAGCATCCCCTCCGGCCCCTGCAGTCCGGTATCCACCAGGATGGTCTTTCCTCCGGAGCGGGCAACCACCGACCCGTACCTGGGGTGGAGATGACCAGCGTCGTCGAGCAGGCCGGAGAACTCCGATTGCCAGATCTCGTTGGTGCTGTCGGGAAAGACAAAGGTCGGTTCCCGGTCGCCGTTCCCGTCGCTCAGGGATACCAGCTCCACGTTGCCAATGCGAATGACATTACCCGCCATCGTTTTGCCTCGCTCCAACTGTCTTCCATTGATTGGGGGTGACTCAGATTCGGGGTGATTCGGGCGCTGGTCTGATTTCCGCCGGGGTCAGCTGCCGGCAATGAGCTTGAGGAAGTCATGGCGGGTGATGATCCCTACCAGCCGCCCATCCTCTGTCACCGGGATCCGGTGGATACCCTGCCGCAGCATCAGCTCCACCACTTTCTCGATGGGAGTGTCCCCTTCAACTGTGAATACCCGGCGGGGCATAACTTCCTTGATCAGCTTGCTGCCAACCCGCTGGGACACCTCGGCGATGTGCCTTGGCGATACAGACGTACCCAGCAGGGTGTACAGGTTGTCAACCAGGGGCCGGAACCTGGGATGCAAGCCGAAGTCAGTGTGGGTCAAAATCCCCACCACCTTGCCCTCGCCGTCCACCACCGGAAGGCAGCTGACGTTCTTGTCCAGCATGCACCGGGCGGCATCCGCGACCGTCGCTTCCAGACCGATGCTGACCGGTGGAGAACTCATCAACTCGTTGGCATTCATAGCTCTCGGTGCTCTCCGAAGGACACCCGGTCTTTTCCCCCAGCTGTCATGCCCCTAATGCCCGTCCTGCAGCCCGTGTTCCGAGTGCCACGCACTGGCCACGGCATGGGCCACGGCCGGCACGACGTCCCGGTCCAGCGACCAGGGAATGATCCTCTCCGAAGTGGGTTCCGCCACCAGGCCGGCCAGGGCCTCGGCCCCGGCGATCTTCATCCGGGTGGTGATCCGGGGAGCCCTGGCATCCAGCGCTCCGCGGAACACGCCAGGGAAGGCGAGGCTGTTATTAATCTGGTTGGCGAAATCGCTGCGTCCCGTTCCCACCACGGCGGCCCCCGCCTCGGCGGCGAGGTCGGGCATGATTTCGGGAATGGGGTTTGCCGCCGCCAGCACCACCGCCCCGGGAGCCATCGACCGCACCATGTCCTGGGTGACGATGTCCCCCACGGACAGTCCTACGAACACGTCGGCCAATGCCATGGCATCGGCCAGGCTGCCGGAAACATCAGCCGGGTTGGTGATTTCCAGCATTTCCATCTTCATCGCGTTCAGGTCCGTCCGGTCCCTCTGAACGATTCCCTGGCTGTCCACCAGTATCATGTTCCGCGCGCCGTAGTCGTGCAGCAGTTTGGCCGACGCGATACTCCCCGCGCCGGCGCCCGAGAACACCACCTTGGCCTCTCCGATGCGCTTTCCCACCACCAGCAGCGCGTTGATGATGGACGCGAGGACGACAATGGCCGTCCCGTGCTGGTCGTCATGGAATACCGGGATGCCCAGGTCCTGCAGCGCCTCCTCGATCTCGAAGCATCGCGGGGCTGCTATGTCTTCCAGGTTCACGCCTCCAAAGGAAGGGGCAACGGCCCGGACGGTCTGGATGATTACCTCGCTATCCTGGCTACTCAGGCAGAGGGGATAAGCGTCCACGTCAGCCAGGCCCTTGAACAGGATGCACTTGCCCTCCATGACCGGCATTGCGGATTCCGGTCCGACGTTGCCCAGCCCCAGCACCGCCGACCCGTCGGTCACCACCGCTACGGCGTTTCCCCGGTTGGTGAGGGCGTAGGACTCCGACTTGTCCGCATGGATCGCCATGCACACCGCCGCCACTCCCGGGGTGTAGGCGATGGATAAGTCGTCCATCGTCTCGACGGGCATTTTGGAAGCAATGCTTACCTTGCCCCGCGTGGCACGATGGCGGGCGATGGCCTCGGTTCCGTAGTCCATTTCTTCTCCTTGGCCCCGTCGAAGCAGAGCGGCGGGCGGATATCGGCTGACCATTGCTGACGACCGGCCTCCCCAGCCGGTGTCCGTTTCCGGCTCGACGGCAGGGCGGCCGCGTTAGAACGACGCAAATTATATTCCTGCCTGCCCGGCTATAACAAGGGAATTGGCGCGAAGTTGACGGATAACGGTATCCGGCTTTGCTCAGTACGGGACGGGGATCTTCACCATGGGGCTCATCCCGGGCTTCGCCGAGCGGCCTCCCTCGCCACCCGCACGTTCCACCAGACGATCAACGGGGTCATGACAAGCGTTGGAAGCACCCAGGCCAGCCACACCGGATTGGTAGCCACGTTGACC
Source organism: uncultured Dehalococcoidia bacterium (assembly GCA_951812535.1). GTDB lineage: Bacteria > Chloroflexota > Dehalococcoidia > Lucifugimonadales > UBA3495 > CATOSK01. Next base: position 112,584 of record CATOSK010000011.1, on the reverse strand, counting down.
ACCAGCACCGCCGTCACCGTTGCGATGGTTCCCGCCATCATGTTGGTGAGGTGGCGGGAAATCCGCCGATGATACGGTGCCGGACCAGTCCGCCGGTGGAACAGCGCGTCGGCTCCGGCCAGCCCCAGGGCGATAAATCCGAAGAGGGCCAGCGTGACCCACTGCGAGTCTCCCGCCATCCCGATCACGCCACCGTAGACCCACATTCCCAGGCCGGTCAGCGCCATTATCGTTACGGCGGTCCAGTCCAGGGGCTGGGCAAGACCCCGGCGATTCCTCGCGAACCTCCATCCGGCGAACACCATGTAGAAGCTGAAGAAGGCGATGAAAAGGAGGAAGATATCTGCACCCAGCAGGGCCAGCGGGACGGCGGTGACGAACACCCCGGCCATTCCCAGGGCGTAGACCCGGCCCGACAGGATATGATTCCGGCGCCCTTTAGCGGCGGCCAGCGCCACCGCGGCCGCCAGCAACGCCACCGATCCGCAGGCGATGTGCACCGCCAACAACGCGAGGCTGATCATTCTTGCCGGTGGGACCGGAGACGGGGAATCCCTGAACGGGAAGTTTCCCAGACGCCTACGCCGTTACCGCGCCTTCCGATGCCGAGGACACCAGCTTGGCGTACTTGGCGAACACCCCGGTGGTGTAGCGGGCTTCCATGGGCTGCCACTTCCCCCGGCGGCCGGCCATTTCTTCTTCCGTCACGCTCACGTCCAGCCGACGGTTGGGAATGTCCAGGGTGACGATGTCGCCTTCCACCAGGAGCCCTATCGGACCGCCCACCGCGGCTTCGGGAGCCACGTGGCCCACCATGGGACCGTGACTCGCCCCGGAGAAGCGCCCGTCCGTCACCAGCGCCACGGAATCCCCCAGTCCCTGTCCGATCAACGCCCCGGTGACCGCCAGCATCTCCCGCATCCCCGGGCCTCCCTTGGGGCCCTCGTAGCGGATGATTACGATGTCCCCTTCCTTCACCTGCCCTTCCTGGATGGCCCGGAAGGCCCGCTCTTCCTGCTCGAATACCCGGGCCGGTCCGCGGTACACCTTCTCCTGGTGGCCGGCCACCTTGATGACCGCTCCTTCCGGCGCCAGGTTCCCGTAAAGGATGGCGAGACCGCCTGTGGGGCTGCGCGGAGCATCCGGCTGGTAGATGATGTCCTGGTCTTCCACCGTGGGGATGGCTTCCATGTTCTCCGCCAGCGTCTTGCCGGTGACTGTCATCGTGTCGCCCTGGAGCAGCCCGGCCCGCAGCAGTCGCTTGGCCATCAACGCCACGCCGCCATGCCGGTGGAGGTCCGCCATCACGTACCGCCCGCCGGGACGCATGTCGGCGATGTAGGGAGTGTTCCGGCTGATCCGGTCGAAGTCGTCCAGGGACAAGTCGACGTTGGCCTCCCGGGCCATCGCCATCAGGTGCAGCACCGCGTTGGTGGAGCCGCCCATGGCCACCACCGTCGTGATGGCGTTCTCGAAGGCGCGGCGGGTCATGATGTCCCGGGGCCGGAGGTCCTCCTCCAGCAGCCGCATCACCGCGGCGCCGGCCCTCCGGGCCTCATCCACCTTGGAAGGGTCCACGGCAGGGATGGAGGCGTCGCCGGGCAGTGACATTCCCATTATTTCGATCGCGGTGGACATGGTGTTGGCGGTGAACAGCCCCGCGCATGATCCCTCCCCGGGGCAGGCGCGGCACTCCAGGTCCTTCAGGTCTTCCAGGGACATATTCCCCTTGGCGTATGCTCCCACCGCCTCGAACACATCCTGGATGTTGACATCGTTCCCCTGGAACGAACCGGGCATTATGGTGCCGCCGTAGATGAAGATGGACGGAATATTCAGCCGCGCAATGGCCATCATGCACCCGGGCATGTTCTTGTCGCAGGCCCCCACGGTAATCAACCCGTCCATCCGCTCCCCGAAGGTGACCACTTCTATGGAGTCGGCGATGACTTCCCGGCTGACCAGGGACGCTTTCATCCCCTCGGTGCCCATCGAGATGCCGTCGCTGACGGTGATGGTCCCGAATTCAAAGGGGGTTCCCGCGGCTCCGCGGACACCCTGCTTGGCCGCCTCGGCGAACCGGCCCAAGTGGACGTTGCACGGAGTAACATCGCTGGCCAGGTTGGCGATGGCGACGAAGGGTTGGTCCAGGTCTTCCTGGGAAAGGCCCATGGCCAGCAGCATGGCCCGGGCGGGAGCGCGCTCCGGCCCCTCGGTAATGTCCTTGCTGCGGTGCTTCATCCGGAGGTTCTGCGCCCGGTCCCGGGTGACGGTCGGCGTGGAAGTGGTGGTAGCCAACGGGGGCCTCCTGACACGGAGAGAATTTGACCGCCGGGGCGCGGCGGTCAGGAACAGGCCGAATTATATTCCCGCGCTGGTGGCCGGGCAACCGCCGAAGGTGCAACAGTCCGGTGTTGACCGGAAGCGGGGAACTGAGGGCATTGGAGGAAGGGTTCCAGGCCGGAGGCGCGCCGAAATCCCAGGGCCGGCAGTGCATCCCGGGAGGCGCCGGTCAGGTCCCTGTCGGTTCTCATCCCATAGAGTCAACATTAGCTCTCAATCAGCGTCCCTTACTGCAGCGCCCCTTACTTTTCTAGTACTACAGTCGCAGATTTGATAGACGCCGTTTGTAGTGACATCGTTGGGCTCTGGCCTGGTGGCGGCGTCTCCACCACGACCAGTACAGGATGAAATCCGGTGGTTGGTTCTCTGTCCATACCAAGCGTGTGAGTAGCCGCCGCACCTCCGGGACAGTCACGGGAATCAACTCTTCACCGGGACCGTAGTGGCCCCCTTTTCTCCCTGCTCCAATGCATGATGCCTGATTACCATCAGATAGGCGTGAGCCAGCATGGCCAGGGTGATGTGCCGGTACCAGCCGTCCCACCGCCGCACCTCGTACTGGTCCAGTCCCACCTCCCCCTTCGCCTGCTCAAAGCATTCCTCTATGGCCCACCGGGTCCCGGCGACTCTCACCAACTCCTCCAAGGCCGTCTCCGCCGGGCCGAAGCAAACGTAATAGGCCAACTCGTCGGGCTTGGCGATGCTCCGGCGGGCCAGTAGCCAGTGGCCCTTGCCCGGTTCCCTCAGGGGCCGTATGTCCACTGCGGCCCAATCATAGATCCGTGGTCCCTTGGCGCCATTCCCAGCGCTGCACCGCACCCAAGCGGATTCCGCAACCCCGGACGCCAGACGGTCCGCTCTCATCTGCAGCGGTCCTTTGTCCGTCAAAGCCCACAGCTTCTCGTTGCTCTTGATGGCCATCACATGCGGAATCTCCTCACGTTCCAGCCACAGCCGCAGGTTGCGATCACTGCCGTAGACCTCGTCCCCAGTAAACCAGGCGAAGGGAACACCCGCTTCCAGCGCCCGCCCCAGCATCAGTTGCGCCAGTTGCGGTTTGGTACGGAAGCGGACACTCTCCGGCACTCCGGCTTCCCGCCGCCGCTCCCAGTCGTCCGCCCACACCCGGGGCAGGTACAACTCCCGGTCCAGCAATGCCCTGCCCTTGGCTCCGGCATAGGCCAGGAACACCGCAACCTGACAGTTTTCGATCCGGCCCGCCGTCCCGCTGTACTGCCGCTGCACCCCGGCTGACTTGTCGCCCTTCTTGAGAAACCCCGTCTCGTCCACCACCACTACTCCGTCGGCACCGCCCAGATGCTCCACCACGTAGTCCCTGAGGTCATCGCGTACCAGGTCCGCGTCCCAGATGTACGTGGACAGCAGGTGGTGTACCCCATAGGGGGTGGCGTCGCCAGCTTGTTCTGCCAGTTGCCAGCCGTTCTTGCGTTCCACCGGGCTGAGTAGTCCTCGCAGATAGGCCAGAGCCCGGCGGCGCGGCTCCGGCCGCCGGAACCGGCCGGCGATGCACTGGTGCATCTCCTCGATGCCATTGGCCCACCGGGCCACTTCCGCAACCTCATCACTCCCAACAACCACTGCCTCACCTCTCCACCAGACAACTGCTCCAATTCTACCTGTTCTTAATCTGCGACTGTAGTACTAGGGGGTGTCGTCAAAACAATGAGAGGGTGATAGATTGGTGCGAGTTGGGAGAGTGTGGAAGGTGGGGTATGAAAGCAGCGCACCGGCGCCACGATATGAGTGATGCCGTTTGGGAGCGATTGAGGCCGCATCTGCCCGGTGGAGAGGGCAAGCAGGGAAGACCAGCCAACGACAACCGGCGGTTCGTCGACGCCGTGTGCTGGATTCTGCGAACCGGTTCCCCTTGGCGGGATTTGCCGCCGGACTACGGAGACTGGAAGAACACTCACCGGCGCTTCTGCCGCTGGCGGGACCGGGGGGTGTGGGCTGGACTGTTGGAGGCGGTGATGGATGACCCTGATTTCGAATGGCTGATGATCGATGCCAGTTACATCAAGGCCCATCCCCACAGTGCCGGGGCCCGGGGCGGAAATCAGTCCATCGGCCGCACAAAAGGGGGCTGAACAGCAAGCTGCACTTGGCGGTGGATTCCCACGGAATGCCGGTAAGGCTGGCGGTCACCGAGGGTACGGTAGCCGACTCCTCCCAGGCATTGCCCCTGATTGAGGGTATAGAGGCGGAGTACCTGCTGGCGGACAAAGCGTACGACACCAATGAAATCATAGCTTCGGCCCTGGAATTGGGACTGGACCCGGTGATACCACCGAAAAGGAACCGGAGAGAAAAGCGGGACTACGACCAGGCGCTGTACAAGTTGCGGCACTTGGTGGAGAACGGTTTCTTGGATTTCAAACAGTGGCGCGGCGTGGCAACCCGTTATGCCAAGAAAGCAGCGTCATACTTGGCCATCTGCCAGCTAAGGGCAGTGATGATCTGGAGCAAACTCTTTTGACGACACCCCCTAATACTACAGTCGCAGATTTGATAGACGCCGTTTGTAGTGACATCGTTGGGCTCTGGCCTGGTGGCGGCGTCTCCACCACGACCAGTACAGGATGAAATCCGGTGGTTGGTTCTCTGTCCATACCAAGCGTGTGAGTAGCCGCCGCACCTCCGGGACAGTCACGGGAATCAACTCTTCACCGGGACCGTAGTGGCCCCCTTTTCTCCCTGCTCCAATGCATGATGCCTGATTACCATCAGATAGGCGTGAGCCAGCATGGCCAGGGTGATGTGCCGGTACCAGCCGTCCCACCGCCGCACCTCGTACTGGTCCAGTCCCACCTCCCCCTTCGCCTGCTCAAAGCATTCCTCTATGGCCCACCGGGTCCCGGCGACTCTCACCAACTCCTCCAAGGCCGTCTCCGCCGGGCCGAAGCAAACGTAATAGGCCAACTCGTCGGGCTTGGCGATGCTCCGGCGGGCCAGTAGCCAGTGGCCCTTGCCCGGTTCCCTCAGGGGCCGTATGTCCACTGCGGCCCAATCATAGATCCGTGGTCCCTTGGCGCCATTCCCAGCGCTGCACCGCACCCAAGCGGATTCCGCAACCCCGGACGCCAGACGGTCCGCTCTCATCTGCAGCGGTCCTTTGTCCGTCAAAGCCCACAGCTTCTCGTTGCTCTTGATGGCCATCACATGCGGAATCTCCTCACGTTCCAGCCACAGCCGCAGGTTGCGATCACTGCCGTAGACCTCGTCCCCAGTAAACCAGGCGAAGGGAACACCCGCTTCCAGCGCCCGCCCCAGCATCAGTTGCGCCAGTTGCGGTTTGGTACGGAAGCGGACACTCTCCGGCACTCCGGCTTCCCGCCGCCGCTCCCAGTCGTCCGCCCACACCCGGGGCAGGTACAACTCCCGGTCCAGCAATGCCCTGCCCTTGGCTCCGGCATAGGCCAGGAACACCGCAACCTGACAGTTTTCGATCCGGCCCGCCGTCCCGCTGTACTGCCGCTGCACCCCGGCTGACTTGTCGCCCTTCTTGAGAAACCCCGTCTCGTCCACCACCACTACTCCGTCGGCACCGCCCAGATGCTCCACCACGTAGTCCCTGAGGTCATCGCGTACCAGGTCCGCGTCCCAGATGTACGTGGACAGCAGGTGGTGTACCCCATAGGGGGTGGCGTCGCCAGCTTGTTCTGCCAGTTGCCAGCCGTTCTTGCGTTCCACCGGGCTGAGTAGTCCTCGCAGATAGGCCAGAGCCCGGCGGCGCGGCTCCGGCCGCCGGAACCGGCCGGCGATGCACTGGTGCATCTCCTCGATGCCATTGGCCCACCGGGCCACTTCCGCAACCTCATCACTCCCAACAACCACTGCCTCACCTCTCCACCAGACAACTGCTCCAATTCTACCTGTTCTTAATCTGCGACTGTAGTACTAACAACTTTCCACCATTTCACCTGATCAACTCTGAACAGTTGCGAACGAGGACCGGGTTGACGGGATAAGCGCCTGTTGCTAGACTCAAAGCCCCTTGGGCGGTTAGCTCAGTTGGTTAGAGTACTTGCTCGACACGCAAGAGGTCAGTGGTTCGAGTCCACTACCGCCCACCACCCCTTTCAACCCCAATAACCTTCACTCCAAGGTTCATCCCGAACGTGTAAGACTCGCTCGGGGTTTCTCCTTTCAAGCTCTTTCCGCGACAGGAAAGGGCCGATTGCTGTTTCCAGCAACCGCATCCCGCCCAGGTTACTTGACGACCAGGAACTGCCCCATCATGCCAAGTTCTTCGTGATCAAGGATGTGGCAGTGGTACATGTACGCCGTGTCGTTATCGGCATAGGTATTGAAACGGGAAGCTATGACCACCTCACGGTTGGCATTGACCAACACTGAGTCCTCCCAGCCTGCTTCCTCTGGTGGTGGAGGTTAGCCATTGATCGCCAATATCTGAAACTGGGTCTGGTGGACATGGAACACGTGCTGGCCGGCGTCGGCAGTAAGGGTCCAGCGCTCCGTATCGCCGAGTCGCACTGTTTCATCTATCCTGCCCATGTCCAACTGGACCCCGTTGAATCCCCACCCGTTTCCCACCTGCTCCATGTGGAAACTCCGGTCCACAGTGATCTCCGAGTCGGAGATTCGCTCAATGGTCGTGAGCTTGCCTGGAAGCGCACCCACACTCGATGTTCGGCCGTTCGGCCGGAGCTCAAGCACCCGTCCAAACGCGCTGTAGACCAGAGCCGCAGGCACGCCCCCGACGTCGACGATGATCTCGGTCCGGTCCCCGGGGCCGAGGACGAGTCGCTCGAGTATGACGGGACTGGCCAGATAGCCGCCGTCGGAGGCTATCTTCATCATGGTGGCCCCCTCGGCGCTAAGTTGATATATCCTGGCCTGGCTGCCGTTGAGCAGTCGCAAGTGATGGGGTCCACCTCATAGTTCCCTCGTTGCAGTGAAGACCGAATGACCTTCAACCTGCTGGGGGACCCGTGACCGCTTTGTCGGTAATCCGGCTCCTGTACGCCCCGGGGACAATTGGGCAATCATGGGCCGCAAGCCGCCGGCATGAGGTTTCGAAGTGTCGTCGCCCATCCCTTAACGTGGCCAGTCCTGCCATACTCTCTATTGTTATGCGGAGACTTCGGAATATACAGAGTACCCATTGCTATATTATTAGTGTCTAATCAATTGACAACGATGTATTACCGAATTAGAATGCTGCGTTGTCGAGAACATTTTACTGTTCTATTGCAACAGCAAGCCGCTTCCTATACCAACTGGACCAATTGACGTTGGCTAAGGACTAATAACAGTGTCGGGCAATCGCACACTAAGGGAGGGGTGCCGTTCTCCGCCCGGGCCTCGCTCCTGGGGAACATTGTCCGCATACCTGTGGAACACGAACCTTCAGGATGCGTACCCAACAAATCCCGCATAACAGAAACGACGAACATGGAAAAGGAAAACATGAAAGCGAAACTCACGATTGCTGTAGCACTGTTGCTTGTGGCCGCTCTGTCCCTTGTCGCCTGCACCTCCCGCGGGCCCAGCGATGAGCTTAAGGATTCCGTGGTCGAGAACTACGCGGCCGGAGCGTATGCCTCCTATTCTCAGAGCCTGGCTTCTGCCCAGTCCATGGATGCCGCTATCGACCGGTTCCTGGAGGACCCGTCGCAGCACCGCCTGGACGCGGCCAAGCGTGCCTGGCTCCTGGCCCGGGATGACTACGGAGTGACCGAAATCTACCGCTTCTACGAAGGCCCCATCGACAATGAGGCGGACGGCCCAGAGGGACTGATCAACGCCTGGCCGATGGACGAGTCCTACGTGGACTATGTTGAGGGAGACTCCGGCGCCGGCATAATTAACATGCCCGGTGAGTACCCCACCATCGACGCCGACCTGCTGGTCTCATTGAATGAAGAGGGCGGCGAGGAAAACATTTCCACCGGCTGGCACGCCATCGAGTTTCTCCTCTGGGGTCAGGACCTGAATGGGGACGGCCCCGGTTACCGGCCCGTATCCGACTACACCACCGCCGACAACGCCGGCCGCCGCGCCACCTACCTGGCGGTGAGCTCGGACCTGCTGCTTTCCCACCTGCAGGATATCGTGAACGCCTGGGCTCCCGGGCAGAACAACTATCGCGCCCAGTTCGTCTCCAAGGACTCCGATGCGGCAATCACGGATATCATCACCGGAATCGGCGAAATGAGCCGCGGGGAGTTGGCCGGAGAGCGCATGACGGTCGCCTACGAGGCGCGTTCCCAGGAAGACGAGCATTCCTGCTTCTCGGATAACACCATTTCTGATATCGTGGCCAACGCTGCGGGAGTCCAGAGGGTCTACTCCGGCGACTACGGATCCATCTCAGGCCCGGGCGTCAAGGAACTGATCGCAGCCCGGGACCAGGAGTTGGCCGACCAGCTGGAAGCGGAAATAGACCGTTCGGTCTACCTGGCCCGGTCCATCCCCGCCCCCTTTGACAGCCAGCTGGTGGAGGGGCTGTCCGACGCCTCACCGGGACGCAAGGCGGTTCTCGATACCATTGTCGCCCTGGAAAACCAGACCGATACCATGGTCAGCGCGGCGCAGAAGGTGGGAATCACCATCAGCGTTAGCTAAGGTTCGATGGGCAAGCCCTTGTTTTCCCGGTCGTCGACCATCAAGCCGCCGGCGGTTTGGCTGCTGGCGGCCTTGACCGTGTTTCTGGCTGCCTGCCAGTTCGGCAGGGGATCCGACCTGTCCGAAATCTACGACGAGCGGCTGGGTGGGGACACCACCGCGTTCAGTTCCGGGAAGAACGCCTTCGAGCTTTCGGCCCGCAACCTGGACACCCCGCTTCGCCGTACCTTCGAGGTCGGTGACAGTTTCTTCAACCAGAACTGGGTTGCCGCCCCGGCCAGCACCGAGGCCCGGGACGGCCTGGGGCCGACCATGAACGCCCAGTCCTGCTCGTCCTGCCACAGCCATGACGGAAGGGGACGCCCCCCGGAGAGCGCCGACGATCCCACAAGGGGACTGCTGCTGCGCCTGAGCGTGCCGGGGCCCGATGGCCCCGTTGACGAACCCGTCTATGGAGGACAGTTGCAAGACCGGTCGATCCTTGGTGTTCCCGTAGAGGGCCGCCTGGCCATCACCTACCGCGAGGTCACAGGCCAGTATCCCGATGGTACCGGATTCAGCCTGCGACAACCCGTGTACGAGATTGCTGACCCACAATTCGCTCCGGTCCACCCTGATGTGATGATTTCTCCCCGGGTGGCGCCGGCCACCATCGGGATGGGCTTGCTGGAAGCCATTCCCGAAGAGCGCATCATGGCCCTGGCGGACCCGGATGACGCCGATGGCGACGGCATCTCCGGTCGCCCCAACTTCGTCTGGAATGTCCGCGAAAGGAAGTTGTCCCTGGGACGGTTTGGCTGGAAGGCCAACCAGCCTTCCGTCGAGCAGCAGGCTGCCGGCGCTTTCCTGGGGGACATCGGCATAACCTCCAGCTTGTTCCCCGAGGAAAACTGCCCTCGGGCGCAGGCCGCTTGCACCGGGGCCCCCAACGGAGGGTCGCCGGAGATTCCGGACACGCGCCTGGAAAAGGTGACAATATATACTCAGACCCTGGCCGTGCCGGCCATGAGGAACGTCGAAGACCCGGAAGTCCAGCAAGGAGCCCGGCTGTTTGTTCAGTCCCAGTGTTCCATGTGCCATACTCCCCGCCACGAGACGGGGCAGGACCATCCCCTGGAGCCGTTGCGCGGTCAGATCATATACCCCTACACCGACCTCCTGCTCCATGACATGGGCGATGGCCTGGCGGATAACCGCCCCGATGGACTGGCCAACGGGTCCGAGTGGCGCACTCCTCCCTTGTGGGGAATTGGACTGGTGCAAACGGTAAACGGGCATACCATGTTCCTCCACGATGGGAGAGCCCGCAACCTGGAAGAGGCCATCCTGTGGCACGGGGGAGAAGCGAAGGCCTCCCGGGACGAGTTCATGGGCCTGACCACAAAAGAGAGAAATGCCCTTATCAAGTTTCTCGAATCTCTTTAATGCCTGGTGTCCCCGGCAATGGAGACTGTCGGTTCTCGTGTCGGTCCTCCTGTCGGCCCTGATCCTCGCCGCGCCGGCATGCGCGGGAGGGGGTCCGTCCGATAAAGACGTGCTGATTAGTCTCACAGATTACGTTGTAGCGCCGGCCTACCAGCAGGCCGCCGCGGACGCTGTTCGACTGGAGCAAGCAGCGGCTGAACTTTGCGGAGCCCCCTCGGAGGCGTCGCTGGACACCGCGAGGCAGGCCTGGAGTACCGCACGGGCTTCCTGGTTGCGAACAAGAGCCCTGTCGTTTGGCCCGGTCATGGACCGCAGATCGGCCAGCCTGCTCGACTGGAGCCCCACCGATACCGACAGCATCGACGCATCCATCGCGTCGGCTGCCTTCACCGCCACTGCCGACATGATAAGAAATTCCGTCTCGGCGGACCGCCGTGGTTTCGGAGCCATGGAACACCTGCTCTTCAACCCCGATTCCCTGGATTCGTTGTCCAGTTCTCCTCCGTCCTGCGCGTACCTCTCGGCCGTTGCCCAGGTCAATCGGGAAGAAACAGCCGCCCTCCAGGCCGAGTGGACCATTGGCGCAGAGTTGGGCACCCCCTACAAGGACTACTTCACCGACCGCGCCAACCTGTCGGTGGCGCCCAGTGACGCGGTGGAAGAAGTGGTACGCGTCCAGGTATTCATGATCCGGGATTTGGTCCAGGTCCGTTTGGCGCCCGCACTGGGCCTGCGCGGGGATGGACCCGACCTCACTGCTATCCCCGGCAACGCGGCGGACAACGGGTTGGTGGACCTGAGAAATGAACTGCTGGGAATGCAAAAAATCTACGAAGGAGCCGGAGGAGAGGAGCTTGGCATTTCCCTCCTGGTAATCCCCCTTTCCGAGGAAACTGACCAGCGGGTTCGCGAACAGTTGGCGTCGGCCATCCTCGCCGTGGATGAGGTACAGGGCCCTCTCAGGACCACCATTGCCGAACGCCCCGAACAGGTCACCGCGCTTTACGACCGCCTCTCTGACGTGCAGAGGACTATGGCAACCGAAGTGGTCAGTCTTCTGGGCGTTTCCGTCGGGTTTTCCGATACCGACGGAGACGCCATGCGATAGAACCCCGTGGCCTGGGCCAGGCGGCGTTCTGACTCCTCCCCGGAACCCGGCGTTGCCTCGTTGACAGCCTCCATCGGGGCGGTCTGCGACCGCGTCATCCAAGCCGGGCTGGAACCAGTATCCCCGTATTCGGCCGCGGTATTCCGGATAATGTTCGGGTTGTTGGGCTTGGCCGTGGTGGTCCGGTTCGCGGCGCACGGTTGGATATCGCGCATTTACCTGGAACCGGCGCATCACCTGAGCTACTACGGGTTCGGCTGGGTCCAGGCATGGCCCGGGTGGGGAATGTACCTCCACTTTGCACTGCTGGGGCTTGCCAGTCTGGGCGTCGCCCTGGGATTTCGCTACCGGTTCTCCATTGCCGCCTTCTTCCTGCTCTTCACTTACCTAGAACTAATCGACCGCACCACATATCTCAATCACTACTACCTGGTCAGCCTGCTCAGCTTCATCATGATCTGGCTGCCGCTGGATCGGGTCTGGTCCCTGGACTTGAGGCGGAAACGAGCTGGGGAAGTTCCTGAAGGAATCCCCCGGGCCGCGCTCTGGCTGCTGATGGCCCAGGTTGGACTGGTGTATTTCTTTGCCGGAGCAGCCAAGCTGAACCCGGACTGGCTGTTCCAGGCCCAGCCCCTGCGTATCTGGCTCTACAACAGTGAGGGCGTTCCGTTCATTGGACCATTCTTGGGACCATTCTTGCGCGAGGCTTGGGTAGCCCATGCCATGAGTTGGGGCGGGCTGATCTTCGACCTGACCGTTGCCGGCTGGTTGCTCTGGTCCAAGTCCCGTCCATTCGCTTACGCCATGCTGGTGGTCTTCCACGCGGCCACCGCTCTGCTCTTCCCGTCCATTGGCATGTTCCCGTGGATAATGATTGCCGCAGCATTGATTTTCTTCGGGCCCGACTGGCCCCTACGGGCAATTCACAAGGTTCGCAACGCGCTGAAATCTGCCCACATATCAAACTGGGATGCTCCGAAACCGAATCGGGAACGCCACCACCTGACTTGGCAAACCAAATCGGTGGTCCTGTTGGGCATCGTCTTCCTGGCGGTCCAAGTGGCATTGCCCCTGCGTCACTTCGCCTACCCGGGGAATGTGCGCTGGGCCGAGGAAGGCTACCTGTTTTCCTGGCGGGTGATGCTGACGGAGAAGAAGGGACTTGTTTCGTTTCGCGTCCGCGCTCCCGGCGAGTCCAGGGAATGGCTGGTTTACCCTGACGCTTACCTGACGCCGGGCCAGGTCGAGCGGATGTCTCATCAACCCGACCTCATTCTCGACACCGCCCATATCATCAGGGAAGATTGGGCGTCCCGCGGATATTCGGGGGTCCAAGTCTATTCTGACGCTTACGCCTCATGGAACGGCAGACCGGCGGCCCGTCTCATCGATCCCTCCATTAACTTGGCGGAGGTTAAGGCGGGTTTGGGTCCGAGGGATTGGGTCCTCAGTGCTCCAGGGACCCCCGGAGATCCGATGGGCGGGGAACGCATCGTTCCCACACCAGGCCCTTTGTTTTCCCGGTAACGTCGGAGACGGTGGTCTTGCCCCATTTCCTGTACCAGCCATTGCGAGAGTTTCGCGGGTCAATCAGCAAACTCCGCCGGCACGGCGAACTCCCTGGGGGACAGGTTGCCCAGAGCGGTGTGGGGCCTTTCCCCATTGTGGCGTTTCCGCCAGGATTCCACTTTCTCCTCGGCATCCTCCAGGGACAGGAACCAGTTCTCATTCAGGCATTCCTGCCGGAACCTGCCGTTCAACGCCTTGATTAAGGCGTTGTCCGAGTTGTTCGTGGGTTTCCCCGGCTTGATGAAATCCAGCTCTTCCCCTTTGCGGGTGCCGGGGATTGATGGGCTGGCGAGAGCTCCAATGGAGAGGGAAATTGACTATTGAAATCCTCCGAGCAAAGGGATCTGGACCGCCTTCCCCAAGCCAATCCTCCTCTCCCCCTGGGACACCAACTCAAGGAAGGGTCTCATGAAATTCTCAGTGAAGGCGACCTGGAGGCTCTGGATGCCTGGGGCATGAAGCCAGCCGGTCGGGGCTGAAACAATTCAAGCCCATCGCCGGGAGTTTCCACCAGGATTACAAAGCAATCAAGTTGGCGCTGACCATCCCCTGGAGACCGGACGAATTGAGACCTTAACGTTGAGAGTTTCCATTGGCTAGCTCCCGGCCACCCAGTCGGCGACGCGCTCGCCGATCATAATGGCGGTGGCGTTGGTGTTGGCGCGGGTTACCTGGGGCATGATGGAGGAGTCGGCGACCCACAGGCCCTCGACGCCTCGCACGCGGCACTGCTGGTCGGTAACAGCATTGGCGTCACCGTCGGGGCCGATGCGGCAGGTGCCGGAGACGTGGCGGGAGCTGCCGAGGGTCTGGCGGATCCAGGCGTCCAGATCGTCGTCGCTGGTGAGGGTGTCGTCGTCGGGGGCGATGCGCCCCTCGGATATGCCCCGGTAGGTGTCGGACTCCAGAATGCTGCACGCCAACCGCACGGCGTCGCGCATCCGGCGCATATCGTTCTCGTTGTGCAGGTAGCGGTAGTTGATGGAAGGCTGCACCGTGGGATCGCCCGACTGCAGGCGCACCCAGCCCGTCCCTTCGGGAAGCTCCAGGGCGCAGGCGATGCGGGCGGTGCCCGAGGGCACCATTTCGCCGGTCATCACATTCCAGACAGCGAGGGTGTGCAGCATGACGTCGTTGGGGTGGGACGGAGACTCAGAGGTTACCCGCAGGCCGAAGCGCAGGGCTTCGGCGTTGGCCGTCAGCCTGACGTCTTCATTGACCCGGAAGCTGACCGACCCCATGGGATGGTTGAACAGGTTCTGCCCGACGCCGGGAGACTCCACCAGCACCGGGACGTTGTTCTGCTCCAACTGGTCGCGGGGGCCGACACCGGACAGCATCAGGATGTGGGGTGATTTGAGTGCCCCGGCGCAAAGCACCACGCGGTCACCCTGGACGGTGAAAATCTCTTCGCCGCTCTCCACCTCGACACCGGTGACCTGACCGTTCTCGATTACCACGCGGCGGACGAACACGTTGCCGCGTATAGTGAGATTGAGGCGGTGGCGGGCGGGCGTGAGGTGGGTGACGTTGGTGCTCATGCGCCAGCCGCTGCGGTTGTTCATGGGGATGGCGCCGATGCCGCCGGAGTCGGGCCCGTTGAGGTCGTGGTTGGCTGGGTAGCCCCGCTCCATGCAGGCGTCGTAGAAGGCCTTCTGCACCTCCGGCCACTCCTCGTCCTGGCGGCGGACGATGGGGATTGGGCCTTCGGAGCCGTGGAAGTCGTCCTGGATGTCCAGGTCGGTTTCGGCCCGGCGGTAGTAGGGCAGGACTTTAAGGTAGCCCCATTCCTGGTTGCCGAAGTGGGACTCCCAACGCTCGAAGTCCTCGGGAAGCCCGCGCAGGTAGACCTGGCCGTTGATGGAGCCGGAGCCGCCGATGACCTTGCCCTGGGCGATATTTATCTCGCCCTGCTGGTCGTTGATGACGCCCCGCAGGTTCCAGGAAACCGCCGAGCCGATGGCTTCGCCCTCCGATGAGTGGCCGTTGCGGACCGGCTCCGGGAGCTGCTCCGGTTCAGCGTAGTCCTGGCCCGCCTCCAACAGCAGCACCGAGCGATCGGGGTCTTCCGACAGCCGGCTGGCCACCACGGAACCGGCAGACCCGCCGCCGACAACAATAACGTCGTATTTCATAACCGTTCCTCACTGACGCCACGATATCGGGCCGATTCTATACCCTTGCAGGCGGCGAGGCCAAACGGGACGGCCAACAGTGCCGTTGACCCCGCTTATTCAGCTATCTATCGTTTCCCCAACCGGATTGGGAGTTCGGAAACGGGAATTCCCCACGAGGATTGGGGATGGTTACCGGCCCGCCAAAACTATGGTCGGCCTGGGAGGGATGCTAGTCAAAAATTGTAGGGGCGCAAGCCTGTGCACCCCCAATACAATAAATGGGCCGGGTGCAATTCACCCGGCGACTCATGGGCATTTGTTCACAATCCTCGTTTGCCCCGAATGGGTGATCGAACAGCGGTGCTGAGATCCAACCCAATGGCTTTTCCGCGATTCCACGAAGTCCAGGCGGGCTGAAACGGGAAAGTGGCCGGCAACGGCCAAGAACGTGGAGGCGGGCGAACCCCTACAAGTTTATGGAGGGTTCGTCGTATTCTCTTAGCTTGTTGTAGATTTGAAGCCGGTGATGGTAGGACTCCAAAACTACGATCCGGTCAGCGGCGTCAACGTTGACGGCCACCGGCCGGCGGAACCGCCATTCAGGCTGCAGATCTGTCCGCCGCCTGGCTTTGATGATATCCGGATTGGCGTCGATGTAGGCCTGGGCCCACGGCGAAGGCTCCTGGGCGTCACCGACCAGCGCCGCAATATATTGCCCGTCGGGGGCGTAGATCTGGACGCGGTGGTTCCCCCAGTCGGTTACGTATACATCCCCGTCTGAGTCCACGGCCACACCGGACGGCCCCTTGAGAGACCCCACCCCGGTGCTGGAGGCTTCGAACTTGACCAGCAACTCTCCGGTAGGGGCGAATTTCTGCACCCGGTTATTTCCCCAATCCGCGACGTAGAGGTTGTCCGCATGGTCGATGCAGATGCCCCACGGCATCTCCAGATCTCCGTCACCACCACCCCGCTTCCCGAACTGGGACTGAAACTCACCGATCTGGCTGAAACACTGGACCCGATGATTCAGGCTGTCCACGACCCAAAGGGCTCCCTGGGAATCGAAACCAATTCCCGACGGGCCGTTCAGCTGCCCGTCCCCGCTGCCGGACCTGCCCCAATGATACCGATAACCACCCTCCTCATCGTATATGGTTATCCGGTTGAGAAACTCGTCGGAAACGAACACTCGGCCGTAACGGTCCAAATCAATTGACCTGGGCCAAACGAAGCGCCCGTCTTCCTCGCCGACGGACCCGAACTGTCCCTGGAACTCGTGGTCAAAGCCGACCTTGGTGACACGCTGCCCCAGCTGTTCCACGCCGCGGCTCAGCACATAAATTCGGCCGTTCGGTCCCAGGACGAAATCCTGGGGAGCCCAGAATCCCCGGCCTGCCTGGCTGTACATGCCTATGCAGTAGCTGTAGTCATACACCCGGCCGGCGGCGACGGTGGTCAGCATATCCCCTCTCCCGCGAACTGTTTTGGGATCCTGAAGCTACACGAAGGACATTTGCTCGAAGTGCCCGCCGACGATGGGTACTGGGTCGAGCCCCAGCCACTTTTCCGCCAAGGTGGAGTAGAAGCCCCGGAAGTCGTAGTTGGGCGCCAGGTCTCCCTGAGTAAGGTCTCCCGGTTGCAACGACGGGAAGGCCCCGTACATACCGCCGTTCACCCGGTCGCCGATGGCGAACGCTACCCCAGCCGCTCCGTGGTCGGTGCCAGTGCCGTTGTCGCGGACGCGGCGGCCAAACTCGCTGAACAGCATAACAACCACCTCCTCCGAGGCGTCGTGCTCGCGCAGGTCGGCGAAGAAGTCGCGTATGGCAACGGAAATTTCCGTCCAGAGTTTTTCATGTGGTCCCAGCTGGTCGTAGTGGGTGTCGAAGGACCCGTGGGCCGTGTAAAAGACCTGGGTGCCAAGGCCGGCCAGATGCACCTGGGCCACGTCTCTGAGGCGCCTGGCGATGGGATTATTTGCGTACTCTACGGTCGAAGAATAGGTCTCGGGAGCAACCCGGATGATGTCGGCGCCTTTCAACGCATCCCGTCCCGCCTGTCCCAGATAATCCATGGTCGGTCCGGTGCCGATGGTCGGAGAGTACATGCGGGCAAAGCTCTGCAATAACTGGGTCCGTTCTTGCTCGGACGAGATTCCCGGGTTGGACGAGAGCACACCATATGAAGGAAGGTGGTTAACAGAAGTGACAGGGACCCCTTTCATGGTCAGTGCCCGGGGCAGGCCCTGGCCCAGGCTCACGCCCTTCAGCACGTTTTCGCCCGCAGGATCCAGGTCCCGGATGACCTGGGCGAGCCAGCCGTTAATCCCGATGGAGTCCGGCTCGCAGGTATGCCAGATGTCCATGGCACGAAAGTGCGAACGGGGTGAATTCTCAAATCCGATTCCGTGAATGATTGCCATGTTGCCCTGGTCGTAGATTTCTTTCAACGGCTCCATATCGGCCCGGAACGCCAGTTGGTCATCTATGGGCAGCAAATCGTCTGCAGGGACATGGACCTTGGGCCGGTTGTCCCAATACAGGGGATTGCTATAGGGCACAATCGTATTGAGGTAATCGTTGGCCCCCGTCAGCTCCAGGACGACCAGCACCGGGTCTTTAAGAGTCGATGTCATTGTCATATCCCTCTACATCAGTTGTGGGCACTTGCCTAGTACTACAGTCGCAGATTTGATAGACGCCGTTTGTAGTGACATCGTTGGGCTCTGGCCTGGTGGCGGCGTCTCCACCACGACCAGTACAGGATGAAATCCGGTGGTTGGTTCTCTGTCCATACCAAGCGTGTGAGTAGCCGCCGCACCTCCGGGACAGTCACGGGAATCAACTCTTCACCGGGACCGTAGTGGCCCCCTTTTCTCCCTGCTCCAATGCATGATGCCTGATTACCATCAGATAGGCGTGAGCCAGCATGGCCAGGGTGATGTGCCGGTACCAGCCGTCCCACCGCCGCACCTCGTACTGGTCCAGTCCCACCTCCCCCTTCGCCTGCTCAAAGCATTCCTCTATGGCCCACCGGGTCCCGGCGACTCTCACCAACTCCTCCAAGGCCGTCTCCGCCGGGCCGAAGCAAACGTAATAGGCCAACTCGTCGGGCTTGGCGATGCTCCGGCGGGCCAGTAGCCAGTGGCCCTTGCCCGGTTCCCTCAGGGGCCGTATGTCCACTGCGGCCCAATCATAGATCCGTGGTCCCTTGGCGCCATTCCCAGCGCTGCACCGCACCCAAGCGGATTCCGCAACCCCGGACGCCAGACGGTCCGCTCTCATCTGCAGCGGTCCTTTGTCCGTCAAAGCCCACAGCTTCTCGTTGCTCTTGATGGCCATCACATGCGGAATCTCCTCACGTTCCAGCCACAGCCGCAGGTTGCGATCACTGCCGTAGACCTCGTCCCCAGTAAACCAGGCGAAGGGAACACCCGCTTCCAGCGCCCGCCCCAGCATCAGTTGCGCCAGTTGCGGTTTGGTACGGAAGCGGACACTCTCCGGCACTCCGGCTTCCCGCCGCCGCTCCCAGTCGTCCGCCCACACCCGGGGCAGGTACAACTCCCGGTCCAGCAATGCCCTGCCCTTGGCTCCGGCATAGGCCAGGAACACCGCAACCTGACAGTTTTCGATCCGGCCCGCCGTCCCGCTGTACTGCCGCTGCACCCCGGCTGACTTGTCGCCCTTCTTGAGAAACCCCGTCTCGTCCACCACCACTACTCCGTCGGCACCGCCCAGATGCTCCACCACGTAGTCCCTGAGGTCATCGCGTACCAGGTCCGCGTCCCAGATGTACGTGGACAGCAGGTGGTGTACCCCATAGGGGGTGGCGTCGCCAGCTTGTTCTGCCAGTTGCCAGCCGTTCTTGCGTTCCACCGGGCTGAGTAGTCCTCGCAGATAGGCCAGAGCCCGGCGGCGCGGCTCCGGCCGCCGGAACCGGCCGGCGATGCACTGGTGCATCTCCTCGATGCCATTGGCCCACCGGGCCACTTCCGCAACCTCATCACTCCCAACAACCACTGCCTCACCTCTCCACCAGACAACTGCTCCAATTCTACCTGTTCTTAATCTGCGACTGTAGTACTAGGCAAACTGATATTCCCGTGAGGCGGCAATCAAGGTCAAGAGCTTGCTCACGTTATGCAATGTAGCCCTGAGTTCTTCGTTGGTGCTCAAGGCTAGATCGCCACATTTTTCGGCATGGACAATCAATTCAGAATGGGTCGCCTCACTGACTTCCAACGGTCCCATCGCATCGAGGCAGGCTGCCACTATCGCCTGGGGGGAACTATCCCCCTGCACATTCACCAACACTCGTTTGACGATAGCCTGCACGCCGGGCAGTGAGATATCTCCAAATATCCTCGCGGCAAAGTTCACCCGGCGCATCAGAACGCCGGGGTCGATCCATTCTGAGCCTGTGTGCCAACCCTCCACGCTGGGAGGATTGAGCAGCTCCTGTCCCTGCCAACCGCATTCCAACGCCAGATTGTTGAGTCCTGGCTTGAAGCCGTTAAAGTTGCCCGCCATACGCACAGTGCCAACGATCAATTCGGCCGGGCTCTTTACCCGGGCGAAGCGGGCATTCTTGAAAAACTCCGAGTTGAACAATGCCCGTAAAACAGACCGAATGTCGCCGCGGGATTCATTGTATGCATCCGCCAGCAACTCGATGGCTTCGGGGTCAACCGGTGGTGTGATATTCCAACTGGCGACATGGGGCTCATCGGCGACGAAGAACCTGTAGAGGTGGCGGGCCAGGAACCGGGCCGTAGCCGGTTGGTCCGCAATAATATCCGCGATGTCTTCGCCATTGAAGTTCCCGGTATGCCCCAGGAAGGTCTTCTCCCGATCGTCGTGGTCCTCAGGCTTGTATTCGAACTGCCAGTGGAAACGACCGTAAGGATTACGGGGAATCTTGGGGGCGATCGTCCACCCGGTAAAGGCCCTGGCTGCTTCCCTGATATCATCCTCTGAGTAGTTTCCGACTCCGAGGGAGAAGAGTTCCAATAGCTCCCGCCCCCAGTTTTCATTTATGGCGCCGTCACGATTTCCCTGGTTGTCCAACCAGAAGATCATGGCTGGCGACTTTGCAACCTCTACCAACAGGTCGCGGTAAGTACTCAACCCGTGTTCACGGAAGATGGCAATCTGGCGAGTCAGCTCCGGTGGATTGTCCACCTTGGAGTTGCCGGTGGCGAACAACTGGTGCCAGAAGAGGGCCATCTTCTCTTCCAGAGGCCGATTGGTGTTGATCATCCGGAAAACCCAATTGGCCTGGTTTATTGGGGGCGCCCCGGCCCCCTCATAGCCCGGGAAGAACCGGTACAGCAGTTCGTCGTCTATGGCCGGCTGCCGCTCTGGATGCAGAAGCTCCTCGACCACGGCCTCGTAGCCTTTGGAGACACGCTCTTCCAATTTCTCACGGGGATCACCGAAGCCCGCGCGTCTCATCAAGTGGGCCATCAATGCAATGTCTTCTTGGTGGGACATTACCATCTCTCCATCTTTCGAGCCCGAAGCACTGGGCCAGCCGCCCGTCCATGCCATATTAGGATTGGCCCAAGAGAGTGTCAACAAAAAGCCTGGTATTCGGTCAATCCGGCATTGTCTGTTAGTACACGGGTCTGGAAGGATGCCAGCTTGGGGAGAGACCAAGAATTGCGGGATGTGAGGCGGTCATGGATCGGGAAAGGTACGAAGTCCGGCTGGCGACCCAGGGAGAAGGGACGTCCCAGGGGGTCGATCCGGGCTGGGAAGAGTTCCGCACAGGCGATTGCCCGAGCCCGCGTCCTGCTCAAGATACTGCTCAAGATAGATGAGGGCTGGACCGCTCCCCAGGCGGCTGCCGCTCTGGAGGCGCCGGAGCGCCCGGTGTTCCGCACCAAGCGGCGGTATGCCCAGGGAGGACCGGAGGAGGGCTGAGGCACCATAACCAAGTCAACCGGCCCAGAAGCACGGGCTTTGCTTCCCGCGTCCCTGCCACATATCCTGCTCCTTCCCGAGGCGACCGCTGCCCTCAGTTTGGGAGCGGGCCTCTCACTTGGCTGCCTGTCCGATTCCCGGCCCCACCTCGGACCGACACCCACGGGCAATGGGGATACCCGGGTGGGGGCGCCTTTTCGGACGCTGGAAGGTTTCCAGAGGTTTGGCGTTGGTTCCCATAACCACGCTAGAATTGACGTTACCCGGTTGGCGGCCCGAGAGGGAGACGCCAAGGGAGACAACCAATTCATCATAAAGCTCTTGGGAGGTGAGGAGACATGGTAAGCCAACGTGATTCATGGCTGGCCCTGACGGTGGAAGAGCCGTTGGAACCCGGTCTGCCCATCTGCGACCCGCACCACCACTTCTGGGACCGGTCGGGCGACCGTTTCCTGCTGGACCAGCTCACCCAGGACCTGGCGGGAGGCCACAACGTCACCCAGACGGTGTTCATCGAGTGCCACTCCATGTACCGCGCCAGGGGACCGGAGGAGTTGCGCTCTGTGGGCGAGGTCGAGTTCGTCCAGGGCATCGCCGCCCAGAGCGCCAGCGGGCAGTACGGCCCCACGGAGGTGGCCGCTGGAATCGTGGGCAACGCCAACCTCATGCTGGGCGCGGCGGCGGAGCCGGTGCTGGAAGCGCTCCTAGCGGCCAGCAGCAGCCGATTCCGGGGCATCCGCTTCTCCTGCGCCTGGGATGCCAGCCCCGAGGTCGCCTCACCGGCGTCCAACACGCCCGGGATGCTTTTGGACTCCCGCTTCCGCGAGGGCTTCGCCTGTCTGCAAAAGCTGGGGCTCAGCTTCGACGCCCTGGTGTACCATACCCAGCTGAACGAGCTGGCCGACCTGGCCGCCGCCTTCCCGGACACCACCATTATCCTGAACCATGTCGGACGTCCCCTGGGCGTCGGCCCCTACGCCGGAAAGGGGGACGAGGTGTTCGCCGACTGGCAGCAGGGCATCGCCGCCGTCGCCCAGCGGGAGAACGTGGTGGTCAAGCTGGGCGGGTTCGGCAACCTGATTAGCGGATACGACTGGCACCAGCGTCCCGCACCGCCCACCTCGCGGGAGGTGGGCGGCGCCATCGGACCGTGGTTGACCTGGTGCATAGAGCAGTTCGGTCCCCAGCGCTGCATGTTCGAAAGCAACTTTCCGGTGGACAAGGCATCCTACGCCTACACGACCGTCTGGAACGCCTTCAAGCGGGTCTCCCGGGACTTCTCCGAGACGGAAAGGGCTGCCATGTTCCGGGGAACCGCGGTGCGGGCCTACCGGCTGTAGGTTGCCTGCCCGGTCGGAATCATTGGTGGTGAGTGACAGTCCCCGCCATTCCGTCATTCACCGGCAGGGGGGAGAAGCCCTTCCATCCACCAACACCAAGGGATTATCCTACTGGAAATCAACCAAATACAGGAGGAAAGCATGGCATTGCAGTGGGAGCACGTCGCGGGACCATTCAGCCGTTTGACCGAGGGCCCAGCCTGGGACGGCCGGCGGCTTCTGTTCACCTACATTCCGGCCAGCCGCATCATGGCCTACGACCCGGAGACCGGCGAGTGCAGCATCTTCCGCGAGAACACCAACCACACCAACGGCCTGGCTTTCGACGCCGATGGCCGCCTCTTCGGTTGCTGTTCCGGCGGACGCTCCATCGTCCGCTTCGACCCCGACGGCGGGACCACCACCATTGTTGACCGGCTGGACGGGCAGCGCTTGAACACCCCCAATGACCTGGCCATCGACCGGCGGGGGCGCATCTGGTTCAGCAACCCCTGGAACGAGGGGAACATCGACCCCAGCGAGCAGCAGGAGAACATGAACCGGGACATCCTGCGGGCCGATCCCCAGCCCGACGGCTGCTACACCTGCCAGCGGATGACCTACGATACCACCGGCACCAACGGGCTGCTGGTGTCCCCCGACGAGCGCAGTCTGTACATCATCCAGACCGACCCCTCGCCCGACGGCGTCCGGGAGCTGCGCTCCTACCCCATCAATGAGGACGGTTCCCTGGGCCAGTACATTGTGCTGCACCAGTTCGGCCGGGATCACCGGGGCCCCCAGCGCGGCATTGACGGGATGTGCCTGGACTCCGAGGGGAATATCGTGGGCACCGCCGGCAACAACCTCAGCGGCCCCGGCCCCATGACATACGTCTGGACCCCCCAGGGCCGGGTCTTGGAGACCTATCCCATGCCGGTGGGCGTGGACGGCCCCACCAACTGCTGCTTCGGCGACACCAATCAGAGCAGCCTGTACGTCACGACCGGCCAGGGACACCTGCTGAGGCTGCGCAACACCGGCCGCCGCGGCTGGATCATGTGGCCCCCGGTGCGGTAGCCCGGCACAACTGAGCCGCATCGCGAACAGGGGTAAGTACGGGCTGGCAGGACTGTGCGGCGTCGGAGCGCGGGAAGGACGAACTCGGGGCCCGGGTATTCCGGGGAACCATTTGTGTACCAATCGGGTTTCCGGTAGTTTCGCAGCCACCTGGCCGGGATATGCCTCGGTTTAATCTTCCCGCAAGGACGGATTTCCTGGGATGGAAGTCCCTGGTTCGGGGCGGCTGCTTGAAGGCGTCATCATCGGCCGCTTTGGGAATGGCGAGCAGGTGTTCCATAAAATTGGGAGCGTTGCCCGTCTCCCTATTACGCAATCGCTTGTGCTCTTCCTCGGCCGGCACCGCAACGGCAAGCTTGCCGTGCCGGGTCACCTTCCGGGGGTTCCCCGGCCAGAGCTGTATCCGCCACGGCCCTGAACCGGTTCCTGGCGTCCTGCAATTGCCACGCAGCCATTGCCCTTCTCCTGTCTGGACAGTCCAGAAAATTAGACAATGATCCAGCCGCCCTTCCCCTTCTCCACCATTCCCTTCATCCCCCTACCCAACGTCGCTCTCTCACCCGGCCAAGTCCATCATTCATAACGCGATTGCCCTGGGCCTACCCGGAAACCAGTGGCAGCCCCTCGTCGGCCCGCACGTCGTTGATGATTTCCAGCACCCGCTGGCGGAACGGAGCGTAGGTTAACTCGAACTCGTCCAGCAGGCGGCTGTTGTCTACCAGGTAGTTGCCGGACTGCTCCTTCCCGCCCTCGTGGTCGAAGCCGATATCCGCGTCGGGCAGGAACTCACGCACCATTGCCGCCAGGTCTCCCAGGCTGATGGCATGGCCGCCGGAGTTGTAGACGGGATAATGGCTGGAGTCCACCAGCAGCACCCGCGCGAAAACCTCCGCGATGTCCTCGACGTGGATGGGCAGCCGCATCATTTCCTTGTAGGGAAAGCTCACCCGCTCCCCCCGCGCCGGCAGCGTGATGCACTGCACATGGTCGGTCGAACCCCGCACCTTGTCCGGCCCGGTCACGTTGGCGGGCCGGATGCCGGTGATGGACAGGCCGTAGTTCTGGATGTACATCCTGGCCTGGAACTCATTGAATGTCTTGTGTGTGGCGTACTGGCTGGTCCCGAACATACCGTCGTCCTCGTCGACCAGCCGGTCTCCGAAATGGGACTGCTGACCGCTGACCGCGATGGAACTGGCGTAGACGACCCGGTTTATCCCCAGCAGCCGCGCCGCCTCGAAGCAGTTGTCCATCCCCAAGATGTTCAGCCTCATGTTCAGGTGCGGATTGATCTCCCCTCCGCCCAGCAGATAGGCCAGGTTGATTATCCGGTCCGGTTCTGCCACGGATATGGCGTGAACGATGTCCTCGAACTGGGTCACGTCCCCCCGGATAACCCGCACCGCCTCCCCCAAATGGGAGAATTCGGCGGCTCCCGGGTTGATGTCCATGCAAACTACCTCGTTGCCCCGCTCCACCAGCTTCCGGATCAACCGGGGCCCGATGAAGCCCGTTCCGCCCAAAACCAGGATCGCCATAACGCCCTCCCGTATCCCAGGGTGTTCCAGTTCTTGCCAGGTTAGGCCGAGTATAGATTTGGCCCTTCTCAAGCGTCAACAAACCCGGTGCGGCGCTGACGGCCGCGTAGTTTACGGGCAGCTTATCCGTTGGCGCTTTAGCCCCCGCCGAGTGTAAACTGGCAACACCAAATCCCCGGAGGACAGCCCCATGCCGGAAGACCATATCCCGCCGGAACCAGCCCCTCCTGCCGGAGTCGTCTTCGGTGACGCCCATACCCACCTCGACCAGTACGTTCCCTCGGAAATCCCCGGGATAGTCGAGCGGGCCGAGGCCGCCGCGGTGAAGTTCATCGTCCTGGCCGGCACCACCGTGGATTCCACCCGCGCCTGCATAGACATGGCCCGCGAATACGGCATCTTCCACGCCGGCGTCGGCATCCACCCCACCAACGCCCACCAGACCGTTGACGAAGACTCCTACGCCGAGTTGGAAGGCATGGCCCGGACGCGCCCCGAGGTAGTCTGCATCAGCGAGGTCGGCCTGGACTACCTCCCCGGTTCTCCCGACCCCGACACCCAGCACCAGGTCTTCCGGGAACACATCCGCCTGGCCCGCAGCCTGGACCTGCCCGTCATCTTCCACTCCCGCGAGTCCCACCCCGACGTCTTCCGGCTCCTCCGCGAGGAGCGGGCCCACGAGGTCGGCGGCGCGATGCACTACTTCCAGGGCGACGAGCCCACCGCGCGGGAGGCCATCGACTGCGGCTTCTTCATATCCCTGGCCCGCCCCCTGCTCCGACTGCCCGAACTCCAGGAGACCGCCCGGAACATTCCCCTGGAGAACATGGTCCTGGAGACCGACGCCTATCCCCAGCCTTTCAAGAAGTACCGCCACAACTGGACCGAACCGCGCCATGTCCTGGAGGTTGCGCAGAAGCTGGCCGAGATCAAGGGGATCACCGTAGAGGAGGTCTCCGAAGTGACCACCCGCAACCTGGCCGGAATACTCAAGCTCAACCAGTTCCTCTAAGCTGGACAGTCCTCTGTCCCACCGCCAATCCTCCGGGGATTGAGCCGCCCACCCGCCGGATGCTACCATTCCCCCATACCGCCAAAACCAGACCGGGAGGAACGCCATGCTGCCAGACCGTTGCCAGCTAGCCTTGAAGGAATGGGCCATCACCGTGGACGCCCTGGCCCGCGGGCAGCAGATTCTCCTGCTCCGCAAGGGCGGCATCCACGAGGACGGCAAGGACTTCCGGGTCATCCACCCCGAGTTTCTCCTCTACCCCACCTACGAGCACCAGCGAGAGGACCTGCTCAAGGACGATCACCAGCCCGCCCTCTCCCGCCTGCTGGAAGACTCCCCCCGGTCCGACTCCATAGCCTTCACCCACTTCGCCAAAGTAGAAGAACTCATGGAAGTCGAAGCCCAGGAAAAGGTGGACGACCTCTCCCCCCACCACATCTGGACCGACGCCTACGCCCAGTCCCGGCTCCACTGGAAGCCCATGCTGCCCCTGTCCATCATGCTACTGCGGGTCTACCGGATGGAGCAGCCTGTCACCGTTCCCTTCATCCCCGAGTACGGCGGCTGCAAGTCCTGGGTGGACATCATCCCCCGCATCGACCTCGGCAACCTCACCCCCGCCCTCACCGACCAAGCCTTCCAGCAGGAAGTCGAGGCCATCAAGGGAAGTTTGGGGCTGGTAAGGGCGTGACAGTTGGCCGTTGACAACCCACGTGGCCAGGTAAACTGTAGGCTATCTTTTGACAGTTGCCCGTGCAGTCAGGACAATTCTGCAGTCCGAATGGGACAGCGCCAAGAGGCAAACCAACCTGGATAAGTACGACGTTGACTTCACGTCAATGGTCTCCTTTGAATGGGCCACAGCGGTTACCGAACGCAGTGACCGGCACACCGAAATCCGCTTCCTTTCCATTGGCTATATTGGAGATCGCCTGCACACCGTAGTCTATACCGTCCGCGGCGCAAATATACGACTCATCAGCCTCAGAAGGGCCAGTCGAAGAGAGGAAAGAAGGTATGCCCAAACTTAAACCGACACATATTAGCCCTACGGATAAGGAGGAAGAGGCTATCCAAGTGGGCATTGCCAACGACCCCGACTCCTTCGAGTTGGACGACGAATGGTTCAGGCGCGCTCGTCCCGCTTCCGAGGTACATCCTGAACTGGTGAAGCAATGGCGTCAGGCCGAGGGAAAGCCGGAATTGCCTAGCAAGGAGATCATCTCCCTCCGATTGGATGCCGACGTGGTAGACCACTTTCGAAGCGTCGGCCCCGGCTGGCAGTCCCGCATCAACGAAATCTTGCGCCGTGCCGTTTTCGGCTCCCTGGACAATCCCGGCGGTTGATTGCCGACTCGGAAAACCAGCTTGCCCTCTGCCTCAACCCTAAACAGGACCAACAGCCATGAAATACCGCAACCTGCCCCGCACTGACCTTTCCCTCTCCGAAGTCGGATTCGGTGTCTGGACCGTCGCCACCAACTGGTGGGGGCACATCCCGGATAACGAAAAGGCGGCCCTCCTGGAAAACGCCGTCGAC
Source organism: uncultured Dehalococcoidia bacterium (assembly GCA_951812535.1). Taxonomy (GTDB): domain Bacteria; phylum Chloroflexota; class Dehalococcoidia; order Lucifugimonadales; family UBA3495; genus CATOSK01. Next base: position 84,997 of record CATOSK010000011.1, on the reverse strand, counting down.
CTCGGAATCAACTTCTTCGACACCGCCGACACCTACGGCGAGGGGTTTGGGGAGGAGGTCCTGGCCAAGCACATCGGCCACCACCGCCACGACATCGTCATCGCCACCAAGTTCGGCTACGACTTCTACGACACCCTGACTCCCCGGGTGGGACACCAGGAGCGTTCCCAGAAGTTCGAGCCCGAGTTCATCCGGTTCGCCTGCGAGCAGTCCCTCCGCCGCCTCAACACCGACTACATCGACCTCTACCAGCTCCACAACCCCAGGATCGACGCGCTGGAAAAGGAAGAGGTCTTCGAGACGCTGGAGGAACTCAAGACCGAGGGGAAAATCCGCTACTACGGCTCCGCCCTCGGCCCCGATATTGGCTGGTTCGAGGAAGGCGAGGCGTCCATGAAGGAGCGCAGCGTCCACAGCCTCCAGATCATATACAGCATCCTGGAGCAGGAACCTGCCAGGGACTTCTTCCCCATCGCCAAAGACTGCGAGGTCGGGCTGCTTTCCCGCGTCCCTCACGCCTCCGAGGCCCTCACCGGCCGCTACACCGAGGTCCCCGACTTCGATGAGAGCGACCACCGCTCCCACCGCCGCATGGAATGGTTGCGGGAGGCCCTCCGCAAGGTGGAAAGGGTGCAGTTCCTGGCTGGAGAGGATACCGGCAGGTTGTTGAGCCAGGCCGCCATCCAGTTCGCCCTATATCAACCCAGCATCGTCTCCGTCCTGCCCAACTTCACCAACCTTGACGAACTGCGGGACTACACGGATGCGGTGGACACGCCGCCGCTAACCGACGCCGAGCAGGGGGAGCTGGACTTCCTCTGGGAAAACAACTTCGAGCTTGAGGAACTGTCCCCCAACCTCACCGAAGTCTGACCCCTACCTCAGGGCATAAATTGAAACCCCTGCAACCCGATTCGTATCGGGTTGCAGGGGTTCGTTTGGTGGATTCGTTCGCAGGAATTCTCCCTGAGTCTTGCCTTCAGGAACCCTTGATCCCCAACAAAGTCTCCAGCAGCGCGAAAAACCGGGGAGCGTCCACCTCGTCCGCCACCGAAACCGGCCCGCCTTCCCCAGTCACCCGCGACTCGCCCCACCGGCTGCCCTGCTCCGTACCCACCTCCAGGGTGACCGGCTGGCTTCCAACGATGTCCGGGTCCAGGCAGACCGCCATGGTCAGCGGATCGTAGAACTCGAACCGGTCCCGCCGCGGGTCCTGCTCGAACCATCCCTGCAGGATTTCCGCTGCCAGCCGGCCCAATGGCCCTTCCTCATGGCTTGCCGCCGCGTCTTCCCGTGATATCCACACCTGGCGGCAGGCGCCCAGGTCCACCAGCGTCATTGGGACTCCCGTCTCCAGGACTTCCCGCGCCGCCACCGGATCGCTGTAGAAGTTGAACTCGGCGTGGGGCGTCACGTTGCCCGGCGCTCCCACGGCGCCGCCCATCACCGTCACGGAACGGCCCTTGGCCAGCACTCCCGGATATCTGCGGTGGAGGCGGGCCAGGTTGGTCAACGGGCCCAGCGCCACCAGGTCTATCTCCCTCGGATGCTGTTCCAACCGTCCCGCCATGAACTCCACCGCCGGTTCGCCGCACTCCCGGATGGATGGGGCAGGCATCCGGCGGGTGAGGCCCGTCTTCCCATGAAACTCGTGGGAATACAGGTACTTCCCCCGCCGGGGCCGGGACGCCCCCCGCGATACGGGAACTTGGCTGGCCCCCGTAAATTCCAGCAGGGCAAGCGCGTTCCGCGTCCCCTGGGCCAGGGAAACGTTGCCGCCCACCGTGGTCAGCCCCACCACCTCGACCTGGGGAGCCGCCAGGGCCATCAGGATGGCGATGGCGTCATCCACCCCGGGATCAGTGTCGATAATGATTCGCCGGACCGGGGTCATGCCTCAGACCAGCGCCGTATTTACGAAGGATGTCAGCGTCTCCAGGGACGAGTACCGGGCCCGCAGCCCCAGGACGTGCTTGACCTTCCCCGTGCTGAGGATTATGGGATGTTTCAGCACGTCCCGTTGGCGGAAGCCGTCTGTCCGTTCCAGCCTCGGAATCTGCGGCAGGTCGACGGGCGGCAGTCCATGAGTCCCGAGTCCCGGAACCCTCCGCTTAGTTTCGGGGCCGGGGTGCAATGCCTCCGCGATCTCGCTGTACATGGCAATCCCCTCCGCGGCCAGATTGAAAGTTCCTGCCGTTTGCCGGTCGACAACCGTCGTGATCGCCCGCGCCAGATCGTCCTCGTGCAGGAACTGGAATGGGATGCCCCTCGGCCGCCTGCCCGGTCGCACGGCGATTGGGAATATCCGGGAAGGGTCAGGTGGTGAGGTGGGGCCCAGGACCGGCGGCGTCCGCAGGACCGCAAGGCGGGATTCAGGATGACGGAGCGCGTATTTCTGCACTGCGCCTTCGCACAGGAATCTTTCGTTCGAGGGAGGGTAGTCCTTGTTGGGCCGGAGCAGCGAGTCTTCGGTCAACGGTATCGGATTGTCCGGCCAGACGCCGTAGACGAGGTGGGAACTCAGAAACACCACGTTGTTGACCCCGGCCCGTTCGCAGGAGTGCAGCACCGATTCCAGCATGAGCAGGTTGGCCTTGGTTGTTGAATCCGCGGCGTCTCCGTCGGGGCTGGGTGCCGCTGCCAGGTGGACCAGGGTGGATACCCGGTGCTGCTGCAGGATGTCGTCGATGGGTCTGCTGACATCCTTCCGCCGCGCGACGATGTTGTGGACCGGCAGGGCCAGGGGACGGGTGTCCAGGGCGACCAGGCGCCCGTCTCCGCGTTTTTCCAGCTCCCGGAGCAGCCGGGTTCCTATGTAACCCGACGCCCCGGTTACCGCCACCGTTTTGCTTGTTCCGGTCACCAACCCTCCGTCCGCCGGACCGGATCCGGGGTCTTCCCCAATGACGCCGCCACAGCCTGGGCTGCGTTGAACCCGCTCCGCGCCGCCCCCTCCAGGGTCGACGGCCACCCGGTTTTCGTCCAGTCCCCGGCCAGGAACAAGTTGGGAATCGGGGTCGCACTCGGCGGCCGGAGATCTTCCACCCCGGGCAGGCACCGGATTGTCGCCTGCCTATGCTTCACCACCGACCAGTGCAGCAGATTTGGGCTGCCTCGCTTCTGCCACTCTTCGTTATGGGAGAAGGCCGCCAGGACCTCGGCATGGATCGCCTGTGCCAACTCCTCCCTGGGCAGGTCAATGTGCTCCCACGCTGCGCTCAGGGAAACACAGATTCTCTGCCCCACGGTGCCTTCTCCGGCCGGCTGGGCCCCTTCCGTGCCGGACCCTCCCAAAGACGCTCCCGAAGACGCTCCCTTATTGAACACCCACTGCAGGGGGCTGTCCACAAAGGCGCAGAAATCTTCCTCCATAACTGGCCGGTCGTACCACAGATGAACGTTCACGATGGGGGCCTGCTGTATCTTTCCCGCCCTGGAGAGAACCGGCATATCGGCCATCTCACCGGGCAGGACCATCCCCAGAACATCCCGGGGCAGGGCGCTGACATACCTGTCCCCAATCACCATCTCTCCCGATCCCAGTTCGACCCCCGCCACCCGTGCTTCTCCGCTCTGCTGCCCCGGTCCTGCCAACGCTACGCCCGTGGACCCGTCCCCCGTTGGTGCGGCGGACCCTTCCCGGGAGTCGCTTCCTGCCTCGACAACTATCCGCTTCACCGGCGCCCCCAGCATCACGTTGCAGCCCAGCGCTGACAGTTTCTCCCTGGCCGGCTCGCCCAGGCACGGAAGCAAGCCGCCCATTGGGTAGCCGATGTTGGGGTCGCTGTATCCCTTCAGCATCGCCTCCTGCACGAACATGAGCCCCATGGCGGCGCTCACGTCGGAAACGCTGTCGTTCAGGACCGGTTCGACAAATACGTTCCAGAATTTCGCGATGGCCCTTTCCGTATGCCCTCGTTTCACCAGCCAGTCCCGGAACGTGATGCGCTCCAACGCGGGCTGCCAACGGTCGGTCAACTTCGCCCTCACCAGCGCGGTGAGGACCCGGACCTTGTCCGCGGCCGGTAGATAGGGGTAGCGAAGCAGGGACCCCAGCAGGTGAAAGGGAGCCGGCGCCATCCCGGTGCGGAGAGCCCCCGTGGTCCCCTGCCGTGAACGCACCCTTACAGCCAGGCGGGGTTGCAGGAACCAGCGGTCCCGGGCCCCCAGCCGCTTCAGCAGATCCAGAAACTGGGTGCAGCCGCCGGTGATCACATGCTGGCCGTTGTCCACCGCGTCCCCAGTTTTCCCGTCGGTGAAGGAAAAGGCCCGACCCCCGAGGAAACGGCGGGACTCCACCAGCGTGACCTTGAACCCGGCTTCGGAGAGGTGCAGGGCGGCGGATATTCCTGCGACTCCCCCGCCCAGCACGATTACGCTGGTATGGGACGTCGGCGTTTCAGTTGGCTGGCCAGCCATGTCTGGGCGGTAACCCCCACCTTCTCCATCTTGCTCAGGCTGACCCGGTGGTTCAGCACGTCGTAGTCCACGGCTTCGATGTGGTCCAGCACCCTCGAGTATAGACCTCCCAGCACGGCAGGACAGGCGCGGGAACGTGGGGGAAGGTAGGGCAGGAGTTGAAACCCCGAGTCGAAATACTCCCGGGCCCGCCGGCAGTGGAAGCGCATGAAGCCGGTGAAGGCTGGATTCACCGTGCCCGCCATCAGGTCCGCCTCGCTGTACCCGAATCTCTCCATCTCGTCCCTGGGAAGGTACACCCTCCCCATGTCCAGGTCTTCCTTCACGTCCCGGGCGATGTTGGTCAGCTGCATCGCCAGCCCGAGATCAACGGCATGGTCTTTCGCTTTCGGGTTCTCGAAGCCGAAAATGTGCAGGCAGACCAGCCCGACCGCGGATGCCACCTGGTAGCAATACCGCCTCAGTTCATCGAAGTTCTCGTATCGGTCCTTCACCAGGTCCGATTCCACCCCCGCAAGGATCTCCAGGAAATACTCCTGCGGAATTCCGTATTTTCGGACCACGTCGGCCAGGGCCAGGAACACCGTTCCTTCCTCCTGTCCCTCGTAACACCGTCCCAGCCTGCCCCTCAGCTCGGCCAGCATGGACAGCTTCGCGTCCATGGTCCCCTCTTCGTCCACGGCATCATCGCAGTAGCGGCAGAACGTGTACGCAACGTAGATTGCGGCCCGTTGGGGACGGGGCAGGGTCAGGAAAGCGAAGTAGAAATTCTTGGCCTCCCGGCGTGTTATCCGGCGGCACTCTTCGTAGGCCGCTGCCAGGGTTGTCACTAGCGCACCTCCCCGTTACGGCTTTCCGGGTTACGGCTTTCCGGGTTACGGCTTTCCGGCAGCCCCCATCCGGCTCCCAGCTTCGCCCCCGCCCACGCGGAGAGGAACAGCCCTGCTTTGCGGGCGCGGGAAAGCGCGGGCCTTCTCCCCAGCACCCGGTAGTCCTGCTTCCGGATCGCCTCCAGCACAGCCATTCCGCCACGGGTGAACAGCGCGACGTCCAGCCGCGCCGGCCCGGTCAGCGTTCCCGCCAGTGGCGCCCCTTCCCGGAACAGCCCTTCCGCCCGCTCCACCTCGAACGCCATCAGTTCCCGGAAAGCCCCGTTCTCCACATCCCCCGCCAGCTCGTTCTCGGTGTATCCGAAGGCCTCCATATCCTCCAGCGGAAGGTAAATCCGCCCCTTCCGGTAGTCCCGCGCCACGTCCTGCCAGAAGTTGGTCAACTGCAGGGCGGTGCAGGTGGCGTCCGACATTAGCTGCCGTTCCTCGTCGCCGTACCTGAACAGGTGCAGCACCAACCGGCCCACCGGGTTGGCCGAGTGATCGCAGTAATGCAGGAGGTCTCCGTAGGTAGGATACCGTTGGGCCTGCTGGTCCATCCGGTTTGCTTCGATGAGCCTTTGGAACGGCTCCCGGGGCAGGTCGAACTCGTGGATTGTCTCCTTCAGTGCCACATGCACCGGATGGGACGGCTGTCCCTCGTAGCACGCGTCCAGCTCCGACTCCCACCAGTCCAGCAGCGCCAGGCGGTAGCTTCCCGTGTCGTCGCCGGCGGCTCCGGCTGGGACAGGTGCCGTTGCCAAGTGAGGGTTCGCCGCCCCTCGGATGGCTTCGTCCCCCAGGTCGTCCACCGTGCGGCAGTAGGCATACACGGCGAACATGTGCCGCCGCAGGGGCCTTGGCATCAGGAGTGACCCCACCGTGAAGTTTTCGTAGTGAGTCCGGGCCAGCCGCTCACAATACCGGTAGGCATCCTCTACCGGCCATGAAGCCCCCTGAGATGTCGCCCTTTGAGTCATAGGGCCGCCTCGGGTGGAAGTGATAGTTTCGTGAACTATTTTAACAACTTTTGCGGCACCGGTTACTACGGCCCCGGTTGTTATTGAGGCAATACGGCCCCGGACCCATTCTTCGAGGCCAACCGCCGGAACCGTCCCAGCGCCATCAGCGGCCAGTAGTTCCGGTAAAGATGGTAGTTAATCATGAACGACGCCCCCATCTCCAGGTCCTGCCTTTTCCGACCGTTCCTGCCGTTCTGTCGCATCGGCTCTCCGATGCCGTATCCCGGAAACCCGGTGCCGGTGAAATAGGGCTCGTCCCAGGTGCCGTCTTCCAGTTGGGTAGCGACCAGGTACTCGGCCCCCCTCCGCGTGGCCGGATTGTCCACCTCCCCCGCCGCCATCAGCCCCAGCATTGCCCAGGCAGTCTGTGAGGGGGTGCTGGGGCCCACGCCATGCAGCCCCGGATCAACGTAGGACCCGCAGCTTTCTCCCCAGCCTCCGTCGTGGTTCTGGTGCTCCAGCAGCCAGGAGACCGCCCTGCGGACATAGGGCTGGCTCATATCCTCCCCGATGGCCTGCAGCCCGGGCAGCACCGCTCCCGTGCCGTACACGTAATTCACGCCCCACCGCCCGAACCAGGAGCCGTTGTCTTCCTGCTGGTCGCGCAGGAACCGGTAGCCCTTCCCCAGGGGACCGTAGTCCCTTCTGTATCCACAGCGGCCCAGCATTTCCAGGACGTGGCCGGTAACGTCCGCGCTGGGTGGGTCCACCGTGTCGCCAAAATCGCTGAAGGGCAGGTCGGCCATGTACTTCCGGTTGTTGTCCTTGTCGAACGCCCCCCAGCCGCCGTCCTTGCACTGGAGTGCCATCATCCAGTCGATCCCCCGCCGGACCGCCCGCCGCTTCGCTCCTTCCCCGTCCCCCAGGTCCGACAGCATCAGCGCCATCACCACGATGGCCGCGTCGTCAATGTCGGGATATAGCTCGTTGTGGAACTCGAACGCCCAGCCGCCCGGCTCGACATCCCTGGTCTTGACCTGCCAGTCCCCGGGACTCAGGATCTGCCGCCCCAGCAGCCAGCTCCCGGACTTCAGGATTGCCGGATCGTCCGGCGGGACCCCCGACTCCAGCAGGGCAAATTGCGCCAGGCACGTATCCCACACCGGGGAAATGCACCCCTGTATGGTCATCGTGTCTTTCGTTTCGATGGCAAACCCCTCTATCCCGGAAAACCCCCGCTCGATTACCGGATGGTCCGCGCCGTACCCCAGGTGGTGCAGCGCGATCAGGGAATACACCCAAGGCGGCTGTATGCCTCCCCAAGACCCGTCGTACTCCTGGTGGGCCAGCAGCCACTCCTCCGCTTTCTGCGCCGCCTGCCCCCGCAGCGGGTGTATCGGGAACCGCCGGTACAGCCCCACCAGTTGGTCCGCGTGGTACAGCAGGCTCGACCACGTCAGGTTCAACCCTGGGTAGGGCAGCGAATAGTCCACCTCCGACCGGGGCTGCAGGTACAGTTCGTCAATGTTCGCCCAGTCTGGCACATCGCAGGTCGGATGGTAGGTCAAGACCAGCATCAACGGCACCACCGTCGGCCGCGCCCAACTGGAAAACTCGTAGATGTTGAAGGGAAACCACGACGGCAGCAGCATCAGCTCCGGCGGCATGTTGGGAGTCCCCTTCCAGTCCCACTGGCCGAACATTGCCAGCCAGATCTTGGTGAACACCCGGCACCCGGGTACGCCTCCCCTGGAACGTATGAACTTTCGCGCCCGCCGCATCGGGTCCGACTCCGCCGGATAACCGGCCAGCTTCAGCGCAAAGTAGCACTCAACCGAGGTGCTCAGGTCTCCCGGCGCCTCGTAATATTGGCCCCACGAACCGTCCTGCCGCTGCTTGCTGACGATGTAATTGGCCAGCTTCCGCCATTTCTCCTCTTCCTTCCGGCCCAGGAAGTGGGACAGCATGATGTACTCGGCTTCCATCGTGTTGTTGGACTCCAGCTCTCCCCACCAGTACCCATCTTCATCCTGCGTCCGCAGGAAGTAGTCCTGGCTGCGGGCAATAGCCCGTTCCGCCCCGGTTTTCGGGTCTTCCCTCTGCCCGCCCCCGGTCGCCATGATTTGCGCCGGAATGGGGGAATGGGAAGTTTTCGAGATTGTAGTGTGCCTGTCAATCAATGGAACTGCTCCGTCAAAACAGAGATGCTCAACAACGGGCTGCCGGATAGCCTAGCGGACATAACCGTGATCGGTGAACCACCGGACCGCTTCTTCCAGCGCATCCTCCAGCGGCGTTTGCGGCAGCCCCAATTCCCCTATCGCTTTCTCGCAACTCACGTACATCGGTGTCCTGGCCACCTTCAGCCCCTCCAGCGGAAGCGCCGGCTGTCTCCGTGCCAGCGTCCCCTCGACGAATTGGTCCACATAGGCCGCGCCGATGGCGGCCCACATGGGCGCCCGCAGGAATGGCGCCCGCTTTCCCGTAATATCCGCCAGCATCCCCAGGATATCCGCCAGCGAAACATTCCGGTTGCCCAGAACGTACCGCTGCCCCGGTTCCCCGCGCTCCATCGCCAGGATGTGACCCGCCGCCACGTCCCGCACGTCCACGGCGTTCATCCCGGTGTCCACGTAGCACGGTATCCTGCCCCGCAGAAAGTCCAGCAGGATTCGCCCCGTTGGTGTCGGCTTTACGTCCCAGGGCCCGAAGGGCGCCGCCGGATTCACCACGACCACTGGAAGGCCGTCCGAGGCGTACTCCAGTGCCGCCTGCTCCGCCGCGTACTTCGACTTCTTGTAATGCCCCACCAGGTGGCCGGGGTCCACCGGAACATCCTCATCCCCCAGTCCCCCTTTCCTCAGCCCGATGGTGGAGACCGTGCTGGTGTGGACCACCCCTGCCACGCCGGCCCGCTTCGCTTCTTCCAGGACCACCCGGGTGCCATCCACATTGGTCCGGTAGATGGACGCCGGGTCCCGCGTCCAGAAGGTGTAGGCGGCCGCGCAGTGGAAGACTGTGTCGCACCCCTTGATGCCCTCCCGGACCGAGGGGGCATCAACGATGTCCCCCGCCACGGGTTCAACCCCCATGCCGTCGATTGTTAAGGTGCTGCTGCCGGGACGCACCAGCGCCTTGACCTCATGCCCCTGGGCCGCCAGTTCTCGGGCCAGGTTTCCGCCGATGAACCCGGTCGCTCCCGTGACCAGTGCTTTCATCCTACGGTACGAATAACTGCCCGCCGCCCAGCTCGGCGGAGCGGCGCTCCAGGTAGGCCACGGCGAAGCGGGTCAGGCTTTCCCGGGCCGCCCGCATCTGCCTGGCTAGCCTCACCAGCGTCGGGGCATCCCAGGGGTGGGTCGCGGCCTTCCATGCGGCCACCCCTCCCGGCTTGTTGGAAAGCCGCGCCAGGTAGGAAGGCAGCCGCTGCCCTCCGGTGTCCAGCACCGCCCGCACCGACAGGAAAGGCACCCTGGCAGTCTGGGCCATACGGGCCACCCAGTAGTCCTCCATGTTCACCGTTCCCACCCCGAACTGCCGGTACAGCTCCCGCTTTTCGCTCTTGCGGGTCACCACCCTTTCCACCGTGATGGAATCGGTCTCATCCGCGGCCATGCCTGCATCCGCCAGGGATGCCCGGGCCCGCTCCCGCATCACTGCGTCCGGCCCCAGGGACTTCAACTCGTAACGGTCGGGAATCACCGGGTCCACCCACCCCACCGAGGAAAGTGAAACATACCCCGGCTGGACCAGGCCCAGCGCGAACCCGGTCCTCAACCGTTCCAGCAACTCCGGCGGCGTCCCGCTCCGGTCCAGCCCCGTCGCATCGGGGTCATACGTCAGGACCATTGGACCGGGGATCAGACGGCAGTAGCGGCCCGCCAGCACCAGGTCCCCCGCCGCCAGCGACGGGTCCACTCCCCCGGCGAACCCCAGCAGCAGCACTTCCTCCGGCGGTGTTGCCCCGGCCCGCTGCCGTTTCGGCGTGGGCAGAACGCCTCTCAGGCTCTTCTCCACTCCGTCCCGTCCGATCCCGGCCACCCGGAGCTCAACGTCCGGATACCGTTTCCCTTCCAGGACCCGCCGCACCCCAACCAACTCCTCCTCCATGGCTGCCACGATGGTCAGCATCCGCCCCGTTCCACCCTCCGCGGTCAGCCCGCCGTGATGCCGCCCTTGTGCGCGGCCCCCGACTTTATGAGAGTCACCCAGTCCCTAGGAGTCCCCACCGCCTGGAAGATCGTTGCCGATTCGAACCCGCAATGCATCATGCAGTTGCCGCAGCGTGGGTCCCGTCCCACCCCATACTGCTGCTCCCACAGGATGGCGTCGTAGAGCTGGTTCACATCGTCGGTGTGCTCGTCGGCCAGCGGATAGCACGGCTTCCGCCAGCCCATCACCGTGTAGGTCGGATTGGACCAGGCGGTGCACTGGTATTCCCGTTCCCCCTGTAGGAAATTCAGGTACAGCGGGTTGTTGTAGAACTTCATCCCCGCCGTCTTCTCCGGGGCCAGCAGTTTCTGGAAAATCCTCCGCGACTCCTTCCGGCTCAGGAACAGGTCCCGGTCCGGCGCATCCTCGAAGTCATACCCGGGAGAGATCATCGAACCCTCAACCCCCAGGTCGCTGACGTACCGGAACATCTCGTGCAGGTCTTCCACGTCGCTGTTCTTGAACACCGTCGTGTTGGTGCAGACCCGGTATCCCCGGGAAACCGCCAGCTCTATGCCGTCGACTGCTTTCTTGAAGACCCCGGCCCGCGCCACCGACTCGTCGTGCTTCTCCTCCATTCCGTCCATGTGCACCACCCAGCAGAAGTATTTGGACGGCGGAATCTTGGTCAGCATCCGCTCCAGCAGCAGGGCGTTGGTGCAGCAGTACACGAAATACTTCCGCTCGACCAGCGTGTTGATGATCTCGTCAATTTGGGGATGGATGGTCGGCTCGCCGCCCGCTATTGAAACGATGGGCGCTCCCGCATCTTCCACCGCCGCCAGCGCTTCCTCCACCGGCATCATCTTGTCCAGCACCGACCGGTACTCCCGGATGCGCCCACAGCCGATGCAGGCCAGGTTGCACATCTCCAGCGGTTCCAGCATGGTAACCAGGGGAAAGCGCTTCCGGCCATGCAGGCGGTTCCTGAGGATGTACCATCCCAGCCGCACCGACATTTCGATCGGTCTCTTGGCCGAAGATTTTCTGGCCGGGGCTCCTTTGACGTCAGGTCTGTCGACGGTTGTTGCCTCAGTCATCGTCACCCTTGCTTTCGTTCAGAATTGGATGGCCGGCAGGATTAGCTTGAAGGAGCGCAGGGACTCCCGCAGTCAGTACAGCCGCCGTGCCAGGAAGTCCACCAGGCCGTTCACTTCTTCCCGGGCCCACGACGGAAGTTCCACCCCTTGCAGGGCTTCCACCGCCCGCTGCGCGCTGGCCTGGGTCAGGGAGTCGGAAAACCCGTCTGCGTTCAACTCGTCCAGTATTGCCATCACCCTCAGCACGTCCGGGTCGTCCAGTTCCTCCTGCCCGTAGATCCGCAGTAGTTCATCCTTTGATGCCCCGGATGCGTGTTCGAAGGCGTACACCACCGGAAATGACTTCTTCCTGCGGCGAATGTCGTTATCGGTAGACTTGCCGGTCACTCCCTGGTCTCCCCAGATGCCAAGGTAGTCGTCGCGGATCTGGAACGCCCTCCCCAGGTGACTGCCGAACCCGGCGAAAGCCTGGGTTGCGGCTTCGTTGTCGCTGGCCAGCAGGGCGCCGATGTGAACGGCACTGCGGATCAAGGCCCCCGTCTTCCCCGCGATCATCTCCAGGTAGTCCTGCGTGGTGATGTCCGTGCGGGACTCGAACCCCAGGTCCAGGCACTGCCCGCCGATCATCTCCATGTAGCCCTCGGTCAGGATTTCCGACACCCGCAGCGCCACCTCCGGAGGTACCGGAGGGCCTTCGCTTTGCAGCATCGTCAGGTCCCCCAGCGACTGCATCGCGTCGCCGGCCACCAGCGCCTTCGGGATACCCCACAGCGACCAGACCGTGGCCTGGTGCCGCCGCTCGGTGTCCTGGTCCTGGATGTCGTCGTGCAGCAGGGAAAAGTTGTGGATTAGCTCCAGTGCCGCTGCCGCGGGCGCGGCCACCGCCGGGTCTCCCTCCAAGGCTTCGCAGGCGAACATGCAGAGGGTCGGTCTGAGGGCTTTTCCCTGGGAAGCAGGAGACGCCGCCGGCTGTCCCTGCGGGTCTACCCACCCCAGGTGGTAGCGCATCAAGGCAGGAAGGGACCCCTCCCCGCCTTCGGGGGCGGCGTCCTTCAGCCGCCCTTCCACCAGGTCCCGGTAGCGGTCGAACATGGGTGGGAGGACCGGCCCGTTGCCGGACTGGTTCACTGTCTCGCGTTCAGTGTCTCGACTGCGCTTGCTGCCCATAACTCCTGGCCCGATGATACACGACGCCAACTGTCATGGGGCCCAGGGGGCGTGAGTTGACGGCCTTCTTTCCTGGCTCGAGTTGGCTGGAATCTAGCAAAGGGCCGGGGCACTGTCAAGAATTTCCGGGGGATTCGCAGGCGCCCGGAAATTGGTCGGGGCGGGCAGGATCGAACTGCCGACCTCCTGGTCCCAAACCAGGCGCCCTGCCGCTGGGCCACGCCCCGAGAAATCTCAGTCCCGAAAAAGCAGGCGGCCCCGATTGCCGCACCCGGAACCGCACAGGGAGACATGGAATAGGAATGGTACCCCCGGAGAGGATCGAACTCTCGTCTCTGGCTCCGGAGGCCAGCACTCTATCCGCTGAGCTACAGGGGCACCGTCCAATTAGAATACCATGCCCCCTAAAGGCCTACAAGACGCTTGAAAACCCTCCCGGAAACGCCATAGAACCCTTCTAAATCCCCGGGCCCATCCCCATCGACTCCCGTTCCAGGTACGCCTTCACGTCCAGCACCTGGATCGAATTCGTGGTTCCCGACACACCCGTCATGAACCCATGTACTATCGTCACCAAGTCGCTGTCCGACACCAGCCCGGTGGATAGCGACTCCCGGATCAATATCTGCACGAGCTTTGCGATGTCCGGCTCTGGAGGAATGGCTCCCACCGGACTGACGCCCCATACCAGCGCCAGCTTGCGCAGCACCGCGTCCTCGTGGGAAAACGCGATGATGTCGCTCTCGGGCCTGAACCGCGAGACCTCCACCGCCGCTCGCCCGGTGCTGGTGACCACAATTGGTTTGGAGCTGAGCTCCCGGGTCAAACGCGACGCGCCGGAAGCGATGGCCTGCGTCCGGTCCGCCGACGGCAGGTCCTTGTAGTACGGGAATATCTTCTCCGCCTCCCTGATCGTCGTGTCAGCCACCCGCACCGCCTCCACCGGGTAGTCCCCTACCGCTATCTCGTCGGAAAGCAGGATGCAGTCGCATCCCTCCAGCACCGCGTTGGCTATGTCGGAAACCTCCGCCCGCGTCGGGGTGGGCGCCACCACCATCGACCGCAGCATCTGCGTCGCTATGCAAGACACCCGCGCCTGCTCCGACGCCTTCTGGACAATCTCCCGCTGGACGATGGGCACCCGCTCCATTGGAATCTCGACGCCCAGGTCGCCCCGCGCCACCATCACCCCGTCCAGCTCCTGCAGGATGCTATCCAGGTTGTCGATGCCCTCCGCCCGCTCCAGCTTGGCCATCACCCGCGCCTCGGACCCGATGCTGCGCAGGTACGCCTTGGCGTAGCGCATATCCTCCACCGTGCGCACGAAGGACACCCCCACCCAGTCCACGTCGTGTTCAACCCCGAACTGCAGCGCCACCTTGTCCGCATCCGTCAACACCGGATGGTCAATCTGCACCCCCGGCAGGTTCATCCCCTTGTGGGATGAGATAATCCCCCCGTTGCGGACCCGGGCTTTCACCTCCTGCCCCCGGTTTTCCTCCACCTCCAGGCAGACCACGCCGTCGGAAATGTAGACCAGGGTCCCGGGCCGGAAATTTCTGATGATGCTCGGTTCGGGAAAGGGGATGAGGTCGGCCCGGTCTGATGACTCATCCGCGACGATGGTCACCTCGTCCCCGTGGTTCAGTTGCACCGCTTCCTTCATCGTTCCCAGCCGCAGCTTGATCCCTCCCAGGTCCTGCAGGATGGCCACCGGGCGCTGGTGTTTCTCCGACAGCTTCCGGACTAACTGAATGACCTCGGCGTGCTCTTCCAGCGTGCCGTGGGAAAAGTTCAGCCTCGCGCAGTCCATTCCCGCGCTGACCAGTTGGTCCAGCGTCGCCTCATCCCGCGATGCGGGCCCGATGGTTGCGATAATCTTCGTCTTCCGCATTTCCCGCTGCCTCCCTCAACATTCCCGGTGGACCTTTGGATTCCCCACACCCATTTGCACTTCGCTCATATTATCAGAAGCCCGCCAGCCTCCCGAACCCCTCCGGCCTCTAAATGGTCTGCCACAATTAAGAAGCGGCCCAGGCCCGTTTATTAGGGCCCGGGCCTGCATATGTCCAATCCGGGGGTTCCCCTTGCGTGGACTAGGAGCGCTGAGCCAGGTACGCCTGGGTTGCTGCCTCCAGGCCGGCCCGCCGGTTCACCTGCAGCTCATCCTTGATCTGGGCCGCCCATTGGTTGGAACCTTCGATACCCACCAAGCTGCCCTGGAACCGGGGCATCACGTACCGCGCCAGCAGTTCATAGCTCCGTAGAATCTTGTCTCGCGGCGCCCAGTCCTCCACCCGGATCAGCAGCCCGCCGAACCCTCCGCTGGCCTCCAGCAGACGCTCTATCCCGGCGATGCAGTCGTCCGGCGTACCCACGATCCACTGGTTGTTCTCCGCCATGAAGTCCACGATCTTGTCCTGCGGGACGTCCGGCACCTCGTGCCCCAGGGTATTCCCGAAATACTCGGTCACCACTCTGCCGGACCCAACCCTGATGTCCTCGAAGGCCTCCTTCCGTGTCTCGGCCAGATGACATCCGACGGACAGCCGCCACTGGTTCCGGTCCACCGTCTTCCCGTGTTCAGCGGCCGACTCCTCGGCGATGGCCCACTGGTCCTTCAGCGTGGTCCGCCGGATCAGGTCCCGGGGCACACTGAGGGAAATGACCGCCGTCCCGTGCTTCCCGGCCAGCAGGACCCCCGCCGGGCTCTGCACCGAGGCCACCGCCACGGGAAAGGTCTCCTGGTAGGGCCGCAATTGCAGAGTAGCGTCGTGCATTTCGAACCAGTCGCTCTGGTAATTGATGGGTTCCGTCTCGTTGAACAGCCGCATGATTATTCCCAGCGACTCGTCCATCATCTCCCGCTGCCGCGCCGGATTGATCCCCAACATATAGGCATCGGAAGCCAGGGCTCCGGGCCCGACCCCCAGCATCACCCGCCCCCTGGTCAGATGGTCCAGCAGCACCATTCGGTTGGCAACCATGTAGGGATGATGGTATGGGAGGCTGACCACCCCGGTGCCCAGGCGGATGTTGCGGGTCCGTTCAGCGGCCGTGGCCATGAACACTTCCGGGGAAGCGATGGTTTCCCACCCCGCGCTGTGGTGTTCGCCGATCCACGCCTCGTCAAACCCCAGCGTATCCAGCCATTGGAGGAGTTCCAAGTCCCGCTCCAGGGCCAGCGTGGGATTCTCGCCCACCCGGTGGAATGGGGCCATGAAAACTCCGAATTTCATCCTTTTGGGAGCAGCCATCGGGTTCTCCTTCATCGTTTGTCGTCACACGACTAAAACTGGCATCGCGACTCTTCTGAGTCGGGCCAATTCTAACACGGGCCTTTCCGATCATCCAATCGGTGGGGCTGTAACGACGGGTAGCGGCACCCGGCAAAAAGTGATATCGTGACTTGTGACAACAGACCCTTCCCAGGGCAGGAAATCGTACCGACCCAACCGATCAGGAGGAGGAGATATGCCCCAGATTAAGCACATCGCCATCGCCACCAACGACGCCGAGAAGACCGCCAAGTTTTACTCCGAGGTCTTTGGTCTGCGCCAGGTATCCCAGCTCAGCAGCGAAAACGCAAAGGGATTCATGCTCAGCGACGGCAACATCAACATGGCCATTCTTGACTTCCAGAACGACGCCGTCGCCGGCGAGCGCGGCAAGGACTGGGAAGGCATCCACCACATCGGCTTCGAGGTCGAGAGCCTGGAGGAGATCGAGGCACGCCTGGCCGATGCGGGCTCCAAGCCCATGGACTCCGTCAACAACGCCCTCCACGCAGGCATGGGCGGGCCCCGTACCGAGAACGTCGAGACCAAGTACGAAGGCCCCAACGGCGAGATGATCGACGTCTCGGGCACCGGCTGGATCGGCACCCGCGGCTTCGACTAGGCCCTACGTTCCAGCAGGGAAACGCCCCATCTGGACAGAAGAAGCCCCCGGCTCATAGGAGCCGGGGGCTTTTCGTTTTATCAGAAAAACTCCGTCGGGTGGGGCCCGAAACCAACCCCTACATGAAATGGTTATAGGGAATAACCATAATGTCCCGCTGCAACTGGTCCCACTCCTCCTTCTTCTCCTCGATCATCTGCTGCATCACCGCGGGGTCTTCGTGGAACGTGTCCCGCCAGAGTTCGTCCCCGAACCGGAGCGCGTCCAGCATCCGCCCAAACTCGTTCAGGACCACACCGTGTCCGCTGGAATTGTCGATGACGGAAAGGCAGATGCCGTCCTCGTCATATTCCCCTTGACCTGGGAATTGGGAGTAATCATAGACCCGCATCTCGACGCCGCTGGCATCGGGACTCACGTTGTGGTAGTAGACCAGTTCGGGTCCTTCGGGCGCCGCGCTGGTCCTCGATATCCTCTCCCAGGGACAGCCGTCCCGGGTCAGGTATCTTGCCAGGTCGGCAGCGTCCTTCCGCCACACCATGTACCCCAGCCATACCGCGGCCACCACCAGTCCCACACCGATTGCGACGTATATCCAGACCATCCCTCACCCCTCTAAACGTGTCTCGGGAATTCCAGGGGCTTTTCATTTTGCAACTACGAGCAGACGGCGGCCGGGGGTTGGCATCCCCCGCGTCACCATGTAAACCCTGTTGCGTTGGCCGGTCCTTCCCCCTTCAGGCCGGCCGGAACGTCAGCGTCGGATGCTCTGCATCGATATCCGAAAAGTCCGCCGCCAGCGCCATCCCGGTGCGGATGTTCTGGGGATTGGCCGCATCCACTCCGACGATGGCCGCGCTGATCCGGGGGCCTTCGTCCAGCGTCACTATCCCGGTGCAGTACGGATTGTTCCTGCCGTAACCCCGGTCCGCCATAACCTGCGGCACCACCGAAATGCAGGTGAAAGCTCCCAATGTACCGGTTCCCGCGAACCCGTACCAGGACATATCCCGCTTGTGGCAGTCCGGGCACATGGGACGCGGCTCGGCGGACAGTCTGCCGCAGTCGTTGCACCGCACGCCCATCAGCTTACCTTCCTGCAGGTACGCGTAGAAAGACGCCCCGGTGAAATCGCGCGTTTCAGTGCTGTCGGCGCCGGTGGTCATGCCCCTGTCTCCTCCACCTGCTTACTCTCTCCGCAGGATGTTGACTACGCAGGTCCCGCCTGTTCCGCCCACGTTGTGGGTCAACCCCACTTCCAAGCCGGGATTGGGCAGCTGCCGCGGTCCGGCCTCGCCCCGCAGTTGGTGGAACACCTCGATGACCTGCGCCACGCCCGACGCGCCGACGGGATGCCCTTTCGCCTTCAGCCCGCCCGACGTGTTGATCGGACGGTCGCCGTCCCGGGCTGTCCGGCCTTCGTCCACCGCCCGCGCCCCGTCGCCCGGGGCGAAGAACCCCAAGTCTTCCGTGGCAATGATCTCGGCGATGGTGAAGCAGTCGTGGACCTCTGCCAACTGCACGTCATCAGGCCTGATTCCTGCCATCGCGTAGGCCTGCTCCGATGCGTATTTGGCCGCCGACAGCGACGTCAGCTCGTCCGCATCATGCAGTGGCCTTCCTGTTGCCTGCCCGATTCCCGCGACCCTGATGGGCTTGTCCGTGAAGTTGTTCGCGATGTCCGACGCCACCAGCAGCAGGCAGGCCGCCCCGTCGGTTATCGGCGCGCAGTCGAACAATCGCAGCGGCCACGCGATCCACGGATTGGACCTCGGGTCGTTCAGGAAGTCCATCTCGTCCTGCCAGCCGGGGACTGCCTGCCCCTGCTGCTGCGCCCGCGCCACCCGCCGGTCCATCAGGCTCCGGATCGTTGTGTTGAACTGCGCCTTGGGATTCAACGCGCCGTTGTTGTGGTTCTTGATGCCCACCTTCAGCAAGTGGTCCAGGTTGGTTTCGTACCGGTCCATGTGGGCCTTGGCCAGTGCGCCGAAGATACCGGGGAAAGTCAGCCCGGCCGGAACCTCGTAGAGGTTATCCGCCGCCGAAGCCAGCACCTCCGTCACGCCCTCGGTGGGCAGACTGGTCATCTTTTCCACGCCACCCACCAGCACCACGTCGTACATCCCCGAGGCGATGGCCATGATGCCCTCCCGGAGGGCGCTCCCGCTGCTGGCGCAAGCGTTCTCGATTCGGGTCATCGGGACCGGCGTCATCCCCAGCCAGTCCGCAATGATGGGGGCCGTGTGTCCCTGCCCTTCGAACAGGTCCGACGAGTAGTTGCCGATGTATCCCGTCTCGATATCCTCGACGTCCACCCCGTGGTCCAGGTGGTCCATCATGTCCTGGAAGGCATCCACGAACAGGTCGCGGCTGGTCTGGTTGGCGAAGGCCCCGAACTGGGACATTCCGGCCCCGACGATCGAGACCCCCCGGCCCAGTTGACGCCGCTTGGTTATAGTGGCCATACGCTACCGTCTTTCTATAATGAAGTTCATAGGGGAACAGGTTTGGAAGAACTGCAGTTGCCCACAGTCCGGCGGTTCGATTATCGGCGACGGTACCCTGCCCGTCAACCGCGCCACCGGGCCCGACCCACAGACTGGCCCATCTGTGCGACTGGTGCGACATACACATGACAGAAGAGAGGGGGAGGCGATGACGAGAGGGGATAGCTAGCGGGGTTGCCAGCCGCCTTCTTCCACCTCCAGCAGGAAGTCGAGAACGGTGCGGTTGAAGAGGTCGGGTTCCTCGAGGTTGATGGCGTGACCGCTGCGGGGAAAGACAACCAGCCCGCAGCGGGGGATGTTCCGCTTCATGAAGACGGCGGGATTGACGCAGGGGTCGTCCTCATCACCAATCATGACGAGGGTGGGCACCTGGAGCTGGCCCATTCCATCCTGGAGATCGTAGACCGGGGGGCGGGTCATCTGGATGCCCCGGTAGGTGAGGGCGGAGCCGAGGGCGGAGTGGGAGGCGAGGCCGTCGTAGAACACCTGGAATCCCTTGGGGTCCTTGCGGAGAAGCTGGGTGCGGGTGGGGCCGTGACCATAGTCGCGGGCCATGGGCTCCATGCCCTGGGTCATCAACACCCCGGTCATGCGGGCGCCGTCGGAGCGGAACTGCTCCGGGTCGTCGCTGCCGGAGCCGCAGGCGGCAACGATGAGGGAGCGGGCCATTTCGGGGTGGCGCAGGCCGAAGTTAAGGGCCACGTTGCCGCCCATGGATAATCCGCCGATGTGGGCCCGGGGGATGTTGAGGTGGACCATGAGGAGACGGAGGTCCTCGATAGCCTGGTCCTGGGAATAGGCGGCAGGGTCTTCGGGGACGTCGGAGGGAGGATAGCCCCGGGCGGCGTAGGTGATAACCCGGTAGCGGCGGGAGAAGAAGTTGACCTGAGGATCCCAACTGTCGTAGTTGCCGCCGAACTCGTGACTCCAAATGAGGGGGAACCCACTGCCGTGCTCCTCGTAGTAGAGCTGGACGCCGCCGGCATTAAACCTGGGCATGACCGCCTCCCATTTTCAAGATGTTGCTGTCAGGGCAGGATGATAATGCCGGTCCGAAGACGGGTCAATTCCAGTTAAAGAGGACGACGGTAAAGCCTCGGCCACGGGCAGACAATAAAAGATGCTGCATTTCGGTGCATTTAAGCGTAGGCTCCGGGGCGGCGCTACTCATAGTTGCACGGCGCATGCCCGCCAATGCCACAAAACATTCTGTCCTATTTTGTCCCAAAGTGTTCCATTCGAGGGGGCAAACCAGACTGTCTTGGGAACGTTTCCCGCAGCTATTGTCTTTAGATTTAGACATGGTAACTGGCGACAAGCCGGGATGGAAAGGGGCAACTGTCAGTATCAGTGCGATCGGGGTTACGTTGGGGGACGCATCCCCCAACCCCCCTGAGAGAGGGGGTGGGGGCGCAGCGACCCGGAGGTAGCGACGAGGCAGGCAGGGAAGGAGTTATGGGGGGTCTGGGGTCCCTGCCCCCGTAGGCGGGGGCAGGCTCTACGCGGGGATGACGGAAAGGCATGGCGGTGACGCGTAGAAGGCTGGCGGAGCGGCCAGTTTAGCCGCGCTCCAACCACCCTGGGCTTCGGGAGAATCCGGCGGGGGGGCCGGGGCGTAAGGACCGGACAAAGGCGGAAATTCGGAAGAGTGGGCGCACTTCGCTCCAGGAAATCCGGCGAGTTGGCCTTTTGGCGGGTTGGCCGGTTACGGTACAATTGGCACACAGATAGTTTGCATTATGTCCCGCCCGCTTCTTAATGGGCGGCTGCGCTCCCCGGAGCGTGAAGGTGGTCCAATATGGTCTCATTGCTTCGCAAGATGGTTGGCGACAGCCCGGAAAAGGCAGCCAACAAGATTCGTCCCGTTGTCGACCGGATCAACGCGCTGGAAGACGGGGCGAAGCGGCTATCCGATGGGGACCTGCGTGCGAAAACGGGCGAGTTCCGGTCCCGGATGGAGCGGGGCGAGACGCTGGACGACCTGCTGATTGAAGCCTTCGCCGTGGTGCGGGAGACGGCCTGGCGCAACCTGGGACAGCGTCACTACGACGTGCAGCTTATCGGCGGCGTGGTGCTGCACAAGGGTCAGATTGCTGAAATGAAGACGGGGGAGGGCAAGACGCTGGTGGCGACGCTGCCCGTCTACCTGAACGCGCTGACCGGGAAGGGCGTTCACGTGGTGACGGTCAACGACTACCTGGCGCGCCGCGACCCGGTGTGGATGGGGCCCATCTATCACGCCCTGGGCTTGAGCGTGGGGGTGCTTCAGCATGACGGGGCCTTCCTTTACGACCCGGACTGGGCGGAGCCCGCAGCAGGGGGACGCCGGCAGTCCCCGGGGTTCGCATCATTGCGCCCGGTGCCGCGGGCGGAGGCATACGAGGCCGACGTGCTGTATGGAACCAACAACGAGTTCGGGTTCGACTTCCTGCGGGACAATATGTCGGTGGACATGTCCCAGCGGGTCCAGCGGGAACTCCACTACGCCATCGTGGACGAGGTGGACAACATCCTCATTGACGAAGCGCGGACGCCGCTGATAATCAGCGGGCCCGCCGAGGAGCCGGTGCAGCACTACTACACCTTCGCCAAGCTGGTGCCGCGCTTCAAGGAGGAGGATGACTACACCATAGACGAACGGACGCAGGCAGTCTCCATGACGCCGGAGGCGGTGGAGAAAATCGAGCGGTGGACCAACACGGGCAACCTTTACGACCCGGAGAACTATCACCTGGTCCACTACGTCGAAAACGCCCTGGTCGCCCACGTCCAGAAGAAGCGGGACAAGGACTATGTGATCAGGGACGGCGAGGTGGTGATCGTCGATGAGTTCACGGGACGGCTCCAGTTCGGGCGCCGGTGGTCGGACGGACTGCACCAGGCGGTGGAGGCCAAGGAGGGGATCAAGGTCCAGCGGGAGAGCGTGACCTACGCCACCATCACCCTGCAGAACTACTTCAGGATGTACGAGAAGCTGGCGGGAATGACCGGAACCGCCGCCACCGAGTCCGACGAGTTCTTCAAGATTTACGGCCTGGAAGTCGCGTCAATTCCGACCAACGTGCCCATGATAAGGGGGGACGCTCCCGACCTGGTATTCCAAAACGACGAGGCCAAGTGGAATGCGGTCGTCGAGGATATTGTCGCGACGAACAACCTGGGGCGTCCGATCCTGGTGGGCACCACCTCGGTGGAGACGTCGGAAGCCCTGAGCGACCGTCTGAAGAAGCGGGGCATCCAGAACCAGGTCCTGAACGCCAGGAACCACGAGCACGAGGCCAGCATCATCGCCCAGGCGGGGCGGACCAGTGCGGTCACCGTATCCACCAACATGGCGGGCCGGGGCACCGACATCGTGCTGGGGGGCGCCGACACATCCCGGGAAGGATGGCAGGAAGAACATGACCGGATAGTCGAGCTGGGCGGTCTGCACGTGGTGGGCACCGAGCATCACGACGCCCGCCGGGTGGACAACCAGTTGCGGGGACGTTCCGGTCGGCAGGGGGACCCGGGCAGTTCCCAGTTTTACGTTTCGCTGGAAGACGAGCTGATGCAGCGGTTCGGGGGGGAGCGGATCAAGTCGTTCATGGGCTGGACCGGCCTGGAGGACGACGTTCCCATCGAGAACAAGCTGATCACCAAGTCCATCGGCACGGCGCAGGTGAAGGTGGAGGGATACCACTTCGACATCCGCAAGCACCTGCTGAACTACGACGACGTTCTGAACACCCAGAGGGGCATCATCTACAACGACCGGGAGCGCATCCTGAAGGGGGACAACCTGAGAGAGCGCATCCTGGGGATGCTGGGGCGGGAGTTCGAGGACATCGTGGCCAAACGGTTGGCCAGCCGCCACAACGACGACTGGGAAGTCACGGGTTTCCTGAACGACCTGGCCCTGATCTGCCCGCTGCCGCCGGAGCTTGACGACGTGGACAAGGTGTACGCCCTGCGCAAGGAGGACATCCAACAGATCCTCGCGCAGCACGCCGAATCAGTCTACGACGGCCGAGAAGGGCAACTGGGGGAGGAGCAGATGCGGGTGCTGGAACGCCTGCTCCTGTTGCGGTCGATTGACCTCCACTGGGTTAACCACCTCACCGCGATGGAAAACCTGCGCACCGGCATTGGTCTGCAGGCGGTCGGACAGCGGGATCCCCTCGTGATGTACCGCTCTGAGGGTCACAAGACCTTCCAGGAACTGCTGGCGCGGATGCAGGACGACGTGGTGCACAGCCTGTTCCACGTTACGGTGACGCAGCAGCCCCCCGCCGGCCAGCGCCGTAGCAATGCCACCGCCAAGGCCAGTCCGATGCAGGCGGTGGCAGGATCGGGCCGGAATGCGGCGCCGACCGGTCAGAAGGTGGGGCGGAACGCTGCGTGCCCATGCGGAAGCGGACGGAAGTACAAGCGGTGCTGCGGCAAGGCCTAGCCGGGGAGGGAATTCTTCTCCTAACTTCAATTCGTTAAGGCGAGGCTGGTTTCCCATGGGCGTGGCACTCCGGGTGTCCCTTCACATACTCTTGTTCCTGGTGGCCATCGTGGTGTTCTACCTGGGGCTGGGTATCGGCTTGGCATGGCCGGGGGTTACGGTGGCTGGGGTGACGTTGAGCGGCCCAACCGCCGGGTCGATCCTGTGGATAGCGGCGGGGGCTATTGGCGTGGGCAACCTGGTGTGGATATTGAGCGCGTCCAGCAAGGCGAGGGGGTAACGGCAGGGGCTACCCTCCGCTACAGATTACCCCGCTTCAGCCGCAGGGAGTTGGTCACCACGGTAACGGAGCTGAATGCCATGGCCAACGCGGCCAACATGGGGTTGAGGAAACCGTGCTGCCCGAAGAAAAACCCCATGCTTTCCGGCACTCCGCCCAGGTAAAAGAACACCGGGTACAGGGCTCCCGCCGCGACGGGTATCAACAGGATGTTGTAGAAGAAGGCCCAGAAAAGGTTCTGCTTGATGGCGCGGATAGTGCGGCGGCTGAGGTCGAGGGCCGTGACCACCGCGCCGATGTCTCCCCGCATCAAGGTAATGTCCGCCGACTCCATGGCCACGTCGGCGCCGGTGCCCATGGCTAGGCTGACGTCGGCCTGGACCAGGGATGGCGCGTCGTTGATCCCGTCTCCGACCATGGCGACGACCCGTCCTTCGGACTGGAGCCGGCGGATAACGGAGACCTTGTCCTGGGGCAGGAGCCCGGCTTCGACTTGGCCGATTCCCAACTCGCCGGCAATGGCATGGGCCGTGCGGGGGTTGTCTCCCGTGAGCATGACCACTTCGATGCCGCGCCGGCGGAGGGCGGACACAGTCCCCCTAGACGATTCCTTGACCGGGTCGGCCAGGGCCACTACGCCGCGGACCTCTCCATCCGAGGCGACCAGGACCGGGGTTTTGCCCGCCTCGGAGAGACGGTCCAGTGTGTCGTCCCAGCCGGAGGGATCGATTCCCTGGGAGACCATCAACGAGCGGTTTCCGAGAAGCACGGATCCCCCATCAACGGTGGCCTGGATGCCGAGGCCGGGGCGGGCTTCGAAGGCGGAAGGTTTCCAGTTTCCCGCAAATTCCGATCCCCGGGCCTGGGCTTCGCGGACGATGGCCTGTCCCAGGGGGTGTTCCGAGCCGTATTCGGCGGAAGCGGCCAGCCGGAGCAGTCCGGCTTCGTCGCCGCCGAGGACAATCACGTCGGTGACGGCGGGTTGTCCGGTGGTGAGGGTGCCGGTCTTGTCCAACGCCACGACGTTCACCCGGTGGCCGGTCTCGAGGGCCTGGGCGCTGCGGACCAGCACTCCATACTCGGCGCCCTTGCCGGTGCCGACGATGACGGCGGTGGGGGTAGCCAGTCCGAGGGCGCAGGGGCAGGCGATTATCAGCACCGCCACGGACACCAGGACGGCGAGAGTGAAGGCGGGAGGCGGTCCGAGGATGAGCCAGAAGAAGAAGGCGGCCAGCGCGATGGCGATGATGGCCGGGACGAACCACGCGGAAACGGCATCCGCCAAGCGTTGGATGGGGGCCCTGGAGGCTTGGGCTTCCTCGACGAGGCGGATGATGCGGGAGAGGACCGTGTCCTGGCCCACCTGCGTTGCCCGGTAGGCGAGGGCACCGGTGCCGTTGATGGTTGCCCCGTAGACGGCAGCGCCCGGGGCTTTGTCAACGGGGATGCTTTCGCCAGTGAGCATGGACTCGTCAATAGCGGACGCTCCATCCACTACTTCTCCGTCCACGGGGAGTTTTTCGCCGGGCCGAACCACCACCAAGTCTTCCAACTGCACGGCGTCGACGGAGACCTCCACTTCGTTTCCATCCCGGATGACCCGCGCCGTCACGGGCTGCATTCCGACGAGGCGGCGGATGGCCTCGGTGGTCTGCCCGGCGGCACGGGCCTCAAGGTAACGGCCAAGGAGTATGAGGGCGATGATGATGGCGGAGGTGTCGAAGAAGTAGTGGGCGCCGACGCCGAGTCCTTCCAGCAGCCGCGGGGCCATGGAAGTCATCACCACCACGGCGGCGCTGTACCCGTAGGCAACCGACGTTCCCAGGGCGATGAGGGTGTGCATGTTGGCGGCGCCGTGGCGGAGGGCGCTGATACCGGAGACGTAGAAGGGCCATCCCGCCCAGAATTGAATGACGGTGGCGAGGCCCCAGAGCAGGAAGGGGTAGAACGCCAGCTCCATCAAGGAGGGGACCCAGGGCAACAGCTCCATAGTGCCGGCCAGGAGGACAAGACCGCCCGCGGCGGAGAAGAGGAAACGGGTACGCAGGGACCGGACCTCTTCCACCCGGGCCCAACGGTCCAGTTCGCCGGTTGATCCGGGTCCGCCCTCCGACGATTCCAGGCGGTAGCCCGCGTCCTCGAGGGCCTCGCGGAAGTCGGACAGCTCGGGCAGACCGGGGACGTGCTCCACGGTGGCGCGGGCGGTGGCAAGATTCACCGAGACGGATGTGACGCCGCTGACCCGGTTGAGGGCGTGTTCGACGTGGGAGACGCAGGCGGCGCAGGTCATCCCTCCGACGTCGAGATTCGTCCGGCCGGTGGGGATGCTGTATCCGGCATCGTAGACGGCAGCACTGAGGGCACCGATGTCGACGCCCCCAGAGGCTGCCTTTTCATCCAGAGACACCGAAGCCGAGTTGGTGGCGAGGTTGACCGAAACAGCGGTCACGCCGGGGGCGTCCGCCAGAGCGTGTTCCACGTGGGAGACGCAAGCCGCGCAGGTCATTCCCTTTATGGGCAGGACGAGTTGGCGGGTGTCACGCCTGGAATTTTCGCGTGACCCGCCCCCGCCGTCCGGTGCCGATGTTGTGTCGGTAGACATGTGGGAAGTTGGCGGTGGAGGTGTCCAAGTTAGGGCGGGATGTTGGCCGGTGGAGCCGGGGGCTAGTCTTCGATATCAGCGGACTCGGGTTCGACCGGGGGCCGCCGGTCCATCGGTGGCCTTCCCTGCTGCAACCGCTGGCGGTCGAGGGCGCTAGTCGGTTGTTCAAGCCGACGGATTTCTTGGTCCAGTGCGACGCTAACGTGGCGAGCGGGAACGTCGCTGTTATCCAAAACCTCTTCCAGCTTGCCGATCAACGATGCCGCATCATTGATCACTTCCTGCACTTGCAGCCAGTTTAATTCGTGGTGATAGAAGTTGTAATGGGCTTCCCTGACGGAACGATAGTAAGCCGATATATCCCTGTCGCCCTGTTCCGTTGCAATGACGGTGGCTATTCTTGCCAGTTTCCAGTCGGCGTCGTTGAACCAGCGCCGCTTTTCGGCGACTGCCTTGACGGCGTGGGCTGCCGCCCCCCAAACTTTTTCCGAGGCTTGGAGGAGGTCCTGGCGGTCCAGTTCCTCTCCGGCCTGGCGGAGGAGGTGGCGGGCGATTTCGATGCTGCGCGCCGACTCTTCGTCGGGGGAAGGGCCGGGAGTGGTGTTCAAGGGCAAGGTCATTCCACGACGCCTTTTGCTCAATTGTCCTAATCATAGCACAAGGTCTGGCCCACTCTCCCCAGAGCCGGTTCAAAGTCCGTTGAAAGTCCGTTGATTGGATGGGAGGGTGGCGGAGGAGCAGGGCGGAGGCGTTGGGAGCGGCCAGCCAGTGGTCCATTGTTGCGCCGCATTTGGCATTCTCCACGGAGCAGGGCCAGGGGTCCGTTGCTCGGCAGACTCCATACCGCTCCACTGTCATAGCGCCCCAGCACCTGACGGTCTTCCCGCAAACGATCACCCTTGACGTGAAAGCACTGGTAGCCGCCCTCAGTGGCCCCGCAAATTAGAGGCGCCCGAGTTACGCATCACTTTGTATCGTTGCCGCAACCCGGTAGTGTATAATAGCCACGCCCAAGTGTCCGGGGACTCCCAGGGGACAACTAGGAGGTCAGCCGAAATGACCATCACCAGGACCAAGCGCGTAGTCATGGTTCAGCCCGCCTCTGCAGGCGGAAACTTCGAATACATCGCCATACCCCGCCAGGGGGTCCTGTTCCTGTCGGGCGCGCTGGAACAGTGGCAGGGTCCCTACCGCTACGAGCGGGAGATCTGGTTCGAAGACCGCTGCGGCCTCTTGGACCCCAACAAGGACCTGGAAGGGGTGGACATCCTCCTGGTCACCGCCCTCATCAACGAGGCTCCCCGGGCCTACCAGATCGCCCGCCTCGCAAAGCAGTTC
Organism: uncultured Dehalococcoidia bacterium; assembly: GCA_951812535.1. GTDB lineage: Bacteria > Chloroflexota > Dehalococcoidia > Lucifugimonadales > UBA3495 > CATOSK01. The sequence goes on along the minus strand of CATOSK010000011.1, from coordinate 57,269 downwards.
CACCCCGAGATCATTACCATCGGCGGCGGCCCGCAGATGAGTCCTCTCCCCGAAGAGGCCATCACCATGGGCCGGTTCGACGTCATCGTCAACCGGGAGGGCGAGGACATCATCGGTTCCCTGTGCGACCTGATGATCGACTATGGCAAGTCCCCGTTGCTTGACTCCTATCTGGAAAAAGTGCCGGGCATCAGCTATATGCGCGACGGACACGTCATCCAGACCCGCCGGGTGGGACTGGTGGACCCCGACTTCGTCGAGTTGCCCGACTTCCGGTCCATCAAGGGCCTCAGCCCCGAGTATCCCATGGCCGGAGCTGTGCTGGAAACTGTCCGGGGCTGCACCGAAAAATGCACCTACTGCCAGGTGATCCAGCAGTTCCTTGGCTATCGTCTCATCAAGCGTGACACCGAAATCAAGCGCCTCCAGCAGTTGCGAGAACTTGCCTCCGACGGACTCATTCACACTTCACGCAACGGCAAGTTCAACGTATTCATTTCCGACGACCTCCACCCACCCCCGCTGCGGGCCGTAAAGTACCGCAACGAGCGGCTGGAACGGCTCAAGAACTGGAAGGGCCACACCGACGACATGTACATGATCTGCCAGGCCCGGGCCGAGATAGGCGAGGACCCGGAACTGGCCAACGCCATGTTCGAAGCCAACATCCGGATGCTCTATCTTGGCATCGAGTCCAACAACGCCGAGAGCCTCAAGGCCGTCAACAAGCGCCAGGAACCGGGCCAGATGGAACGGTGCCTCAAAATCCTGAACGACATGGACTTCTCGGTCGTCGCAATGACCATCATCGGTCTGCCCTATGACACCGAGGAGACCATCATGAACCTGGCCGACTGGGTGACCGAGTACAGCAAGTACCAGACGGCCAACCTGCTCACTCCCCTGCCCGCGACCTCCAACTGGACTGATCTCACCCCCCTCAACGAGAATGGCGAACTCCTCCAGGAAGGAGAGATGCGGCCCTACCACCTGTACACTGGCCGGCAGTTAGTCCATTACGACGAGCGCTGGACCATGCAGGAAAGCCAGGAACTGTTCGACCGCTACTCGGCCCGTTTGACGTCCATCGACTCCCTGTACGGACGCATCTTCCGCATGCTCCGGTCCTACCGCCTGCGGCTGGCGGCCAGCAGCAGGGACCTAGGAGACAGCATCAACTCGCGCATCGGTGAAGCCAGCGACGTCATCCGCAGCTGGTCCGACCCCGTTGCGCTGGCCGGGAAGGATATTGGAGATAACCTTTCCCAGCATCTCGAGGAGTTGGCCGACACTCTCCGCGCCGTGTCCCAACCGCTCGCCAACACCCGCCGGGAACTGGCCGAGACCGTATCCACCCGAATCAACGAAATCACCGAGTCCCTCCAGCACCTGTCCGACCCGGTAGCCCAGGGGAGGGCTGACCTGGCCGCCAGCGTTTCGGCCCGAATCAGCGAATTGACCGAGATGCTGAACAACGTGGTCGCCGAATCCCGGCAGCGCAACCCGGCCAAAGAATAGAGCGGAAGCAGCCGGAAAGACGGCAGACATGGGTGGCGGAGGCAGAGTAGTCATCACCGGCATTGGCGCGGTCAGCCCGTTGGGGTTGTCCGCACCGGATACCTGGACCGAATTGGCCCAGGGCCATTCGGGAATCGACTACATCACTTCCTTCGACACCGAGGGCTTCGAGACCCGCTTCGCGGGGGAAGTCAAGGGGTTCGTTCCAGAAAACTACATGGACCGCAAGGACGCCCGCCGCATGGACCGGTTCGCCCAGTTCGCGGTGGCCGCCGCTCAAGAAGCCTGCCGCAGCGCCTCCCTGGATATCCAGTCCCTCGACCCCTACCGAACCGGCGTAATCGTGGGCAGCGGCATCGGCGGCATCGTCACCCTCTCCCAACAGTACCAGGTCCTCAGCGATCGCGGTCCCCGCCGGGTGACGCCCTTCCTGATCCCGATGATGCTGGGAGACATGGCTTCGGCCCAGGTGTCCATGGCCATGGGAGCGATGGGCGCCAACTACTGCGTAGTGTCCTCCTGCTCCAGCGGCGCCGACGCCCTCGGCCAGGGTTGGGAAATGATACGGCGCGGTCAGGCCGACGTCGTCCTTGCCGGAGGGGCCGAAGCTCCCATCACCCCCATCGCCGTCGCCGGGTTCAACTCTTGCAGGGCCCTCTCCCGCTTCAACGGGGACCCCCATCGGGCCAGCCGACCCTTCGACCGCGACCGGGACGGTTTTGTGATGAGCGAAGGCGCCGCCGTGTTGGTCCTGGAAAGCGGGGAACACGCTGCCCAACGGGGCGCTGCTCCGCTGGCCGATCTTCTGGGATACGGCGCCACCTCCGACGCCTACCACCTCACTGAACCCAATCCAACCGGACAGAGCGCCGCCAAAGCGGTCCAGATGGCGCTGAAGTCCGCCGGTATCCAACCTTCCGACATCGACTACCTCAACGCCCACGGCACCTCGACTCCCCTCAACGACTGGCAGGAGACCAAGGCCCTCAAGCTGGCACTGGGCGGCGACGCCTATCGCGTCCCCATCAGTTCCAGCAAATCCATGACCGGGCACCTCCTCGGTGCCGGCGGCGCACTAGAAGCCGCCATCTGCGTCATGGCCATCGAGAACGGCGTCATGCCGCCCACCGCCAACCTCGTCGAGGCAGACGCCGAGTGCGACCTGGACTACATCCCCCGGACAGCCCGGGAGGGGGAAATCAACGTGTGCGTCAGCGACTCCTTCGGGTTTGGCGGCCATAACTCCGTCATGGTCTTCTCCAAACCGGGACAGGAAGCCTGATCGGACGGACGAGAAATGCAGCCCCGCAACATTCCTTCTGTCACCCTGCCGCCCGAGGACGAGATAACCCCGGGCGAAAGGCGGGGTTCTGCGATTGCCCACGGTAGCGGACTGCTCATTGGGCTTCCCATAGTGTTGCTCAGCGGATGGTGGTTCGGCATGCCGGCGGCCTTCGGCTACATTTCCAGTCCCATCGTTTGCTATCTCATCGCCCGGTCGTTCCGCCGGCACCAGAAAGCTTGGGGATCCTTTCAGGGAATTCAGGCCACTGTCGCCCACCTGATAATTGTCTTCTTCCTGTTTCCTTTTGCCCTTGGGGCCGCGACCCCGGCATGGCTATCCGTCGTCCCCCTGATCCTTTTCCTGTACACACTATGGGGTGCCTGGGATGTCCTCTTCGGTGAGGACTTCCGCTACATCGGCATCAACCGCCTCCTCCGCCACGTTGCCAATGTCAACCTTCGCCGGCAGGAACAACGCCGCCGGTTTGGCCAGCCTTACAGCGTCGACCGCCCGAATCGGGACGACGAGCGCCGGACCTGAGCGGGCCGCGCCCCGTTGGCTTCCGGCTTGCGCAATGCCCCAACCCTTAAAAACCTGGGCTCTTCCTCCCCCCACGGGCCCTCTCCGCTTGGCCGAGGACATCCCCGCCCCCATTGCCGCCGTACTCGCCCGGCGCGGCGTGACAACCCCGGAGGAGCTGTCTGTATTCCTCGACCCGCCCCACCACCTGCCCCACAACCCCCTGGGGTTGAGCGGCATGGACCGGGCGGTGGCCCGCCTCTACCGCTCCATCGAGGATGGTGAGACCGTCGGGGTGTTCGGCGACTTCGACGTGGACGGAATCACCGGTACCGCCATCATCCAGGAGGGGTTAACCGGCTTCGGCGTGCCGGTGGTCCCCTATCTGCCTCACCGCAGCGAGGAAGGCCACGGCCTCTCCATTCCAGCCATCGAGCAACTGGCGGAACAAGGGATCAGCCTGCTGGTCACCGTGGACTGCGGAGTAACCTCCATCGCCGAGGTGGACCACGCACGAGGGCTGGGGATGGACGTCATCATCTCCGACCATCACACTCCTGTCGGCGGCATTCCCAACGCCGTGGCTGTCGTCAACCCCCGGATGCCAGGCAGCCGCTATCCCTTTGGCGACCTGTGTGGAGCGGGGATCGCCTTCAAGATGGTCCAGGGACTTTACCAGCACTATGGACAACCCTGGCCCCCTGAACTGCTGGAACTGGCCGCTCTCGGCACCATCGCGGACCTCGTTCCCCTGTTGGACGAAAACAGGTTCCTGGTAAGGAGGGGGTTGGAGCAGATGGCTTCCACCCGCCGCGCCGGGCTCCAGGCCCTGTTCCGCCAGGCCGCGATAGACCCGGCCCGGCTGGATGCCGGTTCCATATCCTTCCAGATTGCCCCCCGCCTCAATGCCGCCGGAAGGATGAGCCATGCGGAGGAAAGTCTCCGGCTGCTGACCACTACGTCCCCTGATGAGGCCGGATTACTGGCCCAGCGCCTGGAACAGCTGAACCTGGAACGACGCGGGCTTACGGAGCGGGGCTTCAGCGCAGCGGTCGGGCAGCTCGACGCATTGTCCGGCGTTCCGCCCATCATCGTAGTCACCGATCCCGTGATTACTCCAGGGGTCGCCGGACTGGTCGCGGGGCGCCTGGCCGAAAGGTGGGGAAGGCCGGCCGTCGTCATGGCCGAGGTGGAAGAGGACCGTCTTGTTGCCAGTGGGCGCAGCGTCCCCGGGTTCAACCTGGTAGAGTCATTCTCCCGCTGTGCCAGTCTCCTGGTGCGCTACGGCGGGCATTCCCAAGCTGCCGGGTTCACCATCCACCGGGATAACCTTCCCGCCCTGCGGGAACTCCTGCAGGGACTCGCCGAAGAATGGTTGAGTGGGGATGAAACCACGAATGCGGGTCCGGTCCTGCATTTAGATGCGCGGTTGGTCCCCGCAGATCTTGGACCTGATCTGGTCGGATGGCTCAGGCAATTGGAACCCTTCGGCGCCGGCAACCCTGACCCTGTGTTCCTGGCGGAAAAACTGCAGGTGCTGGAAAGCCGTCCGGTGGGCGCCAGCGGACAGCACTTGAGGCTCCAGGTCTACCGCGACGGCCACCGTTGCTTCGCCATAGCCTTCAACCAAGCGGACCGCTGGCCGAGTGTACCCTCCGTTGTAGACCTTGCCGCCAGCGTCCTGGTAGACCACTGGAATGGGGTCGAGCGGACCACCCTGAAGGTCGTCGACCTCCGGGATTCGGAATCCTAGTCCCCAGCTGCTGCCCGATCCGTGCCCCTGGAGCCGGCTTCTACCCTCTCCGGGCCGGCACCCACTGGGCCTTGTATACCAGCAGGGGAACGGTCACCAGCAACACGATAACCGCGATGATTTGGGCCTCGTTCAGCCCCAGGACGTACTGGTTGTGCTCCTCACGCAGGAAGCTGATGAAGAACCGTCCCACGGAGTAAAGCGCCAGGTACATCGCGAACGTCATCCCCTGCGGCCGCAAACGGCTTCGCAGCGGCCAGATGACCAGCACCAGCGCCAAGTCCCAGATCATTTCGTATAGCACGGCGGGATGGCTGGCCGGCCGCAAAAACGCGGGGCTGTCCGGGTGGGTGTAGACAAACGCCCAGGGCAGACTCGTGAAGCTGGCGAAATGTTCCCCGTTGATAACGTCGCCGATCCGCCCGATGGCCATGGTTATGAGCAGTGCCGGCGCGGCAATGTCGGCCAGGTGCCCAATGCTCGGCAGGGGCGCCTGTTCCGGCTCGCCCATGAACCGGAACCACTTCCCCCATAGATTCAGAAACCAGTCCGAGTTCCGGACCATAATGTACAGCGACCCGCCGACGAACCCTCCCAGGATCGCGCCGAAGATGGCGATGCCCCCCTGCCAGAAGTACAGCACACTCACCGGGTTGTACTGGTAATAGCTGTCCCACCAGTCGACTATGTGGATCACCCGCGCCCCGATGATCCCGCTGATCACCGCCCAGAACGCCACCGACAGCAGGGCATCCGGGTTTATTCCCTCCCGCGTTCCCCAGCGGTGCACCAGGTACACCGCCACGGCCACGGATACGAAGGTCAGGAACCCGTGCCAGGAAATGATGAACGGCCCAATCTCGAAAAGGTTCGGATTGATGCCAATGGGAATGACCGCCAGAACGTCCATGTATTTCTTCTCTAAACCGGGCTTCCCAACTCTGCGTTCCGGCTTGGGTCGCCGTGATTACCCGTCATCGGTGGCCGGGGCATTCCGGCCGGGACTCCCCGGAATGGACCGGTCCAGGTGTCCCGGACCAGCTCAATCCCTCGTTCAGCCGCTGGACGCGGCATCCCCGGAAAGCCGAGGCATTATAGCACGTACCAGGTGGACGTCCGCCCGGTGATTCCCCAACGCCCTGCCCGCATCCGCCAGATGCTGTTCTCCGGCGGGAAGGCAGAACAGGGCTGGTCCCGCTCCGGAGAGACGGGGACGCCGGCCGGTTGCTTCTCCCACCTGTTGGAATACGTCCCTCAACCCCGGAAAGGTTTCAAGCGCCACCGTTTCGAAGACATTGTGGAGACCGTCCACTTCCAGCGTGCCTCCCACCAGGTTGTCCACCACCCGCTGCGTGATGCCGCCGTCAGTGTAGTGGGACCGGCTTATTCTTCCGTACATCGCCCGGGTCTTGTCCGGGATGGACTCCCGGGGGCATACCAGCAGCAGGCCCAGGCCCTCTAGGGACGGCAGCGGGGTCAGGGCCTCCCCCCTTCCCTGAGCCAGGGTGGTGCCTCCCCGGATGAAGAACGGAACGTCTGAACCCAGCTCCGCAGCGATTTCTTCCAGTTCCGGGTCGCTCAGCCCCAGTCCCCACAACCGGCTCAACCCGGCCAGGACCGAGGCGGCATCGCTGCTGCCCCCGCCCAGCCCCATCCCCGTCGGAATACGCTTGCGGATGAATATCTGTGCCCTTGGCTCTATCCCCGCCTGGACGGCCAGGTACACCGCTGCCCGCCACGCCAGGTTGGCCTCTCCCCGCAGCGACGGGTCGTCGCACTCCACCGAAAGCCCGCCGGCGGGTTCCAGGTCAATTTCGTCGGCCAAGTCAACCGTCTGCATGATCGAGACGGTCTCGTGATAACCGTCGTCCCGGCGTCCCAGCACCTCCAGGGTCAGGTTAACCTTGGCGTAAGCTGCCAGCCGCACTCTGTTTCCCCCTCCTGGGCCGCTCGCCTCTGGGGTCGTGTCTGGCTCGCTGGGGCTGGCCTTTCCTGGCTTGGTGGACCCGCACCCATTCCTCGACGGTTAACGTACCCGGGCGCCTGGTCCCATCTATTTCCGACGCCGCCAGCAGCCGTCCCGCCTCTTCGCCGGTTACCCCCAATCCCTGGCTGATGGAATTCCTGAGTTGCTTGCGCGGCGCGGAAAATCCGGCCCGCACCACGGCGAAGAATCCCTCCGCCTCCTGTCGCGGTATCGCAGGATGCGGCTTCACGTCCAGCCGGACCACTGCCGAGGATACCCTGGGCGGCGGCCGGAACGCCCGGGGCGGCACCGAGCAGACCGTCCTGGCGTCCGCGTAGCATTGCACGGCCACCGAAAGGAGCCCCATCCGGCCCGGGCGGGCGGTTATGCTTTGGGCCACCTCTTTTTGCAGCATCAACACGCAGGTGTCCGGGGGGGTGTCCGATTCGAGGAAGTGCCGGAGGATGGGGTTGGCCGCGTAGTAAGGGAGGTTGGAGACGACCTTGTACGGAGCGTCTCCCACCAGGTCCGCCAGGTTCACCGTGCGGGCGTCTGCCGTGACGACCTGCAGGTTGGGGGGGTTGGACAGGCGCCGGGGAAGCTCTGCCGCCAGGTGAGGGTCCAGTTCGACGGCGACGACGGTGCCAGCCCGCTCCACCAGCCTTCTGGTCAACGCTCCCCGGCCCGGGCCGACTTCCAGGGCAAGGTCTTCCCCGGACAGGCCGCACGCGGCCACGATCCGGTTGAGGATGTTCGAGTCAGCCAGGAAATGCTGCCCGAGGGCCTTTCGGGGACGTATCCCGGTTGGGAAGGGTCCGGTTGGGGAATGTTCGGACAAGACGGGTCCCGCTTCCCGCATCTACTGGAACGTCCTGACGGCAGGCACATCCCGATTCAGTGATGCAAGGTCAGTGATATTGGGGGAAATATGGCAGCGAAAGAGACCGCGCACCCCTTTTCGACACGATTCCCCCGGGCGTATCCGGATGAACGACTCAGGCCAGGCACTCCCACGGCACCCGCAGTTGCTCGCTTACCGTTGCTTCCTCTCGGACCTGGCGGAGTTCACGAGGCTGCGCCGCGTGGGACCAGACCATCAACACCGCCAGTCGCGGACAGCGGCCCGTTGGGACCGGCCTCTCAAGGGGAATTCCACCCCGCTGTAGCGGATTGCGGGTACAGGGCACCGCTAGCTCCCCGTCTAGCACGGCCTCGCTTTCCATGGTAGGCGAGGCGTTTGGCAGTGTCAATCGAGACCCGGCCGCTGGCAGGGCGATGGCAGTTGGGCCCTTGAAGACCCAGTGATGTTCACGAGCAGCGGCCCACCGGATAAGGTGAGGGATGGACAGCCAGGCACTTATCCAAAGCAACAGTTGACGATAGGATGTATCGGCGTCGAACTGCGGTATCTGTATGGTGGTATTTTTCCAGTGCGGTAGCCCCGGGACGTGGGACAGGAGGATTGTAAGGTTGCGATTTGGGGACGGCAGTTGTCGGAAGGGGCTGCCGGGGTCTGGGTTCCCGGCCGCCTGTGAAGCCGTTGAGGGGAATGATGGGGAGAGGGGAGGGACAGGCGGGGCTGCCAACGCCAACGAAGTTCTGACCCGGTATCGCCGGTGGTGACCTGACCCACCATGTCCCTGTTGTTTCTGTCGCCGGTTTAGAGTTGACCCACCTCCTTCTGTTTGATTGCGGTATCGCCGGAACAAAACTGACCCACCTTGTCGCGCCTGGTCAGCGATTCCGTCAGTGCCCAGGCGGCCAGCGACCTAGTCAGTCGGAGTAATTGTCGTTGCCGTTCTCAGCGGCCGCGCCCAACAAATGATGGGAGCTGAAGAGTCCCGCCTGGCGTTTCTCCCGGAGACGGTAGCTCTCCCCCCGGATGTTCAGCACGTGGCTGTGATGCAGCAACCGGTCAATGGGAGGATGTCAGCAATCGAGGAAGCCATGAGGGGAAACCTGACTTTCAACGCGATCGACGTCGACACCGCCAACGAACGTCCCTACAGCATCTGCCAGATAGGGATCGTACAGGTCAGGAATGGCCGTGTGGCAGCTTGCCGGTCCTTCACCGTGGATCCCCAGGAACCCTCCAGGGCCTTCAACCTCCGGCTCCACGGCATCGGACCTGAGCAGGTCAGGGGATATCCTGTCCTGCCCCGCCTGGATGGGAAGCTTCGCCTCCTGTTGGAAGGGACGCCCCTGGTGAGCCACACCGGTTTTGACCGCGCTGCCCTCGACAGGGCGATGCGCCACCACGGGCTCAGGCCGTTGGAGGTGCGGTGGTTGGATAGCGCCTGGATTGCCCGCCGGGCCTGGCCGGAACGGTACTGCCGGCGCGGTTGGCACCTGGCCAATGTCGCCGGCGACCTTGGAATCTCCTTCCGCCACCACGATGCCGTCGAGGACGCGAGAACGGCGGCGGAGATCGTCCTCATCTCCTGCCTGCACACGGGGACCGGCATCCAGGATTGGTTGGATTTCGGGACAGGGAACCGCCGAGATGACGGTAGTTGACGCTGCTGGTCCCACCACCGCACCAGTTCACCGGCCAAGCGTCCTGGTTCTCATCACGGCCTTGTAGAATCCAGCCTGGCAGTATCTACCCTGGCTTCTCGCCGCGAACCATCTGAAACCCAACAGGCGGAGAAAATCCCCGTTTCTTCCGCATCCCTGAAAGGACGTCTTCTCCTGAATCGCACGGCAGTCGATCCGTCGGGCGGAATGCCGGCATTGATTACCATGCGCCGGGCGCCGCGCCTCCCGGTAGATTGACACCGGGCGCCCGCTGCGGGCATCGAACCCAACGCGGCCCACGGTAGATGTCTCGATCAGGGCCTCCAGGTCCGCCCCGGCGCCATGCTCGATCCGGTGGGTCCGGACATTGGCCACGGCCGAGGCCGCCTGGGCGGCGAATAGCGCCAGCGCCTCCTCGTCCTCGCCGTTGAACTCGGGGCCGGTCTGCTTCTCGCCCAGGGAGAAGTTGCCCACCTGCCGGCCGTGATGGAGCATCGGCGTCCCCAGGAAGGTGTTGACGATCACGCCGTCGGTGTTGAAGCCCAGCGACGCGATCTAGGCGGGCATGTCCGCCACCCACAGGGGCGACGGCACATCCCGCAGCGCCTCCAAGACCCGCAGGCCGTCGCTCCACCCCTCGATCTGCCGCGTCTCTTCCGGCGTCAAGCCGGAGATGACGGCGTTCTTCAGGGCGCGGTCCTCGTCGGCGGTCCTCGTCGATGGTGACGATCACGGCATAGCGGGCGCCGGCGGACCCGGCGATCTCGTACAGCACGGTGTCAACGTCGAGGCTGGCATTGGGCCGCAGGATGGCCAAGGAGAGGGCGGCGATCCGCTCCCGTAGGGCATTGATCTCCCGCTCCGGTTGGCTGTTGCTGCTCATCAGCTCCTCCTACCGGGTTCGGTGCGCAGTCCCAAGCGGACTGAGCTGGCGGTGTTCCGAGCCGGCCCGCCTGGACATATCCGCCCCCCTGGAGCTGATAGTTGATGAAACCGATATAACAATAGGGGTATGAGCACATTAACTTCATGCAGTGGGTGGTATAATGGCAAATATGCATAGAAGCGTGTCTTTTTGATGCACAGGATGGAAGTGTTGAGGGTGGGGGCGCGATCGCGCAGCGCCGTTTCCAAACCGTATGACTTCATTGTTGATGTGGCCGGACGTGTCGATTCCGGCCTGGGATGAGGACACTGAGATTCCCGATGGGCGTGGGCGAGAGTGTGTCGTGACCCTTGCTCATCTTGCCAGCCAATCTGCCAGCCAATCTGATTGTATGTCGGTCCGGCCCTCGCCGCGCGCATCCGGTTTCCGTCTTGTCTGGCTGTTCCCCGCGTTCGCAGCGGGGTTCGGGGTGACCGGAACGGTCCCAGGCCTACTCGCTACATACGAGTAGGCGTGATTCAGCCTACCCCCACTTTCCCCGTCATCTAGCCTCGAAAACCCAGCTCCCGTTGCCCGTCGCCCGCAGGAGGTGACGGCGTGAGCCTCCCAGCTGTTTCGCAACGACTGCACCAGTGGACTCTGATCTCGCTTACGGCGCTCCTCGTCGTCTCGGCGGCCCTGGCCGTGATCTGGAACGCGGCGGCTCCGGCCGGAGCCGCCGGCAACGGAGGACCTCCGGCCAAGCCCACCGGGTTGAGTGTCTCAACGGAGCAGGGTTCCCTGGACGTATCGGCGGACTGGGATGACGTCGACGGAGCCGGCGAGTACCTGGTGCGCTGGCGGTTGTCCGGCCCGCACCAGGAATTGAATGAGGGAGTAAGGGTAGAGTCTTCCAGCGCAGCCATCGCCGTGGACGACTACGGAGAGTGGGTGATGCGCCTGCAACGACTCTGGCTGCGGGAAGCCCCTGTCCCAGCGGTTCAAGGTAGAACCCGCCCCCGAACCAACTCCTACGCCAACGCCCGAGCCCACGTCAACGCCCGAGCCTACGTCCACGCCCGAGCCTACGCCAACGCCCGAGCCTACGCCAACGCCCGAGCCTACGCCAACGCCAACGCCCGAGCCCACGTCAACGCCCGAGCCTACGTCCACGCCCGAGCCTACGTCCACGCCCGAGCCCACGCCGGAACCCACGCCCGGGCCGGACACGGAACCGTGGCAGGTCTCCATTTCGGCCAACGCCACCGTGGTGCCGGTTGAAAAAGCGGTAGTCCTGACAGCGATAATCACGAATCCCCCTGCGGAGTCCAATCCTTCCTATCAATGGGAACTGGAGCAGGGGGACTGGCACTCCGCCGGAACCGGCCCGACCCTTTCATACCTCACCAGCACTCCCGAGTCCCAGACGTTCCGCGTGACGGTGGCCTACGACGGGGGGCCTTCGGCCACGTCGGACCCGCTGGCGGTTGCCTGGGTGGAGCTGCCGGATGTGCCGGAGAACCTGGAGGTCGTCACCACTCCCGGGGAGCTGGACGTATCCGCCACCTGGGACGCCGTGGAGGGAGCGTCCTCCTACCGGATGCGCTGGCGGATTGTGGGCAGTAGTTTCCAGCCGGAGGACGAACTGGATGTCGAGACCGCCAGCGCCACGACGGCGGTTAGAGGAATTGGCGAGTGGGAATTCCACCTGGTGGCCTGCAACGAGGGAGGCTGCGTAGGTCCGGCAGTCCGGATGGCAGCGATCGAGCCCGTCGCCAGGGCGCAACGGCAGCAATCCACGGCCACGGCGGACGCGGGTCCTGACCAGCAGGTGCTGACCGGGGCAACGGTCACCCTGGACGGCAGCGGGTCGTCGTCCACAACAAGCGGCGCAACCCTGACCTACGCCTGGACACAGACGAGCGGGGTGACCGTGACGTTGGACGACTCGACAGCGCAGATGCCCAGCTTCACGGCGCCCTCGGTGCGGAGGGATCTGGAGTTCTCGCTGGTGGTCAATGACGGGACCAATGCCAGCGGCGCGGACACGGTTTCAGTGGCGGTGCGGCCGCCGCTCAATCCCACCAGCGCTCCCTGCCCCCATCCCTCGGGGGGCACTTACACAGCGAATAACAAGACGGTCACAGGTATTCTAACCACCAACTCCACCATTAAGTTCCGGTCCAGCGGCGGCGGAACCGGCTCCCATAACGACTTGTGGTTCTGCCGGCCGGACGGCACGTCCCATAAGAGGGCCGACAACGTGAACCACCACCACGTGCATACCGAAAGCGGGCTGAATTCGGGCACCCGCTACTGGGTCCTCGTGAAGTGGTGGGACGGCGCGTCGAATCAATGGTCCGACTGGGTTGAAGCGATCACCAAGGGCGGGGCGTCGATTCGCGGGGCGCGGTTCACCTCCTCTCCGTCTTCGGGGGACACCTTCGGAATCGGTGAGGCCATCCAGGCACAGATCACCTGGAGCCAGCCGGTGACGGTCGCCAACGGCGGCGCCAACCGCAACGTGTCGCTGCGGCTGGACCTGGGTGCCGACGACACGGACCTGACCAACAGCCGGAGGAAGATGGCCTACGTCTCGGGCTCTGGCACGGACACCCTCACCTTCGAGTACACGGTCGGGTTCGGTGGGACGGACATGGACACCGACGGGGTGTGGCTGCAGACGGCCTCGGCCACCGACAACACCGTGGTGTTCCTGGAGAGCGTGGCGACCATCACCGGCGGCAACCCGGCCTCCAACACCGCCGTCCGCACCAGGGGCGGCCTGACAACCACCGGCGACGCCGGCCGCAAGGTGGACGACACGTCCACGGCCACGGCGGATGCCGGTCCCGACCAGGAGGCGCTGACCGGGACGACCGTGACCCTGGACGGCAGCGGGGCGTCCACCCTGAACGATCCAACATTCACCTACGCCTGGACGCAGACGGGCGGGGAGAACGTGACGTTGGACGACTCGACAGCGCAGATGCCCAGCTTCACGGCGCCCTCGGTGCGCACGGACCTGGAGTTTGCGCTGGTGGTGAATGACGGGACCAATCCCAGCACCGGGGACACGGTGACGGTGGCGGTGCGCCCGCCGCTCAATCCCACCGGCGCTCCCTGCCCCCATCCCTCGGGGGGCACTTACACAGCGAATAACAAGACGGTCACAGGTATTCTAACCACCAACTCCACCATTAAGTTCCGGTCCAGCGGCGCCGGAACCGGCGGCCATAACGACTTGTGGTTCTGCCGGCCGGACGGCACGTCCCATAAGAGGGCCGACAACGTGAACCACCACCACGTGCATACCGAAAGCGGGCTGAATTCGGGCACCCGCTACTGGGTCCTCGTGAAGTGGTGGGACGGCGCGTCGAATCAATGGTCCGACTGGGTTGAAGCGATCACCAAGGGCGGGGCGTCGATTCGCGGGGCGCGGTTTACATCGTCGCCAACCTACGATGCGGACCGCGACGGCAGGAGAGACACCTACCTGAGCGGCGAGAGCATCCAGGCGCAGGTCACCTGGAGCCAAAAGGTCACGGTTGGCAATGGCGGCGCCAACGCCAACGTGTCGCTGCGGCTGGACCTGGGCGCCGACGACTCCAACCTCTCCAATAGCCGGACGAAGATGGCCTGGACCGGGGAGGGCTCGGGAACCGACACCCTCACCTTCGAGTACACGGTGAATCGGCATGACGCGGACGCCGACGGGGTGTGGCTGCAGCCGGCCTCGGCCATTGACAACACTGTGGTGTTCCTGCAGAGCGGGGCCACCATCACCGGCGGCAACCCGGCCAGCAACACCGCCGTCCGCACCAGGGGCGGCCTGGCAACCACCGGCGACGCCGGCCGCAAGGTGGGCTTGGCAAGCCGCAAGCTCGCGGGCAAGAGCAGCCAGACAGGGGCTTTCAAGCCTACTTTCCTCGGTGATTATGCACAGCAATTCACCACCGGCGATGACGGGTACAAGCTGACCAGTGTGGCGATACGCATGTCGTCCACCGCTGCCAGTGCGCCCGTCTACACTGTCTCCATCCACAAAGACTTGGGCAGCGGAACGTCGAACAGGCCGGGCAGCAGGCTGGCGTTGCTGGAGAAACCCGCCGGGGCGTTGGGCACGGAGGGCCTGTATTCGTTCAGCGTGCCCGGCGAGGGCATCGACCTCCGAGCCAACACCAAGTATTGGGTGGTGATCGACGTCAGCACCGGAACCAAGGATTCAATCATCTATGTCACCACCAGCGGTCTTCATGACACGGGAAGCGTGGAGGGATGGAGCATCAAAGCCGGGGGACAGGGGCACGTGAATAGACTGAAAGATGACACGGAGTGGAAGGACGGCGTTGGCTCTGTCCGTATGGACCTTCATGGCTATGCCAAGCCCAAAGCGGCAATCGAGTTGGTGCGGTTCGTCTCGGCGCCGACGTACGACTCGGACGCCGATGGCGTCAATGACACCTTCGTCCTGGGCGACAAAGTGCTGGTAGACGCGGAGTTCAGCGAGCCGGTCGTCGTTCCCGGCACTGGACCTCAGCTGAGGCTGAACCTGGGGACGGACGGCAGCGGCGCCAGCAAGACCATGGACATGGAAAGCGTGCTCCACGGCGGGATAACGGTCCGCTTTTCCTACACGGTAACTACCAGCGACTCGGATACGGACGGTATGTTTGTGGAGACCCTGGAGTCGGGCCAGCTGTTCTTCGGGCCGGGCGGCGCAACCGCCGTCAAGAGCGTGGAGACTGGCGGCAGCGTGAACCGGTACAAGACCGGCCTGCCCGACACGGGTGTTCCGTCTTCCAAGGCCGACGGCAGCAAGACGTCGAGTGACAGGGGGCCAGTCCCCACAGGCGCGACCGTGAACGGCGCTTCGCTGACGGTGACTTACGACAAGTCGCTGAACACGTCAGTGGACACGGCCAACCTGGCCTCATACTTCTCCGTACGGGGCGCCGGAAGCGTCGGCGCCGGCAACCGCAACGGCTACCAGCACCCGTCCGTGAATTCGGTGACGGGCGACAGCAATGAGAAGCTGCAAATGACGCTGGGCGACCCCGCCCAGGCAGGCGACACCGTCTGGCTGACCTACAAGTTGAGGGACCACACCGGGCTGCTGAAAGGCGCGGGCGCCAGCGGAAAGATGGCGCCCGCGTTCGTGGACCTGGCGGTGACGAACAACACCCCGGGCCCGGCGGGACCCGAGCCGTGGCACGCGACCGTGAAGGGCCTGGAGCTGACGCTGGTCTTCGACGGGACGCTGGACGGGGATTCCGCGCCGGCTGGGAGCGCGTTCGAAGTCTGGACCGACGACCTCGATGACGACAAGCGTACCATCTCAGGCACTGGCACGGTGACAGTCTCAGGGGCGAAAGTCACGGTTACGCTGACAAAGGCGGTCCGTGCCAACGAGTCGGCCAGGGTGTACTACACAAAGCCAGCCTCCAACCCGCTCGAGGACTCTGACGGGAATGACGTGCTGTCGTTCGATAGCTTCAGGGTTGAGAAGGTGTACGACGGAATACCCCCGAACTACCGCGCCGGCGCGGCCGTGCAGACGGTGGCAACTTCCGGCTCCGAGACGTCCAAGGTGGCGCTGTATTTCGACGAGACACTGGACGAATTCTCGGTACCGGTAACCGGCAACTTCGGCATGACCGTAGGCACGAATAGTGCGGTAAACCCCAACTCCGTCGCCATCGTGAACAACGCTGTCGTCCTGACCCTGAACTCGGCGATTGCTTCCGGGACAACGGTCAAAGTGTCCTACACGCGCGGGACTAAACCGATCCTGGACCTGGCGGACAACGCCGTGCCGACGTTCCCTGCGGCAAAGGTGCTGACCGCCACCGGCACCGGCAAGCCGGAGCTGCAATCGGTGTCCGTGGCCGGCGCTCGTCTATCGCTGACCTACGACAAGCCTCTCGATCCGGGCAAAGAGCCGGCTCCGGACAGGTACACGCTCAACTATCCGCTGGCCTCCGACGAGACTAACGACGACGTGGTGAAATACGTCAACGTCGTCTCCTTCTCGGTGGAGGGTAAGGATGCCGTGCTGCAACTGGAGCACCCGGTGTATCCGTGCGCCGGCGCCATCCCATTTACGGTGAGCTACAAAAAGACCTCCGCGAGCACTCCACCCCACCTGCAGAACTTCGACGGTTTGCAAGCGATCGGATACTCGAACGAGACCGCGACCAACGCGCGGTTGTCCTGGTGCGTGGAGGGGAGCGTGGAGGTCCCGGCCGATGGCAACCCGCCGGGATTCACCCGCTCGTCGGCGCGTGCCAGGAGCGTGACGATGAAGTTCGACC
The DNA here is from genome assembly GCA_951812535.1 of uncultured Dehalococcoidia bacterium. GTDB lineage: Bacteria > Chloroflexota > Dehalococcoidia > Lucifugimonadales > UBA3495 > CATOSK01. The sequence continues at coordinate 40,532 of CATOSK010000011.1, read as the reverse complement.
GGACGCTGGACATGGGCAGGGATCTGCAGGCGTCCGCGTTCCGCCTTGTGGGAGCGCCGGCGGTGCAGAGCGCGGCGTACACAGCCGACGGCGCCGGAGTGACGGTCACGCTGGGCTACGCGCGCCCGGTGGGCGAACCCGGCCTGTGGGACTCTGAGGGCAAGCAGATGGCGGACTTCTCCGGCGTTCCGGTGCCGAAAACGCTGGGGGTGACCGGGGTTGAAGTGGTCTCGGATGCGGGCGACGACGCCACCTACCGCCTCGGCGAGACGATCCGCGTCCGGCTGTCGTTTAGCGAGGCGGTCGAGGTCGAGGGCGCGCCGCAGCTCAGAATCGACATGGACCCGGCGCACTGGGGCCAGAAGTGGGCGGTGTACGAGAGCGGGAGCGGCACAGCGGATCTGGTCTTCTCCTACGAGGTGGTGCAGCCGAACATCTCAACCCAGGGCATCGCGGTGCTGGCAGATACGCTGCAATTGAACGGCGGCGCGATCCGGTCCGCGGCGGCCGAGGCTAACGTGCATCTGGAACACGATGGGCTCGGCCACGATCCGGTGCACAAAGTGGACCGGTCGTATTAGTAAGCAGCCCGCACATTGTCCGGGACAGAGCCGGGGACAGGACTCGATGCGGGGATCAGTGGCTTCGCGCCGGTTGCGGAGCAGCTCATCCCCGTGGCCCGGCCTTATGGCAGACGCTGCCCGCGAGAATAGCCCCGCACACCCACAAGACCAAGCAGGTCAGCAGATCAAGAGCGGGCAGAATCGGGGCAGCTGAGTGCCGCTGAGGTGAGGGCGTGGTTGGGTGTGGAGATTACGTGGCGGAGGTTGCCCGGTGGGCCGAGGGACTGGACCGGGTGCACGAGTGTATCGGAGTGAGGTTCAGGCGTACCGAGCCGCGCCGTCGTGTGCTGGAATACCTGAAGGGGCTGCTCGGCCCGGTGGAGCGCAAGAACGGCTGGCAGTTGGCGGAGCGGGCGGGCGACGCCACTCCCGACGGAGTGCAGCGCCCGTTGTACAACTACCGCTGGGATGCCAACTTGTTCCGCGATGATCCGAGGAGGCATGTGGTGGAGTATCTGGCCGACACTGCCGCGGTCCTGGTGGTGGACGAGACCGGGTTCCGGAAGAATGGGAACAAGCCGGTTGGGGTGCACCGCCGGTATAGCGGCACGGCAGGGCGAATCTACAACTGTCAGATCGGCGTATTCTTGGCCTGCGCTGGTTCCAGGAGGAGGAGACCCTGCTGGACCAGGAAATGTACCTGCCCCAGGTGAGGGCTGATGACCGGGAACGCAGACGGAAGGCCGGAGTGCCTGAGGGTGTTTGCTTTCAGACCAAGGGGCAACTGGCCCGTGTGATGCTGGAGTCGGCGGTGGACTCTGGAATCCCCTTCGCGTTGTTTGCTGGCGGAGGAGGTGGGCAAGGGGGCATTCATACTCGACGGCTCCGAGAGTGTGCGGTGGCCCGGCGCCAGCCCGGGTTGACCGGCGGAGGGCGGGTTCTACGCTCAGGTCATTACTCCAGGCTTCGGGTTGGTCTTCGGTCTCGCGGGCACACGCGACGCGGTGTATACCAACGCCGACGGCTCTTACATGGTCACCTCCAGAGACAACCCTGGATAGGAGATACGCGTGATGGCTTCGGAATCACTGGAATCCTCGATACAGATCTCACTCCTGGAGGAGTTCGCCATCGGCCATCCTGACCTGGAGGAACTGGAGCGACTGACCAGGGAGTTCGACCCCCTCAGTATCCTATGAGTATCTGGTAAGGAGGATCCCCATTCCAATGTTATCGCGTGGCTGCTGAACCCCCGGGAGAGCCACGGGGCGGGCGATTGCTTCCTCAAGCATTTCCTGGCGGAATCAGGCGTGCTCACCCCGGAAGAGGTTGGGTCCTCCAACTGGTCGGGGACTACGGTGGTGAGAGAGTGGGCCAAGGAGGTTGAAGCCGGGGCTGGGTCCCTGGACATCCTGGTCCTGACCCGACGGGCGAACTTCGTCCGCGCCATCGAGAACAAGATAGCCTACCGGGAACACGACGACCAGTTGACCCGTTACCGGCAAGCGTTGGAAGCGCGGTACCCTCGCTCGCGCAGGAGCTACCTATTCCTGTCCCCGAAGGGCGCCCCTCCCGAATATGCCGAAGATAAGGCAATCTGGGAACCCGTAGACTACCGGAAGGTCCTTCATTCCGTCGAAGCCACCCTCGCTGAAGGCGTGGACCAGGAGAACCATGCGGTGGCAGCCTTGGGGAACCGGGAGTCATGGGACAGGCATTCCGAAGGAGCCAAGTTCCTGAGGTCCCTGCGCTACATCGTCATCGACGAAATGCACGAGTACCGCGGCTTCTTCGGCAGCAACATGGCCCTCCTGCTGGGGCGGTTCTTCCACCTGGACCGCATCGGGGCCCACCCGCAGGTGTTCCTGTCCACCGCTACCTGCGCGAATCCCGGGGAGCATTCCAGGTCCCTCACCGGGCGGGATGTGGAGGTTGTGTCGGCCAGGAATGTGCTGCGGCCCAGGCGGGAGTTCATTGTCGTCCAACCCGAGATCCCCGACTACCAGTACTGGGACATTCTCCGGCTGCGGGTCGGGCAGGCCGCGCTGGCAGCCCTGGCGGAGGGCCTTCAGGTGCTGGTGTTCTGCCCGACCAAGCGGTTCCTGGAGGCCGCCTTCAGCAACTCCTGCCGCCGGGCTTCTGAACTGGGATTGGACCCCGGCCAACTCTCCGCGTACCACGCCGGCCTGGGCGCCGAACGACGCCAGCGGGTCCAGGAAAGGACCAAGGTCGGCGAAATCAAGGTGGTGTTCACCACCAACGCCTTGGAAATCGGGCTGGATGTCGGCGAGCTGGACGGGGTGATCCTGGCAGGATTCCCCCCCAGCATCATGTCCGCCTGGCAGCAGATCGGACGCGCTGGACGGAGCTGGGCCCGGGATGCCTTCGTCCTGTTCTACGCCATGAACGACCCCACCGACCGCTTCTTCGTGGGCAACCTGGATGCCTTCCTGAACAAGCCCTTCGACGAGTTGGTGGTCGACCCGGCCAATGAGGAACTCATCGGGAGACACCTGCCCTCCCTGGCCGAAGAGACGGGCGGGGAGGGCAGGCCCCCGGAGGAAGCCATCCTCGGGACCCCGTTCTACAACGCGGCGCAGAAGACCCAGGGGACGGTGCCCAGGGGTTTCAAGCCCCAGCCCCGCCTGAACCTGAGAGGCGGCATCAGCCAGTCATTCGCCCTCCGCAGAAACGCCGAAGAGATGGGCCAGATTTCCGCCATGCGCCGGTTCCGGGAAGCCTGCATCGGAGCGATTTTCCCTTCTTCGGACAGCGCTATCACGTCCGGTCCCACGAGGAGCAGACCGTTGTCCTGGAGGACTCGGAACCGCACCTGAGAACCGAGGGGGGATTCTATTCAGTCCTTTCCAGGTCCGACATCTTAGATGGCCTTGGCTACGGGAACATAAGCGTATTCCACGGCTCGCTGAACATCGTGATGAACTTCACTGGCTACAAGCTGGTGGACGAACGGAACGGCGAGACCCTCAGGACCGGAGGGGACCCCGACGCCCTCTTCCTGAACAATCTTCATTCCTTCTGGATCCCTTCTGGATCGACATCCCCCAGGGCACCGCCGCGGTCGACGGCATCGGCGCGGTGGAGCACATGATCCGCGTCGGCGCCATGTTCGTGATCCCGTCGGACCGGTTCGACACCAGCACCTACTCCGGGGCAGGCAACGAACCGGCCGCATACTGCTACGAAAACTATCCGGGCGGAATAGGAGTCGCTAAGAAGGTGTTCAGCGTTTGGAACGTCGCCTTGGCGAAGGGCGTTGAAATCGCGGCCAGCTGCCGGTGCTCCTCCGGCTGCCAGAACTGCATCGAGCCGGCCAGGTCCTGGGACATCAGCAACGCCAACATCGACAAGGTGAAGGGGATTGAGCTGGCCGGGGAACTCCTGGCCGCGGTGGAACGAGGACCCGACCTGAAAGTCCAGGACGGGCTCTTGGTGCTGATCTGACGGCCGCTGGCCACGGGACAATCCCTACCGGTTTTGCTGTTTGGTGGAGTCCTGACAGAAAAGGAATGACGAGAACCGGGTTTCGCAGGGGTTCGGGAGGTTCTTAGAGCGGTCCAGACGTTGATAGGCTGATCAAAGGGTGAGGGCAGGACTTACCGGTGAGGAGCGCATGACACTGGAGACGGGCTACATCTTGGCACGCACCGGTTTCAGCGCGTTGCGGGATACTCAGGAAGGGTCTTGCCCCATTCCCTGTACCAGCCATTGTGAGCGTTTTGCGGGTCAGTCAGCCAATTCCGCCAGTACGGCGAACTCCCCGGGGGACAGGTTGCCCAGGGCGCTGTGGGGCCCTTCCCCATTGTAGTGTTTCCGCCAGGATTCCACTTTCTCCTCGGCATCCTCCAGGGACAGGAACCAGTTCTCATTGAGGCATTCCCGCCTGAACCGGCCGTTGAATGCCTCGATGAAGGCGTTGTCCGTGGGCTTGCCAAGACGACTGAAGTCCAGTTACACCCCGCTAAGGTGGGCCCATTGGTCCAGGCGTTTCGAAGTGAACTCGGGGCCATTGTCAACCCGGATGGTCCGGGCAGGCGACGCTGCTCCATCAGCCGCTGCAGCACCGTCACGACCGCTTCCCCTTTGATGCTGGCCGCGACCTTGATGGCCAGACTCTCACGGGTAAAGTTATCGACTATCGTCAAGAGCGTGATCCGGCGCCCATTGAAGATCTCGTCGCTCATGAATTCCATGGACCAGATCTCATCCGCTCCCGCGGCCACCGGCCGCTCCACCCGCCTCTGGCACGATACGTGCCGCTTGGGTCTCTTCTTCCTCAGCATCAGGCCCTCCTGACTGTAGAGCCGGTAGATCCGCTGATGCCCATCTTGCGGCAGACCTCGGCCACCGACGTGCCCTCCTCCGCCCGACGCAGGCCGAAAGCCACCTGCTCGGGACTGTACCGGGATTTCCTCATGGGACGAACCTCCTATTCCACAAGCTTAGGTCATCCCACAAAACTCGCATTCAGGCCGGACCAGTTTTCGGGGAGCAGGTCATCCCTCTGCGGCAATTATGCCGGGTCTTTCGAGAGGTTATAAAACGAAATCCCCGAATTCGAGGACCTCTACGACTACTGGGTGGAGGAGTTCGAGGACGACCTCGACTACGACTTCGAGGACCTCAAGGAATGGGCCGGACCCGACCTCTCCGCAGCCGTCGTGGCCCAGGACCGGGACGAGGAACACCTGGCCGCGCTCACCGCCGGGGTCCGCGACCAGGACGCCGCCGAAGATTTCCTGGACGCCTGGCGGGATGATGTGGGAGCCGGGGATTTCGAGTCTGACTCCTACGAGGGCTTCGACATCTGGGTCGACGAGTCGGGCTGGGACGAGACGTCCTTTGGCCTCTCCGGCGACTTCCTGGTGGTCGCCAGCTCCGAGGACTTCCTGGAAGAGGTCATTGACGGCATCAACGGAGACCTGGAGGAGACCCTGGCCGACGACGAGGACTTCCAGGCCGCCCGCTCCGCCCTCTCCGAAAACCGCTTCGCCTCAGTCTACGTCGTCTATGAGGAGGCGGCCTCCTACCTGGACCGGGAACTCTACTGGGGACTGCCCCAGCCACCCGTGGCCGGGCTGGGCCCGGACCCCGGGTGGCTCGCCGCCTCCGCATCCTGGGGCGACCGGTCCCTTGCCGCCGAACTGGTCCTCCCATCCCTCCTGGAACATTCCCTGGAGTTCCCGGACCTGGATGTGCCCGCCGGCATGGTCCCGGAAGACGCCTGGTTCCTCATATCCGCCGCCTTCGACCCCGACCTGGACAACTGGCGCGCAACCCTGGAGGAGTACGAGATCGCCGACGTCGGCGGCGATTACACCATCGATGAACTGAACGACGGAATCGAGTCCCTGGAGGACGAGCTGGACATCAGCGGCCTGCCCACTGCATCGAGACGGTCCGGGTTCGATTTCTTCATCGACCTGGGCATCGCGGTCTTCGACGAGTGGACCGGCATCGACCTGGAGGAGGACCTCTTCGACCATCTGGAGGGGCAGCTCTCCGTGGCCGGCTGGGACTTCTCACTCGATGAATACGGCGATATTGAGGAAGACCACCCGCCCAGTGTCGCTATCCTGCTGGCCTACGACGAAGGCGGCGAGGACACCCTCGCCGACACCGCCGACGAGATTCTGGACCTTCTTCAGAACGAGGTGGACATCCGGTTCGAGGAGGTTGACGTGGGCGCCGACCGGGATGCGCTGGTCCACTATCCGGAGGACTAGGAGTACTCCCCCGGTTACGTCTTCAGCCGCGGGCAGTCGGTCTTCGGGTTGGCCGAGGATACCCTGGCGGACGCCGTCGAGCTGCAGCGGGAAGGGGGCGATGCCCTCGACTCCAACCCCCAGTACCGGCGGGTGCTGGACCTCCTCCCAGGTGTCCGGCACGGCCTGGTCTACGCCAACCTGAACGAGATCATCCGGCAGCTGGACCCGGAAGACCTGGAAGTCTACGCCGATGGCGAGTACGTGGACGGCCAGGCCATTCTCGAGGAGGCAATCGGCTCGGCCGCGGTGAGTTACACTCTCGGCAACCAGAAGGAAGACACCCTCGGCCGCTACGCCGTTGTCCTTACCCTCTTCCCGGAATAGCTTTCAAGCCAGGGAAGCAGCGTCGATTGCCGGCCGCTGCCGGCAACAATCCGTCCCTATTGAGATGGTTTCTCCATCCGGCGGCGCTGCCACCTTCGGCGCCTCAGGCACAACCGGAGCTCACGCCCGGGACCGGGGGCAACCAACACTCCGCTTCAGTTAAGCACCGGATTGGAAGGATATCCAGGGCATCCTCGTCGGAGGTGTCATTGACCCGCAGGACGTCCCCGGCGCTGCTGATCTCGTGGTAGATGCTGCCGAGGCAGTCCCACCAGTCATACACTGGGTCCTACGCAGACCGGTCGGTGGCGCATACCAGGACAAGCCCAAGCTCGGAGGGTCATCCCCTTCGTGGACAGTAACAACCCCAACACCTCCCAACAGCGGAAGTGGGCCCCGTCACCGCAACCCGCTGCCGTGGACTGCGCCTGTGAAGGAGAGGAAGTCTTGGTGACGGGGTGGCCCATCGCCCGGCCGCGCCCCAAAGGGCAGGAGGTCACGATGTTCGTCACCGTCAAGGACGAGACCGGGGACGCCTAGTTGATCGTCGGGCTCCACGTGTTCCGGGAAGGCCGCCGGGATCCCAGGAACCTGGTGATGCAGGCGAGGGCGGTGGAACGGCCCTGCCAACATCGTTGCTTCCGAGGAGCGGCGTATCCACCCCACGTCCCCATGCCCGCCGCTCACGGTTGGCGTTTGGGGCCCGGCCGCTGACAAATTTCTGCGACATTTCCCCCTTATCGTGAGTCCTGTCAAAGGCATTTCACGAAAGGAGTGAACAGATGATTCGGATGAAGTTGAAGAACAGGACGTACCTGGTTGGACCGGTCCTCGCGGCCCTGCTCGGCGCCGGGGTACTGTTCGGCTGCGCCGTCGACACCGGGTCGGCGGAAGGACGCGATTCCAACGGCGCAACGACAACCCAGCAGGTCTCCGAGCACGGCCCCGGCGAGTCCGGCGGCGGGCACGGCCCCGGCGGAGAAAGCGGCAGGGAGTCCGGCGGCTCCGGCAGCGAAGAAGGCAGCGGCGCCACCCTGGCCCCCGGTGAGACCTTCGACGCGGTTCGGGGCGGCGCCCGCCTCATCCTGAACTACGACGCTGCCGGCAATGCCTTCAGCGGCACGGTGGAGAACACCACCAACAACGTCCTGGACCAGGTCAGGATCGAGGTGCACCTCTCCAACGGGACTGAGCTTGGGCCGACGGCCCCGGTGGACCTGGCGCCAGGTCAGACGATGGATGTCAACCTGCCCGCGACAGCTGCGTCCTTCACCGGCTGGATCGCCCACGCCGAGGTGGGCAGCGGAACCGAGGGCGGCCAGGCGGGCGGCGAGGGCAGTGAGGGTGGCGGCGGCGAGAGCGGGCCGGACGGTCCCGAAGGCGCCGAGAGCGGCGGAGCGGGTAACGAGGCGGCAATGGAGGCCGCCATGTCCAGCCCCATCACCCCCTTGGACCAGACCTGGAACGGAGTCCTCGGTGGGCTGGCCATCTCCGCGTGGTACGATCCGGCAACCCAGACGGTCAACTCAACGGTTGAGAACACCACCCCGCAGACCCTCTGCTACGTGCAGGCGGAACCCCACCTGAAGTCGGGAACGCAGACGGTTGGGGAGCTTGGCCCGGACGTGCTGGGAGACCTGGCCCCCGGTCAGCAGGCAACCACCAGCGTGTCGGTCAGCAGTGAGCCCAGCCTGGCCGGGGTGGCCTTCGACGGGTACGTGGTCCACATGGAAGTGTTCGACTGCGGCGGCCCGGGACCGCAGCCTCACACCGGGGGAGAGGGCGCTGAGGGCAGCGGCGGCGAGGGAGCCGGCGGAGAGGGTCACGGCCCCGGCGGTGAAGGCTCCAGTGAAGGCGGCAGCGAAGGCCCTGAGTCCGGCTCACGCGGCGAAGAGGGCAGCGCCAACATGCTGGCGCCGGATGAGACCTTCGACGCAGTCCGCGGCGGCGCCCGCCTCATCCTGAACTACGACGCTGCCGGCAATGCCTTCAGCGGCACGGTGGAGAACACCACCAACAACGCCCTGAGCAACGTCAGGATCGAAGTTCACCTCTCCAATGGGACCGAGCTCGGTCCGACCACACCGGTGGACCTGGCCCCCGGCGCAGTGCTGGCAGTCAACCTGCCGGCGGCCCAGGCATCCTTCACCGGCTGGATAGCCCACGCCGAGGTGGGCGGCGGTGAAGGCGGGGGCGAGCACGGCGCCGGCGGAGAGCGCGGCGGCAGCCAGTCCGGTGGCGAGCATGGCGGGAGAGAGTCCGGCGGTGAGCACGGCTCCGGCGGTGAGCGCCGGGGCGGCGGCTGAGGCCAGGCGGCCCGGCTGAGTAACGTTGTCCAAACCCGGTGAAGTAAAATCCGGTTGCGGGCCATCTGGAATACGGACGCGGCGCCTCTGTCAGGCGCCGCGTCACCAACAGCCTTCAGGGGACCGGCTATGAGCGGCAGAGTATTGATAGTCGAAGACGACACCAGGATCGCCAACTGGCTCAAGGTCTACTTCGAGCGGGCCGGGTTTTCCGCCGATGTAGCTCACGACGGCGAAGCCGGCCTGGAACTGGCCCGGGAGCTGGTTCCGGACCTGGTTGTCCTCGACCTGACGCTTCCCCGCCTCGACGGTGTGGAGCTATGCCGAATCCTGCGCCGCGAGTCGGACGTTCCGATAATCATGCTGACGGCCAGGGAGGCCCACGCCGACCGGATCATCGGACTGGACAGCGGGGCCGACGATTACATCGTAAAGCCCTTCGACCCGGGGGAAGTCATTGCCCGCGCCGGGGCCGTGCTTCGCCGGGCCACGGGCAGGGTCCAGCAGGTCCTGACCCGGGACAACATCACGCTGGATGAGTCCACCCAGAGCGTGACGGTTGACGGAGAGCCCGTGGTCCTGAGCCAGGCGCAAATCGCCCTGCTGTCCGCGCTGATGCGCCATCCCAACCAGGTGCTCACCCGCGATCGGCTGATCTCCCTGGCCTTCAACGACGACTTCGACGGGCTGGACCGCGCCATCGACAGCCAGATCGCCCGCCTGCGAAGGCAGATCAACCGGAACGGCCGTCAGCCCATTCAGACCGTTTACGGCGCCGGCTACCGGTTCGTGGCGGAGGAGGAGTAATGTCGCTGCGCTGGCGAATCATGGGAGCCACCATCGTTGTCGTACTTCTTGCCGTCCTCACCAGCATCGGCGTGGGCTACTACGCGACCCAGGCCCGCCTGGGCGTGTTCGTGGAGAGGATAGGCCGGGACGAAGCGGCGCAGCTGGCCCGGAGCCTGGGCCTGGAGTACACCAATGCCGGTGGTTGGGGAACCCAGGACCGGGCCCTGTCCCACGCCGGTTACATCTACGGACAAAGGTCGCCGGGAGAGGGGTCCGAGGGAGGCGAGGGAGAGCACCTGGAGGGTTTCCACCAGGACCCGGTGCGGGTCGTCATCGTCGACGCCGGCGGCCGTGTCGTGCAGGACAACTTCTCGGAACTCTCCCCGGGGACCTCCGCCCCGGACCTGGGCGGGCATGGCGAGACGGTGTTCGACCTGGCCGGGAACCAGCCCGTGGGCCACGTCTATGTGGATGTTAACCGTGAGCTCCTCGCGACGGAATCGCACGGGTTCCTCAACGCGCTCCTGTACATCACCCTGGCCGGGGGAGTGCTGACGGCCGGTGTCGCCATCCTGCTGGCCGCCTGGTTGTCCAGGCGGATAACGGCGCCGGTTACGGCGTTGACGGAGGCTGCCCAGGCCATAGCCCAGGGAGACACGGCCCGGCTGCCGGTCAGGTCCTCGGACGAGCTGGGACGGATGAGCGCGGCATTCAATGAAATGACCGCCGCCCTGGAGACCCAGCGGGAGCTCCGCCGGCGGCTGATCAACGACGTTTCCCACGAACTGAACACGCCCCTCAGCGTGATACAGCTGGAGGCGGCCGGGCTGCGCGACGGTCTCCAGGCCCCCGGGAGTGCCTCGGACCACATCATCCAGGAAGTGGGCCGGCTGCGCGGGCTGGTGACCGACCTGAACTGGCTGGCGGAGACCGATCACGGCGAGTTGCGGCTGTCCTTCGAGGCCAGTCGGCTCTACGAACTGCTGGCGGAAGAGGTGGAGCGGTGGCAGCCCCAATCCCAGGCCCGGCAGGTCGAACTGTCGCTGGAAGCCTCCGGCGGCCTGCCGGACCTGGCCGTGGACCGGATGCGGATGAGCCAGGCGCTGGGAAACGTCATTGGCAACGCCATTCACTGCACCGGGGCCGGAGGAAGGGTCATGATCAAGGCGGGCTTGAATGGCGATAGGACGGCGTCTGTCTCGATCGCCGACGACGGGATCGGCATCGACGCCGCCGACCTTCCCCACGTCTTCGACCGGTTCTACCGTACCGACCGGTCCCGCAGCCTGGGGATAGGCGGCACCGGCCTGGGCCTGGCCATCACCCGGACCATAGTCGAAGCCCACGGCGGCGCAATCGCGGTTGAGAGCGCGGGGCCCGGAATGGGCGTCACCGTCACCATTCGCCTGCCCCTGGACCAGCAGACCACATCAACCCGGACCATCTGCTCCTCCGCAATAGCGGGTGCCGGAGCAGACGAAGATTAGTGAGACATGAAGGATGCGAAAAATCCCCCCTGCTCATCCCTTGGAACAGCACTGCCGCAGCGGCCGGGAGAGAAGGAAGAGAGCCCCGGGAACAAAACCGCCCAAATTGCGCCGCTGCTCCTTTGGCGACGCGAATCCCCGGTGCCGACGACGGGGTTGGGAGTCAGGAGAAGCCGAGGCGGCGGACCATGGACTGGACTTCGGCTGCGTCCAGGTCGGGTTCTTCCCCATCGGGCAACTGCCGTCGGACGGCATCGGCCAGGCGGTCGGCTCGAAGGTCGTCGAGCTTGATGCAGCGGGCTCCCATGCCCTCGGCCAGGTTTTGCGCCATGCCCAGCTTGAGGAAGCCCAGCTCGGTGTCCACTACCACGGAAGAAAACTTCTTGTCCTCGAACAGGGAAGCCACGCCCTGCGCCTCGGCGACGGCAGCGGCGGCCGAGGACGAATAGTCCATGGAGACGTTGGCGCGGCCGTCGGACAGCACCACCACGAGGGGCAGCACCTCCCGGTCCTTGAGGCGCTCGGTTTCCAGGACCTCAAGGGCCAGATAGAGTCCGCGGGAAAGAGGAGTGCGCCCCCCGGTGGGCATATCCTGTAGGTAGACCTGGGCCAGATCGACGCTGTTGGTCGGGGGAAGCAAAAGGTCGGCGTGGGTGCCTCGGAAGCTGATCAGCGCGACCCTGTCGCGGCGCTGGTAGGCATCCAGGAGCAGGGAAAGGATAGCGCCCTTGACGGCAACCATCCGGCGCTGGGCGCCCATTGAGCCGCTGGCGTCGACGACGAAGAGGATGAGGCTGCCGGTGCGGGTCTCGCGGACCTTCTCGCGGACATCCCAGGTTTCTATCAGGAGAGCGTTGCCTGATCCCTCCGGGGTTTCGGAACGGCGGCGATGCTGGTGGGGAGCGGCGGCCCGGAGGGTAGCGTCCAATGCAAGGTCCGACACCGGCCCCTGGGGGACGGCAGAGCGGACGTAGCGTCCCACGGAGGAACTGCTGATGGTAACGGCGCGCCGTCCGGTGCTCTGCCGGGCGCGGCGGTCGGTGGGCTCAAGCTGGAGGGACTCTACGGAGTAGGGGTCGCCGGTCTCAAACCACTGGTCCCCGGGCCCGGAGTCGCCGGAGTTGTCCTCGGCGGGGGGTTCTTCGTTGGGTTCTAAGTCCGGGGGGTCGCCGTCAGACTCGTTGCGGTCGTTGGAGTCCTGGGGCTGGTCCTGGGGTTCCCGGTCCCGGTTCTGGTGCTCGTCGATCATGGCGTCGAGCTGCTCGGTGACGAGGTGAGGCTGCTGGAAGGGGAGACGGCGCTGGCGGTGCAGCAGGGCCATCTGGGCGGCTTCCCGCACGTCCTCGACGTTGACTTCGGTGCGGCCCTCGTAGGCGGCGATGGTGCTGGCGGTCTTGTACATGACGATGTCGCCGCGCAGCCCGTCGACCTGGTACTCGGCGCAGATGTCGGTGATGAGGTCGAGAATCTCATCGCCAACGGTCACTTGGGGGAGCAGTTCCCGGCTGCGGAGGAGCCGTTCCCGTTCGGCGGCCTCCGCATCGTCCCAGCCGGATATGAAGTCATGCGGCTGGGCCTCAAAGGCGATGCGGCGGCGGACGACCTCGCGGCGGCCTTCCGGTTCCAGGGAGCCGTCCACCTCCACGGCCAGTCCGAAGCGGTCCAGGAGCTGGGGGCGCAGGTCGCCTTCCTCCGGGTTCATGGTGCCCACCAGGATGAACTCGGCGGCGTGGCTGACGGAGATGCCCTCGCGCTCAACATAGTTGCGGCCCATGGCCGCGGCATCGAGGAGGACGTCAACGAGATGGTCGTTGAGCAGGTTGACCTCGTCGATGTAGAGGATGCCGCGGTGGGCGGCGGCGATCAGGCCGGGTTCAAAGCTCTTGGCCCCGGTCTTGATGGCGGACTCAATATCCAGCGACCCGACCAGGCGGTCCTCGGTGGCGCCCACGGGAAGGTCCACAATGCGGACCTGGTGGCTGACCGGCTGGAACGCCATCTGGGGAGGGTCGCAGCGCTGGCACAGTCCCTGCCGCTGCTCCGGGGGGCAGCTGTAAGGGCAGCCCTGTACCACCGAAACCTCGGGAAGCAGGGCGGCCAGGGATCGGACGGCGGTGGACTTGGCGGTGCCCTTCTTGCCCCGTATGAGGACGCCGCCGATCTTGGGGTTGATGGTGTTGAGCAGGAGCGCCCGTTTCATGGCTTCCTGCCCAACGATGGCGGTGAAGGGGAACCAGGGTTCCTTCTGGGTCTCGGTTTGGGTGGTCAACAATGACTCCTAGCCGACCGAAACCCGCTCGGCGGCCGCCGGATTGGCGCAGATGCCTTTTTCCTTGTAGCGAATGTACCCGGCGACTCCCAGGGCGATGCCCATCCAGAGCAGGAAGTGGCCGATGATGCTGAAGGACCGGAACATTATGACCAGGCCCTCCGGCACCCACTCCGGGATGGCGTCGGGGTTTCCCGGGATGAGGAGGAACGCCGCAATGGCGACGACGGCGTAGGCGGCGGCGATTCCAGACAGCCCGAGCCAGCGGCCGACCCCGTGGGGCTGGGACTGGACCACCTTGCGCACGGCGAAACAGACTCCAACCACCGCCAGAATGGACACGGCAATGAACAGGAACTGGAATCCCTGCCGGGCGAGCAGGGACGTGCCTTCTCCAATCCCCGGCGGATTCAAGGGGTATTTCAACTGGGCAAACAGGGATATGGCCCAGAATCCCAGGAACCCGGCGATGGAGGACCAGGCCCACATGTTCCAACCCGGAGAGGCGAGTCTGACCAGGTGGTAAAGGCCGGTGAATACAGCGCCAAATAGGACTCCCAGGACGGCCAATCCAGCGGCCATTCCCACACGCTGTACTCCAAGGGAAACGGCGATACCGCCTCCGTCCTCAGCCTCACCGGCGGGGGCTTCAGCGGCTGCCGCAGCCTCTTCTAGGGAAATGGCCCATTCCATGACCGGGACATTGAAAACATTGAAGTAGGCGCCGACGAGCAATCCCACGACCACACCCATTACCAGCGAAACCGGAAGCACGCTTGTCATGCCTGCACCACCTTTCCGAGACTGATATTTCAGGGCGAGCTGAACCAAGGGGGGCGATGCCTCCTCAGTTCACAGCTGGATTACAAAGGGGTTAGGGGCGGCGTCAGCCGCCCCAGGATGCGTCAGCAGGTGCCTAGTGGCACATGAAGGCGACGTGGCGGGCGTGGTGGAAGACCTCGTGGACCGCGCCCAGGATGGCGGGCGAGCCGAGGGCCGCACCGTGAACCGCGCCGTCGACGTAGCCGACCATGTACAGGACGCCGGCGCCCAGGACGACCCAGGGCGCCCAGACCGGGGTCTCCCGCGAGCGAAGAGCATTCATCAAAGTAGTCATGGATCCCTCCCTTTCCTCTTTGGCCTGCCTGGCCAGATTGTCTTGCCCTTTAGTATTCCCGGACGGTGGTGCCGATTGTACCAGACCAGGCCGTGCCGGTGAAGAATACCCGAATTTGTGGCGGCGGTTACCGTTCTACGAACACGATACCGTCGCGGCCGACATAGCGGTCCCGCATTGCCTCGAAAGCCTTCAGCTTTTCCGGCTGGAACTCGGTCCGTTTCTCATTCTCATCCAACTGGGGGTTGGGGAAGTAGCAACGGACCAGCGTTTCCTCCCAGTTGCGGGAGAACCGGACGTAGTAGGACTTCATGTTCCCGTGGCTGTTGGCCTCGACGAACTGGATGCCATCAACATTTTCCATCTTGAGGTGGAAATGCCAGTTGTCGGCCTCGATCGTGGCCCAGCCGTTGTGAATCTCCGGCTGCTTGATGCCGTGGGCGTGGTTTTCGCTGACGACTTCACCGACCCCAACGACCCACATCATCTCCTCGTTGGTGGTCAGCTCATTGAGCAATTCCAGGGTTATTTCCACTTGCGGCCTCCTTGCTGGCTGAACTGGACGGGATTAACCCGGCCGTCCCTCCTGGCGGGCTTCAAGGTCGGCTTCCAAATCAAGGTAAAGCTGGCGCAGTTGCTCCAGCATCTCCGGCGGCGGGTCTTCCCACAGGCCGCGCTCCACGGCTTCCAGCAACCGTTCGACGATGCCGCGCAGGGCCCACGGGTTGCTCTCCTGGAAGAACTGCTGCATCTCCGGGTTCAGGACGTACTCCTCGGTGACGTCCTGGTACATCCAGTCCTCGATGACCTGGGCGGTGGCGTCGTAGCCGAACATGTAGTCCACGGTGGCGGACAGCTCGAAAGCTCCCTTGTAGCCGTGGCGCTTCATGGAATCGATCCACTTGGGGTTGACCACCCGGCTGCGGAAGACCCGGCGGGCCTCGTCCTGCAGGTCACGGACGCGGGAGCGGGAAGGATCGGAACTGTCTCCGAAAAACTGGCGGGGGTTGCGCCCCGTCAGGGCGCGGACGGTGGCGATCATGCCGCCATGATACTGCATGTAATCGTCACTGTCGAAGACATCGTGTTCCCGGTTGTCCTGGTTCTTGGCGGCGATGACGATCTGGCTGAAGCGGAGGCGGAACTGCTCCCGGGCATTGACGCCGAAGTCCTGCTGGGTGTAGGCGTAGCCGCCCCAGGCGGTGTAGACCTCGGCCAGGTCCTGCACCGTCTCCCAGTTGCGCTCGTCCAGAACGGGGAGGATGCCCGCGCCATAGGTCCCGGGCTTGCTCCCAAATATGCGGTAGAGCGAGCCGGATACCGGAGGCGCGGGAGCCCGTGGGGAATCAGCGGGAGCGTTCTCTTCCTCCTCGCGGCGCTGGCGGTCTTCCAGCAGGTGCTTTCGGACATAGTTGTCGTCCGGGGACTCATCCAGGGCGGCTACCTGCTCAATGGACTGGTCGAGGAGGTATATGAGGTTCGGGAACGCGTCGCGGAAGAAGCCGCTGATCCGCACGGTCACATCGATGCGGGGGCGGCCCAACTCGGAGACGGGGATGACCTCGATGCCGGAGACCCGGCGGCTTTCCTGCTGCCAGACCGGGCGGACGCCGAGGAGGTACATTATCTGGGCAATGTCGTCGCCGTGGGTACGCATGGCGGAGGTGCCCCAGACGACGATCCCGACCATCTCAGGGTAGGCGCCCTCTTCCTCCAGGTACTTTTCCAGGAGGGCGTCGCCGAGGGCTCTTCCGACCTCCCACGCGGCGGGGGAAGGCAGGGTCTTGGGGTCAACGGAGTAGAAGTTGCGCCCGGTGGGAAGCACGTTGGCCATGCCCCGGGTGGGCGCGCCGCTGGGGCCGGGGGGCACGAAGCGGCCTTCCAGTCCCCGCAGCAGGTTGTCTATTTCATCGGTGGTGCGCATCAGGGCGGGATAGATGGACTCGGTGGCGAACCGCAGCATTTCCTCGGTGGGGCCATCGGGTTGTCCGACGACGCGGGCGACAACACCGGCGACCTGCTCCGGGGAGAAGCCGTGGTCCTGCATCTGGGAGAGGCAGCTGCGGCAGAGGACTTCCAGCCGCTCCAGCACATCCCCGGCACTGCGGAGGGGAGTGTCCGGGTCCAGGTCCCGCAGGATAGCGGGCATGTTTCCATTGACCGGGGTGGAGGGTTCGTCCAGCAACTGCCGGTAGTCCAATCCCAGGGCCTCGGCGATGGCCCGGCGGAGGCTGGCAATGCCGCCAATGTCCAGGCGGGTCAGGGCGGACATGAGGCCGACCAACTGTTCCTGTGTGGGGGGTTCGCCGAGAGTGTGCAGGCCGTCCTTGATCTGGGCGTCCTTGATCTCGCAGAGGTAGCCGTCAATCTCCAGCATGAACTCGGCGAAGTCATCAGGCTGGGCGTCGACTCCCAGGTCCCGGTGAAGCTCCGCCTGCTGGACCATTCCCCAGATCTGGGACTCCAGCATCGGCAGCTTGCCGGGATCCAGGGTCTGGCACTGGTAATGCTCGTCCATGAGCTGTTCCAGCTTGGCGATGTCGCCGTAGCTGTCGGCGGTGGTCATGGGCGGGATGAGGTGGTCGATGATCGTCGCGTGGGTGCGGCGCTTGGCCTGGGTGCCCTCCCCGGGGTTGTTGATGATGAAGGGATAGAACAGGGGCAAATCCTGGAGGGCAACTTCCGGGTAGCAGGCGGCGGAAAGGCCGATGCCCTTTCCGGGAAGCCACTCCAGCGTTCCGTGCTTGCCGACGTGGACCATCGCGTCGGCCTGGAAGACGTCGCGTATCCAGCGGTAGTAGGCAATGTAGTGGTGGGTCGGCGTCAAATCGGGGCTGTGGTAGATGGATATGGGGTGTTCCCCGAAGCCCCTGGGCGGCTGCAATCCCACGAAGACGTTGCCCAGTTGGAGACCCGCGATGGCTAGCTGGTCCCCGGTGCGGTAGACGTTTCCGGGAGCCGGGCCCCAGGAATCCAACAGTTCCTGGCGGACGGATTCCGGAAAGCCCGAGTACCACCCGGCGTACTGTCCCGCGGAAACGTGGCCGGCGGCGAGGCGAAGCTGTTCCTCCGTGAGGGAGTCCCGATCGTTGCTGCACCGCTCGATGATGCGGTGGACCAGCTCGTCGCCATCCTCGGGGATATCCTCGACCTGGTATCCGGCGCGGTCAAGCGCGTTCAGCAGGTTGACCACGGATGCCGGGGTGTCTAGGCCCACCGCGTTGCCGATCCGGGCGTCCTTGGTCGGATAGTTGCTCATTATGATGGCGACGCGCTTTTCGGCGTTGGACTTGCGGCGCAGGTTGGCCCATTTCGCGGCCAGCCGGGCGACGAGGTCGATGCGGTCCGGTTGGGCAACGTAGCGTTGCAGCCGGTTGGTCACCATGCTGCCGTTCCGGGCGGCGGCGGTTTCCTGCTTGAAGGAAATGGGGACCGATATGATCCGTCCGTCGAACTCCGGCAGGGCGATGTTCATCGCCGTGTCGATTGGGCCGAGCCCGAGGGAGCTTTCCTCCCATTCCTCGTGGGTGCCGGTACTGACGATGCCCTGGATAACCGGGACGTCCATCCGGTCCAGCAGGTCTACCGACCAGCCGGTGGCGATGGTCGGGCCGTCCTGGCTGATGTCGCTCATGGCGAGGCCCATAGTGTTGACGATGCAGTCCACCCGGGGGGAACCGTTGTCGTCCAGCATGAACTCGGTGAGGGTGCGGCTGTGTTCGCCCTCCTCCTCGGGATTGTGCTTGAGGCTGAAGGAGAAGACCGGCAGGACGTTGACCTCCTGGGCCTCCAGGCCGCGAACAAGCTCGTCAATGAACTGGAGGTTGCCGCTCATCCAATGAGCGCGGTAGAAGAGGACGCCCACCGCAGGGAGGCCGGGCCTGAACTGCCGGGCGATGTAGGTGTCCACGTCCAATCCCCGGTCAACGTCCGGGTGGTACACGCCCTCCCAGGGGACCGGTTCCGGGGCCTCGTGTCCGTACTCGCTCCCCAGGTAGGTATCGCTGAGGAACAGGAACAGATTCTGAAAGTTGGCGACGCCGCCGCGCATCAGGTAGGAGAAGGTGGTTTCCAGCTCTGCCACCGAGACGGTGCAGGCGGTGACGAGATCTTCGTCCCATTCCTGGTGTCCGGGACAGGCGATGAGGGGGACGCCCTGGGAGTGGCAGCGGGAAACCAGGTCGTCGTAGACCTCGGGCATGGAACGCTTGCCGCCGAGGAGGCGCAAAACCACGACGCCGGCGTTGTCCACGGCGTCCAGGAGGTCCGCCCGGGACTGGTCATCCACCAGGGCGACCGGGTTGAAGGCCGCGATGGTGGGGAAGTCGGACAGGTCAAGGTCCGCCACCGAGCGCTCCGCGGTCAGGATGTCCGTGTCCGCGGTGGTAACGAAAACGATCTTCTGTTGCCCGGTCCGAGTGGGAGTGGTCAAGCTGTGACGGTCCTCGCTGTTTTTCCGGTTAGTCCGGTTCCTGGGAAGGCCGGGGAAAGACCATGATGGACAGGTCGCTGAACTCTTCCGAGATTGCGGCGCATTGTTCCAGGGTGCCGCGCCAGGCCTGCTCGTCGTCGAAGGTGAGCCGCTGGTAGACGATGACCGGCCGGTCTCCCGGGACCCCGGCCTCAACCAGGTTTCCGGCTATCAATGGAGGCATCAGGTCGAAGGGCCGGGGCAACAGGATAATGTTGCGGAGCCCTTCGTTCAGGTGATGCCGCAGTTCGTCCAAATCGCCGCTGGTGTCGGCCCGCTTGTGGAGGGTCACAAAGATGGACTCCTCCATGTAGATTCCGGTTCGGGCGGCGGCAAACTGGATGGAGCTGACCCCCGGGATGAGTTCGACCCTTCCGGCGCGGCGCTGGACCCTCTCGATCAGCTCCCGCGCGGAGACGTTGAGGTCGCCCCAGGCACAGACCACGCAGGTCTTTCCCGAACGGACCTGCTCCTGGGCGTAGTCCAGCACCTGCTCCTGGTCCCGGTAGCTCATGGGGCAAAGCTCGGCGTCACCGGCCCATTGCTCCACCACGTTGAGGACGGTCCGAAACCCGACCACCAGGTCGGCGCTGCGGATGGCCTGCTGGGCCCGCAGGGTAAGCATCTGCGGGTCACCGGGCCCAACGCCGATGATGGTCATTGCTATGTCGCTGTTGCTGGTCATTGCCGGTCTGCTGTCCGATGCCAGTGGGGCCCAAATGAAAAACCCCCGACTCTGCGCGTCGGGGGGAAGCTGTGATTTCAGTTACTCGGGAAAGCTGGCGAAACCAGTCCCGGGGAACCCCCATCTGTATGGCGCAGAGTAGAGCCCCAATCACCCAGGTCGGTGTCCTGACTTACGCCATCCTGCGCCCCCCGGAAGGGACATGGGAGTGGACGGCGTTCACAGTGGCGCAACCGCGGCGGATTTTCACCGCCTTTCCCGTTTGAACCTTTGCGGTACCCGAAGTGTCTAGCAGATTTTTAAGGTGGGATACGCTGTCGGCTACTCTAATCCTGTGGGAATGGGTTGTCAAGCACGGGCCCCGGGCCGCAGGACGATTGCAAAGTCAGGAGGATAGGCCGCAGAGGCGGGCGATGGTCTGGATTGGGCGGAAGGCGCAGGTCTTGGCTCGCAGGGGCATGGACATGCGGAGAGGGAACCAGCCCTCCAAGCGCAGGGCGTTCAGGGCGGTGTTGACTAGGCTGGCGTACACCTCGCCCAAACCCGGACGCCGCAGCGTGTGGACGTCCTCGTCCCAACTGCGGTCCTTCACGTGATGCAGGCTGTTTTCCACCCTCCAGTGGTTGCGGATCACCCGAAGCAGTTCTCTCGGGCTGCACCTGCGGGAACTCAGGCTGGTCAGCAGATACCAGTGCTCCCGGCTCACCTCCCCGGTGGCTATGTCCACCGTCTCCTTCTCCAGCATCACCCCCTGCATAGCCCCCGGAAAGCCCAACTCATCCCGGATATAGCCTGCCAGTTCCTCATCGGTCCAGACACGCCGACTCTCAATCACCCCCGCTTTTTTTCAACGCTCACAGCCTCGGGTTCCCCCAGTTCCTCCTCGGCAAATCCCTCTGCCAACGCGGCCAGCAACTCGGGCCGGTTCCCTTTGACTCGCACCAAGTAGTCCCGTCCGTGTCTCACTATGGCCTGGCACAGGTCCCGCTCCGCGTACAGAGCGTCCATGGTCAGCAGCCCAAGGCCGGGGTAGCGCTCAAACAGTTGCCCCACCTGTTCCCGCAACACCCCGGGTTCGTACCTTTTCTCCGATGCCGGCCACTGGGCCAGGCACAGCTTCAGGTCGTGGGCCAGTACGTTCACCATCACCAAGGGGTTCCCGCTTGCGTCCTCGGACTGCTTGGCCCACTTGCCATCCACCGAGGCGTACATCTCCTGGTCCGACACCACCCGGGCCACCCATCCGGTCAGGGCCCCCTGCAACTCCTCATAGCGAACCCCGGCCAAGGTGCGGGAGATGGTGGTGGCATGGGGCGGATGGTCCCGTACAAAGCCCAACGGCTCTTTCAGCACCGGCCAGTGCATCCTGGCGAAGAGGGCAATGTGGGCCATGGTGGTCTGACCGCAGACCAAGCCCAGCAGGGTCAGACGGAGAATGGCCTGAAAAGGATGTCTGACCCCTCTGGCCCTCCTGGGATCCGGCACCTGCTCCAAACAACTGAACAGAGATTCCGCCGCTTCCATATCCCCACACTCCCTCATCTCACTTCCCCGTCTTTATAACCTCCCCTACCTGACTTTGCAATCGTCCTGCCCGGGCCGTCTGGGATAGGGAAGAACCGCTAGGGGTGTATCATCTGTGAAACGCCGGGCCGCTGGCCCGCCCGGTAACCTGGTGGATGTCTCAGAGTTATGAAAATCGACTTTGGTGAATGGCAGATACGGAGCCTGCATCCCGCAGATGCGCCTTCCCTGGCGAAGTACGCCAACAACCGGAAGATCTGGATCAATATATGGGACAGGTTTCCGCACCCCTATACGTTGCAGGATGCAGAAAACTGGATCCAGGAAGCCATGGAGAGCAAGCCGGAGACCATCTTCGCCGTCGCTTCCGACACCGAAGTCATTGGCAACATCGGCCTGGAGCTGAAGCAGGATGTCCAACGCCGCTCGGCCGAAGTGGGTTACTGGTTGGGCGAACCGTTCTGGGGCCAGGGCATAGCAACCAGGGCTTTGAAAATGCTGACGGAATACGCCTTCGCCGAGTTCGACCTGGCACGAATATATGCTGAGGTGTTCGAGTGGAATCCAGCATCCTGCCGCGTTCTCGAAAAGGCGGGTTTCGAATACGAGGGGCGGATGCGCAAGGGCGCCACGAAGGACGGGCAGACGATCGACATGTTCCTTTATTCCCTGACCCGGGATTGAGCACCGACGGTACAGGAAGACCGACGGCACAGGAAGCAGGAAGCCTTTCAAGAAGGAAGCCCTTCGACAAAGCACGGGTGCGGTTTGACACACCCAGGCGATTCTCATATTTTAGTCCCGGCGCCGCAACCAGGCATCAGTCAGGACTCCCGGAGGTGGACTTTTGGCCCTCGGCTGGGGAATCGTCAGCACCGGAAATCACCCCGACCTGAAAATCGCCCCGGCCATTGCCGCGGCGGAGGACAACAACCTGATCGCGGTTTACAGCCGGGACCAGGGACGGGCGGAGGCGTTCGCCGAGAAACATGGAGCAAACTACGGGTGCGACAACCTGGACGCCCTACTGAACGATTCCCGGGTGGACGCGGTGTTCATATGTTCTCCCAATGCCCTGCACTCGGCCCAGGCCCAGCGGGCCGCCGCGGCAGGGAAGCATGTGCTATCGGAGAAGCCGATGGCGACCACCCTGGACGACGCCGTCGCGATGGTGCGGGCCTGCCGGGGAGCGGGGGTGAAGCTGGGAGTTGGGTTTCACCTGAGGCAGCACCCGGGGCACGTCCGGGCCAGGGAAGTCATCGGAAGCGGGAGCCTGGGAAAGGTGACGCTGGCCCAGGGGCAGTGGGGATTCGGGGTCAGGGGGCAGGGCCCGCCGCCGCGCAGAACCGGTCTGCGGCAGTGGTGGGACCAGCCGGACCTGATCGGCAACGCGTCGACGATGATGGGCACCGGGGTCCACGCGGTGGACCTGCTCAGGTTCCTGCTGGGACAGGAAATCACGCAGGTGGCCGCAATAACCGATGGGCAGACGGAGAGCCAGCCCCTGGAGCAACTGGCAGCGATGTCGCTCCGGTTCGGAGACGGCGCCATCGGGACGGTCTGTTGCGGCCGGGTGCTGCCGGACTCGCGCAACGACTTCACGATTTACGGAAGCGATGGCCGCATCAGCAGCCAGGGCACGTTGTGGGAGGCCCGCCAGGGGAGCGTCGAGATCGTCAGTGAGACGGTCAACGAGTCTAGCGACTACCCCGGCGAATACCTGGGAAATTTCGTGGCGGAGATCCAGGACTTCCGCCGGGCCATCGAGGATGACCGGCAGCCGGGCGCCACGGGAGAGGACGGGCTTCGGGTGGTGGAAGTCACCTTGGCGATGGTGCAATCCGCGCGGACCGGGCGCACCGTCAGGATTGACCCGGTCGCGGTATAGGAACTGCCGGCCCCGGCGGGCGTATCTTCGCGAGGGCAGCGATGTGCGGAAGATTTGACCTGAACCAGCACCAACTGGAAATCTATTTCGGGGTCGACCTGAGCGGCGTGGCCGAGTACGGGGAGAGGATCCCGGCGTACAACATTGCTCCGACGGACCGGGTGCTCACGGTAATCTCCGGCGGGCAGACGAACTATCCCCGGTTCATGCGCTGGGGGCTGGTGCCCCGTTGGAGCAAGGAAATCAGCAGCAAGTACACCATGATCAACGCCCGGGACGATCAGATATTGCAGCGGCGGGCGTACACGGGTCCCTTCAAGAGCCAGCGGTGCCTCATTCCGGCCAGCGGGTTCTACGAGTGGAGGAAGGGGCCCAACCGGAGCCGGTGGCCGGTCCGGTTCACGTCCAAAGACGGTGAACCCTTCGCCTTCGCCGGGATCTGGGAGCGGGCTAGGCCCGGCGGGGAGGAGGTCCTGTCCTGTTCAATTATCACCACGTCCCCGAATGAGCTTTGCAGCCAGGTCCACGACCGTATGCCGGTCATCCTGCCGTCCGGCCTGTATGGGGCATGGATGGACCCGGAGGAGCAGGACGCCGAAAACCTGCTGGAGATGCTGCAGCCGTATGATCCGGCGATGATGCGGGCCTATCCCGTTTCGCAGGATGTGAACGCGGTGCGGAACAAGGGGTGCAGCCTAATCGAGGCGGTGGGACCGGACCTGATGTGGTAAAAACCTTCCCGGGGCGGTTTTGGCGACTCTCCGGGCAAAGGCAAAACGAGCGCAATTGGTTGGAGGAAGAAACGTGTCCGAGGAAAACGCGGTAAACCTGCGGGTCTGGTTCGATTACACTTGACCCTTCTGCTATGTAGGCCTGGTCAGGCTGGAAAACGTGGCGGATGAGATGCCCATCAAGGTGGACCGGCGGCCCTTCCTGCTGGCGCCGGAGCGGCCTCCTGAAGGGGAACCCCGCCCGCTGCGGCAGGGCGAGACGGAGACGGAGATGTCGGCGGCGTGGCAGGAAAGGGCGGCCGGAGCGGGCGTCACCATGCGGCGTCCCCAATGGTCTCCGAACACGATGCTCGTCCAGGAGGCAACGCTCTATGCCAAGTCCGAGGGGAGGGACGGCGAGTTCCACCACCGGGCGGCGCAGGCTTACTGGGAGGACGGGTTGGACCTGGGGGACAGGCCGGTGATCCTCGGGATTGCCAGGGAGTGCGGCCTGGATGAACAGGGCCTGTCCGCCGCGCTGGACGCGGGAATGTTCCGGCAGCAGGTGCTGGAGGAGGATGCCGCGGCGCGGGAAATGGGGGTGGGAGGCACTCCGACCTACCTGGTGGACGGCGGCGAACCGACTTTCGGAGACCTGAGCGCCGACGACCTGCGGGCGCTGATCGGGAAGAGCGCGAACGGGTAGGGCAGTAGTTTTTCAAACATTCAGCCCCGATCATTGGGGAATCAGGCTTGGGAGAGAACATGATAAGGCAACTTAGGATCTACACTATCAACAAGGGGCACTTGGACGACTTCGTGAAGGGGTGGCTGGAGGGAGTGTATCCCCTGCACCTGGAGCACGGGTACCGGATAGAGCGGGCGGGAACCATCCCGGAGCGCAACGAGTTCGTGTGGGAAGTGACCTACGACGGGGACGAGGACTGGGACGAGAAGCAGGCCGCCTACTACGGCTCCCCGGAGCGGGCGGCGCTGCAACCGGACCCGGCCCAATGGATCGCCAAAACCGAGCGGTGGTTCGTCAACTCGGTGCTGCCGGAGGCGTAGACCGGCGGAGATAGTGGGGACCGGGCTCAGTGGGTAAACACCAGGCCCGTCATCTCCGACGGCTCCAGGGTCAGGGACGGGATGAGGTCCCGGATGCTGGGCAGGTTTTCCAGGTCGTTGACCGCTGAGATCACCGCCTCCGACCGCTGGGAACCCAGGACTGGGATCAGCAGAGCGCGGGCCTTGCCGTTGACCGTCTCCGTGTCCATGGGGTTCTGCATGGTGCCGTAGGCGTGGGGAACGTGATGCTCCACGGTGCGGCCATCCTTGAGAGTTACTTCCACGCGGGCGCCCCGGGGGGCCGCCGGGTCCATCAGGGACTCGTCAGGGACAAGTTCCACATTTTGCTTTACCGCCAGCACCGCTGGGTCGGACATGCGCTGGTAGGAGTGGGTGCCCTCAAAGGTGACCTCACCATCCACCAGGGCCATGGCGACCATGTGCTGGCAATTCACGTCGGGCATGGCCCGGTCGTTGACGATCCCGGCTCCGTCGGTGGGAAGTCGGACGACGATCCGCTCCACGTTTTCCACGGTCAACCCGTGAGCATGATGGAGAGCGAAGAAGGCGTCCAGCGCGGCCTGGATGGGGTATCCGACCGGATAGGGCTTGATGGCGGTCTCGGTAACGCAGAAGCGGCTGCCCAGCCCGGCAATCATCTGCCCTGGCTCCGGCGAAGGGGATAGGGCATCCAGAACGTTGTCCCGGCCCTCAAAGACGTCGGCCACGCCCGAGAATCCGGCCTGCACCATCAGGGCAGCGGTGACGCCGTTGCGGGCGCCCATCCCGGAAAAGTCGAAGGCCTTCTCGACGTGCTCGGCGTCGCGGGGCCAGCTCCAGATTCCTGACACCTGCTGGGCCGCGTAGGACAGGGCATAGCGCATTCCCGTTTCGTCCAGGCCCGCCAAGGCTGCCGCTGCTGCGGCGCTGCCCATGGTGGAGCTGGTGCCTTCCGCGCTGCGGTGTCCGCCCCTGACCAGGTCCGGTCCCAAAGCCAGCAGGAAACGGCAGCAGAGGTCGTATCCGAGAACCACGGCCCGCAGTAAGTCCATCCCTGAGCTGTTTTCCCGCTCGGCTAGGGCCAGGGCCGCTGGAATAACGGAACATCCCGGGTGGGACTTGGTGACCGGCTCGAAGTCGTCGGTCTCATCGGCGTGGCCGAACATCCCGTTGGCCAGGGCGGCGTTCACCGCCGAGGTCTTGATATCGGTGGTCAGCACCGAGGATTCCGGGGTGCCCCCCTGCATCCGGGTGTACTGGATAGCCATTTCCCCAGCCTTGAGCCGTCCGCCGGAGACTACGGCGCCCAGGCTGTCCAGGATGCGGTGGCGGGCGGCCTGGCGCACCTCCGGGGGGAGTTCCTGCTGATGCACTCCGGCCATGTACCGGGCCAGTGGGCCGGTTATTTCGGTGGCTGCCATTGCTCTGTTCCTCTATCCCGTTGGTTGGGGTCTGGCGGGGCGCCTACCGCTGCCGGACGTACTTGTCCACGCTCTGCTCGATGGTCAGTCCCAGGTAGATGTCCCCGTGTGAGTCCACCCAGAGGCCGTGGGCGTGGCGGATGGGCCAGCGCTCCAGCACGTTGCCGTCGCCGTCCCAGATGCTGCAATGGGAGTGGCCGGACTCGTCGGCCTGCTCGGCAATATAGAAAATGCCCTCGTTATCCCGCACCAGGTTGTCCGGGCCGCCCATGCCGGTCCACATGGTTAGGAATTCACCGTCGGGGGAGAATATCTGCACCCGGCGGTTGGCCCGGTCGCAGACGTAGACCTTTCCTTCCGGGTCGATGAGCAGACTGTGGGGCAAGTGGAACTGCCCTGGATCTGTCTTGCCGGGCTCGCCCCAGGACTGGATCAAGTCGCCCGATGCGCTGAAGCGGTGGACGCGGGCGTTGCGGTAGCCGTCGGAGATATAGATGTCCCCGGAGGGATGGGGGGCCATCTCGGTGCAGTAGTTGAATGGACCTGCGGCCCGGGGGCACAGGTCGCCGGGATTCTCGCACCCGGTGTCCGAGTGGACGCCCCGCTCTCCAATGACCTGCAGGGGCTTGCCATCCAGGGTGAACTTGACGGCGACGTGGTCGGAACGGTCGGTCACGTACACGATGTCATCGACGATGGTCATGCCGTGGGGGTCGGAGATCGCCCCGATGCCCCAGCGGTTGAGGTAGCTGCCGTCCCGGTCAAAGACCATCACCGGCGGGTCCTGGCGCTGGAAGGCGTAGACCCGGTCCTGGGAATCGGTGGCGACGGTGCTGACCACTCCCAAAGCCTCCCCGGGCGGGAGCTTGGGCCAGTCCTGGATGTATTCGTAGGTAAAGGTTCCTGAGCCGACGGTGGTCATGGGTAACTCCTTTTCAATTTGCCAGGAAACGGCTGGTCCTGGCTACGAGGCACGGCTACGCGTGGGGGCCGACCCAGCCGCCGTAGATGGGATACTGGCTGCAGAGAAACTCAATGTACGCGGGCTGATTGTTCTGGTTCGCGGCCAGGGCCCGGTTGAGGGCCGGAATGACCTCGGCAGGTTCGGAAACCCGCTCGGTATGGAATCCCAGTTCCCCGATAACGCGAGACATGTCCACCTCATCCGGTCCGAGCACGGCGTGGGTGAAGGGATCGTGGCCGGGGCCCCAGAAGCCGGGGCCGTAGCCGGCGAAACCGCCGTTGCTGATGTGGGCGACGGTGATTCCCAGCTTGTTGCGGAGGGCGACTTCCAGGTTGCCCAGCATGTATCCGAGGCCAGCCTCCCCGGTGACCACCACCGCCGGACGGTCCGGGTCGTCCAGGCGGGCGGCGACTCCCCCGGCCCAGCCGAACCCGAGGGTCGAGACGTTTCCCCATCCCAGGAAGCCCCGCGGGACGGCGGTCTCGTAGACGGTGCTGAGCTGGTCCCGGGTGTTGCCCGACTCGTGCGTGACGAAGGAGTTCATCGGGTCCAAAGCTTCCATCAATCCGGCGTAGACCCGGTAGGGATTGATGGGCTGGTCTTCGGACGCCATCGCCTCCCGGTACTGGGCCATGGCAGCGTCGCGTTCTTCCTTGACTTCCAGTGCCACATCCTCAGTGGAGCGTTTCGGGCCGGCGGCGCGCTCCGCGACCTCATCCGCAAGGGCCTGGAGGGTATACCTGGCGTCGCCGATGACGGCCTGGGCGGTGGGGTAGACCTTGTTGACGTGGAGCTCGTTGACGGTGCAGTGGATGATCTTCTTGGATGCCGCGTTGGGGATGGCGTGGCTGAACCGGCCCGGGGAGAGGCTGGTGCCGACGGCCAGGATGAGGTCGCTGTTCACCAGGTAGTTGCTGACCTGGTCGCCGCGAACCCCCACGGAGAGGGGGTGGTTTCCGGGAAAGGCTCCCATCCCCTTCAGGGTGGTCACCACCGGGATATTGGCGGCCTCGGCAAGGGCCTTCAGCTCGGCGGAGGCGCCGGCGTAGATAACGCCTTCTCCGGCGTACAGCAGGGGTTTTTCCGCCTGCAGCAGGAGATCTACGGCCAGGGATACGTCGGCGGGGTCGGGGGCGGCCTTCCAGCCCTTGACCGGAACATAGGGATCGGCCTCGTCGTCGTACTCTCCGGTCGGATAGGGAACGGCGAGAATCACCGGACCGGGGCTGCCGCTGCGGAGCATGGTGAAGGCGCGGCGCATGAACTCGGGGACGCGCTCGGGGCGGTCGATGTAGCCGAACCACTTGGAAACGGTCTTCATGCTGGAGAAGACATCAAACTGGCTGTTGTCGGAACCTCCGGCGGGCACCCCGTCGGTGATGCAGAGGACCGGGGAGCCGTCCTCGAAGGCCTGGGCCATTCCGGCGTAGGCGTACTGCATTCCGGCGGCGTTGACGCCTCCCTGGAAGGTGCAGACGCCGATGCGCTGGCCGGCAGTAATGCGGGAGTAGGCGTCGGCGACGGCCACCGCGTAGCGGTCATCCCGCATCATAACCATGGGCACGCCCTCCCGTCCCAGGGCGTTGTTGACCCGGCAAACCGGGAAGGTGGAGACCCACTCTACGCCTTCCTGCTTGAGGATGCGGGCTATGCCGGTGGCGACGTCAATATTCATCAGTAGTCCTCCTGTTTTTGGAGACGGCCCCGGTTACAGCAACCGGGCCCGGGCGGGGTTACTTTATCATCTTCCTGCCGGCGGAATCTAATGGGGCGTGTGACAAGGACCAGCTTGCTATCCCTCCATTCCCACCCACTCTCCCGTCATTCCCGCGCAGGCGGGAATCCAGACCCCCGTCTGCCTCGGGAGGGAAGGTACGTGGGAGAGCGGACGCCTATTCACACACACGCCCTAATGGAACGGACCGGGGCTACAACTGCTCCTTCACCTTGCGCAAGAAGTCCTCTCCCCCGATGCGGAGAAGACCCCAGCCTGACACGGTGACGAAGTTGGCCCCCAGCTTGATGAACTCGGCCACTCCGGCGGTATCGGCAGGATTGTTGCCGCCGACCCCAACGTTCTTGCCCCCGGCGCGGACGCGGGGGATGACCTCGCTCATCACCTTCCGGACCTCGGCGACGCCCGGGTTGCCCAGGCTCTGGCCCAGGTCGCTGGCGGCAACGTGGAGCACGTCGGCCCCGGGAACCGCCAGGATGTCGTCCAGGTTGCCCACGGCCTCGACGTCTTCCACCATGGGAATGACCAGGACGTTGGCGTTGACCCAGGCCAGGGCCTCGTCCCGGTTGACGCCGATCCCGTAGTCCTGGGCGCGGCCCCCGCCCATGCCCCGGTACCCGTCCGGGTGGTAGCGGGAGGCCCTGGCCACGGCGGCAGCCTCCTCTCCGGTGTTGACGTGGGGGACGATGACTCCCTGCAGGCCCCGGTCCAGGTAGCGGAGGATCGTGGACTCGTGGTGGTTGGGAATGCGGGCGATGGGCGTTATCCCGAAGGACTCGGCGGCGCGGACCATGTGCTCCACCTGGTCCAGGTCGGCCGGGCCGTGCTCGCAGTCAATCATCACGAAGTCGTAGCCGAGGGCGCCGAATATCTCGACCATGTCCGGCGCGTACCGGGTGATGATGGCGCCGAATACGACCTGTCCGTCGGCCAGCTTGGCCTTGGTGGTGTTGGTTTTCATAAGTCCTCCGGGATCGAATTTTCGGGAAACGTTGTGTCAAGCCTTTTCGATAGTCGCGCCGAGGCCGAAAGTGCGGAGACGGTCACGGTACAGCTCGGCGGGTTCCAGGGGACAGGTTATCACGACGGCCCTCCCCTGGTTGTGGGCTTCCAGCATGATGTGGATGGCATCGGGAACCTTCAGGGACGGCACACTCTTGACCAGGGCGGCCACCACGTAGTCCATTCCGTTGTGGTCGTCGTTGTGCAGGATGACCGAATACGGGGGAAGGATCTCCGACAGGGACCGGTTGGTCACGCCGGTCTCGGTGATCGTTGGGGTTGCCGGGATGGGGCCGGGGGTTGTCACAGGTCAGCCGGATCCGGCGACCCCGGGATATCGCCGCAGAAACATCAGAATTTCATCCGTTACCCAATCGGGTTCCTCCATTGGCAGGAAGTGCGAACCACGCGGGGCAACTTTTATCTCGGCCCCGCCGGTTTCCCGGATGAATGCCTGGATTCCTGCGTCGTCCAGCGTCTGGGCCCCGGGGTAGTTGCCAAGGAGGATGAGGTAGTCCCCGCGCAGCCCCGTAACGTACGGGGTGGAATCGAGGGTGGCCCGCTGTTCGTAGAAGACTGCTTCAACCTCCGGCGGGCACTTCAACTCGACTCGCCCATCTGCTAATCGCCGGGTCCCTCCGTCAATGTAGTCGGCGAACACCTGCTCGTCCCAACGGCGGAACACTCCCCGCTCCCGGTAGGCGTTGTAGATGGCTTCCCGGCTGTCCCAGACCGTCCGCTTGCGCCGGGTGCGGGCGGGACGGTCTCTCAGTTCCGGGCGGGACGACAGGGCCCGGCTGCCGCCGACGCGGGAGTCGATGATGACGGTGGGTCCGAGGGTCCCTGGGGAAAGGGCCTGGGCGATGATGGCGGCCGACCCTCCGGCGGAATGGCCCACGGCGAAGGGCTGGCCGAGCCCCAGGACGGGGACTGCTGCCGCCAGGTCGCGGCCCAGTTCCCGGAAGGTGTAACCAGCGCCGGGCTTCTCCGATCCCCCGTGCCCGCGCAGGTCAAAGGACAGGACCCGGTAGTCCTGGGCCAATCGGGCCGCTGTGCAACTCCAGACGCTGGCGCAGAGGCCGATGCCGTGCAGCATGACCACCGGCGGCGCGTCGGGAGATCCCCATTCGAGGTAGTGCTGCCGGATGCCGTTGGCATCAACGTAGCCACTGGTGGGCTGTGCAGCTACCGTCACAGCGCCCCGTCAATCACAATGTCCAGGAGTGCCGGCTTGCCGGAGGCGACGGCCCGTTCCACCGCCGGCCTGATTTCCTCCGGGTGCGCGATTCGCTCCCCGTGGACTCCCATGCTGTTGGCGATGGACGCCATGTCGAAGGGGGTGCCGAAATCGGAGTAGAGCAGCTTTCCGCCGGAGGTCTCCGGCAGTTCCAGCACGTCCTTCTGGTAGATGTTGAAGTTGACCTTCAGAACCCGGTACATCCCGTTGTTGCAGATGCAGAAAACGCAGGGAATGTTGTCGTTGGCGGCGGTCCAAAGCCCCTGTACGGTCATCATCGCACTGCCGTCGCCGATGATTCCAAAGACCGGCCGGTCGGGATTGGCAACCTGCGTGCCCATGGTCGCCCCGATCCCGCCGCCAATGGCCTGGCCCCGGACCCCGCGCAGGTCGCCCCGCCGGTCGGCCTGGAAATAATGCCGCATGGCCCCCCGGTTGCTGATGGTGTCGTCGACGACGATGGCGTTGTCCGGGACCGCTTCTGCCAGTTCATACATCATGCGGGCCGGTGTCATGGGAGTGTGGTCCCACTTTTCCGCGGCGGCGGCCTCAAAGGCCTCCCGGCTGGCTTTTTTCTCCTCGGTGACCGCCCGGCGGCGGCGGTCGATCTCGTCCCGGTCCCCCGGGGACAACCGCTCCCTAACCGCCGCGATCAGGTCGGAGAGGGCCATGGCGCAGTGGCCGACGATCCCCACGTCCGTAGGCTCCGTCTTGCCGGCCCTTCCGGGAATGGGATCGATGTGGACCAGCTTCGTTTCCGGCTTCAGCACCGGATCGCCCCAGTAGAATAGCTCCTCGATCGCGTCCAACCCCACCGCCAGCACCAGGTCCACGTCCTGCAGGACGCCCCGGTCCCGCGCGACCCTGAGCGAGTGGTTGCCCATGAACTGGGGATGGCGGGTCGGGAAGGCGGCCTCGGCCCCTCGGTGCTGGTAGACCGGCAGGCCCAGCAGTTCGGCCAGCTCCACGGCCAGGTCGTTGGCGCCGTCGTCGGAGGCGCGGTCGCCGAGCATCATCATGGGACGGCTGGCTTCCAGGAGCAGCTCGGCGGCTTTCTCAATGCCCTCCACGCTGGGACGGACGGCGTCGAAGCTGGGGCGGGAGGGGATAATGTCCATCGGGGCCGTGCCTTCCAGTGCGTTGGAGGTGAACCCGACGTATACCGGCCCGCGGGGGTGGCTGTTGGCTTCGTTGAAAGCGCGGCGGATGGCCTGGGGAATCTGGTCCGGGTAGGTGAGTTCAACCGCCCACTTTGTGACCGGCCGGACCAGGTCGGCCAGGTCGGTCTTGTTTTCCGAGATTTTCCTGACGTCGTAGTTGGCGGAGGTGACGACCATCGGGGTGCCGGTGTTGAGAGCGTCCAGCATCAGGCAAATGCCGTTGGCCAGCCCGCTGTCTACGTGGAGGCTCACAAATGAGGCGGCGCCGGTGGCCCGGGCGTAGGACTCGCCCATTCCCACCGCGATGCTTTCCTGGAGGGCCAGGTAGTAACGGAACTCGGGGTAGTCTCCCAGGATGTCGATGATCGGCCCTTCGCTGGTTCCGGGGTTGCCGAATATGCACCTGACGCCCTCGGCTTTGAGCATATCCAGCAGGGCCTGTTTTCCGGTCATTACTTGGGGCATGGGTCCCTCCGTCGGCGAACATGGCATCGGCCCGGAAACGGACGTTCCGGCAGCATCCCGTATTTATAACATCGCCGGGGTTTCCTGCCCAGCGCCGGGGACGGTGGCTGCCGGAGGGCATCGCCGGACTGGACCCTTCCGCTCCTCAAATACCGCCGGCTCGACTTTTTGATATGCTATAAGGGCATACTCTGTCGCGTAATTGGTCGTCATTGATGAATTCGCGGGGTGGGTCCAGGCGGGCCGGAAACAGCCCCGCAGCCCGGTTGCCGGGAAAGGTAAGGAATGGAACCAAGAGAGATCATCATCTCAACCCCCCTTCTGGACAGCGCCATTCTGGACGAGTCTGAGTTGGGCCCCGACGCCGACGAATTTTCCGCGCGGGCGGGGATGGTGAAATTCCCCGAAGAAGTTACCGAGGAGTCGGCGCGGGAGGTGAGCCGGGTCCTGCGTACCGACATCCGGGGGCATCAGATGGTGATTTTCGACCTGTCGGAAACACTGCGCGTGGATGATTCGGCCGCCATAATCATCAGCGAACTGGTCGGCCTCGCCACCCGCCGGCTGCCCTATAAGGTTATCGTTTGCGGCCTGTCCGGGGAAGTGGAAAAATCGATGAACAACCACGGGCAGTGGGACCGCCTCACCAGGGACAATTTCGTTGCGGACCTGGGCGCCGCGAAGAAACGGGCAAGGGACATTCTCCTCGGCCGCGATTAACTTGGACTGGCCGGGCCGTGCGTTCGGCCCCTTCCAACCCCGCGAAAATAAGAGGGCCGCTGCGAATAAGCGGCCCTTCCCTTTCCCCGTCATGGAAACCGGTTTCAGCGCCCTTCCTTAGCGCCCTTCCGGTTTCAGCGCCCTTCCTTGAGGAAGTCCGCCAGTTTCTCCCCAATCATTATCGTGGTTGCGTTGGTGTTGGCCCGGATGCAGTCCGGCATCACCGAGGCGTCGGCGACCCGGAGGCCCTGCACTCCCTTTACCTTCAGGTACTGGTCCACCACTGCCATCGGGTCGGAGTCGGGGCCCATCTTGCAGGTGCCGGAGACGTGGTGGGAGGTCCCCGAGTTGCGCCGCAGCCAGTCATCCAGCAGTTCGTCCGCTTCCAGCTCCTCATCGGTCGGCATCAGCCGCTCCAGCAGGATGTCCGAGAATGAAGAATGCTCCGCCATGCGGACACCGAGGCGGATGGCCTCCCGCATCCGGCGCAGGTCCTCCTCTTCCTGGTAGTAGTTGTAGTCCAGCCGGGGCTGCACGTGGGGGTCGGTGGATTGGAGGGTCAGTTCCCCCTGCCCCAGGGCCAGCTGCAGGCTGGCGCTCATCCCGATGTAGTTCACGTCCTCGTCCACCACCACCTGGGCCGGACGGTGTTCGCTGGTCATCAGCATGGGGCTCAGCTGCATGTCGTTCCGCAGCTCCGATCCCTCCACGGTGTAGCGCAGACCGACCTGGATGACCGGAGCCTGCACGTCGGGCCGCTCGCCGGTGGCGTGGTAGATGACCGCGGCCGAGGGATGGTCGCGCAGGTTTTGCCCCACCCCGGGCAGGTCCTGTACCACCCGGATGCCCAGGCTGCGGAGGTGCTCCGCCGGACCGATGCCGGACAGCATGAGCAATTGAGGCGAGGCGATCGCCCCGCTGCTGACGATGATCTCTCCGCCTTCGACGGTGAACACCTCGCCGCCGCTTTCCGCCTCCACCCCTGTGGCCCGCTCGCCCTCGAACAGGATGCGGCGCGCGGTCACGTTCCCCCGGATAGTCAGGTTGAGGCGGTGGCGGGCGATGTCCAGGTAGTTGATCGCCATGCTCATCCGCACGCCGTCGATGGTGTTGCGGGCCCGGGGCGAGACGCCGGTGGACTCAGGGTGGTTCTGGTCCTCGCTGATGGGAAACCCCTCCGCTACGCAGGCCTGCTCAAAAGCCAGGGCATGGGCCATCCACTCGCTGCGCGGCGACCGGCGCACCGGCACCGGGCCGGTGGTGCCGTGGAAGTCGTCGCCGCCGAAGTCCAGGTCCGTCTCCAGCCTGTTGAAGTAGGGCAGCACCTGGGTAAACCCCCACTCGTCGTTGCCCCACTCGGCCCAGCGGTCGTAGTCCTCGGGTATCCCCCGGAAGAGGACCTGTCCGTTGACCGCGCTGGAGCCGCCCGTGGCCTTGCCCCGGGGGATGACCAGCTCGGGCTGCTCCGGCGTCAGCTGGGCGTTGTATCCCCAGTTGTGGGGGCCGTAGGCGGAAAGCCAGACGTTATTCCCCAGCTTCAGGTCGTCGGGCAGCCGGTCGAAATCCGGGTAGTCCGGCCCAGCTTCGAGCAGCAGCACCGACCGGTCCGGGTCTTCAGAAAGCCGACTGGCGATTGTGCATCCGGCGGAGCCGCCGCCGACCACGATGTAGTCGTACTTCATGACTCACTCCTCCATATCGGGGGCCTCGTCCTGCCTGTGCCCCTCCGGGGATTATAACCCCCCAACACCGGAAAGCGGGCAAACAGGACCGGCCCTCTGCTGTCCCCGGCCAAGCGTTCTTGGCGCGGCGGGGGACAACGGGGCCGGCGAGCGGGATGGCAAACGCGGGCCGGGGCTTTCTCGCCCGTCAGTCGTCGGCGGTGACTGCGAACAGGTGCTCCACGTGGTGGTTTTCCTGGTCACAATCGGAAGCGGAACGCTCCAGTTGCAGGGTCAGATGCGTCAGGCCGAATCGCTTGGCGATGGCCCGCAGCCTGAGCAGCAGCTCGTCCTCGCCGCCGCCGTAGGTCGGATCGATTAGGACATGGGCGGTGAAGGCGTTGTAGCCCGAGGTGATCGTCCAGGCATGGACGTCGTGGACCAGCGTGACTCCCGGCACCTCCTCCATCTCGCTGCAAAGCTCGAAGATGTCCACGCTGTCCGGCGTGCCTTCCAGCAGCACCTTGAACACGCTCATGAACAGGCCCCAGGACACCTTGAGGATGAGCAAGGCGATCAGGACGCTAAGGATGGGGTCGACGATGACCCAGTTGAAGTCCGGCAGGAAGCGGGGCCCGAAGACGATGAGCGCCCCGGACAGGATGACGCCGACCGAGCCGAACAGGTCGGCCATCACGTGCTGGAATGCCCCTTCCACGTTCAGGCTTTCTCCAGCAGCCCGGTGCAGTACCCAGGCCGCGGCGATGTTCACCAGCAGTCCGATGACGCCGACGGTGAACAGCAGGGGCCCTTGCACTTCCGGCGGCTCGGCGAAGCGGTGGTAGGCCTCGAAGAATATCCAGCCGGCAATCAGCCACAGGCTCAGGGTGTTGACCAGCGCCGCCAGGACTTCTGTCCGGTGGAAACCGAAGGTTGAGCCGGCGGAGGCGGGACGGTTGGAAAGCCACATGGCGAACAGGGCCAGGGCGATGGCCGCGGCGTCGGTGAGCATGTGGGCCGCGTCAGCCAGGAGGGCCAGGCTGCCGGAGAGGATGCCTCCCACCACCTCAACAAACATGAAGGTGCCGATTAGGACCAGCGCGATAACCAGGCTGCGCTTGCTGGCTCCCCGCAGGTCGTGGGCATGGTCGTGGTGGCCGTGACCATGATGGCCGTGGTCATCATGTCCATGATCGTCATGGTCATGCCCCTCGTGGCCATGCTCCCCGTGATCATGCCCTTCGTGGGCGTGGGCCTCATGGCCGTGCTCCCCGTGGTCATGCCCCTCGTGGCCGTGGGCCTCGTGGCCGTGCTCCCCGTGATCATGCCCCTCGTGGCCATGCTCCCCGTGATCATGCCCCTCGTGGTCGTGCCCTTCGTGGGCGTGCCCCTCGTGGTCGTGCCCCTCGTGAGCGTCTCCCCCGTGGCCATGTCCCTCGTGGCCATGCTCCCCGTGATCATGCCCTTCGTGGGCGTGGGCCTCGTGGCCGTACTCCCCGTGGTCATCCCCCTCGTGGTCGTGGCCGTGGCCATGTTGAGTTGTCACAGCGGCATCCTTACCCCGATAACGAAAGCGGCTCCCCATCTGGGACGGGGCGCCGCCGCATTATACCATTGGCCTTTTGTTGAGCCCTTAATGAGCAACCGGAGCCAATGCTCCGCTAGGCAGCGTGGGCCGCGTGGTGGGGATCGGCTTCCGCGGCGCAGTGTTCCCCGCCGTGGGTGTGGCAGTGCTCCGCGCCGTGTTCGTCCAACTGCTCGGCTCCGCCGATGGCCGAGCAGGCAGAGTCGCCGTGAACGTGGCAATGACCGGCGCCGTGCTCATGGCAGTGCTGGCCGCTGTGCTCGTGGCAGTGTTCGCCCTCATGCTGGTGGCAATGGTCTCCGCTGTGGGTTGTCATTGGGTCCCTCCTCAAAACCATGTATGTAATTATTCTGAACGTACCCACGCCCCAATGTCAAGTAGAGGCAGTTTTTGAGACTATGTCGTATCTTCCCGCGCAATTTGAGACCATGTCCTGTTTCCCCACGCATTTGGTCATAATTTCTTCACCCTGTGCAACCAATCCCCCGGAACCCACTTCCCCGTCATCCCCGCGTAGAACCTGCCCCGCGGAGGCGGGGGCGGGGGTTGCCTTGCGGCAGCGCCGGAGTCGCCAAACGGGACCCAGACCCCGCCGCAGCTGAACCGCGCCACCCGAAACCGTACCCTGCCAAAATTATCGGCCTTTCCCATCCGAAAGTTACCACCATGCAGATGCCGCAACTCGACACCCATGCATCTCCCTCTCAACTATTGCCTTCGGTAACTGTATGGCCGTCCCTCCCCTGCTTTGCCTGCGGGGGCCGCTTGATTGGTCCCGCCCGCGGCCTTAAACTAACGCCCAATCCATTCGGACGTGTCAAACCATGGTCAGAACCGCACCGGAACAATTCGTTTCCCAGGTCGCCGCCCCTCCCGATTTGGACGATTTTTGGGAGGACGTGCTATCGGAAACCGCCGGAATCCCCCTGGAGGCCGAGGCGTTTCCCGACCCCCTGAGGTCTACCGGGGACATCGAAGTCTACGAGGTCTTTTTCACCAGTTTGGACCGGGTCCGAATTGCGGGGTGGTACGCCGTTCCCAGGGGCCGGACCGGCCTGCCGGGGTTGCTCCAGGTCCCCGGTTACCAGATGGAGCCGCCGGTCCCGAAGAACTGGGCCAGGAAGGGTTACGCCGCGCTCAGCGTCGCTCCAAGAGGAAAGCTCAGGAGCAACCGCCAGTTCAATCCGGGGTACCCGGGGCTGCTCACTTACGGAATCGTAGACCGCAACACCTACTCCTACCGGGGCTTCTACATGGATGCCTGCCGGGGTCTGGACTTCCTGTTGAGCCGGGGCGAGGTGGACGGGAGCAGGATCGGCGTCACCGGCCACAGCCAGGGCGGCGGACTTACCGTGACCACTGCGGCCCTCCGCCCCGAGGTTGTCAGGGCGGCCGCGGCGGGGGCGCCCTACCTGTGCGGGTACATCGACGCCATTGGGCTGACCGACTCCTACCCATACCAGGAGATCGCCGACTACCTGCGCATGCACCCGGGCAGCCGCCCGCAGGTCGAGGAAACCCTGGCCTACTTCGACGGCATCAGCCTGGCGCCCCGCATCCGCTGCCCCATCGTCGTCAGCGTGGGACTGCAGGACAGCACCTGCCCGCCGGAAACCGGATACGCCATGTTCAACGCCATCGGCAGCGCCAACAAGAGGATGTACGCCTACGACGGGCACGGCCACGACGCCAACCAGCACGAGCACGACGCCATCGTCGACGCCTTCCTGGCCGAACATCTCGGGCCATAGAAACTATCTCAAGAGTCCCTTCCCTTTGATGGGGGAAGAGCCTGCCCCCGCGAAGGCGGGGGTTAGGATGGGGGTGAGAGCTCAATTCTCACACACCCTCTTACGGAGTTCACCATGGCGACCGTGACGGATGAAAAGCCCCAGGGATTCGATGCCTACTGGCAGTCAGTCCTGGACGAGCTGGAGCGAATTCCGGCCGCACCCGAAGTCGAGGAAATCCCCCTGCGCGGTACCGACTTCGCCGCCGCCTACGGCGTCCGTCTGACATCCATCGGCCCCTACCGGATCTTTGGCTACCTGAGCATTCCCCGGGGTCAGGGGCCCTTTCCGGCCCGGTATTTCCTGCCCCGTTACGGCAGCGTGGTGGACCTGGTGCCCCAGGGCACGTCCAACGGCCAGCGCGGACAATGCGTGACCTTCTCCATCTGTGCCCGGGGACAGCGGAAGGCCGATGAGCCCTACTCGGCAGCCTTCCCGGGGATGCTGACGGACGGGATAGACAATCCGGCCTCGTTTGTCTACCGGGGGATAGTCGCCGACTGCCTTCGGGGGCTCGAGTACCTGGGCAGCCGGCCCGAGGTGGATGGCAGCCGCATCGCTGCAATGGGCACGGACCTGCCTCTGATCACCGCGGCCCTTGGCTCGGCGGCAACCCGTGTGATTTGTACCCCAACGCTGCTGTTCCGCACGATGGACGTTGCTGCCCGCACATCTGCGTACCCACTGGAAGAGATTAACGATTACCTCCGGCTGCATCCGGACCGGGAAGCGCCCGTCCGGGACACACTGGCCCATTTCGACCTGCGATGGTTCGCTCCCCGCGTATCTGCCCGCACCCTGCTAATTTCGGGCGCCGACGGCGCCGCGCTGGACGCGTCGGCCCTGGAGCCTTTGACCGGGGCCATGCAAGGGCAGACCGAGGTCTACAAGTCCCAGTTTTCCGGTTTCAGGGACGGCGTGTTTGCCGAGCAATGGCTGGCCCGGGAAATGGGCCTCGGCGAGGCAGCCCTGCCTCCCCACTGGCGTTCCTGACAGCCAGCCACGGGAGCAGCGGCTTTCCCTCGGCGATGCCGTACCCCGCTTCCGCCCCGCGGCGGTACGTAATGTTACAGGTAGAATGTTACAGGTCGATAATCAGGACCCACATGGGACCATTGCCCACGCCGTAAACCTCTTGGGGTTCAAGAGCGCCGCTGTCCGCGTTTACCCGGTAGCAGGCCAGCCGCCCTGATTCCAGCCCTGAGGCATAGAGATACGAGCCGGAGGGATCCAGGCTGAACGCCCGGGGAATGGGCTCGGTGGGCGTCTGGCCCAGCGGGGTCAGCGTTCCATCCGACGGGTCTAGGGCGAATCCGGCGATGCTGTTGTGGCCCCGGTTGGGAGCGTACAGGAATTTCCCGGCCGGAGTGACCTGGATCTGGGAGCAGGAATTGGTCCCGTCGAATCCTTCCGGCAAGGTCGATACCGTGTGGAAGGGCGCGAGGGTGCCCTTGCCCCCGTCCAGGCGGTAGGCGGTGACGCCGCACCCCTGCTCGTTGGAAGTGTAGAGAATGTCGAGAGTTGGGTGAAGGCAGAAGTGACGGGGCCCCTCCGGGGCGTTGGGGATGCACCGGTCCGGGGTGTTCGGAGTCAGTTTTCCGGTGGACTCATCGAACCGGAACTGGAAAATGGCATTGGCGCCGGAGCGTGAACCCTCGGCGATGTGAGGCGTGAATGCGTAGGAGTTGGTCCGGTCGGTCTGGATGTAATGGGCTCCGATGCCCGTCTCCCGCCACTCAATGGGACTCGCATCCAGCGCGCCGTCGGATCCGAAGGAATGGACTCCGACCCGGGCCTGGTAG
>CATOSK010000010.1 GCA_951812535.1 uncultured Dehalococcoidia bacterium | reverse complement strand
CGCTACTCCCGCGGCTCGTATTCCCGGACGGTCCGCTGCACGTTCAGGGCGTTGCCGTATCCGGTATCTGCGTCGCACACCACCGGAAATATCCACAGCGTTGGCGATGTACTTGGCGTTGGCGACCATTTCGGTCATGGTCAGCCAGCCCACGTCGGGAAACCCGCGCTCCGCGGCGGTACCCGCTCCCGTCATGTACACCGCGCTGAATCCCACCGACTCGGCGATCCTGGCGTGCAGCCCGTTCATCACGAAGGGGGCCACGATCAATCCTTCCGAATTGAGCATTTGCCGCAACTTCGCCGTAGGTTTGGTGGCCGTTATTTCTGAAGTGCTCATGTTCGCGTCCTCCTCGTAATTCCCGGGTTGAAGAATGTCATTTGATGCTCTGGGCAGTTCCCCCGGGATCGTGACTTTCGCGGATTCATCCGTGGCGGAAAGGGTATGCGTTCACGATCTGCCATCTAAGGTCAGCGGCCCAACCGCCGGAGTTCCAGTCGTCTCCCGCCGCGTCCGACTCGAAACGGATTAAGACCATTTCTACCGGAATAGTGCTCCCGGGCAGGTGCACGCCATCCACCGCCCCCTGCGGCGAAGCTGGCGGCGCTCTGGAAAACTCGGGGCGGCAGGTTGGCGAAACACATCAGGTCAAACCTTACCGGTCCTCTCAGAGTCTCCCCTTGCCAGCCTGCATCGGCCCCCCGTAACCTCCCGTACCACTCCCACAACATCCTCCCTGAGTTGCCGGATTGTCTTGTCCGATACCCCGGCAAACCCCGTTCCCCGCTGTCGGGAAGGATCCTCGCTGTCGTCCACAAACGGGACATACAGATGCCCGGACTCATCCAGGACCGCGACCACCGGCTGCCGCGATAGCCGCGCCGGTCGGTCGTCCTTGTTGAAGTCCTCCACCGCCTGCTCCAGCCTGGCGTCCACCGTTGCGGACCAGTCCATCGGGACAGGGGAAATAGTCGATCAGCGGCAGATGGGCCATGTGCATCTCCGCGGCCCAGCATCCATACTGGTTGCAGACCAACTGCCTGGCCCGGTGGAGGCCGGCTATGAAGGATGGTTGCACCACAATTGATACGCCATACCGGACTGACAACGGTCTAACCTCCTGGAAAACCCTTAGCCGGGACCTGGTTCAACCCCTACCTGAACAGCGGGGTCCACGCCGGAGCGGTGAGGGTGAGGGCAGCGGCCATCCCTATCGCGAAAAGCAGAACGCCCAGGGGAAATCGCCTGGAAGACGGTGGTCCGGCCTCCGGCGAATCCCCCGAGGCCACCCCGAGGACTTCCCGGGCTTTGCCCTCATCATTCTCAAACACGTACAACCCATGCGGCAGGTTGAAGGCCGATCCCCACAGGCCGGGGCCACCGTGCAAACTCCGGACCAGGGCTGGAACCCCCTCCAAATGCAATC
The DNA here is from genome assembly GCA_951812535.1 of uncultured Dehalococcoidia bacterium. GTDB lineage: Bacteria > Chloroflexota > Dehalococcoidia > Lucifugimonadales > UBA3495 > CATOSK01. The sequence goes on along the minus strand of CATOSK010000010.1, from coordinate 147,721 downwards.
GCTGCTCCGCCATGCGGGCGATCGGCTCATTGTCGAAGACATGGAGCAAACACCTGTTTTCTGCCGCTGTTCCTTGATGCTCGCGAAGGCTTCTTCATACCGTCCCGTCAACCGGGCCATTATAGCAACAAGCCGACTTACCTGAACCCCCGGAACTCCAGGCCCGGCGGCGCTTGTGGTATAATTCCTCACGCGCCGAAGGCCGAGGTGGTGGAATTGGTAGACACGCGGTCTGAGGGGGCCGTGGGCGAAAGCCCGTGTGGGTTCAAGTCCGCCCTCGGCACCAAGCGCGGGAAAGTTCCGCGCACCGGCTCAAAGCGCAGGTCGAGGCGACGTAGCCAAGTGGACTAAGGCGGAGGTCTGCAAAACCTCTATTCGGCGGTTCGAATCCGCCCGTCGCCTCCAAACCTCTTAAGCCCCCACCCGTCGCCAACCTTCTTTCTCTTCCTCCTGCCTCCCCAGTTCCCGACTCACCTGCACCTCTTACTAACCTCCGCCCCGTGCTCCTCTTCGCCCGCCAACCCCCTTGTTCCCCGGCTCTATCTCAGGGATCTGTGTTTCTGGACAATCCCCCGGGGAACCCTTGCATATTGACCGAAAGCCGGTGCTTTTACCCTGCCGTCCCTGGCCTTGTTATGTCGTATAAAGAGCTGGCGCCAGTCCGAATTTCCAGATCCCCGGGATTAACCCTTCCCAAGAGTCGAGGAAGCCATGATGGAAGGAACGACAGCCCTGTCCCCTGGCAACTTTCCTGCAGCGTCTCCTGGCGTACATCCTGGACACCGTGATGTTCTCATTGCCCCTGTCGGCAGCGGCGGCGCTCCTGGTAGTGGGCTTGATCTTCGCTTCTCCGGCGACGGCCCGGGTTTCGGCGGCTTGGTGGCGGCGTTGCTGGTCCTGTCTGCCGTCGGGTTTATGCTGGCCGCCGGATACGTCATCTGGTGGTTCATAAACCTTGAAGAACGGGCAGACCCCCGGCAAGCAATTGGTGGGAATCCGAGTCGTGCGGGAGAATGGAGAACCGTCGGCCTGGGGTTACACCTTCCTCCGGGAGTTCGTCATCAAGGGTCTGCTAGGCGGTGTCCTATCCTCCATAACCGGCGGATCTACACCGTGGTCGACCATCTCTGGCCGCTGTGGGACCCGAAACGCCAGGCTCTCCATGACAAGATGGTAAACACCATCGTCGTCCAGAACCGCAGCTAGTGGGACGCCCACCCAGGGGGATCGTTTGCCGTGGACTGCGCACTCCAGTCTTTTGTGACGAAGGAGGAACTTCGGGCGAGCTCCCGGTAACCTCCTTGTCGAAAGGCAGGTGGGCAGAAGTCAAGGCATCACCCCTTGCCGGAAGACAAGCGGCGCATGATTGCCGGCCCGCAAGTGGACACCCGAATCATCCCGGTCAACCCGGAACCGGCCCCTGCAGCCCTGGTTGGCCGTAGGAGCAACCGGCCAAGCGGCTGACGAAGCCCCCTGGGTGGTGCGAAGGCCGGAACTCACCAGAAACGGTCAGTCTGAAATGACGCAATACATCGAAGCTTGGTGGCAGGCTTTTTCCCAATGGGTTGCCAGTGCCACCCTTGACTGGGTTGACCTGCTGATCAGCGGAATTATTCTGGCGTTGGCCATCATCACCGCCATTCTGTTCAGCAGAGTATTTTTTCAACGGTTACTCCGGCTCTCCATCATAAGGGGAGCCAACTTCGACGTGAAAACGGTGGCCGCCGTAAGAGTCCCGGCGACAGCCTTCATCCTCCTTTCCGGCATGTACCTTGGGTTGTCCGCCCTTTCTCCACCGCCCACGGTCCAGGACTTGGTTAACAGAGTCAGCGCCATCCTGGCCGTCTTCATCAGTGCCGCTCTGGTCAACGGCCTCGCTTCCGCGGCTCTGTCATGGCTGCGGCTCCATCTTGGCATCGCTGGTCAGGACCAAGCGAGCGGCTGGATGTTCCCGCTCATCAGGCGCGGGGTGCTGGGATTCACCATAACCGTCGCCGCCATGTTGTGCCTGGACATTCTTGGCATTAACATCACGCCCTTGGTCGCCGGTCTCGGCATCGGCGGCCTGGCTATTGCCTTGGCCGTGCAGCCGACCCTGAGCAATTTGTTTGCCGGCACCTACGTCCTGACCGAAGGCGTCGTCAGCGCCGGCGACTACGTCGAGATGGCCAACGGGACCAGCGGCTATGTCGTGGACGTAAACTGGCGCAGCACTCGCCTTCTCACCTGGACTAACAATCTGGTGGTTGTACCCAACTCTCTTTTTGCTGAAACCATCATCACCAATTACAGCAAGCCCGAGAACCCCCTGGACATGGTTGTCGCCTGTGGCGTGTCCTACGATAGCGACTTGAACCTGGTGGAGGCAGTCGGACTGGACGTGATGGCAAAGGTGCTCCGGGAGCATCCCGGCGCCGAACGGGAATCCGAACCCATCTTCCGCTATGAAGCCTTCGGGGAAAGCAATATCAATTTCTATATGGTTATAAGAACCGAGAATCGGTTGGCTGGTTTCGCCGTGCGCAGCGAGCTGATCAAGCAACTCCACTCCCGCCTCGCCGCCGAGGGCATCACAATTAACTACCCGGTGCGGACACTGCACTTGCCGGACGGCTGGACGTCCCAGGATGCCGTGCAGTTGTTGCCCCAAGCCCCATCGCCGCCTGCACCTAACATTGCTCCCTCACAGAGACCTTCGCCCGCCGACCCATCCGCCGGGGGTGGAGCCAGGCCTGACGTCTAACCCTGCGGCCGCACAAGCCCTCAGGAATACGCTGGACTGGCGGGCGTCTCATCATCGGCGAAGTAGCCTTACTCGCCGCTGGTCCAGTCCCCAGTGGTTCTTGCGGAGGGTGTTGTAAGAGGCGGAGCTAAAGTGGGCCTGGCAGGTTTCGAACCTACGACCTACCGGTTATGAGCCGGTTGCTCTACCACTGAGCTACAGGCCCGCCTGAAGTCAGCTTAGTCCCGCCCCGGAAGGGGTGTCAAGAAAGGCCGAGCCGCTCCCGGTAGTCCGGGTCCCAGCCGGCCAGCAGTCCCCGGGCAACCGACTCCTCCGGGTGCGGTGTGGGAGCAGGCTCGCCGGAGGTCGGGACGGAGGCGATGATGGCGTCTTCCACGAGACCGTCATAAAGGGATGGTTCGACTCCCAGGACCTCCTTGAGGAAATGCTCGTTCCCTTCACCGAACCGGGGTGCGGGCCACCGGATCTTCATGGGCGTGTTGGAAAACTTGTACGGCCGCCCCATGATGAGCCGGGTGCCCATCTTCCGCTCCGGCTCGAACTCCACCCGCTCCAGGAAATTTCGTTCCTTGTAGTGAGGGTCGTAGTGTACGTCCCTGCTGTTGAACACCGGCCCGGCGGCGATCCCGTTCTCCTGGAGAGCGTGCATCGCCTCGTAGCGGTCCAACCCCCTGGTCCACTCGGAAATGATCTCGTCGATTTCGTCGTGGCTGCGCTGCCGGGAAAGGACATCGGCGAAACGGCCGCTCTCCAACAGGTCTTCCCTGCCCATCACCCGGCACAAGCTGTCCCATTGGTCGTCATCGGCGACGGACAACACCACCCACTGGTCCTCCCCCCGGCATGGATAACATCCCTGCGGCGCAAAGTAAGGGTGGCGGTTCCCAATGCGCTCTCCCTCCCGGCCGTTGGCAATCGCATCCATGATGTATTCAGACAGGAACATAACCCCCGCCTGGTACATCCCGATGTCCACCCACTGCCCCTTCCCGGTGAGATTCCGGTAGCGCAGCGCTCCTCCAATGGCGAACACCGCCGTCCATGTCGACAGAAAGTCCACGAAGGAACGTCCGGCCTTGGAAGGTTCATCGTCTTTGTAACCCGTCACCCAGCAATGGCCGTGGGTCCCTTCCTGGGTGGTCGCCTGGGCGGGATAACCCGAATACGGACCGTCGCCATGTCCATACCCGGTGTTGGAAACGAGGATGATGTCCGGCTTGATCTTCCTGAGATTCGGGTAGTCCAGCCCCCAGCCCCGCATTACCCGGGGAGTGAAGTTCTCCATCACAACGTCACTGACGGCTACCAACTCCCGGAAGAGGTCCCGGCCCCTTTCCGTGGACATATCCAGCGTTAGGGAACGCTTCCCGCGGTTGAGCAGGTTGTATGTTGACGGACGGTCCCACCACTCTTCCCCCAGTTCGTTGTCGGGGAAGGTGCCATACAGCCCTCCGGTGCGGGTGATGTCGGGACGCCCCGGACCCTCCACTTTGATAACCTCGGCGCCCAGGTCCGCCAGTTGTCCCCCCGTGTATGGCAGGGCAAAAACGTAAGTCGAATCCAGAACGCGGATGCCTTCCAATGGAAGTCTGGGCATAGTGTGGCTACCTCGGGACGGAGTTGATGCTGTTGCCTGGCCCGTGTCAGATGATGTTCAGCTGGCGTAGCTGCACAAATTCCTCTTGGCTGTACCCCAGGCCCTCAACATAGATTTCCTGGTTGTGCTGACCCAGCGTCGGAGCGGCCCGCCTCAGCTGATAGGGAGTTTCGCTCAGCTTGAACAGTTCCGCGGGCACCTTGATGTTTCCTATGACCGGATGCTCCACCTCCCGGTAGAACCCCCGCGATTCCAGTTGCGGGCAGTCCACCAATTCCAGGGGAGTCTGCACGATGCCGAAGAGCATCCGCGCCGCGGCGGCCTTGGGGAACAGCTCCCACTTCTCCCGTTCCTTGATGGATTCGAGGATGATGCGGTCCATTTCCGCGCCGTTGCGGGCGCGCTCGCCCCGGTTGGCAAACCGGGGCTCCAGGAGTTCGGGAGTCTCGAAGAAACTTGCCAGGTCTTCCCACGTCGCTCCTCCGCCGGCCTGCACGATGATCCAGCCGTCCTTGCAGAGCATGGGGTTCTCGAAATTGTTGCCTTCGGCCCTCCGCCGCGCCTGGACTCCTCCGATGAACGGGTAGATTGTCTGCGTAGCCATCATGGTGGATGCTATGCACTCGGTAATCGACACATCCACGTGTTCCCCCAGCCCGGTGACAGACTGCGCGAAGAGCGCCATCGACGTGGCTCCAGCCGCGAACAACCCCCCCTCGTACTGCGCCTGAAAACCGCCATGCTTCAGCGGCTCGCGCCCCTGGATGCCGCTGATACTCATTATCATGCTCATGGCGTATTCGACGATTTCCCCGCCCTCGTAACCGCTGTAAGGCCCGTCCTGGCCGAAGGGAGTGATGGACGTGGTGATCAGACCCGGGTTCAGCTCCGCCAGGTCATCGTGACCCAGGCCCAGCGATCCCATCCACCCGGGTTTGTAAGTCTCCACGATGACGTCGACATGCTCCACCAGGCGGCGGATGATGTTCTTCCCCGTGACCGTCTCCAGGTTCAGGGTGGCCCCTTTTTTATTGAGGTTGGCCAGCAGGAAAAAGAGACTCTTTTCCGGGTGGGGATCATCCTCGAAGAAGGGCCCCAACCGGCGCAGGGCCGCTCCCGCCGGAGGCTCCAACTTCAGGACATCGGCCCCGTAATCGGCCAGCAGGCGGGCGCAGAAAGAACCGGCGACATCCTCGCTCAGGTCCAGGACTTTCACGCCCTCCAGCATTCCGTTCAAAACCGGCTCCTTAGTTCGTCTTCGACTGAACCGCCCAGGCTTGCATCGGGGGTGAGCGATCTTTCTACCCTGCCCGTTGCCAGTCAATCGGAACGGATTTTACCCTCTGCCTCCCAGCGATAGCAAACAGTCCGGCCCCGCCGGCGCTTCCGCCACCCTCCCTCTGTTACCGCCCCGAATCCAATATCTTTATGACAGTTGCCCGTTGACGGCGGCGTCAGTCCCGTATAGCGTTATTGTATATGGAACAACCTCTCCGCCGGTGCGATTGCCCTCGCCGTACATGCCAATCCCCAATTCCTTTCAGGCCTTCCGTGGTTGCCCCTGGACTGTGGCTTTCCCGACTGCCTGTCCCTTCCCATTCGGCCCGCATGTCCCGAAAATGTCTCAAAATGTCTCACCGCGTCCCGTTGGTGTCCCATTCGTGTCACGTCCTGACCCCTGAATGACGCTCTTGAGACAGGAGTTTTCAGAATTTCACGCTCAAAACGCGGGAATTGTCCCAATTGTCCCACAAGCAATTTTTTCGCCAGATCCAGCACCGGTCCGGTCCCACAGGTGGGTCGCGGACATTGGAAAAGTGTTTCGGGGCTCTGCTGCCCCAATTGGCACTCCCCCGCCCGGCGTAGGATAATGTCCCGCGGCAACCCCAGTGTTTCCCGGCAACCCCACGGTTTCAAGGAGAAGCAAAATGCGAGAGAACCGGGTCAAGAAAGTGATGTCCGAGGGCAAGCTGGCCCTGGGTACCTACGTGACGTTTGCGGACCCGCAGGTCGTCGAGATCATCGGGCTGGCCGGCTATGACGCCGCTTTCATCGACATGGAACACACCACCTTCGATCTGGCCCTCGTAACCGAGATGATCCGGGCGGCGGACCTGGTCGGCATCACCTCCATCGTCCGGGTGCCGGACAACGACGAGAAACTGATCCTGCGCTTGTTGGACGCCGGGGCCGAGGGCATCATCGTCCCCCATGTTGACGGGTTGGCTGGCGCGAAAAGGGCGGTGGAAGCGGTCCGCTATGGGCCTTTGGGCCACCGGGGAGGCGCCGGCGGGACCCGGGCTACCCGCTACGGCATGGTGTCCTGGGACGACCATGTGCAGCAGTCCAATGAACAGATCCTGCTGTCGGTGATGACTGAGGACGAGCAGGGCATCGCCGACATCGAGGCCATCGCCGGACTCGAGGGAATCGACCTGGTTTCCATCGGCCCCACCGACTTCTCCGAGTACATGGGAATCCGGGACCCATCCAGCCCGGAGCTACGGGCCAAGATCAAGGAGCTTGCTGACAAGATCAAGGGAATCGGAAAGGCCAAAATGCAGTTTCCCATGAACCACGCGGCCCTGCCCATGGGCCCGAAGGAGCTTCTGGAACTCGGCGTGGGGTACACCCACGTTGCTCCGCCGCCCTCCTCGGTTCTGATGCGGTCCCTGCGGGAGCGTCTGCAGGACATCCGACAGCAGGTTGGATAGGCAGGTTGGATAGGCAGGTCGGGTAGGCAAGCTTGGCAGGCAGGACGGATAGGAACGAATCCGGCCGGCCACTTCCGGCCGGCAGCCTCCGTCTCCGCCATGACTGACCAGTTTCGACTGCACCGCCGGATTGTCACTGCCATGGTCTTGTCTGGTGTGGTTGCGGTTTTCTTGACCGCCGCCTGCGAGATCGAACCGGGCGCCGGGATACCGACCCCGTCGTTTTCCACTCCGGTGGCCCTGGACCCCACCATCACGGCCTTGCCCACATTTGACGCCAGTCCCGCCGCCACTGACATTCCTACGGCGGTTTTGGAGCCGACGATAACCCCACTTCCGACGGCGGCAGGGTTTGAACCCCCTGCAACTGAACCGCCTCCAACCGAACCGCCTGCCGCCGACGAGCCCTTGGTTTCCTTTGAAGACGCCACCTTCGCAGTCGAGGTGGCCGATACACCGGAGGGGCGGCAGCAGGGACTGTCCGACCGTCCGTCACTGGCTGAGGACCGGGGCATGCTCTTCGTGTACGAAATCCCCTACCAATACACCTTCTGGATGCCCAGGATGCACTTTCCCCTGGACATGATTTGGATCGACAGCGAGTGTGCCGTCGTCGACATCACCAGGGACGCCCAGCCGGAGGATGAGGAAAAGATCCGCACCGATCCCACTTACTATTCTCCACGCCAGCCGGCGTTGTACGTGCTGGAGGTCAATTCGGGGATCGCCGCGGCGTCCGGTATCGACGCTGGCGACCAGGTCTCCTTCGGCGGCAGCATCGACGGAAAGTTCGGCTGCTGACTCACCCTACGGGCCCGCCTTCCACCTTCGGGAGAGCAATTTTCACCAAGAGGACAAATGACCTATGGTAGTTTTGGTATCAGGCTCCCTCGCCTACGACCGCATAATGGATTTCAACGGGCGGTTCTCCGACCATATCATGCCAGACAAAATCCACATGATTAACGTCAGCTTTACCGTCAACGGGCTCAGCGAAAACTTCGGCGGCACGGCCGGGAATATAGCCTTTTCGTTGAGCAAGCTTGGCGAGAACCCGCGCATCCTCGCCACTATCGGATACGACTACCACCGTTATTACGAGTGGTTTGACGAGCACGGCCTTAGCACCCAGGACATTCGGATCGTCCCGGAGGAAGCCACCGCTTCTGCATACATTACCACCGACCTGGCCGACAACCAGATTACCGGGTTCAATCCAGGCGCGATGAAGCAACCCTCTGGATTCGATTTCGATGGAATCGACCCGAAGGACTGTATCGCCATTGTTGCCCCGGGCAATCTCGACGACATGGCCAACTACACCATGACCCACAAAGAGTTGGGCATCTACACCATCTTCGACCCGGGACAGTCGCTTCCGGTATGGACCGGCGAAGCCCTTGGCCGCTGCATCAGCCAGTCCGACGCCCTTATTTCCAACGACTACGAACTGGGATTGATCCAGGACAAGACAGGCTGGTCCAACTCGGAAGTGCTGGACCACGCCGGGACCATCATCACCACCAGGGGTGAAATGGGGTCCTCCTTGACTGCCAGTGACGGCACATCGCTGACTATCCCAGCCATTCCCACGAATAACGTCCTGGATCCTACAGGAGCCGGCGACGCATTCCGCGGAGGCTTCATCAAGGGATTGATCCAGGAATTGCCGCTGGAACGATGCCTGATGATGGGCACTGTCTGTTCACACTTCGTCATCCAGACCTACGGCACCCAGAAATACGATTACACCCCCGAGCAGTTCGAGGAAACGCTGCGGCGGCACTTCGGGGAGGGTTAGAAGCATCCGGGGAACATCCGGCCCCCTTCCTCGGTACCTTTTGGCGGGGGGCTAAGCGCCATGACCCCGGGCCCGGGTTTGCGGATCGTTAGTATTGACTCGGAATGGCCTCTGCGATAGTCTGACCCCACCTAGACTCCCCTGAGAGGAGCCAAGTATGACCCAGCAAACCGAGTCCGCTCTCACCCCCGAAGTCAAGGCCATGATCGGCGTCGCCGGCGATGTGGTTGAGTCATGGGGAGTGGTGGACGCCGAATATCTGCGCCGGTTCACCCAGGCCGTGATGGACCCCGACCCGATGTACTGGGACGAAGAGTACGCGAAGGGCTCGCGTTACGGCGAAATCACCACGCCACCCATCATGGTCAGCTACTTGAGCAGCCGGATTCCTCCCGATCAGGAGGACGCCATAACCCGCGCCTTCGAGGAGAACCCTGAATCGGACGGGATCGGGAACGTCAAGCGCCCGGGTGAGCTTCCTCCAGTGCCCACCAACCTGTTGCGGGTCCTTAACGCCGGCAACGAGTTGGAAGTCTTCCAGTATCCCAGCATTGGCGACAAGGTTTTCTTTCAGAACAGTTACTCCGACATCCGGGAGCGGGTGGGTCGCGACGGTCGTCCTTTCCTGATCATCACCAGGGAAACCAGGTACTGGAACCAGGACGACGAGGTGCTGTGCATCACCCGCGCCTCTACTATCCGCCGTTAGCCATTACTGTCCCATGATCGCAAGGTTGCTGAGGAAGGTAACGCCATGACCACGCCTTTGGAAGAACTCCTCCAGATGGAGCCGGAAGAAATCTGGCGGCGCAACGAGCGTCCAACCGCAGACCAGATGCGGGGTAAGCAACAGGTCTTCTTCGAGGACATTGACGAAGAAGACGAGCTTCCCAAGTACGTCTACAAGCCCACCCCCACCCACCTTTTCCGGTGGAGCGCGGCCATAGAAAACTTCCACCGGATCCACTACGATTTGGACTTCGGGTTGAACCACGACAAGAACCCCAGCATCCTCGTCCACGGTTCATGGAAGCAGAGCGTGGTGCCCCAGTTCCTCAAGGACTGGACCTCCCCCGGGGGCTGGCCTTGGAAGGCCCGGTTCGAGCACCGGGCGATGCTGGTGCCAGGGGACATCCTCATCATGTGGGGACAGGTCACCGGCAAGCAGGAAAAGGGCGGCATGGGCCTCATCAACCTGGAAATCGGAATGAAAACCCAGGACGGTATCGAGAGCATGCCCGGCACCGCCACGGTTGTCCTTCCCCTGAAAAATGGACCGCCCATACCGTATCCCTTCGTTCCCCCCGCCGACTGACCGGACACCAACCCGCCGTAATCTATCCGCTTTCGCGGAGTGAACCCGCCGCTGCGAGGAAAAACCTATGGCCCGATTTATCGCAATCCACAACGTGCCAGGCATCACCGAGGAAGATTTCCGGAGCAAGCTGGACGCCGTGCGCAAATGGCGGCCCGACCGCCGGACGACAGTGGTCAAGGTCTACGGGGACCTGGAAAACGGCAGGCTCATCAGCGAGTGCGAGGCGGTGGAGCAGTCCCACTTCGAGGACTGGATCAATATGGTCGGCTGGCCGGCGGAGTCCATCAACAAGGTCGACATGATCTGCCAGGTCGGTAACTTCTGGAAGCTGTGACGCCGGTCCCGGAGCCTGACCGCCTCGGGATAAGAAGAGGGCGGGTGAGATTCACCCGCCCTCTTCTTATCCCCCTTCGCCCTGAAACGGAATCAGTCAATCGGTTACGGGCAATCCGCTACGCGATGTCGTGTTCAAGAACGTGGTGGTCGGGATAGAAGATTCGCTGATAGTGGCTGCAGGCCAGAGCTCCTCCCAACAGGATGAAGGAAGACATGTAAGCCCAGAACATGAACACGATCACCGATGCCATTGAACCGTAAAGCAAGGTGTAATCGGCGATCCCCTCCAGGTAAACCACGAAGAGGAACTTGAAAAGTTCAAAAAGGAAAGTGGCGGCGAGAACCCCGGGCCAAACGTAGGCCCACCGCATGGGGCGGTTGGGCACGAACCGGTAGAGGAGCGCAAACGTGATTGTCGTCAACAAGAACGGGATCAGATACAGGGACACATAACCCACGCCAATCTCCAGGAATGGTCTCCGTCCGAAAAGGGTGATCGCCTCATTATTGGCCAACTGGATGAGGGAGGTTGCCATCATGGAGAGGATCTGCAGGCTTCCCAGCGTGATGGTCATTCCAATCTGCTGGGGAAACTGCCAGTAGAAGGGCGGGTCTTTGGTTATTCCCCACGCCCGGTTGATGGCCCGGGCTGCTGCTGCGAAAACGGCCCTTCCCAGCCAGAACATTCCGATTATCGCTCCGACTCCCACCGCATTGCGGAACCTGACAATCTGCTGGATGTTGTCCGCAATGAAGTCCGACGACCCGGGGATGCTCCGGGATACGAACTCAAGGAACTTTGGCTGCAGGTCTTGAGACTGCAGGCTCAGCCCCAGGATCGCCAGAAACCCGAGCACCAGGGGGAACATGCAGAAAATGGCGTAGTAGGCGACCCCCGCCGCGTAATGGGGCATGTCGTTGGTGAACAGTCCCCGGACGATCGAGTACACCAGCAGGCGCCAACGCCGGTCGGTTGGATTGGACTGGGCCAACAAACCCCGCGCCCGTTCCTGCCAACGGGCCATCCAGGTCGCCAGAACGCCCAGGACCTGTTGGTTAATGCCGCCCTCCCGTAGCACGGCGCTGTACCAGGACGAAGAGCCCCTGGGAGTTTGCCAAGCTCATCGGAACCTGGTCCATCTCGAGGGTGGCCAGTAACGCAACCACACGACGCCGACGATTAGATGACAACCTACTGGCCCATACAGCCGGCTGTCCTCGCTGTCCGAGCGGTTGTCCCCCATCAAAAAATACTCGTCGTCATCCATCAGCCATTCCCCCCGGTTTCTCCCCGTGAGCATAGCGGAAACTGAACAGTACGGCTCCTCCAACTTCAACCCGTCTACGAAGGTTAAGCCGTCCCGCAGGTAAATGGTCTCGGCGGGCAGGCCTACGACCCTCTTGATGTGGAAAGTATCCCGACGGATCGGATGCCTGAACACAACCAGGTTTCCGCGGTTGACCTGCGGAGAGTTATGAGCCAACCGCCTGGCCGCCACGTGCTGCCCATGGCGGAGCGCCGGAAACATGCTGTGACCGTCCACCTTGTAACGTTGAGAGAGGGCCAGTTTCTTTGAGAAGCCGGCCCAACGTGCGGGATTCATGCCGACAATCCTACTCGCCCCAGGTCTATAACGAACTGCTTGAGCAAATCGGTTCTACGGGGGTCCGTCCCCTGGGGATTCCTGGAGGGGGTGTTGGGGGGAGCATGACATCGCCCCTGTTGCAAGAACGCGTTGGAACAACCCTTTCTGGACTAGGGAAAATGGGTGACATATAATCGGGGCCGCGCGGTGCCGGGCCCGACCCGGCACCCATTATTTCCATGACAAACCGATCAAGGGCGAGGAGGACAAGCATGGCTGACGACGCTGTCAGGGTAGGGCTTATTGGCGCGGGCCGCAACACGAGAGACCGGCACCTGCCCGGGTTCCAGAAGATCGACGGGCTGGAAGTGCTCGCCGTCGCCAACCGGTCCCGCCAGTCGGGACAGGTGGTAGCGGACGCCTTCAACATTCCACGAGTTTATGACAACTGGCGGGAACTGCTGGAAGACCCGGACATCAACGCCGTGTGCATCGGCACCTGGCCTTACATGCACCGGACTCTCACGGTGGCGGCCCTGGAAAAGGGCAAGCACGTCCTGTGCGAAGCCCGCATGGCCTCCAGTGTAGCTGATGCCCGCGCCATGCTGGACGCCTCCCTGGCCCATCCCGGCCAGGTGGCCCAGATCGTCCCGTCCCCCACCACGTTCAAGGTGGATCGGCTGCTGATGAACCTCATCGGGGAAGGGTACGTGGGCGATATTCTGGCCGTGGAGGTGCAGGCCCTGGGGGCCGGCTTCGTCGACACGGCCGGCCCCATGCATTGGCGGCAGGACCGGGCCCTGAGCGGTTTCAACATCATGAACATGGGCATCATGTACGAGGCCATGATCCGGTGGGTCGGACCGGCAACCAAGGTTATGGCCATGACCCAGGTCAACGTTCCCCGCCGGCTCGACGACGACGGCAACTGGCAGAACGTCACCATACCCGACCACGTGGATGTCCTCTGCGAGCTGGCAACAGGCGGACAGGCCCACATCCGGGTCAGTGCGGTCACCGGCCTCGCCCCCGGAACCCAGTTCTGGATCTACGGCAGTGAAGGGACTCTGTACGTGGACCAGCAACAGAACGTCCATGGGGGCAAGCGGGGCGACTCCAGTCTTTCCGAAATTCCGAACCCCGAGGAAGGCCGTCACTACTGGCGGGTGGAAGAGGAGTTCGCCAGCGCCATCCGGGGCCAGGAACAGATAACCCGGACTCCCTTCAGCGTCGGCGTTCACTACATGGAGTTCACCGAAGCGGTGACCCGGAGCGCCCAATCCGGCCAGGCCGTGGGGCTCCCCTTGTAGGCACCTTTCGCCTCAACCCTCCCGACCAAGAGACGGGACAGTTCCAGGACCGCCCGCGAGAGTTGCCGCGGGCGGTCCCTGTTGTCTTGGGCTTTCCGGACGGCCGGCTAGCGTCCGACAGGCGGGTCAACGCGGCGATGGCCCCGGTAGTCGGGGGCATCTACGCCGATTACATCGACAACCATGGAGTCCATGATCCGTGAAGCAAGCCTGGGCTTGGACTTGTCCAGTTCTTCCACCCCATAGGTCGTCGTAATGATGGTGGGAAGAGTCTTTTCGTAACGGTAAACGACGATCTGGTACAGCTTCTCCTCGGCCCAGGATGTGCTGCTCTCGGCGCCCAAGTCGTCCAGGATCAGGACCGGCACCGTTTTGATCTGCTCGAACAGTTCATCGTAGGTGACGGGACTGTTGGGACTGAAACTGGTCCGGAGGTGGTCCAAAAGGTCGGGAACGAAGGCAAAGAAAACCGCCTCTCCCTTATGGATCAGTTCCCCTGCGATGGCGACGGACAGGTGGGTCTTGCCTGTGCCGGGCGGACCGCTGAACAGAATCCAGCCGTTGGGATACGAGGCGAATACAACCGCTTTCCGGTAGGCATCGGCGAGAAACCCCTGCTGTTCAGACGTCGCACCCGTCGCACCTCTCTGATCGAAGCCAGCAAAGGTCATCCTGCGGAGCATGTCTGCGGGGAGGTCTCCGATCCGGCGGGCGAGGCGCGTATTGTACTGTCCCAATTGCATTACGCGGGAAAACCCGTCGGAGGACTCAATCCGGGTCCGCAGCGCTTCGTCCAGCCGTTCCAGCGGACCCCGCACGGTGATGACGGTGGGCAGTTGAGCGTTGAAACGGTGGTTCACTATCTGGAACAGCTTCTCCTGAGCCCAGGGCGTAGCGGTAGCGGTGTTCAGGTCGTCCACAACCAGCAGCGGGACGTTCCGCACCTGATCAAACAGTTCGTCGTAAGTGACCGGATTGTCCGGGGCGTACGTCGCGCGGAGGTGGTCGAGAAGATCAGCGGCCACTATGAAGAAAGCGGTGGACCCCAGTTCGATACAGCGGTTGGTAACAGCGACGGCCAGGTGAGTTTTCCCGGATCCGCTGGGCCCGGTGAACACCAGCCATCCCCGCGGGTCTTCGGCGAACCCCACGGCCGCGGCCATAGCCTGCTGGAATTGATCCTGGCTGCCGGCATCGGGCAGGGGACCTTCGATTCGGGTGCCTGCGAAAGTGATCCGTCCGAGGGCGCCCAGATTGCTGTAACGGCGAAGAGCGGCTAGGCGGGCGGCTGGTTCACTTTTCGCCTGGCAAAGGCACGGGAAGGCCTGTCCGAAGTCCGGGTGGCCAACGGGAACGGCCCGCCCAACCCAGCCAGCCCCGTTGCAGTCGGTGCAGACGTCAACCCGGTCCGGAGCCTCCGGGAAGCTCACCGCGCCGTCGGCGTAGTGCCTCAATGTATCTCTCTCGGTTATTCTCCGGAGAATATCGCCTAGACTTTCCATCTTCCCTCCCTTCCTCGGCCCAGCTTCGCAGGATGGCCGCGATGTATCCCCAGCTGCGCTTGTTGCGGGACGCAGCGATTTCGAAGGCTTCCCGGATCCAGGCCTGGGAATACTCCGATTCGGCATCCCTCAGTTGCTCGGCAACCATGGGCGTCATGGTGCCGATGTTGTTTTCGTACAGCGCGTATATGTTTGGTCTGACCCGGTGGACCGGCTCGTAGGGCAGGCCGCTTCCAACGGGCTCCTGCGGGACCCGTACCGGTTGGCCAGTTCCGATGGCCTGCCGGTTGGGTTCAGTGCTGATGGCGTAGTGGATGGCGCCCTTGCTGTCCTGGAACCGCAGAAGTGTCCGCCGACGGACGGCCGCATCCAGCCCCCGGCGGATGGCATCGCTGGCGGACCGGTCTTGGCCCTTCAGGCCCTCAACCAGGACCCGGTCGTTGAGGAACTCGTCCTGAGGCACGGCCGGGAGGGGTCCCTTCCTCTGCGCGGCCAACCAGAAGGCCCGCAGGGTCACCTTCAACTCGGCGAGATCATCAATGCCTTCCAGCAATACGCCCAGGAGGGGTTCGGGAATTGGCGTGGCGCGGACGCGGCGAGGGAAACCTTGAAATCCCGCCTCGGGCAACACCAGCGGGGCGCCATCTCCCGGGGAAGTCATCAGAACTCGCCCTGGCGGGCTACCAGGGATTCGAACCGGACCAGGTTGTCCCGGAAGCGGAGGCGGATGCTGCCGGTGGGGCCGTGGCGGTGCTTGGACAGGATTATCTCAGCGATGTTGCGGGGATAGGGCCGGCCCGGGAAGTGCTGGTCCCATTCCTCCTCGGTGTAGTAGGCGTCCTCCCGGTAGATGAACAGGACGATGTCCGCGTCTTGCTCAATGCTGCCGCTGTCGCGGAGGTCGGATAGCTGGGGGCGGTGGCCGGGCCGGTTTTCCACCACACGGCTGAGCTGGGAGCAGGTGATAATCGGCACGTTGAGGTCCCGGGCCATTCCCTTGATGTTCCGGGAGATCTCGCTGATTTCCATGACCCGGTTTTCGGTGACCCGGCCCCGGTTGCTGCCCTGCACCAATTGGAGGTAGTCAACAACGAGCAAGTCCAACCCATGCTCCAGGGAGAGACGGCGAGCCTTGCTGCGCATTTCCATCATGCCCTGGAAGGGAGTGTCGTCGATGTAAACGGGCAACTCGGACAGGGTTCCGATGGACTCGATGATGCGCTGCTCCTCCGGCTCGGAATACAACCCCAGCCGCAGCCTGTGACCGTCGACCCCGGCATGGGCCGCCAGGATACGCTGCGCCAATTGCTCAGCGCTCATCTCGAAGCTGAAGATTCCTGATTTATACCCGTTCTCCGCCGCGTTAATGCAGGCGTTCAGGGCCAATGTGCTCTTGCCGAGCCCCGGCCGGGCTCCCAGGATGATCATGTCCGACCGCTGCATTCCACCCAACAGTTCGTCGAGGTCGTTGAATCCGGTCAGGATCGGGGCCCCGGTCAGGTCCGCGGAAAGCGGATCGGCGCGCTCGGACAAGTAATCGTCAAAGACCTGGCGCAACGGAACAAACCCCCTCTCCGTTTGGGATCCACGGACCCGGAACAGAGTGTCCTCAGCCTGGCGGAGGGTTGCTTCCACGTCATCGGTATCGGCGTAACCCAGCGCCGAGATGCGGCCGGCGGCATCTATCAACCGACGCATGGTGGCCGTGCGGGCGATGAGGTTGGCGTAATGTTCGGCGTGGGCTGACGTGGGGGTTATGGAAACCAGGTGACTGAGATATGCCATCCCGCCGACGGTGTCAATCTGATTGGTGCGCGCCAGTTCCCGGGCCAGCGTCACCTGGTCAATGGCCTCGCTGCGCTGAAACAGGTCAACGCAGGAGGCGAAACAGATACGGTTCCGTTCCCGGTAGAAGTCATCCGGCTTGAGGAGGTGGGAAACCCGCAGGAACGAGTCCCCGTCGATGAGCAGCGCTCCGACCAGCGCCTCCTCCGCCTCGATGTCGTGGGGAAGGAGTTGCTCAGCGTACATTCACCCTACTCTTCAACTCCGGCCAATACGCGGATGGTGGCGGTGATGTCGGCGGACAGGCGCAGGGTGATGTCGTACTCGCCGGGCTCGCGGATGGGCTCGATGACCTCGACGATGCGCCGGTCAATGGAACGATCGATCGCCTCGGTCAGGGATTCGGCAACGCGGGTATTGGAGATCGCCCCGTAATACCGGCCCGTGGGCGTGACCCGGGCGATCAGCTCGATTTCCGTGCCGTCCAGCATCTGGGCGAGCTCTTCCATGGCCTCGGTTTCCCTGAGGCGCTGGGCATCGCCGGCGGACTTGATCTTATGCACCCGCTTCATGATCTCCGGAGTGGCGACTTGGGCAAAGGCCTTGGGGAGCAGGTAGTTCCGGGCGTACCCGTCGGCGACCTGCTTGATCTCGCCGGCGTGGGCCTGGTTGGGAACATCCTGCAGGAATATGACATGCATGGTAAGTCCTTCTAAATAGGCGTCCCTTTCGGCCCCAGTCAAGGCAACTTGTCTAAGGGGCCTGGGGTCCGCCGGTTTTCTGAAAGTGTTTCAAGGAGCGATTATACCCCATGGCCGGGGGAGCTTAAAGGAATACCCGGTCCATTGGTCCCGGCGGCGAGGCAATTGATGGAAGAACACGAGAACCCACGGGGGAGGGATAAGGAAGTTTTTGAATTCGGGACATTGGTGGCATTTTGGCTTGGGACAGGGATGAGGAGCCAATACAGGGTGACAATGCGGGCCAGCCATGTGTCGCTGGCGGGGCAGATTTGGAGCATTTTCCCCGGTGTCGCCGGAGTAGGCCGGAAGAGCTTGATCCACCGGAAGAGCTTGATCCAATAGAGGCGGAAAATGCGTGGTCCCTTACAACATGATACGGTTGCACCTGCGGTTTACGGAAGGGCAACTGTCAGTACACGCGCGGCGAGACTTGAAAGGTCCGGTGGAAAAGCTCTCCTCTACGGGAGTGACCGCGGGCGTTCCCCTCCAATTGACGGGCCGGGGCGGCATCCATAAAATCAGGCCCACCCCGGAAGGGATGGGGCAGATGGCCGTCTGGGCTAGGTCTGCCTGGATTCCGTACTGGGATTGCGACTGAGAGAGGTGGACACCATGCCGGAGCCGAGAGTGATTCGTCCCAAGGAGCAGCTTCCCCGGGACCTAGACCCGATGGGAAGGCGGGCCCTGCAATTGTTCCGGGACTCCGTTGGAGGCAAGGACGTGGGCATCAACTACGGGGAGTGGGAGCCGGGGGCGTCCAACGGTCCGCACACCCGCACTAAGGACGAGTTCATCTTTGCGCTGCACGGAAAGGGCGAGGTCATTGTGGAAGGCGGAGAGACCTACTCCATGGAGCCTTACACCTTCATTCACATACCTGCGGGGACCACGCACACCCACCGCAACGCGGGCAACGGCGTTTACATTCAGGTCAGCTTTGCGCCAGACGGGCCGTACACGGAGCCTTAGCCGGGCACTTCCATGCCGGGCCCTTCGAGAACCCCGATGAGCTTTTGCGAAGATATCGAAGACCGCACACTGGAGATGCGGCAGGGCATCCTGTCCCACCCTTTTGTTGCCGGGGTAGGGGACGGGACGCTTTCGCTTGACCGGTTCAAGCACTACGTCACGCAGGACTACGCCTACCTCATCGAGTACAGCCGGGTGCTGGCGCTGGCGTCGGCTAGGGCCACCGACCTGGAAACCATGGGATGGTTCGCCAAGCTGCTGGACGAAACTCTGAACGTGGAGATGGACCTGCACCGGGGCTACTGCGCCGAGTTCGGCATTACCGAGGCGGAGCTGGAAGCCACCGAGGCGGCTCCGACCACCATCGGTTACACCAGCTACCTGCTGCAGGTGGCGCACCAGGGGAGTTTCGGAGAACTGGTGGCAGCGCTGCTGCCGTGCCAGTGGGGATACTGGGAGATCGGAACGCACCTGGCGCAAAAGGGGGAACCCGCCGACGCTCCCCTCTACTGCGCGTGGATCCGGATGTACACCGCGCCGGACTTCTCGGACCTGGCCAGCGCGGTGCGGGACTTGTGCGACCGGATCGCCGAGAGCGCCGGGCCGGCGGAGCGGGAGAGGATGGCCCAAGCTTACATCACCAGCCTGAGATTCGAGAACCTGTTCTGGCATATGAGCTATAACCTGGAACACTGGCAGTGGTAGGCGGGCGCACTCCCCTGGTTCAGGGCTTGACGGCACGGAAGATGAGGCTGGGGAAGGAGAAGTGGATGTCCTCGTCATCCGTTTCCCGTATGTTGAAGGCGGTCCGTATCCCGGATGGGGCTGCGAGGAAGTCCCGGCGCAAAGCTACTACCTCATCCCCGGGCGTGGCGGTGCGCTTCACCCAGTCGTTGAACTGAAGGTTGACGCGGGCGTCCTCCTGCACCGCGATTTCAAACCCGAGTTCCGCCAGCATGGCCAGCATCTCTGAGGCCTTCCAGTCGTTGACGTGGCTGAAGTCCCGGCGAAGTTCGACGTCGTTCAACCACTCCTGCATGGCGTCGTCTTCGGGGGCCGCGGTATCCACCATGACCAACGCGCCGCCGGAACGCAGGGCCCGGTAAATCTCGGCAAACGCCGAGCGAAGATCGTTGAAGTGGTGCCCGGCCGCCCGGCAGGTGATCAGATCAAGGGAGTCGTTGGCGAAGGGAAGGTGCTCGGCCGCATTCTGGCTCAACAGGACGTTGTCGAGGCCGCGCTCACCACTGAGGCGGCGCACCTGCTCCAGCATGGGGCCGGTCACGTCGCTGGCGACCACCCGGTCGGAGCGGTCGGCCACGGTGAAAGCAGTGAACCCCGCGCCGGTGCCGATGTCAACGGTCCATCCGTAGGGGCCGGTGGAGGCCAACCGGGCGATACCGTCCAACCGGTCGTCGCTGACGTGGACGGAACTGGCGGCGTACTCTGCCGCCTGGGAGCCGAACATCTGCTGGGACAGGTTGCTTTCCTGGTTAGTTGCCATGGGGACCCCCGAGTGATTTGCGGGTATTGTGGTTGAGGGGGCCGGGGGTGTCAACCGCGCATCCAATTCTTAACCAGAGGCGTTACTCCCCAACTTCCCCGTAGTTCAGGGCCATCACCGAAAAATCAACAGCGTCGGTGAATCCATCATGGTTGAAGTCGGTGGCTATGGAAGAGGATTCCTCCGCCGAGCCAAAGACGCCCTTCAGATGATCCACGTCAGCGGAATCAACCCGATCATCCCCGTTGGAGTCTCCGTAGAGAGGCGAAGGAATATCGGCCAGGATTATCTGGGATGACCCAGATTCGCGGGGAAGAACCGTCCCCGGTATAGAGCGGCTGAGCGCGCCTTCCACCTTAACGCGCACGACATACGGGCCCGGTGGAGCCAGGGAAGGTGCGATGTCCAATACCTCAAAGGTGCCATCGTCAGACAATAGTACCCCGCTGAAGCTGACCTTCGGGCTGACGGCGCCGCCCCGCCAAGGGGGAACCGCATCAACATCCCACAGGGACAGCCGCATAGTCCGGTCCCGGAACGAAAACCCGGACGCCGATGCCGGAAAGCCCGGTATCCGACCGGCGATACTAGGCGTCGTCACGGGGCCGACGGACAGGGTAGCCAATGGGTCCTGTAGCGAGAGGTGGACCGGAACTTTTCCTGCTCCCGGTTCGTGCAGGACAACCTGCGTTGGGAGGCTGCCGCCGGAGACGGCAACGACGCCTGGGCTAACTCCGTCAAAGTGCACCAAACCAAGGGTTACTCCCGCGGTCCCGGACGACAAGGGAACCCCGGGCCATTCCGACGGGGAGTCGGGACCGATCAAGACCACAGCGTAGTCCAACCGGCCGCTGGCAGCGTCGAACCGGTTCCGCACAGGGAAGTAACCTGTGCCTGAAGGACCGGCGCCGCCGTAGTCGGAAAATTGGTCCAAAAGCAGTGTTGGGTGACCGGTAGCCCGTACCGGCGGATCAGCGGGGAGGCGAACACCACGTATATCCCCGGACAGTACCAGGTGAGTCTCCCATGCCAAGAGGCCCGGAGGATCACCGTCCTGGGAGAGGAGGCCCGGGTATAGGATCAGGTCAAAAGTTGCAGCGTCACCGACGCCGATGCTGAGGGCGTCCTGGCAGGGGGAAACGTCGCTGCGACACAAGCGCAGGGACATTTCGGCGGTTTGCGCCGACAGGGTGGGTGGCCAAGCGGCTAAAGCGGAGCAGAACGCCGCCAATCCAGCAATGGTGAGCCAGCGGTTCGAACGAAGGAACGCCAAAGCGGTCAGTGAGAGTGAATGGAGGCCGCGGCCTCACCCTCCGGATGGAACTCGTGGTCTTCGCAGGCGACCCAGCGGGAGCCGTCCTCGTAGACCTCCTTCTTCCAGATGGGAACGATCTGCTTGATCCGGTCGACAGCCTTGTGGCAGGCCGAGAAAGCCTCCTGACGGTGCGGAGAAGCGACTGCGATGACCAGGCTGATCTCCCCGATGTCCACCGTTCCAATGCGGTGGGAGATGGCAATATCCTCGATGTCGAACTCGGACTGGAGCTCGGCGCGCACCTCGGCCATCTTCTTGACGGCCATCTCCTCGTAGGCTTCGTAGTCGAGGCGCACCACGCGCTTCCCTTCGAAGGTATCACGGGTGGTGCCAAGGAAAGTCACCACCGCCCCATTGGAGTCCCGCCGGACCAAATTGGTGACCCTCTCCGGGTCCAGGGGATCGTAGGTGAGTTCTATCATTGCGGCAGCATCCATCGATGGGCACCTCCACTTACCGGGGGGATCATGCAGATTTCATCGCCGGGGGCGAGGCGTTGGTCAGGGTCGGCGTACTCGGTGTTGACGGCAACGACGATGTTCACGCCGGGCGGAGCGAGGCGGGGAAACCTTCGTCGAACCGCCGCGGTGAGGTCGGCTACGGTTGCAGAGTTGGGGACCTCTACCTGGCAGAGGCTGCACCCGGCCCGTTCCCGGTAGAGAGCGAAGAAACTAACATCAACCAACATCTGACAAGCGTTTCCCTTTACCGAGGCTCCGTAGACCGCAAGTATACACAAGGGGGTGGTGGAGTGTCTTCCCGCGATTCAGAACGGGCCACCGGCTACATCTTCATCTTCTTTTCGCCGGAGAGGTAGGCTTCGGGTTCCCTCTGGAAGGCCCGGTTGCAGCCGGGCCCGCAAAAGTAGTAGGTCTGCCCCGCGTGATCCCATGTGCCACCGGGCGGGTTTTTGGTGTTCACCGCCATGTCGCAGACCGGATCAATGGCGTCGCCGCCCCGCCGCTTAAACAGGGGAATCCTCATCTTGACCTCCGTCGGGTTTTGGTCTCGTTGGATTCGCCGGGCCAACCCTGACTTTTTGTCAGTCCAGGGAACGGGAAACCTCGCCCAGAACCGCCATGGTGCGGGCGACGGATGCCTCCCGGTCGTCTCCGGCGTGGACGACGGAGACCAGGATTTCCCCGGCCCCGGCGTCCAGCAGGGACCGGAGCCGTTGGGCAACCTCATCTTCCCCGCCGGACATCACCGTTCCGTCGATCATGCCGTCGCTCCATACCTCTTCGGTGGCTTCCGGGTATCCGGCGGCCACGAACATCTGCTGGTAGAAGGGCAGGCGGGGATAGTTGGAGAGCTGCTGCTGGACGGCAACGCGGATTTCATCCCGGTCTTCGTGGACGCAAACTGGGGCGTGGGCAATGAGGGGAGGGGCTTGGCGTCCGGCGGCGCCGGCCCCTTCCCTGATGGCGGGGAGGGCCACGTTTTCGAGGTAGGAGGCGGGACAGACCCAGCTTATCGCTCCGTCGGCGCCTTCACCGCAAGCCCGGAAAGAGCCGGAGCGGAGGGCGGAGGCCATTACGGGCACGTCCAGCGGGGCGGGAATGCTGGCGTGGGCGTGGTAGTATTCCCCGTCGAAGTCGACGGAGCCGGTCTGGAACAGGGACCTCAACACCTGGAGATACTCCTTCAGGTGTCCCAGGGGATTGCGGAAGGCGAACCCGAACATGGCCCTGGTGGTGGGGGCGTGGCTTGGGCCAATACCCAGCCGGAAGCGTCCCGGAGCCAACTGGGCCAGAACCTGGACCTGCTGGGCCATGACGATAGGATGCCGGGGAAAAGTGGGCACGATGGAGGTGCCGAAGGTCACGTTCCTAAACCGTTCCGCCGCCGCGCCGAACAGGGTCAGCCCGTCCAGACCGGCCCCGCCGGTGGTAAGCCAGACCGTGGGCACCCCGGCTTCTTCCGCACGGGCTATGTTCTCGAAGACTCCGGCCACATCCGGCGCGCCGACTGCCACGCCAATCCGCTTTCCGCTCATCCTGTTGACTCCTTACACCGTCGAATGTGGGCCAATTGTACCCTACGGGATGCTAACGCCGTCCGAGGGTGCTGCTTCCCTCGTCGACGTATACCGTCTCTCCTACCATCGAGACGTGGACCTGCTGCCGGTAGACCTGGCCGCGGAGTTCCCGTTCCGCGTTGTAAATTTCCCGCCCCCAATCGACGTGGTCTGGACTGGGCCCGCCGGCTAAGGCTTCGGAGAGCACCCGCCCATCGAAGGGGGTCATTCCTGAATTCAACCCCAGGAGACTCAACACGGTCGGGGCCAGGTCGATGTTGCCGGACGGGACTTCAACGATGCACCGCTGCTGGAAGCTGGGACCCCGGGCGAAGAGGACATTGTGCAGTTCCTGGCGGCTCATGGACCCGTGCTGTCCCTGGCCGGGCGTCCCCCCGGTGGAGAAGACGTAACCCTGGTACCCGGAGGGGTTGATAGACGGGTTGGAGCGCAGGGATGCAATTACCTCCGGTACCCGGGGGCCCTCGCATCCTACCCGCCGGGCTGGAAGACCACCGGGCAGGGGCCCGGCGGCGTCGGAAACTATCACGGGTCCGCACCAGGGCTGGGACATCAGCCATTCGGCCACATCTCCCGCTGTTCCGGCGTCGCTCCCGTTGGTGTAGAAGAGGGCGGAACCGCCGTTGCCGGCCACGGCCACGCCTCCGGCAACGTTGGGTCCAGGAAAACCAGCCTGCCGCACGGCTGCCTCGATATCCACCGTTGCCAGGATGGTGGAATATCCGTGGTCGGACACCACCATGACGTTGGTGTCCTCGAAACCATCCGACGTTTCCAGCCAGCGGATGATCCTTCCGAATTCGCTGTCCGCCTCTCTGACGGCCTGGTCGGATTCGGCGGTGCCCACCCCTGCATCGTGCTGGGACTTGTCGGGTTCGGAGGACCAGATGAGGGCCACCTCCGGGCGCCGTTCCGGGAGGATGTATTCCGTCAGGATACGAACAGCGTGGGCCATGCGAGGGGTGTTAGGGCGGGTCTCTTTAGGCCACGGGCCGAACCGTTCCAGGATTCTCGAATGAAGGTAACGCGGCAGGGTGAACTCCGGGTGTAGGGTGGCTCCACCCCGGTTCTCCGGGTTGGGGTTGTGCAGGAAAGCGTTGCCGCTGGTGCCCACTCCTATGGCTATGTATTCACGGCCGTGCCGGGCCAGGATGTCCGCCAGCGTCGGGGCCAGCAGGGCCCGTCCGGTAGCCTCCTTTACCTGGGCCAACTCGGGTTCCATCGCCGGGATGGTTTCGAGGTGGTTGAAATCCCGCACCATCAACCGGTTGGCCGCCAGACCGTGCCCTCCCGGATTGCGTCCCGTCACCATGCTGGAGGCATTGGTCCTGGTGACGGAGGGGAAGACGGAGTGGTGGTTGGAGAAGGTGACTCCTTCGGCGGCAAAGGCCGACAGGTGCGGCATCAGGCCCCGCCGCACCTGGGATGGCTGCAACCCGTCAAACACCACGATCAAGACCCCGGACATCTTCTACTCCAACCCCGGCAAACGCAGCGGGTCCAGCGAAACCCGGCCGCCGCGTTTAATCCTTCTGACGCACCGCGTGCCCTCCAAACTGGCCGCGGAGAGCGGCGAGCATTCTGCCGCCGAAGGGTTCCCCCTGCCTGGAACGGAACCGCTGCTGCAAGGCTAGGGTAATGACCGGGATGGGCACGGCGAGGTCCACCGATTCCTGCACCGTCCACCGCCCTTCCCCCGAGTCGTCCACGTAGGACCGGAGGCTTTCCAGGCCGGGGTCTTCCTCCAGAGCCGCCGCAGCCAGGTCCAGCAGCCAAGACCGGACAACGCTGCCATGACGCCACGTCTCGGCAATCTGGCGCAGGTCCAGGTCGAAGTCGGCCTTGGCCTGCAGGAGTTCCAGCCCCTCGGCGTAGGCCTGCATCAATCCGTACTCGATACCGTTATGGACCATCTTGACGAAGTGGCCCGCCCCGGTGGGCCCCACATGGCTGTATCCCCGGTCCGGAGCTGGGGCCAACGCCTGGAAGACTGGCTCCAGCCGGGCGAAGGCGCCGGAGGATCCTCCAACCATCAAAGAATACCCCTGGGAAAGTCCCCACACGCCGCCGCTGGTGCCCACGTCCATGAGTTCCAGCCCATGGGCAGCCAGTTTCTCGCCCCGCCGCATGGTGTCCTTGTAGTAGGCGTTGCCTCCATCCAGGACCACGTCTCCCGGCGACAGGAGGGGGGCCAAGACGTCGACGGTCCCCTCGGTGACATCTCCGGCGGGCAGCATCAACCAGACCGCGCGAGGAATGGAGAGTTGGGACACCAGATCTTCCAGGGAATCAGCGGCTTCCGCACCTGCGAAAGAGGCGGCGTGAATGGCCTCCCGGTTCTGGTCGAAGGCCACAATCCGGTGGCCAGCCAAGAGAAGCCGCTGCGCCATGTTGCCGCCCATCCGGCCCAGGCCGATCATACCCAGTTCCACTATCCGCACCTTCTTCCAAATGCCAAACGCCGACTCTCAAGAGGGCGTAGTATCGTCTACCCGAAGAACGTTAACCCCGAGCCCCGGTGAACAGCCTCAGGAAATGAGTGTAGTTGTCCGCGATCCTCGTCACCGCCTCTTCCCGTGAGATTGACCCCTGTTGGCATTCCACCACAGGACCCCAGAAGGTGGTGCGTCCCACGGCGAATCCGATGAACCCGGGGGTTTGGGCTCCGACGGTCAGCCAGTGGTCCACCTTGGCGGCGTCCTCGCCCCGTCCCAGGATAATCAAGCCCACGCCGTCGCGGCCGCCGGAACGGGCCTGAGCGGAAACGGACCTGGCGGATTCCAGGTCGTCCATCCCCTCTACCTTCCAGACGTCCGGTTCGATGCCGTCCGCCTGCAGTTCCTCCATTGCCCGGGCCATCAAGGCTGGACGAAGGCCGGTATCGTAGGCGCCGACGGCATGCTCGGACTGCCCAGGGGTTGCCGGAACCAGCAATTCGAACATGAACTTCAGGCCCGCCCCGCGAACGGCATCGCAGGCCATCTTCAAGCGGTCCCGCTGGGCCTGGTTCACCCCTGGGTCGCCTTCAGGATTGTACCGGACCAGCACCTTTCCGAAGGTGACACGGGCCTCCTGAAGCCTGGAAAGGAAGGCGTCGCCGTACTCGAAGTCGAAAACTTCCTGGCCACTCTTCTCGATGCAGGTGCAGGAGGTGATACCCTGATGATGGGCATCGGCCAGGATCTCCGCCCCGTACTGCTGGTCCACCAGGATTGCCGATTCCTGCAAGCTGACGTCACCCCGGGTGCTGGCCTCCAGAAAAGCGTCATAAATAATGCGCTTGGCGGAGGAGATTTCGCGGGTCTGGTCGTCACTGACCTGTCCATCCCGGACACCCAAGAGTCCAGCCTCGAAGGACCCCCGGTGATCGAAGGGAAGGATGAACAGGTCCTTCCGGTAGCCCAAGTCATTGCTGGTCATCATCAAACCCCGCACCTTCCGTTATGGATTCGTCAACGTGAGACGCGGCCCGATACCGCCCGTCGGGAGACTCATCCTCCAACCCTCCTGGCCAGGTGAGCGACACCGGCGCAGGGATCGGTTCCCAGGTCCATCCAGGCTGAGCGCCGTCCCAGGGTGCGCAGGGCTTGGAAGTCGCCCATCCACTGGGCCCGGTTCAACTCGCCGAAGGAGAATTCGTAACCGGGCGCCGGCACATCCTTCACGGGGTCGCAGGTCAACACCAGGAATATGCCGCAGTTCGCGCCACCCTTGTGGAGCTGCCCGGTGGAATGGAGGTAGCGGGGGCCGTATCCCACAGTCGTGGGCAAACCCCTCCGTTGGGATACCACAGCCCGCAGCCCGGAAAGCGCCCGGTCCAGCGCCGGCGTTTGTTCACCGTAGACCAGGACGGCCAGGTAGTCCCCTGCGGACGCTTCATGCAGGTATCCATCGATGGTGGATGCCTCGATGTCGCCGGCGGCTAACGCCGGGCTTTCCAGGAACCGGTCGGTCTGGTCCTTGGCCGATTGCACGTCGGGCTGGTCGAAGGGGTGAACGCCCATGAGCCCTCCGGCCACCGCCGTGGCGAACTCCCAACGGAAGAACTCACCACCCAGATCGTAAGTGTCCCGGAGCGGGATGCGGAGGGCATCGTCCCCCGGTCCTCCGCCGGTCTCTCCGAAGGAGTTGCCGTCAGAATCATCCAAAGTCAACCGAATGTGGAGCCGGTCAGCCCCGCTGTACCGCAAGGCCCGCTCCGGCTCTCCTACGACGGGGACTAATCCCTTGCCCTCTTTCCCCAAACTCTCGGACAACATCTGTTCCACCCACAGGCCAAAAGCCGAGACGTCCGCAGGGGTCTGGAGGGTCATTTTGTCCTGCCCTGACACCCATCCCGCAGACAGGAATGCCCCCAGCAGCGCGCCAGGGTTTTCTCCCAACGGGGTTTCGATGCGGCAGGCATCGGCCATGGCGTCGGCCCGGTCCAGCAGAGCTTCAAGGTCCATTCCGATGAGGGCCGCCGGTACCAGCCCGAAGTAGGACAGCACGGAGTACCGCCCTCCGATATCGGGAGGGTTGAGGAAGGCGCGCCGGAATCCGCTGTTGGCTGCCATGCGGGCCAGCGGCGTGCCCTGGTCGGTGATGGCCGCGAAATGCCGGCCGGCCCGGTCCTTCCCAACGGCAGCTTCCACCCGGGACTGAAAGTGGGCGTAAAGAGTGTTGGGTTCGATGGTGGTGCCGGACTTGGACGAAACGAGAAACAGGGTACGGGCCGGGTCAATACTCTCTCCGACGGAGCGGATCG
This sequence comes from uncultured Dehalococcoidia bacterium, assembly GCA_951812535.1. GTDB lineage: Bacteria > Chloroflexota > Dehalococcoidia > Lucifugimonadales > UBA3495 > CATOSK01. The sequence continues at coordinate 119,713 of CATOSK010000010.1, read as the reverse complement.
CGCCGGGGAAGGTGGAGTCCAGGACTATGAGTTCGGGGAACCCGGCCGCGCTGCCAAAGGTCTGCCGCAGGACTTCCGGCCCCAGGCTGCTCCCGCCCATCCCGAGGAGGACCACATGCTTGAACCCATCGTCCCGGACGCCCTGGGCGAACCCTTCCAGCAGGGGGATCTGGCGGCGCAGGACGCTGGGGACAGTCAGCCAGCCCAGCCGGTCGCTGATCTCCGCAGGGTCGGGGCTCCAGACCGTGTGGTCCCGTTCCCAGATGCGCCGGACGGCTTCCCCCCGACGCAGGTTATCAAGCTGCGCCTCCAGGCCCGGCAGACCCACTGCGGAAGAAGGCGAGTCGACCACGGCCGCTAGTCGCCCGTGGCCTGGGTCAGCATGAGTTGGGAACGCTTCTGCTCGATATTTTCCATCAACAGGTCGAAGGAATCGGCGAAGGCCTTGACCCCGTCAGCGAGGAGCTGATCCGTGATGGCGTCCAGACTGATGCCGGCACCAGCCACTCCGGCCAGCATCCGTTCAGCTTCGGCCACGCCTTCGGTAACGGCCAGGGCGACCTCGCCGTGGTCCAGGAAGGCGTCCAGGGTAACGTCGGGCATGGTGTTTACCGTGTTTGGGCCCATCAGAGTTTCAACATAGAGCACATCGCTGTACTCCGGGTTCTTGGTGCCGGTGCTGGCCCACAGCGGCCGCTGCACCCGGGCGCCCATCTCCCGTAGCTTGTAGAACCGCTCCGACCCGAAGGTTTCCTGGAAAGCGCGGTAGGCCAGCTTGGCGTTGGCCACCGCAGCCTTGCCCATCAGGGAGGAGTCCGCGGCCCCATTGGCGGAAGCGAGGGCGCCGTCCACTGCGGTATCCACCCGGCTGACGAAGAAGGATGCCACCGACGCCACCTTGCCCAGGTCCCCTCCCTTTGCAGCCAGATCCTCCAGGCCGGAGATGTAGGCTTCCTGTACCTGGAGATAGGTTTCCAGGGAGAAAATCAACGTGACGTTGACGTTGACCCCTTCTCCGATAAGTTGGCGTATGGCCGGAATACCTTCGGGAGTGGCCGGGACCTTGATGAGGACGTTGGGGCGGTCCAACTCCCTGAAGAACCGGCGGGCCTCGGCCACCGTTCCCTCCGTATCGGCCGCGAGGTGGGGGCTGACTTCCAGCGATGCGTAGCCGTCGACCCCGCCGGTGCCGTCGTAGGCGTTGCGGAGCAGGTCGGCGGCGGAGCGAATATCGGTCATTGCCAGCGACTCGTAGATATCGTTGACGCCGGCCCCTTCCGCAGCCAGCCGCACCAGGGCGTCGTCATAGTCGTTGCTGCCGGATATGGCCTTCTCGAAGATGGTGGGGTTGGCGGTCAGACCGCTGACACCAAGATCAATCAGGCGCTTCAACTCCCCCGACTCGATCATCCCCCGCTGGATGTTGTCGTACCAGATGGACTGCCCCTGTTGGTTGGCATGTCGTATCGCATTGGCCATGACTAACTCCCGATTAAACTATCGTGGATGCCCTGGGTGACGTCCGCGGGCGGGGGAACTCATCCATCAGGCCAGCAGCCGCCTGGCTTCCTGGACCACCCGCTCGGCGGTCAGGCCGAATTCTTCGTAGATGACGTCCCCGGGCGCCGATGCCCCGAAGTGGGGGACGCCGATAGCCGTCCCTTCCAGACCGACGTACCGCTCCCATCCCATGGGGGAGGAGGCTTCGATGGACACCCGCGCCTTGACCTCCGGGGGAAGGACGCTGTTCCGATAGTCTTCTGGCTGGGAGTCGAACAGACCCCAGGCAGGCATGGAGACGACGCGGGCCGCGATGCCTTCTTCCTGGAGCATCCTGGCACCTTCCAGGGCAATGGGAACCTCGGAGCCGGATGCCATGACGATAACCTCTGGAGACGGGCCGCCTTGCCAGAGCACGTAACCTCCGTGCTGCGCTTCCGAAGCGGGGGCCAGCTCGGAACGGTCCAGGACAGGGAGATTCTGACGGCTCAAGGCCAAGGCGGTGGGGCCGTTCCGCCGGTTCAGGGCAACCTTCCAGGCTTCGGCGGTTTCCGTGGCGTCGGCCGGCCGGATGATTTCCAGGTTGGGGATGGCTCTCAGCCCGAGCAACTGCTCGATGGGCTGGTGAGTGGGGCCGTCCTGCCCCAGTGCTACCGAATCGTGGGTGAAGACATAGACCACCCGCTGTCCCATGAGGGCGCCCAACCTTATGGCGGGACGCATGTAGTCGGAGAAAATCAGGAAGGTTGCTGTGAAAGGAATAACCCCGCCGTGCAGGGCCATCCCGTTGGCCACGGCCCCCATGGCGTGTTCCCGGACACCAAAGTGGAAGTTGTGACCGGAATAATCGCCGGGACCGAAGTGGCCGCGGTCCAGCAGCAGCGTCTTGGTAGAGGGGGCCAGGTCGGCCGACCCGCCCAGCAGGGTCGGCACGGTCCGGGATATGGCGTTCATCACGAGGCCGCCCGCATCCCGGGTGGACAAGGACGAGGCCCCGCCGGAGAAGAGGGTGTCCAGTTCCCGGTCCCACCCTTCGGGGAGGTCTCCGGTGAGGTCCTCCTCCAAGCGGCCGGCATCCTCGGGATAGGCGCGGCGGTATTCTTCCAGCCGGCGGTTCCAGTCGTCCTGCAAGGCCTTGCCGCGTTGCCGTGCCTGGCGCAGGTGGGAGCCGGCTTCTTCGGGGATGGTGAAGGGGTCCGGGTAGGTCCAACCCAGGGTTTCCTTGGAGAGCTGGGCTTCTTCGGAGCCGAGGGGCTCACCGTGGACTCCACCAGTGCCGGCCTTGTTGGGGCTGCCGAACCCGATAACCGTCTGGCAGATAATCAGGCTGGGATGGTCCGCCTCCGCCCTGGCCTGCCGGACGGCGGCGGCGATTCCGGCGAGGTCGTTGCCGTCGACCGGGCCGATGACGTGCCAGCCATACGCGGAGAACCGCTGGCCCACGTTTTCCAGGAAGGCGATGTCCGTGTCGCCTTCGATGGATATGCCGTTGTCATCGTAGAAGTAGATGAGCTTGTTGAGACCGAGGGTCCCGGCCAGGGACGCGGCCTCGGCAGCCACTCCCTCCTGCAGGTCGCCGTCGGATACAAGGGCGTAGGTGTAATGGTCGATAATCTCGTGGCCGGGCCGGTTGTACCTGTTAGCCAGCCACCGCTCGGCAATGGCCATACCAACCCCGTGGGCGAATCCCTGGCCCAACGGCCCGGTAGTTACCTCGATCCCTGAGTCGGGAGCGTATTCGGGATGGCCCGGGGTCTTGCTGCCAAATTGCCGGAACTGCTTCAGGTCGTCCAGGGATATGTCGTATCCGGTCAGGTGCAGCAGGCTGTAAAGAAGGGCGGAGGCATGGCCGGCAGAGAGCACGAAGCGGTCCCGGTCGGGCCACCGGGGGTCCAGGGGGTTGTGCTTGAGAAAGGAGTCCCACAGGACGTAGGCCGCGGGAGCGGCGCCCATCGGGGCCCCGGGATGCCCCGACCTGGCTTGCTCAACGGCGTCTACCGCAAGGAACCGGATAGTATTGATGCACAACTCGTCGAGATTGGCGCCGGACATCCAAAACCCCCGAACGGACTCACGGCGGCAAGCGGTGGGCAGCGCGCAACCGTTGAAGAAGCGGTCCCCGCCACAGATGCACTCGTCCCCACCCGGCCGTGTGCACCGATTATATAACCTAACCGGGCATTTCCCCAACCCGATCCGGCCCAGAGAACAAAACAAAATCCGCCCTCTCGTTGGGAGGGCGGATTCCGCCACGCCTTTGGGACTACCGGGCGGCCGATTCAGCCGCCTTTCTTGACTTCCACGTCCGCCATGTTCTCCAGGAAGTGGAGGATCGCCGAATGGTCCAGGTCCTGCTCCCCGTCGTTGACCAGCGACCCGAGCATTTGCTGGACCAGCGCAGTTACGGGAAGCGGCACGTTCAATTCCTGGGCGGTCTGGAGGACGTTCCTCAGGTCTTTCTGGTGCAGACGGATGCGAAAACCGGCCCGGAAGTTCCGCTCCAGCATCATGGGGGCCTTGGCATCCATCACGTTGCTGCCCGCAAGGCCGCTGCGGATGGCATTGAAGACCCGCTCGGGGTCGACGCCGGCCTTCTGGGCCAGCACCAGCGCCTCGCTCAAGGCTTCTATGTTGGCGGCGACAATGATCTGGTTGGCAAGCTTAGTGATGTTTCCTGCGCCCACGTCCCGGTAAGGACAACGTTGCCGCCCATCACGCGGAGCATGTCAGAGCACTGGTCGAAGACTTCCTGCTTGCCCCCGACCATGATGGCCAGCGTTCCGGCGATGGCGCCGGGCTCACCACCGCTGACCGGTGCATCCAACATTTCGACGCCCTTCTCGGCACACGCGGCGAAGATCTTCTGGGACATGGACGGGGCTATGGAGCTCATATCGATTACCACCGACCCGGCTTTGGCTCCTTCCAGGACACCGCCGGGCCCCAGGATGGCCCGCTCCGAGTCGGCCGAATCCGGGAGCATGGTTATGATCTTGTCGGTGTTGGCCGCAACTTCGCTGCTGGAGGACGCCGGCCTGGCCCCTTCGGTCGCCAACTCCTCGACGGCTTCCCCGACGATGTCGTAAACCGTCAACTCGTACCCGGCGTTCATCAAATTGCGCGCCATGGGCCTGCCCATGATTCCCAGTCCAACAAAACCGATTTGTTCCGCCATACCTGACCTTCTCCATCGGGGAATTTACGGTGGGAATTTACGTTCCTGTCCGGGAGGACCACCGGCACCGAACTTTACCACACGCCAACGGGGCGGGCCAGACTCCGGCAGAGGTGGGTCAGGGCAATCGCATGAGGGTTCCCGAAGACCAATTGACGTTCTCGATCCATCCGCCCTCTTAAAAAGGGGGGGATGGGCAGTCAAGAAGTTACCCAAGTCAATAGTTGACAATACGGTATATGGGTGTCGAGCTGCGGCACCTGCATGGTGGTATTTTTCCCATGCGATAGCCTTGAGAGGTGAGTCGCTCTTCCAAGCCGGCTATGCCTGGCCGGGAGCCTCGCCCTGTGGGATGTAGAAGACTCCCGGCAACTCCCGATAACGCTGGTCCAGGTCCATCCCGTACCCCACGACGAAGCGGTCAGGAATGGTCACACCAACGTACTTGACCGGTACCTCGACCTGCCTCCGGGACGGCTTGTCCAGCAGGGCACAGACCTCCATGGACTCCGGCCGGTGCTTTCCGAGGCACTCCAGCACGGCGGTGGTGGTAATGCCGGTGTCGATGATGTCCTCGACGACAACGAGAGTCCGCCCCGCCAGCGCCGGTCCTGGGGGGCTGTAAATGATGCTGGCGTTGCCGGAGCTGGTCTGTCCGGCCCCGTAGCTCTCCGCCTTTATGAAGTCCACCCTACCGATGGGAACGCGCATCCGCCGGACGAGGTCGGCCATGAACATGAAGCTGCCGGTGAGCACACCAACCAGCACCGGCATCCGGCCTTCGTAATCGCGGTCCAACTCGGCTGCCAGGCGGTCTACGGCGGCGCCAATCTCGCCGGGAGACAGCCAAGGCGTGAACGAATTTTCCATGGGTTTTCAACCGGCCACAGAGTTGAGTCCAGCCAGTCACTCGGGGCATTGTGCGAACCGAGAACGGCGGGTATTATACTCGCGTTGTCGACAGTTTCCCTGTTGTCGACTTTGATGGGTTCCCGGCCTGAATATGTACATGCGACGAGGGCCGAGTCCGTGTGGGGGGTGAGGAGGCCATGTTGAAGGCTGGAACTGCTCTGGTAACCGGCGGAGCCGGATTCATCGGGTCCCATCTGGTGGACCGCTTGCTGCAGGAAGGGCACGAGGTTGCCGTAGTGGACAACCTCAGCACCGGCAAGCTGAAGAACCTGAACCACCGGGCGACCTTCTTCCACGTTGACATCACCAGCGAAGCCCTGACGGACACGTTCCGGCGCCTTCAGCCAGACGTGGTGTTCCACCTGGCGGCCCAGACGAGCGTCAGCGCTTCGACCAAATGGGCGGTCAACGACGGAGAGACCAACGTTATTGGAACCCTCCGGCTGCTGGAAGCGGCCCGCCAGACCGGCGTTGAAAAGCTCGTCTACTCATCCACGGGCGGGGCGCTGTATGGCGACCCGGTGGAGAACCCTTGTTCCGAGGACGCCGGAATCGTCCCCCTCTCCCCATACGGATTGTCGAAGTACCTGGGGGAGCAGTACATTCAGCTCTACGCCCGCTCCTACCACCTGAATTACACCATCCTCCGCTACGGTAACGTGTACGGTCCCCGGCAGGACCCCAGGGGGGAATCCGGCGTCGTCGGCATATTTGCCAAGGCGATGCTCGCCGGGAAACAACCGTGCATCTTTGGTGACGGAGGACAGGAACGCGATTTCGTCTACGTGGACGATGTGGTCGAGGCAAACATCCGGGCAATGGAACACGGGGACGGCCGGGCCTACAACATCGGCACCGGCACAGGGACCTCGGTCAACGACATATTCCAGGCGTTGAAGCAAATCACCCGGTACCGCTGGAACGCCGACCACGCGCCCAGCAGGCCGGGCGATGTCTACCGGATAATCCTGGACTGCCGGCGCGCCGCCGAGGAACTGGGCTGGACGCCCCGGGTCGGCCTCGACGAAGGGCTGGCCCACACGGTTGAGTTCCTGCGGGACCACGCCGGAGTGCCCATCTAGGCCTTCCGGCGTCGAGAGAACGGCGCCCCCGCGGTGCCCCAACCAAACGAAACACATCCAAACGAATCCCAAGCAAATGAACAATTAACGGAGTCATCAATGGAACCGGAACATGACGTCATCATCCTCGGGGCGGGCGCCGCCGGCCTGGCCGCCAGCCTGTACACAACCCGGGCGATGATGAATACCGTGCTCATCGAGTCCCTGGGGGTGGGCGGGCAACTCCTTATCACCGACGAAATCGAGAACTACCCCGGGTTTCCCGAGGGTGTCAAAGGCCAGGAACTGGCCCAGATGATGGAAGAGCAGACCACCCGCTTCGGCACGGTGATCGAATATACCGAGGTTGAGGGCGTCGAAGATTTCGACAAACCGGTCAAGGTGGTCCACACGGACAGCAAGACCTACACCGCAAAGTCGGTGATAATCGCTTCAGGGGGAAGCCACAACAAGCTGGGCGTCACCGGCGAAGACGAGTTGGCCGGACGGGGCGTCTCCTACTGCGCCGTCTGTGACGGAAATTTCTTCCGGGGCCAGGATGTAGTGGTCGTTGGCGGCGGCGACGCAGCCATGGACGAGAGTTTCTACCTTTCGGGGATCGTTAACTCCGTCACCGTAATACACCGCCGGGACGAATTGCGGGCCACCCGCGTGCTGCAGGAACGGGCCTTCAACAACCCCAAGTACAAGTGGCTGTGGAGCCACGTCGTCGAAGAGTTCGTCGGCAACGATGTAATGGAGGCGGCCCGGGTCAAGGACCTGAAGAGCGGCGAGGTGTACGACTATCCCGCCGCCGCCGCCTTCATCTACGTAGGATTCCATCCCAACTCCGACTACCTGAAGGACCTGCTGGACATGGATGCGCTGGGGCACCTCTACACCGACATCCACATGCGGACAAAGCTCCCCCACATCTACGCCTGCGGGGACATCCGCGCCGACTCCACCCGCCAGCTGGGAGCCGCCGTCGGTGACGGCATCACCGCCGCGCTGGCGGCTTTCCACGACCTCAACGGATAAAACTCGCCAGCCCCAACCACCGCAGACCAGAGGCCCGGCGCGCTGCCGGGCCTCAATTGTTCCCCCAGAGCGGAGTCCCCTCAGAGCGGCGTTATCTCCCGCGCCAGCAGCACCACGCTGCCGGTTATGATGACCGCGATGGCGGCGTACCGGAAGACCCCTTCGTTGATGCGCTTCACGATCAGGGTTGCCAGTCCGAACCCCGCAATCATACCGGGAATAACCAGCCCGATGTTGGCTAAAGTTTCCAGGTCCACCAGCCCCCAAGCCAGATAAACCAGGAACGCGGGCACGTAAACGGTCAGGAAGTAGAAGGAAAGGGAGGCACGCACCCGGTCGGGTTCCCACCCCTGGGACAAGACATAGGCCGCGGCCAGGGGCCCGCCGATGCTCAGGGTGGTAATGGACAGGGAGGTGAGAAACCCGAAGACAACCCCGGAAAAGCGGCGTTGGGTCAACGGGATCCGGATGTTGAACAGGTGCATCGCCCCCAGGACAAGGATCACCAAGGCTATGGTAATCCGCAGGACGTGGCCCGGGGCATAGTTCAGGGCCGCCGCTCCCAGGGGCACGCCGCACAGTCCGCCAAGCGCCATACCCATCATCGGCCGCAGGTGGAAGCTGCGGCGGGCCTGGGCAAGGACAAAACAGCACACAATCCCGATGATGGCGTTGACCACCACCACCGCTGCCTGGGGCGCCAGGAACAGCAGCAGGACCGGGGCCACCACCAGCCCCATCCCGAAGCTGACCGTCCCCATCACCGTGGCCCCGGCGAAAACTGCCAGCAGGGCTATCAACCACTCGAAGCCGGAAAGCACCCCGCCTCCTTTGGAGAAGTACGCGTGGAGAAGTACGCGTTGAACATGTACGCGTGGATAGGCACGCGCCGGCGTCCCGGTCTATATCGGGTGGCAGGGGAAACCGGAAGTGGATACGCTCCCGCCGTTGACCAGCGGGAGCGTATCAGAGAAGCGGCCCGTCAGAAAGGTTCAGCCCGCCGGGGGCTTCCAGAAGTCCAGCAGGTACTCGAAGGTGGTCCCCATGGTGATGTAGTTGGAGGGCCACCCGAAAATGCCAACCCGGTTGACGATGTTGGTCCGGTCCCAGATGATGACATTGCGGAGTTCGTACCCCACCTCCCGCAGCGCGTCCACCACCGACATGTGAATGGTGATGCGCTGGTTCTGCCACCACATGTCCGGCACGTTGATGACGCAGTGGGCTTTCTCCTTCATCAGGGGCAGCAGCCCGGCGAAGATTTCCGCCATCGCCTCCTGGTACTGCTCCAGGGTCAAGATGCCGAGGTCCCGGCTGTCCTGGCTGTACTGCTCCACCTTGCCCAGTTGGCCATTATCCCGCTGGTCCGAGCGGCGGCTCTTGTTCCGGCGGGGCCGGTTCAACAAGTTGGCGTAGGGGGGAGAGGTCAGCAGCAGGCTGACCGATTCCGCGGGGAGATAGTCAGGGATTTCCCTGGCATCGGCGCACCGGGTCAACTGGCGGACGGGATCGCCGGCTTCCTGGACTTCCAGACGGGACTCGCTAAGCTCAACGTAGTCCGGCTTGAGGTCGAACCCCACTCCGTTCCGGTTCAGGTCACGGGCCGCCACAAGGGTGGTCCCGCTCCCGACGAATGGGTCAAGAACCAACTCACCCTCGTGGGTGAACAGGGAGATACATTGCCTGGCCAGGGATATCGGATAGGTGGCGGGGTGGAGGGACTTGTTCCGAACGTCCCGGGACTCGTAGGAAAATTTCCACACCCCCAACTGGGAAGTTATCCATTCCTTCGCAGTCAGGCAATTTATGTGCTGCCGGGGACAGGAACATATCCGCTCGGTGCCAATCTCCAATGGAGCATAGCTGGAACGGGTCGCCGTCGTGGTTTCTTGCTGCAACTCGGATACCATGCATCACCTGGCGCAGCGGAGACCGGGACCGAAAAGAGAGGCCAGCCTGGCGAGGAGGGCCTGCCGCAGCGCGTCTACCGTTTGCAGTCATCCTACCGGTCTATCAAGCGGAATTGCGACGCAGGGCCCGGACGAGTTACGGGCATTTTCCGGGGTCAGGTCACGCGCAGCGCACCCTGTTGGGCAGCGGTCTTGAGGGCCAGTCCAACGTCAACAACCGACGGACCGTTGCGCCTCAGAAGAACGGAGAGACGTTCGTCGGGAGTCACGGAGAACTCCCGCTCTCCATCCAGGGCGACAGTGCAATGCCTGCTCTCCAGGTGAACCGGCTCCCCCAGTTCCAGTTTCTGGAAGGAGGATATGTCAACCTCGGCCACGACTCCCGGGGCCACCGGGGCCACGATCCTGGTGTTCCCGCGGAGTTCCGGAGAACCCAGGACGTAGCGCAGGCCGGCATCGTCCGACAATGCGGTTGGAGACAGTTGACCCCCCACCGCCGACAGGCCAATACCGAAGGGTTCGGCCCGGGTCAGGAAGACCTCGTACAGGGTTTCCAGGTCCCAGATGGCCCGTGACGCCACGAAACGTTCCCGGGACAATGCCACGTCCACCAATGCAACGTCACGATATTGCTCGTCCACGTAAACTTCCAGCATCTTGGACCGGATCGCCACGTCCTCAACATCCAGCTTACCCAACGCCACCAGGCCGGCGGCCATTCCGGCCAGGGTGCCTTCGACCATGGCGGGAAAGACGTTATTGGTGCCAGTAGAGATCGCCACCACCGGAATAGACGTGCAGCCCTTCGCCACCGCTCGGTTGGTCCCGTCCCCTCCCAGCGTCACCAGGCAGCCCACACCCAGGTCTTTCATGGCCGCGGCCGCGCGGGTGGTGTCTCTCTCGGAAAAACGGGACGGGATGGGGAGCAAGGACAGGTCCAGGTCCAGCTGGGAATAGTCCCGGGCCCTCTCGCACAGGTGGGCGCTGTCGGCCATGGCGACCACCGCGTCGACTCCCACGGCCTGGAGACCCAGCATTACACGGCGGACGGTGTTGACCTTTTCCCAGTCGGGAATCACCCGTCCCAAGGCCACCAGGCGGCGTATGTCCTTGCTGGCCGCCGGATTAGCTATGATGCCTGCCAATGTCAAGTTCCACCTCTCCTTACCGACGCCAGACCGCCGGCCGGGCCGTCCCGGTCCACGATTTGCTGACACCTGCCCCTTTCCTCGACCACAGCTCCTCTTGTAACATCAATATAATCCATCGGACGAACCGCCCAGTGGAGCCACCATCCTCCGGCAAGTCCGTGAAAACAGCCAAAATGCGGCAGGAAAAAATTCCCCGCTCTTTCACAGTCCCATAGACGCCGACTTGTTATAATGCCCGCCACACCCGGCCAACGCTCTTGGTCAGAGAATCCCGGTGCCGGCAAGTGGGAGAGGTTGAGTTATGGACCAGGAACTGAGTTTCGCCCCCGCCACCGAGCTCCGGCAGAAGATCGACGCGAAGGAAGTCTCGATTGTCGAACTGACTGAGCTATTCTACCAGCGCATAGAATCCCTGAATCCCCAGCTTAACGCCTACCTCGCCCTGTGCCCGGAGCAGGCATTGGAAGACGCGTCCCGGGCCCAGGAGGCGGTGCAAAGAGGGGAAGCGGTGGGCCCCCTCCACGGGATTCCCATATCCATCAAGGACCTGGAGCTGACCAGGGGGTTGACCTCGACCTTGGGGTCGGCCGTGTTTCAAGACCGGGTGCCGGACATAGATTCGGTGGTGGTGGAGCGGGTCCGCGAGGCCGGGGCCATCATCCTGGGCAAAACCAACACGCCGGAGTTCGGGCAGTCCGGTTCCACGGAGAATCTGCTCGGCGAGCCATGCCGCAACCCCTGGAACACCGCTCACACGCCCGGCGGCTCCAGCGGCGGGGCCGGCGCCGCGCTGGCATCGGGACTCTGCACGCTGGCGACGGGGAGCGACGGCGGCGGCTCCATCCGCATCCCGGCCAGCTTCAGCGGCGTCTTCGGCATCAAACCGTCCCAGGGAAGGGTGCCCCGTTACGGCGGTTACGGAAGACCAGCATCCAACCACTTCTCCCAGTCCGGCCCCATGTCCCGCACTGTGGCCGATACTGCCCTCCTGCTTCAGGTCCTGGCCGGTCCCGATCCCCGGGACCCGGGTTCGATGCGGGAAACCCCGGATGACTACTCCGCCGGACTGCATGAAGGAGTGCGCGGCCTGCGGATGGCCTGGAGCGCGGACTTCGGATACGCGGGGGTCGACCCGGAGGTCGTCAGCGTGGCATCCCACGCCGCCCAGATCTTCCAGGAGCTGGGGGCCTCGGTGGAGGATACCGGCCTCACCCTGGACGATCCGTTCCCAGCCTTCTACGACATCTTTTCCACCGGCACCTACGCCAGCTACGGCCACCTCATGGGAGACCACGCCGGGGAGTTCACCCACTACGTGCAGAACACCCTGGAGTACGCCGCGACCCTTACCGCCTCGGACTTTTCGAGGGCGCTGCTGCGCGTCGACCAGCTCAAGCGGCAGATGGAAGAGTTCTTCGACCACTACGACCTTTTGCTGAGCCCGACCATGGCGGTGCCTGCGTTCCCGATAGGAGAACGCCCGTCGGTAATAGGCGGCAAAGAAGTAAACCCCTTCTGGGGATACCTGCCCTTCACCTTCCCCATCAACATGACCGGCCAGACCGCGTCCAGCGTCCCCTGCGGATTTTCCGGTTCGGGGCTGCCAATCGGGCTGCACATCGTCGGCCCCCGGGGAGCCGAGGCGCTGGTGCTGAGGGCTTCCGCCGCCTTCGAGGAAGCCCGGCCGTGGGCCCACCACCGCCCGCCGGTTTCGTGATCCAGGCAATGCCTCAAGTGCCGGGACATATGTGCTCCCGGCGGCTCGGCCCGGCCTGTAAAGCCGGGCCGATTGTTTTCCTACCGGCACATTCATTGCGCGAGCTTCTGCTCCAATAAATAATCACTTCCCAAGTACTTATGGCCTACGCAAACTTTATCAACATTGTCTGTTGAGCAGGAAACCTGTAAACTGGCCGACCATCGGCCCCTTGCATAGGCGCGCCGGTACTGACACAGAAGTGACACCTTTGTTCGCGCAGCCCGATACGAGAGGTGGACACGACAATGCGGGATTTCGGGAAAGTCCGCTGGATAATGCCGGTATGGGGGATCGTCATCCTGGCGGCGGCGGTTGTCATGTCAACCGGCTTCGGCACGGGCGAACGCACAGCCCAAGCCGAAGAGCACATGCTCCCTGGAATATCTTTTGAACTGTCGGCGGACGCGCGTAAAGCGTTGCAACAGACAACCGCCTTTCCCGCTGCGGACGCGGGATTCTCCGCCTATTACCGGACCCGGGAAGCCGGGGACAGCTTCACCCTGGACAAGAGCGCGGTGGACGGGGTGCTGCTGTCCGACCCCCCTCCGCTCAGCGTAAGGACGGGCCCCGCCTCCCTGGTCTCCGTTGGGGACAATTACTCTGTTGCTTCTTTCCCGGTTCTAAACATCGACCAGACCACCACCTCCGTTCAGGTCTACTACGACGGCGACGGCTGGGTGGTGGCCTATTTTCCCAGAGGCGACGAGTCCTCCCGGGCTTGGCAGGCCGTAGACCTGGACGTGGACAACCCGGCCCTAACCAACCTGGACCGCACCACTCTGCTGGATGCCATCAATGCGGTGGTCAACGAGGCCCTCAACCAGCCGAAGGTTGCCACGGCAGACCTGGGGTTCTACCACTGGGAATTTCCGACCGCCAACGCCTTCTTCATGATGGCCAACGCCCGGGGCACCGACGGTTCGGACTCATTGTCCTTCGCGGTCCCGGCCGGTTTCACCATCCACGAGGCCTCCATCTCCCTCTGGGTCAGCGGGACAGAAGGAGCATGCGCGGACGTATCCCTCGACGGGACAGAGATCATGGCTTCTCGCTGCGACCGCCAGTTCCAGCACGCGCCGGTGCCGTTGACGGACTTCAACGCGCCCTCCGGGCACACGATGATTTCCACCCACACATCGGGAGGAGCCTACGGCGCGTCCGGAGTATTGTTCATGATAGTCTACACAGTCCCGCAGCCGGGTGGATAAGAGCCGCAACCAGACGGCGACGCCCCGGCATCGAATGGCACGCACCCTTGCCCAGGCGATCTTCGTATCCCTGTTCCTTTTCACCGTCGCTGTAATCGCGTCCGCTCCATGGGGATTGGTTAATTCGCAGGAGGCCATCGACGTTGCAGTAGACGGCATCAGCGTTCCCTCTGACCAGGCAAACGTCGGGGATACCGTCACAATAGTGGTAACGGTTGGGAACTCCACCGGCAGCGCAGCTTCTTCCGTTGACGTTGTACTCAACACCCTGCCCTCCGGCGGGGACCCGGCAAACATTGGAACGCAGAACGTTTCCGTGGGGGCGGAATCGACCACCGATGTTCCCTTTGAGTGGGACACCACGGGCGTGCAGACGGGGAACTACACGTTCCAGGCGGTTGCCCTGCTGGATGGAACGGGGAACGACGCCGACCCGTCCAACAACTTCAAGCTGACCACGACTCCGTTCGCCATTGTCACCCCTCCGGCGAAGGATGTGTCAGTAACCGGGGTGGACGTGCCCGCGGGCCCCGTCACCCAGGGCGATCAAGTCAGCGTCACGGTCACGGTGGAAAACCTCGGCACCGACGCTGCGTCATCCGTCTCAGTCACGCTGCTGGACACTCTCGACATGATACTGGCTGACCAGAAGACCGTTGCGTCCATAGCCACCGGGGACAGCAGCGACGTCACGTTATCGTGGGACACCTCCTCCGCCTCGGCCGGTGACCACACCCTTAAAGCCGCAGCCATCCTCGAAGGAGACGAAAACAACGGCAACGACTCCTTGGACGCCGACACTCCCATCACCGTTAAAGCCCGCCCGGCCAAGGACGTGGCAGTAACCGAGGTGGACGTGCCCGCTGGCCCCGTCACCCAGGGCGATCAAGTCAGCGTCACGGTCACAGTGGAAAACCTCGGCACCGACGCTGCGTCATCCGTCTCAGTCACGCTGCTGGACACTCTCGACATGATACTGGCTGACCAGAAGACCGTTGCCTCCATAGCCACCGGGGACAGCAGCGACGTCACGTTATCGTGGGACACCTCCTCCGCCTCGGCCGGTGACCACACCCTTAAAGCCGCAGCCATCCTCGAAGGAGACGAAAACAACGGCAACGACTCCTTGGACGCCGACACTCCCATCACCGTTAAAGCCCGCCCGGCCAAGGACGTGGCAGTAACCGAGGTGGACGTGCCCGCTGGCCCCGTCACCCAGGGCGATCAAGTCAGCGTCACGGTCACAGTGGAAAACCTCGGCACCGACGCTGCGTCATCCGTCTCAGTCACGCTGCTGGACACTCTCGACATGATACTGGCTGACCAGAAGACCGTTGCCTCCATAGCCACCGGGGACAGCAGCGACGTCACGTTATCGTGGGACACCTCCTCCGCCTCGGCCGGTGACCACACCCTTAAAGCCGCAGCCATCCTCGACGGAGACGAAAACAACGGCAACGACTCCTTGGATGCCGACACTCCCATCACCGTTAAAGCCCGCCCAGCGAAGGACGTAGCCCTGACCGCCATCAGCCTTCCTGCCGGACCAGTGGACGAAGGGGCCATCGTCGACGTGGAAGTGACCGTGGAGAACAAAGGCACCGAAACGGTTTCAGTGACCCTGGCGGTTGTGGACACCCAGGGATTGACGCAGATAGCCGAAACGGAAATCGACGACCTGGCATCGGGAGAGTCGGTCGCGGAAACCGTACCTTGGGACTCCTCGGGAGCAAGCGCAGGGGAGCACAAAGTCCAAGCTTCCGCAACGGTGAAGGGTGAAGAGACGGCCCAACTGGGTGACAATTTCCTCGTCTCCGTAACATCGATCTCAATCATGTCCGACCTGTTGCCCCCGTCCTACCGCTTGACTCTCGGGGACGGCACCGGACAAAACCAACTCGACGCCTCTTTCGGACGCAAACTGGAATCATTCAAAGTCGAAACAGCGCCCTGGCCATTAACGAAAATCGTGACCCTGGGCAACGGCGCCGTCTCCATGTCGGAGTTCTCGCCTCCCGTAGTCGCTACTTCTCTGGTCCCGCTGGATGCTATATTTGCGGCCAATTCTCAAGCCACCTTCGGCTCCGGCTTCGCCTTGCAAAACCCCTTCGAGCTTGGACACATTCGAGGCGTGATCCGGTTGGAGGAGCGGGAATCCAGCATCGGGGCACACGCCATCGTGGGCGGGCAGACCTTTTTCGCTCAGGAAAACGGCGCCTTCTCCGCCACGGTGCCCATGGGGAACTATGAAATGGAGATACGAGCCCCGGGTTATGTTTCCGTCCGGATTACGGGCATCCGGCTGGGCATTGGAGGAGAGGTGACCATTCCCCAGTTGACGCTGCCCTTCGGGGATGCGAACGGTGACGGGCGCATCGACATTCTTGACCTGAGCATCGCGGCCGGGAACTTTGGCGCCACGTCGAAGGAATATTCTCTCCCGTGAAAGATTGTACGGTCGCCCGAAAAGGGACGCCAGGCGGCTCGCAGGGGATCAGGACCCCGGTTGCACCAACGCATCCCGCAGCACCTCGGAAAGGTGGCGGGCGGAACGGCCTGTCCCGTGCTCGACCTGCTGGCGACAGGATACCCCCATCACCGCAACTTCCCAGTCCGGCCCCTTGGCCTCAATGGCCGGGAAGAGAGACTGGCCTCCGATGGTCATGGATATGTCGTAGTGCTCTTTTTCGAATCCGAAAGACCCGGCCATACCGCAGCAGCCGGCGTTGATCAGTTCGACTTCGTAGTTGGGAGGCAGGCGGAGCGCTGTTAGGGAGCTCGCCGTTCCCACCAGTGATTTTTCGTGGCAGTGCCCGTGGAAGAGCACTTTCTTGGCGGTCTGGTCAAACTCTAACGCCGATTCTCCACGATTCGAAAGCATGGCCAGGAATTCATCAATCAGGTAGCTGTTATCCGCTATTTTCTTCGCCCTTTCGTCCCTGACAAGCTCAGGGTATTCATCCCGGAAGGTCAGCAGGCAGCTGGGTTCGCACCCGATTATGGGAATGTCCCGTTCGGCGAACCGGAACAGAGCATCGACATTGGCGGAAGCGGACGACGCAGCGTCGTCCAGGAACCCCTTGGAGATCATCGGGCGGCCGCAGCAGCCCGCGCTGACCAGTTCCACCCGGAAGCCGGCGGCTTCCAGCAGTTCCACCGTCGCCATACCGACCTGGGGATAGTTGTAATTCATGAAGGTGTCATTGAAGAGGGCCACCGTACTTCCTGTCTCCAGGCGGGAAGTACGCCGGTGGAACCATTGCTCGAAGGTGGACCCGGCAAAGGCCGGCAAACGCCGATGCGGATGGACCCCCAGCATTTTTTCCGAGATAAGCTTGCCCAGCGGATTGGACGCGCCCCAGTTGGATAGGGGGGCGAACCTGCTGCCCCAGCGGTTGACGCGATTGATTTGAGCGAACATGCGGGTGCGCAGCGATGGCTTGTTGGCCTTGTTGTAGTTGGACAGGAACTCGTACTTGAGCTTGGCCATGTCCACGCCGGACGGACACTCGGACTTGCAGCCCTTGCATTCCAGGCAAAGGTCCAGGGCCTCATACAGCCGGCGGCTCGTCATGGTGCCTTCGGGAAGGTTCCCCGACAGGGCGGCGCGGAGAAGGTTGGCCCTTCCCCTGGTGGAATGTTCCTCGTCGCGGGTTGCCATGAACGACGGGCACATGGTCCCGTCCAGCTTGCGGCAGGCCGCCATCCCGTTGCACATTTCCACGGCGCCGGCGTAGTCGGTGTCGAGGGAGAAGTCCAGCGTGGTGGGAAGGGCAGCCGCCCGGTACTCGGTGCCGTAACGCAGGTTCTCTCCCATGGGCGGGCAGTCGAATATCTTGCCCGGATTCATTATCCCCTGGGGATCAAAGGTGGTTTTCAGCTCCCGGAAAGCATCGACCAACTCCGGACCGAACATCTTTTCGGCCCACACGCCGCGGACAATGCCGTCGCCGTGCTCTCCGCTAAGGGAGCCGCCAAACTCCTTGACTAGGTCGCTGATCTCATCCGCGATGGCAATCATGCGGTTGATGCCAGCTTCGTCCTTGAGGCTTACCAGCGGCCGGATGTGCAGGCAGCCCACGCTGGCATGACCGTAGTAACCGGCCTCGGTGTTGTGGCTGCGGACTATTTCGTCGAAGCGCTTGACGAAGGGCCCCAACTGGTCCGGGTCGACTGCCGTGTCCTCGACGTAGGGGAGCGGTTTCGAATCGCCGTGGATGCTCATCAGCAAGCCCAACCCGGCGGTACGGATACGCCAGACGTTGGCCTGGGAAGCGCGGTCGAGAAGGTTGACGCAGGCGTACCCCAGCCGCTTGCGAGCCATGTCATCCCGCAGCGCTTCCATCTTGGAAAGCAACTCGGCTTCGGACTCGCCGTAGAACTCGACCAGCAACAGCGAGCCGGGGTTCCCATCCACGAAGGAGAGGTTCTGGGCGAACCCGAGAGAATCCCGGCAACGGTCCAGCATCATCTTGTCCATCAACTCGATGGATGAAACCGGATGGCGCAGCACCTCCCGCGTCGCTTCACTGGCCTCTACGATGTCGTCGAAGTGGAGGACCGACAGGCTGGTCATGGTGGGCCGTGGGACGAGGTTGACCTTGGCTTCGGTCGTAACGCAGAGCGTGCCCTCGGAGCCTACGGCCATCCGAGCCAGGTTGACCGGCCCTTCATGCAGGAAGTCGTCCAGGTTGTAACCGCTCACCCGGCGCATGATCCTGGGGTAACGGGCCTCGATCTCGGGAATGTGCTCCCGGGCGATTCGCAGAACCCCCCGGTAAATATCCGACTCCAGACCGGTCCCGCCGAGCTTGGCCTCCAGGGAAGGCCCATCCAGCGTCTGGAAGTGGGAGCGGGAAGCGTCGGACAGCACTACGTCCAACTCCTGGACATGATCCAGGGTCTTGCCGTAGATGACGGAGTGGGCCCCGCAGGTGTTGTTGCCGATGCCGCCTCCGACACAGGCCCGGCTGGACGTGGTGGGGTCCGGCGCGTATTGCAGGTTATATCGGGTTAGGTGCCGGTTGAGCTGGTCCAGAATGATCCCGGGCTGCACCCGCGCCCAGTGCTCCTCCTCATTCACTTCGAGCACCTGGTTCATGTACTTGCTGAAGTCCATCACGATGGCGTGGTTAACCGTCTGCCCGGCCAGGCTGGTCCCGCCGGAACGGGGCAGGACTGGGACCTGGTTGTCCCGGGCCACCTCCATCACCGCCAGGACGTCCTCAACACTGCGGGGAATAACCACGCCCACCGGCTGCATCTGGTAGATGCTGGCGTCGGTGCTGTACAGGACCCGGGAAAAGGGGTCGAAACGGACCTCGCCGGAAACCCGCCGCGCGATTTCCTGCGCCAGCTCTTCCCTTTCTCTTCCCCGGATACGTTGGGCGGTCGTCGTGGTCATGGAGGAC
This sequence comes from uncultured Dehalococcoidia bacterium, assembly GCA_951812535.1. Lineage (GTDB taxonomy): Bacteria > Chloroflexota > Dehalococcoidia > Lucifugimonadales > UBA3495 > CATOSK01. Next base: position 100,585 of record CATOSK010000010.1, on the reverse strand, counting down.
TCCTGAAGGCTCCCGGATGCCGGGCTAGCTTATCCCAACGGGAAAGGCCGTTCAACCGGACCGAAAACCCGGCGGGCCGACCGGCAAACCAGGGACCACCCGCGTCTGCTAGACGCCGGGGCCGCCCGGATAGATGCCCAACTTCTCAAGCAACCGGCCGGCCCAACCGCGAAAGTAATCATCCAATTCCGCCCCGCAGTGCGGGCAGTCCAGGTCTCCGAACCGGAACCTGGCGCCGCAGTTGTCGCACGCCTGCACCTCGGCAAGAGCGGACAACACGGCCTGGATCTGCTGTTCGGTGGTCAAAGGAGTGTTCAAAGACGAGCGTCCTCGGAACCCTGAGGCGATTCTTGGGATCATGTTTTGGTTCATTTTAAACCCGGTCCAGTGGAGTCGGGCACGTCCGCTCGGTCTGGTTTGACTCAGTTGAAAATGGCCGGGGGCCAAACTATACTCCCGGAACTGCGTCCAGGAGACGCTCCCCGCCCCGCCTTCCCATCTTCTCCACGGAGGATTGCGCCATGCCGGATCTACTGGACGGTGTCGTCGAATCGGAACCGACATTCCTGGTGGCCACGGGATTCCAATTCACCGAAGGCCCGCTCTGGCACGTCGATGGGTACCTGCTTTTCGTTGACATACGGACCAGCATAATTTATCGAGTCACCCCGGGCAGCCCGGCCGAAGTCTACCGGGACAACAGCGGCGGTTCCAACGGTCTCACCTTCGACCTGGAAGGGCGTCTCGTCATGTGCGAGGGCGACGCCCGGCGCATCAGCCGCCGGGAGCAGGACGGAACCATAACCGGCCTGGCCGACCGCTGGGAAGGCAAGCGTCTCCACCGCCCCAACGATGTCGTATGCAAGTCCGACGGCAGCATCTATTTCACGAACCCCAGCGGCAGGATTGACCCGGCCGACCGGGAGATAGAGTTCAGCGGCGTGCACCGGATCATGCCCGACGGAGCCGTCACCGCCGTGGTGCGGGACGTCGAATACCCCAATGGCCTCGCCTTCTCTCCCGACGAGAGCATCCTATACGTCGCCAACACCAGGAACGACATGCAGATACGGGCCTACGACGTTCAGCCGGACGGCAGCTGCGCCAACGGCCGCATCTTCGCGGACATGTCCTCTGACGAACCGGACGGGGTCCCAGACGGCATGAAGGTGGACGTGGAGGGCCGGGTATACTGCACCGGTCCCGGCGGGTGCTGGGTCTTCGACGCCTCCGGATCGCATCTGGGCATAATCCGGCTACCCGAGATTCCGGCCAACTGCGCCTGGGGCGGCCCGGACTCGAGGACCATGTACTTCACCGCCCGGACGTCGGTGTACAGCCTGCGCATGAAAACGCCGGGGGCCGCCGTCCCGGCGGGGCGTTAACGGACTGCCGGTGGGGGCTCATACCGTGGAAAGGACTACCGCGGTGGGGGGCAGTAGGGAGTGACATCGCCCTGCCCTACGAGCGAAGCACGAATCCGGTGCCCTCGGCATAGCCGGGTTTGAGATGACCTGGCTGCTGGTGGCAGTGGGCGGAGCCGCCGGCTCGGTCCTCCGCTTCGCCGTCGGACGGTGGGCTGGTTCGCACTGGGGTCCAGACACCGTTATGGGCACGTTGATCGTCAATGTGACGGGCTCGTTTCTCATTGGGCTGCTGGTGGGTATTTCCCTGGAACGGGCGCCGCTACCCGAGCCGGTCCGGAGCTTTGCCGCCGTCGGATTCCTGGGAGGATACACCACTTTCTCCACGTTGAGCCTGGAGTCGGTCAGGTTAATCATGGAGGGAGAGTTCGTCAGAGCCGCGGCAAACGTGGGCGGCAGCATCATTGCCGGCCTTGGGGCGGCATTCCTGGGCCTGCTGATGGGAAACGTGGCCGCCCGGGCCTGGTAGTAGGGGTTGGCCGCGGCAAGAGCGGGTTGAAACCGGCTCGCTGGTGTTCCCGTAGACAGGGTTGAGTGCGATGCCGGCGCTCGACCTGGCGGCAAAGGCAGGCACTGACCGGCGGGATGGTTCTTGCTATTTTGGCCAATACCTAATACTCTTTCCGGCGGCCTAAAGGGTTTTGGGGCGTCCCACACGGACGAAACATTCCACGCGAACCGGTCCCGGACGCCGGATACCACAGGCGCGGCCCGGCTTCCATTCCACGGAGAATCAACCCCGCTTCGGCGGCATCAAACCACTGACAGGAGGGAGTCGTGTCTCCCCTACCTGAACACCTGACGTTACATGAAACCCCGCCGGCCAGACTGGACCGGCTGTTGATCGCCTATGCCGGGTGGCCCGATGCCGCTGAGAGTGCGACCAACACCATCAAGTACCTCCTGCGAAAGCTGGACGCGAAGAAATTTGCCGAGGTTGACCCGGAGGATTTCTTCGTATTCACCCGGGAACGGCCCCGGTCGACCCGGACCAAGGACGGCCGCCGCAGAATCCATTGGCCGGCCAACGAGTTCTACTATTGGAGCCCGGCGGACGGGGATGCCGAACCGGGGATGATGTTCCTGCTGGGAGTGGAGCCCAACCTGAAATGGCGCACCTTTTCTTCCCTGGTTTCGGGGGTAGCCCGCGAGTACGGGGTGCAGACGGTGATCCACGTCGGGGCGCTCCTTGATGCGGTGCCTCATACCCGCCCCGTCCGGCTGACCGGTTCCTCCACCCAACCCGATCTCCAGCAGGCATTGGAATCGGCCAGCGTGGGCACTTCCAACTATCAGGGTCCGACCGGGATAAGCACCGCCGTCATGGACGCCTGTACCCGGCAGGGCATGGCCTACGCTTCCCTGTGGGGCCATACCTCTCACTACCTACAGGCGGCTCCCAACTACCGGATCAGCTATACCCTGGCCAAGAACCTGATCGGGCTCTTGGACCTTCCCATCGACCTGAAGGAGTTGAGCGCGGCGGCCGATACATTCGACCAGGAGGTACTGAAGGCCGTCGACGAGGACGACCAGCTCCAGGACTACATCAAGAAGCTGGAAACCCGCTACGACGAGAGCCAGACCGACAGCGACATGCCCGACCCTTCAGCCGTCGTCCGGGAGTTGGAGCAGTTCCTGCGTTCGCAACTGGGAGGTACGGGGGAGAATCCCTAGGGCCAACCAGCCCTCCCCCGTTCGGCCCATCCAGCCCCCGGCCTGCCCGCCCAACCCGGTTCCGGGCAGTTGCGGTCTGGGTGGCAGTCTCCTCAGGCCTCTTTACTGCAGCCTTCTTTCTTGAGAACCCGGCGCCTCGGATGCTAGAATCCGCTAGCCGCCGGACCCCGCGCCGGATCATCGCCTCACACGCTGGGCCGGTTTATTCCCACTGTGCAAGCGCCGCATAATGCCTCCCAAGAGAAGCAGGAAAAAGAGAGCGGCAAAGCCCTCCATAGCCATCAATGAGGCCATCCGCCTGCTCACCGAGCAGTACGGGCCCTTCCCGGAAGAACCTCGCCTGGATCCAGCCCACGAGCTGGTCTTCACGATTCTTTCGCAGCACACTTCAGACACCAACTCGGAGAGGGCCTTCCGCAGCCTGATGGGAAGGTTCGGAGATCTGTACAGCATCGCGCGGGCCGAGGTAGCGGACATCGAATCGGCCATCAGTGTTGGGGGCCTGGCCAAGATCAAGGCGCCCCGCATCAAGACCATCCTGACCAGGATCCTGGAACTCAACCAAGACTCGCTGGACCTATCCTTCCTGGCGGAGATGCCTTTGGCCGAGGCCAAGGCGTGGCTCCGGCAGCTCCCCGGCATCGGCCCCAAATCCGCCGGCATCATTCTCAATTTCTCGCTTGGCATGCCAGCCATGGCCATCGACACGCACATCTTTCGCGTGGCCCAACGGCTGGAGCTCATCGGCCCCAAGGTCAACGCGGATAAGGCCCACGATCTGCTGGAAGCCGCAGTTGAACCGCACCAGGTTTTTCCCTTCCACGTCGCCTTCATCACCCACGGCCGCCAGGTCTGTAAGGCCCAGCGGCCACTGTGCGGAGATTGCATCATCGGTTTCGGATGTCCCGCTCGGGACCGAATGATGGGGTCTGACGGGCCCGACGCCTCGCAGACCCCCAAACCCAGGAAACGAGCCGGGAGCAAGACCACTCAGCTCCCCCACACACCCGAAATTGAGGAGACGACGCAATGAAGGCAGGCATCATCAACGTGACTGGATACGCGGGCTCCGAGCTGGCCCGCATCCTCTACCAGCATCCCGAGGTGGAGATCGCCTCGGTAACGGGCCGCAGTGCGGCGGGGCAGAAACTGGGCGAGGTGTTCCCCCACCTGTCCCAACTAGACCTGACCATCACACCGGAACTGGAAGGCAGCCTGGACCTGGTGTTCTCGGCCCTGCCCCACAAGGCCAGCGCCGAGGCGGTGATCCCTCTCCTGGAGCAGGGGATCAAAACGGTAGACATCAGCGCCGATTTCCGTCTCAAGGACGCCAGGGAATATACCGAATGGTACGGAGTGGAACACCCGGACCCGACCTACCTCGAGGAGGCCGTCTACGGGCTGCCCGAGCTGCACCACGAGGAAGTGCCGGGATCCCGCCTGATTGCCAACCCAGGCTGTTATCCCACCAGTGCGATCCTCGGAATGGCTCCAGCGGTGGAACACCGGCTGGTGGAAGGAGGAATAGTCATCGACAGCAAGTCCGGCGTTTCCGGCGCCGGCCGGACACTGGCGTTGACCACCCACTATTCCGAGGTCAACGAGAACGTGATGGCGTACTCGCTGGGCGGCCACCGGCATCTGCCCGAGATCACGCAGGAACTCAACGCCCTGTCGGAAGACACCCTGGCCATCACCTTCCTGACCCATCTTATTCCCATGACCAGGGGCATCCTCAGTTCCTGCTATGCCCAGCTGCGGCCGGAGTACCTGGACAGCGGCGACCCGTCACAGCGCATCCGGGATTTATACGAGGACTATTACAAGGGCCATCCCTTCGTCGTCGTTGCCTCCAGGCCGCCCCAGACCAAGCAGACGCTGGGAAACAACCAGTGCCTGGTCCATCCCGTGGTGGACTCCCGGACGGGCCGGCTGATAGTCATCAGCTGCATCGACAACCTGGTCAAGGGAGCCGCTGGCCAGGCCGTTCAAAACATGAACCTCATGTTCGGCTGGCCCGAAGATCTCGCTTTGGATTCCGTAGCCGTGTATCCGTAAAATGTGGCGAAATTGTACGCACATGTAGTAAGATAAACGCTGTGCCCCGGTCGTCTAGCCAGGTTAGGACGCCACCCTTTCAAGGTGGAGATCATGGGATCGAAGCCCATCCGGGGTACCACTGTTCAAGATATGGGCATGGCCGTGTGAAGAAAATATGATCGGCCTATACCCAGAAGCGAAGGAGTGTATTGTATATGGTCCGGTACCTGAAGTATTTGCCTTTGGTGATCCTGTCCCTGGCCCTGGTGGGCCTCACCGCCTGCACAGAAGAAGCCCCTGACACTTCCGCCGCAGAACTCGCCGCCGTCCAGCAAGAACTGGAAGACACCAAGATGGAGTTGGAGGAAGCCAAGTCGTCCGCTATGGCCATGCCCGAAGGGGGCAGCCGCCTGGAAGCCGTCAAGGCCCGCGGCAGCGTCATCTGTGCCAGCCGCAACGACGTACCCGGTTACGGTTCGCTGGATGATGCCGGTAACAACGTTGGCTTCGACATAGACCTGTGCCGCGCGCTGGCCGCCGCCACCGTCGGCGACCCCAACGCCATCGAGATCCGGTTGATAACCGCCGCCGAGCGCGGTCCCACCATCCAGTCCGGTGAAGTGGACATGCTGGTCCGGACCGTCACCTGGACCACGTCGCGGGACTCCCAGTGGGGCAACTACGCCCAGACCATGTTCTACGACGGCCAGGGATTCATGGTCAACAAGAGCCTGGGAATCGACAGCGCTCTGGACCTGGACGGCGCCTCGGTTTGCGTAACCCAGGGAACTACCACCGAGCTTAACCTCCAGGACTTCTCCGACCAGAACAACCTTGGCATCGAGGCCTTGACCTTCGAGGACACCGACGCGGTGGTCGCGGCTTACGAAAGCGGACAGTGCGACGCCTTTACCAACGACCGGTCCCAGCTGGCAGCCCTGGGGACCGCTCTCGCCAACCGGGACGATCACGTCATCCTCCCGGAGACCATCTCAGAGGAGCCTTTGGGCCCGGTGGTCCCTCACGGCGATGACCAGTGGTTCGACATCGTCAAGACCGTAATGGCCATCCTGATCTACGGTGAGGCCTACGGCGTGAACCAGGGTTCGGTGTCCTCAACGGCCACCGGAGACACGAAGGTGGACCGCCTTCTGGGAATCGACGGCTCGTTCGGCCAGGAAAGCCTGGGCCTGAGCAACACCGTCGCCCAGGACGTCCTGAACGCCGTCGGCAACTACGGCGACGTTTACAACCGCAACCTCGGCCCGGACGGGATCAACCTCCCCCGGGAGAACGGCCGCAACGCCCTCTGGGCCAATGCGCCGTGCCAGGACTGCCCCAAGGGCGGACAAATTTACGCTGCGCCGTTGCGCTAGCATAGTCACAAACGAATCAGCGCCTTCCCTTGCTTGACGCAGGGCGGTTCCGGGGAGCAGGTCCTAACTACACGACCTGCTCCCTGCTTTTGGGACGCGTTTCATATACAATTGGGCGAACTTAACCCGGGCGGTACTTCTTAGCAGATGTTGGCGAGGCTCAGCTACCAGGGAATTCCGATCTGGCGGCACGTGCAGGTCATCCAGTGGACGTCACAGGTGGTGTCTGCCGTCGTTGTCGTCGTCCTGGTCGCCTGGTTTTTCATCAACATCGGCAACGCGATCGACGACCGGGAGATCCCCTACGGCTTCAGCTTCCTGGACCGGGCCTACCAGACTCCCATCGGACAGACCTGGCTTCCCTACGAGTCCTCGGACACCTTTCTCTACGCCTTCGGTGTAGCCGCGGTCAACACCGTGGTCGTGTCCATCTCCGGCGTCATCCTGGCAACGGCGCTGGGAATCATCATCGGAATCGCCCGGCTGTCCACCAACTGGATTGTCGCCCAACTGGCGGCGGTCTATATCGGGTTCTTTCGCAACGTCCCGCTGCTGGTGCAGCTGTTCTTCTGGTTTTATATCGTGCTGGCCTTCCCGAGGGTCCTGGAGGGGTACGTTATCGCCAAGGGACTGTTTATCAACAACGCGGGGATTTCAATGCCCTGGCCGACAGCCACCGACAGCGGCGCGGCGGCAATCTGGGCAGCGATGGCGCTGGTTTCAGTGTCCGTCGGCTGGCTGGTGCACCGCTGGCTGACCCGGCGGGAGGTTGAGACGGGAACGGTGTCTTACCCGGTGGTGTTCGGCTGCACAGCGGCGATAGTGCTGGGCGCGATTGCCTGGGCCTTCGTAACGCTGTCGCAGGGCGTTTCCCCCCTGGAAATCAGCCAACCAGCTCCTCAAGGGACGTTCGGCCGGATCCAGGGAGGGATTACTTTCTCCGGAGCCCTGGTTGCCCTTCTCGTGGGCCTGGTTATGTACACCGCTTCGTTCATCGCCGAAATCGTCCGGGCCGGCATCCAGTCCGTGGGACGGGGGCAGACCGAAGCTTCACGGTCTCTTGGCTTGTCCGGGTTCAACACCTTGCGCCACATCACCTTCCCGCAAGCGTTGCGCGTCATAATTCCGCCCTTGATAAGCCAATGGCTGAACCTCACCAAGAACAGCAGCCTGGCCGGAGCCATCGGCTACGCCGACCTGACCAACGTTGCCAAGACCATGACCCAAACGGCGCCGGCCGTGTCCATCTTCATCCTGATAATGCTCGCTTACCTGGCGATGAGTCTCAGTTGGTCCCTGTTGGGCAACCTTTACAACCGAAGCATCCGGTTCTCCGGGGGGTAGAAGATGTCCACGCCCTATGAGCTCCCCCCGGTCCAGGCTGTTCTGCCTCCGCCACGCCCGGAGTCGGGTCCGGTGGCTTGGGTGCGGGACAACCTCTTCAGCAACTGGTACAACACCACGTTGACCATTATCTTCGGCATCCTGGGAATACTCGGCCTGTGGTACGGCGTTGGCTGGGTCTTCTTTGACGCTGAATGGCAAGTGATTCCCACCATCGGCGGCAGGTTCCTCATCGGCCAGTACAACACCGAGGGTGCCTGTCCCGGCCAGAACTGCTTCTGGCGCCCCCAGGCCGGACTGCTCATGGTCACGATGCTGCTGGGCATGGCCTGGCCGGTGGCCGGTGGCGGCGTTGCCAAGCGGATCGCCATCATCGTGACGGCGGTCGTAGCCCTATCCGCCTTCCTTCCCTACGGCCTGGACAAGATGGGTTGGGACGTGCGGCTGCTCATGCTGGCCAATGTCCCCGCCATGTTCATTGGACTGGCCCTGGGGCGCTACACCCCGCTGGGAACGGTAAAGTGGGTCTCCATCCTCGGCGTCGTCGCCTTCCTGCTTACGCTGGTCCTGATGCGTGGCCTGCCGGGGGGAGTGCCCGGGCTCCAGCCCGTTTCGGTAAACAACTGGGGCGGGTTGACTTTGAACCTGCTGTTGGCGGTGGCCGGAATCGTATTGAGCCTTCCGCTGGGGATCGCCCTGGCCCTGGGGCGCCGCAGTCATCTGCCGGTGTTGAAGATGATGTGCGTCGTGTTCATCGAGGTGTTCCGCGGGGTGCCGCTGATAACCCTCCTGTTCATGTCCCAAGTGCTGGTCCCGCTGGCCTTCCCGGAAGACTTCCCACAGAACTCCCTGTTCCGGGCCAGCGTAATCATCATCCTGTTCAGCACAGCCTACATGGCCGAAAACATCCGGGGAGGGCTGGAAGCCCTCCATCCCGGCCAGGCAGAAGCGGCCCGGGCCCTGGGATTGGCCGGATGGCAGACCACGCTCCTGGTTTCCCTGCCCCAGGCCATCCGCAACGTCATTCCCGCGATAGTCGGACAGTTTGTCGCGTTGTTCAAGGACACCAGCCTGGTGTATATCATTGGGATGCTCGACGTTGTGGAAATCAGCCGGGCCTTCATCCAGGGCAACCCCGAGCATCTGGCCAGCGCCCGGGAGCTTTTCATCTTCCTGGCCCTGGTCTTCTGGGTATTCACTTACACTATTTCCTATGTCGGCACCACGGTTGAAAGACACATGGGGGTCGGCCAGCGCTAGGCCCGGTTAGCGGGTGTTGCGCGGTGCCGGCACCGGAAGGCGGACAAGCGGCCGCCGTACGGGAGGATACGATGGACCCTGCCAATGGCAAGACCGACGGCGCTATCGCTGACGATGACATCATTGTCTGCCGGGACGTTCACAAGTGGTACGGCAACTTTCACGCCCTCCGCGGCGTCAGCACCGCTGTCAAGAAGGGAGAGGTGGTGGTCATCATCGGCCCGTCCGGGTCTGGGAAGTCCACCTTTATCCGGACCATCAACCGTCTGGAGGAGCACCAGCGGGGGGACATTATCGTTGACGGCGTGGAGCTTACCAACGATGTCCGCAACATTGACGCCATCCGCCGCGACGTGGGGATGGTGTTCCAGTCCTTCAACCTCTTCCCCCATCTGACGGTCCTGGGGAACATTACCCTGTCCCCAATGAAGGTCCGAAAACTACCCCAGCAGCAGGCCACCGAGATCGCCATGGAACTGCTGGAACGAGTGGGCATCCCCGAGCAGGCGGACAAGTTTCCAATACAGCTTTCAGGCGGACAGCAGCAACGGGTGGCCATCGCCCGAGCCCTGGCGATGCAGCCCAACATCATGCTCTTCGACGAGCCGACGTCGGCGCTGGACCCGGAGATGATCAAGGAAGTCCTGGAGGTCATGCGGGAACTGGCCGCGTCCCAGATGACCATCCTCGCGGTCACTCACGAGCTGGGTTTCGCCCGCGAGGTCGCCGACCGCATCGTCATGTTCGACGAGGGTCAGATTGTCGAGGACCAGCCTCCCTCTCAGTTCTTCGAGAACGCCCGGCATCCCCGGGTGCAGCAATTCCTGTCCCAGATCCTTTAGAACAGGTCCGGCAATTTCCGGGCCCCGCCGGTTGGTTAACCTGAAATAATACGGAGTTGAAAATGGCAGGCGTCAAAGAGAGTTTTGAGATCGACCTTAACCCCGACCACATGGCCCTCGTGCGCAACATCGCCGAGAAGTACGACATCGCCGATGAAGGCAAGGTGCTGCGAATCATCATGGACTACATGACGGTCAACCCCGGCCTCCATGACGACGTGTTTACCGAGGTACGCTGCCTCCGCTGCGAGTAGCCGCGGGCAACGCGAACCAGTCCTGCGATGAATGAGTCCGGCCAGTCAACTGGCCGGGCGTAGATGGGCGTTTCCCCAGGAATCAGCCTTCAACCATGTGCTTGACCGCCTCCAGGGCCAGGTAGTACCCGTAAACGCCGAATCCGTACACCGATCCCTTGCTCACCGGCTGGACTTGGGACACCGTTCCCCGGGAAGTGGGATTGGAGGCATGGACCTCGATGACCGGGAAACGCACCTGGGCAATGGCGGCCTTGAGAGGGCCGGTGCCGGTGGTATAGCCCGCCGGATTAATCAGGGCCGCGTCCACGTCGCCGTCGTGGGCTTCATACAAGGCGTTGACGACTTCCCCCTCGATGTTGGAGTGGAACAGCTCGACGTCGATCCCCAGCCCCTCGGCATATCCCAGGACCTGCTCGTTGATCTGTTCCAGGGTGTTGGGGCCGAAGACCTCGACCTGCACCTTGCCCCGCATGTTCATTCCGGCGCCCTGAATTACCAGTACCTTGGTCATCGTTTCTCCTTTGCCAGTGTTCCTGGCTCAGTATTTTTCGGACTCTGGCTATGCCCCGTCAGACCTGGGAAGCGGAGGGACTTTCCTGCCTGGGAGGGATCGGTCGCTCCGTGACGTAGCCCGCCACCAGCACGTCCAGCTGCACCATCAGCAGCTTGTTCCACGCCTCGGCCGTGCGCCATGCCGTCTCGGCATCCGGGATCTCATCCTTCAGCAATCCGGATACCGCCGTTTGCGTCAGCGACATGGCCCCGATCATGAACCGCATGGGAATGGAACCCAAATGCTCCCGATGGGCCGCCGGATGGCTGTGGACGATCCCGATGGCCAGGAGGAAGACCGGCAGGTCCTCGTCGACGCGGAATTCGATGGAGTTCCTCAGCCAACGGGTCAGGCTGTGCCTGCGCCGCTCGATGCGGTCCAGGTCAACTTCCCCGGTGGCCTCGTCCAGGAAAAACGCCCTGGTCTCGGGGAACTCCAGGAAATGGCGGTAGATGGCCTCGGTAAGCTCAACAGCGTGGTCGGCAAGGATAGACCCGCTATCCCGCACCAACTTGACGTCGTCGTCGGTCAGGCCGACGAACTCCATCATCCGGCGCATCCTGCCGGACCAGTCTACTATCCCAGGAACGGGCAACCTCTCACCTCCAACCTCGGGGCGATTCACGGTCGAGCAACCGCCAACGGCTGAGAATATACCCCGCCATCGCAAGTTCGACAAGACAGCGTCCCCCGAAGGCATCGTCGGAACGGGCCTGGTCGGGGCCCGGCGGTCGTTCTATCGGGGTTCATCAGACTGCACCACCCCACCGTACCGCGCCGGTTGCCAACTCCCGGCTCCCAATGTCAAAATATCCCTATCGAACCTCAGATCTCGCTTTCCGCCGGACAGACCTCACCGGTGGTTCGCCGGAAGGGTATGCCGACTTTCCCTAAACTCCGGTTCCTCGCGCCGACGGTTCTCGGGGCTTGTATGCTGTTGGCGTCGGTGAACGTCTCCTACGCACAGGAACCGCCGGAACCCGCTGCGCCCGCGGCAGCCTACGACGAAGTCGAGGCCCAGGCCATCGACGGAATGCTCATGTGCCCGGTGTGCCCAGCAGAGACCATCGACCAGGCCCAGGTCCCTCTCGCCCGCCAGATGCGGGCCATCGTCCGCCAGAAGCTGGCTGAAGGACAGACCAGGGAAGAAATCCTCGACTACTTCGCCGATCGCTACGGCCAGAGCGTCATCGGCGCCCCGCCCAAGTCCGGCATTAACCTGGTCGCCTGGGTCCTGCCCCCGGTGGCCGTCGTGGCAGCCCTCCTCATTGGAGGATTGTCTCTCCGGTCTATGACCCGCAACCGGCACAGCACTCCGGCGCCAGGTGCGCCGGAAACGGATACTTCCGGCGACCTGGAACCCTACCTGGATATCGTCGACCGTCACCTGGATACGCCCGCGGAAGGGGAACCCAACCGTGGCTGAACTTGGCGGCATATCCCTGTGGATCGCCCTCGCCCTCTCCTCCTACGCCTGCATCGGCTCGGTGCTGGGCAGGCTGCGGAACGTCCCCGCCCTGGTCGAAAGCTCCCGGCGAGCCGTCTACCTGGTCGCCCTGGCCTTGCTAATCGCCACGCTGGCCCTGGTTACCGCCTTCATCAACCGCGACTTCTCCCTGGTGTATGTGGCCGCCCACAGCAACCTGGCCATGCCCAACATCTACACCTGGGTAGCCTTCTACGCCGGCAACGAGGGATCGCTGCTCTACATCGCCTTCGTCCTCTCCGTCATGTCGGCCATCGCCCTGCGCTTCGCCCCGGGACAGCTGCGGGACAGCCTCCCCTACACCGCCGCGACCCTGATGCTGGTGCAGACCTTTTTCCTTGCGGTCATGGCCTTCATGGCCAACCCTTTCGACACCCTTCCCATCGTTCCTCCCGACGGCCAGGGGATCAATCCCCTGCTGACCCATTTCGGAATGTTCTTCCATCCCCCGGCACTCATGGCCGGACTCATCGGCATCACCCTGCCCATGTCCTTTGGCTTGGGATCCCTCATCGCCGGACAGACCCGGGATGAGTGGGTGGACACCGGGCGGGTATGGGGCATTATTGTCTGGGCCCTGCTGGCCGGCGGGCTGCTCCTGGGGTCTTGGTGGGCCTACACCATCCTGGGATGGGGCGGCTTCTGGTTCTGGGACCCGGTGGAAAACGCCGCCTTCATGCCGTGGCTCGCCCTCACCGCCTTCATCCACTCCATCATGGTCCAGCGGCGGAGGGGAATGTTCCGCATGTGGAACATGATGCTTATTAACGTCGCCTTTGGGCTGGCCCTGTACGGAATGTTCATGAACCGGGGCGGGCCCGTACCGTCGGTACACTCCTTCGGCGCCTCCACCCTGGGCTGGGTTTTCCTGCTGTTCCTTGCGGTGGGTATCATTGTCCCCTTCGCCGTCTTCTTCTGGCGATTCAACCTGATGAAGAGCGCCCAGAACCTGGACTCCATGCTGTCCCGGGAAGCGGCCTTCCTTTTCAACAACCTCCTCCTCCTCGGCATCGCCTTCGTGACGCTTTGGGGGACGGTCTACCCACTCATATCCCGCGCCGGCGCCGGGGACGAGATCACCGTAGCCCGGCCCTTCTACGACCAGGTTAACGGGCCCCTGCTCCTGGGACTGGTCCTGCTGATGGGCATCGGTCCCCTGATACCCTGGCGACGGGCCAACCTGGCCTCCCTCCGCCGGGCGCTCCTCCTTCCCGCCAGCGCCGGACTGGCCGTTATTGCCTTGTTGGCTATCCTGGGGATGCACAAGGTTTATCCGCTGCTGGGTTTCGGGGTATGCACCATGGCCGCCTCGGGGATCGTCATCGAGTGGTGGCGGGGAACCCGCTCCCGCCACGGCAGCCTCGCTGAAACCTATCCCCTGGCCTTCCTGCGGCTGCTGGCCGCCAACCGGCCCCGCTATGGGGGATACATCGTTCACCTGGCCGTGGTCATGGCCGCCCTGGGAATCCTGGGGGCGTCTTTCTTCGATACTCAGGTGGACGTCGTGCTTTCCCCTGGAGAGACCGTGACGGTGGAAAACTACCGGATGGAATACATCCGCACCTCTGCCGAAGAATTCTCCGACCGCACCGAGTTCGATTCCCTGGTGCGAGTGGAACGGGATGGCCGGTACCTCACCGACCTGGAGGCGAAGCGCTCCTTCTACCCGTCGTTCAACATGGCCTCCACCCGGGCCGCCATCCGCTCCACGCCGGTGGAGGACTTCTACGTCGTCCCCAGCGAGAACCTTTCCGACGGGGCCGTCGGCTTCCGCATCCTGGTCAACCCCATGATGTGGTGGATGTGGGTTGCCGGTCCAGTGATGGTGTTGGGAACGGTCATAGCCCTGTGGCCCCAACGGGTCCGGCAGGTTGCCCCAGTCCGGCGTCCGGCGTCCGTGCCGGGTGGCGCCGAGCCCAGCGCGGCCTAGGTTCCCCGTGGCCGTCATCGTCTGCCTCGCCCTGACCCTGCTCAGTATCGGAGTCGTCGTATACCCCTTCTGGAGGCGCCGCTCCGCTCCAGAAACCGCGCCGCCGGAAGCCCTTTCCCCAGACCTGGCCCAGGCGGAAGCAGACCTGAACGCCGTATACGACGCCATCCGCACCCTGCAACTGGAACACCAGCTCGGCAACATTCCCCTGGGCCTCTACCGGGAGCAGTTGCAGGACTACCGGCTCCAGGCCGCGGCGATTCTGCGGGACCAGGCCGAAACCGCCGCCCGGGACCATGAATGGCTCCTGGAACAGGACGTGGGGTTGGCCCGGGCCGCGTTGAGCTACACCAACGGCGCCGCAATCCAATGCCCCAACTGCGGTGCGCCCGCCGCCCAGGAATGGCGGGAGTGTCCTGAGTGTTCCGCGGAGTTGCGGAGTTGGACCGCAGATGCTGCGGAGACGCCGCCGGAATGACCTACTTCTTGCGAAACCCTGCCAGACGATCCGGGATTTTCCGTTGGGCAACCCCTTTCCTGAGCGGTCTTATTGTACTGTTCCTGGTTTTCTCCCCTGCTGCCGCGGTCCACGCGCAGCAGACCACCGCCGTCTCGGGACGGATTGTCAACGGCACGGAAGGATCATCCCCGCCCTCGGATGTTCAAGTGTCCCTGCACACCTTCTCTCCCGGTCTGCAGGGCGTTGAGACCCTCGAGACGGTCACCGATGCCTCCGGGGTTTTCCACTTTAACGACGTACCAGTGTCCACCGGCGGCGGTTACGCGCTTGCCGCCGCCTACCAGGGCAAGACTTACAGCCTCCTCATAGGGCCCGACGACCTCTCCCAGGAAGTCAGTCTCACCGTTTACGAGTCCACCAGGGACGTTTCGGTTATTGAAGTAGACAGCCACGCCATGGTCATCGCGGCCATCGACCCGTCCGAACGGGTCGTGGAAGCGGTAGAGATCGTGGCGCTCGCCAACATCAGCGACCGCACCCTGGTCCCCGACCTTACCAATGTGGGACCGGGACGGTTCAGCTTCCTGCGCTTCTCCCTTCCCGAAGATGCCACCGATTTCGACATCCAGTCCGATTTGCTGGGCGGGGAGATAATCCCGGTGGGGACCGGGTTTGCCGTAACGTCCCCGGTGGCTCCTGGTGCCCATAATCTTACTTTTTCCTACCGCTTTCCCTACCAGGGGAGCGAGTTTTCCTATCGCCAGAACCTCCTGCAGGGAGCGCAGGTTTTCCGGCTGTTGGTCCCTGCATCCCTGGGGCCGGTCCAGGCAGAGGGACTGCCAGCGGCGCAAGCGGTAACCGTCGAAGGCTTGGATTACTCCGTGTGGCAGGCATCGGAAGTGCCGCCTGCCCGGGGACTAACCATCAGCCTTACCAACCTTCCCCAGCCGGGCTGGACACAGCGGGCGTGGCAGACCGTGAGCAACACCGGTCTCTGGGCCATAGCCATCCCGACCGGCCTGGGAGCAGTCCTGGCTGCCGTCCTGCTGTACGGAGGCCTGAAACCGGCGGCGGGGACTGCCGGAGAATCCGGCCGGGAATCCGGGGCAGCGGTCCCGGGCCCCGCTTCCCAACGGGAACAATTGGTCCGGCAGATGGCCCTGCTGGACCAGCGTTTCGAAGCCGGAGAGCTGGACGAGGGAAGCTACCGGTGGGAAAGGACCAGGCTGAAAGACCGGGCCCTGTCACCGTCGTCCATCCCTTGACTGTTCCCTGGAAGGTCACCGGACCTGCGGTGAGAAATGACCATTAAGGTTTATTTGCGTCTCCAAATGGGGCAGAATGAATTCGGTGGTTATGTTCTGTGAGCGAAATAGAAACTGAAACCCCCAGGGGCGCGCTGAGTCAACGCTCCTGGATAATGCTGGCCTTCGGCGTTTCCCTGGCAACTTTCCTGGCCCTGTTGCTCTGGGGGTCTTTGTCCTTCGAAGGCGCCGGAGGCCTGGGCGTCAACATCGACTTCGGCGAGGTTGAGCCCAACGTCCGCATCCCCCACAGCTTCGACATCCAGCAGGTCGACGGCGAGGAGTGGCGGCTGTCCGACCACACGGGAAAGGTCGTGGTGGTGGACTTCTGGGCATCCTGGTGCGGCCCATGCCGGGACGAGGCTGCCACCCTGGCCGAGGTCTACCTGGAATACCAGGACCGCCCGGTGGAATTCATCGGGGTGAATATCTGGGACCATGAACACTCCGCCCTGGAGCACCTGGAACGATACGCCGTTCCCTACCCCAACGGCATCGATGAAGAAGGCGTCATCGCCGTGGAGTATGGCGTCCGCGGCATCCCGGAAAAGTTCTTCATCGCTCCCAACGGAGAGGTGCGCCGCAAGTACGTCGGCCCCATGCCCCCGGAAGTTTTGCGGGGTGCTCTCGACGACCTGCTGGCGGAACTTCCCTGAAGGTGCGGCCCACACTGTCCCCCGGCGCGGTCCTGCCAGGGAATCGACGGCTCGAGCCCATGCCTTTCGTGACTTCCTCCCACCCGTTCTGAGATACTTCCCCGCAGCCCCGGGGAATCACAAGCTCAGGAGACGCCCATGCCTTCATCCAGCGAACCCGTGGTCATCGCAATGGACTGGGGAGGAACATGGGCCAGGGCAGGCGTCGCCGACCGGTCGGGACAACTCCTTTGGTCTGGTCGTCGGCCCAACGTTTCCGGCGGGACCCAGCGGCAGCTTCTCGACGGCGCCGAGGACATTCTGGCAAAAGCCCTTGAATGGTGCGCCGGCCGTCCCGTCGATGCCATCGGTGTTGCCGCCGCCGGTCCCATCGACACCGATAACGGAACCTTCCACAATCCTCCCAACCTGGGCGTGCTGGATGGCGTATCCCTGAAGCCCCTCTGGGAGGAACGGTTCGGCCTGCCCGTCTTCGTGGGCAACGACGCCAACCTGGCAGCCCTGGGAGAGTACCACTTCGGTGCGGGACAGGATGCCCGCGGGATGGGCCGCCCGGTCCGCACCCTGATTTACGTCACCGTCAGCACCGGTGTCGGCGGCGGAGTAATTGACCACGGCCGGATGCTCCTGGGCGCAGAAGGGATGGCTGCCGAGGTGGGCCACATGGTCATGGATTCCAGCTCCAACGCTCCCCAATGCCAGTGCGGCAATTACGGCTGCCTGGAAGCGCTGACCTCCGGCCTCAGCATCGCCCGAATGGCCCGGGAACGGCTCGCTCGAGGAGAGTTCTGCTCATCCCTCACGGGAATCTCCCCGGACAACCTGGACGCCGGCGACGTCTTCGCCGCCGCCTCCGCAGGGGAGGCCCTGGCATCTGAGATAATCGACCAGGTCCTGCATCACCTGTCCCTGGGGCTGGTCAACCTCCTCCATCTCTTCAACCCCGACATCATCGTGCTAGGAGGCGGGGTCACCGACGGCATCCGGGATGCCGGACTGCTGGAGGTCATCAAGGAGCGCGTGTCGGGACGGGCCATGAGTCCCCGCCACCGGGAATTCAGCCTGGTCGCCACCGGTCTGGGATACACCGGGGGAATGGTCGGTGCGGCGGCCCTCGCCTGGGAGCAGCTGGGCCATGCCCCGGGCGGCTAGACGATATACCTTCCGCCCACCACGTTGATCCGGTCGCCGGTAACGTAGGACGACTCGTCGCTGGCCAAGAACAGGACTGCATTGGCGATGTCGGAGACGGTCGCCTGCCGCCCCATGGGGATCCCCCGCACGTGCTCGCCGGAACCCCGGTCGGTGTCCTGGAACTCCGGATACCACTCCGGGTGGAGCCGCTCGGTATCAACGGACCCCGGATTGACCATGTTGGCCCGCACGTTGTAGGGGGCCATCTCCGCGGCGATGGCCCGCATCATCCCCAGCAGCCCATGCTTGGCTGTGGTGACCGATATCGTCTCCGGCCGTCCGGTGATGGCGGCCTGGCCCCCCAGGGCGATGATGCTCCCGCTCCGACGCTCGATCATCCCCGGAAGGACCGCCTTGACCAGGTAGAAGGCGGGGAACAGGTTGGTCCGCATTACTGTCTCCCACTCGTCGTCCGACACTTCCTGGATAGGCTTGTGCGGGCGGATGGCGACGTTGCTGACCAGGATGTCGACCTTACCCATGGCCGCGGTCCCTTCCGCCACCATGTCGCGGGCCCGCTGGGGATCGGTCACGTCGCCCATGATGGTGCAGGTCTCCGATCCCAACTCCCGGCACTGGGCGGAAACCGACTCCAGCTCCGGGCGGCTCGTTCTGGTATTCAGGACCAGCGACGCTCCCTCCCGGGCGAATGTCAGCGCCACCTCCTTGCCGATGTTGCGGCTGGCGCCGGTGATCATGGCGGTCTTGCCCTGCAAACGCATTTTCACTTCTCCTGCGTGGAAGGTCAGTGGACAGTTCAGCGGCTGCCCACATCCCTTCCCGCCTTTTCTGTTGCCCCTTGTGTTAAACGAGGTAAATTATACACAGGGATGTCAGGGTTGGGTCTGGAGACAATGCGCCAACCTCCTGTCATCCTTGATAACCACCTCCTTGACCCTTCCCCGTCTTGATGCCAGAATTGGCCCACCGGCGCCCCGCGCCGGCTTCCCTTCCGACCAATCCTGCGCAGCATCGACAAGGAGCATCCAGCATGAGGTGGTGCAGATTTCAGAACGGCGACCAGCCATCCTACGGAATAATCGAGGGCGACAACGTCATCGAGGTCTCCGGCATCCCCTGGGGCGAACATTCCCGCACCAGCAACTCCCAACCCCTGGAATCCGTGAAACTCCTGGCCCCGGTGATCCCCCCGACATTCTACGCCGCGGGGATCAACTTCCGGGAGCACGTCACCGAGATGGCCCACGCCCGGGGTGAGGAGCCTTCGTTCCCGCCCGCCGCCGACGTGGGATACCGGGCCAACAACGCCCTCACCGGCCACGGCTCCCCCATCATCGTCCCCAAGGACGCCACCGAGGTCTTCCAATACGAGGGCGAGTTGGTTGCGGTCATCGGCAGGCAGTGCAAGAACGTCTCCGAGGCGGAAGCCCTGGACTACGTCTTCGGATACACCATCGGCAACGACGTCAGCGAGCGCACCTGGCAGCGGGGCGACCGCACCCTGTGGCGGGCCAAGAACACCGACACCTTCAAGCCCATGGGCCCCTGGATCGAGACCGAGGGAGTCGACCCGGAGAACTGCGAGGTTAGCATCAGCCTGAACGGCCGCTTCGTCAGCAGCTACAACATGTCCGGCACCATCTTCGGTGTCCGGGAGTTCATCAGCCGGATGAGCCGCTACCTCACCCTCGTTCCTGGCGACATGCTCTGGATGGGCACCGATGGCGCGCCGGAGAACATGAAAGACGGCGACGTCTGCGACATCGCCATAGAGGGAATCGGAACCCTCTCCAACCCGGTCCAGTGGGAGAAATAAACGTCCTCACCGTCTTACCCGGGGCAATCCGTGAGCGAACAGTCGGGAATCGCCCTGATTCCCGACTGTTGCTTATCCGGAACTCTACGGCGAATCGACCCCCGTCTCCGCGGCCCACGCCTGTAGTCCCCGCCGGAACGCCAGGGCTCCCATGGGCGCGATGACCGCCTGCAGCGCCTCCAGTATCTCCCTGGGAGTAGCCCCCTCCTGCAGCGCCACCCTCACGTGGGCCTGGATCTGCTCTACGTCCGCCCGCAGCGCGGCCTCCACGACGATCTGGAGCAACTCCTTGGTCTTCCGGTCCAGCGTCCTCTGACCCGTGTAGGTCGCTTCGATGAAGGCGTTGTACTTCTGCGCCCATTCCAGGTCCGCCTCCGCCATTATCCGGTGCATTTCAAGGGTATAGCCCCGGTTGGCCCCGGTCTGTTCCAGGAATCTTTGTGCTTCTTCACTGGCCATGGTTGACCTCCTAGCCGTTCGTTGACGGTGTTACGGACCCACCCGGTCCATGCGGAATTGTAACTGTTTCGCCGCCCTCCGGCCCGGTCAGAGCTCCATGTTACAATTGCCCATCCCGCCCGGCTTGTGGACGCCGCCCAGGAGGTGCCCCCACGGAGCAGCAGCTACCGCCCAATTACTTCCAGCGGGAAGACGACACCAACGACCGCCTCTTCTACACCATGCCCCGCAAGGTGGTCCACATCGACGACGGCGCCATCGCCACCGTCGGCCGCCTCTTCCGCGACTTCATCCCCGCTTACTCCGACGTGCTGGACCTGATGAGCAGTTGGCGCTCCCACTGGCCCGACGGACACCCCAAACGCTGGCTGCTGGGACTGGGGATGAACGCCGAGGAGATGGCCGACAACCCGGACCTCAACGAGTACGTCATCCACGACGTTAACTCCGACCCAGTCCTGCCCTTCGACGACGAGAAGTTCGACGCGGTGGTCATCACCGTGTCGGTGCAGTACCTTACCAGCCCCGTCGCAACCTTCCGGGAAGTCAACCGCATCCTCAAGGACGGCGGCATCTTGATCGTCACCTTCTCCAACCGGATGTTCCCCACCAAGGCCGTCCGCATCTGGCGCAGCGTCGGAGACAAGGGACACATCGACCTAGTGGTGTCCTACCTGGAATTCGCCGGCAATTTCCGCAACGTCAAGGGCGGCCTGGCCAACCCCGACGAATCACCCCCGGGTGACCCGCTCCTGGTGGTCATGGCCAACAAGGGGCAGGAGGAGGAATCTTCCGGCGGGTCTGCTGCAGGTTAGTAGCTTGCAGACGACGTTGCTGCCCAACCGCTTCGCTATATTCCTCACCACCAGCGCGGCGCTGCTCCTGACAGCCGTCACGGTGGGAGAGAGCTACTCGGCACGGGCCCAGGGCGTCCCGTGCGCTGCCGCGGGAGCCGTGGCTGACCCGGACGCCAACCCGGGACTGGTCGCGGACTGCGGGGCGCTGCTCGCGGCCAAGGACAACTTGGCCGGGGGCGGCGGGTTGAACTGGTCCGTCACTCTTGCCATAGAAGATTGGGATGGGGTGACCCTCAGCGAGCAGGACCCGGAAGCAATGGACTCCCAACCGCCGCGCGTCATCGAACTGGACCTTGAATCGAAAGGGCTGTGGGGCGAGATACCGCCGGAACTGGCGGGCTTGGCGGAGCTGAGGGAACTGTACCTGCATCGCAACGATTTCACCGGCCCGGTCCCAGCGTGGATGGCCCGTTTCCCCAACCTGAAGGTGCTGTACCTGTCGGAAAACTGGTTCACCGGACCGGTGCCGTCCTGGATCGGCGAAATGACCACCCTCCAGGACTTGCACCTGGAGAACAACCAACTGACCGGTCCGATTCCGCCGGAACTGGGCAACCTGTCGGAACTGAGACATATCCACTTGGATTTTAACCAACTTACCGGGGAGATACCTCCCCAGATGGGCAACCTCACCAACCTGCTGGGCTTCGACTTCAGCGACAACAAATTGACCGGCGGGTTTCCTCCCGAACTGGCCGCCCTGAGCAACCTGCGGAGGATGGACCTCAGAAATAACCAGCTTACCGGCCCGATACCGCCTTGGGTCGGCAGCTTCACCCGGATTTTCGACCTGCACCTGGAGAACAACCGGTTCACCGGCCGGATCCCACCCGAGGTCGGCAACATTGCTTCCCTGGTGCACCTTCACCTCGACGATAACCTGTTGACCGGGGAGATACCTGCCCAGATGGGGAACCTCACGAACCTCCAGGGGTTCGACTTCAGCGATAACCAATTGACCGGCGAACTGCCGGAGGCGTTGGGGGGCGTGTCGCGGCTGCAACGGATCGATCTCAGCGGCAACGAGTTGAGCGGTCAGATTCCCGCCTCCCTGGGCGGGCTCGCCCGCCTGGAAGAGTTGCGTCTCAACGGCAACAATCTGTCCGGGCCCATTCCCCGGGAGTTAGGAAACCTAACCAAATTGGAGTTCCTGCGCCTGGAAGCCAACCGGCTTACCGGAGAGATACCGCCGCAACTGGGCAATCTCGTCAATCTGGAAGAACTCTACCTCTCGGAGAACGAGTTGACCGGCCCAATCCCATCCGGCTTGGGCAACCTCACGAAATTGGAGTTCCTGCGCCTGGAAGCCAACCGGCTCACCGGAGAGATACCCACCGAATTGGCTGGCTTGGCCAAGCTGAAAGAACTGTACCTGTCCATAAACCGGCTGGCCGGGCCCATACCTCCCGACTTGTCCCGGCTCGTCAAGCTGGAGAGCTTGCACCTCGACACCAACCGGTTGACCGGGCCCATACCCGCGCAACTCGGCCATCTGCCCAATCTGAGGGAACTGCTGCTGTGGAGGAACAAGTTGACCGGATCGATACCCGTCGACCTGTCCGGCCTCACCGAGTTGCGGCGCCTTGACCTAGACCGGAACCAGTTGAGCGGGCCGATACCGCCGGAACTGGGCCGCCTTTCCAAGTTGAAGTACCTCTTCCTTGGACACAATCAACTGAGCGGGCCGATACCTACGGAACTGGGACAATTGTCCGACCTGCAGCTCCTGCACGTGGAAGAAAACCAGCTGACCGGCGAAATACCGGACGAACTAACCGGACTGTCCCTGCTGGTGTCACTAAACCTGGCCGATAACGAGTTGACCGGGTGCATCCCAACGCCGTTGCGGGCAATCCAGGACAACGACTTGCTCGATCTTGACATCCCCTTCTGCGACCTGTTGCTCAGCGGGCTGGCTGTCAGCCCGGGGATGCTGGAGCCGGCTTTCGACCCCCACGAGACTTCCTACACCGTCGCGGCCACCGCCACCCGAATTACGGTCATCCCAACCAATGCCCACGGCGCCTCCTTCCGTTTTCTCACCGAAGAATTCGCTGAAATCCCCGACGCCGACCCCGAGCTTGGTGGACACCAGGTCGACCTTCCCCTGGCTTGCCCCTATACCGTCGTAGTGGCCGTCATCTCTCAGGACAAAAAAGCCTACCACCTTTACCGCATCGAGGCGGTCTTGGCGTCCCAACACCCGCTGATCACCCGTTACGACGCCAACGAAAACGGGAAGATTGATAGGAGCGAGGTCATCAAGGCCATAGACGACTACCTTTTCATGGGAGAAGATCCGATTACCAGAGACGACGTAATGAACCTCATAAACCTCTACCTTTATCCTGACTGCTGATTGGTGGAATGGGCGGGCAGCGCGGGGAGGGGGAGCTTCGGCAGTGTGCCAGTTCGAAAGTATGGAAGAACCGTATCGGGACCGGGAAAACCACAATCAACCTGACACCACTCTTCTGAGTCAAGTTTTCCTTGGTTAGCTTAAGACAAGAACTCACGGCAAACTCTTCGAGGACTCCCTCCCCGGGGGAGTCGCTGCCAGCACTGCCACTCCCGCCGCCGACACCCCCACCGCGAACACGAGGAAGGGCAGCCAGTAGGACCCGGTGGCATCATACATGGCTCCCGCCAGCACCGGCCCCACCACCTGTCCGCCAATCTGCGCTCCAATGGTCAAGCCACGGATGCTCCCCAAGTACCTCCTGCCGTAGTAGTCGGCGTAGGCCAGCCGCAGCAGCAGATGGTATCCACCCACCGCGATTCCCAGCGCCAGCGCCGCCGCCGCTCCCCATCCCAGCGTCGAGCTTGCTACGATCCCCATCGTACCCACCGCTCCCGTGAACCCGGCCAGGCACATTAACAGCCTCAACGGGACCCGCCGGGCCAGCGTTCCCCAGAGGATGCCGCCAACGGATTGGGACACGGCGAACACTCCGGCGGTCAGGGCCGCGTCCGCCGGACGCATCCCCTGGTAGATGAAGTGGGCCACCTGGTGCAGGCTCACCCCCGCCTGCACCATGAATCCCGCCACGGAGAAGAGGGCCAGAAGCCAGAAAGCGCGGGTGTGCAGCGCATCCCGCACCGTCAGGTTGACCTCTGGCTGTCCGTCCCGGGTCATCGGAGGGTTCCCCGGCTCACTGTCCGGCGGAGTAGCGGAGGACGGTTGGCCTGATTCCCCCCGCCCCGGATCGGCTGGCAGCCCCAGGTCCTCGGGACGGCGCGCCATCAGCACCCACACCGGCAGGACACCCACCAGCAGCGTGACCGCCCCCAGCCAGGCCCATCCCGCCCGCCAACCCCAGCCGCCGATGATAAACTGGGCCGCCAGCGGCATTACCGCGAGCCCGGTCCCCTGCCAGACGCTCAGCAGCGCCAGCACGAAGGGACGGCGGCGGATGAACCAGTTGCTCAACGCGGTGGCCGTTCCCAGCTCAAGAGGCCCGGCAAAGGCCGCCCGCGCCGGGACGTACAGCAGGTAGAAGGCCCACGGCTGTCCCACCAGGGACAGTCCGAAGGCTCCCGCTCCGATGATCGCCGCAGAGGCCGCCACCACCACGCCGGAACCGTGCCGGTCGATCAGCCGTCCGGCTAGGGGGGAAACGGCCGCAGCTCCCAACCCGCCGATGCTGACTGCTCCCGAAAACAGCGCCTTGGACCAGCCGAACTCCTCGGTCATCGGCACGACGAAAACGGAAAGGGTCGCCACCGCCAACAGGGAACGGGAAGTATAGCCAACAACAACGGCCGAGCCGAAAACGACCCAGCCGTAGTAAAACGGGGTTGCCCTGGAGAGCCTGTGCTGCCAGGGCCGCATCTATCGGCCTGACCGACCTTGCCGCACAGCCGTCATGGACAGGTTCCCTGAAATTGGGGCGGAGCCGGCAAGTTCCAGGAGAGCCTGGCCTAGTCCCCGGGCGGTATCGCCAAAACCGGAATACGCGCTGACCGGAGCACCCGGTCCGTCACGCTGCCCAGCAGGAACCGCTGGATGCCCCCCTGCCCCCGCGTGCCCATCACGATCAGGTCGGCGTTTTCACTGGCAGCATAGTCGACAATTTTCTCCGCCGCCTGTCCTTCCATGACTGCGCTGGCAACTGAGGTCCCGTCGGCCTCCAGCCTCCCCCGGACTTCGGCGAGGTACGCCTCAGCCTGCTCAATCCGGGAAGCGACCAGCTGGTCCGCCATCTCCTGGTACTGGGCCGACGCCGCGAAGCTGCTCTCAGCGCCGCTCATCAGCTGCATCTCTTCAGATTGGGTAATCACCTGCACCAGGTGGACCCTGCCACCCGTTGCCTTCGCCAGCTCTGCGACGTGGGACAGCGCCCGTTCGGAGTTTTCCGACCCATCCAGGGGTACGACAATGTTCGAGTACATCACCACTCCTTGGTCCGCCCACTGGTAGGCGAACGCCATTCGCCTTTCCAAGAATTCGATGATAGTAGCGCCCCGTGGAGAGTGTCAAACGCCACCACCACGCTCCCAGGGTTTTTCGATTTTCCAGGAACCCCTTCCCCTTTGACGGGGGAAGAGCCTGCCACCGCGTAGGTGGGGGTTAGGATGGGAGTGGCGGGACTGGGAGTGTTCGCGAACCCAATGGAGTCCCTAAACTGAACGAGACAGGTTGAAGTGTGAGGTGAGGTGTGAGGCGAGGAGAATCGACGGATGATCAATGGCAGCGACTGGGGCCACTGTTGCCGGCCCAAAAGCCGAGGACTGGACGGTCTGGGAAGGACCATCGTACGGTCATCAACGGGATCCCCAGTCTCCACGAGGGCAGGCTTTGTGGATTTTACGCACCGGCACCCCATGGCGAGACCTGCCCGAGCGCTTTGGTGCCTGGGCCACGGTAGCCAGCCGTTTCTACCGGTGGCGGAAGCAAGGCTTGTGGGACCGGCTGCTGGCTGAAGAGCAGGGGGAAGCTGATGCCATCGGTCAGGTTGCGTGGGAAGTCCATCACGTGGACGGCACCAACGGGCGGGCACATCAGCACGCGGCCGGGGCAAAAAGGGGGAGGGCGATCAGGCGCTGGGCCGGTCCCGGAGGGTTCGGGCCAAGAATCATCTGAGAGTCGAGGGTCAGGGCAAGCCGGTGGCATTCGTGCTGGCCCCGGGTCAGCGGCACGAGGTCAGCGTGTTCGAAGAGTTGATGGCCCAAGGGTAGGAGAGACGCTGCGGGCGTGGCCGTCCCCGCATCAAGCCCCGGCGGGTCTGTGGCGACAAAGGGCACAGCAGCCGCAGGATTCGGGCCTGGCTCAGACGGCGGGGAATTCGCTACACCATCCCCAGGAAAACCAATGAACGGCGCACCGGTCCTTTCAACCGGGCCCTGTACCGGCAACGCAATCTGGTGGAGCGGACCATCAACCGGCTGAAGCGATTCCCCCGAATCGCCACCCGGTATGAGAAGAAGGCCCAGAACTATCCGGCAATGCTGCAAATCGGGTCATTGCTGCTCTGGTCATAGTTTGCAAACATTCCCTGGTTTTGGGGTCTGCGGGAGCAGGGGGTAGCGAAGCCGCCGAGGTTGCGCTGGCAACATTGCGACATTGGAGTACGAAGGAGATACATGCCGAAGCGCGAGAGAATCCGAGGCATCGACGATAGTGGGAAGCCCTGCAGCTGGGCTGGGGCCGGAAAGACTATCAGGGCCGAGCGCAATATGCTCTCCGATGGTACGGACAGCGAGTCGGGAGCAGTCTCTGACCTGGACTCGCAATTTGCGGCTCATGTTTATAAGAGGCTACCCGCTAAGCGACGACGAGTCGGTCGCCATGGCATGGGAAAATGCCGGGGCGCCTGGAGATCAGATCCGGCACTGGGCGCACTGCTCAGCGGGACCGGAAACGGTGACCATCGGCCCTTCAGACCTCACGTGGGAGGCGGAGTTACCCGAAGTATTGGTCTACGCCAGGGTATGGCCGGTCGGCATTCGCTGTGGAAACCAATTTGTTCCTTTATGCGCGGGAGGAGGAAGTAATCGCAAGCTGCCCCGCCTGACCGGGCTGCAACGTTTGCGGCTCGGCCATATCCAGTTAGACGGAGAAATACCTGCGGAGTTGGACCGCGTGGTCAACCTGGGAAGATTGGGCCTCGGCCAGAACAGGTTGAGTGGCAAAGTGCCATCCGAGTTGAGTAATCTCACCGACCAGGCATTCCTGAGTCGCTCCGGTTGCCAGTTCACCGGGGAAGTACCGGAGGATGTCGGAACCTCCTTCTACTCATCGGTGCCGGAAATTCATTCCCCGAGAGGCCCAGTTAATCTCTGCTATACGTATGGGAAATAAGGGCTGCACCGGCTTCTTGCCCGGCTGCGAATGAGGCTTCATGAGAGCGGGAGCGCCCCGAGGCCGGCGGGTATTATCGGGCATCCCCAGCTCAGGGCCAATGGATGCAGCCCGACCCAGGCGCTGTTCGGCCGGCTGCCTGCGCCCAGCCAGCGGTGTGAGCAAACAAGGTTCTCAACGAGTTAACTCGCTACGTTGCCCGTAAGCCTTCGCTTCGTAACCCTGTCGGCCCTGGCCTTCACGTTTACAGTCCTGATTACTGCTTGTGGCGGAGAACCAACCGCGGGTGGCCGGCTGATACGTCGGCTGCGGCGCCAGCAGCGGCAAAGACCGCGCCGGCAAACACACCCACCGCGATGGCCACGGCTGCACCTCCTGGACGGTCGAACACACCGGTGCCCACACGCGACCGCCGAATCGGGGAGTTACCGCTGCGCCGAGGTTTGCGGAGCAGCGTTCTGGGCGCTGGAGAACGAAATGGCCATGCTCTGTGGGGGCTAAGACTCGACCTGGGGCGATTTTGCGAAGATGCTCGACTCCCCCGTGGGTCCCTACAGTCCGCTCGACCCGCCCCAGGAGCTTCAGGAGTGCCACCACGCCAGCCTGAGCGCTGCCGAGGCCCTTCGCGCACGCCAGGACCAGCCCCAGCGGAGACTCATTCATCTAGGAGTTCTCCAGCGTCGCTTTCGAGATGATGGGGGCAGCGATGGAGACCGGGCTGGATACGGCCATGCCCGAAGAGAAGAAGAAACGGCTGATGGAGGAGAGAGCAGGAGATTCTCGGCAAATTCTTCGGCCCCGATTCCGTCTCGGAGCTTCAGGCCGTCGAGTAGGTCCGGGATGCGCTGCCCGAGGAGACGCTGGGCATTCTGCATGACGCCGGCTGCTATCCCAGCATCCTCGCAGCGGAAGAAGATGACCAGGCGGAGACTGTCGCGCCTGCTGAAGACGCCCATGCTGGTTCAGTTGGCGGCGCCACGTCCGTGACCATCGGACAGGTTGTCCCAGGATCGGTGGACTTCCTTGCGGACTGGGTTCTCTTCGCGTTCGAAACGCAGGAGGGCGTAATCTACCAGATAGACGTGAAACCGGGCACGCTGGCCGACTCCGTCGGGGCCGTGCCACTCCGGGGGTTGGTTGCATCGGGGGCAGAAGGCCCCAAAACGCACCCGGGGCTGTCCCCCGCGGAAACTCCGCCCTTTGGCGGCACCGGCCGCCGTCGTTCATGCATGCAGAAGCGGGAACCCTGAAAAGCGTGTGGGACAAGGAAGTTAGCCCTGTTTTGCGCTCTCTGGATTCCCGCTTTCGCGGGAATAACGGCATTTGTGAATTCGCTCTACTCCAGCCCCATCCGCCGGAGCGTGAATGCGTCCCCGGCCATAATCTCCGCAATCCTCGGCGGCAGGCCGCGAAAATCATCGGTTGCCGCCGAGATCAACCTCCCGGTCAGCGCCCCGCTTTCGTCTGAGGCCAGCCACACCGCCAACTCCGCGCACTCGTCCATGGACGCGCCGCCGCCCGACGTTACCCGCAGCCCGAGCTGGTGGATGAAGTCCGCGCCCGCTTGGGCGGCTTCCTGGGTCATCCTGTCCCACATACCTGTATGAACCGAGCCCGGCCCGAGGGCATTCACCGCAATTCCCCTGCCTTCCAGTTCCTGGGCCAACACTTCGGTAAGCCGTACCACCGCCGCTTTGCTGGAGCAATAGGCCGACATATTGCTCCACGCATTGGCCGCCCCCGCGCCCGACAGGTTGATGATCTTTCCTCCTGACTGTCCCAGCATTGCGGGGATAACAGCTCGGCATACCAGGAAGGTGCCGGTGAGGTTTACGTTGATGGTGTTCACCCAATCGGCGATGTCGTTGTCCTGCAACGGGCCGATGGGGCCGGAGTTTCCGGCGTTGTTAACCAGCACGTCGATACGCCCGAATCGCTCCACCACTCTATGGACCAACCGTTCCGTGTCTTTCTGGCTGGTGACGTCGGTGCGGACGGCAATCGCTTCAGCACCCAGTTCCGACACGGCGCTGACAGCCTCCTGCAGCTCGGATTCGCTGCGTGCGGCCAGGGCCAGCTTTGCCCCTTCGCGAGCATAGGCCAGGGCGATGGCCCGCCCAATGCCTCGCCCCGCGCCCGTAATGACTGCTACCTGACCATCCAATTTCATTGCATAACCTCCCAAATGTATCTTCGTGTTGGAGGGCGCAGTCTTCCTCCGAGGACCCGGAGCGCGGCAGACCGCTGTCCACCGGGTCTCATCAGGCCGTGCTGAAGCGAGGGTAGGCGCGCTCCTCCAACACCCTGAGAACGGCCTCCGCGCAATACACCCGGTTGCGCCGGCCCTCCCCGACCGGAGCGACGACGCCCGCCGCCTCCAGCCGGCCAATGGCCCGCTGGGCAGTCGTGAAGGCCACCGCCGGTCGGCCAAGCCTCCGACCATCCAGAAGGGGTTCTCGGCAAAGAGTCCCAGCGCCCTTTCCGGAACCTGGGACTGACCGCGGGGCGGATCCTGCTTCCACTGGGAGAACAGGTCTTCGATACGCTGAATCCGGTCCACGGCGTCTTCGGACTGGAGAACGACCCCTCTCAGGAAATAGGTCAGCCACTCCTCCCATTCACCCCGCTCCGTCACTCCGAGGAGGCGGGCGTAGTAATCCTCCCGCGTGGCCTCGAAGCAGGCGCTCAGGTAGAGCAGGGGAGAGGGGAGGACGCCCCGGTTGACCAGAAGCAGCGTGATGAGCAGGCGTCCCTCGCCGGCCCGCCTGCCGACCCCCCGGTCGGCGGAAGAAAGGTTGACGGTGAGTCCCTGGTCCCACGCCACAGGCGGGGGGAGGGGGGCAGGTAAGAGCCCGGTAGCAGCCCGGGCAGTTCACCAGGTGGCCCTGGGGCTGGCGCTTTGGTCCGGACGGAGATGACACGGTGTTCCTTATTAGCGGAGTGCGAATAGCCGGGGCTCTAATTATCGGTTTATGCTATCTTCAAAAACAAGCCTGGACTGTCGTCATCTCCGGGACGCCAGGGATACGGGAGCCCTCAGAGTCTGGCGTGGGCGAAGCTCCTGCGGTCCACGCCCAAAAAGGACCTGCAGTCCCTGGGGGTTGACCGCATGCAACGGCGTCCGTCTGTTCGGCCAGGCCGAGAACCGAGGTGCGGGCTTTCTGCTGGTAGTCGCCGGGATAGTTACGTGGTGTGAGTGACTATAACCGGGGGATGGATGATGATATGCATCAGACCGGTACCTGCCAGTCCGGTCGTCAAGGGGCCGGATTCTCCCTTGTGGTTGCGTTTCCAGAGTGTATGCCTAAATTAATAAGAGGCATACACTTGGAGGATCCTAATGAGAATAGGGGTCAACATACCCGACGAGTTGCTTCAGCGGGTCAGGGAGATCCGGCCGGAGGTGAATGTGTCCCAAATCTGCCGGCAGGCGTTGGAGGACCGTGCGGCTTTGGCGGAGCGGGTCAAGGCACAGGTTGAAGAGGATGGCATGGGAACCCATATCCAGCGGTTCCTGGGGCCGAACCACGCACCTCTTCCCGAACCCGATTGGGTGGGACATGCCATGGACGACGCACGGTCGTGGGTGGAATCAGTAGACCCCAGTGAATGGCATAGTCTGAATGGTTCTTGCGACCGGTCCGCCGATAAGGAGAACTGTATCGCATTAATAGTCGAGATCGGGGTGGCGTTCAGTCAGAGGCGGCGGGATCACTTGGACTGGTGCTCGCAGCGTTACCTGCGAGGGGACTATGGCGCCCACGACGAGGCTCTCTCCAAGTATCGGAACGCTAGGCTGGCTTACTACCATGACGTCCGCCGTCGTGAGGAGCAATTGATGGCAGAGGGACACCAGGAACGGATGTCTGAACTCGAATCCGGATGGAAGTCTCGTCCTGAGCCGGACCTGCCTCCTCACCTCAGACCGCCGCTGGACGGGGCGGATGTGCTTTCCCAACCCTCTCGGCATGTTTCCAGGGACCTTGGCTGACTCCAGTTGCGAAAATGCGCATTTTCGCAACTGACCGGCCCTCCAGGCATCCTGCTGACGCTCGGCCGGGTTGTTCCTGACCATCCCCGCAGGTATGCTTGGTCGCGCAAAACCTGCGAATCGAGATCAGGCTCCAGCATGTCACCCGAACAACAACCGCAATCTCATCGGGAGCAATGCCATGACTACTACCGAACCGCTGCCCCGAGGCGAAATCATCCACCAACTGGACGGGACTTACGAACTGTTCCCAGTGCCCAGCGATGAAGAAACCCTGCGCGGAATCCTCCAGGACTGCCTGGCCGAGTGGGAACACATCCGCATCGGTATGCTGGTGCCGGGGGCCGTCTGGGAAATCAAGCCACCTTGCCAGCCTCGCACCGGAT
This sequence comes from uncultured Dehalococcoidia bacterium, assembly GCA_951812535.1. Classification (GTDB taxonomy): domain Bacteria; phylum Chloroflexota; class Dehalococcoidia; order Lucifugimonadales; family UBA3495; genus CATOSK01. The sequence goes on along the minus strand of CATOSK010000010.1, from coordinate 69,011 downwards.
TTCTGGACGGCTACCTGACGGTGGACTTCCAGGAATGGCACCTGCACCTGTGCATCGGGGAGTCGCGAGCGGCGCCTCCCGATACGGTCAAGCTGCGGCGCACCGCCCGCGCCGAACTCTACCGCCGCCTGAACCCCGGCCACCAGCCTACGTCGTGGGGGTTCCGGCTGTTCAACGGCGGCGGGCAGCAGCAGATAACAGTCCTGCTACCCAATCCCCACCTTGACGAAGACCAGAACTATATGGACAGTCCTGACTGGGAACGCCTTTACCTGTGGGACCGGCTGCGGCAGAAGTACCTGTCCCAGGGCTATGACCCCACCGACCGCTCGGCGCCCAGGTTTTTCCATGGCTGATCCGGCCGGCGGGCCTCACCCGCTGGCAGCCAGCATGGACCGTGTGCGGGAGTTGGGAGGCTTCTTTGCTTTACCCCTGCGGCTCCCTGAAGAAGCGGGGTGGACCAATGCTCAAGACCTCTTTCAGGGCGACGACCGCCGCCTGGCGGAATTGGTAGCAGCCTACGGGCAGCGGGCCTGGGACAGCGACAACCGCCACGTCGCCGGCTCCGCTTTCCTGGTGGCCTACCTGAGCCGTGTGGTTTTTCCCGTGGTGGGTCAGTACGTCATGGAGCGTCGGGCACCCAACGTATCGCTGGATAACCTGTCTTTCCACTGGAACGGGGCAGCCATTGACGCCACTGGTTTTGACCGCTTTACCTTCGCCGTATTGCCTGACGATGGAGCCGCCAACCACGCGGACGCGATGATGGTACCCGACGCTGATGCCATGTATGCCCAGCTCAAGGTGTGGCTCTTCGAGGGGAACCTGGAAGCGGTTATAGAGGACCTTCGGCGGGCTGCCGGGGCCAGCGTCAAGGTTTCCTGGAACGCAGTGGCCGCGGCGTTCTCACAGGCTTTGAACCGGCTTTACGCCACCGCCGGGATGCCCGAAACGGTGGTTCAGGCGGCCGAGACGTTCTTTACCGACCCCGCTTCTCCCATCTACCGTCAACTTACCATGGAAGAGTTCGAGCACCAGGGCCGGGTGGGTTTCTTCTCGCGGCGGCGCGGGTGCTGCCTTTGGTGGCGGTCCCCCCGGGCCAACGACTACTGTTCCAACTGCATTCTGGTGCCCCAGGAACTACAAGATCAGCGTTTTCGTGAGATGCTGGCAGGGCTGCGGTAGGGAAGCTCTTCAAGAGGCTATTTCACCAGTCCCTTCCCCGGTCCAGGCAACAGGTCGGCAGAACCAATTGTCGTTAATCATCCCTGGCTGGAAACAGCCCTGTTTCCGGCTCCGTCTGGAAATCCCCGCCATTTGTGCCTGAGGGGGTGGCTGGACACCCCGGTTTATTTCCGCCCGGTAGGAAGCTATACTTTTGCCCATTCCAGCCGGGGGCAGCGGGATGACCTTCTACGGTTACGCCCGGGTCTCGGTCAGGGAGCCGTCGGACAAGAACCTGCACCTGCAGGTGGAGCGGCTGGTCTGTGCCGGCTGTTCCCTGGGCAATATCCGGGCCGAGGAGGCCAGCGGGGCCAGGAACGACCGCGGGGTCTCCTGGAGCAGCTGGGCCTGGTGGTCACCGACATCGACCGGCTCTCCCGGGGGCTGACCTACGGGCTGCAGGTGATCGAGGGGCTGCACCGGGCGGGAGTGGAGTTCCGGTCCCTGGCCGAGGAATTTGACAGGGTCACCGGCAAGCTGCAGCTGACAATGGTGTTGGCCTTCAGCGAGTGGTGGCGGAACTCGATCCGGGAGCGGTCGGTCACCGGGCAGGCTAAGGCGCGGGCCGAGGATCGCTTCCCCGGGCGGTGGGCCAGCCTGACCGATCGGCAACGGGAGTACACACGGTCAGAGCGGTCGAAGGGAGTGAGCCAGCGGGAACTGGCCAAGCGCCTGGAGGTCAGCCGCTGGACCATCCAGCAGATGGAGCGGTAGCGATTGGGGGTGTGGGCGCCGAGGACTCAATGGCTCCCCATATCGCCTTCAGATCCCGATTGAGTTCCACCGACAGTTGAGTCTAGCGATAGGTACATTTCACCTTGGCTTCAGTTCAGGTTTCATGTGAACGGTCCAGGAGGGAAAGATGCGAGTTGTAAGGATTAGCGAAGTCCAGGAGGAGCCCATGCCAACGAACATAAGCCCGGTTCCGGGGTGGAGCGGCGGTGCAGTGACCCGGACAGGCCAGCAGATCCTGCCGCCGGGCATGTCCGAGCACTTCAACTGCGGCTGGCGGAACTTCAGCCGTGGGGCCAGGGAAAATTTCCATACTCATAGCACTGACCAGATTCTGATCATAACCGCAGGCATAGGCATTGTGGCCACGGAGCAGGAAGAGCGAGAGGTGACTGTGGGCGATATCGTCTACCTTCCGGCCGGTGAAAGGCATTGCCATGGGGCCACGAAAGACTCCTACCTGTCCTACATCAGCGTCACCCGCCCGGGCAGCCAGGCGGTCTTTGAGTAGGTAACTATCTCAAAACGCACCTTTCGGAGGCCGAAAAGCGCGAAATGGGGATGACGGGGGCCTGGATTCCCGCCCCCGCCTACGCGAGGGCAGGCTCTGCACGGGAATGACGAGAGGAAGGCGAACAGTTTTGAGATAGTTTCTTAGTCCAAACGAACTGGACCAAGTGGACCCAAATCCCGGAAACGCAACAAACGAAATTCCGGGATTTCATAGAAACGCACAGGGAAGACTTGGTCAAAAGGCGCTGCCTTGAAGGCAAACAGTTAAAAAACAAGTATATGCCGTGGTTCGCAGCAACCGAAGCAGTCAACGCCGTCACAAAGGCGGTGAACGAATAACAAGTGAGCAAGATATCCATCATTATAGGTAGCCCCAAATGTAAACACGCCTTAAGGAGAATACACGGGCAACATAACAGGCCCGACGGGCGGACGCAGTGTCAGCGCCTCCGTCTGGGAGACGGAGGACCCGCGAGCGTGGTAGCTGGATTGGACGGGCACCCCGGAGGCGCCCAAGCACGCCGCATTCTCAGAAACGCCGAAACCGCCGTTCCTGAGAATGGCGGAAACTGGTTATCATCACCTGCCCCGAAGATCAGGAAGCCATGCGTGTGACGCTGGAGGAATGCGGGGCGTCAAAGGCCTCCCTGACCGCTGGGCGCTACCTGCTGGAGTTGATGGCTCCGGGGGAAGACGGGTATGTCCACGAAGATGACGATTTCCGGACTCCGCTCCACCGCATCACCTGCCCCACCTGCGTAGGGCGGATTGCAGAGCGCCGGACCAAAAACCGCGAAGAGGCCTTTGGCGAGGGCAACGGCCCCAGGGAAATAGTCATGCACACCCGGCTGGTCGCCGAAGTCTACGCCCGTCTGGCGGATGTAGAAGAGAACCCCACGGTGTGAACCGCTTCCGGCAGTAGCCCGCCGCGGACGAGAAGCCCGACCCATCAGGCCGAAGCGGCGGCGGGAGACTCTTTGGGAATGGTCGGGTAGGAGTACTACCGGTGTAGCGGCAAGAGCGAGGCCGAGCAGGCGGAGCATTGCTTCGTTGACCACCCGACCGGGGCCTACTGCGAGAGGATCCGGTGGCCCAAGGCGGGGTGCACCCTCCCGCCCTTGGCCGCGCGGCCCCGGGCAATGAGAGCTGGACCAGTGGGATGGCCGACCTGGGGCTGGACAGCACCCTGGCTGGACTCGGCCCCAGTGCCCCATCATCCGGAGGGGAACCATGGCCGTGAGCACCGCAATCCCGGGGACCTGCTTCATCTGCCAACAAACGGTGCCCGGCGACCGGATTCGCCGGCATCTGCTCGATTGCATCGAGTCGAGGACCGGCCTCAAACCATCCCCAAACCCGCGCCGGAGGACCGGCGGCGGACTGCCTGGAAGACGGCATGCCTGTCGATCCGGGCCAGGGAACGTCCCCACTGGCTGGAGCTGGGCGTCCGGTGCGACACCACCCTCCACGAACTGGACCGGTTCCTGCGGGGTGTCTCGCTGGGATGCTGCGGCCACCTAAGCCACTTCGAGATCGGGGACGACATCTACTCCTTGGCGGTTCGAGCCCATGGACGAACGGGAAGCCCGGTGGTTGCACATTGGGAAGACCATCAATGCGGCCACACCCCCGCTGGCCAGATTCGGGTACGAGCACGACTACGGCAGTCCCACCGAGCTGACTCTCGAACACCGCGCCGTCTTCGGGGAGCTGGCGCAGGCGGTCAGCCCTTCGCAGCCGTGGCACGGAGGGAAATCGTCATCCTGGCCAGGAACAATCCCCTGCAGGCCTGCCTGCGCTGTGAGGGCCCCGCCAACTGGCGGGTCGCCCCGGAGTACGACGAGTTTGAGGAGTACGACGAGGAGCTCTACGACGATGAAGGGATACTGTCCCTCGACGACCTGGACCCCATCACCTTCTGCGAGGAATGCGCGCCGGCGGCCGGTGACCTGGTCCCACTGCCCAACTCGCCCCGGGTGGGGGTGAACTGCTACGACAACATCTACTCGCGGGGAAGTTGGCCTTTGGCGGATTCCGACGAGGATGAGTGGTAGCCCGCTACATGCGGCGGGAACGCCTGTTACACCGCCGCAGACTCGACAACCGTTGAAGGAGCGGACGCTTCCTCCAAAGCGCCCCTGCAGGAGCCGTACCCAAGGCCCATTACTGACAGCCGGCTCTCCGTTTAGGGAAGCAATCTGGGCAAGTGAGTCAGCCAAACCGGGCCGGTCAGCCCGCGGGGCCCCATGCGGAACTTCTGGGTGCCGCAGGCCCCGCAGAAGGCCCTGGTGGCCGGACTACCGTTCTTCAGGGTCACGACCTGAATGTCCCTGGACCCGGTGCGCGCCTTGCACTTCACGCAGTAGATCTCGGGGGCGTAGGAAGTGGCCCTGTCGGGGACCTCTCTGGGCAGGACCTGCAGCCATTGTACCCCGAGGAATGCCGGTTACCTCCGGTCCCTCGTTCCCTCGTTCCCTGCCCAGCACCGGATGCCCCTCGGCTCACTCCACCCGCCACCCTTGTTAGAATCGGGGAGTTTCCCCCGGTAGGCGGACGCGGCCGTGGGAACCAAGCCGGAGAGACAGGGACGAAACATGAGCACCGGAGAAGCCCGCTACATCCTGGCTCCCGCCCCTTCGGGGCCACGAGGGACGCCCAAGCGCTCACCGGCATCCTCGAGGACAACCTGGCGTAGGGGGGCCTGGGAGCCCCGAACATCTGGGCCGAGCTGTTGGAGATCTTCAGCGAGATCGTCAACAACGCCGCCGAGCACGGTGCCAGTTCGACCCCAGCCACAGCCCAAGGCCGCTTCATGCCCTACCGGAGGGCGAGCGCCTTCGACGTGGTGGTTGCGGGCCACGGCCCGGGAATCCGGGCGACGCCGGCCCGCAACTGGCATCCAGGATGGGATGGAACGAAGCGTCCACCATGCGGCTGCGATCAGCCGGGGAAGAGACGCGGGCCAGCCTGATGGTTCAGGAGAGTGATGCTGACGGTCCGGGTAGTCCGCGCCTGACAATCGCCGCGCGGCCGCAGGGGACGATGGCGGAGCCGGAGTTCGTCGCCACCACGCGCAGTGTAAGCTGGACTTTGCGCAACATTTAGAAAAAGTATAAAGACAGGGTAAGCTGGCCTGACCCAAGTCTCACTAAAGGCCCAGCCATGCTTACCCTGCCCGATGCCATTGTACCGATACTCGCCCCCTTCGCAAGGCTGTTCACCAACCCGACTTGGCAGAAAGCCCAACTGCTGATGGTGGGTGCGATCCTGGCCACGGGCCAGCGCACCGTGGCCGCGGCGCTCCGCGTCTTGGGACGCAGCGACCAGGACGCAGCGACCAGGACGACTACGCCCGCTACCACGAGGTGCTCAATAGGGTGGTGTGGTCGCCCCGTGAGGCCGCACGCATCTTGCTCTTGCTGCTGCTACAGTACTTGGATCGCGACTTGGATCGCGGCGACGGTCCCTTGGTCTTCGGCATCGACGAGACCCTGGAGCGGCGTCGCGGGGCCAGGATAAGGGCCCGAGGCATCTACCGGGACGCGGTGCGCTCCAGCCGGCACCAACTGGTCAAGGCCAGTGGTCTGCGCTGGATCTCCCTGATCTGGATCTCCCTGATGTGGTTGGGCCATGTCCCTTGGGCGGGACGCCATTGGGCACTGCCGCTTGGTCTTGGACAACCTGAATACCCATCGGGTGGCGTCGCTGTACCAGACCTTCCCTGCTCCTGAGGCGCGGCGCATCGCCAAACGGCTGGAGTTTCACTATACGCCCACGCATGGGAGTTGGTTGAATATGGCGGAGATCGAGTTCAGCGTCTTCTCCCGCAGTTGTCTCAGACAGCGTCTCCCCGACGAGGAATCCCTCTGCCGGGAGATCCAGGCCCTGGAAAGGGAGCGGAACGAAGCTAAAGCCCGCATCAACTGGCGCTTCAACATTCTTGATGCCCGCACCAAGCTCCATCGACTCTATCCCATTAATTCCTAACTTGAACGGGTACTAGTATTACAACGACAGATCAAGGTGGGATGGTGGAGGCGGCGCGAAGGTTGGCGCGGCGCTTGGCGTGGGAGCGACTGGCCCGTTCGTTACTATCCTGCGTATCCGTCAGCCACCGCAGCAGTTCCTCCGGTCCGAACCGTTCCCTGGGCAGCATCTCCCGCACCACCCGGTACACCTGGGGACGGGTGACCCGGGGCATCTTTTTCCCCCCAGGCCTGCTGCAGGCTCAGCAGGAAGGCTCCGCCCAAGAGGCACAAGGCCACGTGGTGATGCCAGCCCGCCCAGGTGCGGGTCTCGTACTCGTCCAGCCCCACGTCGCTCTTCTCTGTCTCGAACTCCGTTTCGATGCGCCAACGGGAGCCTCCCACGTATGCCAGGGTCTCCAGCGGAGTATCCTCCGGCGCGTTGGACAGGTAGTAGCGGGGTTCGCTGCCGTCCAGGTTCCGGCGAAAGACGGCCCAGTGGATTTCGCCGGGCTTCCTTCTGCTGGTCGGCCGCAGCCGCTGGGCGATGAACCGGTAAGTCCGGGGACCCTGGCTCCCCTGGGCCACCGTGATCTCCCGCCATTCCTCAGCAGGGATGGCACCGGCGCGTTCCTGCATTGTCCGGCGCTGCCCACCCACCAGCCTGGGCTTGGGAGGCCCACCCCGTCCCCGGTAGACCGGAGTGGTCCACTGCGGCTCCGCCGGCCACACCGTGAAGCCGGCAGGGACGTCCAGCACGTACTTCATCTCCAGGGCCGCCAGACCCTCCCGCAAGGTCGGCGACATCCCGAAGGCGTCGTCTGCGGCAACCCATCCCGCCTTCAGGTGGCCCAAGTCCACTGCCCGCTCCAGCAGCTCCAGGGCCAACTCCGTCTTCGAGCGGTAGCCCCGTCTCTCCTCCGGCACTCCCGCCGCCTGGCAGCGCTCTTTGTCCGAGGTCCAGCTCTCCGGCAGATACAGGCGCTTGTCCACCAGGGCCCGTCCCAACGGGCTCACGTAGGCCAGGAACAGCCCCGCCTGGCAGTTGGCCACCTTCCCCAGCCGGCCGCAGTACTGACGGGCCACTCCCGCCGACTTACGGCCCTGCTTGGGAAAGTCACTGCCGTCCAGCACCCACACCCCCTCGGGATGCTCCAGCCGGGGACCCAGATACTCCTGCAACCGTCCTATGACCGCGTTGTCTTCCCAGGGAGAGTCGGTGAGAAACCGCTGCATCCCACGGGCGGACTCCGGGACCGTCTCCGACAGGTTCTCGGCGTTGCGCCGCTCCACGGATTGGACCAGCAGGGCCTGCAGATAATGTCCGCTGCGCTCCCGCGTCTCCCTCCGGCCAAACAGACCAGCGAAGTAGGCGTGAAACTCCTGAAAGTCCTGGTATACCTGCTCGAAAACCGCCGCTTCCACTTCCCTGCCTCACCTGACCAAGCATTCCCCAATCTTTCAGTAATCTTATCACGCCATCTGTCATTGTAATACTAGGGCGTGTTTGCAAACCCAATTGTGGGGTCTAAACTGGATGAGACAGGTTGAGATGAGGAGTGAGGTGTGTGGGACGAGGGGATTTGACGGATGATCAATGGCGACGACTGAGGCCGCTGCTGCCGCCCCAGAAGCCGGCGACCGGACGGCCCAGTAAGGACCATCGCACGGTCATCAACGGGATCTTGTGGATTTTGCGTACCGGCGCCCCATGGCGGGATTTGCCCGAGCGCTTTGGTCGCTGGGCCACCGTGGCCAGCCGTTTCTACCGGTGGCGGAAGCAGGGATTGTGGGACCGGCTGCTGGCTGAGGTGCAGCGGGAAGCTGATGCCCTGGGTCAACTTGAGTGGGAAGTCCATTACGTGGACGGCACCAATGTGCGGGCACATCAGCACGCTGCCGGGGCAAAAAGGGGGAGGGCGATCAGGCGCTGGGCCGTTCCCGGGGAGGGTTCGGGACCAAAATCCACCTGAGGGTCGAGGGTCAGGGCAAGCCGGTGGCATTCGTGCTGACCCCGGGTCAGCGGCACGAGGCCAGCGTATTCGAGGAGTTGATGACTCAAGGGGCGGTGAGACGCTCCGGGCGTGGCCGTCCCCGCATCAAGCCCCATCGGGTCTGTGGCGACAAAGGGTACAGCAGCCGCAGGATTCGAGCCTATCTCAGGCGACGGAGAATTCGCTACACCATCCCCCGTAAAACCAACGAACGACGCACTGGTCCTTTCAACCGGGCTCTGTACCGGCAACGCAATCTGGTGGAGCGGACAATCAACCGGCTGAACCAATTCCGCCGCATCGCCACCCGGTATGAGAAGAAGGCCCTGAACTATCTGGCAATGCTGCAAATCGGGGCCTTCCTGCTTTGGTTATAGTTTGCAAACACGCCCTAGTATACTGGCCAGGGAACTGCAGTCTGAGTAGACATCGGACATGCGGTTATCCTGATGTGAAGAGCCCGGCTGATCTGGGCCGGGCTCTTCACATCGGCAAGGCTTCTGGATTATGGATGAACGGCAACTAACTGTATGCGCCATTGCGCTGTTCGCTGATGGGTACTCAGCGGGACAGATCGCCGCCGCACTTGCGGTCAATGAGGAACAGGCACAGCGACTAATTGAGCGAGGTGCCGATGAACAAGCGGCAGGCACGATGGGACATATGAATCAACATCGTGAACCTCGGAGCAGGGACTACGAACAGCGATCGAGATAAACACCCTCCACCCCTGAGATTCCCACGCCAACCGGCAAGAATGTTTGACGCGGGACACGTGGTTCTCGAACTCAGCCGGGATCCTCGGAGCAGGGCGGACTCAAACCCTGCCGACCAGCCCCTGCAGGAGGGCCCGGGTCCGGGTCACCGATGTCTGGGAACCGTCCACTGGGAAGATCGTCGCCAGGAAGTCCGTGGCGCCCAGTTCGGCCAGGTGCCTCAGCTGTTCCTCCACCGCCGCTTCGCTGCCCACGATGGCGACACCACCCGGGCCCTCAACGCCCTCCCGTTCCAGCATGGCGCGGTAGCTGGGCAGGACGGCGTAGTGCTGGAAGAGGCGGTTGGCCCGGTCCCGGGCGCGGTCGGGACGGTCGGTCACCGCCACCGGAAGCCCGACGCAGACCCGCGGCGGGGGGTTGCCCGCCGCCTCAGCTGACTCCTGCAGGCGGGGGACCACATGGTCCCCGAGAGTGTTGGGCCCGGTCATCCAGGTGACGGTGCCGTCGGCCAGACGGCCTGCGATCTCCAGCATCCGGGGACCCAGCGCCGCCATCACCACCGGGCAGCTCACCATGTCCGCATCCGGTATCTGCAGCTCGGCCGTGACCCGGAACTCCCGCCCCTGGAAGTCCACCCCGCTCTCCTGCAGCAGGGGACGCAGGACGGAGAGATACTCCTCCATGTGCCGTGCCGGATGGGCGTAGGGAAGACCCAGCCAGTCCTCGACGGTGGAGCGGTGGGAAACGCCGATGCCCAGGGTGAGTCGCCCGCCGACGGCCACCTGGGCGGTCAGGGCCTGCTGCGCCAGCGCCACCGGGTGGCGCGGGTAGGTGGGGACTACGGCGGTGCCCAGCTCAATGCGCTGGGTCTGCATTCCCGCCATGGCGATGACGGTGAGCATATCGGCCCCGAAGTGCTGGGGCAGCCAGTAGCTGTCGAAGCCGTCCCGCTCGGCATCGGAGATGCGTTGCAGCCGTTCGGCCACGTCCCGCATCAACGCCAGGGCTCCCACGAACAGTCCGATTCTCATGGCGGATGATTCCCCCCTTTGAAGTTTGGACCCAGGGGTTTTTCCGCTTCCCTCATTTCTCGTTGTAGAACGGGTTTATCACCTGGATTCCATCGTAGTCTTCCTGGTGGCTCATGTCTTCCGAGTACACCGCTTCGCATCCCAGCATCTGCGCCGCCGTCAGTATGGCAGCATCCCAGCAGGACAGCCCGAATCTCTCCTTGATTCCGGTTGCCCTGTTGAACAGTTCCACCGCGTCCCTTTCACCTATTTACTGCTCTGCGGTATTGTGGGCCCCAGTCTACTCCGGTGTTCGAGGCGCTTCAACGTTGATGTGTCTTGGTTCTGTGGAACTGGGATGTGTCTGAAGGAGCGCAGGGGAAGCCGTCAAGCTCCGCGTCCTGCACTCCAACTCGCCTGAGTCGGCTGCTACTGTCCAACAACCCCTTGAAGTCGTTGTTGGACAAAAGTCACAGTTGAACGTAGTTATCGAACACCAGCCCGTGCTTGAAGCTGGCGGCGATGGGGAGGTGTTCAAAAACGCCGGTTTATCCGCACCCGCACGCCGCACAGGAACACCCCCGTATGGGGGCGCGGATGAATGGGTCCCTCACCGATGTCCCGTCAGGGCCTGAGGTTGATGGCTGCGTGGTGGGCGAACCGGGCGGCTTCCTCGTCCCACATTCCCTAGTGGTCGATCATCCACTGTCATAACTCGGATTGGGACCGCGTGCACTTCTGCTGGTGACAGGCCGAGCACAGGGCTTGGAGGTTGCCCAGCTCCGCCGGTCCGTTTTCCAGCTAGGGGATGATGTGGTCGACTTCCAGGTGGGTGGGCCGGCGTTCGTCGGCTCCCCACCCGGCGCACTTCGCGAGCTGCGCCCCGATGAGCTGAGCCAGGAACTGTCGGGCTGCTGCTTCCGGCGGCCGCCTGCTGCCCTTGCTCCGGTTCCCGTCGCCGGACTTCGGCCTGCAGACCTCCACGGAGTGGAAATGCATGAACATCAAGTCCAGCTCCGGGACCTCCAGGTTGACCCAGTAGCCCCCGTTGTAGTCCCGGACGATCCACCTACGGAAGTGGGGATGGTTCTCTCCGCCGCTGCGCCTGTCCTGGCCGGTCGTGTAGGCCAGTTCCTTGGTGACGGTGTCGTAGATCAGGGCGTCCGGGTTGTCCTCCCTTCTCTTGACCGGCGGGACCCCCGGGGTTAGCCTCTCGATGGCCCTGTCGACGGTCACGCCGGTGGTGATCCTGGTGCAGGCTTGGTGAAGCACCCTTTCGATGGCCCTGACCAGTTCAGTTGTTGCGGTGATGATTGGCATGGCGACCTCAGGACCGAACGATTTACCCGCCTTGACCGACGAGGGCATAGTCGGAGGCATTGTTTCTACTCCGGGACCAGAGCTTTCTTGACTGTGGCAGGAGAGCACTTCATCACCCGGGCGATGCGCCGGTGCCCCGCTCCCTCCTGGGCCATGCGGAGGCACTGGTCCACCTGTTCCGGACTCAGTGCGGGAGGCCGGCCGATGCGACGTCCCTCGCCCCGGGCCCAGGCCCGACCGTCCCCTACCCGTTCACTCGTGGCATCCACCAGGCCGGCCTGGATGCGGACCCCTTCCTCGAAGTTGCGGCTGAACCGGTCCAGGAAGGCCACCACGATGGTGTCCCCGGGCCGGATCACTTCCACCAGTTCCTGCCAGCCGGAGCGTTCGTGAGAGCGGCCAGTGGCGACGCCACGGTAGACTAGGTTGGGGGGGACGCCGTGGGTTTGCAGGAGCTGGAGCTTTGTCACTAGGTTCCTGGCTTCGTCGTCGGCCTTGCTGACCCGGGCATAGCCGCAGGTGACGGAGTGGTTGGGCATGACGGGCTCAGGGCTGGGAATTGAGACGTTCAGAAAACGGGCGTTTTGAACACCCCCATTGACCGTTAGCTCCGAGCACGGGCATGTGTTCAGGAACTGCGTCCAACAATCGATATTGTTCAACAATGACGTCCCCACCGGGGGCCTTCCCTTGCCAGCAGCGGGATCCGGTTTCCACCGCGTAGAGTTCGGGGGTGGGGCCAGGCAATCCGCTCATCCCCGGCGCAGTCTCAACAGGTAGCCGGGCTTCTTCACGGTGACGATATACCTGGGGCACCTGGCGTCGTCGCCCAGTCGGAGCCACAGGTTCTTGATATGGACCCTCACCAACTTCGTGACCGGCCTGCCTGGCCGGAAAGGCGGGACACGACGGTTCCGCCAGACCTTCCTGCGATCAAGGGCTGGAAGAGTTGGAGAAGAATCCCAGCCATTCCCAGCTTCCAACAAATGTTCATCATCCTTCGGCTCTCACCCGGTACATTTCCACGATTTCCGTCGTAATGCATCCTCAAATACCTTTATTGACCGTAAAGACCGCCCCCTATATACTGCAACTCCTAACCACCATCCGCAAGCCTTTTTGGAGAAGGTATTCCGTCATCCATGAGGTGATTAAGGATCTGAAAAGAAGCTTCAAACACGGTTGCCTTACTCTAATCGCCGTTACGGTTGTTGCGGTGGTGGCCTGCGGACAGGCGTCCTCCCCGACTCCCGCACCAGCGCCGGTCCAAGCTCCGGCCCAGAATTCTGCCCCGTCGGCGTCCTCCGCCCAGCCTGAGTCGCCCACCGCCATGGCGCCGGATCCGACGGCGATCGCTCCGACTCCTCCACCGGCTATGCGGCCAACCCCGGCCCCGACGTCAACCCCGGTTCCCATGGGCACTGTTTCCGCCCGGGACAGCATCAGACTGGTGATAGCCGCTGAACCAGTGACGGTCGACCCTTTCGGTTACGTGGGAGGGACCAGTTCTTCCGTCGTCAAAGACAACATGGTGGACTCGCTGACGTGGCAGTCGGGGGATGACCTGCGAATCGTCCCCACCCCCGCCAGCACTGGCTGGGAGCAACTGGCTCCCGACCGGTGGCGGTTCACCCTGCGCGAGGGGGTCACCTTCCACAACGGGGAGGAATGGAATGCCCGGGCAGCCTTGCCTTCCCTGGCCTACCAGGGAGTGTCAACCAACGAAAACTCCAGCTACGGGTACACCGGCGGGCACACCTCGGAGGCGGTGGACGATTACACCATAGACATTACCTGCGAACAACCCTGTCCCATCTTCCCCAACACTGCTTTCTTCCTCAGCTTCACCGCCCCCGGCTTCTTCGCGAACTCGACAGAGGACGAACGCGCCCTGCAGACGGTTGGTTTCGGTCCTTACCGACAGACCGAGTGGTCCCACGGCGTTTCGATAACCATGGAAGCCTTCGACGATTACGTCACCGTCGACGACCACTTCGAGTTTCAGCACCCCTTCATCCGCGAAGCCGAGTGGTTATGGAGAGCCGAGACCACCGTTATGGCGGCGATGGTCCAAGCAGGGGAAGCCGACATAGCTTGGGATGCGGGGGTTGATGCCATCGGCATCCTGGACGAAGAACAACTGAAGTCCGGGGGGTCCGCTGAAGTCTACGGGTTCTGGATTAACACACTGTGGCATCCGGAACTCAGGAAGAAGGAAGTGCGTCAGGCGATGGTCCACGCCATCGACTGCCAGCAAATAGTGGACACGCTGTTTGGTGGGCTTCCACCGTGCCGCGGGAACATTATGTGGCCGGGTGTCATCGGAGCAACCGAGCGCAACACCGCCCCCTACGGATACGATCCGGAGAAAGCGAAGCAACTGTTGGCGGAAGCCAACTATGATCCCAACAACGTCATAAGGGTAGGCGGACGGTCCGCCCGCATTCCGAAGCAGGTTGAATTGTACGAGTCGATCCATGGGTTTCTGACAGAGGTCGGGATAAACGCCGAAATCACCGTGCTGGAACCCTCGGTCAGAAACGAACTGCGGAACTGCGCCATCGGCAAGGCCATCAGTGAAGTGCTGGTGGCCCAAGGGTTGGACCCCGACACCAGCAAACCCACCCTGGCCCATATGCAGGCAGCATTGGACAAAGGCGGAGCCAACTGTCCCACCGGTCACGTTCTGTCCGCCGGCGGGTTCTCCAACGAGACACTGGATTTTGGCCGGCAGGCTACCCGATACCTGAACTGCGCGGCCCGTTCCTTCGTCTGTGACCCCAGCCCCGGCGGGTTGCAGGGGAAACTTCTGCCGGCACTGTCAGCTTCCGGCGACGAACGGCAACGACTCCTCGAAGAACTGGCGGACCGGGTGCATGACGACGTCCTGCTGCTCCCAATGTTCGACTTGCCCGTGTTTTACGCGGTAGACCCGAACCTGCAATGGGAACCGCGTTTTGATCGGCGGATCAGAATCAGCACCATGTGGTTTAGCCCTTAGCCGACCGCTTGCCGGTCAAGGGACTGCACTTCGAACGGCCCATTCCGAGGTTGGACACTGTGCCAGGGAGCTCGCCGGGTGAAACGGCGAAACAGGCGTGCTGGAGCGGCCGCGCGGAGACCCCCGGGTTGTTCCCTCCGTGAGAACCGTCATCTCCAAGTTTTTCGGTCGAAACCCCGCTCAGCCAGGGTCCGCGCAGGCAGTTGATCAAAGCAGATACCTGTCGCGCATCCACTTTGCCCATCCGGCGAACCCCTCGTCCTACCCGGCAGATATGACATCGGACGCGGGCAGCGACCGGGCCATGGAGCTGTCCGTAAGGATGCGCTGCCATTTCCTCCACTGCCCAGCAATGTCCGGGTTGGCGTCATGAACACACAGCACGAACCACGCCGCGGCGATGCCTGATCCCCCGTCCTGCTCGAGGCTCCGGGCCACCTCCAGATTGCGGATCGGCAGCTGCATGCTGAAGGCAAAGGGACAAGCCCCGGTCCCGTCCACCCCGGGAAAAGCTTCCGCAACGGCGCCATGGGCGTCGTTGAAGATCTTCCAGTAACGCCGATCCCACCGCTGGTGAAGCGGTCTCATGAGGTAACACGCCGGCGGATCCGAGAACAAGAGCGGCGGAATCGCAAACTTCCCTCCGGCGGTTTCCCCTGCTGGTGTGACCGTTGCAGGGGGTGAAATCCGTTTCGCTCAGCTTGAGCTCGACGAGGACCGCACACCTGGCACCGTCCAGCAGTCCTCCCCAGAGGACGACGTCCACCCCCGTGGCGGCCTCGTTGCCAACGGGCCGGTCCCCGTTCAGTTCGCCCAGGATCTGGCCTGGGGGCACCCACTCGAACCGGACGTCCTGAATGGCCAGGCTGGCGCCGATGACCTCGCTCACCCGGCGCGACAGGTGTTCCCGGTTCCCTTCCCGGAAGGGGAGAAACAGGTTGAAGGCAAAGACCTGAGAGCTCCGGAGATGGGCGGCGCAGTGGCGGAGCCTCAACTTATCGTTACTCACGGCCGCCAGGGCCAGTCCCCGGTATTCCGGGTAGACTCCGTCGGCTCAGTGGTCCCAGTACCGGCGCCTCGATCCGTCAACTCTGGCCCGCCAGTCCTCCAGGTGGCGTGGAGCTCCGTGACTCCGTTCTTCATCACTCACCTCGCCCTCTTCAGATTGGCCTACACCGGCACCGACTCATCACCCGGCTGGAATCTGACCGGAGCATCCGGGCAGCAGAATACAGCGCCGCCGCATCGGCCGACATGTGGGCCCTGTCGACAACGTGAAGGTGGACGACGCCCTGCGGGAGAACCTCGGGAAGCCTAACAGGCCCAGTATCCGGGACTGGCAGGGGAGTATTCCCTCCATGAGCGGTGTCAGGAGATGATCGACCGGGGACCCGAGTCCATGGACGGGTTCCTGAATGGCCTCAAGGGTAAGATCGCCGAGTTCGCCACCATGGACCAACTCGAGGACGCAGGATGGTCCGCCGTGGAAATCGCGCAGGACCCAACCCAGGCTGTGTGGGACCCACGGGGATCTCTCCGGAGGGAACCCCGGAGTACTGGCAGGTCAAAAACGTCGGGGCAGACCAGGCTGGGCACATCCAGCAACTGATGGTGGAGAACCCGGACGTGAACTTCGCCCTAAACTCGGAGGTCTAGGACCGCATAACTGAGTCGGCCCCCGAAACGGCCGAAAGAATGATGAGGGTCATGCTCCGAACCGGGCTTCGGGTCGGGGAATGCCTCTTACTGAGGTCGGCGGACATCCGGTTCAACCAGGGGCCCGCGGAGGGACGAAGAAGGCCACCTGATACTGATCTCCTCCCTGACCATTTAAGTCCCGCCCAATAACACACGAGTCCCTGAGGAGCTGGGTCGCTTGGGGTGAGAGGACGACAAGGTTACGGCCCTGGCCGACCTGGCAACGGGGGCGAACACCGGAACGGATGCTCGGCAAAATCGGGTGTTCACCGGCCGGATTGGTGGCGTTAGCCCCCTCGCTGGATGAAATTTATAAACCGGTCCCGGATATCTGTAGGCGAATGGGACACCCTCGGGATCCCCTCGACCGGGTCGATCCCGACCTTTACCAGAATCAGGAACGGCCCGTCGCCCAGGGCACACCCCAATAGGGCTCGGTCCAGATCCTCGGCCTCGGCGACTCGGGCCACGCGGGCATAGCCAGCACTCTTCGCCACCTCTCCGAGATCCACCCTCGAGCTGATGGACGGTTGGCCCCCTGTAGACTCGTATGCTTCGTTGTCCAGAACGATGTGGACCAGATTGCCGGGACGTTCTGCCGCTATCAGGGGCAATGCCCCGAGGCTCATCAAGACGCTCCCGTCACCCTCCAGGACGAACACGCGCCGCTGAGGGGTGAGGACAGCCAGTCCCAGTCCAAGGGAAGCCAGAAGTCCCATGGAGCCGAGCATGTAAAAATTGCCGGGCCGGTCCTGGGTGGCAAACGCCTCCCTGGAAATCATCCCCGTCGTGCTCAAGACGATATCCTCATCCGCCACATGTTCCAGAATCGTCTGGATGGCCTGGTACCGGGCGATCACTCAAGCACTCCCGGCCGCACCAGGAGAGCCCCGGGCACCGATCGCTGCTCGATGGCGCCGAGCAGCCGGTCGAGGGCGGACTCCAACTCCCCTGGTTCCAGGACCTCGTACGGCACCTGGAGGAGGTCGAAGATGTCCGAGGTCTTTTGTCCCATGATCCAGTGCTCGGGAGCGTCATTGGGAGGGCCACCGTATCCGCGCCAGCCCACCACCAGCAACGCGGGAACCTCGTACAGGAGGTTGAAAGAGGTGAGTGGGTTGACTATGTTTCCTATGCCCGAATTCTGCATCATTACGCCGCCGAGTCCACCATGGAAGTAGGCCGCGCTGGCCACTCCGAGGGCAACATCTTCCCGCACGGCGGGTATGTAGAGGATGTCCGGGTCGGCCACCATGGCGTTGTAGGCGCCCTGGAACGTGGAGTCGGGCACCCCGGAAAAGAAGTTCAGCTTCCTGGCCTTTAGGGCCCGCCAGAAGGACCGGGGGCCAATTGGCGGTTCGT
The DNA here is from genome assembly GCA_951812535.1 of uncultured Dehalococcoidia bacterium. Lineage (GTDB taxonomy): Bacteria > Chloroflexota > Dehalococcoidia > Lucifugimonadales > UBA3495 > CATOSK01. Next base: position 51,476 of record CATOSK010000010.1, on the reverse strand, counting down.
CGTTGAGCATGTGTCCAGATTATCATACTTGTTCGTCATTACCCTGCCGACGGACGGGGCGTTGCCAAACGCTCCTCGTCCATCCTGGGGAACTGATCCGGCGCAACGCGAGGGACCGAAGAAAGCTTGACGCGGGACAGAAGGTCATGTGAACCCGACGGAGGTTGTGTTAAGCATGGAAGTGGAAGTGCTGGAACTCTGGAATTTGTGGGCTGCCGCCGGGGTTGTGGCTGGATTCCTGGTCAGAGCCTTACGCCATGGTGTGATCTGTCGCCTTCCGGCCTGGCGCCATTGGGGGAGTGGTTCTTGGGCGGCGCAGCTGCTCAACGAACCCGCTGCCCTATTGAGGTGGACCCGGAAAACTGCACAGGTAGCTAAGTGGGAATCTTGCTCCTGAACTGAGGACAGCGTTGGCTGTCGAGGAGGAGCGGGAATGCCCAGAGAGCGGAGAAAGCACAGCCCGGCCTTCAAGGCCAAAGTTGCGCTGGAGGCTATGAAGGGCGAGCAGACGGTGGCCGAGTTGGCCGCCCGGTTCGAGGTCCATCCCAACCAGATTCGGACTTGGGAGAAGGCTCTGGCCGATGGCGCGGCCGCCATCTTTGACCACGGCAAGGGGACCAATAAGGGCAAGGGTCGAAGAACAAGGAGTCGAAGAACAACGACGCTCTGGCGGCCCGGCTTTACCAGCAGATCGGCCAGCTCAAGGTGGAGCGGGATTTCTTGGAGGAAAGTCCAGTACATAAGCCCGGCAAAGCGGCGTGAACTGGTGGACCGGCGACATCGGGACCTGTCCATAGTGCGGCAGTGCCAGCTGCTGGGCGTCAGCCGCTCCGCCTATACTACCGTGCCAAGGGGACCTCGCAACAGGACCCGTCCCTGATGCAGGAGTTGGACCGTCAGTACCTTGAAACCCCATTCTACGGTTCCAGGCGGATGAGGGCCTCGCTGGAACGGCAGGGGATGCCGGTAAGCCGTAAGCGGGTGCGGCGGCTCATGAGAGTGATGGGGCTGCGGGCCATCTACCGGCGGCCAGCACCAGCCAACCGGCGCCGGAACGCCGGGACTATCCCGACCTGCTGAGGGACCCGGCGATCACCCGGCCCAACCAGAGCCTGCCCCCGCGTAGGCGGGGAGAAGCCAGTTCACCAGCCGCGAGTTCACACAGATCCTCCAGGACCACTCGGTGAGGGTCAGCATGGACGGCCGGAGCAGGTACCAGGACAACATCTTCGTAGAGCGGCTTGGCGGACGGTGAAGTACAGTGAAGTACGAGGAGGTCTACCTGAAGAGGTCTACCTGAAGAGGTCTACCTGAAGGCCTACGCCAACGGCATTGAGGCCCACCGGGTGCTGCGAGAATACTTACGGTTCTAAAATGACCGGAGGCCGCATCAGGCCCTGGGCTACCGGACGCCGGCGGAGGTCTTCTACGGGGAGACAGTTGAGGAGGATGAGGAACTGAAGCAAAGGAGGTGCCCAGACCAACCGGCCTCGGTATCACACGGAGGAACGCAGGAATCCCACTTAATTGTGGCCTGATCCTGCCCAACCGATGGGATCCATCTCACCATCGTCGTTAGGCAATACAACCACCAAGGAGAACCTGTGAAGCATTCCACAGCACCATCTAACGCCTTAGCTGGACTTTGTACAGAACGCAGACCAGGGATAGACACGGGACGAGTTGATTGGAAACCCCGTTCCCATGAGCGCTCGGCCGCCTGCGAATTACCTTTGAGGGTTTTTCTGAGGGTTTTTCAACGTCATTGCCGCACCCCGACATTGAAAAGTCTCTGCTGCGTTTCATGCTGGATTTCAAGACCTTCCAGCATCCGATGCTCAAATTGTACAAAGTCCAGCTTAGCAAATATCTTAAAACAAGTGAACGTAGCCGGGGATCCCCACGTTTCCCTCCCGCCATTCCCGCACAGGCGGGAATCCAGACCCCGGTCGTTCCCCTTTCGCGGGTTTCTGGTTTCGGAGTGTACGTTTTGAGATAGTTTCTTGGTACTACAGTTGCAGATCAAGAAAGGATAGAATTTCAGGCAACCAAGGAGTGTTGTTTGACGTCAACTACCATTGCCGGAATTCCGTCGATTAATCCTGCCGGTTCACCTCCCCATTACCACGCTGCTGAGCCACTCCGGTTCTGTAGCTGGGCACGTCGAATTCCAGGATGACCGAGTGGTGGACTACTCTGTCGATGGCTGCCGCAGTGGCCATCGGGTTGGCGAAGATGTGCTCCCACTGAGAGAATACCAAGTTGGAGGTGATGCCCAGGGACCGGCGTTCGTAGCGTTCGGCGATGAGGGTGAAGAGCACCTCCGACTCCTCGGCTCCCTGGGACAGGTATCCCAGGTCGTCCAGCAGCAGAAAGTCGTAGTTGTCGAGGCGGCGTAATTGTCGTGGCAGCGCGAGATCCCGCTTGGCGGCGAGGAGGGCCTGCACCAGCCGGTAGGCCGGGGCGAAGAGCACTGACCTGCCCGATTCCACCAGCCGATGGCCCACGGCGCACAGTGCGTGGGTCTTCCCGGTGCCCGGCAGCCCGAAAGCCAGGACGTTGACGCGCCGCTCGACGAAGTTGCCGTTGGCCAGTTCTCCCAGTTGCTGCCGGAGAGCCAAGGGCACCCGGTCGTGCTCGAAGAGCCTGCCCCCGCGAAGGCGGGGGTCTCCCAGGTCTTCCCCGCAGGCAGTCTGGACGCGGTGCGCAGCCTGCTGATTCGCCGCTGACGTCGATCTTCTGCCTCCTGCTCCAGCACCTCCAGGAAGGTGGAGAGAGCATCGCCGTGTCCGGCGGCGGTGAAGCGGGACACCGACTGCGCACCCATGGTGGGCAACCGGAACTGGTGGCACAGCTCCCCGATCCGGTCGTTTAGCGCCACCGTGTCAGTCATCAGGCCACGCCCGCCAGCAGGGAGTCGTAGACCCTCAGGTCCGGCATCCCGCTCAGCGTCAACACCGGCGCCAGCGGCGGAGCCGGGTTGGCCAGTTCCTTGACCGAGCCGTAGTCGAAGGGATCGCCAGCCTCCAGCAGCAGCGCCAGGGCGCTGTCCACCGTGGACTCCATGGTGGTCGCCACCAGGTGCAGGATGCGCACGTACTCCACGTCGGCGCGTTCGCCCCGCCACCGCTTGAGCGCGTCATAGGCCAGCCTGTAGGTCATGGTGGGAAACATCTGCTCCCGGAAGCGGTACCGGGCGAAGGCCCCCGGCTTGCGCACCAGGGAGCCGATGATGTGGCGATAGTCGACCCGGGCTTCCCGATCACCTCGGGCCCTTTCCATCCGTTCCACGAAGGTGCCCTTGTAGTACACTTCCAGATGCTCGGCGTACAGCCGGACCTGCACCTCCTTCCCGATGAGCCGAGAGGGAACGGTGTAGGTGTGGCCGGCTGCCTGGATGGTGCTCCACTTGCGCACCCGGGCCCGGTAGTTGACGTACTCCGGCACTGGAGCTGGCGGCAGGCACTGCAGATGAGGGAGTTCCTGCTCCAGCTTTTCCTCTATCAGCCGGTTGCGGCGGCACTACCTTGCCGACGAAGCTGGTGTAATCGTCGACCGTGTCGAAATCTCGGCTGCCCCGCAACATTAGAGCCTGGTCGATGGCATCCTTCAGACGGTAGTGGGCCTGCAGACGGTAGTGGGCCTGCTCGGCCACGCCGTTTTCATGAGACTCCCCAGAATTGATCAGTGTGGAGCGCAGGCCGTAGTGCTCCAGGAGCTCGGCGTAGCTGTCGTTCAGGGGTCTGCCGCGGCTGCGCTTTATCTCGTGGGTGAGGGCCGAGGTGTTGTCGGAACGGATCACCTGGGGCGCGCCGCCCAGTTTCCAGAAAGCGTTCTGGAGTCCCTGCTTCAGGGCCAGAAAGGTCTCGCCAGCAACCACCTCGGCGTAGCGCCACCCTGAATGGCTCAACACCAGTTGGAACAGCAGGTGGCGGTATGAACGGCCGCCGATAGTGACTCCCAGGGAGTTGCAGTGGGTGAAGTCGATCTGGGCTTCGCGGCCCGGGGGATGCTCCTGGGGGAAGTAGACCTCCTGATCTGGGCCGTTGAGCCCACGCCAGTCCTGTAATCGTCGGTGAGGCAACAGGCAGGGTGCGGAGCTGGGATGCGCTGAAGCGGCCGGGGAATTTCTCTTCCAGCCACTCGATAATTGTCGTCGCCCTGAGCCTGCCAGCGGCCTCGCACTGGAGCAGGGGAAGGATTTCCCCCTCCCACACTCCGTCGAAGGGATCGGGACGAGTGCGCCACCAGCGCTCCTGCTCGGTCTCCGACGGCAAGGAGCCGCACTGCCACTTGCGAGCCGACCGCTCGCTCATCCCCGCAATTGCCGCCGCTGTCTGTTGTGTCTTTCCTTCCATCCTCTTCTGCCTCAATAGCCTGACTTGCTGGTCTGTCATCTATCCGGTACCTCCGTACCGGATGATTAACCGGCAAATATAGTCAGCGCCAGCGGCAGATCTAATTGTCGTTGATCAGCAGGTCTCGACCCTCCACTATGACCAGAGCACCCCGACAACCCCCGGCAGGCAAGCTGAACAGGACATTCCGGCAGCGAGCCGACAGAGCGCCGCCGCTATGCGACCGAGACCATCTACCCATGCTGGAATGGATCCTGGTGATTCACAAACGCGCCGACAGTTGACGTATTGATCGGGGACGTATTGATCGGGTAGGAGTGATTATGCGCCAGGTGGCTTTAGCTCGGCCCGTTCGGGGGAGTTCTGCGGCTGGGTGCAGCCGCCCCCCAGAGTTCGAACCACACGGAGTTCCCATAATCTGCCGTGGCAGTCAGGCGATTCCGAGCCCCACGGCCCATGTGCATCTGATCTTCTTGTCTTTCTTGAATAGCCAGTATCTTCCTACCCAGACAAATCCCGACACGCCGACTCCTACCATTCCGAGAATAAAACTCTACGCCACCGCGGCTGCGAGAGAATCCGCCCAAGGAACTCCTGCATCCCCCAGAAGTGACCGGCTCTTCTCAACAATCGCAAGACCGCCCCAATCCCCAATCCCAATGGAACCACCAGGGGGAAAGGCGGGCCACCTTTTCCCTGCCATTTTTCCAGCGCACTCAAGGTTCGCATTAAACTCGGCTATTCGGCCATGCCCCCGTAGCCCGCGAGCAGACGAAATCCTCCGGCGTCAGTAGATGACCTGCTCTTCGGCAAGTCTGGCTACTTCCGCTTGCGAGAGGCCGAGGAGTTCTTCGAACACGTAGGAGTTGTGCTGGCCCCGGCGGGGCTGTCCCGTGATGCGGGCTTCTACTTTTCCGTCGAAACGCCAGGGTACAGTGGGGAGTTCCCGTTGAGTTCCGGCGTCGTCGTTCTCCCGGTAGGTGCCGAAAAATCCCCGCTCCCGCAGGTGGGGGTTCTGCCATAGGTCCGCCACGGATGCGGCCGGACCGGCGGGGATGCCGTCCTGTTGCAGCCGTTCCATGAGATTCATGGCGTCCCATTCAGTGGTGAGGCCGGCAAGGATAGCATCCAGTTCGTCCTGGTATTGGAGTCGGGATATAGAGTCGGCGAAGCGGGGGTCTTCGGCCAGGTCCGCGTCGCCGAGAGTGCGGCAGAGGGACTCCCACTGAGCGTCGTTGTCCACCGTCAGTCCAATCCACTGGTCTTCTCCCCGGCAGGGATAGTTGCCCGAGGGAGCGGAGGATGGGTGGCGGTTTCCCGCCGGGGACTGGACCCGTCTGTTCATGGAGTAGTCCAGGATGACCTCGGGGAGGAGCATGGTGGTGGCCTCTGCCATAGACAGGTCGAAATACTGGCCCTGGCCGGACTGGCGGCATCGGTGGACGGCGGCGCTGATGAGGAAGACCTCCAGCATTCCGACCATGGGATCGGTCCAGATTCCGCCGATGTCGGGTTCGCGGCCAGGGTACCCTTGGAGGGCGCTCCATCCGGTAAAGCATTGGATGAGGGTCCCGTAGGCCACCTGCCGGTAGTCCGGGCCAGAGTGTCCTAGCCCCGCTGACGAGAGCATGATAATCTCCGGCCGGACCTTCCGCAGTTCTTCATAGCCCAGGCCCAGGCGTTCGATGACTCCGGGGGCGAAGTTCTCTATGACGACGTCGCTCAGGGCGATTACTTCCTTGGCCAGACCGATGCCACGGGGTTCGGACAGGTTTATAGTGACGCTCTTCTTGGACTGGTTGATGAAGTGACTGATGCTCCGTTCCCGGTAGGGGTCGGGGCGGCGGTTGCTCTCGATGCGAATGACCTCGGCGCCCATGGAACCCAGGTAGCGGGTGCAGGTGGGGCCGGCGATCTGCCAACTGAAGTCGGCGATCCGCACTCCATCGAGGGCCAGGGGCTGGGAGTCGTTCACGTCTTAAACCCCGACGGCCCTTACCGCTGTTCTCCCGTGCCTGCCGGTGCGGAGTCGGGCTGGTAGATGGGGCGGACCATCTCGAAGACGTCGGCGGTGTGACAGTACATGCTCCCGGCGAGGCGTCCGGTGGGCTTGAGCAGGTGGTGGTTGACGCGGTGCCCATCGATGATGTCGTCCCGGATGTGAAGCAGGACGACTTCCCCAATTACGAGGCCGTGCTGATGGTCGCCCTCTCCCAGGTTGACGACCTGCTGGAGCCTGCACTCCATGTTGACCGGGGATTCAGCGACGCGGGGAGCGCGGACGATGTCCGACGCACCCGGAGTCAATCCGGCCACTTCAAATTCGCTGACATTGGCGGGGAACTCGGCGGCGGTCCGGTTCATGGCCTCGGCTATGTCATCGGACACGATGTTGACGACGAACTCCCCGGTGGCCTCCACGTTGTCCAGTGTGTCCTTGCTCTTGGAACCCGCGCGGCGGGACGACGAGAAGACGATAGTCGGGGGACTGCTGGCCACCGCGTTGAAGAAGGAGTAAGGCGCCAGGTTGTTGACTCCATCGGGAGATATGGTGGAGACAAAGGCGATGGGACGGGGAACCACTACTCCGGTGAGCACCCGGTAGAAGTTACCGAAGGTCTTGGGATCTAGCTTGGCCATGCCGGTTCTCCTGGGATTGCATGAGATTGAGGTTTCGGTTGCCTGGGGAATGGTTACATCGTCACTGGCCGGTTCAAAGGCTGGTTCTACCGCATCCCTTGATTCCACAGCTGGGCACGGCTCAGGAACACGGAGGGGTCATCCAGCCACTCGGCATAACCGATACGCCGGTCATCCGTCAGCCAGTTTAGCCGATCGTCTATGCAGGACGCCAATTCCGCGTCGACAGCGGCCAGGGTGAAGCCGCCGGTTTCGGTAGCTGCATCGAGGGCCGTGACAGCGTAAGCGCCGCCGGAGGCGGCCGTTACCTGGCGGTTGCCGACCTCGCCCCGGCCGATAGCGTCGATTTGGCCCGAATCCAGGGCATCCAACATCGCCGCTTCGGCATCTCCCCCGGCGAAATAGACCACTTGAGGCATGGTTTCCAATGGTGGATGCAACCGCTTCCTGCCGGAGACATTTGGGGAAGCCCCTGCTGCGGTGATGAAGTAGTTGGAAGTGCCGTCGGAAACCACGCTGCCTCCCGATGTCTCCAGGCGTGCGCCTTCGGCCAGGGCGCCGTCAGCGCTGGCAAGACCGGTAAGCTCAAGCAGGCGAGACTCCCCGGTAGTCCCCACCAGGACTCCAACCCTGATATCGCTGGTCAGGTCCTCATGGGTGGCGATGCGCTGGGCATCGGCGGCGCGCACCAGCAGCGATTGGCGGAAGAGAATGTGCCCCGAAGTGAAGGTAACGACTCTCTGGCCGGTACCGTCCAATGTCCGGGAGTCCAGAATGGTGATTCCGCCCCCGACAATGTCGAACTCCGCGCCGGCAGGACGGAGCCAGATATCTGGCCAGACCGCGATGCCCTGGCGGGAAAAGGAAAGTCCAGAGTCTTCCATCTCTTCGAGAGCAGTCAAGAGGTCTGCTTCATAGCCCAGATGGTTGTTGAACCCGGGGGAAGCCGGGTCCATATCGGCGCTGTAGCTTACAGGCTCGAAGAAAGCGAAAAAGCCGGCATTGAGAACACGCCCCTCATCCAGGCAGGGTTGGGCCTGGGTTGGGTTAGCAGTGGAAGAACAGGCCGCGAGGGCGATTGCCAGTGTTCCCAGGACGGCGGCGGTGGCGGCACGGATGATGCGGCAGGATGCCGTACTGAGGGTTTCCTTCTTCATCGAAACGCCGCTTCCGGTTTTTCGCGCCACCGGAAGCGGCGAGGAGGAGCGTTTCATCCACGAATGCAAGGTGTTGGTCTGCTAAATGGCGTCGGCGGCGCGCAGTCCGGCCAAGTCGGCGCGAGTGAGACCGAGGCCGTTTTCGCCGAGGACGGCGAGGTTGTCCTGCCCGAGCATGGGGGCGGGGGACGGCTCCAGCCTCTGACCCGATCCAAGATGCACTGGAAGGCCGGGGTGGCGATGAGAGCCAGCGGCGGGGTGGTCAACCTCGACGAAGAACTCCCGGTCCTCGAACTGGGGGGACTGGAAGAGGTCGGCGGCGGTGTTGAGCGGGAAGGAGGGGACGCGGATGCCCTGGCACTGGCGGTAAACGTCTTCCTTGCTGCGCTGGCTGGTCCAATCAACGAGGAAGGGTTCCAGGGTGTCCCAGTTTTCAAGGCGGCTGTCGCGGGTGGCGAAGCGGGGATCGCCGGCCCAATCGGGGCTGTCCATGAGGTCCACCATGCGCTCCCACTGGTCCTGCTGGCGAGGAGAGATGCCGACGTAACCGTCGCGACAGGGAAGGAGGGCGAGGAGAGACTGGCGGGGATACTCGGCGCGGCTGCGTCCCTTGCCCGGACGGCCGAGGGAGAATTCGGCGAGGGTTGTCTGGGGCAGCACGGCCAGGGCTTCCACCCCGCAGGCGTCTACGTGGCAGCCGGCCCCGGTCACGGAGCGTCGGTTGAGGGCGAGCATGGCAGCGGTGGCGGCGGCGAGTCCGGCGAGGAACTCGGCCTGGTGAGCGGCCAACTGGAGCGGAGGCTGCCCGGATAGGGACTCCACGGGGCCGGGGTGCTCGCGGGCGTGGCCGCTGAGGTTGCTGACCACCAGGTTGCTGGCTTGGTACGCAGCCCAGGGACCAGTCTGGCCCAGGGGCGTCACCGAGGTCAGGATCAGTCCGGGATTGACCTGCCGGAGGGCCGGGTAGTCCAGTCCGATTCCAGGGAGGAAGTCCGGGGGGAAGTCCTCGACGATAAGGTCGGAGCCGGCTGCGAGATCGAGGAGAAGTTGGCGCCCGGCGGAAGTTTCGAGATTGAGGGTAATCCCCAGCTTGTTGGTGTTTAGTGCGAGGAAGAGGCCGCTGGCTTCGGGATTGGGGGCGTCCCCGGGGAAGGGGCCCTCCCGGCGGGACCGGTCTCCCCCTGACGGCTCGACCTTGACGACCCGGGCTCCCAGGTCGGCGAAGAGCCGGGCGCAGAAAGGCGCGGATATTCCCTGTCCGAGGTCAAGCACATTAAGGCCGGCGAGGAGGTCTAGCGGCATTTGGGCAGCATCCTTCCCTGGGGGCCGACTGGGTTATGGAGGAAGATGAAGGACATAGCAGATCGCCGTTGGGCCGGAATCATGGGAATCTGGGTGGATTCTAGTTGGGGGGTTGAATGCCGTCAACACGCTGCCGGCCGGCACGGCCGCAGGCACATCGGGGGATTTGCGGAATGAATTCCCCGATGATCATTTGCCGTTCCCGGGTCATTGTGTCGATCCCAAGGGATGCGGCGAAACGTGAAATCCGATCCGTGAAATCCGATCGTTGAGAGAGGGGTTATGTTGTAGCGTTCGGTCGCATTGGTCCTGGACGCGGTGTTCAACGAAGGCCAATTGGGCGAACGGAAAGCAAATTCCCGGGACAATCCGGCCATGCCATCGAACCCCCGTCCGGCGCCTATTCTCTCAGCACCAAGTCCGTGAGTGTCACCATGCCTACGGGGTTGCGGTCCTGGTCGACGACGACCGCCCGGGACACGTCGAACCGAGTCAGCAGGCGCACGGCGTAGCGGGCCAGCATGTCTGGATGGAGCGTCCAGACAGGCTTGGACATGATCTCGTAGACGTTGACCCGGTCCGGTGACCGGTCGGGAGCGACGACGTGGCGGGCAATGTCCGAGACGAGGACTAGGCCGACCTCGTCGTTGTCGTCCCGCCGGTTCACAACCAGCGAATTTACGCCAAGCTGCCGCATCATCGCCATGGCATCGGCTACCGTGGCCAGCCCATCGACACTGTATATTTCGGTGACCATCACGTCACCGACCCGGATTTCCCTTCTTGAACTCATAACTCCTGGGTCAATTCCTCGTAGATGGCGGGCATTTGGGTCACCATGCCAACCGCGTCTTCGATGTCAATCTGAAAGGCAATGCCGGCCCCGTGCTCAGAATCAAAATGGCCGGAATCGCGTATATGCTCCAGGATGTGTCTCGCCCGCGGCTCGGCGACCAGGAACAGGACCACGTCGCGCTTGGCTTCGAGCGCCAGGCCGAAGAAGGTCTTCTCCGGCCTCAGGCCCTCTCCGCGCACGCTCGTGATGACGGTCGCGCCGGTGGCGCCCGCTTCGCGGCCGGCATCTAAAACTACCTCGGTTTTATCGTCGCCGACCAGGGCGACGATCAGCTTCAGTCTCATGCTTCAACCCCACCTCCATGCCGCTAGAATCAGATCCACTCGAATTGCGCCAGCGGTTCCACCACGCCGCCGCGATGGAATATCCCAACACCGTCATTATAGGAAACACGCTGGCGAAAGCAATCAGTCCGAAGCCGTCGATGAGCGGGCTGCGGCCCGGGATGCTGGCGGCCAGCCCCAGCCCCAGGGCCGCCACCACGGGGACGGTGACCGTCGATGTCGTCACTCCTCCCGAGTCGTAGGCCAGCGGGATGATGGTCCTGCTGGACCGGAAGGTCTGGACGATCACAATGACATAGGCGCCGATGATGTACCAGGGCAGAGGGGTGCCGGTAACTATCCGGAAACAGCCCAGGGAAACGCCCAAAGCCACTCCGACGGCGACGGCGATCCTCAACCCCCAGGCCCGCACCGCGCCGCCGGAGACGTCCTCGGCCTTCAACGCCACGGCGATGAGGGACGGTTCCGCCACCGTGGTGGCGAACCCGATGGCCGCGGCAAAGGCATATACCAGCCAGTAATCCCGCCAGTCCACCATTCCCGCTTCCCGTGTGGTCCCGATGGTCTCGGGGGATGTGAGCTGGCGGGCCATGGTTTCTCCGATAGGAAACAGGGCTTGTTCCAAGCCGACCAGGAACAAAGCCAGACCCAAGAGCACACAAATGAACCCTGCGATCAGGCGGCGGGGATTGGGAATCGCCCGGCGCAGCACCGCGACTTGAAACAAGACGAGGATGACGGCGATGGGGGCGACATCCAGGGCGGTGGACCTGACCGATGCCACCAATGCGTGGAACAGGACCTCCATACCTACACCACCATTCCGTAGCCCAGGACGCAAATCATCGGCGTCAGGCTGGCGAAGGCAATGAGGCCAAACCCATCCACCATGGGATTGCGGCCCCGGATGGAAGACGCCAGTCCCACCCCCAGGGCCGTAACCAGCGGCACGGTTATGGTGCTGGTGGTGACGCCCCCGGAATCGTAGGCCACCCCGACAATCTCCGCGGGGGCGAAGATGGTCATGACCGTCACCAGGACATACCCGCCGATTATCAGGTAGTGGATGGGCCATCCCTTCAGGATACGGAAAACGCCCAGCACAATCGCCAACCCCACGGAGAAGGCCACAACCATGCGCAGTCGGACCGCGTAGTCGCTGCGGGCCCGGTCGGAATCCTCGATTACTCCGGCCTCCGACGCCACCGAAGCGGCCTCACCTGCGACGGCAATCAAGGCTGGCTCGGCAACGGTGGTGCCAAACCCCAGGCAAAAAGCGAAGGACAGCAGTGCGATTACGCTGCCCTTGCGGGCGAACCCCTGGGCCAGCACTTCGCCAATGGGAAACAGGCCTGTTTCCAGGCCCTGGATGAAAAGGGCCAGCCCAATGACCACGCAGACCAGCCCGACAACCACGTTCCACAGGTTGGGGAAGGGCTGCTGAAGGACGATTATTTGGAAGAAGGCGATGACCAGGATGATGGGAGCCAGGTCCCGCGTCGAGTCGATGATCCGCCGGGCAATCGGGGTCAAATGCCGGATGGTTTCCCTCATCCTGGTCCTGAGCCTGTAAGGAGAACTAAACCGAAGCACGGCATCGCCGGGGCATGGCCGGACTCATTCCGACAACCCCGGCCGGAAGAGGGCAAGCGGCGGCATCACGCGGCAGGAGCCGTCCAGGTGGTGTTGCCCTCGGCCATCGCGAAGGGCGGCGAAGTGGCCGAAACGTAGATGAGGTTTCCATCCCCCACGTTGCGGATGGAATGGTACGCCCCGGGCGGCACGAGAATTGCCGTGCCCGGGCCAACTTCCTGCACCTCGTCATCGACAGTCATAGCTCCGGTGCCCTGTACGACAACGTACACCTGCTCCCTGGCGTCGTGACAGTGGAGGGCCTGTTCGCTGCCCGGCTCTCCCTCGACCCAGGTCACGGCCAGGTTTTCGGAACCGAACTGCCCTGCGCCCAACAGAAGGTGAGAAACCTGCCCACCGCGATGGTTCCGCGGGCTCTGGTCCAGTGTCTGGATGTTCATTAGGTACTCTCCTGATTGAGCCGCCAAGAGCCTGCACCGAGCGAAGTCAGGCGAGTCCTGGACGAGTTACCTGAATCGGCGACGAAGGAGGCGACATTGAGAACAGGCGGCGATATTGAGAACAAGAGGATGTGGCCGGATTCCCTAGCATCCAACAGCGTAGCCGTCGTAGCGGGGGTCGGCTGCCCCCATGAGCGAACCGTTGTCCTGGTCGACCTCGATCATCATTTCCCGTCCGGTTACCCCGTCCCAGGGTCCCAGCACCCGGACGTTATGGCCCCTGCTTTCCAACCCGGCCACGGTGTCAGGCGGGAAACGGCCCTCCAGCAGCAGTTCGTTTTCGCAGACGTGGGGAATATTGGACTCGGTGGGGCTGTGGTTGTCCTTCCAGCGAGGCGCCTCGACCGCCTCGGCTACGGTCATTCCGAAATCCAAGACATGGCTGATAACCTGGAGGTTAGCCTGGACTTGAGTGTCCGCCCCTGGGGTCCCGAGGACCAGCTTGAGCCGTTGCCCAGCCCCGCCGCTTCCGGGGGGACTATCCTCGAAAACCATAACCGGATTCATGGTGTGGCGGACGCGCTTGCCGGGCTCCAGGCAGTCCACATGGTCTTCTTCCAAGTGCCAGTAGGTCATCCGGTTGTTCAGCAGGATTCCCGTGTCACCGGCGATCATGCCGGAACCCCAGGCACCCTGCAAGCTCTGGAGCTGGCATACGGCGTTGCCCTGCCCGTCCACCACCACGAGGCAGGTGGTGTCCTCACGCTCCTGGGAAGCGCCATAGCGTCCCGAAGCCACCGCCTGGCGCTGCCGCTCCTGGAACGGCCAGGGATCCCCCGCAGGCGGGGATTCCGCCGCCTGATGGGGATTTATGAGCTTCGCCCGCTCCCGGGCGTACTCCTTGGAAACGAGGCCTTCCACGGGCACGTCGATGTAGTCTGGGTCGGCGACATAGGCTTCCCGGTCGATAAAAGCCAGCTTCTTCGCCTCGGCCATCAGGTGGACCGTCTCAGCTGTCCCCCAGCCAGATTGTCCCAGGTCGAACTGCTCGACAAGGTTAAGCTCCTGGAGCAGAACGTGACCGCTGGAGTTGGGGGGAGCCTCGTAAACCGTGCGCCCGCGGTAGGTGGTGGAAATGGGTTCCTGCCACCGGGGACTGCAATCGGCCAGGTCCCGCAGCGTCAGCAACCCACCCTGTTCCTCGCTGAACTTGACCATTGCTTCGGCGATGGGCCCCTGGTAGAAGGCTTCCCTTCCGCCGCGGGCGATGGCCTCCAGAGTGAGGGCCAGGTCGCGCTGGTAGAGGATCTGCCCAGGCTGCAAGGGCACGCCGTCCCTGGTGAAAACCGCGCGGGACGTGGGGAACTCGCACAGCAGCCGGTCGGAAGTGATGGCCGCGGACAGATAATGGGTCACTGGAAAGCCGTTCGCTGCCAGGTCCAGGGCGGGAGCGAAGACCTGGGACACCGGGAGCGACCCGTACTTCTCGTGGACGTCAAGCCAGCAATGGACCAGCCCGGGGACGGAAACGGACAGGATGCCCTTTACCGGGATACCATCTTTGAGGTAGAAGTCCCGGGTGGCAGCATAGGGGGCCGCGCCGGTGCCATTGGACACCTCCACCCGCCCGGAATCCTTCCGGTAGACCATGATGAACCCGTCTCCGCCGATGCCGGACATCATTGGCTCGACCACATTCAAGGCGGCGGCGGTCGCGATGGCCGCGTCGACTGCATTGCCGCCGTCCTGCAGCACGGAAATACCAGCCTGGGACGCCAAGGGATGACCGGAACAGACCATGCCGTTCCGTCCCATGACAACCGGCCGGTGCGACCCGAAGTTTATCCCGTGAGGCGTTGCGGGCATGGCGCTGCTCCTTAGTTCGGTTGACTAGACCGGCTTCCGGCTGCACTCGGGCGAACCTTGGCTTTGCTATCCCATTGCGGCGCGGCGGCGGGCGATGGCGGCCTCGGCCCGGGGACTGATCGCCCCCTGGATAGCGACGTTTACCAGTGCCGGCTTGCCGGAAGCGAAAGCCCGCTCAATTGCCGGCTTGAGGTCTTCGGGCTTTTCCACGAACTCGCCGTGACCGCCGAGTCCCTGCACCACCTGGTCATAGCGGGTCTGTAGCAAATCGGTGCCCACCGTCTTGCCGTACAGGCCCAGTTGGATCTGCCGGTCGATGCCCCAGGCGGAGTCATTCCCCAGGATGGTGACCACGTTCAGGTTGTGGCGGACCGCCGTGTCGAACTCCATCCCGTTGAACCCAAAAGCGCCGTCGCCGGAGAAGTTGATGACCCGGGAGTCGGGGTAGGCGACCTTGGCAGCCAGGGCGTAGGGGAGGGAAGTCCCCAGCATCCCCAACGTCGAAACATAGAACCAGCGCTTGCCCGTCTGGGCGGGAAGCAGCGCCCTCCCGAAGTGGCAGTAGTCGCCGCCATCAAAGCACATCACGTCGTCGGGCTGGAGCATGGACTCCACCGTCTTGTGGACGTACATGGCGTGCATGGGAGTTTCGGGAATGGCCAGACTGTCGGCCCACTCGGCGTGGGCGGCGCGGCTGGCCCGCATCTCCTCCAGCCAGGGCAGGTCTTCCCACTCGTACTTGGAGGCCTCTTCGGTCAGCTGCTGGAGGACGCTGGTCACATCGCCGACCATCCCCACGTTGACGCCGCGGTTCCGCCCGATCTCGGCGGAGGAGGGGTCGATCTGTATGATCCTGGCATCGGCGGCCACGTTGGGAGGGCGGCAGAACCCGATGGTGTAGTCCTGCTTGCGTCCCAGCAGGATGACCAGGTCGGCGTCCCTGATCTTGGTGGCGGCCCGGTTGAGCCCCCGCTCGAAGAAGCCGAAGCCGTAGGGGTGGTCGTCAGGGACCATGCCCCGCGCCTGCCCTTCGGTGAGGACCGGTATTCTTGTGGTCTCGGCGAACCGCTGCAGGGCATCGCCCGACTGGGTGTATCCGGCTGGGTCGCTGGCAACGGCGAAGGGCCGCTTGGCCTCGCGCATCAACTCCACGGCCCGGCGCACCAGGTCAGGAGAAGCCAGCACCGATTCGCTGGGCCGGTACTCGTCGGGGTTGTAGAACACCACCTCTTCCTCGTCAACTTCCTGGTCCTGGATGTCGATGGGTATGGTTATGTGGACCGGCCCACGGCGCCCGCTGAAGGCGGTCCGGACGGCCCGGGCGATGGTGTCGGGAATGCGGCGGGCGTCGTAGACGGTAAGCGATTCCTTGGCCACCGGCTCCGCCATGCCGACCTGGTTGATTTCCTGCATGGACCCGCGGCCTGCCTCGGAGAGATCGGCGGAACCGCTGATGGACAACAGGGGACTCTCGCTGTGCATGGCATTGGTCAGGCCGGGGATGGCGTTGGCGAACCCAGGGGTGGTGTACATGGCAACGCCAATCTGGCCGGTGATGCGGCCATAAGCGTCAGCCATGTGGACCGCCGCCGCCTCGTGGCGGGTGTCGATGAACCGGAAATCCTGGTCCGCCATGACATCGAGGACGGGCAGAATGTGGTCTCCGGCAAGGTAAAATACGTCGTTGACGCCTTCAAGCTTCAGGGCTTGTCCGATCAGGTGACTACCGGTAACGCGGGCCATTGTTCCTCCTTGGGTGTTGAAAGAATCCAACCGGGAAAGGGCGGGTTTCCGCCAATCTTAGCCCACCGGGGCATCTAATGAAAGTGCCGGAGACTAACCCCAGGGCAATCGCATTTGACCGGAGAAGGATGAGGCGGTGTTGGAGCAAGGCGTATTCAACCAAAGCCAGTTGCGAAGCCGGAAGTCCAATCGGCCGGATGATCCAGTACCCGATCACGTTAGGAATTAATGGGATAAAGGCGATGGAGTTTGGTGCGGGAATCGAGGATGTTGAATCGCCAGTCCGCTCGGATCGCGTCCGGGTTCAGTGGGTCCAGGTGCGCCGCTCGCTGCCCTATCCTTCCCCTTGGATTCCTGATCCTCTCACCGTTAATCTACACCCTAACCGCACACATCAATGCAATTACGATGGACTACTACCAGGTCGGGGGAAATTCGCGGTCAAAGTAGATAAGACTGGACGTGCTGCGACCGATCCCTCCTGAAGCGGCGCGAGCCCCTGCAATCGCAGGGGCCTCGCCGGGCCGTTGCCTAAGAGTGGTCCTCACTCCTTAGGATTTGATGGGGAACCTCAATACGAAAGGTCTCTTGATTTCGTCCAGTTTGGTGGGCCTGACTGGAAGATAGGCAGTAGCATCCTTGAACTGTGGATGGGATGGTGGGCCTTGTCAGGAGTTGCCGCACCTAAACGCCCGTGTCCCCAGCTTACTCCGAATCCACCGAGTCTCCTCAGATGTAGAAGTCTTTGCATTTCCATCCCAAGAAACAAGACGGAAGCGGGCGGGTGCTCAACCCCCGGAAGTTCCGTTGCTGCCGCGGGTTGGGGGCGGCTCGTCATCGCCGCCGGGTAGGTCATCCAACAGTTCCGCCGAGGGAGGCATCCCCTCCGGTGGTTCCTCCAGGATCTGCAACTCGGGGTGGGCCTGCCGGTAATCGTCCAGGGCCGACTGCAACTGGTCGTGGAACATGTCCGGGTCCCGGGCCATCAACACGACCCGCCGTCCGCGGACAGGCCACACCCGCAGCCGGTCGGGCGTGTTCAGAGTGCGCATCTCCAAGTGGGAAATTTCCTCGAAGCCCAGACGCTTGACCCTCGGACGCCCATACATGACGTACAGGGCATCGGTGTAAATGAGGTAGGTGCGGGGATTGGTCAGCCACGAGTATAGCGCCGTGCCGAGTCCCAGGATCACGATGAATATCGGGTTGATGGCACCGCCCTCGGATCCTCTGACGGTCAGCCATAGCCCGTAGACCGCCACCGCCAAAGCGAAGATGATGGTCAGGTTTACCGGGATGCGGTGCTTATCCCAGTAGACCAGGGTTCCAAGTTGGTGTTCCCCGGGGGGTTCTTCCGTCATCTTCCAGATTCCTGTTGGAATTGCCTTGGGCCATTCGATGGGATGTTCCGGCCAGCCATCAAGCTTAACCGGATTTCCGCAGCGGCCATTATACACCATCAACCCTCCGGCAATGCCGGGGTGAGGTGGGATGGCAGGACACAATCTCCCGCGCCCGCTGGAATACAGCGTCGAACATAGCCTGGGTCAACCGCCCGGTCTGCGTGTTCTGCTGGCTGGGATGGTAGGAACCGATGAGGACAGTGCCGTCTTCCATTACGTACTCGGCGGTATGCCCGAATTTGGGTCTCGGCCTCGGCGGCTCGATCCCCCTGGGCGCCAGCGTTCCTAGATAGGCGTCGAACCCGATCTTCCCCAACGCCACCACAACTTCTACCCTTTCCAGCATCTCCAATTCGCTGAGCAGGAAGGGCTGGCAGTTGGACAACTCCTCCTTCAACGGCTTGTTGGCTGGCGGGGCGCACCTCAGGGCCGCTGTGATGTAGGCTCCCCGCAGTTCCATTCCGTCGTCCCGCCGCTGGGAATCGGGGGAGCTGGCAAACCCGAACCGGTGCAGGGTCCCGAACACCCAGTCCCCGCTGCGGTCCCCGGTAAACATCCGGCCAGTGCGGTTGCCGCCGTGGGCCGCCGGTGCCAATCCCATGACCAAGACCCGCGCCTCCGGATCCCCAAAGGACGGCAGTGGCTTGCCCCAGTAGTCCCAGTCCAGGTACATCCGACGCTTCTTTGCGGCGATTGCCTCCCGGTGCTCGACAAGGCGGGGGCACATACGGCAGGCGGTCACCTGGGCCTGGAGCCGCGGCAAAGGGGGAAGCTCTGAATGTTCTGACACACCTGCCCTCCCGGCAATTTCGCCGAATATACACAGCGCCTCCGAGCGAGGCAAGTTGGCCCCCAGAGCGTTGGCGGATATAATCTCGGTGAATACCCACGGAGGACTCCCTTACCAGGTGAGCCTCCCAAACCATGCTGAGGTGACTGGAATGCAGATTAAAGCGGCGGTGCTCTACGAGGCCAACACTCCGCTGGTGGTTGAAGACGTGGAACTGGACGATCCCAAGGAAGGCGAGGTGCTGGTGCGCCTGGCGTCGGCGGGCGTCTGCCACTCCGACTACCACGTCATGAAGGGCGAGTGGAAGCCGCCGCTCCCCATCGTCCTCGGACACGAGGCCGCCGGGGTGGTGGAGAAGGTTGGCCCCGGGGTGAGCATGAGCAAGCCCGGCGACCACGTCATCCTCAACTTCCGCCCCAACTGCGGGTGGTGCCGCTATTGCTCCGTGGGACGGCCCGTCCTGTGCAACGGGGCCGCCACCGACCGGTGGGTCATGTTCGACGGCACCTCCCGGCTACACAAGGGCACCCAGGACCTGTACCATTTCGCCCGCACTGCCTCATTTGGCGAATACGTGGTGGTGCCCCAGTCCGGAGCCGTGCCGGTCCGGGATGACATGCCCCTGGACAAGGCCTGCCTGATCGGATGCTCGGTTATGACGGGGGTCGGATCGGTGGTGAACACCGCCAAGGTGGAGCCGGGAAGCAGCGTGGTGGTCATCGGCTGCGGCGGGGTTGGCCTCAACGTCATCCAAGGCGCGGCCCTGGCCGGAGCGGGGCGGATCATCGCCGTGGACGTGCTGGAAAACAAGCTGGCCTACGCCCGGGAGTTCGGGGCCACCGACATTATCGACGCCAGCCACGGCGACACCGTCGGCCGCATCATCGACATGACCGACGGCGGCGTGGACTACGCCTTTGAGGCCATCGGCAATCACAACACAATCCTCCAGGCATACAATTCCACCT
This sequence comes from uncultured Dehalococcoidia bacterium, assembly GCA_951812535.1. Lineage (GTDB taxonomy): Bacteria > Chloroflexota > Dehalococcoidia > Lucifugimonadales > UBA3495 > CATOSK01. Next base: position 32,076 of record CATOSK010000010.1, on the reverse strand, counting down.
GCCTGGGCGGAACGACCACCGTCGTCGGGATGGCCGCCGAGGATGACGAGCTGACCATCTCCTCCCTGTCGCTGCCCCGCACCGAGAAGGTCATCATGGGGTCCTGGTACGGCTCGGCGCGCCCGTGGGTGGACCTGCCCAGGATGGTTGACCTGTACATGAACGGCAAGCTGGAGGTCGACGCCCTGGTCAGCCGCACCTACCCGCTGGACGAGATCAACACCGCCTACGATGCCCTCGCCCGCGGTGAGGTCGCCCGCAGCATACTGGTCTACGACTAGGGAAGCTGTCCCTAGATGGCGGTTTACCTGAAGCCGGGCCTGACTCTCCGGGAGGCCAGCGAAATCTGCATGAACCAGTGCCGGGCCATGTGCTGCCGCGGGCCGCTGATCCTTGAGCTGGCGGCTGAGGAAGCCGAGGCCTTTCGCAGCCAAGCCGCCGCTCTTGGGACTGAGGTGGACTTCCTGCCTCTGTCGCAGGGACGGGCAGGGCTCCGCTTTTCCGACTATCCGGGAGAATGCTGCCCGATGCTGGACCGGGACACCTTCGCGTGCCGCATCTACGAGGACCGGCCGGAAAGGTGCCGCCAGTTCCCCGAGCGCCTGACTCCCGGCTGCGCCATCTCCGGCGGCTAGGCAGATACGCCCACTGCACTATCCGGCGCGGTAGGGGTCGACGCATACGGACTGGGGACAGGCCGGCCGGCTGGGAATGACGATGGGCTTGGCCCGGTCCGCTCCAACGCAGAGCAGGACGTAATCGTCGGCCTTCTCCCGCACCGGCACCCAGGTGTCGTGGAGTTCCTGCTCGGACAGGTCCTGCAGCCATTGCCATTCCTCGGGCAGCGGCTTCCCCTCCAGGGGGTAGTAGTGCACCATGCGGCCCAGGCTGTATTGGGCGAGGCCGTGGAGGTACTCCCGTGCGTCCTGCTTGGTGAAGCCGGCTTCCTTGACATGGCGGGCGATGTCCGGCGTGACCAGGACGATGGTGTTCCAGGCGCTGCCCTTCTCGTCCCGGCCCTGCCGCACCAGGTCCCATTGGCTGAAGATGCAGTTGTAGCCAATGGTCTTGAGCAGGCCCTCGGCGGTGTTGTTGCCCTGGTCGGCCACGTCAATCTCGCCGGAGGTGGAGAAGACGGTCACGACGCTGTCCCCGGCGGAGAACCCCTGCTCGACGTGGTAGGGTTCCCAGGGGCTGGCATCCTCGTTCTCGGCGATGCAGACGGTGAACTTGCGGACGGTGCCCAGCACGTCCATGTCCAACTGTCCGGGGTACCAGTGGCCGATGTTCTTCAAGCAGAGGGTGTAGGCGCGGCCGATGGCCAGGTTGGCCCGGTTCTGCCTGCCGGGCCCCATGCAGGCGGCCTGGCTGTTGACTTGCAGCTCCTTGGCGATGGGGCCGTTGACCAACAGCATGGAGGCGTGGGAACTGGTGGAGGTCAGCAGGCTCTTGACCCACTCGGGGTCCATCTGGGAAAGGGCCTTCAGGCCGCCGATGATCACCGGCATTTGCTCCGGCTCGGCCCCGGCCATGACCGAGTTGATGGCGATTTTCCCCACCGTGGCCAGCCCGTAGCCGGGGGGAAGGTCGCACACGACGTGGTCGGCAGGAAGGCTGGCGCCCTGGAGCATCCGGTCAACCTCTGACGCCGTGGCGGGCATGAGGGGAAAGCCGTCGCCCCAGTCGCGGTCGAGGAACTCCCGGTTCATGGACTGCAGGGCTTCCAGATAGCCGGTCCCCTCGAACCGCTCCACCCGGGTGGGGGACAGCTGGATGTTTTGGACGAGGGACTGAAGGTCACCCGTAAGCTCTCCCACTAGGGGGTCAAAGGCCGCCTCGGTCTGCTGCAGGGTGCGGTCCAGGTCCAGGTTGCGGTAGATCCAGGGGACGACGACGTAGCGAATGCCGGGCATGGCGAAGGCACGGGCGCTGGCACGGGCGTCGTGCTCGAACCGCCCGGAGACGATGAGCACAGTGGGAGTGCCCTGCTTCTCGATCTCCACCATTTCGTGGACCATCCACGAAGTGCAGGAGCCTCAATCGGCGGTGGCACCGATGACGACGTCGGACTCGGCGGCGACCTGTTCCAGTATCTCTTCGGGCGCGGGGAGGCCGCCCCGGTAGAGCTTCGTTTTCACGGTATCCGCCCGCTGGTGGAGCAGTTCTTCGATCCGGCCGAGAGCCACGTCGCCCATGGCCGTGCCGCTCCAGAGGAGGCCGACCTTGAGCCCGTCCAGGCTGGAGGGACGAGGGTTGATGGACCGGGCGCTGATCACCCCGCGCTGCTGGGCGACCGGGTTCATTACCGAGAGAACTACCATGACGCCTCCTTAACAGGGGCCCAGGATAAACGGACAAGAGACAGGCCACCCACTCGGGTGGCTTTTCGTTAAGGGACTGTCGTTGGTTCTGGTCGGGGCGGCCAGATTTGAACTGGCGGCCCCCTGCACCCCATGCAGGTGCGCTACCGGGCTGCGCCACGCCCCGACGTTCGTAGAATAGCACAGGCCCTGTACCTTCACAAGGGCCGTTGAGCCAGCACAAGGGCCGTTAAGCCAGTGAATCGTGGACGGCTTTGCCCTTACCTCGCCGTGCTCATCGTAATGGTACGGCCTCCTATCGGCTGAACGGGGCGGGCGTTGCGGCCACCCAGGGACTCCAGCAGCTTGTCCACCTGGGGCTGGGAGACCGCCATGGGAGAGCGCATTACGTACCACTCAACCGGTTCGGTACACGGAGGCGTCGTCAGCGAGCCGTCATAGCGGAAATACGGGCCCGCAGGCAGATGACGGGAGACGCCGACCCCAATCCTCCCGTCCGTTTCGTTGACTGCGGGTGGATCCTCCAGGACTTTGCCCAGCAAGGGGTCGGTCGGGCCCATTTCATACAGCACCGCGACCACCGCCCGATTGCCGTCATCGTCCCGATGGACCAGGTGCAACTCCACCGGATATGCCACGCCGTCGACCAGATGCTCGGAGGGAGAATGCCAGTGGGCCGTTTCCAGACGGAAGTCTCCCTGGCCGGCCCGCAAGATATTGCCTGGCTCAAACTCGAGGACATAACCCTTCCGGTCACCGTCGTTGCGTATTGCAGCCGAGCTGCCGCCATAGGCAAACTCCAACGATGGCAGTCCGTGGTGACGGACATACCCGGCAATGTCTACCGGGGACTGCCGGCGGCCCGTGCCACAAAGGACGAAATCGTCGGACAACTCGGCCCAGCCGTCCGGCCCATCGGCGGCGTAATCCCACTGCGGAGACTTCAGCGATTCGCCAACACCGCAAGCTGTGGTCAGCAGAACCACGGCGATTATTCCAAAAAGCAGCGACTTCAACATGAGCGGTTCCCTGTACGGCAATTTAACCAAGCCAAGGACGGCGGCGGCGGGGCCCCGAGTTTTGCAATCAGCCAACTTCCCCCCGCCGAGGATATGGCAGCGGGCGGCAGGTGCGGCCGACGTCGGGATGGGTGGTAGCGGGGCGTCATCCGGAGAAGGGGCTGGGAAAACGGGAAAATTTTGCCTTGTGGGACATTTTCGGTTTTTTGTGCTCAAAACCCCCGGATCGCTGGGGCATCAGCGCCGTTTCAGGGGCATACCGGGACAAAGATTGAGACGCGGTGGGACATTAGTGGGACATCAGTGGGACATTTTGAGACATTTCGGGACACTCTTCCCAACGCTCGGCGGAGGAATCAAGCTCCCGGCGACGAGGGCGGGACAGGGCGGGGCGGGTTGCAGAAAATTCCATGAGGGGCTCCGGGCAAGGGCGTATGGTACAGCAGGGGCAGAAGGAGTCCATCCTTCCAAGATTGACGCTACACGGATTAACGCTACACGCCAGCCGACAGGGGAGTCAACGGCCAAGTGTCAGCAAAAATCCGGTGGCGTATAATGGCGGACACCGACTTTCCACGACACCAGTTTTCCGAACCAAATTCCCGAGAGGTGCATGGTGACAACACCGGCGACAATCGATCCCCAACCCCTGACCCTGGAAGGCAGGAGGGTGCGCCTGGAACCGCTGACCATGGACGACGCCGAGGCCATGCTGGCCGTGGCGCAGGATGAGTCCATCTGGCAGTTCTTCGCCGTTCCCGCTCCGAGAACCGTGGAAGACGCGGCCCACTGGATCGAGGGGCGGCTGTCGGATGCCGCCGCCGGAGTGCGGCTGCCCTTTGCGGTGACCTGCCTGGCCGACGGCAAGTTCGCCGGTTCCACCGGGTACTCCAGCATCAACCGGGCGAACCGCACCCTGGACATCGCCACCTGGTATGGCCTGGACTACCAGCGCACCGGCGTCAACACGGAGTGCAAATACCTCCTCCTGAAACACGCCTTCGAGGACCTGGGAGCGATCCGGGTCGGGCTCACCGTAGACGTCACCAACACCCGCTCCCGGCGGGCGGTGGAGCGCATCGGCGCCATCCACGAGGGGATCATCCGCAACCAGCGGATCCGCCGGGACGGCACCTACCGGGACACGGTGGTCTACGGGATCATCGAGTCCGAGTGGCCCCGGGTCAAGAGCCACCTGGAAGGAATGATGGCCCGCTACGGCAACTGAGCCTTCCCGCACGCTTTACGCCACCCACGGGAGTCTGCCGCTATGACTGAAACCGAGCACTCCAACCTCATCCCGTGGCGGGACTGGAACGAAGACGCCTTCGGGGACGCACGGTCCCAGGACAAGCCGGTTCTGCTGACCCTGGGAGCCACCTGGTGCCACTGGTGCCATGTCATGGACCAGACCTCCTACTCCGACCCCCGGGTTATCGAGCTCATCAACTCCCGGTTCATCCCGGTGCGGGTGGACGTGGACCAGCGGCCCGACATCTCCCTGCGCTACAACCAGGGGGGTTTCCCTTCCGTTGCTTTCATAACCGGCGAAGGGGAGTTCATCACGGGGCGACCCTATACGCCGCCGGATGAGATGGCGGCCCTGCTGGAGCGGGTATCGATTGGAGAGGCCATTCCTCCGGCGACATCTAGCGAAAGGGACCATTCCCGAGAGGACGCCTCGGTCGATTCTGTCCTGGAAAGGCTGGGGGAACTCTACGACGACCGGTTCGGCGGTTTCGGGGTGGAGCCGAAGCAGCCACCCTGGGAGGCGCTGAGATTCCTGGCCGCCCGCTACGGCCTATCCGGCGACCGGCACCTGCTGGATATGGTCGAGCGGACGCTGCAGGGAATGTGGCACGGCATCTACGACCAGAAAGACCAGGGGTTCTTCCGCTACTCGGTGAGCCGGGACTGGAAGGTGCCCCACTACGAGAAGATGCTGGTGACCAACGCCAGCCTGCTGACCGCCTACCTGGAGGGCTACCTGCTAACCCGGCGGACGGTCTACCGGGATGCGGCGGCAGGGATCGCCGATTACCTTTTGACGACCCTACAGGACGGGGACTCCGGCTTGTTCTACGCCAGCCAGGACGCGGACGAGCCCTACTACCAGATGCCGTGGAAGGACCGGGACGCATCCGCACCACCGCCCATCGACCGCACCTTCTACGCCGGATGGAACGCGCTGGCCGCCGACGCGCTGGTCCAGGCATCGAACGTCCTGGGCAACGCCGGGTGCCGCCGCTCGGGGGCCGCCATCCTGGAGCGGCTGTGGAGGGAGTGCTGGGACCCATCGGGCGGACTGAGCCGACGGGCAGGAGAAGGGGGCGGCGGGACGCCCTTCCTAACCGACCAGGTCTGGTTCCTGAAAGCCTGGCTGACCTTGTACCAGTCCACGGGAGAGCCCGAGCATCTCGGAAAGGCTGTGGAGGTGGCGGACGCGGTGCAGAGGGTGTTCGGCGCTTCCGGAGGCGGTTGCTACGATGGGCCGGCCCCCGAGTCCTTCGAGGCATCGCTGCTGCCCCGGGAACAGCCTGTCCAGGACAATGGGGGATGGGCCGAGGCGCTGGTGCTCCTGTCCCACCTCACCGGAGACGGAGGTTATCAGCAGCAGGCTTCGGCAACCCTTGAAGTTTTCCGCAGCGTGGTGCCGGGCAGGAGCTACCTGGGGGACCGGGCCTCGCGCCGGATGGAGGAGGACGAAGAGGCGCTGTTCCTGCCGGCGGGCGCATCCTGGGGGCGGGCCCAGGACATCGTGACCCACGGGCCGGTGAAGATGCTGCTGGTCGGTGACTCCTCCAGCACCGATTACCGCCGTCTGCACCGGGCCGCCCTGAGGACCGCTGCTCCCCACCGGGTGGTGCAGCCCCTGGACTCCCGCAGGGATGCCGAGCAGATTCGCGCCCTGGGGTTCCCCCTCCACGACGGAGCCGCCCTCTACGCCTGCATGGGTGAGCGGTGCCTGGCCCCGGTCACGACTCCCCGCGCCCTCCGGCAGGTGGAGCGTTCCCGTCCCTGGGCGACTTAGTAACTCTCTCAAGACCGGCCTTGGATTTCGCCGTTGCCTAGCGCGGCGACACTGCACCAGCCTAACACCCCCATCCTAACGTTCCCCCATCAAGGGGGAAGGGACTTTTGAGATAGTTACTTAACCCCAACCCACCCGCTTCCAAGGTCCTGTTGCCACCACCCTGTGCCCTGGCGTTGTTTGTGATTACCGTCACAGATGACGCCATATAGAGCCGTTTATCGTTGCATTCGCTCCTAATAATATACTGCTATCTTTATCGGATAAACGAATTTTGCCGTAAACTCTTGACATTCTGTCAGGCAATACCGTATATTTGATTAAGCAATACTGACTTAGCCGCCGGGCACTCAAGGGCGGCGCCGCAACAAGAGGGTGCCCGGCGGCAGGTAGAGCGAAACGTAAAAGGAGGTGAGTCATGGCAGCTTCGGACTTGAAGGTCAAGGATCGCGCGTTCATCCGGGAACTTGGCGGTTTCGACCCCGAGAGCGCCCCGATGTTCTACTCCGTCCCCTGCGCGGGGGTGAAGTGTTACACCTTCGACTACCGCCCGGCGTTGCGCAAGATGGTGGAGCGCTGGGAGCGGGAGCACGAGGACCGGGAGGAGGAAGAGCTGGTGGCCTGAGCCGCCAGACCCGCCTTCCCAACTCGGAAACGCGACAACAAGACAATACATCCGGCCCGGGGCCCGCCCCCGGGCCGGACTCTTTTGCGACCCTTCGTTCCCCTTAACCGCGTTCCCCTTGACGGCTTTCCCCTTGACGGGCTTCGATTGCCTCCCGCTTGTGAAGTCTTACACAATGTTGACTGATAGTACTTATTATGTTTCATTAGCGCAAACGGAGCACAAACGGAAAGGAAGTCACCAGCCCAGCCAACGTCGAGGAGGGATTATGGGTACTGAAGCCAAAGCCCTGGTCATCGGCAATTACAAGGGGCGTCACCCCGTGGTCCGGGCCTTCCGCAATGCCGGGTTCCACGTCTCCGAAACCGTCGAGTCCCTCGGCGGCCTCAAGCAGATCCTCGAACAAGCCCCCAGCATAGTTATCCTCTCCCACGGCAGGTGCCAGGACCAGACCCAGCGGATGGTGCGGGCCGCCCGCTGCCTGACCTCTGCGCCCATCGTCGTCATCGGAAACGGCCACTGCCCGTCGGACGAGCAGGTAATGGCGTGGGGAGCGGACGCGTGCCTGAACCGCAGGCTGGAACCATCCACGTTTTTGTCCTGGATTCACGCCGTCCTGAGCAAGAATTAAACCAAGGCCGAGGCAGGATGTGCATCTGCCTGACACCCGGGGCCGGGCGTAAGGTGTCGCCGGAGTGCCTCAGCCTTTGATTGCAGCACCGTCCGGCCACGGCGCCGGACCTCTTCTTTCCGGTTAGCCGGACTGGATAGGAAGCCGCCGACCTTCTCGGTTACCGCTTCCTTGTTTCCCAGCCACGGCTTCCCGGTGGCCTCCTATCTCGCCCAGCCCCAGCTGACCCCGCCGGCGTTGAAGTCCGGGCTGCAACCCGGCAGATTCATCAGTTGCAGGTTCACCATCGCAGGTCCAGGCCAGGCCTTCTGAGCAGTTCTCTCATCTCCCCGCCCCCGTGCGCCGGGGCATTGTCCCAGATCCCGATAAACGAAAACGGAAAAACTCGGCCCCGCGCGGCTTCTCCCACTTGCAGCCGGGGACAGAGGTCTGGCGGGTGCGCGTCGGGAGTGACCTTCACCTGTCGGCTCTGCTGCTTCCCCCGGCTACCACCCTCCGCAGGTGAAGCACTCAGCGAACCTCAACCCCAACCACGCCCACCCGTGAAGGACACTTGTGCATCGTCCAGTCCCTCGACGATTGTTCATGGGCTGGACCCGCCCCGGCGGGTAATCGGGACGCAGCCCGTATCCGTAGCGCCCAACCCACGAGGGCCCTTACACGATCTTCACAAATTATCTTCACAAATTATCCGTTTATCCGGCGAGGGGTGTATGCGAACCTGAGAATTTTTGGCATAATCATGCCCGCCATGCCATTCAACATAAACTACGACCTGGAGAATCTCAAAGGAGACGTATTCGGCGGCGTCACCGCTGCGGTGGTGGGACTGCCGGTGGCCCTGGCCTTCGGGGTTGCATCGGGCCTGGGCGCCATCGCGGGCATATACGGCGCCATCGCCGTGGGATTCTTCGCGGCGGTGTTCGGCGGCACCAAGTCCCAGATCTCCGGCCCGACGGGCCCGATGGCCGTGGCCATGGCGGTGGTGGTGACCACCCACGCCAACACACTGGCCGAAGCGTTCACCATCGTAATCATGGCCGGCCTGATCCAGATCGCCCTGGGACTGCTGGGGATCGGCCGGTTCGTGGCGTTCACGCCTTATTCCGTAATTTCCGGGTTCATGTCGGGAATCGGGATAATAATCATGCTGCTGCAGCTTCTGCCCTTCATGGGGGCCCCGGTGGCCATGGGCGGGCCAGTGGCGGCGGTGAAGGCGCTGCCCCAAGTGGTCCTGCAGGTGAATTTCCAGGCGCTGGCGATTGCGGTGGCGACCCTGGCAGTGGGAGTGTTGTGGCCGGGGTTCTTGAGGAGGTATTTGCCGCCGACCCTGGCCGCCCTGGCCGCCGGGACCGCGTTGGGGATCTTCTGGTTGACGAACACCCCGGTGATCGGGGAGGTGCCCACGGGGCTTCCATCGCTCCAATTGCCGGAGGTCACGCCAAACATCCTGGCCAACGCGGTTACCCCGGCCCTGACCTTCGCCCTGCTGGGCTCCATCGACAGCCTGCTGACGTCCCTGGTGGCCGACGCCATGACCAGGACGCGGCACAACCCCAACCGGGAACTGATCGGCCAGGGCATCGGAAACACGATAGCCGGATTCATCTGGGGGTTGCCCGGAGCGGGCGCAACGCTGGGAACGGTGGTCAACATCAAGGCCGGCGGCCGCAGTCCCGTCTCGGGATGCATCCGCGCGGGAATACTCCTGGCGCTGGTGCTGGGCCTTGGGCGGTACGTCGAAGCGATCCCCCACGCGGCCCTGGCCGGCATCCTGATGAAGGTCGGGTGGGACATCATCGACTGGCGGTTCATCAAGCGTATCCACCACGTGCAGCGGGAGCACCTGCTGGTCATGGTGCTGACACTGGGGTTGACGGTGTTTGTCGACCTGGTGACGGCGGTGGCCGTCGGGCTGATCGCGGCAGGAATCGCGGCTTCCCGGCAGTTCGAGCGGCTGGAGCTGGACAGCGTTGTCTCGGTTCCCCTGCTGGACCAGTCCTTCCTGCCGCCGGAGGCCACCGACCCGGACGACCCCTTTTCCGCCAGGGCAGGACTGGTGGCTCTGCGCGGCAGTTTCACGGTGGCGTCGTCGGGCAAGCTCATCAATGCCATCGCGGTTGACATCGCGGAGCACGAAGTGGTGATCCTGGACTTCACGGCCACAGTTTTCATGGACGACAGCGCGGCGTTGGTAGTGGAGCAAATGGTCGAGGTTGCCAGCGACGAGGACACCGAATGCATCGTCATGGGCCTGGGCGGCCAGCCGTCAATCGTCCTGAGGGCCCTCAATGCCCTGGACAACGTGCCGGAAGAACGGTTCGTCGAAAACTTGGACGAAGCCCGGGACGCTGCGGCCTTCCTGCTGACCGGTATGGCGCCGTCCCACGACGGGCCCGGTGCGTCTCCCGTCGCCGCTTCCTGAAGCCCACCCCCAGCCCGGCAGTTTTTACATCCCGGTGTCCATCCCGGTGTTGATTCCGGGGTTGCTTTCTTACCCATCGGCACTGCGTTGGACCGGTGGACGGCCCCCGGCCGCCCCTGTCCCGTGATGTGTTAGTATCGCGCCAGGAATTCCGACGGGAGGAACATGGCGATGAAGTACGACGTAATCGTTATCGGAGCCGGGTCCGCGGGATGCGTGGTGGCGTCCCGGCTTTCGGAAGACCCGGAAAGGTCGGTCCTGCTCCTGGAGGCCGGGCCGGACTACCCGGACTTCGAGACCTATCCCGACGATCTGAAATTCGGGTACAACGCGACGGCCTCGGCCCCCGATGCGCCGCACAACTGGTCCTTCCAGGCCCAGGGCAGGCCGGAACAGGATGAGCCGATGCCGGTGCCCCGGGGCAAGGTGGTTGGAGGGACCAGCGCGATCAATGGACAGGTGATCCTGCGGGGCGTTCCGGAGGACTACGACTCGTGGGCGGCGCTGGGCAACGACGAGTGGGGATACATTGAGATGCTGCCCTACTTCCGCAAGCTGGAGACGGACACCGATATCCGTGACGACTTCCACGGAACCGACGGTCCCATTCCGGTGCGCAGGTTTGCCCAAGGCGACTGGCTGCCCTTCCAGACGGCTTTCTACCGGGCTGCGCGGGACGCGGGCTATCCCGAAGACCCGGATATGAACCACCCCGAGTCGGGCGGAGTGGGGCCCATCCCGATGAACAACCCCAACGGCATCCGGATGAGCACCGGGTTGACGTACATCAATCCCAACCGCCACCGGCTGAACCTGACGGTGCGGGGGAACGTGCTGGTGCGCCGAATCCTGTTCGACGGGAACCGGGCAACGGGGGTTGAAGTGGAAAGCGGCGGTGAAGTCTTCCGGGTGGAGGCGGAACAGATCGTCCTCAGCGGAGGAGCAATCGCGTCGCCCCAGATGTTGATGCTGTCGGGAGTGGGGCCGGCGGAGCACCTGCAAGGGCTGGGGATTCCCGTGGTAAGGAACCTGCCGGGAGTGGGGCAGAACTTCCGGGACCATCCGATGGCGCCGGTGCGGATGAGGGTACGGGACGATTTTCCCCAGGACGCGGAGGCGCCCCGTGTCCAGGCGGGTCTGCGCTACACGGCTTCCGGATCCGAGCTGCGGAACGATATGCAGATTATGCCGTCTTCCTTCTCCTTCCCGCTGGGGGGCGACCCGCTGGAGGGCGAGGGCGTGCGGTTCTCGTGCATCCTGGAGCTGGCGGCGGGCAAAGGTTCGGTGACCCTGGCGTCGTCGGACCCGCACGACCAGCCAAACCTGTACTACGGGTTCCTGGAGGAGGACGCAGACCGGGAGCGGCTGCGGGAGGCGGTAAGAATCTGCTTCGACCTGCTGGAGCACGAAGCGTTCCGGGAAATCGTGGACTCTCCGCTGACGCCGACGACGGAGGAAGCGGCGACGGACGACGCGCTGGACGGCTGGCTGAACCGGAACGTGACGACGTCGCAACACCTGGCCGGCACTTGCAAGATGGGGCCGGATTCCGATCCGATGGCGGTGGTGGACCAGTACTGCCGGGTGCGGGGGATCGAGGGACTGCGGGTAGCGGACACGTCGGTGATGCCCAACGTGGTGCGGGCGAATACGAACACGACCGCCATAGCCATTGGGGAACGGGTGGCGGACTGGATCCGCGAAGGGAAGCCCGACTGAGGCCAAATGCGGAATGGCCGGGTGGTAATCGAGCGGGAGCCGCTTTGACGGCTCCCGCATCTTTTTCGGTTTGCGGGAAACGATTAAACTGGCAGGGAAGGATCCCTGGTCAGCCAAAAGACGGGCGGCAGGACCGCCAAGGGGGGCGTAAGCATGGTCCGTTACAACAAGGTTATCGAACTGCTGGAACAAGGCAAGCCGGTATTCTGCTCGGGAATGGTGTGGAACGGAAGCCTGGAAGACCTGGCCTTCGTCGCCGATTCCAACTACGACATGACCATCATCGAGATGGAGCACCAGGACTTCAACTTCGACAAGCTGAGGATGTCGCTCCAGTTCCTGCTGTCGCGGAAAAGGATAGTGGAGAGCGGATCGCTGCAGGCAAGCCCGGTACCGCTGGTGAGGGTGCCGCCCAACGTGAGGGAGAGGAACCAATGGGTGTTGAAACAGGCGCTGGACACCGGGGTATACGGCCTGGTGCTGCCCCACCTGAACACGGTGGAGGATGCCCAGGCGGCGGTGGTGGCAGCGCGTTATCCGCAGGTGCCGGGGTCGGCGGACTTCGAACCGGAGGGAGAAAGGGGCTGGTGGTACCGGATAGCCCCCCGGTACTGGGGACTGACGCCAGCGGAGTACTACGACGCCGCGGACCTGTGGCCGCTGGACCCGGAGGGCAACATGCTCCTGATGGGCATCATTGAAGAGCCGCACGGGGTGGAGAACCTGAAGGACATTTTGCGGGAAGTGAAGGGGATCGGGGCCATCTGGGCGGGACCGGGGGATATGTCGGTGGCGATGGGCCACAAGGGGAACGCGGGCCATCCCGACGTCCAAGCCAACCTGCTGCGAATCCTGGAGACGTGCAAGGAGGCGGGTGTTCCGTGCGCCACCGGATGCACGGCGGCAGAGGTTCCGATGCGGCTGGAGCAGGGGTTCAGCATCATTATCACCGCGCCGGAAACAAGCACCCGGGGGTTGGAGGAGGGACGCCGGCTGGCCGGGCGATGATGGACCTGCGCCAGTCCGACCCGTCGTTGACCGAGACGGAGGCGTAGGAAGAGGTGCGGTGCGGGCGTTGGAACAGGAGGAGAGTTTCCCGTCCGCCTTTTCGGAAGATGACGCACGAGGGCAGTCTGGAGGGACGCTGACGGGCGGTCGATCAGTTTTGGATTGAGGGATAAAGGGAGAACCAGGCGCAGCCCAACACCGCGGAAGGGGGTCTCAAGAACAACGGGCCGGCTCAAGTTGAGCCGGCCCGTTTTGCGTTCGGGGTCCCATCCCGCGCCGGGACTTACTTGAAGACGGCGAGGCACTTGTTGGAGTTGAAGATGTAGGTCTCGTACCAGTCGACGATCTCCGGCTTGCGTTCCAGTTCGGACATGGCCCCGGCAAGGCACATCCAGTTGAGGAGTTCCTGCTGCCCGGCGTCCTCGATTTGAGGAGTGGTCAGGCGACGCCAGGCGTCGTAGTCCCCCGCCGCCAGCTCCTCGAAGCGGGCGCGGTCGGACTCGATGTCCGGCCACAGCCAGTAGTTCTTCTCCGTCAGGAAGGCGTGGGACCAACTGGAGGATCCGATGAGGGCCACCCGCCAGGGGCTTTCCCTGAGAACGCGGGCGGTGGCGGCTCCCACTTCCATGCACCGCTTGGGGGACGGGCCCGGAGGGTCGGGTTCGGTGGAGTACTCGGTGGAGCCGCCCCGGTTGCGAATGACCCGGCTGCCGTAGCAGTTGACGAGGAAGGGCACCACCGGATAGTTGAGTCCAGTGCGGTCGTAGTCCAGGAACAGCAGGGTGTTGAGGATGGCATGGCCCAGCCCCGGCTGGTGGAGCGGCTGGTAGGCGTAGGCCATATCCACGCCGTTGTCGATGAGGCCGGACGCCAGGGCGCGAGCGCCTTCCTTGTGGCCGGGGTAGACGAAGTGCTTGTCACCGGGTTCGTTCCAGACGTTGGCCCTGGTGGCGCCGTCCCGGCCGGCAAAGGGTTGGCAGTCCATCTCGTCATAGGCCAGCACACAGAAGGGAGGGATTATGTCCTCCCTGAAATTCTCGTACTGGTCATCGCCCCAGATGACGATGAAGTCCGGCCGGAAGGCGTCCAGCTCAGCCCGCAGCTTGCGGAAGCCGGCTACCATCCGCTCGCGAAGAACCCTGGAGGAGGCCAGACCCTCGTCCTCGCCGAACTCGATGCGCATGGGCTCGGGCCAGTTGGATGGATTCTTCATTTCGGGCGGAACCCGGTCGTTGTTCTTGAGAGTACGCTTCAGCGCCAATTCTCCGTCGCCGTCGGGGCGGGCCAGGGTGGGCGCGTGAGTTAGTCCAATGCCCAGAATTTCTGCCATAACTGTCCTCCATCCAGATTTGCGGAAATGCCCAGCACGGCGCGTCTCGTCGGGATGGCCGCCGCACGATTTCAACCGTTGTAACCAACACAGTCCGGGATGTCAAGGACTGCAAACCGCTTCCGCCGGACCAATGTTCCCGCGCCTCCGACTTCCCGAAAAAAGGGCACTAAATGAAACCATGTCCCATATCGCCTGCGTAATACCATTGCGGCGATAAAGAGCGCGGGTGAACCCGTTTCGCCGACCATCCACAAGAGAACTCACCACCAGGAGCACATTCCATGACTGAACAAAACGATGTTTCCCAGACTTACACGATGGGGTACAGCGAGGAGTTCCGGCAATTGCTGAACCGCCGATCGCTGGAAACCCATGCCAGGCACCTGATTCCTCACCTCAAGCCGGGGATGAGAGTGCTGGACTTTGGGTGCGGCCCGGGAACCATGACGGTAGGGCTTGCCAAGGCCGTCGAGCCGGGCGAGGTACACGGCATCGACATAGAGGAATCGCAGGTCGACCTGGCCCGCTCCGCCGCGGGGGCAGGAGGGCACTCCAATGTCCACTTTGACGTGGGAGACGTTACCGACCTGCCCTTCGAGGACAATTTCTTCGACGTGGCCCACTGCCATGCGGTCCTCATGCACGTGCCCGACACGGCCAAGACCCTGGCCGAGGTCAAGCGCGTTCTGAAGCCCGGAGGGGTTATTTCCAGCCGGGAGGTCATCGTCGCTTCCTGCTTCCTGGAGCCGGGACATGAGGATACCGTGGAAGCCTGGGGCACGTTTGGCAGGCTGCTGGCGGGCAACGGGGGGCATCCCCAGATGGGCAAGGAACTGAAGCAAGCGTTCCTGGACGCGGGGTTCACCGGCATCCGCACCACGGCGTCCTTCGACTCGTTTGGAGGGGCTGACGACGTGGCGTTTCTCCACAAGTTCATCTGCGACTGGTTCTTCTCCCCCCAGGTTGCCGCGGTCATAACCAATTATGGCCTGGCGACCGAGGAGAAACTCGCGGAGTGGCGGGCCGCCATAGACGCCTGGAAAGACATGGCGGGAGCCTTCGGGGCCCTGGCCTTCGGGGAAGCCGTCGCGATGAAGCCTTAGCCCATCCCCGAATTATGCTTGGTCCGAAGGCGCTCCCGTTTCCGATCCTATGCCCAAGTCCTATGCCCAAGCCGTGATTCCACCCGCCAATCGCGCGGGCGAGACGGTTAAGACGCTTGCATAACTACCACAGGAAACTCCGGGTGGGAGTTCTTGCTGGAAGGGTCTACCGGGGTCTGGGTCCCCGCCTGCGCGGGGATGACGGGGAGAGGTGGGGACAATGGAGGAAGGGCGACTATGCAAAGTCCTGGACGCTCCGGTGGCGGTGGCAATCCGGCAGGATTGGTGATACGATACGGGCACTGTAAGTTGCGTCACAGGTTGGGGCGAATCAGCCAGGCACTCCGCTCGGCAAACCACCTTGGACGTGACTTTTGGTTTCCGAGACCAGCACGGGGAACCTCCCGCACTACGGCCGAATGGAAACATTTTATATCTGGACCATAGGCTGCCAGATGAACAAGGCGGACTCCGAACGGTTGGGGTCCGCCCTGGAACAACTGGGCCTGCAGGAAGTGGAAAGGGCGGGAGACGCTGACGTTGTTGTCCTGAATTCCTGCGTCGTTCGACAGAGTGCCGAGGACAAGGTCGCCAACAACCTGTTCCAGATGCGCCCGGTGAAGAAGCAGCGGCCGGAACAGGTGCTCGCCCTCATGGGGTGCATGGTCGGGCCGAAAGCCGATGACCTTCAACGCCGGTTCCCCCACGTCGACTTGTTCATGCGTCCGCAGCAGTATGAACCCCTTCTTGAGCTGGTGGGCGAGCGGCTGGCGGTGGACTGGGAAGGATGCGTGGGCTCCCTGGCTCCCCTACACCCCGAGGTTACTTCTTACGTTCCCATCATCCACGGGTGCGACCTGATGTGCACGTTTTGCATCATCCCTTACCGCCGGGGCAGGCAGGTCAGCCGCCCCGTGGACGAGGTGGTGCGCGAAGTTTCCCTGCTCTCCGAGAGGGGCGTGAAGGAAGTCACTGTGCTGGGGCAGACCGTTGACGCCTACGGGCACGACCTGGAGGAACGTCCGGATCTGGCCGACCTGCTGACTCGGCTCAATGAAGTTCCGGGACTGGAACGTATCCGGTTCCTGACTTCCCATCCCTCGTACATGAGCCGACGGATAGTGCGGGCGGTGGCCGATCTTCCCAAGGTGTGCGAGCACATCAACCTGCCGGTCCAGGCCGGGGACGACGAGGTCCTGCGCCGGATGCGCCGCCCCTACACCAGCGACGAATACCGGGAACTGGTGAGCTCCATCCGGGAGACCATTCCCAACGTCTCGATGAGCACCGACCTGATTGTTGGCTTTCCCGGCGAGACCGAAGAACAGTACCAGCAATCCGTATCTCTCCTGGAAGAGCTTCGCTTCGACAAGGTCCACTGCGCCGCCTACTCCACCCGGCCCGGCACCATTGCGGACCGTTCCATGCCCGACGATGTGCCCTCCGAGGAAAAGACTCGCCGCATGAAGGCAGTGGACGAGCTCCAGGAAAGCATTGCATCTGAGATCAACGCCCAGTACCTGGGCACGACGGTGGAGGTCCTGGTGGACGGGCACAAGAGGGGAAAGTGGCAGGGCCGGACCCGGAGCGACAAGCTGGTATTTTTCCCTGACGACGTTGACCGGCTGGGACAACTTGTGAATGTCCAGATTGAAAAGGCCGGTTCCTGGTCGTTGCAGGGAGTCCCCCTGTAACTTTGACCGGGAGGCCCGGTGCGCTGACCCGCCCGGGACCGTGAGGACACAAGATGACGACAAGAGTCCGCAAACCCTTCGTTCCGATCACCGAGATCGAGCACGCGGCTTTCTGCAAACCCGCCGACGAGTTGCCCGCCAAATCTTTGGCTGAAGAAATCGCGATCAACGTCCGCTGGCAGAAGATTCCGCCGGAATACCTGAGATACAGCGCCGCCGAACTGGACGAACGCATTCACGACGCCCGGCAGAAACTGGGCGCCACCGTCACGGTGCTGGGCCACCACTACCAGAGGGAAGAAATCATCAAGTACGCCGACTTCCAGGGCGACTCCTTCCTGCTGTCCCAGGAAGCCGCGTCCCGCCCCGAAGCCGAATACATCGTCTTCTGCGGCGTCCACTTCATGGCGGAGACAGCCCGTATCCTGTGCGCCCCCCACCAGAAGGTAATCCTGCCCAATATCACCGCCGGCTGCTCGATGGCGGACATGGCCCCCATGGAAGACGTCGAGGACGGCTGGGATGACCTGTGGGACGTGCTGGGCGACCACGGCGGGATCATTCCAGTCACCTACATGAACTCGATTGCCGGGATCAAGGCCCTGTGCGGGCGCAACAACGGGGCTGTCTGCACCTCGTCCAACGCGACCCGCGTCCTCGAGTGGGCCTTTGAGAACGCCCAACGGGTGCTTTTCCTTCCCGACCAGCACCTGGGCCGCAACACCGCCCTCAAGCTGGGGATCCCCCTGGAAGAAATGGTGGTCTGGAATCCCTTCAAGCCCCTGGGCGGGAACACTCCGGAGCAGCTAATCAACGCCAGGATGGTCCTGTGGCAGGGACACTGTTCGGTCCACACCCGGTTCACCACTCAGCAGATTGCCGCGGCAAGGGAACGCTTCCCGGACGTGAACGTCCTGGTCCACCCGGAATGTCCCATGGAGACGGTGCAGGCCGCGGACATGAACGGATCCACCGAATTCATCCGCAAGACGATCAACGAGGCCCCAGCGGGAAGCGCCTGGGCGGTTGGCACCGAGATCAGCCTGGTCAACCGGCTCGCCATCCACAACCCGGACAAGACCGTTTTCTGCCTCGACCCGGTCAGCTGCCCCTGCTCCACCATGTACCGCATACATCCCGCCTATCTGCTGTGGGTGATGGAGAATCTGGTCGAAGGAAACGTGGTCAACGAGATCACGGTCCCAGAGGACATCAAGGAGCAGTCCACTATCGCCCTCGAACGCATGCTGGAGCTCCGGTAGCGGTCCAACGCCGGCCAAGTTCCTGAGAACCAACCAGACCCCCCCGGTAGGGCGCACACCCTGCCGGGGTTTCGTTTATAATCCCCTAAATTTCTCCCGCCTTGCCGAGGCCCCAAAGTCATAGCGTACATCCGCTGAACAGCAGCGACTACGACTACATCATCAGAGGAAAGCAGGGTTCCCACCACCGGGAGGACTTTCCTGAACCGGTGACGGACTGGAACCGCCACATCGTCCTGGAACAGGACATGGACCAGAGATTCAAGGAGGTTGGGCCGTGAGCCAGCTGCCGCCCGAGGTTTACACCCTGATTGACGCCGCCCTCTCGGAGGACCAGGCATTTAACGATCCAACTACGGGAACATTGATCCCGCCTGACATTCGGGCCGCCGGCGCCCTGCGGGCCAAGGCCGTCGGGGTCGCAGCGGGCGTGGATGTGGCGAAATCCGTGTTTCACCGGGTGGACCCTTCGCTGGAAGTCGAGGTGCGGATGGCGGACGGTTCTCCGGTGTCCCCGGGGGACGAAATCGCCCGGGTCGAGGGCTGCGCGGCCAGCATCCTCAAGGCAGAGCGGGTGGCCCTTAATTTCATGCAGCGCATGAGCGGCATCGCCAGCGACACCAACCGCTACGTGCAGGCCGTAGAGGGGTGCGCCGCCCGCATCGTGGACACCCGCAAGACCGCGCCGGGGCACCGCTACCTGGACAAATACGCGGTGCGGATGGGCGGCGGTCATAACCACCGGCTCAACCTGGCCGACGGCATCCTCATCAAGGACAACCACATCGAAGCCCTGAGGTCCCGGGAAATGGGCCTGGGAGACGTGGTGCGGACGGCCATCGCCCGGGCGTCTCACACTATTCGGGTCGAAGTCGAGGTGGAAACCCTGGAACAGCTCAGGGAAGCCCTGGACGCCGGGGCCCACATCATCATGCTGGACAACATGCCGGTGGAGACCATGCGGGAAGCCATGTCCATCGTCGACGGCCGCGCGGTGGTTGAAGCTTCCGGAGGGATTAACTTGGAGACCGTGCGCGATGTGGCCGAGACCGGGGTGGACCTCATATCCGTTGGAAGCCTGACCCACTCCACCAGTGCCCTGGACATAAGCCTGGACCTGGAATTCAGCTGACCATTCCCGTTGGCGGGGAGCCCTTGGCGACTTGCATCCCGGAGTGTGGCCGCTCCGTGCGCCGGTAACCGGCAATTGGAACCGGCGCTACTACTTCTTGGCATCGAGGGCCATCGTAATCCGGTTCCAGCCCTCCACCCGGCGGTAGCTCATCCGGTCCACCATGTTCTTCACCAGGTGGATTCCCAGTCCGCCGATGGAAAGTTCTTGTCCCGGACCGATATCGGGCGCCGGGGGGGCATCCTCCAGGGGGTTGAAGGCGGGTCCATTGTCCCCAACCTCAATGGTCAGGCCATCGGGCCCCAACGCCATCGCCACATCCATGCGGGGCGGCGCGGCACTCGAAGCGCCACCGTGGACCATGGCGTTCAAGACCAATTCCTCCACGGCAAGGTTGGCGCGGAAAACCGTGTCCTGCCCCAAGCCCTTCTGTTCGGCCAGCCCATCCAGGGCCTCGGCGATAGCTCCCAGCACCTCCGACTGGTCGGCCGAGCCGTTGGCCCGGGGTTCGAACTGCAGGCGTACGTCCGAGGTCATTCGGTCACCGCTCTCAGGGCCTCCTCCCGGGTCTCGTGAATGTCCACGATCCGGTCGAACCCGCTGACGGTGAAGACGTCCCGCACGTTGGGGATCATCCGGCAAGCCGCGACCGGCACTTTCCTGTCTTGAGCGTTGCGGACCAGCATGATAATGGCCCGGAGCCCGGAACTGCTGATGTACGCCATCTCTTCGCAGTCCAGCACCACAGCCCCAACGCCGTCCCCCAGGACGGCATGGAGTTGCTCAGTAAACTGAGTGGCAACGAGACCTCCCTCCACTCTTCCCGAAATCCGGGCGACCACAGCGCCGTTGTCCATCTCGGTGGTTATCTCCATGTTGTCCTCCAAGGCTGGTGTCGGGGCGATTTTACCCCATCTGGGCCTTTCGTCTCCATTCGTAAGAAGGGGCCGAGTTGTCATGGACGAATATAGCCTTCCACCGTACCCCCAAAAGTGGTGCCTGCCGAGGATGACTGAAGCCGGACAACCCGCCGGCACAACCGCGGCTGGACAGTCTAATCTCTCGCTCCCTCCGTCGCCAACTTGGGTAACTTGTCTAAGGCACCTTGGGGGCTCGGTGCCTCAGCCGACAGGGACTAGAGTGGCTACCGGCCGCTTCTGCCCATCCTCCGGCTGCGTTGATGGAAACAGGGGCGAAGGCCCCGGGCAGGTCAGCTTTCCAGCAGCTCCCGGAGGGCCGCATCAACGAACGCCGTATCGGCCGGATTGTATCCCGGTCCGCCCGCCAGGTGACCCCAGATGGATTCTATGGGCCGCAGTTCGGCGTTGGGCATCATGCCCACCTCGGCCTCGTTGTCCTCGGGCGGGAAGTACAGGTCGGTGCGGCCCGGCATCACGATGGCTCTTGAAGTGATGGCTCCGAGGGCTCGGGGCAGGTCCCCATTGGACTCTTCGTTGGCGCTTATATCGGCGTGCTGCCAGGTCCAGATCATGGCCAGCAGATCGTTGGCGTCCGCCCCCAGGCGGCGTCCCTCCCAGAAGGCCACCAGATAGTCTTCCAGGGAAGAATAGCCGAGGCCCAGATACACCTCTCCCCGGTAAAAGGCCTGGGATACGGCCCATCCGGCGTAGACGCGGCCCATGGCCCGCAGCCCCTTGTAGGGCGGCTTCTCGTACCACCCGTTGTCCCAGGCATCATCGGCGGTCAGCGCGGCTTTCACGCCCTCCAGGAACACAAAATTGTGCCTCGATGTCCGCGCCGACCCGCAGATGGGAGCAATGCGCTCCACCATCCCGGGATACAGGCTTCCCCACTGGAAGGCCTGCTGCGCTCCCATCGACCAACCGACCACCAGAGCGATTCGTTCGATACCGAACATTTCGGTGACGAGACGGCGCTGGCTGGCGACGTTGTCGTAAAGCGAGACGTGCGGAAAACGGGCCCGGTCATAGGGCATTGGCGTGTTGGAAGGCGACGACGACAGTCCGTTGCCCATCATGTTGGGCACTATGATGAAGTACCGCCCCGGGTCCAAGGCGTGGTCCGGGCCGATGACCGCTTCGTTCTGGTAGTGCTGCCCCCCGAAGAAGGTGGGGAATACTATGGCGTTGTTCCCGGCACGGTTGAGACTTCCGTAGGTCTTGTACGCCAGCTTCGCTCCACGCAAAGTGGCGCCTGACTGGAGCCAGAGGTTGCCGAGGTCGAAAATCTCGTAGCCGGTCATGCCAGATCACACCTAATCCCAAGCGTTGGGTTGCAGTTGGATTCCCGTCGGGATTCTTCACGGACTCGCTGTCGCGACGTGGCCTTGCTGGACCCGAAGGGAGTACGGGGATTGTACACGGTTAAGGCTGCGGAATCCTGGGGCGCCGCGGCCCGCAGGTGCTGCTCAGTCATCTCTTCAGATGGAGCTGAATGGAGAACAGCTTTGAATCCGGCAGTTTATTCCCCGGTTTGTTCCTGAAGTTCCCCGCCAATCCCTGCGTTCCCGGTTATCCGGGGCATGGGCCGGCAGAGCAGGAGTGAACACCCTCCAGTGACGGGCCTGGATTTACAAAGGGATTCACAAGTCGGACAATTGAGGACGGCGAACTGCGACCGGTGCCCGATTCCGGGCTCGCAGATGGCCAATGGAGGGATGGCAGAGTGGACGATTGCGCCGGTCTTGAAATTCCGTCCGAACTCATGTTCGACGTCTTCTGAGCGTCACTGAGGTGCATGGAGCGAACACGATTCCAGTCCTTTCATGCATGGAGCAACGTGGAGCTCCACCGGGGTGGATGTCAAGAGGATGTCAAATTTGTGCCCGTAGGCTTTTCCCACACTTGGACGGTTTCGGGGTTTCATCTCTTCCGTTTTATCGCGGTTACGTCGCCGACGCGGACGGTTCAGCCCTTCCTTTTTCGTAGGTGCTCTTGGCTGATGACAGGACTGCGAACCGCGACTTAGACACCGTGTTGGCGTGGAAGTTTCTCCTAGCTGAGCCGACACATCGGGGATTTCCACGCGACCGTGGGGGAACTACGGAAGGCCGGCGTGACCATGGTGCCGGTCACGAACCCGGAAGTGTCCCCGTCCATGGATCGCTTGATTGAGGACATCACCCAGAACCTGCATGACTGCCAGCAGGCACTCCATTCGGAGGACACCCTGAGGGGCATTGTCGCGGCCCGGATCCAGCAACGCTCGCGCTGGAGCCGATCCGGGATCCCGTCGGCCATCCCTTCGGCAGGTCCGGGGCGCCTTTTGTGACCAAGCAGGGGGCCACCGTCCTAAAGGACGGTGACCTCCGCATTGGAGCTGGTGATCCCGCTGGCCCCAGCCTAGGCGTCCGTCTTGAGTCGTAATCTGCCCGGCACCCTCCGTCCTGACCCAGGGGCCGGGCGCAGAACTGGAGAGGTCGACGATCTCTTCCCCCATCACATCATGCTGATTGGGGGGCAGGCATCCTCTCCAAGTCCCAGCCATAATCCAGTTGGATGTCACGCTGTCCCGGCAATCTCAACGCCACGAGTCTACTCCCTGCAACTTCCGGAATTCCCTCCCCGCCAGCAGCGTGGTGAACCCCATTTGGCAGGAGAGTCCCGGGAATGGTGCCTGCCGGTTACAACGGAGTAGGGGGCAGGGGTTTGTCGGTTCGGGGTTGGTTGCCCGCAATGTTACTTCTTCTTGTGTCATCTCAATCCTACGACCTTTCCTTTTTGTTATTATTTCGGGGCGTAGCTCTTTGAGCCGCACTGGAATTGGGGGATTTATGGCTGACAGGACCGGGATCGAGTGGACTGATGCTACTTGGAACCCTGTCACTGGATGCACAAAGGTTTCTAGGGGATGCGACAACTGCTATGCTGCCCGCTTTGCAGAGCGCTTTCGAGGCGTTGTAGGTCATCCCTATGAGTCAGGTTTCGATTTAACTCTGCGGCCGGAGAGGCTTGATCAACCCCTGCGCTGGCAGCGCTCCCGCTTGGTGTTCGTCAACTCGATGAGCGATTTATTCCACAAGGACGTCCCTTGGGAATTCGTCGATCGGGTGTTTGATGTCATGGAAGAAGCCGATCACCATTTCTTCCAGGTACTTACCAAGCGGAGCTCCTTGATGAGGAACTATTTGCTCCGGCGCTATGCTGGTTCCACCGTTCCGAAACATATCTGGTGCGGCGTCAGCGTCGAAGACCGGAAGGCGCTTTCCCGCGTCAAGCATCTCCAGGATTCTCCAGTCGAAGTCCGTTTTCTTTCCATGGAACCCTTGCTGGAATCTCTCGGAGAAGTTGACTTGTCCGGGATACACTGGGTTATCGTTGGTGGAGAAAGCGGTCCTTGTGCTCGCTACATTGACCCGACCTGGGTGGTTGAGATCCGCGACTTGTGTGACGGTAGACAGGTTCCTTTCTTCTTCAAGCAGTGGGGTGGGTTCAGGCCGAAGTCACGCGGCCGCGATCTGGGTGGGGAGAAATACAGCGAAATGCCAGGTATCTTTGCCGGTCGCCAGTCTCCCTGATTCTGTTGTTCTAGTTCTCTGGAGGTTGGAAAGTGGTTGCTGGGGGAAGGGGACAAGACATTTTCATTGCTTCGGATGGGTTACCTGCACTCAGTGTTGCTGGTCATTCTCGTGAGAAGCAGTTCCAGTTGCGCAGCATTGCCGACATATTTGCTCGTGCGATGAAGGGCAAGTGGGATGACGGGATCTATTACGTTGACCTGTTCAGTGGTCCTGGCAAGTGTATTCTCAGGGATAGTGGCGAGGAAATCGCGGGTTCTCCCTTGGTTGCTTCGGAGATGCCCTTTGATCACTTTTACTTGGCTGACAGCAATTCAGTTTTCTTGGATGCCTTGAAGGGGCGGCTCAGCGGTGCTGGGCTGCCGGAGGATAATTTCCATTTCTATGTTGGTGAGGCCGATGATGTCGTTGGAGATATTTTGATGGACTTGCCTCCTGCGCGCAGTTCTCTCGGGTTTGCTTTTCTTGATCCTTGGGCTTGGGATTTTTCCTTTCGTAGTCTCGAAAGGCTGACCCAGGGGCGGCGGATGGATGTTCTCGTGAATTTCAACATTGGGGACTTAAAGCGGGACTGGCTCCATCCTCTTCATAGGTTGGATTCTTTCCTGAATCTCCCCTGCGGTCACCGTGACTTCTTTGGCTTTGATGATGGTGGAGAAGTGAGCGTCCGCATGTTGTTGGATCATTATGAATCTCAATTGCGTGGGATTGGCTATCATCATGTGGCTGATGATATTCCGGTCACCAATTCCAAAAACACCCCTCTATACCACATCATCTTCGGGAGCAAAAATCCTCTTGGTAAGCGTTTGAGGGATGCTGTTTCCAAGAGGACGGCCTCGGGTCAGTTCAAGATGGGGCTCGAATTCGATTAGTCTCTACTTCATCTCCCGGTTCTCCCGGAATTCTCTCCTTGGTACCTCTACCCTCTCTGGCCTGTCGATTCTCTTGATGAGTGATTCTAACCCGAGTTCATTCAAAACATTTTCGTTTATTGGTTCTCCCATGTCGGCGGAATATGCCTTGGATCCCACGGCCTTCAGCACGATGCACAGGAACTGACTTACGGCTTGAAGGAGAACCTGGCACGGGGCAGCATGGGAACGGCCAACATCCGGGCAGAGGTAGTGGAGATTTTCTCGGAGATCGTCAACAATGCCGCCGAGCACGGCGACAGTCCCGAGGGGGCCCGCACCCATGTCCGCTTCATGCCCCACCGGAGCGGTCATTCCTTCGACGTCGTGGTGGTAGACTCCGGCCCGGGGGTCCGGGCGACGCTGTCACGCAATCCGAAGTTGGACGTGCCCGAGAGTGATGCCGAGGCCATCCTGCTGGCCACCCAGAAGTTGGTGTCTGGCACCGGCGACCCCACCCGGGGAATCGGCTTCTGGATGATCGTGACGGAGATTCGCCGGCCGGGCCGGATGGTCATGATCCATTCGGGCACCGGGTTGCTCATGAGGTACGGTGTCAACAACCCCGAGGTTCGGGAGATCGAGCGCCTGGAGGGCACGTTGGTGCGGTTGACGGTGCCGGTAACCTGGCCCCCGCAAACTGCTCCAGGCAGTCTGTCTCAGAAAGTTGTTAGTTCGCTAACCCTGGGATTCCCTTCAAGGGACCGGCATTAGGGTCCACCGACTGACGTCAGTGGTCCGACAAAGCCGTGAAGCAGACGTCGCAGTGTCGGGGGCACTCGTGTGATTAACGACAATAAGGAATGCCGGCCTGTTGCCTCACCCGCGAATGTTACCGAGATTCTAGCCTCCGCCTCCGGTTCCTACCAAGACTAATTCGCCTTTGTTTCTCCGTACCGGTGGGAGTTCATCGGAAGCAGCATAGACCAGCTCCCTGGCCATGACTCCACGCCAGTCCTTCACCCGGCGTTGCAGAGTTCGTAGTTGAGCATCGCCGAACCGGCCCGGATGGGCAACGGATAGTCTTGCCAGCAAGTCTTTGGCGGTCGTGTCCGGGTCCCTTTCAAGCCACAGCAGCACGTCGCGCCATACACCCTCGAAGGGATCCTTTCTGGTCCTCCAATGCCGGGGTGCGCGCACCAGCGCCTTGTGGGTAGGTCGAGCTTCCCCGTGCTGCCACAGGCTGGGAAGCCAGGCCAGAAACTCATCGAGGCTTTCCTGGTGAACAGCATCCTGAGGCAGCGGTGAGGACATCACCGACAGAGCCGACTGTGCCTCGCGGATGTCCCGCAACAGCGCCACCGGGTCCAGTCCGGCGCGGAACGCATTCAGCTCTTCCCTCATCTCAGCACTGATCGTGTCGTCCTGTATCAGCCGGTCGCAGGGCGTGGCCGGCGGACTGTAGCGCTTGATGGTCTTGGCTCCATCCCGGAGTTTCTCCAGCAGCTTGAACGACGGCTGAAAGTAGTTCACATACAGACGCACCGCCTTGTAGAGGTGGACCATTGTCTGGCCGGCGATCCGCCCCGAGTAGCGGTCGTGTCCGGTGAACCGCCGGACTACGGACCCGTTCTTCTGCTCAATCCAGGCCTGGTCATTCTTGCGGTAGGCCCTTGACCTGGTGAACTCGATGCCGTGTTGGGCGCAGTACTGTACCAGGGTTTCGTTGATGAAGGCACCATCGTTGTCCGAGTCGATGCCAAGGACCGGGAAAGGGAGCTGCCTGCCAATGGCTTTCAGACCCTCGAGCACCAGGGACTGCTCCCTCGCCAGCAGGGGAACGGCCTCCGTCCAACCGGTGCAGATGTCGGTGGTCACCAAGCTGTGGATGAAGGACCCGGACAGGGTTCCTCCGCAGTGAGCTACCAGGTCGATTTCCAGGAAGCCCGGTGGCGGCTGGTTCCAGTCGTTGTAGGTGCGAACCGGAATCTGGCGACCCATGGATGGCCGCCGTCTTCGCCTGCGCCGACTGCCTGCGGTGGGTCTTATAGGCTTGAGCAGCCGGTCCAGTGTGGCGGCGCTGGCCGAAAGCAGACGACTCCTCACCTCTGGGTCAAGTTCCAGATGCCCATGCCGCTCCATGGAGTCCACGACGTTCGGGAGCGCCGCCTTGAGCCGTTTCCCGCAGATGCGGTCGGAGGCTTCCCAGACCACGATGACCGCCTCGCGCACAGCCTCATCGTAGATGCGCCTTCCCACCACCTGCTTCCGTGTCTCGCCAGTAAGCGGACTCAGTAACCGGATGCCGTGCTTGCGGTGGTGGCCAGTGATCGCAGTGAATTCGTCGAGGATCTTCCCTTTGTCTTTCTTGGATGCCTGCCGGTATCGTCCTCGGATGGTCTCCACAAGTTCCTTCTTCGCCATCTTGCTGATGCCTCCGCCCATGTGGCCGCCTCCCGAATTTTCGGTAGCATTTTAGTTGAGGCAACCACTTTCGTAGAGTAACGATTTAGGTGAGGCAATGCGTTCCGGCAAAGGTAGTTGACGTCAAACACTCGTGCGTTCGGTTGGCCGACGCTGCCTGGTCCCACCTTTTTTCGCACGGGATCTTCGACAGGCTGGGACTTTGGGAGATGCGCTTGATGGTTTTGGCACCTAGCGCCCTCAAGGCGCCTTGAGGGCCATCAAAGGCCAGGCTGATGGCGCTGAGCTTCATTCCGTATTTTATGGACCGCTCCAGCGCGCCGGTCGTGATTGTGTCCCGCCTCTCGAGGAGGAAGAAGAGAATGCCGGCGGAAAGCCAGTCTCCTGCTCCAGCTGCGTCTCGGATAACGTGCTGTGGAACGGCGGACCTGAATGTAACCGCGCCATAGTTGGACATGGTCCTGCAATTGCGTCTCCCTGGGCTACAATCAGAGACCCCCGCCAATTTGGCAGGGGTCGAAGGTGTGATTAGTAGGGTGATTTGAATGACTTAGCGAGCTACAGTTAATCAAATCGGTGCCTCACACGGTTTCTATGGGTCCCCCCTACCGGCTTGGTTGTCGGGGGCGATACGGAGCGCCTCGACGTCCTGCTCCTGGTGGCTGCCATTTTCTGCAGGTTGCGGGTCCGCATCTTGAGCAGTTCCCGTAGCCGCATGTTGCGGAGTGTCTGCGGATTCTTCATTGCCTCCTCCTGTAATTTGGCTCTCTTCGGCGGTGTCTTCGGAATCTTG
Organism: uncultured Dehalococcoidia bacterium; assembly: GCA_951812535.1. Taxonomy (GTDB): domain Bacteria; phylum Chloroflexota; class Dehalococcoidia; order Lucifugimonadales; family UBA3495; genus CATOSK01. The sequence goes on along the minus strand of CATOSK010000010.1, from coordinate 4,204 downwards.
GGGTTCCGGGGACAGGAATTCAAGGATTGGCAGATCTAGGTCATCTTGGCTTACTGGTAGGAGTGCCCTGATTCCCAGAGCCTTCGCTAACAAGTCTTGTTCTCTGGTCGGTATATTCACAGAGTCGAACAATTGGCTGGCTTCCTCACGGTCTATCACAAATCCATGTGAAGGGTAGCCCGAGATTATCTGGCCTAGGGCACCGCTCGACATGTTCCCGCCGGACTCCAGCAAGCGCTCCCCATATTCCTGTGTGATGTTCATCGCCCTGGTAGACTCGCCTACATGCAGGGGATCTATCTGCCCATAAATAGGTGCAAAAAGTCCTGTGGTCATGGAGGTTGCTATCTCGGTTGCCATTTTCAGCGAAACGGCTCCCCTACTTCCGCGCTTAATCTCCAAGAGGATACCCACAAATGATTCCAAGGCGTGATGTTGCAGTGTCGTCAAAGTGTCCTGCACAGCCAATCCTGACTGGGATTCCGACAGTTCGTCCCTTTTCGACATCTGCACGTCCAAGGGCCCGAGTTCGCCGTAGTCAGACATGATGAGATCATGTGCTCCAGTTGCTATCAACGTTCCTGCGCTCTTGCAGTACCCAGAAACATAGAGAGCGATGCGGTCATAGTTGTTTTGAAGCCACCGGGCTATCCGGTAAGCCGCGTCTGCTTCGCCGCCCTGAGTTACAAGAATCAGGAGGACATTCTTCCTTCGGCGCCGTGCCGCACATTTGGCGATAAGCATGTCGGCACCATGGCGGTATGTGGCACCGTTATACAGGATGACGTCGGCATCCTGTTGGTCAGCGATTTTCGTTGCTAGCTCCACCTCCGGGTCGGTTTCTGAGACTTCGTCGCCGGACGGTTGCACTTGGTTCTTTTCTAGAACCTCATCGCTGTTTCGACTGGTCAATTCTACGTCGCTCTCTAAAAAGGCATTTGTTCGCTTCAGAACGTAAGTCTACCATCGGGCACGGCCGTTAGCAAAACCAATCTGGGCACGATTATCATTATGGTCAATAATCATTATATCAAACCACAAGGTGAATCGGAACACGCTCATCAGGGACTTTATTGCGTTGTGAGCCACCGGCCAAATCGAGTCGTCCCTTGTTGATCGGTTGAGGGGAGTTAAGGGCCCGCTTTCCGTGTCATTCCAGCTACACAGACTTCAAGCCATTGCGAAGAGCCATGGGCTACTTCCTGATTCTGAGCCGCTCGTACGTTGCCTTAACCACCTCGTCCAGTGCCGCTGCAGACTCAGCAGAGAGGTTCTTGTCTGACATCAGGTACGTCGAGATCATGGCCAGGGGCTCGGGAGAACCTTGATACGTCTTTGAGCGTACGAAATCGTCGGTGCTGAGCTTGGCCCAAGACGCCAGTGCGGCGAGTCCGTCGACATCCGGGCGCTTGCCGTTGGCCATGCGAGTCAGCGTGGACGCACTCACCCCGGACTGTGCCGCAACCTGCTTCCAGTTGAGGTTCCTTGCTTGCCTGGTCCGGTCAAGGGCCGTGTAGAAGCCGTCACTGTCGAACCAGCCGTGTTTCTGGTTCATATTACCCTCCGGGGTAGTTGCAAAAGTCAAATTGCCAGTCTATACTCTAATTCGACGGTTGCAACCGAGCACCGATTTCTTTATCAAGGATGGTAACACAGATGACCGAAATGGCAACTACCCACGAGGGCGAGGAAATGGCGAAATCTTGGGAAATCTCTGTTAATCGCAAGCCGGTGGCGGTTGGCGAGCCGGTGGTCACCGGACTGCAGGTCAAGGAGGCGGCCATCGACCAGGGCGTGAACATCGGACTGGACTTTCAGCTGGCAGCGGTTGACAACGACGGGAAGCACCGGATCATCGGCGACTTGGACAAGGTGGACGTTCGTGAGGACAAAACGTTTTTCGCCACTGCCGGCGACGACAATTCCTGACGGGGTTGACCAATCATGAAACAAGAAGTGCAAGAGGCAGTGGCGGAGCTCCGGCGTTCCTTTGGTGAGGCGGCAGTCGTGGCGCTACCCAGGGATGACGGTGGCGCGGTAGTAACTATCGATTCTGTCGATGTCGGCCCTGGGTATGTGCCGCAACACACTTGGCTCAAGTTCCTGATCGGCTTCCAGTATCCGCAGGCCGACATCTACCCGCTTTTCGTCCATCCCGAACTGGCCCGTGCCGATGGTCTGGTCCACGGAAAGGGGATCACTCTTGCCGAGTTCGAGGGTGAGCCCGCCCTGCAATTGTCCCGCCGCAGCAATCACCTCGACGTTGACATCGATACCGCGGTTCTCAAAGTGGCGAAGGTCATTCAATGGCTGAGGGAACGATGAACGCGCCAGTCAGCCTCCGGCTGACATCGGAAATGGCTGCCGAACTGGAGAGACATCTCTTTCCCGGAGATGGGGACGAACACGGAGCGGTGATCGGCGCGGCTGTAGTCGAGACGGACGATGGATGTCGTTTGCTCGGCCGTCGCCTGTTTTTGGCCGAGGACGGGGTCAACTACGTACCGGGCATCAATGGGTACCGGATGCTTACACCTGATTTCGTTAGGAACTGCGCAGTTCTTTGTGCTGATGAAGGCCTTGCCTATTTGGCGGTACATAACCACGGTGGCAGCCATGCTGTGTCATTTTCCGGCACTGACATGGCATCGCATAGCCGTGGTTATCCTGCCCTTCTCGACATTTTGGATGGCCCGCCTGCAGGAGGGCTCGTTTTCGCTCGCCGAGCCGTGGCGGGCGACATCTGGTGGTCCGCTGATCGCCAGACGGACCTAGATCGAGTCGTGGTTGTCGGGAGGTCGCAGACTCTGTGGTACCCGTCGCCGCGCAGACCCAGCGGCGCGGATTCGCAATACGACCGCCAGGTGAGACTCTTCGGAGATCGTGGCCAGGAAATTCTCGCCGCTCAAAAGGTTGCCGTAATCGGAGCGGGAGGTGCTGGTTCGGTCATCAGCGAGTACCTCGCTCGCCTTGGCGTCGGCAATATCATAGCGGTCGACTACGACCGGCTCGAGGATACGAACTATCCCAGGGTGGTGGGTGCGCGGCCACAGGATTTGAACCCATGGCCACGCACCAAGCTTCTGGCACGGTTGTTGCGCCGTCTCCCTTCGTACAAGGTGGCCATCGCGGAGCGTGTGGCGCGTGAAGCCAATCCCATGGTCAGGTACGAAGCAATCGTGGGGGATGTCACCGAGCCGGCTGTGGCCGAACGGCTGATAGCTAGCGATGCGATATTTCTGGCGGCGGACACCATGCAGGCGCGATTGGTCGTTAACGCGTTGTGCCATCAATACCTGGTCCCTACGTTCCAAGTAGGAGCCAGAGTGGTAAATGACACAGAAGGCAATATCACAGACGTGTTCTCTGTAGTTCGACACTTGGTCCCGGGGAGGTCTTGTCTGTGGTGCAACGGGCTGATTAACCGGGCGCGGCTCGCCGAGGAAGCAGCTTCCTTGGAACAGAGAGCCGCACAGCGTTACGTCGACGAGGTACCGGCCCCAAGTGTCATTAGCCTCAACGCGGTAGCGTGCGCACACGCTGTGGACCAATACCTCTTCACGACGTTGGAATTGCAGGAAATGCCATCGGACGTCCACTGGATGAAGTACCGGGCTACCGAACCTTACGTGACGGTGGAGTTGCCGCGTCAAAACCCGACTTGCATTGAGTGTCAGCGGCGATTGGGGGCCGGACCGCTGAAACCCCTGCCTGTGAAGACGTCTTGATGACGAACTAAACCAAAGCCAAGGTGGGATGTGCATTTGCCGGAGGCTGAGAATCGGTCCGGGAGGCTCGCAGGAGCGCCTCGCCCCGTGACTGCAAGACTGTCCGGCACCGCCGTCTCACCTCATCTTTGCGGCTGGCCAGTCGGGCAAGGAATTTGCCGACCTCCTCCTGCACCGCCTCGCTGCTTCCCAAGCACAGATTGCCGGTGGCCTCCTCTCTCGCCCAGCCCGAGATGGCCTCATCGGCATTGAAGTCTGGGCTGTACCCCGGCAGGTTCACCAGCCTCAACTCCAGCTCAGGCGTCCTGAGGTACTCCCGCACCGCTTCCCCACGGTGGGCCAGCGCGTTGTCCCAGATGACCCGTAGCGGTCCGGGGTGCTTTCTCCTCAGTTGCTTCAGAAAAGTAACCGAGGTCCCGCTGTTACTGTTGCCCTCCAGTTCCATCCATTCCACCTCGCCCGTCTCCAGACACACC
>CATOSK010000009.1 GCA_951812535.1 uncultured Dehalococcoidia bacterium | reverse complement strand
ACCCGAGGGGTGGCGGCGTCAGCACTCAGGGTGGGCCGAGGATCCGGCCAGCCCCCTGGCCCGCTGACGGCGCGCCAATCACCATCTCCCTTCCATTGCCGGGGATTGGCACTGCAACCAGGGCGCCCGCCTCATCCCCGACGAGGCGGGCGCCTTTCCCTTTGTGCGACAGATGCCCGGCGACGGACCGGTTCCCCCGTCTCTGACCGCCGGGAGAAGCCGCTGGATACAGGCTCATGCGGCCCTACTCCCCGCCGGTGTGGAAACCCCGGGCTTCACCCGCATGCGCCGCCCGGGCGGCCTTCCCAGTGGATTGCCGGGCCACCGCTGCCGATTGAAGCGCCCTTCCAGGAGGGTGCGGAACCACCGGCACCCGGGAGGGATTGCCAAGGCCCGGCCCACCGGGACACGGCAATGGAAACCCCGGTTCCACCGGCGCTGCCCAGCCCAGGAACCCCGAAGAGCAAGGCAGCCGCCCGCCTCCTCCACCCAACAAAATGAGGAGGAAAACCATGCCAGACACCCAAGGAAAGCAAGGGATGCTCTGAACAAGAGGGGGCCCTGCCGGTCTTTTGGTTCTCGGGGCGGGATTCTGGTAAGGGAGGCATCTCTGGCCCGGACACTGACGGTTTTCTCCCTGTAATTTCGTCCGTGGCAGGGCTGTAGCCAGCCGCGAGGCGTCCCGCTGAGGGTTTGGACCTGCTGGCCTCCACGTCAGCCCGCCGGTTGACCCTCCGCTGTCATCAGATTGCCCAGCCCCAGCAACAGTGCCAGCCGCTGAGTGTTCTTCGCCAATCCCCGGTAGCGCACTTTCCCGTAATCGAATATCCGCTTCACCTTCAGGAAGGGATGCTCCACCAGGAAGGGATGCTCCACCCTGGCCCTCACCGACGCCTTCTCCTTCTCTGTCAGATACTCCGGCTCTGTCAGATACTCCGGACTCCCGGTCTCCAGTGTCCGCCGCTTCCCAGGCCGCATCGCCACCTGCCAGTCAACCTCCCGCATCAAGTTTTCCGCCCGCTTGTGCACTCCCTGATATCCAGCGTCGATACCCAGCGTCGTACCACACCTTCGTCTCCCCGCCGTGCAACAGGCCGTGCAACAGATTGTGGGCCTCGGTGATGTTATGCACGTTGGCCGCCGTGGCTCTCATGCGGTGTACCAGACCGGTGTCCGCGTCCACCCCTATGTGAACTTTCATCGTGAACTTTCATCCCGAAATGCCACTGGTTCCCCTTCTTCGTCTGATGCATCTCCGGGTCCCGTGCCCCGCCACGATTCTTGGTGGACGACGGGGCCTCGATGATGGTGGCATCCACGATAGTTCCCTCCCTGAGCCGCAGTCCCTGAGCCGCAGTCCCTGGGACTCCAGGTGAGCGTTGATCTCCTCGAACAGGCCCTTCCCCAGTTCGTGCCGCTCAAGAAGATGGCGGAAGTTCAAAAACGTGGTCTCATCGGGCCGGGAATCCGAAAGCCTCAGCCCGGCGAACCGCCTCACCGATTCGGCCTCGTAGAGCGAGTCCTCCATCCCGGGGTCGCTGAGATTGTAGAACAACTGCACACAGTGAATCCGCAGCATCGCCGGCAATGCCTAAGGCCGGCGGCCCTTTCCGGCCTTGGGGTAGACCGGCCGGATGCGCTGCTCCAGCCGTTCCCAGGGAACCAGCCCGTCCATCCGCTCCAGAAATACTTCCCGGCGGGTCTTGCGCTTCTTGCTCTGATAGTCCAGAGCCTGCCCTCGGCCACGACCGGGGGTCGGCGAACGTTGGCTGGTCCATTTCATCTCACCCTTAGCCCCGGTCGGGTCTGCCAGCCCTACTATGCCACATCACCCCAGACTTGTTCAGAGGATTCCTAAACCAAAGCCAGGGTGAAATGGGCAGAGTGATGGGGTAAATTCGTGGAGGTACTTGGTCAGTTGATGTCGGGAGTTGTGAGGGGTTGATGATGGGGGTGAGGGAGATAGGCCGGTCTCTGGAACACCGGTCTCTGGAACAATGGCAGATGGAGGTCAAGGATTTGCGGCGGCGGATGATTCTGGCGCCGACGCCCCGGAGCGGGAGCGGTGGTACGCCATCTGGCTGTTGGCGCAGGGCTGGACCGCCTCGGCCACGGCGGAGGCGCTGGAACGGGATCCCCACTGGAACGGGATCCCCATACGATAGGCCGGTGGGCCACAGCCTTCGGCGAGGGAGGGCCTGCAGCCCTGATATTCGAACCGACCGGCGGTTCCCCCCCGCCCTTGACCAAGCGCAGCAGGAGGAGTTAAAAGAGGTGGTGGAGCAACCGCCCGCCACATCGGGCATCGGCCTGGCCAACTGGTATTGGAAGGTGGTGCGCCAGTTTGTAGCGGAGGGGTTCGGCATCAGCTTGAGCCGAAGCAGTTGCCTGACCTGGCTGCACCGGCTGGGGTTTGCTTTCAAACGGCCCAAGAAGCTTCTGCTCAAGGCGGACCAAGCCAAGCGGGAGGCTTTCGCAGTGGAGTACGCCGAACTGAGGGAGGAAGCTGGTCGGAGCGAAGCCAGGATATTCTTCGCCGACGAGGCCCACTTCCGGGCCGACGCGGAACTGAGGGGCAAGTGGGTGCTGAAAGGCCAACCTGCAGCCGATGTGCTCACCGTCATCGCCATGGCGGGAATGCAGACCCAGCGCATTGAGCTGGGCACCGCCGTAGTCCCCACCTACCCGCGCCACCCGGTGGCGCTGGCCCAGCAGGCCCTGACCGCCCAGGTGGCCGTCGGGGGACGCCTCACCCTGGGCATCGGCGTTTCCCACCGCTTCACCGTCGAGGACTGGCTGGGTCTTCCCTACGCCCATCCGGCACGGCACATGGAGGAGTATCTCTCCGTCCTGCGTCCCCTGCTGCAGGAGAGCGGGGTGGACTTCCAGGGAAGGGAGTTCCGGGTCACGGCCGAGCTGCAGATACCGGATGCGGACATGGTGAGCTGCCCGGTGGTGATGGCGGCGCTGGGTCCCCGGATGCTGGAGATCGCGGGACGCCTGGCCGACGGCACCGTCACCTGGATGACCGGTCCCAACACTCTCTAGGACCATGTCGTCCCACGCCTGCAGGAGTCAGCTGAGGCGGCGGGCAACCCCCCGCCGCGGGTCTGCGTCGGGCTTCCGGTGGCGGTGACCGACCGTCCCGACCGCGCCCGGGACCGGGCCAACCGCCTCTTCCAGCACTACGCCGTCCTGCCCAGCTACCGCGCCATGCTGGAACGGGAAGGGGTTGAGGGCCCCGGGCGACATCGCCATCGTGGGCAGCGAAGCGGCGGTGGAGACACAGCTGAGGCACCTGTCCGAACTGGGCGCCACGGACTTTCTGGCCACCATCTTTCCGGCAGACGGCTCCCAGTCCTCGGTCACCCGGACTAGGGCCCTCCTGCAGGGGCTGGTCGGCAGGATCTAACCCACCAGAGACTCTTCATCGCACCCGGCTCTGATATCGTTTCACAGAAGCAGCGGACTCTCGTTTAATTGCACCCCGACCCTTTCCCAATAGTGGGGTCCACCTCAGTAGCGGAAAACCGGGTCTTTTGCTGGCTGGGTTTGAGCTTCCCGGTCACAGGACCTGGAGACCGTGTGAGACCGGATATGCCGGCGGTGGCCTGCGAAGCGTCAAGGGATTGGTCTTTACTGATGGCTGCGCGTGCTTCGCGGGCTGATGAGATCAGAATAAACCCTGAATAGCGGCAACCCCGCAAATCGGCAGACGTGTTCTCCCGAATCAAGCATTCTAGCCGGTTTGGATTCAACCAATCCCAGGAGGGTGTTATGGGCGAGACCACCGGGACCCACCGCGGTATCTTCAGCATGAGGCCCATAGCGGCGAGGCCTCTGACGTGGGGCCCTCGGGGGAGAACGAGGACGGCGAAGTCCATTGGCAGATTTCTCGTCGCTGTCATGGCGGTTACCGCCATTGCCCTTGCCAATCCGGCAGGCACAGGGCTTGCTCAAGCTCAAACGAGCCCGTCGACCGACCGGGAAGCCCTGGTCGCTCTCTACAACGCCACCGACGGTCTGAACTGGAGGAACAACACCAACTGGCTGAGCGCCGGCCCCGCCCCCATGGGAGAATGGCATGGAGTTACCACCGACAGCGACGGTCGGGTCACTGATCTGTACCTTAGCGACAACCAGCTGAGCGGGGAGATACCGGCGGAGTTGGGCAACCTGACCAACCTGCAGGAACTGAGCCTCGGCGGGAACCAGTTGAGCGGGGAGATCCCGGCGGAGTTGGGCAACCTCACCAACCTGCAAGACCTGTTCTTATGGAACAATGAACTGACCGGGTCAATACCGGCGGAGTTGGGCAACCTGACCAACCTGCAACGGCTGTACCTTTCTATGAATCAGTTGACCGGGGAGATACCGGCCCGGCTGGGCAACTTGAGCAACCTGGAAGTGCTGTGGCTACGGGACAACCAGTTGACCGGGCCAATACCGGGGGAACTGGGCGGTCTTGCCAACTTGGAACTTCTGCTCCTCTCTCGCAACCAGCTGACCGGGGAGATACCGGCGGAACTGGGCGGTCTTGCCAACTTGGAACTTCTGCTCCTCTCTCGCAACCAGCTGACCGGGGAGATACCGGCGGAGTTGGGCAGCCTCACCAACCTGCGGACGCTGTCGCTCAACTCCAACGAGCTGACCGGGTCAATACCGCCGGAGTTGGGCAGCCTCACCAATCTGGCAAATCTGTTCCTCTCCGGCAATCAGTTGGTCGGCTGCATTCCCCAGGACCTACGAGGGGTCCCGGGGAACGACTTTTCCGAGATCGGCTTGCCGTTCTGCGACATTCCAGGGGACCCCCTGGTTGCCCGGTACGACGCAAACCGCAATGGGACCGTCGACCGGGGCGAGGTTATCAAGGCCATTAACGACTACCTCTTTGGGGAGGTGGGAGTTATCACCAGGGCCGATGTGATACGGCTGATCAACCTCTACCTCTTCAGCCCTTCCACCCCGACCAACCCCCCGGGGGCGCCCCAGGGACTGACGGCAATGGCGAATGGGGCGACCGCAATGGACCTGTCGTGGAGCGTCCCGGCCAGCGATGGTGGAGCAGCCATCACGGGCTACCGGATAGAAGTGTCGGAGAACGGGTCCACCTGGAACGATCTGGTGGCCAACACGCACAATGCCGCCGTCAGCTATTCCCACACCGGACTGACGGCGGGGACTACGCGCCACTACCGGGTCTCGGCCATCAACTCCGCAGGGACGGGACCGGCGTCGAATATCGCCACCGGCACAACCGCAGGGGATTCGGCCAGCGACCGCGCCGTGCTGGTCGCCCTCTACGATGCCACGGACGGGGCGAACTGGGAAAACAACACCAACTGGCTGAGCAACGCCCCCATGGGGGAATGGTATCGAGTAACGACTGACGGCCACGGCCGGGTCACTCAGCTGTACCTGGGCGGCAACCAGTTGACTGGGGAGATACCGGCCGAGTTGGGGGACCTCACCAACCTGGAGGGGCTGTACCTGAGCAACAACCAGTTGACTGGGGTGATACCGGCGGAGTTGGGCAGGTTGACCAACCTGATCGATCTGAGCCTCCATTTCAACCAGTTGACCGGGGAGATACCGGCCGGGTTGGGGGCCATTCCCAACCTGGAGGAACTCCGCCTCAACGACAACCAGCTGACCGGGGAGATACCGCCGGAGTTGGCCAGCCTTGCCAGGCTGCTGTTGCTGGAGCTCTCCTTCAACCAGTTGACTGGGGAGATACCGCCGGAGTTGGCCAACCTAACCAACCTGCGGTGGCTGGTCCTCAACGACAACCAGTTGACTGGGGAGATACCGCCGGACTTTGCCAACCTGCCCGTCCTGATGAAGGTGCTGAACCTCGGCACCAACCAATTGACCGGCGAGATACCAGCGGGGTTGGGCAGGTTGACCGACCTGACTCATCTGAACCTCCGCAACAACCAGTTGAACGGCGAGATACCGGCCGAGTTGGGCAAGTTGACCAACCTGACTCACCTGAACCTCCGCAACAACCAGTTGAACGGCGAGATACCGGCCGAGTTGGACAGCCTGACCAATCTTGAGTCGCTGTATCTGTCAAGCAACCAGTTAGTCGGGTGCATACCGTCAGTGTGGCGGGACGTGCCGCGAAACGACCTGGCCCAACTTGGCATCGATTATTGCACGCCGGAACGAACCCGTCCTGACCTGGTAGCTTTCGTAACTTCGGTGGGCGACGCCGGCATCCTGTACTCTGGAGACCCTTCTGCTACCATATCCGCCCTTGTTGGAAACGAAGGCGACGGTACATCGTCCTCCACACGCCTGCGTTTCTACTTGTCGGACGACCCCAGCATCACCCCCATGGATGACACCCTGGTCGGGGAGATAACCGTGGGCGCCATCGGGGCCGGCAGTAGCCAAGATTATTCCATTGGCATGACCGCGCCGTCGAGTGCAGGCACCTACTACTATTACGTCTGTGTCGCCCCGGTTAGCGGGGAAACCGAAATCCAGAACAATTGCCAAGATGCCGGGAATGCGGTCCTGGTCCAGCACCCTGTTTGGTATTCACATTTTGACTGCGGACGCACCTTTAGTCCCGTCCCCCTCGGAAATAACTACTGGTTTGAAGGCACCATCCATGCGAGGACATCGCTGACCAGTGTAATAATCAAAACATACGTTGGCAGCTTGGGGGGGCGGGTTTACATAGACGACGGAGGTGGTAATTTGGGCAGCATGTCGGCCAATCAATCAAAGGACTGGTCGGTCACCGGGTTCCTGGGTATCAACTTATACAGTGGATGCGGCTCGTATGCGGAATGGGAATACTAAGAAACGATCTCAAAATCTGATTTGGCGCTGGCGGCGGTACCAGAGCAGAGCGCAGGCCAATTGGACGAGGCCGATGTAGTTGGATGCCTTCTTGTCGCAGCGCGCCAGGATTGCACGGCACTTTGACAGCCATGCCAGAGTTCGCTCCACAACCCGCCGGCGGGCGGGATAGCGTTTCACCCCCTGAGCATCCAGTTTCTCCTCCTCCATGCGCCGGATGTGTCCCCGGTACCCGTGACCCGCCACGGCCTGGTGGCCGGTTGGATTACCGTATCCCTCGTCCAGACCCGGGTTCTCAATAGCATCAGCAGGCCGATCCACTACTATGCTTTCCACGGTCAGCGCCAGGCTTTCCAGGGTCAGCGCCAGCAGCTTGGTGTCGTGAACATTGGCTCCAGCAACCCCTGCGCTCAGCGGCCCACCAGCCCCGTCAACCAGGAGGCTCCGCTTGCTGGCCGCCTTGGCCCGGTCTGTCGGGTTGGCGCCGACTGAATCCCCCCAAAACGGGCCTTGCCCATCGGGCAGTCCGCAGACTGCCATTCCCGTTCCACAGCCGCCAGTTCCTCGCACTCTTCGACCAGCACCGCCCAGACCCGCTCCAGCACCCCGAGTTCCACCCAACGCTGGAAGGTCCGGTGGATGGTGCGGTCGTCCCCCAATTCCTTGGGCAGGCGGTTCCAGTGGCAGGAACTGCGCATAATGATTGCACTTACAGGGTTTGACACCCAAGTTTTCCTAACCCAATTCATGAGGCAATCGATGAGGATCAGAGATAGGCTGGCGGACCGTGCCGAGGACTTGATTCGTCACCGCCAACGGAACCGTATCGTGCAGTTCTTGGTTGGGAATCCGGGAGTTGTCGGATTTCTGGGTTATGCTCTGGCGTGGCCAATTTCTCTCTTGCCATCTCCTTCCTTGGCAGAGGGGTTGGTCAGGTGTCAATTTCAAGGATCGTCCCTCCAATCGTGGACTCCTCACGCTGCCCCTCCCCTACCGGCATCCATTAGCTCGCCCGGGACTCAGTGAGGACGTGGCGGGCTTGCGAGTGTCTCCCCCCAGCTTGCCGCGCAGCTTGGCAACCATGGTGCGCATGAGCCGCAGGCCGCCGCCCTTCCCGCTCCAGACCCGGTCCAGCAGATGCCCACCGCCGATATTCTTCGGGAACTGGACACCCCGGAGCGCCTTGCCCACGAAGGTGGGGTCTGTCAGGCGTCGCGGGGGGGCGGGCATGCGGTAGCCGACGCCGCGCACGCTGAAAATCCAGGCCGGGCTCTGGGGGTCGTCGCCCAGCTTGCCGAGGGGAGCATTCCCGTAAAGCGGTTGCTTCCCAATTGGAGCACTCGCAGATTGGTCATATCACCCAACTCTCCCGGTATCTCACCCGACAGTTGGTTTCCTCTGGAATTGAGATATTCCAATTTGCTCAATTTGTCGAGTTGCGCAGGGAATGTCCCGTCAGCCAGCGGTTTCCCACGTTGAGGAATTCGAGATTGGCGAGGTTGCCCAGTTCTCCCGGCAGGGCGCCGGAATAATCGGTATCAACGATTACGCGTTCCCTTAGCGATGGGTCGAGGTGTCTCAGATTGCTCAAGTTTTCCATCTCCCTGGGGATCAGCTGACTGTCTATATCGTTGACATTGGGGCTGTTGTTGTAAAAGTCGAGGTGCTCCAGATTTGCCAGATTGCCCAATGCTGCGGGAATGGATTCCCAGTAAGAGTTGCTCAGGTTGAGATACCGCAACTCTCCATGATTGGTGTAGAACCACAGGGGCAATCCAGCGATAGAGGTGTTGCCGAAATCGACATGTCTCAAACCGGTCGACGCCCACGGGCGGGAGGACGTGCAAACCAGACATCGATTGCCGCCCAGATCCAGGGTCTGCAACTCTGGCAGGTTGTGCAGAACACCGCATACATCCCCTTCCGATCGGTTGCTGGACAGGTCAAGGTCTCTCAACTCGGTCAGGTTGCCCATCTCTCCCGGAACCTCCCACCACAGGCCGTTGCCGCTGAGGTCCAGGTGCCGCAGGTCGGAGAGCTCGCCTATTTCCGGCGGGATGGTGCGGGACAACCCACTGCGCGGCACTACCAGGCTGGTTACCCGCTGGGGAGAACCTCCAACAGTAACTCCCTGCCAGTTGGCAATATGTCCCTGGTCGAGGTCCCAGTTCAGGGCGGAATGGGCCTTCCAGTGGGAAAGCATCGACGCGAGGGCCAGGCAGTCTGCCAGCAGGCCCGCATTGTTGTCCCGGTCGGGCACCACGCCGTCCGCGTGGCATGTGTCCTCGGGCGACGGCGGGCACCAGTCCAGGCTCAATTCGCCAAGGTCGCTGGTCGGGATGTGCTGGAGTGAACGGAGTGCATAGGCCAGGCAGCCGGAGAATTCGTTCTCACCGACCCCAAGCCTGGTCGGACTGGACAGATTGGCCAGTTCGGCGGGAATTTCCCCGGAAAGCTGATTGTTCCACAAGTTGAGCGTCGTCAGGCTGGACAGATTCCCCAGCTCCGCGGGGATGGCCCCGGACAGCTCGTTGTTTGCCACGACGAGCTTGTCGAGCCTAGACAGACCACCTATTTCGGCGGGGATGGAACCCGAGAGCTGGTTGTGTGCCAGCCGCAACTCCGCCAGCTAGGTCAGGCTGCCCAGGGCTGCCGGAATCTCGCCGGTGAGCTGATTCCGCGACAGGTGCAGATGCGTGAGGTACGTCAGGCCGCCCAGCTCCGCAGGTATGGTTCCCGTCAGGCCCTTGTCATGCAGGTCCAGCCGCACCACCCAGGCTGTCCCCGGGCGTATTTTTGCGCCTTCTCAATGGTAGATGGAAAGTCCGTACTTCCAGTCCAGGTCCGACGTGCCCAGAAGGGTATCCCTGGCGTCCATGAGAGCGGCGCAATCGCTGACCAGGCCGGGTTTTTCGGCGTGGCCGGGCACGGTAATGTGGTTGGCGTCGTTGGCGCACAGCTGCTCCGCGGTGCAGGTCGGCAGCCCCAGGGAGCTCAGGTCGTTGAACTTCAAACTCAAGAGGCCGGCCGGCACGCAGCCGATGAGCTGGTTTCCGCTGAGTTGCAGTTGTTGCAGATTGTCCATTTCCAGCAGGGTCACCGGGATCATTCCGGTGAGCTGGTTGTCCTGGAGGCGCAGGCGCGACAGTTTGGTCAGGTTCGTCAGCGAGGCGTTGATTGGGCCGCCGAGCTCATTGTTTTTGAGGTACCTGTACCTCAACTCGCTCCAGTGCCTCAGTTCCGGCCGAACTATGCCGGTGAGGATGTATCTGTCGTAGCTCCAATCCAGGGTGCTGGTGCCCTGAAGGGTGTCCCCGGACGCCATAAGGGCAACGCAGTCGGCCACCAGTCCGGAGTGGTCGTCGGGGTCGGGGACGGCTTTGCCGCTGGTGCAGTAAGAAGCTGGGGGATCCGTCGGACCGACAGGCGTTTGGGCCGAAGCCACTGCGACCAGCGCAAGGGACAGGGCCAGCAGCGGAATCATTATCAGCGCGAGCCTGAAACTCAGAGGGGCCAACTTATAACGGCTTAAACCGCGTCTGTCCGTGGCATGAGAGGCCTCCGGGGATTCCGCCACTCTGTTTGCCTCAAACCAAGTGAATGACTTCAGGTGCAACAGACGACTTAAACGCATTTACCTCACCTCTTTCTGCCACGATTATCCGGCTGCCACGATTATCCGGCCCGGTACTGCAGCTCTGCCTACCTATTCTTCCCGGCGCCGCTCGCCGGAACTCTGGGCCCCGGCCTGCTTCCGCTGGCACAATTGGAACAACCTGCGCAGTATCTCAAGCAGTGGCTTTACAACGGCAGCGACCAGGCCCGCTTCAGCCAGACCCAACCAGACGCTGCTCGATGTTTCACCCCGTTGCTCCGGTGGGTCCTGGCTTGGTTGCCCCTAAACCGTCCGGCCCTGGTGGTTGACCCCACTCTCAAGTGGGACCAAGCCACCGCGCGGCGCCGTTGCACCCCGCTGGCAGTCCGGTATCCCAGATAGAACAAACCTGGATCATCCTCACCGACATCCCACCAATATAGGCACTTGAGTGAACACGAAATAACCACAGCACTCTTTACATCAACTTAGGGTATCCATACCGCCAATTGTGGTATTCTTTCCATTATCTCCGGCCCCAGACGGGTCGGACATACCCCTAGGCGCGCCCCCGGCACGCTGGCGTGAGCATTGACGGGCCGGACCGGCCGGGGTCAGATTTCGGGATGCGAAGGAGCAGCCAATGAGCAGCAGCAGCCAGCCGGAGCGGGAGATCCAGGCGCTGCGGGAGCGGATCGCCGCGCTGTCCTCGGCCATCCTGCGGGTCAACGCCAGCCTGGACGTCGACACCGTGCTGCACGAGATCGCCGAGTCCGCCCGCGCCCTGACCGGCGCCCGCTTTGCAGTCATCGTCACCATCGACGAGGCCCGCGCTCTTGAGGACGCCGTTACCTCCGGCTTCACGCCCGACGAAAGGCGACAGGTCGAGGGGTGGACCGACAGCCTGCGGGTCTTCGAAGCGCTGCGGGACGTGCCCTCACCCCTGCGGGTGGCGGACCTGCCCACCTTTATCGCCTCGATGGGCTTCAACACCGAGGGCGTGATCGTCAACACCTTCCTGGGGACGCCGATGCACCACCGGGGGGTGCAGGTGGGCAACTTCTTCCTGGGCGAGAAGCAGACCGGCCCCGAGTTCACCGGCGAGGACGAGGAGGTGCTGGCGCTGTTCGCGGCGCAGGCGGCCTCGGCCGTGGCCAACGCCCGGACCCACCGGGCCGAGCAGGGCGCCCGGGCCGACCTGGAGGCCCTGATCGAGACCTCGCCGGTGGGAGTGGTGGTGTTCGATGCCCGCAGCGGGCGTCCGGTGTCGATGAACCGGGAGGCGCGGCGCCTGGCCGGTGGCCTGCTCCAGGCGGGCCGTCCGGCGGAGGACCTGGTACAGACCGCCACCTGCCGCTTCTCCGACGGGAGCGAAATCGTGCTCAGCGAGCTGACGCTGCCCCAGGCGCTGGCCGGCTCCCGGACGCTGCGAGCCGAGGAGGTGGTGACCTCGGTCCCGGACGGGCGCAGCATCACCACGCTGGTCAACGTGACTCCCATCCCCGGCGGCGACGGGGAGGTCATATCGGTGGTGATCACGCTGCAGGACCTGGCGCCGCTCCAGGAGCTGGAACGGCTGCAGGCGGACTTTCTGGGCATGGTGAGCCACGAGCTGCGCGGGCCGCTCACGTCGATCAAGGGCTCCGCCGCCACTCTGCTGGAGGACTCTGAAGGGTTGGACCCGGCCGAACGGCACGAGTTCCACCGGATCATCGAGGAGCAGGCCGACCACATGCGGGGGCTCATTGGAGACCTGCTGGATGCCGGGCGCATCGAGGCGGGCACCCTGTCGGTGGCCCCCGAGCCCTCCGAGATGGCCGCGCTGATCGAGGGGGCGCGCAGCACTTTCCTGTCCGCCGGCGGCCGGCACACCGTACTCATCGACCTGCCGCCGGACCTGCCCCGGGTGATGGCCGACCGGCGGCGCATCGTGCAGGTGCTGAACAACCTGCTCTTCAACGCCGCCCGGCACTCGCCCGACTCCGCCCCGATCCGCGTTGAGGCCGAGCGCGACGGCTCGCACGTGGCCGTCTCGGTCCAGGACGAGGGCCGGGGGGTGGCCCCCGAGCGGCTGCCCCACATGTTCCGCAGGTACGCCCCCGACGACGAAGGCGGCGGCCGGGCAGCGGACGGCATGGGCCTGGGGCTGATCATCTGCCGGGGGTTGGTCGAGGCCCACGGCGGCCGCATCCGGGCCGAGAGCGGCGGGATCGGCCAGGGGGCCCGGTTCACCTTCACAGTCCCGGTGGCTGGGGATGCCTGGCAGAGCGATCCCGCCGGCGACCGCGGGGCGGCGTCCGGCACGGCTCCCGCGGCGGGGGAGACCGCCCGGATCCTGGTGGTGGACGACGACCCGCAGACGCTGCGCTACGTGCGCCACACCCTCACCGAGGCGGGCTACGCCGTGGCGGTTACGGGGGATCAAGAGCAGCTCTCGCGCACCGTCCGCGCCGAAAGGCCGCACCTGGTCCTGCTGGACCTGGTGCTGCACGGCGCCGACGGCATCGAGCTGATGGGGAGCGTCCCCGAGCTGGCCGGTCTGCCGGTGGTCTTCATCTCCGGCTACGGCCGGGACGAGACCATTGCCGAGGCCCTGAGGGCCGGGGCCACCGACTACCTGGTCAAGCCCTTCTCCCCCACCGAGCTGACCGCCCGGGTGGGGGCGGCGCTGCGCCGCGCCACCCGGCCCGAGCCCTTCGTCCTGGGCGACCTGGCCATCCACTACGGGGAGCGGCGGGTGACGGTGGCTGGGCGCCCGGTCGAGCTGACGGCGAAGGAGTACGAGCTGCTGCGGGTGCTCTCGCAGAACGCGGGACACGTGGTCGCCTACGATGCCCTGCTGGGCCAGGTCTGGAGCGGACGCCAGGCGGGAGGGGTGAACCTGGTGCGCAACTTCGTCAGGAAGCTCCGCGCCAAGCTGGGCGACGATGCCCACAGCCCGGCCTGGATTTTCAGCGTGCGCAGCGTCGGCTACCGCATGCCCGACCCCCGCGACGCCTGACAGGCCCTACCTTTGTGGGCAAGGCGCTCCTGAGTGTCCAGTTTCCGAAGAACATCGGCGGCGGGAGTTGATGGACAGCGCCGACACCATCGCTGCCTTCGCTAGCGAAATGAGCGAGTTCCTCAAGACCAGCGAACTCACCGAGACCAAAGCCTTCGTGCGGTCATTCGTCAAGGAGGTGCTGGTGCGGCCCGGCGGGGCGACGATTGTCTATACGATCCCCACGCCGGAGGACAGTGCTATAGGGGGAGCGGACGCCGCTGAAATCGCCTTGAATGGCGGAGTTCGCAGTATTGGATACGGTGGTGGAGCTGGCGTCTACCGAACTAAGCACGGTTTTGGGGGGTTTTGGGGTTTTATCCCACATTCCTTCCCACACTCGGTTGGAGGTGCCCTTGCCAGATTTTCGTTCCCAAATTCTACCACACAACATAGCCTACGGAGCGTCTCCCTTGCACGACTCCGGGAAGGCATGGGGTTTTACTACCGGCTGTCCCAAACCAATCAGCCGGTCCCTTGACGGGTTAACGTCGGGTAAGGCTGGGGAGTGCGGGTTGGGCGGTCTTGACGCACTATAAAAAACGGGAAGAGTGAGGGGAATTTGGAAAATGAACGCGGATGGCGCAGGTGAGGGGGGTAAGGGTAAGTGTGTCCGGGGGGGTTCTGGTAGGATAAGGGCATGGCCCGGAGATTTTGCCCACGATTTGAGCCGGAGGATAGAATGAGCACCAGCACCACCGGATACGTCGTTACCATCGAATGCAAGCGCTGCGGGGAAGGCGCGAGGTTCGACCGCCTGGAGCCGATCGAATCCTTGAATGGTTGGATGGAACACCACGAGAAAGATAAGCACAGCGGTACCTATTCCCCGGTTATCCAGTAGTCGGGGATTTCGAGGCAGGCACTCGGCGAGGCCGGGCTGGGCGATGCGGGGCATTGTATTGCCCGGCGAGGCCCGGCGTGGGATACGAGGCAGGGACTTCGAGGCAGGGACAGGGTTGGGGCGTGGCATGGTTCGCTTGGGGCAAGGCTGGACAGGGTAGGACAAGGACGTGGTTAGGCAAGGCTGTGCCCGGCAGGGTTTGGATCGGGGATCGGGGAGACGACGCAGAGTTTCAACCCAGCGACATCAACGTCTCCCCGAAAACTGTCTCCCCCGGGTGACAGTTGATTTCTCGGATGGACCAAAGGAAACCTGAAGGGAATTCCCAAACCTTTTGGGGGGTTCAGGGGGGGAGCCTTCCGTGTAAAACGGGCAAGAGGGGGGGAGTGTGGTACTCCGGCTTAAACCATTCCAGCGGGAGTTTGAACGGGCGGTTGAAAACCCCGCCTTCAACACGGTTGCGCTTTCGGGGCCGCGTGGGTTGGGCAAGACGTTCCTTGCCGGCCGAATCCTGTCCCGGTGTCTGACGCCGGGGGATCGGCTTCACGAACCGGGGAAGGAATACATCCTCGGCGCCGCTTCAATCGAGCAAGCGCGGATGGCCTTCGCCTTTGTCCGTGCAACGCTGGAACCGCTGGGGGGATACCGTTTCATTGATTCCGCTACCCGGCTGGGGATTACCCACGCTCCCACCAATACGAAGCTGAGGGTTATCAGCTCCAACGCCAAAACCAGTTTTGGCCTTGTCAACGTGCCTATCGTGGTGCTGGACGAACCGGGCGGGTTGGAAATTGTCGGCGGTCAGATGTTGGCCGATGCCCTTTTCTCTGCCCAGGGGAAAGTCGGCAGTCCGTTGAAGCTGGTTTTGATCGGGACCTTGGGGCCGATGGCAACGGGGCCCGGCCATTGGTGGTGGGATCTCGTACACGCCGGCACCAAGGGGCGGACCCACGTTCAACTATTCCAGGGGGATCGTAAGAATTGGGACAATTGGAACACCATCCGCCGGGCTAACCCGTTGCTGAACCTGGACGCCAATGCCCGGGCAACACTCCATGAAGAAAGGGACGCTGCCCGGTCTGACGGGCGGCTGAAGGCGCGATTCGTGACTTACAGATTGAACATTCCCGAAGGCGATGAATCCGAAGTGCTGTTGACCGTGGACGATTTTGAGACGATGCGGGAGCGCCCACAGGTTGAGCGGGACGGGGCCGCAATCGTGGGGTGGACCTGGGGGCCGACGGGCATGGTCTAGCGCCGTGGCGATATGGCCGGGGGGCCGGATTGAGTGCTTTGCGCTGGCGGCGGGAATCCCGGATCTCGGGGAGATGGAAAAGCGGGATCGTGTCCCTTCCGGGCTGTATCGGAAGCTGAGGGATGACGGGCTGCTCCTGGTCGATGACGGGCTGCGTGTCCAGCGGCCGGAAGTTGTCTGGGATGAGATTCTGAACCGCTGGGGCTTCCCCGCCGTCATGGTTCCGACCGCTTCAGGGAGAAGGACCTGATGGACGCCAGCGACGGGCAAGCGCCGCTGGAAACCCGGGTTTGGCGTTGGTCTGATGCTGCGGAAGACATTAGGGCGCTACGCAAAGGCGCATTGGATGGACCTTTCAACATCGGCGGCGGGGCGGACCTCCTGGCGGCTTCCCTTTCGGTTTCGATGGTCAAGAATGACGACGCCGGGAACGTGCGGTTGGTGAAGGGGAACACGAACAACACCGCAAGGGATGACGTAAGCGCCGCCTTGATTCTGGCGGCTGGGGAATACCAGCGGTGGATTTTTTCTCCCCCAGCGCCGGCGGAATACTACGGGATGATTTGAGCGAACCGCTACTGCTGGCGTGGACCTCGGGCCAAGTGAAACGGAATCTGAGGATCTCCGCCATGGATACGTCGGGCAACCCGTTTGTGCAGGGTTGGCAATTCCTGGACGGTGGGTACGCCGTGAATCCCCAGGGGGAGCTGTCGAAGTTGATGGTCCATTCGAGACGCCGGGGGGATTGCTCTTTCGAGAAGCCGTTGATATGAGGAAGGCTAGGGGGATCACAAGCCGCGCATGGGAGCGCCTACGGCAAGAGGCGCTTGACCGCGACGGCTGGCGGTGTAGGGACTGCGGAAGGGCGGGAGCGTTGGAAGTGCATCACACCGTCCCGGTCTACAAAGGCGGGACGCATACCCTGGACAACCTAGAGTCCCTTTGTGGCGGTTGTCATGATGCCCGGCACCATCCCCCCCGAACCGACGGCTGGGCAGCCGTGGTTGCAAAAATACTTCACGCGGAGTAAACTATTCACGACAACCGAAGGAAGTTGGGGGGATGTCGTGAAAAAGTCTGTCGAAAAAGCGCTGGCACTTTCGGAACTCCGGGGGAAGATCAATGATCTTGCCGAGGACACCGCTGCCGAGGATCGGGACAGGCTAACCGGCGAATACCGGGCCTTGGAATCCGAGTACCGGGCGGCGCTGATTGCCGAAGATGACACCGGCGAAGGCAGGACCTCCAGGGACGGGCAATCTGCCGAACTCCGCCGGATGCTGGACGGCTTCAACGTCGGCAAGGTTTTCCAAGCCGCCAGCAACCATGAACAAACCGAAGGGGCGGAAAGGGAACTGCAACAGCACTTCGGGCTGACTCCCCACAGCATCCCTATTGAAGCGCTGCGGACGGAACATCGCGCAGCCGCCACCTTCACCGGAGACGAGCCCAACGCCGTCCCGAAGGGGATCATAGCCCAGGTTTTCCCGCAGTCCGTTGCTAACTTCGCTGGTGTCATGGGGGAAACAGTGCCGACTGGCGAAGCGGTTCATCCCGTCATCACGACCGGGGCAACCGTTCACCGGCCAGCCGCCAGCGCCAACGCCGCGGAAGGCACGGCGGCAATCACCGTCTCCACACTCGCTCCACGGAGAATTCAAGCATCCTTCGCCTATGCCCGGGAGGACGCCGCCGTGTTCGGCGGGTTGGATGCTGCCCTTCGGATGAACCTGCGGGATGCCCTTCAGGATGACATGGACGATTACATCCTGAATTCAACTGACGTGGGTTTGCTCCAATTCGGAACCGACCCTACCAACCCCACGGCGGCAACGGACGGGGCGGGCTACTTGTCCGCCATGTATGGAGCGGTCGACGGGACCTATTCCGGCGCAATCTCCGATGTTCGGATGGTGGTTGGGAGCGCGATTTACGCTCACATGGCTTCGGTTGTGCCGACGGGACGGGATGATTCCGCCCTGGACATTCTGAGCGCCCGCTCCGGTGGTATCCGTGTCGGCGGCAACGTTCCGGCCTACGCCAACAACCGGCAAGATTGCGTGATCGTCAAGGGGATGAACGCCGACAACGCCGTCGCTCCCCTTTGGCAAGGAATCAGCATTTTCCAGGACGAATTCACCCGTGCCGAACATGGCGAAGTGAAGTTGTTCGCGGTCATGTTGATGAACTTCGCCGTGCTGAGGGCCGACGGGTACACCCGGCACCGATTCAGGAACGCCTAACCGTGGCGGGGCTGCTTATCAGCGGCCCGGCTGGGGCGGGGAAGTCTGCCGTTGCCCGAGAGGAACGCCGGGACCATCCCCGGTCGGTTCTGCTGGAATTCCAGGAAATATACGGGGCCTTGGGGGGTATTCTCCGGCTTCCCAACGGCCGCTTCCCTGAACGTCTCCCGTCGGATGACTACCTACTCCCGCTGACCGAATACACCCGCCGGGTAGCTATCACGGCTGCCCAGGAGCGGGAACTTTTCACCATCGTCACCAATTCCGACGGCCAACCTGAGCGCCGGCGGTTTTTGCTTTCGCTCTTGGGACCTGGGGCCGGGGAGCGGATTATCGACCCGGGCCGGGAAGTGGTGGTTGACCGGCTGAGTATCGGGGGGGAACTTTCTTTCCAATGCGGGGAAGCGATTGACCGCTGGTACGGGCGGCTGGGGGGATGATGGACGAAAACCAACTCTTGATTCCGGTCGAATTCCGGGCAGACGAATCCAGGACCACACCCGGGCGGTTGGTTGGCGTTTTGCTGCCCTATGGAGTCAAGGCGGGGGATAGGGCGGAACTTTTTGAGCAAGGGGCGCTGAGGATTCCCGATGGTGGAATCCTTGTCCGGGAAATGCACGACCGCTCCCGCCCTATCATGCGGGTTTCCCCCTTCCTGGAAGGAAACGAACTCCGGGTTGACCAACCTTTCCCCGATACCCAAGCGGGCCGGGATGCTGCCGTCAACTTGCGGGAGCGGGTGTACACCGGCCTTTCCGTCGAATTCAAGGCGCTGCGGGAGACACGGCGGGCGGGGCTGAGGGTTGTCCAGGACGCCATTCTGACCGGCGCTGGTTTGGTCGACGTTCCATCCTACACCGGGGCAACGGCGGAAGTGCGGCGGGCAAGGGGGCGGCGGATATGGCTGTGACAATAACTGACGTCGAACTGGCGGCGGAGCTGCGGATCGGAGACGGCGCAACAGCCCTTGACGCTCCGTTGGCGGGGATCATCAATCGGCTTCTCGGGACTGCGAGCGCGATTGCTGAGGAATATGCTCCCGACGCTCCGCCGATGGTCCAGGACGAGGCCGTTGTCCGGATCTCGGGATTGCTCTACGACAACGCGCCCGAAGGCAACCGGCGGTTCTCCGATGTTCTGGCGAACTCCGGGGCAATCTCGATTCTTTCCCCTTTCCGTGTTCTCCGGGCCCTAAGTATCGAGGACGCCGTTGCGTCGGCGGCTGGCGGGGGAACCGGGGACCTGTCCCTGATAGCGGTTTGGGCAAGGGCTGGCAACGACGACCCTATCCCCCCCGAAAAGCTGATAAACGCTCCCAGCGCCAGCGGTGTGGACCAGACCGCCCGAGATGCGGCGGCGGCGGCGCAAACGACGGCGGATAACGCTCATACCGAAATCGACAACCACGAAGGTTCGCAGCACAACCTGGACCAGACCGCCCGAGACGCTGCGGCGGCGGCACAAGCCGCGGCGGTGTCCGCCCAGGGAACGGCGGTCAATGCCCAGGGAACGGCGGACTCCGCCATGGGAACCGCGCAGACTGCCCAGCAAGCCGCCGACGCCGCCACATCCCAGGCGGCGGCGGCGCACCAGGCGGCACAGGCGGCGCATGATCTGGCGTCGACCGCGCAACTCACCGCCGACGGCAAGCAAGACCAACTCACCGATGCCCAGCTCCACGCTTTGGCGGAGTCGGCGGGTTTGGACGACAAAACCGCCGACCTGGTGGTGGTTTCAGACGAGGAATGGGCGCGTGTGGCGCAAGACGGGAGCGAAGGCCAGCTCACGATATTCGTTGCCGCTCCCGACCTGGACGGTGTACAGGATACCGGGCTGACGTGGACCACGCGCGTTGTGTACAACGCGGCCGGCCTTGGGGCCGATTGGGTTGCCGCCCGTCTGCCCGTGGGAACCGATTCGACTTCCCGGTCGACGGAGCTGAACGGCCTACGCTCCCGATTCTCCAATTGGGACCTCTTGGGGAGCAACGCCACCTACGATTTTTGGATTCACCGTCTCCATACCCACGTCGGGACGCTGCACCTGGACATCCTGACATCTTCGGACCATTACACCGAGTTTGACGGCCACGTTCCCAATGCCCGGTTCGCGGCGCCAGACGGCAGCGGAAACCTTGCCGGTGACGTCGACACGGTTCAGGAGCTGGTGAACGCGGTCGACGGTCTACCCTTGGGCGGCGCTGTATCCCAGGCGCAAGTCTACCGGCACCTGCTGAACATCCTAACGGATGGGGAAGGGGTCTATTCCGAAGCGAATGACACCGATTCGGAGATAACCCTTAACGTTTTTACGGTTCACCCGCCTTCCCTGAATAACCCGACCGACGACCTGGGGAATGACGGCGATTGGTGGGTGCAAGTTGCCCCAACCGGCGTTGTTGCACTTTATTACAAGTCAAGCGGAACCTGGAACGCTCATAACATCCCCGGCGGGACTGGCGGCGGCGCAACTATCAGCGGCGGGACTGGCAACCCTTCCGGCGGTGAAAGCGGCGACCTGTACATCCAACACAATTCCGACGAAGTTGAGGCGCTTTGGCTGAACCTGTTGGGAGTGTGGACGGAATACCCGGTGGAAGTCCGCTACCCGGCTGGTAACACTTTCACCGTTGGCGTCACCGCTGCCGCGAATATGTACGCTACTGCCCGGGCTGTACCCAACGGCGGGCTGTTGCAGGTTATGGTTCTGGCGGGAGATACCGGATTCTGCTCTAGCTTCCTAACTCCGGTGTCCTGGATTCGGGCCTTGACCACGGTTGAGGACGGGGCGGCGGGAGCACTAGGGACCAATGCCTTGGCCTTTCCTCTTACTCATAACCGCCATTGTAGGATAGGTTGGAACGCTGCCGGAAACCTGATGTTCGGGACAAACAACGCCAACGCGGCCGGTACGTGGGCGGTCATGGCAGTAAACGTGCGGCAAGGATAGTCACCATGCGGATGTTCTGGCAAAAGAGCGAGAAAAGGGCGCAACAGGACTTCGGGGATGCTGTTGCCGCGGCATTGGCAGCACGGGCCAGCGACGGGGCCGGACGCCTGCCCAGCCAAACGGCGGCGGCGGCTTTCAGCATCGGGATGATCGCCCGGGCCTTTGCCCTGGCGCTCCCGGAGGGGCTGGCCATCCCCCCCGACGTGCTGGCAACCATCGGCCGTAACTTGGCGCTCACCGGAAACGCGATTTTCGACCTGCGGACGGATATGTTGGGAGCGGTGACGTGGATTCCCGCTACCGGCTGGGAGATAACCGGCGGGCCGGACCCGGTGACGTGGACCTATACCTTGACGCTCCCGGGCCCTTCGGCGGATCAGGAAGTCCAGAGGGCCGGGACTGACGTAATCCATATTCGGCAACTTGCCCTACCCGAATCCCCGTGGGCGGGGCGCTCCCCGTTGTCGGCCGCTGGTTTCAGCGCCGACTTGCTGGCGGCGGTCGAGGAACGTATGGCGCAAGAAACCACGGCGCGGGTTGGGCAGCTTTTGGTGACTCCCCCGCTGTCCGAAGCATCCCGGACCAACCTCCGGGCGGACCTGAAGGGAGCCAAGGGGAACATCATCATGCTGGGAAACGAGGGGAACTATCCAGCCCGGAGTAGGAGCGGGAGCGTAACCGCGCCCGACTTTAAGACTCTCCGCTTCGGGCCCGACGTTCCCGACGGAAATATCCGGCTGCGGGAAGACGTGGGCGGCAACGTGGTTTCGGCCTATGGAATCCCCCATAGTCTATGGAGCGGCGGGGAAGGATCGGCCAGCCGGGAATCGTGGCGTCAATTCACCGTGGCCATGCAATCCCTGGGGGAGCTGGTAGCGGGGGAGCTCTCCGCCAAATTGGAGCGGGACGTTTCGCTTTCCTTCCGCCGGTTGGCAGCTATCGACATTAGCGCCCGGGCAAGGGCAGCCGCCACGCTCGCAAGGGCCGGCGTGGACCTGGACGATGCTCTGGCAGCCGCGGACCTGGGGGATTAGATGACCACGCCGCGGACTCCCCGCCTTGACCGGCTTATCACCATGGAAGGGAGCGTCACCAGCGCCACCTTCCGATTCACCACGGGGTTTTCCGTCGACACGAACTCCCGGACCATCACCGTCCCGAGAACGGACGCCGACGGGCAAACCGTGATGGAACCGGCGGTTGGGAGCGTTGTCATTTTCGGATACCGGAACGTCAACAACCATTTGACAGATCGGGATCTGACCGTCGAAAGCGTGACATCGGACACCTTCAATATCAGTTTCGTCTATGCGCCAACCTTTGTTTCCAGGTTGAGCGGGACTCCGATAACCCTGGGTTTCGACGCCACCACGCCGACGCTCACCTTTTGGGCGGAACGGCGGGACTTCCCCGCCCGGGACCAATTGGAGTTTGCCGACAACTTCACCGCGCAAGTCACGGACTCCCGCTGGATGGTGAGGGCGGGATCGCGGGACTGGATAGCGGGAGACACTTTCCAGAATGAAGGCATAAACTGGACGGTAAGAGGGACGGCCGTTCTTGACCGGGGCCGGGATTACGTGGAACTGCTTGCCCGGCGGTTGACGTAAGCGATTGCCGAAGTGCTGGGGTGATGATAGAATAAGGGAAGTCACGCCCCGCCGGGCTTACTATGCGCCTAGACACCGCTAGACAGGACGGCGGGGCGGAACTATTGACAGGAATAACTCCGGTGGTTTACCCTCCCCTTGTCTAGGCGGATGGTAAGCCAAGTGAGACCCGACACCCGCCTTTACCGGCGGGCTTTTTTGTGTCCGCCACCAGCCAGAATTGACTAGTGGCCTTCGTGCCCAGCTCTTACAGTGGCCTTCGTGCCCGAGCGTCATTCCGGGAATGATGACTCGGGCCTTTTTGTTGCCCGACGATATGGAGGGGGACAATTGGAAGGGGATCGGTTGCTCACCATTGAAGCCGTAGCCACCATTACCAGCATGGGCAAGTCCACACTCTACCGGATGATAGCGGCCGGGGATTTCCCACAGCCTGTCCACATCGGCCCACGGGCGACACGCTGGCGTCTCTCCGAAGTCCAGACCTGGATTGATAGGCTGGGCTGATTCTTTTCCCACATTCTATCCCACGCAATATCGGGGATGGTGTGGGAAAAGGCGGGACGGGATGGGACGGTTAGAGAATCGACCTGAGCACGAATCAGGCACTTATGGGAGGGTTAGGGAACTAACGGGAAGTTAAAAAGGTGGAGCTGGCGGGAATCGAACCCGCTACCTCTTCAATGCCATTGAAGCGCTCTCCCAAATGAGCTACAGCCCCACACAAAAGAGGAACGGTGCCCGGTGGACACCGCTCCAACAATATATCAGACGCTACCCTGTCCCGCAACCATAAAGACCCGGGCAACTAGCCCTGCCGCACGAACTTGACCACCGTCCGCCCTTCGCTGCCCTCGTACGGCTCCACCACGTACAGGTCCTTGTTCGAGTCCACCCAGATGCCGTGACACGAACGATGGGTCATCGAGCCCCACTGGGCCAGCCGCTCCCCTTCCAGGGTCAGGATGCTCACCAGCCCGCCGTTGTGCTCCGCCACGTACACGATGTCGTCCTCGTCCACGTAGATCACCGCCGGCCCGATGAGCTTGCTGGGCCAGTCGGCCAGATGCTCTCCTTCCTGGTCGAACACCTGCACCCGGTCATTCTCCCGGTCGGCGATGAACAGGCGCCCCTTCCGGTCAATCCAGCATCCGTGGGGAAGGTTGAACTCCCCCGGGCCCGACCCGGGACCACCCCAGGACTTGATCAGCGCGCCGTCGGAAGCAAACTTATGCACCCGGGCATTGGCATAACCGTCGGCGATGAAAATCTCTCCCGCCTCGTTGATAGCGATGCCCGCCGGAAGGTTGAACGGGTCTCCTCCGTGGGTCACCAGGCTCCACCCATTGGAGCCGAAGTCGGTGTTGTCCGCGCCGGTATCCGACCGGAAGCCCTTTTCGCCGATGGTCTGCAGCAGTTCACCGTCCTGGGTGAACTTCATTATCTGCCCGTTGTTCCGCTCCACCAGCCAGACATAGTCCTGCGGGTCGATGATGATCGCATGGGGAAAGGCGAACATCCCGCCGCCCCATGAGTTCAGAAAGTTGCCGTCTTTGTCGAAGATCATGATCGGATGGTCCGGGTCCCGATTAAAGCAATACACCCGATCCTGAGAGTCTCCGTACACCGCCGCGGCGGGCATCTTCCAGCCGTCCGGCAGCTTCGCCCAATCGGTGTGCATTTCGTAGGTATACTGGCCACTGCCCACTACATTCGTCGTCGTCAAGGTTTCTTCCTCCTCGTTAAATTCCCCTATCCGGTCATTCCAGCGCATGCGGGAAACCAGACCCCGGTGAACTCTTGGGGATTATGTCAGCATCGTTTCCGGTGGTCAATTCGGCCCGAAGCCCTCAGAACGCCCCAATCCCCGGCGTCTTCACCCTCATGCTCCACAGCGAGTCCCCAGGAGTCATGAACAGCGTCCGGTTGTCCTCACCGCCGAAGGCCAGGTTGCGCGTTACCTCGCTGGTCCGCACCACGCCGGCCACCTCTCCCGAAGGTTCGATGACCCAGAATCCTCCCGACCCAACGCAGAACACCCGTCCCTCCGTGTCCACCTTCATCCCGTCAGGCACTCCCGGGTCCGCAGAGGCCATGTCGCAGAACACCCGCTGGTTGCTCAGCGTTCCGTCCGCCGCCACGTCGAAGGCTTCGATCCGCCGGTTGGGACAGAACTCGCCCCGCTCCTCCCGCCCCAGGTCCGCTTCCTCGGCCCGGCTGATGGCGACGTAAAGCACCGATTCGTCCGGCGAAAGGGCCAGCCCGTTGGGATAGACGCACTGATCCGTCGCCAGGTGAACGTTCCCCTGCGGGTCCACCCGGAAAACCCCCGCAAAGTCCATCTCCCTTAGTTCCGCCGGCAACCTCAGCCCGGGGTCGGTGAAGTACAGCGTGCCGTCCGAGCGGCAGATGACGTCGTTGGGTTTGTGGAAACGCTTGCCGTCCCACCGTTCCGCCACCACCGTCACGTTTCCGCCGGCGTCCGTCCGGGTAACCCGCCGGTGGTCGGCCCCCTCGCACATGACCAGGTTGCCGTTGCGGTCAAAAGTGCAGCCGTTCCCTTCGCCGGTGCCTTCCCGCACCACCGACACCTCCCCGTTGGTGTCCCACCGCATCAGCCGGCTGTTTTCCAGGTCGACGAAGGTCGCGTAACCCCCCGGATGCCACAGCGGGCCTTCCGTCCTGCCGTAACCGGAGGCCAGAACCGTGGGTTCCATCGTTTCCATGATCTCGGACAAGTCCGCCATGACAACCTCCTTCTATCCCTTGGAATTGCCGGGATTATAGCAACCCCGGTGAGGACTGCCTATTCAAACGTCCGGCAGTGATGCCACCTGCCACTTTCCAACGGTTGTCCAACCTGATTACAATTACATTTACATTGGTTCCCAAGCTCCCGGATGGTTCTGTCCTCCCCCATGATCCTTCGACCATCTGAAGTGGGACGGAATTCTTCCTTAGCCCGATTCTCCCGAGCCTGTAACCCTTCCCAACCGGCCAGACTCCAACCGGAGGTATGCCCATGCCGGACCCGACGTCCTATTCCTCCCCGGAAGCCATCGCCCAGGGATTGACCGCCCGCGCTGTCTCCCTCTGGGGTGAGGCCCGCGCTGCCGAGCTTCAGGACTCCATCTCCACGACTTCCCGGTTGCTCCACGAAATCGCCCGCGAATTTCCCGATGGCTACGTGGAGCCCGCCTGCTACCCCGCGGCTATTCGCAACGAGGAGGCCCCCTGATGACTTCAGCCCCATACCAACTCGGCGTCGCCGACGCTGCTCGGGAAGTCCGTGAGGGGTCCCTTTCCCCGGTCTCCCTCGCCCAGGCCCTTCTCGACCGGATCGACGCCCTCGAGTCCACCCTCCATGCATGGGTGACCATCGACCGGGAACAGGTCCTCACCGATGCCCGGCAGCGTGAGGATGAGATCACCCGGGAGCAGGTCCGCGGCCCCCTCCACGGCATCCCCGTCGGCCTCAAGGACATCTTCTACACCGAGGGGATGCTCACCTCTGCCTGCTCCCGCATCCTGGCCGACTTCGTGCCGGACCACGATGCCGCCTGTGTTGCGAAGCTCAAGGAAGCCGGTGCCATCGTGCTGGGTAAAGCTGTCACCACGGAGTTCGCTTCCAGCGACCCCTCGCCCAGCCGCAACGCCTGGAACCTGGCCCACACCCCGGGCGGCTCCAGCAGCGGATCTTCCGTCGCCGTTTCCACCGGGATGGTCGCCGCCGCCCTCGGCTCCCAGACAGGCGGTTCCACCTGCCGGCCCGCCGCCTACAACGGCATCGTTGGCCTCAAGCCCACCTATGGGCGGATCAGCCGCCACGGTGTCGTCGCCCTCAGTTGGTCCCTCGACACTGTGGGAATCCTCGTCCGCAGCGTCACCGACGCCGCCCTGATGCTCCAGGCCATGGCCGGGCACGACCCCCGCGACGGCGGTTCCGCCGCCGCTCCCGTCCCCAACTACCTCGCCCAGATGGATGCCTTGGACCGTCCGCCCCGCCTCGGCGTCCTCCGTGGTTTCTTCTATGACCGTTCCTCCGAGGAGGTCCGCAATCACACCGACTCGGTCGCCGAGCGATTGGCCGCCGCCGGCGCCACCGTCGAGGAGATTCCTTTGCCGGCCAGCTTCGCCTCCGCCCACGCCTGCCAGCGCATCGTCAGCTCCGTCGAAGCCGCCGCCGTCCACGAGGAACATTTCCGCACCCGGGCCGAAGAGTATGGCCCCCGCATCCGCAACAGCATCGAAATGGGAATGCTGGTCCCCGCCGTCAGCTACCTCCAGGCCCAGCGTCTCCGGCGCGAGTTTCAGCATGATATGATCACGGCCCTCTCCTCGGTGGACGCCGCCTTGCTCCCATCTGCTCCGGCACCGGCCCCCCGCGACCTCAACACCACCGGGGACGCCGTGTTCCAGGTCCCCTGGACCAGTTCCGGCCTGCCCTCCGTCTCTATTCCCTCCGGCCTCAGCGCCGACGGCCTGCCCCTTGGGGTCCAGCTGGCCGGGCTTCCGCTCCAGGAAGGGCCTTTGCTGGGAGTGGCCCGCTGGTGCGAAACCGCCCTCGACGTCAACCTCTGGCCGCCGGACTATGCCTGACCCGGCGGGACGGTTTTTACGGCTGCCCATCCTTGAAGACTCCCGTTCTCAGGGATGAACCCCGACTACGATTTGCTCATCATCGGCGGTGGTTCCGCCGGCCTCACCGCCGCGGACTTCGCCGCCCGCCTGGACCGGAAGGTGACCTTGGTCGAGCGCCACCGAGTAGGCGGCGATTGCACCTGGACTGGCTGCATCCCCAGCAAGACCATCCTCAACACCGCCTCCGTCGCCCACGACATGCGCCACGCCGAGCGGTTCGGACTCATGCCTGCCAGTCCGCAGGTGGACCTGGCAGCCGTGATGAACCATGTGCGGTCCGTCATTGCCAAGGTCTACCAGCCCGAGTCGCCGGAAGCCCTCCGCGACCGGGGCATCGACGTCCACCTCGGTGAAGCATCCTTCACCGGATCCCATTCCGTCGCGATCGACGGAAAGGAACTGACCGCCCGCCGCCTCCTCATCGCGGCCGGCGCCCGTCCCGCCATTCCGCCCATCCCCGGGCTGGAGTCGGTTGACTACCTGACTTACGAGACCGTTTGGGACCTACAGGCCCTTCCCGAAAGGCTCGCTGTCATCGGCGCTGGTCCCATCGGGTGCGAGCTGGCCCAGGCCTTCGCCCGCCTCGGCGCCCACGTAACTGTAATTGAAGCGGCGCCCCGGATCCTGCCCCTGGTCGACCCTGAAGCCTCCCAGTTGGTCCGGGAATCCCTGTCTGCCGACGGAGTGGATTTCCAACTGAACGCTTCGGTTGATTCAGTGTCCAGCACGGAAGGAAGGGTCCAACTCCAAACTGAGTCATCCTCCATAAGCGCGGACACCCTCCTCGTCACCACCGGACGCCGCCCGAACCTGGGGGGATTGCACCTTGAAAACGCCGGCGTATCCTCCACCCCCTCCGGCATACCTGTGGACCGCTGCCTCCGGACCAGCCGCCGTCACATCTATGCTGCTGGAGACTGTACCGGCGGACCCCAGTTCACCCACTACGCCGGATTCCAGGGATTCGTCGCCGCCCGCAACGCCCTCCTTCCCGGTTCCTCCCGGGGTTTGTCCCCAACGGTACCCTGGGCCGCCTTCACCGATCCCGAAATCGCCCACGCCGGCTTCACCCTGTCCGAGGCCGAGACCCGGCACCGGGGAAAGGCCGCAGTGACAAAGTGGCCGCTGGACAAGGTGGACAAAGCCGTGACCGACGGCGAACCGGAGGGATTCATCAAAGTGGTTCACCGGCCCAACGGGACGATCCTCGGCGCGACCATCGTCGGGCGGAACGCAGCCGAGGCCATCCACGAATGGATCCTGGCTATCGATCAAGGCATCAAGCTGGCCTCCCTGGCGGGCTCAATCCATGTCTACCCCACCTACTCCCTGGGCAATCAACAGGCAGCCCTTTCCGCAACCCTCGATAGCTTCCTCTCCGGAACGGCAGGAAAAATTCTGCGGAAGGTTCCCCCCTGGCTTACATGAACCTCCGCCGGCATGCCCAAAGTTAAACCCGGCGGTCGGCGCCGCCGGGTTTCTTCAAGGGACTGCCTTCTCCCTGGCGGAGTTAGCGGGTCAGAAGACCGCAATCGGGTTCACCGGAGAACCCGTCGTGTTGTGCATCCTCAAGGGCCCGATGGAAACGAAGAACTCCCACCGGTTCCGTTCCCTGCACGCTTCCGCCACGTCCTCGAGGTTGGCATTGTCCAGGATCCACAGGCCCATTGCTGTAATGCCAACCTGGTGGATCGGCTGCATCACCCGCTGGTATTGGGCCGGGCTGACGTCGTTCCCGGTGTCCGAACCCATCACCGCGATTCCCCGCTCGTGGAACAGCGGCAGGCAGGCCGCCTGGCAGGCCGTGGAACCGGCGGACCGGTCTACCGGGCCTTCCACTCCCCGCCGGTGCAGTTGTCCGGTGCGGATCAGCAGGATGTCCCCTTCCTCGATCTTGAACCCGCACCGTTCCTCCGCGGCCAGGATATCTTCCGGCATCACGCCTTCGCCCCGCTCCAGCCAGTCAACCCCGCGAATCATCGGCACGTCCACCAGCACTCCCCGGCTGATGAAACCCTTCCTGGCCGCCGTGACGGAGCAAACCGTGGCCCCCAGGTTCGTCGAAACCATGTGGGCCGGCTTTCCATTGTAGGTCTTGCCCTCCCAGAAGAAATGGGCCAGGCTGTCCACGTGGGTCACCGCGTACCCGTGGAAAATCATCCCGATGTAGTCCGTGGCGGCGGCGTTCGGACGCCCGCTCACCTTGTCACCGCTGGCCCAACCCTCGCCGCTCTCGACCATGAAGTGCACCGGCGGATTGGGCACGTCGGCCGTCGCGTCCCACATAATGTCCCGGGCCAGGGATACAGTGACTCCCTCCTGGACCAGTCCCATCGACCGTTTCGTTTTTTCCGGCGTTATCAAGTTCGGAGTCCCCAACTCGTCGTCTTCACCCCACCGTCCCCAGTTGGACAACTTGGAGAAATAACCCAGGACTTCTTCCTCCGTGGGAATTGCAGCCGGCATAACTCCCTCCTTAGCGCAAGAATCTGCGGAATCCTGGCCTCGGTCCGAGACCAGTAATCGTGCGGGGATTATCCCCCACGCCGGTATGCCGCGCAACGCGCGACCGACGGTCCTTTCGGTTCTCCCTCAATTTTGTCTGAATCGGGATTCACCGGATTAAAGGGGGAGAGGGTGGGGACACCACCGCCGAAATCCCAAAAGCATCCGAATCACATTTCAGACGAGGCCATTGCAATCGTCCCGCGGTTGTTGCGGCGGTCGCTCGCTGTTGCTATAATTTCAATCTCTTATCTCAAGTGGGCCTGTAGCTCAGGCGGTTAGAGCGCAGTCCTGATAAGACTGAGGTCGTTGGTTCGAGTCCATCCAGGCCCACCATCATTGTGCCCCTGTAGCTCAGAGGATAGAGCGGCGGCGTCCTAAGTCGCGCGTCGGGGGTTCGATTCCCTCCAGGGGTACCACACTTCTTTCCCCTCCTGTTTTCCCTGCCCGGACCGCTGGTCTCGACCCCGGGGTTAGCTGCGCCGCCCGTGTGTTAAACTCTAGCCGGTGCGTGGGCTGGGCTGGAATTGTGGAACCGTCCTTCGATGGAGAGGTCTGGTCGTTAGCTGAACCATGGCTTACGGTCTGCTGGAAGGAATCAAGGTCGTCGAACTTGGGGGGTTCATCTCAGCCCCCTACTGCGGGAAACTGCTGGCCGACATGGGCGCGGCGGTCACCAAGGTGGAACCGCCGGTTACCGGGGACTCTTCCCGCAGCTACGGCCCCTTCCTGAATGACGACCCTCACCGGGAACGCAGCGGCCTCTT
This sequence comes from uncultured Dehalococcoidia bacterium, assembly GCA_951812535.1. GTDB lineage: Bacteria > Chloroflexota > Dehalococcoidia > Lucifugimonadales > UBA3495 > CATOSK01. Next base: position 142,415 of record CATOSK010000009.1, on the reverse strand, counting down.
CCTCTACCTGAACGCTGGCAAGCGCGGGTTGACCCTGGACCTGGCGACTCCCACGGGCATGGGAGTCCTGCTGGACCTGTCCGCCCGGTCCGATGTAGTCGTACACAACCTGCACCCCGAAGAAATGGACCGGGTCGGGCTGTGCTACCAGGAATTGAGCCGCGATAATCCCGGTCTGGTCATGGCGTCCATTACTCCCTTCGGGCTGACCGGGCCTTACCGGGGCTACAAGGCGTATGACATCAACCTGGCGGCGGCCGGAGGAATCTGCCAGGGCTTGGGGGAGGCGGGACGGCCTCCATTGACCTTCGGCACTCCCCAGGTGGGCTACTTCGCCGGGATGGCGGCGGCTTCGTCCATCGTCATGGCCCTCCTTGCCAGGGAAACAGTCGCTTCCAATGGAACCGCCGTGGGAGGGCAGCACCTGGATATCGCCGAAGTGGAGACGATGTCCGGCGTCTACAACGGGCCGGAAGCCCTGATGGCGGTCTACGACTGGCGTCACACCCGCCGGACCGGCCACCACGCCCTGGACTTCCCGTATCCCAACTGCATCCTGCCGTGCAAGGATGGCTACATTTTCGTGGGCTCGCCGGAAACGAGGCAGTGGCGGACGCTGCTGGAGCGAATGGGCAACCCGGATTGGGCCGCCGATCCCCGGTTCCGGAACCGCACGGTAATGAACAACGAGCACGCGGATGAAATCGACGGCTACATGGAAGCGTGGCTGATGGAGCACACCAAGGCCGAGCTGCTGGAAATGGCGATGGAGCATCGCATTCCCCTGGGCCCGGTGCGGGGATTTGACGAGGTGCGGCAGGACCCGGGCCTCTCCAGCTGGTTCGTCGAAGTCTCTCGGGACGATACCGACCCGGTGGGTTTTCCTGGGATGCCCTATGCCCTGGCGGATGCGTCATCCGGCGAGGCGGCTCCGGCGCCCAAGTTGGGACAACACAATGAAGCTGTCCTCGTCGGGGAGTTGGGTTTCACCCACGAGCAGCTGGTGGCGCTCTACCAGACGGGAATCATTTAGGTGCGGAACTGATGAGCCGGGGCGCCGAAGGAAACGAATCCGTACTGACGACGCCGGATATAACGGGGCCGCTTGTGGGATACCGGGTTCTGGACTTTGGCTGGGTTCTGGCGGGCGCAATCCCGGGAATGGTCCTGGCCGACATGGGGGCCGAGGTCATCAAGGTCGAGACCCGGCAGCGCATGGACTACATGCGGCTGGGGCGTCCTATCATCGGGACTGAGATGGACCCGGAGCAGCACCCCATGTTCCACAACGTGAACCGGGGCAAGTTGAGCATCGCCCTGAACACCAACCACCGGGAGGCGGTGGAGTTGGCCCTCCGGCTGGCCGCCAGGTGCGACATCATCCTGGAGAACTTTTCGCCGGGGGTGATGGACCGGCTGGGACTGGGATACGAGCGGCTCAAGGCCGTGAAGGAAGACATCATTATGGTGGCCATCTCTTCCCACGGGCAGACCGGCCCCCTGCGGGACCTGCGGGCCTATGCCCCCTCCATTGGTGCCATGTCCGGTCTGGACAGCACCCTGGGCTACGAGGGGGAGCGTCCGCTGGGGTTGAAGCACGCCTATGCCGACATCACCGGAGCGCTTCATGCCGTCTATGCGGCGGTGGCAGCCCTGTATCAGCGGCGGCGGACCGGCCGGGGTCAGTACGTGGATGTTTCCATGCTGCGGGCGACGGCGGCGACCATGGGCGTCGGCTTGATGGAATTTGAGGCCACCGGCCGGGCTTTGGCGACCAAGGGAAACTACGATCCCACGATGGCTCCCTACGGCAATTATCCTTGCCTGGGAGAAGACCGGTGGGTCTCTATCGCGGTGGCCAACGACCTCGAGTGGGACGGGCTGGTGGCGGCGCTGGGTCATCCCGAGTGGGCCGGCGAGGAGCGGTTTACTAGCCGGTTCCAGCGGCAGCGTCACCGGCGGGAGTTGGACGGGAAGCTGTCCGAATGGACGCGGGAAAGGGACGCCTGGGCGATAACCGAGCTGCTCCAGTCCCGCGGCGTCGCCGCGATGCCGGTGATGGATGCCAGGGAGCGGCTGGAAGACCGGCACAACCGGGAGCGGGGTCTTTACCAGGAGATTGAGCATCCGGCGCTGGGCATGGAGCCGATATTCAACCTGATGTGGAAGATGGACAAGACCCCCCCGGCCATACGGCGTCACGCGCCGTTGCTGGGGGAGCACAACCGGGACGTGTTCGGCGGGCTGCTGGGGTTGGATGACCCGGAGATCGCCAGGCTGGAAGCAGCGCAAGTCCTCTATTAGTTCTGGCAGGGAGAAGGCATAAATGCAGAGGGAAGACGAACGGCAGAGGGTGACCGAAACCCTGCCGGAAGTGGACGACATTTCCCCCGAGGCTATCGCCAGGGCCAAGGCGATGATCGGGATGCGGCTCAGGACCGAGCAGTTCACACGGGACGCATCCCTGGGTGCCCTTATCAACTTCGCCAACGGCATTGGAGACGCCAACCCCCTCTTTCGGGACCAGGAATACGCTGCCAACACCAAGTACGGGTCGGTAATCGGCCACCCCTGCGCTCCCTACATGCGCCACTGGTCGGGCCGGACCCGTTGGGGCCTGCCCGGGGTGCATGGGTTCTTCGCCGGCAACGACTGGGAGTTCTTCCGCGTCATGCGCCCGGGAGACTCGGTCAACTGCGTGGAACGGGTCATGGATGTCCAGGAAAAGCAGAGCCGCTACTCCGCCACGCTGGTCATCCAGTACGTCGAGACAATCTACACCAACCAGCGCGACGAGCTGGTCGCCCGCGTGGTGGGATGGTGTACCCGCCACCAGCGCCGGGCCTCCCGGGAAAGGGGTAAGTACGCGGAGGTCCCCCGCCGTCATGAGTACGCCCCCGAGGAGCTCGAAGCCATCGACCAGCAGGTGCTGAACGAAAAGCCCCGGGGCAGCCTCCCCCGCTACTGGGAGGAAACCCAGGTGGGTGAGGAGATGGAACCCATCCTCCGCGGGCCCCTCTCCCTCCAGGACGTCAGCGCCTTCCTCGTTGGCACCGGACGCTCCAGCGCCCACGGGGTGCTGCTCCGGGAGGCCATGCGCCACCCCGACCACTTCTTCCGCAATCCCGAGGCTGGGGGTGGCCTGGAATACACCGGCATCGGCCACCTGCGCGACTCGGTGGCCGAGGCGGTGGGAGTCCCCGGCGCCTACGACTACGGCCCCCAGCGCGTATCCTGGATGGGAACGCTGCTGACCAACTGGATGGGAGACGATGCCTTCCTGAAGCGGCTGCGGGTGGAGTGCCGGCGGTTCAACGTCTACGGCGACACCCAATGGTGCAAGGGCCGGGTGGTTCGCAAGTACTTCAGCGGCGATGCCCCGCTGGTGGACCTGGAAATCTGGGCGGAAAACCAGCGCGGAGAGATCACCGCTCCCGGATACGCCACGGTCATGCTCCCCTCCCGCGACCCTCGGGTCCCCTGGTTCACCGACGGGCGGGAGCACTCCCTGAAGAACGCTCCAATGGAAGAAAACACCCCGCCCATCCTGCCGGTGTAGCGTTGGAATGAGGGCCAGGAGAGAATTGAGCATGGGACGCACCTTCGTGGAAGGCACCATAACCGGCCCGTCAGCATCGAAGCAGTACCGTTTCTTCGTTGACACCGGGGCTGCTTTGATGGGTCTGCCTCAACAGGAAATCGATGTCCTGGGCCTGGAAGTGGTGATGAACGGCAGGAGACGGTTCATCACGGCCACCGGCGTGGTGGAGATGGATACGTACCACATATCCGGTGAAATTCGTGGTAGGGGTTTTGGAACGATGGTCGCTCCTTCGCCAATTCCGCTGGTCGGCTACGAAATGCTGCAGACGATGCGCCTCAAGGTCAACCCGTTGACGGAAGAACTGGAGGACGTTCCGGATGAAGATATGGGACCCCCGTATTTCCTGACCACCGCGGCTGGAACCGACGGTCTCCTGCTGCCATGACCTCCCTGGAACAATCCCTCGCCGGCCTGCGGGTCCTCGAGGTCGCCGAACGCGTGGCCGGCCCCTACTGCGGAAAGCTCTTGGCATCCCTGGGAGCCGGCGTCCTGAAGGTGGAGTGTCCCGCAGGAGGCGACCCGTCCCGCAGGGAAGGCCCCTTTCCCGGGGATGTCCCCAATCCTGAAACCAGCGGATTGTTCCTGTACCTGAACACCGGCAAGCGCGGGATTACCCTGGACCTGGACGATGCCCAGGGACAGGCCCTGTTGTCCGAGTTGGCCGGTCAGGCCGATGTCCTCGTTACGGACCGGCAGCCGGGGCAAGGGGACGCTGGTGGGCTCGAATTTGGCCCTCTCCGGGACGCTAACCCGGGCCTCATCGTTGCATCGGTGACTCCCTTCGGGACCCGGGGCCCTTACGCCGCCTTCCGTGCCCATGATCTGAATGTCTTCCACGCCGGCGGAGAGGGATACCTCCTCCCCAACGGCCTGGCCCTGGACACCTTCCCGGAACGGGCCCCCCTCGCGGCGGGCAGCCGGATGGGTTCGTATCAGGGCGGATTGACCGCCGCGTTGGCGGTCGTGGCCGCGGTCCACGGGCAACGGAACGGCGGGCCGGGACAGGAAATCGACTGTTCCATGCAGGAAGCCCAGCTCAATGTGGGCTATGTCCCCATCCAGCGGCTCGAATCGGAGAGGGTGGTGGAAGACCGCTTCTCCCGGTATTTCCGCGTGGGCGGAGTGCTGCCCGCATCCGATGGCTACGTGGAGTTGTTGACCCTGGAACCCCGCCAATGGCAGGGTCTCGGGGACTTGCTCGGCGAGCCGGAATGGGCGACCATGGAAAAGTTCCAGGACCCCGCCGAGTACGGCCCCGAAGTTAACGCCAAGCTCCGGGAGTGGTTCCAGGAGCGCTCCAAGGAGTGGCTGTACCGGGAGGGCCAGGCGAAAGGAGTGCCCATCGCGCCCTACTACTCCCCGGGAGAGGTCTTCAATAGCGCCCAGCAGCGGGAACGGGGCCTGTTCCTGGAGATCGGCCATCCGGTGGCCGGGAGTCATGAATATGCCGGGGCCCCGTTTCGCGCTGGCGCCAATCTGCCCCAAGCCGGCCGAGCGCCTCTGTTGGGCGAGCACAACCGGCAGGTGTTTGGCGAATTGGGATATTCTCCCGAGGTGATTGTCGAACTGGCCAGGGCGGGAGTGATCTAAGTGCAGCAAACGGGACGGGACGGTCCTCTGAATGGAATCCGGGTTGCCGATTTTTCGGTCCATGCCGCCGGCCCCTTCGCCGGGCTGATGCTGGCCGAGCTGGGCGCGCAGGTCATCAAGGTCGAGAGCTCGGCCCGGCTGGACATAACCCGCCGTCCCCATACCATGTACGGAAAGCCGCCATCCAGCTTTGAGCAGGTCAACGCCAACAAGTTGTCGGTGACGCTGAACCTCAAGGAGCCCAGGGCGGTGGAACTGGCCCTGGAACTGGTCAGGATCAGCGACCTTGTGTTGGAGAACTTCCGGCCCGGGGTCATGGATCGGCTGGGACTGGGCTTTGACCGTCTCCAGGAGGTCAACGAGCACATCCTGATGGTGTCGGTCTCTTCCAACGGTCAGACCGGACCGGAGCGGGGATACGCCGGGTACGCGCCGATGTTCGCCGCGGCCGGTGGACTGGGCCATCTGACCGGGTATCCCGACGGGCCTCCTGTGGAGCTGCGCCACGCGATGGACCACACCGGGGGATTGATGGGGGCATTTGCCGCTGTCGCCGCGCTGTGCGGCCATAACGTCGGTTCCGGCGGCGGGCAGGCCATGCACGTGGATGTGTCGGTCCGGGATGTCGCGACGGCGTTCATCGGACCGGCCCTGCTGGATTACGCGATGAACCGCCGGGAGCAGGCCCCCCCGGGCAACGGGAACGGGGCCGCAACTCCCTGTGGAGTCTACCCTTGCGCCGGCGACGATGCGTGGGTCAGCATCTCCGTCGCGTCGGAATCCGGGTGGCAGGGTCTGGTGCGGGCAATGGGCGGCCCGGCGTGGGCCGGTGAGCGGCGTTTCGGGGACGGCTATCAGAGGTGGCTGCACCGGAACGATCTGGAGGCCCTTCTGGAAGAATGGACCCGGCAGCGCACTCCCTGGGAAGTGACCGAAGCGTTGCAGGCGGAGGGAGTCGCGGCCTTCCCATCCATGTCCGCCAGCGAGTTGATGACCGACCCCCACCTTGCCGACAGGCAGTCTTTCCCTGAAGTCGTGGATCCCGAAAAGGGACGCCAGCGGGCCGTCGGCCCTCCCTGGCGTTTTTCTCAGACCCCGGCGCGGCTGGACGGCTGGACCCCGGGACTGGGAGAGGACAACGAGGCGGTGTTCCACGGCTTGCTGGGAGTGCCGTTGGACGAACTGCGGAATTTGCAGGAAACCAGGGTAGTCTGGTAAACCCTTTATAATCGGGAGAGTAACAAACAACGGGATACGAAAAAGGAGGCAGACATGGCGAACAGGAAAGGCACGGCAATGATGATGGTCGGGGCAGACATTCCGGCCGACAGGGAAGAGGACTTCAACCGCTGGTACAACGAGGAGCACCTCAAGGAATTGGTCTCCGTCCCGGGGATCCTCAACGCCGCCCGCTACGAGGCGGTGCGAAGCGGCCCCAAGCACCTCGCTGTCTACGAACTGGAGAGCATCGCGGTCATCGAGACCGACGCCTTCAAGAACCGACCGCGCACCGAGTGGGGAACGCGGGTCAGCCCCAGCATCATCGGCAGCAACTTCTTCAACAACGTCTACGAAATGGTCTACCCCACCGAGTTGAGCGATTCCATCGCGGGGGCGGACATGGCCCCGGCCTTGCAGATTGGGCGCATGGACATTGGGGCGGAGAACGAAGACGAGTGGAACCGCTGGTACAGCGGAGTCTACGTTCCCAACTATGAGAAGGTCCCCGGCTGCATGCGGGGGCGCCGGTGGCGGGCCGTTCGGGGTGCTCCCCAATACGCGGTGATGTACGAGTTCGAGCACGAGGGCGTGTCCGATACCTCGGAGTGGGCCGCCCAGCGTGACATCAACCCCGACAACCCCCGGATGCGGGACATCATGACGCACGCTCCCGGGTCGCCTGGAATCTGGAAGAAGACCTTCCAGCTTTAGGCCCCCGGACCCCCACGGCATCGCTATGGGCGGGGAGCAAGCTGCTCCCCGCTTTCTTGTTTCCCGGTGCCCCCACGAGACCACCGCAGTGGGAAGACACCAACATGCAAGTGCCGCAACCCGACACCCATATTAGCCCTCCGAAATGGCTGTTCATCGGCCGGGTTGCATCTCTCCAGGGCAGTGTTGCCACTTCAGGGGCCTCGTTCCCCGGCCATCCCGTCGTCCCTGCGGAGGCAGGACCCAGACCCCCGTCGTCATTCCCCGCGCAGGCCGGAAACCCAGACTCCCGTTGCCGTTGAGTTGCACCACCTTAAACGGCACGCCATCAAGGGATTCTTGAAGGATGTCACCGGCTTGCCTTAGACTCAGTCATCACGCGTTTATGAAGGGGAGCTATGGCAGGGCCGCTTGATGGGGTCAAGGTGGTGGAGTTCAGTGAGATTATCGCCGCTCCCTTTGCCGGGATGCTGCTGTCCGACATGGGGGCGGAGGTCATCAAGGTGGAACCGCCCTGGGGTGACCCTTGGCGCACTTCCAACCCTTTTTCTGAGACCGAGGGACGTCCCTTCCTCGCCTACAACCGGGGCAAGCGGGACATTACGCTGGACCTGACCGCCGCCGAATCCAAAGGGGTTGTGGAGCGTTTGATCCCCACCGCCGACGTGGTCCTGGCCAACTACCGGCCGGATGTGGCGGCGAAGCTGGGGGTCGACTACGAAACGTTAGCCCGCCTCAATCCGCGCTTGATTTACTGCGAAAACACCGCCTTCGGCCGGCAGGGGCCGGATGCCCACCGTCCCGGGTACGACGTGATGCTGCAGGCCATGTCCGGCCTGATGGCGGCGGAGGCCAAGCTGGACGGCGAAAACCTGCAGCACATAGTATCGTCGCCGGTAATCGACACCGCGGCGGGCTTCTGCCTGGCATGGTGCGTGTGCGGCGCCCTGTTTTCCAGGGAACGGACCGGACGGGGGCAGAAGATCGAGAGCACCCTCCTAGGGACGGCGCTGGCCCTGATGGGGATGCGCTTTTTCCAGGTGGAAGAGTTGGACCGGGATAACCGGGCTGAGACGCTGCAGGTCCTGGATACCCTGCGGGGGGCCGGGGTCCCCTTCCCCGAATTGCTTGATGTCTACGAGAGCCGGAATTATCAACTGAAGGGAAACATCTACTACCGGACTTTCCAGACGGCAACGGGCACGATAGCCGTGGGGTGCCTCAGCGATCCTCTGCGGAAGCGCTTGCTGGATGTGCTGGGGTTGCACGACATAAGGTTTGACGACGGATATGATGCGTCGGCCCCGGAAGCCATCCAGTTCGCCGAATGGTTGAAGACGGATGCCGAGGAGCGTTTCCGGCAGCGGAGCAGCGAGGAATGGCTGGAACTGCTGGAGAGCCGGGGCGTTCCGGCGGGTCCCGTGAGGTTCGTTGAGGAACTGTTCGACGACCCGCAGGTGGTTGCCAACGGGCTCGTAGCCGACCTGGAACACCCGGAAGCCGGCACGGTGAAGATGGTGGGGCTGTTGGCCAACTTCAGTGAAACTCCTCTGGAAACCCGTCCGCCCGCCGTCCTGGGGCAGCACACCGATGAAATCCTGTCCGAGCTGGGTTACTCCGGGGAAGAAATACAACGCTGGAGGGGGCAGGGAATCATCCGGTAAACGCGAGAGTTCAGGGGCCGCGCGGGAAGCCGAACAGAAACGGGGCGGGAGTTAACCCGCCCCGTTGACGTCCGTGGCATGGCGCCGCTGGCTAGTCTTCCTTGAGGGCGGGGATCACCTTGGTGCCCAGCAGCTCAATGGAGCGCATGACATCCTCGTGGGGCATATTGCCCTCGTTTCCATAGATCAGGATGTAGCCCGGGTCCAGGGTCTCCCGGACATAACGCAGCTTCTTGATGACCGTTTCCGGGCTGCCCACGACGATGTTGTGGGCTTCCTGCAGGTCCTCGTAGGACATCCGCCGGCCCATTGTGCCCGTGCCGATGAGGGGCCGGGACATCTTGATTCGCAGGGCTTCCCGGGACTGGTATCCCGGCGGATCGTTGAACTCCACCGGCCCCCGGTTGCGGTGGTTCTCCGTCCAGAGGAAAGTGCGGCCTATTTCCTGGGCCTTCTCGTCGGTATCGGCCACGAGGCAGCGCATCAGGTACCCGAAGTGTTCCGGTCCGGGCTCGAAGCCCTCTTCATGGGCGGTCTCGAAGTAAATCGCCTTCAGCTGCTTGGTCAAGTCCAGCAGCGAACCCAGGTTCATGTACGGGTACTGGTGCTTGGCCGCCCAGATGACGCTCTCCGGGCTGCCCGTGCCGGGAAACCATACCGGCGGGTGCGGCTTCTGAATGGGCACCACCCAGGGGTTCACCATCCGGTGCGGGAAATACCGCCCCTCCCACCGGAATGGCCCGGGAGTGGTCCAGCACTTCACGATCAGGTCATGCGCCTCCTCGAACCGGTCCCGGTTCTCCGTCGGACTTATACCAGCGTGAAGGGTCTCGACGGCGGTGCCGCGGACGAAACCCGATATGATGCGGCCGCCGGAGATGCAGTCGAGCATGGCGACTTCCTCGGCCATCTTGACCGGGTCATTGACGGCGATGACGTTGCCGAGCATGGCAATCTTGGCGCGCTTGGTGACCTTGGAAATGACGGCAGCGTCGACGTTGACCGAGGGTTTCATGCACCAGTAGGAGGAGTGGTGCTCGTTGGACATGATACCGTCGAAGCCGTTTTCATCGGCCCAAGCGTACTGGTCGTGGTAGTTGCTGTAGAGGACATGGGCTTTTTCCGGGTCGAAGTGGGTGTTGGGGAAGTGCATCCGCCCGGACTCGTAGGGCTCAAGGTCGGTCTCGGTGACGTGACCGTAGGGCTGTTCAGAGAACCAGAAAACTTCGGTCATGGCTGCTCCTTCTGAGGGTCGCGGCCTCCGCCGCCGGGTTAGGTAACTTGTCTAAGGCGGCTTGGCCGCTTTGTCTGAGGGTCGCGGCCTCCGCCGCCGGATTAGGTAACTTGTCTAAGGCGGCTTGGCCGCTTTGTCTGAGGGTCGCGGCCTCCGCCGCCGGATTAGGTAACTTGTCCAAGGCGGCTTGGCCGCTCTGTCCAAGAGGGTGTGTGAGGATTGAGTTTTCACCCCCATCCTAACCTTCCCCCGTCAAGGGGGAAGGGACTAAGTTGATGGTAACTCAGTCGTAGCGACTTGGTTCAGCGGATTTCTCACACACCCTGTAAGGCTCGCGGAAACTAGGCGAGGGTGGACAGAAATCCGGTTACGGCGGCGACGAACTCGTCCCGTTTTTCTATGGCCGGGGAGTGGCCGCAGTTGTCGATGATCTTCAAGCTGGAGTTGGCGATGGCCTTCTCGAATAACTCCCCGCATTCCACAGGGATGATGGCGTCCTGGCGTCCCCAAACGATGAGGGAAGGAACGTTGACTTTGGCGAGGTAGTGGGGAAGGCTGAGGTTGTGGAGGTAGGGACGCCAGCAGAGGCGGGAGGCCATCTCGGCGTTGGAGTGCTGGGTGACCTGTTCCTCTGGGGTCAACTCCCGGGTGTACTGGTCGTAGTTTTCAACCTGGGATGTGTCGTAGAACCGCTGGGCGAGGCGGGTCTGGGCCGAGACCATGAATATCTCGGCGATCTCGCCCTGCTCGGGCTTGATGCCGGCGGCGTCGACAAGGATGAGGGCCCTGAGGTTGGAGTCGGACATGGCGGCCATTTCGGCGGAAACCCAGCCGCCCATGGAGGAGCCCATGAGGATGTAGTTCTCCAGGCCCAACGCCTGCACCAACTGGAGGTTGAAGTGGCAGACGTCGTTGATGGTGTAAACCCAGTCGGGGCGTTCGGTGCCGTTGAACCCGGGCTGGGACGGGACGTAGACGGTGTAGCTGGCGGACAATTCTTCGTGGTAACGCTGCCATCCGGCGTTGCCGCCGGCGCCGTGAAGGAACAACAGGGGCGGGCCGGAACCCCCTGTAAACATCTCGACTTCGGTACCGGCAACGTTGATCGTAGTCCGGGTTCCTGAAGAGGTGGTGGTCATAATAGAACCCCGAAATTGAGTGTGAGTTGGGCGACGCCGGGCCGGGCGAAGGCTGCCTGGGAGATTGGGCTGATTGTGTTACAAGGGTCAAACCTTGTCAAGTTGGCGAGAGGTAAAAGGGTCGAGTCAGACCTCATGGGATTGCCCAGCTAAATCGCTCCGGCGGGAGAAAAAAATCTGTCGCATTTTGATGCATTTTGTTGCATTTACGAGGGGCGGGCGGGGCTTGGGACTGCCAGATTGGGGCTCATTTTTCCATTTTGCGCCATGGGGTCCGGATGGGCACGGAAGCGGGCAGGGCAACGGTAGGGGAGAAGGTTGCCCGAACAGGGTCCATTGATTGTCGCGGCTTTCGGGGCCAATTGAGGCAACTTGTCTAAGGCCCCTGGGCCGCTCGATTGATAGTCGCGGCTTTCGGGGCCAATTGAGGCAACTTGTCTAAGGCCCCTGGGCCGCTCGATTGATAGTCGCGGCTTTCGGGGCCAATTGAGGCAACTTGTCTAAGGCCCCTGGGCCGCTCCATGTATCCATAGTAGAAAGGCGGCTGCAGGGTTGGCAAGGGGGAAGTGTCAGCAGGCCGGACGGCACCAGTGGACAGGGAGAAACGCCGTGGTCTTTGGGACCTGCATGGTGGTGGTTTTACCTGCATCATGGTGTCTTTTCATCTGCATGGTGGTGTCCTTGCGGGGGAGATGACGGGATACGCTGGGGGATGCATCCCCCAGACCCCCTGAATGTGGCAGGGAGATTGCCCTAGGGCCGGATTGGTCCCGCTGACGGTGAATGGCCGACATGCTCCTGTGGGGACGAGACGACGGGGGTCTGGATCCCGCCCCCGCGTAGGCGGGGGCAGGCTCTGCGCGGGAAAGACGGAAGGGCGATCGGGTATTTCACACACACACTCTTAACGCCAGCGGTAGTCGCGCGGGGGCAAACTTGGCGACTCCGCCGCTGGCGCAAGGCAACTTGTCTTGTGAAAATCGGCGGTTTTCACGGCAATGGCGGGGAAAATGCGGGTTGAAAGCGATTGTCCCGGGGCAGGCAGGAGGCAAAAGGCAGCAGGGTACGAGAGCCGTTTCTTGGGTATAATGTCGGCCACGGTGACGGATTAAACCGAAAAGCTGAAATTTGAAAGGGGGGTCCCATGAATTACGACGTGATCATCGTGGGCGGAGGCGCGGCGGGTTCCACGCTGGCCGGAAGGCTGGTGGAGGACGTGAATACTTCGGTGCTGGTGCTAGAGGCCGGCAGGGACTACAACCCGGAGAGCCTGCCTGACGAGATCAAGTTCGGCGGCACCCGATTCGCGGAATCCCCGGAATCGGAACACAACTGGGCGTTACGGGGAACCATCACTCCAGAACAGGGGGAGATTCACGTCGCACAAGGGAAAGTAATCGGCGGGGGGTCTTCGATAAACGGGCAGGCGATGCAGCGGGGATTGCCGGAGGACTTCGACAACTGGGCGGCAATGGGCAACACGGAGTGGTCTTTCGACAAAGTGCTTCCCTTCTACCGGAAGATGGAGCAGGATCTGGACATTCAGGACGACTTCCACGGAACGGAAGGTCCGATGCCGGTGAGGAGGCGCCAATCGGATACGATTCCGGTCATCCAGCGGGCGTTCCGCGAAGCGCTGCAGAAGGAAGGGCACAGCACCACCGAGGACACCAACGGGGGCAACCCCGGGGGCATCGGGGTGTCTCCGACCAACAACCTGGGCGGCGTGAGGATGAGCGCGGCGCTGACCTACCTTGGTCCGTTGCGGCACCGGCTGAACCTGACCATCCGGGGAGAGGTGTACGTCCGCAAGGTCCTGTTCGACGGCACCAAGGCCGTGGGGGTGGAGGCGGAGAGCGGCGGGGAGGTGTTCACCGTCTACGGGAACCGGGTCGTGCTGTGCTCGGGCGCAATCCGGTCGCCACAACTGCTGATGCTGTCGGGCGTGGGACCCAGGGACCAACTGGAACAGTTTGGGATTTCCGTGATCCACGAATCGCCGGGCGTGGGCCAGGGCCTTTGGAACCACCTGAGCGCCCACGTCAGTTTCAAGGTGAAGGACGGGGTAGACCTGTCGCCCAACCTGGATGCTCCCCACTTCGGCCTGCACTATACCGCCGAAGGCTCGGATGAGATCCACGACATGGTGCTGCGGACCAGCAACGTGGTGGACGAGCGAGAGGAACGGGTACGGGGGGTGCGGACCCGGTATCACACCGGCGACGTTGACCCGGAACAGTCGGCGAGAATATCCTGCACGCTGGGACTGCCGAAGGGCTCGGGTTACGTGCGGCTGGCGTCGGCAGACCCCGGGGTGCAGCCGGAGTTCAACTACGACTACCTGCATCATCCGGAAGACGCGCGGCGGGTGAGGGAGGGCATCCGGTGGGCAGCGAGGCTGCTGGAGTCTGACTCCTACCGGGAGGTGGTGGATTTCCGGGTCACCCCGCCGGACGAAATTCTGAGGGACGACGAAGCGCTGGACTTGTGGATCCGGCAAACGGTGGGCACGGCGCGGCACGTTTCTGGTACCTGCCGCATGGGGCCGGAAGATGATCCGATGGCGGTGGTGGACCAGTATTGCAAAGTTAGAGGCGTTCAGGACCTGTGGGTGGTAGACGCCTCTGTAATGCCGCGCATCCCACGGTCTGGAGGCATCCATCCGACGGTCATCATGGTTGGGGAGCGGGTCGCGGACTGGGTGGCGGCTGGATAGCCTTCTGTCCCGCAAAAACGTTTGCTCACTCTTTCCGCCCGTTGCGGTCAACCGCAGCGGGCGGAACCATTTATAGAGGCTGACTGGTTATAGAGGCTAACTGGCCCGGCTTGAGGGGATCGATGGCAGAACCACAGCACATGGTCAACGCGGAGAACGGATGAGACCGCGGAACGGGCGAATTTACTATGGATGGTGGGTGGCCGGCGCCGCATCGGGCATAGAGTTTGCCAACGCGGCGACGGCGATCGGCATCCTGACGGTGTTCGTCATTCCGATGAGCCAGGAGTTCGGGTGGAGCCGGACGGAGGTGGCGGGGGCGACCAGCCTGGGTGCGGTCCTGGGTGCGGGGCTGGCCCCCTTCATTGGCGGCCTGGTGGACCGTTTCGGGGCACGGGTGGTCCTGGTGACGGGAGGGCTGGTAGTGGCGGTGGGGTGCCTCTACCTGTCCATGGCCCAGGCGCTGTTGGGATTCTATGCAGCGTTCACCATTGTCAGAATCGCGGACCAAGGGATGATAAAGATCGGGGCCTCGGTGACGGCGGGGAAGTGGTTCTACCGGTACCGGGGACGGGCGATGGGATTCGTCCATTTCGGGGGATCATTCGGAATGATTGTGATGGCCCCGATGGTCCAATGGGTGATTTCCGGCTGGGACTGGAGGACAGCGTGGGTAATGCTGGCAGCGGTCATGTTGTGCGTGGGAGTGATTCCCTGCGCATTGCTGGTCCGGAGGCAGCCGGAGGACCTGGGCCTTCCCATTGATGGGATAGCAGAGTCGTCCCGGACCGGGGCAGGTGCGGGACCGGAGAGGGACGAAAGGGAGTACCAGTTGCGGGAAGTGGTGAGGACGCCCGCGTTCTGGCTGATCCTGGGGGCACTGTTCGTGGCGAGCACGGCTACGTCGGGGATTGGGCTGCATCTGGTACCCCACCTGACCCAGCAGGGGTTGTCTCCAGCGGCGGCGGTGGGGGCGGTGAGCGTCATGGCCCTGTCCGGCGCCGGGGCCGCGCTGCTGGCTGGGGCGGTTTCGGAGAGGGTGCAGGCCAAGTGGGTGCTGACAGGGCTGTTCGTACTGGCGGCAGTGAGCATGGGCGTGCTGGCTCGGGCCGATACGCTGGCAGAAACCTACCTGTTCGCGGTGCTGCAGGGCCTGGTGGGAAGCGGGGTGAACACCGTCGCTCCGGTCATGTGGGCGAGCTACTACGGACGGAGGACGCTGGGGAGCATTTTCGGCATGAGCCGGGCGGCGCAGGTGGTGGGATTCGGAGTGGGGCCCCTGGGGTCAGCCATCCTGTATGACCGGACGGGCACCTACCAGGGAGCGTTCCTGTTTCTGGCCATTGGGGCGGTGGGCGCGGCGGCGGTGCTGGCAACGGCCCGGCGGCCTTCGCTGGAGGGAGGGTGAGTTGCTCCGATTGCCGGTGGCCGGGCTATGTGGTAGAGTTGGGCCAACATCCCCGGCCGCCTGACGGCTGTTTTGAAGGAGAGTTGCATGGCCTACGTTACGCCCCGGGAAGGGGAAACCCCGGAGAGCCTGGTGAACCGCTTCCGAGCCTCGGTCCAGCACGCGGGCATCCTGCGGGAGCTGAAGGACCGGCGGTTTTTCCGGTCCAAGGCGCAGAAGGAGCGCCTGGCGGCCCAGCGGGCGGCACGCCGACGGCGACGGCAGCGCCGGTAGGGAAAAAACGGGGCAGGCATTGAGCCTGCCCTTCTTTTTAGTCTCCAGACAAGAGGGGATGGGCGGGAAGGACTTGTCCGGTTTATAACGCAATCCGCATGAGTTCTTCGGAGAAGACTATTTCCCCATCGTAGATGCGGCTGACGTCGCCGATGCCCTGTTCCATGGGGCCGTGGCCGGCGAGGTGGGGGCCGACGTGGACCAAAACCAGCTTCTTCACCCCCGCTTCCTGGGCCATGCGGGCCGCTCCGGTGGTGCCGCACTGGCCGGTGTATTCTCCGTTGGCGTCCATGACGGCCTGATCGTCCCAGCACATGCAGAGCATCACGTCTGCGCCGCGGGCCAGTTCGGTGACGGAGGCGCAGGGCTGGGTGTCGCCGGTGAAGATGATGCTTCCTTCCTCCGAGTCCACGCGGTAGGCCAGGGAGTCGAGCCAGGGCTGGACGTGCTCGGCGGGAGCGGCGGTGACCTGCCAATTTGATCCGCTGAAGACGGGACCCGGGCCCACATCCCGGGCGGATACCGATGGGGCGGGACGCGGGAGTGTCCCGCCGCGATTGACGAAGACCCGCTGGCTTAGGGGATGGTTCACGCGGGCTTTCCAGTCGTGGGAGAACAAGCCGTTTTCACCGAGGATCCCCTCGGTGATTTTCTCGGTCAAGTCAGGGCCGAAGACCTGAAGCTGGTTCTCCTTGCCGATGCTCTGGTCCCAGCGGCAGAGGAGGAAGCAGGGATAGTCGATGTCATGGTCGAAGTGGTGGTGGGTGAAGAAGAGGTAGTCGACCTGGGTGGGGAAGAGTCCTGCCTTGACGAGCTTATGAGTGGTGGCAGGGCCGCAGTCGAACATGAGAAGTTCGCTGCCGAGCTTCAGGACGTGGGAACTGCCGAACCGGGTGGGCGTGGGGGTGGGAGTTCCCGCGCCGAGGGTGAAAATTTCCGCCATTGGCTGCCTCGCGATGGTAATGCCGGTTGGGCCGGCCACCAGAATACCACTCCCCGGTCAGGAAGGTGGCCCATCCCTTTCGTTGGACTTGCCGATGGGGCGCCGATACAATGGCAAACGCTCGACCATCGGGGCGCCGATCGGAAAACCTAACCGCCAATTCACTGGCTCTTTCTGCTTTATGAAGTTCAACGACCTGCGGGACTACATAAGCTTTCTTGAAGGCAAAGGGCAACTCCGCCGGGTGGCTGCTCCGGTGAGCTGGGACCTGGAGATTACGGAGATCGCGGACCGGGTGGTGAAGGACGGGGGACCGGCCCTCCTGTTTGAGAATGTGGAGGGATATTCCGTTCCGGCGGTGATCAACCTGTTCACCACGGACCAACGGATGGCCTGGGCGCTGGGGGTCGAGGACCTGGATGAACTGGCCGGGAGGGTCCGGCAGCTTCTCCAAATGGCCCAAGGAGCGCCCGACGGGTTGATGGACAAGCTGCGGATGCTGGGCAGGCTGGTGCGGCTGGGTTCGTTCCAGCCGAAAACGGTGAGGAACGCGCCGTGCCAGCAGGTGGTCCTGTCCGGGGAAGACGTCGATCTGTTCCGATTCCCGATCATGAAGTGCTGGCCGGAGGACGGAGGGCGGTACATCACGCTGCCGCTGGTGATTACCAAGCATCCAGAAACGGGGGTGCAGAACTACGGGATCTACCGGATGCAGGTGTTCGACTCGCGGACGACCGGGATGCACTGGCAGACGCACAAGGTGGGCGCGCAGCATTACCGGAGGAGTCAATCGGGGGAACTGGAGAGGATGGAAGTAGCGGTGGCGCTGGGTGGGGACCCGGCGACGATATGGGCGGGGTCGGCCCCATTGCCTCCAGACATGGACGAGATGGCCTTCGCCGGATTTATCCGCCAGGACGGGGTCGAGCTGGTGAAAGCCAAGACGGTGGACCTGATGGTCCCGGCCAACGCCGAGATTGTCCTGGAAGGCTACGTCGTTCCCGGCGAGGAGAAGGACGAAGGGCCCCTTCGGGGACCATACGGGGTATTACTCGCTGGCGGACCCGTACCCGGTGTTCCACGTCACGACGATCACCCACCGGGACAACCCCATCTATCCGACTACTTTCGTGGGGAGGCCTCCGAAAGAGGACTACTGGATGGGCAAGGTGACGGAGCGGGTGTTCCTGCCGCTGATAAAGGTGATGCTGCCGGAGGTGGTGGACATGAACATGCCGGCAGAGGGGATTTTCCACAACCTGGTGATCGTGTCCATCAAGAAGGAGTACCCGGGGCAGGCGCGGAAGGTCATGTTCGGGTTGTGGGGGCTGGGGTTGATGAGCCTGGCCAAGACGATAATCGTGGTGGATGATTTCGTAGATGTGCAGGACCCTTCCGAAGTGACGTGGCGGGTGGCGAACAACCTGGACCCGGGACGGGATCTGGTAGTGGTGGAAGGGCCGCTGGACGACCTGGACGTGGCTTCTCCGACGGCCAAGTTCGGGAGCAAGCTGGGAATCGACGCGACAAGGAAAGGGCCCGGAGAGGGGTATCACCGGGGCTGGCCGCCGGACATCGAGATGTCTGCAGAGGTCAAGGCTTTGGTGGACCGCCGGTGGGCCGAGTACGGGATCTAGGGCAGGGTCCATGAGTGCAGGCGCCGCCCCGCAATCCGGCCTTCGCCGGGTGGTGGGCAAGATTCCCCTCTACATGAGTTCCATACGCATCTGGGAGTCGCTGTTCGCGCTGCCTTTTGCGTACATTGGGATGGTGCTGGCAGCGGAGGGGTGGCCGGGTTGGCACGCTTTCATCTGGATAAACGTGGCGATGTTCGGGGCGCGGACGCTGGCCATGTCGGGGAACCGGGTGATCAACGCGAAGGAAGACGCAATCAACCCGCGGACGCAGAGCCGGCATCTGCCGCAGGGGATCCTCACCCCGGCCGAGGTCATCGGGATGATGGCGGTGTCGGCGGGGATTTTCTTCGTGGCGGCTTACCAACTGAACACACTGGCGCTGTTCCTGTCGCCGGTGGCGGCGGCCTACGTGGTGCTGTACTCCTACGCCAAGTATTTCACGTGGGCGTGCAACCTGATGCTGGGGTGGGCGCTGGCGATTGCTCCGGCAGGAGCCTGGATCGGGGTTACCGGGCGGCTGGACCCGGAGGCCGTGCTGCTGAGTTTCGCGGTGGCGATGTGGGCCGGTGGGTTCGACATAATCTATGGATGCACGGACTACGATTTCGACCGGAGCCAGGGGATCAAATCCGTTCCGGTGAAGCTCGGGATCGCAGGAGCGCTGAGGCTGGTCCGGGTGATGCACCTGCTGTCGGCGGCGTCGCTGCTGGCGTTGGGAATCTGGATGGGGTTGGGGCCGCTGTACTACGTTGGTTGGGCTATTGCGGTCGCGCTGCTGGTGTATGAGAACAGCCTGGTCAAGCCGGATGATCTCTCGCGGGTCGGAGTGGCATTCTTCCGGGTGAACAGCTACATCTCGGTGCAACTGCTGGCGTTCACCATTCTGGCCATTGTGCTGGCGTAGGGCCAATTACTCCCGGATGATGCGGTCGGCCAGGCGGGTAAGGGCTATGACGCCGCCCACGTCGGGAGCCTGATCAAGGTCCCAGAGGGCCGACAGCATCAGATCAACCTCGGCTGAAGGGAAAACGTCGCCGACGAGGGCCCTGAACTTCTCGTTGAGTTGGGCGTCGGTCATGGGGTTGTCGGGAGCGCCGGTGGCGTGTTCGATGCGTTGGCTGTGTTCCTGACCGTTGCGAAGGGTTATCGTAACCTCGGAGGCATCCTCGGCCATGGACTCGTCAATGGTGGCCTGGATCCGGTCGCGCAGGCCGGCAATCACAGGGTCGGCAACGCGGGCGTCGGAGTACTGGGCGGGGAAGGCCGCGCCGTCCACGAGACCGACGGCCATGCTGTGCTGGTAGGAGAATTTTCCTTCCAGACCGACGCGGGGGTTGGGGCGGTCGACGAGCTCCAGAACCAGGGGGTGGACGCGGGCACTGACGGACTGGACTTCGGATGGGTCAATGCCTGCGGAGTTCTTGAGGGCGACCATGGCGTCGATCAAGGGATGGTTGACGACGCCGCAGGCGTAGGGTTTCAGGCCGTTCATCATCAGTTCCCAGGACTCGCCCAAGCCGTCGTTGACGCGCTCCAGGTGACTGTCTTCGGACATTACGGCGGCGAACCCGCGGCGGCCTTCGAGGATCTCGGTGGTGGAAGTGAAGCCGCGCTGGGCGAGGAGGGAGGCGAGCACTCCGCTCTGGGCGGAGCGGCCGGGGTGGAAGGGCTTGGTCATGGAGCCGAAGACTTCCCTCACTCCGGCGGCCTGGGTACCGGCGATGCCGAGGCCGTGGGTCATCTGGCCCAAGTCCAAGCCGGAGAGCTTGGCGGCGGCGATGATGGAGCCGAAGACGCCGGTGGTGCCGGTGATGTGCCAGCCCTCGTCGTAGTGGTAGGGGTGGACAGCCATTCCGATGCGGCAGCAGGCCTCCATTCCGAGCACGGACGCGGCCAAGACGTCGCGGCCGCCGGCGTGGAGGTGCTCGCCCACGGCGAGGGCGGCGGGCAGGACGGGGGAAGAGGGATGGATGACGGTGGGGAAGTGGGTGTCGTCGTAGTCTTCGAGATGGCCGAGATAGCCGTTGGCGAGGGCAGCGTTCTGAAGGGTGGTGCGGACTCCGGTCCCTACGACGGATGCCAGAGGACTGCCGCCCTCGGCGTCGAAGACATCCAGCAGGATGTCGAGGGAGGGGTCGCGGGAGGAGTAGATGGCGACGGCGAGGAAGTTAATCAGGCACCGCTTGCCCTCGTGGATGAGAGCGTCGGGGATGCGTTCCGGGGCTGAGTCTACGATGTAACGGGCGAGGTCTTCGGTTGTCCCCATGGTCACCACCTGTTGAGATGCGTGTGTCCCCGAAAGGCGGGCGAATTATAGCATGGCCAAGGATAGGAGAAGGCGTTGCAACCCCGGAGGGCGGCAACGCCTTGGCGGCAAGCCAGGGGTCCCGGGCCGGCCCGGGAAGGTTGGCTAGTTGTCGGCTACGCCGGCGGCTTCGCGGACATCGGCGCTGAGGTGGCGGCCATAGAACTCGAAGACCTTGTCCCAACCGTCGACGGCGGCGTGGACCCGGTAGCTGGGCCGGTCGACGGCGAAGAAACCGTGTCCCGCGTCGTCGTAGCGGTGGAACTCGTACTCCTTGCCATGTTGCTTGAGGGCGGCCTCGAACTCATCCACGTCAGCGGGTGAGGGGCGGGCGTCCTCGTTGCCGAAGAGCCCCAGGATCGGGCAACTGATGCCCGCCGTATAGTCGATGGGAGCCACGGGCTGGCGAGAGCGCTCGAGTTCGCCTTCGGGTACCTGGTTCACACCGCCGCCCCAGCAGTCGACTGCGGCGTCAATGCCGTCCAGTGTGCCGGCGGCCAGGTAGACCTGGCGCCCGCCGGAGCAGAACCCGATGATGCCGACCTTGCCGTTGTGGTAGGGCAGGGAGCGCAGGACGCTGATGGCGGCGGCCACGTCGCCCATGGTGCGGGCATCCGGCATTCCGCCGGCGTTGCGTACGCTCTCGCTGTTGGCCTGGGAGCTGCCCTGGCCCTCGCGGAAGTGGAGGTTGGGGGAGATGCAGGCGTAGCCGTTGTAGGCCAGCTTGCGAGCCATTTCGCGGGAAGCGTCGTCCCACCCGGGCATGTGGTGGATGAGCACCACGCCGGGGAAGGGGCCAGCGCCGAGGGGGCGGGCTAGGTAGGCGTCAATCTGGTCGCCCTCGTGTCCGCTCATGTTGACGGTTTCGGCGATCAGTCCGTTGTAAGGCATAAGGCTGTTCCTCCTTAGTTGGTTTTTCGTGTCCTAGCGTTTATGTTTGCCCAGAGGCGGATGGTAGCAGATTACTACCGGGCGAAATTGGTGTCAAACGCGATTGGGGAGGGCCAGGACGATTGCAAAGTCTGGGAGGGAAGTTTATAAAGACAGGGAAGTGAGATATGGGAGTGTGGGGATATGGAGGCTGCGGAATCTCTGTTCGGATGTTTGGAACTGGTGCCGGATCCCAGGAGGGCCAGAGGGGTCAGACATCCCTTTCAGGCCATCCTCCGGCTGACCCTACTGGGCTTGGTTTGTGGTCAGAGCACCATGGCCCACATAGCCCTCTTCGCCAGGATGCACTGGCCGGTGCTGAAGGAGCCTTTGGGGTTTGTGCGGGACCATCCACCCCACGCCACCACCATCTCCCGGGCTCTGGCCGGAGTATCCTATGAGCAGTTGCAGGGCGCCCTGACGGTATGGGTGGCTTGCGTGGTGGCCGACCGGGAGGTGGCCGCCTCGGTGGACGGCAAGTGGGCGAAGCAGTCCGAGGACGCCAGCGGCAATCCCCTGGTGATGGTGAACGTGCTGGCCCATGACCTGAAGCTGTGTCTGGCCCAGTGGCCGGCATCGGAGAAACGGTACGAACCCGGGGTGTTGCGGGAACAACTGGGGCAACTGTTTGAGCGCTATCCCGGCCTGAGGCTGCTGACCATGGACGCTCTCTATGCGGAGCGGGACCTGTGCCAGGCCATCGTGAGCCACGGACGGGACTACATGGTGCGAGTCAAGGGGAACCGGCCCGAGGCGTTGGCGGCATTGGCGGACGGGTTTGCCGGGGATGAATTGGGGGAGCCCGAAGCAGAGACCGTGGAAAAAAAGCGGGTGTGATCGAGAAACGGCGCATCTGGACCGATGAGACCCTGGCGGACTATATCCGGGATGAGTTGGGCTTTCCCGGGGCGAGGCAGGGAGCGATGCTGGAGAAGGAGACGGTGGACATAGCCACTGGGGAGGTGAGTCGGGAGCGCTGGTATCTGCTGACCAGCCTGGATTCCCAGCGGTGCTCACCCAAAGAGCTACTTCGAGTGATCCGCAACCACTGGAGCGTTGAGAACAGCCTGCATCACGTGAAGGACCGCAGCTGGGACGAGGACGTCCACACGCTGCGCCGTCCGGGTCTGGGCGAGGTGTATGCCAGCCTGGTCAGCACCGCGCTGAACGCCCTGCGCCTGGAGGGATGGTTTCCCATCCAGATGTCCATGCCCCTGCGAGCCAAGACCTGCGCCTTCCGCCCAACCCAGACCATCGCACGTCTCCACGGCCAAATCTCCTGACTTCGCAATCGTCCTGGGGGAGGGTTGCCGTTCAACCGGGCGGGAAGTTAGAGGAGACCGGACAAAAGCGGACATTTCAGGACACTTGAACGCGGGCGGGAGAGATATCCGGCGCTGTTTTATCCGGTGTTTGTCCTGATTTGTCAGCGAAATGTCCTGCAATTGTACGGGTTTGGCCGCCTATCCTGGTCGGGGGAATGATGGGTCCCGGGGAGGAAAATATCTCCCACATTTGGCTTCATTTCCATAGGGGAAGGGCGGGTTGCAAGACCATTCCCGAATGGATGGCAGCGCAGAGTCTTAAAGGCTGGAAAGCGGCAAATGTCAGTAGCTGCGGGGGTTAACGCAGACCGGCGTTGTCGAGGAAGGCTTGGAACATCTGCCGCATCTGGGTTTCATAGAGGGGGGCGTAGGTGGTGAACTCGCGGAGGTGGCGGGCCGCCTCTTCATCCGGGTCGAAGCGGTTGCCCATGAGGCGGTAGTCGGCGGCAAGCTCCTGGTTCCATACCTGGAGGCCTTCCAGGGTCAGTTGGGGCTCAAACTGGAAGGCGTAGGAGTTGCCATACCGGAAGGCCATGTTGATTTTCCGGTAGCGACCGTCGCGGCGGAGCATGTATCCTTCGGCGAGCCTGACCGCGCCGGGCGGGATGGAGAAGGACTCGCCGTGGAGGGTGGGAACCAGGGGGACGGTGATGCAGGAGAAGACGGGGTCGGAAGCGCCATCGGCGGTGATGTCGATTTTGCGGAGTCCGAACTGGTAGCCGCCGGTGGGGCGGACGATGCCGCCGAGGGCGGTGGAGAGGAGCTGGGCGCCGAGACAAACCCCGAATACCGGGATTTCCCGAAGGACGGCTTCGGCGAGGTAGTCCCGTTCCTGGCGGATGGCGGGGAAAGGATCATTGGCGGACATGGGGCCGCCGAGAGGGACCACCAAGTCCACTTCAGCGATGGGGGGAAGGGGCAGGCAGCCTCCGGCGAGGACGGGTTCGTCCACCAACAAGGTATCGCAAATGATGCCCCGCTCGGAGAGGACACCGGCCAGATTGTCTCCCAAGGTCTCGACCGGGTGGTGTTGGACAACGATGGCGCGGGTCATGGGGGCCAGCCTTCCCGCGGCTGCGGATTCTGACGGAGGCGGTCGAGAACCAGAAGGTCGGTGGGGAAGGCCATGGGCGGGGGCGGTTCGGACAAGGGGAAATAATCCACCCGGTCGAGGTCGTCACCAGCCTGGAGGCGTCCGTCGGTCACACGGCCCCAGAACCAGATACCGACGGTCAACTGGTTGGGGTTGTGGAAGTTGGAGTGGACGGCGCAGACGGGTCCGAGTTGGACGTCCAGGCCGGTTTCTTCGAGGAACTCGCGGCGGGCGGCTTCGCGGACATCCTCACCCCATTCGACGTAACCGCAGGGTATGCACCATTGGCCTTCATAGCCGCCCCGGGACCGGCGTCCCAGCAGGACTTGTCCGTTGGTGACGAGGACGACGGCGACTCCGACGGCGGGATTGCGGAAGTGGACGAACCCGCAGGAAGGGCAGGCGGGACGAGGCAGGCCGCCGCGCTCCCGTTTTTCCAGCGGGGTGGCGCAGAGGGGGCAGAAGCGGTAGGGGGTCATGCAGGTTGTTGTCCGGCCGGGACGCTCATTCCGCCGGCGCCGGCCGGACCGGAGGCAGGTTGGCCAGTTCATCATCACGGAAGGCGTCACCGTGGGAGTTCCTGGTCTTCGTGGTGAGCCGCCGGAGGCGCCGCTCCTGTTCCTCGGTTTCAGATGGAGAGAGGTGGTCCTGGACGCTGGGACGCTCTGCGGTCAGGAGTTTCGACAGTTCCGCGATGAAGACGGCGGCTCCGTCGATGGCGTCGCGCACATCGCCCCCGGCCCTTTGATGTTCGTAGTAGTTGTGATGGAAAGCCTCGAGATACCCGAATAACTGACGCAATTCCTGCCGGTCGTGTTCAAAACCGATGTAAGTTGCGGCTTCTCGGAGGTTGTTGTGGGCGTGATGGTTCCAGCCGCGTTGCTGGGCCACAGCCTTAATAGCGTGGGCAGTGGCGCCCCAGACCTTTCCCGAGGCTTGCAGGATGTCTCCCTGGTCCAATTCCTGCCGGGCCTGTGCCAGGAGGTGTTGGCTGATTTCCTGATACCTTTGAGGCGGTGAGGCCCTCAAGTGATCGGTCATTGCTGCTCTTTCCGATATTAAGCCAGGTTGCCAGTTTGTCGGCCGGGGGTTGTCTGCTGGTCTTCACGAGGAAATGCGATGCAGAGTCAATTGTCCCACTTATTTGGGTTGTTTTGGAGCCGGCATGCGGCGTTAGCCAAGTGCAGGGACTTCGGCAATCCCCCGCTTAGCTGGAAGCCCGGCCGCGGCGGATGGAGCGGCCGGGGAGGGCGCCGGTGTTCTCGCCTTGGTCGATGACGATGTGGCCGTTGACGATGACGTAATCTATGCCGACGGGGTAGTGCTTGGGGTCCTCGCGGGTGGCGTGGGTTTTGACCGTGTCGGGGTTGAAGACCACGATGTCGGCCCGGAAGCCGTCGCGGAGGAGGCCACGGTCGGGGATGCCGAGACGCTGGGCGGGGAAGGAAGTCATCTTGCGGATGGCCTCGGGCAGGCGCAGGTGCTTTTCGGCGCGAACAAACTCGGCTAGGACGATGGGGAAGCAGCCGTAGGTGCGGGGGTTGGGATACTCCCCGAAAAGGATGGCGTCGCTGGCAATCATCCCGTTGGGGTGGGAAACAAAGGCGGGGAGAGTCTGGGGGTTGGTCCCCAATCCGACGGTGGAAATGCCGAGATTTTCCTCGAGGAGCAGGTCGAAGAGGGCGTCGGCCGGGTCCTGGCCGCGCAATTCCCCGATGTCGGTGACGAGGCGTCCCTCGTACTGCTTGTTCTGGGGCTGGGTAAAGTTGGTAAGCCAGTTGTTTTCCAGGCGGTCGCGGACGAGTTCGCGTTTCATGCGCTCGCGGTCATCCTGGTCCCGAAGGGCTTCCATGAGCCGCTCCGGGCCGCCGTCCTTGGCCCAATGAGGGAGTCCGATGGTGACGGTGGTGCCGGAGTAGGGGTAGGTGTAACAGTCGAAGGTGACGTCCAATCCCTCGGCGCGGGAATCGTCGACCAATCCGAGGAAGTCGTGGTGGCTGCCGACGCCCTGGGCCGGCTGGCGGTAATGGGTGAGGTGGACCGGGATTCCGCTGCGGCGGCCGATCTCGACAGCTTCCTCCCAGGGGGCCATAACACCGCGGGCGCGGAGGCTGGCGCGGGTGTGGGTGTGGTAGATGCCGCCGAGGGCGGCTGTGGTTTCGGACAAGGCCACTAGCTCATCGGTGTCGGCGTAGGAGCCGGGCGGATAGTCCAAGCCGGTGGAGAGGCCCCAAGCCCCTTCTTCCATGGCCTCGCGGATGACGGCCTGCATGTCAGCGAGTTCGGCAGGGCTGGCGGGGCGGTCGTTCCAGCCGACGCTCCAGATGCGGACCGGGGCGTTGCCGAGGATGTAGGCGATGTTGACGGCGACGGTGTTGTCGTACTTTCCGAGAAGGTCGGCGACGGTGAGCCAGTCGGCGGGCAGGGGCGGGTAGCCGTTGAGGCCGGAGTCGAGCCAGATGTAGCGGTGGAGTTCTTCCTGGGTCTTGAAGGGGGCGTGGGAGATGCCGTCGATGCCGACGAGCTCGGTGGTGACTCCCTGGCGGACCTTGGGGTCGTGGTGGGGTTCACCAAGGATGGTCAGTCCGGCATGGGAGTGGAGGTCGATGAACCCGGGGCAGACGACGCATCCGGCGGCGTCGATGGTGCGGGCGGCTTCGAGGAGGGAGGCGTCGCCGCGGTGGACGGCAACGCGGTTATCCTCGACGGAAACGGCGGCGTAGAAGCCGGGGCTGCCGGAGCCGTCGATGACCTGGCCATTGGTGATAAGGAGGTCGAGCACTATTAACCGCCAAAATATATTGGGGTCTCCGGGGTGTATTATAAACTTACTTCGCCAAGGGGTCGCATTCCAAGAAACCGGGAAAGAAAGGGTAGACCGGGATTCTCTATTTCATCTGGCCCCAGGACCGGGTTGACCATATCGCCCGGCATCACGTGACCCCAGATGAGGTTGAGGAAGTCTGCTTTGGGAACCCCCTCATCCAGCGCACGCGAGCCAGAGGAGAGAGTCCGGCATTTTACTTTCTGGGCCAGTCCCTAGCCGGCAGATACCTTTTCTGCGTGGTAATCCGATTGCCCGACGGGAAGGGGTTTCCAGTCACCGCGCGGGACATGACCGGAAGTGAGCAAAGGAGGTACAACCGAGGTACAACCGATGGAGGAACCGATGAGGGGCCCTCAAATTCCACAAACGGACTCCATCAAGGAATTGGCAGAATTCTGGGATTCCCACGAAATAACCGATTTCGAGGACCAGATGGAGGAAGTCAACGGGCCAGTTTTCGGCCGCGGCACAACTTTCAAAGTCCATTTCGTCGCAGCCGAGGCCGAAGTTATCGAGGAACTAGCACGGGAGCAAGGAATAGGCTGTGAGCAGTTGCTAAGGAAGTGGGCCCTGGAGTAGATCGGGAACAACTGAAACGCCGGCGGTTCAAGCCTCGAAGACAGTGCGGCCACCGACTATGGTGCGCTCCACGGGGACGTCCTTGATGGTCAGGGGGTCGACGGCACGGGGGTCGGCCCCGAGGACGACGAAGTCGGCGAGCTTGCCTGCTTCGATGGAGCCTTTGAGTTCTTCCTCGAAGGAGGCGTAGGCGCCGTTGATGGTGTAGAGCTTGAGGGCTTCGTCCACCGATATTTTCTGGTTGGGGCCCCAAAGGTTGCCGCGGCTGTCGGTACGGGTGACGCAGCTCTGGATGCCGAGCAGGGGTTCGAAGGGGCCGGGAGGGTAGTCGGTGGCGCCGGTGGAATGGACGCCATAGTCAATGAAGGACCGCTGGGCGAACATCCACTGGAGACGTTCCTCGCCGTAGAAGGGCATCTTCTCGCCGTGGTGGTAAACGTAGGTGCAGAAGGGGGTGGCGATGTTGCCGAGACGGTGCATCCGGTTGAGGATTTCGGGGTTGACCAGGGTGCAGTGCTCGACGCGATGTCGGGGGTCGGGGCGGGGGTAGGCGGCCTGGGCTTTTTCGTAGGCGCGGGTGACCATGTCGATGGCGACATCGCCGTTGGCGTGGATGCAGACCTGGAATCCGGCCTCGTGCATCTGCATCACGTTTTCCTCGATTTCATCCGCTTCCATGGCGAGGATGCCGTGATCGCAGTCGCTGCCGATGTAGGGTTCGGACAGGTAGGCGGTGCGGGCTGCGATGGCGCCGTCGGCGACCATCTTGATTCCGCCGAGGCGAAGCATGTCGTCCCCGAAGCCGGTCTTTAATCCGGCTTCCCGGAGAGCCGGGAAGTGGGGGTAGTACATGAGGACGTATACGCGGAGGGAAAGATCTCCGGCGTCGCGGCCCTCCTGGTAGGTGGCGAGTTCTTCCTGGACGACGCGGGCGTCGTGGACGCTGGTGAGGCCGGCGCGGGTGAGCATCCGGCAGATGGTGGTGAGGCCCTGGCGGCGGATTTCCGGGGTTTCGGGCGGGATCAGGCCAAAGCGGACGGGTTCGATGGCGCGCTCGTAGACTACGCCGTTGATCTCTCCGGTATCGGGGTTGCGGCCGAGACGTCCGCCGGGCGGGTCCTCGGTCTCGTTGTTGAACCCGGCGGCATCGAGAGCGGCGGTGTTCAGGTAGTAGATGTGGCCGGCGCGGTGGGCCACCATGATGGGATGGTGGGCGCTGACAGCGTCGAGGTCTTCCTTGAACAGGAAGCGGTCCTCGGCGGTCTTGGTGTCGTCGAATTTGAAGCCCTGGACCCACTGACCGGCGGGGGTTGCGGCGACACGCTCCGAGAGAGCGTCATGGATGGCGGAGATACTGGTGAGGTCGCAGTCGGCGGCCATGACATGGCGGATGCCGCTGTTAAGGACGTGGATGTGGGCGTCGATAAACCCGGGCAGGACGGTCTTTCCGGTGAGGTCGAGCACCTGGGTATTGGGACCGACGAGGCTGGAAACGTCAGCGCCGTCTCCGACAGCAACTATCCGTCCGCTGAGGACGGCGACAGCAGAGGCATGGGGCTGGGCCGGAT
The DNA here is from genome assembly GCA_951812535.1 of uncultured Dehalococcoidia bacterium. Taxonomy (GTDB): domain Bacteria; phylum Chloroflexota; class Dehalococcoidia; order Lucifugimonadales; family UBA3495; genus CATOSK01. The sequence goes on along the minus strand of CATOSK010000009.1, from coordinate 113,648 downwards.
TGATGGTGATGACGTTGGCGTTTCGGATTACCGTGTCGGCTTTGAGGTTGTAGTCAGGCATTGGCATTGTTCCTGAGGGTGGTTCGGATTATGCTCCCACTTGGCGCGGCGGTTGTCCATTGGGCTGGGGAAAGAGGAGCGGTGGGGCTCACTCCGCATTGGCGGCCTCAACCAGGGGAATGAGACGGTTGGCGATTTCGTCGATGTGGCGCTCGCGGTCTTCGCGGGGGCAGGCGATGCTGAAGACGATGTGGCGGGCACCGGCATCGATGTATTCCTGGAGACGTTCCGCGCACTGTTCGGGAGAGCCAAGAAGGCAGTAGTTGCGGACGATGTTCAGGAAGTCGCCTCCATAAAGGTAACGGCCGCCGAGAGCTTCCGCCGCGACGTTGGCGGCTTCTTCTTCGGTTGGGTAGAGGGAGATGTAGGGGAAGAGTCCCCAGTGGAAGCCGGACAGGTCCCTGCCTTCCTCGGCGGCGAAGGAGTGGATTTTTTGGACGCTGTCGACGTAGCGTTCGGGGCTGTAGAAATAGGGGAGCCAGCCCTCCCCATACCGCACGGCACGGCGCATGGCGGCGTCGCGGCGGCCCGCCACCCAGACGGGGGGATGGGGGTCCTGATGGGGCCGGGGGTTGATGGCGGCGTCATTGAGCTGGAAGTGGCGGCCCTGGAAGGAAACGTTATCCTGGGTCCACAGCAGACGGACGGCCTCCAGGCATTCGTCGGTGCGGCGACCCCGCTGGCGGGGATTCAATCCGGCGGCTTCAAACTCCACGGGGAACTCACCACCGACGCCGACGCCAAGGGTCAGGCGGCCCCGGGATGCGATGTCGAGGGTGGCGGCGAACTTGGCGAGCATGAGGGGGTGATAGAAGGGGACGAGCAGGATTGAAGAGAGGAGGCGAATCCGGTCCGTGGCCCCGGCGGCTACGGCGAGTAGGGGCAGGGCGGCCTGGGTCGGTCCGGGAGGGCTGCCCCGCATGAAGTGTTCGCCGACGGAGATATACTCGAATCCCAGTTCCTCGAGCCAGCGGGCTTCGGCGGCTATTTCCGCCGCGCCCAGGGCGGCACCGGAACCGAAATGCAAATCCAGGGAAGGCATGAAAGCAGTTCTCCTTGCCAGCGTGTCAATCCAATCATGGGCCTTCGAGAAGGCTGTCCGGGGGCCCGGCAGGGGGGGAAGCACCGCCATGTTAACTTGTTGGCGGGAACGGCGCCAGTGACAACGGAGGTCGAGCCGGATAGTTTGTTAAACTGTTAGGAGCGAGGTTCCGGGACAGCATCACCGTTGCCAGGAACAGGATGGCTGAGTTGAGGATATGGTTGTACTGGTAACCGGGGCCACGGGGTTCCTGGGACGCCAAGTTGTCGGGGAATTGCTGGAACACCGGTACGATGTGCGCTGCCTGGTGCATACGCCGGGGCGGGAGCGGATGTTTCCCGAGGATTCGGTGGACGTTCACTACGGGAGCGTTTCCGATCCGGCGGCGCTGGCCAGCGCCTTTCTCGGGGTGGAGTCGGTGATCCACCTGGTGGGGATTATCCGGCAGCAGGGAGGAGCAACATTCCAGTCAGTGAACCACGAGGGAACGGCCAACGTGGCGGCGGCGGCCCGGAATGCCGACTCGGTGAAGGAAATCGTGCTGGTGAGTGCGTTGGGAGCCGCCAACAACCCGGGGATGCCCTATATGCACAGCAAGTGGCAGGGGGAGCAGGCGGTGGCTGCCGGGGGAGTGCCATACACCATCATCCGTCCGTCCATTGTGTTTGGAAAAGGGGACGAGTTCACCAGTATGCTGGGAGCGCTGATCAAGGTGTCGCCGCTGGTGCCCGTGGTGGGGACGGGGCGCAACCGGTTTCAACCGATCCATGTCAATGACCTGGCGCGCAGCATAGCGCTGACGCTGGGACGGGCGGACCTGAGGAACCGGGTCGTGGAAATCGGCGGCCCGGAGCAGTTGAGCTACAACGAGTTGTTGAAGCTGATTTGCGATACGCTGGGGAAATTCAGGATCCCGTTCCATCTGCCGTCCTGGATGATGCGTCCCAATGTCTGGCTGATGGAGAGGGTACTGCCCAAGCCCCCGCTGACGTCAGAGGAGCTGCGGATGATTTCCGTCAGAAACGTGGCGGAGACGGACGCGGTGGCAGGGTTCTTCGGGTTCAATCCGCGGCCGGTGGGAGGGAACCTGGACTATCTCAAGGAGATCAGCTTTTCTGAAGGAATTAAAACGATGGCGGGGTTCATGCCGGCCAGCCTCCGGGACCACTAAGGTGCGCGGGGCGAGCGGGCCGGGCCGTCATACCCAGCAGGGTAAAGGTTGACCGTGGAGTACCGGGAATCGATAAACAGCCTGCTATCCCTGGTTGATTTCGAACGGGTGCGTCCTCCAGGTCCCAGGCAGAAGACCATTTTCGACCTGTCGAGAATGAACGTGCTGCTCGAGCGGTTGGGCAAGCCACACCTGGGCATCCCGACGGTCCACGTGGCGGGGACCAAGGGGAAGGGAAGCACGGCGGCGTTCTGCGATGCGGCCCTCGGGGCAGCCGGGTACAGTACGGGTTTCTACTCCTCGCCGCATATGCACACCTTCAGGGAGCGAATCCGGCTGGATGGGGAGCCAGTGACGGAGGACCTGTTCGCTCGGCTGGTGGAGGACCTGTGGGCGCCGCAGGAGTGGGTCTCCAACGAGTCCGGGGAAGGCCCGGTGTCGTTGTTCGAATTTATGACGGCGATGGGCTTCGCCTGTTTCAACAGGGAGAGATGCGATTTCCAGACCATAGAGGTTGGGTTGGGGGGGCGCCTGGACGCCACCAACGTGGTGGAGCCGACGGTCAGCGTCATCACGTCAATCAGCATGGACCACACGGAGATCCTGGGCGATACGGTGGAGAAGATAGCCAGGGAGAAGGCAGGGATAATCAAGCCCGGCGTTCCGGCGGTTATCGGTCCCCAGGGGTTGGGGGCTACCCCGGAGCTGCTGGCGGCTTGCCGGGACCGGGGCTGCCGACCGATAGTCGTGGGGGAAGATATTACCTGGACGGAAACCGGGCGTTCCGGGCGGCGGCAATCGCTCACTGTTCATGGAGTGCGGGGAGAGTACCGGCTGGATATTCCGCTGCTGGGCTTGCACCAACAGGGCAACGCGGCCACCGCGATAGGCGCGCTGGAAGTCCTGATGGACCAAGGCCATTCCGTTCCGGCCGAGGCGGTTGCGCGGGGGTTTGCGGGGGTGGAGTGGCCGTGCCGGATGGAGGTGCTGTCCGAATCCCCGAGGGTGGTGGCGGACGGGGCCCACAACGCTCATTCCATGGCGTCACTCCTGGAATCCCTGCCCCGGTATTTTGACTATTCGGGCCTGGTGGTGATCGCGGGGTTCTCCAGGGACAAGAGCGTAGACGACATGGTGCCGTTGCTGGCGCGGGACAAGCCGATGGTCATCGTCACGCGCTCCCGCCATCCGCGGTCCACGCCACCCGGGGCGCTGGCACAGAGTTTCAGGGATTGCGGGGCGCCCCCCGCTTTTGAAACGGGTTCGGTGCGGGAAGCGGTGGAAGCGGCCCTCGACCTGGCGGGGCCGAATGACCTGGTGGTAGGCACCGGGTCTCTATTCGTCGCAGCGGAGGTCAGGGAGGCAATGCTGGGGATTGAGGCCGAGGTTTACCCGGACCTCATCCCCCGGGACCTGCGGACACCAGGGACCGGGTAGGCCGGTCGGGCGGGACTACATCGGGCAAGAGATGCCGGGCAAGGAGAACCGGAGACATGAAGCAAACCAGGGTGGTGATCACCGGCATGGGGGCCATCACTCCATTGGGACAGACGCCGGAAGAATTCTGGGACAACCTGGTGGCGGGCAGGTCGGGAATCGGTCCCATGACGCTGTGCGACGCCACGGACTACCCGTGCCGGATTTCGGGGGAGGTCAAGGGGTTTGATCCGGTGAACTGGATGCCGGCAAGGGACGCGCGGAGGATGGCCCGGTTTTCCCAGCTCGGGGTTGCCGCGGCGCTGAACGCGGTTGAGGCAGCGGGTCTGGATATATCCCAGGAGGACAGCTACCGAGTGGGGGTTATCCTGGGGAACGGCAACGGGGGGTTTCCGACGCTGGAGGAGAACTGCCGGATCCTGGCCGGACGGGGAGGGATGCGGATGTCGCCCTTCTTCTTCCCGATGATACTGCCGAACATGGCCTCGGCCAACGTGGCGCACCACACGGGAGCGCGGGGGTATAACTCGACGGCCACGACCGCCTGCGCGGCTTCCAACCAAGCCATTGGAGAGGCCATCCAAACCATCCGGCAGGGGTCGGCGGACGTGGTGCTGGCCGGGGGCACGGAGGCGGGAATCAGCCAACTGGGGCTGGCGGGGTTCGCGGTGATGCGGGCGCTGAGCACCCGGAACGACGAACCGGAGAGGGCCAGCCGTCCCTTTGACGCCGAACGGGACGGGTTTGTCCCGGCGGAAGGGGCTGCGGTGCTCGTGATGGAGCGGATGGACCGGGCGGTGGCCAGGAACGCGACTATCCTGTGCGAGGCAGCGGGGTTCGGATGCACGGCGGATGCGGGTCACCTGGTGCAGCCGGAAGAGACTGGAGCTTCGGCGGCCCGGGCGATGGAACTGGCGTTGCGGGACGCGGGGGTGGGGCCAAAGGACGTGGACTACATCAACGCGCACGGGACGTCCACGCCCCTAAACGACGCGGTGGAGACGGCGGCCATAAAGAGGCTGTTCGGGGACGCAGCGACACGGGTGCCGATCAGCTCGACCAAGTCCATGATCGGGCATGCGCTGGGCGCGTCGGGGGCTTTAGAAGCGGCGGCGTGCGTCCAGACCATTGCTTCCGGGAGGATTCATCCAACCGTGAACTACGAGTTTCCCGACCCGGAGTGCGACTTGGACTACGTTCCCAACACGGCACGGTCGAAGGACGTGGGAGTTGTGCTATCCAATGCCTTCGGGTTCGGCGGGCAGAACGCTTGCCTGGTTTTCCGCAAAGTCGAAGGTTAGCGCGGGTTTCCTTCCGGCAAAGTTTCCCTCCGGCGAAAAGGGGCCGGGGAAAACTCCCCGGCCTCTGTTCTTGTTCTAAGGGTCGCGCCCTCCGTCGCCAGGGCAGATTACTTGTCCCAGGCTCCTTGGGCGCTCCGTTAGGGGGAAGGAGCGGCGCTTAACCCTCGACGACCTGGGTCTCGCGGGCGAGAACCTCATCAAGGATCCGCTGCAGGGCCATGGTGTGGCTGCATGCCTCGTGGCGCCAGAAGAAGGCGCACTGGCAGTTCCAGCGCCCATCGTCGAAACTGACGTCGTAAGTGCCGTGGTTGCCCTGGAAAGTCGCCCTGAAAGTGGTGATGCTGACGCGGTCCTTCTCCTCCGCGTACCGCCGGGCCTTGTCGACCTTCCCGATAAAGCTGGAATTCATCTACCCCTCCCCCCCGCCTACGCGGGGGCCTCGGCTGGGTCGCCGCTTTCACCCCTGATTCAGGCAACTTGCCCCAGGGGGCTGGGCGGCTCCGCAACTATCCGATGTGTAAATTGTAAAAACGCCCCCCGCAAAGGTCAAGGCGGCCACGGCACAAGGTATTCCTAACATGGCGGGATATTGAGTGCAGCGTGCTGTTGCCGGGAGACCAGGGCTGGCGAATAAACCGGCAGCTCCAGGCGCCTGGCGCACCCTTCGGTCCGGCGCATCAACGCATCAAATGGAAAGGCCCTGCCGCACCCCATCCCCCGGTGCTATAATCATGCTCTGCCAGCCAATCTTCCCCGAGGGCCCGTGGCCCCATAATGGTCGCTGATGAAAAGACTCCGCATCTCCCTGCTCCACGTTGCCCCGGTCCTCGGGGACGTCGAAAACAACCGCCGCCTCGTGGAGTCGGCCGTCAGGACTGCCGCCGAACTGGGAGCGGACTGGGCGGTCACCCCGGAACTGTGCATCCCGGGGTACCTATTTGCCGACAAGATCGGCACCGACTGGGTCCTTCCTCAGCCCGATGCGTGGATGGACAGTTTCTGCCGCCTCGTAAAGGAGCTCTCCATCACGGTGTTCCTTGCCCATCCGGAGCGGGACCTTGAATCCGGCAAAATGTTCAACACCGTGTTCGTGATCAATCGCGACGGTGAAATCGTGGGCTGGCACCGCAAGGTCAAGACACTGCGCGGGCCCGAGGCCTGGTCCAGCCCCGGTGAACGGTGCGATCCCATTGAGTGCGACGGAGTACAGGTTGGAGTGCCCGTTTGCGCTGACTGCTACAAGAACGACGTTCCTCAACTGATGAAGGAAAACGGTGCCCAGATGCTCATTTCGCCGGCGTCATGGGGCCCCGGGGGGTGCGGCCCGGACGGGGAATGGGAGCAGCGCAGCGGGGACACGGGCCTGCCCGTCATTGTGTGCAACCGCTCCGGTATCGAGCGGGAAGACCTGGACTTCCGGGAAGCGGAAAGCGTGGTGGCGCAGAATGGGAAACGGCTCCTGGGCGCCACCTCCCCGGCCTCGGTGGCGCTGACCTTCGACTGGGACCTGGAAACCATGTCGCTGGTTTCCGAGGACTTTCAGCGGACCCCGATCTAGCCGCCTGCCGGTGCGCCACCTTCCCGGCCGGCCAGGAACCGCTCCAGGATCAAAACGGCAGCGACCGAGTCCACCATCCCCCGGTCCCGCGAAGGTTGACTGCCAGCGTCCCGCAGCAGACCCTCCGCCTCCACGGTACTGAACGTCTCGTCCATGGTGTGAACCGGGATAGACGACCGCTTGCCCACTGCCCTGGCAAAACCCTGGGCCCGCCTGGCCTGGGTGCCCACAGCTCCGGAAAGCGTCACCGGCAGGCCCACCACCAGGGCGCCGATGTTTCTTTCCCGGGCAATGGCCAAGACGGTTGAGACGTCCTGTTCCAGGTTTCCCCGGACAAGGTGGTTTATCGGAAGGACCGGCGTTCCCTCCCCGTAGCTGACGGCCAGGCCGATTCGCCGCTCTCCCAGGTCGAGGGCGAGATAACGGTTGCTACCCCCGGTTCCTGTTGTCAGGATGATAGCCCCGCACGGACCAGGCCAGCGACGCTGTCCAGAGCCTCGTCGAGCTTGGCGGCGTTTCTGCCTCCGGCCTGGGCCATTTCCGGCTGCCCCCCGCCCCCGCCGCCAACCACTTGGGCGGTTTGCCGGGCAATGTTGCCGGCGTGAAGTCCTCGTCCCGTCAAATCGGGAGTCACCATGGTCACGAACAGGGGGTTGCCGTTCACCACTGCGCCCAACGCCACCACTACACTGCCCAGCTTGGCCTTGATGAAGTCCCCCATCTCCCGCATCGCTTCCGGACTCCCGGCGGAAGTGCGGCCTGCCACCACCTTAACCCCAGATATTTCAGCAGTCCTGGCCAGCAACCCGTCCGCCTCAGAGCGAAGTGTGCTCCGCTCCAGAGTTGCGACCCGCCGCCGCAGGTCCTCCGCGTCCCGCAGGAAGGACTCCACCCGGGATTCCAGGTCGGCCACCGGCGTCTGGAGCCGTTGGGACAGGACTTCCAGCCGCGCCGACTGCTCGACGAAAAGCTGTTCCGCGGCCCGCCCGGTGACCGCCTCGATCCGGCGCATCCCGCCGCCGATGCTGGACTCCCCCAGAACCAGGAGAGTCCCGACCTCCCCGGTGGCGTGGACGTGAGTGCCGCCGCAGACCTCCACGCTGAAGGGTTCCCCGTTGGACATCGTTACGACCCGGACAACATCCCCGTAGCGGTCTCCGAAGAAGGCCAGCGCTCCCTCGCGGACGGCATCCGCATAGGTCGTCTCATGGACTGAGACTCCCAGGTTGTCCCTGACCTTCTCGTTGGCCAACCCCTGGACAGACAGCAGTTCGTCCCGGGACAACGCGCTGACGTGGCTGAAATCGAACCGGAGGCGGTCGGGCGCCACCAGCGATCCCGCCTGCCGCACGTGGGCGCCGAGGGTCGACCGGAGCGCCGCGTGCAGGATGTGAGTGCCGCTGTGGTTGCGCGCCGCATCCATCCGCCTGGAAGGATCGACCTGGGCCGTCACCGAGTCTCCCAGCGCGATGTCTCCCTGTTCCACAACTCCCTGGTGTACCACCATTCCCGCAACCGGGCTGTGGGTGTGTTCAACCCGCACCAACCCGTTGGGACCGGCTATCGTCCCGTGGTCCCCCACCTGTCCACCGCTCTCGGCGTAGAAGGGCGTTGATTGCAGCACCACTTCCACGGCTTGTCCCTGGGATGCGTGTCCGGTTGCCTCCGCCGGGTTCTCGCCATCCCTGGCCAGCAGCGCCGCCACCACCGAATCCTGCCGGAGTTGGTCATACCCCACGAAGCGGCTGCGCTCCACGCCCAGGTTTTCGTAGGCTGCATGAATCTCCATGCTGCCGGTAAACGCCGCAGCGGAGCGGGCCCGCTCCCGCTGCGCCTCCATCTCTCGCTCGAACCCGGCCATGTCCACCGACAACCCGTGCTCCCCGGCTATCTCCGCCGTCAGCTCGGGAGGGAACCCGTAGGTGTCGTAAAGGATGAAGGTTTCCTCTCCGGAGATTCGTTCTCTTTCATCACCGATCATTCCTTCCAGGATCCCGCTCCCCACGTCGAACGCCTGCGCGAACCGCTCTTCCTCCAGCCCGATTACCCGGAGGATGAACGCCTCGTTCTCCCGCAGTTCGTGATAGACGTCCGAGAACCGCTCCAGCACCATTCGGCTGACGTCGGTCATGAAGGACTCGCCCAGACCCAGCCTGCGCCCGTAGCGGATGCCCCGGCGGATGACCCGCCGCAGCACGTAGCCCCTTCCCTCGTTGCCGGGAACCACGCCGTCCCCGATGAGGAAGCAAGCCGCCCGCGAGTGTTCCGCCACCACGCGGATGGCGAAGTCGGTGTCCACCGCCTCCCCGTAACGCTTGCCCGTCAACTCGCAGACCTTGGCCACGATGGGGGAGAACAGGTCCGTCTCGTAGACGTTGGGTTTCCCCTGCAGGACCGCGGCCGCCCGCTCCAGCCCCATCCCGGTATCCACGCTGGGTGCAGGGAGAGGCGTCCGGTTACGCTCCGGGTCCTGGTAGAACTGCATGAACACCAGGTTCCACAGCTCGACGAACCGCTCGCAGTCGCAGTTGGGATGGCAGCCCGGCGGATCGGTTACTTCCGCTCCGTCCCGCTCCCGCAGGAACTGGGCGGTCAGATCGTCCGGCGGCAGGATTGGCGCGCAGCCCTTCTCCGCTCCACCGTCGTAATGCAGCTCGGAGCATGGGCCCGTCGGACCTTCCGTGCCCGCCGGTCCCCACCAGTTGTCCGAATCCCCGTAACGGTAAATCCGCTCGACCGGCACGCCGATCTGGTCCCGCCAGATGTGGAAGGCTTCGTCGTCATCCAGGTGGATCGTCACGTAGATGCGCTCCGGAGGCAGTTGGAAAAGCTCCGTCACCAGTTCCCACGCGAAGGCCACCGCATCGGTCTTGAAATAATCCCCAATGCTGAAATTCCCCAGCATTTCGAAGAAGGTGAGATGCTTGTGGTCTCCCACCTCGTCGATGTCGGTGGTGCGGAAGCTCTTCTGGTGGCTGGTCAGCCTACGGGATGGAGGCGTCTGTTCCCCCATGAAGAAGGGCTTGAACGGGACCATGCCCGCGCTGGTGAACAGCAGGGTGGGGTCCCCCGCGGGGATCAGCGAAGCGCTGGGCATGTGCAGGTGTCCCCTGGCCTCGAAAAACCGGATGTAAGAGTCCCGAATCTGGTCTCCGTTCATAAGCAACCTGTGGAAAGCGTAGTGTGGGGTTGGTTCCAACAGCCGCCGCTTTCGGCTGGGTTCTGAATAGTCGCCCATTCGGCCCCGACCCTTGCCTACGCGGAGGCTAAGGGTTAGGCAACTTGTCCAAGGGGCCTGGGGGCGGCGGCTCAACCGGAAAATTGTATCCAGCCCATTTCCCAGCGTCAACGCGGCCCCTTGACTCCACCAACGGGGCCATTCACAATTAATTGCGGCAGCCGCGCGGGAGTCCGATTGAGTCCTTGATGGAAAACGGGGCTTCCCGGCAGCGTTCCCACATTGCCCGGTGGTGTAGTGGTAGCACGTCAGCCTTTGGAGCTGTAAGCCCTGGTTCAAGCCCAGGCCGGGCAGCCATTATTCAACTCAACCGTAACCCCCGTTCTCCACACCCGGAACCGCTCCGTGTGCCGCCGCCTCGTTGAATCCCCGGGGGCGCGGCTTTAGAATGGACGCATTCGTTCAGCTTACGGGCCATATTTATCGTTCGAGGGGCTTATCGTGACGCAAGCCAGCCAGGCCGAGACCATCATTTACACGCACCCGGACTGCGCCTTTTCCGCGGCGGCGAAGATGGAGTACCGGCGCAACCGGACCCCTTACACCGAGGTTGATGTTTCCAAGGAGCCGGACAAGATTCCCGACCTGCTGGCGTTGACGAACGGCGAGAGGGTAACTCCGGTGATCGTGGAGAACGGCAAGGTTAGCATCGGGTTCAAAGGCGGCAATTGAGAGTTTTAGGTGAAGACGGTCGTCTTCGTTTAGTTAAGAAAACTCGACTCCCCTGGACCTCTGGCAACGTCCACTGCGAGCCCCGGATGCGAACCCAGGAATTTACTGACAGTTGCATGTTGTGGAACTCGAACAAGTGTGCTACTGTGCTGTCAACCTAACGGGAGAGGGAAGGGAAACCATGCCAGCCGACAACAAGGACAAGCTCAACGCGTTGGAGACGGCCCTGAGCCGCATTGAAAAAGACCACGGCAAGGGCGCCGTCATGCGCCTTGGAGAGGTTGCCCAGCGGTTGGTAACCGATTCCATTCCCACTGGGTCCATAAGCCTGGATATCGCCCTGGGGGCGGGCGGCATTCCCCGGGGCCGCGTCACCGAGATATACGGAGGCGAATCCGCGGGAAAGTCCACGGTGGCAATCCATATCATGGCCGAGACCCAGCGGCTGGGGGGCATAGCTGCCTACGTGGACGCTGAACACGCGCTGGACCCCAACTACGCCGCCAACTGCGGACTATGCCTGGACGATCTGCTGATTTCGCAGCCGGACAGCGCCGAACAGGCACTGGATATCACCGAGCAGCTAGTACGGAGCGGCGCCATTGACACCGTAGTGGTGGATAGCGTGGCGGCCCTCGTTCCCCAGGCCGAGATTGAAGGGGACATGGGGGATACCCATGTCGGGTTGCAGGCGAGGTTGATGTCCCAAGCCCTCCGCAAGCTCACCTCCACCATTCATCGTTCCCGGACGGCAGTGGTGTTCATCAATCAGCTTCGGGAAAAAATTGGAGTGGTCTACGGGAGTCCGGAAGTGACCCCGGGGGGCAGGGCCCTGAAGTTCTACAGCTCGGTGCGGATCGACCTGAGACGCACCGAATCGCTGAAGCAGGGTTCGGAAATAGTGGGCAACCGGGTGCGGGCACGCATCGTCAAGAACAAAGTTGCCGCGCCTTTCCGGGTGGCTGAGTTCGACATCATGTTCAACCGGGGCATCAGCAAGATGGGGGACATTCTGGATATCGGCGTTTCCCAGGGGCATATCCGCAAAGCGGGGGCGTTCTATTCCTACGGTGAAACCCGTCTGGGGCAGGGCCGGGAAGCTTCCAAGCAGTTCCTGCATGAACACCCGGAAATTGCGGAGTCAGTGGAAGCAAGGATTCGTGGGAAAATGTCCGAGGCGGACGAACCGTCCAGCAATGGAGCCCATCCGCCAGAAGAATCAGCGGGGCTGCTGATGGCGGCGGGGGATTCTTCCGAAGGGGCCCCGGACTAATACCGCCGGAAGAATGAAGCCAATGGCACCCCGGCAGACGGGAGAAGGCGGTGGAGCCTTGAAGGGCTCCACCGCTTTTTTCAGGGCCAAGGAGCAAGCGCTCCGCTTCCTAGCCTACCGGGCCAGGAGCGAGGCGGAAGTCCGGCGACGCCTGTCCCGCAAGTATTCCCAGGGGGTGGTGGAAGAAGTGATCGAGGCCCTCCGCAATCAAAATCTTCTCGATGACCTGGCGTTTGCCCTGCAGTGGCGGGCCAGCCGGGAACAGTTCAGGCCGAGGGCGGGAGGATTGATCCGGCAAGAACTGCGGGGTTTCGGAGTCCCGGCAGAGGTCATAGAGGATTCCCTGACGGAGTTTGACGAAGAGGCAAATGCGGCGCGAGCCGCCGGATCCTTTGCCCGCCGCCTGGCATGTGGAGACGCAGATTGGAGTGAGTTCCGGGAGAAGCTGACGGCCCACCTGCGGCGTCGGGGGTTTGCTTCGTGGCTCGTGGCCGAAACGGTGGGCGCAGCCTGGGAAGAACTAAGGACGAACCCGCTGTACCGCCAGGGCAATCCCGACGAACACGATGAGCAATTCCCACAGGCCATAGACGGGCGGACCGAAGATGAAGGTTATCAGGAAAGCGATGACAACCGCACCTCCGGCGCAAAGGGCTAGGAGTATGCTCCGCTTGCGGTTGATGGCGAGCCCCAGAAGCTCCGAGGTGGCGTAACCCAGTCCCAGGCCCACCAGACCGCTGACGAAGGGGAAAACGCCGAGGAAAGAGTTTAGAAACAGCCAGGCCACACCGCCGAAAATGGCGATGGCAATGCACACGGCCAGCCCGCGGACGTAGTTGAGGGGCCCGACGTCGTAGGTGGGCATGCGGACCGGGCGGCCACACTCCTTGCAGCGGATGCCCACCGGAGCCTGGACCATGCAACTGGGGCAAATCGAGCGGCCGCACCGGCTGCAGGACAACCCGGTCTCCAGATCGGGATGCCAGAAACACCGGCCAGAGACCGCCGGATCGGGGTTGGAAGGTGTCTCACGCATGGGCGCGGTCATGACTCGCCGAGGATGGGCGCGCGATGGACCCAGTCATCCCGTTGATCAACGTCCCGATCGTGGAGAAGGCGGTTGAACAGGACTTTACGACGGAGCCCACTCTGCGGCCAGACCAGGGCGTTTCCCAGGAGACGCTTCAGGACGGTGACTGCCAGCAAGGCGGCAAAGAGGGCAAATTTGGAAGACGCCTGTCCTTCGCCGGGGACCCAAGCCGGGTTTCCGAACAGCAGCGCCCAAAAGGGGAGCGCGGCCAGGCAAGCCAAGACCCACAGAGCTGAACTACCCGTTAGTTTCTTGCCGGCACCGACAACGGCGAGGCATAACGCCAACGCCAGCCAATCCACGGATAACAGGGCGCCGGCCACTACCGATATTCCGCGGCCGCCCTGGAATCGCATGAACGGGGACCAGTTGTGGCCGATTGCCGACAAGACGGGCGCGGCCATGAGCCAGAACGAGTCCCAATCCAAACCGGTTACGTAAACGCCGGCCAGGACCGGGGTCGCTCCCTTGATCAAGATGTCGAATATGAGGAGAAGGACGACCCAATGGCGTCCGGCGTGCTGAGCCAGGTTGGACCCCCCAACGTTGCCGCTGCCGTACTGCCGGATGTCAATGCCACTGGAGAAACGGGCCAGCAGGTAAGCGGTGGGTACCGCCCCTGCCAGGTAGGAATAAGCGTACAACCCGGCGATTTCAAGCATGACAGGGGGACAAGGTCAGCCGGTCTGCCGGGCGGCATCGCGATCAACCCTGCTGGCGGCTTCTTCCAAGCGTTCCACCGTTTCCATCGGAGGGCCCAGGAGCCCGGGGAGTTGTTCCCCGGTATTGCCCAGGCCGTGGTAATCGCTACCGCCGCAAGGGATCAGTCCGTGGCGTTTGGCCACGTCGAGGAGGCGGGCCACGGTGTCAGGGGTGTACATCTGGTAGTGGACTTCCATGCCGACGAGGCCGGCGGCTTTGAGCTCGGCGCATTTCTGGTCAAGGTCGGGGAGCTGGGCTGGGTGGGCCAGGACCGCGACTCCTCCAACCCGGGCCAGGAGCCGGACCCCCTCTTCGGGCGTCATCTTCTCCCGTTCGGCGTAGGCTAGGCCGTTGCGGCCCAGGTATTCCGCGAAAGCGTCCTTGGGCTCACGGAAATAGCCCTTCTCCACGAGGGCGAGGGCAACGTGAGGCCGGCCAACGGCTCCACCCTCCCCCGCGATCTCCTGGACACGTTCCCATTCAACATGGAGGCCGTATTGGGCCAGCTTTTCCACCATCATCCGGCCGCGCTCCAGGCGTCCCCGGCGGAATCGGGTGAGGACGCTCTGGAACTCCGCGTCTTCACGGTCGAAGAAGTACCCCAGCATGTGAATTTCATCGCCCGGGATGTCGGTACTGAGTTCGATCCCCGGTATTATGCGCATACCCGGGTACTTCGCGGCCGCCTGGCAGGCTTCATCGAGCCCCGAGGTCGTGTCGTGGTCGGAAACCGAAACTACTTTGAGACCCTGGCCGGCGACGAGATCGACCAATTCGGTGGGCCGGAGACGCCCGTCGGATGCGGTGGTGTGCAGGTGGAGGTCTACAGCAGCGCTCATGCTTAATCAGCCGTCCTGTCGATTCTCTGGATGGAGGTTGCCTTTCCGGTTTCCGGGTCAATGTCCATTAGCGCCGAGTTCAGTATGGAGGGGCCACTGGCGACGTTGAGGCGTTGGGGCAGTCCGGTCAGGAACCGCTCGAGTACGTCCCCCACGTTACTGCCGATTACGGAGTTAACAGGCCCGGTCATACCCACGTCGCTGAGGTAGGCTGTGCCCTTGGGAAGTATCTTCGCGTCAACTGTGCCCACGTGGGTATGAGTCCCGAGGACGGCGCTAACCCTTCCGTCCAGGTACCAACCCAACCCCTGTTTTTCCGACGTAGCTTCGGCGTGGAAGTCGACGATTATCACCTTGGGGTTTTCCGACTCCGCCACTTCATCCAGGATGGCGTCGGCGGTACGGAAGGGGCAATCCAGGGCAGGCATGAACACCCGCCCCATCAAGTTCAGGACCATGATTCCGTCGTATATCAAGTAACCCCGTCCGGGGGCATTGGGGTAATTCGCCGGTCGGATCAGGGGGAGACCTTCGTCCATATAGGGAATGATTTCCTTCTGGTCCCAGATGTGGTTGCCGGAAGTGAGCAGGTCCACCCCGTTGTCGAGAAGCTCGTAGGCCGTGTCGGACGTGATACCGAATCCGCCGGCGGTGTTTTCTCCGTTGGCGATGACGAAGTCGATGGCAAGTTCTTGGCGCAACTCCGGGAGGATGGCTTTGAGGGCCTGCCGGCCGGGACGCCCGATGATGTCTCCGATCATCAATATTCGCAAGGCGATTCTTCCAAGTTACAGATAAATCAGGAGGGCCCAACCCCGGCTGTCTCCGGACCTGGGCCCTCCATTTGGTTCAAACCGGCGGTCTTCCGTTTTCTCCCGGGGTAGTGAGGAGCCGATGATCGCCGGGGTTACCGGGCGAACTCGGTGCTCCGGGTTTCCCGGATGACGGTGACTTTGATCTGTCCTGGGAATACCAGGTCGGTTTCGACCTTTTTGGCTATGTCCCGCGCCAGGGTGGCCGATTCGACGTCGTTTACATCGCCGGGTTTCACCATGACCCGGACCTCGCGACCCGCCTGAATGGCAAATGCCCTTTCCACTCCCGCAAAGCCTATGGCGGTGTCTTCCAGTTCCCGCAAGCGTTGGACGTACTGGTCCAGGGACTCCTTGCGGGCTCCCGGCCGGGCCGCGCTAATAGCGTCGGCGGCGGCGACGAGGAAGGACTCGATGGACGAGTGTTCGTCGTCGTGGTGCTCCTTGATGCAGGCGCAGGTGGCATGGTTCACGCCATAGCGGGCCGACAACTCGGCGCCGATCTCGGCATGGGGGCCGGGCACTTCGTGGGTCAGTGCCTTTCCGATGTCATGAAGGAGGCCGCCGATCCGGGCCAACTGGACGTTGGCGCCGAGTTCCGACGCCATCATTCCGGCCAGGAGACCGACCTCTATGGAGTGCTTGAGCACGTTTTCGCCATAGCTGTACCGGTATCTAAGCTGTCCCAGGTACCGGACCAACTCAGGGTCCAAGCCGCTGACCGCCAGATCGAAGGTTGCCTGCTCACCAGCCTTCCAGATGGTCTGTTCGATCTCGGTATGGGCACGGTTGACCATGTCCTCGATGC
Source organism: uncultured Dehalococcoidia bacterium (assembly GCA_951812535.1). Lineage (GTDB taxonomy): Bacteria > Chloroflexota > Dehalococcoidia > Lucifugimonadales > UBA3495 > CATOSK01. The sequence continues at coordinate 97,645 of CATOSK010000009.1, read as the reverse complement.
GGGCCGGCTGGATGCGCCCATCGGTTATCAGCTTTTCCAAGGCCAGCTTGGCGATTTCCCGCCGGACCGGGTCGAAGCACGATACGGTAACGATTTCGGGAGTGTCGTCGATGACGATGTCCACCCCGGTAAGGGCTTCCAACGCGCGAATATTCCGCCCTTCGCGGCCGATGAGACGTCCTTTCATCTCATCGTTAGGCAGGGATACCGTTGAGGTGGTAGTTTCGGATACTACATCTGTGGCAAGACGGTTAATGGCGAGGGTGATTATCTTGCGGGCATTGTCGTCCGCTTTAGCCTTGAACTCTTTTTCCAGGTCATAATAGCGCCGGGACAAGTCGTGCTCGGCCTGTTCCTGGCCTCGCAGAACAACCAATTCCCTGGCTTCAGCGACGCTGAGACCCGAGATTTCTTCCAGCACGGTGAGCTGTCGCGTTTTCACGTCGTCTACTTGTTCTAACGCCTTCTGGACTTCCCGCTCTTTGTCAGCGAGTGTGTCCCGTTGCTTGTCCAAGGCATCGTTTTTTCGTTCCAGCTGCTCTTCCCGCTGAAGGTATCGCCGTTCCAGGCGGTTGAGCTCCTGCCGCTGGTCCTTGATCTCCTTTTCGCCGGAGGTGCGCATCTGGAGCACATCTTCCTGTGCCCCCAGGAGAATCTTGCGCTTCTCCTCCTCAGCCTGGGTTATCAGATTGGTGGCTTGGCTGTTTGCGTCGTCTAACCGCTTGCCGTTGAACCTCGACCTGACGATCAGCCACACTGCTACGCCAGATCCCGCTATCCCTGCGGCCGCCAGGACGGACAGGAAAATTACTAAACTGAGCATAATCCCTTCCTTTCCGTCAGTATGAGCCGCAACGGAGACTATATCTCCGAAGTAACCATTCTAGGAATGCCGGTCTTGACTGTCAACCCAATGTTTCGCCGCCGGGGCAAGGCCGGGATAGACCCAATGAGCATGCCGAAGTCAACTAGCTGGTTCCTCCGGCCTCGCGGAGCGCCCAGACAGCTGCCTCGTTACCCATCACTCTGGCCAAACTCAACGGAGTGCTCTCACCATTGTTTCTGGCATTGACGTCCGCGCCGGCTTCCAGCAGGGCATGAAGTGCCGAAGTGTTGTGATGCCAGGCCGCTGTGTGCAACGGAGTCCATCCGTCATTGTTCCTGGCCTCGATGTCTGCGCCGGCGTCCAGCAAGGCCTGCATGACTGCCGGGTTGTCGTTGTGCTCGATGGCCTGATGCAGCGGAGTCCTTCCGAAAACGTCCCGGGCCTCAAAATCCGCGCCGGCGTCCAGCAGGGCCTGGGCGACTGCCGGATCTCCATCGAAAATGGCCGCCAAGTGCAGCGGTGTCCATCCCAGTTCGCCACTGACCTCGGTGTCGGCGCCAGCGTCCAGCAAAGCCTGAACGGGCGCCAGGTTGTCGTTGTACTGTACGGCAAGGTGTATCGGAGTCCGTCCGTCACTGTTCCTGGCATCGGTGTTGGCGCCAGCGTCCAACAAAGCCTGAAGGACCGGCATGTCGCCCCAGTAGTTGAAGGGCGCCGCGTGCAACGGGGTCGATTGGTGATCGTCCCTGGCCTCGATATCGGCCCCGGCGTCCAACAATGCCAGGGGGACCGCCGGGTTTTGGCCGACATGAATCGCCTGATGCAGCGGGGTCCATCCGTGAACGCCCCTGGCCTCGATACTCGCGCCGCAGGTCAAACCGGCTTCCACGTCCGGTACACCGGCATCGGACCAGAAATCCAGGCTCGACCAATCGGCTTTCCCAATTAGCTCAGAACAGGCAGCCGGTATGGTCTTAGGTGTGGGAGTGGCAACCGGCGCTGATGGGACGTTTGGCAGGGGCGTGGGAGAAGGCGCAGGCTGGAGGGTTGGGGTGGGTGCGGCAGTTGGCGTGGCCGTGGGTTCCGGGGCCGGCGTCATGGTGGGGACAGGCCTGGGTGCAGGGGGTGGAGCCGGTATTGCGGCAGCGGTTGGGATCGATGCAGCAGAAGGACTCGGGTTTGGCATGGGCACGGGAGTTGCTGCTGGCAGACTCTCCGGTCCAGCCGCCACCCGGGCCGACGTGGCAGCTGGCATTTTCGGGGGCGGCGCCGGCGTGGAACAGGCGAGAAGAAAGATAAGAGTGGACAAGGACAGGAACAAGCGCACGCTGGAAACCACCTTATGGCGACGATGAGGCATTCGCTACGGCTACCCAATTCAACATCGAACCGACAAGGGGGCGCGGACGTTCATCAGCACCATGGGTTCGATGCGTGAGGGGACAAAATAGCTGCAACGGATCATTTAACCGCCACGGCAGGGTCGAGTCAAACTTCATGCGATTGCCCTGCCGGGCCGTGGAATGCGTGTTGAGCGGTGCTGGAGCCGTCATCTATAATGTCCCTAAATACGGCCATATAATTCTGCGAAGAAACGGCGGGTATCAATGCCACAAACCGATTACTACGAGGTGCTCGGAGTCGCGCGAGGGGACTCCGAGGAAGAAATCAAGAAGGCTTTCCGCAGGAAGGCCATGGAATACCATCCGGACCGGAACAAAAACCCGGACGCGGAGGAAAAATTCAAGGACATCAACGAGGCCTACCAGGTCCTCAGCGATTCAAAGAGGCGTGCCCAATACGACCGGTTCGGACACGCTGGGGTTTCCGGGAACGGGGGGTTTGATCAGCCATTTGACGGGTTCGACGTATTTGGCGGATTCGGGGATATTTTCGACTCCTTCTTCGGGGACAGTTCAGCCCGTCGCGCCCAGGAATCCCAGCGGGGGTCGGATATCCAGCAGAAAGTCACCTTGAGTTTTGAAGAAGCAGTCTTTGGAGCCGAACGCGAGGTGGAAGTCAACCGGGTCGAGCTTTGCAGTCAGTGTTCGGGACAAGGGAACGAACCGGGGACATCGGTCAACACCTGCTCCACCTGCGCCGGCCAGGGCCAGGTGCGGCGCACACAACGCAGCCTGTTCGGGCAATTCGCCCAGGTGACGGCCTGTCCTGCCTGCCGCGGAACCGGGCGTGTGATTGAAACTCCCTGCTCCCGCTGCCGGAGCGCCGGCATGGAGCGACGCAAACGCAAGACTGCGGTGACCATTCCGGCGGGGGTCCAGGGGGGGATGCAGGTCCGCCTGACCGGTGAGGGAGATGTGGGCCGGAATGGAGGGCCTCCGGGCAACCTCTACGTACAGGTCAATGTCCGGAATCACAAGGTGTTCCACCGTAACGAGTACGACCTGGTATACGAACTCCCGCTGGACATGGTGGAGGCTGCTCTGGGCGTGGAAAAGGAGATACCCACTCTGGATGGCGAGCCGGAAGTGCTGAAAGTCCCGCAAGGCACACAGCCTGGCGCCGAGTTCCGTCTGCGTGGTCTGGGTGTTCCCCACATTCACAGCGACCGGCGGGGAGACCTGCGGGTTTACGTGGACCTGAGCGTCCCCAAGAGCCTCAACAAGAAGCAGAAAAAGCTGCTCGAAGAACTGGCCAAATCCATGGGGCACGAATTGGAGGATGAGCCGGACGAAACGGAAGAACCCACCAAGTCCAAAGGACTGTTCAACCGCTTCAAGCAGGCTCCCGACAATTAGGCTCCCGGCAATTAGGTTCCCGGCAAGCAGGTTCCCTACAGATCCTGCATAATTCTGCTCTCACGTTCCGGCAGCACAGGCTTCCTCGCGGGAAAGGGCGGCGGCCACGAAGATGGAATGGCACGAAATAAGCATCGAGATCCCGTTCGAATACGTCGAGCCCATCTCCTACCTGTTCGAACGGTATGGACACGGCATGTCCATGGAGATCAGGGATAACAACCGAGTCCTGCTGCGTACCTATCTGCCGTCAACATCCCGACAGCGTCTCGCGCACATAGAGGTCGGGGTAAAACTGACCAGCATCCTGGAGCCTCTTGGCGAGCTCAAGGTCGAATCTCTTCCGCCCGATGAGGACTGGCAAAACTCCTGGAAGTCCCACTTCACGCTCCTGAAACTAGGCCGAAACCTGGTGATAAAGCCGTCCTGGATCGACCACGATCCCGGGCCGGATGACGTTGTCATCGAGCTGGATCCCGGGTTGGCCTTCGGCACCGGATACCATCCCACCACATACACCTGCCTTGAGGCCCTGGAAGACCTGGTCGAACCCGGGATGTCGGTGCTTGACCTGGGGGTCGGTTCGGGCATCCTGACCATCGCCGCGGCCAAGCTGGGAGCAGGACACATTCTTGCACTGGATATTGACTCGGTGGCCGTGACGGCGGCGAGACAAAACTTCAGGCGCCTGGGAATATTGCCCAAAGTTACTTTGGCCCAGGGAAGCTTGCCGAATCCTCAAGCTCCAGCAGGGTCTTTCGACATTCTGGTGGCCAACATCTCATCCCGGGCGATCCGGGAACGCGGCGTCCACTTGATGCCGCCGCTGAAGCAGCAGGGCGCATTGATCGCGTCAGGAATCATCCAGGAGCAGGAGCGGGAAACGGAGGAAGCGCTGGAGGAAGCTGGGTTTGTCGTGCAAGCCACCTGGCCCAAGGACGATTGGGTGACACTGGTCTGCCGCTCTAGGGACCATCTGGGATAGCCGGGGCAAGACTCCAAACGGCAACTTGCAATACCGCAGCCTTATACCACGGCAACCTACAACGGAAAGTCCAGATAGCGCTCGCCGGTGTCCGGCAGGACTGTTACTACGGTGGCGCCCGTTCCGAGATCGGCTGCCAGGGACAAAGCCGCGAAGGCGTTGGCGCCGGATGAGATTCCCACCAACAACCCCTCTTCACGGGCCAGCCTGACCGCGGTGCTGTTGGCGTCTTCGTCGCCGACCGCCAAGACCGAATCAAGAAGGGAGCGGTCCAGGAGCGGAGGGACGAAGTCGGCGCCAATGCCGGGTATCAGGTGACGCCCCGGGAAACCCCCGCTAAGGACGGGAGAACCGGCGGGCTCCACCGCTACTACCCTAACACCGGGGTTGGTTTCCCTGAGCCGCCGCCCGACTCCTGTGATCGTGCCTCCGGTCCCTACGGCGGCCACGAAAGCGTCGATGTGCACTCCCGCGGAAGCGATGATCTCGGGACCGGTGCCCGAGTAATGGGCTTCCACAACCGCGGGATTGTTGAAGAAATCCAGCAAGAGGCGGTCCCGGTTGTTCTGGACAGCGTTCCTGGCGGCCTCCAGGGCTCCGGACATCCTGTAATTGGGAGAGGTAAGTTCCACGGCGGCCCCGTATCGCTCGGCGAGGCGCCGCTGGTTAACCGGCGCGTTGCTCGGCATGTATATGGTTAAGGGATACCCCTTGGCGGCGGCCACCATGGCCAATGCCGGCCCACTATTCCCGCTGGTGGCGCCAACGAGACTCATCCCCTGCCGCAGATGTCCCTGATTCTCTTCGGATTCGATTACCGCGAGGGCGGCGCGGTCCTTCACGCTGCCGCTGGGATTGCGGCATTCGAGCTTGGCCAGGACCCTGGCCAAGCCAGGCTTCGCCAAACGGGACAACTCGACCAAGGGAGTGTGTCCAATGGTCTCAAGCACGCCGGTCCTGAAGCCTGACAACCTTCTGTCCTCCTTTGGGCAAGGTTGGCGCAGTGTGGCATACGGGTTTTTGGCTGGTCAAGGAAAGTGGTGTGGCCGCCGGTGCTATACTGACCGGCAGGTTGATCGAATTCGCTGGTGGAACGCAACGCATGGAAGAACTGGAACTTAGCCGTTTCGAGATAACCGGCCTGCTGGGAACCGGTGCAGACTACGAGGTACGCTCCGCCGTTGACCGGGAAACGGGACAGCAGGTTGTCTTGAAACGTCCTGTGCCCCAGGCAATAAGCCGCCAAATGCATGGCCCCATAGAGGACCGTACAGACCGGACTCTCGCGTTTTACCGGACGGTCGGCGTCGACGTGCCGCACTTGTCGCCAATTGTGGGTTACTCCGAAAGGAGGAATCACGACGACTTCTACGGGGATGAGACCCAGCACGAGTACCGGGTCCTCGCAGTGGCTCGGGCGGCCGGCATCCCGCTGGCCGGCGATGTACGAGCGCGAATTCTCCGGGTGCCAATTGGCCTGGGGCAGAACCTGTTTGGTCTTTTCCCCCTGGGCTATTCGGATGCGGAGCCGGCGTTCCCGATACAACAACAGTTACTGTCGGTGCAGGAAAGACTGTATGAGGCGGGATACATACTGCTGGACCTCGGCCCTCAAAACATTTTCTACCAGCCATCCTCCAATACCATAACCATAATCGACTCGGGTGATCTCGTGGTTGTGGGGGAGCCGTCCCTGACCCGCTCCCGACAGCCTCGCGACATTCACGATTTCTTTTTGGAGATGATCAAATACTACACCACTTCAGAATTGCCTCCGGAAAATCCCGATGGTTATCGTGACACCCACGGAACCCGCCCCACGATTACGTTGGAACAGGAAATGGACGAGATTGGGATGGGATACTCCCGAAATCCGAGTCCTGCCAGCGACGCTGCGCTGACCATGATCAACCGCGTTCGTGACCGTTCTTACGAAGACTTCGCCGCGTTCAGGGATGACTTGACGGGGTTTTTGGAGGAAGTTAGAATCCGCAATCGCAGTTTGCCCGACCTGGAGCAGGTCCATCAAGCTTGGCGGGACGCTCTGCAACTCCTGAACGCGGACTACTGGCGGCGGTTCGTGTTTGAGCCGGAAGCCGAGTTGGCTGTGTTCGATGATTTCTCGTGATCCAGGCTGATCTACTGACATTCAGAGAGATTAATCGAGGTATGCGACGATGATCCCCAGTACTTACGCAACCTTTCAGGACAACTCATCCCACGGGGAAGATTCCATGCTCGTCAAGGATCTCGGCGGCGGCTCCTTTCTTGACGTCGTGCTTGATGGTGTCACCGGCCACGGCGGGGGAGAAGCCAGCCAGGGTGTGGCGGCGGCCCTTGAAGCAGCAACGATTAACTCGGTGGAAGACGTGGTGGCGGTGCTGGAGGAAATGAACGAGGAGTTCTTCCAGGTGGGCGGTGGACGCTTCCTGCTGACGACGGTTTCCGCGGCGTTGTACCAGGGCGAACAGGTGATTACCGTCAATGCGGGAGACAGCCCCATCTACTACGTCGGACCCAGTGAACACCAGCAAATGGGAGGGCGGGTCGGCGGGCTGCTGCGCCCGGGCGGCACCAAAGTGATCGGCGGGGAAGAGAAACTCACCCTCTACCGCTCTGAACTCTCCGTGGCTCCCGGCGATCGGCTCATCATCGCCAGCGACGGGGTAAGCGACAACCTCCATATTGATGAACTCGTCGATATCGTGCGGAGCGCCGCCACTCCTGAAGAAGCCGGAGAGAAAGCCAAGACCTTGATCGATTTGCACCTGGAACAGGGCCTGGCGCCTGAGCTGATGGGGGCCCGCTACCGCCACGACGACCAGACGGCTGTTATTCGCTTCTTTGCCGGCGCTTAAAGGGATGTTCCTGCTCTCCACCCCGGCTGAGCGGTTCTAGCCGATTCAAAGGTGCCCTGACAACGGTTTCCAGCCCAATTATGGCGTGGAATCGGCGAATTCCGAACCATTAGTACGCATGACCGTCCTGAAGGAACGGTTGATTTCTTGTGGCAGACCCGCCAAGCTGATACAATGCTAGGACCTGCCGTCCCAGGGGCGGCGCAGCAAAAAGGAGCCGAGTTTTGGCCAAAATCAAGGTGGCGATCATTGGCGTGGGAAACTGCGCCTCATCCCTGGTGCAGGGCATCCATAAGTACGTTGAGTTGCCGGAGGACGAGGATGTGCCCGGCGTGATGCACAACAGGATCGGGGATTACCGAATCGAAGATATTGAAGTCGTCGCTGCATTTGACATCGACGAGAACAAGGTGGGGAAGGACCTCTCCGAGGCAATTTTCACGCAGCCCAACAATACCTTGAAGTTCGCCGATGTCCCCCACACTGGCGTCAAGGTAGAACGGGGAATGACCCACGACGGCGTGGGCAAGTACGTATCACACCTGGTGCGCAAATCGTCCCACTCCACGGACAACATTTCCGGGATCCTCAAGGAAAGAGAAGTTGATGTCGTTATCAACTATCTTCCGGTGGGCAGTGAAATGGCCACGAAGTGGTACGTGGAACAGGTCCTTGATGCCCGTTGCGGGTTCATCAACTGCATTCCGGTTTTCATCGCCAAGGAAGATTACTGGCGCACCCGCTTCGAAGAACGCGGATTGCCGATTATCGGGGACGACATCAAGTCCCAGGTCGGCGCAACTATCCTCCACCGCATCCTGACCCGTTTGTTCGAAGACCGGGGCGCAACTATTGACAACACCTACCAGCTTAACTTCGGCGGCAACACCGATTTCCTGAACATGCTGGAGCGGGAAAGGCTGGTTTCCAAGAAGATATCCAAGACGGGCGCGGTGACTTCCCAGATGGACCTGCCTGTCGAGCCGGACCATGTCCACATCGGGCCGAGCGACCATGTGCCCTGGCTGCAGGACCGGAAATGGTGCTATATCCGGATGGAAGGCAAGCTTTTCGGGGGCGCGCCCGTGAACATCGAGACCAAGCTCGAGGTCTGGGACAGCCCCAACTCCGCCGGCGTCGTGGTGGATGCGATCCGGTGCGCCAAGCTGGCCCTGGACCGGGGCGAATCCGGAGCCGTCCACGGTCCCAGCGCCTATTTCATGAAGTCTCCACCGGTGCAATACACTGACGACGTGGCCCGGAGCATGGTGGAAGATTTCATCGGCCAAAACGGCGCGACGGGGGAAATGCACCTCTAGTCGCCATCACTGCTGCATCGGTGTAACGGAGCGGCTGTTTGGACCGTCTCAAAATAGCGATGGTCTCGCCCTACGACTTCACCTGGCCTGGTGGTGTGACCGCCCACGTGTCTCACCTGGGCACTGAATTGGGGCGGTTGGGGCACGAAGTACAGATTCTTGCCCCGCATTCTCCTTCCCGGCTTGAATCGGCAGACCCCCCTTTCATTCCCCTGGGGCGTTCCGTTCCCGTCCCCAGTGGTGGCTCAGTCGCACGGGTGTCCTTTTCCTGGTGGCTCTGCCGGCGGATTCGGGCGCTCCTGGAACAGGAATCTTTTGACATCATCCACCTGCATGAACCTCTGGCCCCCGTCCTGCCTCTTTGTGTGCTGGAAGTATCCAACGCTGTTAATATCGGCACCTTCCACGCTTACTATGACCGGCAGCACCTTTACCGGTTCAGCCAGCCGATAATCAAGCGATGGCACTCCAGGTTGCATGGGAGCATCGCCGTGTCGCCGGTTGCCCGGCGTTACGTCAATAATTTCTTTCCGAGACACTACGAAGTCATCCCGAATGGCATTGATTTCGACCATTTCGCCCGGGATATTCCCCCCTGGCCCCAGTACCGGGACGGGAAGCTCAACATCCTTTTCGTGGGGAGGCTGGAAAAACGGAAGGGACTGCGATACCTGCTGGAAGCGTACAGCCGCCTCAAGTGGGAGCTTCCCGAAACACGCCTTATCGTCGTGGGGCCCGGGAACCTGGACAAGGAGTCTCACCGCATTTTAAGCGCGCGTAACCCCAGCGACGTGGTTATCGCCGGACGGGTGTCCTACCAAAACCTGGCCCGGTATTACGCGACCGCTGATATCTGCTGCTTTCCGGCAACGGGGTCGGAGAGTTTCGGGATTGTGCTTTTGGAGGCTATGGCGGCGGGGAAATGCGTGGTGGCTTCGGACATAGAGGGGTACCGGGGGGTCTTGACCCACGGTAAACAGGGGCTGCTCGTGCAGCGGTCAGATTCCCGCGATTTGGAGGAAGCCCTGGCTTATCTGGCCATTAATCCAGACCTCCGGCGCAGAATGGGGGAACAGGGACGGCGCACCGCGGAACACTATCGTTGGGAAACCGTGGCGCGCCGGGTCGAAGATTATTACTACGAAGTTCGGGAATCCGTCCGGCAGGGTTGGGAGCTAGGCGAAGGTGCTGGGAAGAGAGCAGTTTAGAGCGGCCTTGGTCAATTACGTGGAATTGCCCGGGGCCCGCCTGCTGCGGGCCCTGGGGTTTTCCCCCAACGCTATTACCCTCCTGGGATTTGCAGTATGCGTCGCGGGCGCGGTCCTGGTCGCCTATGGCCACCTCGTGACAGGGGGGATTGTGTTCCTGGTCGGGGGCGGGCTGGATCTCTTCGACGGAGGGCTCGCGCGGTTGACCGGCAAAGCCAGCCCCTTCGGCGCACTTCTGGACTCGGTGTTCGACCGCCTCGGGGAGGCCGGCCTGTTCGTGGGAATGGCCGTGTACGCCCTTCTCGCCGGGTTTTCCGACAGGTTTCTGCTATTTTTCGTCACGGTCCTGCTGCTGGCCCTCATCTTTTCCCAGGGAGTGAGCTATCTTCGAGCCCGGGGAGAGGGACTTGGGGCCTTCACGCGGTCGGGCCTGATGACCCGCACCGAACGGGTTATCATTCTTGGGGCAGGTCTCATCGCCGACGGATTGATCCCAGCGCCCATCATGGTCTGGGTCCTGCTGGCCATCGCCGTGGTGTCCTGTTTCACGCTTTTTCAACGAATGTTCACCATCAGGGGCCTGCTGGACAACGCTGGATAATCCCCGCCCTGCCGTGTAAACTGCCCTAGGCTTTCCCGACCCTGCCAACCAACTCCCGGGATGGTTTCTGGAGGGCGGGCAAACCATGCCAGGAGAATGCACAGTGCCCAAAGAACTTCAGCCAGAAATGGACGGCAAGGGCCTCCGGGTTGCCTTGGTCGTTGCCCGCTTCAACGAGTTCGTAACCCGCCGGCTGCTGGAAGGAGCCGTCGAAACGCTGGGCCGTCACGGAGTCAGCGACGACGATATCGTGCTGTCCTGGGTGCCCGGTTCCTTTGAACTGCCCGTCGTCGCAAAGACGTTGGGACAGACGGGGCAATATGATGCGGTCATCTGCCTGGGGGCCGTTATCCGCGGCGAGACCGACCACTACAACATGGTTGCCGGGCAGGCTGCTGCCGGAATCAGCGCCGTGGGGCGCGAGACCGGCGTGCCCACCATCTTCGGCGTGCTGACGACGGAGAACATGGAGCAAGCCATCAACCGCGCGGGAGGAAAGTCGGGCAACCTTGGCAGCAACGCCGCTGCCGCCGCCATCGAGACTGCCCGCCTGGTGCAAGCTATAAAGACCGGGTAGCTTCGGTCGTTTCAACTTCGGCAACCGGGGGTCCGATATGCAGTTCGGAATAACCATCCCCAATAACTGGGGCATCGAGGACCCGAAGCAGGTGCTCGCCTTTGGCCCCCTGGCCGAGGAACTGGGCTTCGACTCGGTCTGGGTGATGGACCACCTCTTCAACAACGGTTACATCCGGGAGAGGCTGGATGACAAGCCCTACTACCACCCTCTTGCCGTGCTGTCGCACCTGTCGGCCACCACGGAGAAAGTCATTCTGGGGACTTCCGTCCTGGTGCTGCCGTATCACAATCCGGTGGAGCTGGCCAAGTACGCCGCCACCCTGGACCAGATGTCCGGCGGAAGGGTCACCCTTGGCGTCGGCGTTGGAGCGATGACCGAGGAGTTTGAGGCCCTTGGGCTCTCGCTCCGGCAACGCGGTTCTCTCACCAATGAGAGCATCCGGGTCATGAAAGAGTTGTGGACCAGCGAGGACCCGGTTTACCACAGCCGGCGCTGGAATTTCGAGAATCTCAAGTTTTCGCCGAAACCCGTGCAGGCCCCCCATATCCCGCTCTGGATTGGAGGTTCAAGCCCAGGGGCCCTGCGCCGGGCCGCCACGATGGGGGATGGATGGCATCCCTCAGGGGTCGATCCGGAAACGTACAGCACCGGGCGACGGGAGATTCAGGACCTGGCCAGGGCTGCGGGACGCGAACCGGACGATCTTACCTGGTCGGCCCGGGTGGAAGTGGTGGCCCCAGGAGTCCCCGGCAATCCCAGGACCGCCGCGCGGGGCGGCGGCATCAGCGGAGACAGTCCAGGGGACATGATTGCCGGTATACGGGCTTACCAGGATGCGGGAGTCGACCATGTCGTTCTGGCCCTGGGCACCGGGGATGCAGGGATGATCACACAGATGATGGAGACCATCGCCCGGAACGTGATCCCTGAGTTCCGTTAGTCTCCGGCGGATTCCCCGGGGCCGGCGCTGCTTGGCGGAGAGCCGCCGGCGCCGGCGTCGTTAGACGGCTCCTGATTCTCCATTTGGGAAGCGTACTGCTGCAAGATGTCCCAATCCCGGAGAAGGCCCCTCATGCCGCCTTCTCCGGTTTCCTGGGACCCGTAGTAGTCGGCCTGGAATCCCTCCACTATATTCGCCACGGGCGGTTCGGGAAGGGTGGGGGTCACCTGCCGCTGGTGTTCTGTTGGAGTTTGTTCCCCGGACTTGGGCAAGCCGACCTGGCCGGACAACTCGAGAAAGCTGTGGTACACCTCCCGCGGGTTGGTTGGTGGAGGCCGCTTGGACGAACTGCCGGTGGCTGACTGCACCAGGTTGTTCCACCAACCTCCAATCATGGAGGCCAGGTCCTGATTGGCCCGCTCCCAGGTGAACAGCGATTCGCGTATCTCTTCGACAACCGGCCGGTTGCGGAAGAGCCGTCGGACCCGGAAGAGCCGGAACAAGACCCAGCCGACAACTACTGATGCAGCCAGGAATGCCGCCCACTTAAGGAGGGCCACCAACAAAGCCGGTGGACCCTGCCGGCCAGTGTCCTCCAAGCTTTCGTGGAATTCCTCCATCTGGCGCTGGGCCTCGTCAAGGGCACTGAGGTCGCCTCCTCCGAAGACGCTGACCAGCCAGTTCAGCAATGCGGCCAGCCCCGCGGCGATGTAACCCAGACCCAGGAGAATCGGCTTCAGGACCCATAAACCGACTTTGCCGACGGTGGCGAACACCCACCGCGTCACGTCGTCAAGGCCGCCCAGTCCGAGGAGGCTCAACAAGAGGACCAGACCCAGGACTCCTCCCACCGTCACTCCGATGGGGATCATCCAGTCCCTGGGCATGGCCTGGCTGTCGCTGGCTTCCGACGCGAACCTCGCCAGGGACAGCCCCGCCAGCCCCACCGCGAAGAACCCAAGGACGAGGAAACCGTTGATGATGTCCTGGCCGGACACGGCGTCGATCAGGACAGCACCGAAAAACACCGCCATGCCCCATTGGAACGTACCCTTGATGACGTCCAGCGTAACGTCGTCCTGGGCAACCATGGCCCCGCGCCACCAGAGCACGGTCAGGAACAGGAACCCAAAGACGACAGACGCCGCCGTGGCGAGATCGCGGGTTATGATGGCGCCCATTGGTATCCATCCCGACCCGCTCATTATGTTGGAAAGTATTACCAGCGATCCCAGGCTGGCGGCCATGCCCGCCGCGCCTCGCAGGTTCAACGAAAACCGGATGGTCTGCAGGTACAACGACACCAGGTAAGCCCAGCCGAGGGTTATGAGTCCCAACCAGAAGGGGACGCGGGCGTCGGGAAGCTGGACCAGGGTGCTAACGACGCTGAAAACCGCGTAGAACAGGCTGCACTCAAGGAACAGGGCCACGCCGACCAGGGACAGGTTGCGCCAGAACTTGGTCACAGGGATTCCACTGGGTCCAGGACGGGCCCCATCAGATGGACCGGGATGTCCACCAACGGCGTCCTGGGACCGCCGTCGCCGGAGTAAAACACGATAACCTGGAACCCCCGGCCGCGCAGTTCGTAGATTTCTCCCAACAGACCGGGAGTAACCAAGGCGGTCACTAGGGCTATGGTCGCGCCGGGCCGAAAAGAACCCCGTTCCGCCCGGATAACGTCGGCCAGAGAGGCTACAGAGTACGAACCGGCAACGGCCAACGCCTCCAGCACTGTGGGGAGCTGGGACTCAGCTGACCCGGGAGCCACGTTGATCCACTTTCCGGAATACACCGCGACCGAGTTGCTTACCAGCCCGAAACTGTAACCCCGACCGGCGCAGTAACCGGCCACAGAGGCTCCGGTTGTCACCGACCGCTCGAACAGCCTGCGATTGGTGCCCTGCCAAGCGTGTTCTCCCGTAGCCGCGTTCAGGGCGATTAGCACTTCCAGCGACACCACCGGTTCGAATATCTTGGTTTGGAGGGCCGACTTCCTGGCAGTGGCTTTCCAGTCAACGTGCTTCATGGGGTCCTGAGGCTGGTAGTCGCGCAGGCCGATGAACCTGGTCTGGTCGTGGAATATCGGCTGCCGGCCCTTCGCTTCCCCCAAGGGATTTTCTGCAGGGAGGATGAGGTCCTGCAGGTCCAAGACCCTCGGGTAAACGAGGATATGCTCCACGCCGGACAAATGCTGCTCGGCTGCCGTGAAGCCGAAGATGTCGCCGCTGCGGAGGCGGGCCGGCCCGAGGCGGTAATAGCCGCGGGCGTTGCAGCGCATAGCGTATTTCCAGGACACTCTCTGATAGGGAAGCAACGACGTTGTGATGCGGTGCTCCCGCGTGTCCTCCGCCAGGGTGCCCCGTATATTGGCGCCCGCCAACTCCAACCCGATCGGGATGGCGTCCTGGATATCCACCCAGATGAGGGGGACTATTTTTTCGTTGGTAAGGGTGACGGTGTACTCGACCTCGTCCCCAATGAACGCCTTGGCCTGGGACAAGCTTCTGCCGTGGCTCACCTCCTCAAAGGCGTACCGGTTCCAGAACTTTGTCAGCAGCCAAACGACAATGACGAGGGAACCAACGATGATGAGCAGTCCCTGGCTGGCCAGCAGACCGACAACGATCAGTATGGCACTGATCAGCAACCAAAGGTCGTTGAGCATTCGGGACCCCTGGACTAAACGGGGACTTCAACCTGGTTGAGGATCTCTTCGATTATGGCCTCGGCAGTGCGTTCCCGCAGGCGGGCTTGAGCTTTCAGTATCACACGGTGGGCCAGGGTGAATGGAGCCAGGAATTTGATCTCGTCGGGGGTGACGTACTCCCGGCCGCGGATCGCCGAAAGGGCCTGGCTGGAGCGGTATAAGCCGATGGTGGCCCGGGGACTTGCGCCCAGCTCCAGTTCGGCGTGGTTCCGGGTGGCCTGGACGATCCTCACCAGGTAGGTCCGCAACACCGGATCGACGTAAATGTGCTGGACCACGTCCTGGTAACCCACCACCTCCCGGGCATCAGTTACCGGCTGAAGAGAACCCAGGGGGTCGGCGTGGTCAAACCTGACCAGCATCTCCTCTTCTTCAGGCTCTGCCGGATAACCCAGCCGGAGGCGGAGCAGGAAACGGTCCAACTGCGCCTCGGGCAGGGGGAATGTCCCTTCGAGCTCGATGGGGTTCTGCGTCGCGAGTACCAGAAAAGGCGCGGGCAGGGGAATAGTCTGCTCGTCGATGGTTACCTGGCGTTCCGCCATTGCTTCCAGCAGGGCAGACTGGGTCCTGGGAGTGGCCCGGTTGATTTCGTCGGCCAGGACGATCTGGGCGATGATGGGACCGGCCCTGAACTCGAACTCGCTGGTCTTCTGATTGTAGTAGTGGATGCCGGTGATGTCCGACGGCATGAGGTCGGGGGTGCATTGGATCCGTTTGAAGGCGCAGTCCAATGAACCGGAAAGCGAACGGGCGAGGGTGGTCTTCCCGATCCCGGGCACGTCTTCGATGAGGATGTGCCCTCCACTGAGGACGGCGGCCAGGATGAGTTCGATGACGTCGTCCTTGCCGACCAACACCTTTCCGATGTTGGCTTTTATCTGGGAGATGGCTCCAACCAGCTCGTTGACCGAGTCCGAAACCTGCACGTCTCAGGCCGCTGGAAACCGGGCGCGGGGAAGGCTGGCCGACCGGGATGGCGTGGGGGACTGGGCATTCATCGATGTGATCCCAACACAAACTCTTCCGCTTCCCGCAGGTCCTTGAAGGAGTCCACGCTGCGCCAAAACTCCCGCGACTTCAAAGCAGAGATCCTTCCCGCGGATGCGAGGTCGGGGAACGTCTCCGTTTCATGGTCGCCCAGGTCAGGCAGGAGGGGAGCGATGGCACGGTTGAACACGTAGATTCCAGCGTTTATCCAGTAAGGCAACTCGGCTTTCTCACGGAATCCAGACACCCCGCCGTCGGGTTCCGTGTCGACCAATCCGTAGGGACTGACCATTGGGACGACCAGCAGAGTGGCCATGTGGGCGGGATTGGCTTTCCGGTGTTGCCGGAAGTCATCCATGACCTCAGCCGGACCCTGGGCGGTTATGATGTCACCGTTCAGGACTATGACCGATTCCTCGTCCTCCGGCACCATGGAAAACCCCTGCTTGATCGCCCCGCCCCGTCCCAGGGGCGAATCTTCCACGCTGTAATGAGCACGGACGCCGAACGATTCTCCGTTCCCAAAGTAGTCCTCGATGTCGTGCCACCGATATCCGGCCAGGAAAACTACGTCGGTTACTCCCGCCGCCTTCAACCACTCGACCTGGTGCCACAGGATGGGCCTCTCACCTACCGGCACCATCGGCTTGGGCATGGAATCAGTCAGCGGGCGCAGGCGCTCGCCCTTGCCGCCTGCCAGAATCAGCGCAAACACTAAACCGACCTTTCCCAGATGCTTGAATGGTGAGGCGAAACCTGGGGGGTACTATAACCCGGCCCCACCTGAGGGTCAACGACGGGCTGCCAGGTCCCCGGGGCTGCCGGGCAAGGGGAGAACAGCGGATTTCTCGTTGTGGGACATTAGCCGGTTTCGTGCTTGAAAACCCCTGAAACCGAGCGGTTTTAGCGCCAAATTAGGGTCTTGTCGCGTCGCGGACGGGACACAACTGGGACAGAATTGGGACCTGGTGGGACAAAGTGGGACACTTTGAGACATTTCCGGAAGCTCACTGGAATCTCCCGGGCAGGCTTGGATGTCCCGAACGCAGTCCAGGCAGCCTGAGAACCTGGGACCGATGGTAAAGGGTCCGATCCCGGGGAAGGCCGAGCAGACGGGAATGGGCTGTTGAGCTGCGCCACACCCATTGACGCTAACGAGCCAGCGGGCTGGTGTCAACGGCCAAGTGTCAACGGCCAGCGTTCCGTTTCAGGTGGTTTCACTCCCTACCCGCCTCCTTCTACCCCATCTTTCCCGCGTAGACGGGAATCCAGACTCCCGTTGTCGTTGAGATGCACCACGTAGAGATGCACCACGTAAAACGGGACGCCGACCCCATCGGGCCGGCAGTTAGTCAGTGGGAATCGCCCATGTTATCCTATGACAGCCGCTAAGGCTGGGCCCAACCCGAACCTGGACGATGGGGTGTTGGTATGGCGAGAGTCCCTTATGTCGCAAGAGAAGAACTGGATGCCGAAGGCCAGGCAATTTACGACCAGATACGGCAGGACCGCAACGCTGCCGAGGTTGGATTGCAGTTCAGGGCACTGCTGCACAGCCCGAAAGCCGCCGGTCATTTGACATCCATGGGCGCCCAACTCCGCTTCCAGAGCTCCATGCCAGACTCGTTGAAGGAACTGGCCATCATACTGGTTGCGCGGGAATGGAACAGCGGGATCGAATGGACCGGCCATGCCGTAGCTGCGGCCCGCGAAGGCATCAGCGACGATGCAATCGAAAGCATCCGCACGTGGAAAGCCCCGGAGGGCCTCAATGCCGATGAAGCGGTGGTGGCCCGGTTCGTGCACGAATCCCTGCGCGGCAAGGATGTTTCGGACGAGACCTTCTCGGCGGCCCAGGAACTGTTGGGCGTTGACGGCGTAGTGGACCTCACCCTGACGGTTTCCTATTACAGCGCCCTCGCCGTCGCCCAGAATGCGCTGAAGCCTGAAATGGGTGCGGGCCGCGTTTCCACCCTGTAATGTCAGGTCAGGACACCGGACAAGGCGCAGCGGCGCGGCTGGCTTCTCTTCTTGCCGATTGCGGGATAGGCAACACCTACATATCCCCGCCGCCCCGAGGCGGGAGCCTGACCGGGGTCAGCAAAGAGAGAGTCCTGGACATGCTTGCGGAGTTGGGGCCAGATCCCCGGGATGAGGCAAGGCTCGTCTTCGGGAACGCCTCCTTTGCCGTGGGGCGCTACTCTGAGGCAGCGGATGCGTTCTCCGCGCTCGTTGACGGCAGCCCCGGGCATCCCGTGTTCAACTTCAATCTTGGATTGTGCCGTATCAGGCTGCGAAAGCCGGAAGAGGCTCTGCTCTGCTTCGACCGGGCGCTGGGTGCACTGGAATACGGTGATCCAACCCGGGCTCAAATCCATTACCAACGAGGCAATGCCCTGGATGACCTGGAAAAGGGCGAACAGGCGATTGCGGAGTATTCGGCGGCGATCGAACTGGATCCCGGGTACCTGCGGGCGCATTACAACCGGGGGATCGTTCTGGGCAAGCTGGGGCGTCACTCCGAAGCCGTGGAACAGTTTGACCTGGTCGTAGAACTGAGGCCGGACCTTTCCAATGCTTTCCTGAACAGGGGGGCGTCCCTGGACGAGATGGCGCAGCATGAAGCGGCCATCGAAGACTACACCGAGGCGATCCTCCTGGACCCGGGCAACGTCAACGCCTGGTTCAACCGCGCCCGGACCCGATATTACCTGGGGCAGGTTGAGGACGCCGCGGACGACTACTCTCACGTCATCGCATTACGGCCGGATGATGCTGAAGCCTGGAACAACCGGGGCCTGGCCTACGACGCGATGGGCGACTACCAGAGCGCCTTGCGCGACTACAACGAGGCAACGGCCATCCGGCCGGATTTTGTCGAGGTTTTCAGCAATCGGGGCGCGGCGCTGGAGGCTTTGGGGGACGATGAAGGCGCGATGCGGGATTACGTGGCGGCCATGAACGGGAGGAAGGGGTTCGCGGTGGCGTACTTCAACGCGGCCAGGTTGTGCTCCAAGTTAGGGCGGCTGCAGGAGTCCCTGGAATACCTGGGGAGCGCCGAGGCCCTGGAGCCGGGCTGGCGAGCCGAGGCGGAGCGGGACGAACACCTGGGGTGGCTGCTGAACCTGGACGGGCTTCGCCGCAAGAGGGAAACGCGGGGTTAGCCGGACCCAGGGGATCTAGGGGCGCTCCGGGACAGTGGAATCCAGGTCGTTGTCGTCGGTGAGGTCCATTTCAAGGTCGTCGAAATCATCCAAGGGACCGATTCCCGAAGCGGCCAGCCTCCGGCGCCGGACTATGATGTTGTGGGCGAGAACGAGGATGGCGACGCCGGTCAAACCCACCGCCAGCTGCTGGTCCCGGTGGAGCAGCAGCAGGCTGAGGACCAACACCAACGTGAAGCACATGGCGATTCCTATGCCGGACCGGTAGGGTGACTTCCACGCCAGGGCCACGCTTGCCACACCCATGAGTATCCCGGGCAAAGCCAGGACCGGCACCAGGGTCACGGTGACTCCCAGCAACGTGGCCATACCATCCCCGCCGCGGAACCCCGTGAATACCGACTTCCAGTGCCCAAGGACCGCAGCCCCTCCGGTGACTACTAGGACGGGAGGCTCGGAATCCATGAGGTGGGCGATGGACACCGCGAGGGCCCCCTTGGCAACATCCCCGGCGAAGACGAGAATGCCTATCCGCCGGCTGATGTTCCAGAAGACGTTGGCGGTGCCGGCCTGAGTGCTGCCGGTCTTGAAGATGTCCACGCCCTTCAACCGGGCCGCCAGGTGGGCGAAGGGCACGGACCCCAGGAGATAACCCAGCAGCAACGGCAAGGCGAGTTTTGCGAGACTCAGGAACTCTTCAACACCCATGAATCACCAAACGGGAGGCTGCCAGGATTTGCGTTCAGCGCCGGCCCCTATGATACCAACCTGACGCAAGATTATGTAGGCTCCGGGTGGCCGTCTGCGGGACGATTGGGGAGTGTAAACGGGAAGGTTGATGACGGGGAACCTCGGGAGGCCGAGGCACTCTGCAATCATCCTGATGGGAGGGGCTGTTCTGATAGACTTGAGGGCACGTTTCTGGAGGGGAGCCCGCTATGACGATGCCTAAAGGACCCCTGGACGGGATGGTCGCGCTGGACCTGACGCAAATCATGGCCGGTCCGGTATGCACGATGATGCTGGCGGACATGGGGGCCAACGTGGTGAAGATCGAGCGGCCCAACGGGGGCGACGACACGCGCCGGATGGGCCCGCCGTTCGTGAAGGGGCGGGCGGCCGGGTTCATGGCCCTGAACCGGAACAAGAGGAGCCTGGCCCTGAACCTGCAGGGCGGGGAGGGACGAGACGTCTTCTGCCGGCTCCTGGAAGGGGCGGACGTGGTGGTGGAGAACTTCCGGCCCGGCGTGATGGAACGGCTGGGGCTGGGTTACGAGTCCCTGAAGGAGCGAAAGCCAAGCCTGGTGTACTGCACGATTTCGGGGTTCGGCAGCAGCGGCCCGTACCGGGACCGGGGCGGGTTTGACCTCGTGGCGCAGGGGATGAGCGGGCTGATGAGCATAACCGGGTTTCCGGACAGCCCACCGGCCAAGGTTGGCGTGCCGATAACGGATATTTCAGCGGGGTTCCTGGCAGCCAACGGAATCCTGGCGGCGTATATCCACGCGCTGAAAACAGGGCAGGGGCAGATGGTGGATACCTCCTTGCTGGAGGCAGGCATCGCTTACACCATCTGGGAATCGTCGGGCTACTTCGCGGACGGCGGGGTGCCTGGGCCGCTGGGATCGGCGCACCGCGTTTCGGCGCCCTACCAGGCTCTCCGAACCAGGGACGGTTACATCAACCTGGGGGCGGCAACCCAGGCGACCTGGGAGCAGTTCTGCCGGGCGGTGGGGCTGGACGGTCTGATCGATGATGCCCGGTTCAGGGAACCGGGGGACCGGAAGGCGCGGGAGGGAGAGTTGGCGGAACTGCTGGAGGAGACCCTGACCCAGCAAGAGACGGACTACTGGCTGGAGAGCCTGGCAACGGCCGGAGTGGTGGCCGGTCCGATATACAACATGAAACAGGTCTACGACGATCCCCACGTGCAGGCGCGGCGGATGGTGGTGGACCTGGAGGACGACGCGCTGGGGACGTTGAGGCATATCGGAGTGCCGGTGAAGCTCTCGGAGACCCCCGGTGCGGTGTATCGCAGGGCGCCCGGCCTGGGAGAGCACAGCCGGGAAGTGCTCAGAGAGTTCGGATTCGATGAAGAGAAGATCGACGGGCTGGTGGAGGCGGGAGTGGTGGCGGAGTAATCAGCCGTCCAGCCGCCAGGGCATTCCCTCGGTGGCTTCCAGGAATTTTTCCACGAGGCGGGGGCTGGAGGCGATGATGCTGGGAGTGAAGAGATCGGAGGGAGCGCCGGTCTTGCTGACGACCGTCCCACCGGCTTCGCGCACGAGGAGCAGGCCGGAGCACAGGTCCCAGGGTGACAGGTGGTGGTGGAAGTAGACGTCGAGACGCCCGGCCGCGGCATACGCCAACCCCAGGGCTGAGGAACCCATTAGGCGCATTCCCTGGATGTTGGGCCACAGTCCGCGGACCATGTCCAGGGCCAGCCCCGCCTTTTCGTCGACGTAGCCAAGATCGAAGCCCAGGACGGCTTCGGGGATTTCCTGCCGGTCTGAGACGGCCAGAGGTTCGCCGTTGAGGAAGGCTCCCTTGCCCCGTTCGGCGGTGAACATCTCGTCCTTGATGGGGTCGTAGGTGACGCCCACCACTGTTTCCGGCCCGCGGGCGAGGGCAACGACGACGCAGTAGTGGGGAATGCCTTCGGCGAAGTTGCGGGTGCCGTCGATGGGGTCGACCACCCATGTGTAAGCGGAATCGTTGATTACGGGTTCCGATTCCTCGGAGAGGATGCTGAAGCCCGGGAATTCGCTGGTCAACGTGCCGAGAATCAGTTCTTCGGACTGTAAGTCAACATCGGTCACTATGTCCGCGCGGCCCTTGAAGCTGACGGACAGGTCAGTGAGGAAGCGGGACCTGACCAATTGGCCGGCGTCCCGGGCCACGGCGGTGCAAACTTCGAGGACGGAGCGTCCGGAGACAGAAAGGGGCAGGGTTTCGCTGGAGGGTTCGGTCATCGGCGGCGCCTTTGGGACAGGTTGAGGTATGGGCGGATGCTACCGGATGGTCAGGGTCGGGCGTCGACGTAGGAGCCGAGGCCCATCTTTTCGAAGACTTCGTCGAGGGTTTGCCGGGCAATGGAACGGGCCCGCTTGCCGCCTTCGTTCAGGACATCCTTGACGTAATCGGGACGCTGCTCGAACTCCCGGCGGCGCTCGCGCAGGGGCTCGAGGAAGGTGTTGACGCTGGCGGCCAGGTGCCGTTTGCAGTCAACGCAACCGCGGGCCGCCGAGGTGCATTCGTCGTAAACGGTATTGGTGTCGGCGGGGTCGGAAAAGGTGCAATGCAGGGAGTAGACGTTGCAGACCTCGGGCCGGCCGGGGATGTTGCGGGTGGTGCGCTGGGGGTCGGTGAAGGCGGTGAGGACGCGCTGGGAGGTCTCATCCGGCGTTGAGGCCAGGTCGATGTGGTTGTCGAGGGACTTGCTCATCTTGGACTGGCCGTCCAAGCCGACGATGAGGGGGACTTCGGTCAGCTTGGCCTGGGGTTCGGGGAACGTGTCGCCGAACCGGTGGTTGAAGCGTCGGACGATCTCCCGGGCCAACTCCAGGTGGGGAAGCTGGTCCTGGCCGACGGGTACGGTGTCGGCCTTGTACAGGATGATGTCGGCGGTCTGGAGCACGGGATAACCGACGAGGCCGTAGTTGACCGTCTCCTCGGTCTCATCCATCTGGCGGACCTTGTCCTTGAAGGTGGGGACGCGGAGCAGCCAACCGAGGGGCGTGACCATGCTGAGGAGGGTGTGGAGGGACAGGACCTCGGGCACCTGGGACTGGACGAATATGGTGCAGCGTTCCGGGTCGACGCCGGCAGCGAGCCAGTCCATGACCATCTCGGAGATGTTGGGCTGGATGTCGGCGACGTCCTGGGGGGTCTCGACGGTGGTAAGGGCGTGGACGTCCACGACGGTGTAGATGCAGCGGTAGTCTTCCTGCAGGTCAACCCAGTTCTGGAGGGCGCCAAAGTAATTCCCCAGGTGCAGGCGCCCGGTGGGGCGCATACCGGAGAGGATTACACCCTTTTGTCCCGAGGACTGGCCGGTGGCTGGGGAAGCGGCGGGCGAAACCATGTTGCGTTCCTGAGATATAGGATGGGGCAGGGAGTTGACGGCGCGGAGAGGGCTTTCCCAAGTGGGGTTTCCCAGCGGCAGTCTAGCACGGTGGCCGGAATGGCTTCAAGGCGAGGACAGGGCTGACGGAAGGGTAGTGGGCCCGCAGAAGCAATCGGTGTGGCAGGCGGAAAGTCGCGGGAATCTGGGAAGGGCGACAAAACACGACATTTCAGGACATTTCAGCGTGGGATGGGGTGTTATCTTGTCACCGGTAGACCCCTGGATGCCGGATTTTGTCGCAGGTTTGTCCGATTTTCCCGGGTTGCCAAGGGGAGAGTCGTGGACGGACAACTTCTGCCGCTTCTTGCTACATTCTGCCAGCACTCGCTTGTCCCTGCGGTCCATAACGGATTCCCATAGTAACTATCTCAAAACAAGTGAGCGTAGCCGGGGATCCCCACGTTTCCCTCCCGTCCTTCCCGCGCAGAGCCTGCCCCCGCATAGGCGGGGGCGGGAATCCAGACCCCGGTCGTTCCCCTTTCGCGGGTTTCTGGTTTCGGAGTGTGCGTTTTGAGGGAGTGTGCGTTTTGAGAGAGTTTCTTAGTCAGCCGAAGCGTCCGGGAGTTGGTGGAACACCGGCGGGCTGCCGTCGGCGCGGGCCTGGCCCTGCAGGTAGGCCAGCAACTCCCGGTGATTGCGGTCCATGCGTTCCTCCAAGTTCCGGTAGTTGCGGTCCATGCGCTCCGTCAAATGCTGCGCGAAGGTGCGGATCAACCAGAAACTCCAGGCACCGGACAGCCCCAAAATGGCCGTCAAGGTCACGGCTATGCCAGCCACGGTCTGCCACTCTGCCATTTTGTGTCCTCTTTGCATTTGGGCCGGACCATGGTGTCCTCCGATGCTTCCCGGCATTAACTTACCGGATGATGGCCGGATTCAGAAAGCGCGAAGTGTCAGTGGCGAAGTGTCAGTGGATGACTATCCCGGCGGGAGGATCGAGGGTGCTATACTCGGCGGCATGAGCGACGAGCAGGGAAGGCCGCTGGTGGGGGTTGGGGTGGTGTTCGTGCGCCGGGGGAGGATTTTCCTGGCGCGGCGGCAGGGTTCCCACGGCGAGGCGACCTGGGCCTCGGCCGGCGGTCACCTGGAGCAGGGGGAGTCGCTGGAGGATTGCGCCCGGCGGGAGGCCAGGGAGGAGCTGGGGCTGGAGGTGGGCAACCTCATCTTCCTGTGCGTCAGCAATATCATTTCCTACGGCAAGCATTACGTTGACGTGGAGTTCCTGGGAGACATAGGGGACCAGGAGCCCCGGCTGGCGGAACCGGATAGTTTTTCCGAGCAGGGCTGGTTCGAGATACACCGGCCGCCGGAGCCGCTTTTTGATCCGGTGAAGTATGCGTTGGACAGCCTGACAACGGGGCGGTATTACTACCCTGGACCGGAGGGGCTGAAGGGGGTCGGTTCCTGAAGTCCCCAAGAGGCAAGTGAGCACGAAACAAGCTGGGATTGGGCGGGAAAAACGGGGCGTTCTGCCTCGTTTTCTGCTATAATTATTATATGTTAAGTCGGGGACAGGGAGGGCAGAAATCTGCCCTCCTTTTTCGTGTCCCTGGGGATGGGGCTGGGTTCTCGGCCCAGAAATGAAGGGCACATGCAACAGGAACTTTGGATCGAAAACGACACCCAGTATACCTCCAAGGACATTAAGGTCCTGGAGGGACTGGAAGCCGTCCGGGTGCGCCCGGGGATGTATATCGGAAGCACAGACCAGCGCGGCTTGCATCACCTGATATACGAGGTCCTGGACAACTCGGTGGACGAGGCTATGGCGGGCTACTGCACCAAGGTGGAGCTGTCCATCGACGAAACGGGCCTGATCACGGTGTCAGACAATGGGCGGGGGATTCCGGTGGACACGCACCCGTCGACGGGCAAGTCGGGCCTGGAAACCGTGATGACAACGCTGCACGCCGGGGGCAAGTTCGGCGGGGGAGCATACAAGGTAACCGGGGGCCTGCATGGGGTGGGCGGCTCGGTGGTGAACGCCCTGTCCTCCTACCTGCGGGCGCAGGTCATGCGGGGAGGGTATACCTACTCACAGGAGTACGGACAGGGGGAGCCGACAACCGAGGTGGTCAAGTCGGACCGGACGGCGGAACACGGGACCACGATCTTCTTCCAACCGGACCCGGCTATCTTCCCCAACATCGAGTACGACTTTGAGACTCTGACCAACCATTTCAAGGAAATCGCTTTTCTGAACCGGGGGCTGGAGATCCAATTCACGAGTCCCTGGCATCTCCAATCCAGGAAGGGGGACATCGAGCGGACCTACTTCTTCGATGGGGGCATCGCCAACCTGGTGCGGAACGTTAACCGGAACCGGAAGGTGATCCAGAAGGACCCGTTCTTCTACCAGAAGATCGTGGATGAAACCTCGGTGGAAGTGGCGGTGCAGTACAACGACAGCTTCACCGAGACGGTTTTTTCGTTTGCCAATTGCATCAACACGCAGGAGGGCGGAACGCACCTGACCGGGTTCCGTTCCGCGTTGACCCGGGTGATCAACGACTACTCGCGGAAGAGCGGGTTCGTCAAGGACGACCAACCTAACCTGATCGGGGAGGACGTTAGGGAGGGCCTGGCGGCGGTGATCAGCGTCAAGCTGACGGACCCCCAGTTCGAGGGCCAGACGAAGACCAAGCTGGGCAACGCCGAAGTGCGGAGCGTTGTTGAGTCAGTGGTGGCGGAAGGGCTGAACCGCTACCTGGAAGAGAATCCCTCAGTGGCCAAACTGATGATTGAGAAGTGCCTGACTTCCCAGCGGGCCCGGGAAGCGGCGAGGAAGGCCCGGGAACTGGTCATCAGGAAGAATGCCCTGGATGGTTCATCCCTACCTGGAAAGCTGGCGGATTGCGCCGAGCGCGACCCGGCCAAGTCAGAGCTTTACATAGTGGAGGGGGAGTCGGCGGGCGGTTCGGCCAAGATGGGCCGGGACCGGAGCTTCCAGGCGATCCTGCCGCTCAAGGGAAAGATCCTCAACGTGGAGCGGGTCCTGCAACAGCCGGACAAGATACTGGGCCATGAGGAGATCCGCAGCATGATTGCGGCGGTCGGAGCCGGGGAAGGGGAGGACTTTGACCCGTCCAAAGTGCGCTATCACAAGATAATCATCATGACGGATGCCGACGTGGACGGTTCGCATATCCGCACGCTGGTGCTGACATTCTTTTTCCGGCGAATGCAGGAGTTGATAGACGCGGGGTTTCTGTACATTGCCCAACCGCCGCTTTACCGGGTGCAGGCCGGGCGGCAGGTGGACTACGCCTATTCCGAAGAGCAGAAAGACGCTCTCATGGAACAATACGAGGGCAGGCGGGGAGTCCAGGTGCAGCGGTACAAGGGACTGGGCGAAATGAACCCCGACCAGCTCTGGGAGACCACCATGAATCCGGAAACGCGGCAGATGCTGCGGGTGGACATCGAGAACCTCGTGGAGGTCCAGGATGTCTTCTCGACCCTGATGAGCGAAGCGGTGGCTCCGCGCAAGAGCTTCATCCAGGCCCATGCCCGCAGCGTGAAGAACCTGGACGTGTAGGCGGGGGCGAACCGCCCGGCAGAATTCCGAAAGGAACACTCCCCGTAAGTTGGAATGGGGCCGGGATTGGGCTATAATAACGCCCTCAGCCAAGGGAAAGACGCGAGAAGAACAGGGAGGGACCATTGCCGGCCCGCAAGACCGCACGGAAACAAGTGAAGCGTTACCAGAGGAACCACAGCCACCGGCGAGCGACCCGCACGTCGGTGAGTGGAGCGAAACGGGCCATGGCCGGCGACGACGTGGAGGCGGCGGAAAGGGCGGTCCGGGCCGCATCGAGCACGCTGGACAAGGCTGTCCAGAAGGGCATTCTCCATAAGAACAACGCATCCCGCAGCAAATCGCGGCTGGCCGCCCGGCTCAACGAGATGGCCGGGAAGGGGTAGCGCCCGGCGTCCCGGCGCCGTTCTCTCCAAACAGAACCAGCAACCAAGACGTTCATCAAAGCCTGCCCAATGGAGGCGGGCTTTTTCCATTTGAGGGCAATGGCGGGAGAGGCAATGACAGAGGGAGGTTGACAGGGCGGAGCGGGGTTGGTAGCCTCCCTTACAGAACATAAGTTTGGGGTTGAGACATGACCAGCAGGAAGAAGATTTCAGCCAGGGGACAGCGGATCCTCGAGTTCATCCAGGGGTTCATGCAGGAAAACGGGATCCCTCCCACAGTGCGGGACATACAAGCGGCCTGCGAGATCAGCTCGACATCGGTGGTGGACTACAACCTGAGGCTGCTGGACCGGGAAGGGTACCTGAACCGGAGGCCCGACGTAGCCCGGGGGATAGAGTTGCTGGACGAACAGGGTAACCCGGTCTCGAATACGCCAAGGGTGGCCATCCTGGGGCCCATCGCCGCCGGAATGCCGCTCCCGGTTTTTTCCACGGAAGGCGCGGCGTCCAACAACGACTTCGACACGATCGAGGTATCCCAGGACCTGGCACGGCGGCATCGGGGATTGTTCGCCCTGTCCGTAGAGGGGACTTCGATGATCGATGCCCTGGTCGACGACGGGGACGTGGTGGTTGTCGAACCGTGCCAGCAGGCCGAAAACGGCGAGATGGTGGTGGCGTGGGTCAAGGATGCCGAGGAAGCGACGCTGAAGAAGTTCTACCTCGAGGGAGACCGGGTGCGGCTCCAGCCGGCCAACTCGACGATGGAGCCGATCTACTGTGACGCAACGAACGTGGAGATCAAGGGGCGGGTGGTCAGCGTGATGCGGAAGTTCTGACCCGCCGGAGCAGGGAGGAAGCCACGCCCGAGCATGGAGAGCACGGGTCATGGCAGGGATTGGCCCTCTTATTGGCGGCTGTTGGTCAGGGCGCCGTAGGTGGCTACGATGAAGGGAACGCAGTAGGTGAGGGGGATTTTCCAGTAGAGGGCGGCGTCCCACCGGCCTGACAACAAATTGTCCCCCTGGTTGAGGGCGGTGAGGACGGTTCCGACGACCACCGCGGCAGCCAGGGAACGCCGGAGCATCGGGCGGTGCAGCAGGGCGCACCGGAAGCACTTGGCGACGGGAGACGGGGCCGCGCCGGAGGCTGAGGGGACGGGTTTGAAAGAGTAGGCGCCCCGAAGCGGCAAATCCCTGGAGCACCGGACGCATGAAGGCCGTTGGGACCGAGGCGGTTCGCTTGGAGTTGGCGTCAAGTGGCGCGTCCAACGGGGGCGTAGGGTGATGGGGTATCGAGGTCGAAGACCTTGATTGGCCTCCACACATTGGCGGGCAGGTCGCAGCGGGCAAGGGCGAGGAAGCGGCCATCGGGACTGTACAGCCGGAACTGCTCGAAATAGGAAGCGTCCCGGGCGAAGTTGCCAATCCCGACGGGTTGTCCGTTCTTGAGCAGTGTTTCCGCGGCAGCCGGGACGGTGAAGCTGCGCAGGTCCCGGAGCATGGCGTCGACCGGGTGTAGGTGCCGGAGCCAGTCCGTTGGTCCCTCGGAGGTGCACGCTTCCAATTCCTCCAGGGTAATCGATTCTTCGATGGGGAACCCGCCGCTGTAGGACCTGACCAGGCCGGTGACGTAAGCGCCGCAGCCCAGAGCAGCCCCCAGATCGTGGGCCAGGGAACGCATGTAGACGCCGCGGCCGCATTCGACTTCCAATGTCAGGCAGGGGAGGTCGAACCGGGCGAGTCCTATGTCGAAGATATCAACGTCACGGGGTTGCCGCTCCACCTCAATACCGGACCGGGCCAGCTTGTACAAGCGCTGGCCGTTGATCTTGACCGCGCTGTACATGGGCGGGGTCTGCTGGACCAATCCGATGAACTGGGGGAGGGCTGCTTCCACCAGATCCGCGGTGATTCCCGAAGGGTCACCGGAGAATACGGGTTCGGCCTCGGCGTCGTAGGTTGCGGTGGTCTCCCCGAGCTTCAGATCCACCCGGTAGCGCTTGGTGCCGCTCAGGGCGTGCTCCATAAGGCGGGTGGCCTGGCCAAAACAGATGGGGAGGACTCCCTGGGCCAGGGGGTCCATGGTGCCGGCGTGTCCCACCTTCCGGCGCTGGCCGGTGAGAGCCTTGATCCGCCGCAAAGCATCCATGGATGTTATGCCGATGGGCTTGTTGAAGTTGAGGAACCCGGTGTGGCCCGGGGCCGACTTTCTGGAAGGCTGGGGCATGATCCAAGTCAGGGACGCCGGATTGGCCGCAACGGGGGGGTCTTGTCATCGCTGGAAGGATGCAGGGAGTCATCCGGTTCCGATTTCAACTGGTCCATTACCTTTAGCAGGGCGGCGGCATCTTCCATGGACTGGTCGAGCTCAAATTTCATAAACGGGACATAACGCAGGGAGAGGCGGTCGCGGAGCTCATGCCTGAGGAAGGTGGCGGCGGATTCGATCCCTGCCAGCGCTTCCCGCTTGGCTGCATCGTCGCCGAACACGCTGACGTAAACGCGGGCATTGCGGAGGTCCGGCGAAGTCTGGACCTGGGTTATGGATATAACTCCGTTGATGCGCGGGTCCTTGGTCTGCCGGGCGAGGAGAAGGCTCAACTCCTGGCGCAACAGGCCGTTTACGCGGTCGACTCTTCGGGACATGGGAAACCCCCGAAAGACAGGATTCCGGAACAGGGGCGGGACTAACCGCGGGCCCTTTCCTCGCGGTGGGTTTCGATAATGTCTCCTTCCTCGTAGTCATTGAAGCCCGGGAGCAAGATGCCGCACTCGGTGCCGGCGTTCACATCGTTGACCTCGTCGCGGAAATGGCGGAGGCTGCCGATGGTCCCTTCGGCGACGGTCTGGCCATCCCGGAGGACACGAACCGCGGCGTTGCGGGAAACACGGCCGTCCAGGACGCGGCAGCCCGCGATCTGTACCCCCCGGCGGGAGGGGAATATCTCGCGGACTTCGGCGCGGCCGAGGGTGACGTCGGTGTACTGCGGCTCCAACATTCCGTGGAGGGCTTTTTCGATATCTTCAATTAGCCGGTAGATGATGTTGTAGTGGCGCAGCTCTACGCCGGCGCGCTCGGCGGCGCGCTCGACCACCGCGTCGGAAGCCACGTTGAATCCTATGACGATGGCCGATGAAGCGCTGGCGAGGAGCACATCGGATTCGGTGACAGCGCCAACCCCTGAGTGGAGGATGCGGACCTTGGCATCATCTTCGGTCAATTGCTCAAGAGAATGCCGAACGGCTTCAGCACTGCCCTGAACGTCGGCCTTCAGGACCAGATTGAGTTCCTTGACGTCACCGGCATCGATCTGCTTGACCACTTCGTCCAGGGTCAAGGCTCGAGCCTGCGACTGGGCGGTGCTGGCCCGTTCCCGCTCGGAGGAAGCGTTGCGGGCTTCGCGCTCGGTGGCGACAACGGTGAACAAGTCTCCCGCCGTAGGCAGGACGCTGAACCCCAACACCTCACCGGGCTGGGACGGGCCGATTTCCCTGGCCTGTTCCCCGAGGTCGTTGTTCATGGCGCGAATGCGTCCCCAAACATTGCCGGCCACGACATGGTCACCAACCCGGAGGGTGCCGCTTTGAACCAGAAGGGTGGTGGTTGGACCCCGCCGGCGGTCGAGCTTGGTCTCGATGATGACGCCCGAGGCGGGACGGCCGGGGTTGGCTTTCAGCTCGGAGACTTCGGCCAAAATCTGGATGTTCTCCAGCAGGTCGTCAAGGCCGTCACCAGTGCGGGCGGAAACGTCCACGGAAATGATGTCGCCGCCCCAATCCTCCACGAGCAGGTTTTGCTCGCTGAGCTGGCGCTTGACCCGCTCGGGGTCGGCGCCGGGCAGGTCCATCTTGTTGATGGCAACGATCATTGGGACCTGGGCCGCGTTGGCGTGGTTGATGGCCTCAATGGTCTGGGGCATGATGCCGTCGTCGGCGGCAACCACAAGCACGGCGATGTCGGTGACTCGGGCGCCCCGGGACCGGATGCTGGTAAAGGCTTCGTGCCCTGGAGTGTCCAGGAAGGTGATCTTCTGGCCCTCCTCCCGGCCTATCTGATACGCTCCGATGTGCTGGGTGATACCGCCAGCTTCCCCATCGGCCACGTGGGCCTGCCGTATGGCGTCGAGGAGGCTGGTTTTGCCGTGGTCAACATGGCCGAGGATGGTGACCACCGGCGGCCGAGTCAGCATACTGTCGGCGTCGTCGTGGACGTTGGTAGAAAGATGCTTGCCGGACTCGGACTGTTCAGCGACGCGAGTGCGGATCCCGAAAGCCGAGGTGACCAGTGTGGCGACCTCGTGATCGATCACCTGGTTCGTCGCTGCCATGATGCCGTTACGCATGAGCTGCTTGATGACGTCGATATGGCTCTGGTCGATGAGGTCGGCCAGCTGCTTGACAGTGAGGGTCTGGGGGAGGACGAGGACGCGGGATGGGCCGCGACGTCCTTCCCGTGCTCCCCGGGGGGCGTTGGTCCGCGTTTCTGCGGGATTTCTGCGTAGGTCAGAAGTCATTTAATTCGCCTCCGGAGGTCCAGGGTGTTGAGTTGCCGTGGCCTGGCCGAACATGGTGGAGAAGTATTCAGCAAGGGATTCCTTGTCGGCGGCGGACACCGGCGACCGGAGGCTGCGTTCCAGGCCCCCGCGTTCCAGCCCGGCCTGCCAACAGGAAGCGTCCGCGCAAAGGTAGGTTCCCCTGCCACGAGCCCGGCCCGAGGGATCAGGCTGCACGGAACCTTCCGGGGTCCTGACCAATCTAACCAGGCCGGTTTTGGGAAGCCTCTTGCCGCAGCCGGCGCAACGGCGTTCCGGCTGATGCTTTTGCCGAGGCACTGCGGTTTGCCTCCGCCACTGAAACCGGGGCCTAACGCCTGGGACCCGGGCGGTTTCCGCCCCGGGCGGCTCCACCGCGCCGGCCTCTGCGGTCGCGGCGTCCACCGCCCCGGTGTTCACCAACGATGTCTTCGGCAAAACGGATCTTGCCGGCGTCGGGAGTGAGGACGAGGGGTTCCGTCACGAGTTCTCCGTCTTCCTCTTCGACGGCCTCTTCCTCCTCCTCCTCGTCGTCAACGATGGCGTCCAGGGTGAAAGCGTCCAATTCGTCGACGCTGAGACCGATTTCCGGTCCGGTTTCTTCCGTGGTTTCGGCCGATGATTCTTCTTCCTGGATGAGAGCTTCCAGAAGGGCGTCTTCATCCAGGACCTCGACGGGGGCTGCATCAGCGGGAGTTGCGACCTCGACGGCGGCTGCGGGTTCCGCGACAATTTCCACCGGGGTTTCGACAGCGGCAACCGGTGCGGCGGGCTCGACGGCCTCCCCCTCGATTATCGCCTCGGCGGCGGCGACGGCGGCCTTGGCTTCAGCAGCCCGGCGCTCGGATTCCTGCTGTGCGGCGAGGCGGTTCCGCTGTTCGCGCTCCTTCTGGCGGGCCTCCTTGATTTCGTCCCACTCGGCGAGACCCTTGATGTCCAGCCTCCAGCCGGCGAGGCGGGCGGCCAAGCGGGCGTTCTGGCCTTCTTTGCCAATGGCCAGGGACAGCTGGCGGTCCGGAACCACGACGGTGGCGGTCTGTTCTTCGGGAGCCAGGTCGACGTGGACGACTTCCGACGGGCTGAGGGCCTTGGCGATGAAGACCTTGGGGTCGGCATCCCAGGCGACAACGTCGATCTTCTCGCCCTGCAGCTCGTTGACGATGCTCTGGATACGGTTGCCGCGAATGCCAATGCAGGAGCCGACGGGGTCGATTCCATCCTGCGTGGAGTTGACGGCGACCTTGCTGCGGAAGCCGGCGTCGCGGGCAATGGCCTTGATCTCCACCACGCCGTTATAGACCTCCGGGACCTCGATTTCGAAAAGCCGTTTCAGCAGGTTCTTGTTGCTGCGGGACACGAGGATTTCGGGCCCCTTGTTGCTGCTCCGGACGTCGAGCACGTAAACCTTGACCCGTTGTCCCTTGCGGTAACGCTCGGAGGGGACCTGTTCGTCCCTGGGGATAATGGCCTGGGCCCGTCCGAGGTCGAGGGATACGACGTGACCGGGATCGATCTGTTCCACCACACCGGAGACGACGTCATCCTTGTGCTGCATGAACTCCTGGAAGAGGAGGTCGCGTTCCGCTTCCCGCAGGCGCTGCAGGACCACCTGCTTG
Organism: uncultured Dehalococcoidia bacterium; assembly: GCA_951812535.1. Lineage (GTDB taxonomy): Bacteria > Chloroflexota > Dehalococcoidia > Lucifugimonadales > UBA3495 > CATOSK01. The sequence goes on along the minus strand of CATOSK010000009.1, from coordinate 64,508 downwards.
GCGGTCTGGGCAGCGATCCGGCTGGCGTTGTGGGGAAGAGGTTCGGGGGAGGCGATTTCGTCGCCCACCATCGCGGCGTTCATGATGGCCTGGGCTTCCTGAATGCCGATTTCGCGCTCATCGTCCTCGACGACGTCGACGACGGTTTTCAGGGCGAATACGTTGACGTCCCCAGTGTTGGGGTTGAGTTTGACGGAGATGTTTTGCCCGGAGGCCGGATTGTCCTTCTTGAACGCAGAAGCCAGGGCGACTTCAATCGCCTGGAGTACCTGTTCCTTGGGCAGATGCCGTTCGGCTGCGAGCTGGGTTAACGCTATCAAGAAATCGCTTTTCATTCCGCATTCCCCCGTTACTGCAAGCGTCCCATTATGGGCAATGGCCCTTCAAGCAAGAAAGCGGGGTTAACCCGCTTTCGAGACCGAACTGCCGATGCAAATTATATCATCGCCTTGGGGCGGTTTCAAGTTACGGTTCATGGTTGGCAGGGCTGTCGCATACGAAAGATACCACCATGCAGATGCCGCAGTCCGATACCTGTATACCCTGTTTCCAACTATTTCCTTGGGTAAGTTCTTGGCGGTCCATCCAATGGGTTACCACCAGATTTTGCCCCTGGATTCAGCCTCCAACTGTTCGTAGTCCTTGGTCCAGAGGCTGGTGCTGAGGTACTTCCATCCGCCGTCGGCCAGAAGGCAGACAATGTTGCCCTGTTCAAGACGTTCTGCCTGGCGGATGGCGGCGTGCACGACGGATCCTGAGGAAATGCCGGCGAAGATGCCCTCTTTTTCGAGCAGGTCTCGGGTGGTGCGGAAGGCGTAGAAGCTGCCGACCATCATCCGGGCATCCAGTAAGTTAAGGTCGAGAATGGGGGGGATGAACCCGTCCTCGAGCCGGCGTAGCCCGGATATGAAGTCGTCGGGTTCGGGGGCGACGGCGACGATCTTGATGTCGGGGTTGTGTTCCTTGAGGCGGCGGGCAACCCCCATGAGGGTGCCGCCGGTTCCAAGGCCAGCAACAAACATGTCCACACCGGGCAGCGCCTCCACGATTTCCCGTCCAGTCCCCTCATAATGGGCTTCCGGGTTTCCCTGGTTGCCGTATTGGTACATCATGAGATAGTCGTGAGGGTGCTTGGCGACGACCTCGTGGGCAACGTCGATGGAGCCGTTGGTGCCCAGCGCTCCGTCGGAATAGATGATGCTGGCACCGTAGGCTTCCAGGAGCTGGGTGCGTTCCTCGCTGACGTTCTCCGGCATGACCACGGTGACCTTGTACCCCTTGATGCGGCCAATCATGGCCAAAGCGATGCCGGTGTTGCCGCTGGTGGGTTCGAGGATCGTCCGGCTGGGAGAAATCTCCCCATCCCGCTCGGCGCGCTCGATCATCTTCAGGGCGATGCGATCCTTGACGCTGCCGGTGGGGTTTTGGCCCTCCAGCTTGGCGTAAATCCGCACCCCTTCCCTGGGGCTCATGTTCTGCAGCTCCACCACCGGGGTGTTGCCGATGGTGGCCAGGATTCCCTTGTAGGCCAGGTTCGTCACCATAATCCTGTCTAGAGTCGCTTATGAGGTCTGGAGCAAAGTCCGTAACCTAATCGTGGGCGGCTCCGATGCCCTCGGGTGCGGCGACACCGCAGAAGACTTCGTAGTCGATGAGCTCGGTGACCGTCGGGTTATCCCCGCAAAGAGGGCAGTTGGGGTTACGCTTGAGTTTAACCTCGCGGAAGTTCATGGAGAGGGCATCAATGAGGAGGAGCCTGGAACTGAGGGAGTCGCCGATGCCGAGGAAGTGCTTGAGGGCCTCGGTGGCCTGGATGCTTCCGACCAGTCCAGTCAAGGCTCCCAGCACTCCGGCCTCGGCGCAGTTGGGCACCATTCCCGGAGGGGGGGGAGAGGGGAAGAGACACCGGTAGCAGCCCTGGCCCGGAAGGAAGACCGTGGCCTGTCCGTCGAAGATGAGGATGCTGCCGTCGACCAGGGGTTTGTTGAGCAAATAACATGCGTCGTTTACGAGGTAACGGGTGGCGAAGTTGTCGGCTCCGTTCACGACGAGGTCATACTGGCTGATGATGTCCATGGCATTGTCGGACTCCAGCCGGACCTCGTGCAGTACGACATTCACGTCGGGGTTGTAGGCGTGGATGTTGTCCCGGGCGGATTCCAGCTTGGGGCGGCCGACGTCGGGGGTGTGGTGGAGGATCTGGCGCTGGAGGTTGGACAATTCCACGACATCGAAGTCCACCAACCCGACAGTACCGACACCGGCCAACGACAGGTAAACCGCGGCCGGGGAGCCAAGTCCGCCGGCGCCAATGATCAAGGCTTTGGCCTGCATGAGCTTGCGCTGTCCCACGCTGCCCACGTCGCCCATGATAATGTGGCGGCTGTACCGCTTCACCTGGTCCGGAGTCATGACCAAGGGTTGCTGCGTCATATTTGTCGACCTCCCCGGGGCCAATCAGCCCGTTTGGTTTGATTCATTACAAGAGAAAAAACCCGGCAAACAAAAAGCCTGCGATCCCCCCCTAGACGGGGGCCCATGTCCAATGGGCGCAGGCCAAACGATCCAGCTTTCAGCACCTGCTCCCTATGTTAGAAGACAGGTACACCCGAATATATAGTTGTCCCGTTTCATCGGCGTTTTCGAGTCTACTTACGCTGTTCCGGGTTGTCAAGGCGGCGGCGGGAAAGCAAGGGTCCGCTTCACCCTGCCGGCTTGATGGCTAAATCTGATACATTCCCTGTCCGCTGAGGTAACTCTGCCGCTGGGTGATGTGGGCCAAGGTGGTGTTGCTGAGGACGCTCTGGATGGAGTCCTCGACAGACTTCCAGACCTCCTGCTGGGCGCAGGAGTCAGCAAACACGCAATCGCTGGGGGAGGTGAAACAGTCCAGAGGAGAGGAATTGCCTTCGAGGGTGTTCATGACCATGCTCAAGGTGATTTCAGAGGGTTCCATTCCCAGGGAATGACCTCCTTGGGGACCGCGTCGGCTGCGAACGAGGCCGAACTTGTTGAGGGTGGTCATGAGCTGTTCCAGGTAGGCTTCGGGGATGCCCTGCTTGTAGGCGATTTCCGCCGTCTGGACCTGGCCCTCCCCGAAATGCATGGCCAGCTCGACCAAGGCCCGGACGCCGTAATCAACACGCATGGGGATTCGCATTGTCCCCACCTCCGACGGGTATACCCTTGAAGAGATTATAGCACCGGGTGGATGGGGTTGCCATTGGGCGAACCGGCCGGTCGGGGCAATCGCAAGGTTCCGCTTCGGGGCCCGCAGTTGTCGGAAGGGCCCGGAGGGGTCTGGGCCCCTTCCACCGTCCCCGCCTACGCGGCGGGGCAGGCTCTGCGCGGGGGTGACGGGGAAATAGGCTGCGGTGACGTCAGTACAGCCAGTACCGGAACTAGGCGAGAAGGACCTTCGACAATTCATGGAAGTCGGCGACTTCCAGGTCGGGCTGGAAGAAATTTTCCTCGGTGGGGAGGCCGTAACGGTTTACGTAGGCGCCGCGGAACCCGCAGGCCCGCGCTCCCAGGATGTCAAAGGAATGGGCGGCCACCATCATTATCTCCCCGGGGGAGACTCCGAGGGTCTGGGCGGCTTTGCGGTAGACGGCAGGATGGGGTTTGAAGGCGCCCACTGACTCCACAGAGATTATCTCGTTGAACGGGACCCGGATGTTGTTTTCGGCCAGATGCTGCAGGAACCATTCCTCTCCGTTGGACAGGGCGACGAGGGAGTACCGTTCTCCCAGTTCGCGAAGCCCGGCGACGGCGTCAGGGTACGGCCGGAGGCCGCGGTACACGTGCATGAAATCGTCCACGGCGTCATCAGTGAACTCCACACCGCGAAGCTTCAGGCAGTACACGAACGAGCGGCGGCAGGTCTCGAGATACCCACTGTGGCCAAGGAGCAAGAGGTTGTCCTGGTATTGCTCGATGCGTTGGCGTGCCCGCCAATCCTGCCAGAATTCGGCCCCGGAGAGGTCCGACCCGCATTGGCGGAGGAAGGACTCGGCTGGAGGGATGAGACTGCCGGCGAGGTCGATTACAGTGCCGAAAATGTCGAAGGCAAGGGTGTTGATGTTGTCCTGAAAATTGGAGGTAGGGGAAGTTGATTCCATACTTGTCCTCCGCGGGGACGGATTCCCCTGCCTCTGTCGGCGGGAGGGTGCCGCAATTATAATCCAGGAGACGGGTTCCAGGAGACGGGTTCCGGGCGGGCCCATCGATGAAGAATCATCCGTTGGGAGGCAGGATGCTGAAAGGGATATTGGTTGGCCTGGGCATCATGGTGGTCTGCTGGATGATTCCAATCGCGCATTTTGTGCTGGGGCCGCTGGGCCCGTTTATTGCGGGGTACTTCGGGATTTCCTACGCTGACGGCAGGGACGAGTCCGATGCGGCGCTGGCCCTCCGGTACGGCCTGACGCTCGGCCTGGTGAGCTTTGTTCCGGTTGGGTTGGTCGTGGCCGGACTCGCCGCCGCGTCACAGGCTTGGGGCTGGTTCGATTTTTCCGCCAGGGTAGTGGTCCTGATTGGCATTGGTTCGGCGATCTTCGTTGTGTACACGGGAAGCATGGCTTGCCTGGGTGCGATGTTCGCCCGTCTGCGGCGGCGCGATCGGGAAACACAGACCTCATCTCCATAAGCACGCATCCATAAGAGCCCAGTGGGGAGCTTCACCTGGCCCTGCCCGGGGCAATTGACACGTTCCGGCAGCGCGATTACTTTAGGGCCGTCGAGGCAGGAGCCAGGACTGGGTGGATGTCTGCATCTGGTGGCTCCGGAAGGAGGTTTGGTACATGGCGATAGTTGATACTCATTGCCACGCGTCACCCTACTGGTTCGAGCCGGTTGAGGTGCTCCTGGACGAGATGGCCCGCAACGGCGTCGACCATGCGGTCCTGACACAATTCTTCGGGGTTTACGACAACTCGTACCTCGTGGAGTGCATGCGCCGGTTTCCGGGCCGGTTCTCAGTGATAGGCCTGGTAGATGTGGAAGACCCGGCGGCAACGCAGCAATTGGCTGAACTCAATTCCCAAGGAGTGGAGGGGGTCCGGTTCACCACCTCGATGCGTTCGCCCGGCCCCGATCCGCTGGCAGTCTGGCGCAAAGCCGCTGATCTGGGGATGATCGCGAGCGTGATGGGCCCGGTGGAAGGGTACGCCTCCCAGGAGTTCGAGGATATTGTCAGGGAACTGCCTGACCTGAGAGTGGTCATAGAACACCTGGGAGGGGTTGGCGCTTTCTGGGGTCCGGGCCGGGCCGACCGGGAGATACCGTATGATGCCTACCGGAAGGTGCTGGAGCTGGCGCAGTACCCCAACGCGTTCATGAAGATTCCCGGATTGGGGGAGTTTTGCGCCCGGCCGATGCCTTTCCAACAGCCTTACCCATTTGCAGAGGTCCCTCCGCTCATAGAGATGGGCGTAGATGCCTTCGGGGCAGAACGGCTGATGTGGGGAAGCGACTTCCCGCCGGTGGCCAACCGGGAGGGATATGCCAATGCCCTGCGGTTTGCCAAGGAAAGAGTGGAAGCGAGAGGCATGGGAGAGGCAGGGTTGATATTCGGTGATGCAGCGACGGCCATGTGGAATCTCGGCCGGTAAACAGGGAAGACAAGGAAGTTGAGAAACCAGCCGAAGAACCTACGCACAAGTCATCAGTGCGGCAGCGACGGTTTTAAGGTATAAGGTGTGCCATCACTCCCATCCTAACCTTCGCCCGTCCAGGGGGATGGGACTTGCCCAGAGGCTCCCCAACTATTTCCCGATAAGGAGAGACGAAAGATGCCGAGATTCGCGCTGGATTTGAACAGTGACTCCGGCCGGGCGGCAGCCGGCGCCGAATGGCGCGTAGCAACCGGGCTGGTTCCCGGGGCGGACAACGAGGGCCTGACCGCCCGGCTGCTTTCCACGCCGGCGAGGCTGGCCGACTATGACGACTCGTCGTGGGACGTTTGTCCCAACATCCGGCAGAGCCTGTCGGAAGGATTCACCTTCGCCTGGTACCGGACTGCGGTGACAATCCCGGGCCAGGTGGACGGCAATGATGTCGCCGGATCCCGGGTGTTTTTTGAGACCAACTTCGACAACTATGGAGAAGTATGGGTCAACGGGGAGATCGACCGCACCACAGGTTCCATAGCCGGTTTGAACGCGCAACACCGGGTGGAGATAAGCGGTAGCGCCCAGCCCGGCGAGCGGTTCATCATTGCGTGCCTGGCTCTCAATGGACCGCTGGCCAACCCTCGGGGCGGGATTTTCCTGCGGTACGCCACGTTGGCGCTTGAGTCCTCCAACTGACCTGGGCGGAGGGAGCCAAATCCGGCGAGACGCGAGGGGATGTGTGAGACCAGGCGTCCCCTCTGGAATAGACCTTCCCTCCCAAGGTGGACGGGGGTCTGGACTCCCTTGATTAAAGGGTCGCCGCTTTCGCGCCCTTCATCGGCAACACCCGCCTACGCGGGCGGAGGCTCATTAAGAGCGCTGGGCGGCTCCGTCGCAGGATTGGCGAGATGGCAACCTAGTATTTGTCACACACCTTCTGAGGGACGCAGTATGACGACGAAATTCGGGATAAGCCTTTCAAACCGGTCGGTACTCCTCAATCGGGCGACGATGGACGACCTGATAAAGGCGTCACATACAGCGGAGGACTCCGGGCTGTTCGACAGCGTCTGGGTGGGGGACAACCTGCTGTCCAAGCCACGGATCGAGTCGGTGGTGACCCTATCCGCAATTGCCACGCACACTCAAAGAGTAAAACTGGGGACCATCTGTCTGGCCAGTTTTCCGCTGCGTCACCCCGTGTTATTCGCGATCCAGTGGGCCAGCCTGGATGTGCTGTCCGGCGGGCGAACGGTTCTGGCGGTCTGCAACGGGGGGTCCGAAACGTTCGGACCGCAGTTCGCGACAGAGCTGGAAGCGATGGGAGTGCGTTCCCGGGAGCGGGTCGGGCGTGTTGTGGAAGGGGTGAAAATCCTGCGGAAGCTGTGGTCAGAAGACAGGGCTTCCCATTCCGGGCGGTTCTACCAGTTCAACGACGTGGAGTTGCTGCCGAAACCGGTGCAGCAGCCGGTGCCGATCCTGATTGCCGCGAACCCAAAACCGGGGCAGGCCGACGAGGCCACAGTGAACCGGATCCTGCGGCGGGTGGCGCGCCACGCCGATGGCTGGCAGACGGATGCGACGCCGGTAGAAACTTTCAGGGAGCGGTTCGGAAGGATACGGGAATACGCAGCGGATTTGGGAAGGGACCCGGAGGCGCTGGACTCATGCCTCCATCTCTACGTGAATATCAACGAAGACGCTGACCGGGCGTTCCGGGAGTCAGTGGAGTTCCTGGCGGAATACTACGGCGCCGGGGCCATCACGGATGAACGGTCAAGGTTGTGGCTGGCGGTGGGTCCTCCTGACGCAGTTGCAGAGAAGATCCAGGCGTACATCGAAGCCGGCTGTAAGACACCTGTGCTGCGTTTCGTCGGGCCGAGCCTTGAGGAGCAGTTGACCCGGTGCATTGAGGAGGTGCTGCCGGCTTTCCAAGCCAAGGAAAGTCGGTCAGCCGCAGGCTAGCAGGTTTATTCCAAACCTACCTGGCGGGCTAGATCGAGGAATTCCTGGCGGGTCTCTTCGGTTATTCCCGGCCCGGGCCGGCGCACTTGGGGGCACTGAATCAATCCCCGGTGCCAGAGGGCATGCTTGCGGATGGCGACGCCAATCCCCTCCTGAAACTCAAATAGCAGGAGGGGCAGTGTCCGGTAGAACACTGCCTCGGCGCGGCCGCGGTCGCCCTCGGCCATGGCGCGGTAGATTTCGAGCAGGACTTCCGGGTAAGCAAAGCCGGTCATCGCCCCGGCTGAGCCCCGGGAGAGTTCATCGAGAAGAAAGACTCCGCCCAGCCCTCCAAAGATTGCCATCCGGTCCCCGATAAGGCTGCGGATTGCGGAAATCTTGGTGGGAGTCGGCGGGTCTTCCAGCTTCAGGTACCGGGCGGAGGGGATGTTTTCCGCGAGTTCCGCGATAAATGCCGGGGACATGTGGACCCCGGAGGTCTGGGGGTAGTCCTGCACCACGATGGGCAGATCGATAGCCTCGGATATGCGGCGGTAATGGTCCAGCAGGGCCCCGGGGTTTGGCTTGCCCATGGTGGGTGCGGAAATCATGACAGCGGATGCGCCGAGTTCCTGAGCTTCCCGGCTGTACTCTATGGCGGCGCTGGTGCTGTTGGCGCTAGTGCCGATGGTGACGGGCAGGCCGGCGGCGGCATTGATGACTTTCCGGGCGACGCAGGTTCGCTCCTTGTCGGTAAGGCGGGCGACTTCGCCGGTTACTCCCAGTGCAACGACGCCGTTGCAGCCGGTCTCGCGGGCTTTTTCCACCAACCGGGCGGTCGATTCGAGGTCAACCCGTTCGTCCTCGTCAAAGGGAGTGGCCAGCATCCAATGGACGCCGGTAAAAGTGGTGCCGTCGGCGTTGGTCATGTGCAGTCCTTGGAGCTAGCCGGGATTGATGCCGAGTTGTTCCAGGACGTGTCCGCTGTCGACGGGCAACTGCAAGCCATCATGCACGCTGACGGCGAACTTGCGGTTAAGCTCGCGGAGCAGATGGGTGCGGGGTTTGTAACCCTGGTCGAGATGGCGAGCCAGGTCCTGGAGGGTGTTGAAAGCCTGGTCCACGTTCCAGTAGAAGGACAAGAGCCAGGCAAGTTCGCGTTCGTTGCAAGGCGCGGGTATGTCGTTCATGTCGAAGAGGGCGTCGGTGACCTTGGTGTACCGGAGGATGCCGGCCTTGTCGTCGGCGTCCTTGCCGTAGTAGCGGCGGTGGCTGAGTTCCAGGACCCGGGCCTGGTAGTCAGCCTCGCCGTAAATGTTGATGGGCAACCACTCCGTCCGAAGGTCCATGACTTCGTTGCCGTTGGAATCAACGATGGCCACGGCAATGTCGGATCCGAGAGTGACGTCGTATTCGAACTTGACGGCTTCCCGGAGGAGGGCTTCCTGGAGGACGAGGGTCAGTTCGCGAGGAATTTTCCTATACCTGGCGCCGCTGGCCTCCTCATTGGTATCGGCTCCGACGCCGCCGGTGTTGAAGACGTAGTAGTGGTGGGGCAACCCACCCCTTTCCATCTGCTGGAGGATGTAGTGGAGGAGATTGGCGTTTTCGTCTTCCAATCCGATGATAAAAGGGTCGGAGAAGTATTCCACGTAGGGGCGGCCGATGGCACCGACTGCGGCACCCATCTGGACCGCTTCTCCGTACATGAGGACCCGGACGTACTGTTCCAGGGTCAGGCGGCGCAGGGGAGGGATTACGGTGTTCTGGCGCATTACGGCCTGCCAGAATACCTGGTCGGTGTAGCGCATGGGGACGTGGACTGAGTCCTGAAGAGCGCCTCCGGTGATCTGGCCAACGAGATGCTTGGTCCCCTTGCGGGCGAGGAGGCGGGAACGGGAGAGGATCATACGCATGTTGCGCACTGGATTTTCGAGATAGTTGGGGGTGAAGTCCTCGATGTTAACGGGAACGTTTTCGAGGGTCTCCTGGGGGTTGGGTTCTTCCGAGGTGCCGCGAACCACATCGTAGGTTATGGGATCGTCGTCACGGGTCAAGCCGAAGGGCATGGCATAGAAGTTGTTCTCGGTGCCGTCGATGCCATGAGTGATACGGAGGCGATGACCGTCCCGGATCGTTTCAATGGGCTCGTCAAGAGGCTGGATCAGGACTATGTCGTCGTTCATGGGGTAGACCCCTTCGCCGGGGTCCTGGGGAAGGTTGAGCAGCTTGGCCAAGTCACTACCGGCCAACTCAATCATGATGGTCAGGGTGCTTTTCCCGTGTAGTGAGGGGCCAATGGTGACCATTCCAGTGTTCTTGATCTGTCCGTCCAGGGTACGAGTGCGGGCCATGCTCAGAGCCGCCTGGACCGCCAAGCCGTTGTTTTGCTTGACCTGGAACATGGCGATGGACAGCGGGCCCATCTTGTGCTCGCCCACGTAGTCGAAGCCCAAGTGGAGGGAGAGGCCCTTGGTGGGAGCCTTGAAGATAAGCTGGGTCAGCCCGGCCCGAGTCAGTTCTTCCCTTAGTCCGGCGGGTAGGTCGAGTTCGTTGAGCCAATCCGGGATGGAAATTTCGAGAATGTCGGGCGATTCCAGGTACCTGTCCCTGGGCAGGTCGAAGGTCAACTGGCGCCACATGTAGGGCGCCTGGAGATAGCGGACCCCGAAGAGCAGTTGGCGGGCGTGGAACGAGCGCTCAGGAGTATCCCCGATCTGCCGGTCGGTTTGTGTGATCCCGGTGCCGGAGGCGAAACAATCCTGCATACGACGGGCGATTGCTTGGAAAACCGGGGTAAAGCGGGCCTGGTCCTCCTCGGTGAATGCCTCGGCGTCGCGATTGCGTTCAAAGCCGTCAATGTAGTACTTGGTGAGGTCGGGACGCCGGACGACTCCCAGCTGGCTGAAGAAGTCCAACCCACCATTATCCAAGCGGACGACGGTTTCGGGCCAGACCCTAGAGGCGGCCCTGCCGGCAGCGTTCAGCCGATCGGCTTCTTGCCGGAGGGACTGGACTTCCTGGAAAATTTCGCTCCTCCGATCCTCCGGGATGTCTTGAAGGACGGGCATCTGGGAAACGAGCCATTGCTGGGAGGGGTTGTACAGGTCAGAATCGCGGCGCTGTCCGCCTCTGGCCAAGTCAACCAATTCGTCCAGGGCTTGCCGGAATGCCGGGTCGGACGTTGGGCCCGCCAGATGCGAGCCCTCCCGGTTCCCATCCCTGGGGTTGGAATCTTCTTCTGACACGCCAATACCCCTGAACTCATCCGGCAATGGCGGTCCCGGGATGCCAATTGGCCGGGGCGAAATGTCGCATTATGCTACATTGTTCCGGTGTTGGTGTCAAAGCAAATGGACAGCCGAAACCGACCTGGAAACAAGGGTTTAATCGCGGAATCCGACGCGTTCGGCCAAAGGCTCCTTGACACTGTTTAGGCCTCTGTCTAACATTTCGCCACTGCCCAACCTTAGTTCTCCGGGTGCTCCCGAGCTATGGACGCTTACAATCTCAGGCGACAGTTGGATGACCTGCGAGCGGGAACCCGGTCCGTCGAAGATGTACTGGAGTTCTTGAGGGACTACCCTTACGAGGACCTGGATTTCGCGAAAGTAGACCACCACCGCCCTCTGCGGACCGGGTTTCCGGAAGTAGTACTGGGCAAGGGTAAATCGCCGACGCAAGTAGCGGGAATAGTCAGGTCACTGGGGGGGCGTGGTCATCCTGTCCTGGTGACGAGGACCGACCGGGCAGCATTCGAGGTGGTCCGGGAAGCCACTCCGTCGGCGAATTTCAACGAGTTGGCCGCGGCTATCGTCGTGCCGGCCGACGATTCAATTCCCTCGAGGAGTGGGGTTGTGGTGTTGACGGCCGGGACGGCGGACCTGCCGGTGGCGGAAGAAGCGGCGCTGACCGCTGAGTTGATGGGAAGTCCTCCTCTGCGCGTCAACGATGTGGGTGTTGCCGGACTGCACCGGCTGCTGGACGTCCGGCCGACCCTGCTGGCGGCGAGGGTGGTCGTGGTGGTTGCCGGGATGGAGGCGGCGATTACCAGCGTGGTGGCGGGGATGGTCTCGGCCCCGGTCGTCGCCGTTCCGACCAGCGTGGGCTACGGGGCCAGTTTTGAAGGCATGGCGGCGTTGTTGGGCATGTTGAACAGTTGCGCGCCAGGGGTGGCCGTCGTCAACATAGACAACGGTTTCGGAGCGGGGTATCTGGCGGCCCAGATTAACCGGATGGAGTCCTCCGATAACCCTTATGACGAAGAGAAGCCACGGCATCCGGTTTGACGGTCCGCCAATTCCTGTTGGTTGGGCTGATAGCAGCGGCCCTCTTGGTCGGGTTAGCGGCGTACGGCGATTTCCGTGGCGTAACCCACCGGTTGGCGGCGTTTCCCGCTCATTACTTCATGGCCGCGCTGGCGCTGACCGGTCTTAATTTTGCCCTTCGTTTCCTACGTTGGAACTATTACCTGACCTACCTGGGCCAACGAGTGAGCTCAGGGTTAAGCGTCACTGTGTTCCTAGGCGGGCTGGCGATGTCGGCAACACCGGCGAAGGTAGGAGAGTTCGCCAAGAGTTACTACTTGCAGACGAGAGCCGGGGTTCCCGCCACGGCTTCCATGCCTGCGATCTTCATGGAACGGGTTACCGATCTGGCCGCGGTTGCCTTCCTTGCGTTGTCCGGTTTCTGGCTGGTGCCGGGCGTGTTCCGATGGTTGCTGGTGACGGTACTTGCTGCCGGATGCCTCGGGTTGGCATTCCTGCTTTCCCGACACAGCAACCTCCTCATGGCGCTGCCCGGGCTTCGGAAGTGGCGGCGGGAGTTAATGGAGTCCCGGGAGGAGCTGCAGCGCCTTACGAGGGCGAGACCCCTGGCGGTGGCGCTGATGCTGGCCGGGTTGGCTTGGGCGGCCGAAGGGGTGGGGTTCTGGGTGGTCCTGCTGGGGCTGGGATTCGAGCCCGGCCCGTGGTGGAGCACCGCAGTTTACGCCGCTTCCACCATCGTAGGGGCGTTGACCACGTTGCCGGGAGGAATTGGCGGGACGGAGGGTACATTGACGGTATTGACTGAGCAAGCCGGTGCGGAGCGTGATGCTGCCGTTGCCGCCACCCTGTTGATCCGCGGGGCAACTCTCTGGTTCGCGGTGGCGACAGGGGCAGCCGCCCTCGTATTTCTGCACCTTCGGAAACATGGGAAGCTGTCGGGATAGAATTGTGACAAGGCTTTTTGCAACGGATCGGTAGGCCCGTGTAAATGAACCTCTTGAAGGCGGGCCTGGAAGCTTTGCGGCCGAAGCAGTGGGTCAAGAATGGGCTGGTCTTTGTCCCTTTGCTGTTTGCAGTGGACCAGGCTTGGTCCCTGGAAGACCCGGAGCCGATTCCAGGGTTGGTGTTGAGGCTGGGGCTGCTGTTCGCCGCGTTTTGCCTGATGTCCAGTGCCGTTTACCTGGTGAACGACCTGTGGGACCGCACAAGTGACGCGGTGCATCCTACGAAAAGGGCGCGGCCGATTGCTTCCGGTCGAGTGCCGGCCTCTACAGCGGTTTTCCTCGCCCTGGTACTGGGTCCGGGAGGGTTTCTCCTGGCGTTGTGGCTGTCGGTCAATCTAGGGGCGGTTGGCGCGATTTACCTGGTCAGCAATCTGGCCTATTCTGCCGGAGGCAAGCGCATTCTCCTGGTGGACGTGATGATCGTGGCCGGAGGGTATGTGCTGCGGGCGGGAGCGGGGGCATTGGCGGTGGGGGTAGCGCCGTCGCCGTGGCTGTACGTCGTAACGGCAGCGGCGGCACTCTTCGTGGTCCTGGGAAGGCGGTATGCAGAACTGCGGCTGGCGGACGGCCGGGATGCGGCCCAACGCCCGGTGCTGGCCGGTTACGCCGGGCCGTTCATCGGACAGCTACTCACTATTGCCGCAACCACGTCACTGGTCAGTTATACTCTCTATGCGATCGAAGCGGAGAATCTGCCGGCCAATCACACGATGTTGTTGACCGTCCCGATTTTCGCCTTTGGCCTGTTCCGGTACCTGTACCTGTTGAATCACAGCGCAGAGGCGGAATATCCGGAGCAACTGGCAACACGGGACCCCCAATTGATTGCTGCGGTGCTTGGGTGGTTGGTAGCGGCGGCGCTAGTCCTTTTGTTAAACCCGTGAATGCCGAGCCTGCAGAATTCACTGAGAGGCGCTGATGACCAGCGGTACTGAGTCCCAGAATTCACTATCGGCAACCGGGCCAGACCACGCTCCCCTGGCAGCGGACAAGGCGCGGATTGCTCCATCTCCCGTGGTAGCGGTGGTGGCTACGGAACCTGACACGGTTCTCGATGACGTGGGACGGGCGATGGCATTGGCCGGGGTGGGCCAACACTTGAGCCCGGACCGCTCGACGCTGCTCAAGATCAACATTTCATGGCAGCACTGGTATCCCGGCTGCTCCACTACTCCCTGGCAGCTTGAAGGGGTTGTCCGCGCCTTGCAGAACCGGGGGCACCAAGAGCTGATTGCCGCCCACAACGGTACAGTGGTGGTCGATTCGTTCGAAGGAGAGGTGAACAACAAGCACAAGGTTGTCCAGGACCGGTACGACTTGCCCACCGTGCATCTCGATTCACCGCCCAACGTCTGGGTCGACTACAAGCCGAAAGCTGAAATGCTGGTGCTGGACGACATTTTTCCGGAGGGCATCCAGATTCCCGAGATTTTTCCGGGAAAGGACATCATTCAGCTTCCGACGATGAAGACCCACGTCTTCACCACGATGACCGGAGCAATGAAGAACGCTTTCGGAGGGCTGCTGCACCGCAAGCGGCACTGGACCCACTCGGTCATCCACGAAACGCTGGTGGACTTGCTGGCGATCCAGCAGGAGATTCATCCCGGACTCTTCGCGGTGATGGACGGGACTTTTGCCGGGGACGGGCCGGGGCCGCGGGCGATGCGATGGCATATCAAGGATCGTATCCTGGCCGGTGCAGACCAGGTGGCAGTCGACGCGGTGGCGGCGCACATGATGGGTTTCGATCCGATGAGCATCAAGTTTATCCGGTTGGCCCACGAGCGCGGGCTGGGCTGCGGCGACCTCTCCAAAATTGAGGTGGTGGGGGAGGACATCAGCGGCGTCAACTGGGGGTTCAGCGGAGTGGAGAATACCTTCGCCAGCCGGGGGCAGAAGCTGATTTACTGGGGGCCGCTGAAGTTCCTGGAGAAGGCGCTGCTGCGGAGCCCGCTGGCGGGGTGGTCCTTCCTAGCCTCCAACCTCTACCACAATGGCTACTGGCTCAACACCCACGGGCGGCGGCGGATCAACGCGGCGTTGGATACGAAGTGGGGGAGGCTGTTTGAGGGGTATTGACCTGCGCGATTGTTTGTTCGTTGGTTGATCTGTTAAGTGGGGTTATCCATGCATCTTTCAGTGATGACCGTGTCTCAAATCCCCCCGATTACTGAACGGGTTTCGATTCAGTTCGATGGGCAAGTCAACCTTTTCATCGGACCTAACTCGACCGGCAAGAGTACGGTCCTTCGTTTGATCGAACATATTCACTCACTGAATGGTGTCTCTGAGATAGATTACGTGCCTGCTCCCTTTTCTGAGTTCCCGGTCGGGGTTCTTGATGACGACGAAACACAGATACCCCACTCTTGGTTGATACCTACGACAGACTGGCCGGGTTCATTCAACAAACCTGAATGGCAAGAAGTTCCATTGCTTTATATTCCCGCTACCCGGGTAGGTCTTCCTCAAACTCTAATGGGCGATTTGTCCAAAGTAACGCCGCTTCCTCATATAGAGCACAGCCCTTGGGATGACTTGTTGTTCTACACGGCTCGCGGCATATTTTACGGACACTTGGTTGATTCGACAATTGAGTTGGCCAAAGGTGAAATAGTCAACGACAATAGTTCCGCTAGCCAACTGATGCAAGCTGTGCAGATCGGATTCTCGTGCGCCAAAATGATTTGCCCTGAAGTTATTACTGGTAACTCTCCTCATCCTCTGACTGAGTTTTACAGTCGTAGCGGTGACCGCACCGAAACGAGCGTGCATAACGGGATGGGCATCGTTACCAACGACAAGGTGTTAGGGCCACCGCTCTATGCGGGTTTGCTAAGTTCCGGCACCCAGGGAACGCTGTTGTGGATATATGCTCTGGCCTTGAAGATTGCTTATCACTACAAGTGGCAGCCCGGCTGGGAAAAGAAACCCGCTATCCTGCTGATCGACGAGATTGAGAACCATTTGCATCCGACTTGGCAGCGGCGGGTGATTCCGGCTTTGCTGGAGCATTTTCCGGGGTTGCAGATTCTTGCAACGACCCATTCTCCCTTTGTGGTGGCCGGGTTGAAGGCGGGGCAGGTGCATCTGCTGAAGCGGGGTGAGGATGGGGTTGTCACCGCTGAGACAAATCCGCAAGACATCATCGGGTGGACGATGGACGAGATTCTGCGGACGATGATGGGGGTGGATGAGCCGACGGACCAGCTTACGGTGGACCGGGCCAACCGACTGCGCGAGCTTCGGGGTAAGGAAGCCCTCAGCCCGGATGAAGAATCCGAACTGGAAATCTTGCGGCGGCAGGTTAACGAGCACTTTTTGGCCAAGTCTGGTCCACTGGAAGCCCAGCGGGAACGGTACGCAGACCTGATGCAACGATTCCTGTTTTCCCGGGAGTCTGACTTGACCCAAGATGGAGTGTAGCCGGATTGCGCTGGGTTGACCGGGGGCCGGAGCCATCCGGGGTAGCGGGATACGCGCGGCAGTTTACGCAGGGTTGGATTAACCACTTCCAGACCGGGACAGGCGGGAGGCCGAACGATTCGTACTGGCGAGAATTCCGCTCATTATTGGGAAGCAGGACTGGAGAGATCTGCTGGTATTGTGAGCGGCGATGCTACGCCAGTGCTGAGGTGGGCGAACAGCGACCCACAGTGGACCATTTCCGGCCGCTCAACCGTTTCCCGGAGTTGGCTTACGAATGGTCGAACTGGATATTCAGTTGCCAAAGATGCAATGATGGAAACAAGAAGGATTCGTGGCCGGATGTTGGTTACGTTAACCCCTGCGCTCCTGAGGTGATGGAACGACCGGAGCGGTATTTTGACTATGACATGTTGACTGGAGAACTAATTCCCAAGGACGGCCTTGCCGGTAGTGACCGTCGCAGAGCTTTGCTTACTATTGACGACCTGAGTTTGAACGGCTTGGACGTCAGGTTTTATCGTCTTGACTGGGCGAGGGGATTTGTAGCGGACTTGTTGGCCCTTCCCGTTCCAGACCGTCAGCCGCTGGTGGACATGCTTATGCGGGAACCTGCCGAATACGCTGGAGTTACCGGCATGGTAGTACAGCAAATGCGTCGTGAAGGCTATGTCTGACGAGCGCGTCAACGCCGTGATCCTTCCTGCGTTGGCATCCTTGGTACCGCCGCTCCGTCATCAAAGGAGCCGCTTATGACCGTTCAGAGCATTAGCGCGGTTACCTTGGCCGTGAGGGATATGGCGGCGGCGGTGGAGTTTTACGCCGGGAAGGTGGGTCTGGAGATGCTGTATGGGGGCGGAGATGCGGCCTTTACCAGCTTTCGAGTGGGCGGCGGATATGTCAACCTGATCTTGGAAGAGGAGCACGGGGTTAATTGGTGGGGGAGGCTGATTCTTTACGTGGACGATGTGGACGCCATGTATCAAAAGTTGGTGGATGCCGGGCTGCAACCCGACGGTGTTCCTGAGGATGCGCCGTGGCGGGAGCGGTATTTTCACATCTCCGATCCGGACGGGCATGGGTTGAGTTTCGCCAAGCCGATCCCGTAGCGATTCCCCCTCTACCGTAGCGTTTCCCCCTCAGAGCTGCTTGACGAAGAACTGCTCGGTCATGGACCCGTAGGGCTCCTGGCGGACCGGCCGGTATCCGCAAGCGAGGTACATGCGGACCGCCGACTCAAGGTGGATGACGGTCGAGAGGGCCACCCGGGAGTAACCATTCCCACGGCAGAAATCCTCGACTGTTTGGAGTAACCGACGGCCTATCCCCTGGCGGCGAGAATCGCTGGCGACGCTCATTCTTCGCAGCTCCGCTTCTTCGGCGTTGACCCTTTGGACGCCGACGGTGCCAACTAGCTCCCCGCGGCGTTCCGCGACCCAAAAGTGGCTTCCCGGCGGTTTCATGTAGTTGGCCGGGATGTCAGAGAGGTCGGCGGCGAGGGACCGGCTTATATACTGCCGGGCCTCGCTTTCCAAGGGGGTTCCTTCGGCGAAGTCCAGTTGGCCGCGGGCGAAAATCCGGCGGGCAGCTGCAGCGTCGGCGGGCCGGAAAGAACGTATGGTTACTTCCGGGTGGTTTGCGGACATGGAGGCTGGGTTACCGTTTTGGGGGTCAGACGTTGATGAGGAAGTGGATGACGTCACCGTCGCGGACGGGGTAGGTCTTGCCCTCGGAGCGAAGCACGCCTTCCCTGCGCCCCTGGGCCATGCTGCCGCAGCGGGCTAGGTCGCTGTATGGGATGACTTCGGCACGGATGAACCCGCGGGTGAAGTCGGTGTGGATGGTCCCGGCCGCTTCCTGAGCGGCCATTCCGTTTCGCACACTCCACGCTCTGACCTCGTCTTCCCCGACAGTGAGGAAGGACACCAAGCCCACGGTGGCGTAACTGACCCGGATTACCTGGGCGAGGGCAGATTCCCCCAGGCCCAGGTCCTGCCGGAACTCCTCGGCCTCTTCGTCGGGCATCAAGGCAAGTTCCGCCTCGAGCTTGGCGGACAGGGAGACTTCTCCGAGGCCATGACTGGCCTCGGACGGCAAATGCAGTTCAGACAAAAACACGTCATCGCCGGACTCGCCGATGTTGAAGGTGACGACGACGGGTTTTCCGGTGAGAAGCTGATAAGCAACGATGAACGTGTTCTCGGACTCGGTGAGTTCCTGGCGGCGCAACGGAACACCTGACTCCAATCCCGCCTTGACCTTGTTGACCGCTTCAAGATGGCGGGTAACCCGGGGGCGCTCATCCGGCTTGGCCTTGTTGAAGCCGTCCTGCAACCTTTGAGCGGACCGGTCCAGGACCTCGATGTCGGCAAAGGAGAGTTCTTCCAGCGTGGAAGCGAGATCACGGCCGGGATCGACTGTGCCGGAAGGGTGGGGAACGGCGGGGTGGTCGAAGGCCCGAACCACCAGCAGGAAGGCGTCGGCAGCCTGCAAGACGTTGCGATGGCGGCCGGTGATACCGCTCCCCTGACCTTCGGCAGAGGCTCCAGGTATGTCCCAGTATTTTATTTCCGCCGGGACGACCTTGCGGGGGTTGTACATTCCGGCGAGGACATCGAGGCGGGGGTCGGGGACCTTGACTACTCCGATGTGGACTTCGGAACCGCCGCCCGCGCTGGAGGATTCGGCGGCGCCCCCGGTCAAGGCGTTGAACACGGAGGTCTTGCCGCTCTGGGGCAGACCGATGATGGCTATATCCATAGGGAGATCTTGCGGGTGGCAGTAAAGGATTGGATGATTGCCAGGATGTTAACCAGTGGCCAGGACCACCGTGCCGGTGGAGGAAAGGGAGCCGCCAGTGCCGTTGACGATGGACACCTGGGGATTGCCTCCGCTTTTTCGGGTGACCTGCCGGTCGCCGGCTTCGCCCCGAAGCTGGCGGGCGGCTTCGACGAGGAGAAAGCTGCCGTACATTCCGGGGTGGGTGTAGGACAGTCCGCCGCCGCTGGTGTTGAGGGGGAAGTCTCCGCCCGGGGCGGTGCGCTGCCCGGCCACGAAGTCCGGAGCTTCGCCGGGGCCGCAGAAACCGAGCCCTTCCAGGGTGAGCATGACGGTGTAGGTGAAGGAGTCGTAGATCATGGTGAGGTCGATGTCGCCGTGGGTGATCCCGGCGCGGGCCAGGGCTTTGGGGCCGGACTCGCGGGCGATCAACGACGTGTAATTGGGCATGGTGCTGATGAGGTTGTGGTCGTGGGCTTCGGCGGCACCCAATACCCACACCGGCTGCTTGCGGCAGGACGCGGCTTTCTCCGCTGTGGTGACGATGATGGCAGCACCGGAGTCGGTGACGAGGCAGCAGTCAACGAGGTGGAAGGGCCAGGACACCCAGCGGGAGTCGTGGTAGTCATCGAAGGACATTGGGGTGTCGTGCATTACCGCCTTGGGGTTGAGGTTGGCCCACTTGCGGGTCGAGACGGCTATTTCGGCCATGCCCTGGCGGGTGTGGTCCTCGCCGTACTCGTGCATGTAGCGGGTGCAGGCCATAGAGTAGTTGATGGGCTGCCCAACCAAGCCGTAGGGGGCCTCGTACTGGGCGACGGGAAGGTTGGGGTCGGCAGGGATTCGGGCGCGGGTGGACCGGCCGGCCTGCCCGTGGGTGATGAGCACGGTATCGCAGTAGCCGGCGCGGATGGCGGCGGCGGCGTGGGCGATGTGGATGACGAAAGAAGAGCCGCCGACGGAGGTGTTGTCGGTGAAGCCGGGTTGGATGCCGAGGTATTCGGCGGTGGCCAGGGTGGAGAAACCGGCGGTGAGAAGCCCGTTGATGTCGCTCTTGGCGAGTCCGGCGTCGTCCAGGGCGTTCCATGCGGCTTCGGCATGGTGCTGGAGGGAGGACTTGTTGGGCACGGTGCCCATCTCGTCGGACTCGGCCACCCCGACGATGGCGATATCCCGTTCCCGGTTGCTGCTGGAAGTCATTGAGTTATCCTTTTAAGGGTCGCCGCCCCCGCGCCCGGGGTAGGTAACTTGTCCAAGAGCGCTCGGCGGCTCTGCCTGAGGGTCGCCGCCCCCGCGCCCGGAGTGAGTAACTTGTCTAAGAGCGCTCGGCGGCTCTGCCCGCTAGTTGTGCTCAGGATTTGGCTCCTGGGATGTTACAACAAAGGGGCGGGATGGACAACGGCGGGGCTATCCGTCCGGGGTGGAAGGGCAGGAGCCTGGGGATAAGGATGGGCCAGGGGGAAAAATGTGGTGCATTGTGTCGCATTGTGTCGCATTTCCGAGGGTTTCCCCGCGGCGCGGACCGGGTTACTGACTACCCTGATTACTGACTATCCTTATGAACAATGATACGTCACAGAGGACGGAATGGGAAAGGGGGCAATTGTCAGGGCAATGACATCTGGGTTCCCGAAGCCCCATCGACCTTCGCGATATAGCCGCCCATTGGATAATGTGAGGGATGGATAGGGAAGCATTTATCCAAGGCAATAGTTAATAGGCGTATATGTGGGGGTCAAGCTGCGGCACCTGCATGGTGGTATCTTTCCAATGCGACTGCCCTGGGCAATTGGCAGGAAAAAGCGGTGGCGGAACCGGCTGGAAACCGGCTTGGAAGAAGGGCGGGCAGTTTAATTCAGGAACGGAGGTTGGTAGAATAGCCTTAAATTGGGGGGCCGGGCTGCGGTTGAGGCCGGCACCGGCCCGCCCCCGCTGTCCACCGAGGTAACCCATGCCCCGAAACTTCTGGATGGTAATCAGCAACGAAGAGAATTACCAGATTACCCGAAACCTGAAATTCACGGTCCAGGGACTAAAGTCCGAGCACAGGCGAAAGGTCCAGAGAGTGGAAGCAGGAGACCGGATGCTTTACTACGTATCGGGCATCCGGCGGTTCGCCGCGACCGCCACGCTGACCTCGACTTACCGGGAGGAGACCACCGAAATCTGGACGAAAGAGGGCAGCGCCGACTGGCTGTACCGGATCAACATCAAGCCCGAAGTTGTCCTGGACGAGGAACAGTACATCCAGGCAGGGCTGCTGGCGCACCGGCTGGACTACATCCGACGGTGGCCGCCGGAAAACTGGTATATGGCTTTCCAGGGCAACCTGCACCTGCTTCCCAAGAACGACTTCTTCCTGATTGAGAGTGAGATGAAGAAGCTAAAGTTCGGGCCTGACTTCGTTCCCGATGCAGAGCCACCCCCGGAAAAGGCCAAGACCCGCTCACGCCGGGGAAGAGGCGGGGCGCCCAGAGGGGGTCCAAGGGGCAATGCCGCCCCGGCCGCAACCGATGGAGGCGTCAGGGAAAGCAGTCAGCCGGCCCAGTAGCGCAGGGGCCAGGGACCGTTGAACAAGTCGTCAGTGCAGTAGCGACGATCTTAATTCACCCTTGAATCGCCCGAGTCCAAGTTATCAGGGTATGCCATCACCCCCATCCTGACCCCCGCCTTCTCGGGGGCAGGCTCTTTCCCCATCAAGGGGGAAGGGACTTGTCCGGAGGGTGGTCAGGTCCTACAAGCCCGGCCAGCGCCGCTTCTATCTCCCCCAAAACCTGCAGGTCCTCCTCCTCTACCGCAGCCTCGCGGAGGGCAGTTGTTGCCTGGGCCCCGCCGAGGCGTCCCAAGGCCCACGCGGCATGGGCGCGGACCAGGGATTCTTCCTCCAATAACGCACGGGCCAGGGCGGGTACGGCCCGATAGTCGCGCAGGTTTCCCAGGGCAACGCAGGCGTTGCGTTTCATTCCAGCCAGCTTGGCCCGCATGATGGGTGTTCCGCGGAACCGCTCCAGGAATTGTTCGGGGGTCAAAGCCAGCAGTTCGGCCAGGTCCAGCGCGGAGAGCTGCCTGCCCCGTTCGTCATGGTTGCGGGCGGGTTGAGCCTTGCGGTTTACCGGGCAGACTTCCTGGCAAATGTCGCATCCGAACACCCAGTCTCCCAGCAACGGGCGAAGCTCCAAAGGGACCGGGCCGCGGTTCTCGATGGTGAGGTAGGAGATGCAGCGGGCGTTGTCGATGACGTAGGGGGCGGTGATGGCTCCGGTGGGGCAGGCGTCGATACAGCGAACGCAGCTTCCGCAAGACTTGGACAACGGACGGTCCGGCTCGAGCTTCAAGTCGGTGATGACCTGGCTGAGAAAGACCCATGACCCCAACCCCGGGGTGAGGATGTTGGTGTTCTTGCCGAACCAGCCGAGGCCAGACCGGCGGGCGGCGGCGCGATCCAGCATCGGCCCATCGTCCACATACCAGCGGGCTGCTACGG
Organism: uncultured Dehalococcoidia bacterium; assembly: GCA_951812535.1. Lineage (GTDB taxonomy): Bacteria > Chloroflexota > Dehalococcoidia > Lucifugimonadales > UBA3495 > CATOSK01. The sequence goes on along the minus strand of CATOSK010000009.1, from coordinate 41,989 downwards.
AGCGTTCCAGCTTCTGACTGAGGGCGGTCACGAAGTCCCGCATCTGTTTCTTGATGACGCGGTGGTAGTCCCGGCTACGGGCGTAGCGGGCCACTTTTCCTCTGGTGTTGCCAGAGGCGTTGGACTCAGCCTCGTCATCAACCGGATCGCGGCGGTAGTAGTTGACTCCCAGGCAGATGATGGAACGGGCGCCGGGCAGGAGGGTTTCGGGGGAGGCTCCCCGGCGGACCCGGTCGGGAGTGAACCAGGGGAGGCCGTCCATCTCACCGTTGCTGATTCGTTGGATGGCTGAGTCGCGGTCGGTGTCAAAGTCGCCGGCGGAAGTTATCTGGACCAAGTCGAACCCGCACTCCAGGGCGTGTTCCTTAACGATGGTTTCGAGCGGGGCGGGTTGGCCGGTGGAGGAAGCCATGACCGGGAGCCTCAGCTTTCCGTAGGGAGGTTTTCGTTGAGGTAGGTTCCGGCGTACCCCTGATCAGCGGGGGTATCAAGAGGGAAGAAGACCAACTGGGCAACTCGCGCTCCCCGTTGCAGGCGGTATCCCGCTGGATGGTGCACGACGAGCAGGGCCTGGAACCGTCCCCGGTAACCGGCGTCCCCAACGCCGGTCCCGATGCTGACGCCGCTGCGGATGAGGCTGGAGCGGGGGAAGCAGAGGGCCATCAACGACAGCGGCAGGTTGACTTCCTCGGAGAAAGTTACGAGGTAGGGGCCGGGGAGAAGATCAAGCCACCCGTCCGTGGAAAATTCCAGGAGATCCAATTCGGATACCGCACGGTCGTCGGCATCCTGTCCCATTCGGCCGGGCGTGGCCAGACGGTAGATTTCCCCGACGGTGAGGTCGAAACCATTGGGTTGGAGCTGCTCCTCCATTGAGGAGAAGCGGCGAAGGAGCGGATTGGAGTCCTGGAGCAACCGGGCGATGGACTGTCGGCTTAACAACTGGCCTTCCTGCGGATAAAGCTTATGGCGGGAACAGGGTAACGATTAAGGCCCGTACCCGTGTTGACTGCGCGGGTACGGGCCTCATTGACCCTCCTGGAGACCTTCTTGAGCGACCGGCCAGGGCGGGGCAGGGCTAGTCGTGCATGAAGTCCTGGATGTCGGCGGGCAGGGGTGTGTACTTGGGGATTTCCGTGACAACTGCCTCGGTTGTCAGCATCATTCCGGCGACGCTGCCGGCGTTCTGAAGGGCCGAACGGGTCACCTTGGCGGGGTCGATGATCCCGCGCTGGATGAGGTCGGTGTAATCGCCCTGCTCGGCGTCGAATCCCCAGGCTCCGTCGCTTTCACGGACATGTTCGAGGACGACCTGGCCGTGGAAGCCAGCGTTCTCGGAAATGAGGAGCATGGGGGCAGCGAGGGAGTCGCGAATGATGCGGGCCCCGATGGCTTCATCCCCGGAGAGGCTGGAGACGACGCCATCCACGACGGATTCGGCGCGAACCAGGGTTACGCCACCGCCGGGGACGATGCCCTCTTCGACGGCGGCCCGGGTGGCGGCCAGGGCGTCTTCGGCGCGGGACTTGCGTTCGTTCAGTTCGGGCTCGGTGGCGGCTCCGACCTTGATCACGGCGACGCCGCCGGCGAGGGATGCCAGACGCTCCTGGAGCTTTTCCCGGTCGTAGTCGGAGGTGGTGGTGTCAATCTGGACGCGGAGCTGCTCGATACGGCCGTAGATTTCGGATTCTTCCCCGGCCCCTTCGATAATGGTGGACTCGTCCTTGAGGGCGACGAGGCGGCGGGCGGAGCCGAGGTGGGAGAGCTCCACGTTGTCAAGGCTCAGGCCAGTGTCGTTGCTGATGACGGTACCACCGGTCATGATGGCCAGGTCTTCCAGCAGGGCCTTGCGGCGGTCGCCGAATCCCGGGGCCTTGATGGCGACCCCAGTAACGGTGCCGCGTATCTTGTTGACGACCATGGTCGCGAGGGCCTCACCGTCAACATCTTCAGCGATTACCACGAGAGGACGGCGGCCGGCTTCGGCGATAAGTTCAAGGGTAGGCACGATGTCCTGGGCGGAGCTGACTTTCTGGTCGGTGATGAGGAAGAGGGGCTGGTCGAGGACGACTTCCATGCGCTGGGCGTCGGTGACGAAGTGGGGGGAGAGATAGCCGCGGTCAAGGCGCATTCCTTCGACGACATCAAGGTCGTCTTCGAGGCTCTTGGACTCCTCGACGGTGATGACTCCCTCGCGGCCGACCCGGTCCATTGCCTCGGCGATGAGTTCGGCGATGCTCTCCTCATGGGCGGACAAGGCGGCGACACGCGCGACCTGGTCCCGGTTTTCCACGGGGACGGACATTTCGGCGATGTGGTCGACGACGGCGCTGACGGCCCGGTCGATGCCGCGCTTGAGGCTCATGGCGGAGGCGCCGGCGGCAACATCCCTAAAGCCTTCCCTGACGATGGAGCGGGCCAGTACGACGGAGGTGGTGGTGCCGTCGCCGACGACGTCGTTGGTCTTGGCAGCGGCTTCCTTGACCAGTTGGGCACCCATGTTCTCGTAGGGGTCGGGGAGCACGACTTCCTTGGCTACGGTGACGCCGTCGCTGCAAACGACGGGAAGGGCCCAGACGCGGGCCAGGAGAACGTTGCGGCCGCTGGGGCCGAGGGTGAGGCCCACGACTCTGCCCAGCTCATTGACTCCCCGCATGAGGCTGGCCCGTGCTTCGTTGCTGAACGCTAGTTGTTTTTCCGGCATTACTTGATTCCTCCATGAGGTCTCGCGATGTCGCGGTGGTTTGATTGAATTGGGGGGAACGGGCAGGTGCGGGGCACTGGCGGGGCCCACGGGGGCACCCTTCTTTCCCAACCAATAAATATGGGTCAGGATGATATTGTTGTCAAGACTGAGGGCCAAGCGCGATGCGGGACCGCTATGGGGAGGGCCGACGGCTCCTAACCAAGGCGCAGGGGTGGGCCCCAGAGCTTGACGCCGTCCCGGCCGTCAACCTGCTGGAGCAGTTCAGCTATTGTTCTTCCGGTTGAGGGGTGTATGGCGTCACCGGCGAGTTCGGCGAGAGGCACGAGGACGAAAGCGCGTTCTGCAAGGCGGGCGTGGGGGATCTGGAGGTCGGGTTCGGAGCAGGAGATTACCTGCTGTCCGTAGAGGAGGATGTCCACGTCGATGAGGCGGGGGCCCCAGTAGAAAGTGGTTTGCCTGCCGACCGCAAGTTCGACGCCCTGGGTGGCGGCGAGGAGGGAGAAGGGATCAAGGCTGGTATTGGCCTGTAATACGCAGTTGAGGAAGCGCGGCTGGTCGAGGTATCCCCAGGGATCGGTCTCGTACAGGGAAGAGCTTTGAAGGCCCGTCAGGGTCCCGGACCGGCCGAGGAGGGATACGGCGCGGGACAGGTTGGTTTCCCGCCGGCCGAGGTTGGAGCCGAGGCCGAGGTAGGCAATTACGGGTTCCAACCTGCCGGCCTCCAGCCGCGGACGATGGCGTCGGTCATGCGGCAGACGCGGGTCATTTCGCGGACGTCGTGGACACGGACGATGTCGGCGCCGTAGGCGATGGAAAGGGCGACGGTGGCGGCGGTGCCTTCCAGCCGGTCTTCAACGGGGAGGTCCAGGACGAGTCCGATGGTGGACTTGCGGGAGGTCCCGACGAGGACGGGAAAGCCGAGGGCACGGATTCCGGCGAGGCCACGGAGCACTTCGAGGTTGTGGTCCGGGGTCTTGCCGAAGCCGATGCCGGGGTCGAGGATGATGTTGGCGGCGGGGACACCGGCAGCCTGGGCGGCGGCGGCGCTGGATGCCAGGCTGGCGGTGACATCTTCGAGGACACTTTGGTATTCCCGGTTGTGCTGATTGTGCATGAGGATGATGCCGGCGCCGGCATCCGCGGCCAACGCCGCGAGGGGTGGGTCGGCCTTGAGTCCCCAGATGTCGTTGATTATGGTGGCCCCGGCATTCAAGGCTTGGCGGGCAACCGGGGCCTTGTAAGTGTCCACGCTTATGGGGAGGGCTACCGTTGAGGCGATGGCTTCCAGGGCAGGGATGAGACGGCGAAGCTCTTCGCAGGCTTCGATGGGCCGGTGCCCGGGGCGGGTGGACTCGGCGCCAACGTCGAGGAAGTCAGCGCCTTCCTCCTGAAAGCGGAGGGCCTGATCGACGATGGCGGGGACGTCCGATCCGAGGCCGTCACCGGAGAAAGAGTCCGGGGTGACGTTGATGATCCCCATGACGTAGGTGCGGCGACCCCAAGCGAGGGGTTCACCACCGGAGACGGGGAGGTCTTCAAAGAAGGAAGGGGGCGGCGGTAGTGTCATGGGCACCGAATGCCTGTAATGGGTGGGTCAACGGGTGTTGGCAGGGGAGATTTTACCGGAGACGGAAGTTCCTTGCACGGCGGTTCCGCGCTCTGCTAGCATGGGCCAATCCCTGAGCACGACGCCGGGAAGGCGGTTATGGCCATGGAAAAACGGCAGATTGACGAAAAAATCGAAGCCCTGGCCGCGCTGCGGGAGCAGTCCCTCCTCGGCGGGGGACAGCAGCGGGTTGACCAGCAGCACCAGCGTGGGAAGCTGACGGCGAGGGAGCGGCTGGCAAAGCTGATGGACGAGGGGACCTTCCAGGAGATCGACTCGTTCGTTACGCACCGGGCTACGGAGTTCGGGCTGGGCAACCGGACGTTCCTGGGGGACGCCGTCGTGACCGGGTACGGGTCGGTGGACGGACGCAGAGTGTTCGCCTACGCGCAGGACTTCACCGTTTTCGGCGGGTCACTTTCCGAGGTGGTAGGGGAGAAAATCTGCAAGGTCATGGACCTGGCGGGCAAGTCCGGGTGGCCGGTGGTGGGGTTGAACGATTCGGGCGGGGCGCGGATCCAGGAGGGTGCGGACAGCCTGGCGGCGTACGGGGATATTTTCCTGCGGAACACCCGTTACTCGGGGGTGATCCCGCAGATCTCGGTGATCATGGGGCCGTCGGCCGGTGGAGCCGTATATTCGCCGGCGATAACGGACTTCATCTTCATGGTGAAGGGCATCGGGCAGATGTACATCACCGGGCCGGACGTGGTGAAGGCGGTGACCGGGGCGGACGTGACCCACGAGGAACTGGGGGGAGCGGACTCCCACGCTTCCCGGAGCGGCGTGGCCCACTTTGTGTATCCGACGGAAGAAGAGTGCCTGAGCGAGGTAAGGCGGCTGCTGAGCTTCCTGCCTTCGAACAACGTGGGAGATCCGCCGGTCTACGCTACGAGTGATCCGGCGGGGCGGGAAGACCCGGAGCTGCGGTATATCGTTCCCGACGAGGCCAACCGTCCCTACGATGTGCGGGAGATCGTGTACCGGCTGGTGGATGACGAAGAGTTCATGGAGGTGCAGCCGGACTACGCCCCAAACGTGGTGGTGGGGTTCGCCCGGTTCGCTGGACGGCCGGCGGGGATCGTGGGAAACCAGCCGGCGTACCTGGCGGGGGTGCTGGATATCAATGCATCGGCCAAGGCGGCGCGGTTCGTCCGTTTCTGCGACTGCTTCAGCATCCCGCTGGTGACGCTGGTGGATGTTCCGGGGTTCATGCCGGGGGTGGACCAGGAGTACGGGGGGATTATCCGGCACGGGGCGAAGCTGATATACGCCTACGCGGAAGCAACGGTGCCCAAGATAAGCGTCATCACCCGCAAGGCATACGGCGGGGCGTATATCGTGATGAGCAGCAAGCATCTGAGCGCGGACATCAACCTGGCTTGGCCGTCGGCGGAGATAGCGGTGATGGGGCCGGACGGCGCGGTGAACATCATCCACCGGGAGCAGATTTCCCAGTCGGAGAACCCGGAACAGACCAGGCTGGAACTGGCGAAGGACTACCAGGAGAGGTTCACGAATCCCTACGTGGCGGCGAGCCGGGGTTACCTGGACGACGTGATCGACCCGGCCCAGACCAGGGGGAGGATCGTGTCGGCGCTGGATGTTCTTCAGGGGAAACGGGACAGTCTTCCGCCACGGAAACACGGGAACATCCCGCTGTAAAAGGTCTGAGGGGCAAAGGATAAGTGATGGAATTCGGACTGTTCGACCAGTTGCCCTGTGCGCCGACCCAGGATGTCGGCGCGCGCTATAACGACATTATCGCCCAGGGGCAGTTGGCGGACAGGCTGGGGCTGGATGCGGTCTGGCTGGCAGAGTATCACTTCAATCCCCGGTTTTCCGTGTTGCCGGCCCCGCTGCTGGTGGCATCAGCCATCGCTCGATGCACGGAGCGGGTCAAGGTGGCGACGGCGGTGAACCTGCTTCCCCTGCACCAACCGGTCCGCCTGGCGGAGGAGTGGGCGACGTTGGACGTGCTGTCCGGGGGAAGGGCGGTCTTTGGCATCGGGCGAGGGTCCAATCCGGAGCACTACTCGGGAATGGGGATCGCGACAGAGGAAGGGAGGCCGAGGTTCCTGGAGGCGCTGGATGTGGTCATCAAGTGCTGGACGGAAGAACGGCTGCACCATCACGGGGAGTTTTTCCAGGCCGACGACGTGGCCGTGGTGCCCAAGCCGGTGCAAAAGCCCCACCCGCCGGTCTACATCGCATCCAACAGTGAGGACACTTTTCCGATGGTCGGGTCGCTGGGGCACAACATCCTGGTTACGCCGCTGATAATTACCCACGAGGGGGTGCAGAGGGGGTTAGCCTCCTACCGGGAACAACTGGCCAAAAACGGGCACGATCCGGCGGGCGTCAAGGTCCTGCCAACGCTGGCGGCGTGCGTGGCGGAGAGCCGGAAGAAGGCGGAGGAGGTACTGAGGCCGACGATAGACAACTACCTGGGGGTGCTGAGGACAGGACGGTCCCGGGGATCAGGGCGGGCGGCCACGGTTACCACAGACGAGTTTCTGAGGGATTACGCTATCGGGGGGGACCCCAGCGAGGTTACGGAGCAGATCCAGGCGATCCGGGAGATGTTCGACTGCCAGGGCATCATATTCTGGCACAACATCGGCGGGTTGGTGCCGCACGAGGAGATCGTCAAGTCCCTGGAGCTGTTCACGGACAAGGTGCTTCCGAATTTCCGGTAGCCGCCGTGCGGGCTCTCCGAGATTGTTTCCAACCCCGAACCCGGCAAATCTCATTGGTTATATCCGTGGTCTTATTCGGGCGAGGCTATCGTTTTGACGCTTTTCGAGCATGACCGGCAGCAGCGGGCGATGGCACTGGCGCCGCTGCCGGAACGGATGAGGCCGCGCTCCTTCGATGAGTTCGTCGGGCAGGAGCATGTGCTGGGCCCGGACCGGGCTCTGCGGAGGACCATCGAAGCGGACCGGGTGCCGTCGTTCATCCTGTGGGGACCGCCGGGGAGCGGCAAGACGACGCTGGCGCGGCTGGTGGCGGGGGTCACCGAGGCGCATTTTGAGCCAATCAGCGCGGTTACGGCCGGAGTGGCCGACCTGCGGCGGATCGTGGGAGAAGCCAAGGACAGACAGGGGCTGTACCGGCAGCCGACTATCCTTTTCGTGGATGAAATCCACCGCTTCAACAAGGCGCAACAGGATGTGATCCTGCCCCACGTCGAGGACGGGACGTTCACGTTCATCGGGGCGACGACGGAGAACCCGTCCTTTGAGGTAAACGCGCCCCTGCTGTCGCGGTGCAGGGTGGTGACGCTGTACAGCCTGGAGCCAGAGCAGATGGCGCAGGTCGTTGGCCGGGCACTGGCGGAACCGGAGCGAGGCTTGGGTGGGCTGAACGTCACCCTTTCCGAAGACGCCCTGGAGCACCTGGTCAATATTGCCAACGGGGACGCACGGGTGGCTTTGAACGCGCTGGAAACGGCGGCGGTGGCGTCCATGCCGGGAGCGGGACGGGTCCGATCAATCGGGCTGGAGGAGATTTCGGACGCCCTGCAGCGGCGGTCGCCGGTGTACGACAAGGCGGGAGACAGCCACTACGACACCATTTCGGCCTTCATCAAGTCGGTGCGGGGATCTTCGCCGGATGGGGCGCTGTACTGGCTGGCGCGGATGATCGAGGCCGGGGAGGACCCGCTGTTCATCGCGCGGAGGCTGGTTATCCTGGCGGCGGAGGATATTGGGCTGGCGGACCCGCAAGCGCTGGGAGTGGCGGTGGCGGCGCAGCAGGCGGTCCATTTCATCGGGATGCCGGAGGGAAGAATCCCGCTGGCGGAGGCGACGGTCTACCTGGCAACGGCTCCAAAGAGCAATGCAGCCTACATGGGCCTGGAGCGGGCGTTGGAGGATGTAAGGGGCCGACCCAACGAGCCGGTGCCGCTGCACCTGCGTAACGCGGTTACCGGGTTGACCCGGGATATGGGTTACGGGAAGGACTACCGTTACTCCCACGACCACCCCGGGCACTTTGTCCGGCAGGAGTTTCTGCCTCCGGGATTGCAGGGACGCTGGTATTTTGTTCCGTCCACAGAGGGGATGGAACCGGAGATTGCAGAGCGGCTGCGGCGATGGTGGGGAGAGGAAGGGGAGGTTTCCCCAGACGATTCGGGCTAGGCAGCCAACGCCTTGATGACGTCCTCGGACTGAACGATGTCGGCCTGGCGGGGGAAGATGCGCTGTGTGAGGAAGTCGTGGACCTCGGGGTCGGAATCGGAGCAGCAGTCTTCAACGATGAAAAGCCGGTAGTCGGAGTCGGCGGCGTAGCGGGTGGTGGAGAGTACGACTCCGCTGGTGGCGTAGCCCAGAAGGACGATTGTCTCGATGTTGTTGGCCCGCAGGCTCATGTCGAGGTCGGTGCCGTAAAGGGCGTTGACCCGGTGCTTGCCGACAACGATCTCTCCTTCGATGGGCCGGACTCCCTCGTGGATGACCTGGATGGGGTCGCTGACTGCCGGGGCGCCGGAAGCCTTGCGCTGGCTGAAGGTCTTGTTCCGGTCGCTGATTTCCGGGTAGCCGGGGCGGAACACGGTGGCAGAGTAGCAGACCAATAATCCGGCGTCGCGGGCGGCCTGCTGGACGGCCTGGGTCCTGGCGACAACGCCCCGGTCCACAGCGTGGGGGAGGGAGGTCATCATGTCGGCGTAGAAGTCGGCGATGAGCAGGGCGGTGGTGGACTTGTCCAGGGTTATATCGGCCATTGCTGTCCTCCCAAGGGGGCTGGACTGTCAGGGTTGCTTCGATTCTCCGCCGGGGCTGGTGTTACTTCCCAGGTGAGGACCTGAGAGCACCGACGGCGTGGGCGGTGCGGGCAAGGGCGTCCTCGATGTCGGCGGAGTCCACTTCGCGGTGGGTGACCATTCGGATGGAGTGGGGCCCAGGAGAGCTGACAAGGACATCCTCTTCCTTGAGCGCGTTGATGAGGCCGGAGGCCATTCCCACAGACTGGTCCACGTCGAAGATAACGATGTTGGTCTGAATGGTGTCCGGGTCGACGCTAAGGCCGTCGATGTTGGCCAGTCCGTGGGCGAGGCGGCCGGCGTTGGCATGGTCGTCGGCGAGACGGTCGACCATGGTTTCCAGGGCGACGAGACCGGCGGCAGCGAGGATTCCGGCCTGGCGCATTCCACCGCCAACCATCTTGCGCCAGCGGAGGGCTTCGTCGATGAAGTCCCGGTCGCCGCACAGGACGGATCCAACGGGGCAGCTGAGGGCCTTGGAAAGGCAGAAGGAGACGTCATCGACGTCCCTAACAAGCTCGGCGGCGGGGACTTCCAGGGTGACGGCGGCGTTGAAGACGCGGGCGCCATCCAGGTGGACCTTGGCTCCGGCGGCGTGGGCCACGTCGGCAACGGCCCTGGTGTCCTGGGGAGTAAGGACGCCGCCGCTGCAGCGGTTGTGGGTGTTTTCCAGGCAGACGAGGGTGGTGGGGGGCATGTGGACGTTGCCCCGGGGACGGATGGCGGCCTGGAGGTCGGCGGGGTCGATTTCTCCCTGGGGCCCGTTGGGGACGAGACGTATTTGGGCTCCCGCAAGGGCGGAGGCGCCGGCGGACTCGTTCCAGAAAATGTGGGCCTGGTCTCCCATGACGACCTCATCGCCGCGCTGGCAGTGGGAGAGGATGGCGACGAGGTTGCTCATGGTGCCGCTGGCCATGAGGAGGCCGGCTTCCTTGCCGAGCATCTCGGCAGCGCGTTCCTGGAGGCGGTTGATGGAGGGGTCTTCGCCGTAGACGTCGTCGCCGACCTCTGCGCCGGCCATGGCCTGCCGCATGGCATCGGTGGGCTTGGTGATGGTGTCGCTGCGCAGGTCGATGATGCTCATGAACATTACCTCGTTGTGGGGATGGAAGGTGCGGAAAGCAGACAGATTGTGCTGCCAAAAGTACGAAAATCCGCTGGTCATTCTAGCAGTATTCCTTGCCAAACACTACACGGATTCTCTAAGATTGCGGGAGCCTGGGAGCAAGGATTTGCGGAGGGCGAACGATGAGACAAAGCGCGGTGACCTTCAAGGCGAAAGGCCTAAATTTTGAAGGGGTCATGGCCACCCCCGACGACGAAGGCGGAAAGATTCCCGGGGTGGTCATCTGCCATCCCCACCCGCTTTTCGGTGGGAGCATGGACAATAACGTGGTGATGTCGCTGGCGTTCGCACTGGCGCGGGAGGGGATCGCCTGCCTGCGGTTCAATTTCCGGGGGGTGGGGAACAGCGACGGTGAGCATACCAAGGGGGAGAAGGAGCACGAAGAAGCCCAGGCGGCAATAGACCTGCTGAAGGCGTGGCCCGGCGTGGACGACAAGCGGATCGGCCTGGCCGGGTATTCCTTCGGGACGCGGGTGGTGTGCGCTCATCCGGAGTTGCACAAGCTCCCCAGGGCGTTTGTGCTGGTGTCCCCGTCGTTCGAGGCGCTGGATACGGCAAAGCTGAAGAAAGCGAAGCAACCGAAGCTGGTCATCACCGGAGACCGGGACAAGCTGATCCAGGCCGAGAACCTGCAGCCGGTGCTGGAGTCGTTCGAGAGTCCGCCGGTGTTCAAGCTGGTGGAAGGCGTGGACCATTTCTGGTACGGGAAAGAGGACCTGATGACCGAAGAGGTCGTGCCGTTCTTCGCCAAGAACCTGGCCTGAGCGATGGTTGACGCCCCGACGTCCGGGGGGCCGGAAGCCCCGCGGCGAAAACCTATCTACCTGGATTTCACGCTGCTGCAGTCGGCGGCCCTGGTCTTCCTGCTCGACCAACTGACGAAGTACCTGGTTATCCAGACGCTGGCCCCCGGAATGTCGTTCCCGTTCCGGGGGTTCTTCAGGTTTACCCACGTCCACAACACGGGGAGCGCCTTCGGGATTTTCCAGGGGTTCAACACCCCCCTGATCTTCGTGTCGATAATCGGGATAATAATCCTGACGATGATATACCGGAGCCAGGAACGGCCGGGCAACCTGCTGCGGTTAAGCCTGGCGCTGCAATTGGGAGGCGCGTTCGGGAACCTGGTGGACCGGGTGCGTCTGGGGTTCGTCACCGACTTCATAGACATCGGGCCGTGGCCGGTGTTCAACATTGCGGATGCGGCGATCGTTTCGGGACTTTTCATCCTGGGCTGGGTGTTTACCAGACCCATGCCTACGCATGAGAAACCGGCCGTCCCCGAGGAGGGCCGGTCATATTTTGTTGGCGGTAAACGACCTGATCCGGTTGAAGCGGGGACGCAAGCGGAGGGCCTTGCCCGATCCGAGGGGGAGGATGACGGCGATGGGGAGAAGGAGCCGGTTGCGGCCCTGGAAGATGACGCCGAATCCCCCGGGGTTGAAATGCTGAAACCAGAACGGACGGGAGCGGATTGACGGAGAACGTCGTTGCAGGCGAGGTCAGGAACAGTTCCGTAACCCGTACCTGGAAGCTGGTTGTCACCGGGGGGACGACTCGGCTGGACCGATACCTCGCTGGGCAATTGCATGACCTGACCCGCAGCCGTCTCCATGGCCTCATTGGAGACGGTTTCGTTCTGGTCAACGGAGGGGCCACCAAGCCGGCGCAACAGGTGAGGGCAGGGGATGTGGTTGACGTTACCGTGCCGAAGCCGCGGGAAGTCAGCATGGCGGCAGAGGACATTCCGGTACCGCTGGTGTACCAGGACAACGACATTGTTGTGGTAGACAAACCGGCGGGACTGGCAGTGCATCCCGGGCCGGGCCATCCCAGCGGGACACTGGTAAACGCGCTGCTGGCACAGTGTCCGGGGATTGAGGGAGTGGGGGGCGAAATCCGACCGGGGATTGTGCATCGACTGGACAAGGACACTTCGGGATTGATGGTGGTGGCAAAGAACGATGCGGCGCACCACCATTTGTCGGAGTCTCTGAAGGACCGGGAGGTCAGGAAGGAATACCTGGCGCTGGCGGAAGGGGAAATGTCAGCGGAGGAAGGGGTTATAGACCGTCCAATTGGGAGGCACCCCCGCAACCGCAAGAAGATGGCGGTGGTGGAGGACGGGAGGACGGCGCGGACTGGCTACCAGGTTTTGGAACGGTTTGAACGAGCGACACTGGTGCGGCTTTCCCTGGAAACCGGGCGAACGCACCAGATAAGGGTCCACCTGGCGCACCTGGGGCATCCGCTAGTGGGAGATGGGGTGTACGGTAAGGGTTCCGGCAGCCTGGGGAGACAGTTTCTCCACGCGTGCTGCCTGGGGTTTGAGCATCCGTCTTCGGGGGAGTTTGTAGAGTTCCGTTCGGAGTTGCCGGAGGACCTGAGCCGATTCCTGGAGGGGATGCGGCGGGAAGGGGGATTGCACGAGAAGACCGTTGGTGGGGCGGGCTAACGGGGGTCTGGGTCCCCGCCTGCGCGGGGATGGCGGGAGGAGAGGTGAAAGGATCGAGTCAGACTTCCTGCGATTGCCCTGCGGGGTGGGCCGGCCGGCATCGGTGCCCACCCTCCGAGTGTATAATGATACGGCGCAAGGCAAGGCTCCACGGGATGGTCCATTCCGGCGATTCCGACGGGTGGGCGAGAGTATGCAGCAAACACAAACTTACCGGGAGCGGAGCAGGGCTTTTCTGGCCAAGGCCGAGGAAGAGTTCGACGCCGGCGACCTGGTGCAGGCGTCCGAGAAGGCTTGGGGATCGGCGGCCATGATTGTCAAGGCTGTTGCAGAACAACGCGGGATACCGCACGAGAGCCACAATGGACTGTGGCGCATTGTCGAGGACCTGGATTCGGAGACAGGTGACGAAGAATTGACTGACCTGTTCACCTTCGCCAGCTCTCTTCACAAGAACTTCCACGAAAACCGATTCAGGGCCAGAACCGTTCGGCGTGGGATCCAGAGAATGGAGCAGTTCGTGGCTAAGGTGGAGAGACTGCTTTAGGGCTGCCACGGAACCGGCGGTATGTCCTTAGAAGACCATTGGGATGCGTGACAATGACGTCTGGCGACCTCAACACTTCAACTGATTTCATTCGGAGCAAGATCAACGAGGACGGGGATGCGGGGAAGTACGGCGGCAGGGTCGTCACCCGGTTTCCGCCCGAACCCAACGGGTACCTCCACATCGGGCACGCCAAGTCCATCTGCCTGAACTTTGGAGTGGCGGAGGAGTATTCGGGCGTCTGCCACATGCGTTTCGACGACACCAATCCGACGACGGAAGACACGGAATACGTGGAGTCGATCCTGGAAGATGTGCGCTGGCTGGGATTCGACTGGAGCGAGCACCTGTACTACGCCTCGGACTACTTCGACCAACTGTACGAGTACGCGGTGGCGCTGATCCGGCAGGGGGACGCCTACGTGGACAGCCTGAACGCGGAGGAGATACGGGAGTACCGGGGTACGCTGACCGAGCCGGGGAAGAACAGCCCTTACCGGGACCGATCCGCGGAGGAAAACCTGGACCTGTTCATGAGGATGAAGGAAGGGGAGTTCGAGGAGGGCACGCATGTCCTGCGGGCCAAGATCGACATGGCCTCGCCCAACATCAATCTGCGGGACCCTACCCTGTACCGGATACGCAAGGCGGAGCATCACCGGACCGGCGACAAGTGGGTCATCTACCCGATGTACGACTACGCCCATGCTCTGTCGGACTCCATTGAGCGGATTACCCATTCCCTGTGCACACTGGAGTTCGAGGACCACCGGCCGCTGTACAACTGGTGCCTGGACGTTCTGGACGTTTACCACTCGGAACAGACGGAGTTCGCGCGGCTGAACCTGACCCATACGGTGATGAGCAAGCGGAAGCTGCGGGCGCTGGTGGAAGGGGGCCTGGTGAGCGGCTGGGACGATCCCCGGATGCCGACGATTTCCGGAATGCGGCGCCGGGGGTACACGCCCGAGGCTATCCGCAGCTTCTGCGAGGAAGTGGGGATCGCCAAGCGGGACACGGTAACGGAGCTGGCCCTGCTGGAACACCACCTGCGGGAGGACCTGAACCGGCACTCGCCGCGGGTGATGGCGGTGCTGAACCCGCTGAAGGTGGTCCTGACCAACTATCCAGAGGGACAGGTTGAGGAGTTCGCGGCAATCAACAACCCGGAAGACGCGGCGATGGGGACGCGCCAGGTGCCCTTCTCGCGGGAACTTTACATCGAGCGGGACGACTTCATGGAGGACCCGCCGAGCCGGTTCTTCCGGCTGGCGCCGGGGAGGGAAGTCCGGCTTCGTTACGCGTACTACATCACCTGCGACGAGGTGGTGCGGGACGAGGATACCGGCGATATTGTCGAGCTGAGATGCAGTTATGATCCCGATTCCAGAGGAGGGTCATCTCCGGATGGGCGTCGGGTAAGGGGGACGCTGCACTGGGTCTCGGCGCAACACGCCATTCCCGCTGAAGTGCGCCTGTACGATACGCTGTTCCGCAACGCGCACCCGGATGAGGACTCGGGGCCGGTAGAGGAGACGCTGAACCCCAATTCTCTGACGGTGATTGGGGCCGCGCAGGTAGAGCCAAGCTTGGCGGAGGCCAAACCCGGAGACCGTTTCCAGTTCGAGCGGCAGGGTTATTTCTGCACGGACCTGAACAGCGGGGGGTCGAACGGGCTGGTGTTCAACCGGACGGTGCCCTTAAGGGACTCCTGGGCGCGAATTCAGAACAACCAGGCCGGGTCGTGATGGACGGCCCGCCCAAGGCGTTGTGACCATGAAGCTGCATCCTACGGAACGCTGGGCCGACATCGGCGAGTTGCGGATGCGGTTCCTGGACTGGGGCGGCGGCGGAGAGCCGGTGCTGGCGCTGCATGGGCTGGCGTCCTCGGGGCACTGGTACGACCTGATCGCTCCCCGTCTGCACGACCGGTTCCGTATCATCGCTCCGGACCAGCGGGGCCACGGACAGACCACCCAGGCCACTACGGGATATGACTGGCAATCTCTGGCGGGGGACGCCGCGGGTTTGCTGGAACACCTGGAGTTGGGGCCAGTCCCGGTGCTGGGGCATTCCTGGGGTTGCAACGTGGGCATCAACCTGGCGGCCCGGTTTTCCGACCGGGTGAGCCGGCTGGTGATGATCGACGGAGGGACGGCGGGTGGGCGTTCCGATTCAGGGGAGACCTGGGAGGATGTGCGGGCCCGCATCCGTCCGAGGGACGTTTCCGGGACGCGGGAACAGTTCCTGGACAGACTCCGGCAGCAGCTGTGGTTCTGCTGGAACGATGAGATCGAGAGAATCGTGCAGACGATGGTGCGCGAGGACGAGGAAGGCCAGATACAGGACATTCTGAAGCCGGAGAACCATCTCCAGGTGATGAAGGCGATGTTCGAGGAACCCACGTCGACGGTGTGGCCGGAGGTGCGGTGTCCGGTGCTGCTGGCGCCGGCAGGGCCGAGGCCGGAGAACGCCGGAACGGAGCGGGCGCAGGTGAAGGAGGAGCGGGTGGCGGCGACGGTGGCTGGCCTGTCCGACGCCAGAGCGCGTTGGATTCCTGAAACGGTCCACGACATCGGCTACGACAAGCCGGATGAGCTGGCGTCGGTTATCCGGGAGTTTCTATCTGGTTAGGAAACCATTGAAGTTCCGCCGGCCAGTCATCCTGGTGACAGGCTGGCTGGTGACGGTCTGGCGGCAAACTCTATCCTGAGAAGTTCTATGACGCAAAGCACTATCCCAGAAATTGTCCGGGTGCGGTACGCGCCCAGTCCAACGGGGCTCCCCCACATTGGAAATGTCCGGACGGCGATGTTCAACTGGCTGTTTGCCCGTCGCCACGGCGGTAAGTTCGTGGTGCGGGTGGAAGACACGGACCAGGCCAGGCTGGTGCCCGGAGCCGTGGACAGCATCCTTGACGGGCTGGAATGGCTGGGAATCGACTGGGACGAAGGTCCGAGAGTGGGTGGTCCACTGGGGCCGTACCTGCAATCCGAGCGGCTGGAGCTGTACCGGGACGCGGCGGAGAAGCTGATATCCCGGGGCAACGCCTACCGCTGCTACTGCACCCCGGAGCGACTGGCCGAAGTCAGGGAGCGGCAGCGGCAGGAGAAGCGGTCGATAGGGTACGACCGCCACTGCCGGGGGCTTTCCGGCGGAGAAGGGGAGCGGCTGCTGAATACCGGCGCGCCGCACGTGATCCGGTTCGCCATGCCCGTGTCAGGAACCAGCGAGGTTGACGACATCATCCGGGGCCACGTGGAATGGCAGAACGAGCTGGTGGACGACTTCGTCCTGATCAAATCCGACGGGTTTCCGACGTACCACCTGGCGGTGGTGGTGGACGACCACCTGATGAACATCAGCCACGTTTTAAGGGCGGAGGAGTGGCTTTCCAGCACTCCGCGGCACCTGCAGCTCTACGCGGCCCTGGGACATGATCCGGCGCAGTACGGGCATCTGCCGATGATCCTGGGGCCGGACCGGGCCAAGCTGTCCAAGCGGCACGGGGCGACGTCGGTGCTGGAATACCGGGACATGGGCTACCTTCCCGAGGCGCTGGAGAATTTCATGGCGCTGCTGGGGTGGTCGCTGGACGACCATTCGGACGTGATGACCCTGGACACCATCAAGCAGGAGTTTTCCCTGGAGCGGGTGGGCAAACCGGCGGCGATCTTCGACATAACGCGGCTGGACTGGATCAACGGGGTGTACATCCGGCAACTGGAGTCCGAGAGGCTTGCGGAGGAGATGATGCCCTTCCTGGAGCGGGACCTTCCGCAAGGGGCGGCCCCGGTGGACCGGGACTACCTGCTGCGGATCGTTCCGTTGATCCAGGAGCGTCTGAAGGTGCTGGGGGAGTCGGCGGCGACGACTTCATACTTCTTCGCCGAGACGCTGGACTATGGGGAGGCAAAGCTGATACAGCGCGGAATGGAGGCCGAAGGCTGCGTTGCGGCGCTCGAGGGGGCGTCTGAGGCGCTGGCGGATGTTGAATCGTTCCTAGCCGACGATCTGGAAGCGAGGCTGCGGGCAGCCGGGGAAGAGCTGGGGCTGCGTCCGCGGGAGTTCTTCGGGCTGCTGCGGGAGGCGGTGACGGCGAGATCAGCCACTCCATCGCTGTTCGGGGTGATGGAGGTCCTGGGCCGGGAGCGGGTGGAGAAACGCATCGCTGCCGCGAAGGAGTATCTGGAAGGGACGTAGCCCGCCGCGCCACGATCCGGTCAACAATCTCCCAGAGATGCCCCCGGGTGTTACGCCCGGGGGTTTTGTCGTTGTGGGTTGACGCGGGGAGAGGAATAGCGGCCGGGAGGTGCTGCCGCCAGGCGGTTTTGGCCGATCCGGGTTGCCAACGCGGGGCGTTGTGAACGAGACCGGGTGCGGAGGTGCTTAACCCTGTTTGGTCATGGATAGAGGTTGGATGGAATTCGCAATCCCAGGGGCCAAGGTTCCTGGGCCTGCCTTACATAACACTGACTAATTTTCTTAAATTAGTCCCGGATTTAGATGACTTTTTGGGGATTCCGCCTTGACAAGCCCCCGAATCCCATACCTTATCCTTGCGTTGAGAGATTGTGATTTGCAGCGCAATTGGGGACTTTTCCAAACTGGCTGGAGGGTCCCGAGACCCGAGTGGGCGCCGGCAAGTTACCGACACGATGATAACAATAATTTTTTGAAAATTGGTGTAGATAACACGACCACTAGTTGCCAGTTTTCGAGAGGAGGTGCCCTGAATCGGAGTAGTGGGGGCGCGGCCCCGCCGAGCAGCGAGGGTGTGGGCAAGTCCGCCCGGCGGCTCGACAGGAAGCAGTGGGAAGGCCGCATCAGAGCCCCTGAACAAGCGGCCGCATGAAACAGTTCGAAGTATGGCACGGCGCCAGGGATGTTGGTTCGGGCGTCGTTCGTAATTCAACAACTCGCAAGTTTACGAAGGGAAGTGTGTGTACTGGGATGAATACTGGTGTGAAAGTAATCAGCGACGGTGTTGTGAAACTAGATGGAGGGTCGGTGTTCGGACAGGTGCCCAAGACGGATTGGGAGACCTCGGTGAGCACAGACCGCAAAAACCGGATGACCCTGGGGTTGAATTGCATGGTCCTGCAGATCCAGGGGAAGAACGTTCTCGTCGACACCGGCGTCGGTTCCAAGGATAACGACCGGGAAAAAGAAGCGCTGGGCCTGGTCCCGAGTCGTTTAATGAAAGGGTTGCGGGGTGTCGGCCTGACACCCAAGGACATCAACGCGGTAATCCTGACGCATCTGCACTTCGACCATTGCGGCGGATGCACTCGGCTGGACCGGGCTGGAGACCTGGTCCCAACCTTTCCCAAGGCGACCTACTACGTTCAACGGAAGTGCTGGGAGGATGCCAACAATCCCAACGAACGGTTCCGCAACTCCCACCGGTCCGACAACTTCCTGCCCATCGAGGAGCGGGGGCAACTGGAGATGCTCGACGGCGACTCGGAGGTGTTTCCCGGGTTACACGTGGCGGTGACGGACGGGCATGCGGAGGGTCACCAGATGGTCCTCTTCAGCCACGGAGGGGAGCGAATCGCCTTCCTCGGGGATATTATCCCTACTCATCACCACCTGAACCTGCCGGTCATTTCCGCTTTTGACTACTCACCGGAGGGAACCCTCGAACAGAAGCGGGACATAATCGCGTCGGCGGAACGAGAGGGCTGGTTGCTGGTGTTCTCCCATGGGCACGACGTGAAGGCAGGGTACCTGGACCGCCGGGGCCGGAATACCTACTTGCGTCCAGTGGAGATGTAGCAGGAAACCAGGACCTCCCGGCCGGAGATGGACGCGCCACTGGCGGCGTAATATCCCCGGGAACTCTAAGGCATACCGTCTGAGAGAACTTGGGCATCCACGGAAGTTTCGGAAGGTCCGCCCAGGCGGACCGGAGTGATGGTGTTCTCGAGATTCAGCGGCGAGGGCGCCGCAACGCGAACGTAGTTATCGGTGAGGCCGGACCACCCGGGCGACCCGTGGTGGTCAATGGCCTTTTCCCAGAGGACCGGGCGGATCTCGCCCTGCTGTCTGTGACGGAAGCGGAGGTAGTGTCGTCGGGACACGGACAGCATGGCAGCCACCCGGTCCTTTTTTTCGTGGGGCGAGACGTGGTCGGGGAGGTGGGCGGCTCCAGTTCCGGGGCGAACAGAATAGGGGAAGACGTGCATGTCGCTGAACTCCAGGGAGTCGGCGAAGGCGAGGCTTTCCTGAAACTCCGGCTCCCCTTCCCCAGGGAAGCCTACGATTATGTCGGTGGTAATGCCGGCGTCGGGGAGATAGCGCCTGATACGCCCGACGGCCCGCGAGGCCTGGCGGGTATCGTAGCGTCGCCTCATGGCTTTCAGGATGGTATCGCACCCGTTCTGGAGCGGAACGTGGAAGTGAGGACAGAGGCGAGGGTTGTCCCAAAGGGACAGGAGCCGCCCGGTGATTTCCTGCGGCTGCAGGGAGGAAACCCGGATCCGGGGGATATTCGTTTCCGACAGAACCTGCTCCAGCAGGCCGGCCAGGTTAGTGCCGGGCAGGTCGAAGCCGTATGAGCCGAGCTGGGTCCCGGTCAGCACGACTTCCTGAGCACCTTCTGAGGCGCGCCGGTTGATTTCGCCGATGATGGAACCTGGGGGAATGCTGCGTTCCCGTCCGCGCACCCTGGGGACGATGCAGTAAGCGCAAACCTGGTTACAACCTTCCTGGATCTTTACCATGGCGCGGAGCCGGGAGCCGGGTGGGTTGGCCCACGGCAAAGGGACGGGTTGGAGCCGGGAGGGATGTTCATCCGCTACTGACGGAAGGGCGTTTCCGTCCAGGGTTTCGGTGACGAGGGACACCAGGGAATCCTTGCCGGTGTTGCCGACGACCAGGGAAACGGCGTCCATTCCTTCGAGTTCTTCCGAAGCCCGCTGGGGGTAGCACCCGGTGGCGACGACGATGGCGTCCGGGTTGCGCCGGTGCGCGGCGCGCAGGGCCTGCCGGGCCTTGGCGTCGGCAACGGCGGTGACGGTGCAGGTGTTGAGAACGTAAACGTCGGCCGGGGAGCCGTCGGGGACGACCTGATAACCGGCTTCCAGGAACTGACGGGCCAGGCGGGAACTGTCGGCCTGGTTCAGCTTGCACCCGTGGGTATGGATGACAACGGTGGCGTTCCGACGGTTGAGCGGGGTCATTTTGCTTATGCCCGAGATTCAGGAACCCGCGAGTTCGGGGTCTCCACCGGGGTTGAGTGATTCCTGGGGGCTGGATGCGAGCTCCCAGAGGCGCTCGATGGCCGCGCTGATGTCGTCCAGCTGGATGAAAAGGAAGTCGAGCCGCATTCGGGAATCGCGGACCCGTTCCACGGTTTCCGAAAATCCGGTCAACTGGTTGAAAGCTTCCCTGATTCGGCGGTCGCGGAGTTCCTGTCCCAACCCGCGGGCGTATTCCCGGACAGCCTCGTCATCCTGGAGTTCTTCCCCGCGGCTGAGGGCGACGCCCTTCACAGCCAGGGTCAGGCTGCCCCAGACGAGCTCCTCGGTACGGGACCAGCGGCCGTTGCGGAGCTCGCCGAGGGCGTTGTCCAGGAGACGGAGGCTCTGGCTGCGGTAACGCAGGAAACGTCTGTTGCCGGTGGGACTGGTGGTCAAGCTAATGTCTCGCGGGAGCAGTTGGAGAATCGCAGGTTATGGCGGAAATTCATCCCCGCACGCCGGGGCGGGGCCGGAGCCCTTCGGCGGTGCCATCCAAGGGCTACCGCTTCCGCGCCCGTGCTAGGCAACTCAGCTAAGGGCGCTGGGTGGTGCAAGTATACAAGGCACCGCTTTCGCGCCCGATCGGGGCAACTTGTCTAAGGGCGCTGGGCGGTACCGATCCAATGCACCGCTTTCGCGCCCAGTCAAGGCAACTTGTCTAAGAGCGCTGGATGGTGCAAGTATACAAGGCATCCTGCAATTCGGGCCAACTGTCGCCCCCTGCGGTGTTGTCCCAATCGTCGAAGTGGACCAACTGTTCCAGGGGAAGGCGCTGCCGCCAACCTGCGGTCTGAAGGAGAGGTTCTTCCGGGAAGTCCCGGGGATGGCCCATGCAGAGGTAGGCGACGGGAACTATGTGGTGGGGGATGCCCAGGATCTGGCGAAGCTGGGGAAGCTTGAGGATGCTGACCCATCCCACGCCGATCCCCTCGCTGCGGGCAGCCAACCAGAGGTTCTGGACGGCGCAGCAGGTGGAGTAGACATCGGTTTCCGGCATCGAGTTGCGGCCCAAGACTACCTCGGCCCGGGTTGGGTCGCAGGTGACGCACAGGTTGACCGGAGACTCGAGGATTCCTTCCAGCTTGAGGGCCAGGTAGGCTGATCGCCGGGGTTCGTCGTAAAAGCAAGCGGCGGCCTGGCGTTCCCTTTCAAAAAGTGCTTTGACCTGACGGCGGCGTTCCATGTCCCGGACTACGATGAAGTCCCAGGGCTGCATGAATCCAACCGACGGGCCGTGGTGGGCTGCCTGGATGAGGCGGGCCAGGGTAGTCTCGTCGATGGGATCGTCGCGAAACTCGCGAATATCGCGGCGCTGCCGGATGGCGCGGTAGACGCCGCTGCGCTCCGGCTCGGGGAATTGCCCGGGCGGCGCCACACTCTGGAGACTCTGCAAATCCATTGCTGTTACCCCCTTCTTGCCGGCGGACCTGCGGTGCGGTTGGACCGGCCTATCCGCCAAAATAACGAAAAGCCCTCGCCTGGGCAGGGCGGGGGCTTGGGACAGCCAGAGCCTCCCGCTTGGTCCACGAAGCGGTTGGTGCGGCGCGGCAGGTCTCCTGGCTTTCGGGTTGGCGCCCTTTCGATGCCTTCCCATCCTGGTGGGCCAGGACAGTGGCTGCCCGGAGGCTGTATGAAGGGCTACCCGATTACAGTGGCGGGCCCGTTCCGGAGTTGCACCGGATTCCCTATTCTCCCCTTGCGGGGCACCGCGCAATATTCTGTTTCCGACGCAAAACTAACACGGGGGCCGGGCCCGGTCAATAGAGCTGCCGGGGAATTGCCAAAGAAAGGGCGGGATGGCAACATATTGAGCGGTTGGCCGGGTTGGTTTGTCCGGCGCGACTCTTTCGAAGGTCGCCGCCTTCGCCGCCAGCGGAGGTAACTTGTCTAATGCGGCTGGGCGGTTTGATCTGAGAGTCGCCTCTTTCGCCGCCAGCGGAGGTAACTTGTCTAATGCGGCTGGGCGGTTTGATCTGAGAGTCGCCGCCTTCGCCGCCAGCGGAGGTAACTTGTCCAAGGCGGCTGGGCGGTTTCGTGGAGGAAACGGCGATGAAGTACGACTACGTAATAATCGGGGCCGGCTCGGCGGGATGCGTCCTGGCAAGCCGCTTGACGGAGGACCCGGACAGGTCGGTGCTGCTGCTGGAGGCCGGGCCGGACTATCCGAGCTTCGAGCAGGTGCCGATTGACATAAAGGATGGATACAACGTGTGGCGGTCGGCCTACGGGCCGCACAACTGGGGATACACGGCGACGGCCACGCCCCGCCAACCGGAGATGATCCAGATACCCCGGGGCCGCACGACGGGCGGGTCGAGCTCAATCAACGGACAGGTCCTGTTCCGCGGGGTGCCGGAAGACTATGACAACTGGGTGGCCTGGGGCAACGACGAGTGGGCCTTTACCAGCGTCCTGCCCCATTTCCGGAAGCTGGAAAACGACCTGGACTTTCCGGGGGGCGATTTCCACGGGAACGAAGGGCCGATCCCGGTGCGGCGGTTCAAGCGGGAAGAGTTGATGCCAACCTCGCTGGCCTTCTATGACGCCTGCGTGGCCCTGGGGTTTCCCCGAGACCCGGACCAGAATCACCCGGACTCCAATGGTATCGCCATGCGCCCGCTGAACAACATCGACGGTGTTCGGATGAGCACGGCGCTGACTTATCTCAGCTCGAGCCGGCACCGGATGAACCTGACGTGCCGGGGGGATGTGACGGTCCACCGGGTGCTGTTCGACGGAAACCGGGCGGTGGGGGTCTCTGCCGAAAGCGGCGGGGAGTCGTTTACGGTGGAGGCGGAGCAGGTGCTGTTGAGCAGCGGGGCAATTGCTTCTCCACAGGTGCTTATGCTGTCCGGCGTCGGTCCGGCGGGACACCTGGGAGAACTGGGGATCCCGCTGGTGCTGGACTCGCCGGGGATTGGGGAGAACCTGCGGGACCACCCGGCGGTGTTCACCCTTTTCCGGGGATATGGCGATCCACCTCCGGGAGATTCGCCGAGTATCCAGGTGGGGTTGCGGTACAGCGCGGCGGGGTCGCCGACGCGGGCGGATATTCAGCTGGCGCCGATTCTGATGACCAGCGAGCATCGTCCGGCCAGCGTTAACATCGAGTCGGATGACTTTCATTTCGGGTTCAGCGCGGCGTTGCAGAACGCCAGCACCGCCGGCCATCTGCGGCTGACTTCCACGGACCCGCACGTCCAACCGGCGCTGAATTACGACTATCTTTCGGACTCGGGGGACCGGGCACGGATGCGGGAAGCGGTCAGGCTGGGGCTGAGGCTGGCGGACCATCCGCTGTTCAAGGACATAATAGCGGAGCGGCTGAATCCGACGGATGCGGACCTGGTGTCGGACGACACGCTTGATGACTGGCTGCTGCGAAACGCATACACCCAGCACCATTCCTCCGGGACGTGCAAGATGGGACCGGACAGCGATCCATTGGCGGTGGTAGACCAATACTGCCGGGTGCGGGGCCTGGAGAGCATCCGGGTGGTGGACGCTTCGGTCATGCCCGACGTGATCCGCGCGAATACCAACGCGACGACGATAATGATCGCGGAGCGGGTTGCGGACTGGATAATAGAAGAAGGCTGATCGAGGGGAGCAGCCCCTACCGGGCGCTCCGCCAAAAGAGGGACTGAATCAAGGACGGTGTTTTGATGGCAATCGGCAACACGAGGATAGAACGCGACTCCATGGGGGAAATGGAGGTCCCGGCCGACGCTCTCTACGGTGCGTCGACGATGCGGGCGGTGCTGAATTTTCCCATAAGCGACCTGCGGTTCCCGCGGACCTTCATCCGGTCGTTGGGGCTAATTAAGCAGGCGGCAGCGCAGACGTACATGGAAATGGGGGTCCTGGACGAGACGATAGGCAACGCCATTGTCGAGGCGGCCCAGCGGGTGATCGACGGGCAGTACGACGACCATTTCGTGCTGGACGTCTTCCAGACCGGGTCGGGCACGTCGACCAACACCAACGCTAACGAGGTCATCGCCAATGTCGCGTCCCAAATATTGGGCGGAGACCTGGGCTCCCGGATTGTGCATCCTAACGACCACGTGAACCTGGGGCAGTCGTCCAACGACGTCATTCCCACAGCGATTCAGCTGGCTGCGCTGATCGCGATTCACGAAGACCTAATCCCGGGGATGGAGCACCTGCAACGGGAGCTGAAAAAGAAGTCGGACGAGTTCTGGCCGATCATCAAGACGGGGCGGACGCATTTGCAGGACGCCACGCCCATCCGGCTGGGGCAAGAATTCCTGGGGTTCGCGGGGCAAGCGGAATACAGCATCAAGCGCCTGCGGCGGGCCCAGGAAGCCCTGGCGGAAGTGGCGCTGGGCGGAACGGCGGTGGGCACCGGCGTCAATACCCATCCTGAGTTCTCTCAGCGGACGTGCGCCCGCCTGTCGGAAGTTACGGGGGTAGAGATCAGGGAAACGGGGAACCATTTCCAGGCGCAGTCCACCCTGGATGCCACGGTGGAGGCCAGCGGCGAGTTGAAGACCGTCGCCATCAGCCTGCACAAGATTGCCAACGACATCCGGTTCCTGGGGTGCGGGCCGCGGGCCGGGCTGGGGGAGATAATCCTTCCTGAGGTGCAGCCGGGAAGTTCCATCATGCCGGGGAAGATCAATCCGGTGATAGCCGAATCGGTGGTTCAGGTGGCGGCGCAAGTGGTGGGCAACGACGCGACGGTGGCGCTGGCCGGACAGGGCGGGTATTTCGAGCTGAACACCATGATGCCGGTGGCAGCGTACAACATCCTGCAGTCCATATCCCTGCTGGCGGCGTCGGCGAACAACTTTGCGGAGCAGTGCGTGGCCGGAATCGAGGCGACGGACGTGGGGCCGGAGATGGTGGAGCGGGGATTGATGCTGGGGACGGCGTTGTCTCCGGCCATTGGATACGATGCGGCGGCGGGAATCGCAAAGCAGGCGGCGGCCACGGGTAGGACGATCCGGGAGGTGGCGAAGGACGAAACAAGCCTTTCCGACGCGGAACTGGACGAACTGCTGAACCCGGAAGATATGACCAGGCCCAGCATGGAGGTGAGGGGCGGAGGGGGTTAGCCAGGACCGCTGCCGACCTTGCCCTCGCTGCCTAACTTGCCTTGGAGAAGCACCGGGAGAGCCTCCGGGTGCGTAGTTGCCGGGTGCCGACTGTCTCCGGGATTCGATCCCGGAGAACATCGTTGGCAACGGGGATTTTTGAGGCGGCTGATGCGGTTTTTGTGAAAAATCTCACGACTTTTCATTGACAAAACCATAGGCTTATATATAATTAGGCGTTACTGGTTTATGCCACTTCGACCAACCTCTCCATTTTCCGGAACCCTGTAACACCCTGTCCTCATTGCGCCCTGCTTGCAGTGGGGCGCAGTGCGTTTGCCACACTTTTCCTTAAGGAGAATGCAGTATGAGTATCTCTCCGGGGAGCAATGCCCTTCCCCCACGGACCTCTCGGTACAACAAGTCCTATGCCCGTATTCCCCAGGTGCTGGACGTACCGAACCTGATCCAGAGCCAGATCCAGTCGTATGACTGGTTCAAGGATGATGCGTTGAAGGAGGTCTTCCGCGAGATTTCGCCGATCTCGGACTACACCGAGCGAAAATACGAGCTGCATTTCCACGACCATGAATTCCGAGTCCCCAAGTATCCCCCGGTGGAGTGCAAGGAGCGGGAGATTACCTTTTCACAGCCGCTTTACGTCAAGACGCGGCTGGTGATGAAGGAGACGGGGGAGATCAAGGAACAAGAAATCTTCATGGGCGACATTCCCATGATGACCGACAATGGCACTTTCATAATCAACGGCGCAGAGCGCGTGGTCGTGAGCCAGTTGGTCCGGTCCCCTGGAGTGTACTTCGTCTACGAAAAGAATATCCCGACCAACCGGAGCCTGTGCTTTGCCAAGCTCATACCGTCCCGGGGAGCATGGCTGGAATTCGAGACCAGCACCAAGGACATCCTCTCGGTGAAAGTTGACCGGAAGCGGAAGGTGTCGGCGACGGCGTTCCTTCGGGCCCTGGGCATCGCCACCGACGAGGAGATGCTGGACCTGTTCAGGGACGTGGACACCGACCCGGACCATCCCTACATCCAGTCGACGCTGGAACGGGACCCGGTCCCTGAGCCACGGGAGTTGAACTTCCGGGAAGATGATCTGAAGACGATGTGGGATTCCCTACCCAACTGGGGACGGCGGGCAGGCATGGACTACGACTCCGACCTGGCCCGGCGCATCGCGGCTTCCCAGATCGAGTTCTACCGCCGGCTGAGGCCGGGAGAGCCTCCCAGCCTGGAGAACGCCCGGACGCTGATGAAGACGCTGTTCTTCGACCCGCGCCGGTACGACCTGGGCCGGGTGGGGCGGTATAAGCTGAACCGCCGCCTCGGCCTTCCCAGCCCGCCGCAGGAACACGTGCTGACCATGGACGACCTGGTAGAGGTCATCCGTACAATCATCAAGCTCAACCGGGGCGAGGACCATCCCGACGACATCGACCATCTGGGCAACCGCCGGGTACGGGCGGTGGGCGAACTGGTGCAGAACCAGGTGCGCGTCGGCCTGTTGCGCATGGAGCGCATGGTCAAGGAAAAGATGACCCTGGTGGACCCGGAAATAGCCGCTCCCCAGGGGCTGGTGAACATCCGGCCGGTGGTTGCATCGGTGCGGGAGTTTTTCGGAGGGTCCCAGCTGTCCCAGTTCATGGACCAGACCAACCCCCTGGCGGAGCTGACCCACAAGCGGAGGCTTTCCGCACTGGGGCCGGGGGGACTGTCCCGGGAGCGGGCGGGGTTCGACGTTCGCGACGTCCACTTCTCCCACTACGGCCGGATCTGTCCCATCGAGACGCCGGAAGGCCCGAACATTGGATTGCTGAGCTCGCTGGCGTCCTATGCCAGGACCAATCCCTACGGCTTCATCGAGTCCCCCTACCGGCCGGTCCTGAAGGTGCTGCCCTGCACCGCCCAGGACCTGAGCGGCCGGACGGTGACCGAGGCGGTGCTGGACGAAAGCGGCAAGACCATCGTGGCCAAGGGCAAGCGAATTCCCAAGAACCGGGTTGCGCGGATCAACCAGCTTCCCGAGGGAACAACTATCCAGGTCCGTCCCTTCGTGGCGGGTGGAGAGAACGATGTTCTCTACCTGTCGGCGGACCAGGAAGAGAACTATCACGTCGCCCAGGCCAACTCCTTGCTGGACGAACTGAACCAGTTCGTCAACGACCGGGTTGAAGTCAGGGTCGGCGAGAATTATATCGAAGAGTCGCCGGATGTGGTGAACATGATGGACGTGTCGCCGATGCAGATCATGAGCATCTCGGCGGCGCTGATCCCCTTCCTGGAACACGACGACGCCAACCGGGCGCTGATGGGTTCCAACATGCAGCGGCAGGCCGTGCCCCTGCTCCGGCCCCAGGCTCCCCGGGTGGGCACCGGCATCGAAGACCGGGTGGCCAAGGACAGCGGACAGGTCCTGCTGGCCCGGGCCGGTGGTGTCGTCACCTCGGTCACGGGACGGGATGTCACGGTCACCGACATGGAAGGCGGGGAACACGTCCACCCGTTAATCAAGTTCTCCCGCACCAACCAGGGGACCTGCTTCGACCAGCGTCCGACGGTCCGCAAGGGGGACGTCGTGGCAAGAGGGGACGCGCTGGCCGACAGTTCCTCGACCGACCAGGGCGAGTTGGCCCTGGGGCAGAACGTCCTGGTGGCCTTCATGTCCTGGGAGGGCTACAACTACGAGGATGCCATCATCCTGAGTGAGCGCCTCGTCAAAGAGGATATGTTCACCTCGATCCATATCGAAAAGCATGAAATGGAAGCCAGGGAAACCAAGCTGGGCCCGGAGGAAATCACCCGGGACATCCCCAACGTGGGCGAGGCCAGCCTGAGAGACCTGGACGAATACGGCATCATCCGGGTGGGCGCGGACGTCGGTCCCGGAGATATCCTGGTAGGGAAGGTCACGCCCAAGGGCGAGACGGAGCTGACCGCAGAAGAGAAACTGCTGCGGGCCATCTTCGGAGAGAAGTCGCGGGACGTGAAGGATACGTCCCTGCGTGTGCCCCACGGTGAGCGGGGCAAGGTCATCGATGTGAAGGTGCTGAACCGGGCCAATCGGGACGACCTTTCCCCCGGCGTCAACGAGGCCGTCCGGGTCTGGATCGCCCAGACCAGGAAGATTTCGGTGGGGGACAAGATGGCCGGACGCCACGGCAACAAGGGAGTGGTGTCCAGGATCCTGGCCCAGGAAGATATGCCCTTCCTGGAAGACGGGACTCCGGTGGACATCATCCTGAATCCCATCGGTGTGCCCTCCCGTATGAACCTGGGACAGGTGCTGGAGACCCACCTGGGCTGGGCAGCCCGGGGCCTGAACTACCACGCGCAGACGCCGGTGTTCGACGGCGCGAACGACGATTCCATCGAAGACGCGCTGGGCCGGTTGTGGTTTGCCGAGCAGGCCAACGCCATTGATTACAGTCCGGCGGCGGAGGAGTCTCCGGTCATCAACATCGAGCAGGTTGAACAGTGGCTCGGCGAGCGGGGCTATGACGCCGGGAGGCTGTTTGACGAAACCGTCAATGGAGAGGCGCGGGACGCTTGTCTCCGCCTGTGGCTGAAGGAGATCGCAGGAGAAGAATCGGACGGACTGGAGCCGGAGGAAATGCGCCAACTTGCCCTGAAGGTACACCGGGAGCAGGCCAAGGCTCCCCCGACCTTCGGCAAGTTCCAGCTCTATGACGGAAGGACGGGCGAGCCCTTCGACCAGGTGGTCACGGTGGGCAGCATCTATATGCTGAAGCTCATCCACCTGGTGGAGGACAAGATTCACGCTCGCTCCACCGGACCCTACTCGATGATCACCCAGCAGCCGCTGGGCGGAAAGGCCCAATTCGGCGGGCAGCGGTTCGGAGAAATGGAAGTCTGGGCGCTGGAAGCGTACAGCGCGGCCCACAACCTGCAGGAGGTGCTGACGGTCAAGTCCGACGATGTGGCCGGGCGGGTGAAGACCTACGAGGCCATCGTCAAAGGAGAACCCATCGGGCAGCCGGGTGTTCCCGAGTCCTTCAACGTGCTGCTGAAGGAGCTGCAGAGCCTGGGTTTGGCGGTTGAATTGCTGAACGAAGAAAACCGGAACTCGTTGGCCGCCGGCGTGCGGGACGAGTCCGAACTATATCAACCACTGGAGGCGGATTAATGGTTAGAATGGCCGACCGTGCCGACACAACGTCAACCAATTTCAACGCGATCAAGATATCCGTCGCCTCTCCGGAACAGATTCTGAACTGGTCCCACGGCGAGGTTACGAAGCCGGAGACCATCAACTACCGCACCCTGCGCCCGGAGAAGGACGGGCTGTTCTGCGAGCGCCTGTTCGGTCCCACCAAGGACTGGGAGTGCTTCTGCGGAAAATACAAGAAGATCCGGTACCGGGGAGTGGTATGTGACCGCTGTGGAGTGGAAGTGACCCGCGCCAAGGTCCGCCGGGAGCGGATGGGGCACATCCGCCTGGCCGCTCCGGTGGCCCACATCTGGTTCAGCAAGACCACGCCGAGCCGCCTGGGCCTCCTCCTGGACCTGTCCCCGAGGAACCTGGAAAGGGTCCTGTATTTCGCCCAGCACATCGTCATCTCGGTGGATGAAGAAGCCCGCCGCGAACAAATCGAACTGCGGCAGGAGACGTTCGACTTTGAGTGCGAACGCATGGAACAGGAATCCGGGGAAAAGATCGCTGAGCTGAGGGCCAAGATGGAAGCCCTTCCCGCCGATGGCGAGGATCCGGCGGCGGATGTCGAACGGTTCGGTGCCCAGATCGAGATCGACGGAATAACCGACGAGCTGGGCAAGGATCAGGCCAAGGCCAAGGAGGAGTTCGATAACGTCAAGGACGAATTGGAAGCCCTGCGGGTCCACCAGTTGGTGGCCGAGTCCCGCTACCGGGAGTTGAAGGAACGGTACGGGGAAATCTTCGAAGCCGGCATGGGCGCCGAGGCAATTCTCGCCATCCTGAACCAGATCAACATGGAGGCTCTGCGGGAGCAGTTGGCCCAGGAGATGCGGTCCACCTCGGGGCAGCGTCGCAAGAAAGCCATCAAGCGGCTGCGGGTGGTGGAGTCCTTCCGGAAGAGCGGGAACCGGGTGTCGGACATGATTCTGAGTGTCCTGCCGGTGCTGCCGCCGGAACTGCGGCCCATGGTGCAGCTGGACGGCGGCCGGTTCGCCACCAGCGACCTGAACGACCTTTACCGGAGGGTGATCAACCGGAACAACCGCCTCAAGCGCTTGATGGACCTGGGAGCCCCGGAGATCATCATACGCAACGAGAAGCGGATGCTCCAGGAGTCGGTGGACGCCCTCATCGACAACGGCCGCCGGGGACGCCCCATCCAGGGCAGCCACAACCACAAGCTCAAGTCCCTGTCCGACCTGCTGCGGGGCAAGCAGGGACGCTTCCGCCAGAACCTGCTGGGGAAACGGGTGGACTACAGCGGCCGGTCTGTCATTGTTGTCGGACCGGAGCTGAACATGAACGAGTGCGGGCTGCCCAAGCGGATGGCGCTGGAGCTGTTCAAGCCCTTCGTCATGCACCGCCTGGTGATGCTGGGCATCGCTCCCAATATCAAGAGCGCCAAGCGCATGGTTGAGCGGGCCCGAACCGAGGTTTGGGACATCCTGGAGGACGTCATCAAAGACCGCCCGGTGATGCTGAACCGGGCCCCGACCCTGCACCGGCTGGGCATCCAGGCGTTTATGCCGACCCTGATCGAAGGCAACGCCATCCAGATTCACCCGCTGGTCTGCTCGGCTTTTAACGCCGACTTCGACGGCGACCAGATGGCGGTCCACGTTCCGCTGTCCCGGATGGCAGTGAACGAGGCCCGGGTGGCCATGCTGAGCACCCACAACATGCTGTCCCCGGCATCGGGGGAGCCGCTGGTTGCGCCGACCCTGGACATGGTGATGGGGTGCTACTACCTGACCGAGATGAAGGAAGGCGGGCTGGGCGCAGGCAGGCGTTTCTATGACTCGGAAGAAGCCCAGATGGCCTTCAACTCCCAGCTGATTGACCTCCGGGCGCCGATCCTGGTGCGCCACATTCCGGGCGACGACAGCGAGGGGTGGACCGAGACCACCCTGGGCCGGTTGAAGTTCAACGAAATCCTGCCCGAAGGGGTGGGGTACCAGAACAAGCTGATGGACCGGGGAGAGATCAGGACACTTACTTCCCAGCTTTACCGGCTCCTCTCCAACGAAGGCACGGCCGAGGTTCTGGACGCCATCAAGCGGCTTGGCTTCGAATACGCGACGACTTCGGGAATTACCATCGCCATCAACGACATCCAGGTGTCCCCCAAGAAGGCGGACATTCTGCAGGAAGCGGCCAGCCAGGTCGCGGACTACGAAGACCAGTACCTGTCCGGCCTGATGTCCGAGGACGAGCGGTACTCCCTCGCCGTCGACGCTTGGACGCGGGCGTCGGACCAGACGGAAGAGCTGGTGAGGGAAGAACTCGCCAACTACGGCGGCATCGCGGTGATGGCCCAATCGGGTACCAAGGGTAATATCTCCCAGATCAAGCAGATGGCGGCGATGCGCGGCCTGATGAGCAACCCCAAGGGCCGGATCATCGTTGACATGCCCATCAAGTCCAGCTTCCGGGAGGGCCTGACAGCCCTGGAGTATTTCATCTCCACCCACGGAGCCCGCAAGGGATTGGCCGACACCGCGCTGCGTACGGCGGACAGCGGTTACCTGACCCGGCGTCTGATCGACATCGCGCAGGAAGTAATCGCGCTGGAACAGGACTGCGGCACCTACGATGCCTTCTGGATTGTGCCGAGGCCCGACGACGAATCCGACGACAAGCGTACGCTGGTCGAACGAATCACCGGCCGCATTGCGGCCACGGCTATCGCCGACCCGCAGACCGGGGAGATCATCCTGGACCGGAACGAAGAGATCGACGAGCCCAAGGCCAGGGCGATGATTGACGCTGGCATCCACGAGGTGCCGGTGCGGTCGCCGCTGACCTGCGAGGCGCGGCGGGGCGTGTGTCAGCTCTGCTACGGACGGCTTCCGGCCACGGGCGAACTCATCGAAGAAGGTCAGGCTGCGGGCATCATCGCCGCACAGAGCATCGGTGAGCCGGGCACCCAATTGACCATGCGGACCTTCCATACCGGCGGAGTCGCCGGCGTGGACATCACCAGCGGTCTGCCGCGGGTGGAGGAGCTCTTCGAGGCCCGGGTCCCCAAGGGCTCGGCGGTATTAACCGATATCGACGGCGTTGTGGAGATTACCGCGGAGGACGAAATCCGCCGGGTCCGGGTGGTCAGCCGGGAGGAGTTCCGCGAAGACTACATCCTGCCCGAAGGCTCCGAGTTGCTGGTCGAAGAGGGTGAGGAAATCGGACCCGACATGATCCTGGCTATGGGACCTGCTCCCGAGCCGGTGGAAGGGGAGGAAGAGACCCTGCCGGCGGAACCCCTGATCGCCGGCGTCTCCGGCCGGGTCGAAATCACTCCCTTCGGGCTTTCGGTGGTCTACCAAGACGTGGAGGAACGGGAGTACGCGATTCCGGCGCCGGCCTATCTGCAGGTGGTGGCCGGACAGGAAGTGCGGGCCGGCGCCGCCCTCACGGCCGGTCCAATGAACCCCCATGACATCCTCAACATCAGGGGAAGGGACGATCTGCAGCGGTACCTGGTGGACGAGGTGCAGAAGGTGTACCGTTCCCAGGGTGTGGGGATCCACGATAAGCACGTCGAAATCATCCTGCGCCAGATGCTGCGCCGGGTGCAGGTGGAGTCCACCGGAGATTCGGACTTCATCCCCGGGCAGATGGCGGACAAGTTCGAGTTCCAGGACAAGAACGCCCGGGTCCTGGCGGAGGGAGGCGAACCGGCCACGGCCAAGCCGATCCTGCTGGGAGTTACCCGTGCGTCGCTGCTGACCGACAGCTTCCTGGCGGCCGCGTCCTTCCAGGAAACCACCCGGGTCCTGACCCAGGCGGCAGTCAGCGGGTCCCACGACTGGCTGTTGGGCCTCAAGGAGAACGTAATCATTGGAAGGCTGATTCCGGCGCGGCTGGAGAGCCTCAGCGTTATCGAAGAACCGGAACCGCAGAATCCCTTCGAACTGGCCGGAGGATTGCCCCAGGACTGGCTGGAACTGGCCAGCGAAGCGTCTGCCGACTTCCCGTTCACCCCGCAGGGGCAGGATGGCCCGGTGGAGGCAGGGTTCTCAGTTGAGACGGCCGATGATGACGATGATGCCGACGACGAAGACTTCTTCGACGAAGATGACGATGAGGAGGAGACCCTCGTTGCATCCGGGACGGGCGACGGTGTTACCGCCGAGTCCCCGGACGATGGAGGAATCACCAGCGGCAACATTTTCTCCCCGGTGGACGACTAACCGGCCACCCACCATTTCGAACAGGGGCGCCAAGGGAGCGAACTGACCCATGGACCTTTCGGTTGACCTGGCGCCTCAACACCCTCTCCACCTGGGACTGGCCAATCCTGTCATCATCGCCTCGGGAACCTTCGGTTACGACGGGTACGGGCGGGGCATCACCCCAGACATGCGTCTGGAACGCCTGGGCGCGGTCATTCCCAAGACGGTGACCCGGTACGCCCGGGAGGGAAACCCGGAACCCCGGTGGTGGCCCAATTCGTTCCGTGAAGCTCGGGAAGCCGGAGAAGCCGTTTATCTGAACTCCATCGGGTTGACCAATCCCGGCATCGAAGGCGCGCTGAGGGATATGGCTCCAGAGTGGGATTCATGGGATGCAACAGTGTTCCTGAGCATTTCCGCGGAGTCGGTCAGCGAGTTTGGGGAAATGGCGGCAATGGCTCGCGGGGTGGCGGGATTCTCCGCTGTGGAGCTGAACCTGAGCTGCCCCAACGTGGAGAACGGAGCCCTGTTCAGTCATGATCCTGAAGACGCCGCGGCGGCAACGGATGCGGCCCGGGAACATGTAGAGACCCCTTTGCTGGTCAAGCTGGCCCCCAACGTTCCTGACATTGCTCCCATCGCCAGGGCGGTGGTTGACGCCGGGGCCGATGCGCTGACGATTTCGAACACCCTTCCGGCCATGGCCATCGACGTGAAGACGGCGACCCCGGTGCTGGGCAACATCACCGGCGGGTTGTCCGGTCCGGGCCTGCGGGCGGTATCCCTGGCCCTGGTTTACCGGGCGGCCCAGGTGGTGGATGTGCCGATCGTGGGGGTTGGAGGGATATTCACCGCCGAGGATGCCCTGCAGTTCCTGATGGCCGGAGCGACGGCGGTGCAGGTCGGCAGCGCCAACCTGGCAAGTCTTTGGGCGCCCTTTGAAGTCCTGGCTGGCCTGAAGGCGTTCATGCGGGAGCGGGAAATCGCTGACATCCATGAGATTATCGGCGCCGCCCAGCGAAAATCGCCCGCATGAGCCAGGGAAATCGCTGACGGACAGAAACGCCCGGCCCGCAACTAACATGCGGGCCGGGTTTCTTTACAGCGCCATTTCCCCGTCCAGCGACGGAGCGGGTGGGAGTTATACCGCCGCTGCCACGGAAACGGTCTTGGTCAGTTGCAGGCCGTCAACGCCGGAGTCGACCACCACGTGGTCACCTTCCTGGAACTCGCCGGAGAGGATCCCCCTGGATAGGGGATTTTCCAGGGACCTCTGGATGGCCCGGCGGAGGGGCCGGGCGCCGTAGATGGGATCGAACCCCTCCCGGGCCAGCCACTCGCTGGCCGACGCCGTTAGCTCGAAGGTAATGCCCTTTTCCAGCAGCCGTTCCCCGACTTCACCGGCCATCAGTCCTACCACCTGCACAATCTCGTCCTGGGTCAGCGGGCGGAAGATAATGGTTTCGTCGATGCGGTTGAGGAACTCCGGGCGGAAGGTCTGCTTCAGCGCCCGGTCCACCGAGCTGCGGAGCCGGCGGTCCTGTTCTTCGCCGTCAGCCCCGGCGCGGAAGCCGTAGGGCTGCCGGCCCGCATCCCCCGTACCCAGGTTGCTGGTCATAATGACGACCGTGTTGCGGAAGTCGACGGTCCTGCCGTGGCCGTCGGTGAGCCGGCCATCCTCCAGGATTTGCAACAGGATGTTGAACACGTCCGGGTGCGCCTTCTCGATCTCGTCGAACAGGACCACCCGGTAGGGGCGCCGCCGCACGGCCTCGGTCAACTGTCCTCCCTCGTCATACCCGATGTAACCCGGAGGAGCTCCGATGAGGCGGGACACAGAGTGCTTCTCCATGTACTCGGACATGTCGATGCGGACCATGTTGCTTTCGTCGTCGAACAAGAACTCGGCGAGGGCCTTGCTCAGTTCGGTCTTGCCAACGCCGGTGGGGCCGAGGAAGATGAAGCTCCCGATGGGGCGCTTTGGGTCACTCAAACCAGACCGGGACCGGCGGATGGCTTCGGCGACGGCGGCCACGCCCTCTTCCTGACCGATTACGCGCTGGTGCAGGGTCTCTTCCATGTGGAGGAGACGCCCGGCCTCCTGCTCCAGGAGGCGTCCGGCCGGGATACCGGTCCAGCGGGACACCAGCTCCGCGATATCCTTGTCGTCAACTGTCAAATCGGGTCCGGACGTGGTCGCGGCGTTGCGCCTCTCCTCCTCGAACTGCCGCTCCAGACGCAGGCGCTCGGTCTTGAACTGGGCCGCTTCCTCGTAGTCGGAATTTTGGGCCGCCGCTTCTTCCTGGCCGGCGAGCTGCCGGATGCGGCTCTCCAGGGCCTGGAGATTGCCGGGAAGGGTTTCGGCGTCAATGCGGAGCTTGCTTCCGGCCTCGTCAATGAAGTCGATGGCTTTGTCCGGCAGTTTGCGGTCGCTGATGTAGCGCTCGCTGAGCCGGACTGAGGCCAGCAGGGCCGAGTCGTCTATGGTGACGCCGTGGTGGGACTCGTACCGGGGACGGAGAGCTCGCAGGATTTCGATGGTCTCCGCCTCGGTGGGTTCTTCCAGGTAAACGGGCTGGAAGCGGCGTTCCAGGGCCGTGTCCTTTTCAATGTGCTTCCTGTACTCGTCCAGGGTGGTGGCGCCGATGCACTGGAGCTCGCCCCGGGCCAGGGCCGGCTTGAGCATGTTGCTGGCGTCCAGCCCGCCCTCGGCGGCGCCGGCGCCGACCATGGTGTGGATCTCGTCAAGGAACAGGATGACTTCCCGCTCGGCCAGTTTCACTTCGTCAATCACCGACTTGAGGCGTTCCTCGAATTCGCCGCGGAACTTGGAACCGGCCACCAGGGAACCCATGTCCAAGGCGAGGACGCGCCGTTGCTTCAGGGACTCGGGCACGGTCCCGTCGGCGATCTGCTGGGCCAGCCCTTCGACGACGGCCGTCTTGCCGACGCCGGCTTCCCCGATAATGACAGGGTTGTTTTTCCTTCGACGGGTGAGGGTCTGCATGACCTGGCGGATTTCGTCGTCCCGCCCGATAACCGGGTCCAGCTTGCCCTTGACCGCCAGGCCGGTGAGATCGACGCTGTATTTTTCCAGGGCCCGGTAGCGGCTTTCGGCCCGCGGGTCTTCAACCCGGCTGTGCCCGCGCACTTTGAGCATTGCCTGGTACACCAGGTCCCGATTAATGCCAAACTCGTTGAGGATGGTGGCTGAATCTCCTTGTAGTTCCATTGCGGCGGCAACCATCAGGTGGTCCACGCTGATGAACTCGTCGTTGAGCCGATGGGACTCCTGCTGGGCGTTTTCCAGCAACCGTTGGACGCGGGGGGTGGCGTAGATCTGGGACTGACCTCCGACTACCTTGGGAGTGGCCTCGAGGACCTGGTGCAAACGGGTCTTCATCGCCTCGACCGAGACTCCCAACTCCTCGAAAATCCGGGTGGAGACGCCTTCCTCGGCGCCGACCAGGGCCAGGAGAACGTGCTCCACGTCCCACTGGGTGTGCTGATAGTTACGCACCAGTTCCTGCGAACGCTGCAGGACCTGCTGCGCCTGTTCGGTGAATTGTTCCGGTGTCATTACCATTATGGTTACCTCCTGGGTGAAGCTGCCCGCAGGCAGCGCCGGGGTTATGCTTTGGCCGGTTGCCCGGAGTCAGTTTCCCGGATGGCGCGGAATATTACCGCTTTCGCGCCCTGGCCTCCTTGAGCTGGGCGGTGAGGGTGTCAACCCTGGCCTCAAGCTCCTCGATGCGGTCCACCAGCTTGATGGCGACTTCGGCTCCTGCCAGGTTCATGCCCAGCTCTTCGGTGTAGGTCTTGATCCGGCGCAGGCGGTCAATGTCGGCCTGGGAATAAAGGCGCTGACGACCCTGGCTGCGGGAAGGCCAGACCAAGCCTACTCTTTCGTAGTATCGCAGCGTCTGGGCGTGCAAGCCCACCATCCTCGCCGCGATGCTTATCACGTAGCACGGTTCGTCCCTCGGTTGTTCTTCGGTGGTCATGGTTATCTCCCGGATGAGCTTCGAAGACTCCTCAGTTCCTGGTAAAGCTCTTTCTGCCGTTCCGTCAGGTTGGACGGAAGCCTGACCTTGACGGTGGCGAACAAATCCCCCTTGGAGTTGGGTTGGCCCAGGGTGGGCATCCCTTGTCCCGCCAGGCGGAACCGCTGCCCATTCTGTGTTTCCGGGGGTATGGTCAACGCGACCCGGCCGGTCAGGGTGGGCACGTTGACCTCGGTCCCCAGGACGGCATCCTCCACCGGCACCTCGATTTCCCGGTACAGGTTGCGGCCCTTCCGTTCGTACACCGCGTGGGGCTGTACCGAGACGGTCAGGTAAAAATTCCCGCCGTCATTGCCCCGTCCTGCAGGAACGTGGACCTTGGAACCGTTGTCGACTCCCGGGGGGATCTTTACTTCCAGCCGCCTGCCGTCGGAAAGGTCCATGAGGCGGGTGGTACCCTGGAGAGCCTCGTGGAGGGTGACGTCCACCGGGTATTCCGCAGCACGGGACTGGCCGCTGCCAAAGTTGCGGAATATCGCCTGGAACACATCTCCGGCTTCGCTGCCAAAGTTTCCGATTCCCCCAGAGGACGGATCGTCCCCGGCACTGGTGCGGTAGAACCTGTTCCCGTCGAAGCGGCTCCTCGCCTCGGCCGCGTCAAGCTGGTCGGCCTGTTCCCACCGGTCGCCGTACTTGTCGTACTTCCGGCGCTTGTCCGGGTCCGACAGTACGCTGTGGGCTTCGTTAATCAGCTTGAACTGGTCCTCGGCGGACTGGTCGCCCGGGTTCACGTCCGGGTGGTACTGGCGGGCCTTCTTCCGGTAGGCTTGACGGATGTCTTTGTCGTCTGCCGTTCGAGCCACTTCGAGAATGTCGTAATAGCTGGGCATCAGCCGCCTCCAACGACACGGTTTGTCATTGGTATTATTGTATCCAAGTTAATGCTGAACTTCAATGAAATATGCCCCTTGAGTTATCCGTATTATTGATGACCTTAGTAATAAGGATATGAGTGTTACACAATCAAGTATATGTTAGTGGTCTTAGTCAGTTTAGCACCCTCTCGGGCAAGACTGGGAAGTGCCTGACAACGTCTCGAAACGACGATCCGGCCTTCCAAAGAGGTCATTACGCATGTTTATCAGGAGATTCCAGCCTTTCGGCCACTTCAGGCGTATAACCAATCCGCGGACTCCCATAACACCGGGCTACGGGAATTGTCCGGCGGGCAACCATTTGACCCGGGGTTGGCCCATCCCCCTGGACGCGGTTGAGGAGGACGGGCAATTCATGGTCCACGCCGCGGTTCCCGTGGTTGACCCGGAGGACTTGGAAATTACCGTCGCCGACGGTGCATTAACCATCGAGGGTTGTTCCAACAGGGGGGACAGAGCACAAGAACGGAAAGTACCCGGTCCGGGAGCGGCGCTTCCGCGGGTTCCGCCGGTCGCTCCGGCTGCCGGAATGGGCGGACGTGGATAAAGCGGAGCCCCGTTACTGCAACGGCGTTCTCTCTTTGGGACTCCCGAAACTGGCCGGCAGGGATGTCAAGCGGCTGGAGGTAACCGTCAGGGAACCGGCAGGCGAATTGCCGGAGAGGGAGGCCTGGCCTCGAAGCCGAGTGGCCCGTGCATCAGGGGAGCGTCATGGACGCTCCCCTGATCGTTATTTTGCTCGGCCAGCGCTCCTTGTCTGCGATGAGACCAGGTGATAGAATCTGAAATTGCGGTGCGTCGCTCGGCGCGCCTTCTTATTCCCCAGTAGCTCAGCGGTAGAGCGGGCGGCTGTTAACCGCTAGGTCGCAGGTTCGAATCCTGCCTGGGGAGCTTTTTCGTGCGTCTTCAATGCGCGACACTGGCGATCATGGGTTATGGTTGCCACTTGAGTTGCCCATTCCACTACAACGATAGGTTTTCCTCAGAGCCGGTTGGGTGAGAAATGCAATGTCCCCACTGTCTTGAACATTTCACGAGCAGGGATGCCGCGCGTTGCGTAGGAGAAGAAAAGGACGGGTATTGGTGGGTTAACTCAAACCATTGCGCTAATTCAGATTGCGGACGCCTAATCGTGCAATTCTTGCACAGCCGTTGTGTTGGTTCTTCGTCACGTCCTCACGATCGCATGGTTGACACAAGATTCCCCGTCGACATAGATGTTGTAACCGTAATTTACCCAAAGACGACGGGTCGGCCTCCTGTTCCTGCCGAGGTACCCAATGAATATTCCGAAGACTATAAAGAGGCTTGTTTAGTCCTTGCAGATAGTCCTAAAGCAAGCGCGGCGCTCAGCCGCCGGTGCCTTCAACACATCCTTCGAGAAGAAGCGGGTGCAACCGCCAGGGACTTGAACGTTCAAATTGATTTCGTGTTGGAAAGTGGTAGCCTGCCATCCGGTGTTACTAGCAGCCTTCACGCCCTTCGGGAGATAGGAAATCTAGCGGCCCATCCGACCAAGTACACCGTCACCGGCGAAATCGTTCCCATCGAACCCGGGGAAGCCGAATGGTGCCTGGACGTTATCGAGGTGTTGTTTCACCACTATTTCGTCGAGCCCGCTGACCTTGACAAACGCAAGAACGCACTCAATGAGAAGTTGGTTGCTGCGGGCCGCAAACCCCTAACATCCTAATCACTCAACCCAGAGAGAACCTCCGCCCGATCCTGGTCCATGCCGGACTGAACCAACGGTCCAGTAGGCTCGTGCCCGGGCTACGACGTCACCCCCTGCCAGCCACCGGAAGTTGCACCGGACGGGGGTTTCCAGTTTCCTTTTTGGCTCTTCTCCGGAGATCTGCGCCAACGGCTGAATTGTGGACACCAGCAGTTGCCGGTATGCTCCCCGCACAGTGGCGCCGTCAGCTTCCAGGTACAGGGCCGCCGGCACTTCCCGGGCCGGGCGTACATCCCCGACTACTTGCCGCCTATGGGTGACATTCCCCTCCGGGAAGTCGCCCCGAGCCGCTGTAACCGCCAATCGACTTGGGGCGCTGATGTCCCTCCTCGTCCGGGTCCGGCGGACGTGCTCTCCACCAGGGCGATATTGCCCTCCACGGGCCGCAGTGCGTTAACGGACTCGTCCGGTTACCGTCCTTACCGTCCGGCATGGGCAGAACGTATCCGCCCCGGGCGCTGGCTTCCTGGCCCAAGCGCCCTTCCATCCGGGCCAGGACGGCCGAGGTCAGTCGCGCGTTTTCCAAGGGACTGACTCCGTACCAGTGATTCCACGGGTTGGCGCCGATCCGTATATGGGCCACGACATCCCTCGGGCGGTTCTGCATCTCCGGCTCAGCCGGCGCCGGCAGGTTCAACCGTCTCCGCCCTGGCAGACAGGCTCAACAGGAGCTTCGCTAAAGGGGCGCGCCCGGTATCGGCAGGCTCGATGTATGCCGGGCAGACGCAACCACAGCTCCACGCCGGCGGCGGTGGCTACCCATATTATCTGCTCCCGGTACACTGGAGTGTCGAGCGGCGCCGGGGGCTATCCTCCCGGCGGGCGGTAGGTGACGGTCTTGTTGACCGCGGCGTCGATTTCTTCCGGCGTGATCAGCTGGATCGTGCTGATGCTGAGTGCGCCGCCGGCGGTGATGGCCAGGGAGATTGCTGCCGCCGTGGTGGCGTCGGGCAGGTCAAAGACCATGTACAGGTCCGCTCCGCCGAACGCATAATAGAACGACTCCAGAGCCCCTCCTTGATCTTTGGCTATGTCCTCAAAGACCCTCCGCCGGGAGGTGCCGCCTTCTTGCAGCAGTCCCTGCATTCCAGTTGAAGTGTAGTTTGCCTGATAGAGATACTTGGGCATGATGCTCTCCCCATTTGGTAGGCTTTTCTCCGGGTGCTTGGCATCGACCGGGTGCGATGTCCTGACCCAGGCAGCCGGGCAACATGGTACACCCAACCGGACCGTACTAAAACCCGTCGGGTCTCTTACGGCAGGACAATCCCGTTCCAGGAGTGTCGTTGGAAGAGTTTGCTCCAGGGCATCACTGCCCGGAGCGGGAAGATTGCCCGGGTATGACGCCGTTCTCCTGGCATAGCGGCTAGCCACACGGGCCAATGCTTGAATTGCAGGAATCAGTTCCCCACCAGGTGCCGCTGCTTGTACAGCG
>CATOSK010000008.1 GCA_951812535.1 uncultured Dehalococcoidia bacterium | reverse complement strand
TTGGCACGCCGACGAGTCCGAGGAAACCTGGGTTGACGAGGGATTGGCCGAGTTGGCCGTAACCAGGTTCCGCCGCGGGCAGCCCGGCTTGCGGATAGGCTCCCCCCCGCCCTCCGTCTCCCTGGTCAACTGGACCACCCACCCCGGCCTGTCCCGCCACAATTACTGGGCCTCATCCCTCTTCTTCCATTACCTGGAACAGCATTATTCCCGGGATGGCGACATGCGTCCCCTCCTTGCCGAACCCGCCGACGGCATAGCCGGCATTGACGATTACCTCCACAACCAGGGCTATGACACGACCTTCAACGATGTCTTCGCCGATTGGGCGGTCGCCCTCTACCTTGACGACCCCGAAGGTAAATACAGCATCGGCGAATTTGCCGTTGGCGGCCGTCCCACGGACTCCATCAAGGGCTTCTCCACCCACGAATCGGATATCCCCCAGTATTCCGCTCACCACATAGAGCTGGAGGACCTGGAAGGCCCTGCCCGCATCCGCTTCTCCGCACCCACAGCATCCCCTCTCCTTCCCGTGGACGTCGGACCAGACGGTTGCTGGTGGGGCAACCTGGGAGATTCCATCACGACCACCCTCACCCGCCATCTTGACCTGCGCAGCGTTTCCGAGGCCCAGCTTCAATACCAGGTCTGGTCCGAAATCGAAAAGGCCTGGGATTACGCCTAC
Organism: uncultured Dehalococcoidia bacterium; assembly: GCA_951812535.1. Classification (GTDB taxonomy): domain Bacteria; phylum Chloroflexota; class Dehalococcoidia; order Lucifugimonadales; family UBA3495; genus CATOSK01. Next base: position 106,522 of record CATOSK010000008.1, on the reverse strand, counting down.
CTCCAGGTCTCCACCGACGCTGGCAGGAACTGGAAAGTCGTCGAGGCCCCGTCCTCCTATCCTCCCTCCGACCTCGGCGTAATCTTCGGCCCGGGCTATTCCGGCAACCTGGATTGGACGGACGAAACCGTCGACCTGTCCCCCTACATCGGGCAGGGAATATGGCTCCGGTTCCAGTACGTCACTGACGACGCCATCCACGGCGCCGGCATCTGCCTCCGCAACCTGGGGATAACCGTCGGCGGAAAGACCGTCCCTGGAACATGGCAGCCCAACGGCTTCGTCTTCACCGGCAACCGCGTCCCCCAGCAGTTCACCGTCCAGGTCATCCAGCAGACCGATGCCCCCCAGGTAGACCCCATCCTCCTCGACGACGCCAACACGGGAGAATTGATCGTTCCCAACCCCCAGGACCTCGAAAGTCTCATCGTCGTCATCGCTCCCCTCGGATACCCCACCCGCCAGCCCGCCAGCTACACCCTGTCCATCGAGCCGGCGGAATGACCCCCTGGATGACCAGGATGATTGCAATCGCCCTGGCCTAGCTGCCCGCACCTTTTCCCACCTGTGCTGCTCCCGGTATACTGAGTCCAGCGTCTCGCTCCGAATGTCCAACTAAGATTAGACAGGAATCAGTCCCGTGGATCTTGCACCGCTCCTGCACGAAATGGAATCCCTCGGCACCGACCAGAACCGGAAGGTCTACGCCCGCCACGGTGTTTCCGGCGGCCAGTACGGTCTCAGCTTCGCCAACCTCAAGAAACTCCAGAAGCGCATCAAAAAGGACCACCCCTTGGCCCTCACTTTGTGGGACACGGCCAATCACGACTGCCGCATCCTCGCGACGATGGTCGCTGACCCTGCCCAGGCCGGAGACCCGCTCCTCGAGTCCTGGTGCCGTGCTCTGGACAACTACATCATCGCTGACTCCTTCGCCGGGTTCGCCGGGCGCACCTCCCTGGCCCGTACTAAGGCCCAGCAATGGCGGGACGACGATGCCGAGTGGCCCGGACGGGCCGGCTGGCACATGACCGCCAACCTAGCCATGAAGGACCAGGACCTGTCGGACGACTACTTCACGGAGCTTCTGGCCGTCATCGAGTCCGGCATACATTTCCGTCCGAACCGGGTCAGGGACGCCATGAACAACGCCCTCATCGCAATCGGCATCCGCAACCCGGCTCTGGAAACTCTCGCGCTGGAGGCCGCTTCCCACATCGGAAAGGTCGAAGTCGACCATGGCCGGACCAACTGCAAGACCCCGGACGCCGCCGCCTACATCCGCCGCACCGTCGCCCGCAAGCAGGCCAAAGCCGCCGGGAAAAAGTGAGCTTCGGACTGGCGGTCCTGGGCTGCGGCAGCTTCGCCGCCACCTTCGCTGGCGCGCTGACTCCCCTGCGCCGTGACCTCGACCTCTACTTCGCCAGCCGTGCCTCGGCCCGGGCCCGGGAGTACGCCCGGCGGTTCGGCGGCGCCGGGGCCTTCGGCTCCTACTCCGAAGCCGTCTCCGACCCCCGGGTCCAGGCCGTCTACGTTTGCACTCCCCACCACATCCACCGGGAACACGCCGAGTTGGCCGCTCAAGCCGGCAAGCACGTCCTGCTGGAAAAGCCCATCGCCCGCACCCTAGAAGAGGCCGAAGCCATCATCCGCGCCTCCCGCGACTCCGGCGTCACCCTGATGGTCGCCGAGAACTACCACTACCTCCCCCAAGTCGGGAAATGCAAGGAATTAGTGGACCAGGGGGCGATCGGAGGAGTCCGGCTCGTCCAGGTCCAGGAGGAAGCTCCCTTCCGCCCCGGAGGTTGGCGTGGCGATGCGGCCCTCAGCGGCGGAGGGGTACTGATCGACGGAGGAATCCACAAAGTCCACTTCCTCCGCCAGTTGCTGGGCGAGCCGTCCCGTATCTACGCTGCCCAGCTTTCCCCCAACCTGCCCGGGTATCAGGGGGAAGACGGGGTCGTCGCTACCCTTTCTTGGGACTACGGCCCGGTGGGCCTGATCAACCATGCCTGGACCGGTTCCCAGCGTCCCCCGCCCCAATGGGCCGCGGTTTCGGGTGACCGGGGACGCATCTGCTTCGAGTTGGACGCGACCGTCATGCGCCTGGAAAGAAACGGACATGAAGAGACTTTGGTCGTCACCGCCGACCGGGGAGGGTTGGTCGGAATGGTCCGCGAGTTCATGTCCTGCATCCGCGAAAACCGAGGGCCCGAGACCACCGGAGAGTCGGGACTAGCCGATCTCAAGATAGTCCTGGCCGCCTACGATTCCATGCGCCGTGGCGTCGCCGTCAGCTTGCCCTGACCTGCGCCGGTCCCCGTTACAGCACCGGCAGGTAGTTCCTGACCTCGTAGTCCGTCACGGTGGCCCGGTAGTCGCTCCATTCCCGCTCTTTGTTGCGGATCAGCCCCCCGTAGATGTGCTCCCCCAATGCCTCCTGCAGCAGTTCGCTGTCCCTGGCCAGCGACAGGGCCTCTCCCAGGCTTCCGGGCAGATTGCCGATTCCCCGGGATTGCCGCTCCGCGGTCGACATCTCGAAAACGTTGTCCTCAATGGGAAGTGGCAGCGGGTAGTCCTCCTCAATCCCCTTCAGGCCCGCCGCTAGCATCACGCTGAAAGCCAGGTAGGGATTGCATGCCGGATCGGGAGCCCGGTACTCCACCCGGATCGAACTCTCGTACCCCGGCTTGTACGCCGGCACCCGCACGAGGTCCGACCGGTTCACCCGCGCCCAGGAGACGTAGACCGGGGCCTCGTACCCCGGCACCAGACGCTTGTACGAGTTCACCCACTGGTTGGTTACCAGTGTGATCTCCCGCGCATGATGCAGCAGCCCGGCGATGAACCGCTTGCCGGTTTCCGAAAGATGGGATTCGTCCTCCGGTTCGAAGAAAGCGTTCTGGTCTCCCAGGAAAAGCGACTGGTGGACGTGCATCCCGGAGCCGTTCTCTCCCGTCAGCGGCTTGGGCATGAAGGAAGCATAGGCATCCCGCAGCTGGGCCAATTCCTTGATTACCAGCTTCGCGGTTGTGACGTTGTCCGCCATCGTCAGGGCGTCGGTGTACTGGAGGTCGATCTCGTGCTGGCTGGGCGCTCCCTCATGGTGGGAGTATTTGACTGGAATGCCCATGTCGGCCAGGTTGAGCACCGTGTCCCGCCGCAGGTCCGCCGTGGGATGCGTCGATTGCTGGTCGTAGTAGCCAAAGTGGTCCAGCGGCTCGGGCGTGTTCTGGTCTTTCAGATAGAAGAACTCCAACTCCGGCCCAACGTAGTAGGTGTATCCCAGTCCGGCCGCCCGTTCCAGGTTCCGCTTCAGCGCGCTGCGCGGGTCTCCGGCGAACAGCTTCCCGTCCGGCGTGGTGATGTCGCAGAACATCCGCGCCACGGCATTCTGCCGGGGACGCCACGGCAGCAATGTGAACGTCGCGGGGTCTGGGAAAGCCCGCATATCGCTCTCGTTAATCCGGGCGAATCCCTCGATCGCCGACCCGTCGAATCCCACCCCCCGCTCGATGGCGTCTTCCAGGTCATCCACCGTTATGGCGAACCCCTTCAGATTCCCCAGGATGTCGGTAAACCAGAGACGGATGAACTTCACGTCATTGTCCCGGGCGCTCCTCAGTACATACTCTCGCTCGGCGGCGCGATCATCGTTCATCATGGCTTGCTGACTCCGTCGGGGTTGGGGTTATTCTAGCCTAACTGGACACTTCGGGGTATTGATGCGACAGGACGGCGCCGCTCCCCAAGGGGCGGCGCCGTTTGGGTGCTGGGCGACACCTGGAATGGCCCGTGGGCCAAGGCCGCTACGCGGACGCTGCTCCGCAGACCGTCTCTACAATCAGCCGAGTGGCCACGTAGGGATCAACGTTGGCGTTGGGGCGGCGGTCTTCGATGTAGCCCTTGCCGTCCCGCGCCACCTGCCAGGGAATCCGTACCGATGCGCCCCGGTCCGACACGCCGTACCGGAACTCCGTGTAGGCACAGGTCTCATGAAGACCCGTCAGCCGCTCTTCGATCCGGTGGCCGTAGTTGACGATGTGCGCGTCATGGTTGGCCCCCAAGGCCTCCGCCGCCGCGACGCAGGCGTCGTAGGAATCGCGCATCTTGTTGGTGGAGAAGTTGTGGTGGGCCCCCGCGCCGTTCCAGTCTCCCCGCACCGGCTTGGGGTCAAGGGTAGCCGTTATCTCATGTTCTTCCGAGATGCGGTAGAGCAGCCACCGGGCAAGCCACAGGTGGTCCCCAACAGCCGGAGTGGCCAACGGGCCGATCTGAAACTCCCACTGCCCCGGCATCACCTCTCCGTTGATGCCCGAAATTTCCAGGCCGGCGGTCAGACATGCGTCCATGTGCTCTTCCACCACCGGACGCCCGAACACCTCGTCGATCCCGACACCGCAGTAGTATCCGCCCTGGGGCGGGGGGAAGCCATTTTCCGGGAAGCCCAGAGGCCGGGCTCCCTTGAAGAAGGTGTACTCCTGCTCAATGCCGAACCAGGTGTCGAAGCTCCGGTACTTTTCGTCCGCCGCCGCGCAGGCGGCGCGCGTGTTGGAAGGATGGGGAGTCATGTCGGTCAGCAGCACTTCGCACATGACCAGCTTGTTGTTGCCGCCCCGCACCGGGTCCGGGCACACAAAGACTGGGTTCAGCACACAGTCGGATGCCTCGCCGGGAGCCTGGCTGGTGCTGGAACCGTCGAATCCCCAGATGGGGGGCTCCTCACCGTCCGGCACGATCTTGCCCTTGGAACGGAGCTTGGCTGTCGGCTCCTGTCCGTCAATCCAGATGTATTCCGCCTTGTAACTCATTGCTCCAAACCTCTCTAGTGTCGTTTTCCAGAGTATTGTTTTCCAGCATTCACTCCGGCCAGTTGCGCCCGCCGGGTTCAGCTATGCCGTTACCTTATGCAGTGTAAGAACCTTCCCCGTGCACCGACAAGTCCAGGCCGGATTCTTCGTCGCTCTCGGGTACCCGCAGCCCCATGGTTGCTTTCAGGACCAGCAGTATCACCGAAGTGAGGACAAAGGACCAAGCCGCGGCGGCGAAGATTCCCACGATTTGATACAGGACTTGCTCGCCCCGCCCTATTTCCAGTACACCGTACCCGATGCCCACGAACAGTCCGGTCGCCAGTGCCCCCCAGGCACCGCCCATGCCGTGTACCCCGAACACCGCCAGCGCGTCGTCAATGTTCAGCTTCAACAGCAGTTCAATCGCGGCGTAGCAGATGACGCCCGCTCCCAGGCCGATGACTATGGCCGGAAGAACCCCCACGAATCCCGCCGCGGGAGTAATCGCAACCAAGCCGGCGACGGCTCCCGACGCCGCTCCGATTACGCTGGGATGCTTGCCGAACACCCAGCTGACCGCGACCCAGGCCAGGACTGCCGCCGCCGCCGCCGTGTTGGTCACGACGAAGGCATTGACCGCCGTGCCGTCTGCCGCCAGCGCGCTACCGGCGTTGAACCCGAACCAGCCAAACCAGAGCAGGGCCGCTCCCAGGACGACCATCGGGACGTTGTGCGGAGGCATCGGCTGCGTCTTGAACCCCAGGCGGCGTCCCACGATCAGGGCGGCTGCCAGGGCTGCGATTCCGGAGTTGATGTGGACCACCGTCCCGCCGGCAAAGTCCAGGGCTCCCAGTCCGCCCAGCCAGCCGTTGTCTCCCCACACCCAGTGGGCCACCGGCGCGTAGACTATCGTCACCCACAGCACGATGAAGACCATGTAGGTGCTGAACTTCATCCGCTCGGCAAAAGCCCCGGTGATCAGCGCTGGAGTAATGATCGCGAACATTCCCTGGAATACCATGAATGCCTGGTGGGGAATATTGTCCGCGTAGGGGCCGGCTTCCGTGGCGCTCACCCCCACCAATCCGACCCATGACAGGTCGCCGATTATGCCCCACCCCATGAAATCCGGCCCGAAGGCCAGGCTGTATCCCCACAGGACCCAGACCACTCCAACCAGCCCGATGGACATGAAGGAGTGCATGATGGTCGCGTTGGTATTCTTCCGCCGCACCAGCCCGCCGTAGAAAAACGCCAGGCCGGGGGTCATCAGCAAGACCAGGGCCGATGACGCCAGTATCCAGGTGATGTCTCCGCTATTCATGGATCAGTGCTCCTCTCCTCAACTTCCGCGGCAGCCAGTTCTGCGCCGCTGCCCCGGACTCCTCTTGGAAATGGCCCTCTTAACGTATTACAGCCCATGCCGCTGGAATAACCAGGGAACATGGGCTGGGTGGCCGTTACGTTAAGGTCTTCCGCCAGGCAACGATCCGGTCTATTTCCGGTTCTTCATCAGCCTGCTGGGCAGGACTGCCCAAAGGGCGAAAAGTAGGACAAAGAAGACTCCTGCTGCTGCAATCTCCATTGGTGCGAAACTCCTGGCTGAATCGTTATGCAGTCATGTTGCCGCCCAAGTGTTACATGCTGTTTTCCAAGATGTTAAGTTTTTGTTACATCTCTCGAAATGCGCTGCCGCAAAACGGCAGAAGACCGGGGATTTCATCAGTCCCCGGTCTTCTGAATCTCTTGAGAAACGAGTGTTGCTCGGAAAGATTACTCGGTTGGAGCGTTCTTCTTCATCAAAACCTTGGGAACGATTACCCAGAGACTGAACAGACCGATGAATGCTCCGGCGGCGGCGATGATTTCCATTAAACCTGTACTCCTCTGCATTGGCGGCGAACTTTATGATCCTATTCTGCCGTCCACTTGTTACAAAGGATTGTCGCCGATGTTAACAATGTGTTACGAAACAGCCGTTTTCCCTGCTCTCCAGGGGCCCCAGCCTTTCCGGGATACCAGCCGAGTGCGGCCCGCAGCCTGCCAGCTGCGGCAGGCCCGGACGCCTCCCCTGTGAACAGAAAGGGGAACCGGAGGAGGCCACAACCTCCGGCTCCCCGAAATGAGGAGAGTAAGACGCTAGCCTGGTTAAGCTTGCGAAAGCTGTTCGGGATAGGTGTGGACGGCCTGCTCGGAAACGTCCAGTCCAACCTCCTCCTCTTCCTCGGTAACCCGCACGCCCATGGTGCCCTTCAGGGCCAGGAACATGGCAAAGCCGGTGACCAGGGCCCAGGCCAGGACCACGCCCATGCTGATGAGCTGCGAAACGATCTGCATCGAATCGCCGGCCACCAGCCCGGTAACTCCGTTATTCCCATTGGCGAAGATGCCTACCGCCAGGAGACCCCACAGGCCGCAGGTCCCGTGGACCGAGATGGCTCCCACCGGGTCGTCAATCTTGAACACCTTCTCGATGACGCTGACCGAGATTATCATTATCGGAGCCGCCAGGGCGCCTATCACGACAGCCGCCCAGGGCGCAATGAAGGCCACCGGAGCGGTCACCCCCACAAGTCCGGCCAGCGCCCCGTTGCAGGCCATGAGGATGTCCAGCTTGCCGGTGCGGGCTAACTGAACGTAAAGGGCCACTACCGAGCCGGTCGCGCCCGCCAGCAGCGTATTGATGGCGTTCAGTCCGATGGAGTCGCCCGTGTTGATGTTGAACCCGAACCAGCCAAAGAACAGGATGAACGTTCCAATGACCACGAAGGGAATGTTGTGGCCGGCAATGATATTGGATGTTCCGTCGGCATTGAACTTGCCCTTGCGTGCTCCCACCACGGTCGCGCCGGCCAGGGCGAGGAAGCCGCCTACGGCGTGGACAACGCCCGAGCCGGCGTAGTCCGCGGCAGCGGGGAGACCGATCAGGTCAAGGTTGCCCAACCAGCCGCCGCCCCATACCCAGTGTCCATAGAGCGGGTAGATCACGGCGCCGATCAGGAAGCTGTACGCCAGGTAGGTCTGGGTCTTGGTCCGCTCGGCCATGGCTCCAGCCACGATGGTGGCGGCCGTTCCTGCGAAGACCATTTGGAAGACGAAGTCGACGTAGGTCTGCCCGTCCGCGGCATCCGTCAGGAAGAAGTTGGTGGTTCCCGCAATGCCCGCCGCCGACGTGCCCCACATGAGGGCGAAACCGAACGCCCAGAAGGACAGCGACGCGATGGCGAAGTCCATGAAGCTCTTGGTCAGGTAGTTGGTCGTGTTCTTGCTCCGGATTAGTCCCGCCCCCAGGAAGGCGAAACCGGCCTGCATGAAGAACACCAGGAACGCGCCGACCATCCAGATGACGTTGCCGCCCTGGTCCAGCTTGTCGGCATCCGAAGTGACATCCTGGGCGAAAGCCAAGTTGTAGCCGGTCAGGATTCCGGCTGCCATCAACCCCACTATCACCAGCAATAAGGCTCTCCTTAACATATCTCCTCCTTTTTGGTGGCCAATTCATGCCGAGTTTATGGAACAGTTGTTAACCGTCTATTGCTGATTTGTAACAAGCGTGTTGCCGCTTTGTAACAGGGATGTTACGCGGCCAGGGCCCAGAACAATCCGGTTCCCAACCCCGTGCTGGTTGGGCCGGCGCCCATAGTCCGTTACAATTCCCGCAGGATCTGGGCCCGGCGGCGGCTTCAGGCCCACCGCCTTTGGAGGAAGGGATGTCCGGTATCTGGCCCGGCGGCGTGCAGTGCGCCGCCATGCTTTCTTTTGATGTCGACGGGGTTTCCTCCTGGATCAGGCGTGACCCGGAGTTCTCCCGGCTCCCCAGCCTCATGTCCATGGCGGAATACGGCCCCAGCGTCGCCACGCCCCGGATACTGGACCTGCTGGACAAATATTCAATCCCCGCCAGCTTCTATATCCCCGGCTATGTCGCCGAAACCCACCCCCGGCTCGTGGAGGACATAGCCGCCCGGGGACACGAGGTGGCCCACCACGGCTACATGCACGAAGCCCCGGCATCCTTGTCCCCCAGGGAAGAGGCCGAGGTGCTGGACAAGGGGACGGAAATCCTGGCCGGGATCACTGGAACGGCTCCCACGGGATACCGCTCTCCCGGCTGGGAACTGAGCGAGGTTTCCCTTGACCTGCTGCGGGAACGCGGCTTCCTCTACGACAGCAGCCTGATGGGCGACGACGCTCCCTACCTGCTCGAAACGGACCCGGCGGGACGCCCGATGGTGGAGGTGCCCATCCACTGGCTGCTGGATGACGCCCCCAATTTTGTCTACGCGCCTTCCGCCAACCGGCTGGGGCCGATGCGGGGGCCTGATGAGGTCTTTTCCAACTGGGCCGCCGAGTTCGAGGGGCTGTATCACTACGGGAGGGCGTTCACCCTGACCATGCACCCCCAGTACATCGGGCGGCCGGGAAGGCTCAGGATGTTGGAGCGCCTGATCAACCATATCCAGTCCTTCCCCAACGTGGAGTTCATGCGGATCATCGACGCAGCCCGGCTCTGGCTGCCGGACGAAGGGGAGAAGCGGGCATGACGGCAGGGTTGTTCCAGACCACCGGCAAGGTCTTCATCGGCGTGGTTCACCTGCCGCCCCTGCCCGGGTCTCCCCGGTGGGGAGGTTCGATGGACCGGGTGCTGTCCCGGGCCGACCGGGAGGTTGGAATCCTCACCGAAGCCGGGGCCGACGGGATCATCGTCGAGAACTTCGGGGATGCGCCCTTCCGCATCGGACGCGTTGATCCGGTCACGGTAGCGGGCATGACCCTGGCGGTGCGGCGCGCCGTGGAAAGCACCCATCTTCCCGTGGGAATCAACATGCTCCGCAACGACCCCTACTCGGCGTTGTCCATTGCGGCGGCGGCTGGCGCCCGGTTTGTGCGGGCCAACGTCCATTACGGTGTGATGGCCGCCGATGAGGGGTTGGTGGTGGGAGAAGCCTACGAGACGGTGCGTCTGCGCCAGTCCCTGGGCGCCGACGTGAAGATTCTGGCCGATGTGCTGGTGAAGCACGCCGTCCCATTGGGAGAGGTGGACCTGTCCCTGATGGCCAAGGAGACTGCCTACCGGGGACTTGCCGACGGGCTGATTGTCACCGGCCCGGTGACCGGCCTGCCTGCCGACGCGGGGGATATAAAGATTGCCCGGTCAGCGGTCCCCGACCGCCTGCTGCTGGTGGGCAGCGGCGTGGACGCCGGCAACGCTGGGGTCTTTCTCCGACACGCCGACGGGGCCATCGTCGGCACCAGCCTGAAAGAGGAAGGGGTGGTGGCCAATCCCATCAACCCGGAACGCGCCCGGCGGACAGCCGAGGCGATTCACGGGATGGATTAAGCCCGACCCGCGGGCAAAAACCGCCTAGAGCTTGCGGTAGACCTGCAGGCGCCCCTTGTTGGAGTCCACGATGAAGATCCGGTTATCCCCGTCCACCTTGACGGAGCGGGGGCGGTACAGGCGTCCCTCGCGCTCGGGATACTTGGCGGTCTGGCGGTGGCCCTCCATGACCGGGTTGGCCAGCATCAGCTGGGCCCCCCAAGCGGACATGGTGGCATCGCCGATGAAGTGGGTGATGTATTCTCCCTGGGCGTCGAACACCTGCACCCGGTCGTTGTGCCAGTCGGCCACGTAAACGTCCCCGTCCCGGTCCACCGCGATCCCGGCGGGACGGTTGAACTGCCCCGGCCCGCTCCCCGGCTCGCCCCACTCCAGGACGAAATCGCCGGACGAGGTGAACTTCTGGACCCGGTCGTTGCGCCAGTCGGTGACGTAGATGCAGCCGGCATCGTTGATGGCCGCGCCCCAGGGCAGGTTGAACTGCCCGGCTGACCGGCCGTGTTCGCCGAAGCTGTCCAGGAGCTGGCCTTCCGGGGTGAATCTCTGAATCCGGTGGTTGCCCGAGTCCACCACCAGCAGGTTCCCTTCCGTGTCCACCGCCAGGCCGCAGGGACGCTTCAACTGGCCGGGGCCGCTGCCGGCCTCGCCCCACTCGCCCAGCAGGTTCCCCTCCGTGTCAAAGACGGAAACGCGCTGGTTCCACTCGTCGGAGACGAAAAGCTGCTGCTGGGAATTGATGGCGATGCCGGCTGGCCAGACCATCTGTCCGGGGCCGGTGCCGTAGCGCCCGAAGTCGCCGATCCATTCTTCGCCCACGGTGCAGATTTTCACCGAAACGTTGTGGTGCAGGGGCTCTCCCCGCTGCAGCACATACAAATTTTCCTCCGGCCCAAGGGCTACATCGGAAAGGTTGCGGAAGGCCCGACCGGCGAAGTCGTCCATCCCGATGGTGTGGTCATACTCATAGGTTCGGGTCCCGGCTGCGATTGTGGTCATGGCATCATCCTGTCGCTGCGAAAAACCAAAATGTCAGATTAGCCTGTCTACCTTTGACACGAATAATTCTACGTCCTCAATGGCTTCATCAACCGCCTGGGAGTCAAAAGTGTTTTCATAGAAATTGACGTGCAAGCCATTGGCGAGATGAAACAGCCATCTCAATTCCCTGTCCCGGTTTTGCCTCGCCAGGCTATGCACGCCGCCGCAGAGATGAGAGTGTTTCTCGTGGGGGAGTCCTCGCGCTTCGGCCACGGCTTTGACGATCAGCGCCGCTGCTCCCCAAGTCTTCTCGGAGGCTTGTTCCAGGTCTCCGGCGTTGAGTTCTTCCCGCGCCTTGGCGAGGAAACCCGTGCTTCGTTGCCGGTATGTTCGCGTCTGCTGCATATCCCTCTCGACTCCAGTCCTCAGCAGAATTGGAACTCGCGGGTGGCTACTATCAACTGGAGCATTTCGGCAACCCGGCGGGCGAATTCCCCCCGGTCGGCTTCGGTCTCCAGGGACAGGTTTCCGCCGTTCATGGCCTTGCCCACCAGGGAGGTGTGGGTCTTTTCCTCCACGGGCAGCGGCCCGATGAGATCGAGGCAGCCGTCGACCAGCTGCTCCGGCGTTAGGGCGGCGCCCTTCCGGGCCAGTCGGTCCACGATGTCCCGGACACCGGTGTGGTTCAGGTCCCCGACTTGGTCGGAGGCGAAGTTCACCCGGCCGACCAGCGAGCCACTGTCGATCCACTCCCGGCCCGTGTGCCAGCCCTCGACGGTAGGGGGATTCAGCAGCTCCTGTCCCATGTACTTGGACTCGAAGGTCGTTTCCAGCAGCCCCGGGCGGGGCTCCTGGAAATCGCCCACCAGCCGCAGGATAGCGGCGACGACTTCGGACGGGCTCTTGACCTTGGCATAGCCCGACTCCCTGAAGAACTCGGACCGGAGCAGCACATCCATGACCGGCCGGATGTTGTAGTTGGACTCGAAATAGGCGGCGCTCAGGGCTTCAATTGCGTCGGCGGGAGCCGGGTCGTCGGACACGAAGAAGTTGTAGAGCCTCTCTGCGATGAACCGCCCGGTGGCCGGCTGCTTGACGATGATGTCTATGATGTCTTCCCCGTTGAACCGTCCCTGCTCCCCCAGGAAGGTCTTCACCGAATCGTCGTGGTCCCAGGGCCGGTACTCGAACTCCAGCGGGAAGGGACCCCACGGGTAGCGGGCGTTGCGGTTGGCGATGGTCCACCCGGTGAAGGCCCGGGCGCACTCCTTCACGTCGTCCTCGGTGTAGTTGCCGACGCCCATGGAGAACAGCTCCAGCAGCTCTCTCCCGTAGTTTTCGTTCAGGGCTTCCCGGTGGTTGGTGTCGTTGTCCAGCCAGATAATCATGGCCGGGTCCCGGGAAAGCTCGACCAGCATGGTGCGGAAGTTGCCCAGCCCCAGGCGCCGGAAGGTCTCAATCTGGGAGGCCACCGCCCGCCCATTCTCGATTTTCTCGTAGGCCGTGGCGAAGAGCCCGTGCCAGAAGAGGGCCATTTTCTCCTGGAGCGGATTGGCCGTGTTGATCATGCGGTACAGCCACCAGGCGTTGGTGGGGTCACTGTTCCGCAGGTCGTCGATGTCTATGTAGTAGCGTTCCACGATGTCCTGATCGATGCCGTCGTCCTCGGAGGGGTGCAGCAGCCAATCAACGGTGGCGTCGTACCCCTGGGCCTGGTATCGTTCCAGTTCCTCGCGGCGGGCGCTGAAGCCGGCCCGGCGCATCAGGTGGGCCAACAGGGAAATCTCGGTCGAAATTTCGTTCGTAGCAACCAAGGCACCATCTCCTCTTGAACAGTTACCAGGGGAATGCGGGGTCGGCCGTTGATCGGGGCGGGCGGCCCTCGCGCTCCGCCGGGGTTCAGCCGGGATTCCAAATCGCGTTTGGCCGAATTTTAGCACAACCAGCCGCCGACGTTGACGCCGGGACCGGGTTGCCGTGGGAACGTCATTCGCGGTTGGCCTGAAGGGAATCCGGGGTCAGTTCAGGGAAATGGCGTTGCCCACGCCCCGGGTCTGCTCGCTGACCAGGAAGGTCGCGCTGTCCCTTCCGTAGATGGACTCTACTTCAGCATCGAACCGCTGGCCGCCGAACTCCCCCAGGAGTTCATACTTGCCCTCGGTGGTCAGTCTGCCCTCGAAGTTGGACCCGCGGATGCTCCGCTGGTCCTCCCCTTCCAGGTACATCTCCACGGCCTGGATCATCAGATTTCTGACGTCATCCTCGCCCATGGAGGAGGCGGCGCGCAAAAACACGTACCCCCAGCGGAATCCCAAGTGTTCCAGCATACTTGACGGTCGATCACTTCCTGCGGTGCCCCGCCCGCACGGGAATCATGGTCCGGCATCCACCGGACAACAGCTCAATTCTAACACCGGGTGAAAAGGATTCTGCCCGGCGACAGCGCGGCATACCTAGGGAGCCTGCCCCGCCGGGGAGAAGGCCCGGCGGGGCGCGTAACCCACCATCTCCACGAATCCCACGCCGGAAACGGCCAGTCCGTCCCGCTGGCCCTCGGCGATGACCGACCCTTCCCAGTAGTCGATGGGTACGAAGGGGCTGGACGGAAACTCGGAGTCTTCGTGGCGAGGGATCAGTTCCAGCGTCATTTCGGCCCAGGGAAGATCCCGCCGGTTGGCGTCGAGTCTGACCGACAGCTCCCAGCCCAAGGGGTACACGCCGCCGGTTTGCGGGCTCGACCACGAGCCGGTCGGCGTCAACATGATTTCCTCGGCATCCAGGTGGATAACCCTACCGCCTTCACCGGGACCGGACGAGGGCAGAGCCAGGGTCCCGTACCTGGCGATCGGCTCCCTTCCCTCCACCTCCCAGACTACCGACACCATGAGATCGGTCCCATCGCCCAGATTAAGGCTGAGCCAGTCCCAACCCACCTCCAGGGCGGTGGAGGCATCGCCCCACTGGTGGTCCATCCAGGAAAGCCCGGCTACGGGCCTGGATTCACCGTCAATCGTGAGGGTCCCCGAAGTTTCCAGGCGGGGACGGGTGTAATACCAGGTCTTCCCCGCCGGGCCCAGGTCGACCAGGCCGGTTTTCCGGTGCAACAGCGGCGGCTTGACCGACGAAGCGGAAAGCTGGACCGAGACGCCGGCAGAGGGTTGGAAAGCCAGGGAATATTCCTGCCCATTGCCGGACAGGACCAACCCTCCGGTCCTGACGTCAATCTCCCCGGTCTCGGGGGCCAGGGGAACCGAAGTGGGGGCGGGTCCGGCATTCGCGGCCTGGGGCCGGCCGGCTTGGGGCAGGTAGAACTGCTCCCCGGTGTTCCTGCGCCCGGTCCCGTGATCGACCCAGCTGTATTGAAGCAGCCGAGCGACGATTCCGTCGGGGGTGACGAACTCGAAGGCAACGTAGTGGTAAGTGTATTGGTTGCCGACCTCGTCCTCCAGGTGCCCGTTGAAATACCACCATTCCACCGGGTCGCGGTGGCGGCCTTCGTCGGCGGGGAGGCTGACCGGACGGCCGTTACGGGAGCTGGTTTCCGGTGATGGTAGAGCGGTTGCCGTAGGAATGGGGGTCGGAGTCGCCGTAAGGGTGGGCGTGGGCGTGGAGGTTGCGGTTGGAACTTCCGCTGCCGCTGTTTGCAGAGAGGTTTCTGGAGCCGTCTGCTGCTCCGGGGTCCCGCAGGCCAGCAGAAACATCACCAGGAAAGTGAACACCGGGACCTTCAAGAATGGTCCGGGAGAGACGGGTGCAATCCCTTTAATCAAGGAAACAACCACCGGGATAGAAACCGGCGAAGAAGCAGGGGAAGCGGGAGTTGCGAAGGGAAGACTTTGGAAGATGGAGCGGAAGACGAGATTCGAACTCGCGACCCTCTCCTTGGCAAGGAGATGCTCTACCACTGAGCCACTTCCGCTCATTCCGGTTGCCCCTCCACCTTCCAGGTGGAGGGGGTGGTATCAATAACGTAATATAGCCTTGGGGGGATGTCAAGGGCGGCAGACCGCGGATCAGGACGATTGCAAAGTCAGGAGGATAGGCCGCAGAGGCGGGCGATGGTCTGGATTGGGCGGAAGGCGCAGGTCTTGGCTCGCAGGGGCATGGACATGCGGAGAGGGAACCAGCCCTCCAAGCGCAGGGCGTTCAGGGCGGTGTTGACTAGGCTGGCGTACACCTCGCCCAAACCCGGACGCCGCAGCGTGTGGACGTCCTCGTCCCAACTGCGGTCCTTCACGTGATGCAGGCTGTTTTCCACCCTCCAGTGGTTGCGGATCACCCGAAGCAGTTCTCTCGGGCTGCACCTGCGGGAACTCAGGCTGGTCAGCAGATACCAGTGCTCCCGGCTCACCTCCCCGGTGGCTATGTCCACCGTCTCCTTCTCCAGCATCACCCCCTGCATAGCCCCCGGAAAGCCCAACTCATCCCGGATATAGCCTGCCAGTTCCTCATCGGTCCAGACACGCCGACTCTCAATCACCCCCGCTTTTTTTCAACGCTCACAGCCTCGGGTTCCCCCAGTTCCTCCTCGGCAAATCCCTCTGCCAACGCGGCCAGCAACTCGGGCCGGTTCCCTTTGACTCGCACCAAGTAGTCCCGTCCGTGTCTCACTATGGCCTGGCACAGGTCCCGCTCCGCGTACAGAGCGTCCATGGTCAGCAGCCCAAGGCCGGGGTAGCGCTCAAACAGTTGCCCCACCTGTTCCCGCAACACCCCGGGTTCGTACCTTTTCTCCGATGCCGGCCACTGGGCCAGGCACAGCTTCAGGTCGTGGGCCAGTACGTTCACCATCACCAAGGGGTTCCCGCTTGCGTCCTCGGACTGCTTGGCCCACTTGCCATCCACCGAGGCGTACATCTCCTGGTCCGACACCACCCGGGCCACCCATCCGGTCAGGGCCCCCTGCAACTCCTCATAGCGAACCCCGGCCAAGGTGCGGGAGATGGTGGTGGCATGGGGCGGATGGTCCCGTACAAAGCCCAACGGCTCTTTCAGCACCGGCCAGTGCATCCTGGCGAAGAGGGCAATGTGGGCCATGGTGGTCTGACCGCAGACCAAGCCCAGCAGGGTCAGACGGAGAATGGCCTGAAAAGGATGTCTGACCCCTCTGGCCCTCCTGGGATCCGGCACCTGCTCCAAACAACTGAACAGAGATTCCGCCGCTTCCATATCCCCACACTCCCTCATCTCACTTCCCCGTCTTTATAACCTCCCCTACCTGACTTTGCAATCGTCCTGACCGCGGATCGGGGCCGTCCAAACCAGCGGCGGAGTTTACTGTTCGTACCAACCCGAAGCGAAAATGTACCCGTCGTGAAGGACGGCGAAGGTGTGCTTCTGCTGGTTTTCGCCGGTTTCAGGGTTGGTTATGACGTATTCGATCCAGCTCCCTGACTCTGTGGCCGCCAGCAGGTCGCCGCCGTAGAAGTAACCCGTCGAGTCCACTCGCAGGCTGGGATCCCTCCCCCTCAGGGCTGGATTGTAGTGGCCGACGGTGAGCCCGCTTTCGGCCTCGACGACGAAGACGTACCACTGACCGTCGATGCTGTCCTTGGAATTGTAGTGGGCGATGGTGTCATCCAGTCCCACCGCGTTGTACAGGTTGATCGCTTGTTCCACAAATGCCCTGGTATAGGCCGGAGCGTTGGTCTTGCGGGGTCCTTCCTCGTACCAGCCGGAGCCGAAGACGATGCCGTCATGGGCTACCATCCACGAATGCTTGGTCTGCACCGTTCCCGTGGCCAGGTTGAGGAAGGTGTAATCAAACCAGGCCCCGTCTTCATCGGCCGTGGCCGCCACGGCTGCGCCGGAAGGGTAGCCGTTGGGACCGAGGATATCGTTCACAGGCTTGCCAACCTGGGCGGGGTTGGCGTGGGCTACCATGGTCCCGCTCCCGTCGACTATGAACACGTACCACTGGCCGTCCACGCTCTCCGGGGTGTTGTAGTAGGCGACGGTGGAATCCAGTCCGGCGGCCTCGTAACGCCGGATTGCTTCCCGCACGAAGTGTTTTGTGTATTCTTCGGGCATCCACTTGGGAGGAGCGGAGGCCTGGGATTGGCCCGGCGCAGGCTGTTGACCGGCTGCTTGGCTGTCGGCGGATATTCTCGCTTCAGCGATGGCGTTCATCACGCTGGACAGCACGACAATACCCTGCATCAGCTCCAGGGTCTGCGCTGTTTCCGGATCGCCGGAAGCGGCTTCGACGGCACGGAATACCCGGTGGATCTCGCTGTCCAGACGGCTTAACCGTTCCTTGGAAGCCGGGTTGCGGGTGGCGTCGATTATGCCGTGGATGGCGTTGTCCAGCCGTTCCGAGTCTTCGGCTCTGGCATCAATCAGACTGGCCTGGAACTCGCTTTCCAGCTGTTGGAGTAGCTGTTGCAGGTCATCCTCGTTCAGGGAGGCCGCTTCACCCGCCGCACCGGCGGGGCCTGCTGCTCCGGGAGGCCCCTGCCCTCCGGCTGGACCAGCGGGCCCCGGTGCTCCGGGTGGCCCCTGTTCTCCGGCCGGACCACCCGGGCCCGCCGGTCCGGAAGGCCCCTGCTGCCCGGCTGTACCGGGGCTTCCCTGGCAAGCCGCAAGTGACATCAAGATTAGTGCGGCTGAAATGGCTGTGACGAAAGTCTTCAATGGGCGCCTCTCATATCGGGGTTGTTGTATCAAACATCGGGGTTGTTGTATCAAACAGTTTACCAAAGTCGATCACAAAACATTCACCCCTGGGGCCGGGACGTTCATCCATTCTCGCTCCCTTGTGCCGGTCCGGCGGCGGCATCGTGGGTTCGACGTTGTGTGGGATAATGGGGGCGTGGGGGCCGGGACGGAACGGGCCGGGGGCACCGCCTGCTGGCGTCCATCAAGTTGCGGCACTCTTCTCTGCAGTTTCGCGCCAACTCCGAAGGGTCGCCGTCGCGTGGTTCCCATAGTGCATCCAGCCGGGTTTAAGCGGTCCGAGAGGGTCGTTCCCGATTATTCCATGAAGCGGGGCTAGGCCTCGCAAAGGAGCCTGGGTGAGTTCACAATCTTCCATTCTTGAAACCCGGGATCTGGTGAAGGATTTTGGGGGCCTCCGAGCAGTGGACCATTGTTCGGTGCGAATCATGCCCGGGACTATTACGGGAATCATCGGCCCCAACGGTGCGGGAAAAACCACCCTGTTCAACCTGATGTCCGGCGCGGTCTCTCCCAGCGGCGGAAGCATCCACCTTGACGGCCGGCGCATCGACGGAATGGGCATGTCCCAAACCTTCAGGCTGGGCTTGGTCCGAACATTCCAGATTCCCCGGGAAATGCAGCGGATGACCGTCCTGGAAAACCTGATGCTGGTGCCGGGTTTCCAGACCGGGGAGCGGGTCTGGGCGTCATGGCTGCTGCCCGGAAGGGTGGCCAGGGAGGAAAAACGGATTGAGAAGCAGGCGCTGGATATCCTGGAACTATTGAGCTTCTCCCACCTTGCAAACGAATATGCCGGCAACCTCTCCGGGGGGCAGAAGAAGCTGCTGGAGTTCGGGCGGACCCTGATGTCCAGGCCCAAAGTTGTGCTGCTGGACGAGCCGGGAGCCGGAGTGAACCGGACGCTCCTGCAGGACCTCGCCAGGAACATTCTGACGGCCAGCGTGGAGCGCGGGATTACGTTCGTCATCATCGAACATGATATGCGGTTCGTGATGAGCATGTGCGACCCGATAATCGTCATGGCGAACGGCTCGGTAATCGCCAAAGGCGCCCCCCTGGATATCCAACAGGACCCGCAGGTGATGGAAGCGTACCTGGGGAGGCGGTCGAGTGGCGCTGCTTGATGCCTCCGGGGTGGTGGCCGGATACGGGCAAACCGAGGTGCTTCACGGTGTATCGGTGGCCGTGGAAGAGGGGGAAATTGTCACCATCATCGGACCCAACGGGTGCGGAAAGTCCACGCTGATGAAGGCCATTGTCGGTCTGGTAGGGGTTTGGCAGGGGCATGTCAGGTTCCAGGGGGAGGCGATTTCGGGGTCGCCGGCGGAAGCGATAGTCCGGCGCGGTCTTTGCTACGTCCCCCAGACCAGCAATGTCTTTCCGTCCCTGAGTATCCGGGAGAACCTGGAGGTCGGAGCCTTCGTGAGGCGGGACGATATCCGGGGGCGGATGGCTGATATGCTGGACTTGTTCCCGGACCTGGGCTTCCGGCCGGAGCGGAAGGCGGGCAGCCTTTCGGGAGGTCAGCGGCAGATGCTGGCGATTGCCCGGGCGCTGATGCTCAATCCCAGCCTGTTGATGCTGGATGAACCGTCGGCGGGGCTTTCTCCGGTGATGATGGACAACGTTCTCGACCGGCTGCGGGAGATCAACCGCAGGGGGGTCGCCCTGCTCATGGTCGAGCAAAATGCCCGGGAGGCGCTGCAAATGTCCCAGAGAGGATATGTCCTCGTCGCCGGGGAAAACCGGCTGGAGGGCAACGGGCGTGAGTTGCTGAATGACCCGGAAATCAGCAGCCTTTACTTGGGAGGGTAGCCAGGATTGCATCGGGCAGGAGTGGAAATTTGATGACCTCCTGGAACGAAGGGCTCAGGCAAATCCGTCTGGCGTGGACGCCGGCCCATACGGCTCTTGTCCTGGTCCTAGTCGCGGTTGGGGTTGGATTCCTGCCCTTTGTGAAGATGAGCCTGGTGGTCAACGGGGTGTTCATCGGGGCCATCATCGCCCTGGGGGCCATCGGACTGACCCTGGTCTATGGCCTGATGAACTTTGCCAACGTGGCCCACGGGGACTACATGACCATGGGGGCTTACGTAGGTCTGTTCATCGTGGTTGGAGTGCTGGCCCCGCTGGGAATCGAAGGCAGCGGGCTGGGTCCCTTCACCTTCGGCTACCCGGTGCTGATCGCGCTTCCCGTAGCCGCGGCGGTGGTGGCGGCCGGGGCCATCATCCTTGACGCCGCTATCTACCGGCGGTTGAGGGCACGGGGGGTCAACGTGGTGGTGATGTCGATGGCGTCTCTGGGGATCGCCATCGCGATTCGGGGCCTGGTGCAGGTAATCTGGACCAGCGAGGTGCAGCACTTTCCAAGGGAAACCAGAAAGGTGTTCCACCTCCCGATGGACGTTCGCGTTCCGCCCGACGCCATCTTCATTGGCGTGGTGGCGGTCATCCTGGCAGTAGCCGTTTACGTGATATTGACCCGGACCAAGATGGGCAAGGCGATGCGGGCCACGGCGGACAATCCCGACCTGGCGCGGGTCAGCGGCATCGACACGGGACGGGTTATCCGGTGGGCGTGGGGCATGGCAGCCGGGCTGTCGGCCACTGCGGGGATACTACTGGCCGTTTACCAGGCCCAATTGGTGCCGATCATGGGGTGGAAATTCCTGATCCCGCTGTTCGCGGCGGTGGTGCTGGGAGGACTGGGGAACCCCTATGGCGCCCTGGCAGGAGCGTTCGTGATCGGGGTGACTTCCGAAGTATCGACCCAATGGATCAATCCGAGCTACAAACCGGCGGTGGCGTTCGGGCTCATGATACTGATCCTGTTGATCAGGCCCCGGGGCATTTTCGGAGGAGGGCGGAATTGAACCCATGAAGCGCCATCGACGTCCTCGTTTCCCTCTCGGGGGCCGGTCCGCTCTGCCATCCGGCGCGTCCCCCCGGCCCACTCGGGGGCTCCGGCTGGGCGCCGGCCAACCGGACCAACGGAGGGATGGACAGGCGCAGTCCTGCCAAAACTCAAAAGTTGTACAAGGAAGTAATGTGCACCAAAGATCAGCACCAACTTGTGGGTGTTTTCCGTACGCGATAGCCCCGGGGCATTTCGGGAGGAGGGCGGAATTGACGGAGGGGAACAACAAGACGAATCGGGGCATTGGGGTGTAGAGGATGGAAGTAACCGGGCTACTCAGCTACCTGGCCGGTTTCCTGATATTTGCCTGCATCTATTCGATATTCGCCCTGGGGTTGAATGTCCATTGGGGGTTCACCGGGCTGTTCAACATAGGGATAGCCGGGTTCTTCGCCCTGGGGGCCTACACGACGGCGCTGCTGACCACGAGGCCCCCGGACCCGGCCCTGTTCGAGGACTTCGTCTTCGGCGGGAACATGGCGGAGGTCTGGCTGCTGGACCTCGGTTTCGATCTGTGGTTCATCCTCGGTATCCTGGCGGCGGCGGCGGTCTGCGGGGTTGTTGCCCTGGGGATCGGCTACGTCACTTTACGGCTGCGGGACGACTACCTGGCTATCTCGACCCTCGGCATTGCCGAGACGGTGCGGCTGTTCTTTCTCAACGAGAAATGGGCAGCCAACGGCTCCAAGGGGTTGTACCGGATACCCGCGTTTCTGTCGGACCTGGTGTCCCCCAGATATTACGACTTCCTGTACATGGTGGTGGCGGCGGTGGTCCTGGTTGTCGTGTTCGTAATGCTGGAACGGGCGGTGAAGTCTCCGTGGGGACGAGTGCTCCGAGCGATCCGGGAGGATGAGACTGCGGCGGAAGCCAGCGGAAAGAACGTCTTCCGGTTCAAGCTGCAGGCATTCGTCCTCGGGGCGATAATCATGGGGATAGGCGGGGCCCTCTTCGCGCATCATTTCCGGTTCCTGGCGCCGTTGACCTTCGATCCCCTGCTGGCCACCTTCATCATCTGGGCGATGCTGATGGTGGGCGGATCGGGAAACAACTTTGGGGCGGTGCTGGGGGCTTTCATCGTGTGGGGAATCTGGTCCGGCACGCAGTTCCTGCCCGGGATCTTTGCCGACCCCAGTTTCCGGCTGTTCACGATCGGTGCGTTGATAGTGGCGGTGATCATGGTGCGGCCGGGAGGGATCCTGGGCGAAGAACGGCGGATTGCCCGGATACCGGACCAATAACAAGCGGCGGCCTCAAAGGCCGCCGCTTCTCCAGGAACGGGCTGCAAATGGCTAGGGAAGTGCGAACCGGCCGGTGGACTGGATTTCACCGTCCTTGATCTGCCAGATTTCGATGGTGCCGAAGACGTCGCCGTTCTCGTCGAATTCAATGTCGCCGGCGGCGCCGTTGTAGTTGATGTCCTCTCCTTCGGCGATAAGCGAGAGGGCACGGGCGATTTCATCCCGTCCCGGGCCGACAACCTCACCGGGGGCGTTGGCCACGTCCCGAAGGGCGTCGCGGATGGCGGCCGAGTCGGTGGTGGTGCCCGCCTTGGCCGCGGCCAGGGCGATGAGCACGGTGGCGTCGTAATGCTCACCCATGAAGGGATGGGAAGGAGGGACGCCGAAGCTGTCGGTATAGGCGGCTTCGAAGGCGTCCTTGGCGGGGGAACCGGGGCTGCCCTGGGCCGTTCCCAATGAGCCTTCCAAAGCATCCCAGGCGTTGATTCCCTCGATCCACTCAGGACCCTTGGTCCCGTCCGCGAAGAGGAACTTGTCGGCGTACCCGCCTTCCAGTGCCTCCCGAACATAGATGGACGCCTGTCCGGTGTAGCTCAAAACAGCAAGGGCATCCGGGTCTGTACCTGTCGCCTTCTCCAGTTCAGATACGAAGCTGGGCTGGACGTCTTCGTGGGGCACCTTGGAAGGCACCCTCCCCCCGAGAGCCGCGAAACTCTTCTCGAACTGGTCGGCGAGACCCTCTCCGTATGCATTGTTGACGTACATAACGCCGACGGTCTCATAACCCAACTCCTGGGCTACCCGCGCCAGGACCACTCCCTGGGACGCGTCGGACGGTGTGGTGCGGAATATGAAGTCGCCGTCTTCCAGAACGGTAATGCTGGGAGCGGTGGACGCTCCGGAGATGGTGAGGGTTTCCTGGGGAATGGTGACAGACTGGGCAACGGCGATGGTGACGCCGCTGGAAAGGGCGCCGACGATGGCCGCAGCGTTTTCAACGTCAACCAGGGCCTTGGCCCCGTCGACGCCCTGGACCGGGTTGACGGCGGTGTCCCGGCTGATGATGACCATGGAGCCGCCGCCAACTCCTCCGGCGCGGTTGACATGGTCGGCGGCGAGCTCGACGGAGTTGCGGAGGGGAGGGCCGAATTCCGCGAGGGAACCGGTGAAGACGTTTAGGTTGCCAACGATGAGGGGGTCAAGGGCTTCCAGGGGGACCTGGACCGTTACGGGGACATCCCTGGTGATCTCCCTTTCGACTTCGACGGTAACCGGAACATCCCTGGTAACTTCCTTCTCAACTTCAACGGTTACGGGGACGTCCCTGGTGACTTCCTTTTCCACCTCTACCGTAACCGGGACTTCCTGCACCTGGGTTTCACCAGGCACTTCGACGGTTACCTGTACCTCGCGAACTTCGGCTGCCGTCGTGCAGGCCGCGGTGAATACGGCGCAGGCCGTCATCAAAATCAAGAATGACAGATACCAACTGCGGACACGGGACATGCTATCCTCCTGAAATCGAAACAACTTGCCAATGTGAACGGTTGGTTCACAATTATATCACCAATTTTGCCCAAGGCCGCTCCGAGCATCGTTACCCCCAACGGACAGAGGAGGGAAAGAGGAGGGACAGGTAGTCTTGAGACAATTACCAGTCTTGAGACAATTACCTGGAGCCGGCTCCTATTGTCCGGCCCGGGAATCGCACCAGGCCCGTCAGGGATACGCCACTTGTTCCGCGTCGTCGATGTACTGGACGGTCTCCCTAATCAGCGAAACCGTGTCCTCAACCGGGTCGCATAATCCAGAGTAGAAGCAGTCCCCGTGCAATAGGCGCTGGTGGGCATAGTACCTCCCCCGCAACCGCCTCGCGGCCGGGTTGGCCACGATCAACTGCCGAAATTCCAGGGAGGTTTCCGAAGACGTTTCGGGCAATCTGCCGGTGCGCTCCAGAATCAAAGCGTCGGTGGCCCGCTTTGTGGCGCACCACGCCTTCTCCGCAGCGTCCCTGATGTCTCCGGCCGCGAGCGTTCGCAGTGCTCGCTGGTGGACATCCCGGGCATCGGCGAATATCTCCCGTGGGGTAGCCGACTGCGTCAGTTCCCCTCGCCCCGTACCGGGATTCTGTTCCATAATCGCCGGAAACGGCTCCCCCTGGAAACTTCCACCTACGCCGAAGGCGGGGGCGCCGGCGCCGGATTGTACAGCTCTATCCCGATGGTGGCGGGGAAAACGCTGATCAGCTCTTCGACGCTCCAGGGGCCGTCCTTCTGGATGGTCTTCACCGGCTCCGGCTGGTTCAGCAAAGTCACCAGTCCGGCAGTCACATGGAAGACCTGCCCGTTGACGTGGGCCGATTCATCCGATGCCAGCCAGGTCACGAAGGGGGCCACGTCGTCGGCCTCTCCCAATAGTCCCGAACCAGCGGTAATGCCCCGCGACGAGCGCAGGTCCCGTGACTCTTGCGGTACGCTTCCGGTCATGCGGGTCTGGGCGCTGGGGGCGATGGAGTTGGCCGTTACGCCGTAGCGGCCCATGTCCCTGGCGACGACGCGGGTGAACCCGGCGATGCCGTCCTTGGCCGCGCCGTAGTTGGCCTGTCCGCTGTTGCCGTACAGGCCCGACGTGGAACTGAAGGTGATGATGCGCCCGGAACGCTGCTGGCGGAACAGGATGGCCGCGTGCTTCACCACCGTGAATGTCCCCTTCAGGTGCACCGCGATCACGTCGTCCCATTCCTGCTCCGACATGTTGAAGACCATCCGGTCGCGCAGGATGCCGGCGCAGGTAACAACGATGTCCAGCTTGCCGAAGTTGTCGATGGCCGTCTGGACGATGGCCTCTCCGCCCTGCATCGTGGCGACGGACTCGGTGCAGGCGGCGGCCGTGCCTCCCGCCTCGTTGATCTCCGACGCCACCACCTGGGCGATGGACTGGTCGAAACCCGAGCCGTCGACGTTGACGCCCGGGTCGACCACCACTACCTTCGCCCCTTCTTCGGCCATTTGCATCGCCACCCCGCGGCCGACTCCCCGGCCGGAGCCGGTAACGATGGCGACTTTATCCTTGAGCAAGTTGGGCATAACTGGTTTCCTTTCCTGGGTTATCCTCGTTTATGTTGTCGACCCCGCCAGGACCAGCATCTCTGCGACGAAGCCCCTGGTTATTGGCCGGTATCTTTCGATTTCCGACTCCGGCATGAAGTCGTGGTAAAAGTTGGCGTGAAATCGCTCACCTGCCGCGAAACCGTGGGTCAAGCGGTCATCCCGTGACCGCCGGGCGAGTCGGCGGACTCCGTTCTTCAGGTTGCCGTGTTTCGCGACGGGCCAGTCCAGCTTTTGGGCAACCGCGATAACCGAATGGGCCGCCGCTCCCCAGAGCTTTTCCGATGCTTGGAGGCGCTCCCGCGCCGCAAACTCCCGGTCCGATTCCATTAGGAAATACTCGGCTGTCCTGATATGTTCATCTGGTGTGATGATTGGCTCCAGGTGTGTCGTTACGGGCGCTCCCTGCCAGGGGCAATTAGATCAACGGTGTCTTCGACGAACTCCCGCACCAGGTAGCGGTCGGCCAGTTGGAAGTCTTCCATCCAGCCCAGCTTGGCGTTGTGATAGAACCCTTCGGCCATTCCGAATCCGCCAATGTAACGACCGTCTCCGGTTTCTTCCGACAGGCGTATCGCAGCGTCCCGTAGTTCCTTCCGGTTCCCGCAGGGCCACTCCCGCTCTTCGGCTACTGCTTTGACAGCGTGGGATGCCGCTCTCCAGAGCTTCTCCGAGGCCACCAGTTCATCCCCAATGGCGAAATCCCGTTCCATTTCCCGCAGAAGCTTCTTGGCCTCCTTGGCGTGCTCTTGCGTCGTCATGTCCCCTTTCCGTCACCCCTGCGTGGCCGCCGGTGCCGGGTTCTCCACATTGGCCGTCAGGACGTTGCGCGCCAGCGGCGCCAGCTCATCCATGCTCCAGTGCCCCGACGGGGTGAAGATGGAGTTCTTCGGCCTGGGCTGGGACATCAGCGATACCTGGTTGCCGTAGACCAGGAAGGTCTGCCCGTTGACCCGGGACGCGTAGTCGCTGGCCAGGAAGCAGACGAAGGGCGCAATCGCGTCTGGGTCCAGGTCCCGTATCTGGTCTTCCCCCGAAATGGGCGCCACGCCCCCCCGCGCGCGGATTTCCGCCGCCGAATCCGGGATCGCGCTGATCATCCGGGTGCTGGCCCGGGGCGCGATGGCGTTGGCCGTCGCGCCGTAGCGGCCCATGTCCTTGGCTACAACCTTGGTGAAACCCGCTATCCCCGACTTGGCCGCTCCGTAGTTGGCCTGCCCGCTGTTGCCGATCAGCCCTGATTCTGACGAGAAGGTGATGATCCGTCCCGACCGCTGCTGACGGAAGAGGATCGCCGCGTGTTTCACCACGGTGAAAGTCCCCTTCAGATGCACCGCTATCACGTCATCCCATTCCTGTTCGGTCATGTTGAACACCATGCGGTCCCGCAGGATGCCGGCGCAGGTCACCACTATGTCCAGCTTGCCGAAGTTGTCGATGGCTGCCTGGACGATGGCTTCGCCGCCTTCCATGGTGGCGACGGACTCTGTGCAGGCCACCGCAGATCCCCCGGCCTGGTTGATCTCGTCGGCCACCACCTGGGCCACCGACTGGTCGAACCCGGAGCCGTCCACGTTGACCCCCGGGTCAACGATGACCACCTGGGCTCCTTCCTGGGCCATCAGCATGGCCACGCCGCGTCCAACGCCCCGGCCCGAGCCGGTGACGATGGCGACTTTGTCCTCCAGGATATTGGGCATGGTGACTATTCCTTCACTTTCGGGATGGGATTCGGCGCGCAAATGCCGTGCCGCCAATAATACCGTCCACCGCCGTCGGTGGGAAGGGGGGTGTCCCGGGGCAGCCCCGCCGCCCTGACACCGCCATGTTGGTTGGCAAAACCTCCGTTAACCCGTTCTAAAACACCATCCTGTTGCTCCAGAACACCATGATGTTGGTCTGCAACCTCCCGTTCCGAATGCCCGACCCGCCTTCGCTGGTCGGTACCCAGCCAGCCCCGCTGCGCTCCCTCTACTATGAATTCCAGGGGTATGACATCTGGGAAACTCCACCTCTGCCAGGGAAACAAACAACCTGCACTCAACGTCATTTGGGCGGGCCAAGTGGTGCGGGCAGTTCCGTTTCCGGGGATGCTGTCTCTGGCCCCCAGCCCAAATGCACCAAAATGCATCAAAATGCGCCAGTTATTTTTCCCGGACGCGGGCGGGTATCCACACCGGCAACGAAAGAATGCCGGTTGCGCCCTCAATATAACTGCTCTACACTGGCCCAAAATTCAGCGGACGGAATGAACTATGGCGACTGCCGATGCCAACCCCTCAGTGCAGGAAATCGAACTGGGAGCCGAGGCGTCTTTCACCGACCTGCCCTACCCGGTGGAAATCGGGCGGGACGATTATTTCCTGGTCAGGGACAAGACCGGCGCCTACCACCTGCTCTCGGCCATCTGCCCCCACTCCTGGGGCCAGATCGTTCGCTGGGACAACTGCTTCATGTGCCCCGACCACGGGTGGCGGTTCGAGCTTTCCGAGGGCATCTGCGTCAACGGCCCCCGGGCCCAGATGTACCGCTTCGAGGTGACGGTGCGGGAGGGGCAGCTCTACGCCGCCATCCCCGACGACAGGACAACCTGGGCGTAATCGGTCACTGCCCCGGGTTCAGGAGCCTTCCGCCGGTTCGGCTCCCCGCATCTGCCGCAGCCCCTCCACCCCGTCGTCCAGGTTGATAACTGGATAAATGTCCGCCGTGTTCCAGACGGCGAACCCCAGGTCCACCACCGAGTCATCCACGGCGTGAGCGTCCGGCCCGTCAATGAGCAAGAACGTCATGTGCGATGACTTGCCTACCCACCCGCCCTTGTAGGTGCATCCCCGGAACTGCATCACCTGGTCCCTGATTTCAGACATCCGAAGCACCCGGTCCCGGATGTCGAGGGCCACCCCGGGACACTGCCGAGGATCGTGCTTGAGTTCCACCATGTAAAGCATCCACATTCTCCCTGTCGTTCGTCGGGACGGATTAATCGAAGGCCGCTGGAATGAACACCCCCGGAGCGCTCAGTCCTGGGAACAAATCGGGGTACATCGCTTCGGCCAACCCCTCCATCACATCCACCACCCGCGGCCCGTGCCGGCTTGGAATCTGCCCATCGAACAGGTACACCTGCCCCTTCTGGACGCTCCTCAACCTCGGCCATGCCTCTTGCTCGGTCAGGTGCTCCCTGGACTCGGTAATCGTCCTCTCCATATTGAATGCGCAGGGCATGACCATAATGTAGTCGGGCTGGTACTGCTCCACCTCATCCCATCCCACCTCCCGGGAAATGCCCCACTTCTCGGCGAGGCCTTCCTCGCCCCCCGCCAGTTCCACCAGCTCCGGCGTCCACTGCCCCGTGTTCCGCAGCGGGTCCAGCCAGTCAATGCAGAACACCTTGTGAGCAGGATGCCCGGCGGCAAGCCCCTCTCGCAGCCTCTCCCCCACGTATTCCACTCTCCGCCTCAGCGAAGCCACCAGGTCCTCGGCCCTCTCGGGAACGCCCGCAGCCCGCCCGATCCGGAGAATATTCTGGAGGATATCTTCCAGCCCCGCCGGACGGATCGTAAGAATCTCCGGCTGGTAGTCCAGCACCTGGGCAGCGGTCTCGAATACCGACCCGCTGCCAATGGCGCAGACCTCGCACAGTTCCTGGGTGATGATCAGGTCGGGCCGCAGCTCCCGGAGGACATCGCCGTCCACCCAGTGGACCGGGTTGTTGTTGGCCCGGGCCTGCTGGATGATAGCGTCAATCTCCTGGCTGTCCAGGTGGGAAAGCTGCCGGACCGTGCGGCATACGACGGGCTTTCCCCTGGCTTCCGGGGGGTAGTCGCAGGCGTGGGAAACTCCCACTACCTGGTCTCCCAGGCCCAGGGCATAGACGATTTCGGTGGCGCTGGGCAGGGTCGTGCAGATGCGCATTGTTCACCGCAGGGGACAACCGGCTGGGACGGGCGGCCGCCCGTCCAGCCCTATCATAAATCAAAGCTCTCCTGCGGGAAACCGCGCGGGATGGGCCTCGTCTACTCCACCAGTCCCAGGCTGGACAGGATGAAGGCGAACTGTTCGGCGGTCTCGTACCACCACGCCGACCGGCCGGACCTCCCGCCGTGACCGGATCCCATATCCGTCCTCAACAGCACCAGGTTGTCGTCCGTCTTGACCGCCCGCAGCTTGGCTACGTACTTGGCCGGCTCCCAGTAGGTTACCCGCCGGTCGTTGATGCCGGCAGTTGCCAGGAGCGGCGGATATTCGCCGGGCTTGAGCTGGTCGTAGGGCGAGTAGGAACGGATGTATTCGAATGCGACCTTGTCCTCGATGGGGTTCCCCCACTCCGGCCACTCCGGCGGCGTCAGGGGAAGGTCGGCGTTGAGCATGGTGTTGAGGACATCAACGAAGGGGACCTGGGTCGCCACCACCCCCCACAGCTCCGGGGCCTGGTTCACCACCGCCCCCATGAGCGTTCCTCCCGCGCTGCCCCCGGAGATGGCAATGCGGCCCTCCGACCCATACCCCTTTTCTACCAGGTAATGGGCCACGTCGACGAAGTCGTTGAAGGTGTTCGTCCGCTGAAACAGCTTTCCGGCCTCGTACCAGTGGTATCCCAGGTCGTCGCCTCCCCGTACATGGGCGACGGCGTAGATGAAGCCCCGGTCCAGCAGGGACAGCCGGGAGGTGGAAAAGGACGGTGAAACTGCGCTGCCGTAGGCGCCGTAAGCGTAGATGTACAGCGGCGCTGACCCGTCCAGCGGAGTGTCCTTGTGGCGGACGATGGACACCGGAACCTCTACTCCGTCCCGGGCGGGCGCCAACGCCCGGTGGGTTACGTACTGGGAGGCGTCGTACCCGCTGGGAATCTCCTGGACGCGCCGCTCTTCCAGTTCCCCGGCGTCCAGGTGGTAGTCGAACACGGTGCTGGGCGTAATCATGGATGTGTAGGTGACGCGAATTGTGTCCGAGTCAAACTCGGGGTCGCTGCTGATGTATGCGGTGTAAGCGTTCTCCGGAAACTCGATGTGTGTGGAGTTTCCCGCCCGGTCGATTACCCGCACCTGATCGAGACCGTCGATCCGCTCCTCCACCGCGACGAACTGCTCCGTCAGGTGAAAATGGTTGATGTACAGCGAATCCGAACCGTGCAACAGGGTTTCCCACGATGCCTCGGTGGGGTCGTCCTCGGGCGCAATCGCCAGGCGGAAGTTCTGGTGGTTGTCGTTGGTCATTATGACGAACCGGTCTCCCTGGTGGTCTATCGAGTAATCATGCCCTGCTCTTCTTGGGGCAACCAGGATCGGCTCAGAGGTCGGATCTTCCGCCGGGATCAGCCTCCGCTCGGAGGTTGCATGGTCGCCCTCGCTGACGATGATGTACTTCCTGGACGCCGTGTCCGAAACCCAGACGAACAGCCCGGCATCGGGTTGCTCATGCACGATAGCGTCGCTCCCCACGGGCTCTCCAAGAACGTGCCGCCGCACCTGCCAGGGGCGTCCGTTGTCGTCGAGAACGGTGTAGAAGAAGGACAGGTCATCGGGGGTCCAGACCGCCCGGCCTCGGACTCGTTCAATCCGGTCGGGCAGCAACTCCCCGGTTGCCAAATCCTTGATCTCCAGGGTGTACTGCTCCGACCCGTCGGTGTCGGTGCTGTACGCCAGCAGGGAGGCGCCGTTGCTGAAGGACAGCGAGCCAAGCCGGAAGTATTCCAGGTCTCCGGCCAGGTGCGGCTCGTCCAGGAAGACCTCCGCGTCGTCCGGGGGGCCTTCCCGGGCGTCCGGGACCGAGGCGGGCCAGCGGAGCCATTGCCGGTACTGGCTACCCTCGCCGTAGCGCCACTGGTAGTACCACTCCCCCCGCCGCCGGGGAAGGCTGGCCAGTTCCCCCGGCTGTCGCCCCTTGATCTCCTCGAAGATGGTATCGATCAGGTCCTGGTAGGGCGCCATGCTGGCCTCGAAATAATCGTTCTCCGCCTCCAGGTAGGCCAGGATATCCTCATCGTCCACGGTCGGGTAGTCCTCATCCTCCAGCCAGTGCCACGGGTCTTCAACCGTAATTCCATGATGGGTGAAGCTGTGGGGGCGTTCTCCGGCCACGGGAGGAATGGGCCGCTCCGCTTCTTCCGTCGGAGGGGTGGTTGGTCCCGGTCCGGGCGTGGCGGTTGGCGTCGGAGCAGGCACGGGAGCCGGAGCAGGCTGGGGTTCAGGCGTCACAGGTGGAGCAACAATTGGTTCGGGTGTCGAGGCCCGCTGGGTTGGCGTAGTCGGATTCGGTTGGGCCACCCGCGTGGGGGTTGTGGCCGCATCGAGTGTCGGCGTTGGCTCAAGCGTGGGTCGTGGCGACGGTTCCGGCGAAGGGAGAGCGGTGGGAGATGCGGTGGGCGCCATTGGCGTCGGGTTGAGAGGTGGGGAGAGTTCCTGGGGACTGCTTTCGCATGCCACCGCCAGGGAGGAGGCAATAACCAGGGCGGCAATAACCAGGACAATGAAGGCTGGCCGGATACGGTGTAGATATGGCAAATTGGAACTCCCGGCCGCGCGGCATGATAAATCAGACCAGGCATCAACATAACACAACGCCGCAACAACGCGGGCGGATTCAGGCGGACAGACCCGGCCGATTCCTCCCGTGGGGGGGCGGCTGGCCCGAAAGCCATTGCCGTGACTGCGGCCGCAGCCCCTCCGTGCTAAAATAACAGTAACAATTTCGGACGGAACTGTACTAACTAATGCCCCTTCCGCTGCTCTTGGTACCTCTCGGAATCGCCGGCGGGTCGGCTGTGGCCCAGGTGTTCGCCAAGCTGCGGGCCCGCAGGAAGCTCACCGAGCTGAAGGCCGAACTGGAAACCCTCCAGGCGGAACACCGGGAGCAAATGCAGGCCCTATACGATCAGCAGACCGGACTGTGTCTTCAACTGGGGCTTCCAGAACCCGAACTGCCCGAGGCTCTGCATGAGCCGGACCCGGTGGAGATTCCGGAGACGCCCCCGCCCCGGTGGCGGAGGCTGTTGAAGCGCCGCCGGCAGACCTTGGCCGACGGTCCAATTCATTCCCGCACCAGGATCGTCGGTCAGCACGCCTTCAGCTTTACCGCTGGCACTATCTGGAGGACCTCGTCAGGGACCATCCTCAACGTGGTGCGGCCGGTAGGCACGACGGTGGTGCGGCCAGTGTTGGGCCGGGTCGTCACCATAGTCCCCCGGTTCGCTGCGGTGGGAGGAGGGGCCGGAGGTTCCGTCGCCGCCTCGACAGGGATACGGTTCGCGGTGGGCACCTTTGGGGTCGTGGGAGTGGTTCTGGGGCCGGCATTAACCGCCCGCGCCATTATCATTGAAATCCGCCGGGTCCAGAAGGCGAAAAGGGAACTGGAGGAAGCCCGGGCCAGGTTCAGGGACGAATTGGCAGAGTATTCGGTGAACACGCAAGAGCTGGAGAAACAATTGGAGGCGGCGGGCCATTACGCTTCGACATTGATTGGACCATTGACAGAACCTGCGCCGCCGTCATCCCCGGTCGATTCCCTGCATCCTGCCTCTCCGGAGGCCAGTGACGGGGTGGAGATTCCAGTCGACACCGCCGCGGGTACAACCTATAATGGGCCTCCCAATAACGCGGGCGTAGCTTAGTGGTAAAGCCCTAGCCTTCCAAGCTAGTTACGTGGGTTCGATTCCCATCGCCCGCTCCAACCGAACTGACCAGGAAGACAAATGCCCCGCCAACAGCAGTGGCGGGGCGACGCATATCCGGGGGCCCAGGGGTAGCGGCTAGGCGGCAAGCAGGCGGTTGGTGGCCTCGGCCAGTTCCTGCCGGTCCAGGCTGGCGGTCAACTGTCCCTGCTCGTCGGGAGCAAAGTTCTCATCCCGCTGAAACTCGGCGACCAGCGCGGCGACCAGGTTGTCCCGGGCCTGACCGGATAGTTCCGCTGCACCCTCCGCGTTTTCGTCCAGGTAGCTGTTGATCCCCTCAGTCAACAGCTCCACCTCGACTGCCTTGCGCTGGATTTGTCCGATCCCCTGGAGGTGGTTCCCCAAGTAGCATCCCCCGAACTGCATCCACTCGCAGTTGCGCCCGTCGAATTCGGCTGCCCACTGGTACCGGGGCTCGAGCTCATGCTGCGCCAGGTATTCCCTGATTTCGGCGTCTTCCGCATCCGGGGATGCCGGATCGAAGGCCATCTGGACGGTGTACATGAAGAACCCGGCCGGCTCCACCTTGATGAACATATCTGCGCCCCCGATTCCTTGGCCGGGACAAGCCCGACGGACTAAAGGGAACCAACGAACTTTCGGAGGGACTCCACCGCCTTCGCAATGTTCTCCTGAGAGTTGGCGTAGGACAAGCGGACATAGCCCTCGCCGTACTCGCCGAAGGCGGACCCGGAGAGGATAGCCACCCCCGCTTCGCTCAGGGCCCTTTCCTCGAACTCCGAGCTGCTCAATCCGGTCTCCCTGATGCTGGGGAAGGCGTAGAACGCTCCTTCCGGTTCGGGGCAGTTGATCCCGTCGATGCTGCGGAGGCCGTCTGTAATGAGCCTGCGCCGCTGGGAAAATTCCTGGGCCATCGCCTGGACGTCGTCCTGGGGGCCGTCCAGGGCGGCGATGGCGGCGAACTGGCTGAAGGTGGCGGCGCAGGATACGCTGTTGACGGCCAGCCGGGTGATGTGAGGCACCAGTTCCGGCGGCATGATGCCGTATCCCAGCCGCCAACCGGTCATGGCGTAGCTCTTGGAAAACCCGTCCAGGATGATGGTCCGGCGAGACATGTCGGGGAAGGCGGCTATGCTGTGATGCTCCCCGGTGTACAGGATGTCCTTGTAGATCTCATCGGCCATGACGTACAGGTCATCCCGCTGTTTCACCAGGTTGGCGATAGTCTCCATTTCCTCCCGGGTCAGGGCCGACCCGCAGGGATTCTCCGGAGAGTTGAGAATTATCAGGCGGGTCTTGCCGGTGATCTTGGACGCCAGATCGTCCAGATCGGGATGATAACCCTTCTCCTCGATCAACCGCATGGGAACCGGCGTCGCGCCGGAGAAGCGGATCATCGACTCGTAAATGGGGAAGCCGGGATTGGGGTAGATGACCTCTACTCCCGGCTCCGCCAGGGCCAGGATGACATAAAACATGATGGGCTTTGCGCCGGGGGTGACCACCACGTGGGCTGGATCGGTGTCAATGCCGCGAACCTCCCGGCTGTTGCGGGCGATTGCTTCCCTCAGCTGGGGAATGCCCGGCGTGGGCCCGTAGTGAGTCTGACCATCCTGGAGGGCCTGTATGCCGGCTTCCACGATATGCCTGGGGGTGTCGAAGTCCGGCTCCCCGATTTCCAGGTGGACGATTTCCTTCCCCTGGGCCTCCAGGGCGCGGGCTTTGGCCAGCACCTCGAATGCGGTCTCGGTGCCCAGGTGATTCATGCGGTCTGCTAGGGTCATGTATCCTCCGAGGGGTGGGTATCCGTGGGCTATGACAGGGATGAGGCTATGACAGGGATGAAGGCAGCATCAAGGCGTCGCCTGGTGCAGCGGGATCAGCGCAACTGCGGGAAGGTCAGTCACGCTGCACCCGGTTCTGGGTCCTGACGGGCAGCCCGTAAATCGAGATGAAACCCTCGGCGGCAGCGTGGTCGAAGGTGTCCCCCCGGTCGTAGGTGGCGAGCTGGTGCTGGTACAGGGCCTGGGGAGCGGCGCGTCCAACCACGGTGCACGTGCCCCGGTGGAGCCTGACCCTCACGTCTCCCGTAACGTAACGCTGGGTGCTATGGACGTAGGCGTCCAAGTCCTCCCGGTGAGCGGTGAACCAGAGGCCGTTGTAGACCAGGTCGGCGTACTCCTGGGCGATGCGGGCCTTGGCGCGGGCCTGGTCCCTGCTCAGGGTCATGTTCTCCAGGGCCTGGTGGGCAGCATGGAGAGTGACCGCCGCCGGGGCTTCATAGATCTCCCGGGACTTGATGCCGACCAGCCGGTTTTCGACGTGGTCGATGCGGCCCACGCCGTGCTCTCCGGCCACCGTGTTCAGGTGGCTTATCAGCGCGGATCCGGCCATGCTCTCGCCGTCGACGGCGGTGGGAATGCCCCGGTCGAAGTGGATTTCCACGTACACCGCTTCCTGGGGAGTGTCGGCCGCCGGCCTGGTCCACTCGTAGGCTTCCTCGGGCGGCTCCCGCCAGGGGTCCTCCAGTTCACCCGCCTCGGCGCTGCGTCCCCAGAGGTTTTCGTCCACCGAGAAGCGGCTCTTGCTGGCGCTGATGGGAAGGTTGCGCTCCCGGGCGTAGTCCATCTCGTCTTCCCGGGACATGCCCCAGTCGCGGATGGGAGCGATGACCTTGAGTTCCGGCGCCAGCGCAGCAACGCCGACATCAATGCGAACCTGGTCGTTGCCCTTGCCGGTGCAGCCGTGGGCCACGGCGTAGGCCCCTTCGCTGATGGCAGCCTCCGCCAGGCAGCGGGCGATGAGGGGCCGGCCCAGGGCGGTGGCCAGCGGATACATCCCCTCGTAGATGGCGCCCGCCTGGAGCGCGGGGAACAGGAATTCATCCACCAGCACATCCCTGGCGTCAACGGTCAAGGCCTTGGCCGCGCCCACCTCCATCGCCCGCCGCTGGATGGATGGCAGGTCCACCATACCCAGGTCCATGGTCAGGGTAATGATTTCGGCGCCGTAATGTTCCTTGAGCCAAGGGACAGCCACGGATGTGTCGAGCCCGCCGCTGTAGGCCAGGACTATCTTTCCGGGGTTTGCCGGAGTTTGCGTCATTGGGGTTGGTCTCCGTTCCGATTGATGCTGGGGTTTCTTGGCTGGCGCCGGAATACCGGCTGCCATCAGTACGCCCCGGCAGACAATTCTCTAATGGTATTTTCGAGTTATTCGGTCTGGCCCCATTGGTGCATTTGGGATCAACGTGAGTTAGTCGCGAAGAAGTTGAACGAATGCTTCAGGGGTGAGTTCGGCGTCTCGCAGGATTTTACGCAGCAGCCCCCGGCCGATGTCACTTCCCCGGTGAACCGGAACTGTAACCGACTTTTGGCCTTCATTTCTCATCCGGACGTGGCTTCCCCTCTGGCGTATGATCCGAAATCCAACTTTTTCGAGAGCTCGTATAACTTCATCCGAGCTCAACACGGGGATTCGCACCGTGCAGTTAAACTTCTACACGGTGAATCCCTACGAATTCCCCCGAGAATTCGGGATCCTCTTCGTCGAGACAGAGCCGTATGACTTCCTTGATGTTTTCCATCAACTCGTCGATGGTACGGCCCTGGCTGTAACACGCATTTAACTGTGGGACTTCGCCCACGAAAAACCCGTCCTCGTCCTTTTCGATGATTACATAGAACTCGCGTCCTGCCACGTCCGTCCTTTCTGACTTCCAATATTCTGTGGCCTGGCTACATCGGCACCAAGGCAAGCCCGATTCGAATCTCCGGGTTATGAACAGCTGGATATCCGCCCGCCTGGGGGAGCGACAACCTTCCCCTAAATCTTCGCCAACGCATCTTCGAGGCGGCCAATCCCCTCGTCTATTTCCTCCGGGGTGACCGTCAGCGGAGGCATGAAACGGACGGCGTTGGGGCGTACTCCATTGAGCAGGATTCCGGCCTCGTTGGCGTTGGTCAAAACCTGGCCTGAAACGTCGCTGTCGAACTCCAGGGCGGCCAGCAGCCCCTTTCCCCTCACATCGGTGACGAAGGAGAAGCGGGCCTTGAGGCCGTTGAGCCGGTCGAGCAGATGGGTCTCCATTTGCTTGACGTGGGAGCAGATGTTGTTGTCGATGAGGAACTTGGTGCCCGCGTAGGCGGCGGCGGTGGTCAGGGCGTTGCCACCGAAGGTGGAGCCGTGATCGCCGGGCACTAGCGCCATGGCCGATTCCTTGGACATGAAGGCGCCAATGGGAACACCGTAACCCAACCCCTTGGCCAGAGTAATAACGTCCGGCTCCACGTTGTATTCCTCGTACCCGAACAGGCTGCCGAGGCGGCCCATGCCCGTCTGCACCTCATCCAGGATCAGCAGCAGGTTATTCTGGTCGCACCACTCCCGCACCCGGACCAGATAGTCTTCGTCGGGAATGTTGACTCCTCCCTCGCCCTGCACCGGCTCCAGCATTACGGCCGCTGTCCGGTCGGTGGTGGCGTTCATTATGGCTTCGACGTCGTTGAAGTCCACGTGGACGAACCCGGGCTGTAGAGGGAGGAAGGCTTCCTGGTAATGGGGTTGCCCGGTGGCGGCAACCGTCGTGGCGGTGCGGCCGTGGAAGGAATTGAAGGCGGTGATGACTTCGTAGGCCCCGTCCCGGTGCTGCTTGCCATACTTCTTGGCCAGTTTCAGGGCCCCCTCGTTGGCTTCGGCTCCGCTGTTCCCGAAGAAAACCCGATCCAGGCAGCTGTTTTCCACGAGCAGCTCGGCCAGTTGCAGCTGGGGCACCGTGAAGAACTGGTTGGATGTCTGGATCAGCGTGCCGGCTTGCTCCACGATGGCCTGGGTGATGGCCGGGTGGGAATGTCCCAGGTTGTCCACCGCCCAACCGGCGACGAAGTCCAGGTACTCTTTGCCATCAGCGTCCCAGACCCGGGAGCCCTCGCCCTTGACGATTACCACGGGCTGCCGGCGCACGGTTTGGGCGTAGTATTGCTGTTCCTTGGCGATCCACTGTTCGCTAATGGTCATGGGGTCCTTCCTCCTCTAAGGGTCGCCGCCTCCGGGGACTGTTCGCAAGGCAACTTGTCTATGGCTCCCTTGGCGGTCCAGCCAATGCTTCTCTTAGACCTTCCAGGGATTGCTGCAATTGCCGCAGGGAGTCCTGGAGGTCTTCTATCTGCTGTTCCATTTCCAGCAACTGGTCCAGAGAGCCGTCTCCGGATACCTCAACCGGCGCGGACGCGGGCCCGCCAGACTCTGCCTCACCGTTCGCTTCCACCAGCCTGGCGATCCCTTCGTTGATGGTATCCGCCATCACCAGGTTGCTGTCGTCAGCTAGTATAACCTGTTTTAGCTCGGGAAAGTTCAATGCCTGGGACTGCAGGTAGAGCGGTTCCACGTAGATTATAGTACCGGCGATGGGTATTACCAGCAGCTGCCCCCTGATGACCTGCGACCCTGGTCCCGCCCACAGCGTGAACTGCTGAGAGACCGACTGGTCGTTTTCGATCCTGGCCTCAACTTGCCTGGGCCCATCTATCTGCCGGTCCGTAGGCAGTTGGAAAGCCAGGAGTTCGCCGTAGTTTGGCCAATCGTTGCGGGCTGCCAGCCACGCCACCAGGTTCTTCTTTTCACCGGCGGGTGTGAAGGGCATCAGCAGGATGAACTCGCCCTTGCTTTCCCCGGGAAGGGTCAGCTGCAGGTAGGATGGCACGACCGCCACGTCCGTCTTGGCGATCCGCGTCTCCAGCGGAATCGCCCACTGCTCCGCCTGGTTGAAGAATACCTGCGGGTCGCTGACGTGGTAGCGCAGGTACAGCTGGGTCTGGGTCGAGAACAGCCCGACCGGGTACCGGATGTGCTTTCGCAGATCGTCCGGCATGTCCGCCATGTCCTCGAAGAGTTCGGGAAAGGCCCTCCGGTACATCTGCAGAAGGGGGTCTGCCGGGTCTATGGCATAGAAGGCTGTCGTCCCGTTGTACGCGTCTACGGTAATCTTGACGCTGTTGCGAATGTAGTTGTAGCCGTGTTCGCTGGGCGTGGAGTACGGGTAACTGTCAGTGGTGGTGTAGGCGTCCTGGATCCACCACAGCTTTCCGTTGTCGTCCAACACCGGGTAGGGGTCCCGGTCCAGCTTCAGGAACGGGGCCAGTGCTCCCAGCCGGTTCGAGATCTGACGGCGGTATTGCAGTCGGCTGTCCCGTCCGATCCGGTCGTTCAGCAGCAGGTTGATATCCCCCAGCTGGGCTGCGAAAGCCGCCCGCCGGAACGTGTTCCCCAGCGGTATACCGCCGGTGCCGTCATAGCCCGCATAGCCGTCGTTGGGATTGACCTCCGGGAGGCTGGTGTTAACCACCGCGTAGTCCACCTGGGATTCCCCGTAGTAAATCTCGGGACGGGTTATCTCCAGCTTGCCAGTCAACGGAATGTCCTGTATGAAGAATTCCGGGCGGCCCTCGCCGGGAGTGAACCCGGTGGCCGGACTCATGGCGACTCCATATCCGTGGGTGTATTGGAGCCGCTGGTTGACCCAGTTCTGCGCCGCCGGATCCAGGTTTTCCGAGGACAGTTCCCGAGCAGAAACCAATACCTGCCTGACCCTCCCGTCGACTTCGTACCGGTCCGAGTCCATGTTCAGAAAATTGTAGTAGAGCTTCATGAACTGGAGCTGGTTGTACGCGTCCCGCAGCGGGCCGGTGTCCCAGAGCCGGATGTTGTCCAGGGTGTCCTGGTTGGCCCGGATGGCCGCCTCATCCAGCTTGCCGTCAGCCGGATAGACGCTCTCCTCAATCTGGTCCAACTGGTAGGCCGCCCGGGTGGCCTTGATGTTGCGCTCGATGAACGGAGCTTCCCGGGCAAACTCGTTAGGAGACACCTGGAGCCGCTGGAACACTAGCGGAAACACGATCCCGGCCAGCACCGCCACGATCGCCCACAGGCTGAAGGAAGCCGCCATCAACCGAAATCCGCGATAGAAAATGCTCCCCACCATTCCGGCAGCGGACAGCAGGGCAATGACCGTCAACAGCCATAGGGCCGGCACCCTGGCCTGGACATCGGTGTACGTCGCTCCATATACCGCCCCTCCCTCCGAATGCACCAAGCCGTAGATGCTGAGAACATGTCCCACCGCCAAGACAAACATCAGCACAGCGCCCAGTATGGCGGCATGACGCAGCATCCTAGGGGTGATCACCATGTTCATGCCCCGCAGCCCGAACATCGCCAGGTACACCGCCAGGGACGAAACGATGACCGTTATGACCAGCGCCAGGAGCCACCCCTGGATGAAATTCAAGGTGGGCAGGATAACGATATAGAAGGAATAGTCACGGCCAAAGGCGGGGTCAGAAATACCAAAGGGTACCCGGGAGAGCAACAGGAAGACCGACTCCCACTGGTTGACCATCGCCGTTCCGAATATGGGCGAGGCTATCAACAGCACCAGCGCCATCCCCGCGCCTATCAGCGTCAGGAGCAGGCGGAAGGTGTCCATAGTCACCGGCAGCGACGTTGGCCCCCAGGAAAGCCTGATGGCCTGGGAAAAATTCAACAGAAGAATCAGGGAGGCAAGTCCCACCCCCAAGAGGAACAGGAACGCTTTGACCAGGGCGATCTGGAAGAAAACGTCCCCAAACCCCAACAGGTCGAACCACACCAGGTTGGTGTAGAAATAAACCAGCCACCACAAAATGAGGGCGACGATCACCGTCCCACCGGCGATCAAAGATCCACGGATCAGGCGATGGAGCGCCCTCGCGCTGATTCCTGGCAGCGGGGGAGGGGCGTCTTCCGGGTCGTTGGCCAGATCGTAGCTCATGCGTACTCATAAATTCCGGCGGCGCCGACACGGCGGCGGGAAGTCCGGAATTCTTGTGGAACAGTCTGACTCAAGAGAGTTGGAACGCCGATCAGCGTCGCCGCCCGTTTTCGGGTCAACGGGACGGGGGCCGGTTCACAGGTTGCCCACCACCCGGGTTCCCTGGGCGGCACCATTGATGCAGTCCAGCAGGGCGTTGGGCTGGGTGCCGTCGATGATGTCGGCCTGGGGGACGCTTTCCAGGGCTGTAATGCAGGCCTCAAGTTTCGGGATCATTCCCCCGCTTATTACGTTGGACTGGCGCAGAATATTGGCGCGGCGGCGGTCCAAATGGGGGATGACCCGACCGTTGCCGTCCATGATCCCCGTCACGTCGGTCAGAAACACCAACCGCTCCGCTTTCACCGCGCGGGCGACCGCTCCGGCCGCGGTGTCCCCGTTGATATTCAGGGGCTTCCCCGCGTGATCCGAGCCGTCCTGCCGATGCACCGCCAGCGGGGCCATCAAGGGAATATATCCGCTCTCGGCCAGGGCCTTCAGGGGGCCGGAGTTGACCTCGACGACCTCCCCAACGAAACCCAGTTCGGGGTTGGCAATGTGTGCTTGCAGGATCCCCCCGTCGATTCCGCTGATGCCCACCGCCCGTCCCCCCAGCTCGTGCAACAGGCATACCAAGTCCTTGTTGATGAGGCCGGTGAGGACCGCAACCACGATGTCCAAGCTGGGCGCATCGGTAACCCGCAGGCCGTTCACGAAACGGGGCGGGATACCCTGCTTCTGCATCCACTCGGATATGATGCTCCCGCCGCCATGCACCACGATCACGTTCCGACCCTGCTCCTGGAGCGTGACCAGGTCCTGGAGGCTGGTATCGTGGCTGCCCAAGGTGCTGCCACCAATCTTCACCACTATTGGCGGGCCGGACAACTCGGTCCTCCTGTTCGTCATGGGTGCTGCCGTGGGCCAGAGATTACGCGGGTAGGGGTCTCAACATGCTCCACCACGCAGAACACCCGGCCGGCCTCTTCGGAAACCACAGGGGAAACCGCAGGTTGGCTCAAACCGGGCGCCATGCCGACGAATGCCGGACGCCCGTCAGGTAGTGTAGGCGCTGTTGATAATGACGTATTCCTGGGTCAGGTCGCAGCCCCACGCGGTGGCCTCCCCGTCCCCCAAGTTCAGTTGGACTCGGACCGATACCTCGGGTAGCCGCATCAGCGCGACCACCGCGTCCCGGTGGAAGGGTATGGGGCTGCCCGCCTCCATGATGCAGACGCCGTTGATGAATAGGTCGATCTTTGTTTCATCGGCATCGGCGCCGCTGCGCCCTACCGCCATCAGGATGCGCCCCCAGTTGGGATCGGCTCCGTAGACCGCCGACTTGACCAAGTTGGAGGCCGATATGGTACGAGCTGCCCGGCGGGCGTCTTCCACATCCTTTGCTCCCGACACCTCCACGGTGATCAGGTGAGACGCACCTTCACCGTCTCTGGCCAGTTCCCGTGTCAGGTAGATGCAAGCCTGGAGGAGAGCTTCCTTGAAGGTCTCGGCATCCGGCGTGCCGGCAGCTATGGAATCGTTGCCGGCCATCCCGTTGGCCAGAACCAGGAGCGTATCGTTGGTGCTGGTGTCGCCGTCGACGCTAAGCATGTTGAGCGACGAATCGGCCACTTCCTTTATCATGCCGTCCAGCAGCCCCGGTTCCACAGCAGCGTCGGTGGTAATAAAGGAAAGCATGGTAGCCATGTTGGGATGAATCATGCCGGAACCCTTGGCCACACCGCCCAGGAGGACGCGCTTTCCCCCGGCCTCAAACCGCACGGCCACCTCCTTGGGGTGGGTGTCGGTGGTCATCATCGCCCGGGCCACGTCGTGCCCGCCATCGTCTCCAGTGGCGAACTCGATGCGGTCAACCCCGTTCCGGATCAGGGACATGGGAAGCTCCACGCCGATGACGCCGGTGCTGCACACCAGCACCTCTTCCGGGTTGGCGCCAACCTTCTGCGCGGCCACTGCGGTCATTTCCTTCGCGTCTATGTACCCCTGCGCTCCGACCGAAGTGTTGGCAATCCCGGCGTTGACGATGATGGCCCGGGTGGGCGATTGGGCCAGGTTCTCCCGGTTCACCGTAACCGTCGGAGACTTTATGGTGCTCGTGGTGAAGACGCCGGCTCCCGCACAAGGGGCCTCGGATACGATTATCGCCAAGTCCAGCTTATCCTCGGAATATGTCTTCAATCCGGCGTAGGTAGCCCCAGCCGAAAACCCCCTCGGGGTGGTCACAGTGCCGCGTTCAAGAAAGGAAATGGGGCCGGCCATCGAACAAACTCCGCTACTGGTTGGATTAGGCTGCTATTCTATTTCCCCCGGGGCAATGCAGGGATTCCCCTCCCCGCCCTTTCGCATCATCGCCGGCGAGACAAAGGGAAACAGGTTCGGAGTATAACATAGGGTAGCAGCCAACCGGCCCGTTGGGCCCACTCTGCCGGGGTCCATCCCTCCTTCCTCCTGTCGAGCCCCTGCCTCGCGGACCGGCGACTCTCTCCTTGACAACCCGGCCTGCCCCGTTACAATTTTTCCAGATGCTGGACCAGGATTGCATAAGGAGAAAGTGTAATGCCGTTTTTTACGAAGGGTGACGTCACCATCCACTATGAAGAGGTTGGCTCCGGTTTCCCCCTGCTGGCGACCCCGGGCGGGGGCTTGAACTCCGTTATGGGCGGGTGGCCCGGGCAGGTGTTCAACGCTATGGAGGTCTTCAAGGATGACTTCCGATGCATCACCATGGACCAGCGCAACGCCATTGGCGGCCAGTCCACCGGACCGGTCCAGGTCGAAGACCCCTGGGGGGCCTTCGCCGATGACCAGTTGGGGCTCCTGGACCACCTTGGCATCAACGAGTTCTTCTTCATCGGGTACTGCATCGGCGGCCCCTTTGCCATGAAGCTGGTGGAAAGGGCGCCCGAGCGAGTCCTTGCTGCGGTGCTGTGCCAGCCTGTCGGACACGCCAGCGCCACCCCCGACTCCATGTACAACTCCGGACACGACAGCTGGGGTCCTGAGCTGTGCTCGCAGCGGCCTGGCCTGACGATGGAAACCGTCGATCAGTACCTGCACAACCTGTACCGGGTGCAGCCGGATTTCATGTACTGTGTCTCCAGGGACTTCGCCCGATCCTGCCAGACTCCGCTGCTGGTAATGCCCGACGACACGCCGTCCCATTCCCTGGAAGCCGCCATGGACCTCATCGAGATCGCTCCCAGGGCCGAGGCCACGCCCTACCCCTGGAAGGAAGCCGAGGACATCAAGGCTGCCACCATCAACCAGGTCCGCGACTTCCTCAAGTCCCACCAACCCGTAAAAGCCGCCGGCTGAACGCCGACAACCCACGCGGGGCCCAAAACGCCCCTCCAGGCTGAACATCAGCCAATTCCGGCTGCGCCTAGCAATCCAATACTCGCTCCAGGCGCAGCCGGGGCAATTCCCCACCCCAGCACCCCGAGTACGCCACCACCACCGCTCCCGTGATCACCTTCCCCCTTCGGCTTGGGAGCACTCTTCGCTGACCTTCCCGCCCCAGCGGGGTTTCTGCTTTCTGGCACACCGTCCCCAGGTTTTGCCCCGTCGTTCCACGGCCGAAGCGGCTTCCCGTCTTTATTGACACCCTCCACGCCGCCAATTAGGCTAGCCTCAATCAGGCGTGACCCAACCCGTACACCCGCACCGCGGATGTAGCGGATA
This sequence comes from uncultured Dehalococcoidia bacterium, assembly GCA_951812535.1. Taxonomy (GTDB): domain Bacteria; phylum Chloroflexota; class Dehalococcoidia; order Lucifugimonadales; family UBA3495; genus CATOSK01. Next base: position 62,289 of record CATOSK010000008.1, on the reverse strand, counting down.
GCGTTACAAGGAGGTTGGCCCATGAAGTACGACAAGATAATCATCGGTGCCGGTTCAGCCGGGTCCATTCTGGCCACTCGATTGACCGAAGACCCCAACTGCTCCGTTCTGCTGCTGGAGGCCGGGGCCGACTATCCCAACTTTGAAGACCTCCCCGAGGAGGTCAAGTTCGGTTACGCCACCGAAGCCGACGTGATGACCAGCGACCACAACTGGCAGTTCACCGGAAAGGCCACCGAGGACGCGCCCCTAATGATGGTCCCCCGGGGCAAGGTTACCGGCGGCTCCAGCGCCATCAACGGACAGGTCTTCCTGAGGGGCGTCCCCGAGGACTATGACACCTGGGCATCCTTCGGCAACGACGAGTGGACCTTCCAGAAGCTGCTGCCCTTCTTCCGCAAGATCGAGACCGACCCGGACTTCGGCGGCGACGACTTCCACGGCAGCGACGGCCCCATCCTCATGCACCGGTTCAAGCGGGAGACCTGGCTGCCCGCCCAGGAAGCCTTCTACCAGGCCTGCCAGGCCGCCGGCTACCCCGACTGCGCCGACCATAACCACCCGGAAACCTGGGGTGTCGGGCCAACACCCCTCAACAACCCCAACGGAATCCGCATGAGCACGGCCCTGGGCTATCTCGACCAGGCCCGCCACCGGCTCAACCTCACCATCCGCCCCAACTGCACCGTCTACCGGCTCATCTTTGACGGCAACCGGGCCACCGGAGTCGAACTGGAAAGCGGCGGCGAGAGATTCGTCGTTGAGGGCGATGAGATCATCCTGTCCGCCGGGGCCATCGGATCCCCCCAGATTCTCATGCTCTCCGGAGTAGGCCCCGCCGACCACCTGCGCAGCCTGGGCATTCCCGTGGTCTCCGACAAGCCGGGTGTCGGCCAGAACATGCGCGACCATCCCGGGGTGTGGGTCACCTGGCGAACGAGGCAAGGTTTCGATCTCGATGGTTTGAAACCACGGATGCAGCTGACCCTGCGCTACACCGCCGAGGAGTCGGACCTCCGCAACGACATGAAGATTTCCATGCAGTCCTTCGCCACCGAGCGGGTGAACCGGGGCGGCAACCGCATGGCCCCCCTGGGCATCCGCATGACTGCCGGAATCTACCTGGCCGTCGGCGCCGGCGAGCTCAAGCTGGCCTCCACCGACCCAGCTGACCAGCCCGTCCTCGAATACCACTACCTGGAGGAGGATTTCGACCGCAAGCGGCTGCGCGAGTCCGTCCGCATTTGCGTAGCCCTGGGGGAGGACGAGGCATTCAGGGACATCATCCAGGAGCGGGTGGACCCCACCGACGCCGACCTGGAAACCGACGAAGCCCTCGATGCGTGGATGAATCGCGAGGTCACCACATCCCAGCACATATCCTGCACGTGCAAGATGGGTCCTGCCTCCGATCCGATGGCGGTGGTGGACCAGTACGGGAGGGTCCACGGCCTAGAAGGGCTGCGCGTCGTAGACGCGTCCATCATGCCCGACTGCATCCGCGCCAACACCAACGTCACCACCATGGCAATCGGAGAACGCGTCGCCGACTTCATTGCCGCCGGGAAGTAACGGCGGAATTTCGCGGTAGGGCGGTGGCGCATAGCAAATTCACGTGGTTCATCATGGCGAAAGGGTGGTCGTCCCTCAGTTTTTGGGACCAATCATGGAGATTGGTTAAGGTTTGGCCTGGGGTGGTCGAGAACAGTCACCGCCACGGCGGACGCGTGTTTGCCGTGTCGGTAAGCGGGAAAATTTCTCTGTCCAACTGACGCTCCCGCTCCAAACTCCCCGAAACAACTCCCTGGGCCCCTTGCAACCACCCGGCCGCCCCCGGCATACTGGTTATGTCTTATTCCTATGTCCCGAGCGTCAGGGCGGCCGGGGCCGGAGGGTAAATATGTCTGCTGTCAGGACCACTTTCTACTGCGTTAAATGCAACCACACCGGGTTTTCCACCGACGAGTTTCGCGCCACCGGCGGCAATTTCGCCAAATTCTTCGATGTCCAGAACAAGAAGTTTACCACCGTGTCCTGCGACCGGTGCGGCTACACCGAAGTATATAAGGGCGACACTTCCAAGCTCAGCAACATCTTCGACTTCTTCGCCGGATAGTACGGAAAACCCCCCACGGGGTGAGGTGGACCCGGGATTTCGGACAGGTGGCCGGTTGGATTACCGCATCCCTTGTCCAGACCCGGGTTCTCGATAGCATCAGCAGGCGGATCCACTAATATGCTTTCCAAGGTCAGCGCCAGCAGCTTGGTGTCGTGAACATTGGCTCCAGCCACCCCTGCACTCAGCGGCCCACCGGCCCCGTCAACCAGGATGCTCCGCTTGCTGGCCGCCTTGGCCCGGTCCGTCGGGTTGGCGCCGACTGAATCCCCCAAAACGGGCCTTGCCCATGGGGCAGTCCGCAGATTGCCGTTCCACAGCCCCGAGTTCCTCGCACTCTTCGACCCTCGCCGAAGATGACCGGCGTGGGGAATTCCTGTCCCTCCAGCCTGATGGTGGCCAAGCCGGCGTTCACCGGGACAATCCGGCCGTCGGCCAGTTCGGACTGCACGATGCGCTCCCCCGGCACGCCCAGTTCCTCCAGGGGCGGCCTGGGCACCGTCGTGAAGGTCGAGCCGGTGTCCGCGATGACCTCCAGCCATCGAACCATTCTCCCCTCGAGTATTCAATCCCGATGGTGATTTTCACCTCTCCCGGATCCGCTCCTCGCCTGGTTTCCCCGTACGTTCGCCAACGGGTTCAGCACGGCACGGTCGGCCGGACCATCACTCCCCGCCGGTGCTCTATCTCCCGGAACTCGGGCTCCACCTCGCCGTAGGTGGTCATCAGCCCGGTCCCTGAGTGCGGCCACAGCTTCCTGCCCGGCTGGCGGCGAACCGGGGCATCACCTTGGTGCCGAAGGTCTCCAGGTTACGCAGCGACTTTTCCAGCGAGACCCCCATGTGCGAGAACTCCACCAGCAGGTATTCCAGGTGGCAGACTTCCTGAAGTTCCTGGATCTTTTCGACCACGGTCGCGGGAGAACCCACCAGCAGGGTGCGGGGTTCCAGGAAGTCCCAGTCCAGCTTCACCGCTGGGTCCAGGGTTTCGCCCGGGTTGGTGAAGACCTGCCTGCCGCGAAAGGGGTCGTTGAAGATGAACGCGGACATGATTCCTTCCTCGGCATCCCGACGCGCCTCTTCCATCGACGAAGCCACGTACGTGGAGCGCATGACGGCCTGGTCCTCTCCCACCGCGAACTGCCTGCCCTCACGCTCGCTCCGGGCACGGGCGTAAATCTCCATCCGTTCCCTGATCCTCAGGGCTGGCGGCTGCCAGTAACACGCCTTCAACCCGAGTTCCGCCGCGGTCGTAACCGACCGGTCGGTGGACACGGTCATCCACAGCGGCGGGTGCGGCTTCTGGAAGGGTCTCGGAGTGACCCTTAGCTTGGTCACTCTCTCTCCATCCTGCCAGGCCGGGTCCGGCGGGAAGCGCGGATGGGAGAAGACAGTGTCCCCGGCCGGGAAGCTGTAGTTGGTCCCGTGGTGGGAAAAATACTCGTTGGTCCAGATCCCGCGCACGATTTCCACCGTCTCCCGGAAAAGTTCCCGGTTCTCGGCGTCCCTGCGGGGGTCCGCGTTGGGATGAAACTGGGGACCCTCATAGGGCCAGATTCCCCGGCCGAAGCCGACCTCGACGCGTCCTCGAGTCATGATGTCCAGGGTCGCCAGGTCCTCGGCGAGCCGTATCGGGTGCCACCACGGGGCTATGTTGGCCATCTGCCCGATGCGGATCCTGGAGGTCCGCGCCGCCAGGTCCGCCCCAAGAAGGATGGGGTTTGGCAGGTCGCCCACGCCGTAGGGCCCGAAGTGGTGTTCACCGAGCCACATGGCCTCGAAGCCCAGTTCCTCAGCCAGGATGGTCTGCTGCCTGAGGTTGTCCATCAATTGCTCGGCGTTGTGCGCCTCGCCCGCGGACCCCGCCACGGTGGTGAATGCCGCAAACTTCATGCCCGAAGCTCCCCTGTGTCGAGCTACCCGGTGTCATTTGGTTGATGCAGGGAAGGGAACCCTCGCGGAGCGCCCCCTTGTTCTGACCGGAAGGGGCTTCGCTTTGTCCTCCGAGATGGCCCATGTTACCCTTGCCTTCCACCATACTACCAGGAGCGGAGCCATGTCATCCGGCCGGAATAGTGGAATAGTCCAGACCGTGTTGGGCCCGGTGCCTTCCTCGGAACTGGGCGCTGCGACGACCCACGAGCACCTGTACATCGACTTTTCGTTCATGTACCGCCCCGCCCAGGACACGCCGTCCCCGGACTTGGCGGATGCCCCGATCACCCTGGAAAACCTGGGCTGGGTCCGCCGCAACTACTACAGCAACCGCTTCAACCTTCAGCTCATGGACCTGGAAACCACCATCAGCGAGGTGGGAAGGTATCGGGATGCCGGAGGAGGCGCCATTGTCGATGCGACCACCATAGGCATTGGTCGCGATCCGGAGGCCCTGGCACGGATTTCCCGGGAATCGGGAGTCCACATCATCATGGGGGCGGGTTTCTACGTGGCGGCGGTCCATCCCGGGGACATGGACCAGCGAAGCGTTGATGACTTGGCCCGGCGGATCACCGGCGACATAGTTGAGGGGGTCGACGGCACCGGGATCAAAGCGGGCATCATCGGCGAGGTCGGCTGCACCTGGCCGCTGGCAGCCAACGAGCGGAAGTCCCTCTTGGCCGCAGCTATCGCCCAGGGCGAGACCGGGGCGGCGGTCTTGATACATCCCGGCCGGCATCCGGATGCGCCATCGGAGATCCTGGAGGTGCTTGCCAACGGAGGCGCGGACATATCCCGGGTGATCATGGGGCACTTGGACCGGACCATGTTCGATTCCGATGCACTCCGGAACCTGGCGGCGTCGGGCTGCTACCTGGAATGGGACCTGTTCGGCAACGAGGGTTCCTATTACCCTCTCGCCGAAATCGACATGCCCAGCGACGCCCAGAGGCTGGACTTTATCAAGGGCATCACCGACGCCGGGTATGCGGACCGGGTGGTCATCGGTCACGACATCTGCACCAAGCACCGGCTGGTACGATATGGCGGGCACGGCTACGGGCACATACTCGAGAACATCGTCCCTAAAATGAGGCGGAAAGGGTTCTCCGAAGATGTCATCAGGGCCATAACCGTGGACAACCCGGCCCGGATACTGGCGTTCGTGTAGAAGCCGCTGCATCACAGCCACGTGCTGAACATCCGGGGGGAGAGCTACCGTCTCCGGGAGAAACGCCAAGCGGGACTCTTCAGCTCCCATCATTTGTTGGGCGCGGCCGATGAGAACGGCAACGACAACTACTCCGACTGACCAAGCCGCTGATCGCCTGGGCACTGACGGAATTGCTGACCAGGCGTGACAAGGTGGGTCAGTTTTTTCCGGCGAGACCGCAATCAAACAGAAGGAGGTGGGTCAACTCTAAACCGGCGACAAGAACAAACAGAGCCTGGCGGGTCAGGTCACCACCGGCGATCCCGGGTCAGAACTTCGTCGGCGTTGACAGTTGGAGCCAACTCGGTTTGGCGATCTGCGGGGGGCCCAGGAAGCGGCGGATAATCTTGGGCAGGATCTCGGAGAGCTCGGTCAGGGTGCCCCCAACGTAAGGGCAGACCTCGTGGCGATATTCTCCGAGATCGCGAACAACGCCGCCTACCACGGAGTCAGCCCCGCGGGAGCGCATGCTCATGTGCACCCATTCCCCATCGGCGGGGTTGGGCTTTCGACGTCGTGGTGGTGGACCAGGGACCGGGAATCCGGGCGACTCTGGCAAATAACCCGAACCTGGACGTACCGGATATCGACGCCGAGGACATCCGGCTCGCGACGCAGGAATTGGTGTCGGGAACGGGCGACGGGACCAGAGGAATCCGCCTCTGGATGATCCTCAACGAGATGCCTCGGCCAAGCCGGAAACTTCTCATACACTCGGGCGGGGGACCGCTCGTAACCTACGGGGCTGGAGAGCCGGAAGTACGGGAAGCGAAGCGTCGACGAGGTACGCTGGTCCGGCTGATGGTACCGGCCCGACGCCCCGGCTGCAGCCCGTAGCGCTGTCAGCGGGCGTCGGGCCACTTCCTGGTGGTCATTCGCTTCTCCTGGGTCACTTCGATTGGTCCGATGCGGTGGAAGATCATCTCACGGCCGGCCGCTTCCCACGCGCCCGCCTCTATTCGCACACGATGCCGTCCCCGTCGGCGTCGTTCATAAACTGGTATGCGGGGTGGCCGCGGCGTACCGGTGCGATGCCGTGAACACGCGCCTCCGCGCAAGTTATCCGACCGTTGCCATTGTCGTCCCAGAGAGCCAGGGCGTCCACCCCCGCGCCCGGTGTGGGTGTTGCTGGAGCGGTCAGAGTGGTTGATGCTCCGGGCGCCAGCACCACCGGTTGACGCGCACCCGGCCAGGACGTGGTCTATCGCGTCCGCCTAGAGCCTGTTTACATTCAGGTGGATGACGCCGCGATGTAGGCATATCATACTTCCTACCAAGTTGAAGGGCCGGGGATTTCTCCCTCGTCCTTCATTATTTCAGCGACGTAGGGGAGCCACTTCACGGCCGGGTTATTGGCTTCTCGCCACAAGCCGCCGTTAACTGTTGCGGACTGCGAGGGGGCAAGGTTTGAGGTGGAACCCATTATTTGGACAGGATGAGGGCTGAGTTAAGTGAGAATCCTGGCTCTCCTGCCAGTAATAATAGGATTGGTCACGGCCAGTGACCACCCGGTCGGTTCCGACAATTCAGTTTCGTAAACCTAATCTATGGGCACTGGCAGTTCCGCCTGTACATGGGGTTCCGCCTGTTGGTTCGCTCAACCGGATTCTGTTAACTGTCGGTCCGGCCATTCAAAAGGGCCTCCCGCTTTTTAACCTGGCTGAAGGATTGGACACGCAATTCCTTGCACCTTTCACATTTGCAATCGCAAGGATTCCCCGATAGCCGACAGACATCTATTTCACTTGGCTCTTTGGGCACCAGTTTCTCCTGGTTCACTTAATCGGCCTTGTGTGAACCCATGCCCTTGTTTCGACGCCGTCTCGCGCTCTTCGGGCAGGGGGTTTGGACTAAAGTGCGATGACGCTCTCCGTATCTCCGGCCGCGAGGGCGTGCATGTAGGCGAGGATGAGGTCCCGGGTGCGGTGGGTGCCGAACTGGGCCTCGTCTTCCCGCTGGACTATGGGGAAGGTGCTCAGGATGTAATCCGCATCGTCCCGGGACAGGCCGTACAGGTGGAAATGGAGGGCGTCCAGCCGGGCCCTTAGGTGACGCCGTTCCTCCTCGTTCCAGATGAAGGGAGGGCCATCGTGGCCCAGGTCCCGTGCGAAGGGAATCATGTCGTTGGCGGTGTAAGTGAGGCGAAGGACATGGTCAAGGACCAGTTCTCGAGCAGTGACGTTGCCGAACTGCTGGCCATAAGCTTCTCCCGGGAGGACAGGCAACTGCTCCAGGATGTACAGGTTCAGGTGAGTCCCCTGGACCTTCTGCCTAGCGACGAAATCGATGCACAGAGAGTTCAACGTGGCGACCATCATCGCCGCAAGCTCGGCAGGTGGAGAAGGATCATCCTGCTGCATCAGCAGCGGAACGGTGTTGCCGTATCCTGCCCTGGGCACTATGGAGGCGATGGCGGTCCGAACGTCGGTGGGCCGCACGATATCCCGGAATGCGACGGTGAACCTTGCCCGGCCGTCATGGCCGGATCGACCTGCGGCTCTGGAACCCAATACTGGGGCTGGGGAAGAAATTCCGGGTCGGCGTGCTGCTGGGCCGTAACTTCCTCGCTGAGATAGGGGTTATGCGTGTTCTCCGGATTGATCCCAACTGAGTTCGCCCGGTGGTCGAACTGGTTGATCATGCGTCCCTGGTACAGGGACAGATACCACTCATTGCCCCGCCGCCAGCGGTTGCCCCGCACCGGATAGAAGCCCTCGGCGGCCAACTGTTCTGTGGTGCGAAAGAGGTGGGAGTCGTTGGTCATGTGGAACATGGTCCGGTAGCGGACCGGCCAGGCGTGGTGTTCTTCTCCCTGCGAGCGATCTACCATCACCGTATGCCCCTCGTAGATGCGACGGGTGAGTTCGGCGTCGCGGCGAGTCCGGAACACGGGTGCCGTGCCGGTGTTGGGGTTCACCAAGTCAAAGTCTGCGGGGGTCAACTGGAAGCAGCGCTCCGGGTCGTTGATATCGACCGTGTCATGCAGGAAGAAGGCGCACTCGGTTCCGTCGAACCGGCGGTCTGAGTCGCCGAAGATGAGGGCGCAGAACTTGAACCTGGAATCCACGTCCGGGAAGAATACCTTCCGGTTCTCGAAGTCGAACAGGCCCGAGATGCGGCCGCCGGTCGAGATGGTGCGGAAGAAGTCGGCAGCCGTGCGGTCGGCGTAGATGCCCGAGGGGGTCAGCAGTCCGACCATCCCGTCGGGCTTGACCAGTTCCATCGCCTGCTCCACAAAGAGGGAGTAGAGGTTGACGTCGCCGCCGCCGAGCAGGGGGAAGTGCCCGGATGACCGCACCAAGCTCCCCATTCGTTCCGCCCGTTCTTTGGCCGAGCCGAACTGGTCCGCCAGCGGATCCCCATCCTCTTTGAGTTGCCGGATGCGGTCCCTCCGGACCGCCGCGGTGGGAGCCAGTGCGACTTCGGGGGACCGGGTGGCGAACCACTCCACTTCCTGGAGCTTGATCCGGTCCCAGGGTGGGTTGCCGATTACCGCGTCGAAGCCACCCAGAGGTTCTTCGTTCTGCCACTGCTCCCAGACACCGGGGAAAGCGGCTTCCCAGTGCAGGAACCCTTCGCTGCCGGCAGTGGAGTCGGCAGCGCTCACCAGCTCGGTTAGCGCGGGGGTTAGGGGAGCGGGTTGATCTTCGGCAGCATCCTGGGCAGGAAGCATCCTTCTGGCAAGAAGATCGAAGGCGTCCTGGGGGTGCTGGCTGAGGGCTTCGGCCACCGGGTGCTCGGCGGCCTTGCGCTCCCTGGCCTTCATCCCGGCGGTCAGCCAGCGCAGCCCGGTGAGGATGTTCAACACAGAGTTCAGGCCGTAGGGCGCATCCCCCACTTCCAGGAACAGTTCCGCGGATTCCCTGACCTCCGCGATGTCGGCGTCCGACATCCCTTCAATCCGCTGCATCCCGGCCGACGCCTCCTCCGCCCCGGTGATGGCCTCGGCCGCGAATAGCCCGCCCAGCCGGTTCAGCTCGGGGCCAGTCTCAGCAATCCGCATGCCCACCAGGGAGTCTCCACACCGCAGGTGGTGGTCCAGGAAGGACAGCGGCGCGCCGACGGTGAAGCTATGAAGCCAGAGGGACACCTTGGCCAGCTCCACGGTGAGCGGGTTCTTGTCCACACCGTAGATGCAGCGCTTGAGCACCATCCGCCGGATGACGGCCTGGTCGGTCAGCATACCCTCGTCCACCACCCAGTTGGACTCTTTTGCCCTTCCCAGGATGTCCTGCCTGATCGACGCCACCCGGTCCATCAACGGCGACCGGTACTCTCCGTCCAGCCATTCCGGGACTGCGGGTACGTACTCCACCAACTCGGCGATGTAGTCCGCCAGGAAATCTACCGCGGTCACCAGGAAGTGTCCGCTGCCCATGGCCGGGTCCAGTACCTTCAGGTCGAGCACCGCCTCCGCCGGGTCCAGCTTGGACAACTCGGCGCGGCGGACCTCCTTGGAGCGGGGGGCGCCCTCGAGTTCCTTGGCCTTGGCTTCAAATGCCCTCAGCCGCTCCTCGGCCAGGGGTTTGAGGGTGCGGTCCACGATGAGGTCAACCAGGTCCTGGGGTGTGAAGAAGCTGCCGCTGTCCTTGCGAGCGTAGCTGTTGGGGCGGATGACGATTTCACCATCGGGATTCCTGGCGGGTTCCTGCTCCAGCAGGCGCTCGTAGATGGAGCCCAGCTGTTGGACCGACATGTCCCGGTAGTTGACGAAGCGCCGCCCCTCGGGACTGTTGACATGACTCAGGGCATAGACGACCTGGGCCACGACTGTGTCGGGAAGGTGGACCTCATCCAGGAGGGGAGCCGTCTCCTGCGCAAACAACCCGCCGTTGTAGGGGGGCAGACCGATGGAAGCGTCCCCCTTGTCGATGAGCTGGAACAGGGTGGCCAGGTGATTGTAGTAGGCGGAGGCGGTCCCGGAGAACGGGTCTCCCCGTTCCATTCTCTTCGCAACGTCATCCCGGACCCGCTTCCTCAGCCCGTAGTAGTCGTACCGGGGGTCGTGTACGGGCAGCAGGCCCCGGTCCTCCGCGGACAGGATGAACAACAGCCGGTAGAGGAAGGTCAGCGCCGCCTCGCGCACTTCGGGGAGTTCCCGGTTGGTGACGCCGGCCAGAGCTCTTACCAGTCCGGGGAAGACTTGATCGAACACCGTTCCGGATAGATCCTGGGCCACCCGTTCCTCGTAGCGGCGGCCCTCGGCCAGGGCGGTTTCCAGGTAGGAGGCCGTCGCTCCCTGCTGGGGAAGGAAGGACTCCCGTCGGAACAGGAGGTGGAAAAGGCGCAGGTCGTCGTCGGATCCGGACTGCAACGCGGCAGCCAGGTCCACCTCGAAGTAACCTGTGGCCCTGGGGCGGGCCCGGTAGTCGTAAAGGCGCCACACCGCGCCATTGGTGAGGATTCCCCACCGGATGCGGCCATCGGTTATCGAGTCGGCGGTACTGAGATACCGGAGAATCTGCCCGTGAGGGGTGCTGCTCTGCACCTTGTCGCCTTGGTCCCGGCTGTCCAGGGGAAGCCCCAGCCGCTTGCTCTCCTCGATAAGCATCGCATCCAGATACCTTTCTTGGGAGTTGTTTCTGGCTGCGGCCCGGGCCTTGTGCTCGGAGCTGGAAAACAGGAGATTGTCCGGGATGTCCTCGTTGCGCTGGGTGCCCTGTTGAGGCAGGTAATCCAGCCAGCCCAGGGCGTCCAGCGTCGGCCGGATGAGGTCCCGCTCAGTGGCGGACTCGTTGGGTTCGTGGTAGGTCTTGAATGACTCCCAGTACCACGCCAGGTTTTGGCGGAATGCGCCAAAAGCCCCTGTGGCTTCTTCCCACTACGGGGTCTCCTTGATCCCATCGCTCAGGAAGTACTGGGTGAAAAGTTGTCCGGACATCACGGGCCCTTCATTTCGGCAAGGGTTTCAACGCTGAGGGGCGAGTCAAAATCACGGGTCATTTGCGTCCAAGCCCTCCAGCATGTCACGCCACCAAGCGTACAGGGGATCTCGTTGGCCGGGGCAGTAGCGGGCACCATGCCGCATGGCTCTCAGCGCGTGGCCCACTTCCTGGATCCTAACGGGCTCAGACCACCGGCGCATGAGCTCCAGGGTGGAAACCAGCCTCATGCCGGGCGCCTTCTCGCCCAGGACCCGTCGCGCCTTGCGGCCGTCGATGGCGACCGAGTGTCCCCGGTTGAGGGCTACCGCCCCGGTCATCGCCTCGCCGTCGTCCAGTAAGGCCGCCAGCTCCACGAAGGAGGCCTCTTCGCCGGGGGTCTCCATCTGCATGACCAAGAGCAACCCCTCCTCGATGAGGGACGAAAGGTCCACCGGAACGGTCTCCTCCTCCGCGTTTGCCCCGATGGTCCTGACATACAGCGCTTCCCGCTCCATCACATAGTCAACGGCGGCCAGCTGCCAGGGAAGAGCCGCCGCGATCTCCATCATGCGGCCGGTGGCATACAGATTGAGCAGGCAGCTGGCGTCCAGGATGAGGACGCCGGCGTCCGGCCGCTCGTTCTCCGCCGCCCCTGCCGTCAAGTGCCCGTCACCCGGCTGCCCGGGTCGATGGGAATGGCCATCAGTTCCCCTTCATGCAGAAGGTGAAACGAGTGGGTCAGGTTCTGCACGGTTTCCCTCGCCGAGAGACGGTCCTGGCGGAGAACCCGGCACAGCTCCCCCTCCGTGAGATCTCCCTCCCCGTGGGCCTGCACCGCCAGGAACTGGTAGCGCAGCGGCAGAGGTGCGTCATCATGCGGGTGAGGCGACAAGCCCAGCTGCTCCTGGGCTTCCCGCACCCTGAACCCGCGGTCGCGCAGCCTCTCCCAGGATCCCCCTGGCACCAGGCGGAGTTCCTCCAGGCGCAGCATCATCGCCTCAACGGAGACGAAGTAGTAGTGGGCAAGCCGGCAGACCTCGGCGGCGGTCGCCGCACCGTCAGCGGCGCGGGAGATCTGGTAGAACCTCCGTCTCAGCCCAGGGGTCGGCATGAGCATGGCCCTGGCGAAGGAGTCGGCAAACCTCTCCGAGGCCGCCACCCGTCCCCCTCGTCCCAGGGCGGTCAGTTCGGGCCGGAACCGGCTGGTCAGGAAGTGGCCGTACTCATGGGCCATCGACCACCGCCTTCTCTCCTCGGGATGGCGGGAGTTGACCGCGATGCAGCCTCCCAGGTCCTCCGTGTAGGCGAAGATGCCGGCGAGGTGGGACGGGAGCTGAGTGTAGAAGATCCGAAGCCCCACGTCATTCTCGAGGACCTCCTGCAGGTTCAGCACGGGCCCATCTCCCAGGCCAAGACGGTTGCGCTCCGAGACGGCCACGTCCTCGGCCGCATCCTCCGGGGGGCGGCCGGCTATTTCGTACTGGGGCGGGTAGGGTTGCCGGGATCGTGCTCCGGTGACGGTCTCCAACCACAGATAGTCTTCGCACAGGGCCTGGAACTCCTGGACCCCGCGCCTCAAGGCCTGCTGGGCCTCGGGCGAGCTCGCCCGGTTGACGGACTTGCGGAACTGCACCGAGAACTCCGCCGAGGGCCCCCTGGACCCGACGAAGCTGCTGACCGGACGGCCGTACAGCCCGGCCAGGCTGATCAGCTCGTCCGGGCGGATGCGGCGCTCCCCCTTCTCCAATGCCGTCACCGTGGTCCGCGCCAGTTCCAGCGAGCCGGCGACCTCCTGCTGGGTGAGGCCACGCGCGCGCCTGGCATCCTGAAGACGCTGCCCCAGAACCCTCGGGTCGACGCTGTCGACAACATTCTCCTGCATGGGACCTCCTATCCCGCAGCCGCGACTTCCCTGCACCTGCTGGATGTCGCTGACATTGTCACGAAATGTAGCACAAATAACGGGGAAGTTGTCAGCTTAAGCCCTTGAGGTGCTGGCAAGGTCGATCTGGGGTTCCCAGGCCTGCTGGCCAAGAGGTTCTCCTCCTGTTCATGGGCTGGTTGAAGGCCCGTCCAAATGCCGGATAATTGCCGTTATCCGTCACTTGAGAAGGCCCCGACGTTGCGGAGACGGTGCGGGACCTGGGATGGCTCTTCCGGGTACCCCAGAGGCAGGTTGCTCCCCTCAGTGCCGAGGCCCTGACGGCGGTGGCGGCCCTGGCCTCCGTCATGCGCGACGGGATGCTGCGCGTATCCGAGGCCGCCGCGCTAGGCTGAGGGAGTGGTTCTTTACCTGAGCCCGGCTGCCGTCCAGGCCGCGGAACTCTCCGGCTGACAGAACATCACGGGGCACTCGGGCCAGGTGGGGATGGCTCAGGCCCTAGCCTCCTCCGGTTTCTCCCTCCCGATCTGATGACCGAGGGGCACTGGAGGTCGCCCAAGAGGCTGGCCCGCTACACGGAAAGACAGGCGGCAGGACGGGGGCGGTGGCCATCTACTACCAGGAAAGAGGGAGGTTAAGGTTCAGTCTTGCTGTTTGGAGACCCTGCCATTCTTACCAACCGGCGCGAATGCGCGCCCACATGGGCAGTGGCCTCCAGCGATTCAGGGCCTAGCATTACTGTAGCAACGTTGTTGGGTGGCCAAGCGTCCGGCTAGAACGAGTCGGCACTGGACATCTTGGACTAGAACTCATCCCTAAGTTGAAGCGGAATAAGAGGGCCCCTTCTAAACAGGGCAAACGCATTCTAAATTGAAGGGGCTGATAGAATCTGGGGGCGAGGCAAGGGGTATATTCAGTTTGGGGAGGGTGGTGATGATGTGGGGCAACGAGGGAATCAGCTTGGTGGAGCATTTCGGCAGGTTGGAGGACCCCCGGAGGCCGCCGGGCAGGCGGCACAATCTGCTGGACATCATAGCCATGACCATCTGCGCCGTGGTGGCAGGCGCCGAGGGATGGGACGATGTGGAGTTGTTCGCCCGGTGCAAGGTCCACTGGTTCAGGTCCACTGGTTCAGGTCCACTGGTTCAGGTCCACTGGTTCAGGTCCACTGGTTCAGGTCCACTGGTTCAGTCGGTTCTTGGAGTTGCCCAATGGCATCCCCTGCTCTGACACCTTCGCCCGGGTATTCGCCCGCATAGACCCAGACCGCTTCCGAGACTGCTTCATGGAATGGGTGAGCAGCGTCCACCGGCTGACCCAAGGGCAGGTGATTGCCGTGGACGGCAAGACCCTGCGCCGCTCCCACGACCGGAGGGCGGGTAAGGAGGCCATCCACATGGTGAGCGCCTGGGCCTCGGAGAACTCTCTGGTGCTGGGCCAGACCCGGACGGATGCCAAGTCCAACGAAATCACCGCTATTCCGGAGTTGCTCCAGCTACTGGACGTGTCAGCTACTGGACGTGTCAGGTTGCATCGTCACCATCGACGCCATGGGCTGCCAGAAAGAGATCGCCCGGACGATCCTGGACCGGGGGGCCAACTATCTGCTGGCGGTCAAGGAGGACCAGGGGAGGCTGTACGAGGACATCCGGGACCTGTTCCGGGACCTGTTCGAGGGGGCGGAGGAAGCTGACTACGAAGCTGACTACGAAGCTGACTACGAAGCTGACTACGAAGCTGACTACGAAGCTGACTACGAAGCTGACTACGAAGCTGACTACGAAGCTGACTACGAAGCTGACTACGAAGCTGACTACGAAGCTGACTACGAAGCTGACTACGAAGCTGACTACGAAGCTGACTACGAAGCTGACTACGAAGCTGACTACGAAGCTGACTACGAAGCTGACTACGAAGCTGACTACGAAGCTGACTACGAAGCTGACTACGAAGCTGACTACGAGGGAGTGCCCCACGACTACTCCACCACCCTGAACAAGGGGCACGGGCGCATGGAAAGAAGAGAATGCCAGGTGATCAGCGACCCGTCCTGCCTGGAGTATCTGAGCACTGGGCAGGACTGGCCTGGGTTGCGGTCGGTGATTCGGGTGGTGGGCCGGCGTGAGACGGACAGCGGCACTACGGAGCAGTCCCTTTGCTACATCTCCAGCCGGGCAGCCGAGGCCCAGCGATTCCTGGAGGCCCAGCGATTCCTGGAGGCGACGCGAAGACATTCGGGCATTGAGAATTCGGTGCACTGGGTATTGGACGTGTCCTTCCGGGAGGACGAAAGCCGGGTGAGGACCGGAAACGCACCGGAGAACATGGCGATAATCCGGCACGCCGCCCTGAACCTGCTCCGGCAAGACCGGCATTCCAAAATCTCGATCAAAGCCAGGCCGCATGGGACAACGACTACCTGCTCTCCATCCTCGCAAATTAGAATGCGGTTGCCCTGCTCTATCGGTGGGCGGGGGACCCGATTGCGGTCAGGCTGGTATGGACACTGTCACCTGGGTGTAGCGGCCCAACTCCGAGTCTACGGTGATTTCCCCACCGTGCTCCCTCACGATGTCCTGGGTGAGGCTGAGTCCCAGACCGGCGCCCCGGTTGCCGCTCCTAGTGGTGAAGAAGGGGTTGAAGATGCGGGGCAACACCTCGGCGGGTATCCCGGTGCCGTTGTCCCGAATGACGATCTCCACATGGCGCTCCGTCCTCCGGGTCCTGACCTCCAGGGTACCCTGATAGGTGCTTCCAGAGCTCTCAGTTTCTACTCGTTCGCTGATCGCCTCCAGGGCGTTACCGGTTATCTGGGCAACCACCCGTCCCAGGTCGGCGGGCACTGCCTGTATCACGCCCACGGCAGGGTCCAGGTCCTCCACGATCTCCGGCTCCGGTATCCTTGACAGTCTCTCTCGAGCAGTTGCCAAGGTGTTTCGCACATGGGACCGGACCAGGGAGTTGATATCCACCCTTTCCAAAATGTTCTCCCTCTCCTGCCCCAGTCTCAAGGCGTCCTGGACAATCCGGCTGGCCCGCCCGCAGTTGTTCTCAATGCTTTGCATGTTCCCATACAATTCGGCGAGAATCTCCCGGGATTTCTCCCTCTGCTCCAGGCTCTCCCCCAGTTCCTCCATCAGTTCCCGGGATGAGCCGGCGAAATTGGAGATGAGGTTGACCGGGTTGCGGAGCTCGTGAGCGATGGCATTGGTGAGCTGGCTCAGTTCCATCAACTTCTGTTGGCTGACCAGCCGGTCCTGGGTCCGGCGGAGTTCGGCCAGGGTCTCCTCTAGCTCGTCGTTCTTTTCTTGCACCTCCTGGGAGAGCTGGGTCACCAGGTCGAGTTGCATCGCCCTGATGGAACTCTGCCGGAGGGCTTCGAGGGCCATGCAGGCCTTGGAGACCTCATCCCTGCCCCAAGGCTCGATGCGGTATTCCAGGTCCCCCATTCCCAGGCGGCGAATCCAGGCCTCCACGGCGATGGTGCGGATGCCGACCCGGAAGACCAGCACGGTCATGCCGGCCATCACCACGGTTGTGGTTAAAGAGAGGCCTATGAGAAGGGGTTCCCAGGTGGTGAGGCCCCACGTGAGGATGGCCATCACCAGGATATTGGCGGTGATGAGGAGGGCGAAGTGCTGGACGGAGTAGCGTCTGGGGCTGAACCGGGATACCCCGAAGGGGTCGTTGGCCGGTGTGGGTTGTTCCATGGCGTTCATGCTGCCCCTCCATATCCCCTGGTCAGGATATACCACTGTCGGGAGTTCCCATCAGGGATTTTACCTTCCCATCGGGGACCGCGGTGGGATTGGCTTATCGGGCACTGGGTGTGCGGCCTTGCTCCGTTCGTGGGTGGCAGGACCAGGGACGATATGGTGAGGGAATCCGGGGTCTGGTTGCGGGAAATGAGGCTGGTTTGGGGATACCTACCGGTCATCTCCAAGTCGATCACTTCATAACCACCTTGCGAATCGGCCAAGCTACGTGTCTCCCAACCCCGTCCATAGAGGGGCTGGGTTCAGGCGCTTTCTTGCCAAAAACGATGCCGCCGCCGTCATTCATATGTCTATATTCGGGGTCCCGCTTATCGCATCGATGTAGCAGTCGGCCCTTACGCCGGAATGGTCTGATAGCTTCCTTCCCTCTTGGATGTTGCTGATCGCCTCCACGGACCCGATTTCCCAATCCGTACTCAGGGCGATGTGGTCGATGGTCCGGCGTCCCTGGGAGGTAAGTTCTGAGGTGACTATCCGCATGCCAGGAGCAAAGGCGTCAACAAGTGCCGCCTGAAGTTGCAGGGGTGCTCTGCTGCCCCGCCCTATTACCTGGTTGAAGTCCCCCATCACTATCAGACGCTTCGCATCCGCCCTTCTGATGACTTCGGTGAGACCGGCCCGGTATTGTTCGTGGTCCTCCCACCGCCTCTTGCGACCTTCTTGGCGGCTGGCCTCGGTCCGGGACCCGAACCAGGGGATGCAGATCCCCATGACAGTCGTCTCACCCGCCGATGTTTGGGTGATCCCGGACACGAACCGTCCGGGCGGCATCGAGTCCGATCCCACGTCATCAACGTGGCTCCACGGTTCCCTCGACCAGAGCATCACCTTCCGCCGGTGCTCCTTCAACCCATACCCGTAGTCTGGCTGGGAACAGATCGTGTGGCCCTGTTTCGACAACAGCCCCCTGTGGGTTTCGGTAAGGCAGACGACCTCGGGGGTATGTTGGTCTATGCGAGACAGGATTTCAGAGGTCCGCCGTGACCTTGGCGTAGCCCACTCTACATTCCAGTTCAAGATTGTCAGAAGCATGGTCGTGCTTTTCTTGCTCACTTCCGGGTGAGTCAGGTTGCCGCCCCGGGCGGCGGGTGGAGTCCAGGGCCCATATGGACCTCTCCATAGGTTTAGAAGTCGTCCAGTTTGCGCTCGTCTCTGCCGTAATACCAACGGTCCAGGGCCTCATCTCCCTGCGGCCCGAAGGCGTCCCGAACGTCCTCAACCCCTGACGGGAGGCCGAACAGGCTCTTGTGCCCCAGGTCATCCCTGCTCTGGTCGTAGAGCTTTCTCGCCGCGGCGTAAAACGCGTCCTCCCCCAGGAGCCTGTACAAGCTGAAGAACATGCGCTGTCCCAGGGAGTAGTCGCAGGGAATGGCCTTCCTGGGCTCCGGGGGCAACGACGAGATAGACCTCGCCCGGACGCAGGGTTCCCGCAGGAAGGGGTATCCCTTTCCAGATGGGAACCCGTAGGACGCAGCGGCCACGAACTCCGCCATGCCCTCATCCACCCAGTTCTCGTTGCTGTTCCACCAGTAGTGGCCCACCTCGTGGGCCAGGACTCCCCTGAGCTGTTCTGCGTCGTAGCTCCCGTCCGCGACGTCGAACCTGGTCTCCAGCACCATTCCGGTGCCGTAGTTGATGCCGATGGTTCCCGGGGCCACCGCGCCGCCGAACAGGGTGCCCACGTAGGCCAGGGGCAGGGGACGGCCCATGGTTCCCTCAACCTCCCGGACGATGCTCTCCACCAGAGCCAGGGTCTCCCCAGCGCCCGGCTCGGTGCGCACCACGGCCAGGAGCGTTGGCCCGGACTCCTCCAGGTCCACCATCTTCGTGTGGACCCGCACCACCTCGGGGTCGTAGAGCCGGGGCAGATCTTGGGGGGTGAACTGCGCAACCGGCCAGGTCATGGCCACTACCGGAGCCCACTCGTCGGTCAAGCCCCCGGTTTCCAGGAGAAGGGCCTGGACCGGGTTGGCCTGGCCGGGGACCAGCAGCTGCACCCTGAGTAGCGACTCCACCGCGGGGCCGTCGGCGTACTCGACGGTCTCCAGGAAGGGCTGCGCCAGCAGCCAGAGGGCGAACCCCGGGTCCACCGTGGCCAGGAAGAAGAGGTGCTTCAGGACCTGGATCTCCCGGTCCGTGACCCCGTCCGTCAACCAGCCTGCTTCCACCACCCGGTCGAACAGCTCACCGTAGTCGATGGCGGTCCAGACCAGCCAGTCCACCATGGCCACCTCTTCAGGGGACACACCGTCGGCAACCCATTCCAGCTTCTGGATGACAGCGGCGCGTTCCGGCGCAACCAGATCAACTTGCAGCCAACCCTCCGAATTTGTCGGCCCCGCGGGAAGGCTGACCGAAAGGTCCTCGGGAATCCTGGAGCCCAGCCGGTCACCCAAACCAGACAATCGGGATGTTGTTCCCCTGGATGCAGTCGGAGACACCGTCGGCGTTAACGGGGGGACTGTGGCGGTAGCCGTCGGAGATGGAGTGGGAGTTGGAGCAGGTGGTGCGGGAGTATTCGTTGCAGAAGGCAATGTCGGGGCGGCGGTAGAAGCGGACTGATCTCCGCCGTTTCCACAGGACAGCGCCAAGATCAGAATGGGTGCCAAGAGGGCACCCATGGCCATGCGGTGGACGAGATGCTCGACTGTCATCCCAATACTCCAGCCGTTCCTGACCCGTTCAGGGTCACTGGATCCTCTCGCAGTAGGCTCCGGCGGGGTGGTCGACGTAGTAATATCCCGCCTCCTCGGCCTCGCTTTCCCCCCGGCACAGGTGGTACCGGTCTCCGCGCTTCCCCAGGGGGTACCCTGCCCTGACCCGGTCTTCGTCGACGGTCCTCGGCAGGAAGATGGGCATTGTCGAGGGGTCGAATTTGGCAGGTTCCATCTCCCCTTCCTCTCCGTAGTCAGGAACCCGGTCGGGATCGAAGGGGATCCAGTACCCGTAGAAGACCTGGGGGTGGTAGAGATGACACTCCAGGAGCCCGGAGGAGTTGTCGCTCAGGCCAGCGGAGGAGACTATCCCGAGCCAGTCCAGGTCGGGCCTGCTTTCCCATTCCTGCGTGTAGTCACGCACGAAATCCTCGTTGGGAATGTGGTCCCCAATGTGAGCGTAGGGGTAGCGGCTCTGCTCCTGGAGGATCATGTAGGAGGCGTTGCCAGATTCCAGAAGTTCCTTCCCGCTGATGTCCAGCCACTGGAGGATCCTGACGTACTGGTTCGGTGTGTTGAACACCAGGTCGTCGTCCTCCCGGGAATTAACGGCGTCGGTGAGGTAGTAGTACCGGTTTATGATGCGTTCCTCCAAGCGCCGGCGGCACTGGCTCTCGAATCCGTGGTTCCGGAGGTCGACGTTTCCGGCGTCCAGGGGTTCCGCCCAGTAATCCCGGCAGTAGATCCCCGGGACTCCCGCCTGCAGGGCCGGGATGTCATCGCCGCGAACATCGTCACCATCGTAGGCGCCGAGAGATTCGTTGGTGTGAAGGATGGATCTCCACAGGAAGCGATCCAGGTCATCCATGTTCTCTGGTTCCAGCCTGGCGAACTCCTGGTAGACGACGGGCTGAAGGTTGTTCATGGCCCAGAAGCGGCACCTGCGGCGGTGCTCGTCTTCTTCCCGAATGGTGCCGGAGATCTGATCGCCAAAAGTGGGCTGACCGGGCGCCTCCATCGGAGGGGAATCACCGGTTCCCGCATCATTTTGGAGCAGTGCGGTGTCCTTCTTTTCCCCTCCAATGCCAAGGATGTCCTTGGCCTCATCGACCTGGGACCCAAGATTGTTGAGGGTTCCCCCGATCTCCCCGACCTTGCCCCCGGCTTCCGTGAACATGTCCAGAGCCACGCCGTTGACCGCTATCTCACTGGTAAGGGGCTCTGAGTCCTGAACTACGGGATTGGTCCTGCCGAAGAGGTCCCGGTCGGTCGTCCTCACGCTGACCAGGAACGGAGCTTCTATCCGGAGTTCCAGCGGTCGGTCCAGGGAAAAGAAAAGGTCGCACCGCGCTTCAACTGTGGTTCCGGTCTCGGAAGTGGCATCACACCGGTAGGGGAGGCCTTGCTCAGCGATGGACTCGGCCACCTCTCCGATGATCTCTGCTGTCAGGGAGTTGTCGGGGAAGGCCGCATCAACCACTGACTCGGCTACTGCGTCGTAGTTGTCCTCGATGTACTGTTCCGCGGCTTCAACCGGTGTGGGAGGGGCGGTCAGCGCATAGACCGCCCCTATGGCTGCTACTAGTGCGACGCATCCCCCGATGGTCCAGACGAAGGCCCGTCGTGTTGTTGATGCAGGGTTTCGGTTCGGGTCATTTCCCATCGGGGGAATCATCTCCTTTCTAAAGGGGACTCCCACTCTGGTCCCCCGTTGGGAGCGTTTCCAGAAACTGAGGATCGTGAATAAAAGGCCTTGACTTCACAAGGATTTTACACGATCAGCTTCGGATGGACGTGCCGCCGTCTGGTGTTTCATTGGCGGCGGGATCATAGGCCTTGGTCCGGAACTGCGAGAGGATTGGCTTTGCGCCGACTTTCTATTCACAGACAATGCCATTCCCGTCGGCGTCGTTCATGAACTCGTAGGCGGGGTGCCCGCGCCGTACTGGGGCAATGCCGAGGTGCTTAGCTGGACTTTGCGCAAAATTTAGAAAAAGTATAAAGACAGGGTAAGCTGGCCTGACCCAAATCTCACTAAAGGCCCAGCCATGCTTACCCTGCCCGATGCCATTGTACCGATACTCGCCCCCTTCGCAAGGCTGTTCACCAACCCGACTTGGCAGAAAGCCCAACTGCTGATGGTGGGTGCGATCCTGGCCACGGGCCAGCGCACCGTGGCCGCGGCGCTCCGCGTCATGGGACGCAGCGACCAGGAC
The DNA here is from genome assembly GCA_951812535.1 of uncultured Dehalococcoidia bacterium. Classification (GTDB taxonomy): domain Bacteria; phylum Chloroflexota; class Dehalococcoidia; order Lucifugimonadales; family UBA3495; genus CATOSK01. The sequence continues at coordinate 40,631 of CATOSK010000008.1, read as the reverse complement.
GCAGCGACCAGGACGACTACGCCCGCTACCACGAGGTGCTCAATAGGGCGGTGTGGTCGCCCCGTGAGGCCGCACGCATCTTGCTCTTGCTGCTGCTACAGTACTTGGATCGCGACTTGGATCGCGGCGACGGTCCCTTGGTCTTCGGCATCGACGAGACCCTGGAGCGGCGTCGCGGGGCCAGGATAAGGGCCCGAGGCATCTACCGGGACGCGGTGCGCTCCAGCCGACACCAACTGGTCAAGGCCAGTGGTCTGCGCTGGATCTCCCTGATCTGGATCTCCCTGATGTGGTTGGGCCATGTCCCTTGGGCGGGACGCCATTGGGCACTGCTGGGCCTCTTCTCCTGGACCACCCTGGCCGCCCACGCCTTGCAGAAACGTCATCCCATCACCCAGCGCACCGCGGCCTGGTACGACAAGCCGTCGCCGACCTTCGTGGATGCCATCGCCCTGGTGCGACGGCATCTGTGGCTGTCATCGGAGGGTTTTTCACTGTCCGCAGCCTGCACCGATACGCTGGAACTCCCCGCCGCTCTTTACAACCGAATGGTCGATTCCCTTGCTTACGCCGCTTGAATTGCGCAAAGCCCAGCCTTAAGAAGTCAACTCCCTTCAGGTCGCTCTCGCTGGGAATGAAGAAGCAAACTTGTACATCCTCTCCTTCGTCATCACCCATATCGGTTAAGGAGTCGTCGGCTGTAGATCCTGCCCCTACCGAAGGCTCTAACATTCTTGCAGTGGTGGGAGGGGACCCCATACGCGACCTCTGCCGACTGCCCTACCCGGTCGAGGTTTGGTTGCAACAAAGGCGGAATGCGACGTCCCCCCCGAACGCGAACTCGGAATTGACGACGTATCTGGCAACGTACACATCCTCACTAAATTCCACGTGAAACGGGACCTCGTCACCTTCGGCGTCAAGACCATCTCCATCATGGCCGCCGCTGTGAAGAGCAGGAACGCTCCCCCAGACGTTCGGAGCGGTCGGGTTCATGGTTAGTCATCCCGACCCGGTGGGGTCGAAGCGCTAAACATATCGGAACTCGCCCTGATGTCCCGCCGGCCATGGAATGGAACTGGTGACTCTTGCCTCCAGAGGCGGGGTCCTTGCAGTATCGTCCTCATCGGTACGGGCAATGTCCGGCTGGAAGATGTGACCCCGGCCCACCCCTGCGTACTCAAACCCAAGGCAGGCCATGCGCCGGGCGCTGAGGGCATTCCTGCCGTCGAACAGGAACCTCGGCGGAAGCATTTGTGCGGCGATCCCTTCCCAGTCGGCGCCTACGATCTCCGGCCACTCGGTGATCAGTACCAACGCCTGAGCGCCATCTGCCACCTCATCAACTGAGCCCACCAATTCGACGCCCGACCAAAGCGCCTCGCCAGCAGGAACGCTGGCCTTTGGGTCAAAGGCCCTGACCTTCGCTCCTCTTCCCGCGAGGTGGCGGATCAATTCCAAGGATGCGGCCTCCCTGATGTCATCGGTGCCCGGCTTGAAGGCGAGTCCCAGGACTCCGACTTGCAGGCCTTCCAAGTCATCTCCGAATCTGGAGTTCAGCCGCTCGACCGGGAGCCGGCGCTGCCGGTCGTTTACCCTTGCGACTTCCCTGAGCAAACCTGCGTCGATCCCGTGGGAGAAAGCCAGGTGCCCTAGCGCGGAGATGTCCTTGGGAAGGCAGGAGCCTCCATAGCCGACCCCGGCAAAAACCCTCGCGCCCGTTCTGGCATCCATTGCCAGCGCATCGCTGACGGCGTCTATGGACGCACCGACTGCATCGCAGAGGGACGACATCTCGTTCATGAAGGATATGCGCGTGGCCAGGAAGGCATTGCTGGCGTACTTGATCATCTCTGCGCTGGTTACGTCGGTGACCAGGATGGGAGACTCGACCCCTGAGTACACCCTCTTGACCGTATCGATGGACTTCCCCGCGCATGATTCAGCCCCAAGGACGATGCGATCGGGATATCTCCAGTCATGCAGCGCCCGGCCCTCCCGGAGAAACTCGGGATTGGCGAAGTAGTCGACCTCCAGCCCTTTCAAGTCTTTGCGGAGAAACTCCACGCCACTACCGGGCGGCACGGTGCTCTTCATTAGCAGGACCAGCCCCCCGGGTTTCCGGCTTCTGATCCACGCCAAAGCGGCGCGCACCTGTCCCATATCCACTTCGCCGTTTGCCGTGGCGGGTGTGCCTGCAGTGATTAAGACGACGCCGGCCAGGTCCTCGGTGATGCTTTCGTTGTGCAGAAAGCGTAGGCTGCCCCGGTTCGCGGCTGCAGTCACGCAATCCTCCAGGCCGGGCTCGTAGAAGGGCATCCGGCCTTCCTGGAGTGCCCTAACTCTTCCTTCATCTACGTCCAGACCCGTAACTTCGTGGCCCGCGGCGGCCAGCCCACCCGCCGCCACAGCTCCAAGTCGTCCGAGTCCGATGACCGTGATCTTCAATGCATTCCCCCTTTTCCGCTCTGGGATATTTCGGCTCTCTGGTTGAAGTCCATACCTGTCGGGCTGGACGCATTCATCCCGGACTTTTTCTAACGGAACATCACAATCAGGAGACAGTTAAGGCTGCTGACATACATATTTGTCTATGCTATATGTCCACCATAATTAATGCCCATATATGCACGAATAAAAAACGTAAGACCTTGTTATTAATTTCTATGGTACCACAGATATATGGTACGTCTTAACGGAGTCATCATATACTGACGGTCTTTGCAGTTTACGGAGTGGGTTCGTTTTTCCCTTCTCAGGATCGCACTCTCCCTAGCGATACTCGAAGTGACCCAGCCGCTGGCGGGATACCCGGCGGGGTGGTCGCAGGCGAGGCTAGCTGTGCAACACTTGGAGGGCCAGCTTTGTCTCCCCGCTATCCTGGTGGTCGCTGCTGCCGGGGCTTTTCTGTAGGGGGGAATCGTGCGGTGGGTGTTATCTTCAAATTGTATAGACATACATCAATGCTTCTGAACTATTCACATAGGGGTAATTGGCAGACATCTGATGTCTTTAACTCTGGACGATATGTCTCGTCCTCTCCCGACCGCGTACCAAGGGATGCAGATTGTGGAACCCGCCACTACAACCGCCGTTGCGCGGTAGCCTTCCGCTTACACGAGGCGAAAAACCTGCCTCTCCGGTATCGAGAATTCCCAGAGGAGAGCTGCCCACCCTGTGTGTTATCGCGGTTGACGATGGCTCCACCGGCGGCAGCGGGGAAGTCTCCCGACGGCACGACGACAATGCTGCGGGAGATGCTGAGTTCCAGTTAAAGCCACCCCAAACCATAGGAGGTCAAGGAAATGCGTTATCCGAATAGAACGGGAAGGCAACTGCACCCCAGGAAGCTATGGGTTGTATGGCCGATAGTTGCTTTGTTTGTAGCTTTGGCTCTGGCTTGTCAGCAGGAGGGTCCAGTGGCCGCGCCGGCTGCCCCGCCAGATTCGGGAGCAGCGGAAGCAGCAGCGGCGGCCCAGGAAGCAGCAGCGGCGGCCCAAGGAGCAGCAGCCGCGGCCCAAGGAGCAACCGCCGCGGCCCAAGGAGCAACCGCCGCGGCCCAGGAAGCAGCAGCGGCGGCCCAGGAAGCAGCAGCGGCGGCATCGCGCCGGGGTGAGGACCGTCCCACCATAGAGGTGATCGGGGGTGGCACCGGCAGTGGCACCGGGACTGGCACCGGCACCGGCAGTGGCAGTGGCACCGGGACCGTCACAGCGGCGTACGGCATGGTGGCAGAGGGAGGACTGTTGATTCCTACCGGCCTCCGGTACGAGACCAATCTCCGGGAGCCCAGCGCGCCCGACGGCTACTACTATCCCACCACCAACCGGGAGCATTACCAGAAGATTCCCTCGGACTACCAGGAGATTGCCAAACTGACCAACGTCATCAAGGAGGGCAAGCCCTTCCCGGCGGGCGAGATCTGGCTGCTGTACGAGGCCGGACTGCACACCCGATTGGGCGTCCGCAGCAAGTCGCTCCGGAGCTTCGCCGTCGACCCCGAGCGGGCCAAGGAATACCCCCTGGCGGCCCAGTTCTACGGCTCCGACACCTTCCTCGACGATCGCATCGAGAACGTCGTACGGGGGCGAGGGGACGCAGAGGATTACACCGATGCCCAGAAGCGCCAGGCCATCAACAAAGGCATCCTGAGGATCCTCTATCACTGGTCCAAGCACTATGTGATTGGCGGCTGTGCCGATCTGGACTCGGGCGACGTTGATGAGGGCTGGGCCATCTATGTTGGCCTGCCGGTCAACGGGGATTACCCCAACTCGCTGTCAGCCCTGGCACGCAGCCGGGAAGGCAACTTCGGCCGGGAAGGCACTCTCGACATCCCCCTACGCCAGGCCTTCGAGCGGGTGCGCCAGGCCGCCGAAAACGGAGACCGGGCGGCTTGTGACGCTGCCGCCCAGGAAGTCTTCTCGCGCTACAACGCCATGTTCTACCTGGCCACCGTCCGATACATCGGCCGGGTACTGGATGACGCCCAGTCCGGCGACCGCGACGCATTGGGTACACACCAGGTGGAGGCCCTGGCCTTCTACCAGTCCATACAGCCCGAAGTGGCCAATGCCGACCCGGCTGCCAACGAGACCATCACGGCTTACCTCACGGCTGAAGGCAGCCAGATTACAAGCGCGAGGCGCGACGCGGCCCTGGCCGCGCTCAACGGGACGGCATCGGCGCTCTTGCTGCAGCGAAGCGATCTGCTCACCGAGTACACTGACGATACCGGAGACGGGCCTGGCAGCGGCCTGACTGCCCACACCAACCCAATAGACCTCTCCAACAGTCGGTTCGTCCCGGTGGGCCTCCGATACGAGAGCAATCTCCGGGAGCCCAGCGCGTCCGACGGCTACTACTATCCCACGACCAACCGGGAGCATTACCAGAAGATTCCCTCGGACTACCAGGAGATTGCCAAACTGACCAACGTCATCAAGGAGGGCAAGCCCTTCCCGGCGGGCGATATCTGGCTGCTGTACGAGGTTGGACATCACACCCGCCTGGGCGTCCGGAGCAAGAGCCTCCGTTACTTTGCCATCGACCCCGAGCGGGCCAAGGAATACCCCCTGGCCGCCCAGTTCTACGGCTCCGACACCTTCCTCGACGACCGCATCGAAAACGTGGTCCGCGGGCGAGGGGAAGCGGAGGATTACACGGATGCCCAGAAGCGCCAGGCCATCAACAAGGGCATCCTGAGCATTCTCTATCATTGGTCCAAGCACTATGTGATTGGCGGCTGCGCAGATCTGGACTCGGGCGACGTTGATGAGGGCTGGGCCATCTATGTAGGCCTGGCAGAGGGTGGCGATTACCCCAACTCGCTGTCGTCCCTGGCACGCAGCCGGGAAGGCAACTTCGGCCGGGAAGGCACTCTCGACATCCCCCTACGCCAAGCGTTCGAGCGGGTGCGTCGGGCTGCCGACAGAAGCGACCGAGCGGCTTGTGACGCTGCCGCCCAGGAAGTCTTCTCGCGCTTCAATGCCATCTTCTACCTGGCCACGGTCAGGTATATCGGCATCTCGCTGAATGACGTGCAGGAAGGTAAGGACCCGGGAACCCACCAGGTGGAAGCCCTGGCGTTCTACCAGTCCATCCAGCCTGAAGTCTTCAATGCGGACCCGTCTGCCGACCAGACCATCGTCGCCTACCTGGAGGCGGAACCGGACCAGATTACCCCCGAGGCGCGCGACAGGGCCCTGGCTGCCCTTAACCGGGTGGGGTCGACGCTCCTGTTGACCCGGGATGACCTGATAACCAGCTTCGAGTGACCAACTTCACCAACAAAATAGGGGAGCAGGAATGACAAGACATCGTCGCCGAGATTTCCCCCAGGTTCTTTTAGTGTTGGCGGCGCCGTTCTTGGCACTGTCCCTGGCGCTGGTTGGCTGCGGAGGAGGCGCGCAATCGCCTCCTCCGGCGGCGACCCCGCCAGCTCCGCAGACTGCAACAGCCACTGCCAGCGTGTCGCCCACTCCGGCCCGCCCACCTACCCAAGCGCCTGTCCAAGTGGCACCCGAGGAAGCGGAGGACCGTACTCTAATTGTTTATTCGGGACGCTCCCGAACGTTGGTGCATCCGTTGCTGGAAGCCTTCGGAGAGCATACCGGGGTCGACATCCGGGTCAAGTACGGGGGCAGCGCTTCAACGGCGCTCACCCTGATGGAGGAAGGGGACAATACCCCTGCCGACGTGGTGTTCCTGCAAGACCCCGGCTCCCTCGGCAGCCTGGCAGCGGCGGGTATGCTGGCTGACCTGCCGCAGGAGACCTTGGACAAGGTGGATTCCAGGTTAAGGGATCCCAATGGTAAATGGATCGGAACCTCCGGCCGGGCCAGGACTATCATTTTCAACACGGAAACTATTGACCCGGAAGCCGACCTGCCGGCCTCTATACTCGACTTCACCGATGAGGAATGGAGGGGACGTGTGGGATGGGCCCCTCTAAACGGTTCTTTCCAGTCGTTCGTAACCGCACTGCGACTACAGGTAGGCGAGGACGTCGCCCGGGATTGGCTGGAGGGAATGAAGGAGAACGATGCCCGGGATTTTCCCAACAACGTCTCCATAGTCATGGCCGCCGCCAACGGCGAAGTGGATGTCGGGTTCGTAAACCATTATTACCTGGAACGGTTCCTGGCGGAACACGGCCCTGGATTCACTGCCCGCAACCACTATATAGGAAACGGCGACCCAGGGGCGCTGGTGCTGGTGGCCGGCGCAGGGGTGCTGAACGCTTCTGATAACAAGGCCACCGCTGAAGAGTTCGTCGAATTCCTCCTTTCGGAGCCGGCACAGAGATACTTCACCTCTGACATCAAGGAATACCCCGTCGCCGCTGGGGTGGAGCCTGAGGGCGACCTGCCGCCTCTGGAGTCTCTGGACCCCCCTGATGTTGACCTCGGCAACCTGGGCAACCTGGAAGGGACACTCGATCTGCTCAGGGATGTTGGCGTTCTGCCGTGACGTGGCCCTCGCCGCTGCCTTCCATGTGGACTTGGACCAGGGGGAAGGGGCTGCTGCTTTCGGCGGCAGCTCTTGTCCTTTTGCTGGCGGTGGCTTACGCGTTCTCTGTGGACATCCGGGCAACGCGGGGCGCTTCCATAACCGGGGACGAGCCATTCTACCTGCTCACGACCCAGAGCCTGTTGTCCGATGGGGATTTCGACCTGCGCAACCAGTACGAGGCGAGGTCCTACGAGTCCTTCTTCGACCATCCCGACGGCCTGTGGCAGCAGTCGGTGCCCCTGCCCGATGGTCGACTGCTCAGCCCTCACAACCCAGGGTTATCGGCGCTTCTGATTCCCGGGTTCGCGTTAGGCGGGCTTACCGGAGCGCAAGTCCAGTTGCTCCTAATGGCAGCCGCCACGATGTCCCTCACCTTTATGCTGGCCGATCGCCTTACCGGCCAGCGGACGGTTAGTTGGGCTGTTTCCCTGGGTGTTGGGTTGACGGCGACCGCGTTCATCTACTCCTCCGAAATCTACCCGGAGTTTCCGGCAGCGTTGGCACTAGCACTAGTCCTATCCTTGCTGCTGGTGACCCGGCAGGGGCAGCTCACGGTGACCGACGGTTTGCTGTTGGTTACCGTCCTAACCACTATGTGCTGGCTGGGAGTCAAGTACGCGCCTCTGGCGCTGCTGGTGTCCGGGTATTTATTGCTGAGGGCGAACCGGCAGGGCAGGATTACCTTGCTAACCGCAGGTGCCGCATCGGCGGGGTTTTTCGCTTGGTTCCATCTGCACCTTTTCGGTGGCCTGACCCCCTACGGCGTTAACACAGTCTATGCCGGGTGGAACACGGCTGAAATTCTGGGAATACATTTTGAACTGGGGGAAAGGTATTACCGGCTCTGGGGGCTGCTAATTGACCGCCGGTTTGGTATAGGACGCTGGGGGCCGCTGCTGCTGGCGGCGATTCCCGGCATGGCGCTATTAGCTGCAACCGGGCCGGCGCACCGGCTGGCCTTGGGACTGATATCCCTGCAAATGGTGATCGCAACTGTTGTCGCCATCACTATGACGGGATGGTGGTTTCCAGGGAGAACCTTGCTGACCGTGTTGCCCCTGTTCGTCCTGCCCATCGTGCTGATGGTAGTCAGGGCGCCTCTCTGGGGCAGGGTTGGCATCGCGCTGCTGGGAGTCCTGACGGTGGCGACCACCGCAGGTCTGGCACTGTCCGGCCGGGCCGGAGAAGTCACCATCGCAATTGACCCTTTCGACATGGCTTACCCACCCTTTCAAGGGCTGGCGGGATTGTTTCCGCTGTATTCTTGGTGGACGATCGAAACCTGGTGGCTGACGATATTCTGGCTGGTCCTGGCCGGCCTACTGATCGGAGCGACTGCCTGGCCTGAAATTCCTGGGCGCTCCCGTCTGTTGCGCCTGCCTAGATGGCGAGGTCTTGGTATTGCCCGGGCCTCATCAGAGCAAGATTGATGACCATCCGCCATCGACTGGCCTTGGTGAATGGGGGAGGTTGGGATTTGGAGAAGCCCAGCGGGCATGTTGACCATGTGGTCCAATCTCGGTGCTCCGTATACCATTCTACGGTGCGACGAATGTCTGCCCTGATGACTATAGTCGACGTCCAGCCCGGCAGGTCTTGGGTGTGGCTGATGTCGGCCTAGGTCATTATCGGGTCGGCAATATCCATGCCCGCTCAATTGTTGGCGGGACATATAAGAGCCGGATTACGGATAAAGGCGGTCACAGGTCCCTAAACAGGTTGAAGGACATTCGGTCTTCACAGCGACCAGGGAAATGGCGGCCATGTTTTCGGCGTAAGTTCTAAAGACCGAGTGCATGTGTAGGATACGCCGGCGGGCCGATGGCGTCCTGGCAACCTTGAAAAGGAAGCCAATGGTCCTGGCCAGCCCTTCATCCTTGACGAACCGGCGGGGTTCCAGCAGGTGCATTGGCGCCGTGAAACGGGATTGCACGGTGAACCCATGCCCTTCCAGGAGTGTGGTCCATTCCTGGGGCGTGAGCGGCCGGGCCCCAACGTGGATTGCCTCGGACAGGGCGGCACTGATTTCGGATTTGCGATCGTCTTCCAGTTCATCCGGCTGTAGGCAGAGCTCGTGGATACCGTATCTGCCACCGGGCCGCAACAACCGGGCGGCCTCCTGCACAATGCGGTCTTTCTGAGGGAGCGTCTGCATGGTCAGCATCGCCTCGCCGTAAACCGCGGTGGCGGACTGGTCGGGCAGCCCGGTGGACTCGGCCCGACCAGCCAGGCACTGGCGCCCGTCTCCCTCCAGGTAACGCCGTACCTGCCTAGCGGCTGCTTCGTCCCTCTCGACCCCGGTGTACGTGGCGGGATTTCGCGCCAAGGTGGCCCGGGCCGTCAGTCCCAGGCCGGGGGCGAACTCCACCACGTCGTCCGACGAGCCAATCTCCAGGGCCGCCAGCATTTGACCAGTGAGTTCCAACCCTCCCGGGCGCAGGGCCCGCTTGCCCATTTGGGCAAGGAGCCAGTGCCCGGGCATCCTTGAGTAGTCCAGGCCCTCGCCGGGCATCGCCGAATCATGATCGACCGGGCCGTTTTCCATGATCACCCTCCTGCGCTTGTTGCAACCCAGATTTGATTCACCACGCCAGGACCGCTGGAACCGGCGGCCGAATCGCGGGGCTATTGCAACGACTTGATGTATTCCACCAAGGCGCTCAATTCCGCGTCGCTGAAGAACACCTTGGGCATGGCGCCGGTGGCGAATCCCGCCACGATCTTCTCGTCCGGGTTCTGGATGGATTCCCTCAAATAATCTTCTTCCGCGATGGTGGTTGTGCCTCCCTCAAGCTCCCGAGCGGTACCGAACAACCCGGCCAGCGTGGGGGCGAAATTTGCCTGGCCATCTATCGTGTGGCACTCCAGGCAGCTGTTCCTCTCAACCAACCGCTTCCCGCGGGCAATCTGCCGGCCCAAGTCAAAAGTCGGGGTTGGCGCCAGCCCTGTAGGGGAAGGGATGGAAACGCGCGTCAGGCTGGGAGACGGATCCGGAGGAACGTCCGTTGGGGGTGGAGCCGGGTCGGTGGGGGCATTGACAGTAGAGCGCCGGAGGGTGGGGCCGGGCGCTGGCGGCCGGGGCGGGGAGCCGGCTGTCGGGACGGCGGCTTGCGCCACGACAGGTTCCGGGGGCGGGTCTCCTGGTTCCGGAGCATTTCCGCACGCAGTCAAGAAGACGGGAATCACGACAACCGCCACCAGGAACAGGTCAACCGCCCCGGGATTCCGCCCATGCGCCGCTCCCTGACCGCCTGCCCTGGTCAATCCGCGGCCTCGGTGAGATGTTTCGTCCGACGGGCCGAGCTGAGAGGAGTCACCTGGAGAATGCCGTCATGGGCGGGAGTTACGGTCGCGTTGACCCCGTACACGTCCCGGAGCATTTCGGGCGTCAGGACCTCATGGGCATCCCCCGAGGCATAGACCACTCCCTGGCTCATGACCACGAACTGGGCCGCATACCGGGCGGCCTGGTTCAGGTCGTGGACGGAGATCAGGGTGACGATGCTCCGTTCCTGGGTGACCCGGCTGACCAGGTCCAGCACTTCCAGCTGGCGTTGCAGGTCCAGGCTGCTGGTGGGCTCGTCCAGGAGCAGGATCTCGGGCTCCCGGACCAGGGACTGGGCGATGGACACCATCTGCTTCTGTCCGCCGCTCAGTTCATTGAGGAACCGGGTCGAGAGGTCCTCGATGTCCAGGTCCTCCAGCACCCCGGTGACGGATTGCAGGTCCTCGTCGGTAACCCGCCAGGACAGGGTGTGCTTCCGGGCCAGCAGCACAGCCTCGAATACCGTCAACACCGCGTTGACCGGGCTCTCCTGGGGCAGGTAGGTGACCCGGCGGCTGATTTCCTCCCGGCTGTAGCTGCGCAGGTCCCTCCCGTCCACGGAGATGACGCCGTCGGGTTTCAGCAGACCGGCGATGCACTTGAAAAAGGTCGTCTTGCCGGCGGCATTGGGCCCGATGGTGGCGGTGATCCGCCCGGGCACCGCCTCCTGGATGGTGACCCCCTTCAGGACGTCGGTGGACCCGTAGCTGAAGCGGACGTCGCTGGCCGACAACTTCATCACCAGAGCTGCCTCCGTTTCGCCAGGATCAGGCTGAGAAAGAAGGGCACCCCCACCAGCGAGGTGATGATTCCGATGGGGAAGATCGCCCCGGGGGTTATCATCTTGCTGACTATGGAGGCTGCCGAAAGCAGGATGGCCCCGGTTATCGCGGACATGGGCAGGAAGAACCGCTGGTCCTCTCCCACCAGCATCCTGGCGACGTGGGGTCCAACCAGGCCGACGAAGCCGATGGTGCCCACGAACGCCACCGCCGCCGCGGCGAGGATCGACACGGATATCAACACCTGGAGCCGGAGCTTGCGGACGTTGATGCCCAGGCTGTGGGCCTTGTCGTCGCCAAGGCGCAGGGCCGTCAGGGTCCAGACATGCTTGACGAACAGCGGCGTAGTGATTACCAGGACGGCCACAGCGATTCCGATCTTGGGCCAGGTGGCCTTGACCAGGCTGCCCAGCGTCCAGAAAACCACCTGCTGCAGGGCCTGTTCCGAAGCGATGTACTGCAGCAGGGCCAGCAGGGAGCTGAAGAGGAACACCAGGGCAATGCCAAGGAGGATCATCGTTTCAATGGTCACCCCTCTCAGCCCGCTCAGCACGAAGATGGTCATTGACGCCACCATCGCAAATACGAAGGCGTTGCCCGATACCAGGAACACCCCCGCGAAGGGGATGACGCTGAGGCCCAGGACCAGGGCGAGAGCCGCCCCGAATCCGGCCGCCGCCGATATTCCCAGGGTGAAGGGGCTGGCCAGGGGGTTGTTGAGGATGGTCTGCATCTCCGCCCCGGCGATGGACAGCGCCGCTCCGACGGCAACCGCCATCAGAGCGATGGGCATCCTGATATCCCAGACAATTACGCGGGTAGAGACCTCGGCGGAGCCGGGCCGCAGAATGGTCGAGATAACTTCAATTAGTCCCAGGCGGGCCGGCCCCAGCGAGATATCCAGGATCAAGGTTCCGCACAACGTCGCCACCAGGCAAGCCATGACCAGGTACTTGCGCCCGGTTATCTGCCGGTAGATCTGCCTGCCCCTGGCGGCGGTCAGATCTCCAGATGACCGGTCGGCCGCTCGTTCTGTTGCCATATCATCCCTCTATCGCAGGTTAAGACCGGACCGCGAGGATCAACACCGCGCCGTTTCCTCTCGGAGCGGCCGCCGCGGGGAGGAGACCGGGCGGCCGCTCCAAAGAAAGGGAGGCAGGATTGATCATTCCTGGGCGGAAATGAAGAAGGTGCCGCTGTAATCGATGGGCAGGAACCGGCGGTGGAACTCGTCGAAGTTGGCGGTCGGGTCCACATCCGCGAACAGTTCAGGATAGAACCACTTGGCGAACTGCTGCAGCGCAACGAAGTGGTAAGGGGAGTTGTAGAACTGGTGCCACACCGCGTGGTACCTGCCGCTGTTCACCGCGGTCAGCCCGTCCCAGCCGGGCCGCCCGTCGGCCAGGGTCGTCAGCGCCAACCTCGAATCCCCCGGCTCGGTGAAATAGCCCATGCTGACGAAGCCGCCGTCGGCGTTGATGGCGTACCAGTTGGAACCGGTGGCGATGATCACGTCGGGGTTTGACACGATGATCTGCTCCGGGTTCAGTGTCCCAGCCCAGCCTGGGATGAGGTCGGAGCCGATGTTCACCCCGCCGGCCCGCTCGATGATCAGGCCCAGGTTGGCGCGGCCGAAGGTGCGGCAGCAGTCATCCGAACCCCGTATCCCCGCCGCCCAGTCCAGGAACACCAGGGGCTTCTCCCCTTCGATCTGGTCAATGCGGGAGTAGACCTGGTTCACCTGTTGCAGGTAGAAGTCCACGATTTCCTGGGCGCGCTCTTCCTGGCCGAACAACCGGCCCAAGAGAATGGTGCTGGGCACGGTGTTCTCCAGGGGTTCCTGCCGGTAGTCGACAACGACCACCGGGATCCCCACTTCCGCCAGCTGGTCGATCAAGCCCGCTTCCTCAGCTCTCGCCAGGCTGCCGAGGTTCAGCGCCAACACGTCAGCGTCCAGGGCGATCGCCTGCTCCACGCTGAACTCCCCGCTGGCCGGGCTCCCGAACTCCGGAATGTCTGCGATTTCCGGGTAGAGCTCCAGGTACTTGTTGTAGGTGTCTGCGTCCGCCCGCTGCAGGTCATCCCGCCACCCGATGATGCGCCGGAAGGGGTCCCCTGGCTGCAGCGCGGCCACGATGTAAATCTGCCTCGCCTCGCCCAGGATGACCCGCTCCACGGGCAAGTCCACCTCCACGGTGCGTCCGGCGACGTCGGTCAACACTATGGAGTCCGGTTCCTGGGCGGCGCTGTTCATGGTGTCCGGCCCCATTCCGCCTTCCATTTTCGGCTGCTGTTCGGCCATCGCCTCGCTGACCGCGCTGGAAACCACCTGCTCCAGGTCATCCGCGGTCACACCGGAGGAACCGGTCTCCGACTTCGCAACCGCCTGCTCAACCATGATTCTGATTTCGTCCGGGCTGGCGGACTGGGGAGCCGAGGATTCCACCGCCTGCGCGATCATCACGCGCATCTCTTCGCTGTCCACCTGTGGTCCTGCCGACGGGGCGGGGGCGGCCGGCTGGGCCGACGGACCGCAACCCGCGAGCAGGACCAGCGCCGCTACCGCGGCTATCGTCAGGAGCAGGACTTTAAACTTGCCATCCGAGAATCCTGGGTAGCTCATCGGGAACCTCCTGAATATTTATGCTTGGCGCCCCTCACGGAGAGGCGTTCAAAAAGTGGATTGGTCCTGGCCGCTGGGTCCTGAGACTTGTCTCGGAGCGAAAACCACCGACCGGAAAAGCAATCACATTTCTCTAATCTCGTGGTGAACGACCCTTGATGTTCTCCCCATAAATGCTGGTGAATAGTCTATACACTATTAATAACTTAGGGTCAACACTATATTAATTATTGTGGCACAATTGTCTTGCATAGTGGGCCAGGAATAGAGTAGGGCAGTCTTCTCGATATCCGCCCAAGGTCGGGGAGCAATCCCGATTGGAGCAGACTGTTCGCGGGAAAACGACCGGGGGCGCCGGATGTTCTCCGTCGGAGGCAAACGCGACGGCCCGTTGGGCTTAGAAAGGGAGTGGCGAAATCTCTTGAACGATGGCCTTTGCTGCGCAGCGGTTGGGGCCAAAACAGCACATTGCGCCATTGCGCGGAACCAGTTCCCGCTGAATATGCAACACCAGCTGTGGCAGAACACAGCCCATGGATTCGCTAAACAATCCAATGCAACCATGATAAGCGACCTCTTGACAATGTATACACAATACATTTTACTAAGTGGCAAATTACGCAATGGGTATTCCTACGATAACCAATTGGTTTATTGGAGAGATACCGGGGAGCCTCCCCGTACTGAAAGCCCATTAAAGGAGAACCTATGACTCCGGTAGTTCCTTACCACATCCGGAAATCCAAAGACGGGGTCCGAGGAGAGCTGCTCCTGCGCCTTAAGAACGAGCGGGTCGGCTACATGGTCCATTTGCCCCTGGAACAAGCCCGAGTACTGGCCGTGGAGATGCGGGGCCTGGGCACCGACCACTGCGCCCACCACCACCTGGCCGTCTTGGTAGCCGAAGCCCTGGGCGGCAAGGTTAGCCACATCATCCTGAATGTGCTCGACGACGCCGGCGACGTGACCTGCGTCCTGCGTTTGGACACAGCCCAGGGTCTGGTCGACGCCAAGGTGGATGTGGCCGCGGCGCTGTCGTTGGCCATTCACCTCGGCCTGCCCATCTTCCTGGAGGGAAAATTCGTACGTTCCAACGGGAAACTAAGGGCCGTCGAGAGCGGGCCTCCCGAAACAGGACACAATGGAGGCGATGGGGAGATTCCCAGGGCCTTCCGTGAACTGATCGACGGCCTGGACATTACCGGTTCATTCGACCAAGACGATTAGGAGGTCCATCCCGGACCGGCCCACTCCGTCATTCTCCCCCAACCCCCAACCTGATCAGACAAAGCGAGGTAACCAATGGCAGCCAACGGAGCAAAGGGACTCAGCGTTTACGAAGCCATCCATCGCCGCCGCATGGCCTGGAAGTTCGAGGACCGTCCGGTTCCAGCGTCCACCATAGATACGATGCTGGACGCCGCGATCTGGGCCCCCAACCACCGGCTCACCGAACCCTGGCGTTTCTTCGTCCTGGACCAGGACTCACCGGTCCGCCGGGTGGCGGCCGAAATGGCCCGGCAGACCGTGCTGGACCGCGGCGGGGATGAGCGGCGGGCCGACGCCGGGCGGGACAAGATTCTCGACGCTCCCTGCCTGATGTACGTCTACTGCGTTCCCGGCCAGGACGAGGCGGCCACCAGGGAGAATTACGCGGCCGTCTGCTGCGCCATCCAGAACATGGCTCTGGCCGGCGTCTCCGAAGGGGTCGCCGTGACCTGGGAAACGGGAGGAATCACCCGGGCGGAGGGCATCCCCGAGCTTCTGGGTGCCGACCCGGCCTGGGACCTGGTGACCATCCTGTTCATCGGCTACCCCGACGAACACCCTCTTTCCCGGAGGACCCCGGTGACCCAGTTTGTCCAGTGGCACAAACGGGAAGACCCGGCGGTTGTCAGCTAGGGGCGGCGGCTATCTCCGATGAAGACCATCTTTCCACCGGAGGTCGTCAGCCGTACTTGGGCCCCGCTGACGAACCGTCAGTCGAGCAGGTTCCGACAAGTTTGGGGGCTTTAGGGCCAGGCATGTTTTGCTGGGCATAGACTTCATCCGTCCCGGGATGGGTTCCCAGCCGGGACCAGCGTCGCCCCTGCGGGCCGCTCTCAAAGTTGTCCTGTGGGTCGGGGTTTCCTCCGGGGCGGTTTTCGCGGTAGCCTTCCTGGCTGACTGGGACCGTTTGGGTTCCGGGGTAAGGGCCCTGGCCGGCCAGCCCTTGCTGGTGGCTGGGCTGGCTATGGGGTACACGATGGCGTTCCTGCTGCGCGCCGTGGCGTGGCGGGTCCTGCTGACCCACCGGGTTGGAATCTTCCCTCTGTTCACGGCCCTGCAGGCGGCCCTCCTGGCGAATCATCTGCTTCCCCTCAAGCTGGGGGAAGGGGTCCGTCCCCTGGCGGTCCGGCGGCACAACGTACCGTTGGGAGAGGCGGTGGCCACCACCGCCGTGGCAAGGGTCACGGACTTCGCTTCACTGCTGGCAATCGCGGCCGTCGCTGCATTCACCCTGCCCCTTCCCGCCGGCGGAGCGATGTGGGCGCAGGGGTTGGTGTTGCCGGCGGTCGCGGTGGCTGGGGCCGGGGCGGCGCTGACGTTCATTCGTTGGCGCCGCTCTCCGGCCTTCATTCCAGGGACTTGGCGTCCCCGTTTCATCTCCATCCATTCCCAGCTTCATGAAGTTTCGCCCGGACGTATCGTTCGCTGCGTTGTTTGGACGCTGCCCAGCTGGTGCGTGGAATCGTGTGTTCTGCTGGGTGCCGCCCACGCGTTGGGGTTGGAGATTTCCATCCCCGCCGCCATCGGCATCACGGCGGTCACCATCCTGTTCCAGGTGTTCCACTTCACTCCTGGAGGCATCGGAGTCTACGAAGCGGTGATGACCGGAGCACTGGCTGCTTACGGCATACCCTGGAACGAAGGTCTGGCCCTCGCCACCCTCACCCACAGCCTCAAATTCGCCTACTCCTACACCGTCGCGCTGGTATTTTCCGCCTTCGCGGTGCGCGGGATTGCCGAACTCAATCCCCTGGACAAGCTGAGGGGCAGCGGCGACGGAAGCAAGGCGGCGTCCCGGTTCGAGGTTTTCGCGGCCAGGCTTTGGAACGTGTTCAACGAGGGCAAACCCTTCACTCCCGTGTTTGTGGTTGGGATCCTGGCCCTGTTGAGCCTGCCCCACCTGAGCGACGGCGGCTACTGGCTGCGGGCCGGGATAGCTGCCGTAGCCCTGGTCCCCATGTTCCTGCTCTTCTACCGTTTCGACTATCCATTGAAGCTTCGCTGGACCTTGTGGTGGGCGCTGGGGATTTTTGCTGGGGGATTCATAATCCTGACGGGTTGGCTGGTGGTGACTGCCGTCGCCGCGGTCCTGGGGCTCTACCTGGGGTTCACCGTGTTCCTGTGGGGGACGGTCTACTATCACCTGCGCATCGGCACCCGGTGGACCAACTTCACCCGTTTCTGGCGGCTGGTGCTGGAGAACCCAGACCCGACCAGCGGCAATTTCCTGGAGCAGGTCCCCAAGGCATTGCTCCTGGTGCTGGCGTTTCAGCTGATGGTCCACCGTCCCGGATGGGAAACGGTCGTTGGGATCGAGGTGTTCCTGCTGGTCCTCGGAGCGGTGACCGCCCTGGTGCACCAGTGGCTTTTCACCTGGCCGCCCCCTCCGTCCCTGGCCCCGACGCACCTGGTCTCCGGGCAGGGGGCCGCTCGGTGCCGCCGGTTCATCGCAATAGTAATTGACGGATGCCGGGCCGACCGGCTGCTGGAAGCGGACACTCCCTGCATTGACCGGCTCCGCCGGGAGGGGGCGGACTACACCAACACCGCAACGGTGTATCCGGCCCACACCGTCACCGGGTTCAGTTCCATGTTCACCGGGGCTGCGCCCAAGGTCCATGGGATGCGCAGCAACTTCGTTCCCAACCTGGGGGTGAAGTGCGAGTCCATCTTTGACGCCCTACGCAGCGAAGGCCGGAGCGGAAAGCTGGTGGGGATCGCCCACCTGGTGGACGCCTTCGGCCACGGGGACGTGGCAACGGTGACGGCGGTTACGCACAACGACGAAATTGACGACGCATTGGTGGCGCGGGCCAAGGCGGTGATGGAGCGGGAAGACCCGGACCTGCTGGCGATGCAACTGCTGAGCGTCGACCAGACGGGCCACGCCCGGGGCAGCTACAACTCGGAGTACCTGGGCAAGATTGAGGACACCGACCGGAAGATTGAGGGTTTCCTGGACTGGTGCCGGGAGCGGGGCTACCTGGAAAACGCCACGGTACTGATCACTTCCGACCACGGGCAGGGAATTGGCATTGGCGGGCACGGGCACATGAGTCCGCCCGAGATCTACGTGCCCCGCATCCTTTGGGGAGCGGGGGTGGAACTGGCCGGGGAAATGGATGAACCCCGGTCGGTGATGGATGTCGCTCCGACCATCGCCTACTTCCTGGGACTACCTCCGCCAGCCCAGTCCACCGGACAAGTGCTGGGAGTCGGGGACCGGTCTCCAGAGCCAAGGCCGTTGGCCGTGATCATTCCCGCCCACAACGAAGTGGAGAACCTGCCGGAAACCCTGTCCCGGATTCCCCGGGAATCCCTCGGCGACACCCGCGTCATTGTCGTCGATGACGGTTCCACCGACGGGACGGCGGAAGCGGCGAGGGCCAACGGCGCCCACCTGGTGGTCCGCCACAGTGTCAACCGGGGGCTGGGGGCTGCCCTGCGGACCGGGTTGGAGGCAGCGCGGGAGATGGACGTTCGGGCGGCGGTCTATCTGGACGCTGACGGCGAGTATCCGCCGGAGCAGATACCCAGGCTGCTGGAACCCATCGAGGGCGGGGGAGCGGACTATGTTCTTGGCTCCCGATACCTGGGTTCACGGGAATACCAGACGCCCTTGAGACGCATGGGCAACATGTTCTTCACCGCCATGCTTTCGCTGGCGGCGGGACGGTCGATTTCCGACGGGCAGACCGGTTTCCGCGCGTTTTCGCGCCACGCCCTGGACCGCGCGGAAATCATCCACGATTACAACTACGCCCAGGTCTTGACTCTCGACCTTCTCAAGAAGGGCATGAGGTTGCGGGAAGTCCCAATCGACTACCGGCGCCGTCGCAAGGGCCGGTCCTTCATCGGACCCGCTTACCTGTGGCGGGTACCCTTGGGAATGGCGCGGCAGTTGTTCAGTTAGGAACTATCTCCAAGCTTGGGTTGCCATTGGCGGCGGCACTAGTACTACAACGACGCATTTAGGGTGGTGGCTCCATCCTGCCTTCACGGCGGGCGGAGCGGCGTCTCTGGTGGGAGCGGCGCGCCCGCTCGTTGCGCAGCTGCGTATCCTCCAGCCACAGCAGCAACTCCTCCGGTCCGAACCGTTCCCGGGGCAGCATTTCCCGCACCACCCGGTACACCTGGGGACGGGTGATGCGGGGCATCTTTTTCCCCCCAAGCCTGCTGCAGGCCCAGCAGGAACGCTCCACCCAGCAGGCACATGGCTATGTGGTGATGCCAGCCGGCCCAACTGCGGGTCTCGTATTCGTCCAGCCCCACGTCGCCCTTTTCCGTCTCGAACTCCGTTTCAATGGGCCACCTGGAACCGCCCACATAGGCCAGGGTCTCCAAGGGAGTATCCTCGGCAGCGTTGGACAGGTAGTAGCGGGGCTCGCTGCCGTCCAGGTTCCGGCGGTAGACAGCCCATGCCTCCTGGCCCGGCTGGCCCTTCCGGGTTACCCGCACCCGCTGGGTGCAGAACATATAGCTCCGCGGACCCTGGCTTCCCTGGGCCACCGTTATCTCCCGCCAGGCCTCATCCGGCAACTCGTCACTGCGCTGCTCCATGGTGCGACGCTGCCCGTCCCTGAGCCTGGGCTTGCGGGGGCGCCCGGACCCCTGAGACCCCGGACTGGTCCAGGCCGGGTCCAAGGGCCAGGCCGGAGTGCTGCCCGGAACATCCAGCACGTAGCGCATCCCCAGGCCCGCCAGGGACTCCCGAAAGGTCGGCGACATCCCGAAGGCGTCGTCCCCGGCAACCCATCCGGCCTTGAGGTGGCCCAACCCCAGGGCTCGCTCCAACAGTTCCAAGGCCAACTCCGTCTTCGACCGGTAGCTCCGCCGCTCCTCGGGCACACCCGCCGCCGCACACCGGTCCTGGTCGGAGACCCAACTCCCGGGCAGATACAGCCCCTTGTCCACCAATGCCCGTCCCAGCGGGCTGACATAGGCCAGGAACATCCCCGCCTGGCAGTTGGCCACCTTCCCCAGCCTACCGCAGTACTGCCGGGCTACCCCCACCGACTTCCGTCCCTGCTTGGGAAAGTCGCTGCCGTCCAACACCCACACCGCCTCGGGGTGAGCCAGCCTGGGGGCCAGGTATTCCTGCAGCCGACCGATGACCGCGTCATCGTTCCACCGGGCCTCGGTCAGAAAACGCTGCATCGCCCGGGCTGAGATGCCCACCGATTCCGACAGGTTCTCGGCGTTGCGCCGCTCCCCAGCCTGCACCAGCAGCCCCTGAAGATAGTTCCGGCTGTGCTCACGCCACTGCTTGCGGCCGAAGGAGGCCGCGAAGAAGGCGTGAAAGTCCTGAAAGTTGTCGTAAACCCGCTCGAAACTCGCACCATCCATCACCCAAACCACCCACTATCATCTTGACAACTATCCTAACAAAAACACGTCGTTGTAGTACTAGATGAGGGCGCAGGCCAATTGGACCATGCCGATGTAGTTGGATGGCTCCTTGTGGCAGCACACCAGGATCGCCCGGGACTTGGAGCGCCAGGCCAGGGTGCGCTCCACCACCGACCGACGGGGCCGATAGCCTTTCATTCCCCGGGCGTCCAGTTTCTCCTCTCCTATCCGCCGGATGTGCCCCCGGCAGCTGTGGGCCGCCACGGCCTGCCGGCCCGTTGGATTGTCATATCGCTGGTCCAGGCATAGATGGCGGATCCCGGCGCCGGCATCGCCACTGTCAGGACGCGCCACTACCACGCCCTCCCAGGTCATGGACAGCAGCTTGGTGTCGTGAACACTAGCTCCCGCCGCCACCACGCTCAATGGCCCTCCGTTGCCATCAAGCAGCAGGCTTCGTTTGCTGCCCGCCTTGCCACGGTCCGTGGGGTTGCGGCCTACCGAATCCCCCCCAACACCGGCTTCGCACAGGGCGTAGTCGGCGGACTGCCACTCCCACTCCACCCCGCCCAGTTCCGCGCACTCCTCGATGAACATTGACCAGATGCGCTCCAGCACCCAAGCCCCCCAGCGCTGGAAGGTCCGGTGGATGGCGCTGTCGTGCCTCAGTGCCCGGGGCAGGCGGTTCCAGTGGAGCCGGGTTATCCGCGCTGTGCTGGCTGGGAGTGAAGTACATTCCTCTCCCGCCACTGGTGGCAGCGTACTTCCTATGGCGAGTAGACGGGCGCGGACGGGTGATGTTTCTCATCCTTGGTCCAGGGGGTCGGCAGTGGGGTACACCTGGTTCCACCGGCCCGTTTACGAGAGCCTTACACCGCGTAACGTGAACGTGGTGTACGCCGGGTTGAACTCGGCGGAGCTTGTGACCAAGCACGTCAGCATGGGGGACCGGGTGTACCGGCTTGGGGGTTGTTCGTAGACCGCCGGTTCGGGATCGTCTGATGGACGCCAGCGTTACTGGTGGTTGCTCCCGGACTGGCGTGGTTGGCGGGGCGCGATGGCCGTCATCGCCTGGTGCTGGGATTGGTGGGCATTTTGGTTCCGATCGCGACTTTTGTGGCCATCACGATCATGGGGTTGTGGTTCCCGGAGAGGACCCTGATGACGGCGCCGCCGTTGCTGGTGGCGCCGATGGTGCTGGGCTTGGAGCGGGCCGGAACAGTCCTGCGCATTGGCCTGGCGGCTCCGGGCGTTTACGGCGTGGTGGTCACCGTTGGGCTGGCGGAGGCGGCACAGAGCGGCGAGGTCACCATCATCGTGGTTCCGTCCCACCTGGCCTTCCAAGCGGTCGTGTTACTGTTACCTCAATACACCTCGGGAACGCTGGAAGCCTGACTGTTGACGCCGGCGTGGCTTATCCTTGGATAGGGAGCGATGTAGGCGGCCCTGGTGGTTCGGGAAGGAGACCGGGCGGACAATGCGCTCGAACTGGGTGGAAGGTGTTGTTCAGAATAAGATATCCGGAGAAACCAATCCCTCCCCCCAGGGGAGATGCGGTTTAGGTCATGGACCGTGCCCAATCCCTGTTTTCCAGGTACCAGGCGCAGGTGCGGTTGATCCCCTCCTCCAGGCTAACCTCGGGGGCCCAGCCCAGGACTCTTCGGGCGTGGTCGATATTTGCCCAGGTTAGCACCGGATCCGCCAAATGACGGGGTTCGTACCGGATTTCCGCACGGCGTCCCAGGGCCGACTCGATTAGTGAAACGAGGGTATTTACCGACACCGGATTGTCGTTTCCCAAGTTGATGATCTCGAAGCCAGAGAACTCCAGAGCTGCCACCGCTCCCCTCGCCACGTCATCAACGTAGGTGAAATCCCTCCGTTGCGTGCCGTCCCCATAGATGGTTATGGGTTCGCGCTCTGCGATCGCGCGGATGAAACGAAACACGCTCATATCGGGGCGGCCCGCTGGGCCATAAACTGTGAAGAACCGGAAAGCCATCGCATCCATCCCGTAAAGGTGATGGTAGGAATACAGCAGGGTCTCGGCGGCGACTTTCGAGGCGGCGTAGGGAGACAGGGGGCGGTTCGATGGGATGGTCTCGGACACTGGACCGTCCACCTCATCGCCGTAGACGCTGGAGGTAGAAGCGAGCATGAACCTCTTGATTTGAAACTCTCGGCAAAGCTCCAGAAGGTTGAGAGTCCCGAAGAGGTTGGTCTCGTAGTAGATGCGGGGAGTTTCAACGCTGCGCCGGACACCGGCCCAGGCTGCAAGGTTGAAAACTGCGGACACCGGAGGGACGGCGCCGACAAGCACCCGGCGCAAACCCGATGGATCGTTGATGTCGGCAAGCTGGAAAGTAAACCGGGGGTTCGCGATCAGGGAGTTGAGGCGCCACTGCTTGAGGCGAGGATGGTAGTAGTCGTTGAGGTTGTCGACTCCCAGGACGAGGTGGCCCAGGTCCAACAACTGTCGGGTCACCCGGGACCCTATAAATCCGGCGCACCCAGTCACGAGAACCTTCAGCATAGGCGAGCATTCACTCCGGGAAGACTCTTTACGAGAACGGTAGGATGTGCCCTGCACCAATGATATACGCCAACGGCAACCGTTGCCCTCAGTTCAGGAGTCGGACACTGATCTGCCAACCTGTCCAGTTATCCGGGCCCACCTCAAAGTGTGTCGGGTATTGGAACTCAAATGTGCCCGACTAACATTGCCAGAGGTAATCAGATCACGCACGGAATTCTTGGGTGTCAGCAAGTCCCGGGCGGCACACCTGCCGAATGGTGGGTCCGAGTTGCGTCAGGGCGCCGGAAACGCGAACAAGGAATATATTACGGGCAGAAAAGGCTACACCAACTGGCTGTCGGTGTCCTTTCCGTTCCTGGCCATCGAGAACACCGTGCCCACCCACCGTCGTCTTGACGGGTATCTTTAGGTATCCCCTGCCATCAATTCGACCCGGAGAACAGCATCGACAACCCTTCCAAAAAATGGTGGTGACACTTTCCTGCTGACCGCCGGGCCTCCCATCTGCTACGCTCGATACATGAGCGTCTCAGACCAAGACCTCCTGCACCACCTGAGCCGGATGCCCTTCGTGGACACGGCGGAACTGGCCATGATCACCGGGGAGGCCCACGTTGCCATGCACCGGGGGCTGGGCTGCCTGCTGGCCCAAGGCATCGCCGGGCGCGTCAGCCACGGCACCGCCCACCTGCCACCCAGCAGGCGGTACTACCTGACTAGGAAAGGGATCGCCGAGGCTGCCGATGCCCTGGGCTTCGGCACGCCATCAGACCACGTGCGGGCCTACCCGATGTCCAGGGAGTGGCTTACCTTGCTCATCCGCCGGATGGACGCAGTGGCCACGGTATACCGCTTGGCGGCGTCCCTGTCCCCTGGACCGACGGGCTGCGGACGCAGGTGGACTTTCAGCGGCTGAGCCGGTTCGACGCCGTTATCACGCGGCACGACGGACTCAGCTTCGGGGTAGTGCGCCAGGGTCCGGCCCTGCGGCGTCGCTCCCTCTACGACCGGCTGCGGGCCATCGCCGAGTACGGGTACCGGCGCCGCCCCGGTCATTGCCGGAACATCCCTGCGCGCCATGTCGGTCCAGTAGCACCATCAGGACTCCATCACCGCAGTCGCCGCCATGCTCCCCGCTTAAGCCGTCCGTTTCCGGGACGACGGCCTTCTGGAACTGCGGCCCAGTCCCACCCCAGCGTCGGCTACCACTACCAGGTCACCGACTACGTGGTGCACCCCGACGCCACCTTCTGGCTGTCCCTTGCCCTACGTTCAGACCCAGGGAAACTCCCGCCAATGCCCAGGGGGACAGCCAAGCCGCCGTCTTCCCAATGCAGGCGCAGTTCTAAAGTCCGGCCTTGCTCAACTCTTCCTTCAATGCGGGCAACCGGCGATGACGTTCCCGCAATCCGGCGATGAATCCGGTCCACACTGATTCCTGGGACAGTCGCCGGTACAGGTCCCGCACCCTGATCAGGTACGCGCACGCCTGCCGGTAGTTGTCCCGCCCACGGGCTTCGATCAGGATCTCCGCCTGCTGCCGGTAGATGTCCAGGGCAGCCTGGGGATGTGTCTCTGAGGCAGCCTGAGCCACCCGGATCAGCTGGTCCACGCCATGAAGAGACCCGGTCCTTCTCCGGTTCACAGATCTCAAGGCCAGGTCTATCTCGCCTTCTTCCAGGTAAACGTCTGTCAACAGGCCGTATTCACCGGCGGTGGACCAGCGGTCCAGCAACTGCTGACGCGATTCCTGCCAGACGCCAAGGGCCCGGGATAGTTCCCGCACCTCCTGATACCCGGCGAGATGGGGGCGTCGTTCAAGCAGCCGCCCGGCCAGGGCCAGGGCTTCAGCCGGTTCCCCTCTTTCCATGTACCGTTCCTTGAGCCACTCCGCCAGACGATTGTCCCGGCTGGCCTCGGTCCTCTTGGCCAGCAATGGCTCCACCATCCGGGCGCAGCCATGTTCGCGGAAGATGTCCGCCAAGGTCAGCAGGTCGTAGTCCCCGGCCGAATCGGCCTCGGCTACTGCATCCTCCAACCGCCCCAGCGTCAGCAGGCGGTCCACCAGCTCGGCCAGAAGACCACACTCACGACAGATCCCCAAGAATGAGTCGTCGTTCAGGTGGGCCATTTCGAGATCCAAGAGGAAGCGGCCATACACCCGGCGATGATAGCCGTCAGTCCAGCTTTCTCCCCGGGGCATAGCGGCCCGCACCCAGCCGGCTATGGCTCCCTTCTCCTCTTCCGTGGCGTGTGCAAGAATGAGGTCCGGCGCAGCCTCTCCCAGGCCGACTCCTCCAAAGTCCACGTCAAAGCGATATATGTCGAAGAGGGTTTGCAGGCAGCCTTCCCTGACCGCAGCGTCGTCTCCCCCGCCGACCAGGCAGTTCCCCAGCCCCTCGACGCACCGGTCCACCACCTCTGCCAACTGCCCGTCTTCGTCCGGCATCATCTCGTAATTTTCCAATATCCCCCGAGACACCACCTGGTACACTATACCCGCGCCGGCGTAGTCCGCTAGGGCCAGAAAGCCGTCGCCAGAGCTGAGAGTGATACTAATATCCCTGGTAACCCTCTGCGACGCCATCCAGTCATCACCGCCGTGTCGAAAGGCGGAGGATACCTGGCGACGATAGACTTCCGGGTTGACCGGAGCGCTCCCCCGGTTCTCCTCCGGCAAAGCCGTCTCCAGCAGGGTTTCGAGGTCGGGTTCCAGCTGCAACATCCGCTTGATCAGGGCAATCAACTCGGACTTGCTGCGCCGGTGCAGGCCGGTGTCCAGTTTCTCCACCACCCAGAAGTCATCGGGCCGCTCCTGCCAGGCAAGCAGAAGCGCCCCGACGTGCTTGCAACGCCCGCCGCCGCCCACCGGACAGGAGCAGTGGGCCTCATCGATTCCGTCGGCGCCGAAGGTCACGTGCAACCTGTAGGGCTGGGGCATGGAGCCTTGACACCAGCCCTTGACGGCGTTCGCCTGGCGGCGCGGGTCTATGATTGCATCACTTTCGAAATAGCTACGACCGAGTTGGAGATTCCGTGGGCCAACCCAGTCCGATATGGTCCCTTCAGTTGCTGCCGGGATGGTATTTGACATGATTTGCCACCGGTCCGGGCGTTGGCTTGGGATACCCATGGTGGTCCGGTGATGGAATGGGCCGGGGGTCTTTGGAGGCAGTTTGCCAAAGGCGAACCCCGGCTCAATTTCACCGGCGAGGCAATCCCCCGCATCCGCTGAAGGCGGGTTGGACTTGCGTCATTTGCGACGGGCCGGAGTCGAGCCATCGGGGCATTGCTCCGGGACTCCCAAGGGGAATTCTACACCGGATCACACATCTCTGGTTGCCCCAGAGGCGCCAGGGCGGTTGGGCGTGCCAAGTGTCCGGACGAGCATTGTTGCTAAGCCCGTCGAACCATCGTCCCATCCTGGAGATTATTCCTCCATCACGGCGTCCCCACCACGTCAAGGACGCGCAGCCCCAGGTGCGGAAGCCCGTCCACCGGGAGCGGCGCCAGCTGACCAGGACACGGTGCCTCACGCCGACCCGAAGCAGCGACGGGCTGAACTCCACGGGTAGGTCAACCTCGAAGTCCACCACTCCACGGGTCCTGGCGATGCCGTAACACATGGGGAACACCTCGCCATCCGGCCCGAAATGTGCTTGCTAGCCGGGCGTGGCCAATAGGACAAGCTCAACCTCCCTGACTTCTACGCCCTGCACCCGGTACTCTGCTTGGTCCATCATTGTCTCCTCCTCCTGCATCCGGGATGCAGTCCCGGACGGTTTGGCCTTGCATGATACGAAAAACATACCATATTAGCCAATAAAGGTACAATAAATTGATGGAAATGGTGCTAAACTTCACTGGTATGCCTGTAGATGCGATGTTCTTATTCGCGTCGGGAAGCTGAGATACACAGGATGTAAGGGGCGATGCGTCATTGCCCTTGCCCTGCCCGGGTGCTGTGCTGATTACGTGTCGGTCCGGCTATCGCGCGTTGTGCGCCCGCTCCAGTTTCGTTCAGTTGTTCCCTGCCTTCGCAGGTCTGCCTGATGTGACCGAACTAGCCCCGGTCGGGCCGTGTATTGCGGGCGGCCGCAGTTGACGACATCCCCGCTCTTTTAGTTCCGGAGTCCGATGCCTGCGATATTAGTGAGGTGACTGCATGAAGCTTCCAACTCTCGCCCCGCCCCTGCGCCGTTGGCCCCTACTCGCCATAGCCGGCGCGCTGCTTGCGATGGTTAGCCTGTTGCTCGTTCCTGGCGCGGCGTCGGCTTCGGTGACCATCGCTGGCGCCAGTGCCCCCAGCTACGCCGAGCATGGGACGGACATCGTGGCGGCCTACACGGCCAGCGACCCGGGGAACGAAGGTATCGAGTGGTCAATATCCGGCACTGATGCCGACGAGTTCAGCATCAACAGCAGCAGCGAGTTGAGCTTCAATGAGCCACCGGACTTTGAGACTCCCGCTGACGCGGACAGGAACAACGCATACGTCCTGACGCTAAAGGCGACAGCGGGAGACCAGAGCGACAGCCTGGAGGTGACAGTTACCGTCACCAATGGCAACGACCCTCCGTCCTTCATCGAAAATCGTTCCCCCAGGGAATTCACATTGGAGGAAAACCAGAGCAATGCCAAATGGTGGGGGGGACGTTTGGCGCAAGAGCTGGGTATATATAAGGCAACGGACCGCCAGGACGATTGGGTGTGGTGGACCATCGGAGGCCCGGATAAAGACACCTTCGCGTATTCATTTGAGGATATTATTGTAAAGCCGGAGCCCCAGCCCTACGTTTGGCGCAGCGATCTGGCTATCATAAATGTGCCAGTGGACTACGAGAACCCGAATGACCACAACAAGGACGGCGTTTACGAGATTACGATAGATATCGCAGATTACACGGACGGGCGGTTGGTCACCAGCCTGCCGGTGACCGTAACCGTCCTGGACATCGACGAAGCGCCGGTGATCACGGGCGAAGCCGCAGTGTACTACACGGAGGATTCTACCGCAGATGTGGGAGCATACTCGGCGGCGGACCCGGATGGCGGAACAGCCACGCTGACCCTGGGCGGCGCCGACGCGGATAGCTTCAGTTTCAGCGACGGCGTGCTCAGATTCAACAGTCCGCCGGACTATGAGACCAAGAACTCTTACTCGGTAACGTTCACGGCAACGGATGAAGCCGACGAATCGGGCGATACACGAACGTCTTCACTGGACGTGGCTGTAATCGTCACCGGATATGTGGAGGGTCTGGCGATCAACAGGAGCGCCGACCCCAGCTACGCCGAGCACGGGACGGACATCGTAAAGACCTACACGGCCACCGACCCGGAGAACAGAAGCAGCGAGTGGTCAATATCCGGCACTGACGCCGGCGAGTTCAGCATCAACAGCAGCGGCGAGTTGAGCTTCGACGAGCCCCCGGACTTTGAGAATCCCACTGACGCGGACACGAACAACAAGTACGTATTGACGGTAGAGGCGACAGCGGGAGACCAGAGCGACAGCAGCGACAGCCTGGAGGTGACCGTTACCGTCACTGATGGCAACGACCCTCCGTACATTTTGGAAGGCGTTCCCCCCTCCTTTGACCAAGGTCGTGCCTACAGGGAGTTCACCCCGCAAGAGAACCAGGGCAGTGCTAGATATGGTCTCAGCCTGGGTATGTATAGGGCAAAGGACCGCGAGGACGATGTACTCCAGTGGTCTGTTGGCGGTCCGGATAAAGCCAGTTTTTACTACTGGCATGAAGGTCATTCTTATTTGAACAGTTTGGACCTTTGGACCGCTTCGTTGGGTATGCGGTTGGATGGTCCTCTGGACTACGAAGACCCACAGGACGTCGACAAGGACGGGGTTTACGAGTTTACTGTACAAATTTCCGACCGCCACGGGACCACCCCTCTGCCGGTGACCGTCACCGTCGAGGACATCGACTAGGCTCCGGTAATCTCCGGTGAGGCCGAGGTGGACTTCGCGGAGGGTTCTACCGCAGATGTGGGCGCCTACTCGGCAGCGGACCCGGATGGCGGAGCTGCCACATTGACGCTGGGCGGCGCCCACGCGGACAGCTTCAGTGACGGCGTGCTCCGGTTCAACAGTCCGCCGGACCATGAAACCAAGACCTGTCAATCGGTAAAGTTCACGGCAACGGATGAAGCGGACGAATCGGGTGTTACCCGCTCGTCTTCGCTGGAAGTTGCCATCACAATTACCAGGGACAAGTACGCAGCGCCGGGCCGGGTGACCGGGGTGTCGGCGTCGGCCACCGCGGAGTCGGTGGCCCTGAGCTGGAATGCGCCCGGTGGCGGCGGCGATGTTACCGGCTACCGGGTCCTGCGGCGAGCGCCAGACAGTGAGGCCAACTTCCAGACCGTGGTCAACGACACCGGCAGTGCCGGAACTTCCTGGACCGACAACAACGTCAATTCGCGAACCAAGTACCTTTATCGGGTTCGGGCCCTGGGCGACGGCGGAGAGGGCGCACCCTCTCAGGTGGCGGAGGCCATCACTCCCAAACCAGCGGCGCCGGGCCGGGTGACCGGGGTGTCGGCGTCGGCCACCGCGGACTCGGTGTCACTTAGCTGGAGTGCTCCCGGCGATGGCGGCGATGTTACCGGCTACCGGGTCCTGCGGCGAGCGCCAGACAGTGAGGCCAACTTCCAGACCGTGGTCAACGACACCGGCAGTGCCGGAACTTCCTGGACCGACAACAACGTCAATTCGCGAACCAAGTACCTTTATCGGGTTCGGGCCCTGGGCGACGGCGGAGAGGGCGCACTCTCTCAGGTGGCGGAGGCCATCACTCCCAAACCAGCGGCGCCGGGCCGGGTGACCGGGGTGTCGGCGTCGGCCACCGCAGACTCGGTGTCACTTAGCTGGAATGCGCCCAGCGATGGCGGCGATGTTACGGGCTACCGGGTCCTGCGGCGAGCGCCGGACAGTGAGGCCAACTTCCAGACCGTGGTCAACGACACCGGCAGTGCCGGAACTTCCTGGACCGACAACAACGTCAATTCGCGAACCAAGTACCTTTATCGGGTTCGGGCCCTGGGCGACGGCGGAGAGGGCGCACTCTCTCAGGTGGCGGAGGCCATCACTCCCAAACCAGCGGCGCCGGGCCGGGTGACCGGGGTGTCGGCGTCGGCCACCGCGGACTCGGTGTCACTTAGCTGGAATGCGCCCAGCGATGGCGGCGATGTTACGGGCTACCGGGTCCTGCGGCGAGCGCCAGACAGCGAGGCCAACTTCCAGACCCTGGTGGAGGACAGTGGGGATACGGAGACCTCGTGGACGGACAACAGCGCGAGCGCCGGGACCAAGTACATCTACAGGGTCCAGGCCCTGGGCGACGGAGGGGAGGGCAGGCTCTCCCAGCCGGCCCAGGTCGTAACTCCGGAATGAACATTGGAGATACACAAGTTGCCCGAATAAAGATGGCCTGCGGAGTAGTGGACCAGCTTGGCCCGTCGATGGCCGCGCAGCCCTGCCAGGGGAAATCTCCCCCTGGCAGGACACCGACACCCTTGAGGCGGCTCGAGAACGGACACCGCCGCCTAACACACGTACGCAGACGGCGGCGTTGAGATGAACTGGAATACTCCTACGGCCTCAATCTGTCAAGGGCGTCGGCAAAACATGCCATTGGGGCGGAGCAAAACTGTACCACCTGGGCGTTATTGGTCAGCATAAATGTCCACACCAATTGTTCGGGAGAAGTGTCCCAGAGACTGGCTGGCAGCAGGCCGGGCGTGTGAATGAAGATGGCTTCTGGTGCGACTCATGGGTTGTCCAGAGCTTGACCCGGGGAGTTATCCCGGCTGTGCTTTAGCCGGTAGCTGTCGCCGTTCATCTCCAGGATGTGGACGTGAGGGGTGAGGCGGTCCAGCAGCGCTCCGGTGAGGCGTTCCGAGCCGAAGACCTCGGTCCACTCGTCGAAGGGCAGGTTGGTGGTGACCAGGATGGAGCCCCTTTCGTAGCGCTGGCTGAAGACCTCGAAGAGCAGTTCCGCGCCGGTGGGAGACAGGGGCACGAAGCCCAGCTCGTCGATGATCAGCAGCCCGAGGCGGGACAGATTCCGGTGCAGGTTGAGCAGGCGTCTCTCGTCCCGGGCCTCCATCAACTCGTGGACCAGGGCGGCGGCGGTGGTGAAGCCCACCGACATTCCCCGCTGGCAGGCCGCCAGTCCCAGCCCCAGGGCGACATGGGTCTTGCCGGTGCCGCTGTTGCCCACGGCGATGACGTTCTCCCGGCGCTGGATGTACTCGCAGCGGGCCAGTTCCATCACCAGGGCCTTGTTCACCGAGGGGATGGCGGTGAAGTCGAAGGTGTCCAGGCTCTTGACCGCGGGGAAGCGGGCGGCGCGGATTCGGCGCTGCACCATGCGCTGGCGGCGGTCGATCAGTTCCAGTTCCGCCAGCCGGAGCAGGTACTGGGGGTGGTCCACGCCCTCGGCGGCGCACTGGGCGGCCATCTTGTCGTATTCCCGGAGGAAGCTGGGCAGCTTCAGCTCCTTCAGATGGTGTTCCAGCAACAGGGTGGACCGGTCGTTCATGCCGCCCTCCCCGACAGCAACGTCATGTAATCCCCGGCGGAGGTGGTGTTCACCCTGACCTGGGGCAGGTAGGGATAGAGTTCCAGGTCCAGCCGGGGCGGCCGGCCCTCCAGCCGGCACAGCACGAGGTGCTTCACCGCGTCGAAGCTCAGCGCCCCCAGCCGGAGGGCATCCTTGACGGCTGTATGCACCTCTTCCAGCCTGAAGCTCTCCAGCAGCTGCAGCACCTGTACGAACTCCCGCTTGCCCCGCCGGCCCATGCGGGACTCCAGCAGGCGGCGCAGGGTGGCGAACTCCTCGGGGAGGTCCCACCCCTGCAGGGGCGCCGCCTGGTCCAGGGCACCCGTCTTCTGCTCCAGGAGAGGCAGGTAGTGGATGGGGTCGTAGACGAAGTCATCCCGTTCATAGGAGCGGGGATGCTGGGCTATGACATCCGAGCCGCAGCTGATCACCACCCGGTCCACGTAGCCCCGCACCAGGACGTCCCGATGGCCGTAGGCCACCGGCACCGAGTAGTCGTTGGTCCTGTACCTGACCAAGGACAGGGAACTGACCCGGCCGGCCTGTTTCTCGCAGGCGTCGTATGCTGCTGGGGGCAGGGGCAGCAGGGCGTCCAGGTCCCGTTCCATCCTCTGCCCGATGGTTTCCGTGTGACCCCTGAGCTGGGCGTCCATCCGCTCCAGGCAGCGGCGCTCCAGGCAGGCATTCAGCGCCTCGAAGCTCTCGAAGGACGGGATGGGCACCAGGAAGTTGCGCCGCATATAGCCGACCAGGCCCTCCACCTTCCCCTTGTCGTTGCCCTTGCCGGGACGCCCGAACCGGTCATCGAACCGGTAGTGGGACTGGAGTTCCGTGAAGGCCTGGGTGCGCTGGCGACGGCCGTCTCCCAGTGTCTTTCCAAGTGGCCTGGCCACCGCCAGCCTGGTGTTGTCATACAGGATGGTCTGGGGAACCCGGCCCCGGAAGGCGAAGGCCGACACGTGGCCGTCCAGGAAGGCCTCGGTGGTCTCGGCGGGATAGGCCTTTACGAAACACCCGTCGCTGTGGGGCAGGTCAATGACGAAGCAGTGGGCCTTCCGTTCCACTCCCCCGATGACCACCAGGGCCTCGCCGAAGTCGCACTGGGCATGCACCGGGGAGTGGGACAACGGCCCGAACATCTCCCTGGCCTGACGGCAACTCTCTCTTACATAGTGTTAAGTCAAAGCCCTATCGTCACCTATTTCATGGACTGACTCTGGATGGTAATCTTGGGAGTGAAGTAGTGTTGTGGGAGGGGAATCCATGGTGCGGGAAGTTTACGGAGTCCATCTGAGTGTCCAGGAGAAGGGACGGCTCAATCAGATTCACGCCATCAAGAGGCGTCGGGGAACGTGATGCCCTGAGACGTGCTCAGAGGGAGGCGAGAAGATATACTAAGACTGAAAACGGGAAGTGAAGACTCAAACCATCGAACGGAGGAGACAGCACGACGGAGCCCTCAGAGAACTACCAGACTTCTCCCTCGGCGAATACGCTCTTCGCGGGCCCGATCAGCTTCGGGTCAGTCTTTGAAACGCGC
Organism: uncultured Dehalococcoidia bacterium; assembly: GCA_951812535.1. Taxonomy (GTDB): domain Bacteria; phylum Chloroflexota; class Dehalococcoidia; order Lucifugimonadales; family UBA3495; genus CATOSK01. Next base: position 7,608 of record CATOSK010000008.1, on the reverse strand, counting down.
TCCGCGACCCCGGGGTCGTACTCCAAGCTGCGCAGCACGTAGCGCATGGAGTTTAATCGGGCGCGCCTCTTGTCGTCTGACTTTACGACGACCCAGGGCGAAGCCTTCGTATCGGTGGCCGCGAACATCCGATTCCGCGCCTCTGTGTACTTGTCCCACAGAGGCAACGACCTGATGTCGACGTCACTCAGTTTCCACTGCTTGAGGTCATCGCGTGCGCGAGACATCACCCGCCTGAGCTGTTCCTCCCGGCTCACCGAGAGCCAGAACTTGTACAGCCGCAGCCCTTCGTCAATTAGCATCTCCTCGAACAGGACGGCGTCGCGAAGGAAGCGGTCCGTCTCGGCCGGTGTGCAAAAGCCCATCACGGGCTCGATCACCGCCCTGTTGTACCAGGAGCGGTCGAAGAAGACGATCTCCCCCTTGGTCGGCAGGTGCTGCACGTAACGCTGGAAGTACCACTGCCCGCGCTCTCTCTCGGACGGGATAGGCAGCGCTACCAGCGTGGTCCCCCGCGGATTCAAGTGCTCCATGAAGCTCTTTATCGTGCCGCCCTTGCCGGCGGCGTCCCGCCCCTCGAACAGCAGAACCACACGCTCCCCAGTCTCCTGTACCCACCTCTGCATCTTCAGCAGCTCGATCTGCAATTCGGCCTTCTGGCGCTCGTACGTGGCCCGCGATAGCTTGGTGGGATAGGGATAGGAGTCGCTGATAACCTCTTTGCGAAGGGCGTTCTCCACCTTGCGCAGAACCTCCTCAGGGATGCCCTCAGTGGGCACCAAGGGGCGAAGGGGGCCTCGTTGCGCGGTCGACTCTCCCATACCAGGTATCGTACAACGGAGAGCTACTCCGGTCAATTTCCGCCCGAGGACGGGATGCCGGTGACCCACTTTGGCTAGCGTTGAGTCAAAGCCGTATCGTCACGTATTTGATGGCGTGACCCTGGATGGTAATCTTGGGAGTGAAGCAGTGTTGTGGGAGGGGAAACCGTGGTGCGGGAAGTTTACGGAGTCCATCTCAGTTCCCAGGAGAAGGGACAGCTCAAGAAGATGATCCGCTCAGGCAGGAGTTCGGCCCAGGCAGTCACCAGGGCCCGGGTCCTGCTGAAGACCGATGAGGGGTGGACCGCTTCCCGGGTGGCGGCTGCTTTCGACGTATCGGAGCGGACGGTGCGCCGGGCCAAGCGGCGGTACGTGGAGGAGGGACTGGAGGAGGTGCTGCGGCACCACAACTCGCCCACGCCCCACTGCAAGGTGGACGAGAAGGTGGAGGCCCACCTGATTGCTTTGGCCTGCAGTCCGGCGCCCGAGGGTCACGACCACTGGACCCTGCGGCTGCTGGCGGACAAGACGGTGGAGTTGGGCCTGGTGGAATCCCTGTCTTACGAGACGGTGCGGCTGCACTTGAAAAAACGAGCTCAAGCCCCCGTATCAGGTACGGGGCAGGCTGTGGCGGAAGCAGCAGTGGTGTATCCCCAAGGTGAGCGCTGAGTTCGTGGCCCACATGGAGGATGTGCTGGACCTGTACGCCGAACCCTATGATCCAGCCAGGCCGGTGGTCTGCTTTGATGAGAGTTCCACCCAGTTGCTGGCCGAGACCAGGGAGCCCCTCCCAGCCTGTCCGGGGCGTCCCAGGCGTGAGGACTACGAGTACGTGCGTGCTGGCACCCGCAACCCGTTCCTGACCTGCGAGCCGAAACGGGGCTGGCGCCACGTGGCTGTCACCCAGCGGCGAACCATGCAGGACTTCGCCCAGCAGATGCGCTGGCTGGTGGCTGAGGCCTACCCCGACGTTCCGGTGGTCCGAGTGGTTTTGGACAACCTGAGTACCCACAGGGTGGCGACGCTGTACGAGGCCTTCCCGCCAGGGACGCCAGACGCAAACTCCACCGCCTCTACCCGTGCCATTCTTGATTTGACGTAACACTAGTCAATCCGCCCGCGTGGTCCAATATACCTCCGCCCAATACAGGGTTTCCTGACTCCTGATGTGTCCCACTTTCGCTGACGGTCTATAGCGGATTCTCAGTCGCTCCTCGGGGGATCGTCGAGTATCTCGACCCGTACCTCCATTGTTCTGGGATATAGCGCCGGGCCAAACTGGTTGAATATCGCCACGTCGGCCGCATCTCGCCCATAAGCAACGGCCACTCGCCCTCCACGTGGAACGGCCTGCGTTGCATCGAATGTGTACCAACGGCCACCTACGTACGCCTCGAACCAGGCATGAAAATCCATCGGCTCGAGTTCGTGCAGATAGCCTACGACGATACGCGCTGGGATACATAGACTTCGGGATAACGCGATGCCCAAATGAGTGAGCTCGCGGCATACGCCCTCGCGCTGCTGGTTGACCTCGACTGCCGACATCTGAAAATTGCTGGAATCTGGATTGAAGCGCACGTAGGTGCGGATCCACCTTACAATTCTGGCCACTTGATCGTAGCCGGGCTTGAAGCCGTCTACGAGTTCCCTGGCGAGGTCTGTAAACCGATCGGACTCGCAATAACGGCTGGGAAGAAGATAGGTTAGAACCTCATCCGGTAGGTTGTGCACCTCGTCAAATGGCGCGCCAGGCGACACGTCAATGCCTTCTGCGGTTGAAACCTCCGCACATCTACGGATAGAAAACTCACCTGGGGGTGCTATCAACCGCTCACACAGGTTACCGAAATTGTCCGCATACTCTGTGGTCGGTACGCTTGGTGTCAACGTGCAGTCTTCATGCGCCACCCATTGCAGCGCTCCGCTTCGAGGGCGAAGCATCAGGATAAAAGGCGTAGGGACGCTCACATCAAAAGTAATATCACAACTTGTACGAAGCCACATTTCGATCCCCTTACTTGCTAAAACCACGTTATCAACCGACTATGGTCCGGGGTTACAGGGGGCTGGGGCGCAAGATACGAAGGTGACATGCATCCTGGGTTCCGGGATTCGAAGAAGTCGTGGAGCACCTTGCTGTTGAGATAATGGACTGGTCCTGGTTTAACTCTGATGCTGCACCGAACGTCGATAGTTGGGTCGACCCCTTTGTTGGACAGCACCGGAGTGGAATTAAGCGAGGGTCCCGCTGCTCATTGCAACGATACCAACCCGGTCCGGTTGACCTCCCATCACTATTGATCTATGCCCCGGAGGCGCTCCGGACCTCGTGGTACATCTCGGACGGGATCCGGTAGCCCAGGACCCGGTGGGGCCTCTGGTTGTTGTAGAACCTGAAGTAGGCGCTCAAGTTCTCTGCGTCCCTCTGTGGCGTTGCCGTAACCTCTCAGGCACACCTCCTCGTACTTCACCGTGCGCCATAGCCGCTCCACGAAAATGTTGTCGTTGTGCCAGCCCTTTCCCATCCATGCTGATCTTCACAGTGTGTTCCTGTAGAACTTGGGTGCTTGGGTGAACTCCCCGCTGGTGAAGGCTCCTCTGGGCGGTGTTGAAGACCTCCCGCTGACCTTGCCCTGTCACATCCTTCAAGGCGTCCACGCGGAAATCGGCCTCCAAGGTGTGGCTCTTCCGCACTTTTGGTGATAAGTCGGGAAAAGCCCGATATATAAGCGTAAGTTAGGATCGCACCGACGGGCCGCGTGCTCGTCAGCCCTTGTTGCCATTGCTCCCCGCGCCTATTTTCAGTTCCCTTCACCAAAAGTGCGGAAGAGCCAGTTTCTTGGGTCCACCTCGGTTGCTATCGAAGCGGACTGGAATTGCGAACCTGCTGCCAGGGTTTGCGGACGAACCGTCGACCCAGGCCTCGTTCTATCTCGCGCCACTTTCGTTCTTCGTCCACCGTGATGAACGTCACCGCCTCGCCGGAGCGGCCCATGCGTCCGGTCCTCCCGACGCGGTGCGTGAACAATTGCTCCGAGTCTGGTAGGTCATAGTTGATAACTTGGCCGATACCTTCGAAGTCCAGACCTCTGGCAGCCACGTTCGTTGCCACCAGGATCGGCGCAGCTCCCGAGCGGAAACCCTTCATCACCTGTTCGCGCGCCTTCTGGCTCAGATTGCCCTGGAGCGCCCCTACCGGGTAGCCCAGGGAATCGAGTTGCTGGGCCAGCTTTTTGACCCCGCGCTTGGTTTTCCCAAAGACGATCACCGGGGCATCCTCCCGGTCGTCCAGCAGACTCCTTAAGGCTTCCAGCTTGTCGCTTTTCTGGATGGTGTAGACCAGGTGCTCCACGGTGGGCGGCGCCTGCAGACCCGCGTCTACCTTGACCGTTACCGGATTGCGAAGGTGCTTCGAGGCGGTCCGGGACACCCACTCAGGCATCGTTGCGGACAGGAGCGCTGTCTGCCGTTCTTTGGGCATGTGGGCGATGATCGATTCCACGTCCGGGGCAAACCCTCTGTCCAGCATTTCGTCGGCTTCGTCGAGCACCAGGAATTGCACGTTGCCTAGAACGAGCGTCCCCTGGCGCAGGTGGTCCAGCGTGCGCCCCGGGGTGCCGATCACAACCTGGGCGCCATTCCTCAACGCTGCGTATTCCGGTTTCTGGGCCCGTCCCCCATATAGCATGGTAACGCGGATTTTCCGCGGGGAAACCAGGGCTTCGATGACTCCGGCCACTTGGATAGCCAGTTCGCGGGTGGGAACCAGCACGATGGCCTGCACCTGTCGGACCGACGGGTCGCACATCTCCGCCATGGGCACGGCGAACGCCAGCGTCTTTCCGGAGCCGGTACGCGCCTGGCCGATCAGGTCGCTTCCCTCAAGAAGGTGAGGAATGGCATTCTCCTGGATGGGTGTGAGCGTGGATATGTTCATCCTGGAAATCGCCGCCCTGGTAGTGGCGCCCAGGGACATTTCGGAAAATGTAGCGCTGCTTACGACCGGGACGATTTCAACGGCTTCCTTGTTTTCAGAACGTGGCCGGGTGGACTGGACTGCCTGGATGGAGTGCGGGCTGGTTGCGGGGGAAGCTCCCTGCCGCCGTGCCTTGAAGCATGAGCGACAATACACCGGCTTCCCTTGGGTTGGCTGAAAGGGAAGGGTGGTTGACAGATTGCAGTCATCGCAAACGGTATGGTGCGTGGTACGGTTGGGGGTGCGATTGGACGAACGCGCACGGGCGGACGGATATGCAAGAGCCATAGAGAAACGGACTCCCTGTTTTAGAGTGATAACACAGGTGAATCAGCGGGGAGGGAGAACTAGAAGAGAAGGAAAGGGAGCGGAAGGGTCGGTCCGTTCTCGTGTTAAACCTTGGTGCGCCAATCAAGCGTGTATGTGTCCATTATAGCCCAGGATGACGGAAACCGATACGATGGGATCTGTCGATGGCGGGAAGATAGGGGGCCATTGTGGCGTCTAAGCCCACATCGACCGAGGAGTTATCGTGGCGGTTGCCGTTGACCGTTGCCGTGGTGTCGTTGTTGGTGATCGCCTTCATGTCGCTTTCCTCCGAAACGCAGAAAGCGGGGGCCGTCTCAAAGACGACCCCCGCTTTGCTGTGAGCTGTGTATTTTGAGTTGTGGTTGGCGGCTGGCAGGGCCGCCCTGGTTTCCCGCGCCTCACTCACTGGAGAAAGACGGGCTGGGAGCTTCTGCTAATCCACCCCTTCCTCCCACATTCCGGTGGCGGAAGGAGAATCCGGGTCAATGTTCGTGATGTTCACGTCCTGGTAGTCGTCGTCGTTGATTCACCACCCGTTGCTGCCTTGGCCGTGATTGCTGCCGGTGGCGGCGTCTGGTTCGGTGAGCCCGTCGCCCACGTCGCCCATGTTGCCACGCAGGTCCAGGTTGTTCCGCTGACGCCGGGCATTCCCGTTGCCGCCCCACGCCGGACGCACTACGCCCAGGGTCAGGATTGCAAGGGAGAACGCCGGAGTGGCGCTGACGCAAGGCGCACGTCTCCCAGGGCCGGGTTGAGCCACGGGATAGCCGGATGGGGTTGGCGAGGGACGCAGTTGGCCAAGGGTGTGACCATGGGGAACCGCTGGAAAAGGGAGATGGGACCTGAGCGGAACGCAGTGACGCCAGCGGCTACCTGGTAGGCCACCATCCCGAGGGACACCGCGTTGCAATGGTGAGCGTCCGGGACGCCGTCATTGACAGCGAACCGGAGCGTGTGAAAACTGCGGCCCCGCTGCCCTTGTCAGGCAGCCATGCCTCAGCCGTGGGGAAGCAGCCGAAGCTTGTCGCCGTCTCCGACCGCAGGGTGAAAATTGCGAAGCACTTTCAACCGCTTCGCTAGTACTACAGTCGCAGATTTGATAGACGCCGTTTGTAGTGACATCGTTGGGCTCTGGCCTGGTGGCGGCGTCTCCACCACGACCAGTACAGGATGAAATCCGGTGGTTGGTTCTCTGTCCATACCAAGCGTGTGAGTAGCCGCCGCACCTCCGGGACAGTCACGGGAATCAACTCTTCACCGGGACCGTAGTGGCCCCCTTTTCTCCCTGCTCCAATGCATGATGCCTGATTACCATCAGATAGGCGTGAGCCAGCATGGCCAGGGTGATGTGCCGGTACCAGCCGTCCCACCGCCGCACCTCGTACTGGTCCAGTCCCACCTCCCCCTTCGCCTGCTCAAAGCATTCCTCTATGGCCCACCGGGTCCCGGCGACTCTCACCAACTCCTCCAAGGCCGTCTCCGCCGGGCCGAAGCAAACGTAATAGGCCAACTCGTCGGGCTTGGCGATGCTCCGGCGGGCCAGTAGCCAGTGGCCCTTGCCCGGTTCCCTCAGGGGCCGTATGTCCACTGCGGCCCAATCATAGATCCGTGGTCCCTTGGCGCCATTCCCAGCGCTGCACCGCACCCAAGCGGATTCCGCAACCCCGGACGCCAGACGGTCCGCTCTCATCTGCAGCGGTCCTTTGTCCGTCAAAGCCCACAGCTTCTCGTTGCTCTTGATGGCCATCACATGCGGAATCTCCTCACGTTCCAGCCACAGCCGCAGGTTGCGATCACTGCCGTAGACCTCGTCCCCAGTAAACCAGGCGAAGGGAACACCCGCTTCCAGCGCCCGCCCCAGCATCAGTTGCGCCAGTTGCGGTTTGGTACGGAAGCGGACACTCTCCGGCACTCCGGCTTCCCGCCGCCGCTCCCAGTCGTCCGCCCACACCCGGGGCAGGTACAACTCCCGGTCCAGCAATGCCCTGCCCTTGGCTCCGGCATAGGCCAGGAACACCGCAACCTGACAGTTTTCGATCCGGCCCGCCGTCCCGCTGTACTGCCGCTGCACCCCGGCTGACTTGTCGCCCTTCTTGAGAAACCCCGTCTCGTCCACCACCACTACTCCGTCGGCACCGCCCAGATGCTCCACCACGTAGTCCCTGAGGTCATCGCGTACCAGGTCCGCGTCCCAGATGTACGTGGACAGCAGGTGGTGTACCCCATAGGGGGTGGCGTCGCCAGCTTGTTCTGCCAGTTGCCAGCCGTTCTTGCGTTCCACCGGGCTGAGTAGTCCTCGCAGATAGGCCAGAGCCCGGCGGCGCGGCTCCGGCCGCCGGAACCGGCCGGCGATGCACTGGTGCATCTCCTCGATGCCATTGGCCCACCGGGCCACTTCCGCAACCTCATCACTCCCAACAACCACTGCCTCACCTCTCCACCAGACAACTGCTCCAATTCTACCTGTTCTTAATCTGCGACTGTAGTACTAAGGGCGCT
>CATOSK010000007.1 GCA_951812535.1 uncultured Dehalococcoidia bacterium | reverse complement strand
CGCCTTGATGAAGAAGCGGGCGTACAGCAGGTGCAGGACGGCATGCTCCGCTCCGCCGGTGTACTGGTCCACTGGAGCCCAGTCCTCGATGGTCGAGGGGTTGAAGGGGCCCTCGTCAAACTGCGGGCAGGTGTACCGGAGCATGTACCAGGACGAGTCGAAGAAGGTGTCCATCGTGTCCGTCTCCCGCCGGGCCGCGCCGCCGCAGCGGGGACACTCCGTGTTGACAAACTCCGGGTCGGAGGCCAGCGGCGACTCTCCCGTGGGCTTGAAGTCCGCGTCCGGCGGCAGCAGCACGGGAAGCTGCTCCTCCGGCACCGGCAGGATGCCGCACTTGTCGCAGAACACCATAGGAATGGGCGTTCCCCAGTAACGCTGCCGGGAGATAAGCCAGTCCCGGATTCGGTAAGACACAGCCCGCTGTCCCCAGCCCCGCCGCTCCACGTCGTTGGCGATTGCCTCCGTCCCTTCCTCGTTGGTCATGCCGTCGTATGGGCCCGAGTTGGTCATGAAACCGTCGTCGGTGTACGCCTCGGCGGGCTCCTTGCCGTCCCAGTCCAGGGGCATGATGACCGTGCGGATGGGCAGGCCGTACTTCCTGGCGAAGTCGAAGTCCCGGGTGTCGTGGGCCGGAACGCCCATCACCGCTCCCGTGCCGTAGGTGGGCAGCACGTAGTCGGCTGCGAAGATGGGGATGCGCTCACCGTTGAGCCGGTTCACCGCGTAGCTCCCCAGGAACACCCCCGTCTTTTCCTTGTCCGTGGATAGCCGCTCCACCTCCGAGGTCTGCCTCGCCTGGGTGGCGTAGGCTTCCACCGCCTCCCGCCGGTCCGCGGTGGTCAGCCCGGCGACCAGCCGGTTTTCCGGGGCCAGCGCCATGAAGGTGACCCCAAAGATGGTGTCGATGCGGGTGGTGAAGGTCCGTATCTCCGTTTCCTCCAACCCATGCTCGGAGATGTCGAAGCTGATATCCACACCGTCGCTGCGGCCGATCCAGTTCCGCTGCATGGTCAGAATCTTCTCCGGCCATTCCACCAGCCCGCCGAAGTCCAGGAGCTGGTCGGCATAGTCGGTTATCCGCAGGAACCACTGCTCCAGGTCCCGGCGGGTTATCAGCGTGCCGCAACGTTCGCAGCCGCCGTTGACCACCTGCTCGTTGGCCAGCACCGTCTGGCAGGAAGGGCACCACACGACCGGCGCCATTCCCCGGTAGGCCAGTCCATGCTCGTATAGCTTCAGGAAGAACCACTGGTTCCAGCGGTAATACTCCGGCAGGCAGCAGACCACTTCCCGGTCCCAGTCGTACACCGCCCCGATGGAGCGGAGTTGCCGGCGCATGTTCTCGATGTTGCTCATCGTCCATGTGTGGGGATGAATCCCCCGGCTGATGGCCGCATTTTCGGCCGGAAGGCCAAAGGCGTCGAACCCGATGGGATGCAGCACGTTGTACCCCTGCATCCGCCGGAACCGGGCGTGGCAGTCCGACGGCGACATGGCGTACCAGTGCCCGATGTGCAGGTCCCCCGACGGATAGGGATACATCGTCAGCTCGTACCACTTGGGACGCTCGTCGTCGTCCTTCACCGTGTACAGGGAATCAGCGGCCCACCGCTCCTGCCATTTCCGGTCGATAGCCACCGGATCGTAGCGCAACTCCACTTGCCTGTGACCCGTAGTCATGTTGGTTCACCTCTAGCCTGCTTGGAAACTATCTCACGACCGGTTGCCCCATCCCGCCATTCCCCCGCAAAGCCTGCCTTCGCGTAGGCGGGGGCGGGAATTCAGACCCCCGGCAGCTCATAACCCTCTGCCGCTGGACCCTGTTGCAGTGCCCTTTGAGAGTGCCTTTGAGAGTACCCTTGGAGAGTGCCCTTTAAGATCGTTTCTTAATCCGTTCAATATTAGCATACGCCGGAGCAGGGCTCCTTTTTCGATGCAAGCGGTCAGGACCGGAGCCCACGGCATCCCGCCCCGGCGAATAGGCAGTCCCCGCGTTGACCGCTGCCCGCAAAGAAACTAGAATCCGGGCCGGGCCGTGCTCTGGCGCGGCGCCCGAAAACCGGACGGAGGAAGACGGTGTACCCAGCCGCCAGACCCGGTTCCCGGCGCAGGACTGCACCCGCCGGGCGTCCCTCGTCTCCGCTGAATCACCTGGTGACCCGTGGCCTTTAATTCCCCGCGACCCCGCAGGAGCGCCGTCGTCCGGCAGCCCCGGGCCCAGCAGCTGCGGCCCGTGGTGGAACCCCCCGTTCCGCAACGGCGCCCCACTCGCATCCTCACCACTCCCTACATTCTCTTCCTGGGCCTGGCCGGACTGATCGTGGCCGGCGGTCTGCTCCTGTCGCTGCCCATAGCCAGTTCCGATGGAAGGGCCACGCCGCCGGACCTCGCCTTCTTCACCGCCACTTCCGCCGTGACCGTCACCGGCCACACCGTCGTCAACAGCTCAACCTACTGGAGCCACTTCGGGCAGGCCGTCATCTTCGCCCTCATGCTCATCGGTGGCCTCACTTTCATGGCCCTCGCCACCTTCATCCTGGCCCTGCTGGGCCACCGCTCCTCCCTGTCGGAACGCCTGGTAATGCGCGAGACCATGGGCATCGACCGCATGGAAGGACTCCGCCGGATCACCCGCACCATCGTCCTGGTGGTCATCCTGATCTACTGCGTGGGGGCGGTGGTCATCTTCTTCCGCATCAACGGTCTGGACGGCATGGGGCTGGCCGAATCCCTCTGGCAGTCAATGTTCCTGTCGGTGTCGTCGTTCAACAACGCGGGTTTCTCCATCCTTCCCGAGGCTACCCCGGGGAGCGGCATCGGGCGGGTGCTCACCTGGGACGTCCTGCTGGTGGCCATGGGCGTGCTGATCATCCTGGGCGCCGTCGGGTGGACCTCCCTGGTTGATCTGTACCGCAACCGCCGTTTTTCCAGGCTCAGCCTGGACACCAAGCTGGTGCTGGTGGCCAGCCTCGTGCTGTGGGGAGTCGGAGCGGTGGCGTTGTTCCTGGCCGAGTATCTCAATCCGGCAACCCACGCCGGGTTGACTGTGACGGAGCAGGCCGTCAGCTCCGTCTTCCACTCCATCAGCGGCCGGACCGCCGGATTCACCGCCATCGACTTCGGACTCGCCGAGGACTTCACCAAGCTGACCTATCCCGTCCTCATGTTCATCGGCGGGGCCTCCGGTTCAGTGGCCGGGGGGATCAAGGTGAACACCATCGCGGTCATTGCCGCCGCCGTGATTTCCTCCGTGCGGGGAAGGGCCCAGGCCGAGGCTTTCGGAAGGGAAATTCCCCAGGCCCAAGTCCTGCGGGCCTTGACCGTCGGAGTCCTGGGAGTGGTGTTCCTGCTGCTGGTTATGCCCGTCCTTACGTTGATCGAGCCGGACATACCCTTCGTGGACCTGCTGTTCGATACGGTATCCGCCTTCAGCACCAACGGCTCATCCACGGGCATAGTCCCCGACCTCAGCCTCCCCGGGAAAATCATCTTCATGCTCGCCATGTTCATCGGAAGGCTAGGCCCGCTCACCCTGGCCCTGGCCCTGGCTCCCCGGGAGCACAGCGTGTACCGTTTTGCCCAGGAAAGGGTTACAATAGGCTGAACTCAATCTAGGGAAATCCGGCGGGGTCCATCGAGGACCGGCGATGAATAAGCAGGTCTGTGTAATCGGCTTGGGACGGTTCGGTTCCACCGTGGCCCGGGAACTCTATCAGGCGGGCCACGATGTCTTGGCCGTCGACGCCAACGAGAGCACCATACAGGACATGCTGGGTTCCGTGACCTACGCGGTCAGGGCCGATGCCACCAACGAGTCGGTGCTGCGGGAGTTGGGCGTCGCCGATTTCGACGTGGCCATCGTCGCCCTGGGCAACGACAACATCCAGAGCAGCATCCTGGTCACCGTAATCCTCAAGAGCCTGGATATACCCTTCATCGTAGCCCGGGCTGCTAACGAGCTTCACGGTACGACGCTGGAACGGATCGGCGCTGACAAGATCGTTTATCCGGAGATGGAGAGCGCCCGGCGGGTGGCCCACGTCGATTTCAACGCCGGCGTCGTCGACTTTATGGAAATCGCCCCCGGCTCCGGCATCGTCAAGATTCATCCTCTTGAATTCATGCTGCGCAAGACCATCGAGGAGGTCGGCTTGGCCGGTCCCCAGGGACAGTATGGCGTCGTCGTTCTGGCCATCCGCCGGGGCCGGAGCTACATCGTGAACCCTTCCAAGGATGAGGAAATCCGGCCGGGCGACCTGCTGTTGATCGCAGGCCGCAACGACAACGTGGCCCGAATTTACGGCGCCGATAGCGAGTCCGGTTTGGCCGCGGCCGCAGCAGCAGAACGGAATGGGCGGTAGCCCCTGGAAACCGGTGGACGGCTGGCGCTGCCTCGGCTGCAAGTCCAGGACCGCGTAAGGCCGCTTCGGCCTGGAATGTTATCCCGCGGGTTGCCCGGAGCGTCTTTGCGGAGTTTCCAACAACCTCTGAACCGGCCTGGCAACCCGGAATTCTCGTAACGGCCTCGGAATGTCTTTGAACGGGAAGCGAATACTGGTCCCGGTGAACGGAAGCCCGGCCAGCGAAGCGGGCTTTCTGTGGGTATGCGGACTGTTGCAGCGAGTCCAGGCCGAGCTTCACGCCATCTACATCACCGAGCTGCCCCTGGAATTCGACATGACCACCGAATTCGTGATGCAGGACCACCAGGGCGAGAGTGTCCTGGCACGAATCGAACACCTGGCAGCTGGGCATAGGTGCCACATCCGGGCCCAGCTATTGCAGGCCAGGCATGCCGGCCCCGCCATCGTCCAGGAAGCCCTTGACCGGAGGATGGACCTCATCGTCCTCGGAATTCCGCACCAGAAGGGTGTCGGACTGCCGGCCGTGAACTCCACCGCCTCTTTCGTACTGGGCAACGCACCCTGCGAGGTCGTCTGCTATCGCGAGCCCGTGCCCAACGCGGTCTTGTCATAGGCGCACGCGGTCATGGATGCCATTATCTACGGTTGCGGGCCCCTCACTTCTTCCCTGGTCCATCACCTGGTCGCCAGGGACTATCTGGTCACCGTCGTAGGAGACGACCTCGACGCCCTCAAGCATTTTTCCGGCACTAAAAACACCTCGACCGTCCTGGTGGTGGATGCGGCGATGCAGGACTACCTGCAGGAAGCCGAAGTGGCCCTTGCCGAACTGTTCGTGGCGTTATCCGGCGACGACCTCGCCAATGTGCTGGTCAGCCAGGCGGCCAGCCATCTGTTCAACGTGCCCAGCGTCATTTGCCGCATCGACGATCCAGACCTCCGGCAGATGTATGCCGGCCTGGGCATTCATACCCTCGGCCTCTCCGACCTTGACCTCCTCTCGGATCTCACGGCAGCTGTGGATCAGTAGGAATCCCGCCGTGTACGTTGTAATATCAGGTTGCGGGTCCGTCGGGTATCACCTCACCAAGGCCCTGCTCACGGCGGGACACGAGGTTACCGTGGTCGACCCAAACCCCCACAAGGCCGAGTTGCTGCGGGCGGAGCTGGGAATAGAGGTCGTCACCGGCAGCGGCACCTCCCGGAAAGACCTCGAGACGGCGGGGACCTCCCGGGCCCAGGTCTTCGTCAGCGCCGCCGATCTTGACGAGACCAACCTGGTCGCCTGCCAGGTCGCCAAGCACCTCTTCAAAGTGGGCCGCACCATGTCGGTGATCCGCGACCCGAAAAACGACTCCCTGTTCCGGGTCCTGGGAATCGACGTCGCGGTCAACGCCAACCACATGCTGGTCTACGCCTTGGAAGAGCGTTTTCCGGGCCAGCCCCTCATGCACCTGATGCAGACCAGGCTGGACCAGGTGCAGCTAGTCTGCATCACGGTCCCCGAAGACGCCGTGGCCGCGGGACAATCCCTGGCCGGCCTGGAACTCCCCCGGGGAAGCCTGATTAACCTCGTCATCAAGGCGACCGGGCCCGAGCTCCCCCACGAGGAGATGGTCCTCGAGGCCCACGATCAAGTCATCGCCGTCGTCAGTATTGACGAGATCCCTGCCCTCTACGACATTTTGACAGGAGCATAACCGAAATGCGGCGCATAGCCTTCCTGGGACCGGTGGGCACCTACACCGAAGAAGCGGCCTTGCAGTACGACAGCTCGGCGGACCTCCAGCCCTTCCCCACCATCGGCGCCGTCGGGCTGGCCGTGTCTTCCGGGGTCACCGATCAGGGGGTCGTGCCGATTGAAAACAGTCTCGAAGGCTCCGTAACTTTCACCCTCGATCTACTCATCCGCCAGTCCGGGCTCTCCATTTACAACGAAATCGTCCTGCCGATTGAGCACTACCTTCTCGCCCGCCCCGGAACGAGGGCGCCCGACGTCGAGGTCATATACTCCCATCCCCAGGCCTTGGCCCAGTGCCGGGAGTTCCTGGAGCGCTGTTTCCCCCAGGCAACCCAGGAAGCCTCCTTGAGCACGGCGGCCGCGGTCACCGACATGCAGGAAAGCCCCGTTCCGGCGGCGGCCATCTCCCCGAAACGCGCTGCCGACCTCCACGACGTGGTCATCATCGGGCAGAATATCCAGGACAATCCCAACAACGTCACCCGGTTCGCCGTGCTGGATAAAGTCGACCACCCCATGACCGGCAACGACAAGACCTCTATTTGCTTTTCATTCAAAGAGGATGCCCCAGGCTCCCTATACGGAGCGTTGGGCGAGTTCGCCCAGCGGCACATCAACCTCGCCAAGATCGAGTCCCGCCCCAACAAGGAGGCCCTGGGCCAGTATATCTTCCTCATCGACTGCATCGGCCACCGGGAAGACTCCCGGGTGAAGGAAGCACTGGCGGCGTTGGCCGGCACCTCCAATATGCTCAAGGTCCTCGGGTCCTACCCGCGCTGGCAGGCCGGTTAGGAGCGCCTCCCGGAGCTGGGCCCTGGGCTCGACCGGTTCCATGAGCCGACAAGACCCGCAACCCGTCAAGAAAGGAGCCGCCCACGAAGGGCGGCTCCTGGTTTCCTGGACGGGCTGGAACGGGTGGGGCCGGGACAGCCGGCCGTCATCCAAGTTGCTCGGCGTAATTCTCGGTGGTTGGGTTCTGAGAGGCGACGTTTTCCGATTGGCTCGTGGCCGGAACGTCGCTGCGGTTCTTCCTGACGCGGTTCTTGACGGTGCCGATGTAGTGGGCGGCCCGACGCGCGGCTGCACTGGTGCGGCCCCCCACAACCCTCCTGGTGTCCTTGCCGGGTTTGGGCGCCAGCAGCACGGCCACCACGCCGCCGGCCACTACCCCGGCGATCAGACCGGCCAGAAATTTCTCATTCTTCGTCATCTTCATCCCTCTTTTCACGATTCCTGATTTGGCTGACCATTCCCAGGCCCCGGTTTATCAGTTCCACCACCGCTCCGAAAATGCTCAGGGGTTGAGTGATAACGCCATGTATCCTGCCGGCGCTCTCCTCCAGGTAAAACGTGGTTCGCTTGACTGAAGGGTACAGCCTCAGGAGCATGTACCCGACGATTACCAGGACTACCAGGGCGACCAGGAACACCACTATGAGGACGATGTCCCTGACCAATGCTACCGTTTCGACAGTATCCATAAACTCCTTCAATGATGACAGATAAGCGTTCCGCATTCAACACAATCATCAACGGGATAAACGTAAAACCTGCATCGTCCGCCCGGAGAACGCCACCTCGGCTTTCCCCCGTTGGGCCAGCTCCCGGAACTTGCCCAGCCCTTCCGCCGGATAGTAGGCCCGTTCCAGGTCCCCAACGATCACATACTCCACTTCGTACTTGCTGAAGAGTTTGTCGGCTTCCTGAAGGCTCGTTGTTTCGTACATCGTCGCTATATCCCGTTCCCGCTGCCTGACTTCGGAGGCGTAGGGGCCGCGCTGCTGGACTTGGTGCCACGGCCACCCGAGGACGGTGGGCAGTCCGGTGTACTTGGCGATGCGGGACCCCCAGCGGTACTGCGGAGTGTGGGCTTCCAGGACCACCGGCGAACCCACGACGTTTTCCTGCAGCCAGTGGATGCCCTCCAGGTCATCGGCCAACAGCAATCTCCTTTCCTGCTCGAAATGCGCCGCGTTGCGCATGTATGCGGTCCCGTCCAGCGTCCATCCCGAAACGCTCCACCGGTCCGCCAGACGGGCCTGTGTGCCCAGGACCGGGTAGGCGGATGCCGCCGCCAACAGCCCGGTCGCCAATACCGCCAGCGCAACCCCGGGGATGTACGCTCTGCGGCTTGGGAAGGACGCCAGGCGCCAGGCCATGAACCCGGACGCCAGGGCGAATAATACCCATACCTCCAGGTAAAGTTTGAATAGGGTGTTCATCCGGCCAATGTCCCCTCCGAGGCGGACGAAGTCCACGCCGAGGCTGATGCCCAGGGCCAGCGCCAGGAAAACCAGCGGCACCAGCGTGGTTCGGCGCGAGCTGTCACCGGACAGCCAGGCCGCCAGCCCTGCAGCACCGGTGAGGGCCAGCAGCAGGGTCAGGGCCGCCGCCGTCGGGAACCCGGCCGCCGCCAGGTAGACGGCCAGCCCTCCGGTTGCCAGCAGTGCCGCGGCCAGTCCAACCCGCAGCAGGGATGGGTCCCAGCCGGAGGCGGCCCCATGCCGGTCCGGCTGGATTAAGACCCGCCACGCCGCCAGGGCTGGTTGCCGGAGCTGTACAGCCAGGTATGCGACCGCAATAAGAACGAACAGCCCGTGGATTGTCAGGTAGTCCTTGATGGGGGTGGCCCACTTGGAAACATCCGCCCCCGCCCCAAAGGTCTCGTAGGACTGGTGGAAGGGGATGAAGGCCAGGTAGCTCAGGATGAGCGCAGCCGCTCCTCCGGCCAGCATCATTCCGGCCCGGCGCGGGTTGCTCCTCCACAAAAGGGGCGAGGACAACCCGAAGATGCCCACCGTCAGCAGCGCATAAGCCGGGTAGTCCCAGCTGTTGATGGCAAAGAGGGCGCCCAGCGCCACTCCCGTCACGGCGGCAGCGCAGGCTGTCAAGACCGGGCCCCGGTTGGAACGTCCCAGGAAAATCGCCGTGAGGAGTCCTATGACGAGAAGGGTGAACGGAATGACGATCATGTGGGCGTGCAGGTCGGCGAAGAGGAAGGTGAAGAAAGGGAACTCGGTGATGTGGGGCGTGTTCTCGACCCACCCGTCCGGCTCAGGGACCCAGAAGGCCAGCGGCGACGGCTCCATCGCGTCCAGCGACGGGATCATCCGGCTGCTCCGCCAGTAGTCGAAGCCAGCGAATCCCTCGCCCTGTAACCAACCCCACGTGTTCTGCACCACCTGTATCCCGCCGTCCAGGTTCCCCATCCCCACCAGGAACAGGGCGGTCAGCAACCCTGCGGACACGGGGCTTCTGATGACCCGCAGCAGTTTCAACCAGGAAAGCCACCTCTTTGGCAACGGCCCCCCGTCATTCCCGCGCAGGCGGGAATCCAGACCCCGGTCGCATCCCTTGTCCCGAAACGCCGCCGCCAGGTTGTATCCGATAGACCATGCCCCGGTGAAGGTCAGCGCGAACAGCAGCGGCACCGCCAGGTTGAAGGCGGTGGCCGGCACGACCCCCACCAGCCGGATCGGAACGGCCAGGATGAAGTACCCCCAGTAGTAGTAGTTCAGGTATCCCCCGGCGAACCAGGGATCATAGGGAGGCAGGATGCTGGACTTGATGACCGCCGTCAGGTAGGCCAGCTCCATCGGCTTCTCGCCGCCCCGGTATGGATGCCACAGGTCCGGGTTCTCGGCTCGCACCCACAGGAAGGCGAAAAACGCCAACAGGAACAATACCTCCGTCCCGGCCAACAGCCGCCACCGCTCCCGCAGGAACGCCCACATATCCCGCCAACCCCCTGCCAGCGCCAGCAGGGACAGCCCGGCGACCGCCATCAGCCCAGCGGCGATGGCGGTGCGGGAAAATTCCAGCCAGCCCAAGGACACCACCAGCCAGGTGAAATAAGCCACCGCCAGGAGTCCCAGGATCCGGGCCAGCACCACCCCCCGGTCAGGCAATGATCTGAAAATGAACATGGCCAGGGGCAGCGTCAGCAGGAAGATACCCTCCGTCGCCAGCAGCCATGCCAGTACCGGCATCCGGTTCGCCCAACCGTCCCGGTCAAACAGCTTCGACCACGTTCCTCCGTCCCGCTGCTGCCGCCAGTCCCCTTCAGCAAACTTCAGGCCGTCGCCCGCCGGAACCCCGGCCTTCCCGGCCCCCGCCAGCAACCGTGGCAACAACTCCGCCTCCGTGTGCCGCCCATCGTTGCGGAACACCAGCGTCAGTGGATGGTCGTACCCCACCACGTTGTCGTCGGCGTATCCCAGCGGCAGGGACAGCCACCCGGAGCGGACCGGCAGCCCCTCCGGGACCGGAAGCCCCGACCAGCCAAACCCCGAGTCCCGCAACTCCACCCCCAGGAAGCTTGGATAGGTGGTGAAGGAGCGTTCCAGCTGGAACCCCAAGTCTCCCCCGAAAAGCTGCCGGTAATACTCGGTGGTGAATGGGAACCGCTCCGGGTCCCGCATTACGCTGGCGTAGGGCCGCTGGCTGTAGAAGACCAGGTAGTCCGCCTCGGCCAGCTTTTTGGACAGTGTCACCATCTTTTCGGCGGTGTCCGGCTCATAGGCCGGAAACTGCCACACCGACGAGCGGTACAGCCCCGGGATGAACTCGTCCCAGTGGTTGTCGCTGACGACCCTGGATCCCGGGGGTGTGTTCTCGGCAAACCATTTCCCCGCCCGCACCGCCGGATGTTCCTGCCGGTATACGTTCTGGAAAGCCAGGGAATAGAACACCGCGGACAGGACCACAGCCGCCAGGAGGGCAACGGCAGCGGGGAAGGCGGCGCCCTTCAGTCGTTCAATTAACCGGGCTTCCCGGGGAGCGGCGTCAGCAATTCCTGCGCCGCCGGAGATGTCCCGTCCCCGCTCCACCAGCCACCACATCATCCGGCCCGCCAGCAGGAGCAGCACCGGGGCCAGCGGGAAAACATAGCGGAGGAAGCGTACCTCGAAGGACTCCAGGAAAAGGAACTGGGGGACCACCCACGCCAGCAGCAGCAGGTCCCAGCGGCGGGTCGCGGGATAACGCCATGCCATGAACATGGTGAACGGGATGCTCAACCACGCCACTATCCCCAGCGGAATCCCCATGCCCCAGACCACCGACTGCCGTAGCTGGTACAGGAAGGGCGTCGTATCCACGTACTGGATGGTGAAAGGCCACAGCCCGGCGTGGTTGGCCATGTTCGCCTGCGCCGCCAGGTCTCCCAGGAACGCCCGGAAGTCCAGCAGCGCGTAGGGCGTGAGAATGAAGAACACTGCCAGCGCGCACAGCCCGGCCAGCGCACCGTGTCCGGCCAGCCGCAGCAGCAGGGACAGGTGGACCTCCCGCCACCGTCCCCCGCAGGAGTCCAGCAGCCAGTATCCATACGCGACCGCCAGGGGGGCCAGCAGCGGCAGGACGCTCACCTTGGGCGCCATGCTAAGTCCCACCAGCGCCCCCAGCAGGAGGGAGTCCCGCAGGCGCCGTCGCTCCATCACCTGCAGCATCCCCCAGAAGCTCAGCAGGACGAAGCAGACCGAGAACGTCTCCGGCCGGTAGAAGTGGCTGTTCTGGACGTGTATCACCGCCACTGCCGCCAGCCCGGCGGCCAGCAGCCCCGCCTGCCAGCCGAACATCCGGCGTCCCAGCACGTACACCAGGAAAACGCTGCCCAGGTCGGCCAGCGCGGACAGGGTTCGGCCCGCAAACCGCAGGTCCAGGGAGCCAATGTCGGTGAATGGTTCCACCGCCAGCCGGATCGCCGTCAGGACATAGATCAGGCTGCTGCCCAGCGGAAACCAGTGGGGATTGAGCGGACTGCGGTCCGCGTCCAGCAGCACTGATATGCTTGGAAACCCCGTCTCGGTCTCTGGATGGTCCGCCACGCAGGCTGCGTATCCGGGCGACTCGGTGAGCAGGTCGTACATGCAGCCCGCCCGCAGGTAGAAGGACCGCTCATCCGGGTGGAACCCGTGCCCCGCGTCCCAGTCGATGCCATGGAATCTCAGCACCGCCGCCGCAGCCAGGATTGCCAGCAGCGCCAGCCCTGCGGCGGTGGGCCGGAACTTTTGGAAAAACCGGGATATGGCAGGAGCGGTTGACATTACGCTGGGCTTAATCCGGGGGCCAAGTCACGAAAGGGAGGAAGCCCGCCCCCGCATCGGGGTGGCGCTTCCTCCCGTGTTCGGTGCCGGTGGGCCGGGAACCGAGCTTAGAGGCCTTTATCGGCTATGAAGTTGCACAGGTCCACGGTGCGGCAGGAGTATCCCCACTCGTTGTCGTACCACCCCATGATTTTGACCATCCGGTCCTGCATCACCATGGTGGACAGGGCGTCGAAGACGCAGCTGTGCGGGTTGCCCCGCACGTCCGAGCTGACTATTGGGTCCTCCGTGTACTCCAGGATACCCTTCAGCGCGCCCTCGGCAGCCACCCTGAAGGCCTCGTTGACCTCTTCGGCCGTCACGCCCCGCCCCAGGTCGGCCACGAAGTCCGTCACCGATCCGGTGGAGGTGGGGACCCGGAAGGCGATGCCGTGCAGCCGCCCGTTCAGCTCGGGCAGGACCAGCCCCACCGCCCGGGCGGCCCCGGTGCTGGTCGGGATGATGTTCTGGGCGGCGGCCCGCGCCCGGCGCAGGTCCGAGTGCCGCTGGTCCAGGATGGCCTGGTCGTTGGTGTAGGAGTGAATCGTGGACATCAGGCCGTGTTCGATCCCGAAGGCCTCGTGCAGCACCTTCACCATTGGGGCGAAGCAGTTGGTGGTGCAGGATGCGTTGGAGACAATCGTGTGCGCCTCCGGGTCGTAGTTGTCGTCGTTGACCCCCATGACCATGGTCAGGTCCACGTTGCTCGCCGGGGCGGAGATGACGACCTTGCTGGCGCCCCCCTTCAGGTGCCCTCCCGCCTGCTCGCCGTCGGTGAAGATTCCGGTGGACTCCACCACGATGTCCACCCCCATCTCCGACCATGGAATCTGGGCCGGGTCCCGCTCCTGGAATACCCGGATGCCCCGGCCGTCAATAATCAGGTCGCCGCCGTCGGCAGCCACCTCTCCGGGATAAACGCCGAAGTTGGTGTCGTACTTGAACAGGTGGGCGTTGGTCTGGGCGTCGGTCAGGTCGTTCACCGCCGCCACTTCCAGGCTGTCCGGGTGCCGGTCCAGGGTGGCCCTCGTCACCAGGCGGCCGATGCGGCCAAATCCGTTGATTCCGATCCGAGTCGTCATTGTTACTTCTCCCTAAGTTTGTTTGCCGGATGAGCGCAACCGGTCATTCCCGCGCCTCCTCCCATTATTCCCGGGCCTCCTCCCGTCATTCCCGCGGAGGCGGGAATCCAGGCCCCCGTCGTCCCCATCGCCCTCCGCTTACACCTCTGGACTGGGCGTTTCGAGATAGTTTCCAGGGACAACCCTGGCTATAGGAACCAGCGTTTTCCAAGAAAGAGCAGGTTGACCACTATCAACCCCACCATCACCAGGAGCCCAATGCCTATCAGCAGGTTTTGCGCCAGCACCAGGGAATCTATTGCCGCTTCCAGGATCAGGAACGCCAGCAGGAATCCCAGGCCAATCGCCAAACCTTTGCGGAAGTTGTCCTTCCCGGTTCTCGTAACCTCGCTCTCGATCCGGGTATAGAACTCCTGGGGCATGTCCGCGTTGGACGGCGTAGGGTTGGACGGCTGGCTTGCCGCCCCGGCCGGCTGAAACTGCCCGCACGAACAGTACTGTTGACCCTGGACAACAGCGGCTCCGCACCGTCTACAGAACATCCTCGTCACCCGCGCCAACTACGCCAGGTGCCTTTGACAACACCGCAATTCCCGGGGCTGGGCACAAGTCCGGCGCCATCTCGCCAATTCCCCAGTGGCGCCCCGGGGCACTCACCGCAGTCCTTGGGTGTCGCCGCCCTTGTCTTCCTCAAAGGTCTTGCCAGCGGACCGGGGCAGCAGTTTCCGCATCCGCCACAGCCGGGGAGAATAGGCCTGCATGTACATCCGCCAGAACCCGTCGGTCCCTCCGCTGGCAGTCGGCCCGCCGGGAGCGTCGGGCTGCACCAGGTCCTTGAACTCGTCCTGGGAGCGCCCCGACACCGCCGGGGAAGCGATCAACCCCAGGCAGCCTACGACGAACTGTACGCTCCGGACAGCCAGCCAGATTCCGAACCGGGCCGTGTTCCTGAACAGCCGCAGGAACAGGTATCGGCCGATGCGCCACGCCAGCCACAGGTTAGAGCTTGAGGTATTCATAGGCCCCCATGCCCGAATAGACGGCGTTCTCCCCCAGGGCCTCCTCTATTCTAAGCAGGCGGTTGTACTTGGCAACCCTTTCCGACCGCGCTGGCGCCCCCGCCTTGATCTGGCCCACGTTCCACGCCACGGACAGGTCCGCGATGGTGGTGTCCTCCGTCTCGCCGGAACGGTGGCTCATCACCGCGCCCCAACCCGCCCGGCGGGTCATCTCCAGGGCTTGTTTCGTCTCGGACAGCGACCCGATCTGGTTGGGCTTCAGCAGCACCGCGTTGGCGTTCTTGCCGTCCACGCCCCGCTGGATGCGTTCGATGTTGGTCACGAACAGGTCGTCCCCCACCAGCTGCACCGACTCCCCGATCCGCTGGTTCAGCAGCGCCCAGCCCTCCCAGTCGTCCTCATCCAGTCCGTCCTCGATGCTGATGATGGGATACCGCCCGCACCACTCGCCGTACAGGTCCACCAGCTCCGTCGAAGTCAGCGTGGCCCCCTCCCGTTCCAGCACGTAGGAACCCGTGTCCCGGTCAAACAGCTCCGACGCCGCAACGTCCAGCGCCACGAACACCTGCTCCCCCGGTGAATACCCGGCCGCTTCCACCGCTTCCAGCACGGTGTCTATCGCGGCCCGGTTGGAAGGAAGCGAAGGAGCGAACCCGCCCTCGTCGCCCACGTTCAGGTTGTGGCCCTGTCCCCGCAGGATGTTCTTCAGGGACTGGTAGATTTCCGCTCCGGCCCGCAGCGCGTCCGAGAAGGTCGGCACTCCGGCGGGGATAACCATGAACTCCTGAATGTCCGCCGAGTCCGAGGCGTGCCGCCCCCCGTTCAGGATGTTGAACATCGGCGCGGGCAGGCTGACCGGCCCGCCCTGGGACAGGTGTTGCCACAGCTCCCGGGGCGCGTCACCGCATCCCGCCGCTGCGGCCCGGGCCACGGCCATGGAAACGGCCAGGATGGCATTGGCCCCCAGCCGGCTCTTGTCAGCCTCCCCGTCCAGTTCGATGAGCCGCCGGTCGATGTCCTCCTGGCTCGACGGGTCCGCTCCCGTCAGGTGCGGACCGATAACGGTGTTGACGTTGCCCACGGCCTGCCTCACACCCGCCCCACCGAACCGGGATGCGTCTTTGTCCCTGAGTTCCAGCGCCTCGTGGGTGCCCGTGCTGGCCCCTGAGGGGACCAGAGCGTGGGCCCGCACTCCGTTGGACAGCGCCACCTCCGCCTCCACGGTGGGGTTGCCCCGCGAGTCCAGGGCCTCCCTTCCCGTCACGGCGGCGATGGTCACGGGCCTAGCGGTCATACTGTGCTCCGGCGGCGGCTTCGGCGGATTCCCCTTCGCTGCGCAGGCGGGCCAGGGCTGCCTCGATGGCCTTGTCCACCGCGTCTTCGGGAGTGTCAGCCTCGATTACCCCGTCCACAATCGGGTCGCCGTCCCCTTTGATGGACAGCTTCCACGTGCTCAGGCCGACAACCGGAATTCCGTCCCCCAGCGCGTGGGCAATTTCCGACAGCGTCCCGAAAGCCCCGCCCACCGCGATTACCGCGTCGCCCGTGTTCACCACGATGACGTTCCGCGCATACCCGATGGTGGTGACGATGGGAATGTCCACGTAGTTGTTGGACTCCCGGGAGGTCCTTCCCGGCAGAATCCCGATGGTCAGTCCCCCCGCGGCCTTGGCTCCCCGGCAGACGGCTTCCATGACCCCCGTCTTCCCCCCGCAGGCCACCATCACATTGCGCCGGGCCAGGAGGCGGCCCACTTCTTCTGCCAGTTCCACGTGCTCCGCCTTGGCCGTGCTGCCGCCGATAACCGAGATTATCATCGGGCTGATTACCTCTCCATGCTGCCTCGGGTCGGAAAACCGCTGGGTCAGACGCCAATTATATCAGAGCCGCCGTCTGCCTCTTGCGATGTCCCGGCATCAGGGTACTGGCGCGTTGGGCAGGATCGCCTGGCTCGCAACCTCCGCCCAGTCCAGCACCGGCGCCGGATACACCCCCAGCCATATCACCACCACCAGCGCAACCCCCAGGACCGCCAGCAGCACCGGCGAAGGCCGGGCCAGCGGAGGCCCGGATGGTTCCGGCTCATTATGGTGGGAGCCATCGCCGTGGGCTTCATCTCCATGTTCGTCATGCTCGGGAGGCGCCCCCGCGGCCAGCGCCGGCTGGATGTACATCTGCCGGATTACCTGCAGGTAGTAGTACAGGGATATCAGGCTGGTGAAAATGGCCAGTGCCGCCAGCCACAGGAATCCTCCGTCCGCGACGGCGGTGAACAGGTAGAACTTGGCGGTGAACCCCACGAAGATGGGCAGGCCCGCCAGGGAGAACAGTCCCATGGCTATGCACGCCGCCAGCAGCGGCTGCCGGTCCGCCAGCCCCGCCACGCTGGCGATCTCCTCCTCCCCCGTCATGTTGAAGAAGGATATCAGCGCCGCGAACACCAGCATATTCGTGATGGAGTAAGCAACGAGATAGAAGATAACCCCGTTGGCCGCCAGCAGGGAGCCCGACGACAGGGCCGCGATGCCCGCCAGGGCGTATCCGACGTGGCCGATGCTGGAGTAGGCCATCAATCGCTTCACGTTGCTCTGCGCCAAAGCCACCAGGTTGCCCACCAGCATCGTCACGGTCGCCAGTCCCGCCAGAACGTATTGCAGGTCGGCCCACCGCTCCGTAGCGGGAATCAGCCCTTCCGCCGCCAGCCGGATGACCAGCGCGAAAGCCGCCGTCTTGGAGGCAATGGCCAGGTAGGCCGTCACCGGCAGCGGCGCTCCCTCGTATGCGTCCGGTGCCCACATGTGGAAAGGGACCGCCGACAGCTTGAATCCCAGCCCCACCAGGATCAACGCCCAGCCCACCCACAGCGCCGGGTTGACCTCGTTCAGCCCGGAAAGTGCCTCGCTTATCTCCAGGAAGCGCGTCGTCCCCAGCGCCCCGTAGACCATGCTGACGCCGTAAAGCAGGATGGCCGACGAGAAGGCCCCTACGATAATGTACTTGATCGACGCCTCGTTGGACTTCGCGTTCCCCAGCCCGTAGGCCACCATCACGTACAGGCTGAAACTCAGCAACTCCAGCGAGATGTAGGCCGTCAGCAGCTCCCTCGACATGGCCATCAGGTTCATCCCCAGGATGGAGAACAGGATCAGCCCGTAGAACTCTCCGGCGTGGTCCAGGTGCTGCTTCACGAAGTCGATGGAGCTCAGGATGACGAACACACCGATGGCCAGGAAGACGATCTTGAAGAACAGGGAGAACCCGTCCACCGCCAGCAGCCCGCCGTACAGGGTCTCCGTCTGCCCGTTGAGCATGAACAGGGACAGGACCGCCACCCCGATCAGCCCCAGCGCCGCCAGCCACGCCAGCAGGTCCTTCCGGTCCTCCGGCAGGAACAGGTCCACGACGAACACCAGCAGCGCCAGGCCGGCCAGGACGAACTCCGGCGTCAGCAGGTGGATGTTTGCAGTCAGGGAAGTCATCAGACCTAGAACACCCGCAGCACGGAATCAACGCCGGTGTTGATTACCCGCAGCAGCGGGGCCGGCCACACGCCCACAACAATCAGGACCAGTACGAAAGCGCCGCCGACGGTCTTCTCCACCGGGCTGGCGTCGGTCAGGTGCTCCCACCGCGGGTCCGCCTCCCCGAAGAAGGTCCGCGCCAGGAGCCGCAGGATGTATACCGCGGTGATGGCCGCCCCCGCCACCGCCAGCACCGCCAGCGGCAGGTAGGTGCGGAATGCGCCCACGAACACCATGAACTCCGCGATGAACCCGCTCAGGCCCGGCAGGCCCAGGGATGCCAGTCCCGCGATGGCGAAGAAGAAGCTGGCCGTCCCCATCCGCTTCATCAGCCCGTTCAGTACGTTGATGTCGCGGATGTGGGAACGCTCGTAAATCGCACCCACCATGGCGAACATCAGGGCCGTCATTATCCCGTGGGAGAACATCTGCAGCACCGCCCCCGCCAGTCCTACCGGATGCAGCGTGGCGATTCCCATGATGACGTACCCCATATGGCTCACGCTGGAGTACCCAATGATGTACTTCAGGTCCTGCTGGGATATGGCCGATATCGCCCCGTAGACCACGTTCACCGTGCCCAGCAGTATCAGGATAGGCATCCAGTTCTCCGCCCCCTCGGGCAGCAGGACCATCCCCACCCGGATGATGCCGAAGGCCCCCAACTTCATCAGCACCCCGGCGTGGAGCATACTGACCCCGGTGGGAGCCGCTACGTGCCCGTCGGGAGACCAGGTGTGGAAGGGCCACAACCCCGCCAGCACCCCGAACCCGATCATGAACAGGGGGAACACCCAGTTCTGGAAGCTCTCGCTGAAGGCCCCGGCGGCCGCCAGTTCTCCCATTCGCACCATCGAGAACGTGGGGGAACCCTCTCCGGCGGCGGCGGTGTACATCGCCAGGATGCCGATCCAGATGAGGACGCTTCCCGCCACCAGGAATATCATCAGCTTCATCGCGCCGTATTCCTTGGTGCGCAGGAAGGTCACAAAGTCCGTGCTGCTCCCCCACACGCCGATGAGCAGGTACATGGGCAGCACCGCCAGCTCGTAGAAGAAGAACAGGAAGAACAGGTCCTGCACCACGAACACGCCGAACACGCCCGACCCCAACGCCAGCAGCAGCACGAAGAAGTCCCGGGGACGGCGGGTTATGGTCTGGGAAATCAGCACTGCCCCGAACAGGACTATTCCATTCAGCAGCACCAGCGGCGCAGCGATGCCGTCCACCGCCAGGTAAAGAGAGATGTTCAGCGGCTCCCCCAGCCACTGGAACTCTCGGACGAACTGATACCCGCCCGCCCCGTAGTCGTAGCGGGCAAAGATGACGACCGACAATACCAGGGTCGCGAAAGAGACCAGGATGGCGAAGTACCAGGCCGGTTCCTGCCGGTCCTTCGGCAGGAACATGGCGATGATCGCCCCCGCCAACGGAATGGCAATCACCAGGAACACGGATATCTGGTCGAACTGAGTCATCCGCCCTTGACCGCCCCTTCCCTCTACGCTGCCTGCATCCAGACGATGATGGCCAGGGCGATGGCTCCCAGGGTCATCCCCAACGCGTAGGAGTAGACGTGGCCGGTGACGTGGACGCGCAGGGCAACTCCGAAGCGGCGCACGGTATTGGCCGGCCCGTTGACTCCCACGTCGTTGACGATGGCCCGGTCCGTCCATCCGATGGCCCGCGCCAGCCTTAGCACGGCTTGGTCGATGACGAACTGGTAGAGCTCGTCCACCAGGTACTTGTTCTCCGCCAGCCGCAGCGCCGCGCTGATCCGGTTCTTCATCCCGTCAATGGAAAGGCTCTTGCGGACGTAGACCAGCCAGGCCAGGACGAATGCTCCCACCGCCAGGATGATGGACAGTATTCCCAGCCACGGCAGGAAGTGGAATCCCTCGGCGTGGTCGTAGAAAACGAAGTTGCCGATACCGTTGTACGGCCCGGGCCAGTCGAAGGTCATCAGCCCGAATACCAGGGCCAGGACTGCCAGCAGGGCCATCGTTACCGCCATTGTCGGTGGGGCGTCATGGACGTGCTCGTGCTCTGGATTCAGGTTCCCGAAGAACACCGTGAACATTGCCCGCGCCATGTACAGGGCGCTCAGGAAGGCAGTCAGGAGCGTGAACACGATGAACACCGGCGGCAGGTTCTTGTTCACCGCTATCAGGATTTCGTCCTTGCTCCAGAACCCGGCCAGGATGGGTATGCCTCCCAGCGACAGCGCCCCTATCGAGAACAGCAGGGCCGTCAGGGGCATCACCTTCCGCAGCCCGCCCATCTTCCGGATGTCCAGTTCGTCGGTGCTGTGCATCACGCTGCCCGCCCCCAGGAACAGCAGCGCCTTGGAGAAGCCGTGCGCCAGCAGGTGGAATATGGCGGCGGTGTAGCCGAAGGCCCCCAGGGCCAGCATCATCAGCCCCAGGTGGCTGATGGTGGAATAGGCCAGTATCCGCTTCAGGTCGGTGGCGACCAGGGCAATGGTTGAGGAGCCCAGGGCCGTCACCAGCCCGATTATGGCCACGATCATCAGGGCGTAGTCGGATGCTTCGAAGATGGGAAAAGCCCGCGCCACCAGGTACACGCCCGCCACCACCATCGTCGCCGCGTGGATCAGCGCGCTCACCGGCGTGGGGCCCTCCATTGCGTCCGGCAGCCAAACGTGGAGCGGGAACTGGGCCGACTTTCCCGCCGCGCCCGCAAACAGCAGCAGGGCGGCGATGGTGGCTGTCCCCTGTCCGATGGCTCCACTGTGGACCGCGTCGAAGGCGGCGGTCATGCTGAAGCTGCCCACCTCCCGCCACAGCAGCAATATCCCGATGAGCAGTCCCACGTCTCCGATGCGGGTGACTATGAAAGCCTTCTTGGCCGCCTCCCGCGCCGAAGGACGCTCGAACCAGAAGCCAATCAACAGGTAGGAGCATAACCCCACCAGCTCCCACGCCACGTACAGCAGCAGGAAGTTGTCCGCCACCGCCAGCGTCAGCATGGCCGCGATGAACAGCGCATGAAAAGCGAAGTACCAGTCCAGCCGCGGGTCGCCGCGCATATAGCCCAGGGAGTAGACCTGCACCATCAGCGCGACGAAGGTTATCAGACCGATCATCACCACGGTGAGCGGGTCCACGAGGATGCCCCAGTTGAGGCTGATTCTCTCCCCTTCTCCGGCGTCGCCCGTCAGCCCCGCCTCGAACCAGTTGACGCTGTACTCGCAGGTCAGCGAGCCCGTGTGGCCGCTCTCGGCGCATCCGGCCGTGTCCGGCGACGCCCCGATGAAGGAGAACAGCACCACCCAGAAAAGAGCGAATCCCCCCGCGATGGCCAGGATGGCCAGGGGCGATCCCTTCCACGGAAGATGCTTCCCGAACAGGACGATCAGGGGGACAGCAACGAAGCTGAAGACGGGTATCAGCCAGGCCCACTCCATCTTAGGCAGCCGCCTCCGTCACGGACCGGGAACTGAGGGGAAAAAGGAAAGAAGCGGGGATGCTGTCCAGGTGGTTCAACGGGCCTACCATTTCATCAGGTTGATTTCGTCCAGGTTCACCGTGGCCCGGTTGCGGTACATCCGCAGCACTATGGCCAGCGCCAGCCCCACCTCCGCTGCGGCCACGGTAATGACGAAGATGGCGATTATCTGCCCGTCGAAGTGGGCGAACTTGCCCATGCCGTTCAGGTGCGAAGCGACGGCGATCAGGTTGATGTTAACCGCGTTCAGCATCAGCTCGATGGACATGATGATCAGCACCGCGCTGCGGCGGGCCAGCACCCCGTACATCCCGATGACGAACAGCGCGGCGCTGAGCAGTTGGAAGTAGAGCAGCGGAGTCAACTAGCCCTCTCCCCGGGAGCCGGTTCTGGCGATGATAATGGCCCCGATCAGCGCCACCAGCAGCACCAGCGACGCCACCTCGAAGGGAATCGCCCAGCGGGTGAACAGCGAGTTCGCCAGTTCCGCGAACCCCGGTCCCTGGGGCGCCGATTCCACCCGGGGGCTCTGCCAGAAGGAGACGATGATAACCGCTCCCATCGCCACCGCCGCCAGTGCGGCCAGCGGCCACTGTGCATTGTCCGAGACGCGGGGGTAGTCCGAGGAGCGGGTCAACATGATGGCGAACAGCAGGACGATGATGATCGCCCCGCCGTAGATCAGCACCTGCACCAGCGCCAGGAATTCGGTGAACAGCAGCAGGTAGATTCCGGCAACGGCGGTCAGGGACAGCAGCAGGAACAGGGCGGCGTGGACCACGTTGCGGGTCAACACAACCCCCAGTCCTCCCGCCAGCGTCAGCCCTCCCAGAGCAATGAACAGCCAGTCCATCGGTCAGCTACCGCGTTCCATACGATGAAAAGAGGACGGATTCACCCGAATAAAGAGCCGCTGTCGGGGCGGCTCCGGGATGCCGGGGACGTTGGCTCGATGCGGGCAACTTACTCACCGGCTCCCGCCGCGGCGGCTTCCCTTTCCTCGGCCGCGGCCTTGGCGGCCGCTTCGGCTTCCTGCTTCTGCTTGGCCAGGACCGTGGGGGGAATCCAGTTGGTATCGGCCTGGTATTTCTTGCCGATTTCCAGGAGGGCGGGCAGGTCGACCCGGTCGCCGTTGCGCTGGTAGGTGCTCATCTCGTGTTCGTGGCTCATCACGATTGCGTCGAAGTTGCACAACTCTACGCAAATTCCACACAGGATGCAACGGTTCAGGTTGATCTCGAAGTAGTCGATAATCTTCCGCCGCGAGCTGTCCCCCGACTCGTGCAGCGGGTTGTCCATCATGCTGGCCGACATGCACTGGGTCGGGCAGTTGCGGATACAGACCATGCAGCCGGTGCAGAAGGGTTCCGGCACGGCGTCGTCCCACGTCAATGCCGGAAATCCCATGAAACGGTCCTGGACCGGCGTCGGCACGGTGGGGTATTGGCGCGTCACCGGCTTTCGCATCCCCTTCACGGCGGAAGCGAAGGTGAGCATCATTCCCTTGACACTGTTCAGCATTGGCCAACCCTCCTTAACGCGGACCGCCGGAACGCGAACCGGCGGCCGGGCGTCGTGCGGATGCAGCCGCGCGCCTTTCCGCCAGTTGCTGTTCCTGCCGGGCCTTGATTTCGGCTACGCGGCGGACCGGCGCCATCATTTTCCGGTAGATGAGGTATCCCACCACCGCCAGCCCCGCCAGCGACATCAGCGTCAGGCTCCAGGCCGGCCAGTCGTAGAACAGGTAAATGGCGGTTATTACGATGGTGTAGAAAGCCAGGGGGACCATGACCTTCCAGGCGAAAGCCATCAGTTGATCGATGCGCAGCCTTGGAAAAGTCCCCCGTATCCAGAACACGACCATCACCAGCGCGTACACCTTGATTAGAAACCAGACCACTCCAGGTAGCACCGGCCCCAGCCATCCCCCCAGGAAGAGCAGGGCCGCCAGGGCGGCGATGGCGAAGGTGTTGATATATTCGGCCAGGAAGAAGACCGCCCAGTGCGCCCCGCTGTACTCCACGAAGGGCCCGCCCACCACTTCCGACTCCGCGTGGTAGATGTCGAAGGGAGTGCGTCCCACCTCCGCCAACCCCGCGATGAAGAAGATGACCAACCCCAGCGGCAGTACCAGGACGTAAAGTATCGGGTTCTGGTTTTCGACGATAACCCGCAGGTCCAGGGATTGGGCCAGCATCCCCACGGCCACGACCACCAGGATCACGGGAATCTCGTAGCTGATTAGCTGAGCCGCGGAGCGTAGTCCCCCCAGCACGCCGTACTTGTTGGCCGAACCCCATCCCGCCAGCACCAGTCCCAGGATACCCACCACCGCAAAGGCGGTGATATAGAACAGCCCCAGTTCCAGGTTCTTGATTACCAGGTTGTGGGCAGCGGGAATGGTTACCCAGATCATGAACGCCGACACCACGACGATGACCGGCGCCACCCAGAAAATGGCCTTGTCCGACTCCGTGGGCAGGATGTCTTCCTTGATCAGCAGCTTGATGGCGTCGGCTATCGGCTGCATCAGTCCCATGGGGCCGGTGCGGGTGGGGCCGAGACGAAGCTGCAGCCGTCCCAGGGCTTTCCGCTCCAGCCAGGTCAGGGACAGGACCACTAACGACAGTCCGCCGAAAAGGGCAAACAACGCAACAATGATCCAGACCACGTCCAACAGGGAGACGGCAAGCAAAATGGGAGGGGCCATCAGCGGTCAACCTCCCCCAGGACGATGTCCAGCGACCCGAGGATAACCACGGAATCGGCCACCCATGCTTCCCTGAGCAGCGCTTTCAGTGCGGACAGGTTGCAGAAGGACGGAGGGCGCACCTTGAGGCGGTAGGGCCGGTCGGCTCCCTTGCTGACCAGATAGACGCCGATCTCTCCCCTGGGGTTCTCGGCGCGTACGTAGACCTCTCCCTCCGGCGGCCGGATGAGTCGGCGTCCCAGGGAGGACATGACCGGCCCGCCGGGCATCTGCTCCAGGGCCTGCTCGATGATCCGCATGGATTGGTACATTTCCTGCACCCTTACCCAGTGCCGGTCCCAGCAGTCCCCGTCCAGTCCCACCGGAACCTCGAAGTCAAAGCGGTCATACACTGAGTAAGGTTGGGCCTTGCGGACGTCGTACTCCACGCCGCAGCCCCGCAGGCAGGGGCCGGTCAGGCCGTAGTCGATGGCTTCCTCGGCGGAGATTACCCCCACGTCCTTCATCCGGGACAGGAATATCTCGTTGAAGGTGAGGATGTTGTCGCTCTCCACGATGTCTTCGTAGAGGGGGGGCAGCAGGTCCCACACCATGGTCTCGAAGTTGTCCGGCAGGTCCTCTTTCAAGCCCCCGATGCGGAAGTAGTTGTGCATCATCCGCGCGCCGGAGACGGCCTCGAACAATGCCTGGATCCGCTCCCGCCCCCGGAAGGAAAACATGGTCGGAGTCATTGCGCCGGCGTCCAGGCCGATGGTGCCGACGTAGAGCAGGTGGCTGGCGACCCGGTTCAGCTCACAGAGAATCACCCGGACGTACTCCGAGCGCTCCGACACCTCCAGCCCCATTAGCTTCTCCACGGCCTGGCAGTAGACCAGCTCGTTGTTGAAGTTGGCGACGTAGTCCAGCCGGTCGAACAGGGTGACTATCTGGTGGTACTGCTCCCCCTCGCAGATTTTCTCCGAGCCCCGGTGCAGGTAGCCGATGTGGGGTTCGACGTCGACGATCTTCTCCCCGTCGATCCAGAGCACCATGCGGAAAACGCCGTGGGTGGACGGGTGCTGTGGCCCCATGTTCAGGAGCATTTCCACCGGCTGGGCGTCGCGCCGTATTTCGCTGGCCATTTCAGTCATTTCGTTCTAAAGGGCGTCCAAAGAACCTGATGGTGGGCTCCCGGGGAGGCTCCACCAGGCTGCTCATCCAGACATCGTCATTATCGTAAAACCCGGCCTCGATCAACACCTCGTCCAGGATTCCCAGCTTCTCGCAGTCCTCCAGGTAAAGCACAATTTCCCGCCGGAGGGCAATCCTCGCGTCCTCCTCGGTGTCCCCGAACCCGGTAATTATCAGTTCCGGGCAGAACGCCTGGTAGGCGCCATCCACTTGGGTTGTCTCAATCTGGTAAACGATTCTGTCCACGTTGTTTAATGCCGTACCCTGGGATGCCGTACCCTGGGATGCTTCTCGCCCGCTCCGCTCAGCTGATGAACTCCAGGCAGATTTCCGTGTCGTCTTCCAGTCCGGGAAACCCCGCGTCCGTCAAAGCCTGCCCCAGGCTCTCGTCGGCCTGGCGCAACTCGATCCACGAGCGGACCAGGTCCACCAGGTCGTCCTCGGCCATCCGGGCCGTTTCTCCCTCCCCCTGTAGTTCCAAAGATCCGAGCAGGGCGAGGTAACCGTCCCCGGTTGACTCCACCGTGGCGGTCAGCACCAGCCGTTCCATCCCCTGGCCCCCGGTTCCATCAATATCCTAGAACTCCTGGTAGTCGTAGAGGGGATACTCCCTGCGGCCGGGGTAGCCCTCGAACTCGTCGTATAGCAGCAGCGGGGCCAGGTCGGGGTGCCCCTCAAATTCGACGCCGAACAGGTCGTGGGCCTCCCGCTCGTACCAGTCCGCCGCCTTCCAGACCCCCGACACCGACGGCATAACCGGATCGTCGTAGGCCACTTCGGTCTTGACCGCCAGGGTCTGTTCATGGCTCAGGGACTGGAGGAAATACACCACTTCGCAATGGTCCTCATAGTCCACGCAGGTCATGCAGAGCAGCAGCTTGAAGTCCAGGCGCGGATCGGTCTTGGCCGTCTCGCACAGTCCCGCCAGGCTTTCCCGCTGTACGTTGAGCTGGGGAAGGTCGTGCATCACGTCCGGCTCGGGATGAAAGGACTGGAGCACTTCCTCAGCCAGCGCCAGCATATCGCGGCGGTGCGGGGAGAGCCGGCTGAAGTCGGGCTGGACCTCCTCCTCGGAGGGCTCGCCGTTACCGTGCTGTGTCGCCACTCTTGGCGTCCTGCATGATCTTTTCCTGCAGCTTGAGGATGCCGTAGAGCAGGGCCTCGGGACGGGGCGGGCACCCCGGCACGTAAACATCCACCGGTATGATGTGGTCCACGCCCATCACCACCGAATAGGAGCGGTAGTATGGGCCGCCGTTCGTGGCGCAGCTGCCCATGGCGATCACCCACTTGGGCTCGGGCATCTGCTCATAGAGCAGGCGGATGGGTTCGGCCATCTTCTTGACCACCGTGCCGGCCACGATCATCACGTCCGACTGCCGGGGCGAGGGCCAGGTCACCACCCCGAAACGGTCGAAGTCGTGGTGGGCCATGAACGTGGAAATCATCTCGATGGCGCAGCAGGCCAACCCGAAACTCAGCGTCCACAGGGACGACTTGCGGGCCATTCCGAAAAGCTGCTCCTTGGAGGTGGTGATCACGCCGGGAACCTTGCCGCCAATGGCTTGGTCCAGCAGGCTGGGAGCGGGCTGGTTGCCGTGTCCCAGGGTTATTTCTGCCATTCCAGCACTCCCTTTTTCCAGCCGTAGATGATTGCGAAGAACAGCACCCCGAGGAACAGCATCATTGCGTAGAAGGGAATGGCGTTCCCCAGGTCCCGCTGCTCCAGGAAGATGACTGCCCACGGGAAGAGGAACACAGCCTCAACGTCGAATATCAGGAAAAGGATGGCGAAGATGTAGAACCGGATGTTGATGTTGGACCACGCGAAGGGGGTGGCGGGAACTCCGCACTCGTAGGAGGTCAGCTTGACCTCCGAGTGCCTGCGCGATGACATCAGCCGGGAAGCGGCGAACATACCCCCGATTGCTACCAGGGCAATGACGGCGGATAACGCCACCGCCGTCCAGTTGGCGGCGAAAATGCTGGGGTCCGATGTCTGTAAAAGTACCCCGTGGAAGGGCGTCATGTGCTAATTTCGTAACCCAAGCTTAGTCTCTGCCCCAAGGGCGGAGCGCCCCAATATTATCACCGGGCAAATTTCAGTGTCAACGAAGGGGAGGCGGCTTGAGAGCCGCTCCTAACCTGCACCCTCTGACCGCCGCCGCGCCAACTCGTCCTCCAGTTCGCGGACCCGCGCCTCAGCCGCCATCTGAGCGTCCTCCGCGGCGATGCGGGCATCCCGCTCCGCCACCCTCCCCTCGGCTTCCTCGTCGTGGGTTGCAAGATACTGGAGGGTGGCCGGGTCCCACCAGCGGAGCTGTCCATCTTCCCAGCACAGCATCAGCCCCAGGACCTCGCTGTGTCCCCAGTAGCGGGAACCGTCGGTGTTGATGGTCACCGGCTGATACCCTCCGTCGGCCAGCCGGTCCCCGGCCAGCCCCTGCCGGTAACGCTGTCCGCCGGTGGGGTCGAACCGCCAGTATTCCGGTACGCCGTAGCCCGAGTATCCCTCGCGTTTTCCGGCCTCGTCGTTGCGCGCGGTGGATGTGGACGCAACCTCCAGGACGAACTCCGGCGGCTTCCCCTGTACCTCGATGGCATACCCCCACTGGGCAATGATCGCGTCCACATCCACGTCGAAGGCCACCGTCAGATCGGGAATCAGGATGCCCCGCCGCTGCCGCGGGCTGTTTCCCAGGGGCACCTCGCTGAGGACAAGGGTGGTTTCCGGGGAGCCGAAGTGGCGGCGCAGGGTGGTCATGTATCCGGGCAGGTGAAGGTACAGGGGGTTTTGCATGTCGTCCCTGGGAGGAAAGTCCGGGAAGGTGCCAGATTCCGCCACGGTCTTGGTCTGACGAGTCAGCTTGCTGGTCATTGTTTCCGTCCTTGCGGGACCGGGAATGTATCTATTATAGGACCGCAACGGGGTAGGGTCACCGACTCCTTAAGGAGGGTTGTTCCCACATCACCCCCCCGCCTGCCCCCGCAGCTCGGTTGAGGAGATGTCCACCCGGAAATCGGATTCGGGAATCTCCCGGAACAGCGGGGCGAACCCGGCCGGGATCGGCACGTCGCCAAGGCCGTGGAACGTCCCGTCCTGCGCCCGCCCGGCGACCAGGAAGCGGCTGCCCCACGACCACATGTCGGCCAGCGCCCCCAGCATCGCCTCCTCGCTTCCGCCGTAGTAGCGGGGATGGACGATTCGCACGGCCGTGTCCCATCCGATGACAAAGGACGCCCCGGGGAACAGGCGGGACTTGCCATGGAACGTCGGCTGCGAGGTCAGCACCACCGTGCCGGCCCCCCGGAACTGCTCCAGGCGGGCCATGATTTCCGTCTCCGCCAGGGGCGGCTTATCCACGTTGAACACTGAGATTTCGTAAGCCACCGGCTGACCCGTCATGCGGCTGGCGGTGTCCGCCAGTTCGGTGTGCCCCCGGTGCAAAGGCTGAAAGGAGCCGGGGAATAGCACGCCGCTGAAACCCTCCTCCGGCGCCATCGTCCCGTCGGGATGCACCACGACGTGGCTGACTCCTCCCGCAAGCAGTTGGGCTATGGGGGACGGATGGGGAACGGCGCTGTACCGGGGAGACTCTCGGGCGGTAAGTTCCAGGGGGAGAGCATCTTCCATGCCGCTGGCCCGGGCCAGCAGGTTCAGGACCATTCGGCTGCACAGGTCTTCCTCGCCGGGCCGGTCCCGGGCCCCTTTCTCCAGGATCAGGTCGGACAGCCAGACCTGGGATTGGTCCCAGGCGGCTATGAAGCAGCGGTGGTCGCCGCGCTTGGGCCGGTTGGTCACCAGGGTTGCGGTGCAGGCCAGGCCCACGGCGGGGGAGTCGTCCTCCCGGAGAGCAACCGCCCGCCGGTATGCCGCCCGGGCCATGTCGCGGGCCGTTTCCTCGGAAACGTACTGCTCCGGCTCGCTGCCGAGAAAGTCGATCATGGACCCGCGGCCGTAGGGCACCAGCGTTTCCAGCAGCGTGTTCGATGCCCCGGACACGCCCAGCAGCCACGCCAGCGCCTGGCTGCCTGCCCCCGCCACCGCTATGACCGACTTGTGGGGCGTGGCGTGGATCTTCTCGATGAGGGCAGTGGTATCGTTCATGGCGTTGTCCGGTCCTGGGCTGGGGATTGCCTGTTGTCGGGGCCAATCTGCCGGGGGGCTCCCAGTTTATCCAGCAGCTGGCGGGAAAATTCCACCTGCCGAGCGGCCTTCTCGTCCCATTCCGCGTTCCATGCGTCCGGGAGGCGGCGGCGGGCGTCTGGCCACCAGAGGGGCTGGGACTCGCCGGTGGTGTCTCCGGCCAGCACGTCGGCCAGGTAGACGGTCATGTCCCCGCCGTCCATCGCGTTGACCACCCGGCAGTCCAGGTATCCCCAGCACTCTTCCAGGATGGGGCTGCCGGATTCTCCCAGGCGGTATGGAACGCCGTCCAGTTTGGCCGCGTCTCGGCCCGACTGGAAACCCAGAGAGCGCAGCAGGTCAAGCTGGTCGGGACCGAGAAAGTTCAGGGCAAATGCGCCGCTGCGGTGGATCAATGCCCAGCTGTGGTTCACCTTGTAAATCTGGACCACCACCCGCGGGCGGTCCGGCACCACCGAGGCGGCGTTGACTGTGACGGCTATCTGGGCGTTGGTCCGCCCTTCCCAGCAGCACGTGACGGCCGCGACCGGCGACCAGAGGTGGCGCATCATGGGAGCGACGCGGCTGGGGTCGATGTTTGGGGCGGTGCCTGGCAGGCTGGCGTCGGCGTGTTGGCTGGCGTCGGACACGGGCAGACCCGGTTCCCTGGAGAAGCTGAGTGTCCGGGGAGTGTAACACCGCTCCCCCAAGCGGTCTATTCGCGGTCACTTGGCCGCCGAATCACCAGTCCGGCGAGTGGTCTTCCGCGCCGTTGTTGGTCAGCCGCTGTTGGTTGGAACCGTCGGCGTCCATCACCAGTATCTCCCCCTGCTCGTAGACGAAGGAGACGAAGGCGATGCGCTTGCCGTCGGGGGACCAGACCGGGGAATGGTCCGCGGCATCGTTGAAGGTCAGCCGCCGGGGTTTTTCGCCGTCGGCCCGCATTACGTAAATCTCCGGGTTGCCGTCCCGGTCGGATACGAAAGCGATGGACTTGCTGTCCGGGGCCCAGACCGGGGAGTGGTCCGCCGAGTTTCTGACGGCCAGGGGTATCTCCCGGACCCCCTGACGCCATGAGCCGCCCTTGTTGGGAGCCATGGCGTAGATGTCCTCGTTGCCGTTTTTCACCCGGGCGAATACTATCCGTCCCCCGTCGGGCGACCACCTGGGGTCCCGGTCCCGGCTGTTGGTGAGACGGATCTGGTCCACCCCCTGGGCGTTGCGCAGCCACAGACCGGGCTCCGCATCCTTTCCCTTACCGGACCCACTGGCGGAAAAAACCAGCCACGCCCCATCGGGATGCCAGTCTCCCAACCTCTCGTCCAACTCATTGACCGTAACCTGCTGGACCGCCCGGATATCACTGTCCCTTCCTGTGCCGACGGCGTATATCTCCGAGGAACCGCTTTTCGGAGAGACGAAGGCCAGCGCGTCGCTCTCCGGCGACCAAACCGGCGGATAGTCCACCCCAGCGTTCAACACCAGTGCCCCCGGAGTGTCGTCCTCCCGCTCATACAAAAAAACGCTGGACCCCTGCTCTTCATCCCGCAGGAACGACACCGTGGATCCGTCGGGAGACCACCTCGGGAAGGAATCGGAAACGCCGTGGTTTGTAACCTGTGTCGCCTCGCCGTTCTCCGGGTTCAGCAGGAACAGGTTGCCCTGCCCATCTTCCTGGGAAACATACACAATGGGCTGGGAACCGCCCAGGAAACAGCCGGTCATCAGCAGCGCCGCCACCGCCACCGCCAACCTCCGCAGCCATGTCACCGCATACTTGACCATCGTCATCACCCCTTCCCGGCCGGTTGCGCCGCCAACATCGTGTCGCCGCAAACCAGGGCGCTTCCCCTTCCCCGTGGACCCGTTATGTGGACCCATTATATAAAGGGCTGGCTCGACATCATCACCGGTTATCCCAACGGGATTCGGCCGGTTTGTGACCGTCGGGTGCGGGTGCCGACCGCCTTTAACGGGTCCCGGGACCCGATTCGGACTTGGCAAACAGCCCAGGGTTGCTCCATGCACCCAGCGCCCCATCCTTCCCGTAATCCCCGGTGCCCAGTGACATTTGCCCGTTGACACAAGCCCCGGGACTCGATAGCGTTGAATGAGTGGACGCGATCATCCCCCATTCCCCTCTTTCCTGCCCTCTCCCGGTCTCGGAATCGCGGCTCCCCCTTCCTTGGTCTGGACGGGGTCTGGCCGGATCGCCGTTCGACGGTTCCGGGCCCGTCGGAACCCTTCCGGTGCCCCCTTCGGAACGTCTCGAGCGAACGTCTCAAGGGAGTGTCCCAAGGAAATGTCCCAAAATGTCTCACCTTGTCTCACTTCGTCTCATAGTGTCCTAATTGATGTCCCGTCCATGGCCCGAAACAGCTCCAATTGACGCGAAATTCCCGCGGTTCCAGGGGTTTTTAAGCACGAAGCAACCCGAATGTCCCACCAACAGAAAAATTCCCGCCCCGGCCCCTGTGGGATGCCCGCGGATGGGTGTCGGATTCGCCTTGACAACCCATGGGGCCTCTTTTAGCATCACGACAGCCGCATCGCCTCCTGTCTGGCGATTCCTCGGCGGCAATTCCCACGCTGGAGGCGTCCCATGAAAGCCCTGGTTGGAGCAGCCCTGATCGACGGCTCGGGCGGGCCGGTGGTCAATGACAGCGCCGTCCTCATCGACGAGGGACGCATCGTGGAGGCGGGGCCCCGGGCTGCGGTGACAATGCCCCCGGACGTGGAGGTCATCGACGTTGCCGGCATGACCGTTATGCCCGGCTTGATTGACTGCCACGACCACCTGGCATCCAAGGGCTACGATCTAGCCAGCCGCTGGGACCTCAACGATCCCATATCCCTCGGACACCTCCGCACCGCCTACGTCATGGCCGAGACCCTGGCCGCCGGATACACCTGCGTCCGCGACGCGGGAGGTCTGGACGCCGGGTTCAAGATGGCTGTCGAGGAAGGTTTGTATCCCGGCCCCCGCCTGGTCAACTCGGTCAACATCATCTCCCCCACCGGCGGCCTCTCCGACCGGCGCAGCGGCTCCGGCCACAGTCATTCCCACGGCGACCCCCGGATGCCCTCCGGCGTCGCCGATGGGCCCGAAGGAGTGCGGGCCAAGGTTCGCGAGATGGTAAGGGTCGGCGCCGACGTCATCAAGTTCGCCACCACCGGCGGGGCCAGCTCCCGCCCCGGCCACGGCCCCATGGACGTCGAGTTCACCTCCGCCGAGGTCGCCGCCCTGATCGACGAAGCCCGCATCCTGGGACGCAACACCATGTGCCACGCTGTCGGCGGCGCCGGCCTCCGGGTTGCCGTCGAGGCCGGTGCGGGATCCATCGAGCACGGCTGCTACCTCGCCGATGACCCGGACCTCATCAAGATGATGGCCGATAAGGGCATCTTCCTCGTGCCCACCTTCGAGGTCTACGAGTTCCACTCCACCGTCAGCGCGCCCCACATGCAGGTGCGAGCTCGGGCGCTGCGCGAGGTCCACATCGAGACCATGCACCAGGCCCTGGCCGCCGGAGTCAAGGTCGTGGCCGGCACCGACGCCGGGGGGTTCGTCCACGGGGACAACGCCCGCGAGATCGAGCTTCTGGTGGAAAAGGGCATGTCCCCCATGCAGGCCATCCAGGCTGCCACCGGCTGGGCCGCCGAGTGCTGCGGCCTGGGCAGCGAGACCGGCACCATTGCCGCCGGCAAGTACGCCGACCTCTTGGTGGTGGACGGAAATCCCCTGGACAACATCAGCGTCCTGCGTGACCAGGAAAAGTTGATGATGGTCATGAAGGGCGGTTCGGCCTATCTCGACCAGCTTCCCGTCGGACAGCCCCTCCCTGCCTGATTCCGGCCTCCGGGTCTCGCCTCGGCCGGGAAATTTAGCGGGGAGCCGCGTCCGGTCGCTTCCTTGCCTCATCTCTGTCCGCTTGTGACCAACTCAAGATGCAGTTCCACGTCCTCACCCTGTTCCCCGATGCCCTGGCTGGCCCCCTGGAGCAAAGCATCCTTGGGCGCGCCCGCCAGCGGGGCCTGATTTCCGTTGAGCTGACCGACATCCGCCGCTTCACTCACGACAACCACGGCACCGCCGACGACTACCAGTTCGGCGGCGGCTCCGGGATGGTGATGAAGCCGGAGCCAATCTTCGAGGCGGTGGAGTCCATCCTGGAACGTTATCCCGGTGAAGAACGTCGGAAGGTCCCCGTGGTGTTGACCTCTCCCCAGGGGGAACCCTTCAGCCAGTCCGTTGCGGATGAACTATCCGAAGCGTCGGCGGTGGTCCTGGTTTGCGGGCACTACGCCGGGGTGGACCACCGGGTCATCCAGGGAGTCATCACCCGCGAAATCAGCATCGGAGACTACGTTCTCAGCGGCGGGGAGCCGGCGGCGTTGGTCATCATCGACGCCGTGGCTCGCTGCATCGAGGGCGTGGTCGGCTCCCACGAGAACGTCCTGGAGGACTCCATCACCTCCGGCCTGCTGCAGCACCCCCTCTTCACCCGTCCGGCGGAGTATCGCGGCATGACCGTGCCCGATGTCCTGCGCTCCGGCAACCACGCCGAGATTGACCGTTGGCGCAGGGAGCAGTCTCTCCGTCTCACCCTCCGGCGGCGGCCCGACCTCCTGGAAGAAGCCTCCCTCACCGGCGCTGACCGGAGGTTCCTGCGGACGCTGGGTTGGACTTCTCCCGGGCCGCCGGCAGCCGACCGCCCGGGCCAGGGGGAATAATCCCCGTGTCCCGTCCCGGTTTCAGGTTCCACACCACCCTTCGTGTCCGCTGGATGGAATGCGATGCCCAGGGGATTGTGTTCAACGGGGCCTACCTTGGTTACTTGGAAGTAGCCCAGGCCGAGTATTTCCGTAACCTGGGCTTCAGCATCTACCGCATCGCCCAGAACGGCTACTTCGACAGCGCCGTGGTCAAGACCACCCTCGAGTTCAAATCCCCGGCCCGGGTGGATGACCTCCTGGAACTGCATACCCGGGTGGCCCGCATCGGCAACACCAGCCTGGTCCTGGAGGTGGAGATTCGCCGTGAGGACACGGAGCAGCCTCTCAGCGCCATCGAGGCAATTTACGTCGGGTTCCACGCCGGCACCCTCCAGACCCGCCCGGTCCCGGACGCAATCC
Organism: uncultured Dehalococcoidia bacterium; assembly: GCA_951812535.1. GTDB lineage: Bacteria > Chloroflexota > Dehalococcoidia > Lucifugimonadales > UBA3495 > CATOSK01. The sequence continues at coordinate 346,865 of CATOSK010000007.1, read as the reverse complement.
GCGCCCTGGTGGACCACTTCGAAGATACGGGCGAAGTCCTTCCCATCGAGAACTTCCCCGAGTTGCGCGAAGCGGCGCGTTGACGGTCGAAAGGGTCCTGGGGATTGGGGGAGCGGTCCGTCGCCGGGGTTGAAGGGAGACGCGGGGCTCCTAGACCATGAAGACCGGGGAGTCGTCCCGGTTGACTCGGTTCTCTTCCGCAATGCTTTCCCGCATGTACCGGGGAAGGTTGAACATGGCGGCGTGGGTCTCGGTGTCGTAGAAGCGGAGGGCTTTGTTCAGGCGTTGGGAAGCAGCGGCGTCAATATCCGACGGGGCTTCCAGTTGGGCATCGGTTGCCAGGTTGAATCCCCAAGGGATGTGGAAAGCGGGCACGTGGACCTGCCAGGGCACGGCGTGTTTGAAAACGCCCTTGAGCGTGTTGTGAATGGTGGTGAAGCACTCTTCCAGGGCCAGCAGTCCCGAGGGACCCGATTGGGTGACAAGAACGCCGCCCGGGTTCAGCTTGGACTTGGCAATGCGGTAATACTCCTCGGTGTAGAGCAGGTAGGCGGTGCCTCCTTCAAGAGGATCGACCAGGTCCATGATCATCACGTCGAAGGTCTGGTCGCACTCCTCAAGGTAAGCCCGGGCATCCTGGTGCAGCAGTTCGAGGCGCGGGTCATCGAAGCTTCCCTGGTGGTGCTGGGGTAAATAGTGGCGGCACAAGTCCACCACCTCCTCATCCAGGTCCAGCATGGTCACCCTCTCCACGGAGCGGTGGGCCAGCGCTTCGCGCAGGGTGCCGCCCTCGCCACCACCGCCGATGAACACCGTCCGCGGGTTGGGGTGCATCAGCATGGCTGGATGTACCAGGGATTCATGATAGATGTGCTCGTCTTTTTCGGTGGACTGGGTCTTGCCGTCCAGCACGAGGCTGCGTCCGAAGACCTCGGATTCCACAACCTCGATGGCTTGGTACTTCGTCCGCCCCGAGTAGAGCACTTCCTGGACCCGCAGCATGATTGCCAGGTCAGGAAACACCGTTTCCAGGTACCACTTGCCGGTAATTTCGTCCATTGCGTCCGGGTCCCCGCCTAGCCCACCACTACCTTGTCCAGTAGACCCCGTTCCACCTCGATGATGTCCTGGTCCTTGGACTCCAGCAGTTCGATCAGGATCTCAGCGGCGTCACGAGGCTGGAAGGACGAGCCGCAGGTGAATATGTCTGCGGCGGCGTAGCAGTATTCCGGCCAGGTGTGAATGGAGATGTGGGACTCGGCGATGGACAGGATTCCGGTCACGCCCTGCGGGCTGAACTGGTGGAAGGACTCTCCCACCACGTGGGCGCCCAGGTCCTCAGCGGCCCGCCACAGCGAGTGGCGTATATGCTCTACATTGTCGAGCAGCCTGGGGTTGCATTCCTTGAGTTCCAGAAGCACGTGCTTACCTAGTACATTCAATCACCCGCCCTCCGTTTCATGTTGGGATGAATCCCCGCCGCCGGTTGCAGCAGTCGGGGACATTGGCGAACAACAATTTTATAGGTAGCGGGTTGCCGAAGCAATACCCACCAACCGGCTGGCATATCCCAGCGGATGGTAAAGTTTGTGCCGGGACCCGGTTTCGCTTCCCGCCGCTGGCCCCATGTTCCCGCGGAAAACCCTCTCCCTTTCCGGGATGGAGCGGGCAACCCGCATCCTCTTTGTTGACACTCCCGAAATCCCGTTCCTATACTAGCCCCAACCGCCGCCCCCTAGGGGGCTCCCCGTCCGGCCTGAACACTCCCGCTTGTCCTACCGGATCATCCCGGATCATCACCTCCTCATCTCCGCTGGCCGGATCGGGTCCCTTCCCCCCTCGGGTTGCCGACGGAGCCCCCAGGGAGCCTTTGACAAGTTACCTTGCTCGGCGATGGAGGGGGCGACCCTTGGAACTAAACGTTGACGATCTAGCGAGGGACCGTGTGCGGCATAGTCGGATACGTAGGGACCAAGCCCGCGTGGCCGATCATCCTCCAGGGACTGGAGCGGTTGGAGTACCGCGGATACGATAGCGCCGGCGTCGCCATCAGCGATGAAGACGGCGACCTCCAGTTCCGCAAGACCGTCGGCAAGGTGGTGGGCCTCACCGCCGACCCCCTCGTGGAGATTCCCCAGGGCTACGCCGGCTTGGGACACACCCGCTGGGCCACCCACGGCGACGCCTCCGACGCCAACTGCCATCCCCACACCGGCTGTTACCAGGACCTCGCCATCGTCCACAACGGCATCGTCGAGAACTATCTCGAACTGAAGCAATACCTCCTGGATGGAGGACACCACTTCACATCGGAAACCGACACCGAGGTCATCGCCCACCTCGTTGAGGAAGGACTCAACCAGGGCCTACCCTTGGAGGATGCCTTCGGACGAATGGGTGGCCTGCTCCGTGGCTCTCAGGCCGTGGCCGTCATGAAACAGGGCGACGCCGCCAAGATCTGCGCCATGCGTCTCGGTCACGCCGGCGGCATCCTGGTCGCCCACCGGGACGGAGAGACCATAGTCGCCAGCGACCTGCCCGCCATCCTCCCAATGTTCCGCTTGGACATGCCCACCGGCGATGTCGGATTCCTCGATTCGGGGGAAATGGCAGTCATTACTCCCGGCGGAGTCAGCTACCAGGACCTCCAGGGATTGCCCCTGCACAAGGAGCTGCGCCGGGTCAACTCCGAGGACGTCATCGTCGACAAGGGTGGACACCGCCACTTCATGCTCAAGGAGATCATGGAACAGCCCCAGGCCGTCGCCTCTGCCATGCGCGGCCGGGTGGATTTCAGCCAGGGACGGGTCATGCTCCCCGAGGTGCCATACTCGCTCGGGGAAATCCGGGGCCTTTCCCGGGTAATGCTCATCGGTTGCGGCACCAGCCTTCACGCCGCTCAGATCGGACGCTTCCTCATGGAGCGTTTGGCCGGCCTCCCCGCCGAATTTGAGAGCGCCTCCGAATTTCGTTACCGGGGCGCACCCATCGACCCCAACACCCTTTACGTATCGGTGGCCCAGTCCGGCGAGACCGCCGACACCGTGGCCGCCATGCAGGAGATCAGGGACGGTGGCGGCCGAATGCTGACCATCTGCAACGTCTCGGGCACCCAGACCACCCGCCTGGCCGACGCCACCCTTTACATGCACTGCGGCCTGGAAATCGGCGTCGCCAGCACCAAGACCTTCATCGCCTCCCTCACCATCCTCAACCTGCTTGCGGTCTACCTGGGACAGGCCCGAGGCTTCCTTTCCCCCGGCGACACCCGGGTCCTGGTCGACGAGTTGGCCCGCTGCCCGGCCCTCATCGGCAGCCTGCTGTCCGATGTCTCCCGCTACCAGGAACTGGCCCTCCGCTTCAACTCCTACCGCAACTTCATGTTCCTCGGGCGCGGCATAAGCTACCCCGTCGTCTCCGAGGGTGCCCTGAAGCTCAAGGAAATCACCTACATCCACGCCGAAGGGTATCCCGCCGGGGAAATGAAACACGGCCCCATCGCCCTGGTTGACGAAAAGATGGCCACCCTCGTCCTGGCCCCGGACGACTCCCTGTTCGAAAAGATGCTCAGCAATGTCAAGGAGGTCAGGGCCCGCCATGGCGTCATCCTGGGTATCGCCACCGAAGGAGACGACCGGTTGAGTGGCGAAGTGGATGAGGTCCTCTACATCCCCCCGGTCTCCGAGCACCTCACCCCGCTGCTCGCCACCATCCCTATGCAGTTGCTGGCCTACGAAATCGCTGTCCTCCGCGGCTGCGACGTAGACCAGCCTCGCAACCTGGCCAAGTCCGTCACCGTGGAATAGGCCCCTGGTTGGGTCTGCGCCGCTGCCCTCGCTCCCGCAAAAACCCTATTCCCATCCTGTCTCCTTGCTCGATGGGCTCTGGTCCCCTTTTTGGCCCGCTCGGAAAACTGGGAAGTATTTCCCAGCAAAAATCTTGCAGTCCCTCCGGCAAGGTGCAATGATTGCTGTGAACACTTACCGCTGAACGCCCCCTGTAACCCCAGGCCGCGCCCAGCCCCAGAAAGGCGGACCCGAATGCTCCTCCGCATGACCTACCCGGAAGTCTCCGCGTCTGATTACTGGGCTCTGCTTTCCCCGCAGATTCGAGAAGACTTAGAACACTCGGTCCGCCAGGTCAAGAACCTGCGCTTCGTCCACGTCAACAGCACCGCCATCGGAGGCGGGGTCGCCGAGGTCCTCCAATCCCTGGTCCCATTGATGAACTCCCTCGGCGTCGAAACCGAGCGTGTGGTGATCAACCCGGCCGACCCGCCCTTCTTCCAGGTGACCAAGAAGCTGCACAACCTACTTCAGGGTGCCGAAGGGAGCCTCTCCCCCGGGGAATTCGGCCTTTACATGGACACCCTAACCAGGGTGGCCGGCGACATCGAATCCCGGCAATTGGATGCCGATGTCTGGTTCCTTCATGACCCCCAGCTTCTGCCCCTTGCCCAGTTGCTTCCCAAGCGGGGCGGCGAGACCCGTCTGTGGGTGTGCCACATCGACCTGACCGCTCCCAATCGGGAGGTTATGGACCAGTTGCTTCCCTTGACCGCCGCTTACGATGGACTGGTCTTTTCCCTCGACTCCTACATCCCCGCCGGGCTGGGTTCCAATACTCCGGTGTATGTTGCCCCGCCGGCCATCGATCCTCTGACACCCAAAAACGCCCCCATCACCGATGCGGAAGCTAACGCCATCGTCTCCGCTATGGGCATCGACCCGCAACGGCCGCTCGTCACCCAGGTATCCCGCTTCGACTTCTGGAAGGATCCCTGGGGAGTCATCGACGCCTACCGCATCGCCCGCCAGTCCGTGCCCGGCCTCCAACTGGCCCTTCTCGGAATCAGCCAGGCTGCCGACGACCCAGAAGCGGCGGACGTTGTAAAGCGTGTGGCGGACCACGCCGCCGGGGATCCCGACATCCACCTGTACTTCCAGCCCAACGGCCTGCCCGACACCATCGACCGCATTGTCAATGCCTTCCAGTCCGAGTCTCTCGTCGTGATGCAGAAGTCCCTCCGCGAGGGGTTCGGCCTCACCGTGGCCGAGGCCATGTGGAAGGGCACCCCCCTCATCGGTGGTGATGTTGGCGGTATCCGCATACAGGTGGAGGACGGCGTCAACGGTTACCTGGTAAGTTCTCCCGAGGAATGTGCGGAGCGCATGGTTTCGTTGCTCCGGGACCCGGCCCTGCGGGAGCGGATCGGCGCAGCCGCCCGCAACAGCGTCCGCGACAACTACCTCCTCCCCCGTCTCGCCTTGGACTACCTCCGGGCCGCGGCCGCCGTCGCCCCGCCCGGATTGCTCGGCAACGGCCACCAGCCCGGAATCAACAACTTCACCGCCCTGGAGCATCTGCGCGTCTAATTCCATCCCCGGCTTGCCGCTCTGCGGGGGATGCGGTACAGTTTCCCGCGTGCTGGTTCGGGAAGGCGGACGCCTTCCCTGCCTGGAGTAGCAAGTTCGTTTCTGCGGGGTAGACAATGGCCAGGACCACTGTGGTAGTAATGGTTGACGGGTTTGATCCGGAATACGCGCAGCACTGCCCCACCCCCAACCTGGATAGCATCGCCGGGGAAGGCTTCCTCGTGTCCGGCAAGGCCATGATGCCCACCGTGACCAACGTCAACAACACCTCCCTCGTTACCGCCAGCTATCCCGACGCCCACGGCATCGTGTCCAACTTCTGGCGGGACCGCACCGGCGGCGAGGACGTGTACATGGAGTCCGGCGAGTACGTCGTTGCCGAGACCATGTTCCAGCGGGCCACCCGCCTGGGAGCCCGGTCGCTACTGGTGTCGTCCAAGGACAAGCTTCGTAAACTCCTCGGCGATGGCCCCACCCTCTGCTTCTCCTCGGAGCAGCCCCTCGGCTGGGTCGTGGACCAGGTCGGAACGCCCCCGTCCATTTACTCCCTCGAAGTCAACGGCTGGATCGTTGATGCCGCTCGCGCCGTCCTGGCCCGGGAAAGTTACGACATCGTCTACCTGACCACCACCGACTTTGCCATGCACACCTACGGCCCCGAACACCCCGAAGCGTCCCGTCACCTGTCCCTGCTGGACGAGGCCATTGGCAAGCTCATGGAAAGCCTCCCTGACGTTGAGTTTCTCCTTACCGCCGACCATGGCATGTCCGCCAAGAGCCGCATGGTCCACCTGCCCGACGTGCTGCGGGAACACGGCATCGCGGCCCAGGCCGTCCCCATCATCAAGGACCTCTACACCGTGCATCACTCCAACCTCGGGGGATGCATCTACGTCTACGTCGATGCTGCTGATACCAACGCCGCCCTGGAAGTCCTCCGCAACACCGACGGCGTGGACGCCGCCTATCCCCGCTCCGAAGCCGCCGCCAGGTTCCGGTTGATGGAGGACCGCATCGGAGACATCATGGTCCTGGGCGGCCCCGAAGTGGTCTTCGGCGACCCGGCTGAAGTGGACTTCCCGGCGGGTCTGCGCTCCCACGGATCGTTGTACGAGGATGACGTACCCATCCTCGGCTGCGGCGGTTCCTACGATGGTTTCGAGTTCCTTGAAAACCGGGACGTCGGACGCTACGTTTTCGAACGCATCCTCGTATGACCGGCTCCTTCCTGCCATGAACCCCGTCACCGTCTACGCCCCCGCCACCACCGCCAACCTCGGTCCCGGTTTCGACTGCCTCGGAATGGCCCTGGACCTGTGGAACCGTCTTGACGTGACCATACCTGCGAGCGGGCAGGCATCCGCGGTCGTCGAAGTCTCCGGCGAAGGTGAAGGGGAACTGCCCGCCGACGATACCAACCTCGTTTACCGGGCCATGCGGTTCCTCTTCGACGAAGCCGGACTGGACCCGCCGCCGCTCCACCTCCGCTGCGAGAACCGAATCCCCCTCAGCCGCGGCCTCGGAAGCAGCGCCGCCGCCATCGCCGGTGGACTGGTTGCGGCCAACCATCTGTCCGGGGGACCCTTCAATCCCAACGAGCTCTTGGAAATGGCGGCCACCATCGAGGGACACCCCGACAACGTCGCCGCCGCCGTTCTGGGCGGGCTGCGCCTCGTGGTTGGAGATGGCCCCCAGCTCTACACCGTGCCCATCGACGTCCCGGAAGACATTCAGGCTGTCCTGCTCGTCCCGGACGTGCGAATCAGCACCGAGGACGCCCGCCGCGTTCTCCCCGACCGCGTAACCGTTGCCGACGCCGTCTACAACATGGGACGGGTCGGGCTGCTGGTAGCCGGGATGGCTACCAACCACCCCGAATACCTTTCCGTCGCCACCGAGGACCGGCTTCACCAGCCCCACCGCCAGGCCATCTTCCCTCCCATGAAGCTGATATTCCGCGCGGCCCGCGATGCCGGTGCGCTGGGAGTCTTTCTGTCAGGCAGCGGCTCCACCATCATGGCGCTCACGCTCGGCCGGGAAATGACCGTCGCCTACGAAATGTTTGAAGCCGCCAGGATCACCGGCGTAGAGTGCAAGCTTCTTGTCGTTTCCCCCACGCCAAAGGGAGCGCACCTGGAGGCTCGGCCAGAATAGCCATATCCCCGGGTCAAGCAACCTCCGCCAGGTAGATGTAAAATGAATGACAGGCCCAGAGTCTTGAGGGATGTGTTAATGCTCTTGGTTGGGGCTGGGGTGGTAGCGTTCTTTAGCATACTGGTTGCTTACCCGGCAGTGCTGGCCAATTCGAGGGAGAACACCGCCCGCATCGAGGCTAACCAACGGCAAATAGAGCTCTTGTTGGAAGCCCACCAAGTGCGGCATGAAACGCCATCTCCAAACGGAGGGTTAGGACGATGAGCGGCATTTTTTTGTCTATCGGCGGGATCATGTTCGGTATACCGATGATTGTGATGCTGGCTGTCGCGATATTCCTGGGGGACGTGCCCGGACAAATTCTGTTCGTCGGCGGCTGGAGCATGGCGCTGGGGGTGGTCACCGCAGGCATCGGCGCAGCCCTGTCCCTTCTCGGCTGATTGCCCGGTCATGCCAATTGCAGGGTAGCTACACCATGCCCAACTTACCGATTGCAACGCCGTGGGATGCCCTATGACCCTCCTGGTCCACAAATACGGCGGCAGCTCAGTGGCAGATGCTGACAGGATCCTCAACGTCGCCCGCCGCATCTGCCGTGATCGGGATAGCGGCGCCGACATCGTCGCCGTCGTCTCCGCCATGGGCGATACCACCGATGAACTCATCGAACTGGCCAACACCGTTTCCCCCAATCCCGATCCAAGGGAGCTGGACCTGCTGCTTTCCACCGGGGAGTTGGTGTCCTGCACCTTGTTGACCATGGCCCTGCGCTCCCTGGGTTACCAGGCTATCAGCCTCAGTGGCTCCCAGGCTGGCATCCACACCGACACCATGTACGGACGCGCCCGCATCAGCCGCGTCGATCCGGACCGCGTCAAAAACGAACTGTCCCGCGGCCGTATCGCCGTCGTGGCCGGGTTTCAGGGCATAACCGAGGACCTCGACATAACCACCCTGGGACGTGGAGGCTCCGACACCACCGCCGTTGCCCTTGCCGCCGCCCTGAACGCTGACCGGTGCGACATCTACACCGACGTGGAGGGCATCTATACCGCCGATCCCCGCATCGTCCCCGAGGCCCGCAAGATGCGCGAAATCGGATACATGGAGATGCTGGAACTGGCCAGCTACGGGGCCAAGATGCACCCCCGGTCCATCGAGCTCGGCGCTGCCTACCGGGTCCCCATCTACGTTGCCTCCAGCCTCGTCGACGCGCCCGGCACCCTGATTCATCAAATCCCCGACCTCCTGCCCGACGGTGAGCATTCCATGGAAGAACGAGTAAAGGTAACCGGCATCGCCAGCCAGTCCAACGTCGCCAAGATAACCGTCCGTTCCGTGCCCGACCGCCCCGGGGTGGCCGCCGCCCTTTTCGAACCCCTGGCCGCCGTCGGAGTCAGCGTGGACACCATCGTGCAGAACACGAGTGTGGAACGTTTTACGGACATCAGCTTTACCGTGACCCGCGACGACCTGGCGCTGGCCCTGCGGGAGGTGGAGGGGCTGATCCCGTCCCTCGGCGCTTCGGGTGTGGTGTCCGACGCTACCCTGGCCTCCGTCAGCGTCGTCGGTTCCGGGATGCAGAACACGCCGGGTTATGCTTCACGGATGTTCCGGTTTCTGGCCGACGGCAACGTCAACATTGACATGATCACCACTTCGGAGATCCGCATCTCCTGCATCGTCAGGGAAAGCGATGCCGCCGAGGCCGTCCGGCTGCTCCACCGGGGATTTCAACTGGACCGCGAGGACGGCTGATCCTGGGAGGCTCCCCTAAACTCTGTGACTGAGCCCTTCCTTTCCGTAATCATCCCGGCCTACAACGAAGAACTCATCATCGCCGACACCCTGCGCCGGACGGTGGAGTTCCTCGCCACCCGCGATTACACCTGGGAAGTCATCGTCGCCGACGACGGCAGCGCCGACTCCACCGCCGCCGAGGTAAACGCCTTCGCCGCCTCCCGCCCCAACGTGCGCCTCTTGAGCCTGCCCCACGCCGGGAAGGGCCGCGCCGTCAGGATGGGAATGCTGTCGGCCGCCGGGGCCTACCGGTTCATGTGCGACGCCGACCTTTCCATGCCCATCGAGCAGGTCGAGCGGTTCCTGCCTCCCCGGCTGGAAGGAGTCGACGTGGCCGCCGGCTCCCGGCAGGCCCCCGGCGCCCGCCGCACCGGGGAGTCCCAGGCGCGGGTCTTCACCAGCCGGATCTTCAACGCCCTGGTCCGCCTGCTGGCGGTCCGGGGAATCTCCGATACCCAATGCGGCTTCAAGTGCTTCCGGGGCGAGGTGGTCCCGGCCCTGTTCGACCGGCCCAATCTGGACGGGTTCGCCTTCGACGTAGAGCTCCTGGCTATCGCTGCCCGGTCCGGCTTGCGGGTCCAGGAAGTGCCCATCGACTGGCATCACCGGCAGGCCAGCACGTTGAAGCCCTTCCCTGACTCCCTGGTCATGGCCCGCGATCTCCTCCGCATTCGCTGGCGTGCCCTCACCGGCCGCTACCGGTAGGCCCCCTCGCCGAAACATCCCCCGGTCAGCGCCCCGGTTTCCCGTCAAAAACCCGGCCCGGGTCGAGAAACCCGGAGCGGCTGCTTCACGTACGGGCGATTAAGCAACTTTCCCAAGCAGGAAGTCCTGTGGCGAAGGCACATCGGGAGGTCTTGAGGCAGTTTCTCAGGGCCAGGCAATGGTTGAAAACGGCATCCAAACCACCTTGACCCCGCGTAGCCGTTAACTGTAATTATTTACCGCAAGCCGGGCAGACCCGCTGCCGGCGGGCCCGCCCCGGTCTGGATAGCGTTGGGCTGGTGCTTGGGATTGGAGTTGATGACTATGGAGCTGGAGACACGGAGCCCCCACGGAGCCTCGGACAAGTTACCTGCCCCGGCGACGGAGGGGGAGACCACCAGAACGAACCGGGCAAAAACCACCAGGGAATTGAGCAAGGAAGCCATATCCCTGGCACTGGAAGGAGACTGGGAAAAAGCCGCCGTCCTGAACCGGGTCATCCTCGACGTCACACCCAACGACGTAGAGACAATGAACCGGCTCGGTAAAGCGCTGATGGAGTCGGGCCAATACATGGAAGCCCGCGAGGTCCTCACGCGAGTCGTCGAAGCCGCACCCTACAACAACATCGCCAGGAAGAACCTCACCCGCCTCGCCCAGTTGGAAGAATCCCCCGCACCGGCGGGGAGCGGTCTCAAAGGTGTCGGCTCAGCCCGGTCTTTCGCCGCCCGGTCTTTCATCGAGGAAAGCGGCAAGTCCGGCGCAACCGTCCTGCAAAAACCGGGGTCCGCCCGCGCCGCAGCCCCGGGGGACCCACTGGACCTGGTAATTGAGGGGAGCAGTCTCTGCGTCTACCGCCGCGGCGATGAGTACCTGGGCCGGGTCGAACCCAAGCTCGCCCGCCGCCTGGTCCGGCTCATGCAGGCCGGCAACCGTTACGAGGCGGCGGTGATAGCGGTCAAGGACGAAGGGACTTCCATCATCATCCGGGAGACCTTCCGCCACCCCAGCCTGCAGAAGGTCTGCTCCTTCCCCTCCCGGGCCAAGGACGACCCCCGCATGTACCTGCGGGAAAACGTGCTGCGCTACCTGGACGACGCCGGGTTGGACGACGACGATGAAGGCGGCCTGGTGGACCCGGGCGCTCCCGACGACGGCTCCGAGTGGGACGAATAAGGCCGGAGCGAGTCGCGCCCCGCTAGCCGGGCAATCGGTGCTGCCCGGCGCCCCGGGCCAGCGCGTCCAGCTTGACCGCCACCCTTGACCGGAAGGGCCGCACCCGGTTTTCCTCGGCGGTCAATCCCAGGGTGACCACGAACATTACGTCCTTACCGTCCGAGTGAGGCGAGAAAAACTCCGCCACCTCGTCGTCGAAGAAGGTGATGCCGCTGGCTCCCATCCCCAGCGCATAGGACGCCAGGTAGAGCCTGCCGCCCAGGATGCCGGCTTCCAACTGCGCCGCCCGGTACCCCCGGTTGCCGAACCGCCCCATCACCCGGTCCAGGTCGGCCATGATGAACGCCACGGCGGAGGCGTCCGCGCTCAACGCCTGTTCGAAGCACAGGTGCCCCGACTCCTCCCGGAAATCGCCCTCCCGGATTAGGTGAAGCTCGTCCTCGCCGGGCGAGTGGAAGTAGGCGCCGGAAGGGATGCCCGCCACGGCGTTCACGATGAGATAGGTGTCCACCAACGATGGACTGCCGTCGCCTGCGAAATCCGACGGCACTCCCCTGGTCGCGTGGTGCAGCATCGCCCCGAACTTGTCCGCAGGGACCGTTTCCCGCCGGTAGCGCCGGGTGGAACCGCGTGACGTGATTACCTTTCCCAGGCCCATACCGTTGCCGCCGCCGGGCGATTCACTCCCCAGCGGGAACCGGCGTTCTGCTGGCTGCGAGACTGGCGCGGCAGCCTGTCCCTTCCAGGCCGCCGCGTCCTCCGCGCTGACGAGCACCGTGGAGGCGTGGGTTTCCCGCACGTCGGGGTACTCCACCTCGTCGGCAAAGACCAGGGACTCGTTCCCCTCTATTTCGGCCAGGTCCACCCTTCCTGGCTCCGGGTTGGTACCGTTGCCCGCTCCGATGGAAACCAGGCAAAGGCTTGCTTCGTTCCGTCTGTCCGCACCCACCAGCCGGTCCACATCCGAGTCGGCAAATCCGGCTGCGACCTTCCCGGGCAGTCCCGATGCAGCGGCCGATGCCAGCAGATTCGCGCCCACCGTCCCCGCGTCCCAGTGGCAGTAGCGGTATCCCCGGCTCCGGTACTTCCACGAGCTGCGCCAGAAAATCGTCGTGAACACGATTGTCGCCGGAGCGCCCGCCACGGATTCGTCGCCTCCCGCAGCTGCAGCCAAAAGAGCCCGGTAGTCGCCGTCCCTCAGCTTCCGCAAGCCGAAGGACTCGGGGGCAAAGTGGTAGACCCCCGCATCCAGCCCGTCCAGCGGCCCGCAGACCACGTAAGCCTCGGTCGGATACAACGCTCCCGCCGATGCCGCCGCCCGGTAGTGGACTTCCCCCGCCGTCCGCAGCCACGCTTTCCGTATGACGCCGCAAGAGTGGTAAAGCAGGCACGCCAGTCCGTTCAGGTCCAGACCTCCGCCTGCGGAAGCGGGCCGCCCCGCCACCGACGGCAGCGCCGGTGCGTCCAGGGCCAGGTCATCGGCCAGATCATCCGATGGAAGCGGGATAACTGGCAGGTTGGGGTACGACTTGTAAAGCGGAGGCTTGTTCCGCAGGTTGATGTAGGTCAGCTTCGTAGCCTCGTGGAACTGGCGGGCGCCTTGCGCGTCTGGGTTGGGCATTGAGGTCCCTCCCGGGTTCGGGTGTGCTCGCGGTTATTCCCGCCGCCGGACAATTTCCACGGCGGCGTACTCGATAACCGAGCCCTTCACCGGCGGCAGGGGTTTCTTGACCGTCACCTGGACGGACTCGACCGGAAAGCTGTCCAGCACCTGCCGGGCGATCACACCAGCCAGGGCCTCTAGCAGGTTCTTCGACTCGCCCTCGACCACCCGCTGGACCTGGCGGTAGATGTGGGTGTAGCTCACCGTGTCCGCCAGGTGGTCGGTCATTCCGGGCCTGGACAGGTCCATCTCGGCGGACAGGTCCACGACGTAGGGCTGCCCCAGCGATTTTTCCTCGGTGTTGACGCCGTGGTACCCGTAGAACTGCATCCCCTTCAGGATGATCCGGTCGCCCGCCATCGGGAGGTGACTAGCCCCCGGCCTGCTCGATGGCCTCGACCATCGCCAGCAGGTTCTGGGCCCGCTTCACCACCGGAACGTCGACCATCTTCCCATCCAGGGCCAGCGAACCCCGGCCCGCCGCCTCGGCTTCCTCCCACGCCGCCACCACCTGCCGGGCGTACTCCACGTCGTCGGGATGCGGGCTGAAGGTCCGGTTGATGGCGTCAATCTGCGACGGATGAATCGCAAACTTCCCGGTGTAGCCCAGCCTCCGCGCCACGGCGGTATCCTGCTCCAGCCCCTCCGGGTTGCGAAACGCCACGTAGGGACTGTCCAGGGACTCCACCCCGGCCGCCCGGGCGGCAATGGCGGTCATGGAGCGTGGCACGTACACCTCTTCCCCGTCGTCGGTCCGCTGTACTCCCATATCGTTGGTGTAGTCCTCGGCCCCAAAGGCGATGGCCGCCACCCGAGGAGAAGCCAGCGCCATCTCCCGTGCGTCCAGCACCGCCTTTGCGCTCTCAATCCAGGGAATGACCCTGATGGAACCCGGTTCCAGCCCGGCGGACGCCTCCAGCGGGCCGATGATCCGGTCGATTTCCTGCAGGTCCCACACCGACTCCGTCTTGCCCACGCTGAACCCGTAAAGCCCCGGACCAATCACCGCTGCCATCTCATCCCGGGTCAACCCCGTATCCAGCGCATTGCAGCGCACCATGACCTTGCGCCCGGGCTTAACCAGCCGCGTCGCCCAAGACCGGGCCACCCCGCGGGCGTTCACCTTCTCCCCCGGAGGTACGGAATCCTCCAGGTCCACCATAATCACGTCGGCGGCGAACCCCTGGGCCCGCTCCAGCATATTCTCCCGGTTCCCCGGAACAAAAATCAGGCTCCGCAGCAGTTCCAAAAATCCCTCCTAAAGCAGGAAAGGCGGGTGAAACTCGTCGTCTGGTACCCGCTCAACATTCTGGTTAGTTGAGTTTACCCTGAACCGCCGGTTTTCCAGCAGCCCGTTTCCGATGAAGGGATGGTTCGCCGGGACCAGAATCGCGCTGATTCCAGTTTCCAACAACTCTGCGTTGGCAAAGTAGGTGTCCAACTCAACCCAGCCGTCGTTGGGATCCATAAACCTGACCTGTCCGAGGCTAGGCCGCAGGCACAGATCACGGATTTCCTCCAGAGGCAAGCCCATGAAATTGGTGCGCGTTTCTACCAAGAAGGTGTACTCGCGGGTATCGTATTCCCCGAATACTTTGGCTTGCACCTGGGTTGCTCTCATCCGTCTTCTACTCCGATTCTCTGCGCTGCTCCTGCCCAATGGTGTCTACCCTCGGTGTCACTTCCAACTCTGCCTTCGGGATCTCATCGTACACCACCGTGGGGACATCGGTTGTTTTCTTGGCGTTCTCGGCGATCAATTCAGCAACTCTCTTCAGCAACTTTGAAGCGTGAAAGATCTCGATGCCGAGAGGTTCTCCCTCGGCGTCCATTTCTATGTTGATCCAGTCGCCAAGTTCCCTGAATTCTTCCTCAACTCCGGGCTTGGCCAGCCAGAGTATGTCTTCCTTTGGGTCGTAGTGGACTTGAAGCATCATACTCACACCGGGGTTACAACAGGAAGGGAGGGTGAAACTCGTCATCAGGCACCCGCTCTATAACTTGGTTCACTGGATTGACCCGGAATCGGAGGTTCTCCAATAATTCGTACCCTATCAGACAGGTTGACGCTGGTACTGCCAGCCCAGCGAAACGGGAACCCATCAGTTCACCCCTGGCGAAAAAGGTGTCCACTTCTACCAGCCCTGTCGCGCTCATCAACTTCAAACTAGCCCCCGTCGGTTCAAGGCCCAAAGCCTCAATTTCCTCCATCGGAAGCGCCATGTAAGTCGCGCCTGTGTCGATGAGAAACGTGTATTCTCGAGTGTCTTTCTCCCCCGAGACTCTCGCTTGTACTTGGGTTACCCCCATTTACTGCTTTTCCTTTGCTTTTCAGCCGTTTCTTTCTGGCGGGTCGGGAACCACGATTACTCCATATCCCCCCAGGTCTCGCCCCACTTGGCGTCCACCTTCAGGGTCACGTCCAGCTCCATCGCCGCCGGCATCTCATCGAACACCACCGCCTTGAGCCCATCCATCTCCTCCTGCGGCACCTCGAACACCAGCTCGTCATGCACCTGCAGCAGCATCTTGGACTGCATCTGCTCCCGCTCCAGCCGGTCATGCACCCGGATCATGGCGATCTTCATGATGTCCGCCGCCGTCCCCTGGATCGGCATATTGATCGCCATGCGTTCTGCCGCCGACCGGACGTTGAAGTTGGACGAGTGAATCTCCGGGATGTACCGCCGCCTTCCCAGCAGCGTCTCCGCGTAGTTGGTTTCCCGCGTCTGCGCCTTCACCCGGTCCAGGTACTCCGAAATTCCCGGATACTTGGCGAAATAGGTGTCGATGAAGTTGGCCCCTTCCTCCCGGCTGAACCCGGTCTGCTGGGATATGCCGTGGGCCGAAAGGCCATAGATCACCCCGAAGTTCAGGACCTTGGCGATGCGCCGCATCTCGCCGTCCACCTCGTTGATGGGCACCTCGAACATCTGGGACGCCGTTGCGGAGTGAATGTCCTCCCCCCGCTTGAACGCCTCCAGCAGCCCCGTGTCCTGGGACATGTGGGCCAGCACCCGCAGCTCGATCTGGGAGTAGTCGGCGGAAAACAGCAGCCGTTGCGGCGCGTCCTCGGCGATGAACGCCCGCCGCACCTGCCGGCCCAGCTCGGTCCGCACCGGAATGTTCTGCAGGTTGGGGTCGCTGCTGGATACCCGCCCCGTCGCCGACCCGGTCTGGTGATAGCTGGTGTGGATCCGTCCCGTCCTGGGATTGATCATTTCCGGCAGGGCATCCACGTAGGTGGACTTCAGCTTCGCCACCTGCCGGTACTCCAGTATCTTGTCCACCACCGGATGCAGCCCCTTCAACCCCTCCAGCGAGTTGGCGTCCGTGGAGTAGCCTGTCTTGGTGCGCTTGGTCTTGGGCAGGCCCAGTTCGTTGAACAGCAGATCACTCAGTTCCTTTGGCGAATTGATCTTCACCGTGTGGCCGATGGATTGATAGAGGTCCACCTCGGCCTGCTTCATTTGCTCGTTCAGGTCCCGGGACATTTCGTGGAGAGCCCCTTCCTCGACCTTGATCCCCTTCCGCTGCATATCCACGAACACCGGCACCAGCGGCATTTCCATGTCCGTCAGCAGGTGGGTCAACCCCTGCTTCTCCAGCTGGTCCTCCAGGACGGCCCGCAGGCGGGCGGTCATGTCCGCGTCCGCCGCTGCGTAGGGAGTGGCATCCTCGATGGGCACCTGGTCGAAGGTTATCTGCTTCCTGCCCGTGCCGA
Organism: uncultured Dehalococcoidia bacterium; assembly: GCA_951812535.1. Classification (GTDB taxonomy): domain Bacteria; phylum Chloroflexota; class Dehalococcoidia; order Lucifugimonadales; family UBA3495; genus CATOSK01. Next base: position 330,268 of record CATOSK010000007.1, on the reverse strand, counting down.
TAAGCTGGGTTATGGGGGTCATTTCCAGCCCGAGGGTGTCCTGGGTCAGCTGCTTCAGCCCCAGGATGCTCTTTCCCAGCAGGTGGGCGGCAACCATCGTGTCGCTGTCCACATTGCGGCAATTGATGCCGTAGTTCGCCAGCATCATCATGTCGTAGTTGGCGTTGTGGCCGCACTTCCGCAGGTCTTCCGACTCCATCAGCGGCCGAACCCGGGACAGCACCTGTTCCAGCGGAAGCTGCTCCCCCTCCTTGTGCCCCACCGGAACGTACCACGCCTTCCCATCCCCGTGGGCGAAGCTCAAACCCACCAGGTCGGCAACCATGGGATTGGTGCTGGTCGTCTCCGTGTCAAACGCAAAGCTCCCCGCCTCCCACAGCTCGGACAGCATCTCCTCCAGCTGCTCCTGCGTGACAACCGTCCGGTAGTCTCCGGCCGGAACCGGCGGAGCGGTTGCCGCTGCTCCTGCACCGGCGTCCACTGCGTTACCCGTGGCGGCGCCCGTTCCCGCCGGGATCCGCGGGATTACGCTGTGGAACTCAATCTCCGTCATCAGGTTCACGACCGCTTGCCGGTCAAAGTTCCCGAATCGGCACTGTTCCTGGAGTAGCTCCACCGGGGCCTCCCTGGAAATGGTCATCAGCTCCCGGTTGACAAAGGCCCGCTCCCGGTTTTCCTCCAGCGACTGCCGGACGCTGGGCGGCTTGACCTCATCCACGTGCTCAAAGATGGCCTCCAGGTTAGGGTACGCCGTCAGCAGCCCGATCGCCCGCTTCTCGCCCACCCTCGGCACCCCTGGAATGTTGTCGGAGCTGTCTCCCAGCAGGGCCTTGAAGTCCGGCTGCTGGGATGCTGTCAGCCCCCCGTACCGCGCTTCCAGTTCCGCCTCGTCGTAGACCTTCCGTTCCTGGATGCTCGAAGCCAGGTCCACCCGCACCCGGGGCGATACCAGTTGGAAGGTATCCCGGTCGCCGGTGAGGATGACCACGTTGATCCCCTGCTCCTCGGCCAACCGGCACAGCGTCCCGATAATGTCGTCCGCCTCGAACCCCTCCGTCTCGAAAACAGGAACGCCAAAGGCCGCCATTAAATCCTTGACCCGCTGGAACTGGGGCCGCAGCTCCGGCGGAGTGGGGGGCCGCTGCGCTTTGTAGTCCTCGAACTGCACGTGCCGGAAGGTGGGGGCCGAGGTATCAAACGCAATGGCGCAGTGCGTCGGGTTCCAGTCCTGCAACGCCCTCAGGAAAACGTTGGTGAACCCGTAGACCCCGGTCACGTCTTCTCCGGTCCCTGAAATCGTCAGGTTACGCTGCACCGAAATGGCCCGGAAGGAGCGGTGCACCATCGCGTGCCCGTCCATCAGCATCAGCAACGGCTGCTGCTCCGAGGGAAAAAGTGCCAGGTTGCCTTCCTGCGCTTTCGCCATCTTGGGCACCTCCGGGACAATCTTCGTGCGGTTCGGGCCGTTCGGGGATTCGCCGTATTATACAACACCCCCCGGCTCGGACCGGCCCACCGGCCCTGGCGCGATGGCACCTCGCCGGGGTATTTCCGCGTGGTTTGCTGCTCGGACGGTCCGGGAAGGAATTGGCATCCGGGTCCAACCGCCGGTTAGTTTCCCGCCCGTTCCCCATGCTACAATTACCCCGCGCAACATGGCTGGCCGGAGTTGCTATCCGGCCGATTCAGCCCCTCGGGGAGCCTCCCCATGCCTCTCTACGAATACCGGTGCCACGATTGCGGCGGCCTCAGCACCGTCCTCGTCTACAGCTGGTCCAGTGAATCGGACCGCGCCTGCCGCCACTGCGAGGGCGCCAACCTGGTCAAGCTGGTATCCGGCTTCACCATGCGCCGCTCCTGGGGCGACAGCCTCAACTGGGCCCCCAGCGGGGAAACCCTGAGCGACGTCAACGAGGATGACCCCCACAGCATCAACCGCCACATGGGGCGCATCAAGAGCGAAATGGGCGGCCAGGTCACCCAGGACTTCAACGATATGCGCAAGGAATGGACCACTCCGCCATCCTCCCACGGGCACAGTCATGGCCCCGGCCACGATCATCCGCACTCTCATTAGCCGCCGGTTGGGAAGAACCAGCCGCCCAGCCCCCTTAGACAAGTTACCTGAATCGGGGGCGAAAGCGGCGACCCTCAGAACGAGCCGCCCAGCCCCCTTAGACAAGTTACCCAAATCGGGGGCGAAAGCGGCAACCCTCAGAACCAGCCGCCCAGCCCCCTTAGACAAGTTACCCAAATCGGGGGCGAAAGCGGCAACCCTCAGAAGGAAGTCTGACATGCCCATCTACGAATACCGATGCAACGGCTGCGGGCAGGTTTCCTCCTTCTTCCTGCGCTCCATCTCCTCAACCATCGACCCATCCTGTCCCCACTGCCAGGGAAAGGACCTCCAGCGCCGAATGTCCTCTTTCGCCATGGGAAAGACCGAGCAGGGAGTCCAGGAACGTCTCTCCGGCCCCGGCGTCTCTCCCCAAGAGTACTACAGCGACCCCCGCAACATCGGCCGGAACGTCGAGGACACCTTCCACCGCCACGGCATGGACCTGCCTCCTTCCGTCCGCGAGTCCATCGACTCCGCCCGCCAGGGCAACCTTCCTCCAGGAGTGGAATAGTGGCCCAGATCCAGGGAGCCAACTACGCCTTCTACGCCGCCATCGCGCCCATCCTCAACGGCATCGCCGATCTCGAGGATGGCCCTGCGGTTGACCCGGAGTTGATCGATCGCGTTGCCGACGTAACCAGCAGGCTCATCCAGCAGCCTCCCCCTTACCGCTCCGAGGGTTCGGAGGCTTCCCCCCGCGAACTGTCCCAGGTAGTCGCGGGGATCGACGCGGCCCAGACCCTCCGCGCCGCCCTGTCCGGTCTCAGCGCCGAAGATGCGGAAACCCTGGACCAGTTCGGCCGCCTTCTCGACGAGTTGCGCGCCGATTTGGGATCCCAGTTGAGGCAGGGGCAGGCGGACCGCATCCGAGGCCTCTACGTCATCATCGACCCTCAGGTTACCGGCGGCCGCGACCCGCTCACCGTCGCCGAAGCCGCCCTTCAGGGCGGGGCAAAGATGCTCCAGCTCCGCGACAAGCTGCGGGACAAGGGCCAGAGCCTTCCCCTGGCCCGGGAGATCCAGCGGTTGTGCGAGGCCCACGACGCCCTGCTCATCATTAACGACCACCTCGACCTCGCCGCCGCCGTCGGGTCCGGCGGCGCCCACGTCGGCCAGACCGACCTGCCCATAGCTGAGGCCCGGAAAGTCCTTGCCCCGCATCAGGTCCTCGGACGCTCCAACCGGGAGTTTGAGCAGATGGTCCAGTCAGCCGAAATGGGAGCCGACCATTTGGCCTTCGGTCCCATCTACATGACCGACACCAAGTCCATCGTGCGCAACCCCCAGGGGCCGGAACGCCTCCGGCAGGCCCGGGCAGTCTCCAACCTTCCCCTGGTCGCCATCGGCGGCATCAACGCCCAGAACGTCGGCCCCGTCATCGAAGCCGGCGCAGATGCCGTCTGCGTAACCGCCGCCGTCGGATCGGCCCCCGACCCCGAAGCCGCCGCCAATCAACTCGTCGAAGCCATCAGGCAAGCCGGAGGAAAAGTCTAGTGCCTTCCCAGTCCAACCCGGATTTCTCCGGCATAGTAGCCAACTGCATCGAACATCTATCCGAAAGGCACCGGGCCAGGGAGCAGGCGCTGTCGGTCTCCCGGGAGGTCATCCGCCTGTCCGCCAACGCCATCCGCGCCGTCCACCGGGACCAGTATGATGATGCCCAGGGCCTCATCGACCAGGCCGCCCAGCGTCTTGCGGACACCGGTTCCATCAAGCGGGACAACCCCGAAATCTACTACGCCGGGTTCCTGGCCGACGCCCGGAAGGAGTTCACCGAGGCCAACGTGACCCTCGCCGTCATTTCCGGGAAGCCTGTGCCCAGCCCCGGGGAATTGAACGTGGATGCCGCCGACTACCTGAACGGCATCGCCGAGGTCATCGGCGAGCTGCGCCGCTACATCCTTGACGCCCTCCGCCGTGACGCCGTGGACCCCTGCGAAGACTTGATGCTCGTGATGGACGAAATCTACGGGATGTTGGTCACCGTCGACTTCCCCGAAGCCGTCACCAGCGGCCTCCGCCGCAGCACCGACGCCATGCGCGGCGTGCTGGAACGCACCCGCGGCGACCTCACCATCTCCCTTCGCCAGCGACGCCTGGAAAACCAGCTGGCCGCCTGGGAAACAGGCCGGCAAGGATGATCCTCCCCTCCGGTTCCCTTTAGGTCTCCTGGAGTTCCCCATGCCCGAAATGCGCATCACCTTCCTCGGCACTGGCGCTGGAAACTGCATCTACCGCAGCCACACGGCCATCTGCCTCGACTGTCCCGACGGCACCCGCCTCCTCCTTGACGCGTCCTCGGGGAACTCCGTCGTGCGGAACGGCGCTCGGCTCGGACTTTTCGCCGGGGACTTCCACCACGTCCTCCTCTCCCACCAGCACGGCGACCACATGGGAGGGATCCCCGACCTCCAGGGCATCCGCACCATGGCCAACGCCGACGCTGACCCTCTCCAGGTCTACTCCTCCGAGCCCACCCTCCGGAAGCTGGAAGCCCTCTTTCGCGCCACCAGCGTCACCCACTCCATCGACCAGGACGGAGTGGACACCGCGCAGGGCAAACCCGTCGTCCGCTGGACCCCGGTCGAAGACTCCCAGCGGGTGACCGTCAGCCCCGGCGTGGAGGCCTGGGCATTCCCCGTTGACCATATCCCGGGAGCAATGGGTTGGGCTGTCGTTGCCTCTGGAATCACCCTCGTTTTTTCCGGCGACACCCGCTTTTGCCCCCGCGTTGCCGAGGCCGCCCAGGGAGCCGACGTCCTCATTCACGAAGCCCTCAGCACCAACGCCGACCGGGAAAGCACTCGCAGCCGGGGCCATACCACCGCCGCCGAGGCCGCCCAAATCGCCGCCGAAGCGGGCGCCCACCGCCTGATAATGACCCACCTCGATTCCCCCTTCCACCTGGACCAGCAGCCCCTCATCGACGAGGCCCGCTCCATCTACGACGGTCCCGTCTCCGTCGCCAACGACCTGTCCCAGTTTACTGTCAGTTGCCCGTAGCGCGCCGGCCTTCCTCTCCTATATAGTCCCAGCGGAAAGGAACTAATGTTCCAAACGCAATGGGGGAGGATGTCAAATGTTGGCAGTCGCGCAAAGCTGTGCCGTCGTCGGACTCGAGGGATACGTCGTCCAGGTCGAGGTGGATGTCTCCCCGGGTCTGCCCAAGTTCCACGTCGTCGGGCTGCCCGATGCCGCCGTCCAGGAATCCAGGGAGCGGGTACGTGCCGCCCTTCGCAACAGCGGCTGCGAATTCCCCATGCGGCGCATCGCGGCCAACCTTGCCCCCGCCGACCTGAAGAAGGCTGGACCGGCCTACGACCTTCCCATCGCCGCCGCCATCCTGCTCAGCACCGGGACCATCGACCTGCCCTCCGAGCCTTCCATATTCCTTGGCGAATTATCTATGGACGGCAGCCTGCGCCACACTAACGGTATTCTGCCCATGGTGTCCGTTGCCCGCGACCAGGGATTCTCCGCCGTCTACGTGCCCTTTGTCGACGCCCAGGAGGCCGCCCTCGTAGACGGCATTCGCGTCTACCCGGTCCCCACCCTCGCCGCCCTCGTGGCGCACCTGCGGGGAGAGCTGCCCATCGCGCCGGCCATCGGCAGCATGGCCAACGCCGTGGTCAAGGGCGAGACCCGCAACGGGCCCGACTTGGCCCACGTCAAGGGACAGGAGCACGCCAAGCGCGCCCTGGAGGTGGCCGCTGCCGGATTCCACAACCTTCTCTTCAATGGCCCGCCCGGCAGCGGCAAGACCATGCTCGCCCGCGCCCTGCCGTCCATCCTTCCCCGCATGAGCCCCGGGGAGTCCCTGGACGTCACCAAGATTTACAGCATCGACGGCGCCTTGCCTTCCGAGTCGCCGTTGATTTCAGAGCGTCCCTTCCGGTCGCCCCACTACACCATCTCCAACGCCGGATTGGTCGGCGGCGGTCGAACCCTCCGCCCCGGCGAGATAACCATGAGCCATCGGGGAGTTCTGTTCCTCGACGAGCTTCCCGAGTTCAACCACAACGCCCTCGAGTCCCTGCGCCAGCCCCTGGAGGACAAGGTGGTGACCATCAGCCGGGTCACCGGCAGCGTCACCTATCCTGCCAGTTTCATGCTGGTGGCCGCCCAGAATCCCTGCCCCTGCGGCTACTACACCCACCCCAAGCATGAATGTACCTGCGGTCCCTCCGCCGTGGCCCGCTACCAGAGGCGCATCAGCGGCCCCCTGATGGACCGCTTCGACATCTTCGTGGAAGTGCCCCCGGTGGAATACGAAAAGCTGGTCAGCGAGGATTGGGCCGAGGACTCCGGCACGGTTCGGGAGCGGGTCGAGCAGGTCCGGGACATCCAGCGGGACCGCTTTGAGACAACCGGCTTCTGGTGCAACTCGGAAATGGGGCCGGCCCAGATCTGGGAGCACTGCCGCCTGGAATCCGCCGCCCGGGACCTGCTCCAGTCCGCCACCCGCCAGCTCGGCCTCTCGGCCCGCGCCTTCCACCGCATCCTGAAGGTGTCCCGCACCATCGCAGACATGGCCGGAGAGGAAAGCGTCGCCGTCGCCCACCTGGCCGAGGCCCTCCAGTACCGCTCCCGCGGCGTGTCGTGACGCCCACATGAATGCGGTCCAAACGGCTAAATCGAGGAGACAGCCCAACAGGGCCTGGTGTAGTACAGGCTACTGGGCGTGGCGCAGCTTGGGGTCCAGGTAGTCCCGGATCCAGTCTCCGAAGAAGTTGAAGGCCAGCACCACGATGGTAATCGCCACGCCGGGGAACAGGGACAGCCACCACACATCCAGGATTACGTCCTTGCCCTCGGATACCATGATGCCCCATGACGGGGCCCCCGGCGCCAGTCCCAACCCAAGAAAGCTCAGCGCGGCCTCCAGCAATATGACCTGCCCCACCAGCAGGCTGGTAATGACCATCAACGTGTTGACCACGTTCGGGAATATGTGCCGCCAGATCAATACAGGCGTGCTCACTCCGCTGATCTTGGCCACGGTTACGAAGTCCAACACTTTTATTGCCAGCACATCGCCGCGAATCATCCGGGCGAACCTCGCCCACACTGTCAGCGCCACCGCCAGGATGATGACTTCGGTGCCCTTCCCAAGAATCACCGCAATCACCAGGGCCACCAGGATGGTGGGGAAACCAAGGGCGGCGTCGGTGATCCGCATGATGATCGTGTCGGTCCAACCGCCGATATAGCCGGAAACCAGCCCCAGCACGGTGCCTACCACTCCCCCGGTCAGCAGGGCCGCCAGGCTTATGAGCACGGTGGTCCGCGCCCCGAATATCATCCGGCTCAGGATGTCCCGGCCCAGGGTGTCGGTGCCCAGCAGGTGTTCCGATGTCTCTGCGGGAGGAATGTTCTTGTTGACAATGCTCAACTTGTCCGTCTCGTGAGGAGCAAGCCAGGGCGCGAATATCGCCGCCACCAGCATCACCGCGAAAACGAGAATGGGAAGCCAGGGCAACCGATACTCCCGGATCTGCCGCCGCCACCGCGTCGCCCGCCCGGGCGGGGTTGGAATCAGGACTTCCGTCGCTGCCAAACCTTCGCTCCGTTGCTCTCTAGTCGTATCGGATTCGGGGGTCCACGTAGGCGTAGAGGATATCCACGATTAAGGCCGCGATTATGTAGAAAAGCGCCGAAACCAGCACCGCCGCCTGGACGATGGGGAAGTTCCGCTGGACCACCCCCTCCAGCAGCAGCCGGCCCACCCCTGGCCATGCGAAGACCACTTCCACCACCACCGACCCGTTCAGGAGCCCCGCCAGGCTGATGCCGCTGAAGGTCAGCAGCGGGATCAATGCGTTCCGCAATGCGTGCTTCCAGAGGACTAGGTGCTCCCGGAGGCCCTTGATGCGGGCGAACTTTACGAACTCGCTGTCCAGTATCTCCAGCATGCTGGACCGCCCCAACCTCACCATCCCCGCCATGATCGACCATGACAGAACGAACGCGGGCAGGATGAAGTGGTCCAGACCGCCCCGGCCATACGTCGGAAGCACCTTCAGATATGCCCCGAAGAACAGGATGAGCATAATCGCCACCCAGAATTGGGGAGCGGCCATGCCAATGACTGCAAAGAACTTCGCCAGGTAGTCGAATATCGAGTTCCGCCTCACCGCCGACAAGATGCCCAGCGGTATCCCCAGGACAATCGCTAGTCCCATTCCGGCGGCTGACAGTTGGATCGTCGCCGGCAGGCGTTCCAGCAAGATATCCCGGGCCGGGCGGAAGTCCTTGGTGGATAGCCCGAAGTCCAGCCTGATCGCATTCTTCATGAAGATCAGGTACTGCTCGGGCTTGGACTTGTCCAGCCCGAGCTTCTTCTTCATAGCAGCATAGTCTTCCTCGGAGGCCGCTTCGGGCGCCAGCAGCACCAACGCCGGATCACCCGTTAAGTGGGCGCTGATGAAAACTATGAAGCTGAGTACCCAGAGGGTGAAAAACCCCTGGACTAGTCGTGAAAGGATGTAGCGCTGCATGGTTGCCTACTTGAGAGTTATCGTATAGAAGGAGCTCAAGTAAGGTGTGACTGGCCATGGGTCCCAGGTGGCTACCCGCCCGCTTACGCCCCAGGGCAAGTGGACATGTCCTAGACTGGGTTCGTAGTGGGCGTCCCACAATAGCTTGTACATGTCGTTATAGGCTTCCTGACGCTTGTCAGGGTTTATTTCTGCCTTGGCGTTGTCGACAGCATCCTTCAAGTCTTGCCTCAATGCTCCAAAGTGGATCCTGCCCTCGAAGTCTCCGTAATAACCAGTAAGGGAACTTGCGGCGTCGAACTTCGTCTCATTGGGTCGAATCAATACGCCGCCGTATAGTTCTTTGGCAAACCAGCGATTTCTGATAGTGGCCGCATCGCCGACTTCCACTACTGCATCGATTCCCAGGTTCTGCTTCCATTGGTCCGCAACCAGCTGCGCCAGCTCCGGCATGAACGGCAGGTCCCCCGCCACCCACGTGTACATATTGAGAGTGCCGAATCCCTCCCCATTGGGGTATCCGGCCCTGGCCAGTAGCTCTCTGGCTTCCTCTGGATCGTAGGGAAGAGGATCAATGTCGGGGCTGTAACCCAGGGTGCTGGGCGATGCGTAGTTATACCCGCACACACATGCACCTTCCTCCGAGTAGAGCCCATACATGATCGCCTCTTTGTCGATGGCGTAGTCTAACGCGAAGCGGACGTCGCGCTTGTTGCACGGGAGGTCTTCGTTTTGGCATCCTTGCAGGATTATCCAGACGTAGGTGGCTTCACGGCCGAATATTATTCTCCCGCCCGCATCTTCCACCTGCTTTCTAACGGCCACATTGGCTTCAATGATGTCCGCATCGCCTGCTCGGAGGGCCGCTACTCGCGTGGCCGCTTCGGGAACCAGGCGCATATCCAGGGCCGCCACCCGGCCCCTGCGGTCTTCTGGAAAACCGTTCCCGGGGTGGTAATAGTAATCGTCGAAACGCTCCATCTCGATCTGTTCGCTTCGCCTGAACTCGGTGACCGCGAACGGCCCGGCGCCCACCGGTTCTATGTTGTATTGGTCCCGTCCAACCTCTTCAAAGTAATTCTTCGGCAACAACGCACCAGTGGTGTTTATCCCTCCCTGGGACATCAGGAAGGTGAAGTTCGCTTGGGCTTGTTTGAACGTAATGCTCACGGTATCAGAACCCTGTTCGATCGTGTCCGTGAGGCGGGACATGACGACTTTACCCGGGCTTAGAGCGTGGAGTTCCGCATCAGGACCATAGACATCTACCAGGGTAAAGTACGCGTCGTCGACGGTCAGTTCATCTCCGTTGTGGAACTTGACTCCTTCTCTGATAGTCATGGTCCAGGTCAACCCGTCCGGGGAGATTTCCCAGTCGCTGGCCACACCTGGAATGAGTTCCAACTCTTCGTTGCCGTTGGTCCAATACGCGTGCATGGGACGGCCGTAATTTAATACTTCCCCTACGCCATCCCTGGGATCGAATATTTCGTTGCCCCACACCGCGTTCATGATGACCACCGTGCCGGAACTCACCTTTACTTCCCCGGTCATCGCCGCGGGCGCCGGTTTGGCTGTCGGTGCCGGCGCCATCGCCCCGGCCGGAGGTGCCGGCGCCTTGACCGGGGCCTTGCTTCCCGTAGCGGCCGCACTTCCCGCCGGTTCCGCCGCTTGGGGCGCGCCTTGTTGGGCAGCCGGGGCTGCTGCCCCCGCGTCCGTCGCGCCGCTCGTGTTCTCCGCCGGCGCGGACGACCCGCATCCCACCGCAAGAGCAGCGGTCATGGAGAGAGCAATTATCAGGATAGTCAGCTTCATCAGGTTTGAATGAATGTAAACAGCCATAATTACGCCTCTTTGATGCTGTAAACGTACTGTCTAAGCCGTTCTCTATGTCTGTGGCGTAAGACGCTAACATAACGCCCTTTGATTGTCAATAAAGTGGTAAAGTAACGAATATTATCTACGTAACACAGCCTTTCAGCCCCAAGAATGACAGATACGGGATGATGCGGTGCCTCCGTTAGCCAAGAACCGCATCAGCCCCGCCGGTCAGGGCCCTTGGACAAGCAACCTGATTTAGGCCCGGAGGAGAGGGTTCTTGCAAGAGACTCCTTTGCCGTTAGGAATTTGTCGTCCCCATCCCGGCTCATCACTTGCCAGCCCTTGCCGCCCCGGCTATCATAGGGCGCATGGAGCAGCCCCGCGTCAAATACTCCTTGGGACCAGTGTCCAGCATCGAAGCCGAGACCTTCGGAGAACCTGGAAAGCGCACTTTCCGGCTGGTTACCGCTTCCGGCGAAGCCAAGTCTTACATCTGGCTGGAGAAGGAGCAGCTCTATCAGTTGGGCGTCCACCTTCAGGAAGCCATCCGTACCCTCTCCGACGAGGACCGCCAGAAAGAGAGCCGCCCTAGCGAACCGGCTTGGGAAGGCGGCGAGGAATCGGTGGAATTCAAGGCTCAACGTATGATCCTCAAGTACGACGTAGCCGCCAACTCCTTCAACCTGGAAGCCTATGAGGGCGGAGACGCCGAAGCCGGCGAGGAAGATCAGGAAGGGTCTTCAGTGGGGTTCTGGATGTCCCCCGACCAGGCCGACAAGCTCTACCAGGAAGCCCTCCGCATCTGCGCCGCCGGACGCCCTCCCTGCTTCCTCTGCGGAATGCCCATCAACCCCGACGGGCACGTCTGCCCCCGGGCCAACGGACACGCCGTCCTGGAAAGCGGCTAGCCGTCCCTCCATCGGGCGGCCAGGCCCCGGTTGACCTTCTCATGCCGAGCGTCCATCGGTGAGCTTCGACCAGTCCACTCACGAATTCCTCTCCCAGGGCGAGTTCCTCTCCTGCGAACTCACTCCGGATGGCTCCAACTACACCTTCCTCTCCCGGATCCGTCTCGGAGAGCGGGAAGGGTTCGCCATCTACAAGCCCCGCGACGGCGAGGTGCCCCTCTGGGACTTCCCCTCCGGCACTCTCTACAAGCGGGAATACGCCGCCTACCTGCTCAGCGAAATCCTCGGGTGGGACTTCATCCCCCTCACCATCATCCGCGACGGCCCCTACGGCATCGGATCGGTCCAGCACTTCATCGAGCACAACCCCCGCGAGAACTACTACACCCTCGACGAGGCCCACCACGATGTCCTGCGGATGATCGCCTGCTACGACCTCGTCGCCAACAACACCGACCGCAAGGCCGGACACATAATCATGGGAAACGACGGCAAGCTCTGGGGCATTGACCAGGGCCTTACCTTCCACGCCGACACCAAGATTCGCACCTGCATCTGGGACTTTTGCGGCGAGCCCATCCCCGAGCAGCACCTCTCATCCCTCCGCCAGTTCGCCTACCAGATGCCCACCCCCACCCCTCGCCTGCAGGAACTCCTGGAACTGCTGCGCCCCGAGGAAATCGTCTCCCTCGGAGCGCGTCTCGAATGGGTCCTGCGGGAGAAGGTCTACCCGGGAACTCCCCAGCGCCGCCGCCGTCGCCGCGGCTGACCCCGGCTGAGAGCTTCTTAGTACTACAGTCGCAGATTAAGAACAGGTAGAATTGGAGCAGTTGTCTGGTGGAGAGGTGAGGCAGTGGTTGTTGGGAGTGATGAGGTTGCGGAAGTGGCCCGGTGGGCCAATGGCATCGAGGAGATGCACCAGTGCATCGCCGGCCGGTTCCGGCGGCCGGAGCCGCGCCGCCGGGCTCTGGCCTATCTGCGAGGACTACTCAGCCCGGTGGAACGCAAGAACGGCTGGCAACTGGCAGAACAAGCTGGCGACGCCACCCCCTATGGGGTACACCACCTGCTGTCCACGTACATCTGGGACGCGGACCTGGTACGCGATGACCTCAGGGACTACGTGGTGGAGCATCTGGGCGGTGCCGACGGAGTAGTGGTGGTGGACGAGACGGGGTTTCTCAAGAAGGGCGACAAGTCAGCCGGGGTGCAGCGGCAGTACAGCGGGACGGCGGGCCGGATCGAAAACTGTCAGGTTGCGGTGTTCCTGGCCTATGCCGGAGCCAAGGGCAGGGCATTGCTGGACCGGGAGTTGTACCTGCCCCGGGTGTGGGCGGACGACTGGGAGCGGCGGCGGGAAGCCGGAGTGCCGGAGAGTGTCCGCTTCCGTACCAAACCGCAACTGGCGCAACTGATGCTGGGGCGGGCGCTGGAAGCGGGTGTTCCCTTCGCCTGGTTTACTGGGGACGAGGTCTACGGCAGTGATCGCAACCTGCGGCTGTGGCTGGAACGTGAGGAGATTCCGCATGTGATGGCCATCAAGAGCAACGAGAAGCTGTGGGCTTTGACGGACAAAGGACCGCTGCAGATGAGAGCGGACCGTCTGGCGTCCGGGGTTGCGGAATCCGCTTGGGTGCGGTGCAGCGCTGGGAATGGCGCCAAGGGACCACGGATCTATGATTGGGCCGCAGTGGACATACGGCCCCTGAGGGAACCGGGCAAGGGCCACTGGCTACTGGCCCGCCGGAGCATCGCCAAGCCCGACGAGTTGGCCTATTACGTTTGCTTCGGCCCGGCGGAGACGGCCTTGGAGGAGTTGGTGAGAGTCGCCGGGACCCGGTGGGCCATAGAGGAATGCTTTGAGCAGGCGAAGGGGGAGGTGGGACTGGACCAGTACGAGGTGCGGCGGTGGGACGGCTGGTACCGGCACATCACCCTGGCCATGCTGGCTCACGCCTATCTGATGGTAATCAGGCATCATGCATTGGAGCAGGGAGAAAAGGGGGCCACTACGGTCCCGGTGAAGAGTTGATTCCCGTGACTGTCCCGGAGGTGCGGCGGCTACTCACACGCTTGGTATGGACAGAGAACCAACCACCGGATTTCATCCTGTACTGGTCGTGGTGGAGACGCCGCCACCAGGCCAGAGCCCAACGATGTCACTACAAACGGCGTCTATCAAATCTGCGACTGTAGTATTAGTAACTATCTCAAAACAAGTGAGCGTAGCCGGGACTCCCACGTTTCCCTCCCGTCATTCCCGCGCAGGCGGGAATCCAGACCCCGGTCGTTCCCCTTTCGCGGGTTTCTGGTTTCGGTCTGGTTTCGGAGTGTACGTTTTGAGATAGTTTCTTAGCTACTCCCCGGCCAGCAGCGAGTAGTCGAACTCCTCCAGGCTGTCCACTATCAGGTTCGCCCGGGAAATATCCAGGTTCCTCGTAAAATACGTGCGGACTGCTATGGTGAATGCCCCCGAGCTTGCCGCCGCCTCAATCCCGATGGGAGAGTCCTCGATGGCGATGCACGACTCCGCCGCCAGCCCCAAACTTTCCGCCGCCTTCAGGTAGATCTCGGGATCCGGCTTGCCGTTCACCACATCGTTCCCTCCCAGCACCGCGTTGAACCGTCCCTGCAGCCCGATGGCTTCCAGCTTCAGCTCCACCCAGTCCCTCCGGGACGAGGACGCCACCGCCTTGGGCAGCCCCCGCCGTTCGCACTCCTCCACCAACCGCTTCACTCCCGGCTGCGGGACCAGATCATGGAAAAGCACCTCCCGCACCACCGCGTCGTAACGTTCAATGTAAGACTCTATGCTGTCCGGCAGGCGCCGTATCTTCTTCAGCTCCTCCCACGTTCCCTCCACCGTCGTTCCCAGCAGGTGCTCCTCGTTCTCGTCCTCCGAGACGGGATCGTTCCCCGTCTCCGTCACGATCCGGTTGATCGCCCGCAGGAACAGAGGCTCGCTGTCCACCAGCACCCCGTCCATGTCAAAAAGAATCCCCTGGTACTCGCCCATTAAACCGCTCCAATCTCCTGTCCGTCAGTTCGATGCTTGTGTCCGTCAGTTCGATGCTTGTGTCCGTCAGTTCGATGCTTGGTCGTCTTCAACCTTGGTCGTCTTCAACCAGGAAGCACGACGACGCCTTGAACACCGCCCACAACGCCTGCCCCGGATGTATTCCCATCTCCGTCAGCGAGCTTCCCGTGATGTGGCATTGCAGGGCCACCCCGCTGCAGTCCAGCGTCACCTGGTACCCGGGAGGGCGCAGCTCCACCCCGGTCACCGTACCCCTGGCCTGGTTCCGCGCCGACGAGCTCACCAGCCTTTCCGTCGCCAGGATCACGTCCGACGCCCGCAGTCCCACCGTTACCCCCTCACCCTCCTCGAAATCGCTGATCGGCGCTTCCAGCCGGAACCGTCCTGCTGGCTCATCCGCCTCGTCCCGGACAACGCACTCCATGGTACCATCCCGCGGGTTCCGCGCCGCCACCCGCATTGGCAGGACGTTTTCCACCCCCACCAGCCGGGCCAGGCGGCCCTGCCCCGGCTGCCCCAGCACATCCAACGGCTCCCCCCGCTCCAGCGTCCGCCCCTCATCGATCACCTGCACCGTATCACCCAGCGCCAGCGCCTCCTCCCGGTCGTGGGTAACCATGATGACCGGAATGTTCGCCCGCGCCAGGACGCCCCGGATCTCTCCCCGCAGCGTCCGCCTCAGTTCGCCGTCCAGCGACGAGAACGGCTCGTCCAGAAGCAGCACCGCCGGATTGACCGCCAGCGCCCGCGCCAGCGCCACCCGCTGCGCCTGCCCTCCTGACAGCTCCCACGTCCGGCGCTCCGCCAGGTCCGTCAGCCGGAGCGACTCCAGCAGCGCCCCCACGGCATCCCCCCGCTCTGCTTTGGGTCTCCCCCGCAGCCCGTAGCCGATATTGTCCCGGACCGTCAGGTGGGGAAACAGGTGGTAGTCCTGGGTCATGTACCCCACCCGTCGCTTGTGGGGCGGCACCCACGTCCCGCTCCCGCTCTCGTAGACCAGTTGACGCCCCACCTCGATCCGGCCCCGGTCGGGACGCGCCAGCCCGGCGATGGCCCGCAGCGTCGTCGTCTTGCCCGCCCCCGACGGCCCGAACAGCACCAGCACCTCCCCGGGCTCCGTTTCCCACGAAGTTTCCAGGACAAAGGCCCCCAGCCGGTACTCCACCCATCCGGTTGTCATAGCCGGCCCTGCCAGTTCCGCCGCGCCGCCAGTCCCAGCACCACCAGCACCAGCGCCGACCCGGCCAGCAGCATCGCGGACAACGCCAGCGCCGATCCCAGGTCGCTCTCCAGCGCCGTCAGGATGGCCAGCGGCATCGTCTGCGTCCTCCCCGGAAGGTTGCCCGCGAACATGATCGTCGCCCCGAATTCCGAGATGGCCCTCGCCCACCCCAACGCCAGTCCTCCCAGCAGCGACGGCGCTGCCAGCGGCAGCGTCAGCCGCCAGAACGTCATCAACGGCGACACCCCCAGCGTCTGGGAAATGTCCTCGAATTCGCCTGGAACGGATTGAAACCCCAGCTTGGCCGACCGGATGTAGAACGGGGCCGCCACGAAAACCTGCGCGAAGACCACCGCCGTCGTCGTGAAGGGAAGGTCTATTCCCGCCGACGCCAGCGGTTCCCCCAGGATGCCCTGCCTTCCGAAGGCCATCAGCATCGCCAGCCCCACCACCACCGGCGGCAGCACGATGGGAAGCTCCACCAGCACGTCCACCGCCCGCGCCATGCGGGATTCGCTCCTAGCCAGGAACAGCGCAAAGGGAGTCCCGAACGCCACCATCACCGCCACGCTGATTGCGCTGGTCTGCAGGGACAACCGCAGCGCCTGCACGGTCAGGGGACTCGCCAGGCTTTCCCCGAAGCCGTCCTGCTGGGCCGCCTTGATCAGCAACCCCAGAACCGGCACCCCGACGAAGGCAACGTAAACCAGGGTCGCCGACAGGCCGGCCGGTGCCCATATCGTGGATGAAGACGGACCCCGGGACCTCATCCTGGACTGGAGATTGGACTGGAGAGTTCTCCCGGTGCGGCCTCCGTACTCCGTACCTTCACCGCCGTACCCGGGACCGGGACGAACCCGTGCCTTGCCAGTGTGCCTTGCCCCGGGCCGGAAAGCAGGTATCCCACAAACCGGGACGCTGCTTCCGGCTCCCTGCCATCCTTGAGCCGGACCACCGGATACCGGGCCGCGACGTTGGCCTTCGCCGGCACTGGCGCCACCCGTACCGAAGGAG
Organism: uncultured Dehalococcoidia bacterium; assembly: GCA_951812535.1. GTDB lineage: Bacteria > Chloroflexota > Dehalococcoidia > Lucifugimonadales > UBA3495 > CATOSK01. The sequence continues at coordinate 313,650 of CATOSK010000007.1, read as the reverse complement.
ATATGTCCGGCGAGACTGCGTCGGTGTGGTACACGACTCCCATGTCCGCGTCTCCCAGGGCCACCTTTTGCGCCACCCGGCGCACGTTGGGCTCCTCCGACACCACGTTGGCCGTCACCCGCTCCGCGAAATCTTGAGGAAACCCAGGCTCCGACTCCAGGTTGGCCAGCATATCCCGCGTGTATCTTCCCACCGGCACTGCCGCATGGGCCAGCACAACCCGCATCCCCGCATCGCCCAGGCTGCGCGCATCCCTGCTTCCTTCCGTCGTTCTTGATACGATGACCGCCAGCCGGTTCAGTGCGAAATCCACCGGCTCGCCCCGGGACAGACCCGCCGCGACGATTGCATCCGCGTGTTCCCCGTCCGCCGGAGCGAACAGGTCCGCCTTCGCCCCGTGTTCCAGTTGCGCCCGCAGCCGTTGGCTTCCCGCAAGATTCAGGACTACCTCCACACCCGGGTTCGCCGCCTCAAAATCCGCCGCGATCTCCCGAAAGGCGTCCGTCAGCGACGCCGCGGCGAACACCACCAGTTCCACCCGGTCCCCCTCCCCCGCCGAGGCGGCGCTGGAGCACCCGGCTCCGCCCAGCAGCAACATCGCCGCCGCGGCCCCCAGGGCGAAAACCGGACTCATCAGACTGCATCGACCCATAATCCCGCAAACAACGGCGTTAAATATACCGGAGGCCCCGCCCGCGGGGAAGGGCCTGCCGCTTGCCCCACCATCCCAACTTGACGGCTTCCCGGCCCTGGGGTCTAATGGTTCACGCTGGCGGCATGTGATCCGTACCGCCGCCGCGCCGACAACAGGATAGTCCTGCATCCGGTCAACGAGAGGTGATTAGAAATGGCTTTGGTTCGATGTGTAACTGAGATGGGGATGGGCGTTGACGTCCACGGCTTGGACTACACTTCTGCCGCTCAACGCGCGGTCTTCGACGCCATCCACCACAGCAGCCTCGGGTTCCAGCGGCTTATCGGCAAGACCGCCGATGAAATGCGGGTCGATGTCACCATCGGCGTTCCCCAGCCCGGCAAGGTCGACGGCGACGCCGTGCTGTCCGTCCTGCCCCACGGCACCGGCCACATCAACGTCGTTCCCGGGGGCCTCGAAGTCCTCAACGACGGCGGTGACGACGGCACCCTCATCGCCAACGCCATCATCATCGTCAGCTTCGACGACGGCAACTAGACATCCGGCCGGAGCGCTATCCGGTCCAGGAAACGGGATTCGGTCCCAAATGAAAAGCCCCGGAGTGTTCCGGGGCTTTGGTGGTCTTACTGAATGGGTGTCAGGAACGCTCTAGTGTTCCTGCGGTGCCCGGGTCGCGAACACCTTCGTGCCCTTCTTGAAGATGCACCGGCGGATGTTGTTCTCCAGCTCCGTGGGGTCGGTGACCGCTGGGTAGCGGGACCGGGCCTCATCGCTCCTCAGGTAATCGTACACCTTGTTCAGGACATCCTCTTCGTTGTCACCCGTCACGATGGTCCTGTCGCGGGAGTCGGACAGGAAGTTGCTTACCCTGGCGTAGTAGACGTCCGGCATATTCTCCTCCTCCATTCATCTCATCTGGCAAGAACCCGCCTGAAGGCCGAGCCTGCCCATAATGCGCCCCCATTATACGACATTTTTCCCCGTCTGCCACCCGCTTTCCCACCGCCTTCAGGACAATCGCATTCCGCCCGTATCTTCCCCGTCATGCCCTCCTTACATTCGTTACTAGGACCCAGTCAAGAACCCGAGTTCTTCGGGAATTCGGCAACATCTTGATTCCCCCATCTCGATGATGTGGGATGATGTGGAAGGAATTCTGGACTTGAACTCTGCCGGCTCCCATGCAGCGCGGCTCGGGCGGGCTGGGCTTCCAACCCAAGGCGGACGGACGGACGCTGAATCTATAGCTCCTGAAACTCCGTCCAGTCGATGCCCAGCTGCCTGATCGCGGAGCGAATGGTGCCGACTTTCAGGTCCCGGTTGCCCCAGTCTGGGAGGGTTGCTTCTTTTTGAGCCTGGGGATTATGCCATTTTCGGTGGGAGCCACCCCCGCGCCTGGGAACCTCGTAACATCCCAGGCGCGCCAGCTTCCGGGCGGCCTCCCGGTATCTCACGGAATCGGCACGGTGAGGATGGCCTCGACGCACACTGGGCCGCTGTCCTCGTCCACGTGGATGTCTGGCGGCAGATGACGCCCCTGTTCCTCGTAGATCTCCAAAACCGCCTTAAAGGCATCCTCCGCGTTTGCCAGGCACTCCGAGATAGTATCGCCTTCGGTTATCAGCTCCGGCAGCGCCGGGGAGGTGACGGTGTACCCCCCTTCCGGTTGCGGCTCCATGACCAGGGGAATCCTTGCTATCATCGGCCAACTCTCAACGCCCGTATCAGGCTAACAACGCCTCAATTGGTTGGAAGGAACTCTTGTGGAAGGAACTCTTGCCTTGAAGGTACTCTTGCCCGGAATGCCCCCCGCTTTGTTCGTTTCCCGTACCTTCAGCTTCTCGCCCGTTTATGGCTACGCCCTGGACGTTCCGCTGGTGGCCTTGCGGTTCAGGACTAGCAGACTGAGCTTGGGATTGCCGGACGCCAACCCTGGCGCCCCCCAGCCCTACGGATGGTGTCCCAACCCCCGACCGTCACCCGACCCCTGCTAACTCCTCTGCATCCCGGATGTACTCAATGGTTTCCGTTATCAGCCGGGTCGTGTCGGCCAACGGTTCGCACAAACCCGAATAGAAACAGTCTCCATGCAAGCGGCGTTGGCTGGTGTAATATCTTCCCCGCAACATCCTGACTGATTCGTCGGAGTGAATCAGCTCGGCCAATTGTTGAGAAGTATGGCGGCTGGTTTCGGGCTCCTGGCCTGTCCGGGCTATGATCAGTGCGTCGGTCGACCGTAAAGTCGCACACCACGCCTTTTCCGCCGCGTCCCTGGTGTCCCCCTGTTCCAGCATCCGTAGCGCTTGCTCGTAGAGGTGGTGAGCGTCGGTGAAAATCTCCTCCGCACTCGTTGCTTGTGTCATCTCCCCCCTTGCAGGTCAATCCTGGGCAGATGCATTACTCTCACCCTGTCGCGAAGGAGTATATCCACGGGAATTTACTGCCGTCCATTTGTCTCCGCACCGTCCCCTACCCCTCCGGCGCTCCCCAGCCCCCGCCCCCCGGCGTGCGGATGCTCAGAATATCCCCCGCCTCCACGTCCAGCGTCTCCTTCCCAGCAAGCTGCACTTCCTCCACGCCCCCGCGGAACAGCACATTCTCCCCCGGCTCCCCGTGATGCCCCCCGTGGTGCCCCGGCGGAGCGAACCTGCGCCGCTCCGACAGCACCGTCACCCGCGCCGGACTCAGGAACTCCACGTCCCGCACCAGCCCGTCGCCGCCGTTGTGCTGCCCGCGCCCGCCGGACCCCCGCCTTAGCGCGTAACGCTTCAGCCGCAGCGGAAAGGCGAACTCCATCGCCTCCACCGGAGTGTTGCTCGTGTTCGTCATGTGGGTGTGGATGCCCGAAATCCCGTCCTTCTCGGGACGCGCTCCCATCCCGCCGCCGATGGTCTCGTAGTAGACAAAGGGCTTGTCCCGCGCCAGGTCGTGCCCCCCGATCAGCAGGTTGTTCATCGTCCCCTGGCTCGCCGCCGGAATCAGCTCAGGCAGTGCCTGCGCGAAGGCCGCCAGCAGCACGTCCGTGATCCGCTGCGAAGTCTCCACGTTCCCTCCGGCTACTCCCCTCTGCGGCTGCGGATTCACCAGCGTCCCCACCGGAGTCACGATCTCCACCGGACGCAGGCACCCCTGGTTGGCCGGAGCGTCGTCCCCCACGATGCACCGCACCGCGTACAGCGATGCCGACACCGTAACCGCTTGCGGAGCGTTGATGCACCCCGGCCGCTGCGGCGATGTCCCCGTGAAATCTATCTTCATCCCGTCCCCGGCCACCGTGATTGTCACCTGTATCGGCACCGGCTCCTCGGTCAGCCCGTCGTCGTCCATGTAGTCCAGGACGTGATACGACCCGTCGGGAATGTCCTCTATCGCCCGCCGCGTCACCCGCTCCGAGTAGTCAAGCAGCGCCCCCATGTGCTCCAGCGTCTCCTCCACCCCGTAGGACTCTGCCACTTCCTGCAGCCGCTTTTCCCCCACCCGTATGGATGCGATCTGCGCCGCCAGGTCCCCCTTCCGTTCCTCCGGCGTCCGCGAATTGCGGCAGATGATCTGGATAACCTCCTGGTTCAGCCTCCCGGCCCGCGCCAGCTTGATCGGCGGCAGCACCAGCCCCTCCTGGTAGAGCTCCGTGGACAGGGGCAGCGACCCCGGCGTCATCCCCCCCACGTCCGCGTGATGCCCCCGGTTGGACACAAACCCCACCAGCCGCCGCTCCTCCCCCTTCCCGGTGTAAACCGGCGCCACCAGCGTAATATCCGGCAGGTGCGTCCCCCCCAGGTACGGGTCGTTCAGGATGACCATGTCCCCCGGCCGCAGCGACTGCGGAAACGTGTCCAGCGCAGCCTTAACCGACGCCGGCATCGCCCCCAGGTGCACCGGCTGGTGCGCCGCCTGCGCCACCATCTCTCCAGCCGGGTCGAAAATCGCGCAGGAAAAGTCCCGCCGCTCCTTGATGTTCGGCGAGTACGACGTCCGCTGTAGCGCGACCCCCATCTCCTCCGATACGGAGATGAACATATTCTTGAAGACTTCCAGGCTTATCGCGTCAACTGGCATTCACCCCTCCGAACTCCCCTGCCAGGCCCTTCAGAATGTCCCCGCCGGACTCAACCCAGCCCTCTCCCCGGAACGCCCCCGCCAGGGAGTAGAACTCGGTGCTCATGTATTCCCGGCTCTTGTCCTCCGGCAACTGCGCGAACGGCCCGTTCGGATCAATCTGCGTCTGGTGACAGTTCAGGGATTCAATCTTCGTGTCAACCACCGCTCCCACGTCCACCGTCGTCGTCACTTCGTCATCCGGCGTCCCCAGGGAATCAACGTCCATGCTGGCAAAGGGCGGGCTGATCCCCAGGTCCAGCATCTCCTGCCACATCCGCCGGAAAAAGCTCCGCGGAAACGCCGCGTAGTACAGCGCCCCCTTCCCGGATGCGTCCCGTCGCCACTCCTCCCACGCCCGCGTCGTATGCCGGCAGATCGCCTTGTGGTCCGGGTGCCCGTAACCGCCCGTCGGATCGTGGGTCATCACCAAATCCGGGTCAACCTCCCGGATAACCGCCGCCACCTGCTCCACGACCACCCCATCTTCCGCCATGTGCAGCGAGTTCGGATGCTCGTTGTCCGCCGTCCCAACCATACCCGAGTCCCGGTAATTCAGGAACCGGATATCTGGAACTCCCGTCACTGCCATCGCCCGCCGCAGCTCCCCCTGCCTCACCTGCCACAGCGTCTCCGGCGTGGCCAGGGCAGGATCGCTGATCTCCCCCACATCCCCGTTGGTCGCGCACACCAGCGTTATCGACGCCCCCAGCGACGACAGCATCGCCAAAGTCCCCCCGCTTCCGAACCCCTCATCGTCCGGATGCGCAAAAACCGCCAACACCTTCAATTGTGAGAACCGCGTCGTCATGTCAACCAAAGCCATTTAACTCTCAGTACCCGTCCAACCCCCTATATCCAGGGGGTTTGGGGGATGAATCCCCCAACGTAACCCCGTCCCCCGGGCTGCAGCTAATCTCCCGGGGAAAGAAGCTACCCCACCGGCTCCAGCACCAAATTCCCGAAAGCATCAACCGCCCCGCCCCACCCCGGCGGGACCACAATCGTCGAGTCCAGTTGCAGCAGCAGCGCCGGCCCCGCAATCTCATTCCCCGGAGTCAACCGCTCCCGCTCATACAGGTTGCTCGGAAGGCTCCCCTCCGGGAACACCACCGCCTCCCGCCCGACCACCGCGCCGGATGCGTCCGCCGGACCCAGCGGCTGCGGCTCCGCCCTGGGCTTCTCCACCGCCAGCTCCAGCTTCAACCGCAGGTTCACCACCTCCACCGCCTCGCTCCGGTCCGCGTATCCGAACCGCTGCATGTGCGCCCGGTAGAAGCTGTTCCCGATGGTCTGGTGCAGGTCTGTCGGACGCCCGCCCCGCGAGGATTGGACCAGGTTCGGACAGTCCACCGTCAGCTCGAAGGACTGCCCCACGTACCGCACGTCCAGGAAGCGCCGCGCCGTCATCCGCTCCACCGGCAGGCCCTCCCCCCGCAACTCCGACCGCGCCCCGTTCTCCATCCCGTGGAACTCCTCCTCCAGCCGGTCCCGGTCCAGCTCGTCCCCCCTCAGCATCACCGTCCGCGAGTAGTCCTTCACCACGTCCGCCACCGCCACGCCCAGCGCCGACAGGATGCCCGGATGCGTCGGCACCAGCACCCGCGGAATCCCCAGCGCCGCGGCCAGCTCACAGCTGTGCATCGGCCCCGCGCCCCCGAAGGGCACCAGGGTAAACCGCCTCGGATCATACCCCCGCTCCAGCGAGATCGCCCGGATGGCCCGCTCCATGTTGGCGTTCACCACCCTGACAATCCCCAGCGCCGCCGTCTCCACCTCCGACCCGATCTGCGCCGCCAGCCCACCCAGCAACTCCCGCGCCCGTTCCAGGTCCAGTTGCATCCGCCCCCCCAGGAAACGGTCCGCCCTTATCCTCCCCAGGACCAGGTTGGCGTCCGTCACCGTCACCTGCTCCCCCCTGCCGTAGCACGCCGGCCCCGGATCAGCCCCCGCCGACTGTGGCCCCACCACCAGCGCGCCACCGGAATCGACTCGGGCGATGGACCCCCCACCGGCCCCGACGGTGTGAATCTCGATCATCGGCACGCTGATCGGATACCCCCCCACGTTGGCCGACGTCGTCTCCTTGATCCTCCCTGGGCACAGCGAAACATCCGTCGAGGTGCCCCCCATGTCCAGCGTAATGATGTCGGGATACCCGGCCTGCACCCCGGTATGGAACGCCCCCACCACCCCTCCGGCCGGCCCGCTCAAAATCGTCCGCACCGGTTGGTCTGCCGCCAGCCTCGCCGTGATGCTTCCCCCGGACGACTGCATGATCCGCAGGCTCTCCCCCAGCGACTCCTCCAACTGCCCCAGGTAGCGGGCCATCACCGGCCCCACGTACGAGTTCACCACCACCGTGCTCGTCCGCTCGTACTCTCGGAACTCCGGCAGCACCTCGCTCGACAGCGAAATAAAGGGAGGATTGGGCAGCCGTTTCAGCGCCTCCAGAGTCATCCGCTCGTGGACCGGATTCAGAAAGGAAAACAGGAAGGACACCGCCACCCCGTCAACCTGCGCCTCCTCGATCAGCGAGGTCAGCGATTCCAGCGACTCCGGCGTCAGGTCTTCCAGGATGTTCCCGTCGTGCTCCACCCGTTCTGGAAGCCCGAACCGCAGCTCCCACGGTGCCAGCGCCGGAGGCCGGTCCATGTTCAGGTTGTACAGCTCCGCCCGGCTCTGCCGCCCAATCTCCAGAACGTCCTCGAACCCCAGCGTCGTCACCAGCGCGGTCCGTCCTCCCTTCCCTTCCAGCAGCGCGTTGGTCGCCACCGTCGTCCCGTGGACGAAGTCCGCCTCGCCCACGCCCACGTCCGCCACTCCCCGCGTCACCCCCTCCGACGGGTCCCCCGGAGTCGAAGGCAGCTTGTGAATCCTCAGTTGCCCGTCCGTCAAAACGGCAACATCCGTAAACGTACCCCCGACGTCAATCCCCACCACCGTTCTAGTGATGGCGCTCACCGTTTTTCAAAACCAGCCTCGTCCCCCGTCATCCCCGAGCCGGCGGGGACCCAGACCCCGTTAGGTCCCTCAAACATTAACCCCATCCGTCCAGCAACCCTTAGCCGCCCAACGCCGCGTCCAACGCGGTCTGGTACACACCAAAGTCCCCCGCGGAAAAGCACACGAAAACGGCCTCCCTCGGCAGGGCGCTGCTCTCCAGGAACCTCAGCGTCTCCGCCAGGGCAATCCGCGTCGCCCGTTCCTTGGGAAACCCGTATACCCCGGTGCTTATCGCCGGAAACGCAATGCTTTCTATCCCCTTTTCCGCCGCTAGTCCCAGCGAGTTTCGGTAGCACTGCCCCAGCAATTCATCCTCGCCGTGGCCGCCCCCCTGCCACACCGGACCCACCGTGTGGATAACCCACCGTGCCGGAAGGTTGTATCCCCGCGTCATCCGTGCCTCTCCTGTGGGGCATCCTCCCAGCCTCCGGCACTCCTCCAGCAGTTCGGGGCCCGCCGCGCGGTGGATCGCCCCGTCCACGCCCTCGCCGCCCAGCAGCGACTCATTGGCCGCATTGACGATGGCGTCCACGTCCACCGCCGTAATGTCCGCCTTAACAATCCGTATCCGCATCATCAACCCCTGGCCAACCCCTCGTGCCAATTCCCCGCAAACACCCCGGAAATAGGGGGTTTGGGGGATGCATCCCCCAACGTAATCCCTCTACTCCTCCAACGCAATCCGCAGGCGCTTGTTGATCCGCCCCTTGCTCTCGTGGCCCACCACCCGGATGCGGCCCACCTCCACTGTGTTGGCAACGTGCGTCCCCCCGTCCGCCTGCAGGTCCAGCCCGGATATATCAATCGTCCGCACCTCCGCAATCGACGGAGGCAGCAGGTTGACCTTGGTGCGGATGAGGTCGGGATGCTGGTCCGCCTCCGCCCGCACCAGGTTGCCCACATGCACCGGTCTTCCCGCCGCAATTTCCGCGTTGGCCTTCGCTTCCATCTCGTGCGCAAACTCCGCGGTCATATTCTCCAGCTCGAAGTCCATCCGCGCCGTCCCCGGCTGCATATCCCCGCCCGTCACCTTCGCCCCGTAGTCCCGCCACACCACGCCGCACAGAATATGCAGCGCCGTGTGCGTCCGCATCAGGAGGTATCGCCGCTCCCAGTCGATCCTGCCGGTGACTGCCGTCCCCACATCCGGCAGCGGCCCGTCGATCCGGTGGACGATCTTCCCGTCGGATCGTCCCACCCGAGTCACCGGATACTCCTGCCCGCCGGAAGCCAGCACCCCCGTATCGAAGGGCTGGCCCCCACCCCCGATGTAGAACGCTGTCGAGTCCAGCACCACCCCGTCCTCCGTCGTCTCCACCACCGTGGCCTCGAACTCCTTCAGATAGCTGTCCTCGTGAAAAAGAAGCTCCGTCATCACTTGCCCTATTCCCTTTGAATTGGCGCCCCCGGCCTGCTGCGAAAACCGGCCCATTATAGCAAACCCGCACCGTCTCCCTCGAAGCCCCCATTATCTAGGGGGTCTGGGGGATGCATCCCCCAGCGTCTCCCGTCATCTGCCCTTCCAGGACACCACCATGCAGGTGTAAAACCACCATGATGCAGGTCAAAAGCATCACCATGCAGGTGCCAAAGACCCAGTCGTTTTCCCTCGTCCCCCGTCGCCGCCAATCTGCTGACACTTCCCCCCTTGCCAACCCCGCAGCCGCCTCTCTACTATGGATACCTGGAGCGGCCCAGGGGCCTTAGACAAGTTACCTCCATTGGCCCCGAAAGCCGCGACTTTCAACCGAGCGGTCCAGGGGCCTTGGACAAGTTACCTCCATTGGCCCCGATTGCCGCGACTATCACGCGACTGTCAATAGACGCCCTTCGGACAACCCTCTCCCCTTGGCATTGCCCCGTCCGTCCCTCGTCAATGCGACAAAATGCATCAAAATGCGACAGAAATTTTTTCTCCCGCACGGAGCGATTCAGGTAAGAGAGTTGTAACCAACTGACCTGAAACCTATAATACTCCGGCATACCGAGCCCCCAGGGAGCCTTGGACAAGTTGCCCAAATTGGCGACGGAGGGGGCGACTTTTAGATCATTATCAGTGGGCGCGTGATGAAGCTTTCCTGTCTGCAAGAAAACCTTAGCCGAGGACTGGCCCTGGTCGGAAGGGCCGTTGCCACCCGTTCCGCCCTGCCCGTCACCCAGAACGTCCTGCTCAGCACCGAGCAGTCCATGTTGAAGCTCTCGGCCACCAACCTGGAAATCGCCATCACCACCTGGATCGGCGCCAGCATCGAGGAGGAAGGCTCCATCGCCGTTCCCGCCCGTCTCCTGAGCGAGTTCGTCAGCTCCCTTCCCAGCGAGCGGATCGACCTGGAGCTGCCCGCCGGCAGCGGACTCCTTCAGGTCACCTGCGGACGCAACGATTCCCACATCAACGGCACCGATGCCAGCGAATTCCCCCCCATCCCCACCGTCGATGATGGAGTCGCTGCCAAGATTCATCCCCAGACTCTCCGTAATGCCATCTCCCGCGTCACCTTCGCCGCCGCCACCGAGGAGTCCCGTCCCATCCTCACCGGGGTCGAGGTCAAGCTGGAGGAAAACCACTTCACTCTCGCCGCCGCCGACGGTTTCCGCTTGGCCGTCCAGCATGGCTCTCTTGTCGAGCCCGTCGAATCCCCCGTCGAGGTCATCGTCCCGGCACGCACTCTGAACGAACTCTCCCGGATTCTCGGTGAAGGCGACGACCCGGTCGAGGTGATGATGACTCCCGCGCGGGGACAGGTCCTCTTTCGCACCCAGGGTGTGGAACTGGTGTCCCAGCTGCTCCAGGGGGCCTTCCCCAACTACGAGCAGCTCATACCCCAGTCCTTCTCCACCCGGGCCGTATTCGATCTCCCCAACCTCCTTCGCGCCACCCGCAGCGCCGCCATCTTCGCCCGCGACGGCAGCAACATTATCCGGATGCAGATGGAACCCAACGCCGAAGACGGCGGGTCCGGCAAGGCCATCGTCTCCGCCAAATCGGAATCCGTCGGGGACAACCAGGATGAGGTCGACGCTGTGCTGCTCGAAGGCACCGAGTCCAAGATCGCCTTCAACAGCCGCTACCTCCAGGACGTTCTCCAGGTCTTCGAGCGGGGGCAGGTGGCCCTTGAGACATCCACCCCCTCCAGCCCCGGCGTCTTCAAGCCCCCCGAGGGCGACGACTACGTCCACGTCGTCATGCCGATGTTCGTGCAATGGTAGCCGCAGCCTGACCTCAACAAAGGGGGTTTGGGGGAATCATCCCCCAACGTAATCCCCGGAACTCAAACCGTCCCTATCCGCTCCCGTACAAACCCCGTCGCCAGCGCCACCGCTTCCCCCACCGTCTCGTAATTCTTGACCGCCATCACCGGATTCCCTGAAATCATCGCCGACAGCCGCCTCCCCGGCTCCTCCCGGAACAGGCAGATGACCGGCTTCCCTAGCATCTCCGCCCGCCCGATCTCGTAACCCACCCCCAGCGAAGGGACCGTCACCTCCGCCACCACCATATCCGCCTCATCCAGCCAGCCCATATCCCGCCGGTAAATCTCGTCATCCGACGGCCCGTCGTCCCCCGAATCCGTCAACTCCGGGCTCCCCACATGCTCCGTCAGAACCGGCGCCAATTCCTGCAAACCCCGGATAATTGCCTGGTACACTTCTTGGTCCTCCCGCCCCGCCCGGATCGAACCCGCAAAATATATCTTCATCTTCCCTCACCGTCCTTGCCGTGCCACCCGAGTATACCCGCTCCTTCCTCCATCCCCTTTCGGCGTATAATGCGCCCATCCAGTCAAACTGCGGAGCCACCCGTCGCCTTGGACAAGTTACCTTGATTGGCGGCGAAAGGTGGCGACCCTTAGACGGAGCCACCCGTCGCCTTGGACAAGTTACCTTGATTGGCGGCGAAAGGTGGCGACCCTTAGACGGAGCCACCCGTCGCCTTGGACAAGTTACCTTGATTGGCGGCGAAAGGTGGCGACCTTTAGACCTTTAGAAGGAGGTGTCCCCGTGGCCTACAACATGTACATAGCCCTCCAGGACGACGACAAGATCCTCATCATGGACATGGACCAGGATACCGGCGCGCTCCAGCCCAGGGGAGAGGTCCCCATATCCGGCGGCCCTTCGGCCCTTGCCCTCAACCCCGACCGCAACCGCCTCTACGTCGGACACCGCAACAGCAACCAGCTATCCACCTTCAGCGTCGATTCTTCGGACGGCTCCCTGTCCCTCCTGTCCACCATCCCCCTGCAGGAGTCTCCCACCTACCTGTCCACCGACCGGCGCGGCCGCTTCCTCCTGTCCTCCCACTATCAGGGTGCTCGCGTCGGAGTTCATGCCATCGGCGATGACGGTGCGGCCGTGGAGCCGCCCATCGAGTGGATAACCACCGACAACGGCGCTCACTCCATCCTCGTGGACCGCTCCAACCGCTTCGCCTTCGTCCCCCACATCGCCCGCATCGCCGACAACGTCATGAACCCTCCCGGTGATGCCCTCGGCCCCAACGTCATCTACCAGTTCCGGTTCGACCAGGATACCGGCAGGCTCACCCCCAACGATCCCGCCATCCTCGAGTTGTCTGAGTTCCTCGGCCCCCGCCACTACTGCTTCCACCCGACCCTGGACATCGCCTACTTCTCCGACGAGCAGGGCAGCAGCGTCACTGGCTACGCCATGGACTCGGACTCGGGCGCCCTTTCCGCCATCCAGACCGTCAGCTCTCTCCCCGATGGCACGGACGTCCGCAACACCTGCTCCATGATCCAGATCACCGCCGACGGAAAGCTGCTCCTCGTCCCCAACCGGGGCCACAACTCCATCGCCAGCTTCACCGTTGACTCTGCCGGCCGCCTCACCCCGGCGGGCCGCGCCCCCACCGAGCAGGTCCCCAGCGCCTTCAGCCTCGACCCCCAGGGAAAGTTTGTCTACGCCGCCGGCTCCGAGTCTGGCCGCCTGGCCTCCTACCAGCTCAACGGCGATACCGGGGAGCTCACCCCCGGGCAGGTCTACGACGTCGGCGCCCGGCCCATGTGGGTCCTCATCACCCCATAACCCACCCTGGCCAGCTGCCCTGAAGGGGATGGCCTTCCTGGCCATCCCCAAGTCAGCACGGAGAGGAAGATATGGCTACCCAGACCCGCACCGGCGTCCTCGTCGACTGGATTAGCTCCACCGGATACTCCGACCTCCCGGCGGCGGTGCGGGAGAAAGCCCGCCTCGCCCTCTACGACGGTCTCGGCAGCATCCTGGCCTGCTCCATGCTCCCGGTGGCCCACCGCCTCAACCAGTTCGTTACCGTCTCCGGCAGCGGCGATGACTGCACCGTCATTGGCTTCCCCCGCCGCACGTCGGTCCACAGCGCTGCGTTGGTCAACGGCACCCTCGGCCACGCCGATGAGGTTGACCCCATCGACGACTTCAGCACCCGGGGCAGTCACGTTTTCGCCGGATGCCTTGGCGCAGCCATGACCGCTGGACAGCTCGCTGGCGCTTCCGGTCACCAGGCCCTTCGCGCCGTCGTCCTCGGATACGAGGTCTCCAAGCGGGTCCACTCCGTCGCCGCCCGCGTCCAGCGGGAGACCGGCCGGAGCGTCAGCCCCTTCGATGAGGGCAATACCATGGGCGCAGCCGTCGCCGCCGGTGTCGTCCTCGGATTGTCCAGGGACGAGATGGATTCCTGCCTGACCCTGGCCGCCCACCTGTCCGGCGGGATCACCGCCTGGCACCGGGAGACCGGCCACATGACCAAGTCCTTCACCCGCGGCGGCATCGGCGCTCAGAACGGCGTCACCGCCGCCCTCATGGCCAAGGCCGGATACGACACACCCCGCGACATCTTCGACGGGGCCAACGGTTTCTTCCACAGCTACCTCGGCATTGAGGACCCCGGCCCGGAATTTGTCGACGGCCTCGGGGATGACTACTACTTCCTCGGCCTCATGTTCAAGCGCAACAGCACCGGCGCGGGCCTCCAGGCCCCCCGCCAAGCCATCCGGGAGCTGATGGAAGAGCACAGCCTCACCGCCGCCGACATCGAGGACGTAGAAATAGGAATGCGTCCCTTCGACATCAACAGCTACTTTACCGGCCAGCGCCACCCCGCCGACTGCGGCGACGCTCTCGCCATCGCCATCATCTACCCCGGAATGGGGTTCAAGGAAGCCCACCAGGAACAACACGGTGCCGGGCCCGAAGTGCGGGCGATGCGCCAGCGCATCCGCGTCGATCCCCGGGAGGACTGGGTGGACCCGCGCCTCCGCTGGCACACCCTGGTAACCATCACCACCCGCGAAGGCCAGAGCGTCTCGAAGGAAACCGACTACCGTCCCATGACCGAGGAAGACCTCGACGCCAAGTTTTCCTACCTCGTCGGCCTCCGTGCCGGACAAGAAAAAGCCGCCGAATTGGCGGCTGTGCTCAAGAACGTGGAATCAGCTACGCATGTGGGTTCGGTAATGACTCAACTGCAACTCCCGGAGGCCCGCATCGAGGACTTGTAACCTCCGGGTACCTTGCGGGATTACCGGCACTCGAAAGGAACGCCTATCCGCCCTGCCACCTCCGGCAGGTCGTCCTCTTCGGTGATGTCCCGGTCGAACACCCGCAGCGGCGAATTCCCCGCCAGGTCCTCCAGCACCGGCTCCACCATCAGTTGATGGCTCCCCTCCTGCCACGGCCCCGCCGGACGGAACACCCAGCTGCTCTCCCCCGGACCGGCGACCGCCTCGCCCGCCAATGGCTCTCCGTCCGGGCCCTTGACCCACAGGCTGTGCTGCAGGAGCGCATGGTCCAACGGACGCTCAAGCCCCACCAGCAGTGGGATCCCCGACCCCGCCGGCGGCGCTCCCACCTTCCACCCCATCGGATTGATCCGCTCCCGGATGGCCGGTCTCACCCCGTAAACCCGCTCCGCCCCTTCCACCAGCGGCCTCCCCTTGGCGTCTCGGAAGCTCGGATCAATCGACAACCGGAACGGGACTCCCTCGTTCAGCGGGTAGCCCGCCTCCAGGTTGGGGGCCAGCCCACGCTTGATCCGCCCCGGGTCCAGCAGCAACGTCAACCTTCGCCGCTCCCTGTCCCACAGCTCCGGCTCCATCGGCAGGAATACCCCTTCCAGGGGTTCCCCATCCTCTGCCCGGCATACCCGCACCGCCCGGTCGCCCCATCCCTCGCTCATCGGCTCGGAAAAGTGGACGTAAATCTTCAATAGGTTCAACGGCACCTCATCCACGTCCGGATAGATCGCCGTCACCCCCGCCGTCGGGGTCACTTCCTTCGCCGGCCGCCTCACCCTCCACCTCTCCGGCTGTTCCGGGGCCCCCCGGAACAGGGCAAGCGAGTACTCCATCCCGTCCACGAAGGGGAACCGCGGCACGAAATACACCGCTTTCCCCTCTACCTCGAACCGCCCCGCAACTGCTGGCACGCCTTCTATCCCGCCCCGGGATTCCAGCACTTGGGACGGAAAAAGGGCCGGGCGGAGGCTCGTCTTGCCTCCGTCCGGCCCCTGCAACGCTTCAATATCGGCGTCGGTCCAGCCGGTTATCATCAGGGTGGTGCGGCCGCAGCGGTCGCACCACTCCAGTGCCAACTGTCGGGTTTCGATCACAACTCCGCGACCGCGTAGGTGTGCAGGTGAGAGCTCCCCTCGTCGTCCTGCTGGAGCATCAGCACACCGCTGCCGTTCAGCCGTGCCATCCGCTTGACCCCCGGATGGGGCAGCAACTGCCGCGGAACGCCGTTGGGCGGGGTTACCGGATCGGCCGGGCTGTTGTCCAGGGCCCGGTCCGGCACGGTCAGCGCCTCCTGCCCGTCAATGTCCCGGCAGTTGATCTTGATCAGCGGGTGCCGTTCGTTGCACACCAGCAGGTACTCCCCGCCGTCGTGCTCGAACGAGACCAGGTCCAGCGGCCGGTTGTGGGCGCCCAGCTCCGCTACCGTCTTCCCGTGGACATGCTTGTCCGCCTCGAAGTCTTCCAGCGAGAACTGCACCACCGGCGTGCAGGTGTAGCTTGCCAGGATGCTCCGGTTTCCCTGGTAGGGCACGAATGCCCGGATCGGCGCCGCCGTCTCGTACTGCCCATGGGAAACGTGGAATATCTCCAGAGAGTTGGACTTCTTGTCCCCGTTGAACGGGAAGGGAATCCGCCGCAGGGTGGATGAGAAC
This sequence comes from uncultured Dehalococcoidia bacterium, assembly GCA_951812535.1. GTDB lineage: Bacteria > Chloroflexota > Dehalococcoidia > Lucifugimonadales > UBA3495 > CATOSK01. The sequence goes on along the minus strand of CATOSK010000007.1, from coordinate 297,733 downwards.
TCTTCGTTGGAAGTCCCCGCCACCATCAGCAGCCCGTCCACGTAGGACATATCTGTGACGGTCACCGTCCGCAGCTTTTGCCGGGAAACCAGCCTCGGGTCGTCCGGGTCCGCCGCATCCTCGATCACTGTCTCGGAGTAGGGAATGCCTTCCCAGGCTACGTCTGATATCTCTCCGCTGGTGTCCACTCGGGCGATCACCGGCACCGCGTCGTCCCCGCTGCCCCGCATCACGGAGAGATAGACGCTGTTCGATGTGGGGTGGACCGCCATGTCGTTGATCTGGACGTCTTCCTTGGAGCAGCCCAGGTACGCCGCCAGCGAGGCATCCAGGTTTTCCAGGTTCACCGGAGCGGCTCCGCCCGACTCCCCGGAGTCGCCGGGATCAATGGCGTAGATCGCGGCTCCGGCGTTGTCGCCCACGAACAGGATGCCTTCCGGCCCGAAGGCCAACGAGCCCACCGATTTGATTGCTGGAGTCCCTACCGACAATCCGAATTCTTCCAATGCCGTGGCTGTTCTGAAATCGACCATCGCTTCCTCCTCTGCGCCGGTGGTTTCAAACCGGCCATATCTGGGGCTTGATTCTGCCGGATTCGTGGTTTCTCGGCCCTGCCCCGATTGAGGCCAGTTTAGCACCGTCTCCCGGCCTTTGCCACTTCCCGCCCGCTTACGTCATTCTCCTCACATCGGCGAAGGCCAGATAGGCGTAGATCGTCAGCACGAGGGCCAGGATTCCGACCCCCAGCACCACCAGGTTGGCCGGCCAGAACTCCGCGAACAGCCCCAGCGTCATGCTCGCCAGCGGCGTAATACCGTGGTCCAGATGATAGATGGACATGACCCGTCCCCGCAGCGCGTCGGGGACTGTGCTCTGCAGCAGCGTGTTGTTGTTTATCTTGAACACCAGCCGGAAAAACCCGAACCCGAACATCGCCGCCAGCGACACCCACAGCCACGTCGACGCTCCCAGCAATATCGCGCTTCCCGACAGGAACACCAGCGCCAGCAGTCCGTAGGAACCCTTCCGGAATGACCCCCCCAGCGATGCGAACGCCATCGTTGCGATGATCCCCCCGATCCCCGTCGCCAGCACCAGGAATCCGTACACCTCCGAACCCCGCCCCAGCACCAGGGCCGAAATCACCGGCATAATGTGGATGATGGGGGCAATCAGGATGTCCGAGATGCAGGCCACCAGCAGCAGCCGCAACACCCTCTGCTCCGTTACAACATACCCGAATCCCTGTTTCAGGTTGGCCCACATTGAGGAGTGGCTGGCCGTCGTCTCCTCTCGGTACGGCAATGCTATCGGCACCACTGCCGCCACCATGAGGATGTAGAACACGCCCTCAATGTAGAAGTTCACTGCCGGGCCCACCCAGGCAATTAGCACCCCGCCCAGCCCGGGACCGACCACCCGCGCCACGTTCCCCGAGATGGAGTTCAGGGCAATCGCGTTCCACAGGTCCTCCCGGGGCACCGTGTTGGCCACCATTGCCTGCCGCACCGGTTGGATGAAGGAGTGCAATATCCCGGTGATCGCCGAGAAGACCAGGGCGTAAAACACGCCCAGCGCTCCCACCACGTGCCCGGCATGGACCGCGACGGCGAATGCCAGCACCACCACCGCAATGGTGCTCTGGAAGACCAGCACCATCTTCCGGCGGTCAATCCGGTCGGCGATGACCCCCGCCCACGGCCCCACCACCAGGAACGGTATCGAGCGCATCCCCGACGCGATTCCCACCATGAAGGGCGACTCCGAAATCTCCCACACCACCCAGGGAATGGTGATCATCTGGAACCACACCGCCGAGGCGTTGCACAGGTTGCTCAGCCACAGCAGCAAAAAGTCCCGGTGGCGCAGGGATGTGAAGGTCTGTAGCCGCGCTCCCCGTCTTGGCCGAGGCCTGCGCGGAGTCGTGGCAGGCTGACTCTCGGTGGAAGTGGGTCCCGTGCTGCGAGGTTCAGGTGTAGACGTTTGCCGTGCCTCCCGGTTCTGGGTGGGTTCTGGGTGGGATTTATTCCAGGATCGCCGGCCGGAGACGCCCTGACGCGGAGCACTCCAGCGGCCAGCGCCTCTTGGACAAGCTTGGCCCCGCCCCTTTCCCTCGCAGGCGCTCGCCAGGGGCATGCTGCAGGCGGGGTTACCTGACTTGGGCCCGTAAAGAGGCGGACGTAACAACAGGGGCCCCAGCCACTGAGCGTTTTTGAACAACCGGCATTATATCCCTATGTCAAGCCGAGTTTCTTTCGAAGGTTTCTCGCGAGGGTTTCTTTCGATGGGTTCTTTCCCTGCCCGGATGGCTCCCAGGTCTCCGCCGCGGCCTGCGGCGTTTATGGTATGCTCCACCGGTAACCTTCGCCCCGCGCAGGCGGGGGTTCCCCGTTCCGGCGGTATATCCATCCCGGCCCGCAAGGACAGCAAAGCATGAGCACCTACCGCTGGTACCATCAGGCCAAGGCGAGGGTCGAGCAGTTCATCCCCGACCTGGACGCCGAGCTTGAGGTGGAGGTGGAGGAGACTTCCATCACCCCCAATGACGGCGGCGATGCCTACGACACCTTCGTCCTCATCTTCTCCCACCCCTCCAATCCCTACCTCAACTGGTCCATGGAAGTCGAACCCGACGAGGACTTCATCAACAACCAGTTGGAGGAAGTCGTCCGGCGCATCTACTTCCAGCGCGTAGAGTGACGAATTGGCCCGCCGTCGCGTCTCCCCCACACTGGCCCAACCAATTCGCCCGGTGCCCGGCCCGACGAATTTTCAACTGAAGGAATGACGAAATGCAGAACCAGCCCGGAAGGTTGAGCGGCAAGGTAGCCATCGTCACCGGAGCCGGCGCCACCGGCAGCGGCGACTTCGTCGGCATCGGACAGGCCACTTCCATCCTCTTCGCCCGCCAGGGCGCCCGCGTCCTCTTAGTCGACCGCGACCAGGCCAACGCCGACGTCACCCTTGCCACCATCCGCGAGGAGGGCGGCGAGGCCTCCGTGTTCCTGGGAGACGTCACCAGCAACGACGACTGCCGCGACATGGCCGAGGCTGCCGTTTCTCAATTCGGCCAGATCAACGTCCTCATCAACAACGTCGGCATCAGCGGTCCCGGCCGGGTCACCGACGTCGACGAGGACTTCTGGGACACCGTCATTGATGTCAACCTCAAGAGCGTCATGCTCACCAGCAGGCACGCCATACCCCGGATGGTCGAAGCTGGCGGCGGGTCCATCGTCAACCTGTCCTCCATCGTCGGCCTCCGCGCCGGCAGCTTCGGCGCCAGCCACCCCTACGCCGCTTCCAAGGGCGGCATCATCGGCCTCAGCAACTCCATGGCCGTCCACTACGGAAGGGACAAGGTCCGGGTCAACTGTATCGCCCCCGGTCACGTCCGCTCCCCCATGGTGGCCCGCCACGCTTCGGAAGAGCAGCTCAATCTTCGCCGTCGGGCCGGCCCTCTCGGAATCGAAGGCACCGCCTGGGATGTCGCCTACGCCGCCCTGTTCCTCGCCTCCGACGAGGCCCGCTGGGTTTCCGGCGTCACCCTGCCCGTCGACGCCGGATTACTGGCCGCCACTCCCCTGGCCATGTTCCCCCACCTGACCGGTGAGGAGTAAGCGGAGTGGAAGTCCTCTTGGGAGTGTCGGTCGCCGCCGCTTTGTTAACGTCAGGTGTTTCCCTGTTTCGGTGGTTCAGGAATAATCGGAACTGCTCTGGAAGAACAACCCTGGACGGCGCCTCCGCAATCCGGACCCCGGCAGGACGGCCCCGCCGCAAGATGGGACAGTTCCAGGCTGAGGTCATCCGCTACACCTACATGTAACAACAGTCCATGCGAATCCTTGCTCGGACAATCCGTCCGGGACGGAGATGACAAATGTTCACACCTCCAACACCCCATAATCCTGACGAACACCTCATGCATGAAAGGTCCCGGCAAGCTGAACAGGACGCAATCAACAACCAGGGACAAAGTGGGAGAGGCCGGAGAACGTTAACCACGGGCGATGTATTGCTTCTGCTGGGGGTGGTGCTTGTCGCGGCCATTTGCTTTGTGGCCGTCTTCATGTCCTTGTGATGTCGCCTTGTCAGCTGGCCCCGAAAGCGGGAGGTCCCGGAAACATCGCATTCAGCAGCCGTCCTTGCACACTGATTTCCACCCCACGAAGGTAGAACATGGCTGAACAATCAAAAGTTGCAATCGTAACCGGCGCCGGCACCGGCATCGGCGCAGCCGCTTCCCTCGCTCTCGCCGCCGAAGGTTACGCGGTTACGCTGGCCGGACGCCGCGCCCAGCTATTGGAGGAAACCATCGCCCAGGCCGGAGACGGCGCATCCCGGATGCTTGCCGTCTCAACCGACGTGGGCAAGCCCGAGTCCGTCGCCGCTCTCTTCGCCGCCACCGTGGAGAAGTTCGGACGGGTTGACGTCCTCTTCAACAACGCCGGTATCAGCGCGCCGCCCATCCCGTTGGAGGATCTCACCTACGAGCAATGGCAGGCCGTCGTCGACGTCAACATCACCGGCGCCTTCCTCTGCACCCAGGAAGCCTTCCGTGTGATGAAGGACCAGGACCCGCGCGGCGGCCGCATCATCAACAACGGCTCGATCTCCGCCTACGTGCCCCGGCCCAACTCGGCTCCCTACACCGCCACCAAGCACGCCATGACCGGCCTGACCCGCTCCACCTCGCTGGACGGACGCAAGTACGACATTGCCTGCGGCCAGATTGACATCGGCAACGCCGACACCGACATGGCCGCCATCTTCAAAGTGGGAGTGCCCCAGCCCTACGGCGAAATCGCCATCGAGCCCACCATGGACGTGGACAACGTCGCCCGCGCCGTGGTCTACATGGCCAGCCTCCCCCTCGACGCCAACGTCCAGTTCATGACCGTTATGGCCACCAAGATGCCCTTCATCGGACGGGGCTGACCGGCTCACTCGACCGATCCAACTCCCCTGAACGAGGTGACTTCCATGCTGGTAGACCTGATTAGCGTGACCACGGAGGATGGCGTAACCCTCGACGGCATCTTCTGCGAGCCGGATTCCTCCGCCACTCCGCAGGGCCATGTGGACGCCGTTCTCCTCATCCACGGCAGCGGCGGCAACTTCTACCGCCAGTCCACCCGGGTCATGGCCGAAGACCTGCGCCGCCAGGGATACGCCTGCCTAGCCCTCAACACCAAGGGCCACGACACCGTCTGGGTCGATACGTCGGATGGCAGCTACTACGGCAACGCCCTCGAAATCCTCGACAACAGCCGCCTCGACCTGCGCGCCGGCGTCGACTACCTCTGGGAAAAGGGCTGCCGGCGTATCGCTCTCGTGGGCCACAGCATGGGCGCGGTCAAGGTCGGATACTACGCCGCCACCGAGGACGACCCCCGCGTCGCCACCGTCATCCCCGTCTCCCCGGTGCGCCTTTCCTACTCCTACTACATGGAGTCCGAAGCCGCCGGCGAGTTCCAGGAAAACATCCGCATCGCCGACGAAATGGAAGCGGAGGACCAAGCCCTCGATCTCTTCCGCGTCAACTTCCCCATCCCCCAGATGTTTAGTGCCGCCTCCTACCTGGACAAGCACGGCCCCGCCGAGCGGTACAACCTGGTCACCCTCGCTCCCCGCATTCGCATCCCCATGCTCGTCGTCGCCGGAGAGATGGAGACCCACGTCCGCCTGCGGGACTGTCCCCGCGACATGGTCACCGCCGCCGTCAACTGTCCCCGCGCCGAGTACATCACCATTCCCGGCGGCAACCACGCCCTCACCAACCGCCCCGCTGAAGCCGCCGAGGCTGTCCTGAGCTGGCTCGCCTCCCTCGAACCCCAACCCGCCGCAGTCTGAACGCGGCGGTTCCCCGCTAAGGTTGATCAGGTGATCGATCAGAGTTGTCAATATCCCAAAAACCCAATTGCCGTGCGGGCCTATGAGTTACAACCCTCACTACTTCGTAATCCGACTTAACCCCGCTTTCGACCTGCCATTGTATGGTGCGCAGGTCACACACCAACACGTCACCTTTTGCGAATGCGATGCTGTTGTTATCAACTCGATGCTGAAACGACTCGTCCTTCATCGAAACCGAGAACGTGTTTTGTCCGTCGGTCAGCCTCCATTTGTTGTTTTCCTTGAATGCCAAGCTCACGATGGAGAAGGCTTGGCGACGAACCTCATCCAAGATCAGATCTTGGAATTCAGGCGTATCGAACGCCTCCACGTCATTCTTGGTGACTTCGTGAATCGTTTGGTCGCCTTCCCGAATCATGAATCGGTCTATGCCAGGTTCTTTGACGGGTTTCACCATATTTTCGATATTGCGACGGATCACAGCCTCTTGGTAGAGGTTTAGTAACTCAATTGGTACTTCGTATGTTTCTCTGTCGATAGTTAGCTTATAGAGCCCCGCGTTTATTCTCTCGATCTGGGGTTTTCGTCCGCGAAGGATCTTGGTTAACCAAAATATCCCGCCGAAGATGCCTCCACCACCCAATAGAAGTGCTTTCAGAGCATTTGCAGTAGTAAGGTAATCGTCAATATTCGACCCCAAGACTCCGGTGTTTTGGAGGTCCTGAACAACTTGAAACGCCACATGGAAGGATCCAACCGAAGTCGCTACTACATTGACCGTGACCGAAGCGCGTTCCTGATTCGTTATGCGGTTGGCAGCTTCGAAAAACCCGCCGATGGCCATCATTGCCGGGGCGAGATCCCGCACATTCATGGACCCTTCAACTAAAGCGGGTCCATCGTAAACAATATCTATTTGGGCTTGTGAATTATCGTCAATCATTAACACGGGTAGACCTGTCTGGGGTTTGGCCGTCTAAAGGTCTTTTTCTGATGCCCTACCCAAGGCCGAGAAAGCTACGGGAAACCCTTAATCTCGCCTAGTTGGCTCTACTTGAAGTATGGGATCACGTGCCGCGCAAACAGCTTTATCGAGTCCATGATCCGCGAGTGGGCCAGGTTCCCCATCTGCATGAAGCACAGGATCTGGTCAACCCCCGCCTCCTCGTACTTCTTCAGCACCTTGATGACCGTGTCCGGGTTCCCCATTGCGAACGCCCCGGATTCGATGTGATCGGCGGCGGTCTTGTTCACCCGTTCCTCCTGGATCGCTGAAACCGCGAACTGGTAGGAACTGGGCACCTGCCTTCCCTGCCAGGGCTGGTACAGCTCCTCGGCCTTGTTGACGAACCACTCCCCTTCCGGCGCGGCCACCCGTCGGGCCTCCTCATCGTCTTCCGCGACGTGGATCATGCACAGCGCCGCCACCTGGTCGTTGACGAACTGCCCCACCGGGTTGGCATGCTTCACCGCCTCCCGGTACGCCGCCACCCGTTCCTCCATCTGTCCGTAGCCGCCCAGGTTGAAGCACAGCACCCCCAAGCCCATCTCCCCGGCGTTCCGGAAGCTGTCCGGCTGGCTGCACGCCACCCACATCGGCGGATGCGGTTCTTGCACTGGCTTGGGAATGACCGATCGCGGCGGGATTGTGTAGAACTGCCCTTCGTGGGAGAACGTCTCTTCCGTCCACATCCGCGGGATCATCCGGACCGCCTCTTCCCATTGGGCCCGGGTGTCCTCCGGGTTCACCTCGAACCCGTCCATCTCGATCAGCGTCGTCGAACGTCCCGTTCCCAGGTCCATCCGCCCGTCGCTCAGGATGTCCAGCACCGCCGCCCGCTCCGCCACCCGCACCGGATGGTTGTACTGCCCCGGCAGCAGGGCCACCGCGTGCCCGATGCGTATGCGCTTCGTCCGCTGTGAGATCGCTCCGTACAGGACCTCAGGAGCCGAGCAGTGGGAGAACTCCCGCAGGAAGTGGTGCTCCACCGTCCAGAAATAGTCGAACCCCATCTCGTCGGCCAGGTCCACCTGGGCCAGCACCTGCTTGTACCGTTCCTGTTCAATGCCGGGATGGTGGGGTTCCGGCACCTGGATTTCGTACATCAGGCCGAACTTCATGACGCGTCCTCCCGGTTTTACCGCAGCGGCGGTGTTGGGATGCCGGGGATCGTGGTTGTCTGGCCCAGGTTTGGGCTATCCCTGGAACTCGATGCCCGCCCCCACGATCTCGATCTGCATCGACCTTATGTTGGGTGACCCGAAGTCGAACGTCACCCCAACCACAATGTTGAGACCTTTCTCCACCTCGGGGGTGTCCGGTATCTCGAACCGCCCGTCCAGGTGGTTTCCCTTCAGGTCGATGTCCATGTGCTCGGCGATGCGCTTCTCGCCGTCGTAGACGATAACTTCCTTGACCGCCGCAAACTGCTGGGTGCGGAAACTCACCAGCGCCGCCTCGGCCTTCACCTTCGTCCCGTTGTTTACCGTCGGCGTCGGGACCGGAAAGTGTACCCAGGTGTTCTGCCCTTCCGCGCCTTCAATCCGGACAAAGGGACCGGTGTGCCTCACGTTGGTCAGGCGGCCGGGGTACTCCACCTGCATGGTGGAGCCGTGGACCCATGATGTAAATGAATTGCCAGCCATTTTCTCACTCCCCAATTGCAATCGTTATCGGTTTACCTCAGGCACTTCCGGGTGCTGTCCCGTCGGTTACGGTTGGAGGAAGGACAGCAGAGAGTCGACGAACATCTCCGGGTCCTCGATCTGGGGAATGTGCCCCAGCCCGGGCAGGACCGTCTTGCTGGCGTTGACGATGTTGTTGTGGAGCAGTTCCTCCCCTTCCCGCAGCCGGTCGTGCTCTCCGTACATCACCAGCGTGGCGGAAGCCTCGATCCGCGGCAGGCGGGACATGATGTCGTAGGAAGCCAGCGACTCCATCAGGTTCTTCACCCACACGCCGGCCTGGGCGCGGGTCTCGTTGGTTGCGTCCACCCATTCCTGCCTTGGCTCGGCGAAGGTGGTCTGCTCTTTCAGCTGCTCCAGCGTCCGGGGCTTGGACAGGCCGTTCTCGTCGAAGTTCGCCGCACCTTCCGCCAGCCGCGCCGCCGCCGTTCGCGGGTCCCAGACCGGGCACCCCACCAGCGCCAGCTTGTCCAGCCGCTCCGGGTAGCTCGCTGCCATCTCCGTTGCCAGGCAGGCCCCCACCGAGTTCCCCACGTAGTGTCCCCGGTGAATGTTCATCAGCTGGCAGGCGTGGTCCAGCGCCCGGGCGTAGTCTGGAATGTTGAAGTGGCGGTTCGGCTTGTCCGACTCCCCGTGCCCCAGCATATCGAAGGCATAGCAGGTGAAGTGCTGGCTCAGCGCGTCGATGACCGTGTGCCACGCCCAGGTGGACGTCCCCAGGGGGTGCAGCATCACCAGCGGATACCCGCTGCCCTGCTTCACAAAGTGCATGTTCCCTTCCGGAGTGGGAACGGAATCTGTCAGGTCGCGTCGTACAAACATAGGTCCCTCCCTCGTATGTCTGGGTCGTGGATGGTGCCTCGTGGTCCAGGAAAATGTTCTTGCGGTAGGCCGGAGGGTGACCTGTTCTGAACGTCATCCCGCCCCCGGCATTTGGCGCAATCCTACCCACTAGCCAATTTCCTGTCAATTGACGCTGGGCGGCCCGAAAGTTCCCAGTCTCCCCTACCCGGCGGAGACCGTAAGAACGGGAAACCTCACCCCCCGTAGAGCCGGTTCAGGTTCCCAAACCTCCCCGGGTCCAGCTCCCGCCCGCTCAACCCCGGATAGTCCGGCGCGTACCGGTGCGCCCGGAACATGGCGTTGGTCATGTCCCCCGGGTTCCCTCCCGCAACTCCTCCGCCCGGAGCGTAGAAGGGATTGATGTACTCCCAAACGATCTGCCCTCCCGGCGTCACCTCGAAGACCCGCCCGGGCGCACCCTCGCAGATCAGCGTGTTCCCGTTTGCCAGCCGGTCCGCGCTGCTGATGTTCGGGCTGTGGAAGGATATCGGCGGGTCCCCCCGGTACTGCCACTCTATCTCGTTGGTGGCCGGATTCACCTCCAGCGCCCTCGACCAGGTGGACCGGGGCCTGTGCCCCCCGTTGTCGAACAGCAGCACGTTCCCGTTCTCCAGTTGCGTCGGATGGTGCTGGTGGTAGACCTCACCCGGCCCCCACTTCCATCGGAAATGCCCGTCGCTCCGGTCCACGATCCCGATGGTGCTGGTCAGCCGGAAGCTGATGATGATGTGCCCGTCCGGGGTCAGGTTCACCGAGTTTCCGTGGGTCCACTCCCGCCGCTCCTCCAGCGGGCAGATCACGTCCTCCTCCACGTCCAGGTGCTCCCACGACCGCCACTCGTTCAGGACCGACCCGTCGGGAGCCACCTCCTTCACCACGTCCCCGAACATCTGCTCCGGGTTTTCGTCGTTTCGCATTCCGCCCTGCACCCGGGACGTCAGTTCCGCCGAAATCCGCTCGAACTCCAGCGACAGCGTATTACCGTTGGGCAGCCGCTGGTAATCGTGGTGCACCATCGGATTGCGGTAGCTCCACACCTCGTTCCCCTCCCAGTCCAGCTCCACCAGCGCCCCCGACGAGCCGCCGATCCTTTCCGCCCCGCCCGCGTCCTCCGCCGGATTCGTCCTTATCAGCAGGGTCCCGTAGGGCAGCAGCTTCGCGTACTCGACCCCCTCGGAGAAGTACCAACGGTGGCACACCAGCCCTTCCATATCCAGCAGGTTCGCCCACTTTCCGCCGACGTTGCTCGTCAGCGTATACCCCCGGAAACTGTGTTGCGGAGCATAGTAGATCAACCCGTTCTTGTGGTGCTGCGACCAACCCATGAATATTCTCCATCTTGGCGTCGTCGAATTACCGGCAATTATAGGTTAGGGGTCAATTCACCCGCTGGTACCAGCGCCTTTCGACTCCAATTTGCCACCCCTCCCGTTTACTGCTACAATGTCCGCATTACGGAATAACTGTTTTCTACTGCCGATTTCAGGCAGCTTCCTCCACAGTATGCTGGTTTACCAATCTCGATTCTTGGTAATAAAGCAGAATTCATTCAGCATATCGTCTTGTTGGCATGCTTGAAATCATAGCTGGCATGGGCACAATGCTACGGAAACAAGTCGGCGGCATTCCGTTGAGGTTGCGGTTACCGTCCGGCAGCAAAGACCAACGGGCCCACAGGAGGTATCTATGCCGTTACATTTGATGCCAGGGGAAGCAGTGGTATGGAGCACCACCGTCGGCCGAAATTCCCAATCATGGGTGGATGATGACAACACCTACCTTACCGTGACCACCCACCGGCTTCACAGGACCTTCTCCCAAAGATTAGGCGGCCGGTCGTTGGTCCAGTACCTCCCGCTGGACAAAATTGATTCCGTAACCCAGTCAAGCACTCGAAAGCAGTTCACAAGGAATTGGCTAATCGCACTTGTCCTCGGGCTGATAGCCTGTGTGATCCCGGGCCTGATCGTCCTCCTGCTTTGGTTCTTCATGCGGGACAACACGCTGGTGTTTACTGCCGGTGGCGGGGAAATGCGTTTGGAAACCGAACGGATAGGTAGTGACAATTCCCAGATCGAGTTGATTGACGCGGTCGAAGAGGCGCGCCAGGCTTTTCTCCGCCAACCCCCGCCGTCTGCCCCGTTCCGGGTCACGTTGGCCCCCTAGTCAAGCGAGGTATCCGAGTATGAACATCGACAACCTGAATAGGACCGCCGACCAGTTGGCCGAGTTGGCCGGCGGCTATAACCGGACCACTTTGTTCGGCGGATTGGCAGCCAGTCTCCTGGGCGGCAGCTTCCTGGGCGCTTTGTTCGGGTGGTTATTCTTCCTGCTCCTGCTGGTAGTCTCTCTGATCGTTGGCGGAGTCGTGGGCTACATGATCCTCCGCTCCGCGGGAGGACTCGCGAGCTTGCGCGGTCAGAGTACCGCCCAGCCTGCCCCCAGCTCCTCCCAGCAGGCGCCCCCCGTGCCGCAGCAACCCTCCTCAGCAACCCAGCAGACGCCCCCGCCGGCCTCGAGTCCGGCCCCTCCTCCATCGTCCCAACAGGCTCCTCCCATGCCGCCTTCCCCATCTGCGCCTGCGCCCTCAGCGCCCCTTGAACTCAGCGATCTGGAGCGGCAGATAATGGAGCACTTGGTACAGTCCGACGGCAATCTGTCCATTAGCGGCCTTGCCGGTGAGCTGGGCGTGTCCGGCGAAACCATACAGCAAACGGTGGAGGACTTGGCCAACCGGGGAGTCATCGCCCTCGGTTAACCCGGCCTCCCCTTCAATCAATGCGGGTGCCCGGCAATGTCCGTCCGCTGCCCGCTATCTCTGGCCTTCACCCAATCCCCTTCCCTTGAAACACCGCCTCAAAAAGGGGGTTTGGGGGATTCATCCCCCAAAGTGCCCCGTAAACCCAGCCGTTCTTGTAGATAATCGAAAGACCCTGCATTTGCCACCCGCCCCGTCCGTGGGTACAATGCCCCAATTGCGGATGGCGGGTTTTCCGCTGCCCCTCCCCGACGACTTCCGGCCCGCCGCACCCGCCGCCATCCTGATTTCCGGTGCGCTCAGAGCCGCCCAGCGAGCTTTAGACAAGTTACCGAAATAGGGCGAGCGAAAGCGGCGACCCTTTAGAACAACCGCCCAGCGAGCTTTAGACAAGTTACCGAAATAGGGCGAGCGAAAGCGGCGACCCTTTAGAACAACCGCCCAGCGAGCTTTAGACAAGTTACCGAAATAGGGCGAGCGAAAGCGGCGACCCTTTAGAACAACTGCCCAGCGAGCTTTAGACAAGTTACCGAAATAGGGCGAGCGAAAGCGGCGACCCTTTAGAACAACCGCCCAGCGAGCTTTAGACAAGTTACCGAAATAGGGCGAGCGAAAGCGGCGACCCTTTAGAACAACCGCCCAGCGAGCTTTAGACAAGTTACCGAAATAGGGCGAGCGAAAGCGGCGACCCTTTAGAACAACCTCCCAGCGAGCTTTGGACAAGTTTCCCAAGTAGCCCGAGCGAAAGCGGCGACCCTAAGAGGGATTAGGTTTGAATATCGATCTGTCAGACCGGATGAACTCCCTGCGGGAACATTACCACTACGCCTGGCTCGTCGTCGGGATGGGCACCATGCTCCGCGTCACCTCCAACTTCGTCAGCCAGGCCTTCGCCGTCATCCTCGTCGTCCTCCAGACCGACTTCGCCTGGGGCGTCACCGCCATCGTTCTCGCCCAGGTCTTCCGCAGCGTCGCCAGCGCCCTCCTCTCCCCTGTCTCCGGATGGATCGGCGACCGCTACGGAGCGCGTCCCTCCCTCTTTGTCGCCGCCGCCCTCTACGTTGCGGGAATGCTCCTCCTCAGCACCGTCAAGGAACTCTGGCAGCTCTACATCTATTACAGCCTGCTCCTCGGACTGGCGCAGGCCCTCTTCTCCGTCAACATCCCCACCACCGTCGCCGCCTGGTTCAAGAAGAAGCTCGGCGTCGCCGTCGGCATCCAGCAGTCCATCGGAGGCATGGGTGCCTCTGTGACCGCCCCGGCACTGGCTCTGCTGGTGGCCCTCACCGGATGGCAGGTCGGATTCTGGATCATCGCCGCCGTCGGTGGGACCATCCTCTTCGGCCTCCTGTTCTTCTTCCACAGCGAGCCCGCCGACCGGGGGATGAAGCCCCTGGGCGCCACCGACGACGAACCGGCGCCCGTGCCCGTTGACGCCGAAACCGCCAAGCTCCGGAGCAAGGTCTTCCTCCAGCACGCCCGCCGCACCCGCGCCTTCTGGAACCTTCCCTTCATCCACTTCCTCGGCTGCATGGGTCACGCCATCGTCATCTGGCACGTCGTCTTCTTCGCCACCGAGCAGGGACTGTCCCTGGCCGCTGCCGCCTGGATCGTCACCATCTACACCATGGCCAGCGTCAGCAGCCGCCTGTTCATCCCCATCCTTGCCGACCGCTGGGGTGCCAAGGTTACGATGATCCTGCCCTACTTCCTCCAGGGCGTGACGGTCGTCATGCTCTTTTGGGCCCAGAGCGCGTGGGAGTTCTACTTCTTCGCCGTTCTCTTCGGCATCGGCTTCGGCGGGGAAATGTCCGCCTTCCTCATCGCCAACCGCCAGTATTACGGGATGGGCCCCGTCCGGTCCATCTTCGGCTTCCAGCACCTCGGCTCCGGCTTCGGCATGGCCGTCGGAGGACTCGTCGGCGGAGTCATCTACGACTTCCGCAACAGCGAAGTCCCCATGCGGTTCCTCGGCTTCATCGACGTCGGGGGCGGTTCCTACGACCTCGCCTGGATGATCTCCATTGCCGCCAGCCTGGCCGGAGTAGTCTTCATCCTGCTGCTGGAATCATCCTCCCGTGTCCTCATCCCCAACTGGGAAGACTCCCTCCCCCGCGAGGCCCAGACCACCCCCGCCGCCTCGTGACCCCCCGGCGCCCCTGCGAGGATGCTTCACAACTCCGACCCGTGTGCCGGAACCCATCATTCAGGGGGTTTGGGGGATTCATCCCCCAACGTAACCCTACGCGCTAACGCCGCCTACCCCCCAACCCCCGCTGGCTCCTTCGGCATCGCTTCAACAGGGGCCCGCGGCGGTTTCGCCGCCAGCGCCAGGATCCCCGCCAGGAAAACCGACACCGCGAAGAACGTGAACGGGATCTGGTAGCTGTCGAAGTAGTCGAACATGAACCCCGCGATCACCGGCCCCAGCGCCTGCCCGCCCACCTGCACCGACATCGTCACCCCCCGGATAGTCCCCAGGTTCTGCCGCCCGTAGTAGTCCGCCCACACCAGCCGTATCAGCAGGTGCAGACCGCCCACCCCGAAACCGACCCCCGCCGCGGAGATTATCTCCGGCAGGATCCAGTCGCTCATCACCGTCCCCGCCGCCGCCAGCGCCACGACGAAGGACGCCCCCATCATCAGCACCCGGATCGGCGCCTTCCGGGCCAACGCCGCCCAGAACAGGCTCGCCGGCATCTGTGCCAGCGCGAAGGTGCTCGCGCTCATCGCCGCCAGCCGCGGGTCAATCCCCTGGTTGATGTAGTGGGACACCTGGTGCAGGCTCACCCCTGCCTGTACCATCATCCCCGCCCCCGAAAACGCCGCCAGGATCCAGAAAGCCCGCGTCCGCAGCGCCTGCCCCAGCGTGAAGTTAATTTCGGCGAGGGTGCCCGCACTCTCCCTACGCCGCGCCGCATCCCCCTCGTTGCCGCCGGATTCTTCCCGAGCCGGCACCGGGTCCGGTTCCAGACCCATATCCTCCGGCCGCCGCGCCACCAGCAGCAGCGATGGGATCACCCCCAGTGCAAACGTCAGGACCCCCAGCGTTATCCAGGCCGTCCGCCAGTCAAACCCCGTGATGATCAGCTGCATCGCCCACGGCACGATGGCCAGGCCAGCACCCTTGGCAATATGGTCCACCGCCAGCCCCATCGGCCGCCGCCGGATGAACCAGTTGCTCACCGCCGTGGGCAGACCCATCTCCATCGGCCCGGTGAAGATCATCCGCCCTGGGACGTACAGGAAATAGAAGGCCAGCGGATGCGTCACGAAGGCCAGCCCAATCGCCAGCGCCCCCGTCGCGAAGGAGCCAGCCCCCAGAATCACCCCCGCCCCGTACTTGTCCAGCCACCGTCCTACGATGGGAGAGACGAACACCGCCACCAGCCCGCCCAGGCTCACCGCTCCCGAGAACATCCCCACCGACCACCCCAGGGACTGGGTCATCGGCACGACGAACACCGATAGGGTCGCCACCGCCATCACCGTCCGGGTGGACAGGCTCACCGCCACCCCGTTCCCCAGGATCATCCACCCGTAGTAGAAGGGGAGCGCGTGGGCCACTCTCGTCCGCAGCGCGGTGACGTCCGTCATGCGCTGTACCTTGCCACCCCTTCTCCCGTCATCCCAAACCCTCTTTCCCGTCGTGCCGGATCCCATCATCCAGGGGGTTTGGGGGATGAATCCCCCAACGCAACCCCTCCACTGGGTTGTGCCTGTTGCGACTCCCCATCAGAGGTCCGGCCGTTCCAGTTCCAGTCCCAGCCGCACCTTCCCGAACTGCTCCGCCGGAGCGTCCCACGCCAGCGATACGTGGTGGGCCGCCGCATGCACGTCCCGGTAGAACCGTTGCAGCGGATGGGACTCGAACAGCGCCCTGCCGCCCGAGGCCGCAAACACCCGGTCGATGGCCTGTACGCTCAGCCTGGCAATGTAGGCTTGGTCCCTCCGGTACTTTGCCCGCTCCTCCAGCGAAAACTCCTCGCTGGCCCGCGCCTTCCCGAAGATCTCCGCGCAGTCGTGTTTCAGAAGTGTTTGGGCCGCCCGCAACTCCGCGTCCGCCTCCGCCAGCCTCAGTTGCAGCCCCACCGAGTCGGTGAACTTACCTCCCGTCCTGCCCGACACCTGCCCCTGGATGTTCTCCGCGAACGCCTCCACGCCGCCCTTGGCCATCCCCAGCACCGACGCCGCCAGCGTGTACGACAGGATGCTCCTCATCGGAATTCGGTAGTTGGGAGTGTCGTGGATTTTCCGCCCGGGAGTGGTGCCCTCCCGAACATCCTCCATGGACACCGCCCGGTGCTTGGGCACGAACGCCCCGTCCACCACGATGTCCTTGCTCCCCGACCCCTTCAGCCCCACCACGAACCAGTTGTCGTCAATCCGGTAATCGGCTCTCGGCAGCATCAGCAGCGCCGGCCCCTCCGGGGCGTTGCCGATTGGCATCACCCACGTCGCCGGATCGCACCCGCTGGAGAAGTCCCACCGCCCGGAAACCCGGTATCCCCCATCCGCCGCTTCCACTGCGCCGCGAGCTGGATTGAACGACGTGGACGACAGCGTGTCCGGGCCGTCCGCCCAGTATTCTTCCTGCGCCTCCAGCGGGAACATCCCCACCAGCCAGTTATGGCTCGACCAGATGGCGTAGCACCATCCGGTGGACCCGCAGGCCCGGGACAGCTCCATTCCCAGCTCGAACGTAACGTCGAAGTCCAGCCCCATCCCCCCGAACCGCTCCGGCTGCGCTGCCCGGATCAACCCGCTGCCCACCAGCGCGTCCACCACGTCGGAAGACACTTGCCGCAGCCGCTCATTGGCCTCGGCCCGCTCCCGCACCAGCGGAAGAAGGTCCCTCGCCCGTTCCAGCAGTTCCTCCCGTGTCACGGCCGCTCCTACCATGCGCTCCGTCCGTTGCAAGCCCGATAACGGGTTGCTTGGAGTAGAGGGCTCTAGGGTGGTCACTACGTCCCTATCCAGCCCGACTCGGTGATGTCGATAACTTGGTCGTCCGGCCCCCGGTACTTCAGCTCGTAGTAGGAAACCGCGTTGGCCCCTTCCGAATGCACCATGTCGATCCGCTGGTTGGTCGCCGTCGCCCCGTTTTCCTCCAGCTTCTGGCACATTTCGTCCAAGTCTTCCACCACGAACCCCAGGTGATCGATCCCCGAGTATCCCGCGGCGTCCCGGGGACTTTCACCAACCGGGTTGTCGTTGGCCTTCAGAATTGCCAGGTTGATGTACCCGTCGGAAAGGTAGTATCCGGCCCGCGCCAGCCCCACCTCTTCCAGCCCGAACACTTCCTTGTAGAACGCCGCCGTCTTCGCCGGGTCCGCCGTCCTGATTGCCACGTGCTTGATTCTCGGCATCTCGTCTCCTCCTGTCCTTCAATCGCCGCCGTCAAACCAGCGTCTCTCACATCGGAAAGGCCCTCTGCTGGCACGTTGCGCCGAGTGTACCCAGCGGCCCCCGCATCGTCAACCGGAATCACCACCGGGTCGCATACCGTCGGCCGAACTCGCAGCGACACTCAGCCTTCCCCCGTCCTGCCCGCGAAGGCCAGCACCCAGACCCCCATAGATCCTCCCATCCAAAACCGTAGCCGGGGCCAGGCACCCTCCCTCTTCCAGGGGGTTTGGGGGATGCATCCCCCAACGTAACCCGAATCGTACCCCTTACTGACAGTTGCCCCTTTCCATTCCCATCCCGTTCCCGGTACCATGGATCCCGTCAGGTTCGTATTTCCCCAAGCCGCCGGTCCAAGTGCAAATGGGACAGTTTGGCAGAAAATAGGACAGAAAATTCCCTCCCCCCGTCCCCGTCGCCGCCTCCCCTGAAATCAGATGCGACAAAATGCAACACTTTTCGGTTTTTCTGCCGTCCTCGAGAAGCCGCTCATCCCCGACCCATCGTTTCTGATTCTCCGTTATCGTTCCTGCTTATCCGTTAGGGTATACTCCCCCCAACCCTTCTGAGCCTTTCCAAAAGCAAAGGAGTCGCCATGACCACCGCAACGCAGGAAATCCGGAACATGCGCCTCATATCCCACCACGATCTCAACGGATTTGGGAACATCGGCGAGGGAATGCACATCCACCAGACCCACGACGGCCGCCGGATTCTCTACCTTGCCCACGAGAGCGCCCCCAAGGACATCACCAGCGTCGATGTCACCGACATCGCCAACCCCCGCGTTATGGTCCAGACCGAGCAGCAATACCCCTACATGCGCTCCAACTCCCTGTCCATCGTCGGCGACACCATGCTCGTCGCATACCAGTCCCTTGAGCCGGGCCAACCGGGAACAGGAATGGGGGTCTACGACATCAGCAACGTCGAGGAACCCCGCCAGGTAGGATTCCTTGACACCTCCGGCCCCTACTCTCGCGGCTGTCACTGCCTCTGGTGGGTTGACGGCAACTACGCCCACCTGTCCACCGGCGCCGCCGACTTCCAGCCCCGCAATCAGAAGGACGACCAGTTCTACATGATCGTCGACGTCTCCGACCCCACCAACCCCGTCGAAGCCGGCCGGTGGTGGTTCCCCGGAGTGCGGGAAGGCGATGATGCCCCGCCGGTTGCCCGTCACCCCCAGTTCGACTCCGGCCACCGCCTCCACAACGCCAACGTCTATCCTGAGCGTCCTGACCGGGCCTGGTGCGCCTACATGGACTCCGGCGTGGTCCTCCTGGATATCTCCGACGTCTCCAACCCTTCCATGATCAGCCACATCAACTACGCGCCGCCCTTCCCCGGCTTCACCCACACCGTGGTCCCTCTCTTCGACCGCGGCCTCATGGTCGTCACCCAGGAAGCCGTGCGGTTGAACGGCGAGGACTACCCCAAGCTCATCTGGATGATGGACATCCGCGACGAGACCAATCCCGTCATCATCAGCACCTTCCCCATGGCCGACACCGGCGACTTCTTCCAGCGTCCCGGCCGCTTCGGCGCCCATAACATCTACGAGAACCAGCCCGGCCCCACCTGCTACCACTCCGACAACCTCATCTACGGTACCTTCTTCAACGGCGGGATTAGGGTCTTCGACACCAGCGACCCCTTCCGCCCCGAGGAAGTGGCTTACTTTGTACCCGAGCTGGCCGAAGGCGCTCCCTCCGTCGGCATCAACGACGTCTACGTCGACGAAAACGGCATCATGTACGTCGTCGACCGCCTCAAGGGCGGCCTCTACATCCTCGAGCTGACGGTCTAGAATCAGGGGGTTCGGGGAGTTCATTCCCCGAACCCGACCCAGTCGGCTGGGAAATCCAGCCCAACATCCGGTGAATGATCTTGCGCGTTGCGACCACTCTGCTCATCCTGCTTTGGACGGCAGCCATCTCCGGCTGTGCCGGCGGCGCACCTGCCCAGGAGAGCTTGCGGGCCGAGGCAGTCGAAGCCCTGGATGCACTGGCTTCCGAATTGGCGGCGGAGCGTCCCGACGATGCCAATGCTTACGTGGAGCGCCTGCGGGACTACCTGGATTCTCATCCCGCGTTCTACGGCAGCGCCGTCGCCCTGTTGGATGAAGGCGGCACAGTCACCGCCAGCCCTTACGTCCACCGCACCTCGGGCGGATACGCCACCCTGGACCTTGCTATCCCGTCCTACGAAATCGAGACCCAGGCTTGGGTTACGGAACCATTGGCCGCCAACGCGGGGGTCTGGACGGCCCCCTACTTTGATGAGGGTGGCGGCGAGATCTGGATGGTCACGCGCTCCGTTCCGGTGCGTGACGGTGAAAGGGTCTTTGCCCTTGTCACCACCGACCTCCCCGTGGAAGCCCCCGGACGCTGAGGCCCCTCGGCGGGGACACCCCGAACCCCAGGTACGGCCGCCTCCATGTACCTGGAGAGTTCTGGTACCTGGAGAGTTCTTGGCGATGACTGGACGGCCCTCCCCGGTCGTTACCCCGCCGGCCGGTGGACCACCACAGTCTCGGAGAACCGGCGGGCAGCGGCCACCGTCTCGTCGTCGTCCGCACCGTCGCCCATGACGCAGACGATTGCCCACAGCCCCTCCCGGGACTCCCGGGAGGCACGGTTGACCAGCTCCTCCCGGTTGCCGCCGTGCATGGTCAGCCGGACTCCGCGTACCAGGTGGCCCACGGCGGCCAGCGCGTCCGCCTCCCCAGCCACGTAGTCCGCCATGTTCAGCATGTCCCTGACCTGGGTTGACAGGTGGGACGGGTCGCCGTCTCCCAGGGCCGCGATGTTCAGCGCCCGCTCCTGTGAGCGAAAGGCGGCGATGAATTGGCGGGTCAGGCCGATCTGGCGGGCGTGGCTGGCCTCGTGCCCCGCCGAACGCTCCAGCAGTTCCAGGAGGGTCAGCCCCGGGAAGGAGTTTGCCGGATTGGCCGGCGTTGCCGGACGGGACAATTGCTCCGGCGTCAGATCCGCCAGAAGGCGGCGCAAGCGCCGGTGGGTGGCCTCCTGCTGCTCCCGCTCCTGCCGGAAATGCTCCTCCCGGCTGGAGAAGGGCGGCAGCATCTCCATCTCGCCCCGGGCAATCCTCTCCAGGGCGTCCACGTAGCGCTCAGAGTCCAGGTGAAGCAGCACGTCCCGCACCGACCACCGCTGGCCCAGGAAAGCCTCCTCGGCCTCCAGCCCATCCAGAGACTTCAGCAATATCTCGTGGCCTTCATCCAGCCGGGCCAGGGCGGCGTCGCGGCGTTGTATGATCGACTCTCGTTCCTCCGGACTCACGCGCACCTCCAGGGAAATCGGGGTTGGCATTGGGAGTCTACATCAAATTCGGGCGGGTTGGGGTCTCAATTCTCCCCGCGGACCCGGTTACTGTGGACCCCGGGTCCGGGCGGGTCCGCCGGAAACAATTTATACTGGCGGCACTGCCCGGCACATTCCGGCAACGGGAGGACCATAGATGCTTGCTCAGAAAGGCACTATCCAGACCATCGTGGGAAACGGGGAAGAAGGCTGGGAAGGCGATGGTGGTCCCGCCCTCGAGGCCGCCTGCCAGCTGCCCTACGCTTGCGAGTTTGACTCCCGGGGCAACATGATCGTGTGCATGGGACGGCAGCACCGCATTCGCCGGATGGACGCCCGCACCGGCATCATCACCCTGGTCGCAGGCACAGGCGAGGCAGGCTATTCTGGCGATGGCGGCCCGGCCCTGAACGCCGTCATCAACCAACCCTATGGGCTGGCCGTGGACGGGAACGGGGACATGTACTTCTCCCAGCGGTTCGACCCCGCGGTCAGGAAGATCGACGGCCGCACCGGCATCATCTCCACCGTGGCCGGCACCGGGGAGTTCGGATACAGCGGGGACGGCGGCCCCGGGAACGAGGCCATGCTCCGGGAGCCCAACGATCTCTACCTGGACGGGAAGGGCGGCTTGTTGATCGCCGACATCCAGGACCAGCGTATCCGCCGGGTGGACCTGGCCACCGGCATCATCGCCACCTTCGCCGGAACGGGGGAAAAATCCCGGACGGGGGACGGCAGACCGGCGAACGAAGCCTGTCTGATGGGTCCAAGGGCGGTCTGCATCGACAGCCAGGGGAACCTATACGTCGCCGAAAGGGAGGGGAACGGTGTCCGCAAGATTGCCTCCGACGGCCTATTGACCACGATAGCCGGCGCCGATTCCATCTTCGGCTACACGGGCGACGGCGGCCCTGCCCTGGCGGCCACCTGGGGCGCGCCCAAGGCAATGCGCTGCGACCTGAACGATAACGTAATAGTGGTCGACACCGAGAACTGCGCGGTCCGGCGAATCGACGCCCGCACCGGCATCGTGACCACCATCGCCGGAGGACGGGAGGGCGGTGGCGGTGACGGAGGGCCGGCTGTTGATGCCGGACTTTCCCGCGCTCACGGGTGCGGCATCAACGCCGATGGCAACCTGTTCATCGCTGACACCCACAACCACCGTGTCCGCATGGTTGGCCTGTAGCGGCGGCCCGCGTTAGTCCTCCACCTCGACGGCGCGGCATCCAATCGGCGATGTCCTGCGGCTGACGGTTGCCAGGTTGCAGATTGCCTCGGGCTGGCATACGCTGAGTTGATGGATTATCCAACCCTTGGGCCGACAGGGGATGGATGGAAGAGGGAGACGAAAGGTACATGGTAGAGACGGGAGCAACATTAACCGAATCTGAAGTCCAGGGCCGGCTGGACCGGCTGCTCTCCACCATCCAGAGAGCCGACGCCCGGCAGGTTGGCTATCCCACCAACCAGCGGTTCGATTACTCCCCCCTGCTGCCGTTCCTGGACTATGCCCTGAACAACGTCGGAGACCCGTTCCACGACAGCAACTACTGGGCCAACACTCACGAGTTCGAGCGGGAGGTCATCGCTAATTTCGCCCGGCTGTTGCGCATCCCCCCGGAAGAGGCCTGGGGATACGTCACGTCCGGCGGGACCGAGGGCAACATGTACGGGCTGTACCTGGCCCGGGAATTGTTCCCCACCGCCATGTTCTACTTCTCGGAGGACACCCACTATAGCGTCCTGAAGAACGTGCGCGTCCTCAACGCCAGGTACATTATGATCAAGCGGCAGGAGAACGGCGAGATCGACTACAACGACCTGCGGGACATGATCAGGGTGAACCGGGACGTGCCGGCCGTGATCATGGCCAACGTGGGGACGACCATGCGGGGCGCCGTGGACGACATCCCCAGAATCAGGGCCATTCTGGACGGCCTGGCGGTAACCAGTTCATACATTCACGCCGACGCGGCGCTGAGCGGCATGATTCTGCCCTTTGTCCCTGAGCCGCAACCTTTCGGGTTCGACGCGGGAATTGACAGCATCTCGGTCAGCGGACACAAGCTGATTGGCTCTCCGTTGCCCTGCGGGGTCGTGCTCACCCGCCGGCCCTACGTCGAGCGGGTCGGCCGGGCCGTGGAATACGTTGGGGTTCACGACACGACCTTGTCCGGGTCCCGCAACGGCATCACGCCGTTGATGCTGTGGTACGCCCTTGCCCGCTACGGCGATGAGGGCATCCGGAAGCTGGTGACCGGCATGCTGGACATGGCGGAATACGCGGTGGGGCAGTTCAGCCGCCGGGGCATCAGGGCATGGCGGCACCCGAACTCGGTTACGGTGGTGTTCCCCAAACCCCCGGCGGAGGTGTTCCAGAAATGGCAGATAGCTCCCGAAGGAGATGAAGCCCACATAATTACCATGCCCCACGTGACCCGGGAGATTATCGACGAACTGGTAAGTGACTGCGCGGTATGATGGGCCGGACCGGTTAGGGAAGTAATGGAGGGACGATTTGGAACAACTGAAACGCATTGTGGTGTTGGTGGACAACGAGGTTGGCGTTATAGCCGGTATCACCAAAGTGTTGGCCGATGGCGGAATCAACCTGGAAGCGCTCAGCACCGAAATGAGCGGGGACCAGGGATCGGTGGCGCTGACCACTAACGACGTGGACCATGCACTGGCCCTGCTCAACCAGGCGGGTTACAAGGCGGTGAGCGACGACGCCGTAGTGCTGCGCCTGCTGGACGAACCGGGAGCCCTGGCAACGGTGGCGGACGACCTCAGAAAGGCCGGCGTAAACATCCAGGGTCTGCATATCCTCGGCCGGCGGGACGGGTATGCGACGGTTGCCTTGACCACGGACGACAGAGAGCGGACCCAGGCAGCCATCCGAAGCGCGACCATAATCTGACCTCGGGCGTTTCGCGTCGGGGAAGGCTCTTCCGGCTCCGGAAGCGCTGGCATCACGGGCGTACCGGCCCGGGAGGCCCCTTGAACTCGCCAGGACACCAGGTTCGGGCTACCAGGACTTGAGGACGGGCAACACCTCGGCGGCGAAAAGCTTCAGGCTATGCTCGGCAACAGGGAACGGCGTGCCGCCGAAGCGGAAGCTGACCGTCAGCTGGAAGTCGCCCAGCAGTTCCCGGCGTTCTTCCAGGCCTCGGAGAATCTTGTCCGGCGTGCCCCAGCTGGCCGCCTTCATGAATCCCTCCACCGCACCTTCCAACCCTGTCGAGCGGGCGATTTCGGCCTTCTGCTGGTAGGCGTTATAACCCCGCAACGACTTGAAGTGGTCGCCCAGAAATTCGTAGTGGTAGAAGTTGCTCTCGACAAACTTGCCCTGGTACTGGCGGGCTTCTTCCTCGCACTGGGCAAGGTCGGTGCCGCAAACGACGAACTCGTTGAGCATCAGACTGGGCGGTTCCGTGCCGTGGAACTCCTTGTGCAGGGCGCGGCCGTGTTCGATTCCCGCCATACGCATTTCCCACGGACGGTCGGCGAACATGACTATGTGCGCGCCCAACTTGGCCGCGGACAGGACTGACTCGTCGCTGGCGGCGACGGCGTAGATGCGCCCGTCGAAGGAGTGCTGGGGGCGGGGACGGATTTCCGTCCGGGGCTGCTTGTAGTATGGGCCGTTGCCCTCGATGAACCCCGTCCTCAGGGCCTCGACAATCATCGGGGCCGCCTCGTCGAAGCGGTCCCGGGACTCTTCCATGCTGATCCCGAAGGCCTCGAATTCCCGCTTCGCCAGGCCCCGTCCGAACCCCAGCCGGAGGCGGCCGTTGCTCAGGAGATCGAGCACGGCTGCGTTTTCTGCCACCCGGAGCGGGTTGTGCCAAGGGAGGATCACCGCGGCGGTGCCGACGTCGATATGAGGATGCCTGGCAGCGACGTGGGTCAACACCTGGAGATTGTCGGGCACGAAGGAATAGTCGTTGAAATGGTGCTCGGTGGACCAGATGCAGTCGAACCCGGAGTCGGCGGCGATCTCGGCCAGGCGCAGTTCCTCCTCCCACATCAGGCCGTCCGAGCCCTCGTCCCAGCCGTAGCTGGAGAAGATCATCATCATTCCCACGTCCATGGGACCACTCCTTGCGATTCTTTCCGGTTCTGGCGCCGCGGATAACTCCTAGAAGCTGGGCCTGGAAGCGTAGGGCGTCAGCTGGAGCTCGTGGGTCCAGCAGGACCTGTCCTGGGTGTGGAGGTAGTAGAATGCCTCGGCGATGCTGACGGGGTTGACCAGCAGGTCCGGGTTCTGCTGGGCCCGGTCTGTGGCCCGGGTCCCCGGCGAATCGATGGTGCCGTCGATGACCACGTTGGCGACATGCACGCCGTACTCGGAATATTCTTCCGTCAACGCCTGCGCCAGCGTCCGCATCATCACCCGGGGATAGTACAGAGACTGCCCGGTGTACCGCTTCCGGCCACGAAGGGAGGAAGCGTTGTTGGAAATCAATATTGAACCGGCACCCCGTTCCCGCATGGCGGGCAGCACTTCCTGGGCGACGAGGAAGGGGCCGCTGCTGGAGATGTGCTGCGCCGTCTCGAAAATCTCGAAGGGGATGTGTTCCAGCAGTTCTTTTTCCGGGGGCAGGTCCCTGCCTTCAAGGTAGCCGGCGTTGTAGACCAGAACGTCAGGATCGCCAGCCTCTTCCCGGATCTGGGCGAAGGCGTTCAATATGGAGTTGCGGGATGCCAGGTCCAGCTCGACGATCATGCACTCTCCGCCCTGTTCCCCGATTGCCGCAGCCAGCGGAGACGCGTTCGCAGCGGTGCGGGTGGTCAGCACGGTGTAAAAGCCTTCCTGAGCGAACTTCTGGGAGATGGCGCCGCCGACGCCCCAGCGCACGCCTGCAGGCAGATCGCTGTCGTCCAGGGTCCGCCCGTGGGCCAACTGGGTGTTCCGTCCGTCGGACTGCCATTTGGATGTCGCCCCTATGACGACGGCGACCGGTTTTCGCTCCGTGTTCATGTCAGGCTCCTTTCGGGAAGTTTTCGATGTTGCGTGATTGTGAGGTGTTCGGCAAGCCTGCGGCCCGCGCCTGCCAGTATGCGGACGATCCCTCTGCGGTCAAAGGGACAGAGTAAAAGACGCCAAGTCAACGGGTACTGTACTACAAATTCCGGGTTGACGGTGATATAGGCATCTGGATGATATTGCGCTTTCAACCTCCTCCACCAGATTCTCCAACTGCCCTGCGTCGACGGCGGAGCGTTTGCTCTGAGCCCGGATGTACGTCCGGTGGATGCCTGAATGTGCGGAAATTCTGGACATTTCATATAATCGAGTCATCCTTCGAGGAGTTTGAGAGATGTCCATAGTCCTTCCTTTCCGCGGCTGCCGCTACAATCCCGACTTGGTGGCCGACCTGGGTTCCACACTGTGCCCCCCCTACGACATGATCGGCCCGGCGTTGAAAGAGTCGCTGGAGAACCTCAGCCCCTACAACGCGGTCCACTTGGAAGGCGGCGAACAACCCGATCCCGTGGACCCGGAGGCGGGTTACAGGACCGCCTCCGCAACGTTCCAACGGTGGTTGGCGGACGGGGTGCTGCGGCGGGAACCTGAGGCCCGCTTCTACCTGATGCGCCACTCGTACCCCTGGCGGGGAGGAAGCAAGAGCCACCTGGCCCTCTTCGGCGGGGTGCGGGTGGAGGAGTACGACCGGATGGTGGTGCTGCCCCACGAATTCACCCGCGAACCGGCGGTAATGGACCGGGTCGCGCTGCTCGATTTCTGCCGGGCCCAGTTCAGCCCGATAATGACGCTGTACCGCGACGGAGAGGGAGATCTGCGTTCCGTGTACCGGGAGGTGATGTCCCGAACCCCAGTCCTGGACGTACACGATCCCACCGGGGACGCCGTTACCCTCTGGGAAATTGTCGGCGCAGGTGAACAGGAGAGGATTACCCGCTTTTTTGCCGATCGTCCGTTGTTCCTGGCGGACGGGCACCATCGTTATGAGGCCGCTCTTCGACATGGAAGGCAGCAGTCTGAACCCGGAGTCGCGAGTGGGGCGCCGGCTCACGAGTACGTGATGATGGCCCTGGTGGAGTTTGACGATCCCGGGTTGATGCTGCTCCCCTACCATCGTACCCTGGGGGGGATGTCTCCGGAACAACTCTCGGAGGTAAGGGACAACCTGGACGAGACTTTCGAGG
The DNA here is from genome assembly GCA_951812535.1 of uncultured Dehalococcoidia bacterium. GTDB lineage: Bacteria > Chloroflexota > Dehalococcoidia > Lucifugimonadales > UBA3495 > CATOSK01. Next base: position 270,682 of record CATOSK010000007.1, on the reverse strand, counting down.
TACAGCCGGTCCATTTGGACGAAGCAGGGACGCCAAAACTGCTGGAACAGGTGAACTTCCTGGGGAAAGACGGTCACGCCCTGGCCATGATCGGGCCACGGCCGGGAGAGGCGTATCTTATGATGCTCCGCCCGGGGATTGACTGGCGGTCCTGGGGTAGCCTGGCGGTGTCGGAAGCATGGATCCTGGATGAGAAGGCCCTGAAGCCGGTCTTGGGAGAACCCGTGACCCGGTACGTCGACTATGTCCACGACGCCGACGAGGCGGTGCAACAGGTCAACGACGGAACGCAGCAACTGGCCTTCCTGCTCAAGCCTTTCCCCCTGGACGCCTTCGAGGAGATCGTGGGCGCAGGACAGCGGCTGCCCTCCAAGTCGACCTTCTTTTACCCCAAGCTGCCAACGGGACTGGTGATCAACCAGCTTGAGGGACCGCTCTAGGGGCGGGCAGGGCATCAATGGCTGGCGGTTGACGACACAGGCGTGTAGGCTCCGCCTCCGGGCCCGTTACGGCTGCTTCCCCCACGAAACCGGGAAACAGGTGCTATAATGCCCGTTGCGCCGGGGCTGTCGCTCCGGTTTAGACTGGTCTGTATCCCGGAGGAACCGTGAGACTCCCGAGGCAAAACCTGAGGACGCCCGGCCCCACGCCGATACCGAATGACATCGTGGAAGCGATGTCGGAACCGATGATCAACCATCGAGGGCCCGAGTTCCTCGACTTGATTACCGAGTCCACCCGCCTGCTGAAGCAGGTGTTCATGACCCAGAACGACGTCTTCGTTCTCACATCCTCGGGTACCGGTTCACTGGAAGCGGCCCTCGTCAATACCCTTTCCCCGGGGGACAAGGTGCTGGGGGTGTCGGCCGGCGCGTTTGGCGACCGTTTCTGTGATATTGCCGACGCTTACTACGCCGACCTGAAGCGCATCGAAGTGGAATGGGGAGAACCAATTGACCCGGAAGTCATCCGCCGGGAACTGCGGGAGGACCCGGGGATCAAGGCGGTCATGATCACCCACAACGAGACCTCGACGGGCGTGACCCATGACCTTGAATCCATCGCTGACATCGCCAAGAACGAGTTCGGCAAGTTGATCCTGGTGGACGCCGTCAGCAGCTTGGGTTGCATTCCCCTGCCGGTGGACGGCTGGAACTGCGACATGGTCGGGACCGCCTCGCAGAAAGGGTTCATGATTCCCCCGGGGCTGGCCTTCATCAGCGTCAGTGATGACGCGTGGGAGGCCAACCGCACCTCTACGATGCCGAGGTTCTATTTCGACGTAGCCGAGGCGAAGAAGTACCTGGAGAGCGGGCAAACTCCCTGGACACCAAACCTGTCAGCCATCTACGGCCTGAGGCTGGCCCTGGACAAGATGATGGACGAGGGAGTTGAGAACATTTTCGCCCGCCATCACGACATCGCCCAGTACACCCGCGACGCGGTCGAGGACCTGGGGCTGGAGTTGTTCTGCACCGATCCGGCGCGGGCATCGGACACGGTCACGGCCATCAAGATGCCGGAGAACATCGACGGCTCCCGCCTGATGAACATCATGCGCACTGAGGAAGACGTGGTCCTGGCGGGCGGGCAGGGAAAACTGGTGGGCCATATCTTCCGTATTGGACACTTGGGCTGGGTGTCCCGGGAAGACATTGAAGAGGTTGTCGAAGCGCTGAAGCGCACTCTTCCCCGGGTCGGCTTCAGCGCCTCTTAGCAATCCTCAACTCGCAGCGGGACATGCCGTCCCGGCCACACCAAGCATTCCCTCGGGCCGTCCGTCGGGCCCGGCCGGAAAAGAGGTGCATCGAATGTCCATGTCCCAGCTTCAGCAGACCATGGCCACCCTGCGGTTGGGCCTGGCGGAAATCCGCAACAAAGAGCAGCAACTGGACTCGATGATCGCCCAGTTCCGGACCCAGTTGCGGCGTTTGCCCCGGCAGGTGGTCTACGGGCGAACTCCGCTGGACTCATCTCTGTCCGCCATGGGTGAGATAGAAGAACGCCTGACGGACGCAGAGGCACTCCGGCGACGGCTGCTCATCATCAAGAAGGCAGCGCTGGACGAGTTGGCTGCCCTGGAATCGGTCAAGCAGGTGGACGACGCCAAGGCAAGGTTGGCGGGGCTGCGGCGTCGGTTGGCGTCCGACGGCGAGGATGAGGAGACGCTGGCCGAGATGCGCCGTTTGCAGCAATTCATCGCCGAGCACAGCAAGCGCGCCGAGGTTGCCATCACGGAGAGCTACCAGGCCCGGGTGGAAGCCAGCCAGCCCGACAGCCCGGAGCGGCGGTAGCGGTCTGAAGCGCGCTCCCGGAGCTGCGCGGCCCAATGCTATAATCGCTGCATGACCTCTCAGCCCAGCCTATTCCAGGGACTCAATGACGCCCAGCGCGAGGCGGTGGAAACCGTAGATGGGCCTTTGCTAATTGTCGCAGGCCCGGGGAGCGGCAAGACCCGGGTCATCACCCACCGTATCGCCCACCTGGTGCATGATTATGGTATCCCACCCTACCGGATTGCCGCTGTAACCTTCACCAACAAGGCCGCCCGGGAAATGCGGGACCGGGTCGCCCGGTTGGTGGGAACCAACGCCAACTCCGTCACCGGGGGCACCTTCCACGCCTTCTGCGGCCGGATGCTGCGCCAGTATGGTGAGATGATCGGGGTCAACCGGAACTATTCCATATATGACTCTGACGACCAGCTCGCCCTGATCAAGCAGGCGGAGCAGATGGCTTCCAAGGACCCCCAAAGGTTCCCGCCCCGCACCATCCAGTCCATCATTTCGCGGGCGAAGAGCGTAATGATGAACTCGCAGGCCCTGGAACGGGCCGCCGCGGACTACTTCGAGAAGACCGCCGCCGAGGTGTATTACTACTACGAGGAACTGCTGGCCCGCAACAACGCGGTGGACTTCGACGACCTGCTTCTGAAAGCCGTGCTACTGCTGGAGAACAATGGAGAAATACGGGACCTGTACCAGCAGCAATACCCGTTCCTGATGATCGACGAGTTCCAGGACACCAACGTGGCCCAATACCAGCTTTCCCGGCTCCTGACCGGCCCGTCCCAGAACGTCTGCGTGGTGGGAGACCCGGACCAGTCGATTTATTCCTGGCGCAACGCGGACATCCGCAACATCCTCAGCTTTCAGTCCGATTACCCCGGCGCCAAGGTGATTGCCCTGGAGCAGAACTACCGCTCCACCGGTGCTATCCTGTCCGCCGCCAAGAGCCTGATCGCTTCCAACCGGATGCGGCTGGACAAGGACCTGTTCACCAGCAACGCCGACGGCGACCCCCTCGTGGTCCACGAAGCCTACGACGAGGAGGAAGAGGCCGCCTTCGTCATATCCGAGGTGGAACACCTGGTGCGGTCCAAAAGCTTCAACCCCGGGGACTGCGCGGTGATGTACCGGGTCAACGCCCAGTCGCGGGCACTGGAGGAGGCCTGTCTCCACCTGGGAGTCAAGTACCGGCTGGTGGGCGGAGTCCGGTTCTACCATCGGCGGGAGATCAAGGACCTGCTGGCCTACCTGCATCTCCTCCAGAACCCCCGGGACGCGGTCAACCTGGGCCGGGTGGTGAACGTACCGCCCCGGGGTATCGGAGCCAAGACTATGCAGACCCTGCAGGAGTGGGCCCAGGGTCAGGAGGTACCCCTGTACACCGCCATGCAGCAGGTGGCCGCCGCCAAGAATTCCGGGCAGACGCCGCCGGTCCGTCTTGCGGCCCGTGCTGTCAACGCCATCTCGGCCTTCGTCTCGGTGGCGGAGCGGTTGATGGGATTCGCACAGACCGTCCCGGTGGTCAAGCTAATTGACCTGACTTTGCAGGAATCGGGCCTGGACCGGCACGTTAGGGAAAGCGATGACTCTCCCGAGGAACGCTGGGAAAACGTGCTGGCCCTGCGGGAACTGGCCCAGGAATTCAATGCCGAGGACCCTCCCGACGGGCTGGCCAGTTTCCTGGAACGGGTGGCGCTGGTATCCGAGGTAGACTCCTTCGAAGAGTCGGAGGACTCATTGACCCTGATCACCCTCCACCAGGCCAAGGGGCTCGAGTTTCCGGTGGTTTTCATGGTGGGCATGGAAGAGGGGCTGCTTCCCCACAGCCGTTCGATGGAAAGCGAGTCCGAGGTGGAGGAAGAGCGGCGGCTGTGCTACGTTGGCGTCACCCGCGCCCAGCGGAAGCTCTACCTGCTGCGGGCCTTCCGGCGGGGATTTATGAGCTACCGCGGTCCAACCGTCGCGTCCCGTTTCCTGAACGAGATTCCCGCTGCCAGCATCGCGGGGGCATCCGATGGCTCCTCCGGGCCTTACCGGGTCCCGACAACCCGGTCCGCTCGGGTCGTGACCAACGACCAGTGGCGTCCCGCCGCAATGGCCGCAGCGACGCCGTCCCGCCCATCCCTGTCGGTGGGGGACTCGGTGCGCCACAATACCTTCGGGGAAGGAGTGGTGCTGGATTTGACCGCATCCAACGGCGACGTAGAGGTAACGGTGGAGTTTACTGGCGGACTGGGCACCAAGCGCTTGCTGCTGAGCTTCGCCCCGCTGGAGGTCATCAAGGGCTAGCCAGGGAGCGGCTCCCTGCGCTTCCCCCGACTGCCCAATGCGCGAACTAGCCTTCCGGACCACCAAGGCCCACGCCTTCGAATACTTCATCATCGGCCTCATCGTCTTCAACGGTGTGCTGCTGGGCCTGGAGACTTTTCCCAATATATCGGGCCCCTACAAGCACTGGATGGACCTGGCCCAGGACATGATCCTCGGCGTGTTCATCATTGAGGCGGCCCTGAAGATGTTTGCCCTGGCTCCCCGGGTTGACCACTACTTCCGAAGCGGCTGGAACATCTTCGACTTCACGATCATTGTGGCGTCCCTCATCCCCGCCACCGGCGGATTCGCCGTGGTGGCCCGCCTGGCCCGGCTGATGCGTATTCTCCGCCTCATCTCCGCCGTCCCCGAGCTGAGGTTGATAGTCGCCACCCTGGTAAAGTCCATACCCAGCATGCTGAACATCGTCGCGCTGATGAGCCTGGTGGTGTATATCTACGCCATTGTCGGCTTCCAGCTTTTCCACGAGCATGACCCGGTCCACTGGCGTAACCTGGGAATCTCCCTGTTGTCGCTCTTTCGAGTCGTGACACTGGAAGACTGGACCGACATCATGTACAAGGCGATGGAGCTGCATCCCATGGCATGGCTCTACTTCGTAAGCTTCGTGGTGCTGGGCACCTTTGTTGTGATCAATATGTTCATCGCCGTGGTGATCAACAACCTGGACGAAGCCAAGAAGGAGCGGCTGGCCCAACTGGAGGCGCCCCAGTACCGGGACACCCTGCTTGAAGAGATCCAGGCTACCCAGGAGTCCTTGGCCAGGCTGGAGGAACAGTTGCGCCGTAGACGGGAGGCGCAGCCGCCCGCCGCCACCCTCACTGAGGAAGACGACTGAAGCCGTCCTTTCCCAAAATCCGTCAACCACCGGAGGACGCCGTGTCCGAGGAACTGTTAGTCAAGATTGCCGAAACCGAGGAGGAGCGGGAGGGGGCCATTGCCGTGCGGATGCGGGTGTTCGTAGAGGAGCAGCGAATTCCGGCAGACGCGGAACTGGACGCCGCCGACGCCACCGCCCTCCACGCCGTCGCGGTGGAAAGCGGCCGGATCGTCGGAACGGGGCGGCTCATTGACCTGGGAGAAAGACAGGGGCAAATCGGGCGGATGGCCGTGGACCAAGAGCACCGACGCCACGGGACGGGCGGGAGGATTCTGTTATTCCTGGAAGAACAAGGGAGACAACAGGGAATGACTGAGTTTATTCTTCACGCGCAGGAGTACGTGAAGAGCTTCTACGCCGGCCACGGGTACACGGAGCACGGGGACGTCTTCCTGGAGGTGGACATTCCCCATGTGGAGATGCGGAAGGGAAGTTAGGCAGGGGCGGGGTCGGTTCTGACGGCCCCGCCCCGTTTGGGGGCGGCTAGGCAGCGACGGCTTCGACGCCCTCGATAACCCGTACTTCCATCTTGGCGATGTGGCTGGTGGGGATGTCGGCCAGAGCGGTGCGCTCCGGTGAGGCGAAGTATTCGCCTTCCTTGACCGGAATTTCATCGGCGCTGTTGAAACGCCGTACCCAGATGAACTCGGTACGGTCGGCGTTGACCCAGGAATTCTGCACCGGGATGCCCAAGCGGTCATGTAAGGGGCGGATGTGCTCGTTGAAAACCTTCAACCACGAGTCCATCATTCCCCGGTTAATCGTGTAGATACGCAACTGGTAGACCATTTCGTGTTCTCCTGACCCGGCGTGTCGCCGTTGTAAAGTCTGCGTCCCGGAAGGGGGTTAGAAGCGGCATTCCACTGAGAGCTCGCCACAGGTGTCGCGGATGTAGTCCACGACCTCGGGATGCAGGGGAACGCCGTCCCGGCGGCGGATGGCTTCCATTTCGGCCTCGGGCTGGCCGGCCACCATGACCCGGTCATGGCCTGGGGCCGGCTTGGTGCTTTTCATCATCTCCAGCCACTCGTCCATGTTCTCCTTGAAGTGGTCGGGGTCGTCAAATCCCGCGATATTGTAGGCCGCCACGTAGTGCCCGAAGTTGGGACGGCCCGGCACCGCACCGTAGCCAAATCCGGTGAGAACTCCGGCAAGGATGTCCACGACGCAGGAAAGGCCGTACCCCTTGTGGGACCCCAGTTCCCGGGTGGCGCCCATGGGCAGCAGATGGTACACGTTGGGAACGTCCACCTCCTCCATGATTGGGACACCGTCCTCGGTGGCCAGCCAGCCCGGCTCCAGCTTGGCGCCCAGCCGCCGCGCAATCTCGATCTTGTTCTGGGCTACCGAGCTGGTGGCGGCGTCGAAGACAAACGGATGGTCATTCTTGGCAGGCACCGCGATGGCAATGGGATTAGTGCCCAGGCGGGGCTCCGCTCCGAAGGTTGGCAGGGTTCTGGGCGGGCAACTGGTCATGCAGACCCCGATCATGTCGTGCTCCAGGGCCAGCATGGCATGATAGGAAGCCATGCCCAGATGCCTGGCATTACCGATGGTTACCATGCCCACGCCCACCTCGGAAGCTTTGCGGATGGCAAGCTGCATCGCCTTGGGCGTGGTGATGGTCCCCAGACCCCGGTCCGAGTCCATGCTGGCCGTCGCCGGGGTCTCCCGGACAATGCTGATGTCGGGTCGAGGGTTGATTTGGCCGCTGGTGTAGCCGTTGACGTAGCTGCGGAGCATGTTGGACACGCCATGGCTGTCAACGCCGCGCAGGTCGGCCAGCACCAGGGCGTCGGCGCCCACCTCGGCGTCCGATTCGGGCACGCCCATCTTCTCAAAAATACCGGCCACAGTGGCCTTCAGGTCATCGCCCTGGACCTGGATTGCTTCTTCCTGGCTTACTCGGAATTGGGGCAGCAAGAGGGACCTCCATCTCGTAGAGCGGCCGCGCTTTGTTCTCTCCGGCGGGTATGAAACTGCCGTGTCTCGGCCTCGGTGAGAGTATAACATCGGGGGTGGGAAACGGGCACCGGGACGGCACAAAATAAGCACCGGGTGGGGGACGAGCCCCTGAACGTGCCATCTCCAGAAAACCAACCCGCTGCCGCCTTGCTATAATCCCACCATCTTCCCCTCCCGAAAGGGAGCTACCGAGGAATTATGCAAGCGAACCAAAACCGAGCCTTGGACATTCTGGCCCGTTTGGGCAGCCATCCCGCCACCGCGTTCTACGAGACAGGGGTGGCCGGAGAGGTAAAGGCCATCCTGGACGAGACCCACGTGGAGTGGTCTACCGACGGTTATGGAAACATCGTCGCGCTGGTGCCGGGGCGGGAGCCGGCTTCCGAAGAACTGCCGGCGGTTGCTTTCGTGGCCCACATGGACCATCCCGGGTTCGAGGCAGTGTCGCGGGAGGGCGGGTACCTGGTGGGAAAGGCGGCGGGGGGAGTGCCAGCCGGCAGCTTCGCCGCTGGAATAGCCCTCCAGGTCGTTACAGGGTCGGGCGAACGGTGGGCGGCGGTCACCGCCGGTCCTCATGGGGACCCCGCCGACCGGGAGGTCTTGATCCAGTTGGAAGGGCACCAGACCGCCGAGATCGATCTGCCCTGCTCGGTAGTGTTCGACCTGGTGGACTTCACCCTGGACGAAGGGGTCATCCGGATGCGGGCCCTGGATGACTTGGCCGGATGCGCCAGCACTTTGTCCGCCCTGGCAGAGCTGGTCCAGGAACCGCCGCCGGGGACGGTCTACGGGGTGTTCACCCGAGCTGAGGAGGTGGGGTTGGTGGGCGCGCGCCTGATGGCCGAGGCGGGAACGCTTCCCAGGGAAACGCTGGTAGTGTCGCTGGAGTCCAGCCGCACCCTGCCAGGGGCGGAAATCGGGGGAGGTCCGGTCATCCGGGTGGGCGACGCCGGGTCCACCTTCAACGCCGAAGCCGAGTCGGTGCTCATCAAGGCCAGGGAAACCCTCCTGGAACGGTCGCCCGATTTCAGGGTGCAGCGGCAGCTGATGAGCGGGGGGGTCTGCGAGGCCAGCGCTTTCGGCGTCCACGGCTATCGCTGTACGGGAATCGCCTTCCCGCTGGGCAACTACCACAACGGCGCCCCCGAGGACCGGATCGAGGCCGAGTACATTGACTGTGCTGATTTCCTGGGTGGGGTGGACCTGATTCTGGAGGCGGCCCGTTCCGTTCCCTACCGGGGGGATACGGCCTTCCAACGTCGGCTGCGGGACCTGCCTGCCGAGTTTCGGGAACGGATGACGGCGGGATAAGCGGGGGAACGTTTTGGGGGACTCGTCCCCCAAAACCCTGTCTTTGGGTTGCCTACAATCCTTGGAGCACGCTCTGGGCAGTGGCGCCTATGTCGGCCGGGGTGGGAATGATGGTCGCGCCGGCGTCGCGCAGGGCGGCGATCTTCGATTCCGCCCGGGCTCCCTCTCCGGTGATGATGGCCCCCGCGTGACCCATTCGCTTGCCCGGAGGAGCGGTCGCCCCGACGATCAAGGCGCAAACCGGCTTTGTCATGTTCTCCTTGATATAGGCGGCCGCCTCCTGCTCCATACTGCCGCCGATCTCGCCAATGAAGACCACCAGGTCGGTATTGGGGTCGTCGTCGTATAGACCCAGGATTTCCGAGAAGCTGGTCCCGATGATGGGGTCTCCGCCGATGCCGACGCAGCTGGACTGTCCGATACCCAGGGCGGTCAACTGTCCCACCGCTTCGTAGGTGAGGGTGCCGCTGCGGGATACGACGCCAACCCGTCCAGGGCGGTGGATAGCACCGGGCATAATTCCAACCTTGCAGCGGGCCCCCGGATTGATCATCCCGGGACAGTTGGGGCCGATAAGCCGGACGGGCTTGTCCTGGATGAAGCGGGACACTTTCACCATGTCTTGCACCGGCACTCCCTCGGTAATGCAGGCGATGAGGGGAATACCGGCGTCCACCGATTCGACGACTGCATCGGTGGCGAAGGGAGGCGGTACGAATATCAGTGCAACATTGGCTCCCGTTTCGGATACGGCCTGCTCCACAGCGTCGAACACGGGCACGGTATCATCGAACATCTGGCCTCCCCGGCCAGGGGTGACGCCGGCCACCACTTGGGTGCCGTAGGCCAGGCAGGCCCGGGCGTGGAAGCTGCCCTCCCGTCCGGTGATGCCCTGCACCATGATGCGCGAATTTTCGTCCAGCAGAATGCCCATGCTTCAGGATGCTCCTTGGTTGGCCGATGGCTTGATTAGGCGGCGTTCTTGATGGCTTCGGCCGCTTCGGTGAGGGTATCGGCGAAGGTGACGTTGAAGCCGGACTCTCCCAGTATCTGCTTGCCTTCCTCCAGGTTGGTGCCCAGCATCCGCACGATGAGGGGCAGCCTGGAGTCGGCCCTCTGGTAGGCTAGTACGATCCCCCGGGCCGCGACGTCGCAGCGCAGGATGCCGCCGAAGACGTTGACCAGTACGCGCCGCACTTTGGGGTCGGAGAGGATTATCCCGACGGCCTGGGCGACCTTTTCGTCGGTGGCGCCACCACCCACGTCCAGGAAATTGGCGGGAGCCGCCCCGGCGGCATTGGTGACGTCGAGGGTGGCCATTGCCAACCCCGCTCCGTTGACCAGGCAGCCCACGTCGCCGTCCAGGTTCACATAGGCGATGTCCTGGTCCGCCGCCTCGGCCTCCAACTGGTCCTCCTGGGAGCGGTCCCTCAGTTCCTTCAGGTCCTGGTGGCGGAACATGGCGTCGTCTTCCAGATCCATCTTGGCGTCCAGGGCTACGACCCCGCCGTCGCCGGTGACGATGAGAGGATTGATCTCGACCAGGGAGCAGTCGTGGTCGGCGAAGACCTGGTAGAGCTGGGACAGGATCTGGGCCGCGGTACGGGCCGCAGCCCCCTCGATGCCCAACCGCTGGGTCAGCCGACGGGTCTGGAAGGGCATCAAGCCCAACCCCGGGTCGATTGGCTCGGTGTGAATGTCCTCGGGGCGGGTCTCCGCCACTTCCTCGATGTCCATACCTCCGGCGGCACATACGATCATCACCGGTCCCCGAAAGCCCCGGTCGATAGTGATGGCGGCGTAGAGCTCCTGCTTGATGTCGGCCAGTTCCTCCACCAGCACCGAGTTGATGGGAACTCCCTCCGGAGCGGTCTGGTTAGTGACGAGGCGTTGTCCCAGCATCCCCTGGGCAGCCTGCCGGGCGTCCTCCGGGCTCAGGGCCACCTTGACCCCTCCGGCTATGCCTCGTCCGCCGGCGTGGACCTGGGCCTTGACGACCGACCGGCCACCCATGGCGACGGTGGCCTCCTGCGCCCTTTCAGGGGTGGTAGCCACCTGCCCCCGGGGGATGGGGATGCCATAGCGGGAGAAAATCTCCTTGGCCTGGTACTCGTGAAGCTTCAAGAAATTTCCCCTTTCGAGTCTACCTGGAAGAAGCGCCGACGGGTCCCTCCAGGTACCGGAACAGCGGCGAGTCGGCTCCCAGGACAATCGTATCGTTCTGGTTGAGCATGGCCTGGTAGGCCGCCAGGCTGCGGCGGAAGGCGAAAAAGTCCGGGTCTTCGTTCAGCGCCTCAGCCAGGATGCTGATGGCTCGGGCCTCGCCTTCACCACGGATCTGGTTGGACTCCCGGTCGGCTTCCGCCAGGATGATGTCCCGATTCCGGTTGGCCACCGCCCGGATCTTCAAGTCTTCTTCCTCACCTTCGGCACGGAACTTGGTGGCGATACGGTTGCGCTCGGCCCGCATACGGGTGAAGATGCTGGGGGTCACCGATTCAGGGAAGTCGGCCCGCTTCAAGCGGACGTCGATAATCTCGATGCCGAACTCCCGGTCCCGGACTTCCTGCCGGACGCCGGACAATACCTCGTCGAGGATCTGGGTCCTGGTGTCCCGGCCCTCGAAGAGAGGCAAGCCGTCGTCGTCCTCGACCGGGTTGCCGGTGTCGTCGAGGATGGGCTCGGAGCCGATTATCTCGAACCGGTCCCGCAGCGCCACCCGGTCGCGCATGGTCGAGTTGACGATGTTGCCAAGCCGGCTGCGGGCAGTGAGCTCAGTTTGGAGTGTCTTGCGAAACTGCACCGGGTCGGTGATGCGGTAACGGGCGTAGGAGTCAATGATCAGGTTCTGCTTTTCCTTGTCCGGCATGGCCTCTGGCGGCGCGTCAATGCGGAGAATGCGCTTGTCCAGCCGGATGGCCTGGTCCACGAAGGGGGCCTTGAGGTAGAGGCCAGGGAACCTTACGACGGTCTGGACTTCTCCAAACCGTGTAATGATGACCTGTTCGGTTTCATCGACTACGTACAGGGCTTGCCGGGCTACGATCAGCCCGATGACTAGCAATACCAGGAGTACGACTAAAGCTTTCATCTAAAGTTCTCGCTCACGATTCTCTGGAGTAGGCTTCGGGATTTCAGGACGCAGGCGTTTCTAAGGACTGGGACCAAAGGGCACCGGCGTTAACGCCCCGTCGCCGCCCAGAATCAGCACAGTCTCGGCATCCGGGGAAACGACAATCTTGGTGATCCCCGGCAGCACCAGTTCCATGGCCTCCAGGTAGAGCCGCTGGCGGGTTACCTCCCTGGACTCCTGGTATTCGTTAAGGATCGATGTGAACTGGTCCGCTTCACCCTGGGCTCTGGCGATACGGGCCTGCCGGAAGGCTTCCGCGCCTTCCTTGATCCGCTCGGCGTCACCCTCGGCCCTGGGAATGATGTCCGCTTCAAATGCCCGGGCCTGGTTGATGCGGGTGTCCCGCTCCTGTCGGGCGCGGAGCACGTCGTCGAAGGCGTCGCGGACTTCTTCGGGCGCTTTCACGTCCTGCAGCTGGACCGTTTCGATGTTGATGCCGGTGTTGTAGGAGTCGACGATCTCCTGGAGCCGCTCCCTGGTGCGGGCCTCCACCTCTTCACGGTTGCGGACCAGGATGTCGTCGATGGAACGCTGGCCCACCACCAGCCGCAGGGCCGCCTCGGCCGCGTCCTTGAGGGTGCGTCCATCGGGACGGCCCGGGGGGATGGCCCGGGTCTCCTCGCCGGGATCATTCACCCGGAAAAGGAATTCGTTCAGGTTCTTGATGTTGTACTGGACCACCATCTGGACGTCGACGATGTTCAGGTCTCCGGAGATCATCAGCGCCTCGGTGGGGAATGGGCTGGCGGTGCCGGTTTCGTTGCTGCGGAACCCCAGTTCCATGGCTCGGATCTCCGTGACCCGGATCACATCCCTCTTGCCGATGGGCGTGGGCCACCACCAGTGGAGGCCTTCCTCCGTTACCGGGGTGCCCTGCACTGCTCCGAACAAACGCAGCGCAGCGTTCTCTCCGGGGCTGACGGTGTAGATTCCGGTACCAAGCCAGACCACGGCGATGATGCCGATGGCCGCCAGGATGAGCAGTCCGATGCCGCCGCCGCCGAAGCGGCCGCCAATTGATCCCCAGCCGCCGCGAAGACGGGATAGCAGCTGGTCGAAGTCCATTTCCGGTTGTCTGGGGCCGCCGGGAGGGTACATCTTGCCGTCCTTTTTCCCACGGAATGGTCCCGCGAGACAGTGGAGTGGGCCCTTTTGGAAAAAGCCGCCTATGATTCTAACACTTACCGGAAAGTCCCGCCCGGTTGCCCGGACCGGATAGCACGGTTTTTACCACCGCTCTCAGGGAGGACCCTCTGCCGGAGGGGGAACGGCTGCCACCCCGCAGGGGGAGGTGAATCGGGCAAGCTGTATAATCAATGCCCCAGAATCATGGACATTGCCGCGCAGACCGGGACAGGGCCAACCAGTCCCGACAATACAGCGGCTGGAGGTCTTGGCACATGAACGAAACCGGCCTGACCGTAAGCCCCGGGGAAGATATGACCCGGATACAGGTCACCTGCCCCCACCAGAGCGGGATGCTCTACGTCGTGCCCGCCGAGCGCAGCTGGGTCTGCTCCGCCGAACAGGTACCCTCTCACGCTCTGGCCGGCTTCTTCCGGGAACTGCTGGAGCTTCGCGATCCGCGGGTGGCCGAGCTGATGCAGCAGTGGGGCATCTACTACCGCCAGCTTCCCCTGGATTCGCCGGAAGGGGCGGAGGGAGGGGCTTCTTCTCCAGGCGAGACTGCCTAAGGCCGAAATACACCTCTCCCAAGGGATGAAAACGAGGGGTTGGGAATCTTCCCAACCCTCTTGTTCTGCCGTTGGCGGCGGACGTAACGGCCAATGGGCGAACGGACTGGGCTATCCGGTGCCGGTGCCCTCCCCCAGGGGAACGTTTTCGCTGGAGAGCGACGGGGCCGGGTGGGGCATCGTTGGCGGCTGGGCCGGCCGGGGGGCATAGGGAGGCGGCGATTCCGGAGGCATAACCGGGATGCCGTGGTCGCCCTCCGTTCCCGGGTCGTCCAGATTGAACAAGCGGACCAGCGTGTCGCCGGATACCGCCTCGTGTTCGATGAGGTACTCGGCCACTTGGACCAGCTTGGGCTTGCGGTCGATGAGTATCTGGCGGGCCGCCTGGTAGGCGTGGTTGGTCAGGGTCTTGACCTCGATGTCGATTTCCTCGGCCACGTTGTCTCCGTAGTCCCGCTCCTCGCTGATTTCCCTTCCCAGGAACACCATCTCCTCCCGCTTGCCGAAGGTGCGGGGTCCCAGGGCCTTGCTCATCCCGTACCGCTTGACCATGCCCAAGGCAATCTTAGTGGCCTTCTCCAGGTCGTTGCTGGCGCCGGTCGTGACCTCGTCGAAGATCAGTTCCTCGGCCACCCGTCCGCCCATGGTTACGGCCAGCATGGCCTGGAACTGGTTCTGAGTCCAGAGATAACGGTCTTCCTCGGGAAGCAGGGTCGTATGCCCGCCCATGTTGCCCCGGGACACGATGGAAATCTTGTGGACCCGGTCGGCGTGGGGCAGGGCCCAGGCCACCAGGGCGTGACCCGCCTCGTGGTAGGCCGTCATTTCCTTTTCTCGGATGCTGATGACCCGGCTCTTCCGCTCCGGGCCGGCGATGACCCGCTCCACCGCTTCCTCGAACTCGGGCATGTTGATTGCCTTCAGGTTCTTTCGGGCGGCCAGCAGGGCGGCCTCATTGACCAGATTGGACAGGTCAGCGCCGCTGAACCCGGGTGTTTCCTTGGCCAGGGTGTCCACCTTGACCTCGGGGGCAATGGGCTTTCCGGCGGTGTGGACGTTGAGGATGGCCTGGCGTCCCGTGACGTCGGGCAGGTCCAGGGTGACCCGGCGGTCGAAGCGCCCGGGACGCAGCAATGCCGGGTCGAGGATATCGGGGCGGTTGGTGGCTGCGACGACGATGATGTTGGTGTTGGTCTCGAAGCCGTCCATCTCCACCAGGATCTGGTTCAGGGTCTGTTCCCGCTCGTCGTGGCCTCCGCCCAGTCCGGCTCCCCGGTGGCGGCCCACGGCGTCAATCTCGTCGACGAAGACTATGCAGGGGGCGTTGCGCTTGGCCTGGTCGAAGAGGTCCCGCACACGGGCCGCACCGACTCCGACGAACATTTCAACGAACTCGCTGCCGCTGATGTGGAAGAAGGGCACCCCTGCCTCGCCGGCAACGGCGCGGGCCAGTAGGGTCTTACCCGTGCCCGGCGGGCCAACCAGCAACACTCCCTTGGGGATGCGGGCGCCCAGGGACAGGAACCGCTCCGGGTACTTGAGGAACTCGACGACTTCCTCGAGTTCCTGTTTGGCCTCGTCCACTCCCGCCACATCGTTGAAGGTAACGGTGGGGCGGTTGAAGGGCAACATCCTGGCCCGGCTGCGTCCGAAGCTGAGGGTCTGGTTGTTGCTTCCCTGGGCCTGGCGCATCATGAACAGGATCAGGCCGCCGAAGAAGATCAGAGGCAGGAAGTTGAGGAGGATTCCGAAGAAGCTGCCCAGGCCGCCGGAGCCCTTGAACACCACCTGGACTCCTGAGGGGCCGATGGTGACGCCGTTCTCGGTCAGCAGGCTGACGATGTCGGTCTGGTCGCCCATGCGGCTGGTCAACTGGGTCCCGCCGGCTCCGGCGCTGACCCGGGGGACCACGGTAAGCTTCTGGCCCTCGACGATGATCTCGCTGACCTCGTTACGCTTGGCGCGGTCGATGACCTCGGTAATCGGCACCGGGTCACTGGCGCCGAAGGTGGGTATCAGCGTGTAGAAGACGACTATCACCCCCACGATAATGAGGAGATAGACCAGGCTGTTACGGAGCCAACGATTGCTTCCCATGCCCTCTTCCGACCTTTTTTGAAAGCCGCCGCATTCGCGCCCGATTAAGGTTACTTGTCCAAGGGCGTGGGGCGGCGGGGCCGCTGATGATGCGTCAAATTACATCATAAAGCAGCACTATTCAAATTGCAAAAGAGGGGGCCGACGCAACCGGGGAGGAATAGCGGGGAGTGCCGGGCCCTCCTACCGGGTGATGGCAGAGCCAGCGAGGCTGCTGCTAAAGGCGTGGTATGGCCGAATTTTAGTTTTGGGACTCTGGGACGTTTCCGAAGGACTTGACCACGGATTCATGGTGTGGCGAGTCCCAGAATGGGCCAATTTAGTAACTATCTCAAAACAAGTGAGCGTAGCCGGGGATCCCCACGTTTCCCTCCCGTCATTCCCGCGCAGAGCATGCCCCCGCGTAGGCGGGGGCGGGAATCCAGACCCCGGTCGTTCCCCTTTCGCGGGTTTCTGGTTTCGGTCTGGTTTCGGAGTGTCCGTTTTGAGATAGTTTCTTGATGATGGAGTGTTCACCCTTCGTTCGATGGTACCGGGGTGATGGGAGGAAGTGCCAGAGGGAGAGCGTCGGTGGTCGGCGCAGCTGGAATGTCCGCGGAGGGGCGACGGTTTCAGCATCGGAAGGGTTGACCGGGGTCTGGATCCCCGCCGGCGCGGGAATGACGGGAGATACGGAGGTGCGGGCAGGGCGGATGCACGGCTGCGGCATGGCGTATACTTGTCCGGCAAACGCGGTTGTCCACCTGAGCCCATCTTCCGGAGGTTGCCATGACCAGCGGCGCCAGTCCTTCCAGCCTGCCCCGGGTGTACGTTATCGGCACCGGGGGGACCATATCCACCGTGGGGGAGTCCCGCAGCGACTACATCAACTACAGCTACGGGAACAGGCACCTGACCATCCAGCAGATGCTGGAACGGGTCCCGGAGGTCAATGCCTTCGCCCAGGTGGAGCCGGAGCAGCTGATCAACGTGGGCAGCACCGAGGTGGCTCCGCCCCACTGGCTGCAGTTGGCCCAGCGGATCAACCAGATCTTCCGGGGCGACACGGAGGCGGCGGGGGTAGCCGTGACCCACGGCACCGCAACCCTGGAGGAGACGGCCTACTTCCTGAACCTGACTGTCCGCAGCAGCAAACCGGTGGTGGTCACCGGAGCGATGCGTCCGGCCAGCGGGCTGGGGACGGACTCGGATGTGAACCTGATCGATGCAGTGCGCATTGCCGCTTCTTCCAACGCGGCGGGAAGGGGGGTCCTGACCGTCCTGAACAACGAGATCCAGGCAGCCCGGGACGTGACCAAGTCCAACAGCTACCGGCTGGAGACCTTCCGCTCCAACGAGCTGGGGTTCCTGGGATACGCCGACTCGGACGAGCAGGTGGTGTTCTACCGCACGCCCACAAGAACCCACACCGCCGACAGCGAGTTCGACGTCAGCAGCTTGTCCGAGCTGCCCCGGGTGGAGATCGCTTACGCCTACGCAGGGGCCGACGGGCTGGTCCCCAGGGCGGTGGCAGGCGCGGGAGTTCCCGGGCTGGTGGCCGCGGGACTGGGCAGCGGAGGGTCTTCTCCCGAGTTCATGCGGGGATTGAAGGATGCCCAGGAACGGGGAGTGCGGGTGGTCATCGCCAGCCAGACTGGGAACGGCCGGGTGATGCGGACGCGGCGCTTTTCGGAGGATGGGTACGTGGTGGCCGACAACCTGGCGCCGAAGAAGGCCCGCATCCTGCTGATGTTGGCCCTTACGGTCACCGACGACGCGGGAGAAATTCAGCGGATGATGCTGAACTACTAGATGGATTACGCTGGGGGACTCGTCCCCCGGACCCCCGAAAAATAGGGGCCTCCATAGAGGAGGCCCCTTCTCGTTGGGCGAAGTAACGGCAGCCGGGTTAGCCGGGGACTTCGTCGTAGTGGTGGGCCGTGCTGACCACGTTCCGCTCATAGAGGCCGGCGACCTCCTCGTCGGACAGTCCCAGCAATCCGCTGAGCACTTCGTCATTGTGCTCACCCACCTGGGGCGTGGACCCGACAACGGTGGGAGTGCGGCTGAAATGCCAGTAGTCGCCGGAAACGGCGATGCTGCCGGCCAGGAAGTCGGGGACCTCAACCATGGCCCGCCGCTCCCACGGGTGGGGGTCCTGGGCGGCCTGGGCGATGGTGTTCACGGGCGCGGCCGTCACGTCGTGGTGGGTGAAGTGGGCGATGGCGTCCTTCATGGTCATGTCGGCCAGCAGGTCGCGCATGGCCTCCTGGACCACGGCGCCGTTGGCGCCCCGCTCGTGGCGGGTGGTGAACCGGGGGTCTTCCAGCCATTCGGGCTTGCCCAGGGCATTGCAGACCCGGTGCCAGTGGTGCTGGTCGCCGGCGGAAACGAGGACCCAGCCGTCCTTGCAGGGATAGGTCCCGCTGGGAGGCGCCGCCGACTCGCCGCGCCTGGGCTCGATCCCCGCGCCGTGGTAGGCGGTGACGGGAATCTCGGTGTAGCTGTAGCCGGTGTCGGCCAGGCAGACGTCGATGGTCTGTCCTTCTCCGGAACTCTCCCGCTCGTGGATGGCGGCCAGGGTGCCGATGGCGGCGTGGAGGGCCGTGGTCCGGTCGATGATGGGCACGCCGGCCCTGATGGGAGGCATCCCCTCCTCACCGGTGACCATGGCGATGCCGGACATGGTCTGGCCGATGGGGTCGTAGCCAATCTGGTTGGAGTAGGGGCCGAACTGCCCATAGGCCGAGACGTTGACCATGATGATGCGGGGGTTGATCTCCTTCAGCACGTCGTAGCCGAACCCCATGGCGGCGATGGTGCCGGGGCGGAAGTTCTGGAGCAGGACGTCGGAAATCTTGACCAGCTTGCGGAGCACTTCCTTGCCTTCCTCCTTGCGGAGGTCGATGCTGAGGCTCTTCTTGCCGCTGTTGTACTGGACCCAGTAGGCGCTCTGCTTGCGCACCCAGGGAGCGTGGTAGCGGGTCTCTTCACCGCCGAGACGCTCGACCTTGATGACCTCCGCTCCCATGCGGGCCAGCACCTGGGCGCACCGGGGGCCGGCCTGGTGACGGCCAAGGTCAAGTACCCTGATTCCTTTCAAAGGGCCATTCGCTTCAGCCATAGACAATTCTCTCCTCGTTTACTCTGCGCCGGAGCCGCTGGCCCCCGGGCAAGTTTGCCAAATTCTACGACTCCGGGCGGCAATCGGCAAGCTGGGGAAGTTCCGGGGAAACGGATGGGATGGGGTGGAAGGGGAAGAAGGGGACAGACACTTTCCCCGCTTCCGCTCCGTCATGATCTTCCATCCCAATCGTCCGGCCAGGGGTTGGGGCTGTAGACACCTTGGGAAACCGCGACAAAGGGCGACATTTCAGGACATTTGAGTGTGGGGCGGGCGGGGCTTTTGTCCTGGTTTGCTTGGAATTGTCCGCCAAATTTCCGCTTTTTCCACCCGAATGTCTTGGTTTAGTCCGGTTTTGGCGCACCCTTGGTGCGGGGATTCCAGCCGGTGGGGAGGGAATGGGGCGGAAGCCCTCCCGGGCGCTGGAATCCGTGGTGATTATTCCCGTGGTCATTATTCAGCGGCCGTTGTTCGGTGGCAGAGCATGGGAGCCCGGGAATGCCAGCGGCAAGTGTCAGCAACAACCCGGGTGGGCAGTTCGGGAAGATTGACCACCGGCAACCGGCTCCCCGTTCCGGGTATACTGCCACCACGATGACTGCCGGCCTGAACACTTGGATACTGACTCCCCCGGCCACCATTGACGAGGAGCCGGCCCACTACCAGGGAGACTCCGGCCGGGACCGGGGAAAGCCCCCGCTGCCGGAGAGCGCGCTGGCGAAGCTGTGGCAGCGGCGGGCGGCGCGGCAGGAGTGGTTCCGCACCAGCCAGGGAAGGCGGGTGCGGGTGCTCTACCCGGGGCGTCCCGGCACCACCGCCGGACCGGACTTCCGCAACGCCTTGCTTCACTTCGAGGATGAGGGGGTGGTGCAGGGGGACGTGGAGATCCACATCCGCCAGCAGGACTGGTATGCCCACGGCCACCGGGACGACCCCAACTACAACGGAGTCGTCTTGCACGCCGCCCTGGACCTGCACCCGGGACCCACCCAGCGGCAGAGCGGCGGCGAAGTGCCGGTGGTTTCCCTGGCAAGCATCCTGCCGGAAGGGGGCGGGCCCGCGGGGGACGACCGGGAGGGGAACGGCGAAGGCGATGGCTCCGGCGGGTGTCAGGGTCAGGGCGGCGCGGTCTGGGGAATCCTGGAGGGGCTGGGTTATCCCCGGCCGGGCAGTCCCGGGGAAATGGCGGCTCTGCTGGACCGTGCGGGGGATGAGCGGTTCCTGGGCAAGAGCCGGCGGTTCCAAAAATTCCTGGCCGAGCAGACGCAGGAGCAGGTGCTTTACGAGGGGATCATGGAGGCGCTGGGGTATCGGCACAACCAGCCGCCCTTCGTCCGGCTGGCGTCGCTGGCGCCCTACGCCGCTCTGGAGCGGGCGGTGGTAAAGGTTCCCGCCAAGGACTTGGCTGCAACTCTGGAAAGCTGGCTGGCGCAGCTTTCCGGGTTGTCCCAGAAGCGGGATGCGAGGGTCGTCCCCCTGCCCAGGGGGAGTCTCGGGCGGCCGATGGACGCCGGCGAGTGGCATTGTTTCCGGGTGCGTCCGGCCAACCATCCGCGGCGGCGCATTGGCGGGGCGGCAAGGCTGCTGGCCCGATGCTTTGACGGGACGCTGGAGGGCGGGCTGGTGGAGGGGTTTTCCCGGCTGGTTGCGGAAGGCAGTCCCCGCCGCTTGACCGATGCGCTGACCGTAACCGGGGGCGGCGTGACCTGCGTTGGAGCGCCCCGGGCCAGGGAGATCGCGGTGAACGTGGCATTGCCTTTGCTCCACGGGCTGGCCGATACCAGGGGGGATGTCGGGGAGGTCGACAATTGTCTGGGCCTTTACAGGAAGGTCGGGAGGCTGGCGGACAACGAGGTGGCGCGGGAGATGGCGGGGCTGCTATCCGTTGCGGGGCTGCCGCTTCCGAAGTTGAACGCACGGAGGCAGCAGGGGCTGATCCACCTGCAGCGGGTTCTGGCCGGGGCGGCGGGATAGGGACCGGGGCTGCGTTGGGGGATGCATCCCCCAAACCTCCGAAAGACCGGGAAGGTGCCCATCCAGCGAATGGATGGGCACCTTCCCGGTATGCGCAGGGTCCTTGGGCTAGCGGGTCTGGTTGGCCAGAGGAACGGCCAAGGAGATGCGGAAGTCTTCGCCGATGCTGCGGGCGATGTGGCCGTGGCCGGTGATATCCTCGGCGATGAGGACGTCGCCGGGGAAGAGGCGGGCCTTGCTGCCGTCGGCGACCTCGAATTCGGCGGTGCCGGCCATGTTGACGACGTACTGGAGCCGGGGGGCGTTGTGGTAGTCGGAGTCGGGGCCGGCCGCCCGGGCGTTGAGGTTGATGGCGCCGTCGCCCACCTGGTTGACGATTTCGGCGAACTGCTCCGGAGTCACCTCTTCGAAGTGGGACTCGCCGTCGTCGCCGGAATAGACGCGGACTATCTGGACCATGCTGTTGCCTCCTTTATGGATGGGTTGGGGGTTGGGCTACTGTTGCCCGGGTATTCTAGCATGACGGGGCGGGAGGTTGGCCGGGCTGCTCCTGGTAGAAGACGGGAGCGTAGAGCCAGCCTTCCAGAATCACGACCGGATCATAGGCCGGCTGTCCCGGTTCGGCCGGACACCGGAACAGGCCGCGATCCAACACCCACATGGCGGCTACCAGGGAGGCCACCACTGCATCGAGGCAATCGTGGTTGTCCAGGCATACCTCCCTGAAGGCTTCCAACCCAGAAAGCTGGGGAACGGCAAGGCGGGCCAAGCCGTCCAGAATTCGATGGCGCAACTCGGTAGTGCGCCGGCCTGTCTTGTAGCCCTTGTAGGGGAGGCCCAAGGCCTTGAGCGCGGCTCCCGGCATGGCTTCGAGGAGTAGCGGTGCGTCTGGCCTGATGCCGCTTTCCTCTCGCGGCAGCGGGGGCACCTCGCAACCCAATGGCCAGAGGCGGTGGAGCATCTGCATACCCCGAAAGGTCATGGGCACCATGTTGGGGTTGACCTTGTGGAGACAGGAATAGCATTCCGGGTGGAATGTGTCGGCCAGGCGCTTGGGCTCGCCGTGAGCCGCCACGAACCCGTCCCGCACAGCCAGGAATCCGTCCAGATCTATGCTGGCGGCAGCATTCCACAGGTCGGGCATGGCAGCGGCCTGAGGTTGCCAGAATCGGGCGAAAGATTCGGGCATCGAGAAAGGGAAGTCCAGGGCGGCCACGGTTGGCCCGGCGGCTTCCGACAACAAGGTTTCCAACTCATCCCGCGTTATGGGGCGGGATGAGTCCAGCCGCAGGGTTGTACTGTTCAGAACGGCGGTGGCGACCCAGGTGTTGCGGTCGGATTTGGCCCCGCTGAAGTCCACGCCGATGATGTTCATGGGGCCTCCAGTGTCCGGCTCCGGTTTCCTTGCCAGCGGTTATTGCCGGTAGTATATTCGCCGGGCTTGGCGGGTGCAGCTTGCCATTCCCGATTTTCAGCCAGCGAAAGGAGCAGCATGAATCTTACCGAACGGCGTGAGAATTACCGGGCCATACTGGCCGGAGACAAGTGTGTCCATCCCGGGTCGGTGTTCGACCCCATTTCGGCCCGGGCCGCCCAGGACGTGGGTTTCGAGATCGGAATGTTCGCCGGGTCCATCGCTTCGGGAACGGTCCTGGGAGCACCGGACCTGATCGTCCTGACCCTGTCCGAGTTCGCCCAGCAGATCCACCGCATCTGCCGCGCCAGCACCATCAGCCTGATGGTGGACGCCGACCACGGCTACGGCAACGCATTGAACGTGCGGCGCACCGTGGAGGAGCTGGAATCGGCGGGGGTTTCCTGCCTGACCATCGAGGACACCCTGCTGCCCCTGAGCTTCGGCGCGGGCGGCGAGGGCGCGTTGATTTCCCTCGACGAGGGCATCGGCAAGATGAAGGCCGCCCTTTCCGGCAGGCAGGACCCCAGCCTGGTGGTGGCGGGCCGGACCAGTGCGCTGCGGGTCGGCGGGGTGGAGGAGGCCATCCGCCGGGTGAAGGCCTACCAGGATGTGGGTGTTGACGCCGTGTTCCTGGCCGGGGCGCAGACCAGGGCCGAAATCGAGGCGGTGAACGCCGAGGCGAAGATTCCCCTGCTGCTGGGCGGGGCCGGCGGCGAACTGGCCGACCTGGAGTTCCTGGGCGCGAACGGTGTCCGGGTTGCCTTGCAGGGACACCTCCCCTTCCAGGCGGCGGTGAAGGCGGTCTACGACACGCTGAAGGCGCTGCGGGACGGGGTTGCTCCGGCAGACCTGCGGGACTCGCTGGCATCCGCCGAGCTGATGGGGCAGCTGACCCGGCGCGGTGACTACGACCAGTGGATCGCGGACTATCTGAAGTAGGGGACCACGGGACGGGGGTACGCTGGGGGACTCGTCCCCCAGGCCCCCTGAAATAACCCGGGGTTAAGGGTCCTGGGGCAGGCCCTCGAAGAAGCTGGGAGGGATGGTTTGGCCCGGGGGTACGGGAGGCCAGCCGCGGATGTACCACTCACGGCCCATGTTGTGGGCTGTTACGTCGCGGGGGACGGTGAAGTAGGGCCAGTCCGGCGCGGTCTGGGTCCGGTGGCAGATGATGCAGGCCAGCTTGGCGTCCAGGTGTTCCCCCACGTCAAACTCAAAATGGATTTCCTCGCGGGGGACGCCGTCATTGACCCGGTCCGGGGTTGGCAGGGGAAAGTCCACCCCGGCCGCGCGGAGCTTGAGGGCCATGTCGGTGCGAAAGCCCCGGGGACGGACGCTGTAGAAGAGCCGCTGGGGTTGGTGGGCCTCAAGTCCTCCCTTCAGCTGGTCAGGAAAGACCGACGGGTCCCCCGCCGCGTGGAAGGCCTTCGTCGCATGGCGGCAGATGGCGATGTGGTCGGGATGGCCGTACAGGCCATCGGGGCCGAAGGTCAACACCACCTGGGGACGGAAGCCGCGGATCTCGCGCACCAGACGCTCCACCACCGTTCCCGGGTCGGCGTTGACGAAGGCCTCGGGGCGGCCGTTGGGCTCGGTGCCCGCCATGCCCGAGTCCCGGTATTGCAGTAGGTCGTGGCTGGCCAAGCCGAGGGCCCTCACCGAGTCTCCCAGCTCTTTTTCCCGGACTGCGCCGATGGTCTCCCGGGTGGCTGCCCCGGGCTGGCGGATTTCGCCCTCCTCGCCCCGGGTGGCGGTTACCAGCCGGACGGACACTCCGGCGGAGGCACAGGCGGCCAGCGCGCCTCCCACCGGAAAGGCTTCATCGTCGGGGTGGGCGAAGAGGGCCAGCAGGCGGTAGCCGGTCATAAGCGGCTAGCTCACAATCTCCAGGACTTCCAGGCAGACACCCTGGGGTCCCTCGAAGAAGCAGACGCGCCGTCCGCCGCCGACCTGGGTCTCCTCGAGGATCTTGGCGCCGCCCGCCTTGAGGGACTCCACCGTCCCGTCGATGTCGTCGGTGTCAATGGCGATGTGCTCGATGCCGTAGACCTGTTCGTGGGTCTGGGTGTCGATCTTGCCGGTGACGTTCAGGGGCAGTCCGTGGAGGTCCAGCCGGAAGCCGCCGTTGGCGGTCTCGGCAACCACCGTGGCGCCCAGGTTGTTGACGTAGAAGTCGGCGGTCTCCCTGGGGTCGGGACTCTTGAGGTGGACGTGGTTCAGCTTGAAAGCCATGACTATCCTCCCTTCGATTGATTGGCGGTATTCTAGCACAACGGCCCCACGGCCCCGGTTCCCGGGAACAATCCCGGAGTGCGGACCCGCGAGTTGATGGTGTATGAGTTGATGGTATATTAGGAGCGCCGCCGGGGCGGGGCAGAAGAACGGGGTGGGCGGCAGGTCCAAAGGCAAGTTAAGGAGGCCGGAATGCTGGCGTTTCTGGGAGGGACGGGTCCGGAGGGGAAGGGGCTGGCGCTGCGGCTGGCCCTGGCCGGTGAGGAGGTCGTGATTGGCTCGCGGGATGCGGGACGGGCGGCGACCGCCGCGGGGGAACTTTCCGGCCTGGCGCCCGAAGCGCGGATCTCCGGCGCGGAGAACGCCGACGCCGCGGCCCGGGCGGATACGGTGTTCCTGACCGTTCCCTACGAGGGACAGCGGCCGCTGCTGGAGGGAGTTGGGGAACACCTGGCGGGGAAGGTAGTGGTGAACGTCATCGCTCCAATGGGGTTTCAACGGGGCAGGGGGGCTTTCGCCGTGGACGTTTCCGCCGGTTCGGCCGCCGAGGAGTCCCAGGAGTTGGCTCCGGAGGCGCTGGTGGTGTCGGCCTTCCAGAACGTGAGCGCCGAGGAGCTGCTGAACCCGGACGTGTCCGTTCCGGGGGACGTGGTGGTCTGCTCGGACCACGCCGAAGCGAAGAAGGCGGTTATGGACCTGGCGCAGCGAATTCCCGACCTGCGCCCGGTGGATGGCGGCTCCCTGGCTAACTCCCGCTACGTGGAGCAGATTACGCCGCTCCTGGTGAACATCAACCGGATATACCGCATCCATGCCGGGATCAGGATCGTCGGCGTGGAGGACTGAGGCACCAACCCAACCATCCAAACCAACCATCCAACAAACAGGAGGACTGGATATGGCGAGAGCGTTCATCAATCTGCAGGACCCGGCGGACCTGGCACAGGTCAACGGCGTGTGGCGGTTTGCCGGAGGGTACATTCCGGGGCAACCCAACGAGGGAATCGTTTCCCAAGCCGAGGGCAGTCCGGCGCGCCTGCCCGACTTCGACGACTCGGGGTGGGACACCATATCGGACCTGACCAAGTGGCATTCCCATGGCGTGGCGTTTGCCTGGTACCGCATCAAGGTGACGATTCCGGCGACGATCGGGGGACGGGACCTGGCTGGCGGACGCTGCCTGTTCGAGACCTGCGTGGACGACTACGGCGAGATCTGGGTGGACGGCGACTGCAACCGGGACCGGGGCTGCATCCAGGGGTTCAACGTGCCGCAACGGGTGGTGGTGGACGCCGAGCCCAGCGTGGGAGACGAACATACCATCGCCGTCCTGGGAGTCAACGGGCCGCTGGGAGCGCCGGGCGGAGCGGTTTTCGTGCGCTACGCATTCCTGGCCTTCGAATGGCGGGACGTGCCGCTGTAGTCCCCGGTCCAGAAACAGATACCGCCCAGAACGAATGCGCGGGGTGGGATTCGGTCCCACCCCGCGTTCTCCTTCTGTCGAAGGCCGACAGTCCCCTGATCCAACTTGACGGCCCGGCAGCGGTCAGCTAGACGTCGTCCTCGTCCTCGTCGTCGAGTTCGACCTCGGTGTAGCCCAGGGCTTCCAGCTCGGCGCGGACGCGGGGTGCGAATTCGGCGGTGGTGCCGGTCTCGGGGATGGTTATTTCGATCTTGCCTCCGTCCCGGGAGACGGAGCCGGGGTCTTCTTTGGTAAGGTCGACGCTGACCGACTCCCGGTGAATCCCCATGAGGTCGGTCACCGAGAAGATGACGTTCATGTCTTCCATGTTGATTATGCCGCCGGGCATAGCTATCGAACCTCGCTAACTTTCGGACGTGACCAGGGGTTGGCTAGGCCTCCGGGACGGGCCACTCGGTGCCGCCCTCGGCGGGACGTTCACTGGCAGGGAGAGTCAGGCCGTCGCTGACGACCTGGCGGAATTCGTCCAGGATAACCTTACCCCACTCCTGGCCGCGGGCGATGCGGAAGGCGGTGCGCTTGCCCCGGGTCAGAGCGCGGGCGTTTTCCGCCTCGGGCCCGGCTTCCTGGGACACTTCCTGGGCGATAGCGTCGTCCATTGCATCGATCTGGGGGACGAGGCTGCGGGCGGTCTCGATAAAGCGGGCGATTTCGTCCATCCGCTGGTCGAAGACGACGAAGACCGGAACGGTGTTGGCACGGTGTTCGGGGACAAAGGTGTTGGTCAGGTCCACCTCCTCGTCCCGGTTGAAGACGCCCACGTTGATCTTGTCGCAATTCTCGGCGAGGCGAAGGATGGCGGGGGTGGTGCTGACAGCGTCGCCACACCATTCAGCGTGGAAGACGGCCAAGTTGACGGGCTCGCTGAGGCCGTCGAAGAATTCCTGCACGTCCTGGGGGATCTCGATGGCCTCGTAGATGGCCTCGAATGGGGCCTTGTTGACCTTCATCTGCGGGATGTATTCCCGGGGGGACAGGGCTTCGGAGAACTTCTCTGCGCTCAGGGGCATGGCGGTACACCTCCAGGGCAAAGTTGACGGGTGGGTCAAGGTGCAGTGAGCCTAGTTTCGCAGTAATGCTTCGCGTTGGCAATGGCCGGGGCCGTTATCCGCAAGGAAGGAAAGTGCTAAAATTTGCCTGGCCGCCAATGGAGTCGTCCCCAGGCGCGGCGGTCAATCCCGATTCTGCGAAGGTTGTTCAATTGGCCACTGACCGCCCGGGACACTATTTGAAGTATGCCCTGTTCTGCCGAGAGACCGAAGAAGGTCCCGGCGATGACCTGACCTTCAGGGGAATTATCGACCTGTTCGAGGTGCCCATGCCCTCGGAGCCGCCCAGCGGAGAAACACCGACGCTGGGGCAGATGGACGCCAACCTGGCCTTCTGCATCGCCGGCGCGACTCCCGGGGAGCACCAGCTCCAGATAGCCATCCGCGCCCCGGGAATTCCCCTGAGCACGCCGGCGGCGGAGACGATCACCTGGGAGGAGGGGATAATGTTCCAGCGGTGGATCAAGACCTTCCGGATCCCGGTGCAGCGGCTGGGAAGGCACGTGGCGGTGATCGTGCTGGACGGGACTCCCATCGGTGAGGCAAGCTTCATGGTGCGGTTTGCGTAGGGGGGGTAGGGGCCAGTTCCTTGCGCGCTCCCGCGGCCAATCTTTCGGATCCAGCGATCCCTATATCCTGCGGACACCCGGCAGAGCAGCCATCCTGCGATCCAGTGTCAGGGTTTCCAGTGCGTTGCGAGAGTAATCATCTGCGATGAGCCGATCGAAAAGGCCCGGGCCGCCACGACTCTGCAAAGCCAGAATCACCGACTGGCCGTTGAGCGGAGAGACCAGACCGCTGGTCAAGACATTTACCAGCGCGGTTCGGGCTTCGGCATCGGATATCCGGTAGTAATGCTGCAAGGAGACGTAGGCTTCTCCAATCACCTGGTTAGAGGCCAGGATCTCGCTACCCTGGTCCTCAACTCGAGCCCTCAGATCCTCGACGCAGCGTTGGAAGTCCCCTTCGGGGTCTCCTGTGGCCAGGCGTACGAGGACGGAGGTATCAATCCCGAAGCGCGGGGTCATAGGGTTGCTCGCGGAACTTTTGAATATCGAAAGGCGGTTGACCTGGGACGACCTTATCCCGAAGGGTGCCCAGACGGGAGTAGTCGATCCGCCGGGGACGCAGGATGTAGCCATCGAGGCCCTCGGTCAGTTCAAGATGGTCTCCTGGTTTGACTCCCAGGCGGTCCAAAACGTGAGCAGGGAAGGTTACTTGGCGCTTGGAGGTTATCTTAACGATCATGGGAAGCTCCTTACCAGGATGCTACTTCGGGTAAGGCATGTAGTCAAGCTGGAGGTGAATCATGCTGGATAAACTGATTACCGGAGGGACGGTGGTTATTCCCGGGGGAGCGGGGGAGTGGGATGTGGGCATCCAGGGGGAGAAGATCGTGGCGGTGGCCGTCCCGGGGGTGCTTTCCAGTGAGGGGGCGACCGTTATTGACGCGGTGGGAAAGATTGTCGTCCCCGGGGGCATCGAGACCCACGCCCACGCCGCAGCCAACGTGCAGCCGGGGGCGCGGCAGCTGGTTGCCGATACTCCCAACGCCGGTCCGCTGGACCACTCGCTGGGGGCGATCTGGGGCGGGACGACGACGGTGATGGACTTCGCGCCGGTGCCCAACCAGGGGGACCTGGCATCGGGGATCCACGACTTCATATCGGTGTGGAAGGGCAACGCCTACACCGACTACTCCACCCACTGCATCTACTCCAGCGGCAGCACGCCGGACGCCATTTCGCGGTACAGCGAGCTGATCAGCGCGGGGTTTCCCAGCATCAAGGTGTTCACCACGGATATACGCCCGCCGGAGGGGCGGGTGCACAGCCTGACTCCCATCGGCAAGATCGACACGGGAAGATTGGCCGACGTGATGACGCAGATTTCCCGCCACGGCGGGGTGCTGGCGGTGCATGGCGAAGACGATGAGCTGGTGATGTACAACTACCTGCTGGCCCAGCAGCGGGGGCTGTGGGACTGGTACAACGTCCACGAGATACATTCCAAGCTGGTGGAGGACCTGGCCTTCCAGCACGTTATCCGGCTGGCCCAGCGGACCGAGACCGGGGTGTATTTCGTGCATGTCACCGCCAAGGACGGGCTGGATGCGATCTCCGAGGCGCGGTCGGACGGTTTCCCGGTGTACGGGGAGGTCCTGACCCTGGCGCTGTCCTTCAACAGCGACAACTACAAGGAAAGCGACGGGATGAAGTACCACACCTATCCGTCGCTGAAGTACGAGGACGACCGGAACCACCTGTGGGACGGGCTGCTGCGCCGGGACCTGTCCTTCACGGCGACGGACAGCAGCTTCACGACCTACCTGGACAAGATCGCGGGGCGGAACGTGGTGGACGTGCGGGGCGGGAATATCGGCATCGAGATCCGCATGGGGGTGAACTACACCGAGGCGGTGGTGAAGCGGGGCGTATCACTGGAGCAATACGTCAACTTCACCTCGACAAACGCAGCGAAGATGCTGGGCATGTATCCGCAGAAGGGGGCCATCGCAGCGGGAAGCGATGCCGACATTACCATCATTGACCCTTCCATCAGGAAGACGCTGACTATGGCGGACCTGCACTTGCGGGACTATTCCCCCTGGGACGGATGGGAGGTTGAAGGGTGGCCGGCGACGGTGCTGCTGCGGGGGAAGGTGATGGTGGACCAGGGGGAGTTGCTGGGGACGCCGGACGACGGGCGGCTGGTACCGCGGAAGATTGACCAGTCGGTGCTGAACCGGCCGGCGTTTTAGGGTCGGCCCCGGTTGAAAGCACTCCTGGCACTGGTCATCGTGGCGGCGGCCGTCGCAGTGGCCACCCTTGGCATATTCGCCTATGGAGAACGGGCGGCACGCGCTTCCGCGCAGAATGCGCTGGTACAAGCGGTGCAGGACAAGCTGGCTGCCCAACACGCCACAGCCAAAGCCGGAGATGAGAGAGACTCAGCCCTTCGGTCCGCCAGCGAAGCAAACCAATCCAGAGTTGCTGCCGAGGGGATGGCCGCCGAAGCAGAAAAAGCCAAGGCAACTGCCGAGACCCGGGCATCGGAGGCCGAAGACGCCAGAGCGGCCGCAGAAGATGCGGCGGCCCAGGCTGAAAACGCCAAAGCGATTGCCGAAGAAAAGGCGTCGCAAGCGGAACGAGAGAAGAACGAAGCCCTATTGAGGATTGCCGTAGCCCAGGAGGCGTCAGAAACTTCCGCTGAAGAAGAACGACGGGCCAGGATGGCTGCTCAACAGGCGGCCGCTGGTTTAGAGCAACAGGTTATTGAAGAAAGGACTGCCAAAGAAGAACTGGAGAGGGAGGTCGGAACCCAGAAGGAGCGCACCGAAGCCGAAGCAAAAGCCAGGGTGCTGCAACTGGCGAAGACCCAACCCCTGGTCCAGGCCATCGTGACGGGAGAGCTAAAGTTCTACTTTGAGCCCCTTCCCTGGTACGCCGGCGAAGGAGTCCCGGCCGGAGTGGAGGAGGTGGCCGACAGTTTCTCCTCCCACAGGTGGTATTTTTCCACCGTCAAGCGCGTCTACGATCCTGCGGTGGCTGATCTGACGGTTTCGTGGGTCCGAGATTACGGCTCCCATGTTCTGGGGGAAGCGATCTTCCGTGCCCATATCAAGGTGGGACTGGGAACCAACAATTGCGCCGGCGAGTGGACCGCGTTCGACGGGGACACGATTACGAAAACTCTATGGCACGAATTGGGGCATTCGGTCGGTTATGGACACAGCAGCAACCCGGACAACATCATGCATGAACTGGCGGAGACGCGGTTTACGGTCGACCGGGAGATATCCGAGGTGATAGCCGGGGGATGGTACCATTCCTTCCCGTTCTGTGGCTCGGGGGAGTATTACTACTCGTTCGAGACCGAAAGCCGGGACCAAGGGTTCGACATCTTCGTGCTACGGCCCGAGGCAGACCCGGAGGGAGCCATTGCATCGCAAAGCGGAGTTTACGCCAACTGTGGACGAAGATCGATGCAACGGTACGCGGACACCTGCACCGTTCTCGATGGGTCGAGCGTCCTCATCTACAACGATTCCCGGGAAGCCATCCGGCTGTCCGGCAAGATAGTTGACCGGAACGACGTTCCCTGGCCTGAGATGGAGTGGGACAAGGCGGCGTTTCGATACGATGATGCCCTGTTGAGGAAATACCACGAACTGTTCAACTGACCCAAACGAGAAAAAGAGCAAGTAGAGGGCAACCATTATGGCGACGCTGGATGTTTTGACCTACGGTTTTGCGCTGAACACCGACCAGGGGTCCTTCGGGTATTCGACGAATTCGCTGCTGAGGGTGGGGAGCCACAACATCCTGATCGACACCGGGCCGTCGTCGCGGCGGGCCTTCCTGTACCGGGCGCTGCAGGCCAGGGACTTGAGCCCGGAAGACATCGACATCATCATCCTGACCCACATGCACTGGGACCACTGCCAGAACACGGACCTTTTCCCCAACGCGCGGGTGGTGGTGAACCCGACGGAGATCGACTACGCCCGCAATCCCAATCCCTGGGACCTGGCGGTGGCCGGGGCGATGGCGGACATGATGCGGAAGATGAAGGTGGAAATCGTGTCCGAAGGGGACACGGTGGTGGAGGGGGTGTCGGTCATCGAAACGCCGGGCCACACCAAGGGTCACATGAGCGTGCTGGCCGAGGTGGAGGGGAGCAGATCCTCATCGCCGGCGACGCCATGCCGGAGAGCGGCACAGTGGCGCGGGGGCTGCCGTACAACGTTTTCTGGGACGTGGACGACGCCCGGGAGAGCGTGGAGAAGATGGTGGCGTCGTCCAACGTCTTCTACCCGGGGCATGACCGGCCCTTCCGGGTGGAGGAAGACCATATTCACTACCTGCACGGGCCGGACAACATCCACGTGGTGGACAGCACGGAGGGCGGGGGCAGCGCGTCGCTGACCTTCACCGTCCACGCGGAACGGGCGGTGAACATCGACATCGTGCAGAAGCCGCGCTAGTCCCGCCGGCTCCTGGCCCAGCGGGCGAGGGCTTTGTCCGGGTCGGTTATCTCCGCGACCGACGTGTAGTAGCAGTCGCGCCAGCCTTCCTCGGGGAGGCCGGTAAAGAGCATCAGGTTGAGGGGGTATTCCTCGCTGTCCGTGGCCCGGCGGAAGTCGTCTCGGAAGAGGAAGGTGGGCTTCCCCAGGGCGATGGCCATTCCCAGCTCAACCATGACTCCCTCGTCAGGTGGTACGCCGTTGACAACGGCGAAGACGGCGTCGGACTCCACGACATCGCGGAAGTCGGACTGCCCGACGCGGTAGGCCCATCCGGGCTGGGCGAAGTCGACCTGGTTGTTGCGGGCGAAGGGCTCCCAGACCTCCAGCCCCAGCGACTCCAGGGCCGCCAAGATGGGGGGCAGGAGAGCCTCCTTCTGCTGGGCGGAAAAGCCGCAGGGGTTGGCGAGGTAGACGGTCCTGGGCATGGGCGATGTCCTCCGGGATTGGTCGGGGAAGTGTGGCATGGTGGGGAGGAAGGGTGTAAGGATGTGTTGCAGCGGTCCCTCCCGCCCGGGTTTACTCCTTGGATTTTAGAATTTCGTATGCGTCGTCAACACACGATATTTTAACGTCATACGCTTTTTTACAGCTCCGTTTTGACAGAATAGCGTATACATTTGACATAGTAGGAGGGCACCGACTACGATTTGTCATAGGTTGCGTCGTTTTCCGGGCACCAGTGCTTTCCAGAATGCTGGTTCATGATGCATAGTTCTTGGGCATATTTTCGTTCCGTAAGGAGAGGCCATGAACTTATCCTTTTTCAGGATGTTTTGCCTGGGGCGAGTCCTGGGCATGACCCTGCTGGCAACGGCACTCTTGTCGATCATTGCCTGCGGGGAATCGGAGGCGCCCGCAGAAGAGCCGGCGTCCCAGCCTGAACCCGTTGCGCAACAGCAGACGGCTCCCACAGCGGTCCCAATGGCAGAGCCGACCAACACACCTGCGCCGACTGAACCGGCAGAGATTAGCCGGGCGCTGACTATTGTAACGTTCGCCGAGGAGCAGCACCTGGATTACATGGACGGAAACTCAGGGGCCGGAGGGGAGCATTTCCGAAACAGCTTTACCGAACCCCTGACCCAGCGGATTATCGGCAGCAGCGAGCTCCGAGGGCTGTCCGCAGAAAGCTGGGAGGCCGTTGATGGAGACCCATCTCATTGGCGGTTCAAGATTCGCGAGGGGATCGAGTTTCACAACGGCGAAACCTTCGATGCCAATGCCGCCGCTGTCGGCATAAATTTCATCAAGATGCCCGAACGCGGGATGATTTACAGTGAATCGCTGGGTGGCCCCCACACCGCTACCGCCGTGGACGACTATACTCTGGACATAATTTGCGACGTACCGTGTCCCCTGGCGACCACCGGGGTGCGCTTTACCCATTTTGCGGCGCCGAATTGGTACACCAACGCCTCTGAAGAAGAACGGCGCAGCGAGTTCATATCCTCCGGCCCTTTCAAGTTTGTTGAGTGGCAAAGGGGTGTGAAGATTGTCACCGAGCCTTACGAAAATTATTGGCAGGGCGCCGTTACCGCTTTTCCCGAAGTAACCATCGTTTGGCGTGCGGAAGACACCGTCAGGGCGGCGATGGTGAAGACCGAGGAGGCCGATTGGGCATTCGCGATTGGCCCTCAAAACTTCGACGATGTTCCCAAGGCGGTGGTTGGAGAATCTTCCGAGGTTGTGCTCCTCAAAATCAACTCGAAGAACCGGGAGCCTTTCCAGGACGCCAACGTCCGGTTGGCCCTGCGCCACGCAATCGACTGCGAGACTCTCAACGAACAGCTCTACCGAGGGTTGGGAACCTGCAGGGGGTCGCCCTTCAACGACAAGCTGACCGGCAGCAGAGACGACATACAGGTCCCCCATGCTTTCGACCCGGCCTCGGCCAGGGATCTGCTGGAGAAGGCTGACTTCCACAACAAGTGGCCTGACTTCGAGTTCAAAATTACAACTCGGAACGGGCGGTTCCCCAGGGATGTGGAAATGTTCGAAGCAATCGCGGGAATGTGGAACGAGGTTGGCTTCAATGCCGGAGTCAATGTCGTAGAAAGTTCCATTTATTCCAACCACTCCAACCAGAACGATCCCTCCAGCCCGTTATTTGGCGTGGGCGCAGATATTATTAGCTGGCCTCACGGCAACGAGACGGGCGACACGTGGTTCTCCCTCCGCAACATTACCTGCGATCATCGTTCCGGTTACGGATGCGATGATTTTCTGGAGATGGAAATTCAGCCCGCCGGAACATTGAGCGGGGCGGAGCGGGAGGCCAAACTGTACGAGCTGTGGAAGTATGTTTATGACGTTGGCCTGCTTCCCGGGGTGCTGGAATTGCCCATAGTCTACGGCGTGTCGGAGCGGCTGGACTTCACGCCCCGGGCCGAGCGGGAGGTCCGCTGGAACGAGCAGATGAAGTGGCTGGAATAGGCAGGGGTTGGTGATCCACAGGTCACTCGATGCCGGCTTGCTCGTTTCCGAGCAAGCCGGTTATTTTTGCTGTCCTTGGAAAGGGCCGAGCACCCGATATCATTGGGCCATCGGCGGTGGTTCATGGTGTCTTGACGCCACCGGAGCCGCCAACTATGCTCAGGGTCAATTCCAGGGACAGGAAACCATCCCTCTAACGGGCCGGACCGTCCGGCGAATCCAACAGACATAAAAAGGAAGATTCCCATGAAAGTGCAGATTATGTCTCCGGCGGCGAGCCGGGTGGACTTCAAGGTGCCTCCGGCGCCGCGCCTGACGACCTTCGAAGGCAAGACCATCGGCCTGTACAACAACATGACCGGCGGGGCGGACATCGCGGTGGACCGTTTCGCGGAGCGCCTGCAGGAACGCTATCCCGGCGTCAAATTCGAGCGGTACGGCGGCGATCTGCGGCCAGGGCGTCCGGTGTTGAGCAGGGGCGTCCACATCGACGAGGCCGAGGCGTCCCGCATCGCGTCGGAAGTGGACGCGATGGTCGGGGCGACAGCCCATTGAGGGGGCTGCACGTCGTGGCTTAGCCATGACATGGTAGCCATGGAGAAGGCGGGCGTTCCGGCTGTGGCCATCGCCGCGCAAAGCTTCGCCCGGGCCTGGCAGTCCTGCGTTGACGGGTGGGGGCAGCCCACCACGGCCTTCGTCACAATTCCCCACTCCACCACCGGCCAGCAATCCGACTTCATCCGCCGAATGGTGGACGAGCAGATCGACGCTATCATCCAGGGGCTGACAACCTTTCCCACATCGCGCGGGCCGGTGACGGGTACGCCTTCCAACGGCACAACAGAGGTCTTCACCGTGGAGATGGACCCATCCGCGGAGGGCGTGAACGCGGTGAACCGGTTCCTGGCAGAGCGGGACTGGAGCGACGGGATTCCGGTGGTGCCGCCGACGCCGGAACTGGTGGAGCGGATGCTGGCGGGGACTAACCGGGCCCCGCAGGACGTGATGATGATCATGGAGCCGGGATTTGGCGTGGCGACGGTGGAGAAGATCGCCATCAACGCGGTGATGGCGGGATGCCGCCCCGAGCAGTTCCCCGTGCTGCTGGCGGCAATAGACTGCCTGGCCCAGCCGGAGATGAACCACCGGGACATGCAGGTCTCCGGGCACACCGAGGCGCCGATCATCCTGGTGAACGGACCCGTCGCCAAGCACGCGGGGATCAACTGCGGCACGTCGGCCATGGGCCCTGGGGTCGTGAACAGCGCCAACACGGCCATCGGAAGGGCGCTGCGGCTGTGCTTGATCAATATCGGCTACTGCAAGGCCGGGACGGGCGATCCCAACTTCATCGGCCTTCCCACCAAGTTCGGGATGTGCATCGCCGAGAACGAGGATCTGAGTCCCTGGCAGCCCTATCACGTGGACCAGGGTTTCCAGCCCCACGAGAGCGCGGTGACGGTGGTGACGGTTACGGGACCGGGGGACATCCTGGACTCCGGATCCAGGAGCGCAAACGACACGCTGAACAACATCGCGTCGCTGATGTACTATCCCGGCTCGGGAGCGGGCGGATGGGTTCGCGGCTGGCAGTCGGCGCAGGTGGGGCACACCGCCGATCGGGTGGCTTATCCCGGGCCGTTCCATCCGATAATTCTAAGCCCGTCGCGGGCGGTGATCCTGGAGCACGCCGGTTACAGCAAACGGGACGCGCAGGAGTGGCTGCACGAGAACTGCCGGGTCTCTTTGAAGGAGGCCATCGGCAAGCGGGGGGTGCCCACGGACGAGAACGGC
Organism: uncultured Dehalococcoidia bacterium; assembly: GCA_951812535.1. Taxonomy (GTDB): domain Bacteria; phylum Chloroflexota; class Dehalococcoidia; order Lucifugimonadales; family UBA3495; genus CATOSK01. Next base: position 234,469 of record CATOSK010000007.1, on the reverse strand, counting down.
AAGTGGGTCAATCATCCGGAGCTGCAGGAACTGGCCGACGATCCGGATGCCACCATCCCGATGCTGGAGAGTCCGGAACAGTACCTGCTGTTCGTGACCGGCGGTACGACGCACTACGCCAACTTCTTCTACGGGACGTATGGGATAGCCACGCGGCCGGTGGAGGAGTTTTAGGCGGAAGCCTATTGGCCTCATCGCCGGGATACCTGCAACGAAGGCCGGGGCGGCTCCCCTTGAACAGAGGAGCCGCCCCGCCTTGGTAAATGCCTTAGCTAAATGGCCGATGCCAGACCCTTCCAACAACTGACATTACGCCGTTGACACCCGCCCCTGCTCCCGTATAGCCTTGATATATCGCCCCCGGACAGCTCCGCCGCCGGGTTGTTCTCCGCCGGGACTCGGCCAATGCACAATTCCACCCAACCCGCTTCCGGCCCCCGGCTGTCCCCCGAATGGGTAAGGTCGGAGAAATGTCCCAAAATGTCTCACTCTGCCCCAAAATGTCCCAAATGCGTCCCGAATTTTGTCCCAAATACACCCCTATTTGTCCCCAAGTGCCACGCTTTTACCCCCTGGCTATGGTAATTTCGTGCTCAAATCCCGCCCAATGTCCCGAAATGTCCCAGAAGTTTTTTTCCCGTTTTTCCTGTGCCGCCCATCCGGTATTCCCGCGGCAGTCAATCGGTAGTCCGGTCACGGTAGATCATTCCACGGATTCGGCAGTTCTATCCTTCGCCATAAATTCAGGGGGTTTGGAGGATCCATCCCCCAACGTGCCCGGGCAATTCACTGGCTTTCTCGGACAACCGGCTTTCTCGGACAGTTGAACGCCCCCGGTTACTGACATTTGGGCAGGGCGTTCTCCGGCGGGGCTATGCTAAACTTCGGCCATGTCCCTTTCCTCGTTTCATCCCGTTATCCAGAGGTGGTTCGGGAGCCGGTTTGACGCTCCGACGGAGGCCCAGGCCGCGGGCTGGCCGGCCATCGCGGAGGGGCGGCACACGCTGATTGCGGCTCCCACCGGGTCGGGCAAGACACTGACGGCCTTCCTGACCTGCATTGACCAACTGGTGCGGCAGGGGATGGAGGCAGACCTGCCCGACACCACGCAGGTCGTGTACGTCTCGCCGCTGAAGGCGCTGTCCAACGATATCCAGAAGAACCTGGCGACCCCGCTGGAAGAGATCGCCGCGCTGGCCGAGGAGACGGGCACGCCCATCCCGCAAATAACCACGGCGGTCCGCACCGGGGACACCCCGGCTTCGGAGCGGCAGAAACTGGCCAAGCGGCCGCCGCACATCCTGATTACCACGCCGGAGTCCCTGTACATCCTGCTGACGTCGGAGAGCGGACGCCGGGGGTTGAAGCATGTACGGACGCTGATCCTGGACGAGATTCACGCCGTGGCCGATGACAAGCGGGGGGCCCACCTGGCCTTGTCGGTGGAGCGGCTGTGCCAACTTTCCGAGGAGCCAGTCACTCGTATCGGGCTGTCCGCCACCCAGCGGCCGCTGTCCGAGATGGCCCGCTTCCTGGTGGGGAACCGGCACATCGACGCGGAAGGGAGCCCGGACTGCGTGGTGGTGGACACGGGCAGGCGCCGGAGGGTGGACCTGTCCGTGGAGCTGCCCGAGCAGGAGCTGGGACCCATCGCGACCCACGAAATCTGGGGCGAGACGCTGGACGCCATCGCCGCCGCCACCGAGACCCACGCCATCACTCTGGTCTTCGTCAACACCCGGAGGCTGGTGGAACGGGTCGCGCACCAGCTTTCCGCGCGGCTGGGAGAGGAGGCAGTGGTTGCCCACCACGGCAGCCTTTCCCGGGCGACTCGGTGGGACGCGGAGCAGAAGCTGAAGAACGGCCAGGTCAAGGTCTGCGTGGCGACGGCGTCCCTGGAGCTGGGCATCGACATAGGAGACATCGACCTGGTCTGCCAGATCGGCTCGCCGCGATCCATCGGGCTGCTGGTGCAGCGGGTGGGCCGTTCCGGGCACACTGTCGGCGGCGTCCCCAAGGGGATGCTGTTCCCGCTGACCCGGGACGAAATGCTGGAGTGCGCCGCACTGTCCCGGGCGCTGCAGAAGGGCAACCTGGACACCTTCGCCATACCGTCCTGGCCGCTGGACGTGCTTTCGCAACAGATGGTGGCGGCCTGCGCGGCGGAGGAGTGGGACGAGGACGCCCTGTTCGAACTGTGTCGGCGGGCCTACCCTTACCGGGACCTGCCCCGGGAGAAGTTCGGCCAGGTGGTGGAGTCGCTGTCCCAGGGGTTCGCGCCCAGGCAGGGAAGGAACGGGGCCCACCTGCACCGGGACGGCATCAACCAAAGGCTGAAGGGACGGCGGGGAGCGCGCCTGGCGGCTATGACCAGCGGGGGAGCCATCCCGGACAACGCGGACTACGACGTGGTGGCCGACCCGGAGGGCACCTTCGTAGGGACGGTGAACGAGGACTTCGCCATCGAGAGCATGGCCGGGGACATTTTCCTGCTGGGCAACACCCCGTGGAAGATCCGCAGGGTGGAGAGCGGAAGGGTGCGGGTGGAGGACGCCCAGGGCAACCTGCCCACCATCCCATTCTGGCTGGGCGAGGCCCCAGGCCGCACCTGGGAGCTTTCCGACGAAATTACCCAGCTGCGGGAGGGCACAGACCGGCTGCTGGACAATCCAATGGAAGCCGAGGCGTGGGTCGTGGCCGAGGCCGGCGTGTCTGCGGAAGTGGCCCGTCAACTGGTGGCCTACATCGTGGAGGGGAAGCGGGTGCTGGGCGTGGTGCCCACGGCAAACCGGGTGGTGGCGGAGCGGTTCTTCGACGAAAGCGGCGGGATGCAGCTGGTAATCCATGCGCCTTTCGGGGCGGCCGTCAACCGGGCCTGGGGGATGGCCCTGAGGAAGCGTATCTGCCGGACATTCGACTTTGAGCTGCAGGCAACGGCCACCGATGACGGGCTGAACTTTTCCCTGGGGCCCAGCATGGGCTTTCCGGTGGGGGATGTCTTCACCTACCTGTCCCCCAACACGGTCGAGGAGGTGCTGACCCAGGCGGTTTTCCAGGCTCCCCTGTTCGGGACGCGCTGGCGGTGGAACGCAACGCGCTTCCTGGCCATGCTGCGCCACAACGGCGGGAAGAAGGTGCCTGCACCCCTCCAGCGGATGCGCTCCGAGGACCTGCTGGCGGCGGTTTTTCCGGCGCAGGTGCAGTGCCAGGACAACGCCATGCCGGGGGACATCGAGCCGCCGGACCATCCGCTGGTGTTCGAGACCACCCGCGACTGCCTGACCGAGGCCATGAGCCTGGAAGGGTTGAAGGATGTTCTGCAGGCCATCCGCTCCGGCGAAATCGAGGTGTTCGCCAGGGATACGGTGCAGCCGTCAGTGTTCGCCCACCAGATTCTGAACGCCATGCCCTACGCTTTCCTGGACGACGCGCCCCTGGAGGAGCGGAGGGCCCGGGCCGTGTCGTTACGGCGGGCGCTGCCCGAGGATGCCCGGGACCTGTCGGCCCTGGACCCGGAGGCCATCCGCGAGGAATCGGCCGATGCCTGGCCGGCCATCCGGGACGCCGACGAGCTCCACGACGCCCTGTTGACCCTGGGTGTGGCGCCGGAAGGAGAGCTGGCCGCCCGGACCCAGTCCGCTACTCGCGACATGCTGGTGTCCTGGCTGGAAGAGCTGGCCAGGGCGGGCCGTGCGCTGTTCCTGACCCTTCCGGAAGGCGCGCCCCGGTGGCTGGCGGCCGAGCACGCCGGGTTAGCGTCAGCCGGATATCCCGACGCCGCGCTGGAAGGGCGGGTGGGACTGCTGTCGCCGCCGAACGCCAACGGGGGTGGACCCATTGAGCGGGAGGAGGCGGTGCTGTACCTGGTCCGGGGCTGGGCCGAGTCGTCCGGTCCGTTCACCGCCGTCGAGATGGCCAGCCTGTTGGGGCTGTCCCCGCCCGATGTCGAACCCGCCCTGCTGGGGCTGGAAAACGAAGGGTTGGTCCTCAGAGGCAGCTTCCGGCCGGGCGTTGACGAGGAGGAGTTCTGCGACCGCCGGATCCTGGCCCGCATCCACCGCTCCACGGTGGGACGACTGCGGCGGGAAGTCGAGCCGGTGCCCCAATCATCCTTCATGCGGTTCCTGTTCCGGTGCCAGAACGCATCGCCGGGGTGGCAAGTTTCGGGGGAAGGCGGTCTGCTGGATGTCATTGAAAAGCTGCAGGGGTTCGAGACGGCCGCCGCTGCCTGGGAAACGGAACTGCTGGCTCGACGGGTGATGGACTACGAACCCGGATTCCTGGAACGGCTGTGCACCGGCGGCGAGGTTGCCTGGGGCCGCTTCTCCCGAAGCAACGGCCCGGCGAGCGGGGGGGACGCCGCACCGCGGGCCGCTCCGCTGACTCGCTCGTCAATCATCACCCTCTGTCTGCGGGACTCGCTGGACTGGCTGGTGGAGCCGACGCAGGAGAACGCCAGGGACCTGAGCGGGGCGGCGGCAGAGATAATGGACATCCTGTCCAGCCGGGGGGCGTGTTTCCAGGCGGACTTGATCGCTCGAACCCGGCGCCTGCCCTCGGACGTGGAAGAGGCGCTGTGGATGCTGGCGGCCAACGGGCTGGTGACGTCGGACAGCATCGTCCCGCTACGGGCGCGTCTCGATGGCAACAGGAATCGAGGAAGGCCGGAACGGAAACGTTTGGAACGCCGGGACCGGGGCAGCCGGGACCCGGGGCACGATCCCATGCGGACTCATCCCAACGGCAGCGATCCTCCTGCATCGCACCGTCTCCGCGCCCAACGGCAGGGCGGCGCGGGACGGTGGTCAGTGCTGGAGTCGCTGGACCCGGCGGGGGACTCCCTGGAGGCCAAGGCTTTCCAACTGCTTCACCGGTACGGCGTGGTGTTCCCGGAACTGCTGGCGCGGGAGAGGATGGCTCCCCGTTGGCGGGACTTGGTCCGGGTCTACCGAAGGCTGGAGGCGAGAGGCGAGATCCGGGGAGGGAGGTTCGTGTCCGGTTTCGTGGGGGAGCAGTTCGCCCTGCCCGACGCCGTAACCGAGCTGAGGGAGACCCACCGGTCTCCGGCCACGGGAAAGCTGGAAGTCGTCTCCGCCTGCGATCCGCTGAACCTGGCGGGGATTGTTACGCCGGGGGAACGGGTTCCGGCCCAGCCGGGGAACCGAGTGGTTTTCCGGGACGGCGTGCCGGTGGCGTCGCTGGAAAGGGGAGTGGTGGTGAACCGGTCCAACGCGGACGGGGAGACCATGTCCGCGGCGGGGACCTTGCTGTATGGACCCATCCGGGCTTTTCCGACGGAACAACGGAAGCCTTTCGACGCCTACCAGGGGTCCACCGACCGGGCCTGGCCTGTTCCGGTGACGGGTGATGCGGGAGCGCACGCGGTGGGCGCCCGGTTCAACCTGAATTGAGTTTTCCCTCATGGCCACACCGGCCAGAGGGCAGTGGGCTCGTTGTTCCGACTCGCCTGCTGACTTCCCTTGTCCCACACGGCATCCGCCTGCTACGAAACCAAATCCGACAATGGCACTTCTGGGATTCGTATGAACTTCGATAGGCGATAATTCGTAACACGCCGCCGCTTTCTTTCCCCAATACAAACCGTCTCCCATCGGCGTTGACAGGGTTTCCGCCGAATCTTATTATTGCTCCAACCGGTTTCCCCGCCGGGTGGTATTGCGCGGAATGGCGCACCGACCGGCGGGACCCGCAAGCAACCTGAAATCCTTATCTGGAGGAGGAAACGCATGGCATCCGACATCGCCTTGATGGCACACCTCATGCGCCGGGCCGGCTTCGGTGCATCTTACGAGGAGTTGGAACGGCGCGCCGCGGTGGGATACGAGGCCACCGTGGATGAGCTGGTCAACACCGAACAGCAGCCTGAAATGGATATGGACGTCCTGCTGCGGCACTTCGTGGACTGGAAGCAGATCAACGGACTGGAGTCCAACCAGGCCCACTGGACCTACCGGATGGTCAACACCCCCCGCCCGCTGGAGGAGAAGGTCTGCCTGTTTTGGCACGGCATCTTCTGCGTCGGCGACTCCAAGTGCATGAACGGGCGCCAGATCCTGCTGCAGCTGAACAAGTTCCGCAAGCACGGCCTGGGCAAGTTCCCCGACCTGCTGATGGAGCTGGCCTCGGATCCGGCGATGGTGTACTACCTGGACAACCAGATGAGCCACAAGGACGCCATCAACGAGAACTGGGGCCGGGAGCTCCTGGAGCTGTTCTCCCTGGGCGTCGGCATGGACGGCGAGCCCAACTACTCAGAGGATGACGTCAAGGAGTGCGCCCGGGCCTTCACCGGCTGGACCGTGGGCAACGCCATCCCCCGCTATCCCTATGGCCGCCACGAGGCCCTGTTCCTATACAACCCGCGGGACCACGACCACGATGAAAAGACCTTCCTGGGCGAGACCGGCAACTTCAACGGCGAGGACATCATCCAGATCATCGCCAAGCAAAAGGCCGCCGCCCGGTTCGTTTCCCGCCACATGTACAACTTCTTCGTGGCCGACGAGCCGCAGGTCCCGGCGTGGCAGGACACCCCGCCGAAGGACATGGAGACCATCAAGCTGCTGGAGGACGAGTACTTCCGCTCCGGCTTCGAGATCCGCGCCATGCTGCGGGTACTGTTCAACTCGGACGCTTTCAAGAACGCCCGCTTCGCCAAGGTGAAGAGCCCCGCCGAAGTGGTGGCCGGCACGCTGCGGCTGACCGGCGAGTTCACCCGCCCCCAGCCCGGCCTGTACGAAGTGTCCCAGGAGATCCGGTACATGGGCCAGGACCTGCTGAATCCCCCGACGGTGGAAGGCTGGCACACCGGCACCGAGTGGATCGACAGCGGTACCCTGGTGGAGCGTCTCAACTTCGCCGCCGGACAGGTGGGCGACACCAACGCCCCGGGCATCCGTTCGATCGTGAACCGGCTGGCTGCCGAGGGGGACACCGTCTCTCCCGAGCGGCTGCTGGAGGGGTGCCTGGAGTTCGTGGGCCACTACCAGCTGGCCGACGAGACCCACGCTATGATCCTGGGCCAGGCCCAGCAGCGGGGCCAGGTCCGGACGGACAGCCCTGAGTTTGCCGAGCGCGTGGGGCAGATGCTCCAGTTCGTCGTGTCCACCCAGGAGTACCAGTTCACCTAAGAATGGTCAGGGGTCCGTCCCCGGGGACGGACCCTCCGCCAATCGGACAAATTGATTGGGAGAAACGATTATGACCAGCACCAAGAAAGACCCCGTCCTGGTAGTCCTGCAGCTATCGGGCGGCAACGACGCACTGAACACGATCATTCCCTATTCCAACCCCAAATACTACGACAACCGGCCCAACGTGCGGATCCCCGAGGACCAGGTCCTGCCGATCAACGATGAGATCGGGTTCAACCCGAATATGCGGGAGTTCAAGGACTTGTACGACCAGGGCAAGGTGGCGATCATCCAGGGCGTCGGCTATCCCACCCCGAACCGTTCCCACTTCCGCTCCATGGACATCTGGCACACCTGCGAACCGGAAAAGATCGCCAGCGAGGGCTGGCTGGGCCGTGCCGTCCGGGACCTGGACCCGAACAAGGAAAACGTGCTGACCGCCGTCAACTTTGGGCGGGGAGTCCCCCGGGCCCTGGTGGCCCCCAACGTTGCGGTGGCCTCGGTTGGCAACCTGGAGACCTATGGCGTGCTGACCTCCATCGAGCAGGAGGGACAGCGGGACGAGGCCATCGACCTGTTCTCGCGCATGTACTCCCCGGCCATGGGCCGCGGCCCAGCGCTCGAGTACCTGTCCCAGACCGGCGTGGACGCGCTCGTGGGCGCTGACATCCTCGCGACCGCTCCGGCCCAGTACACCTCGACAGTGGAGTACGGCGGCGGTTCCGTGGCCCAGTACATGAGGAACATCGCCCAGGTGCATTGCGCCGAGCTGGGATCACGGGTGTTCTACACCACCGCTCCCTACAACAGCTTCGACACCCACGCCACCGAACTGGTGGCCCACTCCAAGCTGTGGACCGACGTGTCCCGCACCGTCAACGACTTCTACCAGGACCTGGTGGAGCACAATGCTTCGGACAACGTGGTCCTGCTGGTCTTCACCGAGTTCGGTCGCCGGGTCCATGACAACGGCTCGGGAACCGACCACGGTTCCGGCGGAGCGGCTTTCGTAATCGGCGACGCGGTCAAGGGCGGCCTGTACGCCGAGTACCCGTCGCTGGACGACGACAAGCTGCTCGAGGGCGACCTGCACTACAACAACGACTTCCGTGGCCTCTACTCCACCCTGTTGGAGGATTGGCTGGGCCTGGACGCCAAGCCCATCGTCAACGGCAGCTTCGAGAAACTGGGCTTCCTGTAGACCCTTTCCGGCAGACCACGGTTCCTGGGGCCTTCCCGGCAACCATCGAGAGGGCTTCAGGAGACCGCCTTATCCCAAACTTGCGAGGTTAGAATGCCAACTCAAACGCTAGGGGTAACGTACAAATACAGCCACACCGTAGGGCGCGGTGAAGCCTCCGGCACCGGCTTCAGCTACCCGGTGGCGATGGCGCGGGGCGAGGACGAAACCATGTACGTGCTGTGCCGCTCCTACGAGGGCCGCCCCGACAGCATGCGCATCACCATGTGCACCATCGACTCGGAATATATCGGCGAGTTCGCCAAGGGCGCTCCCGCCCGCAACGAAGCTCCCTACCCCGACGCCATGGTCTGGCCCACGGGAATTGCCCTGGACCACGACGGGCAGGTTTATGTCGTGGACGACTGGCTCAACAGCGTCCGCATCTTCTCCGCCGACGGTGAGCCTGTCGGAAGCTGGGGCACGACCGGTTCCGGCGACGGCGAACTCAAGGGTCCCTCGGGAATCTGCTTCGACGGCGACGGCAACCTGCTCATCGTCGACAGCGGCAACAACCGGGTCCAGAAGTTCACCAAGGACGGGCAGTATGTCTCCCAGTTCGGCAGCGGCGGCAGCGGAGACGGCGAGTTCAACATGGCCTGGGGTATAACCGTCGACAACGCCGGGGACATATATGTCGCCGACTGGCGGAATGACCGGATCCAGAAATTCAGCGCCGGCGGGCAGTTCCTGCGGCAGTTCGGTTCCTCGGGGACCGGCGACGGGCAGTTGAACCGCCCCACTGACGTGGCGGTGGACGCCGACGGCATTGTCTACGTCTGCGACTGGGGCAGCGACCGGGTCCAGGTCTTCGATCCCGACGGAGGTTTCCTGACCGGAATGGTCGGCGACTCGGAAGTCTCCAAGTGGGGCCAAGCCAAGCTGGACGCCAACCCGGATATGTGGAAGGAGCGGGAGATCGCCCAGGGACTGGACCGGGAGAAGCTGTTCTGGGGCCCGATGGGGATCGAAGTGGACGAAGAAGGCCGCGTGTTCGTGGTCGAGTCCTCCCGGAACCGCATCCAGGTCTACCGGAAGGTGGACCCCTTCTTCGTGGGAATGTACGACGGCGGCAGGCTGTAACCCTTTAGTCGGACGGCACCTGCTTGTGCATAAACGGGGGCAGGACTGAGTCCTGCCCCCGCAGATTTTCCGAGGGCTATGGCAACCAGGTGCGTGACCAGCCCTCAAACCCCGCCTGCCGGCAATTTCAATCGGTCAATAGGGTATTTCCAGCGCGGAGACGAGGGGAGCGATGTCCTGGGCTGCCGCCACGTCCAGCAGTTGCCGTTCCAGCGCTAGGATGTCTGAATCGGCCAGTCGCAACCCCGCCAGGGCGCGGAACTTCTGCTGGATTTCGCCAAAGTCCATGGGCGGATAGCGCAAGTCCTGGGTGATTTCCTGCCCCCCGGTGGTGCGAACCGTGAGACCGATGTCCAGGCGGTTGCCCCGGGTCGAATGGCCAGGCCTGGGGATAATCAGGATGCGGGCCCGGTCGAGGAAGGCCGCCACCCGGGGGTCTTCCCGGAACCCAGGCCGGTGGATGTGGTTGAAGGAAAGCTCGCCGTGGACCGCCGTCACCGCCAGGATGGACTCCATGTCCACCGATGGGTGACGGTTGGTGGTGACGGTTTCGTAGGCGCCACGGGAAACGGATACCTCAATCTCGGCGATTTCACCTGCAGTCAGTTCGTTCCGGCGCATGACTTCCAGCAGGGCGTACACCGGGGCCTGGTTGGGCGCTCCCACCGCGTACCGCTTGTAGGCCAGTTCCCGCATGAGGTAGGAATCCCCCAACCCTTCGACGGCCTCGGCCCCCACTTCCTTTACTCCAAGGAAAGCGTCGAAGAAACCGTTTTCCACCGTGAGGATCTCTTTCGGGCCGAGGACGCCCTGGGAGGCCAGCAGAGCGGACATTACTCCGACCTCGGCGGCTCTTCCCCGCTGCAGGGACTTGGTCTGGTGGTTTTCCTCGATATGGTGACTGGTCAGGCCCGACGCACCGGATGCTGCCAGCCCCAGGGCGTTTTCCAACTGGTCAGCGTCCAGGCCCAGCAGGACTCCGGCGTTTACGGCGCAGCCGAGGGCCCCGGTGATGCTGGCGTAGAAGATGTCGCGGGCGGCGTACTTGAAGATGATGGTCTGGAGGCGGGCCGCCACTTCCGCTCCCAGCACGAGGGCCCGGACGACCTCGCGTCCCGACGATCCTAGGGCCTGGCCGACGCTGAGGACCGTTGGAACAGCGCTGGCGGCGTAGTGGCCCGTGCCCTGCTGGCCGGTGGAGTCCACCTCGTCACCGTGGCCGATGGCGCCGTTGGCCAAAGCGGCGTAGATCAGGGACGTCCGCAGAGGGTGGCCGACGATGGAGCATTCCCCCGCACCGCCGACCTGGGTGACCAGATCGACCACCGGCTGGCAGGACGGCAGGGTGGCCGACGCGATCATGCAGCCCACCTGGTCGTAGAGGAGAGTCGCCGCCTCCCGGCGGACTTCGCCGGGCAGGTCCTGGTATTGAGTGGCGGCGACCCACCGGCAGAGTTCCGCGGTGGGCCCGGTTCGTTCAGCCAAAGCGTTCTCCCTGGCCGCAGGCCGTGTTTTGTGGAGCAGCCGAAGTTTCGGCTAGTGTCCGCCGGGCGCGGCAGCGGCCGCCAGTTCCTCCGGTGCGGCTCCCGGGTAAATCCTGGGCTTGCGCATTATGGCGAAGCAAAGGGCGCTCAGGGCGAAGAACCCGGTGAACACCCACAGCGGAAACGCGTAGCTGGGGTCCCCCTGGGCCCCGGTCCGGTCATACCACCAGCCGGCAAACACCGGGGCCATCAACACGCCCGGGCTGGACAGCAACTGGGTTATTCCCCGCAAACGACCGTAGGCCTGCCGTCCGAAGTAGTCCCCAAAAGTGGCCCAGTTATTGGAACCGCTGGTCTCCGCAATCGCGAAAAGGAACACGAAAGCAAACACCAGCCACACTGAAGCCGGAGGAATGGCCAAGAGCAGGAAGGCCAGCGTTCCGCAGACGCCGGAAAAGGACAGCACCCAGTTTTTGGGGAAGAGGTCGGCCAGCCAGCCGAAGACCAACGACAGCGGGACTCCCAGGAACAGCAGGAATCCGAAAATAAACGCGGCGGTTTCGGCCTCTATCCCTTTCCACACCATGATGGGGATTATGTGGAGAATGACGCCCGCCTTGGCGGTCAGCCGCAATATGCTGGCTACCAGCAGGAGCCAGTAGGTGAATGTGCGCAGGGCCTCGCCCATCGCATAGTTGGCCATCTCTTCGCTGACGCTGGACGGCAACCGGCTGGGCGTGGAGCGGACCTTCGGCGGCCCGCCGTCGGGCAGCAACCCGACGCTTTCCGGACTACTCCGAACCAGGAAACACAGGGGAAGGATAACCACCAGGATGGTCACGCCGGCGGCGAAGCTCGCCTCCCGCCAACCCGCACTCGCAATGATGATGGCGATGACAGGGACCAGAATTGCCGGCCCCAACGAGGAAATGGAATGGTAGGACGACATGGCCAGGGCGCGCCGGCGGTGGAACCAGTTGTTGACCAAGGCGGACAGGGCGTTGGAAAAGGCCAGGTCGCTGCCCAGCGTGACCATGCCCAGGTATACCAGCGCGAAGGTAAAAAGGCTTCCAGTCAGCGCCAACAGGATGAATCCGCCGCCCGATAACAACGTGCCGACGAATAAAACCGGCTTCGGTCCGAACCGATCAATGAGCCAGCCGGCGATGGGACCCACCGGCCCGCCTTCGGAGCGGGAGAGGGAAAAGACGAAGGAGGTCGAGGCCAAGCTGGCTCCCAGGCTCTGGCTGACCGGCAGCAGGAACACCACGAAGCCCTTGTTGTAGGCCGAGCTGTTGAGGGAGTGCATGAACCCGGCCAGCGCGACGGTCCACCATCCCATGAAGATGCGGGGCTTGGACCGGGTCAGGGAAGGAAAGCTCAATGAATCCTCGGATGATCGTGGTCAGCCAGCGCGGGACTGGCACGGCGGCGGAGAGCCGCCGGGAAGGAGGAGCGGCGGACCGCTCCATGGAGCGAATAATACCCCCCTTGCCGGAGCAGGACAAGCCGGGCACGTCCTCCTTACCGGACCCTGCTGGAAGGGTTTCGAGGCCATCCCTCCTCATCGGGTAATGCCTGGCGCAATGGGGACTGCGATTGCATCGATATGTTATTCAACCCTGGATTCTTCACCTGTGACTGCTGTTAACAGTGATTCCCTATCGATGAACGGCCGAAACGCATTAATGCCTAGACGTCACCTGCAATATCCATGCGGGAGATATAAACATGGTGTCGTTATTGACGGCTGGGATATAATGGCAAGCACCTTAACCAGACCCGCTATGAGCGCCGGTTTCCGAGGGCAGATCCAGGAACGAGTTTTGACCGCACTCATGTCGGGTGGCGACGGCGCACAGACCCAATCAACCACGGGAGGCTTAATTAATGAAGTATTTGAGGAAACCTCACCTGTTATTGTCCCTTATTCTTTCTCTGTCCCTGGTGCTGGCAGTAGCCTGCGGAACGGCGGCCCCGGCTGAAGAACCGGCCGCCCCGGCAGCTCCGGCAGCTCCGGCCGCCAGTTCAAGTTCGGAGACCAGCTCCACCGCGCCTTCGTCCGGTTCCGGCACATCCGCCAGCGCCGCGCCTACCGCGGTGCCTCAGGCCCAGGCAATGGCTGAGCCGAAGAGCACTGAGGTCCACCCGGGGAAGCTGAATATCATGGTAGGAGACCTGGCCAATGAACGGTTCGACATCGCCTACGTCGGCGGAAGCCCCGGGGGAGCGAACTACGGCCGCATTTTGCATGCGATGCTGATTTCCATGACACCGCAGACGGAAATGATCCCCGGCATCGCTGAAGAATGGGATCTCTCGGCCGATGGCCTGACGACCACCTTCACCATCAGGGAGGGCGCCAAGTTCCATGACGGTTCGGACATTAGACCGGAGGACGTGCTCTGGACCCTCCGAAATTCGTTTGGACCAGGGGCCCATGAACATCACACCGCGGACTCTACCGGCGCCGCCATATCGCGGTTGATGGAGAGCATAGAGCTGTCCGCTCCCAACCAGGTAGCCGTGAAGACCCAAAGACCCTTCGTCGCATTCTCCGGCAATGTTTCAGAGATTGGCGACAAGTGGTATGGCATGATGCCCGAACGGGCCGGATTGTACGACGAGGCCGCTGCGGAGGCGTATGATCTGGCTCCCATCGCGGCCGGCCCGATGAGCCTGACCGAACATGTCCGGGCCAGCGTGATGTCGTTCGAGCGGTTCGACGACTTCTACTACCAGCCCGCCAACGGTTTCTCCGAGGACAAGCGGGTCAAGTTCCAGTCCTTGGACCTGCACCTGGTCCCGGAGGAAGCCACCAGGGTGGCGGCGGTGCGTTCAGGGGAGGCCGACATTGTACCGGCGAGCCTGGATGCCCAAAGTCAAATCGAGGCCGGAGGCGGCCGCTTGATATTCGGCCAGGAGGGGGTCTACGTTCTGGCCAAGCCGCTGGGCTGCTTCGACCCCCAGTATCCCTGCAGTGACAAGCGGGTGCGCCAGGCCCTGGACTATGCTCTCAACAAGGAACTGCTCCGGGACACCCTCTACGGGGATGAAGTGTTTGTCGTCAAGGGCTGGTCCGTTATAACTCCCAACACCTACGGGTATACGACCGCGATAGATCCCAGGCCCTTCGACCCGGACAAGGCCCGCGCGCTGCTGGCTGAAGCCGGGTACCCGAACGGTGAAGGACTCGGGCCGTTGATCATCAACACCTGGACTTCCACCGGCATGCCCTACCAGGTGGAAGCCGCCCAGTTGGTCGGCGACACCTGGAAGCGAGAACTGAACGTGGATGTGGAAGTCCGGGTTTCCGACAGCACAGGAACCAAGAAGCGTATGGCTGCCGGCGAGCTGGACGGCCAGATCCTCTGGCGTGAGAACGAGGCTCGGAAGAACGCGACGATCAATACCAGCAGCGGCTATGGAGACCCCGAGCGGGAGATAAACAAGACCCACGAGGACCCAGAGATCTTCTCCCAGGTTCAGGCTGCCATGAACGTACTGGACTTGGACGACCGGCAGAAGGCCTGGGAAGATGTGTACATGCGGCTGCACGACGAGTCCTACGAACTGGGCGTCGGGTACGTCAATATCCCCTGGGGTGTCGGTCCCAGGGTCACGACCTGGGAACCCTATCCCTTCTCGCTATGGATTTCGGCGGTCCACACCATTACCTTGGAAGAGTAGCGGGCCAGGGGTGGCAGAGACATTCTGCTGCGGGTTGCGGCTAGGCCGCAACCCGCAGCTTCGTCAACCATTCGGTTGTACCGGTTGCCCACTGGGTCCAACCCCTCTCAATCCCCTTAGTAACTATCTCAAAAGGCACTATGACAGGGTCCACTGGCAGAGGGATGTGGGCAACGGGGGTCTGGATTCCCGCCTGCGCGGGAATGACTGGATGGGCCCAATCGGTTTTAAGATAGTTACCTAATCCAAACCAGGTGTAACCTATGCGGCGGTTTATAGTCGTACGCCTGTTTCAGGCTGTGATAACCCTGTTGATACTGAGCCTGGCGGTGTTCCTTAGCGTCCATCTTACCGGGGACCCGGCGCTATATCTTCTGGGCCCCGAATCGACCGACGCAGACTACGAGCAAATGAAGAAGGCCATGGGCCTGGACAAACCCCTGGCCATCCAGTATGGCGTGTTCCTGGGCAACATCGCCCGGGCCGACTTCGGCGAGTCCCACATCTCAGGGCAATCGGCCCGGAAGGAACTGATCGACAGGCTCCCTGCCACTCTGCAGCTGGCCGGAGCGGCTTTCCTCATGACCATGGTCATCGGAATACCCTTGGGAATCCTCTCGGCGGTGAAGCGGGACTCCATATTCGACCATGCGGGAAAGTTCTTCGCAGTAGCTGGAATTGCCGCTCCCAGCTTCTGGATTGCGATCATGCTGATAATGCTGTTCGGGGCCATCCTAGGCTGGCTTCCCACCTTTGGCCGCGGCGGCATTGACCATTTCATTCTGCCGGCCTTTGTGCTCTCTTGGAGCGGGATGGCCGGCGTGCTCCGGCTGTCCCGCTCCAGCATGCTGGAGGTCATGGACAGCGAATACGTGAAATTCGCCCGGATCAAGGGCCTGTCGGAAAGAGTCGTAATTTTCAAGCACGCCCTGAAGAACGCAGTCGTTCCGGTGCTCACTTTCTCCGGACTGACCTTGGCGGGCCTCCTCAACGGCTCGGTGGTAGTGGAAGTCATCTTCGCATGGCCGGGCATCGGGCGGTTGATGCTGCAGGGCATCAATCACCGGGACTTCCCCATCGTGCAGGCCACCGTTCTTGCGGCCGGTTTCTTTTACATCGTCACCGCGCTGCTGGTCGATATCCTCTACGCCTACGTGAACCCCAGGATCAGATTCGAATAGAGCAAGACTTCACTGGTTCAGCCCCTTTTCTCCCAGGTTAAGGATCCTCCCGGTGCAACTTGGGGACAAGGGCAGCGCCTGGGTTGCCCTCCGACCCATCAGTCCTCAACACCTCTACCGGGTCTACAGGCATTGTCATTAGGGACAGCGTTTCCCCTAACGGACATAACCATAATGGAAATAAGTTGGTGGCATACGATATCTAAAACGTCATTGCAAAGACGAATATCGAAACATTTGGGTTGGTGCTCCATCGCAAGCAATTGCTGTTGACGCCTGGGTTATAATCGTTGGCACTATCGAACACTTTTCGATGACGAAAGGTGTCTTGGCGTGACGCCCTTGCGGTGTTGCGAGCATTCCGACCGGGACAGTCCGAAAACCGACCCATCACAGGAGGCGTGTCAATGCAGTATTTCAGGAAACCCCGTCTTTTATTTGCTCTCGTTCTTTCGATGGCCCTAGTGCTGGGGGTGGCTTGCGGGACGTCGGCGCCGGCGGAACAACCGGCAGCTCCGGCAAGTTCCGGGTCCTCCGCCCCGGCAGCCAGTTCCAGTTCTGACTCCGGCTCCGGTTCGGCGACCGGTTCCACAGCACCCGCAGCCAGTTCGGGGTCTAGCGCGTCTTCCGGGAGCGCTGCACCGTCCGGCTCCGCGCCAGTAGCCGCCGCGCAACCCACTGCCATGCCCGCCATGGAGGCGTCCGATGAAGTCCATCCGGGCAAAGTGGTGTGGATGGTCGGCAGCTTCGCCAACGAGCGAATGACCTACTGTCTGGCGGGCGGCGGCGGCCACGACTACGGTCGGCAGATTCACGCCTTCCTGCTCGAGTCCGACGTGCAGGACGGGGCCCGGGTCATCGTTCCCGGAATCGCCAGCGATTGGGCGGTATCGCCCGATGGCTTGTCTTGGACCGTTGACATCCGCGACGGGGTCAAGTTCCACGACGGAAGCGAGTTGACTGCCGAGGACGTTTTGTGGACCTGGCAGTGGGGCATGGGTCCCCAAGCCCAGGATTACGCCACCGGCGGCGCCTGCCTGAGCAACTCCCAGCTTACCGAAACGATGGAGATGACCGGCCCCAACCAGGTCAGGGTCTCGTTCAACTCGGTGTTCCTCGACTTCGAGGATGACTTCGGTTCCGCCGGGGGCAACTGGATCGGCACCATTTATCCCGCCGGTCTGGGACAGGGCCCCAGCGTCCTCCACGACGAGCAGGTGGAACTGGAATTCGACCGCAACCCCGTCGGGGCGGGCCCCTTCCGGCTGACCCGCCACGTCGCTTCAGACCTGATGGAGTTCGAGCGGTTCGAAGACCACTATTACCATCCGGACAACGGTTTCTCGGAAAACCGGCGTCCCAAGTTCACAACTCTTGAACTCAGGTTGGTGCCGGAGCAGGCGACGAGGGTCGCCGCCCTTCGGGCCGGGGAAGCTGACATAGCTCCGGTTAGCATCGGAGCCCGCGGACAAATCGAAGCTGGCGGAGGCCGCCTCCTGTTTGGGCAGGAAGGTGCCTTCTTCTTCGCCCGCTTGCTGGGCTGCTGGGAAGCCACTCTGCCCTGCCATGACATCCGTGTGCGGCAGGCCCTGAACTATGCCGTTGACCGCCAGTCCATGCAGGACAAGCTCTTCGGCGGCCCCGATGTTTTCCAACCCAAAGGGTTCCCGAACGTGACGCCCAGCACTGTGGGTTACGTTTCCGAGCTTGATCCGTGGGGGTACGACCCTGAGAAGGCCCGCGAGTTAATGGTTGAGGCAGGCTATTCCGTGCCTGGGCAAGAAGGTGGCAAGGAGTTCGGCAAATTCATCCTCAACACGTGGCCTTCGGCTGCCGTGCCCAACTTGCCCGACGCTGCCCAGTTCGTGGCCGAGGTCTGGCAGGAAGAGCTGGGTATTGACGCCGAAGTTCGGGTCAGCGAGGAGTCAGCTGTCAAGAAGCTGACCAGGCTTACCGAGGACGCCTATGGGCAGGTTCTCTTCCGAGATAACGAGACCCGCTTGGACGGATCGGGAATGCTCAACGGGGGCTACGGCCGTAACCCGGACCGCCCGGACCGTTCCTCCAGGGACCCTGAAGTAGTGGCACTGGCCAAGGAGATCCGCGTCATTGTTGATCCGGCGGAACGCGTCCCACGGTTGACTGAGTTCTATCTCCGGGCTCGGGACGAGTCCAACGAGCTGATGATGGGCTACGTCAACATCCCCTGGGGTGTTGGCCCTCGCATCAAGACTTGGGAGCCTTACCCGCTGGCTTTCTATGTCAACTCAGTCCATACCATTACGTTGGACGAGTAACCACTCCGGTAACCCTTCTCCGGTACAGCCGGGACCGTTAGCCCTCTCCGGGCGAATCGGTCCCGGTCCCGCCCGCCGCATGGTCGGCCAGGGGTAGCTTATGCAACGGTTCATACTCACCCGGGTAATTCAGGCCATCATTACCCTGTTGCTCCTCAGTATTGCTGTCTTCCTCAGCGTCAAGCTTACCGGCGACCCAGCGGTCTACATGCTGGGTCCCGAACAGGGACGCATCGAGTACGAGATGATGCGCAAGCAGTTGGGTCTGGACCGCCCTATCGTGGTGCAGTACTTCGACTTCCTCACCGACATCCTCCGCGCGGACTTCGGCAAGTCCCACTTCCTGGAGCGTCCTGCCCGGGATGTGCTAATCGAGCGCTTCCCTGCCACCATACAGCTGGCGGTGGCCGCATTCATACTGGCGGTGGCGGTGGGGGTCCCGTTAGGAATCCTGTCGGCGGTTAAGCGGGACACTGTGTTCGACAACTTCGGCAAGCTGTTCGCCACGCTGGGAATTGCCACCCCCAACTTCTGGATCGCCATCATGCTGATCCTGTTTTTCGGGGCAATTCTGGGGTGGCTCCCAACCTTCGGCAGAGGCGGCATCGACCATTTCATCCTGCCGGCTTTCGTGCTGGGATGGTCCGCCATGGCCGGCATGGTTCGGCTGGGGCGTTCCAGCATGCTGGAGGTCCTGGACAGCGAGTACGTCAAGTTCGCCCGCATCAAGGGGCTGCGGGAGTCGCTGGTCGTGTGGAAACACGCGCTCAAGAACGCGGTCATTCCCCTGCTCACTTTTTCCGGTCTCACCCTGGCGGGCCTGTTGAACGGGTCAGTGGCCGTCGAGGTGGTGTTCGCCTGGCCCGGAATCGGGCGGCTGATGCTGCAGGGGATCCACACCCGAGATTTCCCCATCGTATCGGCGACCGTCATGGCTTCCGGACTGTTCTATATAGTTTCTGCCTTGCTGGTCGACATCCTGTACGCCTACGTTAATCCCCGAATACGGTACGAGTAAGGAGGAATGCCGTAATGGCCTCTTCCACCACGATAAGTCCGCAAGAGTCCAACGGTGCCCTCGCCCTTCCCCGGCGGGTGCTGGCGATGCAACTGCCCTGGATACCGCTCAGCATTGTGATAGTGTTGCTGGTATGCTCGGCGTTTGCGCCGATCTTGACCCCCTACGACCCTGGCAAGACCAGCATCCTGGACTCCAGGACTGCGCCGGGGGAAACTTGGGAACATCCCCTGGGGACGGACGTCCTAGGTCGGGATGTGTTGACCCGGATGATTTACGGTGCCCGAACCGCGATGTTCATCAGCGTAGTGGCACTGGGGTTTGGGGCCTTTGTCGGTTCGGTCCTGGGGTTAATATCGGGATACCGGGGTGGAATGCTGGACGTGCTTATAATGCGCGCGGCCGATGCGGCCTTGGGGTTTCCGACGGTGCTGGTGGCGATGATTATCGTGACCATCCTAGGGGCGGGTATACAGAACATCATCTTGGCCGTGATTTTGACGGTATGGGCCCGTTTCGCCCGCATGATCCGGGGGGACGTGCTCAGCGTCAAGGAGTTGGACTTTGTGACCTTCGCCAAGATAGCCGGCCTGTCCACGCCGATGATCATCATCCGGCATGTCTTCCCCAACACGGTAAACACCATGATGGTGGTGACCAGCCTGCTGGTGGGACAAGTGATCCTGCTGGAGGCGTCCCTTAGCTTCCTGGGGCTGGGCCTTCCGCCGGGAGCGCCCGCTTGGGGCATCATGGTGTCCGAGGGGAAGGACGAGATTCTGCACGTCTGGTGGCTGTCCCTCTTCCCGGGCGTGGCGATAACGGTGGTGGTGCTGGCGTTCAACTTCTTCGGGGACTGGCTGCGAGACACGCTGGACCCGAAGCTGCGGAGGACGTAGGCCAGATGCGGAGCCTGCGGGACTAGCCTAGAGCGACTCCCGCAGGCAGGACATCATCCGGTCCATGGTGGTCTGGGCGACGCTGCCCATCATGCGCTGGCCGACCCGGGCCACGGCTCCGCCGACCTGCGCGTCCCCCCTGACGGTGACAACCGTTACGCCGTCCGTCTCCTCCAGGTTCACCAGTGCGTCGCCGTTGACGAAGCCTAGGGGACCGTTGCCCTCCAACCGCATCCGGTATGAGCGGGGCGGGTCCTGGTCCAGCAGGGAAACCCGGGCGTTATAAGAGCCACGCACGGGTCCCACTCCGATGGTGACCGTTGCCTGGTATACATTGTCATCCACGGCTTGAATAGAATTGACCCCGGGCAGGCACCTTCCCAGAGTTTCGGGGTCCATGAAGACTTCCCATACCCGTGCGGCGGGCGCGTTGAAAGTGTAGCTTCCGGTAACTTCCATTTTTCCGTCCTCGCGATTCTGAAGGTACAATTATAACAACCCCGCTATAACAACCCCGCGCTTCCCACCGGGCCACAGGGATTGCCCAACAGCCCCCGGCGAAGCGTGGTTTCCGTTGACTGGTTTCAAGCCGAAAGCTATACTCCCCCCAGTCAACGGACCATTGTTCGATAATGTTAATCATTATTGTTGCCGGCGGGACGCACCGCTGAATTTCCCAGGGAGGTAACAGAGTGAGAGTCCCCATCAAGCTGACGGTCAACGACCGGGTCCACGAAACCCAAGTGGAGCCCCGGTTACTGTTGGTGGACCTGCTTCGGGACGTGCTGGGGCTGACCGGCACCAAGATAGGATGCGACACCAGCCAGTGCGGCGCTTGCGTGGTGCGGATGAACGGTTCGACCGTTAAGTCATGCACCTGTCTGGCGGTCCAGGCTGACGGGGCCGAGATCACCACCATCGAGGGCCTGGGCAAGAACGGTGAACTCCACGCCGTACAGGAAGCCTTCTGGAACAGCCACGGCCTCCAGTGCGGGTTCTGCACCGCCGGCATGATCATATCCGTTACCGAGTTGCTGGAGCGCAACCCCCACCCGTCGGAGCAGGAAGTCCGCGATGGGCTGGAGGGCAACATCTGCCGCTGCACCGGGTACCACAACATAGTCAAGGCTGCCCTGGCCGCCTCCGAGGCGATGGGAGGATAGTGCGATGACCACCAGGATATTCGGGTCGGGTATCCGCCGCAGAGAGGACCCACGGCTGATTACCGGACAGGCCACCTACACCAACGACATCAAGCTCAACGGAATGGTCCACGCGGCCATTCTGCGCAGCCCCCATGCCCACGCCCGCATCTCCGGAATCGACACCTCGGCGGCCAAGAGTGCCCCGGGGGTGCTGGCCGTATACACCGGAGCGGACGTGGAGGGCGTTCTGAACCCCATCCCATGCGCCTGGGTGATCCCCGATTCCGACGTCAAAGCCGTGCCATACAACGCCATCGCCACGGACACCGTCCGCTATGTGGGCGACGCTGTCGCGGTGGTGGTGGCTGAAGACCGCTACCAGGCCGAGGACGCACTGGAACTCATTGACGTAACCTACGAGGCGCTGCCCGCGGTGGTCAACCCTGAAGCGGCCCTTCGAGACGGCGCTCCCCAGCTTCATGAAGACGCCCCCAACAACCAAGCCTTCCACTGGGTGGCTGCGGGAGGAGACACGGACGCGGCCTTTGAGTCGGCTGAGGTGGTGGTGAAGGATACCATCATCCAGCAGAAGCTCATCCCCAACGCGATGGAGCCCCGCTCCGCCGTCGCCAGCTACCTGCCCTCCATGGGTGAGTTGACGATGTGGAACACTACACAGAATCCACACATAGCCCGTTTCGTCACCTGCCTGGTAACCGGCCTCCCTGAGCACAAGATCCGGGTCATCGCGCCGGAGGTGGGCGGCGGGTTCGGCAGCAAGATTGCTGTCTATCCCTGGGAAATGATCGTGGTCTTCTGTTCCATGCAGCTGGGAAGGCCGGTGAAGTGGACTGAGACCCGCTCCGAGAACTTCCTGTCTACAACTCACGGGCGGGACCACGTGGAGTACGTGGAGATGGCCGCAACCCGTGAGGGGAAGATTACCGGCGTCCGCAGCGTCGTCTACGCGGGCATGGGCGCCTACCTGTCCACCGCGGGACCGGGCATACCAACCATCCTGCACGGGCTGATGTACTCGGGCCCGTACACCATCCCCAACATCAAGGCCGACATCTACGGCACCTTCACAAACACCGTTCCAGTAGAGGCCTACCGGGGCGCGGGCCGGCCCGAAGCCACCTTCCTGCTGGAGCGGCTGGTGGACATGCTGGCGGTGGAGCTGGAACTGGACCCGGTGGAGGTCCGCCGCCGCAATCTCATCCCCAAGTTTGACGACGGCCATGACGTCGCCATCGGACTGACCTACGACAGCGGCAACTACGAAGGCGTCCTCGACGCCGTGCTGGAACATGTCAACTATCCCGCCCTGCGCGCCGAGCAGGCCCACCAGCGGGAGCACGGCAGCTACATTGGGATCGGGGTCAGCTCCTACTGTGAAATTTGCGGCCTTGGCCCCTCCCAGGTTGCCGGTGCCGTAGGTTTCGGCGGAGGCTTGTGGGAGAGCGCCACGGTCCGGTTCTACGCAACCGGCAAGGTCAACGTCTTCGTCGGCACGTCGCCCCACGGCCAGGGCGAGGAAACCACCTTCGCCCAGATCGTCGCCGACGAAATCGGGGTGCCGGTGGATGACGTGGAGGTCATTCACGGTGACACTGACAACACTCCCATGGGCTGGGGCACGTACGGCAGCCGCACCACCGTCGTGGGCGGCGGCGCCGTTGCATTGAGCGTCCGCAAGATCCGTGACAAGGCCAGGGTCATCGCCGCCCACCTGCTGGAGGCCAACGAGGCCGACATCGAGTACCAGGACGGCCAGTTCTTCGTACAGGGTTCCCCGGACCAGTCCAAGAGCATCCAGGACGTGGCTTTGATGGCCAACGTCGCCTGGAACATGCCCGAGGGCGTGGAGCCGGGGCTGGAAGCCACGACCTACTACGACCCGCCCAACTTCTCCTACCCCTTCGGCGCTCACGTTGCCGTGGTCGGCGTCGACCCGGACAACGGCCACATCGTCCTGCAGCGGTATGTCGCCGCGGATGACTGCGGCCCCCAGATCAACCCCATGGTGGTCGAGGGACAGGTGCATGGAGGAGTGGTCCAGGGCGCGGGGCAGGCCCTTTGGGAGGGGGCGGTCTACGACGACCATGGGCAGCTGCTAACCGGCTCCATGCTGGACTATGCCCTTCCCCGAGCCCACCTGGTGCCCAACGTGGAGACCATTTCCACCGTCACGCCGTCGCCGACCAATCCATTGGGGGTCAAGGGCATCGGGGAGACGGGGACTATCGCCTCGACCATAACCATCTACAACGCCGTGCTGGACGCGCTGCGTCCCCTGGGCGTTACCCGGCTGGAAATGCCGCTGACCCCGGAGCGGGTGTGGCGGGCCATTCACGAACAGGGGGAGTAGGCAACCATGTTTGCAGCGGCATTCGATTATCAAAAAGCCAGCTCTGTCGCTGAAGCCATTCAGCTACTGAGCGCGAACCCGGAGTCCAAGCTGCTGGCCGGCGGTCACAGTCTTCTTCCCCTGATGAAGCTGAGGCTGGCCCGTCCCGCCACACTGATTGACATTGGAGCCGTGGCAGGTCTCAAGGGGATCACCGTTAGCGGCGACACCATTCGCATCGGCCCGCTGACCACGCACGGCGAGATCGCCCGTTCTCACGACGTGAGGCACGCCAACCCTCTGATGGCTGAGGTAGCGGGCGGCATAGGGGACCCGCAGGTGCGGAACCGGGGGACCATTGGGGGGAACATCGCCCACGCCGACCCCGCATCAGACTGGGGGACTGTTTTGACCGCGCTGGAGGCATCGGTCGAGCTGCAGGGACCCGGTGGAAGCCGGACGGTGGCAGCGGAGGACTTCTTCGTGGACGCCTTCACCACCGCCTGCGGAGAGAACGAGGTCGTCACCGCCGTCACGGCTCCGGTGCTGTCCCGGCACATACATGACAACGGACACGGGCATGGACATGGACATGACCACGGCGACCACGGGCACGGCCACGACCATGGCGACCACGGGCATGATCACGGCCCCGAACTGTCCCAAATCCACGGCGACGTGGGCGAGTACGCCAAGATGTCCCATCCCGCATCCTTCTATCCTGTGATTGGAGGGGCGGTAGTGGTCACCGTTGAGGATGGCAACTGCACGGCGGCGAAGGTGGCCGTCGGAGGTCTGGTGCCGTCGCCCATCCGGTCCCGCTCCGTTGAGGCCGCGCTGGTGGGCAAGGAGCTGACCATGCAGAACATTTCCGACGCCGTGGACCACCTGTCCGAGGACCTGGGGGACGAAATCATCGGAGACGTCTTCGCCTCGGCCGACTTCCGCCGCCGAATCGCCCCGGTGGAGGTGAAGCATGCGCTGTACCACGCCATCGGACTGGCCCATCACTAAGGCCGTTACCGGCTGGGCATTTCCCCAAGGAAAGGGCAGCGATTCCCGCCAATTGCTGCCCTTTTCGTCCGCCAGAGGCCGGAACGATCGACTTCAGAGCCCCGTTCAACACCGCTTAACACCGCCGCAATCTGGAGAAACCTCTTGACCACTGCCGCCAAGTCCCCTGCCACTGTCGACGACGTTCAACGCCTGCTGCGGGAACAGCAGTACATAGCCGACCGGGCCCTGTCGGTGGCGGTGTTCCTGGCCATCACGCTGCAGCGGCCCCTCTTCCTGGAAGGGGAGGCGGGCGTTGGCAAGACGGAGATTGCCCGTGCCCTGTCCCGCGGGCTTGATACCGAGCTGATCCGCCTCCAATGCTATGAGGGGCTGGACATTAACCATGCGGTCTACGAGTGGAACCACGCCCGCCAGATGCTGGAGATAAGGCTGATGGAGGCTGGGGGTCAGGTGGATCGTTCGCGGGCTTCCGCGGACCTGTTTGATGAAAGGTTTCTGATCCAGCGGCCGCTGCTGCAGGCAATCGACCCGGGGCGCGACCGGGCGCCGGTCCTGCTCATAGACGAGCTGGACCGGGCGGATGAGGAATTCGAGGGCTTCCTGCTGGAACTGCTGGCTGACTTCCAGATAACCATACCCGAGCTGGGAACCTTCCAGGCAGCCCACCCACCGGTGGTGGTCATTACTTCCAACCGCACCCGGGAAGTGCACGATGCGCTGAAGCGGCGGTGCCTCTATCACTGGGTGGACTATCCAGACTTCCAGCGAGAGTTGCAGATCGTCACGACGCGCCTTCCCGATGCGCCCCGGGAACTGGCGCAACAGGTAACGGGCTTTATACAGGAACTCCGCGAAACCGAGCTTTACAAGATTCCCGGAGTGTCCGAGACCATCGACTGGACATCGGCCCTGATGGCCCTGAACGAGACCAAGCTGGAGGCAGAGGTCATCGACGACACGCTGGGCATAATGCTGAAGTACCAGGACGACATCGAGCTGGTCCGGGGCGAACCCGTCCGTCACCTGCTGGAGCGGTCGCAGAACCGGGGGCCGCGCCGGGGAGGACGAGGCGGGGGTGGGGGATAAGCGGCCAACACCGATCAACTTTCTGTCAACGAGCTTTGCCTTGAGCCCTCCCGACTTTCTTCCCACACCGATGAACGGTTCCGAAACGTACACCGAGGACGGCCACATCCTGCACAACCTGATGGTGTTCGGGGAGGTGCTGCGGCGGCTGGGGCTGGATTTCGGGTCGGGGAACATGCTGGATTTGGTGCGCGCCACGCGGGACATTCCGATGGGACGGCGGCAAGACTTCCAGAACGCAGCCCGATGCCTGCTGGTGCACAGGAAGCAGGACATTCCCATCTTCGACGATGCCTTCAAGGTGTTCTGGAGGCGACCCAGCCACGGGATCAGCACCCGCGACCTGCGCTCTATGGGGGAGGAACGGCGCTACCGCTCCCCGCGCATCGCCTCGGATTCTGTCCAAGACGCTAGTGGCGGCGGGGAAGGGCAAGATTCCGGCGGACAGCCGGTGGTGGATCTGACTCGGACCTACAGCGCCCGGGAAGTGCTGCGGGTCAAGGACTTCGCCGAGTATTCGCCGTTGGAAATCCTCCAGGCCAAGGCGCTGATGGCGGAGTTGGGGTGGAATCCAGGGATGCGCCGCACGCGACGTCTAAAGGCCGGCGACGGCTCCTGGCCGGACCTGCGTCGGACCTTCCGCAACAGCCTGCAATACGGCGGAGAGGCAGTGGAGCTGGCCCACCTGGAGCGACGAAAGAAGCCGCGCAACCTGGTACTCATCTGTGACGTCAGCGGGTCCATGGAAAGGTACACCCGGCTGCTGCTCCACTTCATCCATACCATCGCCGCCAACTTGGGCAAGGTTGAGTCGTTCCTGTTCGCCACCCGGTTGACCCGCATCACGCGGCACCTGCGCTACCGGAACATCGACCAGGCGGTCACCGAAGTCTCCCGGGCCGTCCCCGACTGGGCCGGCGGCACGCGCATCGGGGAGAATATCCACAACTTCAACTACCAGTGGGCCCGGCGGGTGCTGCGTGGGGGATCGGTGGTGCTGATCATTTCAGATGGGTGGGACCGGGGAGAGCCGGTGGTGCTTTCGAGGGAGATGTCCCGCCTGCAGAGGAGCTGCCACCGGCTGATCTGGCTAAACCCGTTGCTGGGCCACGCCGAGTACCAGCCCCTGGCCCAGGGGATGCAGGCGGCCCTGCCCTTCGTGGACGACTTCCTGCCAGCCCATAACCTGAACAGCTTGCTGGCCGTGGGCGAACACCTTTCCCGTCTTACACCCCACCGCAACCTCAGCGCCGGCCGCCGCCGGGCCAGGGAAGAAGCATTTATCCCAGAGCCGGAGTCCGCTGTTCCGGAACGCCGGGAGTTTAACCCGGCCTTGGCTCCGACCTTTCGGCATCCCCTCTGGGGACGCATTCCTAACCAGCAGGTTTCCCATCCAGAAGCCCCTGGTGCTCAATGAACGCCACCTTCCGATGGCTGCGAATTCCTGGTTTGACTGGACATAAACGTCGTAGACGGTTGATATTGTTAAGTAGTTTCTTAAAATAGTACAAAGCTGGGCAGTATACACAATGCCCGTCTTGAGCCCGCCAAGTATAGTTGCGGGCAAGCCAACTACCCGGGCAGTCACCACTAAAGCGATCGATAAAAGGGAAGGTTATGCCAACTCAGACAATGCGGAAAACCAAGCTGATGCGGAACGTCGAGGAGCAGTTTCAACGGCCATTGGAGAGCCTGGTCCCCGAAATGGTCAATGAACATGGGATGAGTCATGCCGCCAGCGAATTGGGGGTGAGTACGGCCACCCTGGGCTACTGGATGCTGAAGTTGGGGATCCGCTACCGGCGGGTTGCCGTGACCGCCGACGAGACCATTGAAGTAAAACGCCCCGGTTAGCCCCCAATCGGGGCTTCCCAACCCCTGTTTCCCCGGCCCCCCACCGGGGAAACACAGCGGCCCCGGACAATGTGTCCGGGGCCGCTGTGTATGCGTCTGAAATAGCCAGGATGTATGACAGCAGCTTACAGGCGCCCGCCGTCGTACAGCCCCAGGAAGAAGGGGGGCAGCTTCCGGTAGCACTGGATCCGGTTCCGCTGGGAGTCCACGATGAACACCCGGTCGTCGTCGTCGACCGTCACCCCGATGGGGCCCCGCAGGAAACGCTCCCGCTCCAACCCCTGGGAGATTTCCCGCTCCAGCTTCATCTCCGGGTTGGCCTCCAGCTTGGTAACGCCCCACTTGGACAGGGTGGCGTCGCCGATGATCTCGGTGATGAAAGAGCCGTCCAGATCGAAGACCTGAAGCCGGTCGTTGTTCCAGTCGGCAACGTAGATGATTCCTTCCTTGTCTACGGCCACGTCGGTGGGACGACTGAACTCGCCGTCGCCCTTCCCGGAAGAGCCGAACTTCATCAGGAACTGGCCGTCGGGAGTGAACTTCTGGATACGGTCGTTGCGCCAGTCGGCGACGAAGATATTACCCTCGTGGTCGATTTCGATACCCCAGGGCATGTTGAACTGGCCGTCGCCGACACCCCGGGCGCCGAACTTCATCAGGAACTTGCCGTCCTTGGTGAACTTCTGGACCCGGTTGTTGCCAGTGTCCACCAGGTACATGTTGTCCTCGGAGTCGGTGGTAATTCCCGCCGGCTTGTCGAACTGGCCGTCGCCGTCGCCGACCGTGCCCCAGGCGCCCAGCCAGTCTCCGTCCCTGGAGAACATGGCCACCCGCTGAAGCCACTCGTCGGTGATGTACAGGTTCTCATCCTTGTCCAGCGTGATGTCGGTGGGCCATACCAGGGAGCTATCGGAGGCGTCCTCGCCCACGTCCATCATTTCGCCGCCGAGGCGGCCGCCATTGCCGATTTCTCCGATGTAGTCCTCGTCTACGGTGCAGACGGTGATGCGCTTGGAGTCGGCCCGATAGTCGTAGGCGCGGTTCACCACGTACATCACGTCGTTCTCACCCCGTGCTACCGATACCGGGTTCTTGAATCCGGTACCTGCTTCCTCACCCCTGCCGATAGTGTGGGTATAGCGGAAAGTTGCTCCTTGTACTCTGCTGGTCGTCATTCGTTCCTCGCTTCGGTTGTCGTAAATGGCCGTTAGCCGCTTCGGGTCCGGGCGGGACCACTGAGAAAATTGGGCCCGCGCCGCTGGTATCGGTCGCTAGGTAAACTGGTATTCCTGGGTCGAAACGATAAGTTGGAGAAGCTGGGCCACCAAGTCCGGGAAGCCAGGTGCGGTGGTGTCCACGGAGTGTCCCGGTCCCACAGCGGAATCCGAGACATGGTCCAGCAACAATTCCCTGGTGTCGCCCATCAAACTGTACCCGCCCAGCATATCCAGGCATCCTTCCACCAGCTCCTGGGGGGAGATTTCCCGCGCCTGGCCTTGCAGGCGGGTGATGATATCCCGGATGCCTGGGGCGTTGACCCGTCCCACCTCGCCGGCGGTGAAGTTGACCCGCTCGACCAGGGTGCCGGAGTCGATCCACTCCTTGCCGGTGTGCCAGCCCTCCACGGTGGGGGGGTTGAGCAGGTCCTGGCCCATGTACCGGATCTCGAGACCCGCGTCGTACATCCGAGGCTTGGGACCGGTGAAGTCCCCCACCAGCCGCAGGGTCCCGCAGACGACCTCGGAAGGGCTCTTCACCTTGGCGAAGCGGGCTTCCTTGAAGAAGTCCGAGTTAAACAGCACCCGCAGCATGGAGCGGATGTCATATCCCGACCGGAAGTATTCCTCCTCCAGGATTTCGATTGCCCCTGGGTCGTTGGGCGGCGTGGTCTCCCATGCCGGCACCTGCGGCTCGTCGGCGACGAAGAAGTTGTACAGGTGCCGCGATATGAACCGCGCCGTGGCCGGCTGCTTGGCGATGATGCGGATTATATCGTCGCCATTGAAGTTGCCCGTCTCGCCCAGGAAGGTCTTTTGGTCGTCGATGTGGTCCAGGCGGTTGTACAAAAACTGGTTGAAGTACCGTCCGTAGGGGTACCGGGGCATGGCGTTGCCGATGGTCCAGCCAGTAAACGCCTGGGCGCACGACTTTACGTCGTCCTCGGTGTAGTTGGGATGGCCATCCATCCCGACGCCCATAGAGAACAACTCCAAGAGCTCCCTCCCCCAGTTCTCGTTGACCGAGTCCTTGTGGCTCAGGGGATTGTCCAGGTAGTAGAGCATAGCCGGGTCGGTTGCCATGGCCAGCAGCAGTTCGTCGAACCGACCCATTCCCTGGATGCGGAACTTGTTGAGCTGGTCCTGGATGTTATGGGGGGCCATGCACTTGGAGTCTCCCACACAGAAGATGGAGTGCCAGAAAAGGGCTATTTTCTCCTCCAACTGGCGGGGCGAGTTGACCATGCGGTAGGTCCAGTAGCCCTGGTTGGCGGCCAGGTAACCCAGGTCGCGCCAGCCCATGTACCGCTCCATAACGTCCATTTCCAACTGGGGCTGGTCCTCGGGATGGAGCAGTTCTTCGACGGTGGCCTCATAGCCAACGGTGGCGCGGTGTTGCAGTTCCTGATAGGAGGCGCCGAATCCGGCGCGGCGCATGAGATGGGCCATCAGGGCAAGATCGTATTCTGCCATGGCTTTCCTCTCAAATACTAATCGTTGGGGCAGCGGCCGGGTTGGAGGTGGTAGAGACCCATGGCGCAGTCCGATGGGAAACCACGTAATCCATCGTGAGCCAAGGGGGACACACCCAAGGGCGGCCGCCAATCCGGTCAGGAAAGGTTTACGCCGCCGGGTCCGTGCGAGAACCGTACTCCACGCCCTGCCGCATCGCTGAAGCGGGCGGCGGGTCTGCTGTCCCTGCCGCCCACCGGGTCCGGCTAGTCCCTGGCGATGAAGTCCATCTTCTCGAAGCTGCCGTTGACGATGGGCTTGGAGTCCAGGTCCATCCAGTCTTCCAGCAGCGTGGCGTACAGGCCGCGGAA
The DNA here is from genome assembly GCA_951812535.1 of uncultured Dehalococcoidia bacterium. Classification (GTDB taxonomy): domain Bacteria; phylum Chloroflexota; class Dehalococcoidia; order Lucifugimonadales; family UBA3495; genus CATOSK01. Next base: position 203,934 of record CATOSK010000007.1, on the reverse strand, counting down.
GTCGTTGTTGAAGTGCAGGTTGCCCTCCAGCAGCTTGTCCTCTTCCAGGGACGGGTACTCGCCGTACAGTCCGCCCTTGACCCGGTCGCCGACGACGAAGGCCGCTCCGCCCGAGCCGTGGTCGGTTCCGGAGCCGTTATCGTGGACCCTCCGTCCGAACTCAGTGAAGACCAGCAGGACGACGTTGTCGCTTGCGTTGTGCTCCTTCAGGTCCTGGTAGAAGTCACTGATGGTCTGCGACACGTTGAGACACAGGCTGGCGTGGGCGCTCATCTGGGTGGCGTGGGTGTCGAAGCTGTTGTAGGGAGCGGTGGTGTACAGGAACCGGGTGCCCAGGTCGGCGATGTGGACCTGGGCGATGTTCCGCATGTACTGGGACATGGAACTGGGGCCGTACTCGACGCTGGAGGTATACTTCTCCGGCGCGGTGGCCAGGATGTCGGCGCCGGTCAGCGCGTCCATGCCGGTCTGGGACAGGTACTCCAGCACAGGGCCGCGACCCATGGCCGGGGAGTACATGCGGGAGAAGATGTCCAGAGCCTGGGTCCGCTCCTCCTCAACCTCGATGCTGGTCAGCACACCGTAGGTCTCGAGGTTGCCAACGGAGGCCACCGGCACGCCGGGAGCGGCCATGGCCCTGGGAAGGCCTCGGCCGAAGTTGACGCCGGTCAGCACGTTTTCCTTGTTCGGGTCCAAGTCGCCGATGGCCCGTCCGACCCAACCCTCGTCCGCCAGCTTTTCCGGCTCGCAGGTGTGCCAGATGTCCATGGACCGGAAGTGGGACAGGTTGGGATTGGGATAGCCCACTCCCTGGATTATCGCCACCTTGCCGTCGTCGTAAAGTTCCTTCAGCGCGGCGGTATTGGGGTTGAAGCCCAGCTCGTCGTTGAGAGGCAGAACCTGGTCCTGGGGGATGACGACGTTGGGACGGTTGTCGTAGTACAACGGGTTGGTGTAGGGAACGATGGTGTTCATGAAGTCGTTCCCGCCGGAAAGCTGCAGGACTACCAGTACGGGGTCTTTCTTGGTGCTGGTCATGTTTCCTCCTGGTCTAGTTGGAAGGCCGCCTGCCCGCGTGGGGCGCGGCGGCCGGTTATTGCTTGTTCGTTGATGCGGAGCCTAGTTGAACTGGTACTCCTGCGTTGACACGATGAGCTGGAGAATCTGCCCGACAAACTGGGCAAACTCGGGAGTCCCGGTGTCCAGGCTGCTGGCGTCCTCGGCGTGGGCAGTGAGCAACGCCTGGTTATCGTCGCTCAGCTCGTAGAAGCCCAGCATCTCCAGGCAGGCCCCCACAATCCGCTCCGAGGAAAGGGTCGAGCCCTCGGCCCGCAGCCGGTCGATGAAGGCGTTGATACCCGGGGAATCAACCCGGCCCATCTCGCCGGCCACGAAGTTGATCCGTTCCACCAGGGTTCCGCTGTCAATCCATTCCTTGCCGGTATGCCATCCCTCGACGGTGGGGGGATTCAGCAGGTCCTGGCCCATGTAGCGGATCTCCAGGGCCGGATCGTACAGGCGGGGCTTGGGCTCGGTGAAGTCTCCGACGACCCGCAGGGCGCCGCAGACCACCTCCGAAGGGTTCTTAACCTTGGCGAAGCGGGCGTCTTTGAAGGTGTCCGAGTTGAACAGGACCCGCAGCATGGACTTGATCTGATAGCCGGAGCGGAAATACTCGTCCTCCAGCTCCTTGATCAGCTCCGGGTGCTGCGGCGGAACGTGCTGCCAGGCCGGGACCTGCGGCTCGTCGGAGACGAAGCAGTTGGACAGATGCCGCGCTACGAAGCGGGCGGTGGCCGGCTGCTTGCAGATCATCCGCACGATGTCTTCGCCGTTCCAGTTGCCGGTCTCGCCGAGGAAGGTCTTGTCTTCTTCAATATGGTCGTACCGGTTGTAGAGGAACCGGTTGGCGTAGCTGCCGTAGGGATACCGGGGAATGGCGTTGGCGATGGTCCAGCCCGTGAACGCCTGGGCGCAGGCCTTCACGTCGTCCTCGGTATAGTTGGGCTCGCCGTCCATGCCGACGCCCATCGAGAACAGCTCCAGTAACTCCCGGCCCCAGTTCTCGTTGACCGCTTCTTTGTGGCTCAACTGGTTGTCCAGGTAGTAGAGCATCGCCGGGTCGGTGGACAGGTACATCAAAAGATCGTCGAACTTGCCCAGGCCGTAGTTGCGGAAGTTGTTCAGCTCCAGCAAAATCTGCCGCGCCCTCATGCACTTGGAGTCGCCTACGCAGAAGATGCCGTGCCAGAACAGGCAGATCTTCTCTTCCAGCTGCCGCTGCGAGTTGACCATCCGGTAGGTCCAGTAGCCCTGGTTGGCCATCAGGCCGTTCATATCCCGCCAGCCGTGCATGTAGCGGTTCATGACGTCCATTTCCAGGTCCGGCTGCTCCTGGGGGTTGAGCAGCTCTTCTACGGTGGCCTCGTAGCCCTTGGCGGTACGTTCCACCAACTCCTCATAGGAGGCCCCGAACCCGGCGCGGCGCATCAGGTGGGCCATTAACGCAATATCGTTGTCTGCCATGCCTCAAACTCCTTTTAAGATATTTCAGGTAGCTGTGCGTCAAATTGGCACTCACCCGACTCGCCTAATTAGCGAGCTTTCAGACCAAGATAACTTATAATTCTCGGGCAAAAATGTCAATAAATACTGCCCTCCGGGGAGAGATATTGGCCCAGGTTGTAACGAATCCGACCTCTTCCAGGCCGTCGTCCCGCACTGGAACCGGGCAACATAAGCCGCGAATCGTCGCGAATTGTACCCCGTTGTCCTGGTGACGCTGGCGTGCAGCCAAGAGGCGGCGAGTTCTTGACGCGTCGCGGGAGAAGGTGACGGAAGGCAACTCATGCTCGAGGCTGGGCGGCGAACCGCCATCAGGTCAGGTGCGGCGGTAGATCTGGAGGCGGTGGCGGGCGGAATCGGCCACAATCAACCGGCCTTCCCGGTCGATCTTGACGGATACCGGCTGCACGAACCTTTTTTCCGGCTCCAGGCTGTGGACCTGCTCCCGTTGTCCCAGCATGTTTTCGGGGTTGGATGACAGCCGCTGCGCGCCCCATTTGGACATGGTCGCGTCGCCCAGCAATTCGGCGATGAACTCGCCGCTTTCATTGAATATCTGTACGCGGTCGTTGCCCCAGTCGCACACATAAATGCAACCATCCCGATCCACCGCGACACCGCTGGGGCGGTTGAACTGGCCGGTTTCCGCGCCAGACCCTCCGATGGACAACACGAACTGGCCATCGGGAGCGAACTTCTGGATGCGGTCGTTCCGCCAGTCGGCCACGTAGACCATGCCGGCGGCATCGACGGAAATGCCCCAAGGTGTGTTCAGTTGCCCTGGCCCTGAGCCCTTTGACCCCCATTGGCCCAGAGAACCACCTTCCTTGGTGAACTTCTGAATGCGATGGTTGAAGCTGTCGGCCAGGAAAAGGTTGTCGTCTGCGTCGAAGGCGATTCCCGCCGGCCGGTTGAGCCTGCCAGGGCCGGGTCCTTCCTCGCCCCAATGGGCCAGGTAGTTTCCATCGGGGTCGAAGACGGTTACGCGATTGAGCCATTCGTCGGTGACATAGACGTTGCCGACGCTGTCGGCAGCCAGCGAATTGGGCCAGGTGAACTGGCCTGGCTCTTCCCCGAAGGAACCGAACTCGGCGAGGAAGTCCTCTTCGTCTAATGTGCACTTGGCGATCCGCTTGTTGCCTCCGTTGTTTTCAGCGGCATGGCTGAGGACGTATATCAGGTCTCCCTGGGCAGGCGCGACGTCCACCGGGTTCCTGAACCCGATCTGCCCCAGGGCGGCAGCGTTGCCGATGGTCTTTATGTATTCGACCCGGATCGTGGAGACTCCGTACCCGACCATGCTGACTGCCTCCGGCTAGATTGGGAGATGGAAATCGGATGCCTATACCATCTGGTATTCCCTGGAAGACACGATGAGCTGGAGCAGACGGGCGACCCGAGGACCAAAGGTCTCCATGTCCTCCGGGGTGGCGCAGGGGGCCGGTCCGGCCAGGGCGTCGACGAGCTCCTGGCGCCGGGACTCGGAGACGACCACCGGCCCGGCGAGGTCGAGGCAACCGTCGACCATCTGCTCCGGGGTCAATGTCGACCCGCCGGCGGACAGGCGCTGGACGATGCGCTGCACCCCGGGCTTGGACAGGTCACCGACCTGGTCCGAGGCGAAATTGATGCGCTCCACCAGCGCGCCGCTGTCGATCCATTCCTTTCCGGTGTGCCATCCTTCTACGGTTGGTGGGTTGAGGAGTTCCTGGCCCATGAAGTTGCAGGCGGCGGAGATTTCATGGATGCGGGGCTTGGGCGCGGTGTAGTCATCCACCAGCCGCATCACTCCGGCCACCAACTCCGCCGGACTCTTCACCTTGGTGTAGCGGGCGTTCCTGAAGAAGTCGGACCGGAAAAGGACCGCCAGCATCGAACGGATATCGTAGTTGGAGCGGAAGTATTCTTCCGATAGCAATTCGATGGCTTCCGGGTCCTGCGGCGGTGTGGTTGGCCAGGCGGGCACCTGCGGCTCCTCGGCGACGAAGAAATTGTACAGGTGTCGGGATATGAAGCGTCCCGTGGCCGGCTGGCGGCAGATGATATCTATGATGTCCTCGCCGTTGAACCGTCCCCGGTGTCCCAGGAAAGTCTTTTCTGAATCATCGTGGTCATCCGGGAGGTACTGGAACTCCCGCAGGAACTCGCCCCAAGGATAGCGGGGGATACCGGGCACGATGGTCCAGCCGGTGAAGGCCCGCGCGCATTCCTTGACGTCGTCTTCGGTGTAGTTGCCCACTCCCATGGAGAACAGTTCCAGCAGTTCCCGCCCGTAGTTTTCGTTAGGGGCATCTTTGTGGCTCTCGCAGTTGTCCAACCAAAAGATCATCGCCGGGTCCTTGGAGAGCTCGACCAGGAGGGTACGGAAGTTACCCATGCCATGATTGCGGAATGTGTCGATCTGCTGGTGCATCTCGGGAGCGTTGTCCACCTTGGCGAAGCCGGTGGCGAAGAGATGATGCCAGAACAGGGTCATCTTTTCTTCCAGGGGCCGGGGGGTGCCAATCATTCGCAGCACCCAGTGGCTTTGCTGGGTGGGTATCGCCGTCCCAATACGGAAATATGGGAAGTATCGGTGGGCGAGGTCGTCGTCAAAAGGTGGTGTAGTTTCGGGATTGAGCAGTTCCGACAAGGTGGCCTCGTACCCCCTGGCGGCGTATTCCTCCAGACGGTCGCGGTTGGCTCCGAACCCGGCCCGGCGCATTAGGTGGGCGATGAGGGCCAGATCGTGGGAATCGGGCATGGGCTCACCTCCAATGGCGTTGTCTCCGCGGCTTGGCTAGTAGTCTTCGATGCGGGCCCCGGGCAGTTCCAACAGCGGCATTACATCCGACACGTTGGGAGCGACTTCCAGTCCCTTCAGAGCCTCGGCCAGTTCCCGGGACCGGTCCTCTCCCGCCCGCATACCGACCAAGTCGGCGAACTTGGCGTCCAGGTCGTCCTCAGACATGGGCCGGTAGGTACTCTCCCGGGAGAAGCGCCTGCCGCCAGAGGTCTCGATGGTGACCATGGACCGGAAACGTCCTTCGCCAGCCCATTCCTCCCGGGGCAGGATTTCGATCCGGTCGCGCATGGCGAGGACTTCGTTGCTCTGGCCATACTTCGGGTTGTGAGCAGCCAGGAACCCCGTCCCGCCATATACGGCGCCGATGGCGATGACGTCCTTGCCCTCGATGGAAGGGTGATGGACCTCGGTGATGGTGGTGAAGCCGATGGGCGGGACCTCGATGGTGATGCGGCTGATATCCGCGGCGGTCAGACCGTTCTCGGCCATTATTTCCACCACCCCCTGACGGGGGGCCTGGTTGGGTCCGCCAGCAGAAACGCGCTTGAAGACAACGTCCTGGATGGTGTACCGGTCTTCCACGAACTCCGGTCCGGGGTCTTCGACACCAAGGCGGCTGTGGAAGAAACCGTTGCTTCCTTCGAAGATTCCCCGGGGCCCATCGTACCCGGCCTTGGCCATCAGGGCCGCGGCGACGCCGTTCCGGGCGCCCAGGCCTCCCCGGACGAAAGACTTGAGCATGTGCTCGGACTCGCGGGCGAAGGGGGTGATTCCGCTGGTCATTGCGGCGGCCATTCCGAAGGCTATATCCATCTGGCCAGGACTCAGTCCCAGGGGCACGCCGGCGGCGGCGGTGGCCCCCATGGTGTTGCCGGCGTCAATCAAGGTGGCCGAGGACCCGGCGGTCAGGACCGACCGGTCCTGGGCTACCGCGGCGACCCGGTGGACGCGCTTGGTCAGCTCGAACCCCAGCACCAGTCCCCGCAGCACCTCTCTTCCAGAGGCGCCGGCATACTGGCCGGCGCTCAGGCAGGCGCCCAGATTGGCAGCCAGAACGTGGGCGCCCAGTCCGTCGCTTTCAATGGCATCCACCTCGTCGGCGTGGCCGAGGGTGCCATTGACCTGGGCGGCGTTGAGCACGGAGGAACGGTCGGGAAATCCGATGACAGTGCAGTCCGGCGGACCCCCCACCAGCTTGATGAAGTCCACCGTCCGATGGGCCACGGGAAGCAGGGAGCAAGCCAAATTGGCGCCCACGCCGTCGTAGAGGGACAGGACCGCCTGCCGTCTGATACCGGCGGGCATGTCGTCGAAACCCGTGGAGAAGATCCAGTCGATTATGGTCTGGGTTGCGCCCTGAACAGCCATGGTTAGACCTCCAGGAACGGTTTTGGGGGCGGGGTCAGCCGGTGGTTGGCGCCTGTAGCATGGGCCAGAAGGTATGAGCCGCACCGCCCATCATCCAGTCCAGGTCCTCAGCGGAGAGCCAAGGCAGGGCTGTCTTACCCAGCTCCACCTGGCCGATGTAGCCGCCTTGGCGAGATGAAGGAAAGTTGGAGCCCCACATCATGCGTTTTGCGGTGAAGGCTTCTATTACCCTCCGGAAAAGGTCTTTGTCATCATCGCTCAGGTTGGCATAGGGGCCGAGGCTGGTGCTGGAGATCCGCAGACAGGCGTTGGGAAGCTGGGCGAGGGCTTCCAGGGCCACGGTCATGGCGGCCTTGTCCTCGGCGCCGCTCCAGCCGGCGAAGTGGTCGGGCGCAAAGAGGACGTTTGGATGCCGCGCCCCGATGTTCCGCATCCGGTTGACCTTGTCGGGGGTCCCCCCGCCACCGATGGAGATGGGGATGTTCAGGCTTTCGGCACGGGCCCAGAGGGCGTCGCAACTGGGGTCGTCGGGTTCGGCCTGGCTCTGAAGGCGAATACCTTTCATGGCGTGTTCGTTGACCCAGTAGGAAAGCTTGTCGGCGCCGTCGGGGGCAGCAGGGTCGAGGATTCCGACCGACACAGTGCGCGGGGAATAAAGCTTTGCGCTGTCACACTGGTAGGTGTTGTCCAGGCCGTAGGTGCCGTTGGGCTGCACCAGGGTCGCGCACTCCACCCCGGCGGCGTCCATCTCCTGAATCAGGTCCTCGACGTTGTTGCTTACCTCGGTGGACCACCCGCTGGCGTTGGGATGCAGGGGATGGGCGGTCTTGTCGCTGCTGACCACATGGGTATGGGTATCAATGATCATGGGCCGGTATCCCTCATTGGATTTGTTCAAACGGATTTGCTCTAACAACCAGGAGCAGTCTACCACACAGCCTAACGGGGTTGAATCCCGCGGGGCGCCAGGTCCAGGGCGCTTATGTTCGGTTGACAAGGTAAGTCGAAAACATTAACATCCTATCCCGTTCAAGGTTGCGTTGGGCAATATGCACCCACCAATGAACTATCAATTGGCGATTTCTGCATTGATGGTTACGGGATCAGGACTCCCAACAGCTGTGTGCAACGAACATTTGCTTACGAGTAAAGGAAAAACCCATTCGGGACCATTTGCTTTCAGGAAAGGGGGGAACATGAAAACCATATCCTATATGTCGGCGTGTCTTATTGCTCTAGTCTTAGTTGTCGCCTGTCAGTCCGCCGCGGCACCGGAGGTCATCGAGCGCGAGATCGAAGTGACCAGGGAGGTGCAGGTCGCCGGGGAAACCCGGGTGGAAACCAAGGTGGAAGAGGTGATGGTGGAAGTGACCAAGGAGGTCCAGGTCGCAGGGGAAACCCGGATAGAACGGGTGATGGTGGTCGCCACTCCTACGCCCGTCCCGACTCCGTCAGCCGTGGAAGAAGGCCCTTCCGGCGAGTTGATCGCTGCCGCCGACGATCTGGTCAACATGAGTACGGACAACCTGGGACTGCTGTCCGTTCCCCAGTCCAGCATCTACATGGAAGAGATGTTCGACTTCCTGGTTGATCTGGACTTCGACAACAAGCTGGTGCCGGGGCTGGCGGAAAGCTGGGAGCTTTCCGACGACCAACTGACCTGGACCTTCAAGATTAGGGAAGGCGTCAAGTTTCACGACGGTTCGGACGTCACGGCCGAGGACGTAGCCTACAGCTGGAACCGGACCTTCTTTGATCCGCGGGGGGGAAATAGCACCGCATTGGAGAAGGCCACCCGAACCGAATCTCTGACCGCCGCCAGCGACCACGAGTTCGTCATCAAGACGCACAAGCCGGAGGCCACGGCCTGGCTTTGGGGCAGTTTCCCGGAGATAACCTCCGGCTCCTTCACCTACTCCAAGGCGCAGATCGAGGCCGACGAGGAAGCCTTCCGGGTGAACCCGGTAGGCACGGGCCCCTACGAGTTTGACAGCCGGATTCCTAACCAGTTCATAACCATGACCGCGTCGCCGGTAGGGCACTGGCGCAAGGACCCAGGCTTCCAGACGGTGACCATCCTGGAGATCCCGGAGCTGGCGACCCGCATGGCGTTGCTCAAGACGGGCGCGGCGGACATCATCGGCGCGTCCATTTCCTCCAAGGAAGAGATTCTGGAGAACAACCTGCAGGTCTTCTCGGCACCGTCCACCACCGTCAGCGTGATTTGGTGCTGGTACCAGTGGTCCCCCGGCCATCCGTGCAACGACCCCAAGATTCGGGAGGCCATCGCCATATCCATTGACCGGCAGACCATCGCCGACCGGCTGTATCTGGGCGAGGCTTTCCCCATCGGCAACTTCGTGGCCGCCCCCAACACCTTCGGCTACGACCCGACACTGGAACCCCAGCCTTACGACCCCGATCGGGCCAAGCAGTTGATGGCGGAGTCCACTTTCCCCGACGGGTTCGAGGTCCAGATTGAGACCTATCTGAACGACTCGGACTTCCCGGGGCTGCCTACCCTGGCGGAAGCGGTGCTGGGCTACCTGGGAGAGATTGGGATTACGGGCGAGGTGAAGGTGTACGACTGGACCAACCTGTCCGGTACACTGCGCACCCGGGGCCAAAACCCGACGCCTGAGGAGCGTCCCTACCCGCTGGTGGTGCGGGGCAACGACTCCCGCTACACCACCCTGCGGTGGATGAACGGGTGGTACCACTCCACAAACAGCGTTCGGCCGGTGGTGGGGGACTCCACTCCGCATATTGACGTGCTCCTCGACAGCGCGAATGCCGAGTTCGACCTGGATAAGCAGGAAGAGTTCATCCGCGAGTACAACAGGGTGCTAACCCAGGAGTTCCGGCACGCTCCGCTGATAACAGCCAACGCGGTGTTCGGGATTTCCAACAAGGTGAAGGAGTGGACGCCCATAACCGGCCGCCCCTTCCCCCACAACTTCTGGAGCGCACGGCCCCATTAGCCGGGGCAGCGCGTGTAACCGGGAGATAACCATAAGCAACAACGGCGCCGCCAATCCAGGACAGGCCTCCACCGGGCACGGGCGGGGGCTTGTTCCGGCGGCGCAACGCAAGTCTGAAGTGAACTGCCCGTCCGCGGCCGGCCCGCCGGTTGAGGACGCCTGGCGAAGGAAAGGGCAATGACCGGCTACATCGCCGGACGGATCCTGCAGGGTCTGATCAACATCCTGTTCATCACCGTTCTGGTGTTCGTCTTGGCCAGGGCCAGCGGGGACCCGCTGGAGGCCTTCGTCCCGGACGATGCCAGCGAAGCCACCATCCAGTTGGTGCGGGATCGGCTGGGCCTGAACGAACCCATGCACGTCCAGTACTGGATTTTCTTCAAGGGCTTGCTGGTGGGGGACCTGGGGGAATCGAAGATTCTGAAGGAGCCGGTAACCAAGCTGCTGGTGGAGCGGCTGCCGGCGACTTTCTCCCTGGCCGCCGTCGCCATGGGCATTGCCATGGTGATGGCCCTGCCGCTTGGGGTGCTAAGCGCCGTGTACCGGGACACGTGGATAGACAGAGTCGCCAAAATTATCGCATTCTTAGGGCAGTCCAGTCCCCAGTTCTGGATCGCCATTATGTTGATGATCCTGTTCTCGGTATTACTGGGATGGCTGCCGGTTGCCGGCAGATCCGGGCCTTCCAGTTATGTCCTGCCCGGTTTCGTCATGGGATGGTTCGTCATCGCCGGACTGGTGCGGCTAACGCGATCCAGTATGCTTGACGTGCTGGATAGCGACTACATCACCATGGCGCGGGGGAAGGGGCTCCACGAGCGGACCGTCATCTGGAAACACGCTCTGCGCAACGCCATGATTCCCGTTCTGACTTACTCGGGACTTATCCTGGGGGGGTTCATGAACGGCTCGGTGGTAATCGAGGCGGTGTTCGCCTGGCCGGGCATCGGCCGGCTCGCCCTGGATGCGGTGCAGGGGCGGGACTATCCGGTGGTGCAGGGAGTCGTGATCATGGTGGGCGTATTTTTCGTGGTAATCAACCTGCTGGTCGACATCACCTATGCCATCGTCAATCCCCGGATCAAGTACTCAACCAGCTAGAAAGGAAAGGATCAGTCCATGGCTCAGGCAGCAGAACGGCCGTTACTTGTAGCCGAAGCCCTTCCCTGGCGCCGGCGGGCTATGTCCATCCTGGTCGGCCTGCGTCGGGCGCCGCTGATCCCCACGATCGGCATCGCGCTGATAATAATCTGCGCCGTGTTTGCGCCCTGGATCGCTCCCTTTGGACCCACCAAGAACGACATCATTAACAACTTCGCTCCGCCGGCCTGGCATGAAGACGGAAGCTGGAGGAATGTCCTCGGCACCGACAAGCTGGGCCGGGACATCTTGAGCAGGATCATTCACGGCACCCGAGTTTCCTTGAGCCTTTCCATCGCGGTGATCCTGCTGGGGGGAACGTCGGGGACGTTTTTCGGGCTGGCCTCCGGGTTCCTGGGGGGCAAGACCGACGCGGTGGTGCAGCGGGGCGTGGAGGCGATCCTCGCGCTCCCCCTGATCCTGGTGGCGCTGGTGTTCATGAGCGCCTTCGGGACCAGCTTCACCAACGTTATCTTCATCTTATCGCCCTTTGTTGCCGCCCGGTTCGCCCGCATGGTGCGCGGGGAGGCGTTGTCCATCAAGGAACTGGACTACGTTGCGCTGGCCAGAGTGGTGGGTTCGCCGACTCACCGGATCGTGGTCAAGCACATCCTGCCCAACGTATTCAATACGGTGGTCGTGCTCGCGACTCTGGAAGTCGGGCACCTGATTCTCGTCGAGTCGTCCCTCAGCTTCCTTGGGGTTGGAATTCCCCCGCCGCGGCCGGCGTGGGGGCTGATGGTCGCTGACGGTCGGGACTACATCCAGAGCCACTACTGGTTGACCCTGTTCCCAGGGCTGGCGATCCTGGCATCGGTGATGTGCCTCAACCTGTTCGGGGACTGGATGCGGGACACCCTTGACCCCAGGCGCCGGCAAATGTAGGGGATGGAAGACCTCAGGGTGCAAATGGAAAACCACGACGTTGAACAAGATATCCTCCTCAGGGTTGAAGGGCTGAAGACCTACTTCTTCCAGAGGAACGCCGTCCTCAAGGCAGTGGACGGCGTCAGCTTCACCATCCGGGAAGGAGAGGCGGTGGGCCTGGTGGGAGAGTCGGGCAGCGGGAAGACGATGACCTGCCTGTCCCTGATGCGGCTGGTCCCACGCCCCGGGGCCCAAATCGTCGAGGGTGAAGTCTGGTTCCGGGGCGAGAACCTGCTGGAGCTTTCCGAGCACCAGATGCGGGAGTACCGGGGGCACCGCATGGCCATCATCATGCAGGACCCGCAGACGTCGCTGAACCCGGTGTACACCGTGGGCGAGCAGGTGGCCGAACCGGTCCGGCTGCACCTGAAGGAGCGGGGGCAACAGGCCATGGACCGGGTGCTGCAGTCGCTGCGGGCGGTCCGCATCCCCAGGCCGGAGCTGAGGCTGGGCCAGTACCCCCACCAGTTCAGCGGCGGCATGCGGCAGCGGGTGGTGGCGGCCATGGGGCTGACGACCGAGCCGGAACTGCTGATTGCCGACGAGCCGACCACCTCTCTTGACGTCACCATCCAGGCCCAGTTCCTCGGGCTGATCCGGGACCTGCAGCGGGAAAGCGGCACCAGCGTGATCTGGGTGACCCACGACCTGGGAATCGTCGCCCAGATGTGCGACCGGGTCAACGTCATGTACGCGGGGCGGATCGTGGAAAGCGCCGGTGTCCGGCAGATATACAAGGAACCCCAACATCCCTACACCCGGGCGCTGCTGGCGTCGGTGCCGGTAATGGGGACCAAGCGGGACCGGCTCTACCAGATCGAGGGCCAGCCCCCCGACCTGAGAAACATTCCCCAGGGTTGTCCCTTCTGGCCGCGCTGCCCCGAAGCGATGGACAAGTGCAAGGAGGAGTATCCGCCGAGAACGTCCCTGGGGGACCAGGACTTCGTGCATTGCTGGCTGGCGGAGCCGGGGGGCTGAAGTGGCGGAACGACTGCTGGAAGTAGAGGGGCTGGTGAAGCACTTCCGGGGCAGCGGAAGCTGGCTGGGCCGGAACGCCGAGGCCATCCAGGCTGTGGACGGGGTCAACTTCTCCATAGGCGAGGGGGAGACCTTCGCGCTGGTGGGGGAAAGCGGATGCGGCAAGACCACCGTGGCCAAGATGATCCTGCTGCTGGAGCGGCCAACCGGGGGAGTTATCCGGTTCCGGGGTGATGACATCACCGGGTTGCGGGGCAGCGGACTGAAGGAATACAAGCGGTTGGTGCAGGCGGTCTTTCAGGACCCCTACAGCTCGTTGAACCCGCGCATGCAGGTGCTGGACATCATCGGCGAGCCGCTGCAGGTCCACGAAGGGTTGCACGGCCGGGAACTGCGGATGCGGGTGGGGGAGTTGCTGGAGAACGTGGGGCTCAGCCCGGTGACCGGGTCGTTCTTCCCGCACCAGTTCAGCGGCGGACAGCGCCAGCGCATAGCCATCGCCCGGGCCCTGGCCCTGCGCCCCCAGCTGATTGTGCTGGATGAGCCCGTTTCCGGGCTGGACGTCTCCATCCGGGCCCAGATCCTGAACCTGCTGGTGGACCTGCAGAGGGACCTGGGGTTGAGCTATCTGCTCATCTCCCACGACCTGGCGATTGTCGAGCACATGAGCCACCGGGTGGGCGTCATGTATGTGGGGAAGATGGTGGAACTGGCGGACAAGGACCAGCTGTACGAGAACACATTGCATCCCTACAGCAAGGCGCTGCTGGCGTCGGTCCCCCAGCCCGACCCGGACATTCCCATGGGGACGACCATCAGCGGCGAGGTGGCCAGCCCGATCAACCCGCCCACCGGATGCCGCTTCCATCCCCGCTGTCCCATCTACTTCGAGACCGGCATGTGCCGGGAGGTGGAACCCGACTGGCGGGAGATAAACAGCGAACACCTGACCGCATGCCACAAGGTGGAGCCGGCGGTGGTGGCCTGATCTCCTTTAGCCCCGGTCCCAGGAATCTCCTCACGCCCGCCCACAGCACCCGGTAATTCCCGCGGTGATCCCACATTTTCCCCAAGAGGGAGTGTGGGAATTGAGTTCTCACCCTCATCCCAGCCCCCGCCTTCGCGGGGGCAGGCTCTTTCCCCATCCAGGGGGAAGGGACTTGTTCACAGGGCAATCGCCTTTGAAAGATACCACCATGCAGGTGCCGCAGCTTGATGTCTATATACTCTTTTAGCAACTATTGCATCGGGTAACGTCTTGGCTGCCCATCCCTCGCTTCATCCAGCGGACGTCTGTATCTTGAACGTCAATGGGTCTTCGAGACCCCACATACGATTACCCTAGACTTGTTCAGAATTTCTCTACAAAGCCAGGGCGTAGCAGGCACGGCGGGGGTCGGCACCGGTGCTGAGGGCCCCGGTTGCACCGTCGCGGACGGACACGGTGGCTCCGAGTCCGCAGTTGGCGGTCCTCTCAATCTTGTGTCCCAAAGCTCTCAGCGCATCGGCGGTGGACTCGGGGATTCCCTCTTCCAGGTCGAGTTGACCCGGGTAGTAGACGTGGGGATAGAAGGAATTTACGTTGCTGGCGGTAGCGAACCGGGGAGCTTCCACGGCCTGCTGGGGATCCATACCGAAAACGAGGGTGTTGAGCATCAGTTGTACGTTGGCCTGCACCTGGTTATCGCCGCCGGGACATCCGACGGTCATCACGGGCTGTCCATCCCTGGAGATGATGTAGTTGACGAGGGTGGTCCGGGGGCGCTTGCCGGGCTCGACGCAGTTGGGATGAGCTGGCTCGCAGTTGAACATTTCAATGCGGGTGCTCAGAGCGCAGCCGAGTTCGGGGAAGAAGACGGACTTGGCGAAGGAACCGCCGCTGATGGTGCCGCAGGCCAGGTTGCCGCGCTTGTCCAAGACGGAAACGTGGGTGGTGCCGTCGCCGGCGGAAGGATCAGCAACGCCGACGGTGGGTTGAGACATGACGGGGGATGGGGTGGAGCCCCGCTGCCGAGAGAAGCGCCAGGGATCGCCGGCCGGAGGCTGGGCGGGGCAGGCGCCTTCCGGGTCGATCAACTGGGCGCGCTCGGCGGCGTATTCCTTCGATAGCAGGCCGTCCATAGGGACGGTGGCGTAGGCCGGGTCCGCGTAGAAAGCCTCGCGGTCTCCGAAGCATAGCTTAAGGGCCTCAGCCACGGTGTGAATGTAGGCCGGGCTATTGTGGCCCATCGCCTTCAGGTCGAAGTTCTCCAGGATGTGGAGAGTCTGCATCAGCATGGGAGCCTGGCTCCAGGAGTCCTGTCCGCTGATTTCGCAACCGTGGAATGCGCCGCCGACGGGAGTTTCGAACTGGCTGGAGTAGGAAGCCAGATCGTCCTGGGAAATGATCCCGCCGACTTTCTCCGAGCATTCGACAATCACTCTGGCGATGGGCCCCCGATAGAAGGCGTCGCGGGCGGCCTGCATCCGGTGGGAACGGCCGCCGGCGGCCGAGGCCGCGGCGTCACGCATGGCCTGGAGGGTGTGGGCCAGACCCGGCTGAACCAACAGGGACCCGACGGCCGGAACCTGGCGGTCATCGTAAAAGACATCCCATCCGCCGGGCGGGAAGTTGTCAAACTGCTTCCGGCCAGAGTTGGAGTGGAGACGCTCCAGCATGTACTCGTAGTTGGGGATTCCCTCGGCAGCGTAGCTGACGGCGGGAGCGATGACTTCGGCCAGTTCCATAGTGCCGCAGCGTTCCAGCAGGGAGATGAAGGCGTCGACGATCCCAGGCAGGGTGAAGGCGAGAGGGGCGTCCATGCCGGGGCCGGTGGGGATGCGCTGGTGGCCGCGGGAGCGGTAGAAATCGGCGGTGGCCTTTCCGGGGGCGGTGCCTTGCCCGGAAAGGGACAGCAGGTCGCCGCTGGCGGAGTCGTAGAGCATGAAGACGCCCTCGGCGGCCAGGGAGTAGGAGGCGATGGGTTCGACAACGGCGGCGGCGAACCCGGCGGCGACCAGGGCGTCAAAGGCGTTGCCGCCGGCCAGCAGCATCCTCATGCCGGCCATGGAGGTGAGGTAGTGGCCGGAGGAGATTACTCCCTCGGTGGACCGCACCACCGGGCGGCCGGTGGCGGGCAGGAATGCATCCCCCTGTTCAAGGTTGTGGTCTGACTGTGCGCTTACCATTTGAGGTCCTCCCGTGGGCGGCGTTGGGGATCTTCCGGTGGTTGGGGAGCTGACGGGCTGTTCTGGAAAGCTCGACGAGGCTGCTGCTAAGCAGGGGTTTTACGACCAATGGAATTTAGATGGGATTGTAAGTCCATCCGAAACCCGGCTCAAACGGAAGGACGGGACGGGCAGGGGGCATCGCGCAAAGCATGGGGCCGACGTTTTTTGTTTTTTGTGACAAAACGGGACATTTCCCGGAAATTGAGCAAGAAATCCCAGCAACCACAGTCCCACAACGGGTTTTCGCCGGGACAAAAGGAGCCACGTTTGGGACAAAGTGGGACATTTTGAGACATAATGCGACATTTTTGTGACAACGGTCTCGGAAGCAGGGGGACACTAGGGATTCCAAGGCCGACCTGGTGCGGTTGGCAACGGGCTGCCCGTTGGAACGGTGGCCAGGGGTGAAGCCGCAAGTGTTTTGCGTTGAAGAGCCGTCATATAGTTCCACGTTACCGGCGGCAGGGATGGGTGTCAACGGCCTATTGTCAGTGGGAATCGTGGCGGGGGTGGGGCGGGCGCCTGTACAATGCCAACAATCCGGGCCACCAATGCGGGCTGACAATCAGGCCGGGGCCAGCGACATAGCCACCGGGAAGCGGGAGGTGGTCCGTGGCGTTGATGGCTAATTCGGCGCACTTTGTCCGGCCGGGCTTTTGAAGGAGACGGTTTACGATGAGCAACCAATCAGCAAATACCGGGGAGGAGCTGGCGGGACGCTCCAACTCGGCTATTGAGGCTTCGAGGCAGGCGCTGTTCGACATTTCGCTGGATGTCCATGCCCATCCGGAGCTGAATTACCAGGAACATTATTCCTCCGATGCCCTGGCGGGGTTCCTCGAAGAGCGGGACTTCCGGGTGGAGCGGGGAGTTGGCGGCGTGGAGACGGCGTTCCGCGCAACCATCCCGGGTGGGGGAGGCGACGGCCCGACCATAGCCGTGCTGGCGGAGTATGACGCGCTGCCCGAGATTGGGCACGGCTGCGGGCACAATCTCATCGCCATGGCGGCGATGGGGGCGGCGCTGGGCCTGCAGGCCAGCGCACAAGACCTGCCGGGCCGGGCGGTCATCATCGGGACACCGGCGGAAGAGGGGGGCGGCGGCAAGATACGACTGCTGGAGGCGGGGGTGTTCGACGGCGTCGACGCCACCCTGTCGTCCCATCCATTTTCCAACCGGACGCTGGTACCCGCATCAGCGGCGAAGGGGGAGAGCTGGAGCCTGGCCATGGTCGGCTTCCGGTACATGTACCACGGGAGGGCGGCCCACGCGGCGGCGGCTCCCGAGGCCGGCGTCAACGCCCTGAACGCAGTCATCCACCTGTTCACCGGGATAGACGCTCTGCGCCAGCACCTGAAGGACGACGTGCGGATTCACGGGGTGATCACCGACGGGGGGTTGGCGCCCAACGTGGTGCCGGAGTTCGCGGCCGCCAACTTCATGCTGCGGTCGAGGGACGGGAGATACCTGAGCGACGAGGTGGTGGGCAAGGTGAGGCAGGTGGCGGAGGGGGCGGCGGCCATGACCGGCGCCCGCCTGGAGGTGGAGGAGTTTTATCCGTTCTACGAGAACGTCCAGCCCAATGTCACCCTGGCACAGGCGGTGGGAGCCAACGCCCAGTTTCTAGGGATGAGGCTGGATGAGCCGGTGGCGGGACGCCCGGGCAGCGGGGCTTCCACGGATTTCGGGAACGTGAGCCAGGTCATGCCGGCCTTCGAGCTGAGATATGCGGTCAGCGAGGCACCGGTGGCATCGCATACCCGGGACATGGCCGCGACAGCGGTCACCGAGCTGGCCCTCTCCAACGCCCTGCTGGTGGCCAAAACCCTGAGCCTGACAGCCGGCGACCTGCTCCGCGACCCGACCCTGGTGGAAGCGGCCAGGGCTGAGTACGCCGATCGCAGCAGCTGACGATTTAGAGACCATCTTAAAACTATTGGGGAACATAGTGTGTGCGTTACATCTGTATGATACGGTGGCATTTCACCCCCATCCTAACCCCCGCCTTCGCGGGGGCAGGCTCTTCCCCCGTCAAAGGGGAAGGGACTTTTGAGATAGTTTTTTAACGATTCTCCAGGCCGGCGGGGAGAAATTCGGGCACCGGCCGCGCGTTTGGCACACCAACAGACTGACGACGTTCAGGTTGGTGGTCGGGGTAGTTTGGGGACGTTGGCACGGTGAGCGCCGAATGTCCTGCTTGTAAGCGGTCCGCGCCGCTGCTAACATCGGCCCAACCGAATGCAGGAGGCAAGACCATGCCGCTCATTTCCAACCTGGGCCACGTGGGCATCATCTGCGACGATTTCCTCAAGATGCGAGACTTTTACACCCGCGTCCTCGGCCTGACGGTCACGGACGAAGATCCGGAGCGAGGCAGTTGCTTCCTCAGTGCCGACCCGGACAACGAGCACCACGAGCTTGCCCTGGGCAGCGCCAACGAAAGCCGGCACCGCACGAGGGACGTCGGGCAGGTGTCTTTCATTGTGTCCAGCATGGACGCCCTCCGCGAGTTGAACCGCCGATTCAAGGAAGAGGGCACTCCCATCCTGCGCACCGTCACCCACGGCATCTCCCACAGCATCTACTACGAGGACCCCGAGGGCAACGTTGGCGAGGTGTACTACAAGACCGGGTACGTGGTCAAACAGGGTTTCAGCCGTGCCATCGACCTGGATGCCCAGTCTGACGAAGAGATATTCGCATTTTCCCAGAGTTTCGAGGCTACGGAGGGTCCTTTCCAAGGAGCCAAGCTGCCAGTAGCCAGCGACGACTAGCGGGCAGCGCCCTTAAAGGTGCGGGCGGGTGGAAACACCGGTCCAGGCTTTTTCTTAACGCATTGCGATACGGGACCCATTGCGATACAGGCTTCGCGAGGAGAAAACCGTGGGGCGCCGGGCCGGGAAGCTGCTATCGGGCTGCAGCGCTATGTCCGGTTGGTCCCACAGACCGGGGCAGGCCTACGCGATTGACCCCGTCTTTCCGCAGATACTAGAATGCGGCCAGTCCGGGAGTACTATCCAGTCAGGAAAATGCCGATGCGGGATACGAATGTTGAACTGATAGCCCATCTGTTGCGGCGGGCCGGATTCGGGGCCAACCGGGATGAGCTGGAAGGTTACGCAGCCAAGGGATACGAGGCCACCGTCGAAGAGCTGCTGAATCCCAGGGGCGAACAGCGGTTGAGCGATTACCTGGTGCGGCGCTTCCACCCGGAACTGTCGGGCATGATGGGCCCGCAGGCGCCGGGAGAGAACTGGCTGTACCGGATGGCCACCACCACCGCGCCGCTGCAAGAGAAGATGACCCTTTTCTGGCACAGCATCTTCGCCACCGGGTATGCGAAGGTGATCCACGGGAAGGCCCTGTCGGACCAGACGCGGATGTTCCGGCGTCACGCGACGGGAAGTTTCCGCACCCTGCTGCTGGGGTTATCCCGGGACCCGGCGATGATCATCTGGCTGGACAACCAAGACAACCACAAGGACGCCATCAACGAGAACTACGGGCGGGAACTGCTGGAGCTGTTCTCCATGGGCGTGGGCAACTACACCGAAGAGGATGTGAAGGAGTGCGCCCGGGCCTTCACCGGCTGGACCATCGCCAACCGGGACTACATGGAACTGCGCTCCCAGAGGGACTCGGACTGGCCCTACGGCCGGATCTCCTGGCACTTTGAATTTCATCCCGAAGACCACGACGACGGGGAAAAGGAGTTCCTGGGGGAGCGGGGGAACTTCGACGGCCGCGACATTGTGGACATCATCTGCAAGCAGCCGGCCACAGCACGCTTCATCTCCCGACACCTATACAGCTTCTTCGTGGCGGACGAGCCGCCAGTGCCGGAGTGGCCGTATGCTCCGCCCGCCGACCCGGAGGCGATCGACACGCTGGTCGAGGCCTATTTCGACAGCAACTACGAAATAGGCGCTATGCTCCGCGTCCTGTTCAACTCGGATTTCTTCAAGGCGGCTCGCTATGCCAAGGTCAAGAGTCCGGTGGAACTGGTGGCCGGCGTGCTGAGGCTGACGGGAGAGTTCGACCGGCCCCGCTACGAGATACTGGAGCGGTACAGCCAGGCGTCCTACATGGGACAGATACTGAATAATCCCCCCAGCGTGGAGGGGTGGCACACAGGCACGGACTGGCTGAACAGCGGCACCCTGGTGGAGCGGATCAACTTCGCCAGCCAGCAGGTTGGGGACGTGGGCAAGCCGGGGATCCGGGCCATGGTGGAACGGATCGGTTCGCAGATGAGCGCGGCAACGTCTCCGGAGCGACTGGTGGACGCCTGCCTGGAAGAGGTGGGGGCGCTGGAGGTGAAGGAAGATACCCGGCGGGTGCTGGTGGATTTCTCATCCCGGAAACAGGGTGACCAAGCCGACCGGCAGCACATCGCCGATGTTCTGCAGATGGTGGCAGCCACCCAGGAGTTCCAGCGGGCGTAGTTATGGTTTTTCCCGAACGTGAGAGGGAAGATACAGACGGGAGCCGGATAGTCTTTGGCCGAGATTGATGCTGTGGTAACGCCAGAATGACAACTCGAAGCGTCAAGCCGTCACAGGATGCGGGACAGGCTCCGGCGGGGCCGGTTGGGCCGGAGCCGTTGGGGCCGATTGTGCTCAAGCTGGCTCCGGTATTGGAGTTGACCGACGACCATCTTCTCCGGTTGTGTTCTTTGAATGACGCACTCAGGATTGAGCTGAATGCCAAAGGAGAGTTGGAAATCTTGCCACCGGCCAACCCTCGCACCAGCATCCAAAACGCAAACCTCACCAGCGGGTTGGTCATGTGGGCCAGAGCCGATGGAACCGGCCTCGGATTCGATGCCACCGCCGGGTTCACCCTTCCCAACGGTGCGATACGTTCTCCCGATGCTTCATGGATAATCAAGGAGCGTTGGGCGGAACTCTCGGACGAGGAGAAGCGCAAATTCGCCCGCATCGTTCCCGATTTCGTGGTGGAACTACGATCCCCGTCCGACAGGCTGGGCTACGTCCAGACCAAAATGCGGGAATACATGGACAACGGCGTCCGGCTGGGTTGGCTGATTGATCCCCTCCAGGGCCGTGTCCATGTTTACCGGCCCAACGCTCCGGTCGAAGAACTGGAACGTCCAGAGACCATTTCCGGGGAACCGGAGCTGCCGGGCTTTTCGCTGGACCTGAAACCCATCTGGGAGCCGGATTTCTGAATTCAGGAAATGGATGCGGGCTGATGGCCAGACGGTCGCTGGCCGAGATTCATGCCATGGTAACGTCAGAATGACAACTCGAAGTGTCAAGCCGTCACAGGATGCGGGGCAGGCTCCGGCTGGGCCGGTTGGGCCAGAGCCGTTGGGGCCGGTTGTGCTCAAGCTGGCACCGGTATTGGAGTTGACCGATGAACAGTTGCGGGACCTCTGTTCGCTGAACGGTGACCTGCGCATCGAGCGCAACGACAAAGGAGAGTTGGAGCTTTTGCCCCCAGCCTACATCACCGCCGGAAGCCAGAACGCCGGCATCAATGCCATGCTGTTCGTTTGGGCGGAAGGCGACGGCAGGGGCGTCGCCTTCGACTCCTCCACCGGATTCACCCTGCCCAACGGCGCCGTGCGGTCTCCCGACGCTTCCTGGGTCCCGAGGAGCCGCCTTGCGGAATTGAACGATTCCGAAAAGCGCAGGTTTGCCGCCATCTGTCCCGACTTCGTAATCGAACTTCGCTCCAATTCCGACGCATTGACAGCCCTGGCGGCAAAGATGCAGGAATACATGGATAACGGGATAAAGCTGGGGTGGCTGATAGATCCCATCCGGGGCCGTGTCCATGTTTACCGGCCGGACGCACCGGTGGAAGAACTGGAACGCCCGGAGACCATGTCCGGGGAACCGGAGCTGCCGGGCTTTTCGCTGGATATGGCTAACATCTGGGAGCCGGATTTCTGACTGGCCGTATCCAAGACCTAGAACGGGGGGCGCAACCATGACCACCACGCGAGAAACTGATTTCCTGGTGTATGACCGGACCGTGGGGATGACGGTTATGGAGGGCCGGGGGTTCTATTATCCGGTGGATACGGTGGTGGGGCGGGAAGACCGGCTGTACGTGATCAGCCGCAGCAAGGAGGAGACCACACGGGGTATCCGCGTGACGGTTTGCGACCTGGAAAGCGGGTACCACGGGAACTTCGGCGGTTACGGGTTTGACGGAGGCCAGTTCGTCTGGCCGTCCTGCGGGGCGGTGGACAGCCAGGGACGGTTCTTCATCAGCGACGAGCGGCTGCACCGGGTTACCGCCTACGACGCGGCGGGAAAGTACCTGTTCCATTGGGGACAGGAGGGTTCGGGCGAGAGGGAGCTGGACACGCCGTCGGGCCTGGCCTTCGACAGCAGGGACAACCTGTATGTTTCCGATACTTACAACAACCGAATCCAGAAGTTCACCGCCGACGGGCAGTTCTTGGTGTCCATCGGGGGAGAGGGGGAAGATGCAGTCAGCCTTCCCTGGGGCCTGGCAACGGATGGGCAAGACAACCTGTACTCGGCGGACTTCGGCAACGACTTCGTCAAGAAGTTTTCCTCCGATGGGGAGTTGCTGGGCAGTTTCGGAGGGCCGGGACGGGGAGACGGGCAGTTCACCCGTCCGGCGTCGGTGGCGGTGGACGGGGAAGGCTACATCTACGTGGCGGACTGGGGCAACGAAAGGGTGCAGGTGCTGGATTCCGACGGCAACTTTGTAACGAAGCTGCGGGGAGAGTCCACACTGTCGGAGTGGGCCGCGAACTTTTTGAGCATCAACCAGGAGGAGGCTGCCGCGCGGGCCACCGCCAACCTGGAAATGGAGATAGACTACGC
This sequence comes from uncultured Dehalococcoidia bacterium, assembly GCA_951812535.1. Classification (GTDB taxonomy): domain Bacteria; phylum Chloroflexota; class Dehalococcoidia; order Lucifugimonadales; family UBA3495; genus CATOSK01. The sequence continues at coordinate 181,150 of CATOSK010000007.1, read as the reverse complement.
GGTGGACGATCCGCACGAAGAGTCGTCCCACATTGAGAAGTATTTCTGGTGCCCTTCCTCGGTGAAGCTGGACAGCCGGGGTTACCTGTACGTCACCGAGACCAACCGGCACCGCATCCAAGTGTACAGACGGATCCGGTAGAGCAGCCGCACAGGGTTTCTTCCCAGCGAAGGGACAGCATCCACGGCAAAGGAGCGAAATCATGGTATCGACCAGGAAAGAGCGGACCCTGGTGGTCATCGAGCTGAACGGGGGGAACGACGGTCTGAATACCGTGGTGCCCTACAACAACGGCCTATATTATGACAACCGACCCGGCATCGGCATTCCCCAGCAGGAAGTCCTGCCGATTGATGGGGATTTTGGGTTCAACCCGAACATGCAGGAAATCAAGGACCTGTGGGACCGTGGGGAACTGGCCATCATCAAGGGCATCGGGTACCCACAGCCCAACCGCTCCCACTTCCGGTCTAGGGACATCTGGTACACGGCCGAGCCGGAGACCATCGGGAGCCAGGGCTGGCTGGGCGCGGCGATCCGGGACCTGGACGAGAAGGGTGAGAACGTCCTGACAGGGGTGAACTTCGGGCGGGGGTTGCCCCGGGCCTTCGTATGCAAGGGCGTTCCGGTAGCATCGGTGGGAGACCTGGAGACCTATGGACTGTTGCCGGACATAGACGATGAAAAAGCCCGCGGCCACGCCCTGGACGCCCTGGCCCGAATGTACGGGCCGGACGGCGGACGGGACATCGTGGCCCAGGCCCTGAGCCAGAACGGGGCGCAGGCCCTGTTGGGAGCCGACATTCTCCGCACCGCGCCAGAGCGTTACTCATCCAGCGTGGAGTACGCCGACACGCCCATCGCCAAGAGCCTGAAGGGAGCGGCGCAGGTGATGAGCGCCGGACTGGGCACGCGCATCCTGTACGCCCAGCACGGCAGCTTCGACACGCACAGCAACGAGCTCCAGGCCCATGCCAAGCTGTGGCGGGACGCCTCGTCGGCCATTGGGGACTTCACCGCCGACCTGAAGGAGCAGGGGCTGTGGGATGATACAGTGGTGCTGATATGGTCCGAGTTCGGGCGGCGGATGCGGGACAACGGCACCGGGTGCGACCACGGCTCCGGCGGGGTTGCCTTCGTCCTGGGAGGTCCGGTGCAGGGAGGCCAATACGGCGAATACCCGTCCCTGCGGGAAGCCGACCTTTCGGAGGGGGACCTGGCCTACACCACCGACTTCCGGTCCACCTACGCGACCATACTGGAGCGCTGGCTGGGCCTGGACCCGGTCCCCATAGTGCACGGCCGGTTCGAGCAGTTCGATTTCGTGGCAGGGTAGGATTCCGGTCCATCATTAGCTCACCATGCCGCCGGGGTCTGGATGCCAGCCCCGGCGGCTTTCTTCCTGGCTCAGTGGCGTCTCCAGCTCACGGTGGCCGATACACCGCCGCCGGAATCCGTAGCGGTTGTCGGCGGGAATCCAGGATTGTAGGCGCCGATGCCGGGGAGTATCATGGGTTCCGACAGGGATGGCCCACATGGCAATTCTGAGTGACCCTTGAAGCCAGCACAAGGTGAAGGCCCGCCCCGCGGCCAGGCTTCCGCGATTGTTGTGCAGGCCATCCGGCAACCAGGGCGTGTCCCATATAACGGTGCCCAGGAGGATGAGGATATGGCAAGAATACCCGTGGCTTCCAGAGAGAGCGTACCCGAGGCACACCGCAGCACCTTTGACGAAATCACTGCTGCCCGGGGCGGGCCCATCGCCAGCGGGCCGGTGTCGGTGCTGATCAACAGCCCGGAGATGGCCAAGCGGGCCAGCCACCTGTCCGAGTATATGCGGCAGGAATCTACGCTGCCCTCCAAGATCCAGGAGTTGGCCATGCTGGTGACCGCACGGGAGCGGGACTGCCAGTACATCTGGAACGCCCACGCGGCGTCGGGACGGAGGGCCGGGCTCAGCGATGCTTTGGTGGACGCCCTGCGGGACAAGCAGGACCTTCCCGATATACCCGCCGACGAAAGCGCCGTGGTGAACCTGGGGAGGGAATTCTACCGGACCAACCAGGTCAGCGACGCGACATTCCAGGCGGCGTCGCAGCAGTTCGGCACCCAGGGGCTGGTCGAACTGGTAACCCTAATGGGCTACTACGCGCTGCTGGCCTTCAATGCCAATACTTTCGCGATAGATTTGCCGGCGGAGAGATCCGAGGCCGTCCTGCCCATTTAGCAACTATCTCAAAACTATTCCTATCACCCCCATCCTAACCTTCCCCCTTGCCGGGGGAAGGGGAAATGGCCCCTTCCCTGACCCAGAGTTTCATTTTGGGAGGCGACAGTGACTCAAGAGATAATCGACACCACGTCCGGCAGAATCCCGCTTCGGACGCACTGGATACCCCGCATGGTCGCCGGAGGAGTGGGCTACGAGGACCTGCAAGACCTGCTGCGGAGCATAGATTCCTGGGACGCCTGGTGCCGGGAGTGGTCGGCCAAGGGAGCGATGCACGAGGCACTGGGGGAAGAGGCTTTGTCCCAGGGGCGCTTGGTGTCGGCAGGACAAGCCCTGCACAGGGCGGCGGTCTGCTACCACTTCGGGGGATTCCGGTTTTACCAGGCCCTGGAGGAAAAGGCGGCGGCCGATGAGAAGGCCCAGCAGTGCTACCGGAGAGCGGCGCCCAATTTTGCCATCCCGGCGGAGCGAATCCTGGTGCCCTTCAAGGGATCCAACCTGGTGGGTTACCTCCGGGTTCCCCCGGGAGCGGCCAAGTCCCCCTGCGTCATCATCATCGCCGGCAACGACGCCCGGAAAGAGGAGTTCAAGAACCTGGAAGAGGAGTTCCTGGTCAGGGGGATGGCCACGGTCAGCTACGACGGGCCGGGTCAGGGCGAGGTCTGGGAAGCCCTGAAGATGCGCTCGGATGACGAGCTGGCGACGATGGCCATCATGGACTACCTGGAAACGCGGCCCGAAATCGACATGGGACGCATCGGAGTCTACGGCTGGGCCATGGGCGGGTTCTTCTCACCGCGGGTCGCGGCGGCGGACAGCCGGGTCCGCGCCTGCGTGTCAATGCCGGTCCGGTACTCGCTGATCGACTGGGACAACGCCGGAAAGATGCAGACGGACGCCTACCAGCACCTGTTCGGCAACGTATCCTACGACGAGGGCCGGGAGATTGCCCAGTCGTTCACCCAGGAGGACATCCTGCCCAACGTGCGGTGTCCCTTCCTGATCGTGCACGGCGGCAGCGGGGATACGGTGGAGCAGGCCGACTCGGAGAGAGCGGCGCAGGAAGCGGGGGGACCCACTCAACTGGTGGTGTACGACGAGGGGGACCACCTGTGCATCAACATCCGGCACAAGTCATGGCCGATGATGATGGACTGGTTCGGGGAACAGCTGGGGGATTAGGTTGATCCCCCGCATAGTGCGGGGTGGGACAGGGGAGATCTTTCGAGTCGGGGCTGTGGGGAACCGGAGCAGAAACAATTCGGCGGCGTGGGATTTCTCCACGCCGCCGAATTTCGTTGCTATTGACCAGTTCCTAGACCCGGCGGAGCTTGGGGTCGAGGGTGTCGCGCATCCAATCCCCGAAGAAGTTGAACGCCAGCACCACGATGGTGATGGCCAGGCCCGGGAACAGCGCCAACCACCAGACGTCGAGGATCACTCCTCGTCCCTCAGCCACCATGATCCCCCACGCCGGGTCCCCCGGAGGGAGCCCCAGACCGAGGAAGCTCAACGATGCTTCCAGCAGGATCACCTGTCCGATCTGCAGACTGGTAATCACCAACAGCGTGTTCACCGTGTTGGGGAAGATGTGGCGGATGATTATCACGGGCATGGACAGGCCGGCTATCTTGGCAAAGGTCACGAAGTCCAGTTCCTTGATGGCCAGCACGTCCCCACGGATCATCCGGGCAAACCGGGCCCAGACCGTCAGGGCCACCGCGAGGATGATGTTCTCGATCCCCGCCCCGAGAATGGTCACGATTATCATCGCCACCAGGATGGTGGGGAACCCGAGGGCAGCGTCGGCAGTCCGCATTATCAGGTGGTCCAGCCATCCAGTCCGGAAGCCGGCGACCAGCCCGAGGACGGTGCCGACGAAGGCCCCGGTGCCCAGCGCTATCAGGCTGATGAACAGGGCGGTCCTGGCGCCGTAGATCAGCCGGCTGAGCATGTCCCGGCCCATGATGTCGGTGCCCAGCGGGTAGGCGGGATTGTCCCCGGGGGCCAGGTGCGAGTCCAGCATCTTGATCTCGGTGGGGTCATGGGGGGCCAGCAAGGGAGCGAATAGGGCGCAGAGCAAGAGCACCATCATGATGGCCAGGGGGAACCAGGGCAGCCGCGCCTGTCTCGCCCTTTTCGGGAGGGCCAGTATCCCTTCGAGTCTGCCGGTCGCGAGAGTAGCTGTTGAAGCCACGGGAACCCTCCTGTTCAGTCGTGCCTGTTAATCGCACCTGCTAGTCGTACCGGTTCATCGTTCCGGTTAGTCGTACCGGTCAGTCGTACCTGATCCGGGGGTTGACGTAGGCGTAGGTGATGTCGACGATGAGCGCGGTGGCGATGTAGAAGAACCCAGCGGCCAGGACGGTGGCCTGCACCACCGGGAAGTCCCGGCTCTTGATCCCCTCCAGCATCAGCCGCCCGATGCCGGGCCAGGCGAACACAACCTCGATGGCCACCGACCCGTTGAGGAGACCGGCCAGGGTCAGCCCGGAGAAGGTGAGGACCGGGATCACCGAGTTCTTCATGGCGTGCTTGAAGACGACCATCCGCTCGGAAAGGCCCTTGATGCGGGCGAACTTGACGTATTCGCTGTCCATGACCTCCAGCATGCTGGACCGGGCCAGGCGCAGCACGCCCGCCATGCTGTGCCAGGACAGGACGAAGGCGGGCAGAATGAAGTGCTCGATGCCGCCCCGGCCGTAGGTGGGCAGCCAGCCCAGGATGGCGCCGAACAGCAGGATCAGCATGATGGCGATCCAGAAGCTGGGGGCCGCGATGCCGACGACGGCGAAGAACTTGCCGATCTGGTCGAAGATCGAGTCCCGCTTGATGGCCGACAGGATTCCCAGGGGAATCCCCACTATTATGGTGAGGATGAAGGCGACTCCGGCCAGCTGCAGCGTGGCCGGCAGGCGCTGCAGCAGGATGTCCCGGGCCGGCACCCCCCTGATGTGGGACATTCCGAAGTCGGCCTGGACCACGTTGCCGAGGAAGCTGGCGTACTGCACCGGCAGGGGCCGGTCCAGGCCCATATTCTTCTTCATTTGCTCGTAGTCCGCCTCCGTCGCCTCGGGCCCGAGCAGGTAGAGGGCGGGGTCGCCGGTCAGGTGCACGCTGAGGAACACCGCCAGGCTGAGGATCACCAGGGTTATCGCCGCCTGACCAATCCTTATGAATATATATCGCTGCATGACCCGTCCCCGCGCCGGTTGCGCTGATTAAAATTCCGCCCCAACCCGGAGCGCCAGGGACACTCCGGGCCGGGGCCACTGTTGTCAGGGCTGACCGCCGCCGGCCATTCCTGGTCCGGGCCGGTCAACCGAATAAGCCGGTTAGTTACTCCTCTTTAAGAATCAGGGTGTGCATGCTGCTGGGGTAGAAGGCCACCGGGAAGGGCTGCCAGTCGGCCACATCCGGCCCCAGGGCCCACGGGATGTTGATGGTCCCGATGCCGATGAGGTACTGCTCCTCGTAGAGTTGCTTGTACAGCTTGTTCAATGCTGCCGGCCGCTCTGCATCCGCGAACACGGAGATGGCTTCCTCGACGGCGTCGAACAGGACGGGATCATTGTGTCCCCGGTCCCGCTTGTCGCGGCGGCCGAAGTGGGACCCCATGATGCTGGCCGCATCCAGACGGGTCTCGTTATCCCGCCAGACGATCTGGCCATCCAGGTTACCCGCCTTGTAGGCCTCCTTCATGGAGACCTCTTCACCGACGACCACCTCGGTCTCAATCCCCAGCTCCCGCTTCCAGTTCTCGGCGGCCAGCTGGGCAGATTCCGGCAGGAAGGGCATGAGGGCCGACACCCAAGTGTTGACTACCAGCGGACCGAAGTCCTTGCCGTTGGGGTTGTCCGGGTTCTTGTAGCCCGCCTCGGTCAGGAGAGCCCGGGCCTTGGCCGGGTCGAAGGGGAAGGGTTTCAAATCGGCGCTGTATCCGATGGTGCTGGGAGTGACGGCGCCCCAGCCTCCCCTTTCCACTTCCATGGCTTCGGGGCCGCCGTAGAGGCGGTCGCGCATGAGCCCCTTGTCGACGGCATAGGACAGGGCGTGCCGGACCCGCTTGTCCATGCAGGGATAGGTCTCCGCTCCGGCCCGTTCCGCGCCGGTCCAGCAGCCGAACAGCATGACGCGGAAGTAGCCGCCCTCAGCGCCCCAGACAATCCGGCCGCCGCCCTTCTCAACCTGGGGACGGGCCCGCAGGCTCACCGGGGCGACGTCGGCGTCACCCGCCCGGATGGCGGCCACGCGGGTGGCTTCCTCCGGCACCAGCCTAAGGTCCAGGGTTGCGAATTTCACGGTACGGTCTTCGTCGAACCCGTTGGAGGGCTGGAAATAGTAGTCGTCGAAGCGCTCGAACTCGATCACCTCGGACGGGACAAACCGGCCCCGTACCATCACTCCCGCGCCGACCGGGTTCTTGTCGTAGGCCGCCTCCTCCTCCTCGTTGCGCAGGGTTGCCCGCGCGGGGTAGATGGCCGGCCACGTCGGCCCGGCGGCGGACATGTAGCCGGGGAATCCGGTCTCGATGCTCTTGAAGGTGGAGCTGACCACGTTGGGACCGGTCTGCTCCACCTTCGCCATCTTCTTGGCGAACCCGACCGCCGTACTGGACTGGGCGTACTCGGCGGCCTGGGGGCCAAAGTTGTGCTCGATGGACCAGGCGACATCCGCCGCGGTGAGGTCGGTGCCGTCATGGAACTTGACGCCATCGCGGATGGTGACGTTCCAGGTCAGGCCATCCTCGGAGAATCCCCAGTCGGTGGCGATCCCGGGGATCAGTTCCGTTTCGGCGGTGGCTTCGATAAGAAAGCCGTGAAGGATTCTTCCGTAGCTGTTGCTGGCGCCACCGCTGAAGGTCCGGTCGAACCTTTCATCGCCCCAGGCGGCAACCATGAAGGTGACGTTGCCGGGGTGGACCTGGACCATGCCCGCTTCCCCAGGTTGGACCGCGGCCTGGGGTACGGCGGTGGGAGCCGCTTCAGCAGCCGGCTGGGCCGGAGGCTGCTGCGGAGCCGTCTCAACGGCAGGCAGGGATTCCTCGGCGGGGGCGGCGGCAGAGCCGCAGGCCACACCGAAGACGAGGGTGAGTGCCAACACAGGCAGGATGATCTGCCAAGCCCGAAGTCGTAACCTGTTCAATGATTCCATTACCCCTCCTTTACTGCTGCGCGTCGGGTTTATTGACGCCGTGCCGGGGATCATTGGGATTACCGTTGCCCAAGGGCTATTTGTGGACTATTCCGCAAATTTGGGGGAAATTATCATGCTGATTATGGTTTGTCAATATACAACTCTATATATCGTATGAAAGCAGATTAATCAGGAGATGAAGTGACGATAAACTGCTATAAACAGGACTAGATCATCAGGTGACAGCAGGTTGCGCTATCCTCATCCAACGTATATCCGACGGAATCCTGCAGGCAACCGTTCAGGCTTGCCGTAATAGGCTGAGGCAGGTTTTCTGCCGGGCCGATGCCACACGGCATTGACTATTTCGACGCCGGAGAGCGTCACCGGGGGAAGGGCGGCTCAAGTGCCGGATAGGCGAGGGAACGGAGCGCGACTCCCCGGTGGCGGAGGCGGGAGCCGAGGAACCAGAGTCGCGGCGAGTTGCCCGGCATAAGTGTACGTAAATCGTAATGTAGACGAACACAGGCCATGTTATCAGGATTATTGACGAAGGATAGTTACGCATTTATACTTACAGCCACGTACAGACGCACATAAGTAGGGACAATCTGGCATCAGCGGTTGTTTCCCACGTGTGACCGGATGGGATGGGCCAATCTCACCAGGGCGTCTGGGGAACTGGATATGAGCACGGCAGAACCGAAATTTATACAGGAGGACAAGGTATGGCGGACCAGGATATAGCCTTGATGGCACACCTGCTGCGGCGCGCCGGATTCGGGGCGACGCGGAAAGACCTGGAAGCGTACGTAGCCAAGGGCTACGAAGCTACCGTTGAACAGCTACTGCATCCCGAGGACTCTCCTGACCTGGAATACGACCTGCTGGAACGGTACATGGAGGAGTGGCACGACCGCTCGGCCACCGACGCCTGCCGCCAGCTGTGGTTCTACCGAATGATCACCGGGGAGCGCCCGCTCCAGGAGAAGATGGCGTTGTTCTGGCACGGCATCCTCTGCACCGGCGACACCAAGGTGCAGCACGGCCGCATGACCGCCGCCCAGGTCGAAATGTTCCGGGACAAGGGCATGGGCAAGCTGGAGACCCTGCTGCTGGAGGTAGCCCGCGATCCGGCCATGGGTTTCTTCCTGGACAACTGGATGAGCCACAAGGGTTCCATTAATGAGAACTTCGGACGGGAGTTGCTGGAGCTGTTCTCCATGGGCGTGGGCATGGACGGCCAGCCCAACTACTCCGAGGACGACGTGAAGGAGTGTTCCCGGGCCTTCACTGGATGGACCTACACCGGGCACATTCCCCGCTACCCCTACGGGCGGTACAGCTGGCAGTTCCAGTACGACCCAGAGGACCACGATGACGGCGAGAAGACGTTCCTGGGCCAAACCGGCAACTGGAACGGTGAGGACGTCATCGAGATCATCGGGAACCAGCCGGCAACCGCGCGGTTTATCTGCCGCCACCTGTACAACTTCTTCGTCGCCGATGAGCCCCAGGTCCCGCAGTGGACGATGACTCCTCCCGCGGACCAGGAAGCCATCAAGATGATGGAGGAGGCGTACTTTGAGAACGACCACGACATCCGCGCGGTGCTGCGGGTGCTGTTCAACTCCGACTTCTTCAAGAACTCCCGCTTCACACGGGTGAAGAGCCCGGTGGAACTGGTGGCCAGCATTGTCCGGCAGTCGGGGTACTTCGACGACGGGTTCAAGATGGGCATCGGGCCCATCGCCTACGAGGCCGCCTACATGGGCCAGGAAGTCTATGAGCCTCCCACAGTGGAGGGCTGGCACTACGGCCGGGAGTGGATTGACAGCGGCACCCTGGTGGAGCGGATCAACTGGGCCGCCGAGTGGGTGGGCCAGACCGATCTCCCCGGGTTCAAGGACATTGTTGACCGCCTTGCCGACCGGGGTGAAATGTCGCCCAGGGAATTCGTCGAGGGCTGCCTCGACCTGATGGGTCCCATTGATGTCGTCGACGAAACCATGACCGGACTGGTCAACTTCGCCGAAGAAGCCGGGCCGATCCGCAACGGCACCGAGGAGGAGCGCATCGACTTCGCCCGCCGGGTGGGGCAGATGCTGCAGATGATCGTATCCACCCAGGACTTCCAGTTCGTATAGCGGGAAAGAAGCCGCCAAGCGGGCCGTTGGCAAGGCAACGAGTCAACGGCTTGCAGAGGCGGCGACCCTCAGAAAGGAGATGAAACGATGACGTCTACCAAGAAAGACCCCATACTGGTAGTGGTGCAGCTGTCGGGAGGGAACGACGGCATCAACACGGTCGTGCCCTACGGCGACCCTCACTACTACGATGAGCGCCCCAGCCTGGGCATACCGGCGGAGCAGGTCCTGGACCTGGACGGCCACGCCGGGTTCCACCCCAGCATGGGCCCGATGAAGGAACTTTACGACCAGGGGAACGTGGCGGTTATCCAGGGTATCGGGTTCCCCAACTGCAACCGTTCCCACTTCCGGTCCATGGACGTCTGGCACACCTGCGAGCCCGACATCCTGGCCACCGAGGGCTGGCTGGGACGCACCATCCGGGACATAGACCCCGGCAAGGAGAACGTGCTGACCGGCGTGAACTTTGGCCGGGGCCTTCCCCATGCCCTGGCGCTGCCGGGCGTTCCCGTGGCATCGGTGGGCAACCTGGCCACCTATGGTCTGCTGACCGGCATCGAGGACGAGGAGCGGATGACGGCCCTGGACACCTTCAGCCGCATCTACTCTCCGACGCTGGGCGGCACCTTCACCTACGACTACCTGTCGCAGACCGGAATGGATGCCTTCAAGGGCGCGGACATCCTGAAGACGGTGCCGGACAAGTATGAGTCCAGCGTAGAGTACGGGGACAACACGGTGGCCCGGTACGTCCGGATGATGTCCCAGACCATCGTTGGCGACGTGGGCACCCGCATCCTGTACACCACGTCCCCATACAACAGCTTCGACCTGCACGGTTCGGCCCTGACTCTCCATGCCTCGCTGTGGTCCGACGTATCCAGGTACGTCCAGTCCTTCTTCGACGACATGCGGGAGCATGACATGGCCGATGACGTGACCATGCTCATCTTCACCGAGTTCGGCCGGCGGGTGCGGGACAACGGTTCCGGCACAGACCACGGGACCGGCGGCTGCGCGCTGGTCGTGGGCAACCAGGTCAAGGGCGGGATGTACAGCGAGTACCCGTCCCTGGACCCGGCCAAGCAGGCCGACGGCGACCTCCAGTTCAACTACGACTTCCGCGGGCTCTACTCCACCCTGCTGGAGGACTGGATGGGTCTCGATGCCAAGCCCATCGTGAACGGCTCATTCGAGAAACTCGACCTGTTCTAGGGAACGGCCAGTCGGACCGGGGGTTAACCCCCGGTCCCGGTCCTTCCCTTAATCCCTGCTTTGGCAGGAGTCCATTCCAAGGAGAAAAGAATGGTTATCGAGCAACAGGTATTCAACGACAATTACTGGGGTCCGGCCCGGGGCCACGCTCCCGAGTTGGAAGTGCCGGTCGACGATCAGACCGGGACCCCACCGTTGACCTACAGCCACTCAATTGGCCGCGGCGAACAGACCGGACAGGGATTCCGCTACCCGGTTGATTTGGCCGTCAATCCCCGGACGGGATGCATGTACGTGCCGAACCGGTCCTACGAGTACCGGATCGAGCTCAAGCGGATCACCATGCTTACGGTGGACGAGGAGTTCCTCGGGCAGTTTTCCACCGGCGGCGAGGGCGACGGGGACATCTTCGGCCCTCGCAACATTGCCATCGACGGCGAGGACAACGTCTACGTAACGGACGAGCTGCTCCAGCGCGTCTCCATCTGGGACGAGGACGGCGAGTTCCTGGGCAAGTGGGGCACGCCGGGTTCGGGCGACGGGGAGTTCAACAAGCCGGCCGGGATCGCCTTCGACAGCGAGGACAACCTGTTCCTGGTGGACGCGGACAACCACCGCGTTCAGAAGTTCACCAAGGACGGTAAGTTCCTCGCCAAGTTCGGCAGCTTCGGCACCGGCGAGGGCCAGTTCAACTACCCCTGGGGTATCACTATCGACAAGGGTGACAACATCTACGTCGCCGACTGGCGGAACGACCGCATCCAGAAGTTTGACCACGACGGCAACTTCCTAATGGAGGTCGGAAGCTCCGGCAGTGACCACGGCCAGTTTAAGCGGCCCACCGACGTGGCGGTAGACCAAGACGGAGACATTTACGTTTCCGACTGGGGCAACGACCGGCTCCAGATGTTCGACTCCGCCGGCAACCACGTCTATTCCTTCCTGGGCGATGGCACCCTCTCCAAGTGGGGCGTTGCCAAGCTCGACTCCAACGACTACATGTGGAAGGAGCGCGAGTCGGCCTGGGGCCTGGAACGGGAGAAGTTCTTCTGGCACCCCATCGCCGTCGAGGTTGACCCTGAGGGGCGGGTCCTGGTGCTGGAGCCCTTCCGCACCCGGATCCAAGTGTATAACAAGAACAAGTAAGGCTCGGGGGCCAACCGACCCGGTGCATCGGGCCGGAGGCAGCGTTGGTGTATTCCAACGCTGCCTCCGGTTTTTGTCTGTCCTCCACAGGCATAGAGGTTGCCCTGAACCCGCGGCCAGACCGGAGCCTGCCTGCACTGGCTGAGAGGAAGCGGCTGGTCAATTCACAAAACCCTCACCAAGTTTGACGCGGAACACGAGGCCAAATGGGCCCTTGCCGGATTAACATAGGAGGTGATACAAACCCTGTGCCCCTGGTTCCTTTGGCGAACCAGGAACCGGTCTAGGCGGCTGAGGAACCCGAAGCCAGGCCAAGCCGACGAAGGGAGCGCGTCACCCCCATGTTGCCATCGCCGTATCCGGAGGGCTGGTATTTCGTCGCCAGCCGCCAAGCCATGCTGAAGGCCAAGCTCATCCAGAAGACCTGGATGGGGGAGGAGATCGTCGCCTGGTTCGACGATAGGGGACGGGCTTGCGTGGCCCGGGCCTTTTGCCCCCACCTGGGTTCCTTCCTGGGAGCCGAAGGCGGGGGCCGCGTTTCCGATGGACGGCTGGTCTGCCCCTTCCACGGGTTCGAGTACGATGCCACCGGGCAGTGCGTTGCCACTCCGTTTGCCGACGCGCCGAGAACGGCGAGGCTGCAAGTCTTCGAGACGGAGGAGATTGGGGGATTGATCTTCGCCTGGTGGGGGATTGATGGCAGGAAGCCCCAGTGGCGCCTCCCGGACCATGCGTCAGACCAGTCCAGGTGGAGCGGCATCGAGCTCAGGACCCTGCGGTTTCCGGGGCATCCCCAGGAGACCACGGAGAACTCGGTGGATATGGCCCATTTCCGCTACGTCCATGGATACGACAGCGTGGACCGGGTAGGAGAGGTGTCGGTTGATGGGCCCCGGCTGGAAAGCCGCTTCGATTTCAGGAGTGTCAGGAAGTTCGCCGGAATCGGAAAGATCACAACGGAAGTGTCCGCCATCACCCATGTCGTCGGGTTAGGGTACTCGTTTGTCGAAATCCGCGAACGGTCCATCGGAGTGGACATGCGGCTCTGGGTCCTGGCGACGCCGGTGGACGGCACCCAGATAGACCTGTCCCTGGTCTCCCAGGTTCGGGAGATAACCAACCCGCAGCGTTGGGTCGCTGGCCTCGGGTTCCTGCCGAGGGGGTGGAGGGCCCCGATCTTCAACAAGTTCACGGCCCTTCTGCAGAAACAGGACGTGCTCCAGGATGTGGTCATCTGGAGGCGGAAGCGGTACCAGTCCCTACCCCGCCTGTGCAGTTCAGACGGCGAGATAATGCTCTTTCGGGATTATTGCGGCCAGTTTTATCCGAGCTCTCCGAGAGAGGAGTTGGGGCATCCCGTCACCCAGGAAAGGACCGCGTAATTGACTCCCTGGTCGCCAGCAAGCTGTTTTGACCGGAACAATCCCGTTGGTTCTGCCTTACAATGGGGGCAAGACGGTGCAGCGAAGAACCCTGCGGACAGGCTGGAAGGCACCGCCCACCGCTTCCTCCACTTTTCCCGGCAGAAAGGTAAACCATGAACCAGATACTCGTTGGGCTGAGTTCCCTGGTCACGGCCCGGCCATATATAACTCTCCTCGTCCTGGTGCTCATCACCGTCCTGCTGGGCGCCGGGACAACCCGGCGAGCGCCGCCCCCGGAGACCGAAGCGACCCTGCCCCGGGGAAGCGCGGTCGCCGAAGCCCTGGCCGAGATCGACACGCTTTTCAGGGACTCCGGCGAGGCGAACATCGTCACGCTCCTGTTCCGGGGAGACGCGCTCACACCCGGCGGGCTGGCGCAGATGGACGCACTGGTTGCCAAGGCCGTCACCGATCCCAGCGTCGCAGAGTTGCTTGCGCCGGAACACCCCTTCATCGCGCCATCCACGCTGGTAAAGGCGCTGCTCCAGGTTGAGGGATTCGACTCGGTTACCCAGGAACAGATTGACTCGTTGAAGGGTCCTCCGCAGGTCCTGGGAGCGCTCCGGGCGATGACCGGCACCGACAGCGACGGCACGCCGGTTTCAGTTGCCACCTTCCGCCTCAGGGACACGGGCGACGACCGCATAGAGCAGGCGGAACGCAGGATTCACGAACTCGCCGGCGCGGACCAAGGTCCCCTGCAGGTGAGCAGCGTCTCGCCCGTAATCATTGAGGACGAATACAAAAGGGCAACCGAGGAGGGCATGGCGCCGCTGGTCGGTCTCGCGTTCCTCCTGATCGCAGCGCTGATCCTGGTCTTCATGCGCACGATTTCCGACCTGCTGCTAACGGTGACCGGCCTTCTCACGGCGATAATCTGGATCACCGGAGCGGAGGGCTGGCTGGGCCCGAACGCGCTGGGCCTGATCGGGCCCCCCAACTCGCTGACAACGATGGTGCCAATTATCGTCATCGGCCTCACGGTGGACTACGCAATCCAGATCGTGTCCCACTACCGGGAACAGCGAAATTCCGGCGAAACGGTGCTGTCGTCCGTCCGCATGGGCATGCGGAATGTAGTCATCCCTCTTTTGCTGGCCGCCGTGACGACCATCGTGAGCCTGTTGGCAAGCCTGTTCTCTCCCATTGACATCGTGAAGGACTTCGGCATTATCGGCGGGCTGGGCGTAGGCATGAGCCTGCTGGTCATGCTGACCCTGGTGCCAGCCGGCCGGACTATCATCGACCGGCGCCGCGAGGCGCGCGGCACGTTGAAGCCGCCCAATCCCATAGCAAACGCATTGCCCGGAGTCGAGCGCGCCGCAGAACTGCTGGGAAGGAGCATCACCCGCGCTCCGGGGCCCTATCTGGCCGGCGTTCTCATAGTTACGATTGCCCTTGGATATGCCGCCACCGGGCTGAAGTCGGAATTCAGCATTCGCGACATTCTACCCAGGGGAGGCAACCTGTTGGAGGATATGGAGACTCTGGACGCCACCGTTGGCGGCTCCACGGAAATTACCACCGTGCTCGTGAAGGCCGAGGCCACGGAAACCCGCACCCTCCTGAATTTGCAGGATCTCACGGAGGCTTTTCGCGACGAGCGGACACGGCCACCCGCGGCGGCCGGACCGGTCCAGGCATCCTACGAGCTGTTTGTGCACGATTGGACCAATGACAGCGGAGAGCCAGGCGACAACTATGACCCGGAACTTGCCGACCTCTTCCACCGGGCCTCGGCGGGAGTGGAACTGGACCCTGGGTTGATGCAGGAGTTCGTGGACAAGCTGGAGGCAATGGACCCCGCCGTCGGACGCATCCTGGTCGACAACCCGGACGGCATAGACACGATATTGCTCCGGTTCCCGACCTACACGGGCGACCCGGCACGGACCAAGACCCTGCAGGGAGACCTGGAGGCCCTCTGGTTCGGCGACGATGGTTCCATTACGGCGACTTCGGGGACAGTTATCTCCATTACGGTCGTCGATGCCATCACCGACCGGCAGACGGAAGCCATCACCACGACCATTGCGGCTGCCTTGACAGTCCTGGCAATCTTCTTCTGGATAACCGTGCGCCAGCCGGCACTGGCACTGATCGCGGTGGGGCCCATCGTGCTGGTCCTCATCTCGGTTTTGGGCACGATGGCGCTGCTGGGGATTCCCTACACCATCATTACGTCGATCATCACGGCGCTGTCCATTGGAATCGGGGTTGACTACACGATCCACATGATTCACAGGTACAGGGAAGAGTACTCCCATCTGCGGGACCCGGAGCTTGCAGCGATCCGAACCCTGTCGACAACCGGCTCTGCCCTCCTGGGTTCGGCGCTGACGACGGCCCTGGGGTTGGGCGTCCTGGTAGTGTCGCCGCTGGCGGCGTCCCAGCAGTTCGGTTTCACCGCGGCCATCACCATCGCCTACTCGCTGATTGTCTCGATCCTGGTGGTGCCGGCAGCGATGACCTTCTGGGGAGCCTACCAGAACATGAAGCTGCGCTCGTCGCTGCGGCGCTGGGCGGACGAGCTGGACCTGGAAATCGAGGCCGTACACCGTCGCCACGAACAGGATTGAGGACTGCCTGGGACTCCCACAGACCGCGCCGCGTTTACCGGATCGCCGCCGGGACCAAATGCACGGCTGTTGCGCCCACCAGTATGCCGCCGTACACTGTCGGGGCCCGGAACAGGGTCGCACCGCTATGGAGGATGCCATGAGTGAACTGGATGATCGCTACCAACGGGGGCAGGAAACGCGCAGGATGTTTGGGGGCGGGCAAGTAACCGGCGGGTCGGCCCCGGGAGCCTGGGACGTCGCGCCGGACCTGGAACGGATCCTGGGGGAGGCGCTGTTCGGCACCATCTGGACGCGGCCAGCGCTGACGCCGGTGCAGCGGGAGATGATCACGCTGTCGTGCCTCATCGTGTTGAACCGGGAGGTGCAGTTGAAGCGCCACCTGGGAAACGCGCTGAACATTGGACTGACCCCGGAGCAGGTGGTGGAGCTGATCATCCACGACACCTGGTATGGAGGGGCACCGGCGGGCATCCAGGCCCTGGCCCTGTGCAGGCAGGTCTTCGAGGAGCGTGGGATAGACTTCACCCCGGCCCGCATCCACGACCCCAACGAGGACCCGGACAGCCTTTTCCAGCGGGGCGAGGAGTTCCGGCGCAGCTACATGGGCACGGGCTCCGGAGCGCGGCCGGCCCCGCCGACGGACGCCGAGAGGGAGTTGGGGCGGACCACGGGAGAATATTACTGGGGGGCGACCTGGACGCGGCCGGGGCTTGATCTCCCCAGCCGCTGCATCTGCACCATGACGTGCCTGGCAGCGCTGGGCCGCGAGGGGCCCCTGCGGAGCCATATCCGAGGCGCCCTGAACATCGGGTTCACCAAGGACCAAGTCATCGAGGTATTCGGGCACATGACGCTGTACGCCGGAATCCCCTTCGCCCGGGGCGCGATGGACATTGCCAACGAGATTTTCGCCAGCGCGTAACCGGACGGCCCAAGGTTCCTGGAAGTCAGCAGGGGCCGGTTCTATGACCGGCCCCTGCTTATTCCGGCGGAGAAGGCAGGAACCTCAGCCCTGGATCAGGTCAGTCAAGCTGCTGACCGGTTCCTCTTCTTCCAGGCGGTCCAGGCGAGACAGGACCTCCGCCGCGGCCGCGCCGGGCAGGGCCTGGGAGGCGCAGTCGCGGAATTTCTCCCGGATGTCTTCCATGGTCACGCCCCGCAGGGCTCCGGTGGCGGCGCGGTGAGCCTGTTGGCGTAGTATGCTGCCATCCTTCAGGCGAACCTCCACTTCATGGTAGCCCTCGGTCCAGCTTGGCCGGCCCTCGTTGCCCGGGATGCGGCGCATGTCTATGCGGGGGATCAGCGCCTGGGCCTCGGGGCGCAGCACCTGCCCGTCGGTGAAGGACTGGAGACCCACCCGGCGGTCCAGCAGGGCAGCCGCCAGGCAATACTGCATGCTGAACTTTCCTTCCAGGGACGATACCGGACGCGAGTGGATTAACGAGCGGGGCGGGTCGAAGTCGACCATCACCTCGATCCTGTCCACTGCGCCGGGATCAATCGAGCCTTGGGACAGCAGGTCGAAGGTGGCGTCAAGGGCCAGGTGGGCGCTCCCGCAGCAGGGGTATTTCTTTATTTCGATGCCCGACTCCACCAGGTAATGCTTGTTCCCCAGGTTTTCCGCCACCTGCCCGGGGTTGAAGTCCTGACCGCCCGAGAAAGCCCGGATGAATCCGAACCGTCCTTCCAGGGCATCCTGGCTGGCGGTGAAACCCTCCCGCACGAGCCGGGCCGACACCACTCCGGCCCGGGCGGCGTCTCCGGCGTGGAAGGGCTTGGTCATGGTGCCGAAGTTCTGGCGGAGTCCCGATGCCTGGGAGGCGGCCAACGAGACGGCCATGGCCATCTGCTCCTGGTCCAGCGCCATTGTCCGGCCGGCTGCGGCGGCGGCTCCGACCGCCCCCAGCGGGCCGGTGGGATGCCAGCCCAGGTCGTCGTAATAGGCTTCGCTCAGGGTCTCGCCGAGGGCGCAGGCCACCTCGAAACCGGTCATGTAGCCCAGCAGCATATCCCGGCCGGAAGCCCCGGTTTCCTCGGCGGCAGCCAGGGCCGCCGGAAGCAGGACGGCGGTGGGGTGGGTCTTGGTTATTTGGGTAATGTCATCGTAGTCCAGGGCGTGGGCCATGGCCCCGTTGACGAGGGCGGCGTTGGCCGGCGAGGTCCTGAATCCGCGGCCCACGACGGTTGCCACGGGAACAGCGCTTTCGGCAGCGGCGTAGCGGCAGAGGATGTCGGCCAGCGATTCCCGGCTTCCAGCCAACATGCAGGCCAGGCAGTCCATGATTGCTCCCTTGGCCGCTTCCACCGCATCGGGAGGGAAGTCCTCGATGGTGGCCCCGGTCACGTACTCGGCAATGCGCCTAGTGATTTCCATGGAAGGCCTCCTGGTGATTCGCGCCGGATGCAATAATGCTCCGGGCTGGGCTGACTCAGTTTAACCCCGCTCATCAAGATTGCAAACACGGATATTGCAAGCACCCCCGGATTGACACTCCGAGCACCCCACGGGGATAATCCCGAAAACACCCACAGGAGGGCAGAAAATTGCCTGAAACTGCGGACGTGGTTGTCATTGGCGCCGGGGTGGTCGGCTGCTCGGCTGCCTATTACCTGGCCCGGGAAGGCGTTAACGTAATACTCGTGGAACGGGAAGCCATCGGCAGCGGGGCATCCGCCCATGCTACCGGCTCCCTGAGCCTGCTGGGCGCCGAGTTCTCCCCCGGGGCGTCGTTCCAGATGGCCCGGGCCTCTTCAGCCGAGTTTCAGCAGATTGTCCCTGAACTGGAAGCCGCCACCGGCATGGACCTGCTCTACCAGCGCCGCCCCTCCCTCCGGCTGGCCCTGGACGACGACGAAGCCGATCTGATCAAGAGCCTGATGGTGTGGCAGCAGCCTCACGTCAAGATGCACTGGATTGACGCCAGCGAGGTCCATGGCATTGAACCCCGGTTGTCCGACTCCATCGTCGGAGCCGTCTACGAGGACGAGTCCGCGCAATTGGACAGCTACCGCCTCAACCTTGCACTGGGACGGGGCGCCGAGCTCAAGGGGGCGAACCTCCTCTATCGGGAAGTAACCGGCCTTATCACCAATGGCACGAGGGTGTCCGGCGTCAAGACCGTTTCCGGGGAAATCCACTGCGGCACGGTGGTGGTGGCGGCCGGGACCTGGAGCAGGGCATTCACGCCCTGGCTGGACTTCCCGGTGCCGGTCCGTCCGATGAAGGGCGAGCGGCTGCTGCTGAGCTATCCCGGCGAACCCCTTCCCGTGCTGATAAGCTCTCCCAAGCGGGGGCACATGGTCAGCCGGATGGACGGCTTCACCAGCGTAGGCAGCACCGGCGGGCGGGACTACGACCAGAAGGAGCTTTTCTGGGGCGAGGAGTTCGACCGCCAGCCCACCGAATCGGCGCGGCTGGAAATCATGCAGCGGGCCATAGACGTCTTTCCCGACCTGGAGCGGGCCGAGCTGGTGCAGCAACTGGCCGGGTCCCGTCCCCTGAGTCCCGACAGCAAACCGATTATCGGCCCGGTGCCGGGACGGGAAGGCGTGCTGCTGGCAACCGGGCACACCACCAAGGGCATCCACCTGGGACCGGTTACCGGCCGCATCATCGCCGATTACATCTGCCGTGGTTCAACCCAGGTCGTGTCCGACATGAGCGAGTTCCTCCCCGACCGGTTTGCGGATTTCGCCGACGCTGATTTCCTTTCCGCCGCCCGGGCAGTGGAAGAATAGCCCCGGGCTATTCCCTCGCCGGACGACCGGCCGGCTCACCGCGCCGGATACTTGTGCAGCCACCACCGGGCGATGTCAATGCGGCGGGGCAACCAGACATCGGGCATTCCCTTGACGTATCCAGGAACCGGCGCAGCGCCGCAGCTCGGTCAGGGGCCGGGGTACAGTTCCGTGTCCGGGTGGAACTGGAACCATCCGAACCAGAAGGACATGTGGGTGGGTATCCGCGCCAACGTCTCCGACTCATCCAAAGTGTTGACCAGGAACTCCTCGGTTACCCGCCACGTTCCCCCATCCGCGTCGGCAATTGCCGGTGGGATGCCGGAGTCACCGCCGTCGTCCCCGGGCAACAGTTGGAACGACAGGCCGTTCCGGTAGTAGGCCCTCGCCCCCTGGCTTCCGGCCGATCCCAATACCACTATTTCCCCGCCACCCACCACGTCATTGACCACCCGGCGCTCCCGCAGCAACGCAGAGGGATACGCCTTGTAGCTGCCGTTCAGCTGGACACCCAGCACCACGTCCTTGGTCTCCAGTTGGTCGCTCCGGTCCGGCACGGGAAACATCGTCTCCGGCACGGTGAAATA
This sequence comes from uncultured Dehalococcoidia bacterium, assembly GCA_951812535.1. Taxonomy (GTDB): domain Bacteria; phylum Chloroflexota; class Dehalococcoidia; order Lucifugimonadales; family UBA3495; genus CATOSK01. Next base: position 160,941 of record CATOSK010000007.1, on the reverse strand, counting down.
GTTGTAATAGATCGCGTTCGGGCTGTCCTCCGGCACATAGAAATCGGCCTCGTAGATTCCCGTGTCCTGCTTGAGGACGGTGGTGTCGGGATGAAGCTCCAGCCATTCCTCCCAGGTGGTAAGCATTACGGGAAAGAAGTCCAGCTTTATCCCCGAGTCCCACAACGGCCCGATGACAGGTTCACTGGTGAGCTGGTTCCAGAGGGAGTTGGTCAGCCGGTCGTACATCACCTTGTTGCTTCGGTACAGCATCCCGGACGTGCCGAAGGTGGTTGGCTCCCCGTTGATCCTGGCGGAATACACGATTCCGGTGCCGCAGAGGGTTCAATAGGCCAGGGCGATGGGTTCGCCTCCCAGAACGTCATTGGCCATCTCGTGGGCGTTCACGATGCGGAGGGGGTAGGCCCGGTGCTCACCGTTGATGGACACGCCGAAGACCCGGTCGCCGGGCAGCAGGTAGTCCTGCCCGTCGGCCCCGACTACCGGGGCGTTCTGAAGGTCCGGAATCCCGTCGGGGATGACGCCTCCCCACGCGATCTCGGCCACGTTTATCCGGGAGCCATTCTCCGCCGGGAGGAGGAACTCCCCGAACCTGGGGTCGATGAGGCCCATGAGGGTGCTCTTCCAGGCCACATACCCCTTGGGGGGCTGGTACTCGCCGGCGTTCCTGCCCAGCCACTCCATCCACTGGCTCCAGTCGCCGACCACGCCGCCGAACTCCTCGCCCGTTATCAGGGAGATGGCCGCACTGGTCTCGATCAAGAGGTCCTCGTCCCAGAAGAACCGCAGCATCTCGATCATCACCGGCACCATCGACTTGTCCTCGTTGACGGTGGCGAGCGTGATGGCCTCGTAGGTGTCGTCGGGGTTGTAACCTTCCCCGGAGAAAAACAGCCACATGTTTCCGGTGGAGCTGTACTCCGTGACGGGGGTGGGCCACTGCGCTTCCGTAGGGTCGGGCGTCGCGGTTGAAGGAACGGGAGTGGCGGCCGCCCTGCCGGCCTCCTCCGGCGAATCCGCCGGTGCGGGCTCAACTGTATTGCCAGGAGCCGGCGCGGGCGCCTCGGCTTGAGTCGGGGAAGCCGCTGGAGGGTTTTCTACGGCGACGGTTGGTTCGTTCATGCCCAAGCAGGCCATGGACGATATCAGCACGAATCCGGCCGTCAACGCTCCAATAATGCCCAGGACTCCGCTCCTATTGGCTCTTTCCATGACCCCACAGCCTTGCCCGTATGGTTGCAACACTTTAGTACGGTTTCCTGGGCGTTTCAGATGCACGGGAAACGGCAGAAACGGGTTGTGGAAACCCGGTTGGGGCCTGTTGGAGGAGCGACTGCGTTGAGCAGCAAGCAGAGGATACCAGGCTGGAAACCGGCGACATCATCACGGAACGGTAGAAGACCGGAAATGCCACAAGGGGTGGGAGGAAGGTAATCCGAAGGGGCGGGGAAGGAGTTCCGGCTGCAGTGCATGATGGCTGGGGATCCCAGATTCGAACTGGGGCTACCTGATCCAGAGTCAGGCGTCCTACCGCTAGACTAATCCCCAGCGGGGACATTCCTATACTATTGACCCTTCTTGCCCGCTGTCAAGGACGGCTACTGTAACCACAAGTGGGAGCGGCCCTACTCCCCCACCGCCAGTTCTTCCATACGGTCTTCGTGGACCAATGCCCAGTACCGGGCCCAGTCTTCCCGGGTCTCACCCTCCGTCTTGCCGGATACGTAGGCGGGAGAGACCAGCGGCAGCGCCCGTTCCACGTTGACCAACACAAAGGCGCAGGCGCTGGAGGCAAGCTGGACCTGGTGGAGTCCCCGGGAGCCGGTCTCGAAGGCGCGGCGTATCTCGTCGAACAGCTCTTTGTCCTGTACAGGTTCAATGATGAGCGCCGTCCCCTTGAAGCGGTATCCCTTCCGCGAAAAAAGGTCCACCAGGTTGAGTTTCAGAGCCGGGTTGGCCCGCAGGTTGGCCATTGTGCCCGGCGATGCCAGGTCGGCAAAGACCAGGTGGTCGTCGTCCCACACCGCCGCCGTCCCCTTGGGAGAAAGGTTGGGAGTGCCGTCGGGGCACACGGTCGCCACGAAACCGATCCGCTGCTGCCGGATCACCCGCTTCATGTCGCCGGTCAAAATTCCCATTATCCCGTACCCCCTTCAAGGTTGGTGTGGCCGATGGCGCCGCCCGCCTGATTACTGGGCCGTCCACCCGCCGTCGATCACCAGCTCGCTGCCGGTCATGAAGGACGATTCATCTGACGCCAGGAACAACACCCCGTAGGCCACTTCCTCGGGGCGACCATACCTCCCGAGCGGAGTCCTGGAGACCAGCAGCCGGACCCGTTCCTCGTCACCCCGGCCCTCCTCCGTCATGGGGGTTGCGATAGGGCCGGGGTGAACCGAGTTGCAGCGGATGCCGTCCCGGGCGCATTGGATGGCTGTGGCCTTGGTCAGCAGCCGCACCGCGCCCTTGGACGCCTGGTACTGAGGGCTGCTGTTGTCCGTGCCAACCAATCCCAGCTGGGAGGAGATGTTTATGATGGACCCGCCTCCCGCTTGACGCATGGCTGGAATCACCGCCCTCGTTCCCAGGAAGACTCCCTTGGCGTTGATGTCCATCACCCGGTCCCATTCTTCGGCGGAGACTTCTTCCACCCGGCCCCGGCCGCTGACTCCGGCGTTGTTGACCAGGACATTCACCGTACCGAAGTTTTCCACCGCAGCCGCGACGGCGGTCTCCCACTGTTCCTCCACCGTTACATCCAGGAGTACGAAGATGGCTTCGCCGCCGGCGTCACGGATCTGCTGTGCCAAGTCCTGCCCCTCGTCCTCGAGGATATCCCCGATGACGACTTTGGCTCCCTCCTGGGCGAACATCCTCGCTTCCACCGCTCCCATCCCCGGGACGCCGCTGCGCACTCCCCGCGCGCCGCCGCTGATGATGGCCACCTTTCTTTCCAGACGCATGGCAGACCTCTTGGATTGAGTGGTTTGGGAAAAGGGTTACAGGGCGGAAGCTGGGTTCCTGAGATTGTAGCAGGGGTTACCGCCCGATTTCCCGCTGTATCCGGGCCATCAGCCTTTGAACGCCGGGAATGTCCTGCAGGTTTTCCGTCGTTTCGCAGTAGTCCTGCAGGTCTTCCAGGGCGCTCTGGAAGTTGCGCATCTGGTAGTGCAGCAGGCCCCGATCCCGCAACTCCCGCCGCGCTTCGGGCTGGATCAGGATCAGCCGGTCCATCACCGCCAACCCCCGCTGGTAATCCGGCTCTCCCAGATAGATGGCTTTCAGGTTCCTAAGCATCCGGGCTATGAACTCCCGGTTCCCGATGGGTGTCAGGAAGGACGGGTCCCAGGACACCGTCCCCTGGGACATCTGTTGCAGCCGCTCTTCACATTCCTGTCGGGACAGCAGGATGCCGCCGTGGAAGGGATCAATGAACCAGTCTTCTACACTCCGGTGGCGGATCACCAGGTGGCCGGGCAGCCCGATGGCCACCAGGGGCACTCCGCACCGTTCGCCCACTGCGATGCACACCAGGGACAGGGCGATGGGAATCCCCATCCGCCGCGACAGGACGTCGTTGAAGAAGCTGTTGCGGGGATTGTAGTAGTCCTGTTCGTTCCCGTAGAACCCCACCTCGTCGAACAGGTACTCGCTGAGGCGGTTTACGGCGGTGAGGGGCTCGGCGGCATCCCCGATGCGGCGAGCCGCCGCGGCAGCCAGCGAGTCCAGCAGGCCCAACTGCTCCTCCAGGTCCAGGTCGGGGTACTCGGCGCCGGCGATATGAAAGGCGGCGCGGGCCAGGTCGATCTCCGCTTCCGGCAGAGCAGCCAACCGGCCGAAGGCATCAATCCCGTAGTCGTTGCGGTGGCTCTGCGTCATCTTCCGTTGAGGACGGGGAAGGCTGGGCGCCGCCCTATCTTGCGGGACGCAATTGGGGATAGCTGGCCTGTTCCCTTTCGACCGACTCCCTGCGGCCAGCTATGTCCCGGTTCTCGGGCCGTTCCTCCCCGCAGGTCTCGCACCAAACCAGCTCATCCGAGAACAGGCGCATGTTGTCCTTCTTGACCTTTATCGTCTCGATTTCCGAGCCACACACCCGGCAGCTTCGGACCACCTCTACGTCGGTAATGGGCATACCTCACCCCCCAGGAAATCCGGCCTTACCCCGAGACAGGACCGGATCGTATACTCCCTGAACCGAGTGTATTCTTGGCCTGATGGAGTGTCAACGACCTGACCCTGGCGCCAAGAGCGACCGCGACTGCCGGCTGGGGGACCCTCTTGGCAACCCATTTAACCCGGCGTATACTCCAACAAACGGCCCGCCGCCCAGGGCGTTGTCTGCTATTTGCCGGCGGCGCGGCGACCTTTAAGGAGGAACCCAATGGCGAAACCCAAGCGCGTTGGTCACCTGGTCTTGAACGTAAAGGATATCGAGGCTTCCACCAAGTTCTACACCGAAGTCCTGGGATTCGAAATTTCCCTGTCCCGCCCCACCGGCACCTTCCTCACCTGCGGCAAGATCCACCACGACCTGGCCCTGTTCCAGGCTCCCGAGAACGCCCTCCCCGTCACCGAGGGACAGCTCGGCCTCAACCACTTCGCCGTTCAGGTCGAGGACCTGGACGCCCTGAAAGAGGTCTACAGCAACCTAAGGGACCAGGATGTCACGCTGGACCGGAACACCGACCACGGCATGACCTCCAGCATCTACTTCTTCGACCCCGACGGCAACCGGATCGAGTTCTTCTGCAACAACACCGGCCCCGAGGAAGGTCTGGCCCTGATGAGCGCGCCCGAGCGTGTCAACAAGGAGTTGGTACTGGACTAACCGTCCTCCGACCAAAGCCTGCGCCCCGGCCGCGTCAAGCGTCGGGGCGTTTGTTTGTCGGGCAGGAAGCCCTAAGCTCTTCACCGGAGCATCCATCCCATGCCCACCGTGGACAAACCAGTTGTCGTCGGAATCACCGGGGCCAGCGGCGCCGTTCTGGCCCGCAGGACGGTGGACGAGTTGCTCAGGCGAGAGGTCCCGACCATCTGCGTCTGCTCCAACGGGGGCAAGCTGGTGTGGCAGGACGAGCTGGGAGAGTCCTTCAACACCGCCTTGGCCGAGTGGATGGAGCACCCCTTCTTCACCAGCTACCCGGTCAGCGATCTGCGCGCTCCCATCGCCAGCGGCACTTTCTCTACCGCAGGGATGGCCGTCGTGCCGTGCAGCATGAACAGCCTGGCGTCCCTGGCCCACGGCATATCCAACAATCTCCTTCTCCGCGCCGCCGATGTGTGCCTCAAGGAAAAACGCCCGCTGGTGCTGGTGCCCCGGGAAACGCCCGTTCACAGTATCCACCTGGAAAACATGCTCGCCCTTTCCCGCATGGGCGTCACCATCCTCCCCCCCGCGCCCGCTTTCTACCTCCAGCCCGCTTCCGTTGATGACATGGTCCGGTACTTCGTCGAGAAGATACTGGTGTCCCTCAGCGTCAACGACGAACTGTCCGATGACTTGCGCTACAACGAACGCAGTCAGGACTGAACCCCGGCTTTCCGGTTAGTGCCATGGCCCAGCTAAGGGGTGAAGCCAGGCAGCGTTACGTTGCCGACCTGTTTTCCCGGATCTCCCCCCGGTACGATCTGATGAACACCCTCATGACCGGCGGGATGCACCATCGGTGGAAACGCCGGACCGCCGCCCTGGCCGCGGCCGGCCTTGAGGGTCCCGCCCTCGATATTGCCACCGGGACCGGCGACCTCGCCTTCGCCCTTGCCGCCCATCGCGGAATCACCCGCGCCGTCGGAGTGGACCTGCTTCCCGAGATGCTGTCCGTCGGCCTGCACAAGACGCGGAAACGTGGACTCCAGGACCGGGTAACCCTCCTGGCCGGCGACGCGTTGGCTCTCCCCTTTCCGGACAACACCTTCGCCTGCGCCACCGCCGGATTCAGCCTGCGCAACATGCCCGACCTGTCCGCAGCCATCCGCGAAATGGTCAGGGTTGTGCGTCCGGGGGGGTTGGTGACCACCCTGGAACTCACCCCGATGGACCGGGGATTGAAGGCCAGGCTCTTCCGCCTTTACTTCCACCGCTTGGTCCCCCTTATGGGCCAGTTGGTGGCTGGGGACCGCGCCGCCTACACCTATCTTCCCCAGTCGGTGGACTATTTCCTCCAGGCCGGCCGTCTCGCCGAGCTTTTCCGCCAGGCCGGTCTGGTGGATGTAGCCTACGTCCCTCTCGGGTTCGGCACCGTCGCCGTCCACCATGGGACCAAGCCGTGACCGGCGTTCACGTTGGCTCAGCCGCTATTGTTGAGTGAGCGGGATTGGGATACACTAGCAACTGAGTACGTTATCTGCACTTTCCCTACATTTCAGGACCACAAGCCGCAGCAACAGATATGAGTTCCATCTTCGACAAGCTGATACCCATCGTCCACCGGTACGAAGAAATCGAATCCGAGATGGGCCGACCCGAAGTCGCCGTCAACTTCGAGCGGATCCAGGAGTTGGCCAAGGAGCGGGCTTCTCTGGATGACCTCGTGGCAATCGCCCGCCGTTACGAGGACTTGACCGTCGAACAGAAGGACCTGAAAGCACTGGTGGAAGAGGGCGGTGACCCGGAATTGGTCGCCATGGCCCGCGAGGAGATGGAGTCGGTTGACGCCGCCATCGGCGATCTGGCCCAGTCGCTTCGCATCGCCCTGCTTCCCAAGGACCCCAACGACGCGCGGGACGTCATCGTTGAGATTCGTTCCGGCGCCGGCGGACAAGAGGCCAGCCTCTTCGCCGCCGACCTGTACCGCCTCTACTCCCGCTACGCTCAACTCCAGAACTGGAACGTCGAGGTCATGGACGCCAATCCATCTGACCTGGGCGGGTTCAACAAGATTGTCTTCGAAATCCAGGGCAAGGGTGCTTTCAGCCGCCTCAAGTACGAGCGGGGGGTCCATCGCGTCCAGCGCGTGCCGGACACCGAGGCCCAGGGCCGGATTCACACCTCCACCGCCACCGTGGCTGTGCTCCCCGAAGCCGACGAAGTCGAAGTCAAGGTGAACCCTGACGAGCTGCGCATCGACATCTTCCATGCCGGCGGACATGGCGGACAGAACGTCAACAAGGTCGCTACCGCCGTCCGCATCGTCCATGAGCCCACCGGGGTGGTGGTCGTCTGCCAGGACGAGCGCTCCCAGCACAAGAACAAGCAGAAGGCCATGGCCATGCTGCGGGCCCGCCTCTTCGAGGCCGAGCAGGAACGCCACGACGCGGAGATCAGCAGCAACCGCAAGTCCCAGGTGGGCAGCGCCGACCGGTCGGAGAAAATCCGCACCTACAACTATCCCCAGGACCGCATCACCGACCACCGCATCTCGTCCAGCTTCCACCCCGTCCAGCGGGTCATGGACGGCGAACTGAACGACGTCATCGATGCCCTGGTCTCCCACGAGCAGGAAGCACTCCTCGGGGAGGGCGTCGCCTAGTCCCGGTCATGCCGTCCCTCCGCAACGTCCTCCAGCAGACCCACCGCACTCTTGAAGCATCTGGCATCCCCGACGCCCGGCTGGAAGCCGAGGTCATGGTGATGAATGTGATGCGGTTCCCCCGTGCCGCTCTGTTCTCCGAGCAGGAAGCCGAGGTCCCAGCCCAGCAGGAGCAAGCCCTTGCCCAGATTGTTGACCGCAGGCTAACCCGCGAGCCCTTGGCCTACATCCTGGGATACAAGGAGTTCTACGGCGTGAACCTGCTGGTGAACGGCGACGTTCTCATCCCCCGCCCCGAGACCGAATCGCTGGTGGAACACGCCCTGTTTATGGCGCTGATGGGAATGGAGACGCCGGAACTGGTCATAGCCGACGTTGGCACCGGCACTGGAGCGGTTGCGGTCAACCTGGCCATCCACCTGGCTATGGCCCGCATCTACGCCATTGACAACTTCGACCCGGTGCTGGACGTTGCCAACTACAACATCCGCTCCCACAACGTCTCTGACCGGGTAACTCTCCTGAAGGGCGATCTCCTGGAACCCCTCCCTGAGCCGGTGGACCTTGTTGTTGCCAACCTGCCCTACCTGCCCACCGCCCGCATCCCCACCCTCCAGCCTGAAATCCAGTGGGAGCCGGCCGCCGCCCTGGACGGAGGCCCCGAGGGGTTGGACCTGATGATGCGCCTGCTGGAACAGGCCGCCGACGGCAAGCTGAAGGAGCAGGGCATTATCCTGCTGGAAATGGACCCCGAACAGGTGGCGCCGGTGACCGAAAGGGCCGGCCAGCTCTTCCCAAGCGCCGAGGTCAGCGTGGAAAAGGACCTGGCCCAGCTAGACCGGATGCTGGTGATCAACTGCGCGGCTGGGCATTAGACCCGGCGGTTTGCGGGGAGGCGTTGTGATCGCTGCCATTGATAGCATCCGAGGGGAACTGGATGACCTTTGCCGGGAGTTCGGCGTTTACCGCCTGGATGTCTTTGGTTCCGCTGTCCGGCAGGAAGAAGAGGCCAAAGTCAACGACTACGACTTCCTCGTAGAGTTCCTACCCGTGGCGCTCCAGGCCTACGCAGACAACTATTTTGGATTGCTGCATGCCTTGGAGAAGCTGTTCGGCAAACCCGTGGATCTGGTTGTTGCCTCCGCTATAACCAACCCATATTTCCTGGAGTCGGTTCAGGCAACCAGGGAATTGGTCTATGAGGCCTGAAACCAGGAAATATCTTCACGACATCCACCGGGCCGCGTTGTTGATTGTAAGGTTCACCCACGGCAAGAACTATTCGGTTTACGAGTTCGATGAACTACTCCAGGCAGCGGTGGAAAGGGAGTTCGAAATAATTGGAGAGGCCATGTCCCGCCTGGCTGCGGGCGATCTGGAGACGGCGGAGCAATTCACTGCCTACCGTCGGATCATATCCTTCCGAAACATCCTGATTCACGGCTATGCCGATGTGGACAACCGACTGGTCTGGAACGTGGTGGAAACCAGCCTTCCCACCCTTGTCCGCGAGGTGGAAGGGCTGTTGACAGCCGAATAACCCAATACAACGAGCCGGACTCGTCAGATCCGCCGATCCGCCCCGGTATTTTGCCTTCATCACCTCACCCTGACCCTCCGGTGTATTCCCGCTTCCGACCCTTGAGCATAGAGGGCGGATACCGGCCCCTCCCGCAGCGATGGTGACAAGACCCTCCCCACCACTCCGCTGTCCCTCACGGCCAGGTCAGCCTGTCCGGCCCGTTGGATTTCCCACTCGGGGCGGGAGACCCGGTATTCCAGTGCCGTCCCCCCTGGACGTATGCTGTATCCCCAGTAACGGCAGGTGATGAACTCTTCAAGAGAACCTGGCTCCGGCAGGGCAGGTGGCTGCAGCTCCCAGACGGCGAAGTTTCCCTCGCTGTTTTTTCCGTCGTTCCAGGCGTATTCGGCCCTGGGCGGCTCAGCCTCGCGGGAATGGGTTACCGGCGCCCTGCGGAACCGTTCGCGGTAAACCATGCGCGCTGCCAGGGCGGTCAGCCGGTAGGGCACCAACTGGCGGATAAAGACCACTCCCCGGCGGGTTGCCCCCTCCACTTCTCTCCGGACATAGAACCGGAGGTTGATCTCCGGGTAGCTGCCGCACACCGGAAGATGTACTCCCAGAACCCGGGTGTCCAGGAATCTCAGTCCGACGACGCTCACCAGGCACTTGCCCTGCCACAGGTCCAAATAAACACCCCAGGGCAGCGGCATCGGCAGTGCCCCGGGGTCTGCTTCACATGTCAGGATGACTATGTCCCGCCAGGTGGCGGTTATCACCCCGGCGGTGGAGGAAGGCATTGCTTCAGGGAGGGTCTAGGCGTACTTGCCGGTCAGTTGAGGAGTGGTCCCTTCCAGGCCGGCCTCCATCCGGTCCAGCCGGGTATCCCGTCCCCACGTCCGCTTCAGGTCGTCGCGGACGTTGAAGGACAGGGTGCCCAGGCCCTCGACGGCCAGCGTAATCTCGTCGCCGTCCTGGAAGGCGCTCAGGCCCCGGTGGTTGGTGCCGGTGGCGACCACGTCCCCGGGATGCAGGGTGTGGATGGATGACGCCCATTCCACGCAGCGGGCAATGTCGTGGGCCATGTCGTTGGTATTGAAGTTCTGCTTCAGGTCCCCATTGACCGTAAGCTGCACCTGCAGGTTCATTGGGTTAGCTACTTCGTCCGCAGTCACCAGGTACGGCCCCATGGGAGCGAAGGTGTCCCGGGACTTCATCTGGAAGAAGGTGTTGCCCGCCGGCGGCAATCCGCGGGCTGAACCGTCGATGAAGTTCAGGTACCCGAAGATGTGGTCGTAGGCGTCTTCGGCCTTGACGTTGTCGGCCGTCTTGCCAATGACGAAGGCCATCTCGGCCTCCCCCTCGAATATAGTGGCCGGAACGTCGGGCAGCACCATAGTGTCGCCGCTGCCGATGACCGCGGTTCCCGCCTTGTGGAAGGCGTTGATCGGCGCCGGTTCGTCCCGGGTGCCATCCTCCATGTAGTTCACCGCCATCGCCACGATGTTGTTGGGCTTCGGCACCGGCGAACACAATCTCAAGGACGCTATGGGCGTTCCCGGCTGCTCGGCAATCACCGCTTCCAAGGCGCCCCGGTGCTGGTCGAAGTCTTCAATCAGGTGGTTGAGCAGGTCTTGGGGCGACGTGTGGGGGATATCGCCGACGGCGCCGGACAGGTCCACCACGTTGTCCCCCTTGACCGCGCCCAGCTTGAAATCGTCAAAAAACACGAGCTTCACAGTTACGACTCCTCTTCATGGTTTTCGTGGGTCTTGCTAAATCCGCTCTTGGAGTGAGTGCCGATGTCGGGCCGCTCGCTCCGCCGCAGCCCAAGGAGGTGCGCCACCCGGTTCCGGTCCGATTCGTTGGCAATGGTGAAGGGCCTCGGCGCGGAAGCGCGGACCACGTCCAAGTCGGCAATGAAGTTTTCCGCCCCGTCTATCGCCCGCCTGATACTGTCTTCCTCTTCCACGTTTTCGTAGAAGTTCTCATGGAGCCAGTTGGCCACGATGATTCTGTCCTCGAAGTCGGGCCGACCAAACTCCTTGCCAAGCTGGATTGCAACGTCGTGAATTCTGCGATGCTTGTCATGCTCCCAACCTCGCTGGATTGCCACTGCCTTGAGCGCGTGGGCAACCGCGCCCCACAGCTTCTCCGACGCCTGCAGCCGATCCCCTTTCTCCAGCTCATCCCTAGAGTGGTCAATGAACCGGCGGCTCATCGCGGTGTGGGACTCCACATCGTTGGAACCGGGTGGCGGAAGTTCAGATGTCATTCGGTTCCGTCCTCCGCACCCATTATACATCCACCGGATACATCCACCGGAAAATGGCTGCGGCATTAGGAACGGTGGCGGGGAAATCACCCCGCCACCGCAATTCGACTGGTTGGTTGGCCGCGGAAACCCGAAAGCTAGTTGGGGGTCACCGCAACGGTGCGGACCTCGCCGAACTCCTTCTTCAGCTTGCTCCAGGACTCGCCGCCGTCCTCGCTCAGGTACACGTACCCGTAGAGGCTGGCCGCCGCTATGACGTTGGGCCGCTCGGCGTGGGTCCCGAACCAGTACACCACCGAGTTGGGCTCCACCGGCAGCGGCGCGGAGTCCCAGTTCCGGCCCCCGTCCTTGCTGCGACGGATCGCTCCGGTGACGCCTGGAATGAAGTCGCCATTGCCGACGAACATGGTGTCCGGGTCGTCGGCTTTCAGCGCCACTCCCCGGCAGTAGGAGCGGGCGTCGCCTTCATGGAACTTGGGGAATTCGTGATAGTCCCAGCTTTCCCCCTCGTCGGTGCTGGTGGCGATGCCGAAGGGGCTGGTCACGTATACCGAGGTCTCCCGTCCCGGCTTGATGGCCATGCCGTGAACGTCGCCGTGGAAGGGATCGGGACCCAAGTCGGGCAGATGGACCCAGTTGTCGCCTCCGTCCAGGCTCTTGTACACCCCGTCCACCTCGATGCCCGCCCAGATGGTGCGGTGGTCCCGCGGATCGACAATCATGTTGGTGGTGCGGGGAATGCCAACCGGGCAGGGGATCGTCACTCCTATGTCCAGATGGTCCCAGGTCTTGCCGCCGTTCCTGGAGCGGTAGGCGTCGGGCCTTGCCCCCACGAAGATGGTGTCGCTGTCATCCGCGTCGACGGTGACCGACCAGGTCTGGATATTGTCGTCCAGGGGAGATTCCATGTGCTCCCAGCTTCCGCCGTTGTCGTTGGTTCGGAACAGGCCCATGTCCGACCCTACGATGACCCGATAGGGGTCGTTGGGATAGACCGTCAGCGCGCGGACGTTGCACTCCGAGGGCAGGGGGTCCCGCACCCGGTTCCAGGTCTCGCCGCCGTCCGGGCTGAAGGACAGCCCGCCGCCGACGCTCCCTACGTAAATCGTATAATCCTTCGCCATTGGTGCATCCTCCTTTCGGCACTAAGCCGTTGGATTTTCCGTTAGGCTACCCTTGGTTAGCCGTATGATAGCCGCAACTCTTCCGAAAAGCTACCGGGAATGGCCTACCCCCAGGGCAATCGCGTTTTAACTGAGCAGGACTCTGAGGAGGTAATCGTCCCTCCAGCCGGCCTGCGGACGTTTGCCCTAGATGCCTACTTTCAGGCTGGCTTCCCGCTTCAGCAGGTTGTGGGCTATCTACCTCAGGGTTGCCATGTTCTGGGGCCTGTGGTCCAGGCGCATCCGGCTCTGGTCCTCCCGACACGTTATATCCAGGCTCCCGTGCAGCGAGTTTTCGATGCTCCAGTGGGCCCACGCTGCCCTCAGACACTGCTCAACCGAACCTGCCAAGCTGCTGATGCGATACCGGGAGTGCACCGCAACCCCTGTGTCCGTCTCACGGCAGCAGGTTACCTTGGCCACTGACCCCAGTCCCGTCCAGTCCTTGCCGGTGCTCAGATACTCCAGGCAGACCGGGTCTCTGATCGCCCAGCACTCCCGCCTTTCAATCCGCCCATGCTCCTTGTTGATAGTGGTGGCGTAGGCATGGGGCACCTGCTCAGTTCCAGCAATTCCAGTAGCTGGGGAATGGCCGTGATCTCGTTTGATTTCTCCTCCGTCTTCACCTGCCCCAAGGTCAGGGTGTTCGCCGAGGCCCAGCCACTGACGGTATTCCCGGCATGTGTTGGTAATGGGATGAGTCAGGGTTAGCCAGAAGAAGGAAGGAATAGGGAGGTGAGGTGATGGCGCGACCACGGATGCATCGAAGGGACCAACGCCAACTTAAAATTGACCCACTTGTCGTTGGCGCTAAATTTCGCCAACCTAAAATTGACCCACCTCCTTTCAGTTGCCCTGGGAAAATGTCCGTTGCTTATTGCGCTGCGATTCCGTCCGTTACTGGGGTCATGAGCACGGTTTCCTGTGTGCATTGAAGGTGTTGCTGAACAGGAAATAGATCCGCCTGCCGTTTCTCCCTGAGCCTGTAGCCTTTTCCCCGGATGTTCAGGACCTGGCTGTGGTGCAGCAGCCGGCCCAGAATAGCCGACGCGATGACGATGTTTCCCAGGAGTTCGCCCCACTCACCGAAGCCCTTGTTGGAGGTCAGGATGACGGATCCCCGCTCTTAGCTAGCGGAGACAAGGGTGAAGAAGGCAGTGGCCGAGTCCCGGGTGAAGGGCCCGCGCTGAAACAACTCCTCGACCTACCTGATCTTTCGTGGGTCCCCTCGCCAGTGACCTGGTACGACGGGGACCACCAGAACCTTGGAACTTGCTTCTCAAACGGCTGTCTGGTATCGCTGGGGCAAGCCTACGGTGGCCATCCGCTGGGTCTTGATCCGAGACCCAAGGGCGAACTGGACACCCAGGCTCCCTTCTACACGAATGAGGAGGTGGCTCCGGCGCAGATTTTGGAGTGATTCGTGCTGCGCTGGCAACTGGAGGTGACATTCCAAGGGGTGCGGGCTCACCTGGGAGTAGAGACTAAGCGCCAGTGGTTTGACCGCGCCATCGCCCGCACTTCGCCCATCCTGATGGGTTTGTTTTCCTGAATTGCCTTGACCGCTCACGCATTGCAGGAACGCCGCCCGATCATCCAGCGAACTGCTGTTCGGTACGCCAAGCCGACGCCCACCTTTGTGGATGCCAGCGCCTTGGTGCGACGTCGCCTGTGGTTGGCATCGGAGAGTTTTTCAATGTCGGTGTCAGACGACGAGCGGGAAAAACCCGTTCCCGATTTGCATTCCCGGCTTATCGATTCCCTCGCCTACGCCGCTTGAACGTACAAAGTCCAGCTTAGGACGGGACTGCCATCGCGGCGAGCTCGGCGAGACCGGGCACCACCAGGGAGGGAACGGCATTGGTGGGGCGCGTTCCGCCGCCCCGGCCGGGGCGATTCACCCATACGCTGTCGAGTCCCAGCAGGTTCGCCGGACCGATGTCGTGGTAGAGGCTCTCGCCGATGTGGAGCCAATTTACGCTTTCGACGCCCATGCGTTCCTGGGCCAGATGGAAGTTGCACAGGTCGGGCTTGTAGCTGCGGGCCTGAAGGGAGGTTACGACGGCGTCGAAACTGATCCCCAAAGCGTCCTGCGTTTGCTGGAAAAGGTCGTCGTCCACGTTGGAGATGATGGCGAGCCGGTATCGGGTCTGCAACGTCCGAAGGGCTGCGACGGCGTCGGGAAAGACGGGCCAACGGGGCAGGGAGTTGGACAGGGCGTCAGCTTCACTTCCGGACAGGGGGATGTCAAGCTGCCGGGCCATGACCGCCAATACGTCACGAAGGACCCGGCGGTAGTCGAGGAACTCTCCCGACGTTTGCACTTCTGGCTCCGAATCGGCGAAAAGGGCCAGGATTTCCTGAGGGGTTTTCCCGAGACCGTGGCGGGCGCAGAGCCCGGCCACCGCGTCGGAGATGCCGGTTTCCCAGTCGACGATGGTCCCGTAGCAGTCGAAGCTCATCCATTGGTAGCGGTTGAAATCGAGCACTTTGTTTCTCCGGTTGGGGTTGCGCTGGCGGGTTTTATGTTACCAGCCTGCGGGGGTCAGGGGGATTACGTTGGGGGATGCATCCCCCAAACCCCCTGTGAGAAGGTGTGTCGGGGCGGGGCCTGGGAGTGAGCAAAGGACACTGGTGGGGAAGGGTTGACCGGGGTCTGGGTCCCCGCCCCCGCCTACGCGGGGACAGCCTCTGCGCGGGATGACGGAGGAAAGGCGAGGGCCGGCCACCATTCCTCACAGGGCAGCGGGGGTTACCAGTAGAGGAGGGCGGCGAGGGCGCCGGTCATCATGGTGGCGATGTTGCCGGCGAGGACGGACTTGAGGCCAAGCTGGGCGATTTCGAGGCGGCGGCTGGGGACGAGGGCGCCAATGCCTCCGAGCATGATGCCGAGGCTGGCGAAGTTGGCGAAGCCGCAGATGGCGTAGGTCATGATGAGTCTGCTGCGGTCTCCCAGGGCCCCATCGGGCAGGCTGGCGAGGTTGAGGTAGGCGACGAACTCGTTGAGGACGACCTTGGTGCCCATGAGCTGTCCGGCAGTGACGGCCTCGTTCCAGGGGACGCCGAGGGTCCAGACGAGAGGGGCGAGGCACCATCCGAGGGTGCGCTGGACAGTCAGAGGGGCGGCGTATACGTCGGGGAACAGCGCGAGGATGATGTTGGCAAGCTCGACGAGGGCGACGAGGACGATGAGCATACCGATGATGTAGGCGAGGAGGCGGAGGCCGTCAATGGTGCCGCGGGTGAGGGCGTCGACGCCGTTTTCGTACATGGCTCCAAGATCGACCACCTGGTCGGCCTCGGCGCCCAACGGAGGGGACATGATGACGGCGATGACGACGGCGGCGGGGGCGCTGATGATGGAGGCGGTGAGGAGGTGTCCAGCAGCGTCGGGGATGATGTCCTTGAGGAAGGTGGCGTAGACCGCGAAGACGGTTCCGGCGATGGTGGCCATGCCTCCGGTCATGACGATGAAGAGCTCGGAGCGGGTCATTCGCTCGAGGTAGGGACGGACCAGCAGGGGGGCTTCGACCATTCCGATAAAGACGTTGGCGGAGAGGGCGAAGCTGGAGGCTCCGCTGATGCGGAGGGTCTTTCCCAGCACCCAGGCGAAGGCTCGGACCACCCAGGGTAGGATGCGGTAGTGGTAGAGGACGGCGGACAGGGCGCTGACGAGGATTACGAGGGGCAGGACGCGGAGGGCGAAGACGAAGGAGCCACCGGGGACGGTCTCCTCGTAGGGGATGGGCCCGCCGCCGAGGAATCCGAAGACCATGGTGGTGCCGGCCTGGGTGGCGCGGAGGAGGGCTTCGACGACGTAGGCTATCCAGGCGAAGGCCCACTGAGAGCCGGGGAGCTTGAGGAGGAGGAGGGCGAGAGCAAGCTGGAGGGCGAGTCCGGCGGCGACGGTCTGCCAGGGGAAGGAGCGGCGGCGCTCGCTGATGGCCCAAGCCAGTCCGATGAGAAGGGCGAGGCCAAGAAGCGGCTGTAGGGCAGTGAGGACGGCCAAGTCAGGTTGTTTCCAGATGGTTCAGCATGGAGTTTGACTGTATCCCGGAGGGGTGGGGGGAGTCAATTTGGGTTACGGGGCGCGTTGGGGGATGAATCCCCCAAACCCCCTGTATGGGGAGTTGGCGCGGTGCACAGGACTGACGGGCGGGGCCAGCGGCTAGTGCTGGATTTCGTCTTCGTAGAAGGTGGTCCATTTTTGGAAGACGGGGAAGGGGGATGGGAGGACGCCATCGGGGTCGTTGATCCGGAAGGCGATGCGGTCGGGGTTGAAGACGTTGCGGATGGAGATGGAGACGCCCACGGTTTCGATGCAGTCCTGACATTGGGTGGGGAAGGTCTGGGACGTCTGCGGGGAGATCAAGCGGAGGGTTACCTGGGAGCCTTCGGGGTCGCCTTTGACCATGTAATCGCCGGAGACGATCTCCCACTCGCTCACGGCGCGGTCAGCCTCGGCGTACTGGGCCCAGAGGGTGAGCGGGCTGAAGAAGTCCAGGACCACCGCCTTCCTGGGATCACCGTCCAGTCCGGGGGCAAACTGGCGGAAGGAGCGATCCGACAACTCGGCCTTCACTTTCTCCGCCGCAGCGCCGCTCAACGGGCTGGAGGAGGCAGGGCCAGTACAGCCTGTCCCGAGGAGCAGGGCCTATCGCCAATGCCAAGAGCGTCCGTGTCACGGGACTTCAAACTTTCCCACGGGTGCGGCTTGGAATGGTCAGGTGGTGAAGGCCCGGGGGCGGAGGGCCTGCGGGCGCTGCCTCCAGGCGACGGCGAGGATGAAGCAGGCGCTGGCGACGAGGGCCATGACCGGTCCGGAGGGGAGGTTGTAGTAGAAGGAGATGTACATTCCGGCGATGGCGGAGATGACTCCGACCACCACGCTGAGAAGCATGGCGCGGGGGAAGTTGTTGACCAGGAGCAGAGCGGTGGCCGAGGGGGTGATGAGCATGGAGATGACGAGGACGATGCCAACGGCCTGAAGAGCCAGGACGACCACAACGGCGAGCATGGCGAGCAGCAGGTATTCCAGCTTGTCAGTGGGGAGACCGATGACCGAGGCCCCGGCAGGGTCGAAGCTGGAGAACACCAGCTCCTTGTGCAGGCCGATGACCAGCGCCAGCACGGCCAAGGCCAGCCCGCCGGTGACCAGCACGTCGGACCGGGAAACGCCGAGGACCTGGCCGAGGAGGAGGTCCTCGAGGCTGACGGAGATTCCTCCGATGGCCTTGAGCATCACCAAGCCCAGGGCGAAGAGGCCGGCGAAGATGATGCCGACGGAGGTGTCCTCGCCGATGCCGGTGCGACGGACGAGGAATCCGATACAGAGGGCTACGATGATGGCCATGGGGATGGCGCCGGCGAAGGGACTGACGCCGATGAGGAAGGCGGCGACCATCCCGGGCATGACGGAGTGGGCGAGGGCATCGCCCATGAATCCCAGACCGCGAGTGACGACGTAGACGCCGACCACCGGGCACATGATTCCGACCAGCACCGATACGATCAGGGCGCGGACCATGAAGCCGTACTGGAAGGGGCCAAAGACGGCCTCAGTGACGATGTCCAAGTTCGTCTCCCGCCAGGCCGTGGCCGTGGCCAGGCACCCCGCCGAAGGGGCCGTAAAGCTCGGTGAGCAAGTCCGCGGTCAGGACGTCGTTGGGGGCCCCACAGGCGCAGACGTGACAGTTGATGCAGAGGCACTCGTCGCAGTAGTGGGACAGGTGGTTGATGTCGTGGGAGGACAGGAGGATGGTGTGGCCCTCGTCGCGGAGGTCCATGAGCACGGAGACCAGGGACTCCTGGGAGGCGATGTCCACTCCGCTGAAGGCTTCGTCCAGCAGGAGGATGTCAGCACCCTGGGCGAGGGCGCGGGCCACGAAGACCCGCTGGCGCTGTCCACCGGACAGCTCGGTTACCAGCGAGTCACGGCGGTCCAACATGCCCACCTTGTTCAGGGCATCCTCCGTAGCGGCCTTGTCCGCCCTGCCGGGGCGGCGGAACCAGCCGATGCGGCGGGTGCGTCCCTGCATGACCACGTCCCAGGAACTCATGGGGAGGCGCCAGTTGACGCGCTCGTACTGGGGAACGTAGGCCACGAGGTCGCGGGCCTCGCCGATGGGCCTGCCGTGGACGAGGACGCGGCCGGAGGTGGCGGGGAGCAGGGAGACTATCACGTTGAAGAGGGTACTCTTGCCGGCCCCGTTGGGGCCCACGACTCCCATGAGGCAGCCGGGGCCAGCGGCGAAGGAAACGTTGTCCAGGACGAGGTTCCCGTCGCGCTCAACGGTGAGGGCTTCCGCGGCCAACGATGGATTGGGGGGCTCGCCAATCATGGTCTAACCCAAAGCCTCCACGATGGTTACGACGTTGTAGCGCATGAAGTCGAGATAGGTGCCGGCCTCTCCGCCCGGCTCCCCCAGGGATCCGGTGTAGAGGCCGCCGATGAGAGTGGCGCCGGTCTCCTCGGAGATACGGCGGGCGAGGCGGTCGCTGTGGGACTTTTCGGCGAAGACGGCGGGAGCGCCTTCGTGCTCGATCGTCTCGATGAGCTCGGCCAACTCCTGGGCGGTGGGCTCATTCTCGGTGCTGATGGGGAAGATGGCGCCGACGACCTCAAAATCGTAACGGACGGCGAAATACTGGAAGCTGTCGTGGGAGGTGACCAGGAGGCGATGGTCCTCGGGGATCTGGGCGACTTCCTGCTGGATCCAAGCGTCCAGCTCCTCCAGTTGGCGGTTGTAGGCGGCGGCGTTTTCCCGGTAGAAGGACTGGTTGGCCGGGTCAGCGCCGGAGAGGTGAGCGGCGATGCTGTTGACCGCCTGCTGGACCCGGCTGGGGTCGAACCAGAAGTGGGGGTCGAGCTCGCCGTGGCCGTGGCCTCCTTCTTCCATGTGGCCGTGGCCGGCCTCCGCGTGGCCCTCGGTCTCGCCGAGGACGCCGACGAAGGCGATCTTAACGGGGTTGCCGGCGACTTCCCAGGCGTCGACTATGTCCAGGTCATGGTCGTCAAGCTGGAGGACCTGTCCGCCCACAGAGTCGGTGACGAAGATTGCGCCGGGGGCGAAGGCGATGTGAGGGCGGGCCCAGAACCCGGTCTCCACCGGGGTGTTGAGGGCGCCGGAGTTGGTGGCGACGATGTCTCCGTCGTGGGTGTCGTACATACGGATTTCGCCGTCGCTCATGACGACGATCAAGGCCTCTTCGGCGGCATTGTAGGCGACCTGGATGGGCCGGAGATCGCCGGTGACGGGGACAACTTGCTCCATGACGCCTTCCTCGGGCTCGACGATGTAGAGTCCCACCGCGGAGCCGAGGGCGTAGAAGTGGTCGGAGCCTGGGCTGCCCCAGACGGTGGTCAGGCGGAAGTCCTCGGGGGAGCCATCGGGAGCGGCGATGAAATCGTCGGAGAACTCGCCGTCGTGGGCCTCCACGACCAGCGCTCCGCCGGTGCAGCCGAAGACGGCCATGTGGCCGTTGCCGGCGTCGCCGTGGAGGTCGGGGCATTCATTTGCGGCGTTATACACCACGGCGCCGGATAGATCCCGGATGTGGGCGCCGATGGGCCGCCGGTATTCCACGGGGTCGGAGGCGTAGTTGGGATGGGGGGTTGAGAAGGCGAAAAGGTCTCCCTGGAAGGGCACAGCCGCCCCATGCTGGGGACCCACGTTGATTATGGGAGGCGAGTAGGACGCACCTTCTTCCTCCAGTTCGTGCTCGTTGATTAGCACCACATCGCCGGAGCCATCGTAGAAAACGGTGGACCATTCCTCGCCTACGTAGAGGTGGACGGGGCGGTCGCCGGCGAGGTTTATGTCGAGGGACTGGGTTGGGCCCTCGACCATGTCGAAGTGATCGCCGTGGGCTTCGAGGAAGACGCCGCCATCGATGACGTGGGCGGTATTGGCGTCGCTGGAAACCGCGATAGCAAAGCGGCCGCTCCTGGTGGCGTAGATGCGCCCGGCGCGGCTGCCGAGGTCGAAGGCGTTCTGCTCGACGTCGCCGTGTTCAAGGTCGATGACGGAGAGGGCACCGGTCTCGCCGTCGCCGACGAGGAGGCGTCCGAGAAGCTCAACTTCCTCTTCCTCGCCGTGTTCCTCGAAGATTTCCACGAAGTCGATGGGGTCGACGGAATCACCGAGGGCGATGATGCTCTCCTCATCGCGGGCGGCGTTTTCCACCAGGTCGTGGAGCCAGCCACCCTCGAGGGAGAGGCCGACGGTCATAACCACGTCGGCATCGGCGACCTTGGCCACGTCCTGGGCTCCGGGGTGGTAGGTGTGGGGGTCGGTGTCGGGAGGCAGGAGGGGGAAGACATCGACCCGGTCCTGTCCGACGGTGCTGACCCAGTCCGCGATGATGTTGCTGGTGGTGACCACATTCAGCATTTCGGCGGGCTCGGCGGCCGGGGGAGAAACGGGGGCATTGGAAGAGGCGGAGGAAGCCGCCGGAGGGGAGGCCGGTTCTGACGGGGCGGCCTGGCTGGCAGCAGCGGCGGGTGCGCCACCGGTGGAGGCGGGGGCCGCGGCCGGGGCGGCCGGGGCGGAAGTCTCAGAAGGCGATGCAGGCTGGGCAGCCGGCTCATCGCCGCAGGCCACGGTGAGAAGCAGGGTCAGGGTGCAGAGGCAGGTGAGAACGAGGAGGATTGGGCGGGACATGGGCTAACTCCTTTCGAGTATGGGGTAGGGTAAGTGGAACCTGGTATCAACAATGAGAGCAAGGAGATACTGCGTATCACTATCCGGCAGGAAACGATATACTGTCTCATTATGAGCCGCTGGTATGAGATGACGTATCATCAGACGTAAAAAGGGAGACTAGAACAGGGACAGGTACGCGGAACGGGAGGTGGTTATGAGAACGGCGGCCCGGGTCGAGATGCCGATTGGGCATGACAAGACGAAGGCACGGTCACAGCGGTGCGGGGACCGAGGAGCTGCGGGCAGATGTTGATTCAGAAGTGTCACGTCGGGACAGTCAGCTTTCGAGGGGTGATTGAAACTATGTATCTAAGGTAGTAATGTAAACCGCCGGACTGGCGGCCGTCAACACTTGGCTTGGGGCGGGGCGGAGCAGGAAGGGACGACCGGGGGTCTGGGTTCCCGTTTTGCGACTCCGCCGCTGCCGCAGTGCAACCCCCGCCTGCGCGGGGACGGGCTTGTCCTGACGCCAGCATCTGTCGCGCGGGGGTAACGGGGAAAGAGGGGGGAGGTCCCAACCGGAAGAGTGTTACGGGGGTCTGGATTCCCGCCTGGGCGGGAAAGTGGGCAGCGGGAATTGCGATTGGACGGACAGGGAATTCGCAATCGTCCTGCTGCCAAGGGGTTGCCGCCTTGACGGGCCTGGGATGGGAACCTTAGAATTGGCCTTGATACGGCGTTTCCTGAACGAAAAGAGCGAGCCACCACGGAGGATTTATGGCGATTACCATGGATGGCGTGGAACTGGGCGTTTCCATCAGCGAGAAGGCGGCGGAGAAGATACGGTACTTCGCGGAGAAGGACGGCATCACCGACAACGTGGGGCTGCGGGTGGCAGTGAAGGGCGGCGGCTGCTCCGGGCTTACCTACGACCTGGTCATCACCGACAAGGAGTTGGAGACGGACAAGATCGTGGAGCAGTACGGCGTTAAGGTGATGGTGGACAAGAAGAGCTACATCTACCTGGTGGGGACGGAACTGGACTTTTCCGACGGGCTGAACGGGAAGGGTTTCGTGTTCAGCAACCCCAACGCCAAGAAGAGTTGCGGCTGCGGGACTTCCTTCAGCGTATAGCCCAGACCACACTCCAGGCATTCCAACAAGAAGCGCCGCCTCGATTGAGGCGGCGCTGTTGCTTTTGTCCGGGGGTGTGCGGGCGGGATTACCGCAGGGGGACCGGGTACGTTGGGGGATTCATCCCCCAAACCCCCGTCATTTATGGGTTGGATTGACCGGGTGATGTGGTGGGTTGAGGGGCCCTGAGTGAAACTTCAGGACAATCGCATGAGTGTCAGTTTGTTCAAACTACCAATGAACGGTCAACACGATACTGTTGGGAAAAGACGACGTGGGCCTTGATTCCCGCCTGCGCAGCTTTCGCAACATACAAATGACGGGAGGAAAGGTGAGGATGTTGGCGGCGGTATAGTATCCTGTCGGGTGTAGAGAGATTCTTGCGGCGACGGAGGAGCAATGGAAGGGTTGAAGAAGCTGGCCGGGGTTTACCTGGTGGTGGTGGCGGTGGTGGTGGCGGTGTTCTTCATCATCAACAACTTCCTGTCAGACGCCATCGACGTTTTGGCTGTCTGGCAGGTGCTGGACGTGCTGATGGTGACCGGGCTGGCACTGGGGCTGGTCTTCAACTACTTGGCCAAGCGGGACGCGGATGCGGCAGACGACGGTCCGGGGGTTACGCGGCGGTCGCTGGAGGCCAACGTGGCCTTCTACGCGACGGCGGGGGTGACGATCCTGTTCCTGCACAACTGGTTCGCGCTGCTGGCGGGGGTGAGCCTGGAAGGGAACGAGCAGGCGTGGGTCATCTGGGCGGCGGTGGACACAGTGCTGCCGCTGGTGCTGGGGGCGACGGGGTGCCGGTTGTGGCGGGGAGTTTAAGCGGGGAGTGAGCCGGGAAGGGGCGAGGGGGAACGCACTCCAACTATCCTGAATCGTCCTACATTTCCCCGGTCATTTCATCAACCCGGTAACCGGCACAAGCCGCTGGGAGACCGGGTCAACCCCCAAGCTGAATAACTCCAGGGTGGTGGCACCCACCAGGGGGGAGGCATCCTCTGCGGCGAAGACCACCACCACCGGGAGTTCGCGTCCATCCAGGCGCACTCGCGCTTCGCCAACAGCGAATTCCACAATGGTCTCGTCGGCCAGTTCAAACGGCCTGCGTTCCAGCACACCAACACCCAGCATTGCCAGAATATTGGCAGGGACGACGGTGTAGGTTGACCCGGTGTCCACCAAAGCGTTCATCTCAACGAACCGCTGACCAGCCATGTCCCCTACCTGTAGGGGGACTTCGAAGGTTCCCATAACATCTCTCTGAGAGTCGCCACTTTCGGGCGCGATTTTGGGCAACTTGTCCAAAGCGCCCTGGGTGGCTCCGCTGGGCTAGGCGCCGTTGGGTGGGGCGGTGTCGGGTTCCCAGCCCCAGGTGCGGGGGCCCCAGCCGGCCTCGAAGACCTCGCCGCGCTTGACGGCGAGGACGGGGACGACGGCCCGCTCGACGCGGCGGGAGTCGAACAGCACGTCGTAGACCACCCAATCGCCTTCCCTGATGTCCAGGACGGAGATGTCGGCCTGCTTGCCTACCTCCAGGGATCCGAGACGCTCGTCTTCGCCGAGTGCCTCGGCGGGGTTGATTGTGCACATTTCGACGATCTGCTCGAGGGTGAAGCCCATTGCTAGGAAACGGGTCATCATCTCGGTCATGCTGTGGACGGTGTTCTGGCGGCCGGGGAGGGTGAGATCGGTGCTGATGCAGTGGGGGATGAGGCCCTGGTCGAGGATGCGGTCGCCGATGTCGAAACTGAAGTTGCCCCGGCCGTGGGCGGTGTCCAGCCAGACGCCGCGGTCATTGGCCTCGCAGGCCTCGGGGACGAGCTTGCCGTCGGAGCCGATGACGCCGCCGGGGTTTGCGGTGAAGAGGTGGGTGACGATGTCCCCTTCCTCGAGGATGGGGAGGAGCTCACGGATGACTTCGGGGTCGTAGCGGTGCTCGGTGTCGCCGATGTGGACCATTAGCTTGACCCCGGACTCGACGGCGGCGCGCTTGGCCATCTTGGGCATTTCGATTCCCATGATTTCCAGGGCGGGGGAGACCATGCGGGCCTTGATTCCGCGGATGACGCCCTGGTTGGCCTCGACGGTGGCGATGGTCTTGTCGAGGTCGATGCTGGCGGGGCTGAAGATGTCGGGGGTGGTGGCCAGTCCGGTGCGGCAGATGTGGAGGAAGGGGAGGACCTCGGTGTGGTTGTTGGGGATGATGTGGTTGGGGAAGCCTCCAAAGGTGTCGCAGCCGGAGCTTCCCGCGTCGACCATGGTGGTGACGCCAGCGCGGACTCCGCCGAGATCGGCCTTGACGCCGTTGCCGTTTACGCCGTCGTAGACGTGGGTGTGGAGGTCGATGAGGCCGGGGGTGACGATCTTGCCCCTGACCTCCACGACGCGCTGGGCCTCGGCGGCGGGAATGTCGGGGGCGACCAGAGCGATTTTCCCGTCGTGAACGGCGACGTCGTTGGGGCCGTTGAGGCCCTGGGCCGGGTCGACCACAGTGCCGCCTTTAACTATCAAATCGTACATGAGACCCAACCTCCAGTGCACTTATGGTAGGCCGGATTTTAGACCGGGGAGCAAGGGGCGTCAATTTGGGGTAGAGAGCCACAGGGAGTATCCCGAAGGAACCTGACCCGGGTTCGGGGAGTTGGGTTGAACCATGACATAGTTGTTAAACGCATAGTATAATACGATCAACAAGGGTACCGGCTCCAGGAGCAGAACCCATGGCTACCCATGAACAACGAATCAGCCGGCTTGAAGGGGCTTTCGAGCAACTGTCAGTCCGCCTGGACGAGATGAACAGCCGGTTGAATGAGATGAACTCTCGAATCAACACCCTGACCCATCTCATGGGCGGGGCTTGGGTGACGATCATGGCTGCCATTATCACCCTATTTTTCGCTATGTAGGTCGGGGGAACGGCGTTTCCACCCTGGCCCGCTACGACCTCTCACTTCCAATGCCGCCCCGACGGATTCCTTCCTCACGAGCCAATCCAAACAGAGGCGTTCCCTTAAAAACAACCCCAGGAAACTGACACCCTGTGGGCAGGACCAAAATCCCGCACGACACCAGCTTGTTGGATCAGGGGATGTTGAGGCGTTGCTGGGCCATTTCGCGGAGAATGTATTTCTGGACCTTGCCGCTGGAGGTCATGGGGTAGTCTTCCATGAGCATGAGGTGGCGGGGGATCTTGAAGCTGGCCATCCTGCCGCGGCAGAAGGCATCGACATCCTCGACGGTCAACTGACGGCCGGGCTCGGTGACGACACAGGCGCAGGGGACTTCGCTGAGACGCTGGTCGGGGACGCCGATGACCTGGACACGGTTGACGGCGGGGTGGTCCATGAGGAAAGCCTCGACCTCCATGGGGTCGACGTTCTCACCGCCGACCTTGAGCATGTCCTTGTAGCGGCCGAAGAAGCGGACGCGGTCGTCGTCGCGCATAACGGCGACGTCGCCGGTGTGCATCCAGCCGTCGGCGTCGACGGCCTGGGCGGTCTCATCGGGCTTCTTGTAGTAGCCCTGCATGAGGGCGTAGCCGCGGACGCAGAGCTCGCCGAGGGTGTCGGGAGGCTGGGTCTCGCCGGTGTCGGGGTCGATGACCTTGAACTCGTAGCCGGGCAGGGGGTGGCCGGAGGCGGCGCAGCGGTCGTCTTCGGTGGAGTCAAGGAAAGAGCGGGTGCCGCCGACGCCGACCTCGGTCATACCCCAGGCGGTGATGGTGGGGGAGAGCTCCGCCTGGGCGCGGCGGGCGATGGGCTCGCTGCTGGCCATTCCGGCGGCGAAGAGGATGGTGCGGAGGCTGCTCTTGTCGGTGGCGGCGCAGCGGGGATGGCTGATGAGGTCGAAGAAGTGGGTGTCGAATCCGTTGAGAACGGTGCAGCGTTCCTCTTCTACCAGGCGGAGGGCCTCTCCAGCGTCGAACAGGGGCATGAGGACCATGCGGGCCCCGGAGACGAGGGACATGATGGGGCCCTCGTAGAGGCCGAAGCAGTGGAAGAGGGGCAGGTACATGAGGATGACGTCGCGGGGGGTCATGCCCATGCGGTTGCCGCCGTCGATGAGGGTGCGCTGGATGTTGTGGTTGTGCATGACACCCTTGGGAAAGCCGGTGGTGCCGGAGGTGTACATGAGGAGGACGGTGTCGTCGGGGTCAACGGCGGCGTGGCGGCGTTCCATCTCGTCCGGCGAGATTTCATCCGCTGCGGCCATGACATCGTCCCAGCTGTGGGTACCCGGGCGCTGGTCATTGCCGAGGACGACGATGCGGCGGAGGTCGGGGAAGGCGGAGAGGATGAGGGAGCCGGGAATTTCCTGGGTAATTTCGGGGCAGGCCTCTTCGACCATGGAGAGGTAGTCCACTGGACCGGAGCGTCCCTGGATGATGAGGGTGGAGGTGTCGGACTGGCGGACGACGTACTCGAGATCGCTGGTGCGGAAGCGGGTGTTTATGGGGACGAGGACGGCTCCGATCTTGGTCAGGGCGAAGCAGATGTGGAGCCACTCGGGGCGGTTGGGCATCCAGAGGGACACCTTGTCGCCGGGCTGGACACCGAGGTGGATGAGGGCGCGGGCGGTGCGGTCGACGTCTTCCTGGAACTCCTGGAAGGTCCAGCGGCGGCCCTCGAAGGTGAGGGCCTCGCGGGGACCGTACCGGCGTACGGCGTCATCGAGCAGGGCTCCCAGGGTGCGCTTTTCAAACCATTCGGCCATGATGGCGTCCTCCCTGTCTGTTCTAAGGCCCAACCCCTTGCGCGCCCAACAGAGGTAACTTCCCGTTCTAAAGGCCACCGCTTTCGCCCCCGGCAGGGGTTACTTGTCTAAGAGGGCTGAGCGGCAGCGGCGCGCTGAGGGGCGAGGTTCCCCTCGTTTCACATTTAGGGAAAATCTAATGAGGCGAGGGAGAAACGTCAACCGGGCGTGGAGAACGGGGGACGTTGGTGGAAATTGTTCCAAGGCCCGCCTCCTTCGCGCCCAACGGGGGTAACTTGTCTAATACTACAGTCGCAGATTTGATAGACGCCGTTTGTAGTGACATCGTTGGGCTCTGGCCTGGTGGCGGCGTCTCCACCACGACCAGTACAGGATGAAATCCGGTGGTTGGTTCTCTGTCCATACCAAGCGTGTGAGTAGCCGCCGCACCTCCGGGACAGTCACGGGAATCAACTCTTCACCGGGACCGTAGTGGCCCCCTTTTCTCCCTGCTCCAATGCATGATGCCTGATTACCATCAGATAGGCGTGAGCCAGCATGGCCAGGGTGATGTGCCGGTACCAGCCGTCCCACCGCCGCACCTCGTACTGGTCCAGTCCCACCTCCCCCTTCGCCTGCTCAAAGCATTCCTCTATGGCCCACCGGGTCCCGGCGACTCTCACCAACTCCTCCAAGGCCGTCTCCGCCGGGCCGAAGCAAACGTAATAGGCCAACTCGTCGGGCTTGGCGATGCTCCGGCGGGCCAGTAGCCAGTGGCCCTTGCCCGGTTCCCTCAGGGGCCGTATGTCCACTGCGGCCCAATCATAGATCCGTGGTCCCTTGGCGCCATTCCCAGCGCTGCACCGCACCCAAGCGGATTCCGCAACCCCGGACGCCAGACGGTCCGCTCTCATCTGCAGCGGTCCTTTGTCCGTCAAAGCCCACAGCTTCTCGTTGCTCTTGATGGCCATCACATGCGGAATCTCCTCACGTTCCAGCCACAGCCGCAGGTTGCGATCACTGCCGTAGACCTCGTCCCCAGTAAACCAGGCGAAGGGAACACCCGCTTCCAGCGCCCGCCCCAGCATCAGTTGCGCCAGTTGCGGTTTGGTACGGAAGCGGACACTCTCCGGCACTCCGGCTTCCCGCCGCCGCTCCCAGTCGTCCGCCCACACCCGGGGCAGGTACAACTCCCGGTCCAGCAATGCCCTGCCCTTGGCTCCGGCATAGGCCAGGAACACCGCAACCTGACAGTTTTCGATCCGGCCCGCCGTCCCGCTGTACTGCCGCTGCACCCCGGCTGACTTGTCGCCCTTCTTGAGAAACCCCGTCTCGTCCACCACCACTACTCCGTCGGCACCGCCCAGATGCTCCACCACGTAGTCCCTGAGGTCATCGCGTACCAGGTCCGCGTCCCAGATGTACGTGGACAGCAGGTGGTGTACCCCATAGGGGGTGGCGTCGCCAGCTTGTTCTGCCAGTTGCCAGCCGTTCTTGCGTTCCACCGGGCTGAGTAGTCCTCGCAGATAGGCCAGAGCCCGGCGGCGCGGCTCCGGCCGCCGGAACCGGCCGGCGATGCACTGGTGCATCTCCTCGATGCCATTGGCCCACCGGGCCACTTCCGCAACCTCATCACTCCCAACAACCACTGCCTCACCTCTCCACCAGACAACTGCTCCAATTCTACCTGTTCTTAATCTGCGACTGTAGTACTAAGGGCGCTGGGAGGCTGGGCCCCAAACCCCCTACATAGAAGGATGGCATCCCTGGCAATAGCTATCCCAGGAGTTCGCGTCGGACGGCTTCGAGGCGGGCACGTTCGTCTTCGTCCAGGCCGGGGTAGCCTTCGCCCTTCTGACGTATGCCGCCGGTGAAGTCGGGCTCCCGTTTTTCCAGGAAGGCCCGGCGTCCCTCGTCGCCGTCGGTGGTCATCTGGGTGAGCAGGGTGTTCATCAGGGTCTGGACCCGCCAGGCTTCGTGCACGGGCACGTCCTGGAACCGGACGACGAACTCCTTCATCATGCGGACGGCGAGAGGGGGCATCTTCACGACATCGGCGGCGACTTCCTCGGCGCGCTCCATGAGGCGGGCGTGGGGGACGACTTCGTTGATGAGGTTGATTCGGAGGGCTTCGTTGGCGTCGAAGGGACGGTCGGTGAGGAGGATGCGCATGGCGTCGGCGTAGGAGACCTGGCGGGTGAGGTAGGTGGTGCCGGGACCGTGACCGACCCACCCCTGGCTGAGGAGGGCGAACTTGAAGCGGGCGTGTTCCTCGCTGGCGATGCGGATGTCGGTGGAGGTGAGCATCACGTAGAACCCGGCTCCAGCGGCCCAGCCGTTGATGGCGGCGATGACGGGTTTCCAGATCTGGGGGTAGTGGTCGCCGAGGCTGCCGTCGACGCCGAACTTGGAGCCGTTGACGGTGCCGGAAGGGGGCCAGAAGATGTTCTCGGTGCGGACCCGCTCCTTTTCCTCGGGGGTAATCCCGGGAGGAGTGTCCAGGTTGTGGCCGGCGCAGAAGTGGCGGTCGCCGGCGCCGGTGAGAATGATGGCGCGGACATCGGTATCGTCCCAGGCTTCACTCCAGGCGTCTGCCAAGCCGTGGGAGGTTTCTTTGTCGAGGATGTTGGCCTTTTCCGCGTTGTTGATGGTGACGTGGGCGACTTGTTTCCGCTTTTCGTACAGGACTTTCATGGGTGTTCCTCCTGGGGGCAGGCGCCGGATTTCATTGCAGTATTGAATAGCAAAATGTTTCCGCTGGCAATGGAAGGTATCGTTTGCTTCCGGGGTCCGTTGGGGGATGAATCCCCCAAACCCCCTGGATATGGGGGTTGGAGATGCCTTGATGGTCTCACAGTGGGTTGGCGGAGAAGATATGTCGCCGGAGTTTTGGAGTTCCTGGAGTGTGTCAGATTCCGCGGAACCACTGGCTGAAGCGGGCGGCGAGGTCGGGGTCTCCTTCCACCTGGAGCGTCCCCGCGTCACGAGCGTCCTGGACGGTGAGGCGGCCGAACATGAGGAGGACGAATATGCCGGTCTCACAGCGGAAGGTTACATCTGCGGATTCTGGTCCAGAGTCGGCTAAGTCCGCTCCATCGCCCCTGACAAGGATGTCGGCCTCGGCAGGAATGGGGTGTTCCACCTGAAAGCGGAAGCGGACCGGGGTTTCCAGGGGACAGCCGGGCCAGAATCCCCAGCGAAGGGCTCCTGCGCCAAGGGACCGCCGGACCATGCTCAGGGCGGCGTCCAGCCCTTCGATCACCGGCAGGAATTCAGCGTCGAAGCGAGAGCGGATGTCCCAGTAGTGGACGGTCAGTTCGTTGACGCGCAGCTCGATGAAGCTTTCCGCAGGGACGAGTCCGGCACCGTGGTAGCAGGGCAGGACGCGCTGTTTCGGGTCGAGGGTGGAGAGCAGTCCGATAAGGCGGTCATTGGACTCGGTGAAGGCGGGGAGCAATGCATCGTCACCCAACTCCCGCCGTTTGGCGATGGAGGCATCGGCAATGCCGTCGGCGGCAGAGGCCCCGGACTCGGATCCAGCTGGGGCGCGTCCGGGAGGGGAGGAAACCCCTCCAGCCAGACCTCGAGAGACGGTGGAGTGGTAGAAGTCGCTGCCGCGGATGAGGTGTCCGATCACGTCGCCCACCTGCCAGCGGTCGCAGGCGCTGGGGCGATCAAAGGAGCCAGCCGGGAGGGAATGGAGGTATTGGGTGAACTGGCGGGACACCGATTGTAATGCGTCGAGGCGCTGCTGGTAGGAGGGCATCTGGATTAGCTCCGGCGGCGAGGTTTGGAGGAGTTTCAGGAAGTGCGGTGGAATTGTTTGCCAGTGGGCGAAACGGGGGTCTGGGTTCCCGCCTGCGCGGGAATTACGGGAGAGGTGGTTGCGAGAATCGCGAG
Source organism: uncultured Dehalococcoidia bacterium (assembly GCA_951812535.1). Taxonomy (GTDB): domain Bacteria; phylum Chloroflexota; class Dehalococcoidia; order Lucifugimonadales; family UBA3495; genus CATOSK01. Next base: position 130,141 of record CATOSK010000007.1, on the reverse strand, counting down.
AAAGGTGATTGCGGGAGTGATGGAGCCTTGGGGGCAGACGGCGGACGGGTCCGGGCAACCAAGGCTTGAGTCAGCGGGTCAGATGTTGAAGAGTTCGCCGACGGAGTTGCCCTTGTGGATGCGGTAGATGGCCTCTCCGAGGAGGGAGGCGACGGAGAGGACGGTTATCTTCCCATTGCGCTTGTTGGAAGGGACGGGAACGGTGTCGGCGACGACCACTTCCTGGAACTTGCTCTTGGCGAGGCGGGCGGGAGCCTCCACGGAGAAGACGGGGTGGGTGGCGCAGCAGTAGACTTCGGTAACGCCGGCATCGATGAGGGCGTCGGCGGCGTGGATGACGGTGCCGCCGGTGAGGATCTCGTCGTCGAAGGTGAGGGCGGCCTTGCCCTCGACGTCCCCGATGACGTTGAGAGTCTCGGAACGGTCGTTGTTGCCGAGGCGGCGTTTCTCGATGATGGCCAGGGGAGCGTTGAGGCGTTCCGCCACGTCGCGGGCGCGCTTGCTGATGCCGATGTCCACCGCCACCACGACGAGGTCGGAGATCTCCTTGGTCTTGATGTAGTTGGTGAGGATGGGCATGGCGGTGAGCTCATCGACCGGGATGTTGAAGAAGCCCTGGATCTGGCCGGCGTGGAGGTCGATGGTGAGGACCCGGTCGGCGCCGGCGGCGGTTATCAGGTCGGCGACGAGGCGTCCGGTGATGGGGACGCGAGGCTGGTCCTTCTTGTCGGTGCGACCGTAGCCGTAGTAGGGGATGACGGCGGTGATGCGCCCGGCGGACGCCCGCTTGCAGGCGTCGATCATTATCAACAACTCCATGAGGTTGTCGTTGGTGGGGGCGCAGGTGGGCTGGATGAGGAAGACGTCGCGCTGGCGGATGTTCTCGAGGATGCGGACGAAGGTGTTGTCGTTGGCGAACTTGAAGGCCTCGGACTGCCCGACGGGGATGTCGAGATAGTCGCAGACGGCCTGGGTGAGTTCCGGGTGGCCGTTACCGGAAAAGACCTTCAGTTCATCCAGGACGAGGTCCATTACGCACCTTCGTAGTTGGGTTGGCGGGACTCGCGGAAGGCGGAGGTGCCCTCGGCATGGTCCCGGGAGGTGAGGGTGATGGTCTCCGCGGCGGCGGCCATCTTCATGGCTGTCTCCAGGTCGAATTCCAGTCCCTTGTAGAGCATGAGCTTGGAGAGGCGGATGGCGATGGGCGGGCCGGAGGCAATCTTGCGGGCCATCTCCAAGGTGGTGGACTCGAGCTCTTCCTCGGAGACCAGCTGGTTGAGGAAGCCGAGGCGATGGGCGTCGTCAGCCTCGAGGAAGTCGCCGGTGAAGAGCAACTCGGCGGCTTTCCCTATGCTGCCGAGCATGCGGGGATAGAGCCAGGTGCCGCCGAAGCCGGGGAAGAGGCCGATGCGGACGTAGGCGACCATGAAGCGGGCGCGGGAGGTGCCGATGCGGATGTCGCAACCGGCGGCGAGGTCGAAGCCGGCCCCGACGGCGGCGCCGTTAATCATGGCGATGACGGGTTTTTCCATGCGCTGTAGGGCGAGCATGAAGCGCTGGGTGCGCTTGAAGGCGCGGCGGATGTCGTCGACGTTGTCGGTGACCCAGGTGCCGGGCTCGCTGCCTCCCCGGAGCTGTTCCAGGTCGCCCCCGGCGCAGAAGACGCGGCCGGCGCCGGTTACGATGAGGACGCGGATGTCGTCGTCGTTTTCGACGTCCTCGATAGCATCGCCGATCTCGTCCTGCATGACGTCGTTGAGGGCGTTGCGGCGTTCGGGACGGTTGAGGGTGAGGGTGGCGATGTGTTCGACCGGGTCTTTATCCAGGGTGACGAACTGGAAATCGGGCATGCATTCCCTCCAAGGGTCCGCTGCCTTCACCGCCGGTCCAGGCAAGTTGTCCAAAGCGTCAGGGCGGCTCCGGAGCAACGGGGATTATAGCACAGGGTTTTGGGGGGTCAACTTGGGGGAATGGGGCGTCCTGACAAGTGGCCGACGCGGAATGAGTTAACGCAAAACCGAGGGGTCAAGCGTCGCTGCGAAGCTGGCGAAGCTGGTCTTCCAGATGATGGACGCGGGCCTCGGCCTGGATGCGGGCTAAACGCTCGTCTTCCAGGGTGGTGATGTGGCGGCCGGTATCCGGGTCATACCATCCCAGTTGGCCCTGCTCCCAGCGGAGGTGCAGGTTAAGGACCTGGCTGTATCCGTGTAGGCTGCCGTCGGGCAGCTCTTCTATGGGCAGGGGTTCGTAGCGGCCGTTGACGAGGCGGTCACCGGCCAGCCGGGCACCGTGGTATTCGCCGGTGTGGTCAAAGCGCCAGTATTCCGGGATCCCCAGGGCAGCGTAGTCTTCCCGTTTCGCGCCGGTATCAATCGCCGCGGTGGAGACCGAGGCTACCTCCAGGACGAAATCCGGGGGTTTGCCCTGCTCGGAGATGATGTAGCCGTTGTTGGCCTCGTAGGAGGACGGGTTGACGCCGAAGGCGATGAGCAGGTCGGGACGGCGGGCCCGTGTCCTGTATTCGGCCGGGCTGGCTACAATCCAGTGGTCGGCTTCCACCATGGTGGTACCGGGGTTGCCGAAGTGCAGGGCCAGATAACGGGCGTTGCCGAGCTTGTACACGTAGTCGTAGGCGGTCACTTCGTCTGGCTCACGCTCGGGCGGGTCCGGCAGCCGGAAGGGTACCGGGGATTTGGGCGTTCTGGGTGTGGTCATGGCAGACCTCAACGGTTAGAGGATTGGCACCGCTGGGGCGAGGGCTAAAGTGGGTCGAATTATAACCGTAGATCGGCCAGGATGTTCGTCCTGGCCGGTGAGTCAATCGCGGAGGTTCCGGTGGGAGCCGTCAGTCGTCGGCGGGAGCGGGGACGGGTTTGGCGATGCGGTTGTCAACCAGATCGGTACTGCAGGCCGCTCCGTCCAGGAGGCCCCACTTGACCATCCAGTGGTAGGTGTCCTCGACGATTTCGTCGGTGTAGGGGGTGTTGTAGGAGTAGCGGATGCGGGGCAGGTGGAAGTCGTCGGGCGTGATGCCGCCGTACCTGGCCGCGGTCTCGGCGAAGCGGGGATCGTTGATCAGGTAGTGGAGGAAGCTGCGCTTGTCGGTGTTGATGAGGTCGACGGCGCGGACGACGGCCCGGTTGATGGCGGCGAAGGTGTCCTCGTCCATGTTATCGCTGGCGTTCTCGGCGCCGAGGTAGTGTCCCTCGCAGACGGCGCGGCAGCCAACCTTCTCGGCCAGGGTGATCCAGGGCTCCATGAGGGCGGCGGCGGCGACCTCCCCGTTCATCAGCGCCTCGAAGCGGTGCTGGGGCGAGCCGTAGTGGACGAGCTTGAGCTTTTCCTCGGGGATGTAGCCGGAGAGAAGGCGGATGGCGACGTAGTGAGAGCCGGCGTGGAACTGCACGGCTACCGGCTGGTTGCCCAGGGTGCCGGGATAGTAGTGGTTGGAGTCGCCACGAACCATGATTCCCTGGGTGGCGACGGCGGAACGGAGAGCGATGATCCTGGCGCCCTGCTTGCTTTCATAGGCCCGACGGACCTGACCTTCCTCTCAAGCGCGGTAGATGGATACCTGGGACTCCTCGAAGGCGGTGTGGCCGAGGATGGGGTTGACCTCCTCGGGGTTTTCGGTGTGGGTCACCGGTCCGCTGGTGCGGGCGCGGACGAACTCCATGTCGATGCCCTCGTCGACGAAGAACCCTTTATCCTTGGCGACGACCCAGGGGAGGCTGAAGACAATGCCGCTGATTTCGCTGGTTACCTTTTTCATGGGGGGCATCCTCCAGTAGTTGTGCAGGGATGGGGCTAGCCGACGCGGGCGTAGTGCTCGCGGACGGCGGTGAGGAAGTCGGCAGGGTTGTCTCCGGCAACCAGGTGTCCAGCGTCGGGGACGGTAACGGTGGAGCAGTTGGGTATGACTTCCTTCATCTTTGCCATAGTTGCATCGGCGAAGATGTCGCTGTTGCCGCCGCGGATGACCAGGGTGGGACAGGTTATCTTCACCACGGCGTCCCAGAGCTGCTCGGAGGTCCACTGGCGCTCGTTGCGTCCGGGGGTGCGGAGGGCCTTGTCGTACTTCCAAGTCCATTTTCCGTCGGCGCGCTGGCGGATGCTGTACTTGAGGGCACCGAGGGTCTGCTCCCTGGTGCGGCCGGTGTATTCCTGTACGCGGGTGGCAAACTCCTCAAAGGTGTCGAGCTCGTCGGGGAGCTCGCGGAAGTTCTGGATGCGGTTGCGGCCGCGGGACTGGGCCTCGGGGCCGGTGTCAACGATGACGAGGGACTTGAGCTTGCGGGAGTTGTTCGACGCCCAAACGTAGCTGTTGCGTCCGCCCATGGAGTGACCGATGAGGTGGAAGCCGTCCAGCCCCAGGGCGGATATGAATCCGCCGATGTCGCCCTGGTGGGCCTCGATGGTGTAGTCACCGTCGGGGGCCCAATCGGAGTCGCCGTGGCCGCGCTGGTCCATGGCGATGATGTGGTAGTGCTCGGAGAGGGGGAGGCTGACGAAGTCCCAGCTGTGGGCCTGCTGGCTGCCTCCGTGGAGCATGACGACGAGGGGGTTGCCGGGGCTGCCCCATTCCAAGTAGTGGAAGTTCATTCCGTTGACGGTCACATTCCGGTCGGCGGGCTCGTTTTCCAGGGTGAAGGGGACGCCCTTCTGGCGGGCCGCCTCGTACAGTGTCAACCCCAAAGAATGCGAAGCCATCGACGTCCTCCCGGCAAGCGTGGAATACCCGTCAATGATACTCCCGGTGTCAAGGAAAACCGGCTTGGACGGGAGCGAGAAAGCGGAAGCGCAACCGGCATCGGCGGATTCCGTCGAAGGCAACCCGATACGTTAAGGTCGGACGGCATGTGCGGGAATAAATTCGGTGGTGCTATAATTCTCCGAACGCTGTAAGTTTTTCGTGAAACGTCCGGAGAACCGATCCAGATGATGGGGGAAGCGCGGAATGTCACTGTACTTCTTGTTGGCGAGACTTAACCCGGAGGGGCAGCGAATGTTGCTGCGCAACCCAGATATGATGCTCGAGGTCACCAGGGAGACTCAACCCGACGGGGCGCAGATTCTCGGGCAATACGCGGTACTGGGGCAGTGCGACTACGTGATGATGGTGGAAGCGGAGGACAACGAGGCGGTGGGGCGCCTGGCCCTGGAACTGGGAGTTAAGGCAGGGCTTCACACCGAGACAATGCCGGCGATGCCCATTGCAGGTCTGGCCGGACCGGGCGGAGGGACGGAAGAACTGCTGGCCGCCGCCGCCGACCCCCCGGCTTCGGAAGAACCGTCGGGGGAGCCGACCTCGGAGGAGTGGCGGATCCCGCCGGGCGACGACAACTGACCGGAGCGCTTTCCGGGCGGGGCCGGCGATGCCGCCCAACCTGGTTGGACGCCGCCGGCATACGGTTTGGAACTCACGGCTGAAACTTACGGTCTGAGACTTACGGCTTAGATCTACGGTCCAGAATGGCCCGTCCCACAGGGATGGGCCATTGACGTCAGCCCATTCCGCAGAGCCGCCCGAGCTGATGGGCGGCAAGGAGAAGCAGCGTGACTTCACCAAGAACCCGCACCGTCCCGACCGCGCTGACCATCGCCGGATCAGACTCCGGCGGGGGCGCGGGGATACAGGCCGACCTGAAGACATTCTCGGCACTCGGGGTGTACGGGACGTCGGCGCTGACCGCCATAACCGCTCAGAACACGGTGGGGGTGACGGCAGTCCACGAGATTCCCACCGCCGACATCGCGGCGCAGATCGACGCGGTCATCACCGACATCGGGGCCGACGCGGTGAAGACGGGGATGCTGTCCAGCAGCGCGATCGTCGGCGTGGTGGCGGAGTCGCTGCGGCGTCATGGGGTGACCCGGCTGGTGGTTGACCCAGTGATGGTGGCCAAGAGCGGCGACACCCTTCTGCAAGACGATGCGGTGGAGGCGGTGCGAACGCTGCTGCTGCCGCTGGCGGCGGTGGTTACTCCCAACCTTCCGGAGGCGGAGGCCCTGGTGGGCGGGAGCATTGAATCCCTGGAGAACATGCAGGAAGCGGCGAGGCAGATCCTGGCCCTGGGCGCTGCCAGCGTTGTGGTGAAGGGGGGGCACCTGGAGGGGCCAGCCACCGACCTGTTCTACGACGGGTCGGAGTTCCGGGAGTTCACGTCGGAGCGGATCGACACGGTCAACACCCACGGTACCGGATGCACCTTCGCCTCGGCGGTGGCGGCGGGAATGGCCCGCAATCTTCCGGTGGCGGAATCGGTGAGCCGGGCCAAGGAGTACGTCACCGAGGCCATCCGGGCTTCCTTTGTCATTGGACAGGGACACGGGCCGCTGCACCACTTTCACCGCTTCTGGGGGTAGGGGGCTGCTGTCCTCCCATGGGGACCTGCAACAGGGACCTGCCTCCCCCGGAGGGGCCGTTGACGAAGTGCGCGGGGAAATCAGCCTACTGTAAAGCAGCCTTCCGAATCGAGGAAGCCGGCCATAAAGCCAGCGGGGACATTTTCCCTGTGGAGGCTTCGGGTTTCGGTTTCCTTTCCCAATGGCGGGTGCTATCATATACGCCGGTTCGAAGGCCCGGCCTGGCGCGGGCCGGCGCTAACGAATTTTGGAGGAGCGGTTCCCAATGACCACCGAGGCGGTTAAGTTAGAAGTCCAGCCCAGGACGATCCTGGGCAAGAAGGTTAGCCAATTGCGGCGGGCGGGGATCGTTCCGGTGCATCTCTACGGCCCGGGGATTGATTCGCGGTCGTTGCAGTGCGAGCAGCGTGCGGTGCTGAGGGCGCTGGCCCAGTCCGGCGGCAACACCCCCATCGTCGTGAACGTTGAAGGGGAAAGCGGGGAACAGCTCACCGTGCCCCGGGAAGTCCAGTGGCACCCGGTGCGGGGGAACATTCTGCACGTGGACCTGCTGGCGGTAAGCTCCACCCAGACGATGGCAGCCCAGGTCCCAATAACCTTGGAGGGCGATGCTCCGACCGGCACGCTGGTGACCCAGTTAATCCGGGAGCTGACGGTGGAAGCGCGGCCCTTGGACATACCAGGCGAGGTTGTCGTTGACCTGGGTGGGATGAACCCCGAGGGAGGAAGTGTCCGGGCGGCGGATATCGCGCTGCCGGCGGGGGTCACGCTGATTACCGACGGGGAAGAAATTGCGGTGAGGGTGGAACTGGACCGGGGGCCGGAAGAGGCGGAGGAAGCGCCCGCCGCCGAGCAGGGGGGAGCCGAGGCCGAGGAGTCCGAATAAGCACGGGCGTGAAACCCGTCCGCCGCGGGGCCCTTTCTTGCCCGACTCATTTTTAGAAGCAGAAGCGCGGTGATTCTCCGCTTCGTCCCGCAGTAGACCGCAGGCCGATCCCCTGTTTGTTCACGGGGAAGTCCTGCCACCAGATTCGGGAGGCTGAAGATGTACCTGATTTACATGGGGGAATCCGGCTACACCGGCGGCAGCCTGGCTGATCCGAACCAGCAGCATCAAGTACACTTGGGGCTGCTGGTCCACGAGAGCCAGTTCGTTTCCATTAACGGCGAGTTCAACGCCCTGTGCCGCCGCCATTTCGGAAGTCCCCTGGGAGAATCGGGCACCCCACGCGAATTGAAGGCGTCCCAGATTTACCAGGGCACGGGATTTTTCCGGTCATGGAGTCCTGAGAAGCGGGCAGGGCTGATCCAAGACTGCCTGAACATCCTCATGAGGCGGGAAACCCCGATTATCATTGCGTACATCGACAAGCGGGAATTTGCCCAGGCCAAGGGCAGGGAGGACAGTCCCTACGCTTTCCTGGGCAGTCCTTCGGAGATCACCATCAGCAAGTTCCTGTTCGCCCTGAACATGTACGTGGACGAGCTGAGCGTGGCCGACGTGGACCCGGAGCGGTTCATGGAGGCGGACCTGTCCATACGGGACTACAGCCTGGTGGTGGCGGAGCAGGGCAAGTCCATCGCTCCCGAGTACATGAACCAGTTCCTGCACAACGAAGTGGAGATCCCTTCCCCGGCGGTGCTGGAGAACTTCTGCTACGTTTCCAGTGAGTTCTCGGTGGGGACCCAATTGGCCAACATGTGCTCCTACTTCGCCCGCCGGTGGCTGCAGAACCCGGACGGGGCCCACTCCTACTTCGAGGCTCTACAGGAAAGCCGGGTGATCCAGGTCATCTACCCGGTGCAGTTCTACTAGCCGTCTCCCGCGGGCGACTCGCGGGGAAGGGTTTCGCCAACTGACGCAACGTCCCGGCGGCGCAGCAGGACGAGGGTGACGGCGGATCCGGCGATCAGGGCTCCCGCTCCAGCTGCGGCGGTGGCGGCGACGCGCATGGTGGCATCGAACCAGAACCCCAGCGGGAACATTATCAGCAGGTAGTCGCTGCGTGGGTCCAGCAACCAGAGTTCGTTGGAAAAACTGACCAGGTGGAAAATCCAGAACAGCCACGGAAACGCGATAGCGGCGGCCGCTCCGAACACGACCAGGGCCGCCAGCGTGGCCCCGCCGCTCCACAGCAACAAGCGGGCCAGGTCACGAGTGAAAGAAGCGCCGGCGCCGGCAAAGCCTCCGATCAGCACCCCCAAGATGTAGACCAGCGCTCCGCTACCCACCAGGTAGACGCCGCGGACCAAGCCCTTGACGTCGCGCATGTGGTGGATTTCCTTCTCACTGAATATTTCGCGTTCCTCCCCGTAGACGACGGCCCGCACCACCAGAGGTTCATCCGGTGAGTTGAAGTAGCCGCGAATGGCGGCTCCGGCGCCGTGGAGTCCGGCGGGGGCGATGCCGGTGGCGCGGGAGATGCCGTACTTCTCGAATCCGCGGTCGTAAAGGCCCAGGTCGTTTAACGCCCAAGTCACACCGGCGGCCACCAGAAAGATTACGACGGCTGGGACAAACAACACGCCCATCACCGCCCGATAGCGCCGCCAGGGGTCGAATCGATCCATCGTCACACTCTTTCCAGTCTGGGGACGTTTTCCTCAACCCACGTTAGCACCAGCATTGGTTGTTCAGCAAGGGACGCGCTCCTATAATACGGCCATGAGGAATAACGACATTCCCGGAAAGGACATGGGCCAGTTCCAGACGCTGGTGGACATCGTGGAGCGGCTGCGGGCTCCCGGAGGCTGTCCCTGGGACCGGGAGCAGACCCACGAGTCCCTGAAGCGCAATCTCGTAGAGGAAGCCTACGAGACGATGGAGGCCATCGACGAGGGCAGCCCCCAATTGCTGGCCGAGGAGCTGGGGGACCTGCTGGTGCAGGTGGCGTTTCACTCGGACATCGCCCGGGAGGCGGGGGAGTTCGAGGTTTCAGACGTGCTTACCCACATAAACCGCAAGCTAGTGCGGCGGCATCCCCACGTTTTCAGCGACACCAGCGTGCAGGACGCCCAGGAGGTGGAGCGGAACTGGGAGCGCATCAAGGCCGAGGAACGGGAGGCCAAGGGGGAGCGGCAGTCCGTGGTGGACGGGTTGCCCAGGGATTTGCCGGCCCTGGCCTATGCGCAATTGATCCAGGACCGGGCGGCAAGGTCGGGTTTCGAGTGGGATGAGATATCGGGGGTGCTGGACAAGGTGAGCGAGGAGGTGGAGGAACTGCGGGCGGCGGAGACTCCGGAGGAACGGGTCCACGAGCTCGGCGATCTGTTGTTCGCGATGGTGAACCTGGCCCGCTGGCTCAACATCCAGGCGGAGGATGCTCTGCGGCAGGGCAACCGCCGTTTCCACTGGCGCTACACCAAGATGGAGGAACTGGCCTCCCAGCGGGGCCAGGAATTCACCCAGCTATCCCTGGACGAGAAAGAAGAACTCTGGCAAGAAGCCAAGGTGCTGGAGAAAGGGTAGGGGTTCACCCTGGACGACCGTCACTATGTCCCGTGGCAGCGCTTGTACTTGCGGCCGCTGCCGCAGGGACATTTCTCGTTGCGCCCAATCTTTCGGTTCTGGTCGCGCTTGATGAACTTCTTTTCCTCGCAGGCGTTGCAGGTGCACGCCGGAGGGTGCTCGGCGGTCCAGCCGGGTCTGACCATGATGCCTCCTCAGTAGTCTCCGGCGACGAGAGACGGTTCGATGTAGTAGAGTCCTCCGGCGAGGAGGCGAGGCAGCTCGATGGGAAGGAAACCCAGGTCGATGCGGTGGGAGTCGCCCCGTCCCATGAGCTTTTCCGAAAACGAGCGGCGGGGACGCACCCAGCGAGGACGGGGTGGAATGCCGGCGCGTTGAGCCGCGATTTCCAGGGCGCGGTCGAAGTCTCCGAACTCGTCCACAAGCCCCATTTCCCGGGCGCGGCGGGCGGTGAAGACCTCCCCGGTGGCGAGCTCCAGGACCTGATCGCGCTCCAAGTTGCGGTTGGAGGCGACGATGTCGACGAAGGTGTCGTACATCTCGCCAACCAACTGCTGGTGCTTGGCAGATTCTTCCCCGGTGGGGCTGCGCCAGAAGCCGGTCATGTCCTTGAGGCGTCCGCCCTTGTACACGGACATCTCGATCCCGACCCGCTGCAGGAGTTGCTCCAGGATGGGACGCAGGTAGATGACACCGATGGATCCGACGAGGGCGGTGGGCAGGGAGACAACATGCGTGGCACCGCAACACAGGTAGTAGCCCCCGGAGGCACTCATTCCCCGGACGTAGGCCACCACGGGCTTGTGGCGTCCCACCTTCTTCAGGTTGTGATAAAGGAGGTCGGAGGCGGTGGCGGACCCGCCGGGGGAGTTTATATCAACGACAAGGGCGCGGTGGCGGCGGCTCCGGGCAATGTTGTCGAAAAGGCGGGAGTACACAGGCTCGCGCACATGGGACCCGATGACGCCATGAACTTCTACGATTGCAATATCGGCCTTCCGTCGGAAAAACAAGGGCATCTGGAGCGCTCCTGGGCCTGCCCGGGGAACCCGCCGGTGTGGGCGCCGGGCCCGAAAGGGGTGACAGCTATTGTACCGTATTCCCCGGTGCAGGGGCAGGGACATGTTCCGAGGGAGGGATGAGGATTGCCCGCCGGCGGGTATAATTCGGGCATGGGAACGCTTTACGTGGTGGGGACACCGATCGGAAACCTGGAAGACCTGACGCTGCGGGCAAGCCGTATCCTGGGAGAAGTGGACCTGATCGCTGCTGAGGATACCAGGGTGACCCGCAAGCTGCTCGGCCACCTGGGCCTGCGTACTCCCATGATCAGCTGCAACCAGCACAACTGGCGGGAGAGACTGCCAGCGTTGCTCCAAGCGTTGGAGTCCGGGGATGTAGCGATGGCGACGGACGCGGGCATGCCTGGGGTAAGTGATCCGGGGAGCGACGTGGTCGCCGAGGTAGCAGCCGCCGGGTACAGGGTGGAGGTTATCCCCGGGGTATCGGCGGTCACTGCGGGGGTGTCCCTTTCCGGACTGGGGGGAGACTCCTTCCTTTTCATGGGGTTTCTGCCGCGGCGGGGAAAGGAGCGGAGGGAGTGTCTGCAACGGGCGGCGGCTGCCTCGGAGACGGTGGTGCTGTTTGAGGCTCCCCACCGGCTGGCGGCTGCGCTGGGAGATCTCAAGGATACGATGGGTAACAGGCGGGTCGCAGTAGGGCGGGAGTTGACCAAGCTGCACGAGGAGGTTTTCCGGGGCACGCTGGGGGAAGCGGGGGAACATTTTTCCTCACCCAGGGGTGAGTTTGTCCTAGTGATCGAAGGAGGGAATACGGCAGGAGAAGGCGCTTCTGGGGAGGACCTCGAAATTTCCGAAGCGGCCATTTCCCAGGAACTGACGCGGCTGCGGGGGTCGGGGGAGAAGGCCAGGGACGCGGTGGCGGCGGTGGCCGAAGCGCACGGGTTGTCCAAGCGCCGCGTCTACCAGCTATGGCTGGAGACGGCGCGGGGGTGAACATTAGGTAGGAGTGGTCATTGTTGCAAAGTGGAAAGGTTGTGATAGCAATGTATAATCCGCGTTGCGGTAATCCCCATCCACGGAGCACCATTCATGGCAATCGACGAAAAAAGGATTAGCCGGCTGGAAGGCGCCTACGAGCAGGTGGACGCCCGGCTCGCCGACCCCAGCAGCCGAATGGACTCTGTGGAGGCTAATTTCAGCGCTCGTATGGATGCCATGGAAGCGAAGTTTGGCGCCCGTTTCAACACCCAACTCATTCTCACCGTGGGGAGTTGGGTCACGTTGATGGCGGCCATCATCGCCGTTTTCTTCACCAAGTAGCTGCTTCTTCTTTCCCAATTTCTATCCGAAAAGAAATCCGGGGTGGACGGCCTGAAGGCGCGTTCACCCCGGATTTGCGTCGAAGCAGGTACCGGGCGTTAAACCTATCCGCCTAGCTGCTACCGGCGGGGAGAGGTTGCTCGGTTATCTCGATGTTCTTGATTTCCAGGCGCTCGGCGGGGCGGGAGTTTTCGCCGCCGGAGCCGGCTTGAACCGGGGCATTGGCAAGGACATCGAGGACTTCCTCTCCGGCGAGCATCTGGCCGAAGATGGTGTAGTTGGGGGGAAGGTTGACCTGGGCACCGTGGACAATGAAGAACTGGCTGCCGTTGGTGTTAGGGCCGGCGTTGGCCATAGCCAAGGTCCCCTTGACGTAGCTGCGCTTGACCTCTTCGTCGGGGAAGCGGTAGCCGGGTCCGCCGGTGCCGTCCCCCTTGGGACAGCCGCCCTGGATCATGAAGTCCTTGATGATCCGGTGGAAGCAGCCATCCTGGTAGTAGTCGTCCTTGGCGAGGAAGACGAAGTTGTTGACGGCGCGGGGAGCTTCGGAGGGGAACAGCTCGATGATCATGTCGCCGTGGCTGGTCTTGATGGTGGCGGTGTAGCGCAATCCCGGGCTGATGATGAGGCTGGGGGGATGCTGGTACTGTTTAGGGGGCATAAATCACTTCCCTTTTGATAATCTCGCTGCTCGGCTCTGTTTCCCGTCCCTGTCCGCTCTGCGTTGTGTCTCCTAGCGAGGGCGCCATCAAGGAGCGGCCTGGGGCGGGCGGGGCAAAATGAGGGGCCTCGGAGCGCTCCGAGGCCCTCGCCTGCGCGTGGTCGCTGGGCTGGATTCCGGCAGACCGGTCCAACCCGGGTGGGTCTAGCCGTAGCTCTCGCGGGTCTTGCTCTCGGCCCAAGCGGAGATCTTGGGGAGAACGGCGTTGACGTCCCGCTGGTCGAAGTTGCGGGCAGTCTCGTTGGCCCCGCAGCGGAGCAGCATGGCGGGGAGGCGGTTCCTGATCTTGTCCAGGGCCCACTCCACAGAACCGCCCTCGGCGGTGTAATCGAGCATCAGGCGCTCGTTCTGCTTGATGGTGGCGTTGCGATAGTGGTAGTGAGGGTCGTACTTGAAGCAGTCCAGGCGGAGCAGCTCCTTGTCGTCGCCGGGGACGTCGTTGCCGTAGACATGAATGCAAATGCCTTCGTCGTTCTTCTCACCGACGCCGGTGCGGTACATCAAGCCGAAGGTTACGGCTCCCGCGGGGATCAGCTCCTCGCTGCCGGCCACATCGCCGCCCATGCGGGCATGCATAGCTTCCTGAGTCATAGCTCCGTTCCTCCTAACTTTAGAGTCGGCCTTGTGGGCCGTTGGGTGGATTATAACCCCGGAGGGCCGGGGCGGGTCAATGTTGGGGTTTGACAGGGCTAGGGAGCTCGGTCAGACCTGTTCCCGTTGGCCTCCGGACGGCTACTCCACGGACTGATTGCTCCGCCCCGGTTTCCACTGCGGTTGCAACGGGAATGGATTGCAGCCAGAATCATGGTGGGTTTTGCAAGAATCCGACCCCGCATGGATCAAAAACCGCTTTCCATGCAGGGAAAAGAGAGTATAATAGAGTAGTAATAGTTAGTATGTTTATCCACAATACTATGGTTGGGCTGGCAGCCCGATATCTGGCGGCTTCGACCGTGCGGGAACCAATGGAAAGGGGGAAATCCCATGGAAATCTTGAAAGAAATGTGCAGTTTCGGACACGAGCAGGTGGCGATGTATTGCGACCAGGAGTCCGGGCTACGGGCGATAATCGCGATCCACGACACCACCCTGGGGCCATCCTGCGGAGGGACGCGAATCTGGCCCTACGGCACGGAGGAGGAGGCACTGACCGACGCGCTGCGGCTGTCGCGGGCCATGACCTACAAGTCCGCCGTAGCCGGCCTTCCCCTGGGCGGCGGCAAGGGAGTGATAATCGCCGACCCCCGCACCGAGAAAACGGAGGCGATGCTGCGGGCCTACGGCCGGTTCGTTGACACCCTGGGCGGGCGCTACCTGACCACCACCGACGTGGGCAGCACCAGCGCCGACCTGGAGTCCATCCGGCAGGAGACCAAGCACGTAGTAGGACTACCGATCTCCTCCGGCGGCAGCGGAGACACGTCCATCATGACCGGCTTGGGGGTGTACATGGGGATGAAGGCATGCGCCAAGGCGGCCTGGGGCAGCGACTCCCTGAGCGGCCGGAAGGTGGCCATGCAGGGGTTCGGCAAGGTGGCCTACAACACCGCCAAGCATCTATTAAAGGAAAACGCGAAGGTGGTTGCGTGCGACGTCTCACCCGCCGCAGTGGAGAAGGCCACCGGGATGGGCATACGGGTCATCCCCATAGATGATATCTACGATGCGGAATGCGACATCTTCTCCCCCAACGCCCTGGGCGGGGTGTTGAACGGGGACAACATTCCCCGACTGCGCTGCCAGGTGGTGGCCGGAGGAGCCAACAATCAGCTCCTGACCGACGCCGACGGGCACGAGTTACGGCGCCGGGGAATCCTCTACGCTCCGGATTACGTTATAAATGCAGGCGGGATCATCAACGTGGAGGCTGAGCTGGGGATGGAATACAACCCGACCCGGGCCAGGGAGAAGACGGAGCGGATCTACGAGATCATGACCGAGGTGATCGGCGTGTCGAACAAGGAAGAGATCACGACCGACGAGGCCGCCGGCCGCATAGCCGAAGATCGCATTGCCTCGGTGCGGAAAGTGCGGGGGATTTACCGGGGCGGCTAAGTTTCCCCGGGTGGACTATGGGTTGGATTGGCCCCCGCCGCTGGCTGCAGCGGCGGGGGCTTCTTTATTCAATAGCCTACTGACGACGCTTGACTTGGGTCAAACACCCGGACAAGCCACTCCAGCAACACTGCGGCGGCGTCTTCCCATCGAGGGTCCAGCATCAGGTTGTGAGCAATCCCCGGCAGGACCCGCGACTCCGCGCCATAGGCCTGAGCCAATCCGGGAATTCCTGAGGGGGGGATCAGCCGGTCCAACTCCCCACCAAGGACCAGCATAGGAACATTCCGGACCGGTGCAGGGTCAGGGCGGTTGAAAATCATCCCCGTGAAAGCGCGGAAGGACTCCCTTCCCAGGCGGCCTGCGTAGCGTCCGGCAACTTCCTCATCAACAGCGGGAGAGAACAGAAAGTCCCTGGCGCGGCGGGGGGTGGAGAGCAGGCGGCCGGGTTCCAGGGTGAGGCAAATTAGCAGCGAGAGCCACGGGTGACGGGAGGACAACCGGGTGCTGATTCGAATCATCCCTCCCATGGGAGTGGGAGCCAACAGCGCGGCCGCCGGAGGGCGGTGAGTTTCCAAGTATTTCCGCACGACAAGACTGCCGAAGGAATGGCCGATAACCACCGGCGGCGACGCCAACCCGGCGGCGGCCCGGACGAGGTCGTCGACGTAATCGGAAGTGGAGGTCCAGCGGAGGCGTCCCTGTCCCCCGCTTCCCCCGTGGCCGCGGAGACTGAGGGCGTAGGAATCGAACCCGTTATCAGCGAAGTAGCCAAGGAAGTATTCCTCCCAGCACCACGCTGCGGCGCATATACCGTGTACAAAAAGAAGGGGCGGACGGGAACTCGCTCCGGTCCCGGTTTCACGCCCCACTATCTCCAGGTGCGGTTGCATTTGCTCGATCCAAGAGCCATCCGGTTGGGGTACACCACTCCGCATTCTATCCCCTGAAAAAACCTATCGGAAGGACCCGCCAGGGGAGGTCCGGGCTGGGGGCGGGGCAGCCAAGCAGTTCTCCGTACGATCCCTTGCCCGTTGCAACTTTGCCCTGTAAGCTTGATAGCCGCCGGGACAGGCCGGGAAAATTCGGACCTCCCAACTTATAGATATCCCAAAGGAGCTACCATGCCCAACCTGAACGGGGGTCACCTTTTCATCCGATGCCTGAAGCAGGAGGGCATTCAGAAGGTGTTCACCATTGTGGGGGACACGATTCTGCCGCTGGTGGACGCGGCCGCCGACGAGGGCATCGAGTTCATCGACGTCCGGCACGAGGGGGCGGCGATGCATATGGCCGACGGCTACGCTCGCATCACCGGCCGGCCGGCGGTGGCGATGTTCACCGGAGGGCCTGGGTTCTCCAACGCGATCTCTGGCCTGCCCGCCATCTTCACGTCAGAGAGCCCGGTCATCTTCGTGGCCGGATCAGCGGAGCTGCCGGAAAAAGGAATGACCACCTTCCAGGAGATCGACCAGGTCAGCATGGCCGCTCCGGTGACCAAGGGGTCATGGCTGATCCACGACCGGCGGCGCATCCCCGAGTACGTGGCGACCGCCTTCCGCACCGCCATGTCGGGACGGCCGGGACCAGTCCACCTGACCCTGCCCATCGACATCCAGGAGCAGTCCATATCAGAGGAAGAACTGCCCCCATACCTGCCCCAGGAATACCGGAACATGGGAAGACCCCAGGGCGATGCGGGCCTTATAGAGGAAGCGGCATCCCTGCTGGCCAATGCCCAGCGTCCGGTGATCATCGTTGGCAACCCGGCCCGCTACTCGGTAGACCCGGAACAACTGGAAGCGCTGGTTGAGGCAACGGGCATTCCCATCTTCACAGTGGAGCAGGCGCGGGGACTCATCGACGACGAGCATCCCCTGTGCTTCGGGTATGCCGACGGGGCGCTGAACCGGGCGGCGCGGAAGTTCCGCGAGGCGGACGTGGTGCTGCTGCTGGGCAAGCGGCTGGACCACCGCTACCGCTACGGCCAGATTTTCGACGCCGATGCTCGACTGATCCAGGCCGACCCATCGGAGGCGGAGATCGGGCGGAACCGGGGCGTTTCCGTAGGACTGCTGGGAGACCTGGGAGCGATTACGGAGCAGTTGACCGCCGCGGCGAAGCAGAAGGGCAAGTCCCGAATTGATGCGTGGGTCGCGGACGTTAAGAAGGAAAGGGACGGCTGGCTGGACGAACTGCGGGGACATGCTGGGGAGGGCGAGCCGCTGCATCCGCTGGACGTCTTCACCGAGCTGGAGTCCGTCATCGACGAAGACACCTTTATAGTGATGGACGGGGGCGACTACGTGCAGTGGGGCCGTTCCTATCTAAAGGCACGCAAGCCGGGGCACTTCATCCGGCTGGGGCCCTTGAGCCACCTGGGGGCCGGGATCCCCTACGGCATGGCGGCCAAGCTGGCGGACCCGGACAGCAAGGTTATCGTCCTGTGCGGCGACGGCTCCTTCGGGTTCTACACCATGGAGTATGACACCTGCCTGCGCCACAACCTTCCCATAACGACGGTGATGGGCAACGACTCCAACTGGGGCATCGACAAGACCTTCCAGTTGGCCTACTACAACCGGGCGGTGGGAACGGACCTGGAATTCCGCCGCTACGACCGGGTCGTGGAGGCGCTGGGCTGTCACGCCGAGTTCGTGGAGAAGGCCGAGGACGTGGCTCCGGCAGTGACCCGGGCCATTGGCTCCGGTCTGCCGTCGCTGGTCAACGTGGTGGTCAAGCCGGGTGCCAGCCCGCTGGCCGACGCGATGATCGCCCGGCGGACGGGGCGTTAGGGGACCTGAACCCGCGGCCCCATAAGAGACGAATAGATAGGAAGGGGGGAGGTCTGCGCAGACCTCCCCCCTTCCTATATTTTTCCGGATGCTGCGAGGGGCCCCGATGGGCCCTCTGCGCACGCGTTGTGGTTACGATTTCAGCTACCACAACCACACCTTATCGTCACCAAGAGTTCGTTCCCTGACGTTTGCCACCCAATAATTTTCCGTCCAGCAATTTGCTTGACAATTTTTTTCACGGGGTCTATCGTACCCCGTAAGCGTCGCTATCCAGGCGTTGCCCTTAAGCTAGAAACTAAAAAGGAGGAGACAGAATGCTTAAGATTGGGCATGAGGTTGTCCGCCCCGGCAAGCGCTTCGGTGAGCCCGAAGTGTCTATTCCCATCCCGGAAGAATTGGCCACGGTGCCCGGTGTTCCCATCAACCAGCGCGAGGTTGACTGGTACTCCCGCGAGTATCCGCTGGAGAGCATGAACATCACCGAGCGGGCCTCCCGCGACTGGGCCAACACCCTTCGCGACCAGCACGTCGAGATGCGCGAGATCCGCAAGGAGCATGAAAAGCTGAACCGGCCGCTGATCATGGCCGCCCGCGCCAGCTCCGAGCTCGAGCCCACCGCTGAGCCCACGGGCGAGGACGTGACCGAGCTTATCAAGACCCGCGCGCGCGAGCTGGGCTTCGTCGAAGTCGGCATCACCTACTTCGACCCCCGCTACAGCTACATGAGCAAGAAGAACCAGTCGAATTATTACGAGCACTTCATCGCGCTGGCCTTCGAGCAGGACTTCGAGCCGACCCAGACCATCCCCAGCGTCGACGCCGAGATCGTGCACTCCAGCACCTACCGGACGGAAGGCGCCGCGGCCCTGGAGCTGGGCAACTACATCCGCTCCCTCGGCTATCACGCGCAGGTCAGCGGCTCCGGCGACGCCGTCGGTCCGTACATTCCTCTGCACGTCAACGCCGGTGTCGGCCAGCAGGGCGCTTGTGGCTACCTGTTGACCCCCCACGTCGGCTCCCGCTGCCGCTTGGTGTCCATCACCACCGACGCCAATGTCAGCTATGACAAGCCCGTCGACTACGGCATCCACGCCTTCTGCCAGGTGTGCCAGGTCTGCGTGAACCGCTGCCCCGGCCGCGCTCTCATGCGTGACAAGATCTGGTGGCGCGGTGTTGAGAAGAACAAGCTCTACTTCAAGCGCTGCCGCCCGGTCATGGCCAGGTATCTTGGCTGCGGCATCTGCATGAAGGTTTGCCCCATCCAGAAGTATGGCCTGAAGGCGACGATGGACCACTATGCCGCCACCGGCCAGGTGCTGGGCAAGGGCACGCATGACCTCGAGGGCTACGAGCTCGAGGGCAAGGGCTACTTCGGCCCCGGCGAGCTTCCGGTCTTCGAGAGCGACTTCTTCAGCTCCATGCCTCACGGCAACGAGTACGAGTGGGCCTTCGAGCAGTTCAAGGACAAGGCCCGGGCCGCCGGCGGAGAGATCACCGACGACCTGATCGAGGATTTCCGCGCTCAGATGGCCAGCAACCTGTCCAACGAGACCACCGACCAGTTGGTCATGATGGACCAGGACGCCGACTACATCTAGCCGAACGTCTTACCATCCCGACAATGCCGAGGCTCCGGCCCGGCGCGTCGGAAAGGTTGACACCACGGGGGCCGGTGTTTAGACACCGGCCCCTATTTTTGTCTTACCGCAAGCGTCTGGACCCGGTCCCACGACCCAGAGCGTCCGTTAACCAGTCCGGCAAAAAAAGAAACGGGATAGGCGGTCCGGCCTGTCCCGTTGGTCTTCCGGTCTGATGACCGGATCTCCGGGTCAATCCCCCGGTTCCGGCTGGATGCGGAACACAGGAGCGGCGTTGTCCTGGCCGTGAGTGCGGCCTCTGAGCAGGTCGAGCATCTCCCGGTGGTTGCGCTCCATTTCCCGGCGCAGGTTTTGCTCGGAGTCACGGACCAGCCAGTAGGCCCCGCCGCCGATGAGGGTGATGAGGGCGAGCATGAAACCTCCCGCTGCGGCGAGAGCTTCGATGCCGATGGTTTCCGCCATGGTCCTATTCCTTGCGAGGAACCCGGTGACGATGCCAGACCGCGGCTGAAACGCCGTCCTTTCAGTCTCCGGGTTTGGTTGACGATTCCCGGGGAAGTCTAAGCCCCCGGTTCCGGGTTGAGACGGGACACAGGAGGGGCGTTATCCTGGCCGTGAGTGTGGCCTCTGGGCAGGTCGAGCATCTCCCGGTCGTTGCGCTCCGTTTCCCGGCGCAGGTTTTGCTCGACGCTTGCGACTTCGCGGTGAAGATTCCGCTCGGAGTCACGGACCAGCCAGTAGGTGCAGCCGCCGATGAGGGTAATGTGGGCAGGCATGCAACCTCCCGCTGCGGCGAGAGCTTCAATGCCGATAGTTTCCGCCATGGTCCTATTCCTGGCGAAGAAGCCGGGGCGAAGAAGCCGGGGCGAAGAAGCCGGGGCGAAGAAGCCGGGGCGAAGAAGCCGGGGCGAAGAAGCCGGGGCGAAGAAGCCGGGGCGAAGAAGCCGGGGGCGGACTGTCAAAAAATGGAACTGTTGCAACCGAACATTTTCTGCCAATTGAAAGTCAACGCCCGGACGATGTAAATACAGCTGGCGGCGGTTCTCCCAGAGGAATGGAAATTTCGGGCGGAAATTGCTAAATTTCAGGCGATGAAAGGCGTCCGAAGGGACTGGCACGGGAGCGGCATTAATGGAACGAGTTACGATCCTGGAAGCCTCGCGGCGATTGAACATTTCCCAGGCTACGGTGCGCCAGCATATCCGGGACGGGAGCCTGGTGGCCCACCGGGAGGAGGGGCCCCGGGGACGCATCTGGATGGTGGAACTGCCGGAGGGCGAGTGGATGGACAGCCAGAAGGAGCAGTTTCTGCAGCTGGCCGAGTCGTTGTCGCCCTGGTGGTTCGCGACCGCCGAGCGGGACGGGGATGTGCACTACGTAGAAGACATCGGCATCGAGGAAATTATCCCTTTCTTCCTTTGCGGGCAGACGAGCCGGAACATCTGGACGGCCAACGGCCACGATGAATCGCAACGCTGTGCCGACTGCGTCCGCATTGCCGTGGAGCGGGACCTGCCCATGTCGTCCAGCTTATAGACAGTGATTGCGGATTCCGCCGGGGGACAGGCGGCTGCGGCCCGGTTTCCTTCCCGGTTTCCTGTTCAGGCCGGGAAACCCGGCCTCCTCTGGGTACGGATGGCCGGGTATTCGGCCTCCGGGTCCAGAGGGCTTCGGTCCCGGCGTAAGGTTGCGGAGCACGATTTTCCGACGGGACGAATTTACACCACCGTGTAACCCTTTTCGTAATACTTTTGGGCCGATTATAACGGTTAACGGGCCATTGTTCGGGTATGTTGAATATTACGGGTGCGAATATAGACTATCCATCAATATAAAGTGTTGACATCGCGGGAGCAAAGGTATAGTGTTGCGCCTAAGGCTTGTAAAGAGAGCCCGTAAACAATATTTTGGGAGGAGAAGGTATGCTGAAGATCGGCCACGAGGTCGTCCGCCCCGGCAAGCGCTACGGCGAACCCGACGTCACTATTCCCATTCCTGAGGAATTGGCGACGGTTCCCGGCGTTCCCACCAACCAGCGCGAAGTTGACTGGTACGCTCGCGAGTATCCCCTGGAGACCATGAACATCACCGAGCGAGCTTCCCGCGACTGGGCCAACACCCTGCGGGACCAGCACGTTGAGATGCGCGAGATCCGGAAAGAGCACGACAAGCTGAACACCAACCTGATCATGGCCACCCGCGAGAGCGCCGAGATCGAGCCGTCCGTCGAGCCGACGGGCGACGACATCACCGGCAGCATCAAGGAAAAGGCCCGCCAGTTGGGCTTCCTTGAGGTTGGCATCACCCAGTACGACACTCATTACGAGTATCAGAGCAAGCGCGGCTTCAACCGCTATCCCCACGCCATCTGCCTGGCCTTCGAGCAGGACTTTGAGCCCACGCAGACCATCCCCAGCGTTGACGCCGAGATTGTGCACTCCAGCACCTACCGGACGCAGGCTGCTGCGGCCCTGGAGCTGGCCAACCACGTTCGCGGACAGGGCTACCACGCCCAGGTCATCCACTCCAGCGACGCCACCGGTCCCATCATTGCCATGATGGTCGCCGCCGGTGTCGGCCAGCAGGGCGCCTGCGGCTACCTGTTGACCCCCCACTCGGGCAACCGCCAGCGGCTGCTCATGATCACCACCGACGCGAACGTCACCTACGACGAGCCCGTCGACTACGGCATCCACGCCTTCTGCCAGGTGTGCCAGGTCTGCGTGAACCGCTGCCCCGGCCGCGCTCTCATGCGTGACAAGATCTGGTGGCGTGGTGTTGAGAAGAACAAGCTCTACTTCAAGCGCTGCCGCCCGGTCATGGCCAGGTATCTTGGCTGCGGCATCTGCATGAAGGTTTGCCCCGTTCAGAAGTATGGTCTGAAGAACGTCATGGACCACTACGCCGCGACCGGCCAGGTCCTGGGCAAGGGCACGCACGACCTTGAGGGCTACGAGCTCGAGGGCAAGGGCTACTTCGGCCCCGGCGAACTGCCGGTCTTCGAGAACGACTTCTTCAGCTCCATGCCTCACGGCAATGCTGACGAGTGGGCCTTCGAACAGTTCAAGGACAAGGCTCGGGCCGCCGGCGGTGAGATCACCGACGATCTGCTCGAGGAGCTCCGCGACCAGGTCGCGCGGGCGATGAACCTGAACTCCAGCGACGTCCTGGCCATGATGGCCGAGGAACAGGACTACATCTAAGCAGTCCTGAAGCGTCAGACTCCGGCAACAGGGCCGGCGGGGCATTCGCCCCGCCGGCTTTTTTTGCTCTTTGCCAAATCCAAACCGCAGCCCATAACCAATATTCACAAGTCTGTGCATCGCCGCCACCGTGGACATGCTGGACTGGCACCAACACCGCGCGACAGGTAGCACGGTGCTGCAGAAGGATGCTTCCCCCTTGGGCAGTCTGTTGGAGGAGAACAAGATCCCCATCTTATGAGCAGTTACGCGGAGCTTACCCTTGGAACACTGTCCCTCGCGGCATCCAGGAACCAGGTTGACCCTGACCTAATCTGGCTCTTTAGAGAGTCGGACAAAACTGTGGAACAGCTTGACCGACGGAACCCTCAAAAACTATCCAATTACATAATGGAGAAATACATCGAAGAATACGACGAGAACAACCCTTTTCTACACGTCGAATATCGTTGTACAGCGATCCAAGCTCGGGACCGGCTAGAGCTTAAAGGCTTTACTCGAGAGGTCGCAGAACTCGGCTTCAAATCCAGTCTCAGAAAAGAGATAGAATGGACTACAAGAACCCAATTTTTCTCCAATTCCATTCGGGGTGTCTTTGATGAGAAGTTGGACCTCCTAAGTAGCCTAACCGTCGAAGACTGGCTCGATGCCCTTCGCAGAATTTCGAACAACGGACTCGACTTGCCATCTACGTGCACCCTCCCGAAAGATGACCCGCAACTGCCCCTATTACGGTATATGCTCAGGAATTCAGACCATTTCTACGGATTTCCGGGAGTCGAGCACGGATTTCTGGAAGACGAGCAATGCCACTTCGGGATTTTCGCTAGGTTAGCCGTTGAAGCCGTTTCTCCTGACGAACAACTTGTGTACGACCTAAGTTCACTTGTACATGGTGGTTGGGTGCAAGAGGATGGCGAACCGATTATTGAAACTGCGAGTCAGTTGTACGCCGACCTCCAGCTTGCTGAGAAGGTAATCGTCGTGACGGAGGGCGATACAGACAAAGAAGTCTTGGAGCGTTCCCTCCGGCTGTTGTATCCCCACTTAGCAGATTATTTCCATTTCTTCGATTTTTCCTTGCGGAGGCTAGGTGGTGGCGCAGGTGAGCTAGCCAATCTCGTTCGCGCCTTTGCAGCTGCCGGTGTGCAACATCGCATCCTCGCTTTGTTCGACAATGACACAGCGGCCAAAAGTGCGCTAAGTACCTTGGATTCGGACGGTCTTCCCAAGAACATCGCAGTTCGCCATTATCCGGACATTGCCTTGGCAATCGACTATCCGACGTCAGGTCCTGCCGGAAACACTCGAATGGACGTCAACGGATTGGCAGGGAGCTTAGAACTCTACTTGGGACGAGATATTCTCACCGGCGCCAATGGTGAGTTGTCCTCTGTATTGTGGACCGGCTACGACCACAAGTTGGGAGTTTACCAAGGTGAGCTTAGAGACAAACAATGTGTCCTGGAAGAATTCAAGAAGAAGCTCGCCAGATGTGAGTCCGACCAGCGAGAAATCAATTCGTTTGATTGGGAAGGCATACACGCCATCATTGATGCCATGCGTACCGCCTTCCATGAAGTTGATAAACAAGCCATCTTGGAAACCAATATCGATGAATAAATCTGATCAATCGGGTTCCAATTTTGAACGAGTTGTTGCAAGCATGGCAGGAGCACAAACCTATCATGGCATAAAGGAGATCGTCCCTATAAACGTATCCAACGAGTGGGCCAGCAGCGGGTAACACCGCCCAAAGCAACTAGCCAATCAGCACAGCCACTTTCTCCCAACTTCCATTCGCGGTATTGGTTAATGGCATATTAACCGGGCTTTGACATAGTGTTGACAAATACAGGGGGACGGTATATTGTCGGCGGCAGGTACCGGATATCACGGAACTGATACTTTCTATGGAGGAGCAGGTATGCTTAAGATTGGGCATGAGGTTGTCCGTCCCGGCAAGGGCGCGAATGACGCCCCGGTAACCATCGGCGTTCCCGAGGAGTTGGAAACCGTCCCCGGGATTCCCACCAACCAGCGGGAAGTTGACTGGTACGCCCGGGAATACCCCATCGAGACGATGAACATCACGGAGCGGGCGTCGCGGGACTGGGCCAACGCCCTGCGGGACCAGCACGTCGAGATGCGGGAGATACGGAAGGAGCACGACAAGCTGAACCGCTCCCTGATCATGGCCGCCCGCCTGACCGGCGACCTGGAGCCCACCGACGAGCCCACGGGCGAGGACGTGACCGAGCTGATCAAGACCCGGGCCCGGGACCTGGGCTTCGTCGAGGTCGGCATCACCAACTTCGACATCCGCTACATTTACCAGAGCAAGAAGGACTGGGTGAAGTTCCCCCACGTCATCTGCATGGCCTATGAGCAGGACTTCGAGCCGACCCAGACCATCCCCAGCGTCGACGCCGAGATCGTGCACTCCAGCACGTACCGGACGGAAGGCGCCGCCTCCCTGGAGCTGGGCAACTACATCCGCTCCCTGGGATACCGGGCGCAGGTCCACAGCCCCAACGACAACACCGGCGCGTACATTCCGATGATGGTTGCGGCCGGCATCGGGCAGCTGGGCGCCTGCGGCTACCTGCTGACCCCCCACGTCGGGTCGCGCTGCCGCATCATGATGATCACCACCGACGCGAACGTCAGCTACGACCAGCCGGTCGACTACGGCATCCACGCCTTCTGCCAGGTGTGCCAGGTGTGCGTGAACCGCTGCCCCGGCCGCGCTCTCATGCGCGACAAGATCTGGTGGCGGGGAATTGAGAAGAACAAGCTCTACTTCAAGCGCTGCCGCCCGGTCATGGCCCGCTACCTCGGCTGCGGCATTTGCATGAAGGTATGCCCCATCCAGAAGTATGGCCTGAAGGCGACGATGGACCACTATGCCGCCACCGGCCAGGTGCTGGGCAAGGGCACCCACGACCTCGAGGGCTACGAGCTCGAGGGCAAGGGCTACTTCGGCCCCGGCGAGCTTCCCATCTTCGAGGGCGGCTTCTTCGACATGCCTCACGGCGACGCCGGCGAATGGGCCTTCGACCAGTTCAAGGACAAGGCCCGCTCCCAGGGCGGCGAGGTCACGGACGAGCTGATCGAGCAGTTCAAGGCCGAGATGTCCCGGGCGATGAGCCTGAGCGAGGACAACATCGCGATGATGGACCAGGACAGCGACTACATCTAAGTCCTGCCCAGTCAAAGCGGGGAACCAATCAAGGCCGGGGGAGACTCCCCCGGCCTTTTGCTTTGTTGGGCATAATTGCAAATCGCCCGAAGATGAACACTTTACTCACAATATAATTTAACTTTGACAATATCATGTTACATCCCTATACTCGGGACATCACTACAGGGCAAGGCGAAAGTTGACGACGCCACCCACCGTTGAGGAACGATTGAGCCGTTTGGAAGCCATATATGAACACCTGGCTACCAAGGCGGACCTGGAACGGGTCAGGGCCGAGCTTAAGGCCGAGATAAGGGACTCGAAGATGAGCACCATCCTGTGGTTGACGGGGATAACGGGGGCGTTGCTGAGTGCGGCTGTTGCGGTTCTGAAGGCTTGGCCGGGGTAGGCGTTGGGCTGAGGGGAATCACGGCTGTTGAAAAACCAGGGTTGTATCCCTGACTCCAAGAATATCTAACGGGCAAAACTTAAGATACTATCTCAAAACGTATATTTCGAAACCAGAAACCCGCGATAGGGGAACGACCGGGTCTGGATTCCCGCCTCCGCGGGAATGACGGAAGGAAGAGTGGGGATCCCCGGCTACGCTCACCTGTTTTGAGATAGATATTAAGTTGACAACACCACCCAGCATTGAGGAACGAGTGAGCCGCCTGGAATGCGGCTACGAGCATCTGGCAACCAAGGCTGATGTGGAGAGTGTCCGCGTCGACCTGGAACGGTTGAGAGCGGACATGACCGCTGAGATCGGGAGCGTCAGGGCCGAACTCAAGGCGTAGATAAGGGACTCGAAGGTCAGCACAATCCTATGGCTGACGGGGGTTATGGAGGTGGCGGCGGCGCAAATCGGAGCGGTGGTGGCGTTGTTCAGGACGCTGGTCCCGTAACACCGCCTATCTGCAACGAGAACCTGCTCTCGCCCCGCCCCGGGCTTCGGGAAATATCGGGAATAAGAAACGGGCGGCGATTTTGCCGCCCGTTCGCTCTATCCGATGGAAAGCAGCCTAGAGCTGGTCGCTGACGGGGGGGAGGCCGGCCCGGGCGGGCTGGGTCTGCTTCATGTTATCGGCCAGGTCGGCCACGGTTTCCCGGTACTTGTCCGCGCCTTCCTCATGGCCCCGCATGTCGAAGATGCGGTGCTCGTAGGTGAGGTTGCGGGCGGCGCGGGCCCGGGGGTTGTCCAGGGTGCCGTCGGGGTCGACCACGTAAACGACCCACTCGTCCTTGCTGGACTGCTGGTCCTTGGCCTGGCTGAGGTCGTTGCGGACGGTCTCGCTGTCCAGGCCGGACTGGGAGCAGACGACGATGAGCTTGTCGTAGTGGCGCACCCAGCGCTCGATTTCCTCTTCCTCGGAGGTGCTGCGACGGTCCACCAGGGCGTTCCCCCGGAAGTTCTCGGCGAACACCCAGGAGCGGACGCCCTGGGAGCGGAGGGAGTCGCGCAGGCCCTCGGCGAAGGCGACGTCGGCCTCGGCGCAGGAGATGTAGAACTCGCCGGGGTCGGTGGGCTCGTCGGCGATGGAGCCGAGCACGGACACCATTTCGGTGGGCACGCCCGATCCCAGGAGGAATTCATGGGGAATCTTGCCGGCGGAGCGGATGAGGGTGTCGACGCCGACGGTGCTGGGAGCGTCGTGGCGGGCGAGCGTCAGCTCATCGGCCTGAGAAAGGTCGCAGTTCTGGAAGACGGTGTATCCGAGGAGGCAGCCGGAGAACTTGGTCCCCACGGTGGGGGCATTGTTGAAACGGGCCTCGTAGAAGTCAGCGCCGTCGAGGATTGCGCCATCCATGATGGTGCGGTTGAGGTTTGCGCCGTGGAAGACGGCGTCGGTGAGGTCGGCGTTGGTGAGGTTGGCGCCGGTGAGGTTGACGCGGGACAGGTTGGCGCGCCGCAGGTTGGCGCCGGTAAAGTTGGCGTCGGAGACGACAGCCTGGTCCAGGTCGACCTGCTCCAGGTTGGCGCTGCGCAGGTCGGCGCCGCGCAGGTTGGCGCTGTTCATGAGGGTGCGGCTTAGGTCGGCCTCGCGGAGGTCGGAGCGGTAGAGGTGGCTGGAGTTGAGGTAGCAGCCGGAAAGGTTGGCCCGGCGCAACATGGCGCCCATGAAGTCCGCGTCCCGCATGTCCGAGCCGTGGAGGTCAACCATGGGGATGCGGACGTGGCTCATGTAGCAGTTATAGAGGTCGAATGGTGCTCCGCCGTTCTCCTCCCGCCACTTGGCCACCGAGTCGCGGCCCTGCCGTACGGTCTGGACGTGTGCCATATCTGCCATTGCGGAATCTCCAATGCGTTGCTGTCGTGTAGGTGTTGAGCGCCGCGCCCTGTGACCGGGTTCCGGCGAAGGTTCCCCATTGGAATGCAGGCAAATTTTAGCACACGACGGGGTGTCGTGGGGGATAGGATCAGGCGACCCGGTACCGTTCGACGGCTTCCTCGTCCAACTCCACCCCCAACCCGGGCGCTTCGGGAGCCACCAGGCAACCATCTTCCAGGGCCAGCCGGGTCTTGAAGATGGGCTCGGAGCGGGGCATGTACTCCACGAGGTAGCCGTTGGGAATGGCCGAAAGCAGGTGGACGTGGACTTCGGGGATGACGTGGCCGCAGATGGGGACGCCCCGTGCCTCGGCGGCGGCGGCGATCTTCATCCAGGGAGTGATGCCGCCGGCGCGGGCCAAGTCGATGATGGCGATGTCCAGGGCGCCGGCGTCGAAGGTTTTCTGGAAGGGGTCCAGCCCGTAGAGATGCTCGCCGCCGGCGACAGGAATGTCCAGGCGTCGGCACAGGTCGGCCAAGCCGGACAAGTCCTGGTGGGAGAGGGGGTCCTCGAGCCAGACGATCCCCGCGTCCTGCAGGGCTTTGCCCGCCGCGACAGCCCGGATGCGGTCCCAAGTCTCGGTGGCATCGACCATTATCTGCACATCCGGTCCGACGGCTTCCCGCACGGCCTCCACGCGGGCGACCTCTCCGGCCGGGGTGGGCTCGTGGCCCAGGCGGAGCTTCAGCTTGTCGTATCCCTGAGAGACGTGGTAGCGGGCCGACTGCTGGAGGGCTTCGTGGGGCATGCTGTACCACATGGCGTCGCTGGCGTAGGCGCGGATCCGGTTACGGTGTCCACCGAGCATGCGGTAGAGGGGCTGGCCGAGGCTCTTGCCCGCGGCGTCCCACATGGCGATGTCCAGGGTGCAAGTGGCCATGGTGACCATTCCACCGGGGCCGACCCAGCCGCCCGCACGGGCCAGCTTTTCCTGGGCAGCTTCAACCTCGAGGACGTTCATCCCGATGAGTTCCTGCCCCAGCTCGGCGGCGGTCTGGGCAAGGGGCCGGACCAGCCCTCCCCGGGTTGCCACGGCAAACCCGATGCCCTGTATCCCTTCATCGGTGTCGATACGAGCCAGGACGTGCCAGTTGGAACTGACGGCGTTTCCGGCGGCTACGTATTCCAGGGTTACGGGGGTTTCCAGCACTTCGATGGAAACTTGGGTGATCTTCATGGGGGCACCTCAGCAGATTCGGATCTTTGAACGACTAGTCCGTGGCCTGGGGGGGTTTGAACCAAAAGGTGGTTTTCATCCCGGTTCTTGGAGCAAGTGTTATCAAAATGCCCCGCCGGGCGTGTCCTGGCAAGTGCCCCCTGGTTGCTACTCATGTTCAGCAGGGGACTTCCCGCAACTCTCCGGGCGATATTTCTTGCAATGCTTGCCGGATTTCCTCGGTTTTCATCTGTATTCTGGGCCACCTGTTGGAGGTGAGGACCAAGATTCCCAGGCCCCTGCGGCCGATGTTCTGCTGGAAGCGCAGGTTCTGGTCACCTGTGATTATGACCTGGTATCCATCCCGTTCTGCGATCTCCAACAGGTCTCCGTTCGTGAGTTCTTCCCAGCCCTTCTCGTTAGCGGTATCCACCATGTGGTCCACGAGGTATCCGCGCAGGGGTCTTGGAATGTTGTGGTCAAGCAGGACTCTCATGGTTAGTCCTGGTGTCTAGGTCCTGGGCCACGTGTTCCAAGACTGCCTTGACTTGCCATTCCTCAACTCCCTGGAACCAGTCCAGGAACTCCTTTACGTTCGCTCCCTCGGCCAGGTTTCCGAACAGTGCCGAGATGGGGACTCTTGTCTTGGTGAAGAGCCAGTCGCCGCTATGCTTGCCTGGTATGCGCTCGACTGCATGGCACTTATCCCAGTCGACCATGGGTTTCTCCTTGTCCTTCTCCCGGTTCAGGAATTGTTTGTGGAAAGCCAGCCGAATAGGGCGGGCATTATCGGGATTCTACTCTACACATGCGCAGCCCACCACAGGGGGAGCTAGGGGGAGAGGGCGATGAGGGTGAGGCCGGCGACGATGAAGGCGGAGCCGAGCAGGCGTCCGCCGCCGAAGGGCTCCTTGAGGATGAAGACGCCCATCAGGACCCCGATGACGATGCCCACCTCGCGAGCGGGGGAGATGTAGCTGACCCGGGAGATGGAGAAGGCGGTGAGGACCATTCCGTAGGCGGTGAATACGAGGATGCCGGCCAGCACGATAGGCCAGAAGTTTTCCCGCCACTCCCGCCTGACCGGGCTCCAGCGGTATTGCAGCAGTATGTAGGGCGCCAGGCCGATGCCGGCCCCGATGGTCTGGAGGTACATATAAAGGAAGGGCTGGACATGGGCCACGCCCTGCTTGTCCACGAGGGTGTAGGCGGTGATGATGAGTCCGGTGAGGACGGCGTAGACGACGCCTCCGTCCCGGAGCAACGCCAGGGGATCGGACAGCACCTGCCGGAAGCGTCCCCACCAGGAGACGATGTAGATTCCGGCGATGATGAGGGCGATTCCAGCGGCGGCAGGCAGGGCAACCCTCTCTCCCAGGAACAGCACCGCGAGCACCGGCACCAGCATGGGACCGATCCCACGGGCGATGGGATAGACCAGGGACAGGTCGCCGCGGGAGTATCCCCGCCCCAGCATGGCGAAGTAGAGGACGTGCAATACTGTGGTGGCGGCGAGGAACCAATAGCCCGAGGTGGGAACCGGGTAGAGCCAGAACAGGACCGCTCCCAGGGGAGCGAGGACGATGCTGGCGGCGATGAGGAGGGACCAGGCGAAGACCTCGGGATTGGCGGCGCGCTTCAGCAGCAGGTTCCACGTCGAGTGGCAGAGGGCGGAGAGCAGGACGAGGACAAGGGCCAGGGCGGACATTGGGGGATTATAACCGGGGTGGGGTACGTTGGGGGATTCATCCCCCAAACCCCCTGGGGATGGGGTGGTGAGCTTCGGGTATGGTTATCGGAGGTGAGGGTCAAGGCCGGTCCGGCCTGTCCGTTAAAAGGGCTAGGAGATGTCACCGTTTTCGTCGAGCCACCCATTCCTCTCGGCTATGCGGAGCATCAAGCGGCGCGTCTGGGCCGATTCCCGGCGGTACTCGGCGAATTCCTCATCGTGCTTCCGGCAGTATTCGGCAAATTCCTCATCATGCCTCCGGCCGTACTCGGCAAACTCCTCGTAGTGCCGGACAAGCGCCTCGTTATGCCGGGCAAGAACCGCTCCAATCTGGGCAAAGGCTTCGCTGGTACTGACGAGGGCTTCATCCTGCCGGTTAATTTGCTGGCGGTGCTCCTCAAGTCGTTGATCCTGCCGGACAATGGCCTCGCCAATCGTGAGGAGCACCTCGACTTGCTGGGCAATTTGCTGGTTCTGCTGGGCAATTTGCTGGTTCTGTCGAGCCATTTGCTGCCGG
This sequence comes from uncultured Dehalococcoidia bacterium, assembly GCA_951812535.1. Taxonomy (GTDB): domain Bacteria; phylum Chloroflexota; class Dehalococcoidia; order Lucifugimonadales; family UBA3495; genus CATOSK01. The sequence continues at coordinate 98,670 of CATOSK010000007.1, read as the reverse complement.
TGCTCCTCAAGTTGCTGCCGATGCGCCTGGATTTCCCGGCTATGCTCGACCGTTATGTCCGCCAACTGCCGCACGGTGTCCTCCAGCCGGACCAGGTCTTGCTCGAATGTCGCCATTCGCTGCTCGGTGCTCATTGGGAGGCTCCTGGTGCAGGGGTTGGGCCGGGCGCGCTAGCGCAGGTGTGAGACGTCAGTGGACGATGATTATGGCAGGGATTAGTTGCGGGTGTCAACTGCATGGGCTCGAACAGGAAATGAGAGATTGACAGTGAGAAGAGTCTGCGGGCAGAGCAGCTTTGACCGGGCAATCTCAACAGGGCAAAATGGAAAGGATTCGAGGAAAGCCGACGAGGAAAAGATGGACATCTACCAGCTGAACTACGTGCTCCACGAGCCCGAGGAAAGCGAGGGCTGGATGTATGTAGCCGAAGTTCCGACGCTGCAGGGCTGCATGGCCTGGGGAGACACGGCGGAAGAAACCCTCAAGAGTCTTCTGGCAGTAGCACAGACCATAATCCAACTCCGCAAGGAAACTGGAGAACCACTGCCTACGGATATAACTTCCTTGCGCAGCGCCGAAGGCACCTTGACCGTAACCGCATGACCTACCGGGAGCTGCGCCGAAAGCTGGGAAGCCTGGGCTGCAGATTTCAGCGCAACGCTGACGGATCCCACAAATGTGGATTAACCCCGCAAACGGAAGGCAGACACCCATCCCCAGGCACGGGAATCGTGATCTGGCCACGGGAACCCTCCACCGGATCAGGCGAAACCTGGGGATCTCCAGGTCAGAGTTCGATCAGGCATAAGACAGTCTCCCACGGCATCCGCCAGTCCAACAGGAGCCTTCGTCTTTATTCACATCCGGCGGACGTGATGCCTCACGTCCGGCGATGCAGCAGATTATGCGGCGTTGCCGGGCGGTGAGGGTGGGTCTTATAATCGGCGGCAATCCGGGGACCCGGCTCTTGGATGCGGGATGCTGCTGACCATTGACATCGGGAATACGGCGGTGACGCTGGGGGTGTTCGACGGGGACCGTCTGACGACAACCCTGCGGGTCGCTACCGACACGCGGCGGCTGGCGGACGAGTACGGGACGATGCTGTGCGGGGTGCTGCAAGCCAAGGGGGTTGATCCGTCGTCGATATCCGAGGCGTGCCTGTGCAGCGTGGTGCCGCCGCTGACGCTGGTGTTCAACCAGCTAGTGGACGGGTACTTCGGGGTTGATCCGCTGAACGTATCCGCCGGGGTGCGGACGGGGCTTCCCATCCTTTACGACAATCCGCGGGACGTGGGGGCGGACCGCATCGCCGACGCGGTGGCCGCCATCGAGCTGTACGGCGCCCCGGCCATTGTGGTTGACCTGGGGACGGCGACGGTGTTCGACGCGATATCCCGCACCGGGGAGTACCTGGGCGGGGCCATAGCTCCGGGGATGAACCTGGCCGCCGACTCCCTGTTCTTCAACACATCGCAGCTGCGGCGGGTGGAGCTGGTTGCCCCTAAGTCGGCCATCGGGCGCAGCACGACCACATCGCTGCAATCGGGGCTGGTGCTGGGGTACGCGGGCCTGATCACCACGATGGTGCAGCGGTTCAAGGATGAGATCGGGCAGGACGCCACGGTCATCGGCACAGGCGGGCTGGTGAACATGATCGCCCGGGAAGCGCCGGTGTTCCACGAGATCAACCAGGATTTGACGCTGGAGGGGCTGCGGATTATCTACAACATGAACCGGGGGCCGAAGACGCGGGGGTGACCGGGTCCCTTTGATTGAAGGGGAGCCGCTTTCGCTCCCGATTGAGGCAACTTGTCTAAGGGAGCTGGGCGGCTCCGTCGGAGGGATGCATCCCCCAAACCCCCTTTATAGAGGGATTTTTGGGGGAGAGAGTTTGGGTTTGGGCGGCGGCGGGTAGGCTGTTGGGGAGATACTGGCCTGGATAAGGGAGAGGGACGTGAGCGGACCACTGCAAGATAGGCGGGTCGTCCTGGGCGTCACCGGCAGCATCGCCTGCTACAAGGCGGTGGACCTGGCCAGCAAGCTGGTGCAGGCGGGGGCGCTGGTGGACGTGATCATGAGCTACGGGGCGACCCAGTTCGTCACGCCGCTGGCCTTCCGCAGCATAACCCACCGGGATGTGGTGACGGACACCTACGACACCGGCTCCCACTACTCCATCGAGCACGTGGAGCTGGCGCGGCAGGCGGACATCGTGGTGGTGGCTCCGGCCACGGTACACTGCATCGCCAAGCTGGCCCTGGGGCTGGCGGACGATCCGCTGACGACGACGGTCGTGGCGACGGAGGCCCCGCTGCTGGTGGCTCCGGCCATGGACGCCAATATGTTCGCCAATGCGGCGACGCAGGAGAATTTGTCCAGGCTACGGGAGCGAGGAGTGGTCATCGCCGGTCCAGCCCCGGGCAGGCTGGCATCCGGGCTGATGGGCATGGGACGCCTGCTGGAGACGCCGGAGTTGCTGGGATACATTTCCGCCACGCTGGGACGGAGGGGAGACCTGTCGGGGCGGACGGTGGTGGTGAGCGCGGGGGGCACGCAGGAGCCGATTGATCCGGTGCGGGTAATCACCAACAACTCGTCGGGGAAGATGGGGTACGCCGTGGCGGAGGCGGCCCGGGACCGGGGGGCGGAAGCCATCCTGGTGACGGCTCCGACGGGGTTGCCGGACCCGCCGCTGGTGAAGGTGGTGCGGGTGCAGACGGCGCAGCAGATGTGCGACGCGGTGCTGTCCAGCATGGAGGGGGCCGACGCCCTGATCATGGCCGCGGCGGTGGCGGACTACCGTCCGGCGGGCGCGGCGGAGCAGAAGATCAAGAAGTCGGACGACGCTTTGACCGTTGAGCTGGCTCCGACGACGGACATTCTGAACGCGGCGCGGGGAGATTTTGTCCGGGTGGGGTTTTCGGCGGAGAGCGAGAACCTGGTAGCCAACGCATCGGACAAGGTGCGGCGGAAGTCGCTGGACCTGATCGTGGCCAATGACATCACGGAGGAGGGGAGCGGGTTCGGCGCGGACACGAACCGGGTGGTGCTGATTGACCGGGAGCTGAACGCGGAGCACCTTCCGCTGTTGACGAAGTACGAGGTGGGGAACCGGATATTGGACCGGGTCAGGGGGTTGTGGGGGTAGGGGGGTCCAACGCTCGGGAAGTGGTCAAATTCCCGGCAAGACCATTCTCCGATCCTTCTATGACTAATCGGTTTGCAATGCTTGAAGCGCGACTCTAACATTTTCCAAGACCCTGAAGGATCTTTGATGTCTCCCTCAACCCATGAGCTAACTTTTCCTGGTGCCATGACTCAACGCGGACTCTGGCTCTACGTTTGGAAAATCACGTCTGGTGATGGCAACGAGTTCTTGTACGTTGGCCGCACAGGTGACAGCTCATCGCTATATACATCTTCACCATTCGCACGTATGGGGCAGCACTTAAATCCGAAGGGAAATGCGAACACGCTTCACCGTCACTTGACAAAGTGCGGAATTGGAGTCAATCCGGAAGAGTGTGCTGAATTCAAGATGTTCGCGCACGGGCCTCTGTTCCTAGAACCAGAAGAAGACGGTACGAAGGACAAGGAGGACGAGTTCAGGAGGCGAAGGGATATAGTCGCGGCCTTAGAGAAGGCACTTGCTGATGCTCTGCGATGCGGGGGATACTGCGTACTTAACACCGTGCACAGCAAGAAACCTCTCTGTATTGCATGCTGGAATGACGTCCGGCGGGCTTTCGCTAGAGATTTTTGTCAAATTGCACAGGACCAGCGAGCGGCAAAAGAGGCGGACTATTTCTGCGATTGGCACACTGGAAACGAGATCCCCGAAGATGGTTAGATAGATGATTTCCGAAATTATACGCGACGCTGAAGACCGAAGCCAAAGAGAAGCGGAGTCTGAAAGACTGCGTCGACGGTACCGGTTCCTGTACTTCGTCGTTTCGTTAGTGGCTGCTATTTTTGCCATTGTCCTGTTTACGGTTACAGAGCAACACACCGTCTTGATCGCCACAATGACCGCCATCTTTGGATTCGCCGGCGGGATCGCCGTTGGCAAGGTGACTGGCAAACGGTAGCGTTCTGTTTCTAGCGGTGCGGCCTAACGGAGACGGGGGTCTAGATTCCCGCCTGCGCGGGAATGACGGGAGGTAAGGGGCCGGGTCGACCCTTTTCCGAACGGTGGCGCCGTCATTCGCAACGTTGCCGTGACCGCATCGTCGTGCCAAAGCGCCCCTGGTGTAAACTGGGGGCGTTGTTTTTGGGTGAGAGCCAGCCGGCTATTCCCGGGGAGGGAGTTTTATGCCTGCACGCAGGGGGGCCGATTATCTGGAGGGGCTGCGGAAGAATCCGGCGGAGGTGTACCTGACGGGGGAGCGGGTGACGGACCCGACGTCCCATCCGGCGCTGCGGGGCGGGGCGAAGAGCATCGCGCGGCTTTACGACCTGCAGCATGACTCCGACGCCAAGGGGGAAATGACGTATCCGTCGCCGTCATCCGGGGAGCCGGTGGGGCTGTCGTTCATCATGCCGCGGACGCTGGAGGATTTGGAGCGGCGGCGGGGGATGATGACGCGGTGGGCTCGGGTGAGCTGCGGGATGATGGGCCGGTCGCCGGACTTCCTGAATGTGGCGCTGATGTCCATGGCGGCCGCGGCGGACTACTGCGGGCGCAACCGGCCCGACTTCCGGGAGAACGTGGTCAACTACTATGAGCATGTCCGCGAAAATGACCTGACGCTGACGCACACGCTGGTCAACCTGCAGCGCAACCGCGCTCCGCTGGCAAGTCCGCTGGAGAACCGGACGGACGTGGCGCTGGCGGTGGTGGACGAGACTCCCGACGGGATCGTGGTGAACGGGGCGCGGGTGCTGGCGACGCTGGGGCCGCTGTCCGACGAGATAATCGTGTATCCGGCGCGGACGCACCGGCTTCCGGGGAACGCGGCGGAGCGGCACGCCTTCGCCTTTGCCCTGCCCTGCAACACGCCGGGGATGAAGTTCCTCTGCCGCGAGAGCTTCGACCTGGGACGGGACCACTTCGACCATCCGCTGGGGTCGCGGTTCGAGGAGATGGACGCGGTGGTCTTCTTCGACAATGTCCTGGTGCCGTGGGAGCGGGTATTCCTGTACGGGGACGTGGAGCTGGCGAACAACTGGGGCGCGGCCAGCAACCGGAACACCCATACCGGCCACCAGGTGGTGTCCAAGAACGTGGTGAAGTGCGAGTTCATGCTGGGTTTGGCCAACCTGATGGTTAACACCCTGGGATCGGGGCAGATCCCCCAAGTGCAGGCGATGGTGGCGGAGTTCATCGAGAATCTGCAAGTGACGCGGGCGCTGCTGAAGACGGCGGAGGTTGAGGCGACGGTGGACCAGTGGGGGATTATGTGCCCGCCCTACATGCCTCTGCTGACGGCGCGGCGGATGATGATACGTATGTATCCACGAATGGCGGAGATGCTGCACCTGCTGGGGTCGAGCAGCCTGATGGCGCTGCCGACGAAGGCCGACCTGTCCGGTCCGCTGGCGGAGGATATCGCCGCCTACCTGGACACGGACACGGCGACGGCGGAGGAACGGGTGCGGCTGTTCCGGTTGGCGTGGGATGTTTGCTGCAGTTCCTTCGGGTCGCGGCAGGTGCTGTACGAGCGGTATTTCGGGGGGGACGCCCAGAGCAACGCATCGCTGATGTACAGCCTGTTCGACGCGCAGCCGATGTCGGAGCGGGTGGTGGAGTTTTTGGAGGCGGGGTAGGGGGAAGTTTCCCAAGGTCCAGTTCGCGGGGCAACGCTGTGGGGGTTAGGAAAACCCCGGAGGGACACTCGGGGCCAGCAATCAAGAACTGGAGGACAGCAAGGCTTCGACCTTGGTTACCAATTGCTCGACGTCCTGAAGGTTTGATTCAACCCACTGGCGGTCGTACCAATTCTCATAGAAGTTGACGTGCAAGTAGTTCGCGACAGCAAAGAGCCTGCGCAACTCAGGGTCGCCAGTCTCGTTGGTTAACCCGTTGATTATCCGGTGGAGGGCGTTGTGGCTCCGATGGTATAGGCCCCGTTCCTCGGCGACTGCTTTAACGATCTCGGCCGCAGCTCCCCAACCCTTCTCGCAGGCCTGGCCCAAGTCTTGTTCCAACTCAGCGTAGGCCTTGTCGAGAAATTCCCGGCTCCGTTCCCGGTATGTGGCGGATTGCTGCATATCACTGTTTCCATGAAACCGTTCGGATAGACCCCATTATACATTGAACGGGTCGCTTGGATGGATGCCCAAATTCCCGCTCCCTTGACGTCGACGGATGGCCAGGCCGTGTCAGCCTTCAACCCTTGAACCGGTTAGCCCATTGCCGCCGGACATGGCCCGGCGTATGATTCGGCCAGTACCTTCCTGATATTTTCCGCGTATCCCAACCTTCCTTTAAGGAGGCGATGTTATGCCGTATGGAGGAAATGACTGGCTGGCTTTGAACGCTGAGGAGACTTTGGAGCCGGACCTGCCCATCTGCGATCCGCACCACCACTTCTGGGACTTCCGCGCCATCCGCATCCCCTACCAGCGGTACCTGCTCCATGAGCTGGTGGCGGACATCAACAGCGGCCACAACGTCCGCTCGACGGTGTTCATCGAGACCCGGTCCATGTACAAGCAGGACGGCCCCGAGGAGTTGCGCTGCGTGGGTGAGGTGGAGTTCGTCCAGGGTCTGGCGGCGGCCAGCGCCAGCGGGGCATACGGCCCCGGACGCGCGGCGGCGGCGATCATCGGAAACGCCAACCTGCGGCTGGGCGATGCGGTGGAGCCGGTGCTGGACGCACTGCAAGCCGCCAGCCCGAACCGCTTCCGGGGAATCCGGCAGTCGGCGGCGTGGGACCCGCATCCCGACGTGGAGGACCGCGTTCCCCAGGGAATCCTGGCGGACGCCAAGTTCCGGGAGGGCGCGAGGGTGCTGGCCAGCAAGGGGATGTCCATGGAGAACACGCTGTACTTTCCGCAGCTTCCCGAGCTGGTGGACTTCGCCAACGCCGTCCCCGACCTGACCATCGTGCTGAACCACATCGGCGGTCTGTACCGGGTGGGCCCCTACGGCAACCGGGACGACGAGGTCATCCCCCAGTGGCAGGCGGGAGTGGCCGCGGTGGCCCAGTGTCCCAACATCGTGATGAAGCTGGGGGGCATCGGGCAGCCGCGCTACGGGTTTGACTGGCACACCTACGACATTCCCATCGGGTCGGAGGAGCTGGCGGAGGGGCTGGCCCCGTACATGAACTACTGCATTGAGCAGTTCGGGCCGGACCGGTGCATGTTCGAGAGCAACTTCCCGCCGGACAAGGTGTCCTATTCCTACAACACGCTGTTCAACGCCTTCAAGCGGCTGTCGAAGGACTACTCAGCGTCGGAGCGGGCACAGCTGTTCCACGACACGGCGACGCGGGTGTACCGGATAGACGTTTAGGCGCATCCGGCGTTCGTTTCCAGGAGACCACGTAAAGGGGCCGCTCCGTCGGGGGATGGGGCGGCCGTTTTGCGTTATCCGCGTTGACAGGCGGGCGAGGGCGGATTTATCATCGAATCCCCGGGCGGGCGTAACTCAGTGGTAGAGTGTTTGCTTCCCAAGCAAAAAGTCGTGGGTTCGAATCCCATCGCCCGCTCCAATTTTCCTCTTACCGCATTTCCCACAGCGCCTTACGGCTTGACGCCGCGACCGACACTCAAACAGCAGATTCGACCCCAAAACCTGGGCGGAAGGTGGTGGCGACGTGACTTCTCCTCAGAAGCATTCCAAAAACAAAGTTGAAGGCGAACCGTTGGCGACCACCGCCCACGGATGGTTGAGGAACGTTGACCCCACGGAGGGCACAGCCCAACTGGAACGGATCGGGACCAAACCCGTCCCACTCCGCTTCAGCCCCGCTTTGATACCGGAAATCGGGTCTATGGAATTCCGGTTCGTCACCGTCAGCGGCCAGGGCTGGATCAGCGAAGATGATGAATTTGCCCTGATCGAGGTGGAGAAGTTTGTTGACCCTGATGCGGGAAAGCGCACCATCGAAGAAATTCTCAACGACCCCAACCCGAAGATCTTCGATCCCGACAAGGTCGTCCGGGCGTCCGAACCTTTTGACGTGGACGAGTTTCTCAGGATAATCCGCGAGGGGCGGGACGTTTGACCGAAAACACTTCCCCGCTGGTTGTCCTAGATTCCAACGTCGTCTCGTACATCTTTCGCGGTTCCCCGCAAGCCCGCTACTACCTGGACCGGATCCAAGGCCTCCATCCGACTATTTCCTTCCAAACGCTGGAGGAAATCTGGTACGGGGCCAACTCCGGGGGTTGGGGAGAACGACGCCGGAATCAACTGGCGATTTTCCTTGGTCAGTACGAAGTGGTCTACCCTGACCCGCAGATGGTTGAAGTGTGCGCTCAGCTCCGTGCCGAACGCCGCAACGCGGGAAGGGAGATTCGGATCGCCGATGCCTGGGTGGCGGCAACGGCACTGATCCTCAACTGCCCCCTCGCCTCCCACGATGGAGATTTCGCGGACATACCCGAGCTGCAGCTGATAAGAGCGGCGGCTGGGTAGGGGCACGAGACTGCTGTTTTCACGTTTCCTGTAAATCATGGACTTTGTCCGCACAGGCGGACGGGCCAAATGGCACAATGCCGAGCAGGAAAAGTGAATTGTAGTTTACAATAACCGCAAGAGTCTCATCCATTCCTATTGGATTGGGGATGTAGATGAAAGCGGAGGTCTGTCCAATGGCGGGCAAACGTGCGCCGTCCATTCAACGTGAGTTACTCGTCGAATCTAGAGAGGCGGCCCTCAACGCGGTCCAGACCTACAACAATCCGTTGACAACGTTCAAATCCGACACTTTCATCGTCTTGATGACCATTGCTTGGACTCGCCTACTTCACGCCTATTACCATCGAGAACAGGTAGAGTACCGGTATTTCGTTCAGGGGCCAAAAAGGCGTAAGTTCGATCGGACCAAGGCAGGGGCGTTCAAGTATTGGGAGCTTGAACGTTGCCTGAACTGCGATAGTTGTCCTATCGACCAAGCGTCCCAACAAAACTTGCGGTTTCTCATAGGATTGCGCCACGAAATCGAGCACCATAAGTCCCCGGAGTCTGACGATACCTTTTCGGGACGTTACTTGGCATGTTGCTTGAACTATGACAGATATATCTGCGAGTGGTTCGGTGAACGGTACTCGCTAAGCGATACCACTGCGTTCACGATCCAATTCAGAAACTTGGCCACCCCACAACAACCAGAAGAATCGGTTTCCCATCTCCCGTCCAATGTCGCGAAATATGTTCAGGTATTTGACGCCCACTTGGATGATGCAGACCGCCAATCACCGCATTTTTCGTATCGAATGATATTTGTTCGCAAACTTGCGAATCATCCCGGCCAAGCTGACAAAGCAATCGAGTTTATTCCCGCAGATTCTGATTTGGCCAAGGAGATTGACAAGCAGTATTGGGTGTTGAAACAGGCCGAACGCCCGAAATTCAAACCTGGCCGGGTCGTGCAATTGATGCGCGCGGAAGGATTCACGGGCTTTAATATGCATCACCATACCGTGTTGTGGCAGTCCAATGATGCCAAGAATTCCAGTAAGGGGTACGGTGTGGAGATAGAAGGTGCGTGGTACTGGTACGAACCTTGGGTGGACGAAGTAAGGAAACATTGCTCCGCTAATCTTGAGTTGTATGGAAGTGACTCCAAAAGCGTAGCTGCTTGACCAAGCATCCACCGCTCCATGACACGCGACGAACTTCTGCAAACCCTACGGGAGCACAAACCTGTCCTGGGGGAGAGGTTTGGGGTGGCGTCGCTGTCCTTGTTTGGGTCGTTTGCGCGGGATGAGGCGAGGGACGATAGCGACGTGGATGTCCTCGTTGAGTATGACGGGCCAGCGACGTCGAAGTCATTTTTTGGGGTGCAGTTCTATCTGGAAGACCTGCTGGGGCGGCGGATTGACCTTGTGACCAACAAGGCTTTGCGGAAAGAGTTGCGCCCCTACGTCGAGCGGGACCTGGTTGTGGTCTGACGCCCGCCCCCCTGGGTTGGCGGCGGACGCCAGCCGGCTAACACCAGGTCCTACTCTTCCCTCTCGCCAGAGGGGCCGTTGCCCCAGGGGAGGTCGGGGAGGTTGCGGTGGCGGCGGAGTTCGTTGATGGTGAGGACGCCGCGGTCGAGGAGCTGCATTTCGCGGGCGACGCGCTGGTTTTCGTCTTCCTGGAGGGCTTCGATGCTGGCGAGGTCGAACTCGAGGGACAGGTCGGGGTAGCCCAGGCGGGGGAGGAGCATCCGGGTGAGCTGTTCCTCGAAGAACTTGAGCTCGGGAACGATGGTGTTGCGCCAGAAGATGCGCTCGGCCGCGTTGACGTTGGCGAAGGTGGCCCGCTCGAAGTCGCCCAGCAGGGGCTTGGGCACCCCGAAGGCCCGGCTGACCTCCTCGAGGCTCCAGCGCAGTCCCTGGATGAAGTCCATGTCCCGGTGGGACAGGCCCAGGGGCTTGATGTCACGGATGAAGTTGGCGATGGCGGGCCGGTGGGCGTTGCCCGGCCCCCGGTAGCGGGCCTCCCAGCGGTCGTAGAAATCGGAAATCTCGGAGTCGGTCATGCTCTCATCGGTGAGCATGACGAAGTCGGGCTGGGCCGAGTTGCGGAGGAAGTTGCGGTTGAACCGCATCCCTTCGCAGCCCATGTCCACGGACAGGCGGCTGGGGGACAGCGGGGAGAATCCGGCGTAGTCGTCCAGGGGGTTGTAGTAGCGCAGCCACACGACCTCGTCGGGGGTGTAGGCCACCGGCCCGGTACGTCCCTGGTAGACGAATCCCCGCAGCGGGACCCGCTCCCCGGGCAGGGGGGTGACGCGGTCGGGACGCAGCGGCCAGATCTGCCACTGTCCATCGCCGTCCCGCTCCAGTGCCCAGAAGGCGGAGCCCCACAGGTTCAGGTGAATCTCGGCGCTGCGCCACAAGTCGCCGCTGGTGGACCAAGGGTTGACCCTCGTCATCAGCCGCGCCACGGGATGGTCTGCCTGGACGGGAGTGCGGGCGCCATCCCCACCGTCGCCCATCCGCAGGATGCGGAGCGACGGGCGGCTGACGGCGTCGGCCCGCAGCTTGATGGCGGCGTAGACCGGGACGGATGCGGCGTAGTAGCGTCCGTACTCGGCGCGGGCGCGGCCGCTCCCGAAAAGGTCGGCCAGGCCCCATCCGCCGGAGGCCGATTCCGCGGGGCGCGGCCGGGAGGATATGCCCGCCGCTTTTTCTGATGGGTGCCCTTCTGGCGCGTGCCCTTTCGATGGGATCTGTTCCGGCGTTGTCTGTTCCGACGGCCTGCGGAAGGGGTTGGTGATTACGGAAGGCCATTTGTTCAACTGCATAAATTTGCTCCATGAATGTATGTTGCCAAAGGGTGTACAATTGGTTTCCCGCCAGCACCGCCACACAGGACAATTCCATGCAGCAGGCGATGACATACCGGGAACGCAGCCGCGAACTCCTCGCCAGGGCGCGGGCCGAGCTGGACACTGATCTCCTCCAGGCCGGGGAGAAGGGATGGGGCGCCGCCGCCGAGATGGTCAAGGCCATAGCCGCCCAACGGGGGCTGTACCACCAGAGCCATCGGGTTCTATACGAGATTGTGGATGCCCTGGTGAGGGAGACCGGCGACCAGGACTTGCGCAGACACTTCGACATCGCCAGCGCATTGCATATCAACTTCTACGAAAACTGGTTCGACCGGTACAATGTTGAGGTCCGGCTGGAGGACGTGGAGAAGTTCGTCGGCAGCGTCGAAATCCTGCTGAATTCCAGCCCACAGCCGGATTGAATTGTGCAACAGGCGATGACTCACCAGCAGAGGAGCCACGAACTTCTGGCCAAGGCCCGGGCCGAGCTGGATACGGACCTCGGCCAGGCGTCGGAGAAGGGATGGGGCGCCGCCGCGTCTATCGTCAAAGCCTTTGCCGAACAGCGGGGCCTGTACCACCAGAGCCACCGGGGTCTCCACGAGATAGTGCGGTCGTTGGTCCGGGACACCGGCAACGATGACCTCCGCAAGGAATTCGACGTTGCTGGAGTCCTTCACATCAACTTCTATGAGAATTACTTTGACCGGGAGGACGTCGAAGTCCGGCTTGGGGACGTGGAGCGGTTTGTTGGCCGGGTGGAAGTCCTCCTCTCCCCCGGAACGTAGATAGGAAGAACAGTGCAGCAGGCTGCCACATACCAACAAAGAAGCCGTGAACTTCTGGCAAAGGCCCGGGCCGAGCTGGATACGGACCTGGCCCAAGCCGGGGAGAAGGCTTGGGGCGCAGCGGCGTCCATTGTGAAGGCCGTGGCGGAAGAACGGGGCGTTTACCACGGAAATCATCGCTCCCTTTACGAGATTGTTACCGGGTTGGTGCGAGAAACCACCGATGACGACATTCGCAAGGAGTTTGCCAGTGCCAACGAACTCCACCACAACTTCTACGAGAACTGGTTCGACCGGGAGAACGTTGAGGTCCGGCTCCAAGACATTGAACGGTTCGTCAGCAGGGTCGATATTCTGCTGAACTCCAGCCCATAGAAGAATCAATCCATGCAGCAGGCCGCAACTTACCGGCAACGCAGCCGCGAACTCCTCGCCAAGGCCCGGGCCGAGCTGGACACGGACCCGGCCCAGGCCGGGGAGAAGGCGTGGGGCGCAGCGGCGTCCATTGTGAAGGCCGTGGCGGAAGAACGGGGGCTGTTCCACCGGGGACATCGTGCGCTTTCCGTAATTGTCGAAGCGTTGGAGCAGGAAACAGGGGACCTTGACCTGGGCAGGCTGTTCGACAGAGCGAGCGCCCTCCACATCAATTTCTACGAGAACCTGTACGACCGGCGCAGTGTGGAAATCAGACTTCGGGCCGTCCAGCAATTCGTGGAAAGGATCGAAGCCCTCCTTTCCTCCAGCCGCTAAAGGAATGAACGAGTGCAGCAGGCAAGCACATGCCAGCAGAGAAGCCGCGAACTCCTCGCCAAGGCGCGGGCCGAGCTGGATACGGACCTGGCCAAGGCCGGGGAGAAGGGATGGGGCGCGGCGGCGTCCATTGTGAAGGCCGTGGCGGAAGAGCGGGGGCTGTTCCACGGAAATCACCGCGCCCTCTACGAAATCGTCGGTTGGCTGATAGATGAAACCGGGGACGCCGAATTGGGAGTGCTCTTTGGCGCCGCCGGAGACCTCCACCACAACTTCTACGAAAACTGGTCCAACCGTACGGTCGTCGAAACCGGCATTCAAGCTGTTGAACGGTTCGTCGGCAGGGTCGATATTCTGCTGAACTCCAGCCCATAGAGGAATTAATCCATGCAGCAGGCCGCCACATACCAGCAGAGAAGCCACGAACTCCTGGCCAACGCCCGGGCCGAGCTTGATGCGGATCTGGCCCAGGCAGGGGAGAAAGGGTGGGGTGCAGCGGCGTCCATCATCAAAGCTGTCGCAGAGCAACGGGGTTTGTACCACCGGACTCACCGCGCTCTTTATGAGATAGTCAATGGGCTGGCGGACGAAACGGGAGACGCCGAACTCGCAGAGCTTTTCGTCACGGCCAGCGGCCTGCACTTCAACTTCTACGAGAACCAGCACAACCGCACGATAGTCGCCGCCGGAATCCAGGCTGTTGAACGGTTCGTCAGCAGGGTCGAAGGCCTGCTGAATTCCAGCCCCTGACCCGCGGGGAGCCGCCAGGCGTTCGCCAGATTCCTTGGTGACGACCATCCCTGCCACTACGTCCACAGGGTTGGCTTGGGGGCCGGTTCCAGGAAGGCCATCATGAGGGCGTCGGCCCGGTCGGGGGAGGGCAGCCCCCGGTTCTTCATGGAGTCCTTGCTTTCAAGGACGAGCTTGTTGTCTCCCTTACGGAATTCGTACTTCAACGCGGCCAACTCTCCGGTGAGGCGTTGGTCCGGGGGCAGGGCCAACTGGCGGGCCTCGAGCATTTCGCGCAAGCGCCAGTAGCCCTCGGCCCGCAGGTTGGCGAACAAGCCATCCCGCTGGGCGGGTTTGGCGACGTTGACGCCATGGACGGGGTGGCCGAGCTCGCGCAGCCGGTCCAGGACGCCTGCGCCCACGCCGATTTCATCCACGACCACCTGCTGAGGATGGTGGAGGAGGATGGCAGACTCGACCCGCTTGGCCAGCTGCATGGTATCCAGGCCGTTGAAGGACTGGATATCCTCGACCCGATTGCCCCGGCGACGCAGGATGACGCTGTGGTCGCTGCCGAAACGGGCGGGGTCGACGGCGATGACCACCGGGGCATCGGTTCCCACCGGTTCGGAGGGGATGTCGCCGGACCAGAGCTGGGTTGCGGTTTCGATGAGGGTCAGCGGCAGCAGGGTATTGTCGTCCTGCACGGGAAACTCCCCGAGCACCCGGGCGCAGAACATGGGGTTGTCATTGCCCCAGACCTCACGCCGTTCCTTCACCCAGGCCGCTGTGGTCAGCCCCGGGACGACGATGCGTCCCGCCGTCACGTTGGGACTCTCGAGGGCGGAGATGGTGATACATTCGTAGAGCTGCCGCTCCTCGTGGAAGGCGCGGCGGAAAGCGCCGGAGGTGGTGGTGGGGTTGCCGAGGAGGAGGAGCTGGCTGGTCTCCGACGAGGTCATCACCGATTCGATGCCCTCGAAGATGGCGTCGCTGACTCCGGCGGCTTCGTCCACCACGACCAGCATGTTGGGGCTGTGAAACCCCTGGAACTGGTCGGCGGTCTCGGCGGAAAGACCCATGGCGTACCGGTCCTCGGCCAGCTCCCACCGGGTGCCGAGGACATGTCCGCGCAGGGGAGTGCGGGAGCGGAAGTAGAGGCTCCGCACCTGCCGCCAGAGGACGTGGCGCACCTGCCGGAAGGTGGGGGCGGTGGTGAGGACCACCGCCGGGTCGCGGCTGTACAGGAACCAGAGTACCGAGACGCCGGCGCAGAATCCCTTGCCCAGCCCGTTGCCCGCCTTGACGGCAACCCGTCTTGCCGAGGCCAGGGCCTCCAGCACCTCCACCTGCTTCTCCCAGAGATTGACGCCCAGGACGCCGGTGGCGAACTCGACCGGGGATATGGAAACGGCGGGCGGGACAGGAGGAGGAACACCAATCGCCGGAAGGATTGGGTCCCTGGGGCGCATCAATGGCAGGAGGGAAGGCGCGGGCGTGCTGCCGGCCTGGGCCAGGCCGGCTTCCTGCCTTTTCGCATCGCGCACCCAACGGATAACCGTGCTGGGATGGATCTTCTCCTCCCGGGCGATGGCGTCGTAGGACAATCCCGCTGCCCGCAGGCCCAGGACCTGCAGGCGTTTCCAATCGGGATACCTGGCCTGTTTCACCCCCATCATGAAATTGTGATGGCACTCCGCACACTCCCAGCGTTGCCGTCCCTGGGCAAAGCCCGCCCGAAACAATCTCGTGTTGTTACAGTTCCGGCAGGCGGCGGGCACTTTTTCCTGGATCGGTCCGTCCTGGGGACCGGCTATCTCGTCACCTCCTTTTCCGAGACGTTCTCCGCCGCAGGGGCGGAGGCGCGCTGGTAGGCCCCGGGCGGGCTGAAGAGGAAGCCGCAATCGCGGCACCGGAAAACGTAGTTGTCGGCGGGGCGCACCCTGGTAAGCACCAGCAGGCGCACCGACGAGCAGCGGCGGCATTCAAGCAATTGGCATCACCTCCGAAAATGGTTCTGGCGATAATGGTTCCGGGGATAATGGTCCCGGGGAAAGTGGTCCCGCGGCGGGACGGCATAGGAAAGGGACGACCTCCCGGCGGAGGGTCGTCCCTGTGCAATTTACGTTAGACACGCGGCACCAGGCCTGTCAACGGGCTGGTGTCAGGAGATTTTTGGGGTGGGGCAGGGTTGTCACGATGATGCTGAGGCAGAGGTCCGGTTCAGCCGGTTGGTCTGCCGGTGTATGGGGTCGTGACTCCGTTGGGGTGACCGGGTTGGCTGGGCGGCGTTACGGGGGTCTGGGTCCCCGCCTACGCGGGGATGACGGGGAACGTCCGGGTTAAGAGCGATTGCTCCGGGAGCAGATCCGGCCTGATACGGCGGTTCCTTTCCCCAACTCGATTCCCGTGCAGGGGGTCCCGGTCTTCATTACGGTGATGTTGGACCATTAGCAGACTTTAACTTTTCCTTAGTTTTCGAAGCGATTGGCGAATCCTTATCTAGCGGATACCCACAGAGCCCTCGCTCTTCGAATTGCTCAATCCACTGGACAAATTTGAGAATAGTTTCTTCAAGGAACCTACACTTGTGGCCCTGAGTGGTGCAAAGAATGCTGGCTCCGCCAAATTCAGGCGGAATTGGAGGCCCGTCGCCACCCCAATAGATGAAGTCGTCACTAACGAGAACTCGATCCGTTTTCGTATCACGCCATATTTCATAGTCACAATGGTAAGAATCCTCTGCCCGACCCCATCTGTTAGTGATACTCTCCCACCTATATATGTTGTCACCGCAGGCGCTCTTCCAACATCCTGCTTGTCCAGGCTTCTTTGCACGGAAACGGGAATCGCTCCAGTATTCGTCGAACGACATCGTTTCGGTTACCCGCATGGCATAAAGGATATAGCCATTCCTATTCCTGGACTTCGACCCGGTGCCAATTACCCAATCACCAACCTTAGCCGTCTTTCGTATCTTTGGTTTGCATGTCGCCAGCGTGCAAAAACCATGAAACGGATTAGGAGCAAAACCGGTATCGTGAGTGAGGATGTATGAATACAAGCGCGTCACTGCTGCTGATTCCTCCTTGGACTCCGATTGAATTCGGCTAATTGTAGCAGGTACCAATGATCCGGAATCTCTCAAGTCTTGAATTGTCCTGGTTGGGTTGGGGCTGGTTTCACAGGTGAACCGCTTCTTGATATAGTTGTACGGGTTTTTGGAAAGGATTAAGTGCAGAAAATGTGATTAGGGCCGTGCTGACCTGGTGCGTATCCAGCAGCGGCCGTTGGCAAGGAGCAACCGTTGGCACAATCGATGATGAACGAGAGCGTCCGCTACGAACCGGATGAGCATCCCCCGCCGCTGATTGCCGCGGGGGCCGGGGCCCAGGCGGCCGTTCTGATCGTTACGCCGATTGTCCTGACGGTAGTGATCGTGCTGCGGATCGCCGGGCAGTCCGACGACCTGATCCACTGGGCAGCCTTCGCAGCCCTGCTGATCAGCGGCATTACCACCATCCTGCAGGCGGTGCGGGTGGGGCGCTTCGGGTCGGGGCACGTTCTGATCATGGGCACGTCCGGGGCGTTCATCGCGATCTGCGTGGCGGCCCTGACCCTGGCCGGCGCGGAGACGATGGCCAGCCTGATCGTCGTTTCGTCCCTGTTCCAGTTCCTGCTGGCCGGGCGGCTCTCCTACCTGCGGAGGATATTCACCCCGGTGGTCACGGGAACGGTGATCATGCTGATCGCCGCCACGGTGTTTCCGACGGTGTTCGGCGTGCTGACGGACGTTCCGGAGGGCACTCCCGATTTCGCCGCGCCCCTGTCAGCAGGGGTCACGCTGCTGGTGGTGACGGGGCTGGTGCTGCGCGGGCCTCCCCGGCTGCGGCTGTGGTCGCCGTTCATCGGGATCGTGGCCGGGACGGCAGTGGGCGCTCCCTTCGGCATCTACGACATCCAGCCGATACTCGACGCGCCGTGGGCCGGCGTTTCATTCACCGCCTGGCCCGGGCTCGACGTCACGCCTGGCGCGGAGTTCTGGGCCCTGCTGCCGGCATTCATAATCGTGACCCTGGTGGGCGCGATCGAGACCATCGGGGACGGGGTGGCAATCCAGCGGGTGTCCCGCCGGCAGCCGCGGGCCACCGACTTCCGCGTGGTGCAGGGATCCCTGAACGCCGACGGGGTGGGGAACCTGCTCTCCGGCCTGGCGGGCACGCTTCCCAATACCACCTACTCCAGCAGCATATCCCTGGCCGAGGTTACCGGGATCGGCTCCCGGCGGGTGGGGATCATCATCGGGGCGATATTCATCCTGGTGGCGTTCTTCCCCAAGGTTCCGGCGCTGATCATAGCGATACCCGCGCCGGTGGCGGCGGCCTACATCACCGTTCTGCTGGGGCTGCTGTTCATCCAGGGCATGAAAATCGTCATCCATGATGGAGTGGACCACCGGAAGGCCGCGATCTGCGGGGTCGCCTTCTGGGTGGGCACCGGGTTCCAGAACCAGTGGATTTTCTCCGACCTTTTGGGGGAGGGATTCCTGTCGGTGCTGCTGGGCAACGGAATGACCTCCGGGGCGCTGGTGGCGGTGATGATGATGGTCTTCATGGAATTGACCTCCCCGAGGCGGCGGCGCCTGCGGGTGCCGATGGATGACGAGACCCTGCCCAGGCTGGGCGAGTTCCTGCGGGGGTTTGCGACGAGGTCGGGGTGGAGTGAAGCGTCGTCGGAACGGCTGGTCCTGGTGGGCGAAGAAACATTGGCCAGCCTGGAGCCGGAGGACGGGGAAGGAAACGGCAGCCGGCCGCGCCGCCTGATGGTGTCGGCCCGGGCCGACGGGCGGGGAGCGGAGCTGGAGTTCGTGTCGGGATTCGAGGGAGACAACCTGGAAGACCAGCTCTCCTACCTGGGGGAACCTCCCGACGTTAACGATGACCGGGAGATATCCTTCCGCCTGCTGCGGCACTACGCCTCGTCGGTGCGGCACCAGCGGTACCACGGCGTGGACGTGGTGACGGTGAGCGTGGAGGGGGCTACCTAGACACTGTCCCTCGGCCACGGTTGTTGGAAAATTGTCCGCCCCGGCTTGTCTCGACTGGCAGACCGGGGCGGAAGCTTTTCCAGCTAGACGCTGGGGAGCAGGGCGGTGTCGCCGGTGCGGTGCTGCCACATACGGACGCGGGCGGTCATGTCACGGATGCGGTCCTTCTGGGCCGGGTCGTTGAACAGATTGGTCTCCTCGAAGGGGTCGGTGTTCAGGTCGAACAGCTCGCTCTGGTCGCCGGCGCAAAGGTTCAGCTTCCAGCGATCGCACACGATGGACCGCCACATGGAGTGGTTCATGCGGTCGATTTCGGGGGTGGCCATTCCCCGGTCGAAGTGACCCCACCGCACCCCGTTCCACTCGACGATGACGTCGTTGTCGTCCAAGGCTTCCCTGCCTTCCAGGACGCCCAGCCGACTGGCGCCGTGGAGGTGGCCGGGGATGGGATCACCCAGGAGGTCGAGGAGCGTGGGGACGAGGTCGATGTGGCTGAAGCTGCCGCCGATCTCCCGCTGTTCCCGGGAAAGGCCGGGGATGGCCATGAGCAGAGGGACGCGGGCAGATTCCTCGTAGAAAGAGCGTTTTTCCAGCATGGCGTGGTCGCCCAGCAGGTCGCCGTGGTCGCTGGTGAAGACGACGATGGTGTTGTCCGACAGGCCGTTGCGTTCCAGGGCGGAGGTTATCTTGCCGACCATCATGTCGACCAGGGAAACGCTGGCGAAGTAGTGGGCGCGGAGGGCACGCCATCCGGCCTCGGTGGTGACATCCTCGCCGACCGCGGCCCAGCCGGTCATGTAGTCGTCGCCGGTGGGGTCGCCGCCGTTCATGTACCGGAGATAGTAGTCGGCCTTGACCCGGTGGAGCAGCGAGACGTTTTCGGGTTTCTTCAGGAAGGTTGGCCCAACGGGGAGGTCGTCGGGGTTGTACATATCCTGCAAGGGGCCGATGTAGGGAGAGTGAGGCTCAAGGCAGCTGACGTACATGACGAAGGGTTGTTCCCGGTTCCGGTCGATGAACTCGGCGGCCCGGTCGCCGAGCCAGGGGGCCATCTGGTGCTCGGTGGGCATGGCGGTGCGGCCGTTGGGGGTAAAGGTCATGATCTCGCCGGCGTCCCGGTCGGGCTGGAAACCGCTGTCCAGCAGATGCCGGTGAAAGTCGCTGAGGTTGGACAGAGGGCCACCTCGTTCGAGCTGTCCCCGGTGCCCATCCTCGGTGCTGACCCAGGTGGTAAAACCATGCTGAGCCTGGTCGCCGTGCCCCAGGTGCCACTTGCCGAAGTAGGCGCGGTGGTAGTCCGGCGACACCATTTCACCGATGCAGGGGATGTTCTCGGCGAGGGCGAGGCGGTTGAGCACCGGCCCGGCGGCGTGGGGATAGAGTCCGGTCATTATCGAGGCGCGGGACGGGGTACAGACGGGCTGGGTCACGTAGGCGTTGCGGAAGATGAAGCTGCGCAGCGCAAGCTCGTTGAGGTTGGGAGTGTTGATCCAGGTGTTGCCGTAGCAGGCCATGGTGTCGCAGCGCTGCTGGTCGCTGAATATGAAAACAAGGTTGGGCCGGTCTGCCATTTGATTTCTCCTTTGGATTCGTGGGCGGTCGGTGGGAATCGGCCTGGGAATTGGTCCGAGCGAGCGTTCATGGGTCGCGAACGCACCGGAAGCCCAGGTTTGCGGTGGAACTGTCGGGGGTGTTGGAGCTGCGGGCCGAAACCCGGTAGCGGTTGCAGTAGGACTCGTGGCAAAGAAAGGAACCGCCCCTCATGCTGCGGGCCGTTCCTGACGATGGCCCGAGGGGATTGTCGGCAACACGGGAACGGGGATAGGCAGGGCTGAACCAGTCGGAGCACCACTCCCAGACATTGCCCACCATGTTGTACAACCCGAAGCCGTTGGGAGGAAAGGCGCGGACCGGGCAGGTCCCGGCGAAGCCGTCCTCCCGGGTGTTGTGCCCGGGAAACTCCCCCTGCCAGACGTTGCAGCGATGCTCTCCTCCAGGGACCAGATCGTCGCCCCAGGGATAGGTCCTGCCTTCCAGCCCGCCCCGGGCGGCGTATTCCCACTCGGCTTCGGTGGGGAGACGGGCCTCCGCCCACCGGCAGTAGGCCAGGGCATCGTTCCAGGAAACATGGACCACGGGATGATCCATGCGGCTGCGGATGCCGGAGCCCGGCCCTTCCGGGTTCCGCCAGTCCGCTGCCTGGACCACCAACCACCAGGGCGTCTCGCGGGGGGTCTGCCGGACGGAGCGGGCGACCCGGGGAGAGACAAAGCTGTGGAAGACGAAGGACCAGCCGTACCGCTCGGCGTCGGTGACGTAGCCCGTATCCCGCACGAAACGGCGGAACCGGGCGTTGGTGACGGCGCAGGCGTCGATGCGGAAGGCACGGACGATTATTTGCCGGGCCGGCCCCTCGCCGTCGGCGGGGTAGCCCAATCCGTCGTCGGTACCCATGACGAATTCTCCGCCGGGAAGCAGGACCATGCCGTCATCCCGGCGATTGGCACCGGCGACAGGGGCGGCAACCGGGGAGGGCCGTACCTGGGACGGGGCGCGTCCGGGGGCGCAACAGGCGGAGTCGGGGCCGGCGGGGATGGTGTTCACGCCCCCGATTCTAGGCAATACCCCGGGAAGGGTCAAACAGCGGCGGCCACCGGGATCCGCCAGTCTCCGGAGAGCGGTCAAGCCTGGGTTGAAGCTGAAGGTCGTGGGGCCGGGTGCAACGCGCGGGTCTCGGCGCGGCGGGCAACGGCATTTATCAGCCCGTTGAATATCCATCCATGCAGGGGATAGAGGGCGTACCAGTAGGCCAGGCCGGTCAACCCCTTGGGAATGAACGCGGCAGTCTGCTCCAGGCAGGTCCCGCCATCGGGGTCGTCCTCGACCTGGAACTGGAGCCAGGCCCGTCCGGGCAGCTTCATCTCCGCCCGCAGACGCATCAAGCGACCGGGTTCCAGGTGTTCAACGCGCCAGAAGTCCAGGGCGTCGCCGACGCGCAATTCATCGGGGTGGCGCCTTCCCCTGCGCAGACCCGCGCCGCCCAGCAGGCGGTCAATCATCCCCCGGACCCGCCAGGCGAAGGTGGCGAAGTACCACCCTCGCTGCGCTCCGATCCCGGTGAAGGTCTGGTACACGTCCCCGGCCGGTGCGGCCACCCTCCGCCGCCGCCGCTCGATGACCATTCCCTCGGTTGACTCCAGGCGGACAGGCTTCCCGGGGCCGGCGGCCGGCCCCGAAGCATCACTCCAAGCGGTCTCGATGCGGCCGTCCTCCAGGTCCCGGATAACTGCGGCAATGGCGGAGGCGTAGTCCATTGGCTGTATGTGCGGGAAGAGGGTTCGGGCAAGATTGCCGGTGACGACGGTGTCGTTGCGGAGGCCGTCGATGAGGGCCGCGGTGACCCGCGCCGGGATGGGAGTTGTCCAGTGGACCCAGTAGGAGGACAGGCGCGGGGTCAGCACCGGGACGGGCAGGAGAAGCCGCCGCAACCCCCTGGCCCTGGCATAGCCCAGCATCAGGCCCTGGTAGGTCGTGGTGTCGCGGCCACCGATTTCTATGGTCCGGCCCACGCTTTCAGGACTGTCCAGGGCGGAGACCAGATACTCCAGCAGGTCAGCGACGGCGATGGGCTGGATGAGGGAGCTAATCCAGCGTGGACAGACCATGACCGGCAGGCGCTCCACGAGGTGGCGGATCATCTCGAAAGAGATGCCGCCGGAGCCGATGATGACGGCGGCGCGGAATTCGGTGATGGGAACGCCGCTCTCACGCAGGGCATCTCCCGTATCCTGGCGGGAGCGCAGGTGGCGGGACAGGTCTGCCCGGGAGTCGCCCAAGCCTCCCAGGTAGATGATGCGCTGTACCCCGGCTTCCCCGGCCGCCCGGGAGAAATTCCTGGCGGCTTCAAGGTCGAGCTCGTGGAAGCCAGACCCGCTGGCGATGCTGTGGATCAGGTAATAGGCGCAGTCCACGCCGGCCAGGGCTGCCGCCAGGGACGGCGGGTCCAGGGCGTCGCCAACGGCAATCTCCACCTGGTCAGCCCAGGCGCGGGAGAGGACCCGGCTGCGGCTCCGCGCCAGGACGCGCAGGTCATATCCCCCGGCCAACAGCCTGGGGATGAGCCTGCCGCCGATGTATCCGGTGGCGCCGGTAACCAAGACTTTCGATGGATGGGGCATCGGCGCTCCCCCTTAGTCCAATAACATTGCCATAAATGATACTTCGTATTATACAATAGAATCCCCGGCTTGGGGTAAAGGGTTTCACCGGGGTTGCCGGTGTCCCGGGCGATTGCCGTCGGTTTCTCCCGACGGGCCGTTTTGGGTGTAAACTGACGCGAGCAGACCGACGCCGGAAGCGGGGACACTCCCGATTGCAGTCCCGCATCCATGAAGCACAAGGAGAGAAGCGATGGCGACCCGAACTCCAGTGATTGATTGCCAGGTCCACGCCTACGAGCGCGACCGCCCGGAGCGCCCCTGGATCGGATGGCTCCAGGGTCCGGCAGAAGTCACCGGGGATGACATGGCGGCGGCGATGGATGCCGTCGGCGTGGACGGCGCCCTGCTGATTTCTCCCTTCTCGATGTACCGGTACGACGCCAGCTATGCGCTGGAGGTCTACGAGAGGCATCCCACGCGCTTCGGCCTGATCCGTCCCTTCGATCCCGAGTCGGACAGGATCGAGGAGGAGATGGAGGAGTGGACGTCGAACCCCGGCGTGGTGGGGGCGAGGATCATGCTGGCGAGGGATGAATTCGAGGCGGACCATCCCGGGCTGAACCGCATCCTGGCGGCGGGAGGACGGGCGGGAGTCCCGGTCAACGTGATGTGCTCCACCAAGCTGCCCCTGCTGGGCGAGCTGGCCCGCCGCAACCCGGGCACCCAGATAGTGATCGACCACCTGGGAATCGCCCAGCCGCCCGAGCCGCCGCCCCCAGCGGAGCCTTGGGCCGACCTGCCCGCCGTGCTGGCGCTGGCGGAGCTGGACAACGTGGTCATCAAGATTTCCGGGGCGGGCACCCTGGCCCACCAGCCCTTCCCCTACCCGGATATCTGGGAGCCGCTGCGGCGGATCTTCGACGCCTACGGGCTGGAGCGGTGCCTGTGGGGCACGGACTGGACCCGGGCGGTGAACCTGCTGACCTACGAACAGGGAGTGGAGGCCTTCCGGGTTACGGAAGAACTGTCCGATTCGGAGCGGGCCGTCCTGATGGGCGGAGCGTTGTCCCGGATCTACAACTGGTCGCCGGGGACGGCGGGTTAAGGCGGGACGACGGCGGGGATTGGGGGCGTATCAGTTGGTGTGTGAGAACAAGAGCAGACTCTCATATTGACTGTCACTCTGGAGGCGGACGGGGGTCTGGGTTCCCGCCTCCGCGGGAATGACGGGAGAGGTGGAAAGCGGGGGTGACGGGAGAGGTGGCGGGAATAGCCTGCCCCTGGCGAGCGGTAGCGAGGGAAAGGGGACGGGAGGAGGAGCGGGCCGTCCTGATGGGCGGAGCGCTGTCCCGGATCTACAACTGGTCGCCGGGAACGGCGGGTTAAGGCGGGACGACGGCGGGGATTGGGGCCGCCTCAGGCAGCGCAGCAGGCGGCCCGGCAGGCCCGCAGCCCGAACAGGCAGGGGCGGCACGAGCACAGCTGAAGCTCGCCTTCCTCTTCCTCGCCGCGGATGCCCTCCAGCCCCTCACGGATGAGCCAGGGCACCAGGAGCAGGGCGGTCACGGCGTCCAGCCACCACCAGCCCAGCAGGGCGTTGGCAACCAGACCGGCCAGCAGGGTGAAGGATAGGCCGGAGCAGGCCAGCGTCTCCTTGGCCTCGATGGCGATGGACTGGAGATTGCCGCTGGCCGCGATGCGGAGTTTCCAGACGGCAACCAAGGGCATGACGGTGACGGAGGCTATCGCCAGTCCGATGCCCACCAGCGACTCCTCGGCCCCGCTGCGCTGCCAGAGGGCCCAGCCCGATTGGAACACGATGGCCGCGCTCAGGAGCAGGAAGGTCCAGCCGATGAACCGGACCACCCGGCCCTCCACCAACTCGGCGTACTCGTGGTCCTCGATGCCGATCCTCCAGAGCACCAGGGAAGCGGCGGCGACCTCGATGTAGCTGTCCGCTCCGAAGGCGAGCAGGGCGATACTGCCCGCGGCGATGCCGGACCACAGCGCGATGACTCCCTCAACTACGTTGTAGAGGATGGTCAGCAAGAGCAGGTACCTGGCGATACGGAGCAAGGGAATCGTCTCCGGCGGGAATGGGCGGGTTTTAACACAAATGCCAGGGGGAGTCCAGCGACCGGTCTCCCTAGTACTACAGTCGCAGATTAAGAACAGGTAGAATTGGAGCAGTTGTCTGGTGGAGAGGTGAGGCAGTGGTTGTTGGGAGTGATGAGGTTGCGGAAGTGGCCCGGTGGGCCAATGGCATCGAGGAGATGCACCAGTGCATCGCCGGCCGGTTCCGGCGGCCGGAGCCGCGCCGCCGGGCTCTGGCCTATCTGCGAGGACTACTCAGCCCGGTGGAACGCAAGAACGGCTGGCAACTGGCAGAACAAGCTGGCGACGCCACCCCCTATGGGGTACACCACCTGCTGTCCACGTACATCTGGGACGCGGACCTGGTACGCGATGACCTCAGGGACTACGTGGTGGAGCATCTGGGCGGTGCCGACGGAGTAGTGGTGGTGGACGAGACGGGGTTTCTCAAGAAGGGCGACAAGTCAGCCGGGGTGCAGCGGCAGTACAGCGGGACGGCGGGCCGGATCGAAAACTGTCAGGTTGCGGTGTTCCTGGCCTATGCCGGAGCCAAGGGCAGGGCATTGCTGGACCGGGAGTTGTACCTGCCCCGGGTGTGGGCGGACGACTGGGAGCGGCGGCGGGAAGCCGGAGTGCCGGAGAGTGTCCGCTTCCGTACCAAACCGCAACTGGCGCAACTGATGCTGGGGCGGGCGCTGGAAGCGGGTGTTCCCTTCGCCTGGTTTACTGGGGACGAGGTCTACGGCAGTGATCGCAACCTGCGGCTGTGGCTGGAACGTGAGGAGATTCCGCATGTGATGGCCATCAAGAGCAACGAGAAGCTGTGGGCTTTGACGGACAAAGGACCGCTGCAGATGAGAGCGGACCGTCTGGCGTCCGGGGTTGCGGAATCCGCTTGGGTGCGGTGCAGCGCTGGGAATGGCGCCAAGGGACCACGGATCTATGATTGGGCCGCAGTGGACATACGGCCCCTGAGGGAACCGGGCAAGGGCCACTGGCTACTGGCCCGCCGGAGCATCGCCAAGCCCGACGAGTTGGCCTATTACGTTTGCTTCGGCCCGGCGGAGACGGCCTTGGAGGAGTTGGTGAGAGTCGCCGGGACCCGGTGGGCCATAGAGGAATGCTTTGAGCAGGCGAAGGGGGAGGTGGGACTGGACCAGTACGAGGTGCGGCGGTGGGACGGCTGGTACCGGCACATCACCCTGGCCATGCTGGCTCACGCCTATCTGATGGTAATCAGGCATCATGCATTGGAGCAGGGAGAAAAGGGGGCCACTACGGTCCCGGTGAAGAGTTGATTCCCGTGACTGTCCCGGAGGTGCGGCGGCTACTCACACGCTTGGTATGGACAGAGAACCAACCACCGGATTTCATCCTGTACTGGTCGTGGTGGAGACGCCGCCACCAGGCCAGAGCCCAACGATGTCACTACAAACGGCGTCTATCAAATCTGCGACTGTAGTACTAGGGAACCTCGGAACAAGTCATCAGTGCAGTAACGACGGTTCAAATTCTGGAATGAAACGCCCGAGGCCAGGGTATAAGGGCAATGCCGTCACCCCCATCCTAACCCCCGCCTACGCGGGGGCAGGCTCTTCCCCCATCAAGGGGGAAGGGACTTCTTCAGAGGGGCCCTAAAGCGGCGTTCTCCCGGAGGCCGGGTATGAGCGGTGCGTCCAAGCAGTTCCGGGGCGTTCCGGCGGCGGTTATACTGCATCATCACCAAGCCGCCCCCGGGAGTCCCGCATGAGGAACCGGTGAGGAAGTTCAGCATCAGCGGGCCGCCGGCCATGCGCTATCCGGCCTTTCGGGCCTTCTGGTTCGCCATGGTGGCGTCGGTCAGCGGCTTCCAGGTCCTGCGCTTCGGGCAGTTCTGGCTGATCTTCGAGCTGACCGGCTCCCCGCTGGCCCTGGGATACGTGGGGTTGGCGAACGGGGTCCCCGCCATCCTGCTCAACCTGTTCGGCGGGGTTGCGGCCGACCGGCTGGACCAGCGGCGTCTCATCATGGCGGCCCAGGCGATCATCGCCGTCCTGATATTCGGCCTGGCTACCCTGACGCTGCTGGACCTGGTGCGGGTGTGGCACCTGCTGACGATGGCCTTTCTGGCAGGAGCCATCGAGGCCTTCGACCAACCCGCCCGCCGCGCATTATTCCCCCATCTCATCGAGCGCAGGGACATGATGAGCGCGGTGGCGATGAACTCGGCGGTCTGGCCGGGGACCCGCATCGCCGCTCCCGCCGCGGCCGGAATCATCATCGCGGTCTTCAACACCGCCACCGCCTTCTACGTTTCGGGGGCGGGTTTCCTGGTAATGGCTGTGGTAATCTTCTTCCTGCCCGTGCGCCGGGTGGCCGGACGGGCCCAGTCCGGGGCGTTCCAGGACCTGAAGGAAGGGGTCGGGTTCGTTGCCCGCAACTCCATCTTCTCCTGTCTCATCGCACTGACCTTCTTCAACAGCTTCTTCGGAATGGCCTACATCCCCCTCATGCCCATCTTCGCCGTGGATGTCCTGAAGGTGGGCGCCGACGGGCAGGGATGGCTGATGGGCGTTGGGGGAGCCGGGTCCCTGATGGCGAGCATCTGGTTCGCGGTCCGGGGCGGCAACGCATCCAAGACGCTGTTGATCATCGGCGGCGGGATCATGAGCGGGGTGTCGGTGGCTGCCTTCGCGGTAACATCCCTGTGGGTGGGCAGCTTTCCTCTGGCCCTGATCCTCATGTTCGTCGTGGGAGTGTTCAACACCATGCAGAACACCGCTCTCCAAGCGTCCATGCAAATCCTGGTGCCGGACGAAATCCGGGGGCGAGTCATGGGACTGTACGGCATGACCTACAACATACGTCCGCTGGGCGGAATGCAGGCGGGGGCGCTGGCGGGACTGATCACCGCTCCCTTCGCCATCGCCGCCGGCGGGCTGGCGGTGGCGGTGTTCGCCGTGGGCGCCGCCCTGACCAACCGGGACCTGCGCCGCCTGACCGGCATGGTGCGGGAGTCCGAGGCCCGGCTCGACACCGGAGGGGAGGGTGAAGCAAGACCCCGCACCACCGCCGCCGGATAGACCTTTCGGAGAGGAAATATGCCCATACTCCAAGTGAACGGCGTCCCGTTTGGTCCGGTGGTGCGCTCCGGCCCTGCCGCGGTCACGCACTTGTTAGCAGGCGGGAGCGTGGGGTATCCTAAAATGCCGTCAACACCGGCACGACAGCAATTCGGGGGATGGGGGCGGTCCCGTTTCCGACATTCCCGCCATACATTCCCACCAAACGTTCCCAGCATGAATGGCAAGGAGGCACAATGGCTACCAAGGCTTATCTTCTGGTCGAGACCGCGGTCGGCAAGACCCGGGACGTGGCCGGCACCCTCAGCAGCCTGGACGGCGTCGGCATAGTGGACATCGTCACGGGCCCCTACGACATCATCGCCGTCATCGAAGGCGACGATATGTCCGTTGTAGGCAACGTGGTGACGGAGAAGATCCACACCGTGGACGGCGTTGTGCGGACCGTTACCTGCGTCGCCGTTGGCGGCTTGTAAGTTTGATTTAAGGGTCGCCGCTTTCGCCGCCAATTAAGGCAACACCCGCCTACGCGGGCGCAAGTTTGTCTGAGACGGCTGGGCGGCTCCGGTTTCCGGTCCAGGTCCATCCGGCGGCGCGGCCGCCATGAACAGGAGCATTTGAGTGGAGTTCAAGTTTACTCCCGAGGACGACGCCTTCCGGCAGGAACTGCGCTCCTTTGTGCAGCAGGAGCTGCCCGACGATTGGGAGGGCGGCGGGCGCTGGCCCGAGGAATGGGACTGGGAGTTCACCCAGGATATGCGGCAGAAGCTGGCCCGGAAGGGCTGGCTGACGATGCACTGGCCCGGGGAATATGGAGGGCAGGACGCCTCTCCGGTCCGGTCGGCCATCTACAACGAGGAGCTGGCCTACCTGCGCGCCCCGGGACGGGACATCTTCGGCGTCAGGATGCTCGGCCCGACCCTGATGATTCACGGGTCAGAGGAGCAGAAGCAGGCACACCTTCCGCCCATCGCCCGGGCGGAAGTCCAATGGTGCCAGGGATACAGCGAACCCGAGTCCGGCTCCGACCTAGCCTCCCTGAGCACGCGGGCCGTGGTGGACGGCGACGACTTCGTCATCAACGGCTCCAAGATCTGGACCACCCTGGCCCACCGGGCCGACTGGATAATGTGCCTGGCCCGCACCGACACCGAGGCGCCCAAGCACCGGGGGATCAGCTTCATCCTGGTGGACATGAAGACCCCGGGAATCCAGGTCCGCCCGGTCATTAACATGGCCGGCGGGCACGAGTTCAACGAGGTCGTATTCGACAACGTGCGGGTGCCGCGGCGGAACGTGGTGGGAGAGGAGAACCGGGGCTGGTACGTGGCGGTGACCCTGCTGGACTTCGAGCGTTCCGGCATCGACTACTCGGCCATCGCCCGGAGGCTCCTGGACGAAACGAGGGACTATGCATCGGAGGCCAGCCGGGACGGGCGCCCGCTGGTCCAGACGCCCTGGGTGCGGAACGAGCTGGCCGACCGGTACATCGAGTGCGAGGTTGCCCGCCTGATGGCCTACAACGTGGCCTATCTGCAGGGCGAGGGGCAAGTCCCCAACAAGGAAGCGTCCATCAGCAAGGTATTCGGCAGCGAGACCCTCCAGCGCAGCGCCAACTCGGCCCTGGAAATCCTCGGCATGTACGGGGCCCTGGGCCGGAATGAAGAGCGGGCGCCTCTGAAAGGGCGTCTCCAGGAGCACTGGATGATCGCCTTCTCCCACAAGATTGCCGCCGGCACCTCCGAGGTCCAGCGGAACATCATCGCCGGGAGGGGGTTGGGAATGCCCCGGTGATGGGGCAGGCGTCGCAATCTGACGCCGGTTGGATAAAGGACGATGGCTCGGAATGTTCCGGGCCATCGTCTTATGATCGACCCTCTTGATAGATAAGAACGGTTGTCGAACCGGGAATTGTCCGGGCTAGGCGGCAAACATTCCCAATTCCCGCTGGGTTTCCAGGTTGGTCATGGCCTCCCGGCACCGCTCAATCCTCCGGAAGACGGTGCGGATCGTTATGGAAAACCGCTCCGCCGCTTCTTCCGGCGTCAACTGCTCCTGCTGAATGGCGCTGACCATCTTCCAGTCCCTGGCCAGGCGGCGGTTCTTCTGGTACCACACCGGGTCGTCATGCTTGCAGCGGGGGAGGGGGCAGTTGAGGCATGAATCCGAGATTTCGCATCCGGTGTCCTCGTAGAAGCAGAACTCCGGGACCGAGTCAACTGTCGGGGTTTCGGCTGAAATGCTGACCATCGCTCAATACTCCGAATAAATGTTCTATCACGTGACAACTGGAGTATAGAACTGCCGTTCTACGCATGTCAACGCGATTCGGCAACGATTTGGAACGAATATTCGGATTTAAGCCGGCAAATCGGCGGCGGCTATATTGCCAGCCCGGAGCGGAGACCGGCTGGTGGAAGGCCCCATCGAGAAGCAGGATGATTGCTAAGTTGCGCTTAGGGGCCGGCGGTCGTCGGAAGGACTTGTCGGGGTCTGGGTCCCCGCCTACGCGGGGATGACGGGGAAAATCGAGATAAAAGGGGGAAGGGCCTCTACCCGAACCGGGGCAACACCTCTTCCCCGAACAGCTCCACCGCCCGGAGGGAGTCTTCGTTGCTCATGCCGGGCCACTGGCAGCGCAGGACCAGCTCCTCGATGCCCAGGGCCTGGTATTTCTCTATCTCCGCGGCGCATTCGTCCGGGCTGCCGATGATGAACCGGCCCTCCAGCACCTGCTCGAACCCGACGTCGATCCGGTCCGCCTGGGGCAGCTCGTCGCTGTGACCCGACGCCGCCCGGTCCTGGTAGAGCCACTCCACGTGGGGACGGGCTAACCGGATTGCCTCCTCCCGGGTCTCGGCGATGAACATTTCGCGCCATGCTGAGATGTAACTGGGCCTACCCGCTTCCTGCGCGGTTTGACGGTAGAGCTCCACCTGCCGGGCGATGGTGGGAAGGGTGGAGCGGGAGCTGATCAGCCAGCCGTCCCCCTGCCGTGCCGCCCTGGCCACGCCCCGGTCCTGGTTGGCGGCGATCAATATCCGGGGGTAGGGCTGCTGGAGGGTCTTGCCCGCGCCGGGGACGTCTCCTATCTGGAAGTGCTTCCCTTCGTGGCTTACCCGGTCCTCGGTCCAGAAGAGCTTCATCACCTGCAGGACTTCCCGGAACCGGGAGAGGCGCTCGGACTTGGGAATGCCGAACCCGTCGAACTGGAAGTCCCGCCAGCCCAGGGCCGGAGCCAGCACGAACCGTCCGCCGCTGATCACGTCCAGCGTCGAAATCTGCTCGGCGGCTTCCAACGGATGGTACAGGGGCAGCAGGGCGACCATCCCCAGCTCCAGGCCGGGGGCTTCCGCCGCCGCCCGGGAAAGCAGGAGCATGGGATGAAAGTCGTTGTTGAGGTATCCGGCGCCGCTCCACAGCGAAGCGTAGCCGTACCGGTATGCCAGGCGGGACTTGGCCAGCCGGCCTTCCATCGCCTCTTCCCTGGACTCGTGGGGCAGGTTGCCCCCACCCAGGTTCAGACCGAACTTCATGCCGGATTCCCCGCGGGAGTGTTGATACCCGCGGCGATGAGATGGTTGCGGGCCTCCACCATCAGCGGGTGGACCATCTTGCCTGCCGCCATTACTGCGGCAATCTGCCAGGTGACGAACTCCAGGACCGCCTGGTCCAGGTCGTCCCGGGCCACCTCGAGGAGATGGGGTTGGAACGGATACCGCTTGATCTTGGCGGGGTCGAGCTTGTCGGCCAGGAAGACCACCTTCCCCAGGTCGTCCAGGTCGGGGTGCGCGAAGGTATGCCAGCAGACGGCTTCGCAGATTGACTGGTCCTCGATGCCGTCCTCGTTCTTCAGCAGTTCCGCGCCGACGGGGCCGTGGAGCAGGCCCGGATTGTTCCGTTCCACCATGTTCACCGGAAGCTGGAAACGGGCGGCCTGCCGCAGCAGTTCCTCCCTGGGCATGGCCTTGGCCACGTCGTGGGCCAGGGAACCGAGACGGGCGCGCTCAACGTCAACTCCATGCCGCGGAGCCAGGTCTGCGGCCACCCCGGCGGTGCGCTCCAGGTGGGCCTGAAGTTTCGCGGACAGGGTGGCGACCCTGCCCTCGATCTGGCTGGCAAATCCGGCCATTGGGACGAACCGGCCTAGGAACCGACCAGGCCGCCCAGCTTCTGGCCGCCCAGCAGGTGCATGTGCAGGTGGGCGATCTCCTGCCCGGCGTCGTCGCCCTGGTTGACGATCAGCCGGAAGCCGCTGCCGGTCACGCCCTCCCGCCGCGCCATTTCCTCGGCGACGACGAACATGTGGCCGATCATCTGCTCCTGGTTGGGGCCGATCTGGGCCAGGCTGGTCAGGGGCATTATGGGGATGATGAGCAGGTGGACCGGCGCCTGCGGGTTTATGTCCCGGACGACGATTACCTGGTCATCCCGGTAAATGGCGGCCGGATTCAGCGGGTCGCGGGCGATGTCGGAAAAGACGGATGAACTGGTGGTCACGGTTTGGTTACCTCCGGGTGCTGCAAAAGCAAGAGATGCGAAAGGGTTCAGGGCAGGGGACCGTCTGGCGGATTGGCAAAGAAGGCTGTGTCGCCTCTCTGGGCCGCGTTGGCATAGATTTCCGACTGCCTGTCGCGGCGGTGCCCATGTACCCGCCGGCCCGACCTCATGAGAGTTCCGGCGATAATCAGCCCGCCGACTCCCAACAACACGATGCCCACCATTCCGAAAGGAATAAAGAGTCCCACAACGACGAGGCTCGCGCCCAAGGCCAGCAACCCCAGGAAGACCAGCTTATCAGCGTTCACTTTTCGCCACCTCCTTTTGAGAGAGAGACAAGGGACGGACGAGGCGTCCCTTTGGCCCCACTATACACCAATCATCTGGCGGGCGTCGGGGGTTGGCTGGGCAGCTCAGGGCGATTGCATGAGTGCCATTTGGTCAAGCTTCCATTGAATGGCCAATGAATGGCCAACACGATACTGCGGAGAACAGAAGACGGGGGTCTGGATTCCCGCCCCCGCCTACGCGGGGGCAGGCTCTGCGCGGGAATGACGGGAGAAGTGGTGAAAGGATCGAGTCAGACTTCATGCGATAGCCCTGGCTCAGTCGTCGATGTGCTGCAGGGCCAGTTCCTTGTGGAAGTGGGCGTCGCCGTAGCTCAACTCCTGCACCTTGGCGCGGCGGGTGTACAGCTGCAGGTTGTGCTCCCTGGTGAACCCGATGGCCCCGTGGCACTGGTGGGCCGTGGAACAGACCCGCTGGTAGGCTCCGCTGACCCAGGCCTTGGCCATGGCCACCTCGCGGCCGGCGTTCAAGTCCTGGGACAACCGCCACGCTGCCTGGTAGGCAATATGGCGGCTCCCTTCCACGTCGGTGGCCATGTTCGAGCAATGGTGCTGCACCGCCTGGAAGCTGCCCACGGGACGGCCGAACTGGGTGCGCTGCTTGACGTACTCCACCGTCATGTCCAGCACGGCATCCGCCCCGCCGACCATCTGGAGACACTGGGCCGTTATCGCCCGCTGGACAGCCCGCTGGACAATGGGCCAGCCCTGGCCCGCCTCGCCCAGCACGGCGTTCGCGGGTGCCCGGACGTTGTCCAGCGTGATTTCGCAGAGCCGGTCGGAAGCGATGCTGTTGAGCTGCCGGACCGTCACCCCGGCGGTGGCGGGGTCGAGAAGGAAAACGGTGATTCCCTGCTCCGGGTCATTCCCCCCTTCGCCGGTCCTGGCCGCCACCAGCAACAGGCTGGCGGCGTGGGCGTCGGGGACGAAGAGCTTGGTCCCGTTGAGGCGGAACCCGTCACCGTCGGGAGTGCCGGTGGTCTCGACGCCGGAGGGTTCCAGCGTTGCCGACGGCTCGGTGAGCGCGAGGGTCATGCGGGTCTCCCCCGCGCAAACGCCCGTCAGGACTTCCTGCTTCTGGGCGCCGGAGCCGGCATCCAGCACTGTCAGACCGCCCAGCACCACGGTGGATGCCAGCGGACCCGGCATGAGGGCGCGGCCGGTCTCCTCCAGCAGGACCGCCAGGTCCATGAAGTCCCCGCCGGTGCCGCCGTACTGTTCCGGGAAAGCCAGGCCGGTCCAGCCCAGCCCGACCACCTGCCGCCACAGATCGTCGGTGTAGCCCCGCGCGTCCTCTTCCATCTCGCGCACCAGGGTAAGCGGGCATTCCTGGGACAGGAACTCGCGGGCGCTGTTCTTCAACATCTGCTGGACTTCGGTGAGTCCCAGGTCCATTTCATCCCCCCGGTTCTGAATCGCTCCGGCGCATCTGGCTGTTGACGCACTGGCTCCCCGGCGCTCCGCTAGTATAGACCAACCGAAAAACCCCCTCAACAGAAATGCTTTTCCCGGGCAGGGCAATCGCATGAGTGTCAAATTGGTCAAACTTCCAGGGAACGGTCAACACGATACTGTGGGGAACATACGACGGGGGTCTGGATTCCCGCCTGCGCGGGAATGACGGGAGGATAGGTGAAAGGACCGAGTCAGAATTCATGCGATAGCCCTGTTTTCCCGGGGAATCGGAAGATGCGGGGCCGCTGAGTCAAGGGACCGGGCCTGCTTCTACAAAACCGGGAATTGCGGGAATCCGCCAACCCTCGCCTGGACTCAATCCTGCCCAAGGGGGGTGGTATGATAGTCACCAAGCAGCCTCGCCACAAAGGGGAGGTTTCCGACGCCGCCGACCTTTCAACACCCCTGGCAACGCCCCTGTCCGGCAACCCTGCCCTGCTTCAGGCCACCCCGGATTCGGGATTGAAGCGGCGGCTGAGGCTGGACTTTCCGGGAATGCTCCGGGGAAAGGCGACCACAAGTCCAAAGTTAGAGGAGAGTGTAACCGTGGCTGCAATGACAGGTTCGGGAGACAACGGGATATTCGGAGGGATACTCGGGAAATTTACTGACGAGTTCTACCTGCTCTTCCGGTTGATATTCGCCTTCCTGGTGGCGCTGCACGGGGCACAGAAGGCGTTCCTGCTCTGGGGCTTCCCCGCCGGGGCAAACCCCAACGGCCTCGGGGCGCTGGTTGACGTTGCCGGATGGGTGGAGCTCATCGCGGCCTTCCTCATCGCCTTCGGCGTTCTGACCCGGTTGGGCGCCGGCGCGCTGGTGGTCACCATGATTATCGCGTATTTCGGGGTGCACGCAGCCCTCAGTCCGGTGTGGCCCTGGCCTCATTTGTATCCCAATCCTCCCGATGGCGGGAATGCCTTCGTGGCCCACGGCGGCGAGGTCACCATTCTCTGGTTCATCTGCGCCGGCATTATCGGAGTCCTGGGCAGCCGCAAGTACGGCCTGGAGCGCATGTTCTGCGGCAAGGAGATCCTGTAAGCACCCGGCAGCTGCCTTCCGCCGGTCAAATTGACTGAGACGAAGGCCGTGTGTTAGCCTTACTTTCAGTCTCAGGCTGGCGTAAGTCCGCCTTTCGGCGCCGAACCACAATTTAAAAGCCTGTTAATGGCCTCACAGGGAGCGAGACGAGATGGAAGTTACCGCGGTGGCAATCGAAAAACTCAAGGAAGTCATCGAGCAGGAAGGTGAAAGCACCAATGCCCTGCGCGTGGTGGCCATGCCATCCGAGCACGGCGGCCTGCAGTACATGCTGACCATGGAAAACGAATTCCAGCCCGACGACACGGTCCTGAAGATGGACGGGGTCGATTTCCTGATGGACTCCGACAGCGCCCCCTTCCTGGAAGAGGCGACCATTGACTACGTCGAGAACTTCGGCGGACAGGTCGGCTTCGTCATCAACAACCCCATGTTTGCCAGCGGCGGCGGCTGCGGATGCGGCAGTGGTGGCGGTGGATGTGGCTGCGGCGGCGGTGGCTGCGGTTGCGGAAGCGGTCACTAGGACCCAAACCGGGGGATCCCCGGGTTATCCGAGAACTGGAACGGCCTCCCGAAATGGGAGGCCGTCTTTGCTGGCGGCGGTGAGTCACTTCCCTAACCACCCTTTCCCGTCCGCCGTCTGCACGGGGACAAGCTGCCGAACTGCACCGCCTAAAACGGAACCCGGCGGCGGTCTGCTGCCCTTGTCAGCGATGGCAAATGGAGTTAGACTAAACGCCGTTGTACTGGCTGTTGCCCGGGAGGGTGTAACGGCGGTAACTACTGGAGGAGGTTGGATAATTTCGATGTTTGACCGAGAGTCTCTGACTGCAATGTTTGAAGAACTCCGCGACGAGCTGGAGTTGGAGCCGGACTGGGAGGACATCC
The DNA here is from genome assembly GCA_951812535.1 of uncultured Dehalococcoidia bacterium. Taxonomy (GTDB): domain Bacteria; phylum Chloroflexota; class Dehalococcoidia; order Lucifugimonadales; family UBA3495; genus CATOSK01. Next base: position 62,374 of record CATOSK010000007.1, on the reverse strand, counting down.
AGCGGGACGCCCACCTGGCCGTGGCCTTCGCCGACTCGGGAGTACTGGAAGACCGGCGCCCTGACCTGGACACCCGGGTGCTGGAGTTCATTGACAAGCACAACCCAGGCTAGTCCCTGACGAAGCCCGCCGGCTTCCCTTTTTCAGACCCTGGCCCAGGATCCGGCATCATCGCCGGAATCCGCACCGAAAGCGGCGCCAGGGTCTCTTTGCGTCTCTGACCAAACCCGCCCCGTTCAAGCAGGATTAACCCCCTACCCCCCAACAAACTTCTCCTGGAAGGATGATGCCAGGTAGGCGTCGCCGTCCGCCACGGACAGTCGCCGGGCGTAGACTGCGCCGTCCGGGGTGAGGCGTCCGTAGAGGATGAGGACGCAGGCTTCGCCGTCGCATTGGAAGGTGACGTGGGCGGGTTCATCGGACTGGCCGGAAGGGTGGTGGATGATCTCCGCCACGGCGTCGCTGAGGACCAGGTCGAAAACCCGCTCCGTGGGACTGGTGATCAGGAACCGGTACCGCTGGGCGTATCGTCCGCCGAGATTGGGGTCGGGCCGGAAGGCCCGGCGGGCGGCCCGGTCCACCGTGTCCAGCAGGGCGGCGACGCTCCCATCGGAGAGGTGGTAATCGTCCTCCAGCCGCGACCGGATGTCCCACGTGTGCATGGTCAGCTCGGCGATGCGCTGGGTCAGGAGGGTCTGTACCGACATGGGGCCGGGGGGCCAGTAGACCAGGTTGTCCCACTGGCCGGGGCCGACCTGGCGGAAGAGGGATATTGCCTCTTCGACGCGCTGGGTGAAATCATCCAGGAGACCATCCCCCAGCCGTTCCCGGGTGTCGATGGCCCGCTGGTAGATGCTGCGGGCGAAGGCGTCCTCGTCGTGGCGCTCCGGGGGAGGAGACCCCTCGGGCGGGGAGTAGTCGCCGTCCAATCCCCGCAGCAGACGGTTGGCGAAGTCGACGCTGGTCAGGTGGCCCACCACGTCGCCGACGGTCCATCCCGCGCAGGCGCTGGGGGTATGCCATGCCTCCGGGGAGAGGGTCTGGAGGAAGGCGAGGAGTTCTCGGGCCTCGCGTTCGAGGAGGTCGGTTCGGTCGGAAGGGGTGGTCATGGGAGGACGCTCCTGGGGGAATGGATGGGGGTGGGGAGTTGGGGAACTATCCGGCAAGGAGGGTTTGGAGGCGGAGGAGGCGGGGTGATTGGGCGGAGAGGAGGTCGTCGAGGAGGCGGTTGAGCTTGCGGAGGTCTCGGGTTATCTCGCGGTGAAGTCTTCGGGGTGTGGTTGGAAGGTTATACCGCCGGTCGTCCAACCTGATCCCCGATTCCTGGCTCGCGCTTATGATCCACTCTTCCAACCTGGGGCGGATGAGAATCACCGAGGTGGCGCTGGTCCGGTGCTTCATTGTCAGGAGCCCCAACCCGCTCAGATCTTCGGCTGCGTAGAAGCGATTCAACTGGGTTGGGGAGCCAAATAGCGGGTCCTCGTCAACCATCGCAATTCCAATGGAGTGGCGCTCCAGCTCCTTGAGGACCTCGCTCTTGTTTCTCAGGTGGATGATCTCCCGACGATGGACTAATTTTCTGGCCAGGGTTTCATCGGGCTTGCATTCTACGTATAAAGCCAAGGTTTCAGGTACCGCTCCAGGTTGGAGAAAACGTCCAGCTCAAACAGTTCAGGCAGGTCCTCCGGCGAAAGCTGTTTCACCTTGGTCAAGTAATCGTCATGGTGAACGATGTTGATTGCCAGATCATCCTGCGGCGCCTTGCACAACAGCGTCATCAGGAAATCGGGACTATGGGTGGTGATGAAATACTGGTTCTCATCATCATCCCGGGCGATGACTTCAGCGAGGAAAACTGCATCGGGTGAAAAGGTGTGGCTCTCCGGTTCTTCGAATACCAGAACCGCAGCCCGGTTTGAGTCGATGGCCGCTATATAGAAGGAATGGCGCTGCAGCGTCTCCGAAGTCTGGGAGTAAGGGTAAGAGATTGTTGCACCGTCGCTTTTCCTGACGACTTCGATCTTGTTCTCTTGTGACCCCGCTTCCAACCGGAGCCCCAATGCCTTGTAGGGAAGGTTGATGGTGTGCCGCAGTTCGGCGTTCCGCATCAGCAGCGAAGGCAGGTTGCTGCCATTCGGGGGCAGCAGGTAATCGCAGGAGGAGGGCTGGAAATTCCCGGTGGCGGGAGAGCGGTAAAACCTGACCGGGGCCAGTGTCTCTTCCCGGGAACAGTCCACCTCAGTAATGGTGCGCCGGTCTCCCGAGATCGCGGCCGCTGTCTCCCCTGCGCTGGTGTACTCGCCGCGATAGCATCCGTCCCGGTACGCCAGAACCAGGGCCGCATCGTCGCACCGCACGCTCAGCGGCTCCGCCACCTGCTCATCGTAGAACAGGTTGGACATTCGCTCATGCCGGACAAATCCGTCCAGCTTGATGCCAGGCTGGTATTGCCAGGCTCCCACAAACGACACCAGGCCCAGCGCCTCCAGGATGTTGGATTTGCCGGTGTTGGGTTCGCCGATGAAGACGTTGAACCGCTTGCAGGGAAGCGTCAGGTGCTTCACCGACTTGAAGTTGGTGATTTCGAGGGTTTCGATCATGGTGTGGGGTGTCCCGCCGGTCCGGTCAGGCACCTAGGTAGGACCGGTGGGTTCTCCGTTAGGTGTCCCTTTTCCGCACAGGCGACCAACCGCCGGGTTGGCTACGTATACCATACGGCTTGTCGTCACTAGCCTTGATTAACTCAGCAACGGGAAACGGATTGAGCAACTTGACCAGCCGTCTTATGCTTATCAGATTCAAGCTGGACTTGCCCGAACTTGAGTAGTTGTACAACCCACCTTCATTGGGCTGCAGGGAATCAAGCGACCTCTCTACCTCAGCCCGCCGCCCCTGAGATAACTTCGTCTTATCCTCCCATCCGACTATTTCGGCGGTATAGGAAACGGAGCCGAGCTCATCACTAGTGGACGCGTAGAGTTTGACCGGGTCTTCAACTGATGGAGGGTTGTCCCTAAGCATTGCTATAGGAACGCCCTTATATGGCTGTAGGAAGAGCGTATGGTCGGGATTAACAGACTGAGTTTCCAGTATCTCTTCCAGAACACTGCGGAATATCCCGTTGATGAACAAATCGTAGTCCGCCAAAGCGTGACCTCCCCCTTAGATGTCCTTGAGGAGGTTGGCGTCTTCGGCGGCGGAGGTGCCGGAGAGGCGGCCGAAGACCATTCCCGCGGACAGGCCGGAGCCGCCGGGGTAGTTGTAGTAGAAGAGTCCGCCGACCATTTCGCCGGCGGCGTAGAGGCCGGGGATGGGTTCCTGGGCGTTGGTCACGACCTGCCCCCGGTTGTTGATCTTGACTCCGCCAAAGGTGAAGGATATGCCCGTGGTCACCGCCCAGCCGTAGTAGGGAGGCGTGTCGATGGTCTCGGCCCAGTTGGTCTTGTCCACCGCCAGCCCCTCGGTGCGGCGGCCGTCCTTGACGGTGGGGTTGTAGGGAATATCCGTCTGGACGGCGGCGTTGTACTCGTTGACGGTGTTGACCAGTCCCTGCGGGTCGATGTCCAGCCGCGCCGCCAGTTCCTCCAGGGTGTTGGCCTGGGCCATGGTGGCCTGGGAGATCCAGTACTCGTCGCGGAGCAGGTGCTTGACCTTCTCGTCGAAGACCTGGAAGGCCAGGCCCTGGGGCTGGGTCAGCAGGGCCCGCCCGTAGGTGACGTAGGTGTAGTTGCGGAAGTCCAGCCCTTCGTCCAGGAACCGCTCGCCGTTGAGGTTGACGATGAGACCGAAGGGGTAGGAGTGCTTCTGGAAGAGCTCGGTGATTACCCGGTCGCCGAAGGCGGGAGCGTTCATGTCCCAGGCCACCGCGTGGCAGCTGCTCCAGTGGCCGTGGGACTGGGCGCCCACGTCGAGGGCCATGCGGATGCCGTCGCCGGTGTTGTAGGGGATGCCCCGCACCTTGACCGTCTCCCAGCCGGGGCCGAGGTAGCGGCAGCGCATCTCGGCGTTGGCCTCGAATCCGCCCGCGGCCAGTACAACGGAACGGGCCTGGATGTCCTCGAAGCCGTCGGGCCCCAGCACCCGCAGGCCGCTGACCCGTCCCTTCTGGTCCTGGATGAGGTTGACGCCCTGGGTGGCGTAGCGGACATCCACTCCCATGCGCTGGCAGACGTCGAACTGCTGGTCGGACAGGCCCTTGCCCGCGCCGACGGCCTCGACGACCAGCCCGCCCCAGAAGCGGAACTTGTCGCCATCCTTGAAGGCCTGGCGTCCGAAGGACAGGACGAACCGGACCCCGTGTTCCTGGAGCCACTTCATCGTCGGATGGGACTGGCTGACGAGGATCTGGGCCAGCTCCGGGTCGGTCAGACCGTGGGTGACCCGCATCATGTCATCGTAGTAGTCATCCTCGGTGTAGCTGCCGACCTCGATGGAGGATTCCTCGGCCTCGGACATGTCGGGGATGAGGGCCTTGATGTCGTCGATGCCGTCGAAGGCGAAGCGGATGATGCCGCCGGTGAAGTAGGTGTTGCCGCCCCGGAAGTATTCCGGGGCCTTCTCGACGACCAGGATGTCTTCGCTGCGTTCCCTGGCGGCGATGGCCGCGCTGAGGGCGGCGTTGCCGGCCCCCACGACTATCACGTCATAAACTTTATCGGGCAAAACAGGACCTCCCAAGGGTGAAAATTGGAGGGGTTTGTCCCAAAAGGCCGGCGCTTCCGCCCCCAATTCGGGTAACGCCCGCCTACGCGGGCGCAAGCTTGGCCAAGGGGGCTGAGGGCTCTGCTTAACGGAAAACCCGGGGGAATCGTCCGCTTATGATACCCCCGTTGGGAGGGGAGGGACAAGGAAGGGGGAGGCTAAATCACACCCTTACGTTGAAGAAGCTCCACGTAGTCGCTCTTGCCCAGCGTACATTGCAATGCCTGCCGAAGTTCATCCTCGGAGAGCTTCATTTGCTGCCGTATGTTGTGCTGGAAAGGCAGATCTCTGCTTCGGGGAGTGCGAGACCGCTTAGTTCGAACTACGACTTTGCCGTCGTGCTCAAACCAAGCGTGGATATCTCGAGATTCGCGGGTCTGAAAACCGAATTTACGAACCAATAGGTCGAAGTCCCTGGCACGAATGGTCATGCTTCGTAGACTAACTCCGATAACCTTCGCCAAGTCTCCGTCAAATCTGCGCCGAGGCGGTGTTGGTTTTCTTTCAACTCCCAGTAGAGTTCGGCAATGGAGACTCGAACATCTTGCACAGCACCGATTGGGTCGTAATCGTACCCGAACTCGTTGAGTTCATCGCACTTGGCGATATAGAACTCCCCTTCTTGTTCGATTTCCAGGGTTAATGTCCCACGCATCCGCAACCGTGTGTCCAAGAGGCTCCCGATGGCGATATGGTGATAATCCGCCGCACTTTCGGCAGGAGTATTCCGGTGGGAAGGCTGTTCGGTCTGGCGATCCGGCATCGCCAAAGATCCTTGTACCTCCTGCCCATCGTGGGATATCGATTCCGAGTTGGTTTCGTTTTCAATACTGTGTTCTTGGGCTTCGGTGGTGCCTGGGCCCAGCACCCTAACTGATGGGATTGCCGTCATTGCCCTTCCTCCGTTCCTGAAACCGGATGTGCCGTGACACGTACTCTGCTGATGAATTTTTCGTTCAACCAAAGCCTGAATTCGTATTCGCCAGGCTCTGGCAATTGTAACGGCGGACAGGGAAGCACGAACTCAGCATATACGTGTCGGTTCTTGCTAGTAGCCGTGCCATTCGCTCGAGCAAGTATTTTCTGGGTGGCTACTTGCACGTATTCAATTCGATGCTCGTACTCCCCCTCACAATCAATCACCCTGATGTACAGCCAAGCTGGGCTGTGAGTAGCGGGAAACTGTCGAACACCAACGCGATCGAACACCCCAACAATGGTCTTCTTCCCTGATCCTGCTTCGACGATGATCTGATCGCAGAGCAGGAATGCAACCGGTACCGGCGTTGGGGCGTGATGACCATTTTCCTGCATTCGTAAGCCTGAGAAGTGATTGGTTCGCGAGGTCCGTTGGCCTGCAGTATCGCTAACCTGGTGGAGGCGGATCTGATCGCCGCTTAACTTGCGGAATTACGAGCTTGACGCGTTGCAGGGCAGTACATCAGCCTCGATCTACCTGTCAATCAGAGGCTCAACCACGGGTTCCAGCCTCTTTACAGTAATAACGTTCCGTACTTAATTGTAGCATTCCTAAGACTCAACGTCCGATCTTGCCGCCGGTATCCCCCGCTACCACCACCCCAACACCCTACCCAGGGCTGCCGTGACGGCGGCTACGGCTCCGGCGGCGCTGCCGCCCAGGAGCTTGCGGTTGAAGCGAAGGTTGACCACGTTCTCGCCGGAGTCGTCTCCGCTGCTGCCGCCGCCGTTGGAGCGGTTGTGGCGTTCCAGGTGGGACGCCAGCGCCCCTTCCAGGCGGACCAGGTCCCGGCGGGCGTGGCGGATTTCCGTATCCACCACCGCCAATCTCTCCCGGATGTTTTCCAGCGACACCCACACCTCGCGGGCAAAGTCCTGTGTCGATACCAAAGTTGACCTCCTGTGATGGTGGGGGTGACCGGGGTTACGTTGGGGGATGTATCCCCCAAACCCCCTGAAAGAAGGGTTCGTTTGCTTCGTGCCCGGTTGGGGCCGGCATGGAAAGTTGCTACGCTCCGCTGACCTGCCAGCGGGCGGTGACCTCGCCAGTCGACGCCACCGCATCCAGCGCCATACCTTCGATGAAAAACTCCCGGTCAATGCCCATATCCCCGTAGACCACCCTGATGCGGTCAGACAGCACCCGGTGGACCACCTGGGACAGGTTCGCGCCGTCGCCGTTGGGGATGGCCAGGGACAACCACGGCCCCGGGTCTTTGCGGCGGGACAGGCGGGCCTCGGCCGCTTCCCGGGCCGTCGCGTAGTTGTCGATGAAGAGGCAGTCCACCTCCCGGGAGCGTTCCCCGTGCTTCCGGCGGCTGTCTGCGTCGGACGCCTCGTAGATCGTAGCTTCCGCCTCCCGGTAGGCGTTGCCCGCCCGGAGTTTCAGGAGGGTGACGTAGGCGGTCTTGGAGGCGCTGCCGTTGACCGCCCTCACCACCGTCCCCCTCCCCTGGAAATCCGCCTGCGACGGCAGGGTGACCGTCAGCTCGGCGGTCATGTCCGCGCCGGAACCGTCCGCCTGGGCGTTGGCGGTGTAGTCCGTCCCCGCCGCGGGGACCCGGATGGCATCCACCGCCTCGTAGGACGAACTCTCGGCCAGGAAGTCCTGCGACTCCCCCGGCGGGATGGCCGGAGTGTCCCGCAGCCGCCACACCTCCTCCGCGCCCTGGTCATCCAGCGAGCGGAACCGGAAGGTGGTGCGGTTCTCCACCCTGCCAGCGCCGTCGCTCCATGCCAGGTCCGACACGTAGGGGCCGTCTCCCGCCCGGGTCCCGAACACGGCGCGGGAGGACAGGTGGGAGCCCCCGCCCCGGTGACCGGATGCCTCCAGCCGCAGGCGTCCCCGCCCGTCTATATATATCAGGCCGTCTTCTTCGTCCTGCAGCCGGTCCAACGCCCGCCGGGCCGAGAGACGCCACAGGGCCCGTGGGCCGGAAGCCACCAGCGTCCTTCCCTGGTCCAGTTCCCGGTCGTTGGGACTGAATCCCGCCCGGGTCAGCACCTCGTTGGCGATGCCGCCGGATGCCAGGTTCCGGCCGGTCAACAGGGTGAACAGGAGCGTTTTATCCAGCCCATGCAGACCGTCGTGGGCCAGCAGGCGGCAGGACTGCTGGCTCCGTTCCGGCCGCGGCGTGATGCTCTCCACCGAGCCATGGAAAAAGCTGCGCCATCCCCCGAAATGGGCCCAGCGGTCGCCCCCGGACCCTGCTGCCGGACTTCCGTCGTGCCACAGACCGTGTCGGGTAGCCGTCCCGTTGGACGCGGCGCCGCCTCCGTCGAGGATTTCCTGCCGGACTATGCTCCCCGTCGCCAGGCCGGTGGCGAACAGCCGGATGGACGGCCCGTGCATTTCCAACTCGACGAAGTGCTCCACCCCGGCCACCAGCGCATCCCCGGAGCGGATGTTGACCGCCACGCCGTAGAGCACCCGCTCCAGCACCGTAGCGTTGGCGCCGAACCGGATGCGGAGGTAGTTGAAGGGGTTGTGGGCCCGCAGGACCAGCCCGGCGTGTCCATCGGAATGGCGCGTGAAGTGCAATCCCACGAAGGCGTCGCCGTCCCCGAAGTCGACGGTATGGACGGCGTGGGCGCCGGTTCCCGTTACCGCTTCCACATGGCCGCCGGCCAGCCGGAAGCCATTGTCCCCCAGGTTCTGCTTCTTCCAGGCCAGGTCCCCGCCGACCGGCAGGATGCGGTCAGCGAGACTCTCTCCAATGGAGCCCACGAAGTCGTCCCAGGGCCACGCCATCTGCGCCCACACCTTCCGTCCCTGCGCCAGGCTTCCCGACAGAGGGGAGCCGGCGTTGGGCGGCGAGAACCGGTGATCGCCGTTCCGCAGGTCCAGGTCCAGGCGGGCCGGAGGGCACCGCTCGCTGCCCGCGCTGCGGCCCCACTCCCAGTGCAGCCCCGTTGTCCAGGGGGCCACATCCTCACCGGCCTCGCCCCAGACGCCGTTGCCGTTCCAGTCCACCCAGACCCGCCACTTCGGACCGAACATCACGTCTCCTCCTTGCTGAACACTCCATTACGGCCAAACCCCCAGGGTCGCCCCGCCGTCCTGAAGGAACCGGGCCTCGAACCGCACCTTGTCCCCCGTCCGGCTGGTTATCCGGTAGGAAAGGCACAGGAACTCCGCCGAAATCTGCCGCTGACTCGACTCACTCCCGGCCGGACCGTAGCTCACCGTCACCACCTGCCCGACCACCCCGGCCAGCACCACATCGGGACCGTCGACGGCCTTGTCGTCGAACAACCCCCGCAGGACCATTTCCTGCGCCGCCCGGGTTCCCGCGATGACCCGCTGGGCCGGATCGCTCAACCCGGTTACGTCCAGCCAGCCCACCGCCGTCCCCAGTGGCCCTACTTCCTCCACATAGGGAGACAGGTCTCTCGGAATACCCTCCGCATCATCCACCCACACCCGGCTGCTGCCGGAAGACTGATATTTGGCCAACCCACACCTCGCTTTTCCTGGACAACGCCTGCCTGGGCCCGGCTAGCCGCTGCAATAGACCTCGACCTGGAAGGCCGCGCCCCGGTAGGCCCGGCGGCCGTGGGTCACCCGTCCCATACGCTTCACCGACAGCACCCGCGCCCAGTCGCACCGCCCGCCCAGATCGCCGTCCACCGCCTCCTTGATCGACAGGCCGCCGGAGGGAGCGGCGAATGACGCCACATCCTCCCAGGCTTCGCCTCCGTCCCCGCCGTCCACCAGCAGGAGCAGCTCCAGCCGGTACCGCACGTCCGCCCCGCCCAAGGTCCGGTCGTACTTGGCCGAGATGCCGCCGCTGCCCGCCACCACCGCCGGCGTCTCGGGTGCTTCCCCGGGATCGTCCCAGTAGACCCGTAATCCGCCAATGGTCTGCAAACGCTCCACCAGTCCCGCCCTGACCGCTGCCAATGACATACGCAACCTCCTGTTTCAATTTCACGGGTTTCAATTTCACCGGAACCAGCCAGCCTTCCTACCCCACCACCAGCCTCCGGTAACCAGCCAGCAGGCCCGCCACCACCGCATCCGGCGGACGGCACAGTTCGGCCACGTCGCTTCCTTCCGCGCCTCTTCCCTGCCAGGCACGCATGGCCAACTGCAGGCAAGCCTCGGTCACCGGAGCCGGATAGATGAAGCGGGCCAGAGCCGATCCTCCCAAGTGGGACGACGGCACTGTCCCGTTGACGCCCCGCCGGACCGACACTCCCGTCTCCGTGACCGCCGCCACGTGGACCTGCTCCGTGTTCAGCCGGAGCGTCTGCCCGGCGGACAGTCTCTCCTCGCCGTCGCCGGCAACGGACATAACGGTGGCCCCGGCGGTCACCACCTGCCCCGCATTCAGCCGGGCCCCGGTGTCCTCCCAGACCTCCCGGTAGCCCCACCCGCCGGTTATCTCCACCGCCACCGCTCCGGTGGGAAACCCGCCCCGCTCCGCCAGGCCTCCGGCGGCGATTACCCGCTGGTACGGAAAGCCCCACGGATGGGTGGGATCGGCGTTGGCCGGTTCCAGCCGGTAGTCACCGGAGGACAACACCGTCTCGAACATCCCGTCACCGTTCTGGTCGATCTTGAGACTGTCCAGCCGGACCAGGCCGGGAGCGGCCACCGCCATCCTCTTGCCGCTGAACCGGCGGGTGGCCTGGAGCAGGTAGAAGTGCCGGTTGCAGTAGCCGTCAATCCAGCGGGACGCAGCTTCCAGCAGGGTCAGCAGGCGGGCGTCATAGCTGGTCCCGGTTATATTCAGGGCGCCCGGCGCCTTCAGCATCGCCAGGTCCGCGTAGGTGTTGGCCATGTTTCCTCCCCGTTGCGGCGAAGGGACAGCTATCAGGCCGTCCCTTCGCCGGAATGCAGGTCCTCGTGCGCGACTAGGCCGCGACGCCGGTGATGTTGTACTGCAGGGCCGTGTGCCTGGCCTTGCTGCGGTCGCCGGTCCGCTCCATGAAGGCGATCCTCATGCTGACCACCATGATGTTCTGCCGCTTCTGGATGTCCCGGGTGGTCTCGATGAGCAGCTCCCGCCGGAAACCCACCCGCCACTGGGAGCGGTTGACCATCAGCAGACGGCCCGTCTTGGCCGTGTTGCCGTCGTCGGTGACCTTTCCGTCGGCGTCGGCCAGGGACATCTGCTCCGACACGATGACCGGAACTCCCTCGACTGCACCGAGCTGCCCCCGCAGCAGGGTGGCGTTGCGGCCCAGCTTGTCGAGGGTGCGGAAGGCGTCGATGCTCAACGACCGGATGTAGGTGTTCACGTCCATGATGTAGGCCAGCTCCGACGGACGGACTCCGTACCGGCCCAGCATCCCGCGAACCTCGTTGAACATATCCGCGTCCACGGCGGCGTTGTGGTTGTTGGCCTGGGCCGCGTTGTCCACCAGGGGCAGGTGGAGCAGGCCGTCGAACCCCACCAGCCACTGGGCCTTCCCGGCGTCGCTGGCAGTGATGGCCGCTCCGTCGGCGTTGATGTTGTTGGCCGCGGTGGTGTCGGCGTTCAGCAGCACGTTGTCGATGACCTCGACGGCGTTGCGGACCAGAGAGCTTCGCACCTCTCCCGCCATGGCGATGACCGCGTCCTCGTCCAGGGACAGCGACCAGGGCACCTCGGCCACCAGCTCGTGGGCGGTCAACGTCTGCCGCGCCGTGGCCAGGGCGGAATTGGTCACCGCCGTGTTCTCCGTCCCCGGGTACCAGTTCACGTCCCCCAGCTGCAGCGGAATCTCGAAGGGATTGGTCGGCATGTCCACCCGGGAGAACAGGGGCGCGATCATCGTCTCCAGGTTCACGTCCTGCCACAGGGCCGCCGCCTCGGCGGTGGGCACCAGCTCATCGCCGGCGCCGGCGATGGTGCTGTCCATCGCCGCCTTCAGGTTCGACTGCCAGTCCTCCAGCATCCGGGGGTTCAACCCCGACGGCTCCCGCAGCTGCGCCCCCAGGACGCTGCGGGCGCAGGCCAGGTCCAGCGCGTCCATGCCCCGGTACTTCCCGAAGGGCACCCGGGACAGGCCATCCTCAGCGGCGCGCTCCAGGATGCCCCGGCGCTGCGCCTCCCGCTCCCGCTCCTGCATCTGCCCCACCTGCGACGACAGGCGGTCCATCTCCTCCTGCAGCGGGGGAATTTCCGCGTCCATGCGGGACGTGTAAAAGTCCTTGATCCCCGCCACTTCCTGCTTGATCAGTTCCAGGTCCTGTGTTCCCAATGCCATGTTCAACTCCGTTTCTTTTAACTTGGTTAGCAACTTGGATAGATTCGGCGTCCTTCTGGATGAGCAGGGTCCAGCACCCGTACCCCGCGCAGGAGGGACAGCAGCGCCTCCACCTCAAGGGCAGATGCCGCTCCGGGAGCCGCCTCCGGGAGAGCTTCCCGCAGCAGGCCGGCCAGTTCCCCTCCCAACACATCCTCCCCATCGTTATCCGCCGGGAGGACCTCTGCCGCGCCACCGCTCCGGCTCAACGCCTCCCGGTTGGAAGGCACCGGCACCAGGCTGACCTCCAGCAGTTCCTGCTCCAGGTACCGCACTCCCAGAAAAGCGCCGGTCCTGGAGTCCCGCCGTTCTTCGTACCGCAACGGGCGGAACCCGACCGACACCCCCCGCTGGTAGCCGCCGCGGTACAACCCCGCCACCTGCTGCGCGAAGGAGGTGTCCGCGAACCGGACACGCGCCAGCAGCCGCCCGGCCATTCCCGCCGGCCCATCCGTTGATGCCTTGGTGTCCGTCCAGATATCCACCGCCCTTCCCACGACGGGAAGCCGGTAGTCGTGGGCCCACAGCACCACCGGGTTCCGGCGGTAGGCCTCCAACCGCCACCCGTCGGACGCGACGATGTCCCCGTGCCGGTCCACCTCGTCGGTGGAGATCACGAAGACCATCTCATCCTCCGGATGCGGCTCCCCGCCCTTGCCTTGCCAGTCCATGGTCATTCAAACCTCCCTGCCGGCAAACCTCCCTGCCGGCGAAAACAGAAAGGGGACAGACCCCGGTGGGTCTGTCCCCCGCTTTGCCGGCCCTGCGCCGGAATGCCTTAACCTGTCCGTGACTGCACGGTAACTATCAGGCTAGAAACGCGGCACCAGGCCTGTCAACTCCCTGCTGTCATCAATTTTTGCCGACCTGTTAAAGTCAGCATGCGCCTGGTAAAATATACCCGCGCAACAGTTTTCCAGGATACGGGCATCGGCCGCATCCCGTACGGCCGGAGAGTTTGGCTGGGCAGGAGCAGGGTTGGATCTCGCCATCAGGAACCCCGTCACCTGGATCGTCTATTGCGCCATCTACGTAGTCTCTTTTGCCGGGTTGGCTGCATTCCTCTGGATAAACCTGGAACCGCCGCATCCGGCGAATCTGATAGACTATCTGGCAAAGGTATCCGGCGGCGCAATAGGCGTCGCCCTTTTTGCAACGCTTTCCTGGGAGGTCATAAGAGCCATGGTGATTCTCGCCCCGATGCTCAGGAAATGGCTCGAAGAACGGGCCCGGCAAGAAGGCGAAGAACGGGCGAACCAACGCTGGGAAGCCTGGCTTCAGCGCCGCAACGAGGCAGAGGCCAACAACCAGCACTTCGACGAACCCCCGCCGTCGGAAGCGCAGTAGTCCCTCACCTTCAACGGGGCATACGGTCCGACCCGTCATCGCCAGCAAGTTCCGGCGGCGCAATAGGCATCGCCCTGTTCGCCGCCCTCTCCCGGGAGGTCATAAGAGCCATGGTGATTCTCGCCCCCATGCTCCGGAAAAAGTTCATCGACCAAGGCCGACAGCAGGAGCGCCAGCGTTGGGAAGCCTGGCTGAAACGCCGCGACGAGGCGGAGGTCAACGGTCTGCCCTTCGACGAACCCCCGCCGTCGGAAGCGCAGTAGCGCCGGTTCTACCCGGCGCCGTCCCGGGACAAAACAAACTCCCGGGCCAGGGCGATCAGGGCCAGGTCTGACCCCCGGTTGCCCAGGAGCGATAGTCCGATGGGCAGGCCGTCCACCTCGGCGGCCGGAATACTCAGTTGGGGGCGTCCGGTGTTGCCCGCCACCGAGGTCAGGGCGCTGTTCCGCAGGCGGAGCGTGTGGCGTTCCGACACCCTCTGGCCCAGCGGCGGAGCCGGGGATACCGTGGAAGGGAGACAGACCACCGTCGGTCCACCCTCGAACACCTCGTCCATCCGCCGGACGATGGCATCCCGTCCGGCCTGGGCGGCGTCCACCTGGGCGTCGGTGATTTCCCGGGCCGTGACATACCGGTCGGAAACCTCAAAGCTGAACCGGGGATTGACCGTGTCGATCCAGTCCTTCACCGAGTCCCAAGCCTCCCGGCTCTGCAGGACCTGCTGGTGTCCCGACCATTCCGCCAGGCTTTGCGGAGACAACACCTCCGTCGCCGCCTCGCCGCAGAGATCGCCAACCTGACGGACCAGGGGCAGCAGCGCCTCGGCGACTGCGGGCTCCGCCAGCTCGAAGGCGTCCCGGGCGATGATCACCCTCGTGTGCCTGGTCCGGTCAAGGTCTTTCACGGCGAAGAGCACCTCCGCCACCCGGGCGAAGGTCTCGATGTCGCGGGCAAACCAGCCAATGGTGTCGTAGCTGGGAGCCTGGAGCAGGATTCCGTCCAGCGGGATGAGGCCGTGGGTGGGACGGAGGCCATACAGCCCGCAGAAGCTGGAGGGAACCCGTACCGACCCCCCGGTGTCAGATCCCAGGGCAAAGTCCACCAGTCCTCCCGCCACCGCCGAGGCGGACCCGCTGGAGGAACCGCCCGGCACCCGTCCCGGGGCGCGGGGGTTGACCGGCGTCCCGTAGTGGACGTTCTCCCCGAAGATGCCCCTGGTCAACTCATCGGTGATGGTCTTGCCGACCATGGCCGCCCCGGCGTCAACCAGGGTCTGCACGACCCAGGCGTTCCGGGAGGCGGGCTGGTGGGTGGCCTTCCAGTCCGGGTTGCCCCCGCCGGTAACATGACCGGCCACGTCGAATATGTCCTTGGCAGCAAAGGTCAGCCCCTCCAGCGGACCGCCGGGCTCCCCCGGCAGGAAGGCATCGCTGTCCTGGCAAAAGGCATTGTAAGGATCGTTTATAACGGGACGGGAAGTTGTCATATTGCTGCGTTCACTCCCGAAAACTTAACTGAGATATCGGTCAGACCCCCTACCGCTCACCCCCGGTCAAACCACCTCCGCACCAACTCCCGCAGCCGCGTCCAATGGTCGTCCAGAGCTTCCTTCTCCTCCGCCGTCAGGTCGTGGTAAATCTTCCCGAAGCGGGGAAAGCGCCACAGGGAAAACACCCAGAATCCCGACGTATCCACCTCCGGCGGCACCCCCTCGACGATGTACCCCGTCGCCCCGGTCAGGTCCCAAGACGCCAGAACCTCTCCCCGGTCGGCCACGGCCACCGCCTCCACCCACGAAGCGGACCGCTCCTCCCCCCGCAGCGGCTCCATCACCTTCAGCAGCCGGCGGGCCCGCTCCCGGTCATCCGCCGCCGGACCGGCGAAGCGGTGAGTGTGGCGGCTCTCCCAGTTGGCTCCCAGCGCCGGAATGACCAACCCCCCATCCGAAGCAATCACCAACATCTGCCCCGCTTCCGACCACTCCCTCGCCTTCTCCCGCGCAATCGCCAGGTGAGTGTCCGCCGACTCGTCGGGGTCGGCCAGCACCCCCGCCTCAGCGGGAGTCACCGGAACAACCGGCGCCCCCTCCACCAGCCAACGCAATGCCTCCTGCTTGGCGTGGTTGCCGGTGGCCAGCAGGATGGGGGGGTGGATAGTTACAGGTAACGGTGCCTCGGAATCTCTCAATGGCTAATCCTATTAGCCCGTTCCTTCAGGGCTATTGGGAAACAAGATGCTCTGGATTTGGTCCAGAACAACATGGGACTCTTCATAGTAAGTTTCCATGTCCCTGAAAGTGACGGTTGCACCCGGACCGTGGGCGCTGATGTGTCGGTTGTTGATTATGCTATCGAAGTTATTGCCCAATGGGTCGTTAACAACCTTTTCGTCGAACTCAGCCTTGTAATCTGACCCGAATCGGCCCAATACCCCTGCGATTTCGCTGATTTTAATGCTACGTATCAGGCGGTCTACTGCAAAGCGGGAAAATGATTCAGTGTGGGGGTCATTGGCCAAAGAAAGCCGTCTGCTCAATATTTCTTTGACCACCCGCTCAAATTCCGAGTAGATGAGCACCAATAGGTATCTGGTCAAGTAGGATTCTATCGGAGTACCTAACGAATTGGTGCGATTGAGATAATCCTTACATTGCTCAATAGCAAAATCCACCTCGGGCAATCTCATGTCTAGCAACTACAGGACGAAGAGTTCATGCTCGGCAAAGTCAAGCCTTTTGCTTACCGTGTTCTCATCAGTCGTCCCGAAATTTGTTACCGCCCGGTAGTCTTCGTCCTTTGTCAGGTCAACGTACCTTTCTTTCAGGTTGCTTGGATAATCCTCCAAATGCTTGGCGGTAGCGACCAAAACTGAATCGCAAACTGCTGCGTTGAGGCCTGCTCTTACATGAAAGGGTTTCTCGCCTAGTTCGCGAACAATCAATTCGGTGGCATTCATGAAAGTTCCCCTTAGGCGAAATAGGTCGTCATCATCGGGATTGCGCCTCAAGTCCATGTAATAGTTCAAGAACTCTTTCATCGGCTTTCTGTATTCGTTGCGACGTTCCAACAACGCCAAAACCCGAAGGATAAGCTCGACATCTCTTTTCCGGGAATCAGGTTGTTGTTTCCCTAGGATCAGTCTCCAGTTGTGATCCGACTGGTTCATTTCGTTGAGCAGGTCGTTCAATTTTCCCCAAGAAACGCAGTTCCTTATTTCTTGATTACTGAGGGGAGTTGTTGTGGTATTGAGCCGTCGAAAAATGTCATGGATGCTGCTCTTATCCTCAGTGTAAATTTGATTGACGATAGTGGCGCGAAGGACCGAGTCAGTAAACTCCAACTGGTCGGGTTCAGGCATCTCATTGAAGCTGACTCCATTCCATTGGGTCCGTAGGCCGGTTAGCTTGAAGGGACCTTCTTCGTCTTTGAACTTCCCCCGCAAAAAGTAAAAAACGCTCAGGAGACGTTGTTGCCCATCAATTACGAGGAGATGCTGGGTTTGGCGTTCCTTGTACAAGAAAATCCCGGGAACCGGCAAACCCAAAAGGAACGACTCAACTAACTGGCTGGCTCTAGACTTTGTCCACACATACTGCCTTTGAAAAGGAGGTAAAACGAGGCTTTTCGCTTCCCATTTGTCTAGTAGTCCCTGAAGCGTAAAATCGGCAGGGTACACGAAAGGTTTGAACTGTGTCGGTTCAAAAGCAGAATTTTCGTCCTCGGTTTCACTTTCAAGAGGTTCGAGTTCGAGTTCCTCTTCCGGCTCCATAGTAATCGTCATACTGTTCTCCAGCCGCAAGTACTGGCTCTCGATGATAGTTTGGGGCTTCCTGTAGTCAATATCAAAACGAGGGTCCTAACTCAGAAGAGACATGCTCATCAAGAGCATTGGGTGACCACCCTAGACCGCCTAACCTGCGTCAACCTAGAGAAGGCTTCTCCCGGACCTACTCGTCATCCGGGTGGGTGGTGATGAACCTCCCCGCCCAGGCCGGATCGATGTGAGGAGCGCGGACCTCGACGTTGGCCTGCTCCTCCTGAAGCAGCACCGTCACGCTGCTGTCCCGGTCCCCCCAGCCCCGGTTCATCGCCTGGAGGGCAATCTGCTCCGACAGCGTCGTCACCGGCATCGGGACGTCGTACTCATGGGCCAGCTCCGTCGCCAGGGATATGTCCTTATAGGCCAGGTTCAGCGCAAAGCTGGCCGGCTCGAATTCCCCCCGGAACATCGTCCGCACCAAGCCCTCGTGCAGCACCCGCATCCGGCCCAGCGACCCCCGCCTCATGCACTCCCAGACCGCCTCGGGCTCCACCCCCGCCTTCACTCCCAGGGTCAGACCCTCGGCGATGGCCTGCCGGACGCTGTGGCCGACCATGTTGTGCACCAGCTTGCAGATGGATCCGGCACCGATGCCGCCGGCGTAGAACACCTTGTCCCCGAAGGCGTCCAGGATGGGCTTGATCTGCTCGAAGATCGCCCGGTCGCCCCCCACCATCACCGCCAGGTTGCCGCTCTCCGCCCCCGACTTGCCCCCGCTCACCGGAGCGTCCAGAACGTGGGCGCCCTTCTCCCGGAACTTCGGCTCGATCTCCCGGATCAGCGTCGGGCGGCTGGATGACAGGTCGACGTAGATGCTGCCGGAGCGGATGCCCTCCAGCACTCCCTCCCGCCCCATCGCCACCGCCTCAACCTCCCTGGGTCCGGGCAGGGACGTGAAGGTTATGTCGCTGGCCTCAGCCACCTCGGCGGGAGAGCTTCCCAGCCGGGCTCCTTCCTCCAGCAGGGGACGGGTCATGCCCTCCCTGATGTCGAACACCACCATCGGGTACCCCGCCCGCTGGATATTCCGCGACATTCCGCCGCCCATATTCCCCAAGCCAATAAAACCCACCGTTTCCATAACAACTCCTCATAACTCCGAGTTTGCGTTGTTATAACACAATCGGTGAGGCGTGGGATGATACCATTTATCTCTCACGAAGGTCACTTAGCTCGGTGGGCATCTAAATCTTTCATCGAAGCACCCCCTATCAACCACTCTACTTCACCGCAAGTTGGATGATTCTCAACAAAGAAGCAAACGCGGCCTGAGGAACCCATCTTGACGGCCACAGTGTATAGGCCCCGCATGACCACAGCGCTTCCTTTAAGAACGCCGTCAATGCGAGCTTCTACCTTGGCTCCATCCGGAGCAATTTGCCCGTCGATGCGAACCCGTCCCGTGAAGATGTGAGGTGGTATCCCCGTACCGGGAAATGTTACCTTTTCTTGCAATTCTCTCGCCAAGAACCCTACGTCCTCTCGGGCCGCAGCGTCCCCACGTCGGTGTCTGATACCCTCAACGTGTCCTCCCACCACAGACTCCAATTGGTTTATGAGTGCTAAGTCCACCCAATCTCTTACTTCGCCCATCATATCAGCCACTCCGTCAGCAGCCTCATCTCCGCACAGTTCCCTAAATCTTTCCTTCCACGTTGCCTCTACCATGTCAAGTTGACGGGCGATGTCTTCTGGCTCAGTCACTCCACAAACCTCCACATTGCAGCGGTGTCGCCTGACAGAACCCGTTGATCCGTCAAGGTGATCGCAAAATTTTCAAATATCATTATAGGGTCTATAGAACGGGCTACCTACTGCTCCCTACACCCCCACCGCCCTCACCCGGTGGTTGTTGCTGTCGGCGATGTAGAGCATTCCGTCGGCACCGATTCCGCAGCCGTGGGGACGCTCCAGCCCCGCCGCCGTCGCCGGACCGCCGTCCCCGTCCGGTCCCAGGTGGCCTCCGGCGATGGTGGTCACAATGCCATCATGGTCAATCTTGCGGATGGCGTGGTTCTCGGTGTCCACCACGATAACGTTCCCCGCCGCGTCGCACCGGATGGCCTTGGGAGCGCCCCACGCCGCGGCGATGGCCGGCCCGCCGTCCCCGTCGTAGCCCCGCTCCCCGGTCCCTGCCAGGGTGGACATGATGCCGTTGGCGTCCACCTTCCGCACGCCGTTCCCCTCCCGCTCCGCGATGTAGGTGTTCCCCGCGCCGTCCATGCAGACCGCCCGCGCCCCCAGGATAGACGCCTGCGCCGCCGGAAGGCCGTCGCCGCCCCGCACCTTCTCACCGTTGCCCGCGAAGGTGGCGATGATTCCGGTGGCCAGATCCACCCGCCGGATGCGCTGGTCCTGGATGTCGGCGATGAGCAATCCGCCCTGGCCGTCCAGGAAGCAATCGTTGGGCTCCCGCATCATGGCCTGGGTGCCCGGGCCGCCGTCGCCGGAGTAGCCAATCTCGCCGGTGCCCGCCACCGTGGAGATGATTCCGGTGGCGCCATCCACCTTCCGCACCACCGCGCTCAGGCGGTCCACGATATAGATGTCGCCGTTGGCGTCGCACTCGATGCTGTACGGCTCGTTGAACATCGCCGCCGTCGCAGGGCCGCCGTCCCCCGAGTTGCCCGCGCCGTTGCCGCCCGCCACCGTCGTCAAGACGCCCGTCTCCGCATCCACCCGCCGGACACAGTAGTTCCGCGACTCGCAGAACAGCAGGTTTCCGCTGGGATCGAAGGTGCACATGAACGGCTCCCGCAGCAGCGCCGCCGCCGCCAATCCGCCGTCGCCGGAGTAGCCCGCCTCCCCAGTGCCCACCACCGTCTGAATCATGCCTGCCGGAATGTCCCACGCCGCCATCGTCCTGCCCTCCTCAGTGGAATTTAGAGGGATTATATACCGAGACTCCGTCGTTCCGGCCAACGCGGAGTCAGGGTCTGTGGATAATGGGAGGAAATGCGGACTCGATCGTCGACGAGCCAAGTTAACAGCCCGGACCGGTTTGAAAACCAGGACAAACGAGCACGGGCTCCAGGGGCCGCAATCAGAGAGTTAGTGCCCGGCGTGTTCGTCTAACTAACTATCTCAAATTATCCAGGCTCCATTGATGGCGGTACCAGATGAGGGCACCGGCCAGTTGGAGCAGACCAAGGTAATTGGATGCCCTCTTGTCGTAGCGCACCAGTATCGCCCGGCACCTGGACAGCCAGCCCAGGGTGCGTTCCGCCACCCACCGCCGGGCCGGGTGGGTCTTCTCGCCCGACTGGTCCAATTTCTCTTCGCCAATACGACGGATGTGCGGTTGGTATCCGGCGTCGGCGACGGTCCCGTGGCCGGTGGGGTTGTCATACCCCTGGTCCAAACACAGGTTCTGGGAGCCTTCCGGCCGGTCCACGACTATGCTCTCCAGCATCGGCCTGAGGAGTTTCGTGTCGTGGACATTAGCTCCGGCCACCACCACGCTCAGTGGCCCGCCGTACCCGTCGACCAGGATGCTTTTCTTGCTTCCTGCCTTCCCCCGGTCCGTGGGATTGCGTCCAATCGCGCCCCCCCCCCCAAAACGCGCCTTCCCCATCGAGCAATCGCCGGACTGCCACTCCCAATCTACGCCGTCCAACTCCCGGCATTCTTCGATCTGGACTGCCTTTGCAATACGCGATACAGGGGTTCGTCATTCTCGTTGTGATGGGTAAGAAGCTCGATTGCTATGGATGTGTCAAGTTCTTGACTGGCGTAAGTCAGGAACACCGAGAATGCGGAGACACAATGCAAGAGGGTTTTTCCGTGAATCCAAACAATCCATTCCTCGTTGACGAAACCTGCTGCGTTTTGGATCTCAGCGGTAAACCAACTGCTGGGTGCTAACTGCCCCAAACACTGAATTTGTGTGCGGGGCGATAAAGGACCGAATGGCTCCCCTCATAGGAGGGTTTCCCTGGAGGGTTTCCCCTGGAGAAGAATGAAGGGTTGGGGAGTCGAGCCTCCTCATTTTGAACTCCAGGGATTCCATTCGCTGTTGCCTTTAACACAGGGGCAAAGTCCGAGCGAACTGGTTCTGGTTGGACTGCCCTCACTCCACCGCCAACCGCGCTTCTCCCAGCCCCTCGACCCAGACCCGGGAGGTGTCCCCGGCTGTCAGCGGCTTGGGGGTGACGATGCTGCCGGTGATGATGATGAATCCTGCCGGAATGCTCCGGCCCCGCTGGGCCCAGCGGTTGGCCAGCCACACCAGCGGCTCGAATGGATGGCCCATGATATCGGAGCCGTGCCCGTCCCCGACCACCTCGCCGTTGATCTCCAGGGTACCTTTCGCCGCGGCCAGGTCCAGCGATCGCCAGTCGGTGACCCGCTCCCCCAGGACCACTCCCGCGTTGGAAATGTTGGTCGAAATCGCCGTCAGCGCCCGGGCCAACCCCTGCAGGTCGGGGGTGCGGAAGTCCACAACCTCGAAGGCGGGCATCACCGCGCCCACGGCCTCGGAAACTTTCTCCCGGTTGTAAGGAGCCCCAGCCGGGGACAGTTCCTCCGCCAGTTCCACCGCAATTTCGCACTCGACGCCCAGGCGCACGAACTCGCTTGGGTCCAGCCTTGCGGGTGACTGCCGCATCCCCGAAGCCAGCAACCCTCCGGCGCACGGCTCGGAAAGGTTGGCCCGTTCCTGCATCGTGGCCGTGGTGTAGGCCAGCTTGTATCCGGCCAGCGGACCGCCCTGCTCGGACAACAACTCCAGCAGAGCGTCCTGGAGCAGATAGGCGTCATCAATGGTCTGGGGTGCCAGTTCATCGGGCAGGGTAGAATAGACCCGTTTCGCGGAATAATCTGCGTACAGGAGGCGGGCAGCTTCGGAAAATCTGGTCTGCGTTGACATGGGACGCTCCTTATGGAGGATAGGGGATGCGTACTCTGCCGTACCCGGCGACAGCAAAAAACCGGGAACCAACGATCAAGTCGGCTCCCGGTCATCCCTCCGGATTGGTGGGGAGGCTGTTCCGTCCAACTCAGGCCGGACGCCTCCGGTCGGGATTAATGGGCTTCGCTGGGGCCCTCGAAGCCGCAGTCCCGGTGGGTGCCGTCGCAGTAGGGCTTGTTGTCCGACGCGCCGCAGCGGCACAGCGATACCCACTGCCCCTCGGGAATGGTGTAGGCGTTGCCGCTCTGGTCGGTAAGGTCGATGGGCCCGGTCACCCGGTATGGCCCGTTGGCTCGGATTTCAATCTTGACGTCGGCCATGTCTCCTCCTGAACTCATATCAAATGGGTTATCGCCACAAACGATGCCGGTAGTCTGGCATTCCCCCGTTTGCGTGTCAAGCTGGGATTGGCCAGCACCAACCCGTCCGGCATTTTCGCCTTGACTACTGTCGCCGCTTACTTTAATTTAGGGATAGAAAATCCGCCTCAATCAGGAAGGTGCCCATGCCTCTGTACGAATACCACTGCCCCACCTGCGACCACCACTTCGACAAGCTGCAGCCCATGAGCGCCACCGGCGCCGACTGCCCCCGCTGTGAGCAGCCCGCCAAGCGGGCCCTCTCCGTCTTCGCTGCCGTCTCCAAGGGCGACTCCGGCCCCTCCGAGTTCGCCCCCATGCCTCCCATGGGCGGCGGTGGATGCTGTGGTGGAATCTGCGGGCACGGCCACTAGGACGTCACCGGAGGGTTAACCCCCTCCGCATAGCTCCTCAATTTCGGCCCACCCTGTACCGCACCCGGCGGTCACCGCCGCCGGATAGATCCCCATGTCTGCTCACTTCCCGCCCGCCGGACATCCGGCGGGTGCTGGTGTTACTCCGCCCTCGCCGCCCGCCGCATGAAGGCGCTCAACAGGTCTACTCCCGCCACCAGCAGCAGGTACCAGATGATGAGGAGCGTCACGTCGGTGTAGTGGAACCAGCTCAGGCGGAGCGTGAACTCCCGTCCCAGCCCGCCTGCGCTCACGAATCCCAC
Organism: uncultured Dehalococcoidia bacterium; assembly: GCA_951812535.1. Lineage (GTDB taxonomy): Bacteria > Chloroflexota > Dehalococcoidia > Lucifugimonadales > UBA3495 > CATOSK01. The sequence goes on along the minus strand of CATOSK010000007.1, from coordinate 39,348 downwards.
CACCACCGTCGTCCGGATAATCACCTCCCAGCGGTAGAGCAGGTAGGTGATGAACTGGGGTATCGCCTGGGGCAGGATGGCGTACAGCAGCACCTGCATGTTCCCCGCCCCGCTGGCCCGCAACGCCCTTGCCGGAGCGGGGTCCAGGTTCTCCACCACCTCCGCCGTCAGCTTCCCGACGATGCCGTAGTTGTGCAGTCCCAACGCCACCGCTCCCGGCAGTATTCCCGGCGACAGGAAGAACACGATGATCATCGCCAGCACCAACTCCGGCACTCCCCGGGAGAAGGTGTAGGACCCCCGCGTCAGGTGATAGGCCGCCCGGCCGATGTTTGACGGCCTTCCTCCCAGGGTTCCGTCGCTGACATTCCTGGCCGCCATCAGCAGCGTTGCGAAGGCCCCCACGCCCGCAATGCCGATGGCCAGCAGGCTCATCGCCAGCGTCTCCGCCGCCAGCCTGCCCGTCTCCAGCCACCGGCTCCCCTGCAGGTAGGCCGGGGTCCCGTCCGAGTCCAGGCCCAACAGCGACTCCAGGAACCGCACCCCGTTGCCCCACGCTCCTGGTGCGAACAACCCCCGGAAACCGTCGCCATCCCCGAATACAATGAATCCCCAGGATGCAACGGCCAGCAGGATAAACCCGTAAAGCGACGCCCGGGGAAGGGTCATCCGACGCCGTTCGTGGTTCCCCGTCCGCACCGCCGGACCCTCCGTCACGACACCATGCTCCGCCGCACGTGGGTGCTCCACGCGTCCACCGCCACGATCAACCCCACCAGGAACGCCAGCAGCGTCCACACCTGGCTGAACAGCAGGTCGTGCATGGAAAGCTGGATCTGGTACCCCAACCCCTGGATTCCCACAAAGCTCAGGATGGCGGCGGAGCGGATGCCGCACTCGAAGCGGTAGAAGGTGTAGCTGATCATGTCGGGCAGGGCCATCTGGAAGCTGCCGTAAAGCAGCGTCCTCAGGGGTGATGCTCCCGAAGCCCGCAGCGCCCTCAGCGGCGGCTGGGGTACGTCCTGCAGCAGCTCTGCGTAAATCCTTCCCAGGATGCCGCCGTAGGGAAGGGCCAGGGCCAGGACTCCCGCCATCGGCGACAGACCCATCCCGGCAACCAGCAGCACCGCCCAGACCAGCTCATGCACCGACCGCAGTCCAGCCAGGACCGCCCGCGTTCCGATCATCACCGGACGCTGCCACCCCGACGACTCCCGCAGGACCGTTCCCGAGGCGATTACTCCCAACGGCAGGCCGATGGCCACCGCCAGCGTGATTCCCGCCACCGCGTAGGCCACGGTATACCAGGTGGCCCGCAGCGCGATCCCGAGGAACTCTGGGGTCAGGTCCGGCGGAAACAGGGCCAGGAAGAACCGCAGCGCCGAGGCCCCGCCGCCCGTGTGAATGATGGGCGAACCCCAGTCGATGTTGGTCAGGCTCCAGACCAGGGCCGCCAGAAGTCCCAGGGTCAGCAGCCTCCGGTTCTCCAACAGCGACGGGATGGACTTCAGCGGAAGGCCCCCGGGGGCGGTAGCTTGGACCGCGGTGTCGCTTTGGCGGCGGACACTGGCTCTACTTCCGGTTCTGGCTCCGGCCGGTAGCCGAAGGGGGCTTCCAGGTGATACAGGTCGTCCAGCGTGGGCCCGGTGACCGCTTCCGCCGGCAGGTCGAAGGCCAAGCGGCCGTCCCTCAGCCCAATTACCCGAGTGCAGAACCGCCGGATCAGGTCCGGCGAGTGCAGGCTTACGATCAGGGCCCTCCGGCTGTCTTCCGTCAGGCTGGTCAGCAGCCGCAGGATCTCCCTCGCCCGCGCCGGGTCCAGGGATGCGACGGGCTCGTCGGCCAGCACCAGCAGTGGCGACTGGACCATCAACCGCGCGATGGCCGCCCGCTGCTGCTCGCCGCCGGACAGGTGGGAAGTCCGCTCCCAGATCTTGTCCCCAATGCCCATCCGATCCAGGGCCGCCTCGGCCAGTCCCCGGTCCTGGGGCCACACCAGCGATGCGGCGGAGCGCAGCAGCCCCCATTGTCCCAGGCGTCCCGCCAGGACGTTATGCAGCACCGGAAGGTGGGGCACCAGGTCATACTGCTGGTGGACAATCCCCACCAACCGCGACATCTCCCCGCCCGGCTTCACCCGGGTCAAAGGTTGGCCGTCAACAGCCAGGCTTCCCGAGTCCGGCTGCAGGATGCCTGCCAGCAGGTACAGCAGGGTTGTCTTGCCGCTGCCGCTGGGACCGGCCACCGCCACCCGCTCGCCGGGCATGACGGAAAGGTCCAGCGGAGACAGGGCGGCAACCTGGGAGTAGCTCTTGCTTATCCCCGAAGCAGTCACCACCGGGCGTTGCGCGTCGGCGGCATTCATTTGACTATTTCCAGTTCCCTGGCCACGCTCTCTATGGCCTGGTAGTTGTCGTTGTTGGTGGGGATGAACTTCTCGGTGCTGAACAGTTCCATGATCTCCCCATGATCTTCCGGGTTCAGGTCCAGCAGCGCCTGCCGGATTTTATCCGTGAACCCTTCCCCGTACACTTCGTCCAGATTGCCCTGGGCCGTCCAGTTGTAGTTGAAGTACGCGGGGGTGGTGTAGAACTCCTTCACCTTGCTCGTGTCCGCCGTGCCCTCCCGTACCGCCCGGTCCCAGACAACGTCGGAAAGCGCGCCCACGTCGAAGGCCCCGCTTTCTACCAGCTGCCAGGTGGTGTCGTGGGAGCCGGAGAAGTTTGGTTCCTGCCGGAAGTCGGTGGCGGCATTGATCCCAGCCTGCCCGATGAAGTATCGGGGCATCAGATGGCCGGATGTGGAATTGGGGCTGCCGAAGGTGATGGTGAGGTCTCCCGCCTGCCCTTTCAGTTCCTCCAGGGAGTTGAGCGGAAGGTTGGCCCGCGCGACCAGCTTGGAGTGGAAGGCGGCGTCGTATTCCCGCTGGACAATGGCGACGGCGCCGGGGTTCTGCAGGCGGGCCTGCACCCCGGTCAACGCTCCGAAGAAGGCCAGTTGCAGTTGGTCCTGCGAGAAAGCGGTCACCACTGCGGCATAGTCCACGCTGGGAACGAACTCCACCGGAACATCCAGCTCGGCGGAAAGGTACTCGGAGAAAGCCTCGTAGCGGCGGGCCAGGCGGGCGGTGTCCTGGTCCGGAATGCCACCGACCTTGAGGGTGGGAGCGTCGTCGCCCCCGGATGCACCGGAGCAGGCGGCGAGAGACAGGGCGACCATAGCGGCTGTCAGTAATGTGGCAAGAGCAGTTAAACGCAGATTCGGCATGGAAGACCCTCTCAATTTGGCAAGCAGTCGAGCGCCCGGAGGCGCGGAACTGCGTGGTAGTCCGACGGATTACCTGGAGCGCGACTGCCGAGGGTCTGGGGAGAGGGCCGCTGCGGTGAAGGCGCTAGCGGCGGGTTTGCCCTTGGGACCGCCCGTCAGTACAGGCCCCGTGGTCCCGGGTTCAAGTGAAGCCGGCTGAAAGCTGGCTCAGGAGGCGGCGGAGAGCCGCTGTGAACGAACTGGTGATTAGCACGTGGGAAAGTCTAGTCCGGCGGCTCCGGCCTGTCAACCGTGAATCGTGGCCTGTTCGAGCGGGACGAATGCCGTATAATAACCGGGTTGTCCACCCTGTCCCTTTCGCCCGTGTTACGAGGAACGCCATGACCACCAGGCAGGTACAGCAGGCCACGACGGACGGGCATTTCCCGGAATTCCCGCCCCGTGAGGATATGAACAACCCCCTGTATCTCTATCAACCGGGATACATGACCAGCCTGCACCAGCACTTCGGAGGCTTGGACACCACCCTGGTCATGTGTGAAACGCCCCTTGGCTGGCGCCACGGCCAGCGCGAGGGTTTCCTGGTCCCCGACCTGATGATAGCCTTCGATGTGGACGTGGCGGACGTCATCGCCCGCCGTGGGTACTCCATTGACGTCCAGGGCGGGCCCCCCGACTTTGTCCTGGAGGTCGCATCGTCCAGTACCGGCCAGCAGGATGAGGAACGGAAACATGCCGGTTATCAGGACTACGGCGTCCGGGAATACTGGCGCTTCGACCCATCCGGCGGGCAGTACCACCGGCAGGCCCTCGCCGGCGATGTGATAGTCGGCGGGGTCTACCGTCCCATCGAAATATCGGAGACCGCCGAGGGCAACTTCTGGGGACACAGCGAGGTCCTCTGCCTCGCCATTTGCTGGGAAAACGGAAAGCTCCGGTGGTGGGACCCGGCAACGGAACGCTACCTGGAAACTCACGCCGAAACGTTGCGGGCGCGCGCCGCCGCGGAGAGTCAGGCGGACGCCGAGCGGGAGGCTCGCCTCCAGGCTGAAGCGCGTGTCCGGGAACTGGAAGCGGAACTGGAACGCCGCCGGCAGCCCTGATCCCCAAGCACAGCGAACGGGGCGGTTCCGCATTTACAACAACCCGCGCTCCGTGTTACAAAAAGGCGGTCAACTACGCTCCGCCGGAGCGTGCAGCCGTGTCCGTTGCGGCCAGGGAGACAGCCTTTTTCCAACCGGCGGACCCTTCTGTCAACCCTCACATCGCATTGCCAGGATGGAGGCAGCGTTATGGTAGAGAACACCGGCAGCATCGAAGCCTTGCTCCGGGAGGACCGGGTCTTCCCTCCCCCCGCCCAGTTTGCAGAACAGGCAAATATGCCGGACTCAGGAATCTACGAGCGTGCCCGCCAGGACCCGGAGGGGTTCTGGGCTGGACTGGCCGGCGAGCTGGACTGGTTCGAGAAGTGGGACCAGGTCCTCGACTGGAATCCGCCCTTCGCCAAGTGGTTCGTCGGCGGCAAGCTGAACGTCTCCTACAACTGCATTGACCGCCACCTGAAGACGGCCCGCAAGAACAAGGCTGCCATCATCTGGGAAGGCGAGCCCGGCGACTGGGCGGTCTATACCTATCAGGACCTGTACCGCGAGGTGTGCAAGGCGGCCAACGGGCTGCAGAGCCTGGGGGTGTCCAAGGGCGACCGGGTGACCATCTACCTGCCCATGGTCCCCGAGCTTCCCATAGCCATGCTGGCCTGCGCCCGCATCGGGGCGGCCCACAGCGTAGTCTTCGGGGGGTTCAGCGCAGACTCGCTGCGGGACCGGATCAACGATTCCCAGTCCAAGGTAATGATCACCGCGGATGGGGGCTACCGGCGGGGGGGCGTCGTGCCCCTGAAGCAGAACGCCGACGACTCGGTGACGGGCGACACGCCCATCGAGAAGATGCTGGTGGTCCGGCGCACGGGCACCTCGGATGACCGGATGGTCGAGGGCCGGGACGTGTGGTGGCACGACTTGATGGCGAATCAGCCGATGACCTTCGAGCCGGAACAGATGGACAGTGAAGACATGCTGTTCATGCTTTACACCAGCGGCACCACCGGCAAGCCCAAGGGCATTGTCCACACCACCGGCGGATACCTGACCGGCACCCACGCGACCACGAAGTGGGTCTTCGACCTGAAGGAAGATGACGTCTACTGGTGCACGGCGGACATTGGATGGGTAACCGGCCACAGCTACATCGTGTACGGCCCGCTGGCCAACGGGGCCACGTCGGTAATGTACGAAGGCTCGCCCGACTATCCCGACCGGGACCGGTTCTGGGCAATCGTGGAGAAGTATGCCTGCACCATCCTGTACACTGCTCCTACGGCGATCCGTACATTCATGCGGTGGGGAGAGGAGTACCCCAACCGGCACGACATGTCCAGCCTGCGCCTGCTGGGCAGCGTGGGGGAGCCAATCAATCCCGAGGCGTGGGTGTGGTACTGGCAGAACATTGGCGGGGGACGCTGCCCGGTGGTGGACACCTGGTGGCAGACCGAGACGGGATCGATCTTGATAACGCCGCTGCCGGGGGTGACCACGCTCAAACCGGGTTCGGCAACCCATCCCTTCCCGGGCATCGAGGTGGATGTGCTGGACGAGGCGGGGAACTCGGTGGGCCCAGGAGGAGGCGGGTACCTGGTAATCAAGCGGCCCTGGCCGTCAATGCTGCGGACCATCTATGGGGACGACGAGCGGTTCAGGGAGCAGTACTGGTCGAAGTACGAGAACATCTACTTCACCGGCGACGGCGCCAAGATTGACGAGGACGGCTATCATTGGATCCTGGGCCGGGTGGACGACGTCATCAACGTAGCGGCGCACCGGGTCAGCACCATGGAAGTGGAAAGCGCCCTGGTGGACAACTCCAAGGTGGCCGAAGCCGCCTGTATCGGCCGCTCCGACGAGATCAAGGGGCAGGCCATAGTGGCCTTCGTGACGATCAAGGAGAACGTGGCGGCTTCCGACGAACTGATCACCGAGCTGAAGCAGCATGTGGCTACCAAGATCGGCCCCATCTGCCGCCCCGATGATATTCACTTCGCCGCCGAGCTTCCCAAGACCCGCAGCGGCAAGATAATGCGCCGCCTGCTGCGCGACGTGGCCGAGGGCCGTGCCCTGGGAGACACCACAACCCTGGCTGACCCGGCGGTGGTGGAGTCGCTGAAAGCCCAGTATGGGGACGAAGAGTAGCGAGGGGCGAGCACTTTCCGAAGGGCCGCCCCAGTGTTTCAGGAAGATCGGCTGAGGGCGGGGTTGTGACAGAAGGCGGGCATGGCTGAGGAACCGGGAGAAAACGCAGGCAGGGAAACCCTACCCCAACGCGTGCGGGGTATGTTGTACCAGGAAGTGCTGCCCGGCTGGAGCTGGCGGCGCATCGGGCTGACCGCACTTTCCGTCTTCACGATGAGCCTGTTCACCGTGGCGGGGGCGGCGATTTTTGTGTTGGCCGTGTTGGGTATAACGCTCTGGCTGTCACAGGAAGAGACCCAGGCGCTGGTGGTGGACATTCCGCTGGCGGCGGGGCCAGACGACCTGCCGTTGGTGCTGCCGACGCTGGCGGCGGCAGGAATTCCGGACGTGGTGCGTTTCAGGCCGCAGACGGCGACTCCGGTCCCCACCGCTTTGCCTCCGACACCGACACCGACACCGACAGCTACTCCAACGCCAACTCCAACGCCGACACCGACGCCGACTCCCCTTCCCAAGCCACGGACAATCAGGGAGGTGTTTGCCTGGCTGGACTCTGGCAGGATTACCAACCAGCAGGCCACACAGTTCCTGGCGGAACTACAGCGAAATGCGACGCCAACGCCCACCGCTACGCCGGTACCCACTCCTGCTCCCACTCCGGAACCGGCGCTGGAAGCTGGCCAACGGTCGGCGTTGCAGCTGATCGATCCGCTGGACGAACCGGAGCTGTACTGCGTGGATGTGCCGGGGCAGGGGACTGGGGTCATCGTAAATGGCACGCTCCAGGTCCACACGTGCAAGCCCGGAGCGGAAGACCAGATGTTCCGTTGGAATTACCCGGCAGAGGGTCAGTTCTACATGGAAGCGTTCGAACGTTGCGTGCAGGCTTCGGGGGAGTCTTTGCTCCTGTTAACCTGCTCGGACTCCCCGCAACAGAAGTTTGAAATCCAGGGCAACGGCCTTATCCAGGGCGCAGCCACTGAGCGGTGTCTCGCGGTTAAAGCCGGGGAAGGGGAGGACGCAGGCGGGCCGGGCGATGTCCGGCGGGACCTGCTCTTCTCCGAATGCAGCGGGCTCGATTCCACCCTGAGTCTCTGGGTGCTTCCCGGGCTGGATGCTGAACCCGGGGAGCCTGCCGCGGTCCCGTAGCGGGCTGGGAGGCAAAACCGGAAGCCCCGGCCGGGGGATCTCCTGCCAGGTTAAAAATCTCCGGCGTTCCGAAAAAACGCCGGAGAATTATTCCTGCTTGGTCAGGTTGGATGCCGCGGGGTCCAGCCTCAGCCCGGGGAAGGCACTATCCCGGCGCCGATGGGGTCAGGGCTGGTAGATTAGCACGGACCGTTCGGGTTCCCGACCCTTGCTGGTGGACGCCAGGCTGAACCGTTCGGCCAGCAGGTGCTGGAGCCGGCGGACGTAGGGACGCTGGGGAGTCAACTGGACGCTGAATTCACCGCCCAGCACACGCTCGGCTGCGGATTCCGCCTCCTGCAGGGCCTCTTCCAGCGATGCCTTGGATACCTCGGCATGGCCCTCGGGGTCCCGGCGGGCGGGTCCGGTATCCATCCCCCTCTCGCGGGCGAGGGTGCGGAGGAAGTCGATGAGCTGAGGGACGGTGTTCTTGCGGAGCACATACACCGGCGTCCCGCTGGATTCGGCCACCCTCACCAGCTGGGCGCCGCGGCGGTAGTGAGTCTTGGTGGTGACGACCATGGTGGAGCGCCGGAGCTCGTTGGCGATATCCAGGTAGATCTTGCTTTCGGCTTGGGCAGCTTCCAGCTTGTCCCGCCCCACTCCGAAGAGGAACACCCGCTCGTCGAGACGTTTCTGCGGCTCGCTGTCGGCGGAAAAGGGGGCGGGCCGGGATTCCTGGGGATAGCGCTGGCCCCGGGCGGAGTTTCCCGCCGACCACGGGGCAGGCGTTCCTTCGCTGCGGCGGGGAGAGTCCTGGGTGCGCTGGACCTCGCCTTCAGGTCCCAGGGCGCGGATTTCCGGGATGACCTGGTACCCGCGCAGCGCCTGGTCCACGACCTGGGCAACGTCTTCGTGGACGGCGACCTGCTCCCAGTTCTGGATCTCGACGACCACGTCGAAGGTGGGGGGCGCCTTGCGCTCCAACACGGTCTTCTGGGTGCCCCGGAACCTGGCTTCCTGGTCGCCGAGGGTCACGGTCTGGACCCCACCGATGAGGTCGGAGAGGGTGGGGTTCAGGATCAGGTTGTCCAGGGTGTTGCCGTGGGCGGTGCCGATGAGCTGCACTCCCCGCTCGGCGATAGTGCGGGCGGCGGAAGCTTCCTGCTCGGTGCCCATTTCGTCGATGATGATGACCTGGGGCATGTGGTTTTCGACCGCCTCGATCATGACGCTGTGCTGCGCGGTGGGGGTGCTGACCTGCATGCGGCGGGCGTAACCGATGGCGGGATGGGGAACGTCGCCGTCCCCGGCGATTTCGTTGGAGGTGTCAACGATGATGACGCGCTTGAGAGCGTCGTCGGCGAGGACCCGGGCCATCTCCCGCAGCATGGTGGTCTTGCCAACGCCGGGACGGCCGAGGAGGAGGATGTTCTTGCCGGAGAAGGCGAGGTCTTCGACGATCTTGATGGTGCCGTAGACGGCACGGCCCACGCGGCAGGTGATCCCAACTACCTGCCCCTTCCGGTTGCGTATGGCGGAGATGCGGTGGAGGGTGCGCTCCATGCCGGCCCGGTTGTCGTCGCCGAAATCGCCGATCTTGTTGGTGACGTAATCGAGGTCTCCGCGGCTGACTTCTTCCTGGTCAAGGTGCAGGTCACCGGACAAGAAACGGGCCTCGGGGGCACGGCCCAGGTCGAGCACCACCTCGAGGAGCTCGTCGATGTCTTCCCGTTCCCGAAGCTCGGCGGCAATCCTGGAAGGCAGCACATGCAGCAGCACATCCAATTCCCCTTGCACCGGCCGTTCCACCGTCGCCAATTCAGGCCTCCACGGGCGCCATGCCGGGAGATTCCACCGGCACGGCAACCCGGTTTATGAGCATGTTATACCGGGTGGTCTCCCGCCATCCCATGGTGTGCAGCCGTTCGCTGACCTGGGCCTGGTAATCGGGCACCAGCCACCGGTGGGGTCCGGGGCTTTCCGTGGCCAGCATGATCAAACGGCCGGTCATTTCCGGCCAATCGGGCTGGGCCATCAGCCTGGCTTCCACGGCGTTATTGTTGTGGGATAACGCAACCCAGCCCCGAATTCGGCCTTCCGCGCTGGCTGTCCATTCCTGCCGTTGGCGGGGCCAGAGGGACTGCCAGTCCTGCCACTGCTCCAGGGTTACCCCGACGGCTATGCGGACGGGAGCCGGGGTGCAGTCGGAGAATAGCTGGAACAGCCTGTGTTCGTCCTCGGACTGCCTGACGGAAAACAGGGAGGATGTACGCTGGGAATCCAGGGAGGGTTCCGGGGCATCCCCCTCCCATTGGATTTCCTGGAAATGGGGAAAGAAACCGGTCTGCTGGGCCAGGCGAAGGGCGGGAGAGCCGCTGGGCAGGCGGAGGAACAAGCGCTCCGCACCCCGGGAGCCGGCGAGTTTGACCAAGGATTCCAGCAGGCGCAACGGCTCTGCCGAGCCTAATTCCTCTTTGCTGTTCAAGATGCCCGGCCCGGCCCCGTTGCCGGATTGAAGGTGGGGGAGATGCAGATGGTCGACCTGGAAGACCCGGCCGGTGGCAGTGCGGGCAGAAACCAGACCGTCCAAATGCAGCCCGTTCCAGTCGACGATGGTAAGGCGGTGCTTTTGTTCCCAGACCATGCGCTTCCAAATCGCCAGGCCCGTCTGGGACTGGTGGCCTCCATCGGGACTGGCGAAGTTCGGCCCCAGGGGGGTGTTCATGGCCAGGCCGCGCAGAATATCGCTGACGCGAAACTGCTGGTTCATTGGCGGGTCCCGGGAGGCGCGGAAGCCAGGTCGAGGAAGTACCGGTGGAAGCGGAGATCGTTGGTCAACTCGGGGTGGAAGGAGGTGGCCATCATGCGGTCCTGGCGCACGGCCACCGGGCGGCCGTCGGGGAGCCGGGCCAACACTTTGAGGTCGTCACCAACACGGATGATAACGGGAGCGCGGATAAAGATGGCGTGGAAGGGGGCAGAGTCGAAGTCTGCGATGTCCAGGTCCTGCTCGAAGCTGTCCACCTGGCGGCCGAAGGCGTTGCGCTGGACCCCGATGTCCATCATCTGCAACGGGACGGGGTCCTCCTCGGTGATTTCATGGGCCATCATGATCATACCCGCGCACGTTCCCCACACCGCCTTGTTTTCCCGGGCCATTTGAGCCACGGGTTCGCGGAGGCCGTAAAGGCTCATCAACCGGCTGAGGGTGGTGCTTTCTCCGCCGGGGATTATCAGGCCGTCGAGCCCATCAAGCTGTTCGGGGAGACGGACTTCCCGTCCGGCCACACCCAGGCGGCCCAGAATAGCGATATGCTCGATGAAGTCTCCCTGGACCGCCAGGACTCCTACGGTGAGATGAGGATAGCGGTCCGCGGCGCTGTCTGGTTTCAAATCTGCAGATTGTTTGCCTTAGATTGATGCCGGCCCGGGATGAGGGTACTTCGGAGCGTCCTCGCGCCGACCGGTCAGTTAGGAGAAAGTCTCCCTAGTCGATGGCCCGTGGCATTTCAAAGGCGATTTCCTTGCTGATCTTGCCGTCGCGCATCTCGAAGATGTGGACGAGGCGCATTTCCACCTTCTGCCCCACCGGGAACGGCCAGAGGCCGTCCTGCACGAGGGTGAAGGTCACGATGCTGTCGTCGGTGACCCGGTCGGTCGTGGCGTAACGGTCCAGATTCTGGAACTCCACGTCGGCCATTGCAGCGAAGATGTCCCGGTAGTTTTCCGCAACGGGCCCCTTGCCGTAGAACACGAGGTCGCGGGCCGGAGCTTCCCAGACCACGTCGTCAGTGTACAGGTCCAGGGCGGCCTCGACCTCGTTAACGGCTTCGCTGTGGAAGTGGGCCTCGACCACGGCCAAGTTGGCGGCGATGATGTCTTCGGCCGTCATGCGTCCTCTCCGTTTTGTTGTACCCGCGCTTATAGATGGTCCCCTAAATGCTGCGGGGCGCGAGCAGCTCATCCTGCGGGATGCTGCGGGCGCTGATCCCGACCATCGCCTCGCCCAGGTCCTTGGAAACCTCGGCGATGATGCCGGGGTTGTTGTAGTGGGTCACCGACTGGACGATGGCGTGGGCGCGCTGCTCGGGGTTGCCGGACTTGAAGATGCCCGAGCCCACGAAGACCCCGTCGGCTCCCAACTGCATCATCAAGGCGGCGTCGGCGGGAGTGGCCACGCCTCCGGCGGCGAAGTTGACCACGGGGAGACGGCCTTCCTCTTTGGTCTTCTGGAGCAGTTCCAAGCTGACGCCCAGGTTGCGGGCCTCGACCACCAGTTCGTCTTCGGGCATGGTCTGGAGCTTGCGAATGGCGTCCTGTACGGCCCTCATGTGGCGTACCGCCTCCACTATGTCGCCGGTGCCGGCTTCGCCCTTGGTGCGGATCATGGCCGCGCCTTCCGAGATGCGGCGCAAAGCTTCTCCCAAGTCACGGCAACCGCAGACAAAGGGGACGGTGAAGTCGTGCTTCCAGACGTGGTGGACTTCATCGGCGAGGGTCAGCACTTCGGATTCATCGACGTAGTCAACTCCCATAGCCTGGAGGACCTGGGCCTCTACGAAATGCCCGATGCGGCACTTGGCCATTACGGGGATGCTCACCGCGTCGATGATTTCGGCGATCTTCACTGGGTCGGTCATACGGGCGACGCCGCCCTCGGCCCGAATATCTGCCGGGACCCGTTCCAGGGCCATGACTGCGACTGCGCCGGACTCGGCGGCGATGCGGGCCTGTTCTGCGTTAACCACATCCATGATCACGCCGCCCTTGAGCATCTGGGCGTGACCCGATTTAACTGTAAAAGTACCGGTCAGGACATCAACCATTTGGGTTTCCTCCCGAGGAATGGGGTCTGTTCGTGGCCTAATTATACGATGGTGAACATTCCTAATCAATTGGAGCCTGGTGGATCCGGCGGCAACGACAAGGGGCGGGTCTCGGACCCGCCCCAATCGGTATGGTCTGAAACCCAATGGTCAGTACAGGTGGCAATGCACCCAGTGTTCCGGCTCCAGCTCCCGAAGCTGGGGCTCCTCTGCCGAGCACCGGTCCATGACAAAGGGGCAGCGGGGATGGAAGGTGCAGCCCGAGGGAGGGTTCAACGGAGAGGGAACCTCGCCCGACAGCACCAGGTCCTCGCGCTGGATGTCCGGGTGGGCCGGCAGGGACGCCGCGATGAGGGCCTTGGTGTAGGGGTGCATGGGGTTGGCGAACAGGGTCTTGGTGGGAGCTTCCTCCACCATTTTTCCGAGGTACATCACGCCCACGTGGTGGCTCATGTACCGGACGGTTGCCAGGTTGTGGGCGATGAGGAGGTAGCTGACGCCGTACTGGTCCTGCAGTTGCTTCAGCAGGTTCATGATCTGGGCACGGATGGACACGTCCAGCGCCGACACCGGCTCGTCGAGCACGATGACCTGGGGCTGCAGGGAAAGCGCGCGGGCAATGGCGATGCGCTGGCGCTGTCCACCGCTGAACTCGTGGGGATAGTAGTCAGCCTGGAAATTGTGCAATCCAACGTCCCGCAGCAGGCGCTCCAGGTTCTCCCTGGCCTCGTGCTTGCCCATGGTCTGGTTGGTCAGCAGGGGCTCCAGGATGATAGAACCCACCTTCATGCGTGGGTTGAGCGAACTCCAGGGGTCCTGGAACACGGCCTGGACCGATGACCGGTAGTTTTTGCGGTCGGCGGTGTTGAACTCGGCCATGTTCTTGCCGTTGAACCGGATAAGGCCGTCGGTGGGAGTTTCGACCTGCAGCACCATCTTGGCGGTGGTGGTCTTGCCGCAGCCGGACTCTCCCACCAGGCTGTAGGTCTCGCCCTGGCGGATTTCGAAGGAAATACCGTCAACCGCCTTGACCTGGCCTATGGCCTTGCGGATGACCAGTCCCTTGGTAACGGGGAAATACTTCTTGCATTCCTCGAGACGGATTATGGCGTCCGTAGCTTCTTGGGTTGCCGTAGCCATATTAGCCCCCTTCTTCCAGTTTCCAGCAGGTCGCGCTATGTCCTGACCCGACGTTGACCAGGTCAGGGAATTCCTCGTGGCAGCGGTCGAAAACGTAGGGACAACGCGGGGCGAAGGTGCATCCCGGCGGAAGGTCGTCCAGCGCGGGAGGCTGGCCCTCGATGGAATAGAGGAAGTCCACGTCCTCATCCACGTTGGGAACCGACCGCATCAGCGCCTCGGTGTAAGGGTGAGCCGGGCTGTTGAAAAGGTCGCGAACATCGGCGATCTCGGCGACCTTGCCGGCATACATCACCGCCACCCGGTCGCACATCTTCGCCACAATGCCGAAGTCGTGGGTGATGAAGATGATGGCCATCCCGGTCTCTTCCTGCAGTTCCTTGAGCAGGGCCAGGTACTGGTACTGGATCGTTGCGTCGAGGGAAGTGGTTGCTTCGTCGGCTATCAGGACCTTCGGGGCCCCGGCAATTGCAATGGCTCCGACGACTCTCTGGCGCATACCGCCGCTCATCTGGTGGGGGAAGTTGCTGAACCGGATTTCGGGCGATGCAATCTTGACCTTGGACAACAGGTCGATGGCGCGGTCCCGTAGGCCGATCGACCGGTCCGGAGCGCCCTGCCGGACGGTCTCGACAACCTGGTTGCCGACGGTGAACACGGGGTTCAACGAGGTCATCGGATCCTGAAGAATCATGCAGATGTCGCGGCCGCGGATGTGCTGCATTTCGGACTGGGTCTTCTGCACGAGGTCTTCGCCCTCAAAGAGGATCCTGCCCTCCACGATCTGGCCCGCGGGCTGGGGCACCAGGCGCATCAGGGACAGGGCGGTCATGCTTTTGCCCGAGCCCGACTCGCCGACGATTCCCAGGGTTTCGCCGGGATGGAGCGTGAAGCTCACGCCGTCCACGGCCTTAACCACGCCGGTGCGGGTGAAGAAATAGGTCTTGAGCCCTTGAACGTCAAGTATGGGAGCTTCTGCCACGTTATCAACTCCGCCCTTGCAGATTTAGCCAGGAATCAGGTCCGCCGCAGCTTGGGGTCCAGGGTGTCCCGCAGCCAGTCTCCGAAGAGGTTCATCGCAATTACCACCGAGGTTATGGCGAGACCGGGGAGCAGGGACAGCCACCAGACGTTGATGAGGTTGTTTCTTCCCTCGGCCACCATGATGCCCCACGCCGGTTCTCCAGGAGGAACACCGACACCCAGGAAGCTGAGGGAAGCCTCCAGGAGGATGGTCTGTCCCACCAACAGGCTGACCACGATCAGCACCGTGTTGACCACGTTGGGGAAGATGTGGCGCGCCATGATGGTGCGAGACGGCACGCCGGCCACTACGGCCATGGTTACGAAGTCCCGTTCCTTCAACGTCAGCACTTCGCCGCGGATCTGGCGGGCGAACCTGGCCCACACCGTGGCCATGATAGCAAGGATGACGTTTAGGATTCCCGCTCCCAGGATGGCCACAATGATCAATGCCAACAGGATGGTGGGGAACCCCATAACCGCGTCGCATAACCGCATGATGAAGGCGTCGGTCTTTCCTCCAAAGTACCCGGAGGCGATGCCGATAGCGGTGCCGACGGCGGCGCCGAAGCCCAGGGACACCAGGCTGATGAACGCCGAGATGCGGGCGCCGTGAATAAGGCGGCTGAGCATGTCCCGGCCCAGCATATCGACACCCAGCAGGTTTTCCGACGTCTGGAAGGGGCCAACACGCTGGACGCCCTTGAGCACGTCGATCTCCTTGGGGTCATAGGGAGCCAGGAAGTTGGCGAAGACGGCGCAGACCAAGAGCACCATCAGGACGCCTATGGGAATCCAGGGAAGGCGAAGTTCCTGCATCTGCCGCCACCGGCGCTGCAGGGCCGCACTTTGTTTTACTTCAATAGTCGATTCGTTGGTGGCTGTAGCCACGGGTTTCCTCCGAAGTTAGGGTGGTCTTCCGGCTTGCGCAGGATGGGGGCCTGGTACGGCCGCTATGCGAACCTGATCCTGGGATCCACGTAGGCATAGAGTATATCAACGATGGTTGCCATGAGAATATAAAGGAAACCGGATGTGAGAATGGTCGCCATGATTACCTGGGTGTCTCTTTCCCGGATGCTGTCCAGCATCAACCTTCCCAGGCCGGGCCAGGCGAAGACAACCTCGATGACGATGGCGCCATTGAGCAGACCGGCGAAGCTGACTCCGCCGAAGGTCAGGATCGGGATGATGGCGTTTTTCAGCGCGTGCTTGTAGACGACCATCCGCTCGCTCAAGCCCTTGATGCGGGCAAACTTGACGAACTCGCTGTCCATGACCTCCAACATGCTGGAGCGGGTGAGGCGCATGAAACCAGCCATAATGAAAAGGGAAATGGTAATGGACGGCAGGATGTAGTGGTCCAGCCCTCCCTTGCCGTGGGTCGGGAGAATTTTCCAGTAGGCGGCGAACAGCATGATCGTCATGATGGCGATCCAGAACTGGGGGGCCGACATTCCGACGATGGCGAAGACCTTGGCGAACTTGTCGATGAATGTGTTCCGGTTGATGGCCGCGACGATGCCCAGGGGTATTCCAACGAACATCGCCACCAGCAGTCCCGCCGCCGCCAGTTGGAGCGTGGCGGGCAGCCTCTCGGCCAGCATTTCAATGACCGGGCGGCGCTTGACTCCCGAGTTGCCCAGGTCCCCCTGGAAAAGATTGCCCAGATAGTTGGCGTACCTGATGTAAGCCGGCTTGTCCAAGCCGAGCTTGACCCGGAGTTCTTCCAATTCCGCCTGGGTTGTATCAGCAGTGGAGAGGACCAGAGCCAAGTCGCCGGTCTGCTCGGCGCCGAAGAAAACAACTGCGCTGAGCACCAGCAGCGTAAAAACGGATTGAACAATTCGTATGGCTATGAACCTTTGCATTGACTCCTCTGGTTTGTTGGCCCCTCCGCCCTTTTTGAGGCTCCCGGGCAGATAGCCAAATTACAACGCTTCCTCTACGTAAAGTCAAGGAAGGCCGGTAAGGCCCTCCTTGACCGATGGTGAAGCCCCTTATTCAGGGTTGAGCGTGGCCCATGTTTTGCCTATTTGAACGTCATCGTCCAAAGGGCGCTGGGATAGGGGGACAGCGGCCACGGGTCCCAGGTATCGACCCTGGCGGAAACCCCGTAGGGCTGGTTCAGGTAGCCCGGGCTGAAGTCGTAGTGCTTGTCGAACACGGCCTTGAGAGCCTTGTTGTAAGCCTGGTGACGCTCCTCCTGGGTCCCGATGGTGGCCAGGGCCGGCTTGATGATGTTGTCGGCCAGGTCCGGGTCCTTGGCGATGTAGCCGTCGGCGCTGTAGCGGCCCAGCATCCGCCGTCCGCCGTCGAAGGTGTTCTCGTTGGTGCGGACCAGGTACTGGCCGGCGATCTCGCCGGCGTACTGGATCTTCTTCATCGAGACTTCTTCGCCTACGTTGACTTCGCAGTTGATGCCCAGATTCTGGGTCCACATGTTGCAGATCAGCTCGGAAACCTCCACCGTCAGCGGGGCTCCGGCGCCGGTCCAGGTGTTGATGAGGAAAACGCGGCCGCCGTTGAATCCTTCGCCGCCGGGGTACCCGGCATTGGCCATGAGTTCCTTGGCCTTGTCCGGGTCGAAGGGCAGCGGAGCGATGTTCTCCTCGTAGCCCAGGCCAGATGGGCTGCCGATGCCCTGGTATCCGGCGATGGTGAACACCCCTTCACCGCCGTACAGCTGCTGCACCACCGTCTTGTCGATGGCGTAGTCCAGCGCGTAGCGGACGTCCGGGTTGTTGCACATGATGGGCTGGCCATCGTTGTCCGTCTCCCGTTCGCAGCCGTTGGCGTTGATCCAGATATGCACCGCCTCTTCGACGTACATCACCTGGCCATCGCCCTCCTCGATCTGGTCGATTACGGTCAAATCGGCCTCAATAAGGTCGGCGTTGCCTGCCGTCAGAGCCGCGACCCTGGTAGAAAGCTCGGGCACCAACTGCAGGGAAATCTGCTGGAAGGGATAGGGGCGCTGGTCGGCCAGGAAGTAGTCCTCGAACCGCTCGTAGACCAGTTCTTCCGACTGACGGTGTTCGATTACCTTATAGGCCCCGGCCATGCCGGGGGTGGGGTTCTTCTCGAACTCGCTGAACCGCACGCAGAACTCCACCGGCGTGCAGTTCTCCACCGGTTCCCCTTCCGGAAGGCTCTTATAGTAATCTACGCTGTAGATGGCTCCCTGGGTCGTGTTGTCGATTTCCGACCACGCCGCTCCCAGGTTGCCCAGAGGAGTCTTGGTCGACACTGCGAAGGTGTCGGGGCCAGTGATCTCCCGGTTGGTGATCTCCCGCGCCACCCGCACCGTCGAAACTCCCGTGGCTTCTTCTGAAACATTGAAGCTGTTGCTGAACATCAGGTCGTCAACATTAATGAAGCTGCCATCGTGGAAGGGAATGTCGTCCCGCACCGTGAATTCCCAGGTCAACCCGTCGGCTGAGATTTCCCAGTCGCTGGCGACGCTGGTCGCCGGGTCTATCACCAGGCTGCCGTCGGTCAAGTTGGCGCCGAGCAGCCACGTGTGGCTCAGGCGCTTCCACAGGTTGTTCTCGCCGGAAGAGTACTTGTGGGTGAACTTCTCGTTACCCTGGCTGGTCACCATTATGGTGAAGTTGTCCACTCCTGCCGGCTTGGCTGCCATTGCGCTGTCTGCGGGGGCCTTGGTGGGGGCTGCCGACGCCGTTTCCATGGTGTTGGAGCCGGTGGAGCCGCTGCCGGAAGAGGCTGCGGTCCCTGTGTCCGCCTGCGGGGCTGAGGGAGCGGCCTGAGCGGCGGGTTGTTCCTGAGCTGCCGCCGGGGGTTGCTCCTGGGTCTCAGCCGCCGACCCGCAGGCGACGGCTGCAAGGGCCAACAATAGTACTGCTATGCCCAGAAAGAGTCGGGTTCCGGGGTAATACCTTTTCATGGGTCGCTTCCTCCCCCTTTTCCTAACTTACCCGGCGGGTGCGGTGGCAGAGTTCCCGTCGGCGCAGGTCTGGCGCGGGACAAGAGGAATTTCCTCTTGAATGGCGCAGTTGAGAGCCACGCGCGGGAGAGCCGCAACCCCATCCCCGAACAGGTTGAGGCAAACTAGCATGATTGCATGGGGTTGTCAACAATATTGAGCGCGGAAAATACGGTCGAAATTTGACATTCCAAACGCGGCTACCGGATAATCGTTTCCACCTTTGCAAGGATGCCAAACAGGTATTAAATCCGCCAATAACAAGGAGGATGGTCTATGGGAAACCAAGATATAGCTTTGATGGCCCACCTGATGCGCCGGGCCGGTTTCGGCGCAACCCGGGAGGAGCTGGAGGAGCGGGCTGCCCGGGGATACGAAGCCACCGTTGAAGAGCTCCTGAACCCCGAGAGCAAGCCTGCTCTTGACCGCTATGAACTGGTCCGCTACCACCCCTGGACCTGGAAGCCCGGCACTCTTCCCGGGATGGGCGCCGCCGAATGGCTCTGGTTCATGGTCAACACCGAGAGGCCCCTGGAAGAGAAGATGGCCCTCTTCTGGCACCAGGTGTTCGCCACTGGCGTCTCCAAGGTGGACCACTATGACGAGATCGTCCGCATGGTTGCCATGTTCCGCGAAAAGGGAATGGGCAGTTACAAGGATCTCATCCTGGACTTGTCCAAGAACCCGGCCATGATTTACTGGCTGGACAACTGCGAAAACCACGCCGACGCGGTGAATGAGAACTGGGGGCGTGAGCTTCTGGAGCTGTTCAGCATGGGCGTGGGCAACTACACCGAGGTGGACGTGAGGGAAGCGTCCCGGGCCTTCACCGGCTGGACTATCGAGCCCAAGCTCCCCCGAGGCCCACTCGGACGCCACGACTGGCACTTCACCTACCTGCCCGAAGACCACGACAGCACCGACAAGACCTTCCTTGGCGAGACGGGCGACTTCGACGGTGACGACATCATCGATATCGTCTGCCAGCACCCCGCCACCGCCACCTTCATCGCCCGCCACCTCTATAACTACTTTGTGGCTGACGAGGCCCAGGTCCCGGCGTGGGCCGTGACCCCGCCGCGGGACCAGGACGCCATCGACTTGCTGGCCGACACCTTCGTCGAGTCCAACTACGACATCAGGTCCGTCCTCCGGGTCCTGTTCAACTCGGACTTCTTCAAGGAGTCCCGCTACGCCCGGCTGAAGAACCCCGCCGAAGTCGTCGTCGGGACCATGAAGCTGGTCGGCGGATACGGCTTCCCGGCTCCCGGAATCGGTGAGTTGTCCCGCCAGGCCCAGTACATGGGCCAGGACCTGCTGAATCCCCCCAGCGTCGAGGGCTGGCACACCGGCGTCGAGTGGATCAACAGCGGCTCCCTGATGCGCCGGATCAACTTCACCGCCGATCTGGTTGGCGACGTTGAACGCCCCGGCGTGCAGTCCATCATCAACCGGCTCCGGGCCAATGGCGACCTCTCTCCCGAGGCTTTGGTCGACAACTGCCTCGACCTGATGGGGCCGCTGGAAGTCAACGCCGAGACCCGCCAGGAATTGATCGACCACGCCGGCGCCGGCGGCACTTTGACCTGGGAAAACGCTTCCGGCTCGGCCGACCGAGTTTCCGAGCTGTTGCAGCTCATCGTCTCCCTGCGCGACTACCAGTACGCCTAAGACCCGCTAATGAGCGGGGAACTGGCCCTCCCCGCTCATCACGAAAAAGGACCTCACTGCAGAATGGCAACAGACAGCGAAATCCGGCCTACGTTGGAAGGACAGTTGGGTACGTTGGAGGGACGCGTAGCCGAGTTATCTCTGGCTGTCCAGGACTTACGGGCCGGACAGCGGCAAATTCTGCTGGCAATCCTGGGACTGGGCGGCGTAATGCTAGCCGGCTTGGGTGGTGTCATCGCTGCTCTGGTGGCTTTGGCTCTCCAGGGAGGTTGAGGGCAACGGTCAACCACCAACCGCTTGTATAAGGCGTCATTTCCGGCGAGGAGTTTAGCGTCCGAGCGGCCTGCTAGTTACAGGATAAAGCTCTAAGGCCCATTCAGGAACAAATCCCACAGAGATGTTTAGGAGGATAACCACCGATGACCTCGACCAAGAAAGACCCGGTTTTGGTAGTCCTGCAGCTCAGCGGCGGCAACGACTACTTCAACACGGTCATCCCCTACACGGACTCCCGTTATTACGACAACCGGCCGGCGGTGGGAATCGCCGAGGACCGCGTCCTCAAGATCAACGACAAGGTTGGCTTCCACCCCGAGATGGCCCCCCTCAAGGCCGTTTACGACGAGGGGAACATGGCCATCCTCCACGGCGTCGGCTACCCCAACTCCCCCCGTTCCCACTTCCGCTCCATGGACATCTGGCACACCTGTGAGCCGGACAAGCTGGGCACCGAGGGCTGGCTGGGCCGGGCCACCCGCGAGATAGACCCCAACAAGGAAAACGTCGTCACCACCGTCAGCTTCGGCCCCAGCCTCTTCCGGGCGCTGGTGCTTCCCGGAGTGCCAGTTTCCTGCGTTGACGACCTGAACAACTTCGGGATGCTGACCGGCATCGCCGAACAGGACCAGCGGAGCAAGATCATCGACCGCTTCAGCCGCCTCTACTCACCCACCATCGGCAGCGGTTTCGTCATGGACTACCTGGGCCAGACCGGCCTCGACTCCCTGGCCGCCGCCGACATCCTCAAGGTGGCCCCGCAACAGTACTCCTCCGACGTCGAGTACCCCGACACCCCGTTGGCCAACAAGCTCAAGGGGATAGCCCAGGTCCACATGGCCGACCTTGGCACGCGCATCTTCTACTGCGACCACGGCAGCTTCGACAGCCACTCCAACCAGACCGGGATGCACGACAAGCTGTGGAAGGACGTCTCCGAAGGCGTCTCCTCCTTCATGGACGACCTCAAGGCCCACGATGTGGGCGACAACGTCATCCTGTTGATGTTCACCGAGTTCGGACGCCGCGTCCATGACAACGGCTCCGGCACCGACCACGGCGCGGGCGGCGCGGCCTTTGTCCTCGGCGAGAACGTCAGGGGCGGCGAGTACAGCGAATACCCGTCCACCGCTGCCGAGGACCTGGAGCAAGGCGACCTGGTCCCCAACCTGGACTTCCGCAGCGTTTACTCCACCATCCTGGAAGACTGGATGGGCCTGGACGCGCAGCCCCTGGTCGGCGGCGTCTTCGAGAAGCCCCAGTTCGTTTAGTCTGAGCTTCTCTGACCAGGAAATTGGGACGCTAATGAAGGGGCCAGGGGGCAACAACCCTGACCCCTTTGGCGGCCAACAACTTCCGGCTCGTAATCAACTCGACAACAGCTAAGGCCTGAACCGCTCCCGACGGGGAAGGTTCGGGCAAGGGGAAAATATGCTGACACAAGTAGCAGCGGGCAGGACTTACGACTACAGCCATTCCGTGGGCCGAGGCTCACAGTCTGGAATGGGCTTCAGTCAACCTGTCTCGGTGGCGGTGGGTAAAGACAACCTCATGTACATCGTCAACCGGGGCAGCGAGAGCATCAGCAACGTCGCTTGGAACCGCACCGGCATCGGCGCCCGGGTCAGCCGGCTCACCATCGGACCAACCCCAGGCGACGAGGAGTTTCTTGGCGAGTTCTCCAAGTACGGCTCCAACAACGGAGAATTCATCTGGGGGTCGGGCGTAGCCGTAGACAGCCAGAACAACGTCTACGTCTCCGATGAGTGGCTCAACCAGGTCTCCGTCTTTGACTCCGATGGAGCCTTTCAGAAGAGGTGGAGCGCCCTGGAAAGCGACGACGGCAAGTCCCATGGCATCGCCGGAATCGTTATTGATGCCAGCGATAATGTGTACGTGACCGACGGTCGCAGCAACGAGGTCCGCAAGTTCACCACCGATGGGCAGTTTCTACTCGGATGGGGCGGACTGGGAGACGGCAACGGCCAGTTCAACTCCCCCTGGGGGGTCACCACTGACGCGGAAGGCTGCGTCTACGTGGCCGACCACCTCAACGACCGCGTCCAGAAGTTCACCCCGGGCGGTGAGTGGCTGGCCCAGATCGGACAGCCCGGCGAAGGCCGCGGATGCCTCGAAAAGCCCACCGACGTCGCCGTCGATCCACAGGGCGATGTCTACGTCTGCGACTGGGGCGACAACGGGCACCATCCCGGCCGCGTCCACGCCTACGACCGGGACGGCACCTACATAATCACCCTGACCGGCGACGCCCAGGAACTTTCCAAGTGGGCAAAAATGACCGTTGACGCCAACGCCGACTACATCAAGCGCCGCCGCGAGGTCAACCTGCGCAACATGGAGTCCGAGTGGCGGTTCGCCGTTCCCACCGGAATCGCCTACGATGGGGCGAACAACCGGCTCATCGTCGTGGACAACCAGCGCAGCCGCTTGCAGCTTTACAACAAGCTGGGCAGGTACATGGTCCCCCAGATGAACCTCTAGGCACCGTTAACCGGAACCTTTCACCGGCCCCCGGATTGTGGCCGCCGCCGGAATGCCCTGGCGTGTCGCTGTTCCCAGGGGCCGGTTTTTGAAACAGCCCTGGTGAACTGATGGACCGAGAGCAAGAGGAACAGTTCCTGCAACTGGCGCTGGACCGCCCTGACCTGTTGTGTTCGGAGGCTCCGGTAGAAATCCTGGAAGCCTGCGCCGCCGACGCCGAGCCCACACCTTTCCTGGAAGAGTTCTTCGGAAACGGCTTCAGCGGTTGGGCCTACCAGGAATATGGACGGCGTCTGCCCCAGTTCATCATCAACAACGCGATCATCGTCCTGTGGAACCGGGCCTGCCGTATCCATACCTGCATTCTCACCGGCGAACCCGACCCGGACCGGGACAAGCCGTTCTTCTCGGACGAAGATCTGTACGGTACTTGACCGTGGCTTTTCAGTAGGATGTCCTGCCCCCGCTGACGTCGAACACCGCCCCGTTGCTGTAGGAGCACTCCTCGGATGCCAGCCACGCCACCATCGCCGCCACCTCCCTGACTTCTCCTACCCGGCCCATGGGAGATTTCTCGACCACGGCCTCGACCTGCTTTGGGGTGAGGGTGTTGAGGATGTTTGTCATGACTATTCCAGGCGTCACGCAGTTCACCCGAATGCCGGTCCTGGCCAGCTCCCAGGCAATGGACTTGGTAAATCCGATGACACCCGCCTTGGTCGCCGAGTAAGGCGCGGCCAGGGGAAACCCCTCCTTGGCGGCAGCGGATGAAACGTTGATGATCCGGCCGTAATCCTGCTGGAGCATCTGTGGGACCACGTGACTGCAGAATGAAAACACCCCTCTCAGATTGGTGCGGTAAACCCGGTCCAATTCCTCCAGGGTCTGTTTCCAGGTAGGCGCCACGAGACCGCTGATTCCGGCGTTGTTGACCAGGATGTCGATGCGGCCCCAGCGTTGGATGGTACTCTCAACGGCCTCTAACGCCGTTTCCTCGTCTCCCACGTCGCCCAGCACCAGGCCTGCCTCGGTCCCCTGATCGGATAAAATCCGGGCGGCTTCCCCAGCGGTCACGGGATTGATCTCAACGACAGTAACCCGGGCTCCCTCACTCCCCAAGCGTTGGGCAATGCCCAGGCCCAGGCCTTCCCCCGCGCCGGTCACGATGGCCACACGGCCGTTGAATCTCGACATTGCTGCCCTTCCGCCGACCTCCGCCGGCAACCTTTCCAGGGCAATATCCGGCCGGTGGAGCAACGCAGTTCAAGTCTATCTGCCTGTTGGCAACCCGATGCAGGAGCGTAACACGAAGTTTACGTTAGCGTAACCCCTGCGAAACACCACTATGGCAGGATAGCACTATTCCCGGCCGAGAACCGGGTTATGCTACTTTAACGCGGCGCGTGGGGAACCCGGTATGCAGCAACAGGAGGGACGTCCTGCCCCGGCTCGTGAGGAACCGATCAGCGTCCTGCTGGTCGGAGAGCATTGGGAGTCGGCCGCCGCCGCAGTACGGGCCCTCGCCAGCCAGGGGGCGTTCCGATTCAGCAATCCGATTGCTCCAGCGTCCTTCTCCGAAATGCAGACGCGGAATACCGGATCTGCACCAACCGTCGTAGTCGTGGGACCGGGGCCCCCCACCAAAGGCATTGACCTGAGGGTCTGGCAGGCTGCCAGGAAGGCGTCCAAACCGGGCTTGCTGGACTGCATAACCCATGATGACCTGGAAAACTGCAATATCCTGGAAGAAGCCGACGACTTTCTGGTTGTCCCCTGCACTTCCGCGGAGTTGAGCACCAGAATCCGCCGGCTGGTCGAGCGGGCGCCGCTCCAACAGGAACGGCCATCCCTGGTGGTGGGAGAAATCGCTCTCGACCCGGACACTTACCAGGTGACCGTCGCCGGGGAGCGGGTCGGGCTGGCCTGGATGGAATTTCAGTTGTTGAAGTTTCTCATGGAGAACGTGGGCCGGGTCTTCTCCCGTGATCAGCTCCTCGCCGACGTATGGGGCGTGGAGAGCTTCGGCGGCACCCGCACCGTGGACGTCCACATTCGCAGGCTGCGCAACAAGATTGAGACCAGCGGACGGCAGTATTTCCGCACCGTCAAAAACGTCGGGTACGGGATGAACGACACGCCCTAGCAGGCAGGCCGGTTGGTCACCTCCGGGTTGACCTTCCGACGCAGGAACTGCCCGTCGCTCAGGGAAGCATTCAGCTGCCCGTTCTCCACCACGACCTTGCCCCGCATGATGGTCATCACCGGCCAACCGGAGGCGGCAAAACCCTCCCAGATGCTGTAGTCCGAGATGTGGAAGTCGTCCATGGTCAGCGGCCGCTGGATGCTGGGGTCTATGAGCACGATGTCCGCGTCGCTGCCGGGAGCGATGGCTCCCTTGCGGGGATAGAGTCCCATGATCTTGGCGGCGTTGGTCGACGTGACATCCACGAACCGCTCCAGAGACATCCCCTGGCGGACCACGCCCTCGCTGTAGGTGACGCCCACCCGTGTCTCCGCTCCGTTGTGCCCACCGGTCACATCCCGCACAGTACGCCCCTGGATCTTCAGGTTCCAGTTCGTGCAGTATTCATCTGTTGCCATGGTGTTCAGGCCACCCTGGGCAATGCCCCGCCACAGCGCCTGCCGGTCCTCTTCGGACTTCAACGAGGGATAGGTGTGGTACTTCATGCCGTACTCTTCCTTGTAGTTGTCGGCATTGAAGCAGCAGTAGTTGTGCAGGGTCTCTCCGTAGATGGGCAGTCCCTTGGAACGGGCCTCCCCAATGGCGTTGATTCCCTGGAGGGCGCTGACGTGGACGAAGTACACCGGAGCGCCGGTCCACTCCGACACCCGGATTACCCGCCGGAAGGACACGTCCTCCGACTCGTTGCTGTGGACCAGGTGCATGTTCCACCACTCGTTTTGCTCTTCCCTGGCCAGCTTTTCGTACATGTGCTGCACCATGTCGTCGTCTTCCGAGTGGACCAGGAGCATCCCGTCGTTCCGCTGGATCTGCTCCATCAGGTCGTGGAGGTGTCCCATGCGGACCATTCGGGACTCGCCCGACATTTCCGGGGGCCGGATGTTGGTGGTGAAAATCTTCACGGAGGCGAACCCGTCCTCGATATGCTCGTGGAGCGACCCCAGGATGTTTTCGGGAATTTCGCCCAGCAGCATCAGGTGGTGGGCGTAGTCGGCGTAGGAGTTCCCCCGCCAGACGTCCGTCCGCTCCTGGACCGCCTCGGCAATGTTGATCCCGGGATACTGGATGGCGAAGTCCATCAGCGTGGTCGTACCGCCGAAGAGGGCGGCCCGGCTGACTTCCTCCGGCGGCGCGGTGCGCAGGTTCCCCGGGCCCATGATGGGAGCGGCGATATGGGCGTGGGGTTCAATTCCGCCCGGTATGACCACCTTGCCGGTGGCGTCTATGACCCTTCCGACTTCATCGGTCAGGGTGTTGGCCGCCGCCACGGCCACGATTCGTTCCCCCTGGATCGCCACATCCCAGTCCCCCACTCCCCAGGGCGTGACCACCGTTCCATTGCGGATGATGATGTCCAGCATGAGAACCTCCTGCGTAACGCTGTAATCTGCTATGCCCGATGCAGCCCTTCGGCGTCCTCCAGCCGTTTCCGTCGAAGCGGCCCTTGCTTCAATTGCGGGAAATCGTCAGTCCCCCGACGCTGCTCCGGTGGCGCGCGCGGGAGTACGCACATCCTCCGGCAACCCCTCTTCCCAGTCCTCCACCTGCTGCCGGGAGGTGGAGGGCAGGAACAGGATGGAGATTACGCCCATGGCGCTCAGTCCCAGGGAGAGGGCCATGGTTGACATGAAGCTTCCGGTCAGGTCCACCAGGAACCCGCCCATCGCCGCCCCCGAGGCCATCCCCAGTCCCGCCCCCATCATCTGCCAGCCGTAGGTGGTGCCCATGGGAGCGTGGGCGTAGTATTGCCGGTTGATGATGGGGAAGGCGGTCATCTCGCCGCCAAACCCGATGCCGAACAGGATGGCGAACAGGTAGAACATCCAGGCCGACTCCGCAAAGAACAGGATGCCCACCGGAGCCACCTGGAGGAAGAAGCACACCGCCATAACCCATTTGCTGCCCAGCAGGTCGGCAGCTATGGGCACGCCGAACCGGGTCAGGGTGCTGGTCACCGACAGGGCAACGAAGGTGCCCGCCGCCGCTCCCTGCGAAACTCCCTGGGCCTCCGCCATCGCCACCAGGTAGACCATGATGATGGCGTGTCCGGCGCAACCCCAATAATGGATGCCTATCAAATTCCAGAAGGCCGATGTCCGCTGGGCCCGCCGCAGGAACACCTTGGTCCTGACCCTGGCCACCTCTCCCTTTTGCATCCGGCGCACCGGTTCGTCGGAGGAGGCGCCCAGCGGCCTCATGCCTATTTCCCCCGGCTCGTTGTAGAAAAGCCGGATCAGGGCGAGCAGTATCAACCCGCCGCCGATCCCCGGCAGCCAGAAAGCGGCCCGCAACCCGTTCTCCGCTCCCCCGATACCGGGCAGCCAGGAGACGAAATGCCTTCCGGTCTCTCCTGCTCCGAACACCGCGACAATTAAAAGGATAAGGGGCACCGTCACCAGCGGGCCAACTCCCTGGGACGCTTGCAGCGCGCCCATTCCCACGCCCAGATGCCGCCTAAACCACAGCGTCACCGCCGCCGTCAATGGCACCTGGAAAATCCCCATGGACATGCTGAGAATAATTCCGAAGAATAGGTAGAACTGCCACAGGTTGCTTACCATTCCGGTCAGGATCATCCCTGCCATGAAAAGCAGGGACCCGACCAGCATGGTTATGCGGACACCGTAGCGGTCGCCCATCCAGCCCGCCGCGGGTCCGAACATTCCCGACACAACCCATTGCAGGGCGAAGGCTCCACCTACCGCGCCGTAACTCCACCCAAAGGTTTCCACCAGACGGGGTATCAAAACGCTCGAGGAAGAGCGGAAGGCGGAGGTGCTGAGCCGCATCATGGTGGCAACGGCCACGATGACCCAGGCGTAATGGATGGACTGGCCTCCAACCGACAATCGGTTGGGCCGCAAGTCAAGAAATGCCATGCAGAACGTTCCTTCGCAGACCCCGGGAATATGTCCGTTATCCTGATACCGCCACCCCAATCTGTCAAGGCAAGCCGCCGCGGCTATCAGGACGATTGCAAAGTTGTGCTCAGGGGACGGTCCGTAAGGCTCTACGCGGGGATGACGGGGAATGGTTGGCGGGAGTTGCGATTAGCCGGACAGGGACTCTGAAAAGGCCCTGGAGCAAGCCAATGGGCTATTGACTTACGAACATAAGTTCTTTACGATTCTCCAGCGCAACCTCCGAGCGATTCCGCGCCGATGGCCGGTTTCCTGCCGCCTGCGTCCCTTACATTCCGGGACCCGGACGGTACAAAACCGAAAGCGCCAAAACCCGTCAAATGACTATGAACCGTCATCCGTTGCAGACAGTTCCGGACCTGAGCCGGAATAAGTGCAACAGGCTGAAGCCCAACCCAAGGCCGGCCGCGGCAGGGAAGATGTCATTGCGAGACAAGCAGGCCCGAATCCTGGCGTTCATCCAGGACTGCACCGCTCACCACGATCTGCGGATCCTGGAGGAAAAGGAGTGCCCGGTCCAGAAACCGGGCACCGACCGTGGCATTGGGTTGGTGGAACAGAGACGGGCATGGCCGCCGCCCGTGCCCGTCTCCCCCGTCCTGGACGATGCGCCATGACAATCGCCTGCCTTCTGGTCACCCACCTGCGGGCCAAGTTGGAGATGCAAAGGCAGCCCGACTTGCGGGACCGGCCCGTCCTCATCGTTGACCGCTCCAGGAGCAGGCCCATGATCGTCGACCATTTTCCTGCTGCGTCGGGGGTAGCTGCCGGAATGACCCTGGAGCAAGCCCTGTCCCGACAGACCGGCGGGGTAGTGCTGGAAGCGAACGAGGCTGCCTACCACAGGGCGTTTCACCGGATACTCGTTTCCTTGCAGGGAGTCAGCGATCGGGTGGAAGAAGCGGAGCTGGGCACGGCCTACGTGAGCCTGGACGGGTTGGAAGCCATGTACGGCGGCGAGGCCCGCCTGGTGACCACCCTGCTGAACGCGGTGTCCCAAAACCTGGCGCCCAGGGCCGGTGTGGGGGAAGCCAAGTTTCCTGCCTATGTCGCGGCCCGGACCTGCGACCCCCCGGGAACGACCAGGGTTCCCCCGGATGTGGCCGGTTTCCTGGCGCCCCGGCCGGTGGACCTGCTGCCCATCCCCGCAAGACTCAGAGCGGAGATGCACCGCTTCGGCCTGCTCACCCTGGGCGATGTGGCCGCCATGAAGGTAGAAGCGCTTACCGACCGCTTCGGCCCGGAGGGACGGAGGGCCTGGGAACTGGCCCAGGGCATTGACGATAGTCCCGTGGTTCCCCTGAAGCACGAGGAGTCCGTGGTAGAACACGCTCCCCTGCCCTTCTCCTCGGCGTCGCTGGACCTGCTGCTGACGGCGGTGGACACCCTGCTGCGCCGGGCCTACACCCAGCCCCGGATGCGGGGCCGGTACGCGGGCGGGGCGGCGTTGGAGTGCGTCCTCTACCGGGCTCAACCCTGGCATAAGGACTTCCGGTTCAGGCAGCCCATGGGGGACTGGCAAGGGGCTTCCCGTATCATCCGGCGCCAACTGGAGGTGGCCCACCCTCAATCCCCGGTGGAAGAGGCGATCCTGGCCCTGTCCAACCTCACCGGGGAATCGGGAACGCAGTTGAGCCTGCCGTCCGACTTGCGGGGAGACCGGGAGCGGAGGCTGGCCGAGGCGGAACGGCAGCTTCAGGCCCGGACGGGCGGCAAACCTGCCCTGTACCGGGTGGTGCCGGTGGCGCCCTGGCACCCGGCCCCGGAGATGCGGGCCATGCAGGTCCCTTTCTACTCTGCTGGTGGAGAGGGAATGAAGCCTCTGTCTCTGCCGTCCCCGGTGGCGGTCCGGGAGGGACCGGAGGGCGAACCGGCGGCGGTGCACCTGGGAAAGCGATGGCAGAGGATAGCCAAAATTGAAGACCGTTGGTGCTTCGACCTGTGGTGGATGCCCCAACCCCTGGGCAGGACCTATTACCGGGTAGCGCGGGAGGATGGCGGGGAGGTGACCCTGTTCCGGGACCAGCGGGAAAACCGCTGGTTCCGGCAGGACCCGTAGAGCAGCCGGATGGCTGTCACGCCCGCCGGGTACGTGGAACTCCACGCCAAGAGCTTCTATTCCTTCGGGATAGGCGCCTCCCACGTTCACGAACTGCTGGCCCAGTCCGGAGAGTACGGGTACGACGCCCTGTCCCTGACCGACGCCAACCTGTGCGGCGCCCTGGAGTTCGCCCGGCTGGCCAACAGCATGGGCATCAAGCCCATTGCCGGAGGCGAGCTGACCCTGAAGGATGGGTCCCGCCTGGTCCTGCTGGCGAAGACCCGCCAGGGCTACTCCAACATCTCCCGCCTGTTCACCCTGGCCAACGCCGCCGACCGCCGCGAACCCCGGCTGGACCCGGTGTATCTGCCGGAACACGCTGGTGATGTGATATTGCTCACCGGCGGGCGAGACGGACCGCTGTCCAGGTTGCTTAAGGCAGGCCGCTGGAAGGATGCTTTCCGGCTGCTGGGCGAATACCGGGAGTGGTACAGCCCGAACGGAGTGTACGTGGAACTCCAGCAGAATTTCATCAGAGGAGATACCCCGCGCAATCGGGAGCTGGCAAGGCTGGCCCGTAGCGAGGACACCCGGTTGGTTGCCACCAACGACGTTCACTACCATTGCCCGGAGCGCTACCGCCTGCAACACACGCTGGCCGCTGCCCGTCGCAACACCACCATCGAGCAGGCTCTGCCCCACATTCGGCCCAACCAGCACCTCTGCCTGAAGTCGCCGGAGCGTATGAAGGAAATCTTCCGGCAGTACCCGGAAGCCGTCGCCAACACCGTCAGAATCGCGGAGCAATGCGATTTCAACCTGGCCGATGACCTGGGCTATACCCTGCCCGATGCGGCGGTGCCAGAAGGCTATACTCCCGCCAGCTATCTGCGGCAACTGTGCTACGAGGCTGCCCAGCGGCGCTACGGTTCCGTCTCCCGACAGGTACTGGAACGTCTCGATGAGGAGTTCCAGTTGATTGAACGCCACGGCCTGGCCGGTTTCCTGTTGCTCTACCGGGAGATTGTCCTGCTGGCCCAGGAAATCATGGGGGAGAAAGGCCTGGTCCAGCCGGAGATTCCCCTGGAAGAACGTCCTCCGGGCCGGGGCCGGGGTTCCTCGGTGGCCCTGCTGGTGGGCTACCTCATCGGCATCAGCCACGTGGACCCGCTCTGCTGGGGCCTGACCCTGGAGCGGTTCATCTCCGAGGACACCAGCCTGCTGCCCGACATCGACCTGGACTTTCCCCGCGCCCTGCGGGACGAACTCATCCAGCGGGTGCATCAACGCTTCGGGCCGGACCACGCCGTCCTGACCGGAGCCATCGGCACCTACTCGGTCAAGGGTATCGTCCAGGACCTGGGCAAGGCCCTGGGGCTGCCCAAGGAAGACCTGAAGCTGCTCTCCCGGCATCTTCACTCCCATGACGGGGCCTTGTTGCGGGATGAGATGCTGGCCCTGCCCGGCTTCAGCGACCGCGTGGACTCCCCTGGCTGGCGGGATCTGGTGGAACTGGCCCCCCAACTGATGCATGCTCCCCGCAGCTTGGGCCAGCACGTGGGCGGCATGGTGCTGAGCAGTTCCCCGGTATCTGGGATGGTGCCTACCAGAGCCGGAGCTATCGAAGGCCGCTACATCATGGACTGGAACAAGGACTCCGTGGCCGACGCCAACTTCGCCAAGATCGACCTGCTGTCCCTGCCGGTGCTGGACCAGTTGGAGGAGGCCCTGGACCTGGTAGAAGCCAGGGAAGGCCGCCGTCCCGACCTGGGGCGCGTTTCTCCCGATGACCCTGCCGTGTACGACATGATCAACGCCGGGCGGTCCAAGGGGGTGTTCCTGCTCCAGTCGCCGGCGCAGTTGAAAATGGCGCAACGGCTGAAGTCCCGCAACCTGCTGGACCTGGCCTACCAGGTGGCCCTGATACGGCCCGGCGTGGGTGTCCAGGGCAGCGCCGTAGCTCAGTTCGTGGAACGTTACCGCCATGGCGCCTCCTGGGAGTACGACCATCCCCTGGAGGAGCGGGCCCTGGAGCGGGGCTACGGCATTATCGTTTGGCAGGAACAGGTGGTGCAGCTCATTAGTGACGTGGCCGGCATGACCGCCGCCCAGGCCGACGAGATACGGCGGGCCTTCGCCCGGCCCAACAACGAACATCTTATCGCCCGGCACCGGCGGCGGTTCCTGGAAGGCGCGCGGAGCAAGGGAGTGCCGGAGGACGTGGCGGAGAAGATATTCTCCAAGATCAATGGCCAGTTCATGTTCCCGGAAAGCCACTCCCACGCCTTCGCCGTCACCGCCTACCAGGCCGCCTGGTTAAAGCGGTACCACCCGGTGGAGTTCTTCGTGTCACTGGTCAACAACCAGCCCATGGGGTTCTACCCGGTGGAGACCCTGAAGCAGGATGCCCGGCGTTTTGGCGTCCCCTTCCTCAACCCCTGCGTCAACCGCAGCGGTCTGGACTGCATCCCGGAGGAGGATTCAGTGTTGCTGGGCCTGCGGTTCGTCAAGGACGTGGGGACGGCGTCGGCCCAGGCTATCGTGTCGGAACGGGAGCGGCACGGCCCCTACACCGGGGCCGCCGACCTAGTGCGGCGCACCGGCCTGAAGCCCCAGGCGGTGGAGTCGCTGGTCATGGCCGGGGCCTTCGACTCCCTTACTCCCAACCGCCGGAAAGCATTGTGGGACTCGGGTCTGGGCATCCGGCCCTCCAGGAACGGTCAGCGGGCCTTCTCCGCTGTCGGGAACGGCGCCGGCCCCGACCTTCCCGACTTCACGGAATACGAGAGGATGGCGGGTGAGTACCGGGTAATGGGCATCTATCCCAAAGGCCACCTGATGGAGTTCGTGCGGCCCAGCCTCAGTCCCCAGGTCCTGCCCGCCGCCGCCGTGGACTGCGCCAGTGAGGGAGAGGAGGTCCTGGTGGCGGGCTGGCCCATCGCCCGGCAGCACCCCAAGGGGCAGGAGGGCACGGTGTTCGTCACCATCGAGGACGAGACCGGAGACGCCCAGGTTATCCTGTGGCCCCAAGTGTTCCACCATAGCCGCCGTCAACTGAGGAGCCAGGTATTGCTGGTGCGGGGAACTGTTTCCCGGTGGGACGGGACGGCCAACGTGATCGCTTCCGAAGTGCGGGGCATCCACCCCCGAGTCCCCATGCCCGCTGCCCACGACTGGCATTGAGGGACCTGATCTTGCCCCGTTTCCGAGTTGGGGATGATCCTCAAATTCTTGTCACTAGACAAGATTGGGGATGAGGCAAAGCGATACAGAGGTGCAACGAAATGCTACACTTCCAGGACATGATCGAAGCGGATAGCCCTAACAAAGCCAGGTGTGGAAGGAGGATAGGCGATATCAAGGGGTCCCGTAAAAGGCTCTCTTCTTGAATACGCCCAACCCAAACCAGCACCCCGAAGCTCGTTTTGGAGCGAACCCAATGGCCCGCAAGTCGTCCGGCAAACCAACGAAGACATCCACAAAGACCCCCGGGAAAGCCGACGGGGAGGTAGTGCTGCTCTCGGGGGGCAACCCTCAGATCGCGAAGGCCGACGGCGACGCGCCCGTGCAGGCCTACATCGCGGCCATGCCAGGATGGAAGAGCGAAGTCGGACGCCGCATCGACGACCTCATCGTGCGAAACGTCCCCAACGTGCGCAAAGCCGTGAGGTGGAACTCGCCGTGGTACGGCGTCGAAGGGCAGGGTTGGTTCGCCAGCTACCACGTTCTTACCCGTTACGTTAAGGTGACCTTCCTGAATGGAGCGTCCCTGAGTCCCGAGCCGCCCGGCGCCGGCAAGGACAAGGACTCGCGATGGATCGATGTCTACGAGGGGAAACTCGACGAGGAGCAACTGGCGGCGTGGGTCCGGCAGGCCGCAGTCCTGCCCGGCTGGGCCGGGTTTGACACGCTGTAGGGTAAGTTCATGCACTTCTCAATTGGAATAGCGGCACTGAAGGAGACCGTCTGGGAGGTCCTGCTGGACGACGCCACGTACCGGCAGTGGACGGCTGTATTCGCGGAAGGCTCCTACGCCGAAGGAGACTGGAGCGAAGGAAGCATGGTGCGCTTCCTGACGCCGGACCGGAATGGGATGCTGGCTGTCGTGGAGGTCCACCGGCCCGAGGACTTCATTTCCCTGAAGCACATCGGCTATGTGCTGGATGGCGTGGACGATACGGAAAGCGAAGAAGTGAAGGCGTGGGCGCCAGCCTTCGAAAACTACACCCTGACCTCCACCGAAGACCGCACCGAACTTGCCGTGGACATCGATGTCCTTCCCGAGTACCAAGCCTTTTTCGAAGAGGTCTGGCCCAAGGCCCTGGAAACGCTCAAGAGGCTGGCGGAACGGGCTTAAATGCCCGCAGGAATTTTGGGCACCTCCTTATCCACAACGGAGTCGCAAATAACCTACGCGAGGAACTCCAATGCCGCCGCCACGAACTCCTGCGGCTTTTCGATTTGGGGTGAGTGACCGCAGTCGTCGATGACCACCAGGTCAGCGCCACGGATGGCCTGCTGATACTGTTCCCCGCATTCCAGGGGGACCAGCTTGTCCTGGCGCCCCCACAGCACCCTGGTCGGGACGGTGACCCGTTCCAGCAGCAATGGCAGACGAGGATCGTGCATGTAAGGCTTCCAGCAGACCCGTACCGCCATCTCCCGGTCACGTTCAGCGAGGGCTGCCTGCTCCGGAGTGGGTGTTCCGCCGTAGATTTCATCGTACTCCGGGGCCTGGGCCGGATCATGGAAGCTCAACCCGGCCACCTGGGCCGGGGCAATGATGAAGATGTCGGCTATCTCTCCCTGGCTGGGCTTGATCCCCGCAGCGCCCACCAGCATCATTTTAGAAAAGGCGTGCCGGCAGGTCGCGGCCATCTCGGCGGCCATCCAGCCGCCCATGGAAAAGCCGATGCAGCGCACCCCTTCCAACCCCTGTTCTTCCTGGAACCAGGTATAGAAGGATGCCAGGTCCGTTACCGACTCAATCCAGTCCGGACGTCCGGACTTCCCGAAACCGGGATGGGAGGGCAGGTAGACGGTGTAATGTTCCGCCAGGGCCTGGGCATAATTCAGAGGCCCCCGGTTCCCGCCGGCCCCGTGCAAAACCAGCAGCGGGTCTCCCGACCCTCCCTTGAACAACTGCAAGTCACATCCCCCGACGTTGATTGTTTCCTCGGTGAAGTCGACCGCCATACCGGACCCCCTGACTGAAAATCGGGAAAGCTGGATACAATAACGGTGTTGGCCGTAGGCCGCAACCCATCCTACCGACGGGGCAGGACAGGGTCAAGAGAAGCACGAAAAGTTGCGGATAAACCCCGGCTTTTATATCTTAGAGATCTACGGTTGCCGCCCGGCCAACGCCGTAGCGCCGGCGCGGATGCCACCCTCTCCCCCGTATAGTACATTTCGCAAACGAGGTCTAATCGAGTCTTATGTCTAAAGTATTGGTTACGGATGCAATCGCCCCCGAGGGCCTGGAACTCCTTGGAACCGCCGCTGAAGTGGACGTGAAGCGGGGCTTGCAGGAATCAGAGCTGGTCGAAACCATCAAGGACTACCAGGCACTGGTGGTACGCAGCGAGACCAAGGTAACCCCCGCGGTCATTCGTGCCGGACGCGACCTGCGGGTTATCGCCCGGGCCGGAATCGGCGTGGACAATATCAACCTGGAAGCCGCCACCAGCGCCGGCATCCCAGTTGTCAACGCCCCTCTCGGCAACACCGTCGCCGCCGCCGAACACACCCTGGCCCTGATGCTGGCCCTGGCCCGCAACGTTCCACAGGCCCATTCCTCCATGCGCCAGGGCGAGTGGCGGCGCAGCGCCTTCATGGGCATCGAGGTGCGGGAAAAGACACTGGGGATCGTTGGTCTGGGACGGGTAGGCGCCGAGGTGGCTACCCGCGCCCGCGCCTTCGGAATGAGCATCCTGGTCCACGACCCCTTCGTGTCCGCCGACTTCGCCGCCCGGTTCGGTGCCCGCCTCGTCCCCCTGGATGAGCTGCTGTCCAGTGCCGACTTCATAACCCTGCACACCCCTTTGACCCCCAACACCAACAAGCTCATCGGAAAGCGGGAGTTGGGATTGATGGGCCCCGACACCCGCCTTATCAACGTGGCCCGCGGCGAACTGGTGGATGAGGAAGCCCTTCTGGAAGCTCTCGAAGCCGGCACCCTGGGCTCCGCTGCCCTGGACGTGTTTGTGGAGGAACCGCCCTCGGACATGACCCTGGCCCAACACCCGAAAGTGATATCCACTCCCCACCTGGGAGCATCCACCGAGGAAGCCCAGCGGGAGGTCGCCATCGAGGCGGCGGAGCAGGTCCTGGCCGTCCTGGCCGGACGCCCGGCGGCCAATACCGTCAACGCTCCCAACCTGCGGCCCGAGGCGCAGGCCGTCCTGGCGCCCTTCAAGCCGGTGGCCTACATACTCGGCAACCTGCTCACCAACCTGGCCGACGGGCAGTTCGCCGGCGTGACCATCCGCTACCAGGGGGAGGTCGCCGACCACGACACCGCCTTCCTCACCGCCTCGGTCCTGGAGGGGCTGCTGTCGCCGGTAATCTCCGAGCAGGTCAACGTCATCAACGCCCCGGTACTGGCCCAGCGGCGGGGCCTGAGCATCACCGAGCAGAAGAGTGCGGAAAGCTCCGAGTACCCCAGCCTGATCACCGTCACGCTGCACACCAACCGGGAGGGCGTCACCCTCACCGGCACCTCCCTGCGCGACGGACCCCACATCGTCAGGGTCAACGACTACCCGGTGGACCTGGACC
Source organism: uncultured Dehalococcoidia bacterium (assembly GCA_951812535.1). Taxonomy (GTDB): domain Bacteria; phylum Chloroflexota; class Dehalococcoidia; order Lucifugimonadales; family UBA3495; genus CATOSK01. Next base: position 2,376 of record CATOSK010000007.1, on the reverse strand, counting down.
CGTCGGTGCCCTACCTTATGTTCGTGGACAACCGGGACCAGCCCGGCTCGGTCGGATCCGTGGGAACGGTCACGGGTCAGCACAACATCAACATCAGCTACATGAAGGTGGCCCGCCTCAGCCCCCGGGGAATGGCCATGATGGTGCTTGGCCTCGACGACCCCGTCCCCCCGGCGGTCATGGCAGAAATCCGCAGCCTCCCCCACGTCAACAGCGCCCGGCTGGTGGAAATGCCGGAGGTAGCAGGGTAGGCTTCCCGGGTTCCCACCATACCGCTCAGGATGGCCCAAGGATCCCGTTTGACAAACGCCTCAGGCCAATGCCATATTCCGAACATTCCCCATACCGGGCCAGTCTCCCGGTAAGCAACCGCCACCAAATCAGGAGGAACCGACATGGGTGACCGCATCGCAATCATGGGCGCCGGAGCTTTGGGCAGCTACACTGCCGCCTACCTCGCCAGGGAAGACGAGGACGTGACCATCATCGACATGTGGCCCGAGCACGTCGAGACCATGCGCCGGGATGGGCTGCGGGCCAGCGGCAGCCAGGGCGACTTCACCGTCCCGGTCAATGCCATGCACCTGACCGACGCCCAGGGGATCACCGAGCCCTTCGACTACGCCTTCATCTCCATGAAGTCCTACGACACCGAATGGGCCACCCACTTCATCAAGCGCTACGTCAAGCCCGACGGCTTCTTCATCTCCCTCCAGAACTGCTGGAACGATCCGGTCATCGGCGCCATCGTAGGCAACGACCGGGAGTTGGGCTGCATCGCTTCCCACATCGAGGTCGCCCTGTGGGAGCCGGGTCACGTCAACCGCGGCGGAGCCCCGGGGCGGGACCACGGTCACACTGTCTTCCGTATCGGCGAGCAGAACGGCGCAATCACCGAGCGGGCCGAGAACATCGCCGGCAAGATGGACTGCATCGATGCCGCCTATGCCACCGACAACCTCTGGGGGGAGCGGTGGGCCAAGCTGTGCCAGAACGGGATGGGCAACGCCATATCCGCCATGTCCACCCTCGGCTCCCAGAACATGGCCTCCGACCCCCGCTGCCGCTCCATCCGCATCCACCTCTGCAAGGAGGCTGCCCAGGTGGGTCTGGCCCAGGGACTGGATGTCGTCGCAATCAACGGCAAGCCCGCCGCCATGTGGGCCGACGCCGACAAGGGCGACGTCTTCGAGGAGCTGGACGACTTTATGTCCCAGTCGGGAGGCCGGGTCAACTGGCTGGCTTCAATGGCCCAGGACGTGCACAAGGGACGCCGTTCGAGATAGACCTCATGAACGGGCTGATCTGCTCCAAGGGCCGGGAAGCCGGGGTGGAAACCCCCTTCAATGACGCCATCGTCGAGGCGATGCACGGGGTGGACGACGGCTCCATCACCCCCGGCCCGGAACTGGTTGACAGCATCATCCGGGCCGTCGGAAGGTAGGCCACAGGGCAGACCGGTACCATACGAAAGGGGCGCACGTTTGCAGTACGCCCCTTTTCGATTTAATACGGACCTTATCTGACGCGGTCCGGCAGCGGTCTACTCTGCGGTGAACGAGACCCGGCCCTGACCGGAGTCGAACTCCAACGCCTCCCCCGGATTCACCTTGAACCAGCCTTCGCCCGGCTCGGGAAGCGTCTGCCGTTCCTCCCGCTTCGGACGGGATACTACCCGCACCCCCAGGGTTGCCAGCATCCCATCTATCCGCTTTATCGACTCCGCCACCTGCCCCGGCGCCCGCCCACCGGACAGGCCCTTCCGCACCTCCAGCAATTCGCTGGTCAGGTGAAGCGCCAGCTCCACGCCGGCCAGGTTAAGCCCTATGTCCTCGACGAAGTGCTTGATTAGCCGCAGCCGGGCCACGTCTTCGTCCGAATAGGTTCTCAGGCTGCCCATACGCAGGGGCTCGATGAACCCCGCCCGTTCGTACTTCCGCAGAGTCTGCGGATGCATGTCCAGCGTCTTTGCCACAACGCTTATCAAGTAAATTCCCCGGGGCTGCGTCACTGCTCCACCTACCTGCATCCCTAGTTAAACGTATGGATGATTATACAGCGGGATAAAGACCTGCCAATACAATATCCCTTTAGTGATATTTATGGTAAATATACTTGACACAAATTATATCAACTCCTATACTTACACCATGTTGATCACCAGGAGGTGGCACCGTGGCGACAGTTGAACTTCTTGACCGCAGCCAGGTCCCCGGCGTTACCGGCGAAACACCTGAAGACACCCTCGAAAACACCCTTGCCCAGGAAGTCGAGCAATTCCTTGAAGAGGCCTGCCGGCACCAGCCGGCGACCCAGCCTCGACCCGGGTACATGGAATACCGGGTCCCCTTCCCGGGCGTCCGGTACTACTCCTTC
>CATOSK010000006.1 GCA_951812535.1 uncultured Dehalococcoidia bacterium | reverse complement strand
CGCCTATCGACTGGCTGCCAACTCGAACATAATGGAGGAATCACCATGATGCAGCGATGGAACCCCTTTCAGGACCTCAGGCAGATGCAGGATACCATGGACCGCATGTGGCGCCGGTTCGGCGACGCTCCCGATGTACCAGCGGAAAGCAGGCCGGAGATCGAAGCGTGGGCCGTCCCCCTCGACGTCGTGCGCCAGGGCGACGACACCGTCATACGCGCCTCCATGCCCGGCGTGAAACCCGAGGACATCCAGGTCTCAATCGAGGACAATGTCCTCACCATCAAGGGCAGCACCGCCGAGGAGCACCTGGGGGGCGAGGGCGCATTTCTCATGCGAGAGCGCCGCTCCGGTTCCTTCCACCGCGCCCTCCGGCTCCCCGACGCCGTCGACCCGGACAAGGTGGAGCCACGGTACAGTCACGGCGTCCTGACCATCACCGTCCCCAAGGCCGATGCCAAGCGGGCGCGACAGCTCCAGGTCCAGTTCGGCGGCGCTTCCGGTGAGGACGCCTAAAACGCCAGGATTCCGCTTGACTGCCCAAGACATCAACCTGGGCACATGACTCAGGATCATGCAAGGAACAGGGGCGCGGGATTAACCCCGCGCTCCTGTTCCTTTGTCCATCTCAGCGCAACTACCGGCGGATTGCCGGTCTCCTACCCGGTTCCCGCCGCCAGCGCACCCACTGCCACCGTGCCCAGCCGCACTGGCAGTTCCTCCCAGGTCCTGCCGTCGTCCCGGCTCTGGAACAGGTCCCCGCCGTCGGTGCCTGCGTAAACTGTCCCAGCCTCTGCAGGGTCCCAGTCAAATGCCACCACCATCTCGGTGGGACTCTCTCCTTGCCCAAGCCCTTCCACCATGTTCCAACTCTCGCCGCCGTCTGTGGAGCGGTAGAACTTGGGATTGCCCCGCCGGGCATTCTCCGAAACCGTCACCAGCACCACGTTGGGACCATCCGGCGCCGACGCGATATGCAGGGTGTACCGCCGGTCGATGCCGTTGTTGATCATCTCCCACCTTGATCCTCCGTCATCGGACCGGTACGGAGTGCTGGCCGTCGCCACGTAAACGCGCCCCGGCATCCCCTCGGCTAGGTTGATGCAGTGAATGTCCGGGTCCAGCCCGGGCAATTGCCGCCAGCTGCCGCCCCCATCCTGCGAACACACCATCCCGCCCACCTCAATCCCGGCAAACAGTAGGTTGGCATTCCCCGCCGCCACTCGCAGATCCCGCACATGGGAGTCCCTCGTCGGAGAATGGAACCCCCACTCCGACGCCTCTGGAACGGCTTGGAATCCCTCCAGCTCCTCCCACGTATCCCCGCCGTCCCGCGAACGGAACACCGTTGCCGGTTCGCTCCCCACGAGGACCGAATCCCCCTCGGTGGGATGGGCCAGTACGCTGTGGGCATAGGGCGTCGGGTACGATTCCAGCTTCTGCCAGGACAAGCCTCCGTCGGCAGTCCGGTAGACACCCGCCTCGTATGCCGCCAGGTAAGCCAGCAACGGGTTCACCCGGCTCGCCGACAATCGCGCCGCTGCATGAGGAAGAAAGGTTACCGGTCCCAATTCCCACGAATCGCCGCCGTCGTGGCTTACGACCGCGCAAACTCCATCGTGGGTCCCAACGTAGATTCTCTTATTTCGGGGCATACTACACCTTCACGATTTGGATTACCGCGGGCCGCCCCAGGAGACTGCCTGCCGTTCATCCCGGAGGCGCCCAGCGAGCTTTGGGCAAGTCACCGCAATAACCCGGTGGGCCAGACGGCTCCTGGGCAGGCAGGGGGAAAGCGGAGACCCCGGAATTGTTTCAAGCCATTGTTCGGCAAACCTCCTCCCGCCGTCAACCCGGGGACAAAACGCGAAAGCCCCCGCGCCTGCACGGGCGCGGGGGCTTTCGCGTTCCCATCGGGAAGGGTGTGGCCCGGCCCCACCGGGGTTATTCTACGGACTGAACCACATCGAGCTCACCCGGACCACCGGGTCCAGCCGCGCCTCCCAGTTCAGTTTCGGGTCCAGCCCGAAGAAAATCACAAGGTCGAACAGGGGCAGATACAGCACTTCGTCGTGCAGGATGTCGGCCAGTTCTTCCATCAGCCTCACCCGTTCCTCTCCGGATGCGGCCAGGGCGGGAGCAATCTTGCTCTGGATTCCCCCGGGACTGGGATCGCAAATCCCGGACGAGATGTAGGTGCAGCTCATCGAGTTCCGCACCTGCCGCCCGAAGTCCAGCGTCTCGTTGGACGGCTGTCCAGCGCTGATCTCCGCCCTAGGGCAGTCCGCACCGCCCTTGGCCAGCGCCGCCTCGAAGTCGGCCGTGGTTGGCACCTGAACCTGCGGGTCCCTCCCGTCGGCGATCATCAACTCCTGCACCGCCTTCCCGAAGAAGCAGCGGTTCATTGCCCGGCGCACCGACGGTTCCGCCACCAGGATGTCCACGTTCATCCCCACATCGGTGAGGTACCCTTGCATCGCCTCGTAGACTTCCACGTTCTTGGGTATGCGGGTGGCCCGGCCCATGATCGTCATCTTGTTATCCGGGTTGTAGCCCGCCTCGGCCAGGAGTTGCCGGGCCAGGTCCGGATCGTACTCGTAGGGGGCGGTGTTGCGCTCCGTCGCCCCAATGATGCCCGGCCAGATCATGTTCCCCCGGCACTTGGGGAAGCCGCCGAACAGGGTGTCGACCATTTCCTGGCAGTTGATGGCGTGGACAATGGCCTGCCGCACCTCTTTCTTCTTTAACTCCGGATGCCAGACCGTGTCCAGCTTGAACCCCTCGATTTCCGCCGATGTTCCGGTGCGGATCTGTTCCCTGGGCAGGGTGTCCAGCGCCTCAACTCCCACGTCCCAGGCAATGTCGGCTTCCCCGGTCTGGACCATCGCCGTCAAGACCGCCGACTCCCCCCGCCAGACCCACTCGGCGTTGCGGATCAGCGGCTTCTGGAACTCGAAGTGATCATCTACGGGCACGTAGTTGTCATAGGCTTCATGCACCACCGATATCCCCGGCTCCCAGCTTACCAGCCTGTACGGCCCGATGCTTACGCTCTGGCGGGACACTTCCTCCTCCGGCGTGTTGGCCAGCCACTCCGGCGCTTCGAAGCTCACGAAGAACGCCGTGTTGGGGAAGATGGGACACGCGATGGCGCAGACGATGTCCACCGTGAACTCGTCCACCTCCTCCGCGCTGAAACTGCCCGTGTACACGAAGCTGGACGTCGCGTTGGCCTCGTTGCCCGTGTAGTTCAGGCTGGGGATGGTCGCCGCCGCATTGAACGGCTCCCCGTTGTGGAACTTCACCCCCTCCCGCAGCTTGAACCTCCACCGGTCCGGGGCCACCTGCTCCCATCCGGTGGTCGCGGTGGTGGGAACGATCCGCAGGTCATCCCCCGACTGCCACGTCAGCGGGTCCACCAGGCTCGCCCGCGTGATGGACTGGTACAGCCCGCCCCCGATGGCCCACAGCGAGTTCATGTTCTGCGGCTCTTCCGGTATGGCCAGCGTAATCATGTCCCGCGCAGAAGTGGTTCCCTTGGGCAGCGGTGTCGGAGTCGGCACTGCTGTCGGGGCGGCCGGCGCGGTGGTCGCCTGCGGAGCTGCGGGAGCCGCCGGAGCCGCCGAACTGGAAGCGGCAGGAACCGCAGCTGGGGCCGCTGGTGCGGCGGGGGCCGCCGGCATCACCGTGGCGGCTGGCATAGCCGGTGCGGCCGGGGGTGAAGCGGTGGCCGGGGGTGCATCCGCTCCACCGCAAGCCGTCACCAAACCCGCCGCCAGGATAGCTAGTCCCAGCACCCATACAACGGATGTAATCTTCGGCCTCATAAAACCTCCTGATGAATCCGTGAAAGTCTTTCGCTAAAACGCCGGTTCGGAGTATAGGTTGGGCAATTACATTTCGCAATACGCAAAAAATCATCTAATGAAAAAGCTACGACGTAACTCGGATCAAATATGGCGTCAAGAGTCGTTTCGTTGCGTCTTTGGATCCAATCGCTGTCAGCTGGGAGCGTTCGACCGCGGGTTGATTACCCGGTCTACCCGGGAGTACGATTCCCAGGTCTGCCCAACCCCCGCAACGCGGGGGCGGGCTGGGACAAAAGGGAAAGCTAGGGTAGGGGAGGACAGGTAATGCAGATAACCAGGATCTATACCGGCGAAGATGGCCAGTCCCACTTTGAGGATGTGGAGATGGAAGGACACCCGCTCCTGCCATCCCTCACCTCCATCACCAGCCTGCGCTTCCGGGTCAGCGAGCCAGGCACATTCAGCGACTGGCACACCGAGTCCCAGCGCAACTACATCATCACGCTGTCGGGGGAAGGAGAAATTGGCATCGGAGACGGTACGCACCGCCGGTTCGGGGCAGGCGCGGTCATGCTGGTCGAGGACCTCACCGGCCAGGGCCACACCACCCGCGCCACCAGCGATGAACCCCGAATAACTGTTGCCGTACCCCTCGCCAACCAGGTCCCAGGAACGTAAACCGCCCGGGAGTCCGGCCGCAGTGGCCTCCGCTCCTGGGCAGTTTGTTGGTCAGGCAAGCCCGGGTGGGAAACCGTTGGTTCAGGCCTCGATACGGTACACCCTGGCCGCCGTGTCGTGGAGCATATCGGCCCGCTCCGAAGCCGAGTAGTTTTGGGACAACCGCTTGAAGGCGTTGTACATCACGTTATACGAGAACGACACCTTGTCCGGGGGGAAGTTGCTCTCGAACATGCACCGGTCGGGACCGAACTGCTCGATGGCGTAGTTCATCCAGGGGGCCATTGCATCCGCCAGCTCCTCCGACCCTATCGGCGTTTCCCGTTGCCACCAGCCGAATCCCCACCGGGGCATTCCCATGCCTCCCACCTTGCAAACCACGTTGGGACAGGCGGCCACCGCCGCTATCCCTTCCCGCCACTGGGGGATGACTTCGTCGTCGCGGCCAGCGTAGATCCCCGTCCGGCTCACACCGCCCAGGTGGTTCAGGATTATCGGCAGGTCAGGTACGGCCCTGGCAAAGTCCGCAAGTTCCGGGAGCTGCGGGAAGGAGAGCATCGTGTCCAGCGACAACCCCATGCGCGCCAGCACCCTCGCCCCGGCCCGGAACGTCTCGTTGGCCATGATGCCTTCGGTCTCGCGATTCTCCAGTGTCGGATCGGGGCTCCAGGTCACGTTGTGCCGGATTCCTCTGAACCGCCCTGCCGCCGCCTGCAGGGCCTCCAGCACCCCCACCACGTCATCGCCCAGCTTCAAGTCGGCATGGCCCACGATGGCTGATGCCGGGCGGCTCGGCCCATAAATTCCGCTAGCTCCTGCGGCCGCCAGCCCGTTGACGAATTCCACCTCGCCCACCGGGCGCATTTCGGCCGGACCCGCCGCCCGGTACATGGACCTGGCCTCGACGAACACCGTGCTGCGGACGTTGTGGCCGCTGCCGATGTCACCCATCAGTTCGTGGATCAAGTAGCGCTGGTAGGGGATGCTGGCCGGACGCCGGTCCCAGAAGTGATGGTGCGGATCACAGATGGGACTTTCCGGCTCCAGGGTGGGTTCTTCATTCAGGGCTAACCAGTCATTTCCGCCGAAGGGCATGGCTTCACCTCCGCTCCTGGCTTATACCCCCGGATTCTAACACTTTAAGGCCACCCTGATGGTCCTATGGCCGCAACGACGAGGCCAACGACGATTCGAGGGGTTATCCTGGCCACCACGCACAGGGTACAGAACCGGGGCCACGACATCGCGGGCGGCACAGGCGGATTAAACCGTGACCCGCGGGCCCGGCTTTCCCGGGGGAGTATCAGCCCCGGAGGGGAACAGTTCAGTCCGTGAGTTGTTTATCCCTCGAACCGAAACGACCCCTGGATCGCGTTGTGGTTTTTCAGATCGATGTCCCACCCCAGGAGCGCATTCCGCGCCTGCCACCGCGTTGCCCTGGCAACATAGGCCGGACTGCCCGGGATGGTGGAAAAGATGCTCTCGTTGAGGGTGGTCACCTCCCCGCTCCGCCCCCGGTACGGCTCCACCTCCGCCGACACGGCCTCCCCGATCCTCAGCCTCCCCTCCCCCTGCTCGACGGAAAATTCAATCGGAGCCCGTTCCACGGACAGGACCTCTCCGATCAGCCTGGACAGATCCCCCATTGGGCCACCCAACTCACCCCGCCACGCCTTGAGGATGCGCTCCTCCTGCTCGTCCGTGGCCCGGTCATCCACCACCGCCACCACCCGGAACCCACCCTTCAACACGTTCCCCGGGATATGTGCGATCAATGCCAGTGTCAGACTGGAAACATCCACACCCTCGATTTGACCACGGTCGAAATGGTATGCCAGGACCGAATCGCACGTCCCATTGTCCGGGTCTTCTCCGATCCAGCAGGGACACAGCACTTCGCAGTTGCAGACCTCCAGGATTCTCCCTTCCAGCCGGTAACTCATAAACCAGTCCCCTGCCCAATCTCTTTCTTCAATGAATAGGGTCTGGGGGAAGCGTTCCCCATCGCCCTGCCTTCCGCCTGCCTTATGGCACGGGCAGAGTCCACAATTCCAACCCGATGATCGCAACCACCACTCCCCAGGCCAGCAACCCCACGCCAACCGGACGGGACAGCCGCCGTCCCCAGGGCAAGTTCTTCTCAGCCGCCATCACCGTTCCCAGCAACAACATCCAACCGATGCTGCCCGCGCCTATCACGAACATCAGCGCCATCAGAGGCCAGCAGCACCCCGCGCAGTACACCCCGTGGTGGATGCCCAGCCTCAGAGCCTGCATCCGGTACGCAGACCCATTCCACCGCCGCAGGATGAAACTCCACGGAGAACGGCACCGGTCCAGGCACTTGTACTTCAGGGAAGAAAACTGGTATGCCCCGGCCAAACCAAGGATACTGGCTCCCAGCACCCACGAGTTCCCGGACAGCCAGTTGCTCCGGTCAGCAGCCCAGTGGAGCAGCAGGTCTCCCACGTGTGCCGCAACCCCGAACCACGCCCACACCCCGACATATCCGGCGATTAGAAGGGCAGTCAGCAACATCCAGTCGGGGCGGTCCCGCACCATCGCATGGAACAGGGCAATCAACGGGAGGCTGGTCGGCAGCATCATGGCGAACACCATCAGCGTCCACCCAGCGACGAAAAAAGCCAGCAGACCAATATCGGCCCCGCCTGCGTCCGCCAGTTGGGAATGGTCCAGAAACCGCCCGTAGGGAGACCTGCCCCATAGCCACAAACTCGCCCATGCCGCCACGACGAGGAGGAGCAGTAAACCGAGAAACCACCGCCGGTTCTCAACCCTGACCATGATTTATCGGCAAGAAGGTGTCATACGGCTGGGGTTGCGGCATTACGTCCGAGTCTCACCATTGCGGTTTCGCGGCCCCGGCACTTCCAAAGCCCGGCAGATTCTCCGGACGAGAAATTCCTCGATTTCCCTGTGTCGTGGTATGGCTGACGTGGTTCTCCGGTTCCGATTGACGTAGATCGTGTGCCTGCTGCCTTCTCTCAAGAACTCACATCCGTGAGATTCGAGATGACGGATCAGGTCTCGCCGAGTCATCTAAGTGGACATGACCATCTGCTCCCGGATGACGTCGGTGTCCTGTATCCGCTCTTCCTCGATTGTCCGGTTGGCTTCCAGAACCAGGACGATGGCCTCTTCCAGGTTGGAACGTGCCTCTTCCAAGGTCGCTCCCTGTGTGTTGGCCCCGGGAAGTTCTTCCACGAATCCGATGTAACCGCTGGGAACCTTCTGGAAAACCGCCGTTAACGTTATCTCCACGATTCACCCCCGCCTGTCAAGGAGCCGCCTAACGAGCCTTAGACAAGTTACCTCACTTGTGCGAGCGAAAGCGGCGACCTTTAGACTGATTGCCGTGCCCTACCCTGGCCGCCGCCACCGCAGGTTGGGGCGCCGCGCCGCGCCCGCCTCGTCCAAACGGGAAACAGGCGTCGTGTGCGGGGCGTTCCTTACCAGGTCAGGATCTTCCGATGCCTCCCGGTCGATCACCCGCATCGTATCGATGAAGGCGTCGAGCGTCGTCATGGTCTCCGACTCTGTCGGTTCGATCATCAAGGCCTCATGGACGATCAACGGGAAGTACATCGTGGGAGCGTGGAATCCATAGTCGAGAAGGCGCTTGGCTACCTCCAGCCCGCTCACGCCCCTCTCCCTCTGCCAGTCCGCCGAGAATACCACCTCGTGCATGCACCCCCTGTCATAGGGCAGGTAGTAAATGTCCTTCAGGGCATCCAGGATGTAGTTGGCGTTCAGCACGGCGTTGCCGCTGATGGACTTCAACCCCGCCGCGCCCAGCGTCACGATGTAGGTGTAGGCTCGGGCCAGGACGCCGAAGTTCCCGTGGAAGGCGCTTATCTTCCCGATGGTGCTCTCCGGGTGCACTAGGTGGAACATCCCGTCGTCCGACCTGTCCACCATCGGCGCTGCGAGAAAGGGAGTGAGCGAATCGGCGCAGCACACAGGACCGGCTCCGGGCCCGCCGCCGCCGTGGGGGGTGCTGAAGGTCTTGTGCAGGTTCAGGTGGGCGACGTCGAAACCCAGCTCTCCCAGCTTGGCCCGTCCCAGCAGGGCGTTCATGTTCGCCCCGTCGCCATAGACCAGCCCCCCGGCTTCATGCACGATCCGGCACACCTCGACAATATCCTGGTCAAACAACCCAAGCGTGCTGGGAAGGGTGATCATTACCCCCGCCAGGTCGGGACCGGCCAGTTCGTGGAGAGCATCCAGGTCGGTATTCCCGTTCGCATCCGAAGGGAGCGTCACCACGTCGAACCCCGCCATCGCCGCCGAAGCTGGATTCGTCCCGTGGGCGCTGTCCGGTATTGCCATCTTCGTCCGGTGCGCCTCTCCCCGGGCGCGATGGTACGCCCGCATCATCAGGACCCCGGCCAGCTCCCCGTGGGCCCCGGCCAGCGTAGCCAGGCTCACCCCCGCCATGCCCGTCACTTCCGCGAGGAACCCCTGCAGCCGGTGCAGCAGCTCCAACGCTCCCTGCGACGCCTCCTCCGGCTGCATTGGATGGATATTGGCGAAACCGGGCAGGAACGCCATCTCGTCGTTCACCTTGGGGTTGTACTTCATCGTGCAGCTGCCCAGCGGATAGAACTGGGTGTCGATGGAGAAGTTGAGCTGGCTCAGGTTGGTGAAATACTGCACCACCTCCGGCTCAGACACCTCCGGCAGGTCCAGGTCCGTCCGCAGCAGGGACGCATCCGGCATCGGCTGTTCAGGAACATCCGAGACTGGGATGACGGTTCCCACTCGCCCCGGAACGCTCCGCTCCATCAGGAGCTGCTCGGTGTTGCGATTCCCGCCCTTGTTCATGGGCTAAACTCCCCCAGCGCCGTTACTAACGCGTCGATGTCAGCCTTTGTATTCATTTCCGTCACGCAGAGGAGCATCCCCTTGTCCACCCGCTCCGGCAGCGGGTCACTGTAGGGGGCGACGCTGATATCCAACCCCCCCAGGATGTTCTGCTCCAGCAACCGCCGGTTAATCTCTCCCGGGTCCGCCGGACACTGCACCACGAACTCCTGGAAGAACGATCCCCGCTTGAAGGGCAGCTCATACCCGGGCAGTTGCTCAATCTGGGAAGCGGCGTAGTGGGCCTTCTGGTAGCACAACTCCGCCACCTGCCGCAGCCCCTGCTTCCCGGTCGCCGCCAGGTAGATGGTGGCGGCCAGGGCATACAGCGCCTCGTTGGTGCAGATATTGCTGGTAGCCCGCTCCCGCCGGATGTGCTGCTCCCGCGTCTGCAACGTCAGCACGTAGCCGGTCCTGCCCTCGCTGTCCACTGTCTTACCCACCAGCCGGCTGGGCATCTGCCGGATATACTCCTGCTTGCAAGTGAAAAGACCCACGTATGGCCCGCCGAAGCTGCTGGGAATGCCCAACGCTTGCCCCTCTCCCGTTACTATGTCCGCCCCGCAGTTTCCCGGCGGATTCAGCATCCCCATCGCCAGGGGGTCCGCCGAAACCACCAGGAGCGCGCCTTCGCCGTGGGCGCTGCCGGCCAGCATGGGCATATCCTCAATCGTGCCGTAGAAGTTGGGATACTGCACTACGAGGCAGGCTGTCCCTTCGTCCACATCGGGTTCCCAGTGCCGCACCGTCCTGATTTCTATCCCCTGGGCCTGGCAGTAGGTTCGGATCACCCGCAGGTAGGACGGCGAGACGGTATCCAGCACGGCCACCTTGGGACGCCGGGTCACGCGGCACGCCATCAACACCCCCTCCGCCAAGCTGGTCGCCCCGTCATACATCCCCGCGTTGGCCACCTCCATGCCGTACAGGTTGGCGATGAGCGTCTGGAACTCGTAAATCACCTGCAGCGTCCCCTGGCTGACCTCCGGCTGGTACGGAGTGTAGGCCGTCAGAAACTCCCCCCGGGTGATTAGGGCTTTGACAATTGATGGGACAAAATGATGGTAGGAGCCGGCGCCGAGGAAGGACGGACCGCTGCTCAGGGGGCGGTTTTTGGCGGCCAGGGCGGCGAGGTCGCGCTGGACTTCCAGCTCGCCCATGGGGGCGGGAAGGTCCAGCGGGGGGTTGCGGAAGGCTTCCGGGATGTCCTGGAACAGGTCGTCAACAGAGTTCAGGCCGAGCGTCTTGAGCATCTCGGCCTGTTCCTGTTCCGTGTTGGGTATGTAGTGAGACTGGAAATGACCGTTTGAGGTCATGGAGTCTGGTCTCCTTTGGCAGGGTTCTTCCGGGGCTAGAAACCCCGGGGCGCGTAGGGGAAACGGCGGGACAGCTTCGAGGACACCTTTGCCTCCAGGTTGTCCCGGATCACAAGCCGCCGATGTATTCGTCGTACTCCGCGGCGTTCATGAGACCGTCCAGTTCCGAGGGTTCGCTCATGGTGATCCGCATGATCCAGCCCTGGTTGAACGGGTCTTCGTTGACCAGCTCCGGCTGGTCAACGAGGCTGGTGTTGACCTCGACAACCTCGCCGCTCACCGGACTGTAAAGGTCCGACACCGCCTTCACCGACTCCACCTCGCCCATCTTCGCCATGGCGCCCAGAGTGTCGCCGGCCTGGGGCAGGTCGAAATAGACCACGTCTCCCAGCTGGTCCTGGGCGTATTCGGTGATGCCAACCAGCGCGCGGCCCGAGGCTTCATCCTCCACCTGAATCCACTCGTGTTCCCTGGTGTACCTGCGATCGTCGGGGTTCAATTTGTCCAAATCTCCTGTGTGCCTGCGCCGCTTGGTCCGGTGGTCTGAAGAAGCTGGATTACTGGCTGGAGGGCCTGGAATAGAAGGGAAGGGCCACTATCTCGGCGGCAGTGGAGCGTCCCCGTATGTCGATGTCCACCGCCTGTCCCGCCGCCGAATAACGCTCCAAAACGTAGCCCATAGCAATGCTGGTGTCAAGCGTGGGAGAGTAGCTGCCGCTGGTGATGGAACCCACCGGTTCCCCCGCGACGCTGACCTCATAATCCGCCCTGGGAGCGCTCCGGCCGGGGAGCTTGAATCCGACCAGCTTGCGCCCGGTGCCGTCCCTGATCTGGCCCTGCAGCACCTCGGCGCCGACGTACTCGCCTTCGGGGCGAACAAACCTCTGCAGCCCCGCTTCAACGGGGGTGATGGATTGGTCGATTTCGTGGCCGTGCAGGGGGAGTGCCGCCTCGAGGCGGAGGACATCCCTGGCCCCCAGCCCGCAGGGAACCGCGCCGGCTTCGGCCAGGGTTTTCCACAGACGTTCCGTGTCCTCGGACGCCACGACCATCTCGAAGCCATCCTCGCCGGTGTAGCCCGTGCGCCCGGCCGTTACCTTTATTCCGTCCACCGACCTGCTCCGGTGGGAAAAGGGGCGGAGGGTCGAAAACAGGTTTCCATCCTGGCCTGTCAAGCTATCCAGCATGGCGGCGGCCCCGGGGCCCTGGACTGCAATCAGGCCAGTTGCCATGGTCTGGTCATCCAGGGTCACCCGGCCGGGGAACCTCTCCTCAACCTTGCTGTTGAACCAGGCCAGCACCTCTTCCCGGTTGCCGGCGTTGGGAATCAGAAGAAACCTGGTCTCGTCCAGGCGGTAAAAAATGGTGTCATCGATGACGCCGCCCGCTTCGTTGCAAATGAAGCAGTACCTGGCCCGCCCCCGCCGGAGGTCCGTGGCCGACCCGGTGAGCACCCAATCCAGGAAAGGCGCGGCGAACAGCCCGCTGATGTACACCCGTCCCATGTGGGAAACGTCGAACATCCCCACGGCGGTCCGGACGGCCCGTACTTCCGAGAGAATTCCCGCGTACTGGACCGGCATGTCCCACCCGCCGAAGGGGACCATCCGTGCCCCCATCGCCACGTGGGCCGGGTGCAGCACCGTCTTCAGTTCCATAATCTTTCCTTCTAAGGGCCGCTCGCTCCGTCGCCAAGTTGGGCAACTTGTCTAAGGCTCCTTGCGCGCTCCGTTGCCGCCCTGGGCATGACCTCTACGGGAAACCGGCGTCTTTCTGAACCGCAGCCCCTTCCGCCGCTCGCCCTCTCCGCTTCGGGCCCCGGGGGCCGGGCGGACAATCACCGGAATAATCCTATCATTCCGGTCTTGGGGCCGCCACCAAGCCGGAACGCCTTCCCGCCCCAACCGGTGTGCTCTATAATGTTGCCGGTCGGCGGGAGCCGATCCGTTAACAGGCAATCTCATCCAAAACAATCTCAACTCTTCTCGGAGGAGCGCACATGGCAGAGGGGCAATTCGTCAAGGTAGCAACGGTTGGGGAAGTCTCCCCCGGCGACATGAAGCCGGTGGAGGTCGGGGAAGACCAGATATTGCTGTGCAACGTCGATGGGCAGGTCTACGCCATCGACGACATTTGCACCCATTCCTACGCCTCATTGTCCGAGGGAGACCTGGACGGCGACGAAGTCATCTGCCCCCTGCACGGCGCTCTCTTCAGTGTGGTCACCGGCGCGGTTATAACGCCGCCGGCGGATGAACCCCTCCGCACCTTCGAGGTCCGGGTGGACGGCGACGACATCCTGGTGGGACCGGAAAAGCCTCCCGCCGAGCCTAAAGAGGCCGAAGAGGAGTAGCCTGCCGGGGCTGGGCCTGCCCAGGACAGCAGACAGGGACGCCATGAGCGTCCCTGCTTCTTTTCCCATCGCCCCGGTTCCCGCCTTTTACTGGAGCAATCCCCAGTTGGAAGGCGGCCAGTAGACCATCCAGACCTGCCCCAGGATGTTCTCCTCCGGCACCGGCCCCCAGTTCCGCGAATCGTTGCTGCCGGCCCGGTTGTCCCCCAGGACGAAATATTCGCCCTGTCTCAGCAGCACCGGGTCCATGCTCACCTTGTCGTGGGATGTAATGTAGGGTTCGTGGAGGGCTCGGTCATTGACGGAAACGGCTCCTTCATTGATCTTCACCACATCCCCGGGAACCCCGATGACCCGCTTGACGAAATCGCGGCTCCGGTCCCGGGGAAAGTTGAACACCACAACCTCTCCCCGCTCCGGCTGGTTGGCCGAAAATGCCCGCTCTGAATCTTCCACCACCCAGAAGGGGACGATGCGGGACCACCGCTCCGGGTCCACCCGGAAGTAGACCAGCTTGTTCACCAGCAGGTAGTGCCCACCCTCGAGGGTGGGATGCATGCTCGAACCCTCCACCTTGAAGTTCTGGATGCTGGTCTGGATGGCCACGAACACCACCAGGGCCAGCACGATGGCTTCAACGAATTCCCGGAACATATTGGACACTTGAGAGTCTCCACTCCCGAGATGCAACGAAAAATGCCCTTTGCCCGCGATGCCCGCCGCGAAATTGTAGCATTTTCGCCCAGCCATCCGCCTGCGTCAACGCCCCGGCTCCTGGGAACGCCCCACGCCGGTTACTGACGCTTGCTACTTCCTAAACCCGCAATTCCTCTGCGACCATGATGGCTTCCATTGTTCCTGAATCCGCCGAACCAGGCTTGGATAGACAGGCCTGGATAGAATCGTGCGTCGCTGGTTCAGCCACTAAACCGGGCTGTCCGACGAATAGAACCCTCTCGATTTGGGATGAGGTTGGTGATGCCAGGATTCAACCGCGAACATCATCGAAGACTTGTTGCTGAGGACGCCGTGTCTCGGTCACAGCCACTGGCCCTCGCCTCCCCAATTTGGGATGACAAAACGCGACAGAACCCATAGGTTTCCGCGACAAGGCGTGAGATTGGCACGGCAAAGACGCGAAGAGAGCGGCCGGAAACCCCAGGCCCCACCCTCGGATGTCCGGATGTCGCCAAATGTCGCACTTTGTCACACCTTCTGAGAAAATTGAGAAACTTCCGCCCGGGGAACAAATTACAGGCACAGTACCGTGTGGAATGGGAACAGTTGTCACGACGATAGAAGTGGGAGACCCGCAAGGCCGGAGTTTCCAGATGGTAGAGGTGGAAGTGGACACCGGGTCCACCTACACGGCCCTGCCCCGGGGAATTCTGCAGGCCCTGGGAGTGCCGGTCAACAGAACCGCCGTCTCCAGGCTGGCCGACGGCAGCCTGGAGACGGTGGATGTAGGACAGACCACCATCAGGCTGGAAGACATGCAGTTCATCACCACAGTGATATTCGCCGAGGAGGGAGAACCCAGCCTGCTGGGGGTAATCACCCTGGAAGACGCCCTGCTTGCCGTGGACCCGGTGAACAATGAGCTGATACCGGTCGTGGCCAAGCGGTACTAGCCGTGCTTCACTCCGAAGCAGCTCACGCCGCCCAGGGCCGTCCGGCAACACAACAGCGACATGGCCTCCAACGGACAGCCCCCAAGTCAGACTACCCCCTTTACACAAACCGGAACACCCGGTAAACGTAAGCTCCCGAAGACGCAAGAAGGGAGTTTTGCAATTTCCTCCTTCCGTTCCAAGTTGTCCGCCCCAATGCCCCCTGCTATAATCGGCCCCGCCCCACATCCAGCGTTGTCCCTTCGTCCAACCCGAAAAGGAGCTTGCGATGAGTTGGAAGTTCCAGTTGGTCACCAAGCCCTATGGCGGTGTCAGCGAGGGCCCCGTCTGGGACGGTGAAGCCATCTGCTTCACCCACATTCCCACCAGCCGGATCATGAAATACGATCCCGCCGGTAGCGGGATCACGACGAGCCGGGAGGGCACCAACCACACCAACGGCCTGGCCCATGACACCCGGGGCAACCTCTACGGCTGCTGCTCGGGCGGCAGGGCCATCGTCCGGTTCAACTCCGACGGCTCCACCACGACCGTTGCCGACCGGGTGGACGGCCAGAAACTGAACACTCCCAACGACCTGGCCGTGGACCGCCAGGGGCGCATCTGGTTCACCAACCCGTGGAACGCCGGCAACATCGACCCCAGCGAGGTGGAGGAACTGGACAACCGCTCGGTCGTTCGGGCCGACCCCCAGCCCGACGGCTCCTACACCACCACCCGGGTCACCTTCGACACCACCATGCCGAACGGGATCCTGGTCTCTCCCGACGGCAAGACCCTCTACGTCGCGGAAAGCAACAGCGAACGTCTCGACCTGGACCGGGAACTGCGGGCCTATCCGATCAACGACGACGGGAGCCTGGGCCCCTACGACATGCTCCACGCTTTCGGACGGGACGCCAGCGCCGTCCACCGGGGCATCGACGGAATGTGCCTGGACGCCGACGGAAACATTGTCGCTACCGCAGGATGGGAACTGGGCGGGCCCGGACCCATGCTGTACGTGTTCTCTCCCGCCGGACGGGTCCTGGAGACGCACCCCATCTCCTGCAACCGGCCCACTAACTGCTGCTTCGGCGGACCCGGCCTGTCCACCATTTTCGTCACCTCCACCGACGGCCACTTCTACCGGGCCGAGACGGACCGGGTTGGGTGGGCCCTTTATCCCTGACCGGCCCAACCACCTCAAGGAGACCGGAGGATGATCAACCGAAACCTGGGGGACTACGGTTACAACCGCCGTCAGCTGAGGCAGGGCGGCGGACGGGGCAACGGCAACGATCATGTCGACGAACTGATCGGCAGCACCGAACTCTACATCTACCAGACCCCCAACCGCCGGGTCACCGGGTACGAGGCCCTGAAGCTGTACATCGAGTCCCAGGAGTGCGAGATTATCTTCACGGCTGACGCACCACCGGAGCTGAGCAGCTACGAGTCCATGCGGATAACGCACAAGCGGGGTGAGAAAATCCCGGACGGCGTGGTCAAGCGCGCCCACTCCTGGGCCCACAACCGCAACTTCCTCCACAGCTTCTTCAAGCCCATGTATCGCTGACCGGGGACGCCGAGGGTCTTACTTACAGATCCCGGTTTTGCCGTTCCGCTTCCCCTGGCGGCGCGGCGGGTTCTCCGGAACCCGGATCCTCGACATCGGGCGATTCGACGGCTTCCGCCTCCGGGTTGGTTGACGCGGTTTCCGACCCGGTTTCCTCGTGCCCGTTATCGGCAGCATCCGGTCCGGCGGCAACCGGAGGCGCGGATTCCTCCTCAACAGGCGCGGTCCCGCCGGGATCCTCCGCCGAGGGAGGGGGGTCGTCGGGTTCAACCGGAGCGGATGGAACGACAGCCGCTGCCGGCCGGGGGGAGGGCCCGTAGCTGTTGGGTCCCGCCTCCCCCTGGCGGGTCAGCCAGAGGACCATCCAGATAAACACGGAAACCTGCACGACGAGGGTAAGGAATCCGCCGAGGATCACGGGAACGAACTCGACGTTGGTCTCAGACCATTCATCCAGCAGGCCCAGGGCGAAGGCGGTCAGGCCCAGCGCGAATGGAATCCACCCGATGGACGTGATCCCGATCCACACCAGCAGCCACCAACCCGACCTGCCGATATCATGCAAACGCCGGGAGGTGACGGCCAGGCTGGGCAGAAGCATCGCCAGGCCAAAAACCAGGTATAGGGGGCTGAAGGCATCTTCCTGGTCTAACAGCGACACGATAAAGGTGTCGATGGTAGCCAGAATCGAACCGGCGATGACGTAGCCCACCAACCACCACCAGTACTCGGGCCGGGGGGCGCGGCCGGAAAAATCGCCGTACTTCTTAAAACATTCCCGAACAGCCTCGATGAAGGTCACCGAGGGTCCGGCCTGGTAATTTGCGGGCGTTGCCATCAAACGTTCCTTTTTGCCCAGGGGAGTGCCAGGTCCGATTTATCATTGATTCGATGGGGGATATACGAACGAGCTGGGGAACCCAGATTCACGGGGCCAGCCCGGTCGGGACAGTAGCACCCCCACGGCGCATCGAGCCAGCTAAGCGAAAGAGTAGAAAATTGCGAAACTCGGGTTGCTCCTAAAGGCCCGACGAATCCGGTCGGCCAGCATGAGGAATCCGGCTTGCCATTTTACTGGTTCACCCGACCAGTTCATACGGCTCAATCTTTGAGCATTCGGTCCATAGACATTCGGCCGCCGCGCCTGTGCTAGTCGGTCCGGTAGAGGTAGCGGATGTCCCAGAGACCGTACAGGGTGGCGGTGGTGTTGCCGAACACGTTGCGAACTGCGGCAATCCGTTCGGGGCGCGCGGTGTAGATGACCGGGACGTTTTCGGCGGCGATAGCCTGGGCTTCGTGGTAGAGCTCCACCCGCCGGCCGTGGTCCAATTCCTGGCTGCCTCTGGTATAAAGGTCGTCTATTGCGGCTTCCCAATCCGTGGCAGGCCTGGTCTGGTTGGGATGCCACAAGTGAAAGTTGCCGCTGCTGTGCCACAGGTCGATGCTGATGTGTGGTTCGGAAGTGCCGCTGAAGCCGATGACCATCGATTCCCAGTCGTAGGTAGAGGTCAACTGCCGGACCAGGCCCCCGAACTCGGAGAATCGGTAGGCGGCGCCGATGCCGATGTCCTGGAGGCCGCGATGGATAATCGCCCCCACCTTCTGACGCTGGGTGTTGCCGGTATTGGTGGTGAGATTGAATGTAATGGGGTTTCCGTTGGAATCTTCCCGGACGCCGTCTTCGTCGGTATCCACCCAGCCCAGATCATCCAGGATGGAATTGGCCCGGTCAACGTCGTATTCGTAGCGGCGGACATCCGGGTTGTGGAAGTCGCCGGCGGCGGGGCTCACCGATGCCCACTGGGGATAACCGAGCCCATGCAGCACGTCGTTGATGATGGCCTCTTTATCGATGCTGTGGGCCACGGCCTGTCGGAATTGAAGGTTGCTGAACCAGTTGAGCTTTTCCGGGGCGAGGAAGGGTTCGCCGGTATCGGGATTCAGACCCGGGTTCATGTTGAAAGCCAGGAAAGTGGAGCCAAAAGTGGGCCCGCGCCGATGTATGGTGAAGTTTTCGGCCTGCTGGAGTGGGTATAGTTCGGCGTATTCCGGGCCTGTTACGCCGTGCAGGTCGGCTTGTCCGGCGCGGAAGGCCGCCAGCTCGGCGGCCAGGTCGGGGACGATGACCTGGACGATCAGGTCCAGATAGGGCAGGGGGCTGCCGTCGGCGTCTTTGAGCCAGTAGTCGGCATTGCGTTGCAACGCAATGCCCTGGTCGGGCACGTACCTGGCAATGGTGAAAGGGCCGGTGCCGATTACCGTGGTGGGGTCGGCGTCTATACCCCAGGTGTCGGCAAACGTGCCGTCGTCCACCCGGGGTTCCAATATGTGCCTGGGGTAGATTGGGGTTCCCATGGAACGCAGGAAGGGAGCGAACGGTGTTGGGAGGACGAATTGAACGGTATGGTTATCCAGGGCGGTCACCGTCATTTGCGCCGTCCGGGATTCGCCGCCCGCGTCGCCCGGAACCCGGAAAGTGAACACCGACCGGCTGCTGGCGGGAATGTCGTCGTTGTAGAGGATGCGATTGAAGGTGAATTCCACGTCATGGGCTGAGAATGGCGTCCCGTCGTGCCATCGAACGTCGTCCCGCAGGTAGAAGGTCCAGGTCAGGCCGTCGCCGGAATGTTGCCAGGACTCGGCCAGCGACGGCTCCACGCGGTTGGTCAGCCAGGAGGTTTGGGTGAGGCCCTCGAAAAGATGGCCCAGCACGGCGGACGACGAGGAATCGGTGGCAATTGCCAGGTTGAAGGTGAGCGGTCCGCCGATGGTGGTATAGGTCAGCCTGCCGCCGTGCTTTCCGACGGCGTAGTCAAACTCCAGGGCGTTCCGCGTCAGCTGGGAGAGGGTGGCGTCCCGGTCGGCGGGGGTGTCTTGTCCATCAGGGCACACGGACGGACCGGCGTTCAGGGCCAGCGCTGGGGTCCATGCCGACCATTCACGCGGATGGGTGAAACGGTCCTGGGAGGTCCCGATAACGAAACGGTACTCCACACCCGGCACGAGGTGGGTCACCTTGTGACCAGACTGGCCGTTATTCTCAATGGCAACGGTCCGGAACGCTTCGTGCCAGGGCCGGTCGGCGGCAACTACGGAGCGCACGTTGGGCATCGCGACCCACCCTATGTGGTAGAAGGGCGCTTCGTCAACGATGCTCCAGGTCAGTTGAAAGGTTCCCGGCTCCGCGCCTCTGGCCGCGGCGAGGTCGGTCGGCAGAGACAGCGGCGGGGATTGCGCGTGGGCCGTATTGGCAATTGCGCCGCTGACGAGGATGGCAAGCGCCAAGAGGATAATGCCGGCGATGTTCATCTTTCACGCTCTTCATGCAACAACGCTGACGAAGGCAGGTTGAGGTCGGCAATTCGTTGGGTGACCAATTCGGAATGCCCCAGGGGCATTCGGCATCTTGGCGTTCACGCAGCCGCCCACGGGGGCGTCCGGTCCAAATCGGGGGCATGATAGCAGACGACGCGTACGGTCGCAAAGCGCTCATCTCCTTGAACGGCTGAAGCCCTCTCGAGCGGAACCTCGTTCCCGAGCCCACAGGCTTCCCTGAGCCTGCGGCTACCTTCGTAGGCGTTCCAAGAGTTGGAGGTTGTACCTGATCTTGGGGACGAACTTCGCACAGACGGCCCCGAGCATCGCCCTGGGGGATGCCGGGCCGTCCGGTGGGGTGATACGCCTCCAGGTCGGCAGCGAGTTCCTCAGGAGTATAAACTGCGAATACGGATTCATTCACACGGCAGACCGGATTCGTTGGGCCTTCCGGGGCTACCGGAGTTTTGAAATTTCCTTAAGAGTGGGCAACGTTGCAATTTAGGTGGTTTCACTCCCTGCCCGCTTCCTTCTATTCCGTCTTTCCCGCCGAGCCGCCCAGCTCTCTTAGCCAAGTTACCTCAATCGGGAGCGAAAGCGGCGGCTTCAGAGCAAGGGAATCCAGACCCCCGTTGCCGTAGAGTTGCACCACCTAAAGCGGAACCCTACCCCGAAATTGTCCCTCTTTACCAAATCCCTGAGATTAGGGTAACATTATTTCACCACGCAGGAGCGTAGCTCAGTCTGGCCAGAGCGCTGGTCTCCAAAACCAGTGGTCGGGGGTTCGAATCCTCCCGCTCCTGCCAATAATCCGGCAACAATAACCCCCCGCCTTGCGCGGGGGGTTTTTCATCCCAGGAACAACCGCCGGCCTCCGGACCACCGGACACGCCAGGGGCAGTCCCAGCCGGGATCAGGAAGGGGCGCCCCGGCTAGGCCGCTGTAACACTCCCGTCGGCCATCTCCAGCACACGGTCGCACATGGACGAGAGGGTCAGGTCGTGGGTGGCAACAATCACCGTTACGTCCCGCTGCCGGGTGATGTCCCGCAGGATGGTGGAGATGGAGATGGCCGTCACCGTATCCAGCTCTCCTGTCGGCTCATCCGCAAACAGCACGTCCGGGCCGGTGACCAGCGCGCGGGCTATGGCCACCCGCTGCTGCTCTCCGCCGGACAGCTCGTAGGGGCGGTGCTTGGAACGCGGCCCCAGGCCAACGAGTTCCAGCGTTTCCAGTGCCCTCCGGCGCCGCTCCCGCCACGACACCCCGCTGATGTGCAGAGGGAGCTCCACGTTCTCGTAGGCCGACAGCAGGGGTATCAATCCGAAGGACTGGAAGATGAACCCGATGCCATGGCGGCGCAGTTCGACCAGCTGCTTCTCGGAAAGGCTGCCCAGGTCCCGTCCCTGGAAGGTCACGGTCCCAGCGGTTGGCTGGTCCAGTCCTGCCATCAGGTTCATGAGAGTGGTCTTGCCGGAGCCGGAACGTCCCACCAGGGCGAGGAACTCACCGGCGGACACGGTGATGGTGACGCCGTCGACGGCCGTGACCGCATTGGAGCCGGTCCCGAAAACCCGGGTGACCGCCTCTGTTGCTATCACTTCCGGCGTTTGCGGGGAGCGGGATACAGCTCCATCCAGGTCCCCGGCGGGCCTGGAGAAAGATGCCGTTGCCGGCTGGTGTTGGGTCATAACGTCTCCGGTGCGGCGCTGATGGGGTTACCCTCCGTCTAGTCGGCAGGGCGGGAAAATTCCGGTCTGCGGGCAGGGCTTGCCGTTTCCGGCCGGGGATGGTCCACGGAATCACGGGGCAGGAGCGGGGCCTTGGTGATTATAACCCGGTCCTCTTCAACCTCAGCCAGGGCCAGCCCGCTGAGTTGAAGCTCGGCGATGCACTCCTGGGGAAGCTGCAGCCGTCCCGCCCGGTCCACCACCAGGAACTCGTGCTCCGAGCTGACCCCGGACCGCTGGAAGGTGGACTGCAGATAGCTTTCCGAGCTGATGCGTCCGTCCCGAATGTGGACGACGCGGTCCACGTATTGGGCTACCCCCGGGTAGTGCGTGACGATGACCACCGTGACGCCGAAGACCCGGTTCATCTGGCCCAGCATCTGGAAAACCTCGATGGCCATCTGGGTGTCCAGTTCGCCGGTTGGTTCGTCGGCCAGCAGGAGCGGTGGGCGGTTGGCCAGGCCCACTCCGATGGCAGCGCGCTGCTGCTCACCACCGGACAACTGGTTGGGCAACCGGCGGGCCTTGTCCTCCATGTGCATCGCCTGGAGCAATTCCTGGGCGCGGACGCGCCGCTCCCGCCGGTTCACTCCGGCAATGGCCTGGGGGAGTTCGATGTTTTCCTGGACAGTGAGGTAGGGGACGAGATTGCGGGCCGTGGCCTGCCAGACGAACCCCACCTCGGAGCGGCGGTATTGGACGAGGTCCCGGTCGGTGATGTCGAGGAGGTCACGGCCGCCGACGTAGACCTGTCCGGCCGAGGGGCTTTCCAGTCCGGCAAGGATGTTGAGTAGCGTGGACTTGCCGCTGCCGCTGGCCCCCACGATGGCCATCAGTTCCCCGGCGGCCACGTCCAGGTCGACGCCCCTAAGCGCCACCACCTCGAGGTCGGCGGGCTTGAAGATCTTGAACAGGTCCCGGCACTGGATATAGGCCTCGCCTTCCCTCGTACCGTCGAACGCTGCATCTCCGTTGACAGTCTCTCGCGAAGATTGCAAATTTGAAGATTGAGAATTTACCAACCCGTCTTCCTTCCGTTCACTTTCTGCTGGGCCCTTTCTGCTTGATAACCCCGGTTTGATAACCCGGGAACCCAGCGAGGGCCGCCGGCCCATAATATCACCTGCAACTGCGGAGAGCTGCGCCGCGCCTTCGATTGCCCTCTACTTCACGGCCTCTCCGGCCCGGAGGACCTGGTGGACCTCCATGCGGGCGGTCAGCCACGCCAGCCACCCCACGGTGCCCGCAGTCACCATCGCCAGCAGCAGGTACGCCCCCGCGAGGGTGGCCCAGTTGGTTTCAAGGACCATGGGAGGGGTCACCCGGGTGCCCCCCTCTCCGATTTCGAGAATGGGAAGAATGCTGGCCCCGATCTGCTGACCGGCCCAGGTTCCCAGCCCGATTCCGCAGGCAACCACCAGGAAAAGACTGAACCACACGACGCCGTTGACCTGGCGACGCGATGAGCCGATGGTCCTCAGGAGGGCAAACTCGGTCTGCCGTTCCCTGGTATCGGTGTAGGAGAAAAGGACCACTCCGGAAGCGCTGGCCAGGACCAGGGCAAGGAACATCAACACGAGGAGGCCGCCCCAGCTGGCATTGGTCAGCGGCTGCCCGGCCCGCTCCTGGACCAGGACCCGCGACTCCCGGGCATCCTGCACCCGGTAGCCCTGGTCCGCGAGGGCGGCGTAGATAGCTTCCGCCGGGGCGTCCCCGGGGGACAGTTGGATGCCATCCCCTCCTGCGGCCTCTCCCGCGGACGGAGGCCCGAAATCGGCCCATAGTTCGTTGGGGCCGGCAACGACCCTGCGGTTGTGCCGGTTGGCGTAGTGCAGGAACCCTCCCAGGTCAGCGACCACGAAGGGATGCTCCTGGGGGTCCAGCGTTGGGAAAAAGTCCGCCACGGCCTCCACCCTGATCGGGATGGCGAAGGTGGACGCGCCCAGGGAAATTTCGTCGCCCACCCGGGCTTGCGCCGCCTCCAGCATCCCGGGGCTTACGATGGCGGGCAGGGGCTCGGCGGGAGCGCCGTACCTGATCCCCAGCAGGCCGGTGCCGCCGGGAGACCAACTGAACCGGGTTGAAGCTTCCGACCCGTCCCTGATTACCGACCGGCTCAGGTCAACGCTCTGCAGCCCCGGCCGCACCAGGTCGGCCACGGGCTGCCATCCCTCCCCAGTTTGGAACGAATCAAGGGGCACTTCCCCGGAGGGCGTCAGGGCGGAGAGATTGTCGAGGAAAATGGACCCGGCCCCCGCCGTCCCCCGTCGCCCGGAAATGTGCAGGGACAACAACGTAAAGGGCGGTTTCAAGGTAACGGAAGGAGAGGCGGACAGCCGCCTCTGGGCCGCAGTCAGGCTGGGCGGTTCGATTGGCGCTTCCAGCTTCTGCCATCCTCGTTCATCGAGAACACCCAATTCCACGTCAATGTACTGGCCCACGTCATCCCGTATGCGCGCCGACAGGGACAACCTGGCCCGGGGACGGTCCGGGTGCGCCCACACCGACAGCCCGGTGGCATCCTGGGGGAGGCGTATACCGTCATCGCCGAATGTCGGGTCGGCGGGCGTTATGGCCTCCATCAGTTCCGGCAGCTCCCGTTGTTCGGAGAAGTCGTTCCGGTACCACGCGGCATCTGGGAATCTGTCGGCCTCGATGGCCAACGCCGTGGCGCGGGTGGTGGTGAACCCTTCGGTGAGGGGCCGCGCATTGACCCGGCGTCCCTCGGCGGCGGACTGGACCAGACCCCTGGAAACCAGCAAGTCCGGCAATCCCAGGCTCGCACTGGAGACCACGCTGCCGTTGTGCTGGACCCAGAGGTCGGCTCCAGCCTCGTAGTGCGCCCGGTCCCTCTGGCTCCGGTCCAGGGTCGCGCTGAAGGCGCTTCCAATTACTCCCAATGCAGTGGCCAGCATCAGCAGGATCACCAGGCTTCCCGGGGTAACCGGGTCCCGGGACACCCGGCGCAGTCCCTGCACCAGCCAGACCGGCCCGATCACCTCCATGCTCCGGGCCAGCAGCCCCACGACAATGGGGAAGAAGCGGAGCACCACCAGGCCCAGCGCCAGCAGCCCCAGCACCGGTCCCAGGAGGAGAGAATAGTCAACTGAAAGGTCCTGCTCGCCGGTGGCCCGCACCAGGAACGACCCCCGCGCCTGGGTCTGCCACCAGACAAGTCCGATAATCAGCAGGAGCAGAACGTCCAGGTAGTACCGCTGAAAGAAGGGAGCAGTGCCCGGCCGGGCCCCTCCCTGCCGGAACTCCACTATCCCCCGCCGGGCGGCTACCAGGGTCGACAGGGTCAGGACTGCCACCGCCAAGGCGGCTCCCGCCAGCCCCAGCAGGAAGGCCCCCAACGTGACCCCGAAACCCAGGTCGGCCTCCACGTGAAAGAACAGTCCCCCCAACACCTTGGCGACCGCCGGGGAAATCAGTGTCCCCACTATCACTGCCGGCACTGCCAGCAAGACTCCCTCCACCAGCACGAGCACGCCAATCTGCCAGGTGGTTGAACCCCTGCTGCGGAGCATGGCGATCTCCGCTCCTCTGGAGCGGATGGTCAAACTCGCCACCAGGGCCAGGTAGTAGGCCAGGATGCCGGTTACCAGGAAAACCATGAGGAACAGCGGAATCCGCGCCAGCAGCAATTGCTCCGAATACGCGTCAAGCACCCGGTCGAGCTTGATGGTCGCTCCCCCGTTGTGCAGGTTCGCGGCGACGTCGGCCCGAATGAGCCGAAGCTGCCGCTGGAGATCTTCCACCCGCGACGCTTCCAGTCCGGTCCGGTCCAGGTGGAATACCCATGTGGTGTTGGTGTGAGTCCCGGCGAAGACGGCGCCGACCTGCTGCTGCAGGGCATACTCGTCGGCAAAGAGCGGGACGATAGTCCACCGCTCGTTGCTGTAGCTGAAGTCCCTGTCCAGGCCCGTCCAGAATTCCCCGCCGGGATCCAACCGCCGGAAGATGCCGGTTATCTCGACATCAAGGGAGGATGCAGCATCCCTTCCGGTGGCGGGCAGCACCGTCAAGACGTCTCCCACTCCCAGTTCCAGCAGGTCCGAGCCCAAAGCTTCTACGACGACTTCCAACCGCCCCTCCGGGGATGGCTGGGCCCCTGGCCAGCGCCCTTCCAGGAGCTCCGTCCGTTCCGGGTCGCCCAGGGCCGTGGTGTGCTGTATCTTCCCCCGTGGTCTCAATTCGTCCGCCAGCTCGAGCTGGGGATGCCCCGAAAAATAAAAGGTGGCGGTCTCGAACAGGCGGATGCTGCTGGCGGTCACGCCCTCCAACCGGGGAACGACCCGCGTATCGACGAATCGAATGCTGGACTCATAACGGGGAGTCCTACCCTGGGCCCCGGGGTCGTCCAGATCGTTGAAGACCCGCACCCAGATATTGGCTTCCTCGGGAGTCGCCTCCTGCAGGGAACGCCGCAGGGCCGCTTCGGCCAGAAGGTCGGAGAAGACCACGCTGCTGGCCAGCAGGGCAACAGCCAGGAGAATGCCCAACAGCAGCACCATTTCCAACTGCCAGTGAGCGGCCAACCGCTTGCGGGCGATTATGTATGCAAGGTGAAGGAGGGACACTTAAAACACCAGTGTTGCTGCGGGACCTGTACCTTGAGACCCAGTTGGCCGGAAAACCCCGTTGGCCGGGCCGTGGGAAGCTCGACCCCCACCAGGGTTTTTGGGAACGCTGTACCGGAATGCCGAACGGAGAGCCATTGGGGTTTCGGCACGGAAGAAGGGGCTGCTGGCGGGCACAAAATACTTATGCTCTTGTTGGTTTCCTTCGATTCATTCACCAGGGCACCCGGCATCATTCGGAGTTCCGCAGTATATCAGAGGGCCGCAGCCGCGCGGCCGAACCGGCCGCCACAACTACGGCCAGCACAGCGGCCACGGACAGTGCAGCGACCGTCACCAGGATGATTGCCGGTTGCTGGGTGAACACCACCGGGGGAATTATGTCGCGTCCGGTAGGGGTTGTGTCCAGGAAGCTCAGGGTCCAGCGGGCTAACAGATATCCGACTGCTCCTCCAGACGCCAGCCCCACCACGGTAACCACGATCCTTTCCAGCATCAAGGACAGCCACATCTGCGCCTGGGAAAATCCCAAAGCCCTGGTGACGGTGAGATCAACCCGGGAATTATTGACTGCGACCACGGCGTGGGCGCCCAGGGCAACGGCCACGACCAGGGCCAGCGCGGAGATGCTCAAGAAAGTAAGGCCGTTCCAGCCGCCTCCCGACAATGGGTCGCGGCGTGCGGCATCAACATGGAGGTCGCGGTCCTGGATCCGGGCGGTGCGGGGGAGGGCTTCGCGGAGGGACGCAATGACCGCGCCCCGGTCTGCGTTGTCGTCGACGCCGACCCAGAACTCGCCGGGCCTCTGGCGGTTTCCGGTGGCGCGGTGGAGGTAGGTGTTGAAGTCTTCCAGGGAGACGATGAGGAAGCGGCGGGAGGTGGTGGTTATGGTGGGAAAGAAGTCGGTGGTGCCGCTGATTACCAGCGGCACGAGGGTGCGGCCGATGTGGACCCGCACCAACTGGCCCCGCTGGAAACCGGGCCCGCCGACGGCAGGAAGGGGATAGGGGCCGGGGGGCGCCAGGATGCCGCGGGCCGCGCCGCCCAGGGCTTCGATCCAGGCGAACCGGAGCCCGGCGGAACCGGAGCGGGCCGCGCCGTCGGACACCAGCACCTGGTCCGGCTCATCGCCGGCGTGGGGGAAGGCCACCCACCGCTGGGGGCCCTCGAAACTCTCGATGATCCGTTCCGGCCGAGGCCGCGCCGTCAGATTGGGCAGGGCGGTGACGTCATCGACATCGATGCTGCCGGGAGGCATCCGGGAAACCGTGGGCCCGGTTATCATCAAGGCCTGGAGGGTGACCGGATGGGTGAGGACCGAGTCCTCGGGGACCTCGGCTTCCATGAAGAACCATCCTGAGACCCGGCTGCGGCCGATGGGCAGTTCGCCCATGTCGAGGTTGCGGTGATGCCCGTCAGCGCCCTCGACACGGCCCCAGAGCTTGTACGCCTGGGCCAGTCCCTGGGCCTCCATGTTGTCCGCGTTGACCCAAACGCCGATGCGGCGGGTGTTTTCCGGCACGGGTATTCCGGAGGCCACCTCCCAACCAGTCCCGGTGAGGGCGGCGGAGCCTCCCCGCAGGGGGACCAACAGCTCGGACAGGGTCTCGCTTTCGCTGGAGAAATCGCCGCGGAACCATCCGGCGTGGGGCATGGTCAACGACTCGACGCCGAGTAGGGTCAGCGACGGGCCAACGGACCCCTCGACGGCACGCACGGAGTCGCGGAACAAGGGGCTGACGGCAGTCACCCCGGGGATAGAAGCCAGCTCACGCGTGCGGGCCTCCCGCTGGGACCCGGCGAGGGTGAACCCGGTGAGGACGAGGTCTCCACCGCTGCGGAACAGGGCCTGTTCCTGCTGGCTGCGGGAGAGGGTGGACTGGAAGGCCGCGCCGAACACTCCCAGGGCAGCGGCCAGCATTACCAGGACGGCCAGAGAGCCGTAGGAGAGGGGAGCCCGGGCCATGCGGACCAGGGAGAAGGTGACCCAGGAAGGGGCGGCCAGCCCGGAGAGCCACGCCAGGAACCGGACCAGCGGAGGCAACACCCGGAGCAGGATGAAGGCGGCCGCGAGGAGGGCAACCGCCGGACCGAGGAGCAGGACAGGGTCCAGTTCGACCCCGGTGCCGGACAATGCCCTTCCCACCAGGCCACCCTGCCCCTGGGCCTGCCAGAGGAGAAAGCCGAGGACGCCGACGGCAAGGACATCGACATAGTAGCGGTGCAAAAGGGGGACGGCCGGAGGACGGGCGCGGGCACGCAGGAACTCCAGTATCTCCATCCGGGCCAGACCGACGTTGGAAACGAGGAGGACCGCGGCACTGAGCAAACCGGCGCCGGCGGCCAGGGCGAACATATCCCAGGACAGTCCGACGGGAATCCCGCCGCCGTCTGCCCCAAGGGGATTGATGGTGCCAAGAAGCCACTGGCGGGCCACCACCATAGCCAGGAAGGGAGCCAGGACCAGGGCGGCCAGCACGGCGACGCCCTGTCCCAGCATAAGCAGTCCGGCCACCTGGAAGGGAGCAGCGCCGCGGCTGCGGAGACGGCTGGCCTCATCGCTGCGGGTCTGCGCCAGGAGGCCGACCACCACAGTCAGGAAATACAGCACGACCAGGGAGACCAGGGACAGGAACAGGAACACGGGGACACGGGCCAGGGTCAGGTCGCGCTGGTAGGTGGCGAGCAACCCGGTCCCGCGGCTGTTTTCCAGCAGGGTGAGGACGGTGGAGCGGGGGATCTGCTTGTTGATGTCCCCTTCCAGCCCGTTCAGGGCATCCCTGCTTGCCTGGACGTTGTCCACGGTAATGACGCCGGTGTCGACGAAGATGAACCACTCGTAGTCGCCAACCAGCCAGGGATAGCGGGCGCCCATGCCGTCGAAGAAGGCCCTTTCGGTGACGTAGAAGGGGATCAAAGGGTTGTCGCCGTAGTTCTGGACATTGAAGTACAGGGCCGAGCCCATCCAGTATTCGGCCAGGGTATCGACGGGTTCCGCTATGCCGACGATATTGAGGTAGACCCCCTCGGAGAGGTCATTGTAGAAGGGGGCCAACTGGACTTTGGAACCCACAGGCAGGTTCATGACGGAGGAGACGGCTGGGCCGATTACGGCCTCCATCTCGACTCCGTTGTCACGGAACACCGGATCTGAGGAGGGCCACTTGCCATCAATCAAACGGGTGTTTTCCTGGAACTCGGTGAGGAAGAAGGGACGGCCAACCGGGCCCGGGACGGTGGGGTTGTCCGAGTCCGGGTTGATGACCAGGGGCAGGTCGGGCTGGCCCCGGCCGAGCCTCTGGAGGTCGCGGACGAGGTAGGAAACGTGGCCGTTGATGGTTTCTTCGACGAGGGAGCGCAGGCTGTCGTAGTCGGCCCCGCCGACGGGGCGGTTCTGGACGGTGAGCCGGATGTTGAGGACGCCCTGGGAAGCGGAGGCCAGGGCGTGCTGGAGACCGCCCTCCGCCAGCCCCCGGGAGTAGACTGCGCCGACGGCCATCAGGGTGGCCGCGGCCAGGACACCGATGAAGGTGATGACCAGGGATGCCCAGGATGCCTTCAGGTGGAAGGGCAGCAGCCAGAGGAGGAGCGTCGTTCTACCCATTGGCTCCGGCCTACCTATTCAAAGGGAACGGGGGTAATGGGGATGAGGGGAAGGCCGAACATGGTTTCCAAGTCTACTGTCTAAAACGCGGTTTGGGAATAGCGATGCCGGTGCGTGACAGGGCGACTGGACGAGGGCCAGTTTGGTCAGACTTACGGTGGACGGTCAGGGGAATACGGCGCGGGAAGGTCCTGCGGGGGAGCTGGGGTTACGTTGGGGGAAGCGTCCCCCAAACCCCCTGGGTGAGCATGATGCTGCTTAACACAATAGTTGATAACAGCACAGATGGATGTCAAGCTGCGGCATCTGCATGGTGGTGTTTTTCGGATGCGATGCCCCTGAGCTACGCGGGAAGGGCGATTGCGTGACCGGGTGATTGGACGAGGGCTGGTTTGGTCAAACTTACGGTGGACGGGGACTCGGGATACTGTGGGGCAGGGTTCTGCGGGGGAGCTGGGGTTACGTTGGGGGATGCATCCCCCAAACCCCCTGGATTAAAGGGTCGCCGCTTTCGCGCTCTTCACAGGTAACACCCACCTACGCGGGCGCAAGCTTGTCCAAGAGTGCTGGGCGGCTCCGTGGCGGGGATGACGGGGGAGGGGAAGGGTTTGCTCCGGTTGGCGTTCCTGAGGGTAGGTTTTACCGGGGTCTGGGTCCCCGCCCCCGCCTACGCGGGGGCAGGCTCGAAGCGGGGGTTGGATTCTCGGGGCAGCCTGCATCGACCCGGCATGGCAGGAATGGTAGTATCGAACCCGCGGAAGAACTTTCAAAATAACCTGCAAAAGAAACCCGAGGAGGTGCGACCATGGATATTGGAATCACGGCGAGGATGTCGTCCAACTCGCTGGACCCGGCCGAGTTGGTGAAGCGGGCGGAGGAGCTGGGGTTTGAGTCCTTCTGGCTGCCGGAACATCCCATCCTGCCAGTCAACACCACCTCGCGCTACGGCGGCACCCGGGACGGTTCCATCCCGCCTTCGATGGGCGATATCGGGGACCCGTTAATTGCCCTGGCAAGTGCATCGGCGGCGACCAGCACCATCAAGCTGGGCACCGCCATCAGCCTGGTCCCCGAGCACCATCCCCTGCTGCACGCCAAGCAGATCGCCACGCTGGACCGGATTTCCAACGGCAGGTTCCTGTTCGGGATCGGGGCTGGCTGGCTGCAGGAGGAGACGGAGATCCTGGGCGGGGACTTCCGGCACCGCTGGGGGCAGACCCGGGAGCATATCCTGGCGATGAAGCGTCTCTGGACGGAGGAAGAGGCGGAGTTTCACGGCCGCTTCGTGGACTTTCCCGCCGTCAGGTGCTCGCCCAAGCCGGTGCAGGACCCCCATCCGCCGGTGTACCTGGGAGGGTTTGCAGCCAACGTCTTCAAGCGGGTGGTGGAGTGGGGAGACGGCTGGATGCCGGTGCGGGTCGACGAGGAGCAGGTGAGGCAGGGCCGCGCCACCCTGGACGAACTGGCCGAGACGGCGGGGAGGGACCCGCGATCCATCCGGCTGATGGTGTGCAACGTTCCGGCGGACGCGGACCTGATTGGACGGCTGGAGTCGGCGGGTGCGGACCGGGTGACGGTCGCCCTGCCCACTGATGCCCGGGATGAATCGCTGGGAGAGATGGAGAAGCTGGCGGGGGCGGTGATTGGCTAGGAAACTATCCTGAAGCCACTCCTGCCACACCCCCATCCTAACCCCCGCCTACGCGGAGGCAAGCCCTTCCCCCATCAAAGGGGAAGTTCTGCAATGCCGGGAAAGTAGGAGGCGGCTACTGGGCGTTGCGCTCGGCTTCGAGGGTCTGGCGGAGGATTTCGGGGTCGACGCGGACCTCGACGCCGGCGCGTTCTTCCTGCAAGAGCATGGCGACCCGGGAGTCGCGGCCATCCCAGCCCCGGTTCATGGCCTCGGTCATCTCAGCGAGGGTGACGTTGGCGAGCTTCATGGGAACGTCGAACTCGCGGCCCACGCCCACGGCGAGGTCCACATCCTTGCGGGCCAGCCGGAGAGCGAAGTCCGGGGGATCGAAGTTGCCGGGGAGGAGATGCTCGGCGAGTCCCTCGAAGGTCCCGCGACGGCCCTGGGCTCCGCGGCGGACGGCCTGCCAGAGGGCCAGGGGTTCGACACCGGCCTTGACGCCCATGGTGAAGACCTCGGCCAGGGCGGTCTGGATGATGTATCCGGCGCAGTTGTGGACGAGCTTGGCGACTGCGCCGCAGCCGATGGGTCCGACGTAGTAGGCCTTGTCGCCGATGGCGTCGAGGACGGGCTTGTAGCGGTCGAAGAGTTCCTTGTCTCCTCCCACCCAGATGGCGAGGTTGCGGGAAGCCGCGCCGCGAGGCCCGCCGCTGACGGGGGCATCCAGAACGTTGATGCCGCGGGCGCCCATGATCTGGTGGATGCGGCGGATGGTGGTGGGGGAGTTGGTGCTGAGGTCGAAGTAGGTCTTGCCGGCCTGGAGACCTTCCATCAAGCCGGATTCGCCCAGGGCCACGGCCTCGATTTCCACCGGGCCGGGGAGGGAGGTGAAGACGACATCGCTGGCCTCGGCGACCTCGCGGGGGGTGTCGGCCCAAACTGCGCCGGACTCGAGGTGGCGGGTGGCCGATTCCCGGCGCAGGTCGTGGACGACCATCTCGTTGCCGCCCTGCAGGCAGTTGTAAGCCATGCTGGCGCCCATGGTTCCGAGTCCGACGAATCCTACTTTGACCATAGCTTCCTCCGGGTACTCCGCGGGCCGGGGCGGGAAGGCCACGTTCCGGCGGGTTGGTGAGGGTCTGGCGGGTGCCGCGGGTGCGGCAAAGTTGCCCCATTATGGGTCAGGGTGCGGCGGGTGACAAGTGGGGAGTCAGCCGCCGAGGCGGGAGGCCGCCTTGTCAGGCGGGGAAGGTTTGGGCATACTAGCCAGGCACGCCGGGTCAGCCGATAGCCCGGGTGTTTTGGGGTTCGATGGAACAACCCAACAGCCAGCAAGAACCCATCTTCACGGGGCAAAACCGCCCCAACATTCACGGCCACCTGTCGTCTTCGGAGCGGCTGCTCAGCACCTTCGGGTCGTTTTACGCCACCAACTACCGGCTGCTGAGGCTGGACCCGCCCCAGGGGCCGAGCCGGGGATATCTCCTGGAGATTCCGTACCACCGGGTGGTTTCGGTTGACCTGGTGCGCCGGGCCAACCATCCGATGCTGGCCCTGGGGACGGCGATGGCATTGCTGGGGATATTCATCATGCCGGTGCTGCCGGTGAGCGCGCTGCTGACCCTTCCCATCGCGGGAGGCATCCTGTTCGTCGGGGCCCGGGGGAAGCCGGGGTTTTTCCAGATTGCGGCGCGGGATATGCCCAAGGAGGCGGAGAAGCTGTGGCAGGTGGAGTACGAGCGGTCAGGCAGCTTCGTGGCGACCATCCGCAGCGCCATCGGTCAGATGCCGGACTTTTGAGGGGGTCCGGCGGGGGCGCATACCCGCAATTGCCATTCCGGCGGCTGCGGTCGGGACGGGATGCAGCCGGGACAGGATAAGGAGCAACGATGCTGGAACAGCAAGAGAGACTGTGGGAGTACGATGCGGTGGAGCCGGGACAGACCGGGCGTCCCACCGTCGTCGAGATAACGGCGGAGAATATCGCGGAGTACGCCGTCCGGTCGCAAAACCCGGACCCCCGCTTCCGACCGGAGGGGGACGATCCGGCGGAGGGGGCCAACCCGGAGTTTCAGGGAGCGGCGGCGGCGATGCCGACCATGGCGTTGAGCTACGCTCCGCTGCTGCGGGACGATATCGCCGACAACAGCGGGTTCGTGGCGCTGGAACAGTCGAAGACGGCCCGGCGGCAGACGCCCTTCGCCAAGTGCGAGGCCCGCTGGTTCGCTCCGGTGCGGGCGGGGGACACCATCACGGGGAACCGGAGGGTGCTGGAGAAGTACGAGCGCCGGGGGAGCAGGTTTGTGACCTTCCGGGTGGAGTGCGACAACCAGGACGGGGCGCGGGTGGCGGAGTACGACTACACCTGCATTTTCCACTACGCCGGGGGGCAGAGGGCGGTCCCGCAGGAGCGGCCGGAACCGGAAACCGATCCGGCGCCGGCGCAACAGGACGTTCCGGCACCGGCTGCGTTCCTGACGTTTGACGGGGTGTCGGAGGGGGACAGCCTGGCATCCCTGGCGATTACCGAGAGCCAGGAGGTAATCAACCGGAAGAACGAATTCCGGCTGGCGGGGAAGCCCAGCGAGAGCAACATTCATACTGACGAGGAGTTTGCCAGGCAGAACATCTTTGGCGGGATGGTAAACGCCGGGCCGGCCACGATGTCCTACGTGGACCAGATGCTGGAGCGGAATTTTCCGCTGCGGGCGTTCTACGACGGAGGGTCGCTGCTGATGCGGGCCATCACGCCCTTCCGGTCGGGAGACACGGTGGTGTTCGAGGGGGAGGTGACGGGCAAGCGGGAGGAGGACGGGCGCAAGCTGGTGGATTGCCGGGTCAGGGGGACCAACCAGCGGGGGGAGCTGGTCTGCCTGGCCGATGCCACGATGGCGATGGGGGGATAGGAACCAGGGGGGCAGAAGCCGGCTAAAGTTCTTCTCCGTCCGCGAGGAGGGAATAGCTGGTGCTGCGCCCTCCGGCGGGGTTGCGGGTCATCACCCCGAGACCCACCAACTCGCTGATGTCGCGCAATGCGGTGTCGGGAGAACACTTCGCCAGCGTGGCCCACTTGGAAGTGGTCATGTTGCCCCGGAAATCGCCCAGCAAGCGATTGATGACCAACCTCTGGCGGTCGTTGAGGGAATGCTGCCCAACCTGATCCCAGAAACGGGCTTTCGCCAGGACGGAATCCAGGGACGATTCCGCGCTTTGGATAGCCCGGTCCAGGCACTCCAAAAACCAGTCCATCCACTGGGTAACGTCGGTGGTCCCCCTCTGGGTGCGCTCCAGAATCCGGTAGTAGTCGTTACGGTCCTGCCGGATCTGGGATGACATGCTGTAGAACCGCTGGGAACTGGCTTCCGCTTGGGCCAGGGCCATGTCGGTTATGGCGCGGGCAATGCGCCCGTTGCCGTCGGCAAAGGGGTGGATGGTCACGAACCACAGGTGGGCCAGTCCTGCCTTGAGTACCCCGTCAGTCCCGGTTTCGGAATTGAACCAGGTCAGGAAGGACTCCATCTCTCCAGGGATACGGTCGGCGGAGGGGGCCTGGAAATGGACTCTTTCCCGGCCGATGGGGCCGGACAAGACCTGCATGGGCCCGGAGCTGTCATCCCGCCAGGTCCCGACGGCAATGCGGTACAGCCCGCTGCGGCCGGTGGGGAACAGGGCGGCGTGCCAGTCAAACAAGCGTCCCGCATCAAGGGGCTGGGCATAGTTCCGGGTTGCGTCCAGCATCAGCTCAACGATGCCTTCGACATCCCGGTCAACGGGAGCCAGACCACCAATGTCAAGGCCAAGATTCCGGGCGACGGAAGAGCGGACCTGTTCAGGATTGAGGATTTCTCCCTCGATCCCGCTGCTGTCAACCGTGTCCCGGGTCAATGTGTCCAGTACCGCCTCCTGCCGGGTGGCGAACCCAAGACTTTCCATTCGTCCGATGAGCCGCCCCTGGCGGTGCCGGACACCGGCGAGACGGTTGACCAAGGCATCGTTGTCCCAATGAAGATCGGGCCAGCCGGGCTGATCGTGGATGTATAAACTCCGCATCATGTGCGGATATTATAGACCCTGCCGCCACCTGCGGCAAGTATTAACCGCATGATATGCGGAGATTAAGGGGATTAATCTCCGCATTCGAGTTGCCGGGCGGGTTAGCGGAGGAGGCCGTAGACCCGGTCGGGGGCGACGAGGACGATGACGGCGTCCTGCTCCTTCATGGCGACGTCGTATTCCTCCCAGTCTGAGTGTTCGCTGTCGCCGCAGCACATGAACATTTCGCGGAGCTTGACCCGCATTTCCTCGGGGTCGGTGTTGCGGTAATCGAAGAGGGTTGCCTGTCCTTCGACCACGACGTACTGACGCCAGTCGGCGGCGGTGGCGGTGACGGTGCAGCGGGGGTTGTGGCGGAGGTTGCGGACCTTGGCGGACCTGCCGCGGACGGCGACGAAGACCAGGTCGTCCTCGTGATGGCCGGCGACGACGATGCTGCTCTGGACGGCCCCGCTGGGCTTGATGGTGTTGACGACGGCGCGGTGGTTGTTCCGAAGGAAACCCTTGGCTTGTTCAAATTCCATTTTCTCACCTCAATTTGGCGATATAGGCCGGGGGACGGTGGGAGGACAGTCGCACGACTGCCAATTTTGGCCAGATTTCCAGTGAACGGTCAACACGGTACTGTGGGGAACAGACGACGGGGGCCTGGGTTCCCCCGCCTGCGCGGGGACGACGGAAAGATGCGCGGGGATGATGCGAGGGAGGGATTGCTCCGGTTGCCGTTCCTGAGGAGAGGGTTTACGGGGATCTGGGTCCCCGCCTGCGCGGGGCAGGCTCTGCTCGGGAATGACGGGAAGAAGGGGTGGGAGAGAAGGGAGAGCGGTCTGTTAAGTGGCGAGGAAGAGGGTGATGATGGTGGCCATGAGGGTTATCCATGCGCCGCCGATGAGGACATAGAGGGTGTTGAACCGGGAGTTCATGGCCGATTCCAGGGAGTTTATGCGGGTTTCGACGGAAGTAATGCGGTTGTCGATGGAATCGAGCCGCGCATCGACCTGCTCGTATGCGCCTTCGAGGCGGGAGATACGTTGTTCGGGGGTGGCGATGGAGTCGCTCCTCGGGGGTGAGGTTTCCGCTATTGGTGACGCCCTTGTGGCGATTATACTCCGCTGGTGTGGTGTGGGTAAGTGGGCCTGTGACATCAGGAGTTGACGGGTTCCAGTCTGCGTGGGAACGACCGGAAAGATGGATGGCGACGAGGAAGGCGAATTATGGCGATAACCAGCAACGGGGTGCGGGCCCCGATGGGGAGCAACCTGGTGGAGTTTTTGCGGGGGGTGGCGGAGCGGTGGGGCGGCCGGGATGCGCTGCTGTTCAAGCCGGCTTTCCGGTACCAGCGGTGGAGCTATTCGCGGTTGTGGGAGGAGTCGGGGCGGGTGGCGGCAATGCTCCAGCAGCGGGGGTTGAAGAAAGGCGACCAGGCGGTCCTGTGGGGGCCGAACTGTCCCCAGTGGGTGCTGGCCTTCTTCGGGTGCATCCGGGCGGGAGTGGTGCTGGTGCCGCTGGACGTGCGGAGCGCGCCGGACTACGTGGAGCGGGTGCTGTCGCGGACGGAAGCGGCGGTGGCGTTCACGTCCCGGTTCACTCCCAAGGGGGATGTGGACCTGGGCATCCCCGAAATCGCCTTCGAGGAATTGGAGGGATTGATCGAGGGTCTGCCCCAGCCGGAGGCAGTGGAGATCGCACCGGACGACCTGGCGGAGATCATGTTCACGTCGGGGACGACGGGGGACCCCAAGGGGGTGATGCTGACCCACCGGAACCTGCTGGCCAACATCGAAGGGGTGTGCCAGTACATCGACTGCCCGCCGGAGAGCCGCCTGCTGTCCATCCTGCCCCTGAGCCACATGTACGAGCAGATGGGCGGGCTGTTCATCGCGCTGCGGTCAGGGGCCAGCGTGACCTATCCGACGAGCCGCCAGCCGACGGTGCTGTCTCGGACGATGCGGGAGCGGAAGATAACCATCCTGCTGCTGGTGCCGCAGGGGCTGGAACTGCTGATGAACGGCATCGAGCGGGAGGTGCGGCGGCAGGGGAAGGAGGCCCTCTGGGAGAAGCTGCTGAAGGTGGCGGAGAAGACTCCCTTCGGGCTGCGGCGCAAGCTGTTTGGGCGGGTGCACAGGCAGTTCGGGGGCAAGCTGGACTTCATCGTTTCCGGCGGCGCGGCCCTGGACTACGACCTGGGGAGGAAGTGGGAGCTGCTGGGGGTGAAGATCATCCAGGGATACGGGACGACGGAGGCAGCGCCGGTCATCAGCAACCACACCATCCACGAGCGGCGGTTCGACTCCACCGGGCGGCCGCTGCCCAACGTGGAGGTGAAGATCAGCGGCGACGGGGAGATCATGGCCCGGGGGGACAACATCACTCCCGGGTACTGGCGGGCGCCGGAAGAGACGGCGGCGGTGTTCGACGGGGAGTGGTACCTGACGGGAGACCTGGGCTTCTTCGACGAGGAGGGATTCCTGCACGTAAAGGGGCGGAAGAAGGACATGATCGTCCTGCCCAGCGGCCAGAACGTCTTTCCCGACGACATCCAGGCCATCCTGATCAGGCATCCGAAGGTCAAGGACGCGGCGGTGGTGGGGTTGCAGCAGGGGCCGGCGGTGGAGGTCCACGCGGCGCTGCTCCTGGAGGAATCGGAGGATGCTGTCGGCGCAGCGGAGGATGCGGTGGCCTGGGCCAACGGGCAGCTGGCGGAGCAGCAGCGCATCCGGGGGTTCACCGTCTGGCCGGAGGAGGACTTTCCGCGCACGCACACGCTGAAGGTGAAGAAGCAGATCGTCATCGACACCATCCTGGGGAAGGTGGAGGCCGAGGCTCCGGCGGGGGCGGCTTCTTCCGGCGGAGGGACGGCCGGCGGGCCGCGGGGGTTGGTGAATATCATCGCGGAACTGAGCCGCCGGTCCGTGGGAGAAGTAACGGAGGAAGCGCGGCTGGGGGAGGACCTGGACCTGGACTCGCTGGGACGGGTGGAACTGTTGTCGGCGGTGGAGACGGAGCTGGGGGTCTACATGGACGAGGGCCAGCTATCGCCGGAGACGACGGTGGCCCAACTGCGGGCTCTGGTGGAGGAGGGAGCGTCCAATCCGCCGGTGCTGAGCTTCCCGTCGTGGGGGATGCGGTGGTGGTGCCGGATGGCGCGGGGTTTCCTGCAGCGGTCGGTGATTTTTCCGGCGACGTGGCTGGTCTACGGTCTGAGGATCGAGGGGAGGGAGAACCTGCGGGGCATCGAGGGGCCGGTGCTGTTCGCGTCGAACCACCACCTGGGGCTGGACAATCCGCTGATCATCAAGTCCATTCCGCCGGGGTGGCGGCGCCGGATGGCCATTGCGGGCGCGGCGGAGCTGTGGCGGAACCCGGTGTGGTGGACGCTGAATCCGCTGCTGGGCAACGCCTTTCCCCTGGCCCGGGAGGGAGCGGTGCGGCCATCGCTGGAGAACATGGGCCGGATTATGGACACGGGGTGGTCGGTGCTGATTTATCCGGAAGGTGAGCTGACGGTGGGCGGGCCGATCAAGCCGTTCATGCCGGGGACGGGGTTGGTGGCGGTGGAGGGACGCATCCCGGTGGTGCCGCTGCGGCTGCGGATTGACCGGATGGGGTCGCCGGCCAGGTTTCCCATCCTGCGGCGGGGCCGGGTGGAGGTGCGGCTGGGGGAGCCGCTGGTGTTTCCGGCGGGGACGGACTACATGCGGGCGACGGCGGCGATAGAGGAGGCGGTAAGGGGGTTGTAGATGGGGAGGATATATCAGTGCAGGGAGAAACCCAATGATGTATCATCATTACTAGGGTTTGGAGTTACCGAGGAGCAATGGGCGAGTACTTGCCATATGCCGGGAACCATTCCATCCAGGAGGCTCAAGTCGGGCTTCAATTCCACCACGAATTCAACCAACAAGAAATCGAACGGGCACGAAGTGCTGCAGAAGCCGACTTGAAAGGGGTCCTTCCACGA
This sequence comes from uncultured Dehalococcoidia bacterium, assembly GCA_951812535.1. Taxonomy (GTDB): domain Bacteria; phylum Chloroflexota; class Dehalococcoidia; order Lucifugimonadales; family UBA3495; genus CATOSK01. The sequence goes on along the minus strand of CATOSK010000006.1, from coordinate 642,474 downwards.
TCGGCAGAGATTCGTGGAGGGTCAGTTACTGTGGACTTATCAAACCCAGATGCCCCAGCACAAATGGGTTCGGTATCGTCGACTATGGCTGGATTCCAGCTCTCAAAAGTAATGGGAGACGGCAGACCAGCGAGAGCACTGCAACTTTCAGGTAACTTGGTATCAGTCAACATTGTGGAATATGACGGTTGGGATAATGTCCAGGCTGAAACTATTCGATACATCACAACTGTCTTGACCCCTTTAGACCTCGAGTTAAACCCGGTTGTCGCGTCTAGTTTGCGTTATATAGACCGGTACACCTTTAACGGGTCACCCGACGATGTCCAAGCCAACCTCTTGTTCGCGGACAATAACGGCTACCTTGCGCCTCGGTGCTTCACTGTAGGATCATTGTGGCACTGTCATACTGGGTGGTTCGAGTCTCTTGATGCTGGCCGCGTTCTCAACAATCTCAATGTCGCCAGTAGCATAGTTGACCTATTCCCAACTGTAACCATCGATCACCAAGCAACTCTTCACTTGGCCACGCCCCGGCAGTCGATAAACGCTCTATTGTCCCCGGGCGCGGAAACTCTTGGACTCGTTGCGGCGTTGAATGCTCTGCACGAAAGGAACAAAACCGTCTTGAGTACCATGCTACTGCCGGAGATCCTTGACCAAATAGGGATTGAAAAATGACAACTTCGACCGTGCAGACCAGTAATGCGGTGCGAACGGTTGATCGGAATGTAAGGGTATTTTACGGCCCTTCAGACCAACTACTTCCCCACACAACAGAATACATAGCAATGCACCAATATCCGTTAATCGCCACAGCCCCGGCGACATCTATTCACCCACCCCGCAATTGGGCTTTGGTGTGGAGTCTCGATGGACTAGAGCAAACACCAGAATCCGAAAGATGGCCTGTGGCCAACTGGCCAAGCCCGCAAGCGTTCCTGGATACCCGTACCTTTATTGAGGCTTTGCCGAATCAGCCCATACCGTTGCCTAACCTTGGGTTGGCGGATGATGGAGAGATTAACTTTCTGTGGGATGAGGACGGTTTTTACATAGATTTGGGCTTCTACGGTACCGGGACCTATTCCTTTTTCGCCCGGGGGAAGACCAACGAAGGATTTTACGATGACGACATCCCTGCATCTGGGGGATTGCCGCAGGCTATCCTGGAATTGCTTGTAGGCTAAATTGTATTGTCGCCCCAATCTCTCCACCTTGACGAGGAGAAAAGTGCTGCGCCGGACATTTCGCCAGGTGTAGTTCAAGGCGACGAGACACTTGTGCGCGCCTTGATTAACCCTGACCATATACAAGATGGCAAACTGCTCGTTAGAGCGATTCCTTTGACGGACTTACGGCAACGGGGATTCTCCGTTCATCGCCTTGCCCACGTAACCGAAGAAATCGTCCAGCACTCGATTGACAGGATTCTCGCCAGGAGCTTTCAGGGGCAACGACGAGAATCTGAGGGAGTTTCCGTTTTCCGGGCCAACGAAGTGAGAGGCCTTGAGGTGGATGATCGGCAAGCGTTCGTGGTAATTGACACCGCATTACAATGCAATCATGGTCACGCTTCCATTTATCTCGCCAATGCCCCATCAACCGAAGGCTACGCCCGAAAGTTGCGTGACTTACTGTTGCCTTTCCTGCAGCAGAGAATCCCTTTGAGCGGAGCTTTCGGGTGCCTTGATAGTGGTAACTCGTCAGCGGATTAAGCTGACAACACCAGCCCAAGAGCTGCCGGTTACTTTAAAATGCAGAGGGAGAGATTTGTTATGTATAGCAAGCCGATGTTGAGCCTGGACCAGACACAACGGGCGATGAGCGCGATGATCGCCAAGGCGACCCAGGAGCCGGACCGTCCGGTGGCGATGGCGATTGTGGACGATGAGGGGAACTTGCTGAGCTATGCCCGCATGGACAACTGCCGCCCCAATCCCCAGACGTTCGCCATCCGCAAGGCGTATACGTCGGCGCTGTCCGGGGTGGACTCGGCGGCGTACTCGGAGCGGCTGAAGAGCCAGGGCAGGACGGTCAGCGACTTCGGCAATCCCAACCTGGTGTCCGCCCAGGGAGCGGTGGTGATCACCGACCCGGCGTCGGGGGCTGTCCTGGGGGCGATCGGGGTGAGCGGGTTGACCGCCCAGGAGGACGAGGACCTGTCGCGGCTGGGCGTGGAGAACCTGGGGTTGTAGCCGGCCAGGGTCTTTTCCGTTCCGGCCTGAATGTCTGAGTTCCCCCGCCTGCCTGGGCGGGCTCCGCCTCCCCGGGAATGGAGGGCGGGGGAATCCGTTTCCCTGCGCTCTTGCGTATCCTTCTTTTAGATGCTGTGGTGATGCCAACCGGCCGCCGGTGTTGTTCTACCGGCGGCGCATTAATTTTTGCCCCAGGAGGTAGTCATGGCCAATCCGCGCGCCGAGTATTCGCCGCTGTTTCACCGGGAGCCGCTGAAGCTCCCCAACAACGCCCGCATCGTGGTGTGGCCCGTCATCAACGTGGAGGAGTGGGACATCAACCAGCCCATGGCCCGCACGGTGCTGCCCACGCCGCAGGGGGTGACGGTGATTCCCGACATTCCCAACTTTGCCTGGTTCGACTACGGGATGCGGGCGGGGTACTGGCGGATGAAGCGGGTGCTGGACAGCCACGGCATCCGGGCGACGGTGAGCCTGAATGCATCGGTGTGCCTGTCCTATCCCCAACTGGTGCAGGAGAGCGTGGACTCGGGATGGGAGTTGATGGGCCACGGGTTCATGCAGCGGGTGCTGAACCGGGAACCGGACGAGCGGGCAGTCATCCGCAAGACCATAGAGACCATCCGGGAGTTCACGGGGCAGGCGCCGCGGGGCTGGATGGGGCCGGGGCTGGCCGAGACCTTCGACACGCCGGACATCCTGGCGGAGGAGGGGATCGAGTACGTCTGCGACTGGTGCAACGACGACCAGCCCTACCCGATGATCGTGAAGAGCGGCAGCCTGACATCCATTCCCTACACCGTCGAGCTCAACGACATTCCCGTCTACCTAGTGCAGCACCACCGCTCACCGGAACTGTTCGACCGGGCCAAGGACCAGTTCGACCAGCTCTACGAGGAGGGGGCGGAGAGCGCGCGGGTGATGGCGGTCTCGACCCATCCGTACATCACCGGGGTCCCCTTCCGCATCAAGTACTACAACCAGATCTGGGAGTACATCAAGGGCTTCCCTGACGTGGTGTTCTGGACGGGGAGCGAGATCCTGGACTGGTACCAGGGGGAGACGGGGGGCGGTTAACGGACCGGGCGGCGGCAGGCCGCCAGCGGCTCTGCCAGGGGACCCGACTTGAGCATCCTGCGCAACCTGGCCCGCCGGAAGCTGCGGACCGCGCTGACGGTCATCGGCATCACCGTGGGCATCTGGGCCCTGGTGGTCATGGTAGCGATGGCGAACAAGCTGAGCACCATCGTCGAAGGCGGGTCCACGTATTTCCGGGACAAGGTTATTGTCCACGACTCGACGAGTCCCGCTTTCTCCTACGGGCTGGTCCCGGTGCCGGTGACGATAGCCGGGGATGTACAACCCATTCCCGGCGTCGCGGCGGCGGTGCCCCGGGTGCTTCTCCTGCTGGACCCGAACAATCCGGGGAACGCCTTCAGGCCTCCCAACTTTCTCGTGGGATTCACCGAAGGAGCCGACGGGGGCAACGAGACTTTTCCATTGGAAGCAGCCCAGGGACGTCCTCTTTCCCCGGATGACGAGGGGAAGCAGGTGGTGTTCCTCGGATCGGACCTGGGAAGGGAACTGGGCAAGGGACCGGGGGACACGCTGGAGATACGGGGCGCGGAGTTCGAGGTGGTGGGAGTGCGGGAGCCGACGCTGATGTTCTTCGACACGTCGGCAGTCATTCCCCTGGCTGCGGCCCAGGGCATCTTGCGGCAGGACGCGCCCATCCTGGCCCGGGTGGGACTGGATGCCGGCAGCCTGGTGTCCATGGTGGTGGTGTATCCGGAGGACGGGGTGGACACGGAGGAACTGGCGGTCCGTATCGAAACGGCCATTCCGCAGGTGCGGGCGGTGACCGGGGCGGAATATGACCAGCAGTTCGGGTCGGCGCTGGCGATCTTCAACGCGATCATCCTGAGCGTGGCCCTGATCAGCCTGGTGGTGGGCGGCCTCTCGGTGATCAACACCATGACCATGAGCGTGGCGGAGCGGACGCGGGAAATCGGCATCAAGCGGTCCATTGGAGCGTCGCAGGGGCGGATCATGCGGGAGCTGGTGACCGAGGCGGCGGTCATGGGCTTCATCGGCGGGGTGCTGGGACTGGGCCTGGGAGTCGTCGTGGTGGAAGCCGGCAACGAAGCCGGGAGGGCCAGCGGGACTTTCCTGTTCCGTTTGACCCCGGAAATCGGGGTGTTCGCGGTGGCCTTCTCAACCGTTCTGGGAGCCATCGCCGGAGCGGCGCCCGCGTGGAGAGCGTCGCGCCTGGACCCGGTGGACGCGCTGAGGTACGAGTAGGGAATGGCCTTCCTGGAAGGGCGTAACCTGCACAAGACCTACCGTCCCAGCCGCCACAACCTGGTCCATGCCCTGAGGGGGGTGGACGTGACGGTGGGGGAAGGGGAGATGGTGGGGATCGTGGGACCTTCCGGGTCGGGAAAGAGCACGCTGATGCACGTCCTGGGACTGCTGCACGCGCCTGACGGCGACCGGAACCCTCCGGCCAGCCTGGTCTTCGACGGGGTGGACGTGACGGGTCTGCCGGACCGGGAGCGGACCCGAATGAGGGCGGAACGGATGGGGTTCGTGTTTCAGACGTTCAACCTGGTGCCGACCCTGACGGCGCTGGAGAACGTTTCCCTTCCGGCGGAGTATGCGGGCCGCAAGCGGACGGAGGCCAGGAAGGCCGCCGGCGAGGCCCTGGCGATGGTGGGGCTGGAGGACCGGACAGGGCACCGTCCGATGGAGCTTTCCGGCGGCCAGCAGCAGCGGGCGGCGATGGCCCGGGCCCTGGTGACCAACCCTGCCCTCCTGTTGGCCGACGAGCCCACCGGAAACCTGGACTCGGAGAACACGGCGGAACTGTTGGACCTGCTCCGCCGCTGCAACGCCGAGCGGGGTCAGACGATGGTCCTGGTAACCCACGACCCCCGGGTCAGCGCCGCGTGCTCCCGTGTGCTGACCATGGAGGATGGGGTGCTGGTCGGGGGGTGAGGGCTGAGTCCCACAAGGCATCAAACTTTACCTTGACCCCCAAGGTTATACCTCTCAAATATAGATTCGCCGACGCCAATTGAAAGGACGACAATTGAAAGCAGCGAACACGGTTGGTTCTGGGAACGCGAGAAACTGACGGGGTGGGAAACCCTTGTCTCTGGGTGTAGTAGTGAAGGGACCGGAAGGTGTGGTTTTAGCGGCGGATACCCGCATTACCCTGAATGCTCAAGGTCCGCAGCAACAGTCCCTAAGCTGGACTTTGCACAGAACGCAGACCAGGGATAGACACGGGACGAGTTGATTGGAAACCCCGTTGCCATGAGCGCTCGGCTGCCTGCGAATTACCTTTGAGGGTTTTTCAATGAGGGTTTTTCAACGTCATTGCCGCACCCCGACATTGAAAAAGTCTCTGCTGCGTTTCATGCTGGATTTCATGACCTTCCAGCATCCGATGCTCAAATTGTACAAAGTCCAGCTAAGGTGACCCTCCGACCTCTCCAAGTCAGGTAGTGTTCGACTCGGTTGCCTGAGTCCAATTCCCTACGTGATGGAGTTTCCGGTCGTCCTTCGTGTTTGCTTGACACCCCGGCAGGTGCAAACGTAGTATCAGCCCAAATTACCCCACGAAAGCACACCACGACAGGAGGAGATTGTCATGGAATTCGGACTGTTCATGATGCCCCTGCATCCGCCCCACCGGGGATACGCCGACTCATACGACCGGGACATAGACCTGCTGGTCCTGGCTGACCAACTGGGGTTTCACGAGGCCTGGGTCGGAGAGCACATCACCGAGATGTGGGAGAACGCCCCCGTTCCCGAGTTGCTCATCGCCAAGGCGCTGGCCCTGACCGAGCGCATCGTCTTCGCCACCGGCGTCACCATGCTGCCCCTGCACCATCCCGTAGACACCGCCCACCGCATTGCCATGCTGGACCACATGGCCCGGGGCCGGTTTTACTGGGGCATCGGCGTCCGCTCTCTGCCCACCGACCTGCACCTCTACGGCGTCGAGTACAGCTCGATGAACGACGTGCGTGAGCAGGGCAAGGAGGCGCTGGAGGTCATCCTGGGCCTCTGGGCCGCCGAGGACGGCCACTTCGGCTACGAAGGAAAGTACTACCAGGTCCACGCTCCGGAGAACGATCCCGAACTCCAGCGGCGTCTCCACTACAAGCCCTACCAGCTTCCCCATCCCCCCATCGGCGTCGCCGCCTCCACCCCGGGTTCGGACTCCATCCGCATGGCCGGCGAGCGGGGATGGATCCCCATGACCAACCTGATGAACCAGCACGCCGCCGAGATGTGGACGACGGTGGAGGAGGGGGCCGCCAGCACCGGCCTGACCGCCGACCGCAGCGAGTACCGGATCGGCCGCGAGGTCCACGTCGGTGAAACTCGCGAGAAGGCCCGGGAAGAGGCTCGTATAGTCCTGGGGCTGCCCTTCGACAATCACCAGTGGAAGAACCGGAAGGCCGGCGGCAACCTGGCCTACGTGAAGGTGGACCCCAACATGGCCGACGAGGCCGTGGACGTGGACTACATGATCGAGAACGTCTGGATCGTTGGGGACCCCCAGGAATGCGCCGACAAGATCCGGCAACACTACGAGGAGATCGGCGGATTCGGGCACCTGCTGACCATCACCCACGACCCGGACGACCACTCCCTGGTCCAGAACTCCATGCGCCGCCTCCTGGAAGACGTGGCGCCGCTGGTGGAAGACCTGAAGTAGAGCGGCTACTCCAGGTCCCGGGTTGACTGACAGCTGGCCGTTGACACATGTTGGCGGCCAGCTTAACTTTAGGGGAAATCCAGCCCTATGGTGAGCAGATGGCATTGAAAGACGCTTATATGAGGTGCGAAGTAACCCCTGGAATGTTTCCGTCGGAATACAGCGTTACGATACCGATGGGCGAGGATGATTACGCCTATTCTTGGGTCGATAATCACAATGTCATCATCACATCTGGCCAAGTCAACCGGGAAGAGACAAATCCTCAAGCCGCCAAAGGCTGGGTGAGGGTGGTAGTCATGGAAGAACGTCCCGACGCTACCCTGGTGACACTGCCCTACGATTCATTCACCTCCCACCGCACCTTCCTGGTGGACCCGCAGATGGTGGAGTACAACCCGGGGTGATCCTCGGGAGCGGGGAGATAAGGACGGCGCTGGAGCAGGGAGTCATCGTCATTGACCCCGCTCCTGAAGCGATCCAATACTCCTCTACTTCGGTAGATCTGCGGATGGGCGACGTTTTCCAGCGCTGGGACAGCGACAGGATAAACCACATTCGCAGTCTGGGAATGGACAACACCGTTGACGCTGCCAAGCTGGAAAGTTATTCGGAATTAACCCGGCAATACATGGTTCTGGCCGAGACTGATTCTGAGGGATGTCACACCATCCATCCCGGTGATTTTGTGCTGGGCATTACATACGAAAGCGTGGTATTGCCGTCGGAGTCCGGCATTGCCGCCCGAGTGGAGGGCCGCAGCACCCTGGCCCGCATGGGACTCGCAGTCCATCTGACGGCGCCAACGATCCATGCGGGCTGGCGAGGCAGGATAGCCTTGGAAATGGTCAACCTGGGGCCTTGGCCAATCAAACTGCGGCCGTACGAACTGCGAATCTGCCAGCTGATCTTCGAACGTGTGGGCGAATCCGGAAACGGAGGACCCGCCTCCCAGTTCCAAGGACAAAAATCGCCGGGCGGGTCGTGATTTTCTCTCATTTCGGAACAGTCATCGTTCCACATCCTCTCCTCCTTCTCGTTCAATGGACTGCCCGGAGCCGGTCATGTACAATTCCGAAGGCCGCCGGTGAACTGTAGAACGAACCGTCCGGCGGGGCCCCATTTCCCACCAAGAGGACTGTTATATGCCGCAAATGACGGGAGGACAAGCGTTGGCCAGGTCGCTGTACCTGGAAGGAGTGCGGGTGATTTTCGGGTTGCCCGGGGTGCAGCTGTATCACGCCATAGACGGGCTGTACGACCAGCCGGAGATCCGCTTCATCACCACCCGCCACGAGCAGGCGACGACCTACATGGCCGACGGATTCTCCCGCGCCGGCGGCGGCATCGGCGTCGCCATGGTGGTGCCAGGGCCCGGACTGCTCAACGCCACCTCGGGAATGTCCACCGCCTACGCCGCCTCGTCTCCCATACTGGTAGTCTCCGGACAGATTGAGCGGGACCTCATCGGCGCGGACCGGGGAATGCTGCACGAGGTCAATGACCAGATTGACCTGGTCAAGCCGGTCACCAAGCACGCCCGCCGCATCCTGGACCCCGCGGAGATCCCCGAGGCGGTCCACGAGAGCTTCTACCACCTGAAGACGGGCCGTCCCCGCCCGGTGGAGATCGAGATTCCGCCGGAAACGCTGGCCCAAGAGGCGGACATCGACCTCCTGGAGCCGGAGCAGTATCCCCGTCCCAGTGCGGACACCGCAGCAGTCAAGGAAGGAGCGCGGATCCTGTCCGAGTCGTCCCGCCCCCTCATCTGGGCCGGTGGCGGGGTCATATCCTCGGGAGCGTCGGAGCAACTGCAGAGGGTGGCCGAGCATTTGCAGGCGCCGGTGGTCACGACCGCCGAAGGCAAGGGGGCCATCTCCGACCGCCACCCGCTGGCCCTGGGATCGCTGCGGCTGAGGAACGACCCGGTGGCCAAGGAGTCACCCAACTTCGACGTCATCCTGGCGGTCGGCACCCGGTTGGCCTTCCCGGCCTGGCTCAACGGGCAGCGGGTGGTGCAGATTGACATCGACGAGACCGAGGCGGGCCGCAACTATGAGAACACTTTCAGGATAGTGGGAGACGCCAGGGAAACCCTGGAAGGGATGCACCGGGAACTTTCCGCCCTGGCTCCGGCCCGTCCCGACTACTCGGCAGATACGGCGGAGCTGCGGAAGCGGCGGGCCGAGACGGCGCTCCGCCCCGAACCCCAGGAGTCCCTGCTGGAGGCGGTGCGATCGGCCATGCCCGACGACGGCATCCTGATTTCCGGGATGACCCAGATGGGATACTACGCACGCGGGTTCTTTCCGACCTACCAGCCCCAGACCTTCCTGACCTCGTCCTACTCGGGCAACCTGGGCTACGCCTTTCCGGTGGCGCTGGGAGCCAAGGTGGCCCAACCGGACAAGGCGGTGGTGGCCCTCTCCGGCGACGGCGGGTTCATGTTCAACTCGCAGGAGCTGTCGACCGCCGTGAATTACGGGATAAACGCGGTGGTCGTGGTGTTCAACGACGGCGCTTACGGAAACGTGCTGCGCGACCAGGTAAACCGGTTCAATTCCCGGACGTACGGAGTAGACCTGCACAACCCGGACTTCATGAAGCTGGCGGAAGCTTACGGCGCCCTAGGGATGCAGGCCGAGGGACCGGAAGGGCTTGAAGCGGCCATCAAGGAGGCCATCGACGGAAACCGTCCCACTCTCATCGAGGTGCCGGTGGGAATGATGCCCACTCCCTTCGAGGGATAGGAATTCGGTTTTGAGCGGGGCGTACCTGCCTATTAACTAGCGGGGTATAATCTGATAAATTAGAGATGTTCTTGACAAGGATGAGCGTCCGTCCCAAGCGCTCAACCCCAACGCGGAGCCGCCCAGCCCTCTCAGACAAGTTGCCTCAATTGGGGGCGAAAACGGCGACCCTAAGAACAAGCCCCCCGGCCCCCTTGGACAAGTAACCTCAATCGGGGGCGAAAGCGGCGACCCTGAGAACAAAGGAGGAGGAAAATGCAGCAGCAGCAACAGATCAAAGTCGGTGACAAGGTGAGGCTGAACGACCGGAGCAAGTATCGCGTCGGCGCTACCGGCACCGTCAAGTTCGTGAGCGGCAGCGAGGTCTGGATCACCTGCGACGAGGACGGCGAGGTAAGCCCCCCTCTGCACAAGTGGTTCTGCGAGCCGGTCTAAGTCCCGCCTTTCCGGCATGACCGGCGGACTGCCGCCGGACCAGCCGAGGTTCGTCCGAGTTTATCGGGGCGCCGGGAATCACCCGGCGTCCCTTTTTTGGCCCATGCCGCCCGGGGAAGACCCGGTTTACACTGCCGGGGATAGGCCGGATAATGAACGACGCCACTTGAACCGGGAGCCTGCCAATGATCAGGGAAGCCATCACCGCCATATTTTCCGGCCAGTCGCTGAACCTGGACGAGGCCACCACCGTGATGCAGGAAATCATGGAAGGGGAGGCCACGCCGGCCCAGCTGGGATCGTTCCTCACCGCCCTCAGCCTGAAGGGAGAGACGCCGGAGGAAATCGCCGGCATGGCCACGGTGATGCGCGACAAGGCCCTTCCGGTGGAAGTATCCGGGATGCTCCTTGACACCTGCGGCACCGGAGGAGACGGCAAGAACACCTTCAACATCTCCACCGCGGCGGCCTTCGTCGCGGCGGGAGCCGGAGTGAAGGTCGCCAAGCACGGCAACCGGGCGGCATCCAGCGCCTGCGGCAGCGCCGACGTCCTGGAAGCGCTTGGCGTGAAGATCGACCTTCCTCCCGAGGGAGTGGCCCGGTGCATCGAGGAAGTCGGGATGGGATTCATGTTCGCCCCGGCGTTCCATCCGGCCATGCGCTACGCGGCGCCGGTGCGGCGGGAAATCGGCATCCGCACCGTCTTCAACGTGCTCGGCCCGCTGACCAATCCGGCCCGGGCCCAGACCCAGCTCCTTGGAGTCGCCCAGGCCGCTCTCGGCGGGAAGATGGCCCAGGTGCTGCGCCTGCTGGGCGTCCACCACGCCATAATCATCCACGGAAAGGACGGCCTCGACGAACTCACCCTCTCCGCCGACAGCTTCGGGTGGGAACTGGTGAACGGAGAGATCAGGGACTGGACCCTGTCGGTGCAGGACACCGGCCTTCCACCGGCAACGCTGGAGGACATCGGCGGCGGGGACAAGGACGCTAACGCCGCGACGATGCGGGCGGTGTTCTCTGGACAGACCGGCCCCATCCGGGACGTGGTGCTGCTGAACAGCGGCGCCGCGCTGATGGCCGCCGACCGGGCCGCCACCATATCCGAGGGCATCGCGCTGGCAGCGGAGGTCGTTGAGAGCGGCGCAGCCCTGGCCAAGGTGGACGCGCTGGTGGAGCTGAGCCAGCGGTTGGGGAAGTAAGGCAGAGAGAGATTGAGATGACAACTCCCGAGCAAAATCAAGAAGAAGACCAACAGCAATCGGGCTTGGGGTCACGGTTTTCCCAAAGATTCAACCGCGGGCGGGAAGTTGTCCGTCAAAGCGTGGAGAGAGCCGACGAAGCGCTTACGGCACAGGCGGAGCGCGCCGGAATGTCGGAACAACTGGATTCGGCGCGACAGACCGTGCGAACCTCCAGTGAAGTTCTGACCGGGGCTGATATTCGTCAGTTCGACGAATTCACCGATGCTGTGACAAGGGTGGTGCTCGGCCTGCACCGTGACCAGGCCGATACGGCCCAACGATTGACCACCATCGAACAGTCCATTGATGAAATCCGCGAGACCCAAGCCCAACTATCTGCCCGGCTGGCTTCCATAGAGCGAATGCTCGCCGATCAAGCAGACAGCGACTCAGACGGGATCAGGTAGGCGAGTCGTGGCATACAGCGAACTAATCGCCATAGCAGGTGATTACCCACCGGGAAGCCAGGACTCATTGCTGGAACTCGCGGAGCGCTACCGGCTGCGGAACGAGCGAGAGATCCTGGAATTGGCCGCCATCGCCGCCGACATAGCAATCGATGACATCATCAACCTGGGGCTTGAACCCGAAGTAAATCCCCAACTGCGCGAAGCGTTCCGCCTGCAGTATCCAACAGTCGACTTGGAATCGCTAGTCGGAAATTCCGACGATTCCTTGACCGGATATATTAATGGTGTCAAAGGAAAGTATTTTGAGGTTCTTGTCAGAAATCGGCTTAATGCAGGGGAAACACTTGGGGAATTAAGACTAGACCTCGGGCAGATGGCTCGCTTGGCCGAGGATGAATACCAGGAGGATTGGGATCTGGAAATAGTTGACCAATATGACGAAATAGATGAGCAGATCCAGCTTAAGGCCACTAAAACAATGGCCCCTGTGTGGAAAGCACTGCGCGAAAACCCGAAGATTCCAGTGGCTGTGCCTGATAATCTGGACAGCACTTCCGAGGAAGTCCTTGGCACCGGCCTTTCTTTCGAGCGATTGACAAATGAGACCGAAGAACAAATGGATGATTTGGCTGACAGTGCCCTAGAAAACGTACTCCACCATGCAACCGAATTTGCCGTCGACGTCATTCCAATTGGGTCGGCACTTGTGGTTGTGGTAATCGAAGGACGGCAATACTTGACCGGCCGAGCGACACTGAGGCAAGCGGCGCGCAGTGGAGGACAACGGTTGGCTCGGTCAACCACATACGGCACACTCGGGACGGCCTTGGCCGCAACCGGGTTGGGGGCCGCAGCAATTCCGGCAGTCATGGGAGTCCGGTTAGCCGAGAGGCGGCTGACCGGCCAAATCAACTTGCGCTCCAACTTGGAGGACCGAACCGCCGATTTGCAGTTTGCTTTCAATCGTAGTCATCAGGAGGCCCCCGCGTGACCACTCCCAGCATTCTGGACAAGATCGTCGCGGAGAAGCGGCAGGAGTTGGCCGCCCAGAAGGAGGCGGTGTCCGTTGCCGAGCTGGAGCGGCTTATTGCCGAGCGGCCGGAAACCCTGGACTTCAGCGGGGCCCTTTCCCAGGGCGGCGTGAGGCTGATTGCCGAGGTCAAGAAGGCGTCTCCGTCGAGGGGATTGCTGTGTCCCGACTTCGACCCGGTGGTAATCGCCGGGGCCTACGCGAGCAACGGAGCGTCGGCTCTGTCGGTGCTGACCGACCCGCGCTTCCAGGGTGAGCTGGACCACATAGTCCAGATCCGGCAATCGGGCGCCGCCCACGGCATTCCCATTCTCCGCAAGGACTTCATCTTCGACCCCTATCAGGTGTTGGAGGCCCGGGCCGCCGGGGCCGACGCCATGCTCCTCATCGTCGCAATCCTGGAACCTGCCCAGCTATCCGACCTGCTGGGGCTGGCGGGACAGCTGGGGCTGCAATGCCTGGTGGAGGTGCACGACGAAGCAGAGGTGGAAACAGCCCTGGCCTCCGGCGTCCGGATCATCGGCATCAACAACCGGGACCTGCGCACCTTCACCACCGATCTGGCCGTCACCGAGCGTTTGGCCAGCCTTATTCCCAGCGACCGGGTGATCGTCAGCGAGAGCGGCATCAGCAAGCCGGAACAGCTGGAATGGCTGGAAACCCTGGGCGTTTCGGCGGTGCTGGTGGGCGAAGCCCTGGTGACCGCCCCGGACATCGGATCGAAGGTGCGGGAGTTGACCGGAAAGGCCGCTCCGGTCCCGACGGCGGACAACTAGCCGCGATGGTCCGAGTCAAAATCTGCAGCGTCCAGGAGCCGGAGCACGCCGTCGCCTCGGCGGAGGCAGGAGCCGACTACATCGGGCTGATCTTCGTCCACGGGCGGCGCAGGAAAGTAACGGTGGAGACGGCCCAAACCATCGGCTCCGCGATTTCCGGGGACAAGGCTCTGCGGACGGTCGGGATTTTCGCGGACCAGACGCTGGATGAGGTATCCGACACCGTATGCGCGGCGGGCATGGGACTGGCCCAGCTTTGCAGCGGGGAGTCGCTGGACTACTGCAACAACTTGAGGAACAGGACCGGCGTCGAGGTCATCCGGGTCTTCCATGTTCCCGACGGTCTGGATTATGACCCAGCGGCCCTGGAGGAATGGGCCGCAACAATGGACGAGTTTCGCGCCGCCGGACACCTGATCACCCTGGACCGGATGGTCGACGGCCTGCAGGGAGGCACCGGTCAGTCCTTCGACTGGACAATCGCCGCCGAACTGTCCCGCCAGGGGCGGGAGTTCCTGCTGGCCGGCGGGCTGACGCCGGACAACGTGGCCGCGGCCGTCTCATCCGCCCGCCCCTGGGGTGTCGATGTTTCCAGCGGCGTCGAGACCGGCGGCGTCAAGGACCCGGACAAGATTCGAGCCTTTATCCAGAACGCCCGCAGCGTATGACCATCCGGCCATCCATGATGGACGGTCCAGGGCACTCATCCAGAATCCCCTTCCAGAATTCAAGGAGGCAGGCCCCATGCCAACCAGTGAGACCGGCACCTTCCCCGACGACCGGGGCCGATACGGGGACTACGGGGGCAAGTTCGTCCCGGAAACGCTGATGGCTGCCCTGGAGGAACTGGAGGAAGCCTACGAGTCCCTGCGGGCCGACGCCGCGTTCCAGGAGGAGCTGGGCGGGCTGCTGCACCACTACGCGGGACGTCCCACCTCCCTGTATCACGCCGCCAACCTTTCCCGCCAGTGCGGCGGAGCGCAGATATTCCTGAAGCGCGAAGACCTGGCCCACACCGGCGCTCACAAGATCAACAACGCCCTGGGACAGGCGCTGCTGGCCCGCCACATGGGCAAGGAGCGGATCATCGCCGAGACGGGGGCCGGACAGCACGGCGTAGCCACCGCCACGGTCTGCGCCATGCTGGGAATGCAAGGCATCGTCTACATGGGTGCCGAGGATATCCAGCGCCAGTCCCTCAATGTCTACCGGATGCGGCTGCTGGGCACCGAGGTCATATCCGTGGCATCGGGCACGCAGACCTTGAAGGATGCCATCAACGAAGCGCTGCGGGATTGGGTCACCAACGTCGAAACCACCCACTATCTCATCGGAAGCGTGGTGGGGCCCCACCCCTATCCCATGCTGGTGCGGGACTTCCAGTCGGTAATCGGGCGGGAGGCCCGGCAGCAGTTCCTTGAAGCCCGGGACGCCCTGCCGGACTGCGTGGTCGCCTGCGTCGGCGGCGGCAGCAACGCCATCGGGATGTTCCACCAGTTCATCCCCGACGAGGATGTTCGGCTGATCGGAGTGGAGGCCGGTGGGCATGGTATGGACACTGGCGAGCACTCGGCCACGCTATCCGCCGGACGGCCCGGGGTGCTCCACGGCTCCATGTCCTACCTGCTGCAGGACCAGCACGGGCAGGTGGTGCCTACCCACAGCATATCCGCCGGACTGGACTACCCGGGCGTGGGGCCGGAGCACAGCTTCCTCAAGGACAGCGAACGCGCCGAATACCTGGCCGTTACCGACGAGCAGGCGCTGGAGGGGTTCCACCTGCTGTGCCGCACCGAGGGAATCATCCCCGCGCTGGAGTCGGCCCACGCCGTCTACCACGCCAGCGAACTGGCCAAGAAGCTGTCCCCGGATGAAACCATTCTGGTCTGCCTCAGCGGGCGCGGCGACAAGGACGTTCCGACGGTGGCGGGCGCGGCTGGTATAGAGCTTTAAGGGGATGGGGGCTAGACCGCGCGGGCAGGGATGACCGTCAGCCCCTCGCTGGCGAAGTCGGAGTCGAAGGTAAACACGGCTGCCCGGGTCTGTTCCGCCATCACTATCACCGACCAATCCACGAAACTCAACCGGCTGCCGGCTCCGGCTTGCATACGCTCCCAAGTCATCCAATGACTACGCCGGTCCATCCACAAAACGTTGACGGTGTTCTGCACTGTCGCCACAAAATCGGTCAAGTAATTGAAACCCAGCCGACGGTGAATTAAAGCGCCGGTTTCGACCAGCACGTATGAGGTGGTAGAAAGCTCCGTCCGCTGGTCAACCAAGTCTCTGAGGGTGTCCATTGCTGGTTGATGAAATCTATCGGCCTCGGATGTAATGGCGTAGAAAGCCGAGGTATCTATCACAACTCTAGCCGTTCTCATTCACCGTATATTTCCTCGAGATAGGCGTCATGGTTCTCGGCAACGTCAGTGGCGTTGTCCTTATCTCTGCCTATGCCGATAATGGACAGGGCTTGGTGGCGATACTTTAGCTCCTTCGTATCGAGGTCAATCTTGACAAGCTTGCCGTCCCAGGTTAGGGACAAGGTAATTCCCCTGATCAGGGAGTAGGTGTGATGCACCTGTTCGCCTTTGAGAATCTGGATAGACCGGGATTCTTCCGGAACCAGCGTAAAATCAAAAGCAGCTCTGGCGACATCCAGGACCGCGTGCCGCAAGTGCCAGCCGTCATATCCGAGGACGGCGGCGGCTTCCAAAGTCTCTACTGCTTCTTCCTTGGTCAAAGCCTCACCGTCGGCAGCTCTGTCCAAAACAGCTTGAAGGGAAGCTGGGCGAAAATTCCGTTCCCGGTATTTCAGGCCGAAAGGACTGGATGCTAGGTCCCGTGCGGCGACGGAAGCCAAGTCATCCAGCAAATCAGCGGCTTCCGGCAGGGCAGTTCTCAAGCGGGAGGGGTTGTTCGAGTACAGGTCCACGACCATTTGGACCAGTCCCTCTTTATCTTCATCGGTTAGCTCTCGGATAAAGTCCATTCCCTTCCCCTCAACTTTCTGAGGTGCACACGCCATTATTGCCCCTCCCACCCCGACATTCAACCGTCCCCAATTGGCCCGCCTCCCCGCGCCGTTGCTATAATGGTGCAAGTTTCTACTCGAAATCAGACGTAACTTCCCGAAGGAGTTGTGGAACATGGACTTGGGACTGAGCGATAAGGTAGCCATCGTTACCGGCGGCAGCGAGGGCATCGGCAAGTTCGCCGCCATGCGCATGGCCGAGGAGGGCGCCAGGGTCATCATCGTGGCCCGCCGCCAGGAAATGCTGGACCAGGCGGCCCAGGACATCCGCACCGCGACCGAGGGAGTGGTCCTGCCCCTCTCCGCCGATGTCATGGACAAGGATACGCCGGACCGGGTGGTCGGTACCGCTCTGGACCAGTTCGGACGGGTGGATATCCTCGTCAACAACGCCGGAGTATCCATGGCCAAGCCCTTCGAGGACGTCAGCGACGAGGACTGGGAGTCGGACTTCGAGCTGAAGGTCTGGGGCGCCATCCGGCTGATGCGCAAGTGCATCCCCGAAATGCGGAATGTCGGGGGCGGGCGCATCATCAACGTCACCAACCTGGGCGGACGCACCCCGGGAGCGTCGTCCATGCCGACCTCCATCTCCCGCGCCGCAGGAATCGCCATCACCAAGGGAATGTCCAAGGACCTGGCCAGGGACAACATCCTGGTCAACACCGTCTGCATCGGCACCATCAAGAGCGGCCAGCACGAGCGCCGCTACGAGCGGCTCAAGGAGTCCAACCCCGACCTGAGCATGGACGAGTTCTACGCCCAGACCGCCCAGGCCCGGGGCATCCCCCTTGGACGGGTTGCCGAGACCCACGAAGCCGGGGACGTGATAACCTTCCTGGCCTCCGACATGGCCAGCTACCTCACCGGCGTGGCCATCAACATCGACGGCGGAACTTCAGCGGTGGTCTAGCCGCCACCCCGCATTGGATACCGTCCAACATCAGAAGCGCTCCCTATCTGCCGCCATTTGGGGAAACCATCCCAGGGCGGCTTGGGGAGCGCCGTAGTCAGGAGAAC
Organism: uncultured Dehalococcoidia bacterium; assembly: GCA_951812535.1. Classification (GTDB taxonomy): domain Bacteria; phylum Chloroflexota; class Dehalococcoidia; order Lucifugimonadales; family UBA3495; genus CATOSK01. The sequence continues at coordinate 624,842 of CATOSK010000006.1, read as the reverse complement.
CTTTCGTGACTCAGTCCTACCTCCAGGAATTCCAACCCCCTCCGCGCATCCTGCTGGGCCCTGGTCCCAGCACCGTCCATCCCCGGGTGCTCCAGGCCATGACCCAACCCGTGCTGGGGCACCTGGACCCCCTGTTTTTCCAGGTCATGGATGAAGTGTGCGAGATGCTGCGCCTGGTGTTCGGCACGGACAACTTCATGACGGCGCCGCTCTCGTCCACTGGAACGGGGGCAATGGAAGCCTCCTGCGCCAACATCCTGGAGGCCGGAGACACGGCCATCGTCTGCCGCAATGGCTACTTCGGCGACCGCCTGGCCGACATCGCCTCCCGCTGCGGCGCAAACACCGTCATCCTGGACAGCCCCTGGGGACAGCCGGTGGACATCGACGCGCTGCGGGATGAACTGCGGAAGCACCCCAGCGTCAAGATGGTGGGAGTGGTCCACGCCGAGACCTCCACCGGAGTCCTGACCGACCTGACCGAGGTGGTCAGCCTGGCCCGTGAGCACGACGCCCTGGTGGTGGCTGACGCGGTGACCTCCCTTGGCAGCCACGAGGTCCGGGTGGACGATTGGGACATTGACGTATGCTACAGCGCCAGCCAGAAGTGCCTGGGATCGCCTCCAGGCCTGGCCCCAATCAGCATGGGCCCCCGGGCCATGCAGGTGGTCAACGAGCGCCAGTCGCCGGTGCAGAGCTTCTACTTCAACCTGAAGGACCTGGAGAGCTACTGGAACCAGACCCGGGCCTACCACCACACTTCCCCCATCTCCATGACCTATGCCCTGCGGGAATCGCTGCGCATGATGATGGAGGAGGGCATCGACAACCGCATCGCCCGCCACGCCCGGGTCGCGGCGGCGCTTCGGGCGGGACTGGAGGCGATGGGCCTGGAACTGGCCGCCGATGCCACCCACCGGCTGAATCCTCTCACTGCCGTCAAGATTCCGGAAGGGATAGAAGACCTGGCGGTGCGCCGCACCCTCATGTCCGGACACTGCATCGAGATCGGCGGCGGGCTGGGGCAGTTCGCCGGGAAGGTCTGGCGCATCGGCCTGATGGGCGAGGGAGCTCGGGAAGCCAACGTATTCGCCCTCCTTTCGGCCCTGGAGAACATCCTTTCCAGCATGGACTACGAGGTAGCCTTCGGAGCCAGCCTCTCCGCCGCCCAGCGGGCGCTGATGGAAGCCCAGCGGAACGGGTAACCCGCCCGCCCCTGACCCCTCTCGTAGACCCGGCCCGGACGGACCTGTCGACGTGGCCTATCACATTGAAGACAAGCTCGTAATCGCCGTGGCTTCCAGCGCCCTGTTCGACCTGTCCGAGTCGGACTTGGTCTACCGGGAGCAGGGAGTGGCAGCCTACCGGGAATATCAGCAGTCCCACGAAAACGACCTGCTGGGGCCGGGCGCGGCCTTCCCCCTGGTCAAGCGGCTGTTGTCCCTCAACGAGCCATACACTCAGCCGCCCAGCCCCCTTGGACAAGTTACCTCAACTGGGGGCGAAAGCGGCGACCCTCAGAACAACCCCGTCGAGGTCGTCCTCCTCTCCCGCAACGACCCGGAAACCGGCCTGCGGGTGTTCAACTCCATCGAGGCCTACGGACTGCCGGTAATCCGGGCCGCCTTCCTCAGCGGCGGCGACACCTTCCGCTACCTGGAGACCTTCAACGCCGCCCTGTTCCTGTCCGCCAACCGGGACGACGTCCGGGCCGCGGTGGCCGCCGGAGCGCCCGCCGGACAGGTGTTCCCCACCCAATTCGTGGACGACGACTCCGAGCCGGAACTCCGCATCGCCTTCGACTTCGATGGCGTTATCGCCGACGACTCGGCTGAGTCGGTACACCGGCGCCAGGGGCTCGAAAGCTTCGAGGAAACCGAGGTGGAAATGTCCCTGGACCCTCTCCGGGCCGGACCCCTGCACCGCTTCTTCGCCGGAGTGGCCCGCTTGCAGGCGCGGGAGTTGGAGCGTAACCGGCTGGACCCATCCCACCAGCCCCGGGTCAGGATCGCCCTCATCACCACCCGGGCTGCTCCCGCCCACAAGCGGGTGGTCAACAGCCTGCGGGAATGGGGCCTGGCGGTGGACGAAGCCTTCTTCCTGGGAGGCATCGACAAGACCCGGGTGCTCCAGGTGTTCCGGCCCCACATCTTCTTTGACGACCGCCTGGACAACATCGAAGGCGCGTCGGGAATCGTCCCCTCGGCCCACGTCCCCTTCGGCATAGGCAACCGGGAGTAGCAACGGCAGGCCCGGAAAGAGGACCAGCTACTCCGCCCGGTAGGCCTCGTCCAGCAGATCAACGACGTGGGCCACCGGAGTATTCTCGCCCCGCGCCCGCAGGCCGGCCTCCAACTGCATCATGCACCCCGGGTTGGCGGTGACCACCATCTCCGCCCCGGTGGCGGCCACATTCCCCATCTTGGTCTCCAGGATGCGCCCCGACAGGGACGGCTGGACCATCGAGTAGAACCCCGCCGACCCGCAGCACATGGCTGATTGCTCCATCTCGGCCAGCTCCACTCCGGGAATGGCCTCTAGGATTGTCCGGGGGGCCTGGGTTATCCGCTGGGCGTGGGCCAGGTGGCACGGGTCCTGGTAGGTGACCCGGCGGTCCAGCCGCGAGCGGGGCGGGTCTACCGGCAGCCCCGCCAGGAACTCCGTGATGTCCTGGGTCATTTCACTGAAATGCCGCGCCTTCTCCGCGTATGCCGGATCGTCCTTCAGCAGCTCCTCGTATTCCTTCATGGATGACCCGCACCCCGCCGAGGCGGTGAGGATAAATTCAACCCCGGCCTCCAGGAAGGCATCGATATTCCTGCGGGCCAGCCGCCGTCCCAGCTCCAGGTCTCCGGCGTGCAGGTTCAGCGCGCCGCAGCATCCCTGACCCCGGGGCACAGCCACGTCGCAGCCGTTGCGGGTCAAAACCCGGACCGCCGCCTCCATGGTGCTCCCCTGCATCAGCGGCATCACGCACCCGGACAAGAGGCCGACCGCCATCCGGCGGTCTCCTGCCGCCCGGTACACCTGTCCATCGGCGGCGAAGAAACGGACGCCCATGACCGGAAGCTGCCGCTCCATCTCCCGCAGTGTGGATGGCAGCAGCCGCAGCACACCGATGTTCCTGAGCAGGGACTGGATCCCCCACCGCTGGTAGACCCGCAGCAGCTTTCCTCCCCAGCGCAGCCGCCGGGGATGGGGCAGCGCCGCCCGCAGGAACCACCGGCTGACCCGTTTCAACCCCGCGCCCTGCTTGTCCTGGGCCAGCACCTGCGCCCGCGAATATTCCATGATGCGGCCATAGGGAACGCCGGAAGGACACACCGCCTCGCAGGCCCGGCACTGGAGGCACATTTCCCAGTGGGACACCACCCGCTCGCTGATCCCCAGGCGTCCCTCGTGGATGGCTTTCATCAGGGCGATGCGCCCCCGGGGCGACTCCGTCTCCACGCCCAGGTGGGTGTAGGTCGGGCAAGCGCTCAGGCACAGTCCGCAATGGACGCAGCGGTAGAGGTCCTCCTCTGCCGGAACGTCCCTTCCCTGGAAACCGGGCTCGTCGTTCAGGCGGATGGGAGGGGAAACGTGGTGGGTCGGGGTCTCCGCCATCAGATCTTCCCCATGCAGCGGCCCGGGTTCAGCGTACCCCGAGGATCCAGGTTTCGCTTGATGCGCCGCATTATCTCAACCTCGTTGGGAGAATCCCCCCAGACATCGATCCGTGCTTTCAGTTCCGCCGAACACTGTTCCACCACCGCCGAGCCGCCCAGCGACACCGCCATTTCCCGAAAGCTGCGGACGACTGACGAATCCCGGTCCGAATCGTCCTCTTCCCCCTCCCACCAGATCAACCGCAGCGTGCCGAACCCGGGGTCGGCCAGGATAGCCGGTTCCCCGGGAAGGCCAAATTGAGGCAGCCGGGTCAACGCCACGGCAACGCCGGAGGGAGGGAGGTTCAGCTTCACCGCCATACGGGGCATATCGTCGGGCCTCCACCCCAAGTCGGTATGCTCCCGCAACAGATCCGAAGCCCCGGAACTAGGAAGGACCGAGACATCCAAACCGCCGTGGTCCCGGAGGAGTTGGGACGACTGAAACAGGACTCGCTCAACGGCCCGGGCTTGCCCGAAAGCGTATGCGATGACCACCGCCCCGATGGTGGATTCCAACCCGTCCGGGTCAATGCCCAGATGGTGGGCGGCGGCGGCGCTGACGACGTGTATTCCCTGGGGACCGTACACCTGGTGCAACAGTTGGTCCGCCGACGCGGCAGCCGTTTGGAGACTGGCGAAACTGCCGGTGACGGCCCCGGACCGGGCGGGAAGGGTTGACAGCTTGAAGCTGGCTTCAACGATGACCCCCAGTGAACCCAGCGATCCGGCGTACAGCTTGTTCAGGTCGTACCCGGTGACGTTCTTGACCACCCGTCCGCCGGCCCGGGTTTCGGCGCCGTCGGACCCGGCCACGGCAATTCCGATGAGCGAGTCGCGAGGGAGGCCGTAGCTCCGCCGCAGCGGGCCGGAGGCGTTGACCGAAAGGATGCCGCCAATGGTTGCCCGGTCGGACAGCGGCGCTTCCAGGCCCGCCATCTTCCCTCCCTGCGCCAATTCCCGCTGAAGCCGGTCCAGCGTGATGCCCGCTTCGACGGTGGCGGTCAGGTCCGCGGGTTCGTAGTCCAGCACCCGGTCCAACCGGCTCAGATCCAGCACGATATCCAGGCCGGCGGCCGTATTGCCCAGGCCGGCCTGGGTGCCGCCGCCCCGGGGCGACACCTTCAATCCCTCGGTGTTGGCCCACGCCAGCACCTCGGCGACCGCTTCCCTGCTCTCGGGACGGATAACGGCCCGGGGAGTCAACCCATCCACGGCGTAGCCGGACAGCCCTTCCTCCGGTACCAGCCCATCGGGGCTGACAACGCCGGACAGGCCGGGGGGCAGGGTCAATGTCAAGGGACTGCCAATCCTAGATGTACATTCCGGGACCGGCGTGGTGCGGAGCGGCGGGCATGGGAACTCCGTCAGGGAATATCTTCCCCGGGTTGAGCCGGTTGCCGGGAGCGAAGGCATCACGGACGGCCTTCATGCGCTCCATGTCCCCATCGGTGAACACCAGGGGCATGAACTCCTTCTTCTCCAGGCCGATGCCGTGCTCGCCGCTGAGAGTCCCGCCCTCGGCAACGCAGTATTCCATCAATTCCTGCGCGGCTTGGGCGGACCGTTCCACCACCCCCGGTTCCCGCGCGTCGAACAACATGCACGGGTGGAGATTGCCGTCGCCGGCGTGGAACACGTTGGCGATGGTGATCCGGTACTTCTCGCTGATATGGTCCACCTGCCGCAGCACCTGCGCCAGGCGCGTGCGGGGAACGACTCCATCAACCAGGTAGTAGTTGGGAGCGATGGCCCCGAAGGCCCCAAAAGCGGTCTTGCGGCCCACCCAGAGTCTTTCCCGGTCCTGGGGGTCCTGGGCGGTGCGCACGTCGGTGGCCCCGGTGTCCCACAGCGCCGATTCCACCTCGTGGGTCACGTCCTCGACTTCTTCGGTCAGACCCTCCAGCTCCACCAGCAGGACCGCCCCGGCGTCGTCGGGATAGCCGGCGTCGGTGACGCTCTGCACGGCCTTGATGCTCAGGGCGTCGATCATCTCCAGCGCCGCCGGAACGATGCCGTGGCCGATTACGGCGGATACCGCTGTGCAGGCCGAGTCAATATCCGGGAAGATTCCCAGGAAGGTCTTGACCGTCTCTGGAACGGGCAGCAGCCGCACCAGGATTTTCGTGGCAATTCCGAAGGTGCCCTCGGACCCTACGAACACGCCCCGCAGGTCGTATCCCGGCGTCTCCCGGGCCGCGCCGCCCAGGTTGACGATGGTCCCGTCTTCCAGCACCGTTTCCAGGGCCATTACGTGGTTCGTCGTGGTGCCGTAGGCCAGGCAGTGGGGACCGCCCGCGTTTTCCGCAATGTTGCCGCCCAGGCTGCACGCCCGCTGGCTGGACGGATCGGGAGCGTAGCGCAGGCCGAACTTGTGGGCGTGGGTGTCCAGGTCCAGGTTGATGACCCCCGGCTCCACGGTGGCCGTGCGGTTGGCAACGTCCACGTCGAGGATGTGGTTCATCCTGGTGAAGGCAATCTGGATGCCGCCTTCGGGAGCAATGGCGCCGCCGCTGAGACCGGTGCCGGAGCCGCGCCCCACCACGGGCACTCCTTCCTTGTAAGCCAGCGCCAGGACCCGGCTCACCTCCTCGGCGCTGGTGGGAAAAACCACCGCCCGGGGAATGGCCGTGTCAATGGAACCATCGTATTCGTAGACCAGCAGGTCTTCCGGGTGAGAAATTACGTCTTCCTCACCGACGATGTCTTGCAGCAGACTTAGGAATTCTCGGCTGGGCACGGCGGAGGCTCTTCCCCGGCGGGAACGTGGGACTTCAACCCATCCCGATTAGAGTTGGGGCGATGATAGACCAAAGGCGGAAGGCAGGCAAGCCGCAACCGAAAAGGGTTTCCCGTGATAAACCCTGGAAACCTCTGGGCCGCGCCGGGGATTTTCCGAATCCGGAGGATTGACTATTCCGGCGACTGTTTCTCCATCGCAGCGTAATTGGCGATGATTTTCGCCGCTACTTCGGCGAATTCCGCAAGTTGGTCCTCTCTGATGCCCTCGACCAACCGGGCATCATACTCCTGGACCTTCCGGTGCAATTTCAGCGTCAACGCGCTGCCCTCTTCGGTCAGGCTCAACATCACCACCCGCCGGTCATCCCGCAGGCGCCGGCGCGAAATCAGGCCCATGTCCACCAGCTTGGTCACGACCCGGCTGATGCGGGAAGCGGTGACCGGAAGGATATTGGCCAGCGCGGTGGTGGTCCATTCCTCTTGCCGCAGGAATGAGCGCAGGACAGCAAAGTCCAGGGGATTGAGATTGTGCGGGTTGACCTGTTCGGCTATCCCCCGGTACACGGCGGTCACCAGCGCACTGACACTTTCTCCGATCGTGGCTTCTGCCGCTTCATCTCCCGGAGGCTGGATTTCATGGGCATCGCCCGGAGGGGATTGTTCTGGGTTTACCATTTCATCTTCCAGAAACCGTGGGTCCACAAAGTCTGCCGCAAACCGGTTTCCCATCCTTACTCAGCCACCGGTCCCCAATAGCACAGCCCAAGAATCCGTTTCCCAACCGCAGGGCTCCGTGAACTTTGCGTGAATTGTAATCCCGGGCAGAAACGGCCATAGCGAAGTATACACGGTTTGCCAGTTTGTGTGAAAGTGCCAGGCTGAACGAATGGTTCAATAGTGAACATCCTATGAACGAATGGCATATAGCTATTTGCCCAACACCCTATGAAAACGGTCAAAGAGGTTCGAGACTCAGAAATGCCGGAGTCAAGCCGCCGTGGAAGTCATGTGACTGTTTCGTGTCATACTTCTCGATTCCCCTGGCCGAAAGCCATCCCCTGTTCTGAAACGGCGGCTGGCCAGGCTGTCACGCCCCGGGGAAGTGGATGTATCGTTGCGATTCAGGTGGTTTCGTTCTCTGACGGCCTTCTCCTCACCCCGTCATTCTCGGGAAGAGCCTGCCCTCGCTAAGGCGGGGGTCAGGACGGGGTGAAAGGGTAGGGCAACATCGTCGCTGAGCGCATCCGCGACACTTGCCGCCGGTTTCACCGGGACAGCACTCTGCCCCTGGGGCCGGATTTGGGACGATCCAACTGCCGGCAGCCCTCTCCAGCATCAGACCACGGCAACTGGACAGCGCAGGGGTTGCAGCATGGACCGAAAAGAGGACGCCTTGCCGCAGGCTAGGTTAACCCCTTTCGTTGACCAGGTTGGCCAGGTTGCGGGCGAAGTCCTCCAGGGTCGTATTGGCCTTGCGGCGGATGATGGGCTGTCCCAGCTCTCCCAGGCGTCCCATGAAGGTGGTATCGCTCAGGATGACCAGCTCCGTCGCCCCGCCTTCGGACGCCACGGCCCGCATTTCCACATCTGACTTGACCCCACCACCCACCCGGCGGTCGGCGGCCTCCACCACGAACCGGGCTTCCCGAGCTTCATTATCCTGCTCCAGCACCTGGATAGTCCCGGACAGGTTGAGGGATATGGGCCCGACCCGTACGCGCATCACCGCGCCGAACTTGCCGTCATCAGCGACGGTAACGTCGCCGATCCCCGGAACGCAGGTGGCGGTGCGGGGTATGTCCATCACCGCCGTCCAGGTGGTATCGGCGTCGGCCGGAACGGTGCAACGGTTTTCCATCTTCATCGGACATGTCCATTCCCAAAAAATTGACGCTCCGGCCATTGGGATTGCCCGGAGCGTGTTCGAAAACGGGACTCTTCCCTACTAAGCCTAAGAAGCGTTGGCCAGGGCCTGTTGGATCGCCCGGCGGGTGAACACCTCGGCCATCTCCCGCTTGTAGTCTGCGGAACCTCGGTAGTCTTCCAGCGGGTCAACCACATCCTTCACGGTGGCGGCAGCAGCCCGGATAACCTCGTCAGTCAACGGCTGGCCCCGTAGCGCATCCTCCGCCCCGGTGGCGTGGATGGCCGTGGTCCCCACCGCTCCCAGGGCGATACGCGCGTCCTGGCAAACGTTCCCCGGACCGGGGGTGATGACCACCGCCGCGGCAACCGTGGCATAGTCATCGGCGGTGCGGGGCAGGAACTTCAGGTAGGCAGCGCCGGCTCCGGCTGGCAGCGCCGGAATATTTACCTCGGTCAGCACTTCTCCAGGCCGCACGTCGGTCTCGTAGTAGTCCACCAGGAAGTCCTCCAGGGCCGCCGTCCGCTCTCCCTGGGACGAGACCAGGGTGACGGTGGCGCCCAGGGCGATGAGTGTGGGCGGAGGGTCCTGGCTGGGGTCCCCGTGGACCAGCCCTCCCCCGACGGAGGCCATGTGGCGGATGCGGGGCGTGGCAACGTGGCCGTAGGTCTCGGCGACGATGGGAATCAGCTCCTGGACGACGGGGTTGGTGGCCAGTTGCTGCTGGGTGCAGAGTGCACCGACCCTCACGCCGGACGAACCATTGGAATGAGTGGCGATGGCATCCAGGCCGGCAACGCGTTGCAGGCTGATGACGTGCTCCGGCTGGACCAGCCGCTGCTTCATCTGAATGACCAGGGCCGTGCCGCCGGCCATCACCCGGGCGTCCTCGCCGTGGGCGTCCAGGAGTTGGAAGACCTCTTCCAGGCTGGTGGGGCTGTGGAACTCGAAGTCTATCATCGGTTGGCCTCTTGCGTCGGACCAATGGCATTGACGATGGATTCCAGAATCTTATAGTAGCCGGTGCAGCGGCACAGGTTGCCCATCATCCAGGCCTTGATCTCTTCCTCGGTGGGCGCTGGGTTCACATCCAGCAGGGCCTTGGCCGCCATGATCTGGCCCGGCGTGCAGATCCCGCACTGGAAGCCGCCGTGGTCTATGAAGGACTGTTGCAGCGGGTGCAGCCGCCCATCCTGGGCCAGACCCTCGATGGTGGTGATTTCGGCCCCGTCGGCGGCCACCGCCAGCTTCAGGCAGGACGCGCTCATCTCTCCGTCGATGAGCACGGTGCAGGCCCCGCAGACTCCCACGCTGCAACCCTCCTTGGTGCCGGTCAGGCCCAGGTCGTAGCGCAGACAGTCCACCAGGAGCCGTCGGGCCGGTACCTCCAACTGGTGTTCGGTGCCGTTGACCATCAAAGTAATGGACTGGTTCATAAGCCGTCCTCTGTGTTGGCTAAACTATCTCAATGTTTTACGTTGTCGGACTCTCAACCTTGGCCAGAACTCGCCGTACGAATTCTCCGACTATCGGTCGTGCACGGTCAATTGTGTAGTCTTCCATGAAATCGTGGTAGAAGTTGGCGTGAAACTGTTCCGCGGCCAGATACCCTGAGCTCCAGGAAGGGTCGTTCTCTTCCTCCGCCAGCCACTCCACCGCCCGTGACCGGGCATTGGACTTTCCGGAGCGCCAACCCCGCTGCTTCGCCAGCGCCGTGACAGCGTGGGTGGCCGCACCCCAGAGCTTCTCCGATCCCTGCAGCTGGTCGCCCGCGTCAAATTCCCGGCCCGCGTTCTCCAGGAACGACCGGGCTATCTGAACGTGCTCCTGGACGGTTTTGGTGCGTCTGGTGGTCAAGCCTGGACAACTCCCGCGAAGTGCCTTCAAGCAACCCCATCCTATACCGGAGCCCAATTGCTGGCAAGGGATAAGGGCAGGCGCCGCAGGGCTGTTCCGTTCGAAAGATACCACCATGCAGGTGCCCCAGCATGATGTCTATACATGCTCTTATCAACTAGTGCTTCGAGTAGGCTCGTGACTATCCTTCCTTCACTTTATCCGCTGGGCGGCTATATCCTGAACGTCAGTATGTCTTCGAGAACCCAAATGCGATTGCGCCGGGACAAACCGGTTGTGTTGCCCTCTTGCACTCAGCCATGGGAGAATTTCGAAAAGATTCCACCACGCCCACGGAGGCCCCGCCATGCCCGTAACCCCCTTCCAGATCCATGTCTCCGACGAAGTCCTCGCCGACCTGCAGCACCGCCTGTCCCATGCCCGCTGGCCGGATGAAATCCCCGGTGCAGAGTGGGACTACGGCTCCAACCTGGACTACATCAAGGAACTCACCGAGTACTGGCGCACCCAGTATGACTGGCGGGCCCAGGAAGCCTCCCTCAACGCTTTCCCCCACTTCAAGACGACGGTGGACGGGCAGGAAACCCACTTCATCCACCAACGGGGAAGGGGAGAAAACCCCATGCCCCTCATCGTCACCCACGGCTGGCCCAGCACTTTTTTCGAGATGACCAAAATCATCCCCCGCCTCACCGACCCGGCGGCCTTCGGCGGCGACCCCGCCGACTCCTTCGATGTCGTCGTCCCCTCCATGCCCGGCTACGGGTTCTCCGCCCAGACCCGCCGGCGCGGCGTCAACACCCGCCACATCGCCGGACTGTGGACCAGGCTGATGACCGAGGAACTGGGATATGACCGCTTCGCCGCCCAGGGAGGAGACTGGGGCGCCGGCGTCACCGCCCGCCTGGGGTACCACCACGCCGGGAACATCATCGGAATCCACGTAACCTCCGTCACCCAGGCCATCGCATGGCAGGGTGAGGGCTCACGCCCCCTGGACGGCGAAGAAAAAGCTCTTCTGGAACAACGCGCCCAATGGCAGCAGGCGGAAGGCGGTTACTCCCACATTCAGGGCACCAAGCCTCAGACCCTCTCCTACGGCCTCAACGACTCCCCTGTAGGCCTCTGCGCCTGGATTGTGGAAAAATTCCGCACCTGGAGCGACTGCAACGGCGATGTGGAGAGCAGCTACACCAGGGACGAGCTGCTGAACACGGTAATGATCTATTGGGTCACCCAGACCATCAACTCGTCCACCCGCCTCTACTACGAGAACCAGCGCACGCCGTGGAACTTCGGCCCCGGCGACCGGATCAGCGTCCCCTGCGCCGTCGCCCTCTTCCCCGGCGACCTCAGCCGCCCGCCCCGCCAGTGGGCCGAACGCTCCTACAACGTCCAGCGCTGGACCGAAATGCCCCGTGGTGGTCACTTCGCCGCCCTCGAGGAACCCGGCCTCCTGGTCGACGACATCCGCGCCTTCTTCCGCGACTACCGGTAGGGGGGAATGCTTTTAGACCTCACAGAGGTCGGTTCGCCTTAGAAGATTCCGGTGGGTTGGACGAACGTCCTTGCGCTGCACCGTCGTAAAAATCCGGCCTCGAACCCCACCCACGATTTGCGGATTCCCGAAATCGTCTTGGAGATTCTGGTCGTTGGTGAACAACAACCTTGCGCCGCTTACCCGGGCGAGCCCAAGGATGTGCCAGTCGTTGGACTTACAAGACCCTCCGTCGCGTAGCCCTCCAGCTTCGGTCCCCACCGGTACATCAGGAATTTCAGCGGCGCGCCCTATCCTTATCGCTGTTCTAAGCCACCTAACGAAGTGTTGATGGGTGGTAAGCTCCCTCGTTAGGTCGCCACCAACCACGAGCCTTCCCTTGGTATTCAACCAATCCAAGAAGAACTGTCCCGCCTGGGAAGGATTGTCGCCGAAGACTTCACCTGCGACATTGGCGTCGACTATGGCACACATTCAGAGATTGATTGACCGCCGAGTCTCATCCATGAAGAACTGCCCGTAGCCCGGCGGCGCATCCAGCACATTCCCCATTTCGTCCAGCCGCAGCGAGTGAATATTCACCTCCAGCCCGTCCCGCTCAAAGTAGAGGATAGAAACGTCCTCTGGCTTCAGGTCCGTCTTCTTGTCCCTCACATCCATCCGCACCCGGTCCAGCAGGTAGTCGCTGTGCGTCTCCACAATCAACTGCCGCTCCGGCCCCGCAACGGAGCAAAACAAGCTCCCCAAAGCCGCCTGCGCGCTCGGATGCAGATGCACCTCAGGCTGTTGCAACAGGAACAGCGGGGCCGGCTCAGGGTTTAGCAATTCCGTCAGCACTGGCAGCGTTTGGCTCACCCCATACCCAACATCAATCAAATTCCTCCACGGCCCTTTCGCCTGTCGGCTTTTCCCGGAGCCACTGAACTTGCGTATCTGTACCTGAAAAGGAGCACCCTCAGCATCCCCGAAGGACTTGATGGATATTTCGTCGAACAACCCAGCCTGCTGTCCGAACTTCTCCAACTCGGTTTTCAATGCCTCCCACGTCTTTGGGTTGGAGTGAGAGATGCTTGCCAAGTACGTGGGAATGTAACCCCCTTCTGGGTCCCGCCTTGGGCGCGTGGGGTCATAAGTACGGCGGGGGATGGAACGAACCGGGGCACTCGCGTAAGGGATGCCTCGGCGCGACCTTATCTCCAAATCACCGTTCAATTTGTAGAGCTTGTTAAGGTCGTCGCGTCCCACCGAAACATTGAAGGCAGAATCCGGAGAATCATCGGTTATCCCTGCTTGGAAAAATCTTGGTTGTTCTCCCCTGCTAAGTTCCCCAATTCGAAACAAAACGAACGGTATGGGAATCAAGTTCAAAGCGGCATCGCCGAGGGGATAGCGCCTCTCTTCGAAAGAACACTTCGAGATATCAGGCATCCCAAAATTCACCGAGTGATTTCCATTGCCCTCGGTTTCTACTTCAATCCAAGTTCCTCCGCCTTCAAGACGACGCCTAAACGGGACGGGAAACGCTCCTCGTCGTTTGAAGACCACTTTGAACGCATACTTGTCACTGCCAAATAACGGACGGTTGGGCCTAGCCTCAAACCCGGCCGCAAAATCCGCGGGTTGCTTGCTCCGACCTCCCCGGTTATGCACCACATCCTCAAACGTCCCCAAGTCATACGGCTCTTCCCGGAAGTCCGGCACCTGTTCCTGCAAGGCCACTCTCCACAGTGCCCTAACCAGAGCCAAAAATGACGTCTTCCCCGTGCTGTTCTCCCCCACCAGCAGTGTCAACGGGGCCAGCCGCGCCGACTGCGGCTTGCGGAAGCAGCGGAAATTTTCCATGAAGATACGGTCCATGACCCGATTCTAGCAGTGCCCGTAACCGCCTACAATAATCGTGGCTCTGTAGAATGGGTGGCCGGGTTTGTGAAAACCCGTTGACACGGCCCCCGCCCATGTGAAAGTCTAAGCCCAGCAAACCGGCCCGAATCTGTTGGGGAAGGACGGCCCGCCATGACCACACCATCCAGAGGCCGCCTGGCGATTCTCGTAGGGGGCGGCCCCGCTCCCGGTATCAACAGCGTCATCAGCTCCGTCACCATCGAGGCCGTCAACGAGGGCCTGGAAGTCCTGGGCATCTTCGACGGCTTCCAGCACCTCATCACCGGGACCATGGACGAGCCCGGCCAAGCCTCCGACCTGCTGGACGGCATGCGGGTCTGTACCCTGTCCATACCCGACGTGTCCAGCATCCACTTCCAGGGCGGCTCCGTCCTGCGCACCTCCCGCGCCAACCCGACCCAGCGCCCCGGCGACCTGGATGCGGTGGTAGCGTCCCTGGACAAGCTGGGCATCACCTACCTGGTCACCATCGGAGGCGACGGAACGTCCTACACCGCCTCCGAGGTTGCCCGCGCCGCCGGGGGACGGATCCGGGTGGCCCACGTCCCCAAGACCATCGACAACGACCTGCCCCTGCCCGTCGGAATGCCCACCTTCGGCTTCGAGACCGCCCGCCACGTCGGGACCCAATCCGTCCTGAACATCATGGAAGACTCCCGCACCACCAACCGCTGGTACTTCGTTGTGGTCATGGGCCGCACCGCCGGACACCTGGCCCTAGGCATCGGAAAAGCATCCGGCGCCACTCTGACCCTCGTCCCCGAGGAATTCGGCCCCCACACGCCCCTCGCCGAGGTCGCCCGCCACCTGGAAGGCGCCATCCTCAAGCGCCGGCTCATGGGACGCAACCGGGGCGTTGCCATCATCGCCGAGGGAATCAGCGGCGTCATCGACCCCCAGGAGTTGGCTTCGGCCTCCGGAGTCCCGGTGGAGTACGATCCCTACGGCGCTGTGCGCCTGGCCGAGGTCCCCCTGGCCATGATCCTGCGGCGCCAGGTGCAGCAGCATTTCGCCGCCCGGGGCGAGTCCATCTCCATCGTCGACACCACCCTGGGATACGAGTTGCGCTCCGCCCAACCCATCCCCTTCGACATCGACTACACACGTTCATTGGGCCACGGCGCGGTGGGATTCCTCCTGGCCCGGGTCAACGACGAGTCGTTGCGCAAAGGGGGTATGGTCTGCCTGGACCGGGGCAACCTGCGGGCCCTGCCCTTCGACTCCCTGCGCGACGGCGACCAGGGCCGCAACCGCGTCCGCCTCATCGACCTGGCTTCGGAGCACTATATCTCGGCCCGCCAGTACATGATCCGGCTGGACACGGACGACTTCATCGAACCGGGCCGCCTGAACAGCCTGGCCGAAGCTGCCCACGTTACCCCGGACGAGTTTCTCCGCGACTTCGGCCCCACGGTGATTTCATCCGGAGAAGTGTCCTCCGAAGAAATGTCCGCGTAGGGTTTGCTGGCTCGGAGCCTGCGGCCCCGGCTGCACCCGCAGCGCCGGATGTTCGCCATCCAACCTTGAGGAAGAGCCCATGTCACTGAAAGGCAAGGTAGCCATCGTCACCGGCTCCAGCCGGGGCATCGGCAAGGCCATGGCCCTGGGACTGGCCGCTGCCGGCGCGGCTGTGGTCGTGGCCGCCCGGTCCGAAACAGAACGCACCGGGCTGCCCGGCACCATCCACGCCACCGCCGCCGAGATCCAGGCCCGGGGCGGTACCGCCCTGCCCATCCGCTGCAACGTGCGTCAGGAAGAGGACATCCGCAGCCTGGTCCAGCAAACTGTGGACTCCCTGGGACGCATCGACATCCTCATCAACAACGCCGGAGTCGGCACCTACACCCCCTTCCTCCAGACCACCCTGCGGGAATGGGAGTTGGTCATGGACATCGACCTGCGGGCACCCTTCATCTGCTGCCAGGCCGTCGCCCCGGTGATGATCGAGCAGGGCGCCGGCAGCATCATCAACGTCTCCTCCCATGCCGCCAACAACATCTTCTCCTCCACCCTGGGCGAGGACCGCGACGCCGGAATCGCCCTCATGGGACAGGCTTACGGCACGGCCAAGGCCGGACTGGAGCGGTTAAGCTGGGGACTGGCCGCCGAGCTGGGCCAGCACAACATCGCCGTCAACGTCCTGAAGCCCCTCCGCCCTGTGGTGACGGAAGGCTTCCAGGCCCAGCGCCCCGACGCCGACTTCTCCACCTGGGCCACCCCCCAGGACATGGTCAAGGCCGCCGTCCATCTCGCCGCCCAGGACGCCACCGGCCTCACCGGCGCCACCGTCCACGCCGAAGAAATCGTCCGCCGTCTGGGGTTGTAAAGACAACATCTGAGTTGAGGAGCATATCCCGATGAACTCTTCCTATACCGCGGTAATCAAGCAGGCCGACGGCTGGTGGATTGGCTGGATACAAGAAGTGCGCGGAGTCAACGCGCAGGCCGCCACGAGAGAAGAACTGCTGGAAAACCTGCGGGCCGCTCTGGCCGACATTCTCGAGCTAAACTCCGCCTACGCCATCAGCGCGGCGGAGGGGGAGTACGAAGTGGTCAATGTGCAGTTGTGAGGCGTCGCCGGCTGCTGGCCCATCTGCAGGCGCATGGTTGCGTATTCATCCGGGAAGGCGGCCGGCATTCCATCTGGGGCAATCCCGGGAACAACTACCAGACTGCGGTACCAAGGCACACCGAAATTCAGGAAATCATCGCCCGCAAGATTTGCCAGGACTTGGAGATTCCCCGACCGTAATTGAATGCTCACGCCCGACTAAGGACGCCACCGTCCACGCCGAAGAAATTGTGAGAAGGTTGGGGTTGTGAGACTATCGAACCACCCTTGGCAATAGGATTCATCTCAGGAGTACTGAAATGAAAGACGACATCCTAAGCTACCTAGAGATGTGCACTCTAGAGGGCTTGTCGCTCCAGCGTGGAATGAACTTCAAACCCCCTCCTGCCCGCGGAATCATCCTCATGTCCAGACGTAAGAACGCACCATACAACGACCAGATGAGCGCGGATGAGTCAGAAATTTTGTACGAGGGACACGACGCTCCGCGTACCAGATTGACGCCTGACCCCAAGTCGCTGGACCAACCCAGGGTTAATTCGAATGGTGCACCAACCCAAAACGGACTTTTCGCTGATTGGGTCGACAACGTTAAAGCAAATGGGATACGACCTGCGTCATTCCAAGTTTACGAAAAAATGCGGCAAGGGACTTGGACCGATAGAGGTCCATACTTGCTAGTCAACTATGAATATCGTTCCGATGGGATACGAAACGTCTTCAAATTCTCGCTGAAGCAGTCTCCCGAAGTTCCATATGAATCACCTAAATCATCGGAACAGAATTTAGCACAAACACGGCAAATCCCTTCGGCGATTAAGCACTTTGTTTACAAACGAGACGGTGGCAAATGCGTCATGTGCGGATCCACTGACCAACTGCATTTCGACCACGACTTCCCTTACTCCAAGGGAGGGACCAGCATCCTGCCCGAGAATGTCCGAATTCTTTGCGCTCGCCATAACCTAGAAAAATCCGCCAAAATCCAGTAACTCTTTGTAACGGCACAGGAGCCACCCATGGACTTCACCCTAACCCCCCAACAGCAAACCCTCCGCCACCAGGTCCGCGCCCTCGCCCAGGAGCAAATCGCCCCCATCGCCGCCGAGGTCGATGAGTCCAGCCGCGTCTCACCGGAACTCATGCGCATCCTCTCCGATGCCGGTCTCCTCCGCCACACCGTCCCCGCCGAATACGGCGGACATGGCATCCAGGTCACCAACCTCTGCATCATCCGCGAGGAGCTGGCCCAGGTCTGCGGACAGGCCGACACCAACTTCATCATGCAGGGCCTCGGCAGCTTCCCCATCACCCTCGGCGGCACCGAGGAGCAGAAGGAGCGTTACCTGCCCTCCATCGCCAACGGAAGCGCCATCGCCGCCTTCGCCCTCACCGAGCCCCACGCTGGCTCCGACGTCATGTCCATGCGGACCACCGCCGTCGCCGAGGATGACGAGTGGCGGCTCAACGGCTCCAAGAAGTTCATCAGCCAGGCCGGCGACGCCCACACCTACACCGTCTTCGCCAGGACCGACCCCGCCGCCGGCAGCCGGGGCATCTCCGCCTTCATCGTCGAGGCTGGGACGCCCGGTTTCGACGACTCCCCGCGCCTCGACCTCATGGCCCCCCATCCCATCGGCGCACCCGTCTTCACCGACTGCCGCATCCCCTACACCAACATCATCGGCGAGCCGGGCCAGGGAATCCGCCTGGCCCTGGGCACCCTCAACACCTTCCGCACCACCGTCGCCGCCGCCGCCATCGGAATGGCCCAGGCCGCCTACGACGCCGCGATGGAATACTCAAAAGAGCGCATGATTTCCGGACAGCCCTTGAGCGACCTCCAGGCCACCCAGTTCAAGCTGGCCGATATGGCCGTATCCCTCGAAGCCGCCCGCCTCCTCTGCTACAAGGCCGCCTGGCTCAAGGACTCGGGACAGGAGAACGTAATCAAGGAGGCGTCCTACGCCAAGCTCTTCGCCACCGAGGCCGCCTCCCGCATCATCAACGAATCCGTCCAGATTCACGGCGGCGCCGGGCTGGAAAAGGGCAGCCGCGTCGAGCAGCTCTACCGGGAAATCCGCGCCCTCACCATCTACGAAGGAACCTCCGAGGTCCAGCGCCAGACCATCGCCCGCCAGCTCCTCCGCGAGTAGCCCTCACCCCAGGCCCGGACTGTCTCGCTGGTTTCCTCGCTGGAAGCTATCAGCCGAACAGGTAAAGGTTGATTAGCCTGATGACATCGCTCCTGCTGATTGTCTGCTCTCCCTCGCCGAAGAGATAGTCGTTGATAGCCGCTATGACCTCGCTCCTGTCAATCACGCCATTGCGGTTCGTGTCGTACCGGGCAATTAGAGGATCCCCGGGGTCGCAGAAGGACAACCCAAGCTGGGCAAGATCGTTGTCATTCACATCTTGCCAACCGTACGGAATGCACCCGGTCAGCTGGTTCCCAGCCAAATACAGCACCGTCAGATTCGTCAAACGGCCCAATTCCGCCGGTATCTCCCCGGTTAGTTGGTTCTCCGCCAAAAACAGCACCGTCAGATTCGTCAAACGGCCCAACTCCGCCGGTATCTCCCCAGTCAGCTCATTTCTCCACAAGTCCAGTACTTCCAGGCTGGCGAGGCCGCCCAATTCCGCCGGTATCTCTCCAGTCAACTGGTTGTTTTGGAGCTGCAACTGTTCCAGGTTGGCTAGACTCCCCAATTCCGCCGGTATCTCCCCGCTCAGCAGGTTGTCTCCAAGGTACAGTCCTTCCAGGCTGGCGAGGCCGACCAATTCCGCCGGTATCTCTCCAATCAACTGGTTGTTATGAAGCGACAGCCCTTCCAAGCTGGCGAGACTCCCCAACTCCGCCGGTATCTCCCCACTCAACTGGTTCCTGCCAAGTTCCAATATCGCCAAATTAGCAAGCTGACCCAACTCCACCGGAATCTCCCCGGTCAGCCCATTCCCCCATAGGTAGAGTTCTTCCAGGTTGACAAGGGTGCCCAGCCAGGTCGGAATAGTTCCACTCAACTGGTTCTCGCCAAGTGCCAGTACCGTCAAGCCGGTGAGGCGGGCCAACTCGGGCGGTATCTCCCCGGTCAACTGGCTCCGCGTCAAGGACAGTCCCTTAAGGTTGGTGAGATTGCCCAGTTGCGTCGGTATTGTCCCACTCAACTGATTGTCTCCGAGTTCCAGGATTGTCAGGTTGACGAGGCCGCCCAGTTCGGAAGGTATCGGGCCACTCAGCCCATTCCCCCACAGGTACAGTTCTTCCAGGTTGACAAGACTGCCCAGCCAGGTCGGAATAGGTCCGCCCAACTGGTTCCCGCCCAGAGCCAGTATCTCCAGGCTGGTCAGGGTAGCTAACTCTGCCGGTATCTCCCCGCTCAACTGGTTCCGTGTCAAGCTCAGTTCCTTCAGGTTGGTGAGATTGCCCAGTTGCGTCGGTATTGTCCCACTCAACTGATTGTCTCCGAGGTACAGGCTCGTCAAGTTGGATAGGTTGCCCAGTTCCGGCAGGATTGTGCCGGTCAACTGGTTATGGTCGAGGTTCAACCCGGTAACACGCCCGCCACCGTCCGTCGTCACGCCGTGCCAATCACCCAGCGGCTCCTCGCTCAACCAGTTCGTGTTGTCCGTCCAGTTGTCACCGTCGGTGGCGTTGTAAAGGGCGACCAGTACGTCTTCATCTGCGCCTGCATCCAGGGCGTCCAGAACATCGGTGGCCGCTTCGGCAGTAACCCAGCCTCCCCAGGTATCAACGTTGTTGTTTAGCCAGTGGACGGCGGCGTCTTCAATCGAAGCGTCGGGGTTCGCGGCCTGCCATCTGGTTACGTTCCGCAGGTGGGTATCGACATTGAAGTCCCACTGTTTCAGGAATTCCACCACCTCGGGCGCCCACTCCGGCAGGCTGGAATTCACCCCAATCAGGATGTCCGACTCTGGGTAGGCACAAGCCTTGGTGGTGCCCCAACACTCGTCGCTGTACTCGGGTTCTTCTAGGCGCACCAGGTCCAGCAAGAGCGCGGGGCTGCTGGTGCCCCACTGGTAGCCGAGCCAGGGATCCCGCTTTTCGTAGGCGTCTTGGAGGCTGGCGTCAAGAGCTGTTGCACTATTGGGATTGAAGATGTCAACGTGGTCGCTCAGGCCGTAGCCCTCAATTTGCTCGGAGTTGGTTTCCTCGCAATTCCAGCCTATGACGCAGGAAACCAGGCGCGCCTTGCCGCCGGTTTCGGCGGTGGCGAACAGTGCCTGGTACTGCTGTTCCTTCAGGTCTTCCACACTATCCAGGTCCGGATACTGCTCTTGTAGATAGGCCGGAATGACAAAGGCCGATTGCCAGTCGGTTCCCAGGCTGGCGCCCGGGGACAGGACTTCTCCCGCTGCCAGGGCCGCTTCCCAAGCTTCGATTTGCTGGGGAAGCCAGACTTCCATTGCAACATGGCTGTCACCGTCGCGAAGCCCCTGGAACAATGGCGATGAGGGTGCCAGGCCGGTGACGTGGCCGTAGCCATTCTCGACAATGTACCGGGCGATGTGATTCTGGAGTTGGGCGCTACCCCAGTTCAGGTCGGAGAAAACAATCGTTGGCAGCACCGCGAACCCGTGCCCCCAGGTGTTGTCGGCGCCGGGGTCTCCCCGCTCTGCCGAGTTGTCTTTCAGATAGCCGGCGACCTCCTCCGGGGAGAAATCGGGAAACCGCTGCCGCACCAACGCCGCCATCCCCGCCACATGAGGCGACGCCTTGCTGGTTCCTGGGAACCAGCAAGCCCGGCCATCGCTACTTCGGATGTAAAGTTCGTAGGAGACGGAGGCCGCGCAGTCAACCCCCACGATATCGGGCTTGATTCGGCCGTCGGGGGTGGGGCCCTGGCTGCTGAAATACTCAACGTTATTGGTGTCGTAGTAGGGCGCCGCCCCCACCGCCAACATGCCGGTGTTGGCGCTTTCGGCAGGGTTGGTTATGCTGCCGGCGTTGGAATACCCAAGTCCACCAGGACCGGAGCGGAGCTCCAATTGAATCCAGTCGGGTACGGGCCCGCTCTCGTGGACTATGATGACGCCCACATCTTCGCTGGCAATTGGAGACCTAAGGAAGAAGTACTCAAAGGGAACATCGTCGCTTGCTCCCGATTGTTCCACTATGCTGCCGACATACCCCCACCCGGGAGGGATGTCCAAAACACTGCCGGTGCTCTTGTCCCACAAGTAAATGTCCAGGTCGGTGGCAGCACCGCCCCAACTGTCTTCCCAGCGCAGCTGGAACGCATAACTCCGGCACTCCAGGAGAACGAGGGGGTTTACTTCGGCAGTGGAGTTGTCGAAGCTTATTACGCGATCACCATTGGAGTCTGAGTAGCTGCCCAGCCAGGTGTCTCCCGCCGAATTGCCCGCCGCATTTGCCCAGGTTATGCCCCGCGCCACGGCCTGGTCCACCGTGTTGAGGGGGCTGACACTCAATGGAGAAGTGCCATCGCCGGGACCGTCAAAACCCCAACCCACCGAGTAGTTGATGACGGTGACACCCTCGTCGGCCATCCACGCGGCGGTTTCCTGCAGGTCTCCCCGGGTCTGGGGCTGGGCGATGTAGATGGTTGCCTCCGGGGCGATGTCAATCACCGCCTCAGCTACCGCCGTACCGTGGGGCTCGCCCCCCTCATAGAGTCCCGCAACGTAGTCCCGGCACTGGGCGGGGGTGCTGGCCGGCGGCTCCTCCTCCGCTTCACAGTCGGCGAGGTTGCTGGTAAACACGCCCACATCGGTATAGCACCGGGCCACCACGTTGGCCGGCAGCTCCACGCCCATCAGGGAGGAGTAGCCGGTAAAGCCCACGTCAATTACCCCTACCTTCACGCCCTGGCCCCGGAAGCCGGCACTTTGCCAGGGGCCGGCCTGGTGTAGGCTCACGGCCTGGCTGGTGACATTGCCGTAGGCAGGCTGGGGCGGGATGATTTCCCAGACCCGGGTAACGCCAGGCTGCTCGGAAAGTTCCCCCAAAAGGCCCACCGGCACATAGGCCTCAATGTAATCGCTGCCCACGTTGCGGGGATCGCCACCGTTGTCTTTCAGGAAAGCCACCACGTCGGAAACGTGGCCGTCCAGGTAGATGGTAACGGCCACCGACCGGCCGGAATGCACCGGCGCCTCGCCCGCAGCCTCCTGCTGGGACATCCGGCCGGAGGCGTAACCATCGGCCAGGTGGTTGAGGTTGGAGCTCAGGTTGGGGTACTTCAATTCCCGCTTTTCCGGGATGGGCAGGGCCTGGTCATCGCCGCCGTCGGCGCGGGCATGGGCGCCATTCGCCAGATTCAGGGTCAGGATGATTAACGCAGCGATTGTCACCACACGGAACAACGGCATATCCACTCCATAAGCACAAATGTCGGAGTATGTGCTCTGGCACTACAGCCGCACATGAAGCCCTGAACCGTCGAGCGACCTTGGGCATACCAACAACCAGATACGACTCGGCGGGACCGCCTTTAATGGGACAGTGCCAAATTCGACCCTCGCACGGGGTTGGAAGTGCCGATTCAGTGACTCTGCTGCTCTAGTGTTGGGGCTACGTCGGCAGCAGCGCACTGACGACCAGCGCGGCCGCGAAGGCGAGCGGATCACTCCCGTTACTGGCGTAATGCCCGGTTAGTATACTACGCTGCGCATAACCCTACTGTAATCGCTGGGCTTGTTTGCCATGACTTCTCGTAACTTACCGGAGCCTCCAGCACAATTGCCCCGGGTCGCGCCCAATCCTGCCGCTGAGAACCGGGGAGCCGGGGCATGAGTGACCCAATGAAGGCAACCTGCCTTCAACTGGACAAAGCCAAATTCGACTCTCGCGAAGGGTTGAAGTGCCGATTAAGTGAATCCGCCGCTGTAATACTAGCGAGAGTTGCCCGGCTCCGGCGGCGCGATGGCCCGCACCCGCAGTACCCCGGGCTGTTCCGACACCGGCCCCAGCACGCTCACCGGCACATAGGCTTCTATGTAGTCCTCCCCCACGTTGCGCGGGTCCCCGCCGTTCCCTTCCAGGAAAGCAACCACATCGTCCACATTCCCGGACAGATAAATGGTCACCGCCACCGATTCCTCCCGGTGCATCGGTGTTTCCCCGGCGGCTTCCTCGGCGGTTGCTTCTCCCTTTTCAACCCGGGTCGCCAGTTGGTTGAGGCTGGAGCCCAGCTTGGGGTACTTCATCTGGGTCTTTTTCGGGATGTGCAGAACCTGGTTTTCATCGCCGCCCGCCTTGGCGGCTGGGGACTTGTCCACCGGCCCGTTTCCTGGTGCATACCGTGACCCCAGGTTGGAGGTTTGCCCTTGCTGGGCCTGCTCCTGGATTACACCATTCCCGGTCCCCTTCCCAAGCACACCGTCCTGGGGCTTGTCGACGCCGCTTGTCGGAACGGCTGGGACCGGTTGCAGCGCAGCCTGTCCACTCCCGCTCAAGTCATTCGAGGGTTGCTTTGGCGATTCCGGCACGACTGCAATATCCGCCGCTGCCGTAGATTGCGGCGGCGCAGCGGGTGGGGCCTGGTCCCTGGCCCAAATCAGTCCCGCAGTCACCCCGCCCAGGACGATTAGCGCCCCTACAATCGCTATTGGAACTGCAAATCTTGTCATTCTCATTGCGTCACCTCTCAACCATTATACGACGGCGGCTTGTCCCAACAGATCTATATCCGGTGCGGATCCCAGGGCTATCGCATTTGAAAAACACCCACATGTTGGTGCCGCAGGTTGATGCCTATATACCCTATTAACAACTATTGCTTTGAGTAAGTGAGTGACTATCCATCCCTCACTTTATCCAATGGGCGGCTGTACCGTGAACGTCAACGGGTCTTCGAGACCCCAAATGCGATTGCCCTGCTCAAAAGTCCCTTCCCCCTTGATGGGGAAGACCCTGCCCCCGCGTAGGCGGGGGTGAGAATGGGGGTGCCGGCGATCATTTCACAGAGGCTTCCTAAACCCGCATCGGCACCACCGCCACCCCCGTCCCAATCACCTCCACCGCCAGGTCGGCCCCCTGCTTCTCCACCACCAGCTCGCACTCCACCATCCCGCGCCCATCCTCCTCCCGCTTCCCCGCCACGAACCCGGACAGGCTCACCGTATCCGTCGAGGCGACATTTCCCGTCACTTCCAGCTCCAGCCGCCGCGCTGGGTCCTCCACGCTCTCCGGCGGGAACGCCCGCAGCAGCAGCTCCTCCGCGTACCGCCTGATCACCTCGGGATTCAGGAACTCCTCCCCCTCCTCCAGCCCATCATCGGCCTCCTCCGCCCCGTCATCCGCCGCGTTGGAGCGGCGGATCGCCTCCTCCGTCTCCCACTTGATGACGATGGGCAGCCGGTCCCCCGGGGAAACCGAGTCGAAGGTCACCGTCCTGGCCCACAGCATTGGCATACTCCCAATATACCAGAGTGCCCTTGCCTCCCCGCCTGACCATGTGCCGGCCGCCATTTCCCTCATATCCGCTTGTGCGGAAGCAGGCCCGCGCGGAATTAATGACGCTCTCTCCCTTGCGGCTCCCCCATTTGGCCCCTTACCATGGAAGTGCGCCTGAAATGTAGCGTTCGCTTGCCAACGCCAGCCCCCTGGCCACGCTGGAAAAGCAACAAAATGCATCAAAATGCGACAGTTTTTTAATTCCCATCCCACAGCCGCGGCAAACGCTAATGGGACTAAATAGGACATCTTCCGGCGATTCCTTCCTCCTGTGCTAAACTGTGTCCCGTGCTCCCGGCGGCTCCGCTTAAAGCGCCGAATCCCGCCGGTTAGCGCACCGGACTACCCCTTGCCAGGAGGAACGGGTCAATGGCCGGCCAGGAACCAGCCCCAGCGGGGCCCCGCGAGGGAAACAACGCCGAGCGTCCCCGGAAGGGTGACACAAGTCGCGGCATGGTCGTCGTGGCCCACGCCGACGACGCCGAGTGGGGATGCTCCGGCACCGTCGCCAAGTGGTGCGCCGAGGGCTGGGAGGTCGTGTACGTCCTCTGCACCGACGGCAGCAAGGGCAGCGACAACCGCGAGCTGACCGGCCCCGAGCTGGTGAAGCTGCGCCGCGAGGAGCAGCTCAACGCCGGCAAGGTGCTCGGGTTGGCTGACGTGGTCTTCCTCGACTACGAGGACGCCATGCTGGAACCGTCCCTGGCCCTGCGGCGGGACCTTACCCGGGAGATACGCCGCTTCCGCCCCGACGTGCTTATCTGCATGGGGCCCACCCGCCAGCTTTCCGGCAACGGCTACCTGGGCCACCCCGACCACCTCGCCTCCGGTGAAGCCGCCCTCTCCGCCGTCTTCCCCTCCGCCCGCGACCACCTGACCTTCCCCGAGCTTCTGGAGGAAGGACTGGAGCCTCACAAGGTCAGGGAAGTCTGGATCATGGAACCCGACGACGCCGACCAGTACGTCGACGTCACGGATTACATCGACCAGTCCATCGCCGCCCTCAAGGAGCACCGCAGCCAGGTGACCGAAGAGGAAGCCGACTACCACATGCGCCGCTGGCGCTCCAGCACCGGCGAGAAGGTCGGCATGAAGTACGCCGAATCCTTCAAGCGCTTCAAGCTGGACTGACCCGCGCCGCCCAGGGGGCCTTAGAAGGTGTGAGAAATCTGCTTAACCTAGTCGCTACGACTGAATTACCGTCAACTCAGTTCCTTCCCCCTTGACGGGGGAAGGTTAGGATGGGGGTGAGAAATCCGCTGAACCAAGTCGCTACGACTGAGTTACCATCAACTTAGCAACTATCTCAAAACAAGTGAGCGTAGCCGGGGATCCCCACGTTCCCTCCCGTCATTCCCGCGCAGGCGGGAATCCAGACCCCGGTCGTTCCCCTTTCGCGGGTTTCTGGTTTCGGAGTGTACGTTTTGAGATAGTTTCTTAGTCCCTTCCTCCTTGACGGGGGAAGGTTAGGATGGGGGTGAGAACTCGATTCTCACACACCCTCTTAGACAAGTTATCTAAATTCGCGCCCGAAAGCGGCGACCCTCAGAACGGAGGATGAACATGGCCACCAACCACGAAGAAATCAAGGAAGTTGTCCGCGGCCGTTACGGGGCCCGCGCCCGGAGCGTGATCCAACTCACCGAGGTCCAGGCCGCTCCGGGAACCGAGTCCGGCGACGCCGGATGCTGCGGCCCCGCCGACCTCGACCGGGCCCTCCGCCTCTACAACCAGGGGCAGATCGACGGACTGCCGGCCGCCGCGGTTGCCGCTTCCGCCGGCTGCGGCAATCCGACGGCCCTGGCCGGCCTGAGCGCCGGCGAACGAGTCCTGGACCTGGGATCCGGCGGCGGCATCGACTGCTTCCTGGCCGCCCAGCAGGTGGGAGACAGCGGACACGTTATCGGCCTGGACATGACCCCCGACATGCTGGACCTTGCCCGCCGCAACCAGGCCGGCGTCGGCGTTACCAACGTCGAGTTCATCCAGGGTGAGATGGAAAACATACCGCTGCCCGACGCCCATGTGGACGTGGTCATATCCAACTGCGTCGTCTGCCTGTCCCCGGACAAGGACGCCGTCTTCAGCGAGTCCTTCCGGGTCCTCAGCCCCGGCGGCCGCATCCACATCTCAGACATGATGGCCCTCACCGAGGAGGGCCCGGCCCGCACCGACGCCGAGGCCTGGACCTCCTGCGTCGGCGGCGCCGAGTTCCGGGACGTCTATCTGGCCCGCCTCGAGCGCGCCGGATTCGTCAACATAGAGACCACCGAAGAAGGCATCCGCTTCGACGAAGACGGCATTCCCCTCAACGTGGCCTCAGTAAAGGTAGTCGCCCACAAACCCGGCTAGAGCAGGACTCAACCGCTTGGCGCCAGCCAGGGTCAATTGGTTCCCATAAGCGGTTCCAGCTTGTCCAGCAGTTCCTGTACATCCTCCAGGGATAGGCGGACAGTGTCGGCAGGGAACCAGTTCTCGTAGAAGTTGACGTGCAGGTTGCCGGCTACTTGGAAGAGCCTGGAGAGATGCGGGTCCCCTGTTTCACTGACGAGAGCGCCGACAACGCCGTACAAGCGACGGTGGCCGTCGTGAGGCCAGCCTCGCTCATCGGCGACGGCTTTCACCATCTGGGCTGCCGCACCCCAGCCCTTTTCCGACGCCTGTTGCAGGTCGTTGAGCGCCAGGTATTGCAGTGCTTCAGCCAGAAAGACCCGGCTGGTGGCAGCGTATCGATTTGGGGATTCAAGCACCCAAATACTCCCGTTGGCAATGATACGGAGTTGGGTTGGCAGTTTCCGGCTTTGACAAGGTGAGAAGGAGAATATGCCTCGAGGCCGCTACACCTCCAGCGGCGTGTCCTCCCGGTTCGCCCACTCACCCATGGATGCGTCGTAGTTCTTGGCACGGTCATAGCCCAGCATCTTCAACAGGAACGTTCCGTGCGCCGCACGGATGCCGCCCTGTCAATAGGCGTAGGCCGTCTTGTCCGGCGTGATGCCGTTCTCCGCCAGCAGCTTCCTCACCTCGCCGGCGGGACGGAACCTGTGGGTGTCCCGGTCCATCACATTGAACCACTCCAGGTGGACCGCCCCGGGGATGTGCCCCACCCGCTGGTTGCCCCGGCTCACGCTGCCGTCATACTCGCCATCGCTGCGCACGTCCCAGATAACCGAGTCCCCCATGTCGCAGGCCGTCTTCAGTTCGTCCACCTTGACCATCAGCGAATCGTCGGCCCGGGGCGTGAAGGCCGCTCCCGCAGCCGCCCGGCCCCGGTCGAAGCTCGTGGGGAGTCCCGCCTGCACCCAGGCCCGCCAGCCGCCGTCCAGCACCCTGACGTTGGTGTGTCCGTAGTAATTCAAAGCCCACCACAGCCGCGCGGCGTACAGGCTCTGGTTGTTGTCGTAGGCGACGACCAGCGTGTCGTCCCCGATGCCCAGTCCCTGGCACATGGCGGCGAACTTCTGGGGAGGCAGGATATGTACCCGCCCGGTCTCCGGGTCCTTCTCGTAGTTGTCCGGCACCAGAACCGCCCCGGGAATATGCCCCCGCAGGTAGCCAGCCTCCACGTCGGTATCCACCACAACCACGTTGGCGTCGCCCCCGTGGGCTTCAACCCAGGCCGCGTCCACCAGGAATTCCGGATGCGCGTATCCCGCACCTGTAGTCATCGTCCCTCCTGGAAATAAGGGGGTTCGGGGGATGCATCCCCCGACGTAACCCCGCCTCCGTTACCCGATCTGGTACTGCTGGAAAGTCTCCTGGTTGAACGCAAGCCCCAGACCCGGCTTGTCCGGCACCACTATCTGTCCATCCTCAATGGCCGGCGTCTCCTCAAATAGCCGCAGCGTCCACGGCATATACTCCACCGTCAGGCCGTTGGGAATGGCGGCGATGTTGTGGACCTGCACCTCCGGGATGAGATGGCTCACCACCGGCAGGTTGAAGGCCTCGGCCATCCCCGCCACCTTGCGGAACTGGGTAATCCCCCCCACCCGCAGCAGGTCGATCATCACAATATCCACCGAGCGGTGCTCCACCATATGCCGGAAGGGACGGATCCCGTAGACGTACTCGCCCGCGCAGATAGGTGTGGTCAGGGCATCGGCCACCCGGGCCAGCCCCTGGTAGTCGTCCCGCACCACCACGTCCTCCAGCCAGAAGAGGTGGTACTCTTCCACCCGCCGGCCAATGTCGAGGGCCTGGTTAACATCCCACAGCTGGTTGATGTCGCACATCAGGTCGATGTCCGGTCCGATGGCGTCCCGCAGGGTGCGGATGCGCGCCACTTCCCGCTGGGCCGTGGGCTCCGCCCCCATCTGGGTCTTCATCTGCCGGAACCCCATCTCAACCAGGCGCGGGCCTGCCTCGGCCAGGTACTCAAGGTTGTAGGGGCGCATCAGGGCGCCGCTGGCGTAGGTATCCACCCGGTCCCGGCAGCCGCCCAGCAGGGAGCACACCGATTGCCCCAAGGCCTTCCCCTTGATGTCCCACAGCGCCATATCCACCGCCGAAAGTGCCAGGGTGAAAACCCCCTCTGGCCCGGCGCTGCCCGCCGCCGTCTTCAGGGACTCAGCAATGGCCTCCACCTGCATTGGGTCCTGCCCCACCGTCAGCTCGCACAGGCTGTCCACAGCCGAACGTAGCGCCGGCGTCAGGGGCCCCCCGAAGAATGTGACGCCCACTCCCTGGATTCCCTCGTCGGTATCCAGCTCCAGGGTCACGAACTCTCGTGTGCCGGGCTGCGGCACCCCCACAACCAGCGGATTATCGGCCGGGGTCTGCAGGACCCGGGTTGTCCAGTTGGAAACTCTCATTGCGCTGCCTTCTTGCCTCTTTTGTAGTAGCGACGGAAAACCCTCTCGGCCTCTTGCCGATGAACCTCCGAAGAGGGGTGGAAGTGAATCTCGGTTTGATGTTCAGGCCACTGCCCGAAAGTCGATCTTATCTGAAAAACCACTTCCGCTTCGACAGTTTCCATCATGTTCTGGTCCTCGCGGTCACAGACCCAAACGTCTACCGAAGCTAGTGAGATTTTGTTGCGCCATTCATAACCCGAATAGCCATGACTTCCGGTGGCTTGGAAACCCTGCCGAAGGCGATCTCCAATCCTTTGCCTAGTCATACCCACGTAAATCGGATTACCGTTGTCGACGATCACGTAAAGTTTAGGCACTCGACGAGAGGCTTGCCCAGAGAACTTGTTAGCCCCGTCAGGTGCAGTGACTTTGGTAATATTTTCCCGGTCAAACTCAATAGTGTAGGTAAATGGACCTGAAAGCAAAGCTCACCTGTCCCAGGCAACGGATTCACTCCAACGGCAACAACTCTAGGCAGATGGGCTAGTCCGCCGCAGCAAACTGCTCGCGCAGGTCCAGCACCGCCTCGGGAGTGCGCCTCTGGCCCCCGGCGGCCCGTTCCTCTGGAAGGCGGATGTCGGGGATGACCTTGGCCGCCACGAACACCGGACCTTCCTGGGAGAAAACTTCCTCGGCCCGGGTCACGAAGTCTTCCAGATCGTCGAAGCGGTAGGAGTGGGCGTATCCTGCCGATGTAGCGAGGTCCGCATAGTCGGCGACACCGACACCGGGTACTTCCTGCCCGCCGGTGGTGGCGTAGACGCCGTTGTCCATGACGAAGTGGACCAGGTTCTTCGGCCCCTTGTTGGCGATGGTCACCAGCGATCCCAGGTTCATCAAAAGGCTGCCATCGCCATCGAAGAGGATGACCTTGGTATCGGGCTGGGACAGGGCCAGTCCCAAAGCCACCGACGAGGCCTTCCCCATGGCTCCGCCCACCGGAATGTCCCTCTTCACGTTGTTGGTCACCTTGGCCCACGCTCCGTTGGCCCGGAACACGGGCACCACCATCGCGTCGCCCCGGAAGCGCTCGATGGCCCGCATCATTTCGACCTGGTCAATCATCTCTGTTCTCCTGCAGGTGACGTTTCGGGTTTAATCCGGTCGGGTTTAATCCGATGGAAATGCGCCTCTCGTTAAGCGGCGCCGGAACCATCAGATTTCGTTTACTGGCCCCAGTTCCGACACGCGGAAGATGGTTGGCAGGTCGGGCCGGAACACCAGCCGCCACGCCTCCATCCCGTTCTGCACAGCCGTTCCGCCGGCCCAGCTCCCCGCCATCTTGATGGTGGAGTAGATCTCCTCGGGGGTGGCCCCCGCCTGGTGGGCCGCGTGAACGTGGATTTGGATGTGGTAGACCGGGTTCCTCATGCACACATAACCGGCGATACGGATGAGTTCCTCAGTCTTGCGGTCCAGCAACGACTGTCCGCCGTGGTCCCGCTCCCAGCCGTTGTTCCGTGCTTTCAAAGCGTCCAGGTCTACCTCGGACAGAAAATCGTGCATCCCGACTCTGAAACCGCTGTTCTGGATAACCCGGTCGCGTTCCGCTTGCTTCTCGCTCTCTGTGGGCATGACTTCCCTCCTCATCTGAAATGGTGCGGGTGGGATTGCGCCAGTGTGATGGGACAATAATCGCCCCTTCCGGCCGAGTCTACCAATATGACCGGGGCGGCGCAAGAATGCACTCCATCAGGTGAACAGCGCCTCTTTGATGGTCAGGACATCCTGCCGCAGCTGCCGGTCCTCGTTGATTTCGCCGTTAATCTTGCCGGCCCCATGGATGACGGTGGCATGGTCCCGGCCCCCTAACAGCCGACCCACCTGTGTCGGCGACATCTCCAGTTCGTACATCAGTAGATACATCGCCACCTGGCGGGCCTGGGCCACCTTTCTGGTCCGACGCTTGCTCAGCAGTTCGTCCCTGGTGACCTTGAAGTGGAGCCCCACCTGGTCGATGATCCGGTCAGGCTCCATAGCATGGCGGGCGGTGTCCGCGGTCAGGTCGTTCAACATCAGCGAGGCCGACTGGGCCGTGATGGGTTCAGACATCGTCCTGGCGTGAAGCATGAGCCTGTTCAGGCAGCCCTCCAGCTCTCTGACGTTACTCTGCACACGCTTTGCCACCAACTCCACGATGCTGTCGGGCAATTCCACTCCCATCTCCTCCGCCTTGGCCGACAGGATAGCCATCCGGGTCTCCAGGTCGGGCGGCTGGATGTCGGCGATCAATCCCCATTCGAACCGGGACCGGAGCCGGTCTTCCAGCAAAGCCAACGCCTTGGGTGGACGATCCGAGCTGATGACGATCTGATGGCCCGAGTTGTGCAGGTCGTTGAAGGTATGGAAGAAGCTCTCCTGGGTCTGTTCTTTCCCTCTCATGAACTGCACATCATCAATCAACAACACCTGCACTTCCCGGTACCGGTGCCGGAAGTCCTCGGTGGTGCGGTTACGTATAGCGGAGACGAATTCGTTGGTGAACTGCTCAGAGGTCACGTACAGCACCGACTTCTGCCGTTGTGCACAGGCATGTCCCACCGCGTACAACAGGTGCGTTTTCCCCAAACCCACGCCGGAGTAGAGGAATAACGGGTTGTAACTCTTCCCTGGAGCATCGGCCACAGCCCGCGCGGCGCTGTAAGCCAGATGGTTCGAAGGCCCGACTACGTAGGAATCGAAAGTGTACTTGGGATTGTGCGCGAACCCCGGGGCAGGTCCCGCCGGCACAGCATATCTTTCGTCACTCACCCCGGTAGCCGGCTCGGGATTACCAACACCGGGTCCCGCCCACCCGTCCGGGTCCGCCGCCCACTCTCGATCATCTCCCGGAGTGTATTCGTGTGCGAGCTCCAGCGGCGGAAGCTCAGTCTCCTGTTCTATCGGGAGAACGTCAAAGCGGATTTCCAGCGCTTGGCCGGTGACTTTTGCCAACGTCCCCTGGATCGCCGGGTACATCCGGCGTTCCAGCCAGGTGACCACGAACGCCGACGGCGCCCGTACCGTAAAGGATGACTCGTCGTAGCCGATCCCTTCCGTCTGCTTGAGATAGGAATCAAACAACTGCTTCGGGATTTGCAGTTCCAGGTCGCCGAGCACGGCGCGCCAAGCCTCTCGGGCCGACAGGTTTGTCATCGCCCCGCCACCCCCATCCGATTGGTGCCAGACATAATAGCAGGTTGTTCCATGGCCGGGCATAGACCATCGGTTCCAATCCAAAACCCGGCCTTCGTGACCCCTGCGGGACAAGGACTGATATAATCCGATTGGCCGGGAAACCAGCCCCAAACCCAGCAATCTACCCGGCTCACACCCGGCCCAGGGAACGACAGCCACCCCGTCTCCACAAGCAGCTATGGACCAGGAACGCCCATCCCCTCCGGAACACCTCAAACCCTGGTATTACCAGTATTGGTTCCTCTACCCGGTTATCGTATTCTGGCCCCTCTGGCCGATACTCATTATCCGCTCCCCTTGGCACAACGGACTGGTGTCCGGCGCTCTGGCTTGGGCATACTTGATCTGCGGCGGGTACTTGTTTGGGTACATGGACATATACCCCGCAGGATTCGAGGCCCGTGAATTGCACCAACTTACCATCACTGTCGTTCCGGCGGGGACCATCCTCACTCTGGTAACCCAAGCCCTCTGGGTTTTCCGCGATCGGTCCACCATCCGGAACGCTATGCGCACCCCGCAGGACCCCGGGACTGGAGTGGCAGGCTCAGGGCCGTCCGAAAATATGCAGCCACGGCGCGGTTCGTCCCGTTCCCGGCGCCGTGGGCCAAACCGGTCCCGCCGCCGCCGTTGACAATGGCGCTTGGGTTCCCAGAGACCCTGAATTGTTGATAAACCCGGAATTTCCGTTGATAACTTTATGTAATGGTGGATAACGAGAGCTCGAAGGTTAAGGTACTACCGGACAATGTTGAGAATCTGGCATCCTTCCCAGCCAACTTTCTCCCTCGACAAACCATGCTAATCCTGCCAACGCAGGAACCCGACTTATCGACCAAGCCCCGACCTTTATCCATGTTAAAATGGCAACAATCCACACAGATTCAAGCGTATGACGAGCGACTTTTCCACCAGATCAACCCCCTTATTACCAGTACCCTTATCTATGCTTAATGATCGATACAGTTAGGTTAAATATAAAGGCAGGTAACGGTGGGAATGGATGCATGAGCTTCCTGAGGGAGAAGTTCCGTCCCAAGGGTGGGCCCAACGGCGGCGACGGTGGTGACGGAGGCAGTGCGTTTATCGTCGGTGACCCCAGCATCAACACGCTCCTCCACCTCAAGTTCAACAGCACCTTCTACGTTCAGCGTGGAGAACATGGCCGCGGCAAGGACCAGCGCGGCGGCAACGGTGCCGATACCTACATCAAGGTCCCCCTCGGCACCATAGTCTGGAGGATGGTCCCTGGTTCTCCAGATTTGAACGAGATGCTTGCTGACATCGTCGATGAGAACCCAAAGTTGGTTGCCCAGGGTGGAAAAGGGGGTTGGGGTAACACCCATTACGCCTCGCCCACTAACCAGGAACCACGGTTGGCCCAGAGCGGGGAGGAAGGCGAGTCTGTGATCCTCCTTCTCGAATTGAAGCTCCTGGCTGATGTTGGCCTCCTGGCCAAGCCCAATGCCGGCAAGTCAACTCTGTTATCCCGGTGCTCGGCCGCCAGGCCCAAGATAGCTGACTACCCGTTCACTACGGTGGAGCCGGCCCTGGGCGTGGTTACGGCTAAGGGACAGGACTTCGTGATGATGGAAGTCCCCGGCCTGATCGAGGGTGCACATGATGGTGTCGGCTTGGGCGATGAGTTCCTCCGCCACGCCGAGCGGGCCCGGGTATACATTCACCTAATCGACGGCATGGCGGCAGACCCGGTGGAGGACTACCGGATGATCAACCAGGAGTTGCGGATGTTCAATCCTGCCCTGGAAATGAAACGCCAGGTGATCGCCGTCACGAAGATGGACGTAACCGAGGTGAGGGAGAAACGGGAGGAGCTCCGGTTTGTCCTCGACGAGGAG
This sequence comes from uncultured Dehalococcoidia bacterium, assembly GCA_951812535.1. GTDB lineage: Bacteria > Chloroflexota > Dehalococcoidia > Lucifugimonadales > UBA3495 > CATOSK01. The sequence continues at coordinate 590,431 of CATOSK010000006.1, read as the reverse complement.
TTGGTGGACCCCTTCGGGAAGAAGCCGGACATATTCTTCATTTCATCCGTCAGCGGGGAGGGAATAGATACCCTCTTGGGTTATGTGGTCGATGCGTTGGCGACCGCCGCAGAGATGCCGGTGGAGACTCCCCAACCCGTTGCGGCCTCCACCCGCCGGGGCACCCGCGGTAACAACTTCTACCTTGACAATGGTGTGTACGTTGTGGAGTCGGAGCAATTGGAACGTCTGACGGCCTTGGCGGACATGCGCGATTACCGGGTCCTGCTTCAGGTTTGGCGGGAAATGGTCAGGTTGGGAATTGCCCGCGGCCTGTCGGGTGCCGGTATCGAGGCTGGAGACACGATACGCATCGGCAACGTGGAAATGGAGTGGTTCTGATGGAGTGGTTCTGATCGTGGTACCCGCCTGCAAGGTTCATCAGTCATGACCCGCATCGGAGTCCTTGGTGGGACCTTTGACCCCATCCACCTCGGCCATCTTGTCGTTGGGGAGGAAGCGCGGGACCGGCTGGAGCTCGACCGCCTGGTCTTTATGCCGGCGGGAAGTCCCCGGCTTAAGGAACACGCTCCGCTGGCCTCGGCCGTGCAGCGCCTCGAGATGGTGCGGCTGGCTGTGGGCGATAACGGGGTCACCGAGGTCAGCAGCCAGGAAGTCGACCGGGAAGGCTCCACCTACACCGTCGATACCATTACTGAGTTCCGCGGCCAATTGGCCGAATCTGACCAGATATATTTCATGGTCGGAATGGATGCCCTCGAGCAATTCGACCGCTGGAAGGAGCCGGACCGCCTGCTTCGGATGTGCAACCTGGTGGTGGTGAACCGGGTGGGACACCAGCGCGTCGACGTCAACGATTTCGTCGGACGCTTCCCCCAGGCTGGCCCTGGTCTCACCCTCCTGACCGTGCCCAGGTTGGAGATCAGCTCCACCGACATCCGCAACCGGGTCCGCGACGGCAGGTCCATCAAGTATCTGACCCCCGCCCCTGTCGTCGATTACATCGGCCTGGAAGGGCTTTACCGGTAATTTATCCAGGTCGTAACTCAGGAACGTTGAGCGATGAAAGACAACGTAGACCGCCTGCTGGAGTTGGCTCTGGAGTTGGGAGCCCTCAAGTATGGTGACTTCACCCTTTCCTCGGGGAAGAAGAGTAGCTACTACTTCGACGGCCGGTTGCTCAGCCTCAATCCGGAGGGAGCCGTCCTGATCGGCCGTGCCCTGCTGCCACTGGTTGCCGCCTCTGGGGCGGAGGCGGTGGGTGGCCCGACTCTGGCCGCAGACCCGATGGTCACCTCCATTGCTATGATCAGCCAGTTGGAAGGCAAGGGGATCCCTGCTTTTATCGTGCGCAAGGAGACCAAGGAACACGGGATGGGCAACCTCATCGAAGGTCCCCTCCAACCTGGCAGCCGGGTCGCCATCGTCGACGACGCCTGCACCAGCGGCGGGTCCCTGCTCCACGCGATCGCCGCCGCGGAAAACGCTGGTTGCAGCGTCGTGAAGGTTCTCGCCCTTCTGGACCGGCGTGAGGGTGGAACGGAAGAACTGGCCCGCCGGGGCTACGACTTTACCGCCTTGATGGCGGCAGATCCCAATGGCAGGATTGAAGTCGTCGTCCGGTGAAGCAACGGTGCCTCCATGAAAACGGTGCCTCCATGAAAGACGTCCTCCTCACCATCCTGCGTGACCGGCAGTCCAGTACCGCCGAGTTCCGTCGAGCATCCGATCAACTGGCGGCTCTGGTCTGTGCCGAAGCCCTGGCCAAGTTGCCCCACTCCACCGTCACCGTGACAACCCCTCTGGCCCCCGCTGAAGGCTTGAAGCCGGCCGGATCCGTGATGTTTGTCCCCATCATCCGGGCTGGACTGGCCCTCCTTCCTGCCTTCCTGTTCGCCGTGCCCGACGCGCCGGTGGCGTTGGTGGGGATGCAAAGGGACGAAGTAACGGCTCAGCCGGGTCTGTATTACCAGAAATTCCCTGCCGATTTGCCGGACCGCGCCATCATCTTGGACCCGATGTTGGCTACGGGCGGCAGTTCCCTGCTGGTGGTGGACTTGTTGCAGGGAATTGGCTATACGCCCGGCAATATCTACCATGCCGGAGTGCTGGCATCCGGGGAAGGGCTGCAACGCCTGTCCGCAGGTATACCGGAGGCCAACATCACCGTCGTCGCGGTGGATCCGGGTCTCGACGGGCGCAAGTTCATCTTCCCGGGCTTGGGGGATTACGGGGACCGGTACTTCGGAACCTAACCGTTAAGCGTCTTCGAACTGTCCCGGTCCGAAGAACTGGGGCAGGCCAGTTACCTCGGCCATCACGCCGCTCTCCCCAACCTCCAGAATGGACCCGACGCTGGCGTGAGCGGAGCGGGCGTATCCCAACCCGGTCACCTCCCCGGTGGAAGGGTTCCTGGCGGCCGACGTGACCACCCCGACGTCCCTTCCCTCGTGGTGCAGCGTTGCCCCGGAGACATCCTCGGAGCCTTCTGCCAGCCGCAGGGTTACCAGCCGCTTCTGGACCTTGTTGTAGGTGTCGAGGCGGGCGATTACTTCCTGGCCTATGTAGCACCCTTTTTCGAAGTCCACTCCGCCGATGAGCCCTGCTTCCAGCGGGTTATAGGCATCTCCCATCTCTCGCCCGTACTCCGGGATGGCCGCGCAAATTCGGGCGGTCTGGTACCCTCGGTCGTCAATTGCGGTGACTCCGGTCTCGGCCAGGGCGTCTGATACGGCGTCCAGGTCTTCCGGGGAAAGCACGATGTCGAAGCCGGGGAGATCGCCCTGCGGCCGGTTGATAACCGTTACCGCCTTGCCGCCGGCCTCTGTGACAACGGAATGGTGCGAGGGGACATCCGCAACGTTAACGTCCATCGCTTTTGCTATAGCATCAGGAGCGCCTGGACCCAGCACCGTCAGCATCGCCGTCTCCTCGGTGATGTCGAAGATTTCCAGGTCTTCCATGATGGTGTACTTGTCCAGCCACTCCATCACTGCCTCCTGCCGCCCGGGGCTGGTCAGCAGGAGGACGTAATCTCCCAGGTTCACGACCCCAAGGATGTCCAGGATGCGTCCCCGGTCGGTGGTCAGGATGGTGGGAGCACCCTCGCCGGGTTGCAGGCCGACGACGGCGTTGGTCGACATGCGGTTCAGCAGGTCCAGCCCGTCCGCGCCGACAGCCTTCAGGCGTCCCGTGCGGGAGTTGTTGTACAGGGCGGCATCTTCGGTGGCGGCCAGGAATTGGGCGGCGTCGTCCGCAGAGGCTTTTGTCGTCATGGCTGGCTCCGGTCCTTTCTGTCTGCCAAGTCCACTGAGGCACGTGATTAGGGTGCATGAATCATTGGATCGTCGGGGAAAATTATACCAAAGGCGGGGTTTAAGACGGAAACCCGGTGGATAGCTCCCAACTCCAACACCGCTCGGTCGCTTGAATGCGAGGATTGTGAAACCAGTCCCGCGCATACCGCGTATTTCCCGACGAGGGGCAACTGCCAGTTCCGTCATTGCGCCATTCTTGACACCTGTATTGGCGTATCCTACATTGTTGCTCTGCAAAGTGCCCCGGTGGCTGCTCAACGAGTTCCCTGCGCCGCGCCAGGCAATGTTCCCAGGAGGTTTTCCATGTCCAGCCGGTTGTTGGACCGTATTGACGCCCCGGCCGACTTGAAGGCTCTGGGCTATCCTGAACTGGAACAGGTGGCCCAGGAAGCTCGGGACACCATCATTTCGGTCATCACCGAACGGGGCGGACACTTGGCGTCGAACCTGGGAGTGGTAGAACTGACCATCGCGCTCCACCGCGTGTTCGACAGCCCCAGGGACCGCATCGTATGGGACACCACCAACCAGCTCTACACCCACAAGCTGGTGACCGGAAGGCGGGACGAGTTCAAGGACATTCGCCTGGAAGGTGGGCTGTCCGGCTTCGGAGAACCCAGTGAAAGCCCCCACGACACGCTCTGCGCTGGTCACGCGGGCACCGGGTTGTCCATCGCTCTGGGCGTTGCGCAGGCCGAAGCTAACCGCAAGTCCGACTCCTGGACCATTGCTGTCGTTGGCGACGGCGCCATGACATCCGGTTCCAGCTTCGAAGCCCTCAACAACATCGTCCACCTTAACCCAGAGAAAATGATCGTTGTCCTCAACGACAACGGGATGTCCATCTCTGAGAACATCGGATTCCTCACCAACTGGCGCAAGCGGGTCATTACCCATCCCGAGTACCAGGCGATGATCGGGCGCATGAGGGCTCTCTCCAAGCGCGTTCCGACTGGCGATGCCATTTACCGTCTGGTCAAGCGGTTCAACGACGGGCTGGACAGCATTATCCTTCCGACCGTCTTTTGGAACGAGATGGGCTTCCAGTACTTGGGCCCCGTGGACGGGCATGACTTCAAGCAGATAGAGGAAACTCTTTACCAGGCCAAAAACTCCGGCGGGGCCGTTCCTCTCATCCACGTGGTGACCCACAAGGGCCATGGCTACGAACCCGCCGAGGACGACCCGGTCAGGTTCCACCAGCCGAGTTCTCCCCTGGGCGCCGGCTCGGGGGCGCCCACCTACTCCCAGGTGTTCGCCCAGACCATGAAGCGCTTGATGCGTGAAGATGAGCAAGTGGTCGGTATTTCGGCGGCGATGTTGGAGGGGACCGGTCTGGAGGAGGTCCGGCGCGAGTTCCCCGAAAGGGTCTTCGATGTCGGCATCGCCGAACAGCACGCCGTCAGCATGGGCGCCGGAATGGCCTCTGCCGGGCTCAACCCCTTCGTGTCCATCTACTCCACCTTCCTGCAGCGCGCTTTCGATCAGGTGGTCCACGATGTCTGTCTTCAGAACCTCCCCGTGACCATCATCGCCGACCGCGCCGGCATCGTTGGAGAAGACGGCAAGACCCATCACGGCGCTTTTGACGTCTCCTACCTCCGCTGCCTCCCCAACGCCGTGGTCGCGGCTCCTATGGATGAGAACGACCTCCAGCACCTCATCTACACCGCCTACAAGCACCCCGGTCCTTTCGCCATCCGCATAGCTCGGGGCGCCGCCGTTGGAGCCCCTTTGGACGATCACCTCAAGGAACTCCCCATAGGACGGGGCTCTGTTGTCCAGGAAGGGCGCGACGTCGTCATTTTCGGCCTGGGTAAAGCCGCCAACGCCGCGGTGGAAGCGGCGGATAAGCTCGCCGACTTCGGAATCTCCTGCGGAGTGGTCAACCCCATTTTCGTCAAACCGCTGGACGTAGACCTGCTGTTTGATGCTGCCCGCTCGACCCGCCGGATCGTAACCGTCGAAGAGAATGTGCTGGCTGGAGGGTTCGGCTCCGCTGTCCTCGAAGCGCTGGCGGAAGCGGGATTCGGGGACGTGGTGGTCCATCGCATCGGAATGCCCGATTCCTTCATCGAGCACGGCACCGCCGCCGACCAGCGGCGCCGGCTGAACCTGGACGCCGAGGGGATTGTGGACCAGATCCTTGGCGTTTTCTTCCCGGAAACGGCCGCCAGGGCTAGCTGAAGCCCCGCTGGTTCGGGCGGGGTCAGGGCAATCACATCTGGATTTTGGCAGGCGGCGCGGGATCCGGTATGGACCCGTTGTCCATCCACCCGTGTCCCCCACGGATCGCTGACACCAGCCCGTTGACACCTGTCCCGGAACTCGGTAGCGTTAATGTTGTAGCGTTAGTAACGCTGCACAAGATCATCCCTGCATATCTGCTCGTCTCCCCCTGGTCCCAATGGTGCATCATCAGTTTTACTGGTCCTTCCTTCGGTCGGCGGCCCCGCTGCTGTGTCTCTCCCGTTAGTGGGAACAGTCCCTGGGTACGTCCCAAAATGTCCCAAAATGTCTCACCATGTCCCAATCGCTGTCCCGATATGCCCCGGACACGGCACAAAAAAGTCTCCAAATGGCACTGAAATCAAGGGAATATAGGGGGTTTTACGCACGAAACCGACAAAATGTCCCATCTGTAACTTTTTCGCGGTCTCCCTCGGTGCGAAAACCTGGGGGAGGGGTTACGGTGTCTTTACAAAACATTCACGTCGAAATAGACTTTCCTAGATTCTACGGGTAATACTGGTGAAACAGTCAAGTGTGCGAGGTAGGACGATGTTGAAGAAGCGGATTGTAGCTTTTTCGCTGGTAGCCTTGATTGCAGGCCTGTTCTTGGTGGCCTGTGAAAGCGGGTCCGATACATACAAAATCGGGGTCATGGAATCCCTGACCGGTCCTGGTGAGACCTACGGAAACGTGGCATTGCAGGCCAAACAGATGGCCGTCGAGGAAATCAACGAAGCGGGCGGCATCGATGGCAAGATGCTCGAGCTCGTGGTCGAAGACTCCAAGTGCGCTGCCCAGGATTCCATTACCGCCTATAACAAGTTGACCGACGTGGATGAGGTAAAGATCATTCTCGGCACGTCCTGTAGCGGAGCGATGCTTGGGGCCGCACCGCTGGCTGAAGAGGAGGGGGTGGTGCTGTTCTCGGGCCTGGCCACGAACCCCGACATCGCCGAAGCCGGCGATTACATCTTCCGCACCGCTATGAACGACCTGCAGCTCGGCATCGACACCGGGAACGTGATGTGGGCCGACGGAGTCAAGAACCTCGCCACCATCAACGAGTCCACCGACTATGCCGAGGGTGTCCGCCGGACCACTGTGGACCAGTTTGAGAAGCTGGGCGGGACCGTCGTGGCTTCTGAGAATTACAGTTCCGACGTTACCGACTTCCGCACCCAGCTTTCTAAGCTGACTGCTGCGGAACCCGACGCAATTCACATCGCCGCTCAGGCCGAGTTCTCCGGCGGCACCATAGTGAAGCAGCTCCGCGAGTTGGGATACGACGGCCCCATTTATTCCGAAATCGTGGTGGTGGGCGCGACCGCCCTGGAGATTGCCGGTGATGCGGCCACTGGCCTGAAGGCCATAACCGCCGAGCTTGACCCGGCCAACCCCAAGAGCGCCGAGGTCCTGTCCAACTTCAGGTCCCGGTACGATTACATCTCCCTGCCCTGGTACATGGGATCGGCCTACGACGATGTTTACATCACCGCCCAATGCCTGGAGGAGACTGGGGACGACCAGGATGCCGACGGCTTCCGGGACTGCCTGTACGGCATCACGTGGAGCGGCGCTATTGGCAGCGACTACGGCTTTGACGACAAGGGAGAGGTTGAGGGACTAGCCAACAGCGTCGTTGAGGTACTCCCTCTGTCCGAGCGCAATGACGAAAACCAGGGCTACAAGGTTCTGGGCCCGGCCCCAATAAACTAGGGCGTCGCCGCTCGGCGTTGACGGAGCAGCGGCTGGTGGTATCCCGCAAGAGCTTGCCGCCTCTCCGGTTGGACGCCGTTATCAAAGATGGGCCTTGCTCCGGCCCTGCCCTGACAGTGGTGGAGGTGTTCTGGGGAATTTGACGGGAACGCGCCTGCTGGCCGTTGTTCTGGGCTTGCTGACGGTGGCATACCTGGTCTGGAAGGTCACCGAGTCGGGCGAGCAGGCGCTCCAGTTCGCCTTCAACGGCCTCTCGGTTGGTGCCGTCTACGCAGTCATGGCCCTCGGCTTTACCCTTGTCTACAGCACAGTCTGGTTCTTTGACCTTTACTACGGAGCGGCGGCGGCCCTTGGGGCCTACGGTGTCTTCTATCTACGGACCCAGCAGGCCGGATTCAGCCAGTACGGCATTGACGCCCTTTACCTGAACATCCTCCTCGCGGTGGTGGCCGCCGGGGTCGCCATCTGGGCGGTGCGGGTGGCCCTGCTCCCCCGGATGAATGTTCCCCCGGATTCAACCTTGCGCCGAGCGGTTCCGCTGGCCGTCGGAGTTGCCGTCGGCGCGTACATCTGGGTCGTCCTCTCATTCCCCAAGCTTCTCTACCTGACGGTTAGCCCAGCTTTGGGGTTGGCGGCTGCGGCCCTCGCCTTTTGGCTGGCTTACCTCGCAGTGCGCCGCATCCCGCCCGGCCCGCGGCGAGTAGCCCGGATCGCCCTCGGGTTGGCAGTCGCCATCCTGGGCGCGGTGGTTGGTTTCTGGTTCGCTGGTTCTCCCCACTTGAATCTTTACATTAGCTGGCTGGTCTCATGCCTGCTGGCCGGGGCGGTGGGACTGGCCATGTACCGGGGCCTTTACGCGTTTATGCGGGAACGGTCCCGTTCCCCGCTGATTATGCTCGTCGCGTCCCTGGGGATTCTGCTGGCCATCTCGGCGGCGATAACCATTGTCTTCCAGGCGGCTCCCCGGCCCTTGCCCGCCGCTTTCGGAAGCGATCCCTGGACCATCGGCGGGGCCAATATCAAGGGTTTCAACCTGTTCACCATTGCCGTGTCGGTGGCTGCTTTTGGGGGACTGTTGTTCCTCCTCAAGAGCACCGCCTTTGGCAAGTCTGTGCGCGCCATCGGCGACGATGAAGAAGTCTCCCGGGTGGTAGGCATCGATACCAGGACCGTCATAGCCGTGGTGTTCTTCATCGGAGCGGCCCTCGCCGCCCTGGCCGGATTGTTGAGCGGCCACGACACCGCAATCCAGCCCAAGATGGGTCTGCTGTTGCTCCTCAAGGGCTGGATCGCCTCTGTGGTCGGCGGGCTGGGCAACCTCTATGGCGCCATGCTGGGCGGATTCGCCCTCGGCATGGTGGAGCAGTTCGGCATCTGGGACTTGTCCGGGGAATGGAAGGACGCCATCTCCTTTGTCCTCCTCATTCTGTTCCTGTCCTTCTGGCCCCGGGGCATCTTGCCGAGAAATTAGCCAGTTGGAAGCAGCAACCCCCCGCAGGCGGATCATGGCAAAGTAATGCGTAAGATTGCAGACTCCTACCGCAGGTTATGGGGAATCGGGAGCGGTCCCGAAGGGGGCCGGCGGGTTGTCCCCGGAAACCTGGAGCTGTGGGTCAACCTCGTAGTCATCGTCTGGGCCGCCGGGTTCATGCTATGGCAGGGGGCCGGCTTCGCCGTAACCCTGGCGACCGTCTTCGCAATCTGGGCAATCCTGGCGGTGAGCCTGAACCTCGTCGTTGGTTTCACCGGACTGCTCTCAGTGGGGCACGTCGGGTTTTTTGGCATCGGTGCCTACACCGTCGCCATCCTCACCTCCACCACGGATTACGAACAGTTGAGGACCGCGACGATCCCGACCTTTGACTGGCCGTTTTTTGCCGCCCTGCCTGTGGGAATGGTCCTGGCCGGAGTCGTCGCCGCCCTGGTTGGAATGGTCTTCAACCGGTTCCGGGATGACATCTTCGTCCTTGTCTCCTTTGGGTTTGCCATTATCGCCTTTAACGTCTTCCTCAACTGGCGCGGGCTCACCCGCGGCGCCTTCGGCATCCACGACGTGGCCCGTCCCGAGATCGGCGGCCGGGTGCTGGATGGCTCTGTGGATTTCCTGGTTCTCTGTCTGGTGTTCCTCGCCCTTGTCATGTTCGTCGCCTGGTTCATCGTCTCCTCTTCCTTCGGTCGGGTTCTTACCGCAATCCGGGAGGATGAAGAGGCCATCGAGGTGTTCGGATACCGGGCCACTCATTACAAGCAGGCGGTCTGGGTGATTTCTTCCATGATGGCAGGACTCGCCGGAGGGTTGTTCGCCAGTTGGTCCACTTTCATCGACCCCAACTCCTTCATACTGCTGGAATCGATCCTGCTCGTCGCCATCGTAATCCTGGGAGGTCCGGCGACGATATGGGGGTCCCTGCTGGGGGCCATGGTCTTCGTGCTGCTGGAAGAAGGGATGCGGTTCCTGCCGTATCTGCCGCCGGAGCACAGCGGGCAGGCCCGGCAGATCGTTCTCGGCATCCTGCTGGTGTGGCTGATGTTGTTCCGTCCGCAGGGGCTGGTGGGGAGGTACAAGCTGTGAGTCAGAACAACGCTTCGAACCAGCCCGATACGGCCCTGGAAACCGTCGAAGTCTCCAAGCTGTTCGGCGGGGTCAGGGCTGTGGACCGGCTCTCCGTGGCCATTGGCCGCCGGGGGATGACCAGCATCGTCGGCCCCAACGGCTCGGGCAAGTCAACCCTCATCAACCTTCTCAGCGGGATGCTTCCCCTGGACGGGGGGATGGTGGTCATCGACGGTGTCGGCTTGCGCGTGGTCAAAGCCCACGAAACACCGGACCACGGCATTACCCGCACCTTCCAGCAGGTGAGGCTCTTCGACCAGGTCAGCGTCTGGGACAATATCATGGTGGTCCTGACCAGGCGGAATGTCTGGTCAGCCCTGTTTGAACGGGCCCGGCCCCGCTACCGCGAACGGGCCCAGGCCATCCTGGAAGATGTGGGGATGTGGGACAAGCGGGATTCCCTGGCTGAGGACCTGTCCTACGGTCAGCGCAAGCTCCTCGAGATAGGACGCGCCATAGCCCTGGACGTACAGATTTATCTCCTAGACGAGCCCTTCGCCGGGCTCTTTCCCCAGATGCTGGAACACGTCAAGGACATCATGAAGCAGATGCGGGATGAAGGGCGCACCATCGTGTTTGTTTCCCACAACATGGACATCGTCCGCGAGATGTCGGATCACATTTTCGTGTTGGACGCCGGCACTCTCCTGGCCGATGGAGAGGTGGAGGATGTGTTGACCAGGCCGGAGGTCATCGACGCCTACCTGGGAGCCTGAAACCTTTCCTGTCGACTGGATCACATTCAACCCCACGGAGACGCGCAGTGAGCCCTGAGCAGTCCGGTGAGAGCGCCAACATCCTGGAACTGGTCGACGTTTCGGTGCATTTCGGAGCGGTGGTCGCTCTGGAGGACGTTTCCCTGGGCGTGAAACGGGGAGAGGTGGCCGCGGTGATGGGCCCCAACGGGGCGGGCAAGTCCACCGTGCTCAAGGCTATCATGGGTCTGGCTCCGGTGGTCTCCGGTACGGTGCTGTGGCGCCAGCAGCCGCTGCTCGCCGCCACCCATGAGATCGTCAAGGAAGGCATTTCCTTCGTCCCCCAGGGCCGTCGAGTGTTCACCCACCTCAACATAGAGGAAAACCTGGAGATGGGATGCCTGTATCTCAACGACCGGGATGAACGGGAGCGGCGCAAAGACTCGGTGATGAAAGTCTTCCCGGTCCTTCGGGAGAAGCGGCGTGACCTGGCCAGCCAGATGTCCGGCGGACAGCAGCAGATGCTCGCATTGGGCCGCGGATTGATGGCCGCTCCCGCGGTGCTCTTGCTTGACGAGCCCACCCTGGGCCTCGCTCCCGCCATCGTCAAGGAGACCTTTCAGAAGATCTCCGAGATTAGCCGGGTCTTCGACACCACCATCTTTGTCGTCGAGCATAACATCAAGGGTGTCCTCGACATTGTCGACCGTGCCTACGTGCTGGACAAAGGGAAGGTCGTGCACGACGGCACCCCCCAAACCGTCCGGGAAACCGACATCCTCACCCAGGTATTCCTCGGCGCAACCTGATCCCCTGCGTTCGGTCGGAAATGAGGAGAGAGGGCCGTATCAACGGCCCTCTCTCTTCTCAGGGGTAGTGTCGGGCGGCTCGCCCCGGCGGTTAGCTCTGCCGGACGAACTTGTCCACCGACGCGTCGCCGGTCAACGCCAGGTAGCAGTCTCCCCTGGAGTCCACCCAGCAACCGTGGGCGGAGCGGGAAGGCCAGCGGGCGAGAACCTCGCCGTGCTTGCCAACGATGCTGCAGCGGGAGGGTAGTTCCTGGCCGTCGTCGGTGGACCGGGTCCCTTCGCTGATCAGGAAAGAGCCCTCGGTGAACTCGGCGATATCCATGGGCCGCTGGATGTCTTCCCACATCTCCAGGAACACGCCGTTGGGAGTGAACACCTGCACCCGGTGGTTCTCCCGGTCGCAAACGTACACGGTGTGGGTCTCGTCCACCAGGATGCTGTGGGGCAGGTGAAACTGCCCGGGCTCGGTCTTGCCCCAGGTGCCCCAGGACTGGAGCAGATTGCCGCCGCCGTCAAAGCGGTGCACCCGGGCGTTCCGGTATCCGTCGGATACGTACAGGTCGCCCCACGGGCTAGGCACCAGTTCGCTGGGGTAGTTAAATGGCCCGGCCGGCCGGGGCACCGGGTCCATGGGGCGTTCACAGCCGGTATCGGAGTGGACGCCGTGCTGTCCCAGCATCTTCACCGGCTTGCCATCCAGGGTGTAGATCATGCAGATGGAGGTGTCCCGGTCGGTCAGGTAGACCAGGTCATGGGCGATGTAGAAGCCGTGGGCATAGACGAAGGCCCCGTTGCCCCAGCCGTTGATGTAGTTGCCGTCGGGGTCGCAGACGACGACGGGCGGGTCCTTGCGGTTGAAGATGTAGACGTTGTCCTGGGAGTCAGTGGCGATGGCGCTGACCGAGCCCAGGGTCATGCCGCCGGGCAGCTTGGGCCAGTCCCGGACTTCGGTGTAGGTGTAGCTTCCCGATCCAACGGTGGTCATAGTCTTTCCTCCTCAGTGCGAATCGGACCTAAGTCCGCCGGTCAAAGTTCAAAAGCGCCAGTGTGGTTGCCCAGCGCTAGCCGTTAATGAGCTTGTCCACCGTGGCCGTCACCCGGGCGGCGTTGGGAAGGTAGGTGTTTTCCAGGGGACGGCTGTAAGGCACGGGAGTGTGGGGTGCCGTCACCCGGGATGGTGGAGCGTCCAGGTACTCGAAGGCTTCCTCGGCGACCCGGGCGCAGATGTCCGAGGCAATGCTGCACACCGGGGTGTCCTCGTCCACCACCACCATTCGGTGGGTGCGCTTGACCGACTCGATGATGTGGTCGTAGTCAATGGGGGATACGCTCAACAGGTCCACCACCTCGGCGTTGATGCCCTGCTGCGCCAGCGTGTCCGCCGCTTCCGTGCAGACCCAGGTCATGCGGGATATCCCCACCAGGGTAATGTCCGAGCCGGTACGCACTGTGCGGGCCTTGCCCAGGGGCAGGATGTAGGGTTCCTCGGGAACTGGCCCCCGGTTGCCGTACAGTCCCTTGTGTTCGAAGTAGACCACCGGGTCGTCGTCCCGGATCGCCGCTGCCAGCAGTCCCTTGGCGGTGTACGGGTCGGAGGGCACCACTCCCTTCAGCCCCGGGATGTGGCTGAAGATGGAGTAGAAGGACTCGGAGTGCTGGGCCGCGCTGCCGAACCCGGCCCCGATTCGGGTGAGGAGTACGAAGGGGACCTTGACCTGTCCGCCGAACATGTAGCGCATCTTGGCCGCGTTGTTCAGTAGCTGGTCCATGCAGACCCCGACAAAGTCCACGAACATCAGCTCGGCAACGGCCCGCATTCCGGTGGAGGCTGCGCCGATGGCGGTGCCGACGAAGGCGGCTTCCGAGAGAGGGGTGTCGAGGACCCGCTGGTTGCCGAACTGCTGGATGAGGCCGACGGTGGTGCGGAAGGGGCCGCCCCAGGCATCGACGATGCCCAGGTGTTCGCGGCCGGCCCCGCCGGCGATTTCCTCTCCCATGATGATGACGGTCTCGTCCCGCTCCATTTCCTGGCGCAGGGCCTCATTGATGGCCTCCCGGTATTGGATCTCCCGGGTGGCGGTGGTTGTCATGGTCATAACTGGCTCCTCAGCGGCGGCAAGTCGTAAAGCTTGTGGATGTCGGCTCGTCAGACCTCCATATTCACGCCGCGGCGCATCATGTCCAAGGGGTAGTCGACGTAGACGTCCTCGTACAGTTCCGCAGGCTGGGGCATTGGACTCTCGTCGGCGAAGCGGATGGCTTCTTCCATCAGTTCCTCCGCCTCCTGGTCGAGACGGTCAAGCTCCGCTTCGGTGATGCTCCCCTCGGGTATGATCCGCTCGCGGAACTGCTTCAGCGGGTCGCGCGCCCGCCACTCATCTTCCTCTTCCTTGGTGCGGTAGGTGAGAGGATTGTCGAAGACGGTGTGGCCGTAGAAACGATATGTCCGGCATTCCAGCATGGTGGGGCCATCGCCGGCCCGGGCGCGGGCCACCGCCTGCCCCGCGGCTTCGAATACGGCGAACACATCCATCCCGTCCACGGTGAACCCCGGCATGTCGTATCCGGCGGCGCGGTCAGCCACGTTGGCAGTGGAAAGGCCATACTCCACGGGAGTGGACTCCGCGTAGCCGTTGTTCTCGCAGCAGAAGATGACCGGCAATTTCCAGACGGAAGCCAGGTTCATGCACTCGTGAAGGACGCCCTGGTTGGCTCCTCCGTCGCCGAAGAAGGCCACGGAGACCCGTCCCAAGTTTCGCAGCTTGGAGGTAAGGGCCGCGCCAACGGCCAGGGGCACGCTGGCGGCGACGACACCGTTGGTTCCCAGCATTCCCTTGCTCATGTCGGCGATGTGCATCGACCCGCCCTTGCCCTTGTTGGGACCGGTGGCCCGTCCGAAGAGTTCGGCCATCATTCCCTTGGGATCAACGCCCTTGGCGATGCAGTGGCCGTGGCCCCGGTGGGTGCTGCCGATGTAATCGTCGGTGGTCAGGTGGGCGCAGATGCCGGTGGGGACGGCTTCCTGTCCGGCCGAGGAGTGGACCGAGGCGGACATCTGGCGCTGGCCGGTCTCGGGTATGCCCCGTTCTTCGAAGTGCCGGATGGTGGTCATGGTCTTGTAGAGTTGCAGCAGGGTTGCTCGATCCAGTTCCATAACTCATCCCTCCGGGTATTGGAGTTGGGGCCGATTAGTGCGGGCTTGGCCGATAGTCCAGAATGGGCAATGTTCCAGCGCCAAGCGCCTTCATAGTAGCATTCGGCGATTGCATGTCAATAGCGTTGAGTCTCCATCAACTCGTCACCACTTCCACCATATCTCCCGCCCCACCCGCCAGCAGGGATGCTGCATTGCCGTTGGGGACGGCTATTTCCAGGTAGCCGTTGCTTCCGACCAGGGCCACGGGCTCGCCCGCGGGATGGTTCGGGTCCTGGTGGAAGGTGCGGTGGAGCCCTTCCATGCGGCGGGACTGGAACTCGGCAACAGCCCGGTCCTTCCCTTGCACCATTGTTCCGGGAATGTTGGTTACCAGGTTGCCGAAGTGATCGGCGTAGATGACCTGTCCGGTGATGCGTTGTCCGTCCTGGACCGGTTGCGGGAACGGCAGCCAAACCAACTCCCGGAGCGGAGGACCGAAGGTTTCCGGAGCGGCGCCCAGGGACACGTGAGCGGCGGCGGGAGAGAAAATGTCCCTCCCGTGGAAGGTGCTGCTGACGGGATGGAGCTGGTAGTCGGGGTTGGCCAGCTCGTAGGCGGCACAGCCGGCAGGAACGGGGATGGTGTCGCCATAGATAGGATGTCGGTTGAGGAACGGCTCCAGAACGCCGCTGAGGATGCCATTGTCGGGCGCCACGAAGGTGCCGGCGGGGGAGGCCAGGAGGATGGCTTTGCGGGAGGTGCCGACCCCCGGATCCACCACAGCGACATGAATGGAGCCGGGCGGGAAGAAGTTGTGGCTGGTCTTCAGGATGAACGAGGCATGGACCAGGTTCTGCGGCTGGACCTGGTGGGTCAGGTCAACAATCGTGGCGCTGGGATTGATCCCAAGAATGACGCCCTTCATCACCCCGACGTAGGCATCGGACAGGCCGAAGTCGGTGGTCAGGACGATGGGGCGTCCGGTTGCCATTTCCGGCGCCGTCTAGGGGCTGGCGAAGCGGACGCTGGCGATGGAAACCAGGAGAAACACGCCGGTGAGGACGATGGTGAACTGGAACAGGGTCTTTTCCAGGCCGCGGCGGGTGCGGCCGGAGGTCTGGGCGGAACCGAACAGGCCGCTTCCTCCCTCCCTGACCTGGGAGAGGATGATCAGCACCAGCACCACGGAAACGACTATTTGGGCCACGTTGAGGAAGGGCATCTTAACCTCGGAGCGGGTCAGGCGTTCCTGGCCGTCTCCAGCTTTTCTTTCACTAGCTGTTGAACAAGATCGGGCTTGGCTTGTCCCCTGGTCAGCCGCATGACCTGGCCGACCAGGAAACCGGCGGCTGACTCTTTGCCGCCCAGGTAGTCCTCCACCGCCTTGGGGTTGTTCTCGATGGCCTGGGATACGGCGGTGTCCACCACGGAGGAGTCGCTGATCTGGGCGTAGCCCCGGGCTTCGACTATTTTACCCGGAGGGTCGCCGCTGTCGAAAGCCTCCTCCAGCACCGTTTTCGCCATGGTGACGCTCAGTGTGCCGGAGTCGATTAGCCCGACCAGCTCGGAAAGGTGCGAGGGTGTGACCCGGGTTTCGCCGATTCCCTGCCCCGACAGGTTCATCAGGCGGCTGAGGTCGCCCAGCATCCAGTTGGCGACATTCTTGGCCTGGGGTGGGGCCATATCGGGTTTGATGGCGAGGGTCTCCTCGAAATAGTCGGCCAGGGCCTTGTCATCGGTGAGCTGGAGGGCGTCCGCTTCCGGGAGTCCCAGGGTTTCAACGAAGCGGTTCCTGCGCTGGGTGGCGAATTCGGGGAGCCGGGAGCGCAGGTCCTCCACCCATTCGGGAGCAACCACCAGGGGAGGCAGGTCCGGCTCGGGGAAGTAGCGGTAGTCGTGGGCGTATTCCTTGCTGCGCTGGGAAACGGTGACCGCCCGGTCGTCCACCCAGCCCCGGGTCTCCTGCACCACCGTTCCGCCGTCATCCAGGATGCGGGCCTGCCGCTCCACCTCGTACTCCAGGGCCATGAACACCGCGCGGAAGCTGTTCATGTTCTTGACCTCGGTGCGGGTGCCGAACTCGGAACTGCCCCGGGGACGGATGCTGACATTGGCGTCGCAGCGGAAGTTGCCTTCCTGCATATTGGCCGCCGAGACGCCCAGGTACTGGACTATGGAGTGGAGGGTGGTCAGGTAAGCCCGGGCCTCTTCGGGGGAACGCATGTCGGGGGCGCTGACGACTTCCATGAGGGGCGTGCCGGAGCGGTTGACGTCCACCAGGCTGTATCCCGGGCCGCCAGCGGGTTGGACGTGCTGGAGCTTGGCGACGTCCTCCTCAAGGTGGACCCGGTCGACGCCGATGTGCGTCCTCCGGCCCTCGACCTCGATTTCCAGCCAGCCGTTGATGGCCAGGGGAAGATCGTACTGGGAGATCTGGTACCCCTTCATCAGGTCGGGGTAGGGGTAGTTCTTGCGGTCGAACTTGGAGAACTCAGGGATCCGGCAGTTGAGGGCGAGTCCGGTGGTGATGGTGTACTCGACGGCGCGGCGGTTGATTACGGGCAGTGTGCCGGGGAGCCCAAGGCACACCGGGCAGACGTTGGTGTTGGGCGCGGCTGCCTGGTACTGGGCCGGGCAGCCACAGAACATCTTGCTGTTGGTGAGGAGTTGGACGTGGACTTCCAGTCCGATGACCGTTTCGTAATCCATGACCGGCGGCGAAAAGGGAGGTTGGAGCGGGGGAAGGGATCAAGCGCCGTGGGAAAGTATATCAGCGGGGCCGGGACGGGGGCAACGCGGACGGCCGGGCGTCGAGGCTGGCCTGGGGGATGCGAATCGGGGCCGGAGAAATGTTTTCTGTCGCATTCTGTCGCATTCTGTCGCACCCAGTCCCAGCAGCGGCAGGTGGGACATCCGAAGGAGGCAGGAAGGCAATCATGTCAGGAACCATGTTAGATGGCGGGCATCGGGGTTGGCAACAGGCGATTGTCAGTGGGTCCGGGTCTGGGGTGGTTTGGTAGAATAGGGGCCGCTGGCGGGAGTCCGGTTGATGCCGGATAATCATCCCGCTTTCTCCAAGGAATTTTCGGTCGGCCGAGGTGAGTTTTGCCCAGCGGGTTCTTCATATCCCTGGAAGGTGGCGAGGGAGCGGGCAAGTCCACGCAGGCGGCGCTCCTGGTGCGTCGGCTGGGGGATGCGGGTGTTCCTGTCACCCTGGTCCACGAACCCGGCACCACGGTCCTGGGGACCTACCTGCGGGACTACCTCAAGAGCAGCCGGCCAATATCGAAAGAAGCCGAGCTGCTGCTGTTCGAGGCGGCCCGGGCGCAGCTGGTCTCGGAGATTATCCGGCCAAACTTGGAACGCGGAATGGTGGTGGTGTCAGACCGGTTCGAGGCTTCGTCGGTGGCCTACCAGGGTTATGGCCGGCGCATAGCAGTGGAGGCGGTGCATCGTCTCAACGAGTTCGCCGTCCAAGGTACGCTGCCTGACCTCACCCTGCTTTTGGATATTGACCCGGAGGAAAGAATCCGTCGCTCCGGTGGTCAACTGGCATTGGACATGACACTTACGGAGGCTTCCAGTCCGGCCCGTCAGGATGAGGGGGACACCCGGCGGTTCGAGTATCAGCCATTGAGTTTTCACACCCGAGTCCGGGAAGGCTTCTTGCGCTTGGCCCGCGAAAACCCCAGGCGTTGGCTGGTAATCGACGGCAAGCCGGGCGTGGAAGATGTGCAGGAAGAGATATGGGGTCACGTCGCGGCCAAGTTTCCATGGCCCTCCGGTAAGGACGGTCCCCTGGGGGCAGGCACCCCGCCATCGGCGAAGGATGGAGTGGAGGCTGCGGCCGACAGGGCAGAAAGAAATCAGCCCCTCTTGTAGCAAGAGGGGCTGAACACTTTCCATTGCCTTATCCGCAACTGGTGTTGCGAGTGGCGGTTGGAGCTAGTTGTCTGCGGGGACCGCGACCTCGTCCACTTCGGCAATCTTCGCGGCGATGCGCTGCTTCATCTGGCGGACCCGAGCCAGGTCGGGATAGATCTCGCCTTCGCCCTTCTTGTCGAAGATGCGCTCTCCGTCGACGAAGACTTCCATGATGCCCTGGCCGCGGGGGGAAATGGTGACAGCGGCGTCAGGCCCATAGGCCCGGAAAAACTCATTCGCCATCCACGTGGCGGTAGCGAGATGCTGTCAAGGAACGCAATAAGTGATCTCTACCTGGACCTTTCCTTCCATGTTTCACTCCTATGGTGTGGGAAATCTTGAAACCAAGCGAAGTTTACCAGAAACGGGGGAACAGGTCTAGGGAATTATTGGCGTCGAGCTTCCTGTGATAAGATGCCCGCTCCAAGAAGGGGATAAGCATGATGGGACAAATGTCACAAGAACAGGAGATGGTGCCGCCAATCCACCCGGGCGAGACCCTCAACGAGGAGTTCCTGTTGCCGCTGGATGTCACCCAATACCGGTTGGCAAAGGCAATCGGTGTAGACCCGCGCCGGATACATGCCATTGTCCACGGGCAGCGGTCCATCACAGCGGAGACCGCGCTGCTCCTGTCCCGCTTCTTCGGTAATTCCGCCGAGTTCTGGATGGGGTTGCAAAGCCAATATGATCTGGAGACGGCCAGCGATCGCATGGGGGAGAGGCTGGAGACGGTCAGGGCATATCCGGCAGCGTGATGCCGGAGAGGGCTACGCCTGCGGATCGTGCACGATTTGGGGGGGCGCAAGGCCGTTGGCCTCGCGGTAGGCTTCGGTGAGGGCGGCCAAGATTTCGTCAGATACATCTGCCAGAGGTACTGTGGGGAAATTGTCGATGCTCCCCAAATCTCTCTTAAAGTGTTCACTCAAAGCGGGAATCGAGTTGAGAGCAACATGCCTAATCTTAAGGGGGTCTAAGTGGAACCAGGGAACCCCTCTCTTACCTTCACCGGAATTTACTTTCGCCAGCAACTCCTTTGTCTGGAAAACACGTAGCTGGAGATTACCATAGCTTTTACCGCTTTCCTCAAGTACTGCCAAATTGCTGCTTTTCAAGGACTCGGCCCATTGCAGGAATCGTTTCATATCTGACTGGAACTCAGCAGGAGCCGTTTCAATACTCTCCACAAATGAAATCTTTCTGGACCGTTGCTTCGATACTTCCTCCTCACGCTCTTTGACTCTTACCAAGTAATCTTCCGCTTCTGGGAGTGGAATTATTTGGCTGGTTTCTATTAGCAGTTCCTCGTTGCTGCGATGGGGTTGCATCCGAATGCAGGTAACATCTAACCCGTTACCATTGAGCCAGAGCGCACTGGTTGTTAATTCCGACGAAAAATTCTCAGATACGAGAATGATCCGGGGTTTTTCTGTGAATATCTCACCAGAATCGACACTCTCAAGATGGTCCCGAACTCTTTCTTCAGCATTCTCGGCGATGCCTCGTTTGCTCAAATAAGTCCTATGGGCTTCGATAGTTTGTTGAAGGGTTATGGTGGAAACCATGGCCGCGTATCGAATGGCCTGCAAGTCCATGTGCTCGCCGGTCTCGCCGCGCTTGAGTTCAATCACAACCAATCGACCGGTAACATCTAGGCAAAGCAAGTCGATACTTCTGCCTGATCCCTGCCAATTGGAAAACTCCTCAGTGATTATGAAAAGGCCTTCCTCTAGGACTTCAGGCTGGTCACGAAGAATGCGCTGGAGATCGGAGCGTTCCAGGACTCCTTCTTGGCCGAAAGAGGACGGCGCAACCTTGTCCAGCCGCTCCTTATTCCCCACCATCTTGTAGATTGCCATCGTTTGTACCTCGGCCGATTTCTACTGGTACACCCTCCGCGGCCCCACCGTCTTCAAATACCCCTCCAGGTTCCGCCGCGTCTCCGGGATGGAGTCGCCGCCGAACTTTTCCATGAAGGCGCCGGCCAGGACGAGGGCGACCATGGCCTCGCCGATGACGCCGGCGGGAGGGACCTGGCATACGTCGGAACGCTCGAAGTGGGCCTGCACCGGCTCTCCCGTGTCCAGGTCCACTGACGGCAGGGGGTTGTGCAGGGTGGCAATGGGCTTGATGGCGAAGCGGGCCACCAGGGGCATTCCGGCGGTCATGCCGCCTTCGACGCCGCCCGCCCGGTTGGTCTTCCGCTGCCAGGGGTTGTCCGGGTCGGTGACGGGTTCGATGACGTCCTGGAACTGGGAGCCGCGGCGGTCCATTATTTCCCAGCCGGGGCCAATGGACACAGCCTTGACGGCGTTGATGGACATGAGGGCCTGCGCTATCTGGCCGTCAATCTTCCGGTCCCAGTGGACGTGGGAGCCGAGGCCGATGGGGATGTTCTCGGCGATGACCTCGACGATGCCGCCGATGGTGTCGCCGGCCTCCCGGGTGGCGTCGATCTCGGCCATCATCTGCTCGGATGCTTCGGGGTCGGAGCAGCGCACCGGGGACTCCTCAACGGCGTCCCAGTCAATGGTGTCGGGTATCTGGGCCGAGATGGGGCCGATGGCGACGACGTGGCTGCGGAGAACGATGCCGAATTCTTCCAGGAGGCGCATGGCGATGGCGCCGGCGGCGACCCGGGCAGCCGTCTCGCGGGCGCTGGCCCGCTCCAGGGAGTTGCGGACGTCGTCGAAGCCGTACTTCATGGTGCCGGGCAGGTCGGCGTGGCCGGCGCGGATGCGGGTGACACGGCGGTTGCGGCCCTCCTGGGAGGGGTTTTCCACGTACTCGATGGCCATGGCTTCGGTCCAGTTGGCCCAGTCCTTGTTTTCGATGTTCATACCGATGGGACTGCCCAGGGTGTGACCATGGCGGACGCCGGAGCCGATCCGGGCGTGGTCCTGCTCGATAAGCATCCGTCCGCCCCGGCCGTAGCCCTTCTGGCGGCGTCCCAGGTGAACGTCGATGTACTCTTCGCTCAACGGCAATCCGGCGGGGATTCCCTCGACGATGATGAGCAGTCCGGGGCCGTGAGACTCACCGGCGGTGAACCAGCGGATCATGGTGTAACTCCTGTGGGAAAGTCGTCCACCCGGGATGGGCAGGGTGGTGCGGGAGGGGGAAAGTCAGCCGTTCAGGGATTGAGACCTGGCCCGCATGGCCTGGGATGCCGCTTCGAGCATCACCGGCACCGGAGCGGGTTGGCCGAACCACATCTCGAAGGATGCCGCTCCCTGGTAGACCAGCATCTGGATGCCGCCCAGCACGCTGGCGCCGGCTTGCTCCGCTTCCTGAAGCAGCGGCGTCCGCAGCGGATTATACACCAGGTCGTTGACGAGGGCGGTTGGCGGTATGTGTTCGCGGGACAGGGGGGAAGCGCCTTCGTCCGGACCGTGGGTCATTCCCAGGGTGGTGGAGTTGACGATCAGGTCCGCCTCTGCGGCTGCCTGGGACAGATCGCTGGAGGTCAGGGAAATTGCCCGGGCGGGAATATCGCGGGACGATGCCAACCGGACCAGCGCCTCGGCCCGCTGGAGGGTGCGGTTGGCGATGACCAGCTCGGCGACGCCGTCCCGCAGCAAGGCCAGGACCACGCCCCGGGCGGCTCCGCCGGCTCCCAGCACCAGGACTTTCCGGCCGGCCGGGTCAAACCCGGCGCCCTCACGCAGGGCGCGGAGGAATCCGGTGCCGTCGGTGTTGTGCCCGGTGAGACGGCCATCCCGGTTGACGATGGTGTTGACCGCCCCTGCCTCGGCGGCCCAGTCGTCCACCTCGTCCAGAAAGGGGATCACTGCCTCCTTGTGAGGGACGGTGACGTTGATTCCCAGCATCCCGGGACGGCGGAGGGCGTTGACGAAGCCCCCCACGCCGTCGTGGTGGACTTCCCAGGCCTGGTAGGCGGCGTCGATGCCGCAGTGGTCCAGCGCGGCCTGCTGGAACACCGGCGAAATGGAGTGGCCGATGGGGTAGCCGATGATGCCCAATTCAACGCTCATGCTGGATACCCCCTCGGCCCTTGTTCCACCGGGAAGGGCCCTGCGGCGGCCTGCCGGGCCCCTTCCGCAGGCGGGAATGGTCTTACTGGGATACCACCCGGAGATTGAGCACAGTTGATCCGCCGATCTCGGTGTTCACCGTTGCGTTGAGCGCGGTGATGCCTTTGACCTTGAAGGTCACCTCGGCACCCGGGTAGGGTATGGAGAAACTGAAGTTCCCAGTGTCACCGGCAACGGTGGTCGAGCCGACCTCCAGGTCTCCCGCGTGAGCGGTTACAGCCGTTCCTGCCGGGGCGGGAGCACCGTCAATGCTTGCGGTGCCAACGACGATATGCGGCGGCACGGCGTCGTTGCGTTCGGGGGCTCCTTCAGGACCGGATGAGGCCGGGGTCGGCACAGCGGTAGCGACGGGTGCCGGCGTGGGCGCGGGGGTCGGCGGGACCGGTGTCGGCGTCGGTGCAGGCACGGGGGTGGCCGTCGGTTCGGGAACCGGCGTCGCGGTCGGCTCAGGGACCGGTGTCGGCGTCGGTGCAGGCACGGGGGTGGCCGTCGGTTCCGGTGTTGAGGTAGGCCGTGGGCTGTCCGGCAGCTGCGGCGTGTCCGCGCGGGACGCCGGTTGAGTCGGCTCCGGGGTCGCGGTTGGTTCTTCTCCGCCACACCCCACCATGACTCCCAGAGTCAAAACCCCCAAAATTCCAAGAATAACCAATCGCAATCCCATCTTCACCACTCCAAATCTGTTAGTCCGTGCGGCCAGGATTTCCCGGCCGTCTCCCGGTTGCGGTCCGAGGCTATGCCGCCAGGTCCGCCAGTATTTGCTCCAACCTCCTAGCCTGTTCAGTGAGCGACTGGAAACGCTCCTCTTCGGTTTCCACGACATCGGGCCGGGCCTTCGCCCTGAAATTGGGGTTGGATACCAGTTGTTCCACCCGCTGCAGGTTCTTGCGGGTGCTGTCCAATTCTTCCTGGAGCCGCTGCTGCTCTGCGGAGAGGTCCACCACGCCTTCCAGGGCCAGCCGGACCACCAGCGGGTTGACGACCAGCGTCACGCCCCTGGAAGCTTCCGCCTCGCCGGAGTCGGCGGAAACGATGCGGAGCGGTTCCACCCGGGACAGGGCGCGTATGACTCCAGCCTCTTCTTCCACCGCGTTCCGCCAGCCGTCGGCCTCCACCACCGCTTCCAGCCGCTGGTTGGCGGGAATGCGGAGCTGCGCCCGGGTGTTCCGCACCGCCCGGATGGCCTGCATTACCAGGGAGACCTCGTCCTCGGCCTGCTGGTCCTGCCGTGACGGCTCGGACTGCGGGTAGGGAGCCACCATAATTGAGGCTGGAAGGTTGCCCTCGGCAGGCAGCCTCGGTACGAGGTTCTGCCAGATTTCCTCGGTGATGAAGGGCATGAACGGATGCAGCAGCCGCAGCGTTCGCTCCAGGACGTGGGCCAGGGTGGGCAGCGGAGACGGCCCAACCCCCGACCGGAGGCGGATCTTGGCCATCTCGATGTACCAGTCGCAGAAGTCGTCCCAGACGAACTCGTAGAGCTTCTGCTGGGCCTCCCCCAACTCAAAAGCCTGCAGGGCGGCCTCAACCTCGGCAGTTACCCGGTGCAGCCTTCCGACAATCCAACGGTCCTCCCGGTGTTCGACGGAGACAAGATCGTGCCAACCCGCAAGCTCTTCCGGCTCCGGGAGGGCGGTCATCACGTAGCGGGCCGCGTTCCACACCTTGTTGGCGAAGTTGCGGGCGTTCTCCAGCTTGCCCGTGGTGATGCGCATGTCGTTGCCGGGGGCGGTGCCGGTGGTCAGGGCGAAGCGCAGGGCGTCGGTGCCGTACTGCTCGATGAGGTCCAGGGGGTCCAGGGTGTTGCCCCGGGTCTTGCTCATCTTGGCGCCCTGGGCATCGCGGACCAGCCCATGCAGGTAGACGGTGCGGAAGGGGATGTCGCCCGTGTTCTCTATCCCCATCATGATCATGCGGGCGACCCAGAAGAAGAGGATGTCGTAGCCCGTCTCCATGACGGCGGTGGGGTAGAAATGCCTCAGGTCGGGGTCGTCATCGGGCCATCCCAGCGTCGAGTGAGGCCACAGGCCGGAGCTGAACCAGGTGTCCAGCACGTCGGGGTCCTGTTCCACGTCCGTGGAGCCGCAGTTCGGGCACCCGGTCAGTTCATCGACGGATGCAACGGGGTCGGGGCAGTTGGGACAGTACCACACCGGGATGCGGTGCCCCCACCAGAGCTGGCGGCTGATGCACCAGTCGCGGATGTTTTCCAGCCAGTTCAGGTACACCCGGCTGAAACGGTCGGGGACAACGGTGATTTCTCCCGATGCCACGGCGGCATGGGCGCGTCCGGCAATGCTTTCCGGCTCGTCGTGACGGCCAACCTTGAGGAACCATTGCAGGCTGATCAGGGGCTCCACCACCGAATCGCATCGCTGGCAATGGCCGACAGAATGCTGATATTCCTCGGTTTTCTCCAGCAGTCCCAGGGTTTCCAGTTCCTGGACAACGGCCCGCCGGGCCTCGAAACGCTCGACACCCGCGTATTTTCCGGCGGCGGCGGTCAGGTTGCCGTCAAAGCCAATGACGTTGATGATTTCCAGGCCGTGCCGTTCCCCGATTTCAAAGTCGACCGGGTCATGCCCCGGCGTAACCTTTAGGGCGCCGGTGCCGAACTCCATGTCCAGCGCATCGTCACCGACGATGGGAATGGGACGGTCCATTATGGGCAGGACGGCCATTTTTCCGACATGCGCCTGGTAGCGGGGATCATCAGGGTGGACTGCCACGCCGGTATCGCCGAGCATGGACTCCGGGCGGGTGGTGGCAACCGTGACGAAAACCGGCGAGCCGCCGTCTCCCGTGGCTTCCAGGGGGTAGCGGATGTAGTACAGGCGGCCGTCGGTTTCCGCGTACTCCACCTCCAGGTCGGACAGGGCGGTGGAGCAGCGGGGACACCAGTTGATGATGCGTTCGTGCCGGTAGATCAGGCCCTTGTTGTACAGGTTGACGAAGGTGGTGCGGACGGCTTTGGCGGGTCCGGGGTCCAGGGTGAACCGGAGCCGGGACCAGTCGCAGGACGCTCCCAGCCGCTTGTGCTGCTCGTCGATGGTGTTGCCGTAGCGGGCGACCCACTCCCACACCCGCTCCAGGAACTTCTCACGGCCCAGATCGTGCCGGTTGGTGCCTTCCTCGGCCAGCAGGCGCTCCACCACCCACTGGGTTGCGATGCCGGCGTGGTCCTTGCCGGGCAGCCACAGGGTTGCGTCGCCCATCATCCGGTGCCAGCGGGTCAGGGCGTCCTCGATGGATGCCGTCAAAGCGTGGCCCAGGTGCAGCTCGCCGGTCACGTTGGGCGGGGGCATGATGACGCAGAAAGGAGTCCTGGACTCGTCGGCCTCCGGCGTAAACAGGCCCTGGTCCATCCAGCTTTGGTAGACGCGGGGCTCGACGTCGGAGGCGTTGTATGCCCGGGGGATGTCGGCGGCAGGGGAAGTCATTTCAGGGAGCCTCGGCAGCGACCAGGTGATGCAGGCGGAAATCGCCAGGGGGGAACCCGCAGGTTATGTCGCTACGACTATCGTAAGGCAAATCCCTGGTTCAGTAAAGCAGAATCAGGAGCGGGTTGGGGGAGCATTGGAGTGGGTAACCGCCCGTCTCAGCCCGGACCAGCCCGACGACCCCGCAGGGACAATTCGAGCACCGGAAAGGTCGCCGGGGTCTGGCCACTGCCTCCGCAGGGACGCCCCGCCAGGGCAGGGGCTACAATCCGTAGGCTTTCTTGTAGCTGAGGCTGATCCGGCGCTTGGCGGGGTCGATGCTGAGGATCTGCGCCCGCACCGTCTGTCCCTGGTAGACGATTTCGCTGGGATTGGTCAACCGTCGAGGCGAAAGCTCGGAGATATGGATCAGTCCTTCCACCCAGTCTTCCAGGCGGACGAAGGCCCCGAAATCGGCGAGGCGGGTGATGGTGCCTTCGACGATGTCTCCCTCGTTGTACCGCTCGGGGACCGTGTCCCAGGGTTCCGGCTGGGTGCGCTTGAGGCTCAGGCTGATGCGTTCGGCCTCCCGGTCCACCTTGAGGATCTGGACGGTCAACTCGTCCCCGACGCTGACCACTTCATCCGGAGACTTGAGCATGCGCCAGGAAAGCTCGGAGATGGGTATCAGGCCGTCGGCCTCTCCGATGTTGAGGAACGCGCCAAACCCGCGGAGAGAAGTTACCTTCCCGGTTATCAGGGTCCCTTCTTCCAGGTCTTCCATGAACCGCCGCCGCGCCTCGGCTCGGCGTTGCTGATAAAGGGCCCGCTCGGAGAGGACCAGCCGTTCCCGGCGGGGATCCAGTTCCAGGACGTTGAACATGGCCTCTTCACCGACCCGGGCGGCCAGGTCCTTCTCGCGGCCATCGGCGGAGTTGGGAGCCAGGTGGGACATGGGGACAAAACCGCGGACTCCCCTGAGATCGACTTCCAGACCGCCGCGGTTATATCCGGTAACTTTCACGGTGACCGGGTCGCCCTCGTTCAGGTTGTTCTGGAGGTCAATCCAGACCTGGAACCGCCGGGCCTGGTCCAGCGACAACAGGGCCATGTCGGAGCCCCGCTCCCGGCGCATCACGGTAAACGCCATGCGCTTGCCGGCCTCCAGGTCTTCCCGCTCTTCGGCGGTGAGAGTGCGCATTTCCGAGGCCGGCACCATGCCTTCGGTTTTCAGCCCGACGCTGACGACCATTCCTTCGTCGTCAATCCGCACGACCTCTCCCTCTACGGTATCGCCGCGCTGGAACCGCTGGGGAGTAAAAGCTTCCTCGGGCAACTGGGACATGTCGGTGATACCGTCGTAGTCGGGTCCAACCATGTTGGGGAAATCCTCCGGGTGCATCTTTCCAGTCATCTAATCACGGGCCCGCTACATTACAACATAACATTCCCGAATATCAAAGTACCCGGAAGGCCGTCAAGGAGGTCAAAAACCGGGATCCGGGTGTTTGCGGGGCCGGCGAAGACGGCGGCAGGAGAGGAGCGAACGGGAAGGTATCCGGTGGGGGATGGGGGCCTTACGCTGATAAGGTCCGCAGGACGGAAGCCGCCAGCGGGGCCTCTCCATGCTCCAGGGCGTTGAGGCGGAGCATGGCCTTGCGGGTGTCGCTGGCGACCCGGGCCGGGTCCCAGTAGTGAAGGCGGTGCTTGAACAGCCAGTAGGTGAACTCCTTCAGATTGGTCAACGACCAACCCAGGGCGCCTCCCATCGCGCCGTCACCCGCCACCGTCTCCGGCCTGCATTCTTCAAGGAACGACTCCCAGGCCTGCTGGTGGCTCTTGCCGTAGAGGATCGAAAAGGCGTTTTCGACCAGGTCCTCATTGTCGGGGTAGCAGCGGGCCCGGTGCTGTTTGCGCACCTCTTCTTCCACGGCAAGCTGCAACGCCTCTTCCAGCACGATCCCGTACCAGTAGTTGCGGTGCGCCCGGTGCTTCGTGGAGCCGATAAGGTCGCGGAAGGCATCGTCCGAGACCTCGGCGGGAAGCCGGCCGGTAAACAGGAGTGCTTCCTTGTCATCCTGGGGTATGGCTCCGTCGATTTCACCGCATAAACGCTCGGCCAGCAGGAGCCAGTCGAAGGCCTCTCCCAGGATCAGGTACTGGTAGGTGCGGCCCCGGTGCACCTCGGTGGGCAGGGTCCACAGCCCCACCGCTTCGAGCAGGGCTTCGTGCCAGGGGACGCCGGTTTCCACGGACTGCCGCAGGTGCAGCACCGCGGCGGAAACCGGCTGCGCCAGGTCGCCGGCCCCGGGAAATGCGGCGGATATGGGCTCTTGTTCGACGGTCACAATGGAGTCCCCGGCATCCGCTCACCCTTCCAGGCGTCAAACTTCATGATTCGCTGCGGTTTGGGGGTGGCAATGTAGTCCAGGAACCGGCCGCGGGGCATGGTGTTCAGGATATGGCCCGGTTCGCACCAGGCGCGGCGGGCCACGGCCACCCCGAACCGGCGCTGCTCCAGCCAGGAATGATGGTGGGAGTCGGTGTTGATTACCAGGGGAACGCCGATTTCCCGGGCGCGGTAAGCGTGGGTGTCCTTCAGGTCCAGCCGCTGGGGAGAGGCGTTTATCTCCATGGCGGTGCCCGTATCCCGGGCGGCCTGCAGGATGGCTTCCAGGTCAAACTGGGTGGGGTCGCGGCGGCCGATGAGGCGCGTGGAAAGGTGGCCGATTATCGTAACGGCGGGGTGTTCCATGGCCCGGATAACCCTCCTGGTCATGGTTTCCCGGTCCTGAGACATCGCGTTGTGGACCGAGGCGACCACCACGTCCAGTTGTTCCAGCAGCTCGTCCGGGTAGTCGAGGCGGCCGTCGGAGCGGATGTCCACCTCCGAGCCGCACAGGATGGTTATGGGATAACGCTCCCGCAGCGAGTGGAGGAGCGTGATCTGGGACTCGAGACGCTCCACGGAGAGGCCGTTGGCGACGCCCAGGCCCTGGGAGTGGTCGGTGAGGGCCATGTACTCGTAGCCCTGGGCCATCACCGCCTCAATCATCACCTCGATGGGGTCGTCGCCGTCGCTCCATTCGCTGTGCAGGTGGAGGTCGCCCCGCAGGTCGCTGACCTCGACCAGCCCGGGCAGGGAGCCGTTCTGGGCGGCCTCCAGCTCGTGCATCCCGGAACGGAGCTCGGGGGCGATGTATGGCAGCCCGAGGCGGGCGTAGAAGGATGCCTCGTCGGGGAAGGTCTCGACCTTGCCGGTGTCGATGGTGGTGATCCCGTACTCGTTGAGGGAGAGCCCCATGCGGTTGGCGTGGTCGCGGAGCAGGATGTTGTGCTGGCGGCTGCCGGTGAAGTACTGGAGCAGGGCGCCGAAGGAATCCGGCTCACCGATACGCAGGTCGATCTGGATGCCCGGCTTAACGACGACGCTGGTCTTCTGGTCGCCGTGGACCAGGACTTCCTCCAACTGGGGCAGGGATGCGAGGGCTTGGTGGACGTCGGCGGGCTGGCGGGAAAGGCCGATGAGGTCAATGTCGCCGATGGTCTCCTCCCAGCGGCGGAGGCTGCCCACCGGGTAGAGGCTTTCCAGGTGGGGGCACTGCTCCCGGAGGGCGGCGGTCACCCCCTCGGCGGCGGCCAGGGCGTCCCCGATGGGGGTGCGCTGGTCCTTGGTGCGCAGGGACTGGATGCTGCGGAGGATGTTGTCCACGGTCTTCGCGCCCAGGCCGGGAAGACCGGCCAGGCGTCCCTGCTGGATGGCCTGCTCCAGGTCTTCGATGGAGGCCACCGGAATGTTGTCGGCGATGAGGCGGGCGGTCTTTGGGCCGATGCCCGGGATGGTCATTATCTGGAGGACGCCGGCGGGAAGCTCCTCCAGGGTGCGGTTGTAGGTCGCCACCTGGCCGGTGGTCACGTACTCGTGAATCTTGTCGGAGATGGCCTTGCCGATGCCGGGGACCTTCTTCAGGTCGGTTCCGTCGCCGACGGCCTGTTCCAGGGAGAAGGAGAGGTTGTTGATGGTGTTGGCGGCGCGCTGGTAGGCGCGGATTTTGAAGACGGAATCGCCCTTGACCTCCAGGAGGGTGGCCAGGTCTTCGAACAGGGCGGCGATTTCCTCGTTGGTGGCGGGCATGGCGGCCTCGGGTGCAGGCAGGATCGGGAGAGTGCGGGAAATTGACTGGGTTTTGCGGGAACATTATACTCCGGGGCGGCCGTCGTTCCCAAATGAGCGCGGCCCGACCTTTCCACGGGGGACCCTCTCTGCCCATGTCACCAGGAACCTTCCAGGGAACCTCCCAGCACATTTCCGCCGCCCACACCGCCTTTGCCGACGCCTTGTGGCCACCCCTGGAAGGGAACGCAAGGCTGTTGCGGGATGCGGCCCTGATCGTCGGGTTTGCCCTGTTCACGGCGCTGCTGGCCCAGGTGCGGATTCCCCTGGGGTTCACGCCGGTGCCCATCACCGGACAGACCCTGGCGGTGCTGCTCACCGGAGCGGCCCTGGGGAGCCGCAAGGGAGCGGCTGCAATGGCCGTCTACCTGGTGGCCGGAACGTGGCTGCCCTTCTACGCCGGGGGAGCGTCCGGCTTCGTGTGGACGCTGGCCTCGGGCGGATACATCATCGGGTTCATTCCGGCGGCCTTCGCGGTGGGGTGGATGTGCGAGCGGGGCTGGGACCGGAAGCCGTGGGTCCTCGTCGCCATGCTGGCGGGAAACGTCATCCTGTACGTCCCGGGGCTGATCCAGCTTGCGCTGTTCGTCCCGCCGGACCAGCCCACCCTGGCGACGACGCTGGAGTGGGGGCTGTACCCGTTCATCCTGGGAGACCTGATCAAGTTGTACCTGGCGTCGCTGGCGCTGCCGTCGGCGTGGTGGATCTACTGGCGGATGCAGGGGAGGTGGGGCTGAAATGGAGATAAGCTGGCTGGGACACGCGTGCTTTCAGCTGCGGTCGGACCTGGTGACGGTGGTGACGGACCCCTTCCCGGCGTCCCTGGGACTGCGCCTGGCGCCACGTCCGGCGGCGGTGGTGACGGTTAGCAACACCCATCCGAACCACTGCTGCTGGCAGGACGTGCCCGGGGAGCCCCGGGTGTTCAACGCGCCGGGGGAGTACGAGTTCTCCGGTGTGGCGGTTCGGGGCGTGATGACGGGTCTGCCGGACGGGACTCCCCACGAGCAGCGGAACGTGGCCTACTCCATTGAGATCGACGGGGTGAGCATCTGCCACCTGGGAGACATCGCCACGCCCCTGACCCCGAAGCAGGCGGACGACCTGGCCCCGGTGGACGTACTCCTGGTGCCCACCGGAGGCGGATGCACCCTGCCGCTGGCCCAGGCCGCGCAGGCGGTGCAGGACCTGTCGCCGAACGTGGTCATTCCGATGCACTTCCGGCATGAGAGCGTGGACCTGCCGCTGGCGCCGGTGGATGAGTTCCTGCGGCTGCTGGGAGGCAGCGAGACCCAACCCCAGCCCCGCTTGTCGGTGACCACCAACAACCTCCCGGCGGATAGACGGCTGGTCCTGCTCAACGTACAGTCCCGGCCAGTCTAGGGGGGACTCACCCCCCCGCCACCCCGCCGCTGCTCCCGCTGCCCCCATCATTCGCCCACCATACTTCCCGTCATTCCCACCCAGAGCTTGCCCCGCGTAGGCAGGGTCGGGAATCCAGACCCCTGCGTCAGCCGGGGACGGGCGTCGGGTCTGGTAAAATGGTTAGCGGACTCCGAGCTTTCCGGGGGCGGAAGCTTACACGAAGGAGTGTCGCGCTGGTCCAGCATCACGACAAGATACTCATCGTCGACGACGAGTGGGACTCTCCCATAGTGGCGGCGGTCCGGCGGCGATTGGATGCCGAGGGGTGGGACACGCGGGTGGTGCTTCCGGAGGGGATGCTTCCGGAGGGGATGCTTCCGGAAGGGGAGGAGTTCGAGGCCGCCGCGCTGTACGCCATCGAGGAGGAGCAGCCCGGCGGGGTGCTCCTGGACGTGCGGCTGGGGGATCTCCGGGAGGACCAGTTCAAGGGGCTGGAGATTCTGCGGGAGATTGTCCGGCGGCACCCGCGCCTCCCGGTGCTGATGTTCACCCAGTACACCCAGGGACCGGAGCGGGAGACGGCTGTGCGGGGGTCTCTCCAGTGGGACTCGCCGGTGGACTTCGTGGACAAGCTGGCCAGTCCTGACGAGGTGGTGCTGCGGCTGCGGCGGCTCATCGGGCGCACCCCGGAGGCCATATCCATCGGCGGGGTGATCTTCCTGGACCTGGGGGCCCAGCTGGTGTCGGTGCTGCGGAATGGTGAGCGGGCGCCGGTCAACGACATAACCGGGATCAAGTTCGAGATTTTCCGGGAGCTGGCCACGACCTGGTACCGCAGCCCCGGGGAGCTGGTCCCCTTCGGGCGGCTGGAGCGTCACTTCGACGGCGGGGACGCCCGGGGGTCGCTGCGGGTGCGCATCCGGGAGATAAAGGTGTCCCTGGGCAACGCGCTGGACCGCCAGTTCGGGGCGGGAGACCTGATCATCAACGTGCGGGACCAGGGGTACCGCCTGTCGCCGCCCCGGACGGGTCCGGCGGCCTAGCCGGGGGTGCGGAGTAGCTGTTCGTTGCGTCTGATCTTTGTATCCCAAAAATGGGTCCGCGGAGCGGGAGTCCTGGCGGCGCTGGCCGGTCTGGCGGCGGCGGGGGCTGCGCCCTTCTTCGGGGAGGCGGTTTTCCCCAGGCTCTGGGCGGTGGAGCCCCTGGCCTACCTGGGAGCGGCGGCGGTGCTGGCCGGGCTGCTGGTGGTGGTCCTGTCCTACGCCGGTCCCCGGCTGGTGGAGCGCAACGGGGGGAAGGGGGAGGAGGAGCGGCCCACGCCGGAGGTGTGGGGAGAGCTGACCCGCCAGTATTTCGAGCTGTTCAACCACGACCTGGGACGTCCGCTGCGGCGCATCCTGGGCAAGGAGCGGGAGCTGCGGGCGATGCTCCAGGGGGCCGACCCGGAGAGATGTCCCGGCCTGTACCTCGAGGTGAAGGAGCTGCTGGACGAGATCGAGAGCCAGGCCCCCAGCTTCCGCCTGATGATCGCCAACGTGGAGGTGCTGGTCCAGATGGAGGCTCCCGACGGGCAGGTGCCGGTGCAGCCGGTGGAGCTGGCCGAGGTCATCCGCCGCATCGTGTCCCGCTACTCGATAGTGGCTGGGGACGAGGGCAAGGAGATAACCTGGTGGGCGGAGCCGCCCGAGTTCGGGCTGGTCTACGCCGACAGCTCGTCCATCGAGCACATCGTGACCAACCTGGTGGACAACTCGGTGCGCTTCGCCGGAGAGCGGGTGGAGATCAGCATCACCAAGGACGCATCGAGCCTTTTTGTCCGCGTGTGGGACGACGGCCCGGGGATAGCCGACTATTACCAGCGGCACATATTCGACCGGGGGTGGACGCCAGAGGTGGCCAAGCGGGAGGAGAAGACCAGCTCGGGGCTGGGGCTGTACATAGCGCGGACGCTGGCCCGCCGCAGCGGCGGCGACGTGACGGTGGAGAGCACTCCCGAGCCGGACAACGGCCACCACACATCCTTCTTGCTGGCCCTCCCGCTGCATGACCCGCCGGTGGAGCAGCCCGCGGCCCGATGACGTTCCTTCCCTGGGTCTTGCTTCCGAGGGTCTGGTTTCCGAGGGTTATCCTACCCGGGGTTATCCTGCCCGGGGTTGTCCTGGCTGGTATAGCGCTGTTGATCCTGGCCGGATGCTTCACGCCGGTGGAGCGGCATGGGACGATTCCGGCCCCGACGGTCCCGCTGCCGACAGCCATTCCCACGGCCACGCCGCCCCCGCCAACCCCGACGCCGGAGCCGACTCCCCTGCCGACGGCTACTCCCGTCCCGACGCCGGTCCCCACAGCGCCGACACCGACGGCCACGCCCACTCCCACCGCAACGCCGCCACCGGCGCCGACCCCCACCCCGCCGCTGCCGGACGTCAAGCCCTTCGTGGAGATTCACGAGCCGGTCTACGGGGCCGAGGTATCCGATCCGTCGGTGACGGTCCTCGGGGAGACCATTCCCGGAGGCCTGCTGACAGCCAACGGGCGGCGGGCGCTGGTGGAGAGGGACGGTTCGTTCCAGGCGGTGGTGCCGCTTAACCTGGGGATCAACGTGATCGAGGTCATAGTCTCAGACCCGCAGGGAGTGGAGGCGCGGGCCTTCCTGGCGGTGACGTACACCCGCCCGGTGATCCGGCCCTTCAGCCTGGACATCGACCGGCCGGCGGAGGGGCTGGACTCTCTCAATGAGTTCGTGCAGGTGTCGGGATTGACGCTGCCCCGGGTTACGGTGGCGGTCAATGGGGTGGTGGTGCCGGTGAACGAGGACGGCGAGTTCTCGACGCTGATCCGCCTGAGCCCGGGCCTGAACCTCATAAAGGTAACGGCCCGCCACCCCGACGGCCGCCACCTGGAGGATGGGCGGACGGTTACATACACCCCGAACTAGCCGGGTCGGGTTCCTGGCCGGGATTTTCCCACGGCTCCCAAGGCGGGAGCCGTTCCTTCCGGGAATGTCTTGAATGGTATGATTGCTCCGGCGAACACGCTGCCACGTAATCCCGTGAAAGCGGTCGTGTGAGGAGTAGATGATGACGCTCACCAGGGTGAAGCTGGAGCGATTTACCGCTTTTGAAGAGCTTGACCTGGAGGTTTCTCCTGGGATCAACGTTCTGGTGGGAGCCAACGGTACGGGAAAGACTCACCTGATGAAGGTGTGCTACGCGGCTTGTGAGGTGTCCAATTCGGGGGAGGGTTTCGCCGACAAGCTGGTTAAGGTCTTCATGCCTTCGGGAGGCAGTGGCGGTCGATTGGTAAAAATAGGGGAAGGGGGCCGTACTGGAAGGGTCGAGGTCTGGTTGGGCGAAACTAGCATTGAAACCTCGTTTTCCAGCCGGGCGCAATCAAGTCAGGGCCCGGGCCAATCTATTGCCCTAGTACTACAGTCGCAGATTTGATAGACGCCGTTTGTAGTGACATCGTTGGGCTCTGGCCTGGTGGCGGCGTCTCCACCACGACCAGTAC
Source organism: uncultured Dehalococcoidia bacterium (assembly GCA_951812535.1). Lineage (GTDB taxonomy): Bacteria > Chloroflexota > Dehalococcoidia > Lucifugimonadales > UBA3495 > CATOSK01. The sequence goes on along the minus strand of CATOSK010000006.1, from coordinate 555,468 downwards.
AGGATGAAATCCGGTGGTTGGTTCTCTGTCCATACCAAGCGTGTGAGTAGCCGCCGCACCTCCGGGACAGTCACGGGAATCAACTCTTCACCGGGACCGTAGTGGCCCCCTTTTCTCCCTGCTCCAATGCATGATGCCTGATTACCATCAGATAGGCGTGAGCCAGCATGGCCAGGGTGATGTGCCGGTACCAGCCGTCCCACCGCCGCACCTCGTACTGGTCCAGTCCCACCTCCCCCTTCGCCTGCTCAAAGCATTCCTCTATGGCCCACCGGGTCCCGGCGACTCTCACCAACTCCTCCAAGGCCGTCTCCGCCGGGCCGAAGCAAACGTAATAGGCCAACTCGTCGGGCTTGGCGATGCTCCGGCGGGCCAGTAGCCAGTGGCCCTTGCCCGGTTCCCTCAGGGGCCGTATGTCCACTGCGGCCCAATCATAGATCCGTGGTCCCTTGGCGCCATTCCCAGCGCTGCACCGCACCCAAGCGGATTCCGCAACCCCGGACGCCAGACGGTCCGCTCTCATCTGCAGCGGTCCTTTGTCCGTCAAAGCCCACAGCTTCTCGTTGCTCTTGATGGCCATCACATGCGGAATCTCCTCACGTTCCAGCCACAGCCGCAGGTTGCGATCACTGCCGTAGACCTCGTCCCCAGTAAACCAGGCGAAGGGAACACCCGCTTCCAGCGCCCGCCCCAGCATCAGTTGCGCCAGTTGCGGTTTGGTACGGAAGCGGACACTCTCCGGCACTCCGGCTTCCCGCCGCCGCTCCCAGTCGTCCGCCCACACCCGGGGCAGGTACAACTCCCGGTCCAGCAATGCCCTGCCCTTGGCTCCGGCATAGGCCAGGAACACCGCAACCTGACAGTTTTCGATCCGGCCCGCCGTCCCGCTGTACTGCCGCTGCACCCCGGCTGACTTGTCGCCCTTCTTGAGAAACCCCGTCTCGTCCACCACCACTACTCCGTCGGCACCGCCCAGATGCTCCACCACGTAGTCCCTGAGGTCATCGCGTACCAGGTCCGCGTCCCAGATGTACGTGGACAGCAGGTGGTGTACCCCATAGGGGGTGGCGTCGCCAGCTTGTTCTGCCAGTTGCCAGCCGTTCTTGCGTTCCACCGGGCTGAGTAGTCCTCGCAGATAGGCCAGAGCCCGGCGGCGCGGCTCCGGCCGCCGGAACCGGCCGGCGATGCACTGGTGCATCTCCTCGATGCCATTGGCCCACCGGGCCACTTCCGCAACCTCATCACTCCCAACAACCACTGCCTCACCTCTCCACCAGACAACTGCTCCAATTCTACCTGTTCTTAATCTGCGACTGTAGTACTAGGGGGTGTCGTCAAAAGAGTTTGCTCCAGATCATCACTGCCCTTAGCTGGCAGATGGCCAAGTATGACGCTGCTTTCTTGGCATAACGGGTTGCCACGCCGCGCCACTGTTTGAAATCCAAGAAACCGTTCTCCACCAAGTGCCGCAACTTGTACAGCGCCTGGTCGTAGTCCCGCTTTTCTCTCCGGTTCCTTTTCGGTGGTATCACCGGGTCCAGTCCCAATTCCAGGGCCGAAGCTATGATTTCATTGGTGTCGTACGCTTTGTCCGCCAGCAGGTACTCCGCCTCTATACCCTCAATCAGGGGCAATGCCTGGGAGGAGTCGGCTACCGTACCCTCGGTGACCGCCAGCCTTACCGGCATTCCGTGGGAATCCACCGCCAAGTGCAGCTTGCTGTTCAGCCCCCTTTTGTGCGGCCGATGGACTGATTTCCGCCCCGGGCCCCGGCACTGTGGGGATGGGCCTTGATGTAACTGGCATCGATCATCAGCCATTCGAAATCAGGGTCATCCATCACCGCCTCCAACAGTCCAGCCCACACCCCCCGGTCCCGCCAGCGGCAGAAGCGCCGGTGAGTGTTCTTCCAGTCTCCGTAGTCCGGCGGCAAATCCCGCCAAGGGGAACCGGTTCGCAGAATCCAGCACACGGCGTCGACGAACCGCCGGTTGTCGTTGGCTGGTCTTCCCTGCTTGCCCTCTCCACCGGGCAGATGCGGCCTCAATCGCTCCCAAACGGCATCACTCATATCGTGGCGCCGGTGCGCTGCTTTCATACCCCACCTTCCACACTCTCCCAACTCGCACCAATCTATCACCCTCTCATTGTTTTGACGACACTCCCTAGTACTACAGTCGCAGATTTGATAGACGCCGTTTGTAGTGACATCGTTGGGCTCTGGCCTGGTGGCGGCGTCTCCACCACGACCAGTACAGGATGAAATCCGGTGGTTGGTTCTCTGTCCATACCAAGCGTGTGAGTAGCCGCCGCACCTCCGGGACAGTCACGGGAATCAACTCTTCACCGGGACCGTAGTGGCCCCCTTTTCTCCCTGCTCCAATGCATGATGCCTGATTACCATCAGATAGGCGTGAGCCAGCATGGCCAGGGTGATGTGCCGGTACCAGCCGTCCCACCGCCGCACCTCGTACTGGTCCAGTCCCACCTCCCCCTTCGCCTGCTCAAAGCATTCCTCTATGGCCCACCGGGTCCCGGCGACTCTCACCAACTCCTCCAAGGCCGTCTCCGCCGGGCCGAAGCAAACGTAATAGGCCAACTCGTCGGGCTTGGCGATGCTCCGGCGGGCCAGTAGCCAGTGGCCCTTGCCCGGTTCCCTCAGGGGCCGTATGTCCACTGCGGCCCAATCATAGATCCGTGGTCCCTTGGCGCCATTCCCAGCGCTGCACCGCACCCAAGCGGATTCCGCAACCCCGGACGCCAGACGGTCCGCTCTCATCTGCAGCGGTCCTTTGTCCGTCAAAGCCCACAGCTTCTCGTTGCTCTTGATGGCCATCACATGCGGAATCTCCTCACGTTCCAGCCACAGCCGCAGGTTGCGATCACTGCCGTAGACCTCGTCCCCAGTAAACCAGGCGAAGGGAACACCCGCTTCCAGCGCCCGCCCCAGCATCAGTTGCGCCAGTTGCGGTTTGGTACGGAAGCGGACACTCTCCGGCACTCCGGCTTCCCGCCGCCGCTCCCAGTCGTCCGCCCACACCCGGGGCAGGTACAACTCCCGGTCCAGCAATGCCCTGCCCTTGGCTCCGGCATAGGCCAGGAACACCGCAACCTGACAGTTTTCGATCCGGCCCGCCGTCCCGCTGTACTGCCGCTGCACCCCGGCTGACTTGTCGCCCTTCTTGAGAAACCCCGTCTCGTCCACCACCACTACTCCGTCGGCACCGCCCAGATGCTCCACCACGTAGTCCCTGAGGTCATCGCGTACCAGGTCCGCGTCCCAGATGTACGTGGACAGCAGGTGGTGTACCCCATAGGGGGTGGCGTCGCCAGCTTGTTCTGCCAGTTGCCAGCCGTTCTTGCGTTCCACCGGGCTGAGTAGTCCTCGCAGATAGGCCAGAGCCCGGCGGCGCGGCTCCGGCCGCCGGAACCGGCCGGCGATGCACTGGTGCATCTCCTCGATGCCATTGGCCCACCGGGCCACTTCCGCAACCTCATCACTCCCAACAACCACTGCCTCACCTCTCCACCAGACAACTGCTCCAATTCTACCTGTTCTTAATCTGCGACTGTAGTACTAGTACTACAGTCGCAGATTTGATAGACGCCGTTTGTAGTGACATCGTTGGGCTCTGGCCTGGTGGCGGCGTCTCCACCACGACCAGTACAGGATGAAATCCGGTGGTTGGTTCTCTGTCCATACCAAGCGTGTGAGTAGCCGCCGCACCTCCGGGACAGTCACGGGAATCAACTCTTCACCGGGACCGTAGTGGCCCCCTTTTCTCCCTGCTCCAATGCATGATGCCTGATTACCATCAGATAGGCGTGAGCCAGCATGGCCAGGGTGATGTGCCGGTACCAGCCGTCCCACCGCCGCACCTCGTACTGGTCCAGTCCCACCTCCCCCTTCGCCTGCTCAAAGCATTCCTCTATGGCCCACCGGGTCCCGGCGACTCTCACCAACTCCTCCAAGGCCGTCTCCGCCGGGCCGAAGCAAACGTAATAGGCCAACTCGTCGGGCTTGGCGATGCTCCGGCGGGCCAGTAGCCAGTGGCCCTTGCCCGGTTCCCTCAGGGGCCGTATGTCCACTGCGGCCCAATCATAGATCCGTGGTCCCTTGGCGCCATTCCCAGCGCTGCACCGCACCCAAGCGGATTCCGCAACCCCGGACGCCAGACGGTCCGCTCTCATCTGCAGCGGTCCTTTGTCCGTCAAAGCCCACAGCTTCTCGTTGCTCTTGATGGCCATCACATGCGGAATCTCCTCACGTTCCAGCCACAGCCGCAGGTTGCGATCACTGCCGTAGACCTCGTCCCCAGTAAACCAGGCGAAGGGAACACCCGCTTCCAGCGCCCGCCCCAGCATCAGTTGCGCCAGTTGCGGTTTGGTACGGAAGCGGACACTCTCCGGCACTCCGGCTTCCCGCCGCCGCTCCCAGTCGTCCGCCCACACCCGGGGCAGGTACAACTCCCGGTCCAGCAATGCCCTGCCCTTGGCTCCGGCATAGGCCAGGAACACCGCAACCTGACAGTTTTCGATCCGGCCCGCCGTCCCGCTGTACTGCCGCTGCACCCCGGCTGACTTGTCGCCCTTCTTGAGAAACCCCGTCTCGTCCACCACCACTACTCCGTCGGCACCGCCCAGATGCTCCACCACGTAGTCCCTGAGGTCATCGCGTACCAGGTCCGCGTCCCAGATGTACGTGGACAGCAGGTGGTGTACCCCATAGGGGGTGGCGTCGCCAGCTTGTTCTGCCAGTTGCCAGCCGTTCTTGCGTTCCACCGGGCTGAGTAGTCCTCGCAGATAGGCCAGAGCCCGGCGGCGCGGCTCCGGCCGCCGGAACCGGCCGGCGATGCACTGGTGCATCTCCTCGATGCCATTGGCCCACCGGGCCACTTCCGCAACCTCATCACTCCCAACAACCACTGCCTCACCTCTCCACCAGACAACTGCTCCAATTCTACCTGTTCTTAATCTGCGACTGTAGTACTAGCGCATCTGGAAAAGCGGGGTGCGGCTTGGATCGGCACGAAAGTGGACAGTGTGTATATCCCGGTGAAGGAGATGCTGGCCAACGCCCCCGGCTTCAGGTCCCTTTACGCCAGCCGCCATGTCCATTTTGAGGAGGTATACGCGGACATTCTGGACCGGGCGTATCTCCCAGCCCTGCGAAAGGAGCCGGACGCTCTTGCAAGCTTGCTTCGTGAACTAGAAGCGGCAATGGGGGGCAAGGTCAGTGTCCAAGGGGAAGAGTTCTTCTTGGACAACCAGCAAGGTACCCTGGAGTTTTCGCTCTTTGCGGAAGGTCTGCGAAAGCTGGCCCTGCTCTGGATGCTGATACGGAACGGAAGCCTGGCCGGAGGGTCGGTGCTGTTCTGGGATGAACCGGAGACGAACTTGAACCCAAAGCTGTACCGCTTGGCGATAAAGGTGCTTCTCGAACTGCAACGGAATGGGGTGCAAGTATTTTTGGCTACGCATGACTATGGGATCCTCAAGGAAATCGACCTTCAAATCGCCAACGGCGATGCAGTCGCTTTTCATTCCCTTTGCCGGCGGGAGAAAGACGGGGAAATAGAGTGTCATACGTCCAGCGATTACCTGGGCATTCATCCCAACGTGATTGAGGAAGCGTTCACGGATATTTATGACCGGGTAATCGAGCGCAGCCTGGGAAGGACGGGAGGATGACGGTCCTGGCCGAGGGCAACCTGCAAATAACCGTTCCCAATGGGGTAGATGCGCGAAAGTTCGACGATGCTGGGCATGGTCTCTCTCACTGCATGAAAGCGGTGGACTTCATCTTCGAATTGGCCGACCGCTACCTGTTTGTCGAGTTCAAAGACCCTGACCATCCCCAAGCCGGTGAAAAGGACCGCGCGCAGTTCATCAGCCTGTTGCGGGCGGGGGGATTGGACGAAGACCTCAAGTACAAGTACCGGGACTCCTTCCTGTACCAGTGGGCGTTGGGAATGACAGGAAAGCCGGTCTATTACTACGTGCTGGTTGCGGCGGAAGACTTGACCACCGCTGATTTATCCGTCCTGATGGATAAGTTGAAGCGAAATGTGCCGTCGGGTCTGCCGGATGCTGTGGCATGGACTCATCCGGTAGCGGAGGATTGCGGCGTGTTTAACATAGAGTCGTGGAACAGGTTGATGTCGGAATGGCCGGTGAAGCGGGTTCCTCCTTGAGGCAAAGGGAATGGCGTTGTTGGAGGGGTGGTTGAAATTCCCTTAAATGGCTACGCGTCCTTGTTCAGGTTGTCGAGAAACTCGTGGTTGTTGTTGTACTTGGAGAGGCGCTCGAGGACGCGCTCGGTGGCGCTGGAGGAGCCGTCGTTGGAGATGAGAGAGATCATGCGGCGCAGCAGCCACACCTGCTTCATCTCTTCCTCGGTGTAGAGCAGCTCCTCGCGGCGGGTGCCGCTGCGGACGATGTCAATGGCCGGGAAGAAGCGGCGGTCGGCCAGCTTGCGGTCCAGGTGCAGCTCCATGTTGCCGGTGCCCTTGAATTCTTCGTAGATGACCTCGTCCATGCGGCTGCCGGTGTCTACCAGGCAGGTGGCGATGATGGTCAGGCTGCCGCCTTCCTCAATGTTGCGGGCGGCGCCAAAGAAGCGCTTGGGTGGGTACAGGGCCACCGGGTCGATGCCGCCGGAGAGGGTGCGCCCGCTGGTGGGAACGGCGAGGTTGTAGGCCCGGGTGAGGCGGGTGATGCTGTCCAGCAGGATGATGACGTCGCGCCCGGTCTCGACCATGCGCTTGGCGCGTTCCAGGGCCAGCTCGGCGACCCGGCACTGGTCGTCGACGGAGTCGTCGAAGGTGGAGGCGAATACGTCGCCGTGCACGGCGCGGCGCATCTCGGTGACTTCCTCGGGCCGCTCTCCGATGAGGGCGACCATCAGGACGGCTTCGGGGATGCTGACGGAGACGGCGTAGGCGAGGTTCTTCAGGATGGTGGTCTTGCCGGCCTTGGGGGGCGATACGATAAGCCCGCGCTGGCCAAGGCCAATGGGCGAGAAGAGGTCGATCATGCGGGTGGAAAGGTTGTAGCTCTCGTTCTCCAGGACCAGCATCTGCTCGGGGAAGATGGGAGTGAGGTACTCGAACGGGGTGCGGGAACGGGAATTGCCCGGCTCGGGGGCCAGATCGTTGACGCTTTCGACCCGGACCAGGCCGAAGTAGCGTTCGCCTTCCTTGGGCGGGCGGACCTGGCCGGTGACGGTGTCGCCGGTCTTGAGGCCGAAGCGCCTTATCTGGGACTGGCTGATGTAAACGTCGCTGCCGGTCATGTGGTGGGACATCTGGCGGAGGAATCCGTACCCCTCGTCCATGACCTCCAGGACGCCGGTGGCGATAAGGTGCTGCTGGTTGGAGACGTTCTTGAAGATACGTCCGATCAGCTCGTCGCGGCGCAGGTCGTTGATGGCGGGGCCGTCTTCCAGGCCCATGCCGTGGGCCACCTTGAGTAGTTCATCCTTGGACTTGGCGCCGAGGGAGGCCACGTCGATGACAAGCTGGGTGGTGGTAGTCATATTCACCTCTGAGTGTCTGTGAGCCGGTTCAGGACTTGACTGGAGAATTGACCGGCTGCCCGCCGGTTGAACGACCGGCCAGGCTGGGGTGTCATTTCGTTGTTGATTCTTTTCGCTCGGACCGTCGGGTGGAGCCGCCTCGGCGGACTGTCCCGGAAGGCGGCGATGCCAGGCAACAGCCAGATGGGGTTGCCTGCGTTCTGCCGCACTGGGCGGAAGGGTTGAAAGCGGGTGGTCCTGGTGGCAGGGCGATTGAGGATCTAGGCTGATTCCTCCAGCGGCAGCGGTCTCTGGCCGCCTTCTCGAACGGTGCGTTTGGCTGCCCCGAAAAACTCGCGGAAAAGGGGATGGGGCCGGTCGGGGCGGGACTGGAACTCGGGATGGAACTGCACGCCCACCATGAAGGGGTGGTCCTGCACCTCGGCGATTTCGACGAGGCTTCCATCGGGGGACAGGCCGCTGACGGTCAGGCCGGAGTTTTCCAGGCTTTCCCGGTAATAGTTGTTAAGCTCGAACCGGTGCCGGTGCCGTTCCGTAACCCGGGTCTGGCCGTAGGCGTGGGCCGTAAGGGTGTTGGGCACCGGGTTGCAGGGATACCCGCCCACGCGCATGGTGCCGCCCTTGTCGGTAATATCCCGCTGGTCGGGCATGATGTCGATTACCGGGTGGGGGGTTTCCGGGTCCAGTTCCGAGGAGTTGGCCTTCAATCCCAGGACGTTGCGCGCCCACTCGATAACCATAACCTGCATCCCCAGGCAGAGGCCAAGGTAGGGAACGCGCCGTTTTCGGGCATATTCGACTGCCATGATCATGCCCTCGACCCCCCGGGGGCCGAATCCCCCGGGGACGACGATGCCCCGGGCGGAGGAGAGGAGTTCGTCCGGGCCGGCCCGTTCCATTTCCTCCGAGTTGACCCACTGGATGTTGATGGCGGTGTTGTGGGAGGCGCCCGCGTGGCGGAGCGCTTCCCTAACGGAGATGTAGGAGTCCGCCAGCTCGGTGTACTTTCCGACAATGGCGATGGTGATGGAATTTTCCAGGGAGCTCATGTGGTCGACCATGGCCCGCCAGTCGGCCATGTCCCGGGGATGGTTGGCGTATCCCAGGGACCGCATGAGCAGGTCGCCCAGCCCGGCTTCTTCCAGCATGATGGGGACTTGGTAGACGTTGTCCACGGTGGCCAGCGGGATGACTGCATCGCGGGGGACGTCGCAGAAGAGGGAGAGCTTTTCGACGATGGAGTCGTTGACGGGGTAGTCGCTGCGGCAGATGAGGGTGTCGGGCTGGATTCCAATGCTGCGGAGTTCCTTGACGCTGTGCTGGGTGGGCTTGGTCTTGAGTTCGGCGGTGGCGGCGATGTAGGGGAGGAGGGTGAGGTGGATGTAGAAGACGTTGCCTCTGCCGACCTCGTTGCGCATCTGGCGGATGGCTTCGAGGAAGGGGAGGCCTTCTATGTCTCCGACGGTGCCGCCGACCTCCACAACGACCACGTCGGCCCCCGATCTCTCGGCGAGGCCGGTCAGCCGCTGCTTTATTTCATTGGTCAGGTGGGGGACGGTCTGGATGGTGCCTCCCAGGAACTCGCCGCGCCGCTCCCTGGCGATGAGCTCCATGTAGACCTGGCCGGCGGTGACGTTGGAGTCCCGGGTCAGCTCGACGTCGATGAAGCGCTCGTAGTGGCCCAGGTCCATGTCCGTCTCGCCGCCGTCCTTGGTGACGAAGACCTCGCCGTGTTGGTAGGGGGACATGGTGCCGGGGTCAACGTTGAGGTATGGGTCGAGCTTCACCACGGTGACGGACAGGCCCCGGCTTTTGAGGATGCGTCCGATCGAGGCAACGCTGATCCCCTTGCCGATGGAGCTGACGACTCCGCCGGTGACGAAGATATACTTGGTGGTCATGCCTTATTGCTGAACAAGTTCGCCCGGGCGGGCATAAAATACCGGCCGAATGCCTGAAGCGGGAAACAAAGCAGGTTCTAAAAGGAAGGACGCCTTGAGGGGAGGGTACGTTCTGAGGGTCGCCGCCCCAACCGCCCGATCACTGTAACTTGTCTAAGAGCGGTGGGCGTCTCCGAAACACTGGCGCCTGCCCCGATTATATTGGCGTAAATTGAAGGGTGTCAAGCAGGGGGATGACGGATGATCGGCAGGATCTTCCCCGGTCCGGCCGGCTCTTTGCAAGACTGCCCTGGCCGCGGCGGGGAGGAATCCTCCGGCAACGGTGTCTGAACGGTGTCTGAACGGTGTCTGGAGGAGGGCCGGGAGAGGGCTCGGGGCGGCGGCGGTGTAGTATGATGGGCGGGAAGTTTTAACGCTCCCGGCGGAGAATGGGAAGGGTGTTCCATCCGCGGCGGGAGCGGTTCCCTGAGGCAGGTGTTCTTATGGTGGAAGCTCCGACGACTGGACATCGGGAGCGGATGGTCCCGGTACAGGGAGGGAAGTTCAACGTGCAGGTGGTGGAGGGAGGTTCCGGCCCTGACCTCGTCTATCTGCATGGGGCCGGCGGGTTCACGGGCTGGGCTCCCTTCCTGGAGCGGCTGTCGCAGAAGTACCATGTCGTCGCGCCGGCCCATCCCGGCGTGGCTGCCAGCGAGGGCTTGGAACATCTGGACAACCTGTGGGACCTCGTGCTCTTCTACGAGGAGCTGCTGCAGGACCTGGGTCTGGAGCAGCCGGCCCTGCTGGGCCATTCCTACGGCGGGATGCTCGCGGCGGAGGTGGCGGCCCACCGGCCGGACCGGGTATCCAAGCTGGTCCTCGCGGCGCCCCTGGGACTGTGGCTCGAGGACACTCCGGTGGCGGACTTCTTCGTGCTGACGCCTTCGGAGCGGGACCCGCTGCTGTGGTACGACCCCCAGTCGGAGGTGGCCCAGGCCTACGGGCGGCGTCCCGAGGACCCGGTGGAACGCATGGAGGCGGACCTGGACCGGACGAAGACGCTGTCGGCGGTGGGCAAGTTTGTGTGGCCCATCCCGGACAAGGGACTGCCGAAGCGGGCGCACCGGATAACCATGCCGGCGCTGCTGCTTTGGGGGGACTCGGACGGAATCGTCCCGCCCGCCTACGGTCCGGCGTTCAGGGACCTGCTGCCCAATGCTATACTCGAAGTGATCGAACGGTGCGGGCATATTCCGCAGATGGAGCGTCCCGATGCTTTCCAACAAGCGGTGGAGGCTTTCCTGGAGAGTTGACGGTGCGTTTACCGCGATGCCCCGCACCCGGTTTTGATTTGGACCAACATTTCAACGCAAGGACTGGAACATGGCCATCAACCAGACAATGCAGGACGCTTTCAACGAGCACATCAATCACGAATTCTTCGCTTCCTATCTATACCTGTCCATGTCGGCCTACTGCGAGTCGATCAACCTGCCTGGGTTCGCCCACTGGATGCGGATCCAGAGCCAGGAAGAGTATTCCCACGCCATGAAGCTGTACGATTTCCTGCTGGACCGGGACGGGAAGGTGGCCCTGCTGCCCATCGCGCAGCCGGCGCTGGAGTTCGCGTCGGTCCATGACGTGATGCAGCAGACCCTGGACCACGAGCGAAGCGTGACGGGCCTCATCAACGGCCTTTACGGCAAGGCCGTGGCCGAGGGCGACTACGCCTCGCAGGTGCACCTCCAGTGGTTCATCACCGAGCAGATTGAGGAAGAGAAGATCGCCAGCGAGCTGGTGGAACAGCTGAATCTCATCGGCGACCGGGGGGACGCCCTGCTGTTCATGGACCGGGAGCTGGCGACGCGCACCCTGGCGCCGGACCCGGCGGGAACGGGAGCGACTTAGGAAACGCGCGCAGGCAGCGGAGCAATTTGGGTGTTTTCGTTCCCGTCATTTGTATGTTGCGAAAGCCGCGCAGAGCCTGCTCTCGCGTAGGCGCAGGCGGGGAAGACCCCCGTAGCCGGTTAGTTGAACCACCTGGAACGGAACGAACGGAACGCTGCCAATTTCGCGGGAAGGATTGAGCTTACCCATGAATCTGAACCAGTTTATTGAGGACTCGCTGAACCAGGAGAGCCGTCTGCTGCGGGAGATGGTGGCGGACCTGACCCCCGAGGACCTGTCCTGGCAGCCGGGGCCGGAGTCCAATCCCATCGGCTGGACCCTGTGGCACATGATCCGGGTCGAGGATATGTGGGTGCAGTTCTTCGCCCAGCGCCAGGCCGAGCTGTGGGAGCGGGACGGCTGGCACGAAAAGTTCGGCCTGCCCACCCGGGACAACGGGTTCAACCACACCCCGCAGCAGGTGGCGGACTTTCCGCCGGTGGACCTGGGGCTCCTGCTGGAGTACGGCGACGCCGTGCGCTCGGCAACCCTGGAGTTCCTGCGGAGCCGGGACGAGGCTGGGATGGAGGAGATGCCCCGGGCCGACCGTCCCGATGTCTGGTGGCACAGCTTTTCCGTCGGGGCCATGTTCCGGCAGTTGGTGGGCGAGTTCTACCAGCACCTGGGACAGATCTCCTACCTGCGGGGGCTGAAGCGGGGGTTCGATGCGGTATCCGGAGAGTACGCCACGCCGAACAGCTAGCCGCCCGAGCTCTCCCTGAGATTGTTGAGGCCGCCACCCGGATGGGCTGGCGGCTTTTCATTTCTTGGGGGACTATTGGGGGACGCCGGGGCACGTTGGGGGTTCACACCCGAACCCGCTGGATTATTGGGATCAACCTTCCGACGGGATTTCGGGCTCTACCAGCAGGCGGAGAAGTTCCAGGCATTCCTGCCAGCCCAGGGCGCAGAAATCGGGCGGAATCTGGGGAGGTATCCCGGTCTGGCCGACGGTGATGCGGGTGCCGGCGATATTGGTCTCCAGCCGCACGTCCGTTTCCAGGACCCCCGGCAGGGCGGGATCATCGAAGACGCAGGTGGAGCGGATGCGCCGGTGGGGGTCCAGTTCCAGGAATGTCCCTCCGAAGGAATGGGAGTCGTCGGCGCCGAAGTTGGTGAAGGTGGCGCGATAGGCGCCGCCTTCCCGGGACTCAAGGTGATGAATGGTGGCGGTGAAGCCGTTGGGGGGCCACCACTTGGCCAGCGCAGCCGGGTCCAGGAAGGCGCGGTACACCCGCTCGGCCGGGGCGCGGACGATGGTGGATACGCGAACGGAGCCGCCTTGGGATTGGGCAGGTTCGGACATGGGGGACTCTATGCCGGGTGGGGTGGTTGATAGCGCGGTTTCGGGATTATAGCAGGCCGCAACTGGCCCGGCCGCCGCGAAGCGATTTGGAAGCGATATTAGAAGTCAGAGCCGGGGGTTCTAACCAGCCCCCGGTCCGTCGGGGCCGAATCCTTCGGGAGCGCCCGATGGCGAATCGGGGAAGACGTGGGTGCCGGGACGGGGCGCGGGGCGCCGGATGCGCCGGCGGGTGGGCGTACGGTTTCCGTCGGAGTCCCGGGCGGCGGCCGAAGCGGCGCCCGGAGCTGCAGATGGCAGCGGGCCGTTGGGAGTCCACTCCGGCGGAAACTGGAGCGTGCGGACCGGGTAGTTGATCACTATCCCCTCCTGCAAAAGCCGCTGGTGGAGGTCCTGCATCAGCCGGGTCCGCAGGGGGAAGCTGGCGAGACGGTCGCGGGCCTGGACGAACAGCCAGAAGTCCACGTTGGAGTCCCCGAAGCTCTCGAACCCGAACCAGCCGCCGTACTCCTTTATCGCGTTGGGATCGGTGGCCAGGACATGGTCCATTACCTCCTGGCACACCTGCTCCACGACGCGCAGGTCGCTGTCATAGCTGACACCGCAGGGCAGGTACACGTTCATCTCGGGCTGGGGCTCCTGGTAGTTGGTGATGATGGTCTCCGCAAAGCGGGAGTTGGGGATGACCACCAGGTTGTTGCCCCAGGTGCGGAGGCGGGTGCTGCGCCAGCTCACGTCCAGGACGTATCCGGCCACGCCGCTCTCCAGCTCGATGTAGTCCCCGGGAGAGACCACGCCCTCGGTGAGGACGTAGGTGCCGGCGAAGATGTTGGACAGGGTGGGCTGGACGGCCAGGGCCACCGCCAGCCCGCCCAGGCCCAGCCCCGCGATGAGGGGGCTGATGTTGACGTTCAGCTGGTCCAGGGCCACCAGGATTCCCAGGGCAATGACTATCCCGGTGGCGACGCGGCGCGCCAGGGGGATGAGGCGGTCGTCCAGTTCGGACTTGGTATGGGGGGCGATTTCCTCGGCATACCATTCGGAAACCGCGCCGATGCCCTGGGTGATGATCCAGCCCATGACGAAGACGCCAACCAGCCTTGCGCCGATATTGATGATGTCCAGGGCGGCCTGGGGAAGATTCCAGGGCAGGACGATGGCAAAGTAGATGGCCACCAGGAGGACGGCCAGGTTCACCGGCGCCCGCGTGGCGATGATGATCCGCGCATCCAGGCTGGTGGGCGTCTGGCTGGTGATCCGGATGACCAGGGGATAGACGGCCTTGTGAACGACGAAGGCCACCAGCGCCCCGCCCAGAACGATCATGGCGGAAACGGCGGCAAGCCATCCCGTGTGATTCAGGCCAAGTCCTTCCAGGTATGCTTCCATGAGGAGGGGTCCTATCCTTGCGGCCCGCCTGTAACAAGAAGGCCAGCTTGAGAAAAATTATAGCATTGAGGACTTTTGGGAGGGGTGTCGGGAACATCCGGGTTGCCGTTTCCGGTTGACGCCCCCCAGTCCCGACTGCTAGATTCGCCCCCATCCGGGGATTCACGCACAATCACCGCAGGGGAAGGGGGGCACCACCCATGCAATGGCAGCACTTTACGGCACAGGCCAACGGCATAAACATCCACTACGTGGCGGCGGGGGAGGGCGAGCCGGTCATCCTGCTGCACGGCTGGCCCGAGTTCTGGTACAGCTGGCGCAACCAGCTTCCCGTCCTGGGGCAGAGTTACCGGGCCATCGCGCCGGACATGCGGGGCTTCGGCTACTCGGACAAGCCCCTGTCCGGCTATGACACCCGCACGGCGGCGACGGATATGTACGAGCTGGCCCGCGCGCTGGGATATGAGAGCGTCCGGCTGGTGGCCCACGACATCGGGGCCCGGGTGGCCTTCCGCTTCACCCTGGACCACCCCGAGGCGGTGCGGAAGCTGGCCTTGATCGACTCCACGCCGCCCATCGAGCAGCTGGGGAACCAGCCGCCGGCGGCCATCCGCGAGCGGTGGCACTCCTACTTCCACCAGCAGTTCGACCTGCCGGAGAAGCTGATCGAAGGCCGGGAGGAGATCTACCTGCGGCATATCTTCCGCGACTGGTGCATCAACAAGTACCCCATCAGCGACGAGGACGTGGCCCACTACGTCAAGGCCTACTCCCAGCCCGGGGCGTTGCGCGGCGGGTTCAGCTACTACCGGGCGGCGGCCTACCAGGACCCTCCCGACTGGCGGTCGGACGTGGACCGGGTGCTGGACACTCCCATGCTGTTCCTCTTCGGCGTGCGGCGGGCGCGGACGGCAGACGTGATGGGGACGGGCCCTCTGGAGGATGCGTGGCGGCGGTTCTTTCCCACCGCGGTCGGCAAGGACCTGGGCAACTACGGCCACTTCCTCCAGTGGGAGACTCCCGAGGCGGTCAACCGGGAGCTGCTGGAGTTTCTGCGAGGGTAAGAGGAAGCGCATGTGCCCGGGTGACGAACCTTCCCAGGGATGACGTCCGCATCCTTACGCCGTTGGCGCCGGCAAGGTGTAATCAGTCTGCAAGTGTAGGCGAACCTCTCCCGGAGGCATCCATGGCGACCCAACAGGAACGACTCAGCCGGGTCGAAGGAATCGTCGAGCAGATGTCTGCTCGTCTCGATTCTATTGAAAGCCGTCTCACTTCCCTCGAATCATCCGTCAAGTCCAGCTTCATCGCCATCCTCGTCGCCATCGCTGTCGGATGGCTCACAACCATGGGCACCATCATCACCCTCTTCCTCGCCACTTGAAACGCTGAGGCTGTCCTGTAGGGGGAACAAAAATCAGGGGAGGCTCGTTCGAGCCTCCCCTTCTTGGCGCCTTGGGCTGCCCTTCGCGTCAGCCCTTTACGGGGCGAACTCGATGGTCCAGAGGGCGGTGGGATGCACCTTGATCGGCCAGGGCTCCCAGTTGGTGATGTGCTCGGCGACTCCGTAGGGGGCGTTCAGGTACCCGGGGGCGAAGTCGTAGTGCTTGGTATGCACCGCGTTGTGCATGCTGTTGTAGGCCTCGGCCTTCATGGCTGGATCGACGACGGCGAGGCCATCGTCAATGACGGTCTGGAGGTGCGAGTCGTAGGAGATATAGCCGCCATCGGGGCTGGCGAAGCGGCCCTTGTACTTCGATCCGACGTCATAGTCGTGCTCGTTGGAGCGGACCAGGTACTGGCCGGGGATGGACCCGGAGTACTGCTTGTCCTTGATCGAAACTTCCTCGCCGACGTTGACCTTGCACTCGAATCCGAGTTCCTTCTCCCACATGGAGCAGACCAGCTCGGCCATCTCCACGATGCGCGGAGCGGTGGCGCCGGCGGGCCAGGTCCAGATGTTGAACTCTTCGCCGTAGTTGAAGGCCTCGCCGCCGGGGTTGTCCGGGTTGGCCCAACCGGCCTCGGTCAGCAGGGCGCGGGCCTTGTCTCCGTCATAGGGGAAGGGGTCCAGGCCGTTGGGCAGGCCATCGACGGGAGCGTCGCTGTAGCCCAGGCCGGAGGGAGAGACCGCCGCGGTGCCCTTGATCTCAAAGACCTCGGGGCCGCCGAAGAAGGCCTGGATGGCGGTCTTGTCAATGGCGTAGTCCAGGGCGTAGCGGACGCGCTGGTCGGCGCACATCAGGTCGCGGCCCTGGAGGTCCTTGCCGAAACCGGCGCCGCCGGCCTGCTCGGGCTGTTCGGGGCTGCAGCTGTTGGCGTTGATCCAGATCAGGGTGGACTCGGGGCTGTAAACAATGCTGGCGCCCGTGTCCAGGATCTGGTCCAGGACGGTGAGGTCGGCGGGGATGATGTCAGCCTTGCCGGCCTGCAGGGCGGCCATCTGGGTGGACTGCTCGGCTACCAGCTCGACGATCAGGGTGTCGAAGGCGTAGCTGCGGTCCGTCCGGAAGTGGTCGTCCCAAACTTCGTAGGTGATCTTCTCGCCGCGCAGGTGCTCGACCTGGTTGAAGGGGCCGGCGGCGTAGGGATTCGGATCGGCCTCGTACTCAGCCGCGCCGTTCCCGTCGGGGTCGGCCACGTCAATGGTGCCGGCCTTGTGGACGATTCCGGCGGATCCGCCGCTGGCCACGGTCTCCGACATGAAGACGGGCAGCGCGCCGTAGGGCTGGGTGAAGGTGATCTTGACGGTGTTGTCGCCGGTCACCGTGGCGGGCTCGTCAATGATCTTGACCAACCGCTGGCGGACGCGGGAAACGGCGTTCTCGTGAATGGCCCAGGTCATGCTGAAAGCAATGTCCTCGGCGGTGACCGGAGAGCCGTCGTGGAACGTGGCGTCGTCGCGGATGGTGTACACCCAACCCATGTTGTCGTCGGTGAGTTCCCACTTGACCACGATGCCCTTGTCGGTCAACTGCAGGTTATCGTCGGCGTTGATCGCCCGCTCCTGCATCGGGTACCACCAGATACCCTTGTCGCCGGAGATGTACCTGGAGTTGTAAATCTCGTTGCCGTAGGAGGCGGTGAGAATGGTCAGCGTGTCGCGGCGGGCCTCCATGGCCCCGGATTCCATCGCCGCCTGCGGTACGGCAGTCGGTGCGGCGCTGGCGCTGTCGGACTGCATACTGCCGGTGGCGGGCTCGGCCGGTTGGGCCGGCTGGGACTCAGCGGCCGGTGCCGGGGCGGAACTCGAACCGGAATCCGGGGATTCCGGCGCGGCCGGAGCAGCGGAGCTGCAAGCCACTGCCAACACGGCCGCCATGGTCAGCAGGGCCACGAAGAAGGGTAGCCGAAGGATTTTGGATCGCCAGGGTACCTGCATTGTCTCCTCCTGAAGGAAAAATAAGTTAGTGCCAAAATGGGTACTCTGCGCCAGCGTCGGGGATGCTAACACCGCCCGAATCGGGTTGTCAACACGCCTGTTACCTGTGATTTGCGATGCATTGGAGACGTAATCCGGCGCACCCGGCAGTGCATGGCTCAGGTAGCGCTTGATGGACCATTACCCGGATTCCTGAATCGTCGGGATTCTCTTAAAGGAAAGCGTAATCAAGGAAAAGCCACACTCACCCTCCCGTCACTCCCGCTCCCCACTCTCCCGCCATTCCCGCACATCCTCCCGTCATCCCCGCCACGGAGCCGCCCAGTGCTTTTAGACAAGCCTGCGCCCGCGTAGGCGGGTGTTACCCGGGTGTTACCTATGAAGGGCGCGAAAGCGGCGACCCTTCAATCAAAGGGACCCAGACCCCGGCAAACTCGTCCCCTCGGAACAGCAACCGGAGCAAACCTTCCCCCGTCATCCCCGCGCAGGCGGGGACCCAGACCCCGGTAAACTCGTACCCTCAGTAACAGCAACCGGGGCAAACCTTCCCCCGTCATCCCCGCCACGGAGCCGCCCAGCGCTTTTAGACAAGCCTGCGCCCGCGTAGGCGGGTGTTGCCTATGAAGGGCGCGAAAGCGGCGACCCTTCAATCAAGGGGACCCAGACCCCGGTCAATCCTCCCCTGCAACCCCGTCACACCCGCCTTCCATTGCCCCCGCCCCAACGCGGTTGACGCATATATGGGCCGGTGCTAGAGTCGGGCGGAAATCGAAGGCCCAACCCCGTTGGAATGCATCGGGGTGGGGCATCTAAAGGGAGGAAAAGATATGAAGGCGCAGGTTTTGCGGGAGATCAACGTCCCGCTGGAAGTGGAGGACATTGAGGTCGACAACCCCGGGCCCCGCGAGGTGCTGGTGCGCACCCGGGCCAGCGGCGTCTGCCACAGCGACCTGCACTACGTCGAGGGCAGCTACAACATCCCCAAGCCCGCCGTCCTGGGCCACGAGGCCGCGGGGACCATCGAGGCCGTCGGAGACCAGGTTTCCTACGTCCAGCCCGGAGACCCCGTCATCATGTGCCTGTCCGTATTCTGCGGCCTGTGCGAGTTCTGCCTGCGGGGCGACCCCCACCTCTGCACTCGCACCGCCGTCATGCGGGGACGGGACGAGCCGCCCCGCCTCAGCCAGAAGGGAGTCGCCGTAACCCAGATGGCCCAGCTTGGGTCCTACGCGGAGATGATGCTGGTCCACGAGAACGCGGTGGTGAAGGTGGCCGACGACGTCCCCTTCGACCGCCTGGCCCTCATCGGCTGCGGCGCAACCACCGGCCTGGGCGCGGCCCTGAACACCGCCAAGGTGCAGCCGGGCAGCAGCGTCGCCGTCGTCGGATGCGGCGGCGTGGGCCTCAACGCCGTCCAGGGAGCGGCCCTCGCCGGTGCCCTGCGCATCATCGCCATCGACACCGTGGAGACCAAGCTGACCATGGCCACCCAGTTCGGCGCGACCGACGTAATCGACGCTTCCGGCGGCGACGTGGTGGAGAAGGTGCGCGACCTGACCGGCGGCGGCGTGGACTACTCCTTTGAAGCCATCGGCCTGAAGCAGACGGCGGAACAGTGCTACGAGATGCTGCGGGACGGCGGCACCGCCACCATCATCGGCATGATCCCCGAGCGGACCAAGATCGAGATCGACGCCGGCTCCTTCCTGCGCCGCGAGCGGAAGATTCAGGGCAGCAGCATGGGCTCCAACCGGTTCCGCACCGACATGCCCCGTTACATCGAGTTCTACCGCCAGGGCCGCCTCAAGCTCGACGAGCTCGTCTCCCAGCACGTGAAGCTCGGCCAGCTCAACGAAGCCTTCGCCGACATGAAAGCCGGCAACGTAGCCCGCTCCGTGATCATGTTCGACTAGGTAACTGTCTCAAAACCGATTTTCCCCATACCGTCATTCCCGCGCAGAACCCGCCCCCGCCTACGCGGGGGCGGGAACCCAGATCCACGCCTTTTGAAACCTTTGGATTTATGGACTAATTCCTGTGTCTCAGGTTATACTCGGCCGAGACATGTTGCTACGCCCGGGGTTCTGGGCAGGGCAGGAGGACCATGACTCTAGCGTCCGGTGTACGGGAGATCTTCGACGACGCGCAGCAGCTCTACGACCAGGCCATCGAGAGGTTTGATGCGGGGGATGTGAGGGATGCGGCGGAAAAGGCTTGGGGAGCCACCAAGCGGGCCACGGACGCGTTGATCCTCGCCCGGACGGGAAGGGAACCGGAGACCAGCCGGGAGACCTCCCAGGAATTGCGGAACCTCATCCATGCGGATCGTTCCGCTGAGTCGTTGCGGGGCCGTTACTATGCGCGGCAGATGCACCTGCACGGGGACTGCTTCTATTCGCACCGTTGCGACCCGGTGGACGACACGTTGCGGGTGATCCGGGGCACCCAGGACTACATTCGCGACGCGGAGCGGCTGGCGGGGTTGTAAGGCGCTAGCCCGAACTCCTGACCGGACAATCCGTCAGGGACCCGCCATCAAGCGGGCGGCCGCGCCGTTCTGGCCGCTCCTCCCATCGTCGCTGCCACTCTCCCGTCATTCCCGCGGAGGCGGGAATCCAGACCCCCGCCTTCCCTTGGAGCATCCAGCGGCTGTCCTCGATGTACCTTCGGCCACCCCGTTATGAGTTGGTTCCTAACTTACTCAAACCAGGTCAGGACTCCTCAGCAAGCGGGCGGCCGCGCCAGACCAGCGGCTCGCCCGTTTCTTTCGCACCTTACACGCCCGAATCAGTCATCTTGCCAGACCTGTGTGAGAACATCTCGATGGGGACAACTCACGCTTACAACTAAGCGTGTTTCCTGAATGCACCGTAAGTCTGGTTTTGTATGACTTGCGTTACCCAGGAATCTTCCCGTTGGCTGAACAGAAAATGTTCAGAGATTTGGATTGTCTGTCTGTTAATCTCTCTTATTTGTGCAGGTTTGGCATCCTCATAAACTTGCCAGCCTCCTCTCGATTTCTCCCAATTGGCATGTAGAACTTCGGTTGACGATAGGGGGAAAATCAAGCCGGGGGGAAGGAGGGAATGGCTTGTTCGTTTAAGGAGATACACAGGGTTGTCTCCTGCCAAAAACCGCTCCGACCCGCATACCCTCAATACCCGCCAAGTCATAGAAAGAATGAGTTCTATCCAGCGCGGCGACACCCATTGAAATCTCACCAAAGGATCAGTCATACCCATTGGTTCATTGAAATGGTGCAATTCAAACTCGTTCATCGCGTCCAGCAGGTCCGACGGTGTCGTTTGATAGTGCGATGCCCAACCTTTAAGGTCGTGTTTGACCCGAGCAAAAAACTCTTCTTTTTCCAACGGGTATCTGTCGACCATCTGCTGTCTAAATGGAGGAACCCTCTTCCTCATTGAGTCCAAATACAGTGTGACTCGGGTTTTTCCTCCCCGGTCCAGAGGCTCACCGTTGCGGAGTTTTGCCAATGCATATTGTGCTGGGCCTTCTATTTGTGTGTTCAGTAATTCTTCAGTCTGAGGACCGTAGAAATCCTTCCGCTGTCCGACCGATTTGATGGGCAACAGCTTCAATTCTCCGGTCAGCTTATTGAAGCACCACACTTGGTCTGGATGAGACGGGGGCGCAAATTGCCGGAGATAATTCTGTGGCAGATAGTGGTTGTGCAAGGGTAGGTCCATCCTTGATTTGGGTATCCGCTATTGTTACAGATGCATGCTATAGAACATTTGGGCGCAAAGCAACAATCTATACTGGTAATCCGCTGTCCACTCCCACCACGGCGGTGCAGGTCGACAGTGGATCTGTTAGCCGTTCCCAGAAGTGCTATATGTTGTCGGGGAAGTGGGGAATAAAAGTTGGAGCGGAAGTTGTGTCCGTCGCGGACACTCGTTAACCCCAACCCCTTAACCACACCAACCCACCCCCAAATCCACCACCATGCAGATGCCGCACCGCGACACCCTTCTCCAACATTCCGCAACAAATGCGGATGCCTGTCATTGCCCCAGTAAGGAATCGCCCCGGCACCGGAGTTTCGGTAGGAAAACCCCTACAGACAGGCCTCCCGCACCGCCTTCGATATGGCGGCCAGGCGCGGGACGTTGGTGTCCTCGGAGCGGGCGCCGTTGGTGATGTAGGCCACCGCCAGCCCCAGGCACGGATCGGCCCACCCGACTGACGTGGCCTGTCCCCCATGCCCGAAGGTGGGGCAGTCCCCGGAAGGAGAGTATCCCTCCGAGTCGTCCGCGTCGGAGCCCACGCCCATGCGCGGGTCGTCAATGACCAGCCCCAGGGAGCGGGCCTTCCGCTGCCCCAGGGACATGTCCAGTCCCTCTAGCTGCAGCGCCGTGACCTCGGCCACGGTCTCCTCTTTAAGGACACGCACCCCGTCCAGCTCTCCCCCGTTGCCCAGCATGGCGTAGAAGCGGGCCAGGTCGCGGGCAGTGGTGATGCCCCCTCCGGCCGGATGCACCGCCTGGTGGACCGCGGGCTCGTTGTAGGCGGGAATGGACACCGGCCGGTCGCAGTCCTCCATGGCGTGGACCCGCGACACCCGCGGCTCCAGATCCGGCGGCAGCCCCACGTAGGCGTCCTGCATTGCCAGGGGGATTGCGATTTCATCCCGCAGAAAGTGGTTGAAGGGCCGCCCGTCTATCCGCCGCACCAGCTCTCCGATGACCCAGCCGAAGTTGCGCGGATGGTAGGCCATGACCTCCCCGGGGGCGTACTCGGGAACAATGTTCTCCATGGTCTGCACCACGAAGTCCCAGTCCTGCCACTTGTTCCACGTCAGCGACCAGGGCGTCTCCGGGAAACCCGCCTGGTGGGTCAGCACATGCCGGATGGTCACCCCGTCCTTTCCGTTCTTGGCGAACCCCGGCCAGTAGTCGGCCACCGGGTCGTCCCACCCGAACCGTCGCCGCTCCCACAGGATGTGCAGGCAGGCTGCCGCCAGCGGCTTGGTGGAGGAGTACAGGATGAACATGGTGCCCCGCTCCACCGGCTTCCCCGTCTCCCTATCCGCCAGCCCCCCGTAGACGTCCAGCACCAGCTTCCCGTGCCGGTACACCGCCAGCGCCGCCCCGGGATGCAGCTTGTCGGAAAGCTGGCGGTGGAAAAGTGCCTCCACCTCTCCCAGGGCTGCGGGGTCCATTTCGACGGATTCGGGAGAGGTCAGGATCATCGGGTCAGCCTTGCCGCTCCAGCAGCGGCTCCAGCTTGTCCAGGAAGCGCTCCATGTCTTGGAGGCCGGCCCGGATTTCCTCCGCCGGAGACCAGTTTTCGTAGAAGTTTACGTGGAGGCTGGACGCTACGCCGAAGAGATTGAATATCTCCTGGTCTCCGGTTTCTTCGACCAGCCTGGCCACAGCCTGACGCAGGAGGAAATGGCTGTTGTGCGGCCAGCCCCGGTTTTCGGCTATGGCCTTGACCATCTGGGCCGCAGCGCCCCAGCCCTTCTCCGAGGCCTGGCGAACATCGCCGGCAAACAATTCCCGGTTGGCCTGTGTCAGCAACTGGCGGCCGGAGTCCTGGTAGGTCTGGGACTGCATCAAATCTCCTGGGAAGTCTCTTGGTCCGTTTCTAATCGTCCGCCGGAGCCGCCACCTGCTGCTGCCCCGCGAACTTCGGAAGCACCGCCTCCCCGAACCACTCCAGCTGCTCCAGCGTCGCCTGCGTCGGCATTCCCATGTTCGTCACCCCGATGTTGATCTCCTCCAGCCCCGGATACCGGTCCTGCACCTCCTCGATCTGCTCGATGATCCGCTCCGGCGGCCCCACGAACCAGGACCCGCTCTCCACCCCTTCCTCGATGGTTGGCAACCCCGCCGAGCGCGCCCGCCGCGGATCGGCCAGCATTGCCAGCTGCTGCTCCGTCAGCCCCGGGACAAACCCCAGCGGCCCGAACATCTTGATCCGCTCCTCCACCCAGTCCCGCGCCTCGTCGATGGCCTTCTGCTCGTTGTCGGCGATCTGGACGGAGTAGCTGATGATCAGGTCGCCCCCCAGCTCCGTCTCCTTGCCGTGCTTCGCCAGCGTCTCCTGCCACCGCTTCACCACCTCGTCGCTGGCCCCGCCCGTGGCCGCGCCGCCGCCGATCATCCCCTTGATGCCGTGCTTGCACATGAAGTCCAGGGCCCGCTGGCTCGCGCTGACTATCGGCTGGTAGCACTCCACCGGAAGGTACTTGGGCCGCGGCACCAGCGTTATCTCCTTCAGGTCGTAGCCCCGGTAGGGGACGTTGGGCGGAATGTCGTAGTGCTTGCCGTGGTGCGAGAAGGAGCGCTCGTTGAAGGACTTGAACAGCAGCTCCACCTGCTCCTCGAACAGCTCCCGGTTGGCGTCCTGGTCGATGATCGGATTGCCGAAGGTCTCGACCTCCCGGGAGTGATACCCCCGCCCGATCCCGAAGATGACCCGCCCGTCGGTCAGGATGTCCGCCGTGGCGTAGTCCTCGGCCAGCCGCAGCGGATGCCACATGGGATTGATGTTGAACCCGCAGCCGAACTTGAGCTGCTTGGTCAGGTGGGCCAGGTGGACGAAGAGCATGATCAGGTTGGGGATGCACTCGTACCCCTCCCGCTGGAAGTGGTGCTCCGCGGCCCAGAAGGTCGAGTACCCCCGCCGGTCCATGACCTCGCAGATGGCCTCGCACTTGGAGAACACCGAGGCCAGCTCGTCGTCGGGCAGCCAGCGGTCGTTGGCGGCGGTCCCCTCCAGGCCGATGTTGTCCAGGTCCACATTGCCCGCGAACAGGCTGCCAAACTTCGTAATCATCCCGCTTCCTCCTTCTCAATCGTCGCCCTTTTTAAGTGCGCCCATGATACAGGATTTCGCAGGGTCGGGGTACGCCGGGGCGGTGGCGCAGTCACTCCCATTCCCACCCCCTCCCGCCATTCCCGCCCCCTTCTCTACCGTCATTCCCGCCTCCCTTTGCTACCGTCATTCCCGCCTCCCTTCCGTCATTCCCGCGCAGGCGGGAATCCAGACCCCCGCCGTTCCCTAGTCCTGCCCTTCATCCCAGACCCGCCGCTCCCCCTTCCGTCATTCCCGCGCAGGCGGGAATCCAGACCCCCGTGCCCCGTCCCCCTCAACAAACGTCAGGAAACAAGTCATCCCACCCCGGATTGAATAACTCAACAACCCGCACCTTCCATTTCCGCCTCCATTTCTTCAGGGCCTTCTCCCGGGCAATCGCCTGCTCCATAGTCTCGTGGAATTCATACCATACCAGGTAGTGAACACCGAACCTGGCTGTAAATCCGTCGGACGCGTTGCTCTTGTGCTGCCAGACCCTTTCCGCCAGGTTCGACGTCACGCCAACGTAAAGCGTTCCGTTGCGACCGTTGGCCAGCATATAGACGGCGGGATTCTTAAGCATCAGTTCCGCCTTCCATCAACGGCGGCCAGACCATCACTACCCACCAGGACCGGGCGTCTCTCCGAACCGCTCAAATCGGTGAAATCAAAGGCAGTTAGGACAATGTCGCCGACCATCCAGCCAACCACTCCTCATCTTCATCCTCGCCTCCCCTTCCGTCACCCGCCGCTCCCCCTTCCGTCATTCCCGCGCAGGCGGGAATCCAGACCCCCGCTCCTGCTGCGCCATCCCGTCCACCACCTCCATCGTCTCCACGCTCACCCGGCACACCCGCCCCAGCAGGTCGATCACCCCCTCCTTGTGGTCGGAAAACCGGTAGCTGTTGAACCGCTCCCGGATAGTCGGATCGCGGGGCTTTTTCTCCTTGTACTGGTCCAGCACCCACTCCAGCGCCGACCGGCTCCCCAGCCGGTACTCCCACGCCCGCGCCGGCACCCCCGCCAGCGTCGTCCGCTCATCCAGCGTTATCGTCCCCCGCTCCCGGTCCGCCCGCAGGATGGCCCGCTTCGGATCAACCACCTCCCGGTCCATCCGTTCCAGCGGGTACGGCTCCACCGCCTCGAACCCGATGTGCAGGTCCAATAGCCGTTGCCCCATCTCCGCCCAGCGGTGAGAGTCGGGGTAGAGGGGGAGCCGCGGAAACTCCCGCAGCAGGTCCACCGCGTATTCCTGCCGGGAGGCCAATCCCGGCACAGCGTCACTCACTTGCTCTTGGTTGGGTTGGGCCAATTCAGGGTAAAATAATAGGGTAGCCCCGCCAAGCCTTGGCCGGGCACTTCATGTTGACGCAAAACGGACAGTGTGGATACCATAGGCCACCGATTCTCTGTTCGTCAGGTCATTCAGACTTTTTCGGTAATCAAGAGGTGGATATGCCAGAGCCTTTCGAGATTTTTGCCGACGCGTTTACCGTGACGGTAGGTGCTTGGGGATCTAGTATGAGCTTCCAATTGCGAGAGGCCCATCCAGAAGCAACGTCAATCAAGCAACCAGAACGTCTGGGCACTGTAAGAATGAGCACCGAGCACCTAAAAGCCATGGTCTTTATACTCAGACGACAAGTACTACAATATGAGCAATCTCAGGGAGTGAGGTGTGATGTGCCCACACAAGTCTTGGCACAGATGCAGATTCCTCGAGAAGATTGGGATGTCTTTTGGAGCTAAGGAGGAGGTTGTAATGGTAGCCGCAGGAACAATAAAGTTCACGGATTCGAAATCCATCACCACCGAGTCTTCCGATCTTAGCTGCTGTAACTTCGCCGAGGAAATTTTGCTGCAGACTAGCAAAGTCGCGGCCGGAGGCGCAAGCACAATTTCCTCAGGTTTCTTGGGGCAAACTTTTGATGTCCTACTATGTGACAAATTCAAAACACTGGCGGAGCGTTGGAAGGCAGAGACCATTCATATGTCGTCGTTGTCAGATATAGAGGGCCACGGCGCATACCAAGAAATCATCAGCATGGGGCAGGCGGTCGTCCCATTGATCCTCCGGGAACTGGTCATTGACCCAGATTGGTGGTTCATGGCCCTGGATTCGTTGGTGGATACGCCACCGCCTCTGGAAGGTGATGACGGGGACTTATTGAGATTGAGCGCGAAGTGGGTCGATTGGGGCGAATCCAATGGCTACCTCCCCCCGACCCAATAACGTATTCGGCCTCTTTGATCAACTCGAGAGTTTTCGTGTTACAAGCCCTCGTGCCCGCATATACAACTGTATTGCTTGGGCAGCAGGAAGTGCCAATGCTTGGTGGTGGCCACAAGGGCAACGTTCCTACTGGCCTCTGACAAAAAGGAACTCGGAAGACGTTTCGACATTTGAGGACGCCTTCCGGACGCTTGGGTATGAACCATGCACGGGCGGTGATTTGGAGCAAGATGTCGAGAAAGTTGCCATATATGTCAAAGACGATAAAGTAAAGCATATGGCACGCCAACTCCCCAACGGCTGGTGGACCAGCAAACTTGGAGCAGCGGAAGACATTGAGCACGAGAGCCCCACTGAGTTAGAAGGGCAAGAATACGGGCAGGTGATGCGTTACATGGGCCGCCAACGGTCAGCCTAACTTGAAGGTCAGGCCGATTTAGCCTCAGACAATTTCAAAAACCGAGAAACTCCCGAACCCGCCTTTGTTGGAAAACAGTACCAACGTACCTCAACTTAGAGGGCAATTTAATCGCGAGGTCCATCCCTGCTGGATCATGGGACGGGGACAACCCAAACCTAAATATACTGTGGTCAGCGGGCAGGTAGTTGATCAGGTTCGTCACGAAGGTCCCCGTCCCCGTCGCCGGGTCCAGTATCTGCACGTTGTCGTCCGCCAGCGTCTTCCCGAAGTGCTTTTGCAGCAGGTGGTCCGCTCCCCGGATGATGAAGTCCACCACCTCGTTGGGCGTGTAGACCACTCCCAGCCGGTCCGCCGCCGCCGGGTTGTACGCCGTGTAGAAGTCCTCGTAGACCACCTTCAGGAACTGCTGCTTCTCGGCGTGGTCCGCGATCTCGTCCGCCGCCCTTCCGATGACCCCGTAGTAGGCCCGCAGCCGGTCAATGGCCTGCCGCCGCACGTCCCCGGTGAAGAACGTCCGCTCCAGCCCGTCCAGCTGCCGCGCCACGTTGTTCTCCCGGTGGAACTGGTCCTCCGCGAACACCCGCAGGAAGATGTCCTTCGTCAGGATGTGCTGGAGCAGCATCTCCCGCACGTCGGCGGGGGAGACGGCGGGGCCGATGGTCTTCCGGCACAGCTCCAGGAACGCCGCCGCCGCTTCCTGGTAATCCGGGTTCTCCGCCTCCGCCTCGGCCACCGTCGCCCTCAGGTTCTCCAGGACCGTCGGCAGGTCCGCCTTGAACTGCCCCTGCGCCTGCCGGAACTCCTGGATCTCCGGCAGCTCGTAATCGAGAAACACCCGGATCAGCCGGTGCAGCTCCCCGTCCCGGCCCATGTCCACCCGCATCGCCTCGCTGCCGTTCTGCACCAGCACCGCCGTCTGCGAGTCCTCGAAGATGATGTTGTCCCTGGGGTACCCCCGGTTGAACTTGGCCTGTATCTCCGCGTCCAGGTCGTCGTGGGAATCCTTGGCCTCCCAGTACCCCCGCGCCATCCGCAGCGAGTCCTTCACCGTGCCGTCGGGCCGGTTGCTCAGCGGCGCGCTCAGCTCGTCCACCAGCGCCAGACGCTCCCGGTGGTCCCGGCAGTACGAGTCCAGGCACTCCGCGAACGCCCGCCGGATACTCTGCTCGTTGTCCGACCCGCCGAACTCAATGAACCGCTCCAGGTCGGCGTGATACTTCTCAATGTGCGGGTAAGAAGGCATGAGCGAATTATACTCCCCCACCCCGTCGTCCCCCTTCCCAATCAACCCCTCTATCTAAGGAAAGGGGGTTTGGGGGATGAATCCCCCAACGCACCCCCACGTCACCCCCCGCGACGACTCCCCAATCTCCCTCCCCCGCCCTCCGGCCCCTACCAAAACCGGCCCCCATCTGATAACCTTCCGGCAGTTAATTTTGCCCGCCGGAAACGGCTTTTCCGGACGGGGCAAGGAGCCGCCGAGGCGCCTTAGACAAGTTGCCTGAATCGGCGACGGGGGCGGCGACCCGAGGAACAGCGGGAGGACAGCGATGGAACGGAGAGTGCCGACCAAGGATGAAGTCCTCGCCTACCTTAAAGAAGACCGCAACTGGGGACGCTGGGGCGCCGACGACCAGGTCGGCGCGGTGAACATGGTCACCGACGAGAAGCGGCTGGCGGCCGCGCGGCTGGTGCAGAAGGGGCGGGCCGTGTCCCTCAGCCGCGAGTTCCCCAAGACTCCCGCGCCCAACAATCCCACGCCGGCCCAGCACTTCATGAACCGGGGCGTGCGCGAGCCTGGCGGCGGGTTGTCCACCGACTACTACGGCGTGGCCTACCACGGCCAGGCCAACACCCACCTCGACGCCCTCTGCCACGTCTGGAATGAAGACGGCATGTGGAACGGCCGCAATCCCGACGACGTCATCACCTTCCAGGGCGCGGCCTGGGGCTCGGTGGAGCACTGGAAGGAGGGCATCATCACCCGCGGCGTGCTGCTGGACGTGCCCAGGTTCCGCGGCCAGCCCTTCGTCACCCAGGAAGAGCCCATCCACGGCTGGGAGCTTGAGGACGTGGCGGCGGCCCAGGGGGTGGCCCTGGAGCCGGGGGACGCCATCTGTGTCTACGGCGGGCGGGAGAAGTGGAACGAGGTGAACCCCATGTGGGGCAGCGACCCCGCCCAGCGGCCCGGGCTGCACGCCTCCTGCCTCCGCTTCCTGCGCGAGTCCGACTGCGCCCTGCTGGTCTGGGACATGATGGACTTCACCCCCAACGGGTACAATGTTCCCTGGTCGGTCCACGGCGCAATCTTCGCCTACGGCATCGGCCTCCTGGACAACGCTCTGCTCGAGCCCCTGGCCGACGTCTGCGCCGAGGAGGGACGGTACGAGTTCATGCTCACCGTCAATCCCCTGCGGGTCGTGGGCGGCACCGGCTCCCCGGTGAACCCCATTGCGCTGTTGTAGGAATCGCCCGGTCGGAATTGTCCGGTAGGAACTGTACGGTAGAAATTGTCCGGGTGGTCCGGCCCCAGGTGTTCCTTGGCTTAACCAGACGCTGGAGTGACGGCAGGTGACATCCCCCGCATTGGCAAAGAAATACGACGGGCTCCTCGACGGCCTTCCGGAGAACCTGCGGCTCAGGCTGGGTCGGGCCATCAGCTGGGTGGAGCGCGCCGAGCGGGACAGCAGCGACTTCGACGCCGCCTTCGTCTTCTACTGGATCGCCCTCAACGCCGCCTGCGCCGAGGACCGGCCCGAAGGCTACGAGCGCACCGAGGCCGAGGTCCGCAACCGCTTCCTCGGCCAGGTGCTGCAGCTGGACGGAGGCCGGCGGGTCCAGCCCGTCATGTGGCGCCGGTTATCGGCTCCCATCCGCTCCCTCATCGGCAACCGCTTCGTCTTCCAGCCCTACTGGAAGCACCACAACCTCGTCCCCGGCCACGAGGACTGGGAAGGCCTCTTCCAGCGCAGCCAGGAAATCGCCAACAACGCCCTGGAGCGCGGCGACACCCTTGCCATCCTCCGCATCGTCTTCGACCGCCTCTACGTCCTAAGGAACCAGCTTCTGCATGGTGGTTCCACATACAGCGCCCCCCCAAACCGCACCCAAGTGCAGGCGGGGGCGCTCATAATGGCGTTCCTGGTGCCGTTGTTCATTGACCTGATGCTGGAACACCCCCATTCCGACTGGGGTTCTCCCTACTACCCGCCGGTGGTGGTCGAGGTTGAGGAAGAAGAGCCCGAGGGCGAGGAGGAGAGCTCTCCCCCGTCGGGTTGACCCATAACGAGGTTGAGCTGGACCCACGCCGCGGCATGGTTCCTGTTGTTTGTGCTTCTCCCGTCAGCCTTCTTTCAAGAACACCTGCTGGGCGTTGCCGCAGCAGATGAGGGAGACCTCGTCTGCGCCCAATCCCGCGCCTTCCAGGTTTCCCGCGATGGGACGGGCCGGCCCGGCGAAGACGTAGTCGGACCCCAGGAGCAGGTGTTCCGCCCCGGCTATGTCGCGCATGAGGCGGACGACCTGGGGAGACACCGCCACGTTGTCGTAGTACAGCATCGGCAGGTAGTCCGAGGGACGGTCCCGCTCCAGTTCCACGGGACGGCCCTGTCCCGTGACGTATCCGTTGTCGATGCGGGCGGCCTGGTAGGGGAGGTATCCCCCGCCGTGGACCAGGACCAGCTTCAGGCGGGGATGGCGGTCGAGCAGCCCAGTGAGGACGAGCTTGGCGACGGTGATGGTGGTATCGAGGGTGCGTCCGAGGGAGAAGGCGAGGTAGGAAGGTCGGATGTTGGCGCCGAATCCATGAGTGGGCGGATGTATGACGACGGGCACGTCCAGGGCTTCGGCGGCGGACCAGAAATCCTCGAAATTGTCGGTCGAAATGTCCTGGTCCACCGGGTCTGCGGCGAGCATGGCGCCGAGGAAACCAAGTTGCTGGACAGCGTAGGTGAGCTCCCGGGCGGCCAACTCGCCATCCTGGACGGGCACCGTGGCCAGTCCCTTGAAACGGCCGGGATGGCCGGTGACGACCTGGGCGAGGTGCTCGTTGAAGAGGCGGGCCCAGGTTGCCGCGCTGTCAGCAGTCAGGGTGTATCCCTGGATGTCCAGCCAGGAGGCGAGCACCTGCAGTCCGAGGCCCTGCTGCTCCATCCACTCGAAGCGGGGTTCCATCCGGGCGAGGCCCCCGACGGGGCGCAGGCGGGTGAGTCCTTCAAACTGGAGGGCCGGTCCCTGCTCTGTGTCTTCGACGGTGACGCCGAGAGTTGCGCCGCTGCGGCGGGCTTCGTCAACGAGGGATTCGGGAACGATGTGGGCGTGGGTGTCGATGGGTAGGACGTCGGGTTGGGTCATGGGAGGCTCCTCCGGGCAGAGACGTTGCTGAAATGAGGGTTGGTGGCCCAACCCAAATATAGCGGCGCGTCCCGAAGGTAACAACAGGTCAACTGGACCTTTACAGGCAACATTCAGAGACATTAAGACACCGATAGCGGGGTTGTGGGCCGTCGGATGTTTTGAAACCCGTAAATCGGTATTCGCAATAATAATATTGTTTTGGTATTCGTTGACGTGATTCGGCAGGACAATTATCATCTAACGCGTCGCGGGGTGGATGCCCCGCATAGTATTGTCCGAGAACGGGCGTTCCTTCGCAAAGGGCTTTCTTGAGTTTTCCTTTCCAGCCCAACCGCATGGTCCCGCGTCCCCGGGGAGTGTTCTACGGGTGGTGGCTGGTGCCGCTGACCGGGTGCGTGATGACCCTGGCTACGGTGCCGTTGTACCACGCGATGACGGTGTGGTCGGTGGCGCTGGAAAGCCAGTTCGGGTGGAGCCGGGGGCAGCTGGGCATGGCCCTGACCCTGACCAGGGTGGAGGGCGGGTTGATGGGGCCCATCGAGGGCTGGCTGACGGACAAACTGGGCACCCGCCGGATGGTGCTCATCGGGTTTCTGATCCTGGGGGTCGGCTTCCTCATCTTCTGGCAGGTGAACAGCCTGTGGATGTTCTACCTCGCGTTCATTGTGATGGCGCTGGGGCAGGGGTTGGGAAGCTGGCTGCCGATGATGACCTGCATGAACAATTGGTTTGCGCGGCGGCGGTCGACGGCAATGGGCTGGGCCAACGTGGGCGGACGGCTGGGCGCGCTGTTGCTGGTGCCGTCCATCGCCTGGGCGGTGGACCCGACGCAGGACCGGATCGGGTGGCAGTTGACGGCGCTGATCCTGGGAATAGTCATCCTGCTAGCGGCGGTTCCCTTGTCCCTGGCGATACGGAACCGCCCCGAGGACTACGGGATGCTGCCGGACGGCGACCAGAGGGAAAGGCCGGCACGGCAAGGGACCCGGGCGGAGGATCCGGCAAGAACGGCCACCGGGGACTTGTCCGCGGCTCAGGCCATCCGGACGCCGGCGTTTTGGCTGATTGCCTTCGGGCACGGGTTCACTTCGATGGTCATCCTGGCGATCATGACCCACCTGGGGCTGCTGGTGAAGGATGCAGGATTCGATGTTCAGACCACAGGATGGATCGTGGCGGTGTACACCGCGGTATCCATGGCGTTCCAGTTGCTGGGCGGATACCTGGGAGACCGGGCTCCGAAGAACATAGTCCTGTTCGGCTTCACTTCGCTGCAGGCGGGGGCGGTGGTTCTACTGACCTTTGCCTCGACGCTGCCCATGTTATACACCTTCGCGGTGCTGTTCGGCGCGGGATTCGGGGGAAGGAACCCGCTGACCACGGCCATCCGGGGGGAGTACTTCGGGAGGGCCTCCTTCGGGAAGATTCTGGGTCTGTCCACGGTTCCGATGAACATACTGCTGCTGGCGTCCTCACCCTTTGCGGGGTACATGTGGGACATTTACGGCAACTACACGGCGGCGTTCCTCATCCTCGCGGGTTTCAACTTCCTGGGAGGAGTGCTGTTCCTGTTCGCCAAACGGCCGCGCATCTCTCAACCGGCGGCGGCTGCGGAAGCGGCGGCTGCGGGCGGAAGGGCCTAGCGGCTATCGGCAGATTTCCTTGACAGGGGAAGGCCGGAGACTATAATCGGACGGAGCCTGCAAGGAGCCTTGGACAAGTTACCCACCCCGGCGACGGAGCGGGCGACCGACAGAGCCTGCAAGGAGCCTTGGACAAGTTACCCACCCCGGCGACGGAGCAGGCGACCCTTAGTAACTATCTCAAAACAAGTGAGCGTAGCCGGGGACCCCCACGTTTCCCTCCCGTCATTCCCGCGCAGGCAGGAATCCAGACCCCGGTCGTTCTCCTTTCGCGGGCTTCTGGTTTCGGAGTGTGCGTTTTGAGATAGTTTCTTAGAGTAGCGTTCCCATCCCCCGACCTGCCTTTGATTCGAACCAGCTGTCCATCTGCCCCGGACGGGCGCTTATTCCGGCAGTGCAGGTGTGACAATTCTACCGGTGCGCTATCGCTATGGACAGCGGAACCCAATCCCGTTCCGACCCCCTGACCGAACTCGTAAGACTGTGCCGGTACTGCGGTCACGTCAACGCCGTGGACGAGACCGAGAGGTGCGCGGGGTGCGGCTCCTTTTCCGGCCTGACGACCGTTCCACGTCCGCAGGGAGAGGCGCGAGGGCGGCGGGTGCGGCTCAACCTGCGAATACACCGTTCAATTCCCATCGGAGTAACGGTGGCGCTGGTGCTGGCGCTGGGACTGTGGGTTTTCTGGGATGCGCTGGGACTAGCGCCGGACCCCCCTCTCCCTTCAACGTCTTTGTCAGCGACGGCGACAGCAGAATCGTGGCCGCTGGAGCGGCGGGATGTGGTCAACTCTGGGTCCTCTCCGGCCGCCGTGTCTGGGGAACCCTCGCTGAAATGGACTTTCCAAACGAACAAGGCGCTGGTTTCGTCCCCGGCAGTGCACCAGGGAAGGGTGTTCCTGGCCACGGAGGACGGGCGGGCGTTGGCGCTGGACGCAGGTTCGGGGGGGCTGGTCTGGGAGTATTCCACGGGAGCGCCATCCAGCTCGACGCCGGCCATCGCCGGCGACCTGATGTTCTTCACCTTGAAGCCGGGAGTGTTGATCGCGTTGGAACACGCGACGGGAAGGCTCCGCTGGGAAAAGGAGTTCGACGATCCCTTGCTGGCGTCTCCCATCGTTGCGGAAGGCACTTTGCTCATCGGGGCGGCGGACAACGTGCTGTACGCTCTGGATGCGGTCACCGGGGAGGAGCTGTGGACGTTCGAGACCGGAGGATGGATTACGGAGCCGGTCTCCTACTTGGACGGGATGGTGGTGGTGGCATCCCAGAGCAGCCGGGTCCACGTCCTGGAGGCGAACACTGGGCGGGAGCAACTGGTCTACAACGCCGGACGGGGGCGGGGGTCTCCGGGGGCGCCGGCGGTTGACGGGGACACGGTCTACTTTGGCTCCTACGGAGGGCGGGTGTGGGCCATAGACAGGGGAGAAACCTCGCGCTTCTGGGACGGGGCGTCCCTCTTCTGGAAGACCAACTTCTATGTTTGGGGCTTGGCGAACACGCCTCCGGTGCAGCGGGCGAGCGTGTGGGCGCAGGACCTCGGCGGAGAGGTCGCGTACTCTCCGGCAGTGGCTGGAGAGACAGTTTACGCGTCCAGCCAGTCAGGCCGGGTGTCGGCGTTCGAGCTGGAGACGGGGGATGAAGTCTGGACGACGGTCCTGGAACAGAAGGTCACGTCGGCGCCGTCGGTGGCCGGGGATACGGTGCTGGTGGGGACGGAAACGGGCGTCCTGGCCGCGCTGAATGCCGGGTCTGGGGAAATGCGGTGGCAGTTCCGCACGGGCGGGGCGATT
Organism: uncultured Dehalococcoidia bacterium; assembly: GCA_951812535.1. Classification (GTDB taxonomy): domain Bacteria; phylum Chloroflexota; class Dehalococcoidia; order Lucifugimonadales; family UBA3495; genus CATOSK01. The sequence continues at coordinate 520,760 of CATOSK010000006.1, read as the reverse complement.
GCCGGTAGTCCGACGGCCATAGGCAGCACTGTCTACGCCGCGTCCCACGATGGCAAGCTTTACGCGCTGGAGACGGCGCGATAACAGCCCCGCCGGTAAAAGCGGCGCAGACCCCAGCAAAGGCCAAGCCAAGTCCGATCCCGTATCCCGCGCCGCAACATTCCGCGCTTGGGGTGCCTGTGGCTTTTCCTGCCGAGGCAGTGTTCTCCACAAAGGTTGACACGCTGACAATGATAGTATAAATTGCCGCAAGCTATATTCGGTATGCGTAAACAACCAAGGCATGGACATCCGCAAATGTTTCTAAGTCCGAATATGAAATGCCTGATATCGGCGAAAATGCTGATGTTTACTGCGTAACTAGCAAAGCTGGTTACGGTTTAGGATCCCCGCGCCGGACCCGAATCGGCTAAAACCCCTTACCGACACACAGGAGGAGGCACCATGAAGTTTCACCGGCCCTGGCTACCCAAACTACCGATTTCCATTGCAATGGCATTATTGTTAGTGTTTGCCTTGGCCTGCGGGACGGCGGCGGAAACCCCGGGGGACAGCCAGCCGGCCGAACCCGCTCCCGCGGCGCAGCAGCAACAACCGGCGGCGGCACCGGCCGACACGGCGATGAAGAAAGAGGAACCGGCGCAGGCCCCCGCAGCTTCTTCGGGCTCGGCGGCTCCCGCCGCCCCCGCCGCAGCGGCGGAGCCGACGGCGACCCCGGTGGTGGCGGCGACCCCGGTGCCAGGGGTTTACGAGGCAGAGGTCCCGGAGTGGGTCAGCATTGGCGCCGGAAAGCACTACAACGGAACGATCGACTTCGTTCACCGGGCCAACCCTGGCTTCCTGGACCTGCACTACGGGGCCAGTTCGACGACGGTGCTGCTCCCGTCGGGGCCCAGGTTCAACCAGTTGCTCCAATACGACCCGACCAATCCTTCGCAGATCATCGGGGACCTGGCGAAAAGCTGGGAAATTTCGGAGGACGGGCTGACCCTGACCTTTAATATCCACGAGGCGAATTGGCAGGACGGGGTTCCCGTTACGGCCGACGACATCGTGTTCAGCGTGGACCGGATGTCCCAAGAGGGTGTGACCCGTGGGCGGGTCACCGCCATCCGCGACTTCTACGAGCATGGCACCGCGACGGCGGTGGACGACCGGACGGTAGAGATGCCGCTGAAGTTCGCCTCGTCAACGGCCCTGGGATGGCTGGCGGTGGACTACTACAAGATCTACGCCCGCCACGTGGTCGAGACCAAGACCCAGGACGAACTGAACTGCTGCTTCGAGAACAACGTGGGATCGGGGCCGTGGAGGTTCAAAAACTGGAAGAAGGGTGACTCCTGGGAGTACGAGCGCAACGACGACTACTTCATGAACCCCATTCCCTTCTACGACGGGTTCCGGGTCTTCGTGATTGAGGACGCGGCCCGACGCCTGGCCAGCATGAAGACGGGACAGGTCCACGCCTGGCTGGTGATGGGCGGCACCACCCTTCATGACATGCTGCAGGTTCAGAAGGAAACGGACGGGAAAATGCGGGCGGTGGCCAGCGGCGCGGGCAGTGTCCGCGGGTTCTGGATGCACATCAACAAGCCTCCCTTGGACGACCCAAGAGTCCGCAAGGCGATCTACCTGGCCATGGACCGGAATGAGATCGCAGAAATCGCCGCTGCCGGCGAGGGTATCTTGGGCAACTACTTCCCGCCCGGATACGCGGAGACCGACGAAGAAATCATGGCTCTGCCGGGATTCCGGTACAACGCCGACGGCACCAAGCTGGCGGATGACCTGACGGAAGCCAAGCGGCTGATGACGGAAGCGGGGTACGGTGAGGGGTTCGAGCTGACCTTCAACGTGGACCAGGCCAAGCAGAGCCGCACCGAGGCGGAGCTGGTCGCCGCCCAGCTGAAGGACAAGCTGAATATAGACGTCACGTTGCAGTCGCAGGACCGCGCCACCTTCTACGCCAACCTGCGGGACGCCAGCCACAACTTGAGCATCATCGGCACCGGATTGTACTTCCTGGAGCCGCAGACGGTGCTGGTGCAGTGGTACGCCAAGGACACCCTGCGCAACCCCCACAACTGGGAACACCCCAGGATCAACGAGTTGATGCAGGCGGAAGCCAGGGAATTGGACGCTGAGAAGCGTGTGGGCTACTACCAGGAGATGGCCGAGATTCTCAACGAAGGTGATGGACACTACATCGTCCTGTACTGGCAGGGCCGGGCCGGCGCTATCGACTACCGCATCCAGAACTTCCGGCCGCCCTACCATCCCCACACCATCTGGCGCTGGGACCAGATCTGGTGGGACGAGAACGCTACCCCGGCAGGCGGGGACGCTCCCCCGATCCGATAGCGGCGTCAGGAATCAATCGCAGGGAGACTCCATACCAACGGGTCTCCCTGCCAGACACAAAGGCCTCGATAACGCATTAACCACGCCCCGTTCCGGCTGGTTTCCGGGATGGGGCAATGGCTAACCGGCACACCCTGAACCCGGGGAGGGAGTGTGAAAGAGTACATAGCCCGGCGATTCGTCCTGTTTATCCCAACCCTGCTGCTCACGACGCTGATTGTGTTCGTCCTGTTCTTCCTTGTTCCAGGGGACACGGCGCTGTTCATCCTGACGGGCGAGGAAGGTGCGGGAGCGGTGACCGAGGCGGACATCGCCAAGCTGCGCAGTGAACTGGGGCTGGACCGCCCCATCCACATCCAGTACTTCTCGTGGGTGTGGGGCATCCTCCAGGGGGACCTGGGGACGTCCATCTGGTACAAGACGCCGGTGATCGACGAGCTGAAGGACAAGTTCGCGGTGACCGTGCAATTGGCCGTGATGGGCCTTGTCCTGGCTTTTATCATGGCGGTGCCGCTGGGGGTGCTGTCGGCCGTGAAGCAGGACACGCTTCCCGATTACATTTGCCGGATAATATCGCTGATCGGGATTGCGCTGCCAACCTTCTGGCTGGCGATCCTGATGATTTACGGGTTGGCATACTTCTTCAACTGGCTGCCGCCTCTGGGGTACGCCACGTTGTGGGAAGACCCGGTGCTGAACCTGAAGCAGTTGATCTTCCCGGCGCTGGCCATCGCCTTCCACGACCTGGCGTTCACCGCCCGGGTGACGCGCTCGGCGATGCTGGAGGTGCTGCGGGAGGACTACGTGCGGACGGCCCGCTCCAAGGGACTGCACGAGGTGTCGGTAATAGGGCGGCACGCGCTTAAGAACGCAATACTGCCAGTGGTGACGGTTTCGGGATACCAGTTCGCCCGTCTGCTGGGCGGCGTGATCATCGTCGAGACCATCTTTGTCGTGCCCGGCCTGGGGAGGTTCCTCATCGAGAGCATCATCCACCGGGACTTTGTGGTGATCCAGGCAGTGATCCTTCTTACTGCGGCGGTGGTGCTTGGCCTGAACCTCATCATTGACCTGTTCTACGGGGTGCTGGACCCAAGGATCCGCTACCAGTAAGCCAGGGGCCGGCTTTCCGTTAATTTGACCGGGCCCCGGCCGGGGCCCGGTCACAGGAGACGATTTAATGCTGGAACAAGAAACTGCCAGCGTCCGGACCGCAGCCGGGGCAGGGGCAATGATCAAGAACCCTGCGGTCAATTCGTGGAACTGGACCGTCAAGTTTACCCGCACCAAGCCGCTGGGCGCGGTGGGCGGAGCAATAACGGTTTTCCTGATCCTGCTGGCGATATTTGCTCCGTTGGCGGCCCCCTACGGGGCCAAGGAGACATTGGGCAGGGAGAACGTTCACCAGCCGCCCAGCGCCGGGTTCATCATGGGGACAGACCACGTGGGGCGGGACGTGCTGAGCCGGGTGATATTCGGGGCGCGCATATCCCTGTACGTTGGGTTCGGCAGCGTGATCATCGGCATCGTCATCGGCTCGGTGCTGGCCCTGACGACGACCTACGCGGGAAAGTACGTGGATTTGTCCTTCCAGCGGGTGGTGGACTCGATGATGGCGTTACCAGGCCTGATCATCGCCCTGGCCATCGTTGCGGTGCTGGGGTCATCGTTGCAGAACGTGATCATCGCCATCGTGATTGGTATGCTGGCCCCGGTGGTGCGGACCGTCCGGTCCCAGGTGTTGAGCCTAAAGGAACTGGACTACGTGCTGGCGGCCACGGCCGTGGGGGCGTCGTCGAAGCGGATAATCTTCCGGCACATCGCGCCCAACTGCATGGCGATCGTGCTGGTGGTGGCAACCTACTACCTGGGACTGGCGATAACCATCGAGGCTTCGTTGAGCTTCCTGGGTGTTGGGGTGCCGCCGGACGTTCCCAGCTGGGGCGGAATGCTGAAACGCGCGGCGGAGGAGCACGTGCGGACGGCTCCCTGGGTGGCAATATTCCCCGGGCTGGCCATCTTCGTGGTGGTGTTCGGGTTCAACCTGTTGGGAGACGCCTTGCGGGACGTGTTCGATCCGAAGCTGCGTCAGCGGTAGGGTGCCGCAACCCGTCCGGCTGGGATGCTGGAGGAGGAGGGACCGGGGTCTCCCATCGCGGAGGCCCCGGTTTTTGCTTGTCCTGTGGACAGTCCCGCGGGCTAGGCGTTGGACTCGCGGAGTTCCCTTTCGGCGACGATGGCGACGTGGGCCAGGGTTTCGGCGTAGCGGTTGGAGAAAAGGCGGCCCACCGATGCGTAGACGCGGATGCCCAGTTCGGGTTCCCGGTAGCAGAGGTCCAGCAACTCGGAGCGGGGGATGGCCAACACCTGCATGTCGGTCAATGCTCTTCCCGAGGTGACGAGGGTGCCGGAGCCGAGAAGGGTGGCGAGGGGGAACGCCTCGCCTGGAAGGGCGATGCGGACGGAGATTTCTCCGACCTCGGAGTGAGTGGTGAGGTGGGCCTCTCCCTCCAGGATGACATAGAGCTGGTCGCCGGACTCGCCGCCCAGTCCGAGGGTGTCGCCCGCGGGAACGGTGGTGGTGACGCCGATGGCTGCCACCTTGGCCAACTGGTCATCGGAAAGGTCCCGGAAGACATCCACCTGCTTGAGGATGCGGAAGTCAAAGGCGGCATCGGCGGCGATTCGGTCCCCGTGCGTGTACCCCTCAAGCTCATGGGACCAGAAGACCCTGACGTCGATGTCAGCCTTGCGCTGGACCTCCTTGGCGATGCTGGTCTTGACGTGGCGGGCCAGCAGCTTCCGGTCGTGAGTGTACATGGCGATGAGATCGGCGCTTCCGGATCGGGCGGCGTTGACTATGCCGTCGGATACGGAGTTGGAAACAGAGACCTCGCATCTCCAATTGCCGGAGCCTCCATCTCCAACAGCGCCGCTGAGGCGGCGGGAGACGGCCCTGAGGTATCCGAGGGCCTCGATGCGGTCGGCTTCTTCTTGTTGGATCCCCATGATGATGTGGCCGCCCACGCGCTGGGTCCTGGCGGGGGGGATTACCTGGAGGAGGATGACCTCGGCACCGGGTTCCAGCTCTTCCCGGATCATGCCGAAGGTCTCTTCGGACTCGCGGGAACCGTCCAATGGGAGCAACACTCGGTGGTACATTTCGTGCCTCCTCGGGAGAGATTGTCCGAAAGTTTCGTGCCGGAAAGGAGGTCCCCGGGGAACCGTTCGACGGAGCGCCCAAGGAGCCTTGGACGAGTTACCTACTCTGGCGACGGAGGGCGTAACCCTTAGAGCAAGGGGCGGGAACGGACGCCCCCCCATACTATCAGTCTATCACGCCGGGACGGACAGGGAGCGTCGAGGCGCTTGTCCTGCTGGTGGGGGTGCGGCTGCCGGGGGGTCAGAGCAGGTTCTGCAGGCGGGAACGCAGGAGCTTGTGGATGACGGACAGGGTGATGACTCCCAGCAGAACGAACAGGACCGCGGAGGGGTCCCACCCGATGACGCCCAGGCCGAGGGCGGTGCCGGCTGCGGGCGGGTGCTCGGTGTTGGTCAGGACCATTAAGAGGATGCTGAAGCCCACGGACACCACGGCCATCAGATCGCGGGCTAGGTTGGATGTCATGGCCATTTCTCCCCAGCCGGGCACCAGGTACAGGAGAGACACCACCGAACCGACCAGCACGGCTACAACGTGCCCTCCGATAACTCGCCGGGGGCTGGATGCCTGGCTGTGGGGAGCTACGAATATGATGAAAGCGGTGGATGCGATGGCGACGACTATGGCGGCCCGAAGCACCACATCGACCACCAACAGGATTACCAGCAGTGTCAGGGTGGCGAGCACGCATTGGAACAGGTAGTTCCTCCAGTGACGCCGGAACCTCCTGTCAATCAGCCGGCCCTGAAGCGCTACGCTCCGGATGGACCTCCGACTATTGAAACCACGCATCATGAGATAATCTGTATCATCTCACCCTGACCTGAAATACGCCATGAGCCCGGGGGAGCCGGTTTCCGGGTCTTTTGAAGACCGGCAGATGTCGATGGGGAATGAGCAGGAGGGGGCAGCCGTATGCCGCCGGTTAATGCGAGAGGGGAGCAGCGAGGGGATTCGATGCTGAGAGCCACCGGGCCGCGGGGGAACGCTGGGTGTAACCGCCAGAGCGGGATGGCTCTTGCTGGGCCGCGGGGGTGGGTTCCCGCCTGCGCGGGAAGGATGGGAGAGAAGGACGGGAGAGAAGGATGTGCGGGGGCAGGCTCTGCGCGGTGGCAGTTATAATGGTCTCGCGCCCTGTTCTACTCCAAACATTCAAGCGACATACCCAATATACCGAGGTGTATCCATGAAAATGTTGTCCTGGAACGTCAACGGGATTCGAGCGGCCCAGCGCAAGGGGTTCGTCGAATGGTTTGCCGAGGAAGCCCCGGATGTGCTTTCCATCCAGGAGACCAAGGCTTCCCCGGGGCAGTTGGCTGCCGAACTGACCCAGGTGCCCGGCTACCACGCCTACTTTTCCTCCGCCGAGCGCAAGGGCTACAGCGGCGTTGCCACCTATACCAGGGTGGAGCCGGTGGATGTGACCCACGGTTTCGGCATCGAGAGGTTCGACTCCGAGGGACGCATCCTCCGCATGGACTACGTCGATTTCCTCCTGTTCAACATCTACTTCCCCAATGGGAAGAGTTCCGACGAGCGCCTGGACTACAAGATGGAGTTCTACGACGCTTTCCTGGAACACCTGGACGCCCTGAGAAGCGAAGGACGCGAGATTGTCGTTTGCGGCGATGTCAACACCGCTCACAAGGAAATAGACATCGCCCGTCCCAAGCCCAATGAGAAAGTGTCCGGGTTCCTCCCCTCGGAGCGGGCCTGGATGGACCAGTGGGTGAGCCACGGGTACGTGGACACTCTCCGCCTGCACCACGAGGAACCCAATCTGTACACCTGGTGGGACGCCCGCGGCGGAGCGAGGGCCAGGAACGTGGGTTGGAGAATTGACTATTTCTTTGTCAGCAATGCCCTCTCGGAGCGGGTCAAGGACGCCTGGACCATGCCCGATGTAATGGGTTCCGACCACTGCCCCATCGGAATAGATCTGGACGTCTGAGGTCGGGTAAACCGGCCTTTCCGCTAATCCGGGCATCAATTTCTCCCAGCAGCGGGGCGGTTTGTGATATAGTCGCCTTGAGAGTATCAAGCGTGAACAACCGAGTTGCAGGCTTGCACCGGGGAATCGGAAGCCTGCGAGGGCCTTGCCTGACGCGTCGGCCAGGGAGAACTCTCCTACCCGGGTACTGGCCCGGGTACTGGGCCCGGACAGAAGCAGGCAAGCCCCGAAACCCTTGAAGAGGTGGCACCGATGGCTGACGACCTGTTCGTATTGAATGAAAAACCGGAGGCCAGGTACCTGATCGCCGGTTGGCGGCGCCAGTGGTCCAACGGCGGCCGGATTTCCAGCCGCCTTCCCCGGTATCTCATTGACACGCTGGGGGCCCGCAAGATCGGCGAGATGGGGCCCGAGGTCAGCCGAATGTGCTACCCCTTCCAGGTGGCGGGCACCCATGACGTCTACCGCCCCAGCGCAGCCTTCAAGGACGGGCTGCCGTCGGCCCCCATGAGCCGGGAAAACGAATGGTTCGACGCGGGCAATGGCCTCATCATTTTCCTGGGAGAGGAGCCGTGGTACCGGCTGGAATTGTATGCCGAGAGCTTCTTCCAGGTGGTCAAGGAGCTTGGCATTGAGCAGACCGTTGCCGTCGAAGGAGTCAACGGTCCCGCCCCGCCAGACCTGGAGCGGCGGATAACCTGCACCTACAGCCGTCCGGAAATGCGGGAATGGCTGGAACGCTACGGCGTCCAGTTCTCCAGCTACGGCAGCGACGGGCGCCGGGGGCCCACCATCGGGATGGCTCTCGTATCCATGGCCCACTTCCAGTACCCGGACGTCCAGATGTTCCGGTTTGGGGCGATGGCTCCCATGTATCCCTTTGTCGGCGGCTCCAACCAGCAGCTGAACATCACCACCGACCGCACCTCCTTCTACGACATCATGCGCCGGCTGAACGCCATCTTCGATATGTCCATTGATCTGGCGGATCTGAAGTCCCAGGGCGATGCCGAGTCTCAGGAATTGCTGTCAACCCTGGAACGGATAAGCTCGTCCAACCCCGACGCCAAGAAGATTATCGACCAGGTACGCGCCGACTACACCTACACTCCCTTCGTCCAGCCCGTCGAGCTTGACCCGGCTCTTGACCAGACGCTGGAGGACATTCTCCGCAACGTCGGGGACGAACCTTCCGGCTGAAACGCGGCCCTTCCGAAACCCAGCCCTTCCGGCCAGGGTCCAGGTGTTTTCCGCAAGCTGCAAGCGGCCCCCTGTCTGCTACGGTTTCGGGGGCCGCTGCCATTGGCCCGGGATTTCAGACCGTCACAATACCTTGAACAAGGCAAAACAAGACCGGGGCGGGCGATTCGCCCGCCCCGGTTACTTGGGATACCTTGGCTCTCCATGGTCTTGTTTTTCTATACTTCTTCCGACCATCGGCATTGTGGGGACGGGATATGGCCTGTCGGCGATCCTCGATTGGTTCCGGGGGAAGGCAGAGACATCCGCGCAAGAATGACCACTGGAATCAAGTGACAAACGGTTCCAGCGCATCTACCATTTTCTCGACATCGTCGATGTGCTGGCTGATCGCATCCCTCTGGAGGAAGTCTGGGTGCCTGTAAAAGCTCCGGTGCAGGAAGTGGGCCGAGTTTCCATATTGGCGGACGCTGGGTTGCCGGAACCTTTGGGACGCATTCTGCGCGACCATATCGAATTGGTCGTGGTGTTCATATTCCCAACCCTCCGACGCTGCAACCGCTTTGATCATGTGGGCTGCTGCGCCCCATCCCTTTTCAGCCGCTTGGTGGAGGTCGCCATCTGCCAGATATTGCCTGCTTCTTCTGAGAAAATCGCGCGACACTCCTATGTGGCCCGCGGCGTTTGTCGTCATCGGACCTCACAATGTTCCAATTCGTTGACAAACCAAGTCGTTGCCATAGCGGGATGCTACACAGGTGAGGGGAGGAAATCAATGATCGCCAAAGGGGAACCCAGGGATCTCAGCCTATCCCACGCGGCATAGCTGAACCCGCCGCCCTTGGTGACGGTTTTGGCATCACCCTGCATTCGTCGAAAAGCGAGCGTGCCCGAAAGAGAAGCGCCTCGCAAGGGCGTGAACGCCCTGGGGCTGTTTTCCTTTCGACAGGGCGGTTGGCATGACGGTTTACTCAAAACCGCAGCCGTTACGTTACCGTAGTAATTGAAAAGACGGTTGAACAGCAAACGCCCGTGTACCCGCCGTGACTGCGGAATGCAGGGATGTACAACTTAAACAGGCTGACATTGTTGCATGATGATATAATTAACGCGAGGCGTTCAATCAGGCCCAACAGTCCCTTCAAGTGCGACGAGAATCTGAACTTTGATAGCAGGGCGTCGGCGCTAGGATGGACTTCTCATGCGCCCGGTTGGGATTGTCAAATGAATGAAGCAGAAAACACGGCACAGGACAACTCGATGCCCGCAGACCGGTTGTCGTCCATGTGGCAGTCCTGCCTGCGTATCACATCGAAGCTCGACATGGACGAAATTCTGCAGACCGTCGTGGATGAGTCCCGGCGGCTGACCGGGGCCCGGTACGCAGCCCTTCGTGTTCACGGCATTCCCGGGGTTTCCCGGGAGTTAATTACCTCGGGCGCCGCCCCGGAGCCGCCGGCCGGCGGCGCGGAGCCCTCCCTTCAATCCAGGGAAGTTCTCGAAATGTCGGTGGAGCACCAGGGCGAGTCCCTGGGAACCATTCGCCTGGCGGGCAAAGCCGGCGAAGCAACCTTCGGTGCGGAGGACCGGCAGACCCTGGGCATGGTGGCGGGCCACGCCGCCGTGGTGATCGCCAACGCCCGCATCTACCGGGAAGAGCAGCGGGCCAAGGCCAACCTGGACGCCCTGGTAAACATCTCGCCGGTGGGCGTGGTGGTTTTCGACGGCCGCACGGCGGATGTGATATCCGTCAACGAGGAAACCACGCGAATTCTGGGAGGCGTCCAGATCAAGGGCCTGCCTCCAGAGCGGCTGCTGGAACTGATGACCTTCCGACGGCCGGACGGCCGGAACTTCCAGTTCGAAGACCTGCCCCTGGTCCGCGTTTTGCAGGGGGGAGAGACGGTCCGGGCCGAGGAAGTGGTGGTGCAGATGGAGAACGGGTACTCGGTGACCACCCTGGTCAACGCCAGGCCCATCTACTCCGACGGTGGCGAGATGGTCTCCGTAATTGCCACCATTCAGGACATCACCCCGCTGGAGGACATGGAAAGGCTTCGCACCGAGTTCCTGGGCATGGTAAGCCACGAACTGCGCACCCCCCTAACCATAATCAAGGGGTCTACCGCAACCATGCTCAACTCCTCCGCCCATGTGGGTCCCGCCGAAGCCCGCCAGTTCTTCCGGATCATCGACGAGCAGGCCGACTACATGCGCGGGCTCATCAACGACCTGCTGGACGTGGCCCGCATCGAGGCCGGCACACTGTCGGTGGTCTCCGAACCAACCGACCCGGCGGACCTCATAGAACAGGCCAGGACCGGCTTCCTCAGCAGCGGCGCCGGCAATGCGATAGAAGTCATCGCGCCGCCGGACTTGTCCCGCATCCGTGGGGACAGGCCCCGGTTGATCCAGGTGCTCAACAACCTGCTTTCCAACGCGTCCAAGTACTCCCCCGAGGGCTCGACCATTCGAGTCACCGCCGAGCACGAGAGCTCCTGGGTGTCGATTACCGTGTCCGACCAAGGCCGGGGCATCCCCGCCGAACAACTCCCCCACCTGTTCAAGAAATTCTCCCGCATCGACGGCGGGGAAGACCCGCACCGGATCGGAGGCGCCGGGCTGGGGCTGGCCATCTGCAAGGGCATAGTCGAAGCTCACGGCGGGAGGATGTGGGCCGAAAGCGCCGGGGTGGGCCTGGGGACCAGCTTCACCTTCACAATCCCCGTCGCGGACCCGGACGAAGCAATCCCTTATGCCCTGGCAGATTCCGATTCGCCCATGGCGCCCCTGGCACGCGTGCTGGCTGTCGACGACGACCCCCAGGTCCTGGCGTACATCAGGAACGCCCTGGCCGATGCCGGCTACACGCCGGTAGTGACGGTCAACCCCGAACAAGTCGAATCTCTCATCCAGAGAGAGGAACCCGATCTCATCCTGCTGGACCTGCTGCTCCCGGGCACGAGTGGGTTCGAGTTGATGCAGCGGATTCCCGAAATTACGGGGGCGCCGGTTATCTTCCTCTCGGGACAGGGTACGGCGCAGGACATCGCCCGGGCGTTGGAGATGGGAGCCGTGGACTACATTGTTAAGCCCTTTTCTCCCACGGAGCTGGTGGCGCGGATCCAGTCCGCGCTGGCCAAGCACGCCTCGGCGGGTGATTCCCGGCCCTCCGGCCGGTTCGTCCAGGGGGATTTGATCATCGACTACGGCGACCGCCAGGTCACGCTGGCAGGCGCGCCGGTGCGGTTGACCGACACCGAGTACCGGCTCCTGTTCGAGCTTTCCGTGAACGCGGGGCGGGTGTTGACCCACGACCACCTGCTGCGCCGGGTCTGGGGCGTGAACCATCCCGCCGACCCGCGTCCGCTGCGCGCCTTTGTCAAGACCCTGCGGCGGAAGTTGGGGGATTCCCCCGGGAACTCCAAGTACATTTTCACCGAGCCCCGGGTCGGGTACCGCATGGACCGGCCCCCGGCCGAACCCGCTCCCGCCGCGGCTTTGTAGTCTCCGGTCGTAGTCTCCGGTCGTAGTCTCCGGTCGTAGTCTCCGGTCGTAGTCTCCGGTCGTAGTCTCCGGTCGTAGTCTCCGGTCGTAGTCTCCGGTCGTAGTCTCCGGTCGTAGTCTCCGGTCGTAGTCTCCGGTCGTAGTCTCCGGTCGTAGTCTCCGGTCGTAGTCTCCGGTCGTAGTCTCCGGTCGTAGTCTCCGGTCGTAGTCTCGGATTGTCGTCTCCGGAGGGGCGGCCATGCTGCTGGCCCATCCGTGTTAAACTCGGTTTGTCCGGCGGTTCCCGGGAATCGCCGGATGGACTCTCCCCGCGGCAGGAGGCGGCAGCATGTCCCAGGACCCGGTCCTCTACGAACTCGACGAGGGCATCGCACGGCTGACCCTCAACAACCCCCGGCAGCGCAACGTCCTGTCGACCCTGACGCTGGAGCTGCTGGACCGCTATTTGGCCCAGGCCGGCGGGGACCCGGAAGCACGGGTGATAGTGGTCCGGTCCACCGGGCCCGTCTTCAGCTCGGGCCATGACCTGAACGAACTGGTGGGACACGACCGGGAAAGCTACTCCGGCGTTTTCGCCGACTGCACCCGGGTCATGGAATTGATCCGCCTCCTTCCCAAGCCGGTCATTGCCCAGGTGCAGGGGCTGGCCACCGCCGCCGGCTGCCAGCTGGTGGCGACCTGCGACCTGGCCGTCGCCTCCGAGACCGCAGCCTTCGCCACTCCAGGGGTCCAGATCGGGCTCTTCTGCACCACTCCCGGAGTCGCCGTCGGGCGCGCCGTCATGCCGAAGAAGGCCATGGAAATGCTGCTGACCGGCACACCCATCCCGGCCGCCGAGGCCCTGGAGTTCGGCCTGATCAACCGCGTCGTCCCATCGGAAAAGCTGGAAGACGAAGTGATGGGCCTGGCCCGCCGGATCGCCAGTGCCAGCTCCGTCACCCTGGCCATCGGCAAGCCCGCCTTCTACCGGCAGATGGACCTGGACCGGCCCGCCGCCTACGAAATGGCCCAGAAGGTGATGGTGGACAATCTCATGGAGGAAGATGCCCACGAGGGCATCACCGCCTTTCTAGAAAAGCGCGAGCCCCGCTGGAAGAACTGATCCACCCCGGCCTTCCCCGCGGGGAAGGCCTTCTCGCAGGAAGGTGACCGCCCCCGCCGTCCGGGCCGACCCGTTTCTCGGACAAGATCGTCCCAGCCCCGGGACACGGCCGCTATCCGGCGTCAAACGCCCCGTTGGAGCAGCTTATGACCACTCCTGACGACCTGAAGATAACCATGGGCGAACTCCTCGACCGGCAGGCGGGACGATTCGGCGACCGCGACGCCCTCATCCACGTCGACTGGGACGTGCGCTACACTTGGAGCCAGTTCAGGGAGGAATGCGACCGGGTGGCCCGGGGACTCATGGCCTTGGGCATCGGCAAGGGCGACCACGTGGCTATCTGGTCCACTAACTATCCCGAGTGGGTGATTGCCCAGTTCGCCACCGCCAAGATCGGCGCCGTCCTCGTCACCGTCAATCCGGCCTACCGGACTCATGAGCTCGAGTTCCTGCTGAACCAGTCCGACGCCGTCGCCCTCATGCTCATCGGCAGCTTCCGCACCTCTGACTACGCCGCCATGCTGGGAGAGGTTGTGCCCGAGTTGGCCCACTCGATTCCTGGGCAGCTCCATTCGGAAAAGCTGCCCCGCCTCCGCAACGTCGTCTTTATCCCCCCTCACGATTCTCCTGCCGGAGCGTGCCCGCCCGGAATGTTCGCGTGGGCCGACCTGGACGGGCTGGGAGAGGAAGTCACCCCCTCGGCCCTGGAACAGCGCCAGTCCGGCACCCACCCGGACGACGTCATCTGCATCATGTACACCTCCGGCACCACCGGCAATCCCAAGGGCGTCATGCTCACCCACCACAACCTGGTTGCCAACGCCGCCTACACCATGCAGGGACTTCGCTTCACCGAACAGGACCGCCTCTGCATTCCCGTCCCCTTCTACCACTGCTTCGGATCGGTTCTCGGCACTCTGGCCTGCGCGACCACCGCCGCCGCCATGATCATCCCCTCGGAATACTTCGACCCCGGCAAGGCCCTCGCCGCCGTGGCAGAGGAGCGGTGCACCGCCATCCACGGCGTACCCACCATGTTCATCGCCGAGTTGGAGCACCCCGATTTCGACCAGTTCGACCTCACGTCCCTGCGGACCGGCATCATGGCCGGCTCCCCCTGTCCCATCGAAATAATGCGCCAGGTCATCGACCGTATGGGATGCAGCGAGATGACCGTCGGCTACGGGCTGACGGAGGCCGCGCCCATCATCACCCTGACCCGCGCCGACGACTCCATCGAGCGGCGCGTATCCACCGTGGGCACGGTCATACCCCACGTCGAAGTCAAAATAGTCGACCCGGAAACCGGGGAAGAAGTGCCTGCCGGAGAGCAGGGCGAGCTGTGTTCCCGCAGCTTCATGAACATGAAGGGCTACTACAAGCTGCCCGAGGCCACCGAGGCCGCCATCGATGGCGAGGCGTGGCTCCACACCGGCGACCTGGCCACCGTGGACGCCGAGGGCTATTACAAGATTACCGGCCGCTCCAAGGACATGATCATCCGAGGCGGGGAGAACGTTTACCCCCGGGAGATCGAGGAGTTTCTCTACACCAACCCGAAGGTGGCCGACGTCCAGGTCATCGGCGTCCCTGATGAACGGTTCGGCGAGGAGATAATGGCTTGGGTCATGCTGCGGGCCGGCGAGGAAGCCACCGAGGACGAGGTCCGGGACTTCTGCCGGGGGCGCATCGCCCACTACAAGGTCCCCCGTTACGTCAAGTTCGTCTCCGAGTTCCCCATGACCATCACCGGCAAAATCCAGAAATACGTCATGCGGGAACAGTCAATCAGGGAGCTTGAACTGGAAGGCGCTGCCAATATCGAAACCGCTTAGAAGCTATTTCGAAACCAATCCTGTTACGGGGCGAGGACGGTGAAGGGAGCGATGGGGAGGTTGCGCAGGAGCCAGAAGGCGAGAATGGCGGCCAGGAGCGCCCAGACCGCGCGGTCGGACAGTTCCAGGCGCGGCGGCGTGGGGAGCCCGTAGGCGCGCAGTCCCGAAATGGCTAGGGAGTAAGCGATGGCTGGCAGGACGAGCATGGAGTAGGGGTTGTAGCCGAAGGCGGCCACCGGGTTTCCGTGGAGGATCTGGTGGAGGGCCCGTAGGGTGCCGCAGCCGGGGCAGTAACATCCGGTCAGTCCGAAGAAGGGACAGATGGGATAGGGGCCGGGGTTGCGGGGGTCGAAGAAGTAGACGACGGTGAGGCCGGCGGCGCCGGCCAGGGCGAGGGCGGCGTAGGCCACCCACAGGGGGATGTCCAGTCCGGCCAGAACCAGGCGGGCACTGACGAAGTGGGGAGACCCGGTTGTGCTGATGTGTGCCAAGTCAGTCCATCCTCAAAACGCGCTCAACACCCCTCCGACGATGGCGGCGAGGAGGTAGACGATGGCGGAGACGCCGCCCAAAACGGCGGAGATGATGGCCCACAGCCGGGCATTGTTGGCGTATCGTTGGGCGGCGGCTACCTCGCCGGCGGCCAGCTTTCCGTTGACCTGGGCGGAATAGACGATGGCGACGATGCCAGTGGGGATACAGCAGCAGATGGTGGCCAGGATGGCCCAGATGAGGTTGTTGTCAATGTGGGTTGGCGAGCCGTAGTAGGGCGGTGGCGGTGAAGCGAAGGGGTCGGATCGCTCCTGGGAGGGTTGGTCTTGTCCGGTGAAGGATGGAGGAGCAGGCTGGGTAACCGTCAGTTCCGTCCCGCACTGGCGGCAGAAGCGGGCGTCGGCGGGGTTGGCCGCGCCGCAGTTGACGCAGAATACATTGGGGGTTTGGGCCATTAGCGCGCTGCTCTCCGTTCGTGACTGCCCGTTGGGGGCGGAGCTTCGGAATCAATGCCATTACCACGGCAATAAGTTGGAGCCACAGCTAAAACCGTAAAAGACCATGCCGACCACCACGGAAAGCGCGATCCAGAGGCGGGCCTTACTGGAGAAATCGGCCGCTCCCGCCATGTCCCCCTGGGCCTGCTTCCCCCTGACCTTGGCGGCGTAGACGATGGCGAGGATGCCGGTGGGGAAGCAGCAGATGGTGGACAGGACCGCACAGAGAAGAGTCTTGTCCCTCTCCAGGAGATCGTACCACAGGTGACGGAGGATACCAACGACGGTGCCGGAGGCAGGGCCCGGACCATGAATCCGGCGGCCGCCGAACATGCGCCGCCGGGGGAAGGAGGGCGGGGGGCGAGGGGCCGGCCGGGATGCGTTCAACGCCTGTCCGCACTGGCGGCAGAAGCGGGCGCCGGAGGGGTTGGCTGTGCCGCAATCGCCGCAGAATACACCGGGGTTCTGGGCCATCGGGGGTTCTTCGCTAGGTCCCGGCGGCGGCTCGGACGGATGCCAGTATGCGGCCGTAGGCATTGCAGCGGCATAGGTTGCCGGAGAGAGCCTCGCGGATCTCGTCGTCGGTGGGGGTCGGGTTGGCGTCGAGGAGGGCACGGGCGGACATGACGAACCCGGGGGTGCAGAATCCGCACTGGCCGCCGTCCTGCTCGAGAAATGCCTGCTGGACCGGGTCCAGGAGGCCGTCACTGGCGAGGCCCTCGATGGTGACGATGGGCCGGCCGCCGACCTGGAGGGCCAGGACCTGGCAGGAGTAGACGGGTCTGCCGTCCAGGAGGACGGTGCAGGAGCCGCATTCCCCCCGGTCGCAGCCGCGCTTGGAGCCGGTGAGGCCGATCTGTTCCCGTAGGACGTCGAGGAGGGTCCAGTGGTGGCGGAGGTTGAGGCGGTGTTCCCGGCCGTTGACGGTGAGAGAAACCGGGCTTACGTGGAAGGCTCCAGGGGGAGTTGCTGCCATGCACCCTCACGGAGGCGGCGGAGAGTCCGGGGGTTGATTGGCGTATCCTAACGCACCCGGTCTGGCGGTGACAAGGATGGGGAGAACAAGCGGTCGGAGGGGCTGTCGGGTGGCAGGGAGGCATGGAGTTGGGACAATGATTCAATTATTGACTCGGCAATGTTATTACCTCTAAACTCTTTCCGTGCCCCGGTAGCTCAATAGGATAGAGCTGCGTTTTGACGAAGCGCGGGTTGCAGGTTCGAGTCCTGTCCGGGGCACCTTTCCCGCAGTGAATACCGCTGGCTTACGAAGTGAGGGAAGCTCCAAAATCTTGACAACTTCCTGCACCTGGAATACGATTTAACTGCTTCGTCAAAGCGCATGCAGTGAAGTCCTATTGAGGGGCCTAAGGCTGCACCAGGGCCGGGGTTTGAAAGCCGCAAGGAAGAAAACTCCGGCTTTTTCTATGTGTCTCTTGTTGTTGCCGGTCAGCCGGCGGGGAGGACTTCCTGGAGGGTTTCTTCCAGCTCCTCGAGAGTTACGTAGCCCTCGAATTTTTCGTGGATGCGTCCGTCGGCGTCGAGGATGTAGGTCCAGGACTCGTTGAACCAGTGGGGAATCCGGTCAAAGCCCCATTCCCGGACGGCGTCGGTTATTTCCGCCTTTTCCAGGTCGCCCTGGATCTCGTGGGGGTTGTCGTAGATTTCGACGTGGATGAAGTTGGCGCCGTCAGAGTGGGTGTCCTGGAGCTCGGACAGGGTTTCCGCTTGGGGTCCGCAGGTGGGAGTGGTGCAGAAGGCGGGGGAGGAGAAAACCACCACGGCGGGCCTGGGCTGCTCGATGGCATCGTCTAGGCTGACGAGGTAGAGGTCCAGGTCCGGGGAGTAGGCGGTGGTCAGGGTCTTCAGAGTCCCCTCGCTGGCCAGGGTCTTGGTCTGGCTGGCTGGGGGGACAGCGCCGTTGTCGGGCACGACGATGGCTTCGGCCACTTCCACTTCGAGGGTGGCGGTCCCCTGCACTTCTGCGTCATCGACGGCAATGTCCAGCTGCCATGGCCCGGGAGACGGGAAGGTCAGCTCGGTGTCGTAGGCTCCGCGAATGGCGTAGGGCCACAGGCGGAAGCCTGCCTTGACGGTCTCTCCCTGCGCTTCACCCTGGCCGAGGAAGGCGGTGGTGACGGTTACCTCCGGGGCTTTTACGAGGGCGTCGGGGGTGGTGAGCAGGAAGGAGACCCGCTGGGTCCCGGTGCGAAGAAGGGTGGTGGCCAGTATGGGCGATATGCCAGACCCGTCCGGCGCTTCACCGGAGGCCATGGGCTGCGGTTCGGATGGCTGGGACGCCCCGGACTGTTGGGGCGGGGACTGGCCGGAGCAGGCGGCCAGGGCCAGCACCGCGACGGCCAGAAGAGTCAGCGCTACGGCGGGACGGGAAAGGATGGTCTTCACTAGATTCCTCCGTCATAGACGCCGAAGGTGTAGGCGAATAGTCCGAAGTCGTCGGAGTTGGGGCTGAGGCGGAGTTCCCTGCGCTTGGCGTACTCCGGGTTGTCGACTAGGGCGTAGAGGCGGGGCTCGTCGACAAGGATATAGCTCTCCCCGCTGTCGTCGATGATGACGTCGGCGCCCTTGTTCTCCTCGGTGAGGTATTCGCCGTCCATGGTGACGCGGACGCGGTAGGGTTCGCCGGAATCGGAGGTTATGACGGCGTTGACGCTCCTCGCGGAGTAGATGATGGCGATGTAGTCCCCGTAATCGCCGGTGGTGCGGGCGTGCTTGACGCTCTCGGGGCCGACGAACCACTCGCCGTTGAGGTAGATCTTATGGGGTATCCGTTCTTCAACGGCCGGAGCCTCGAACGTTCCCACCTCGTCCCGGCTCTGATAGAACTCGGTCTGGACGACGTATGGTTCCCCGTAGAAGGCGGCGGCGGAGAAGTTGCGCTCGTAACCCGCGTACAGCTCCGGCGTGACCTCGACGGCGGTGGGGTCGGTTTCCAGCATAGAGCGGAAGGTGGAGTCGCGGCTCTGGTCCTCGGGGAGGACGCCGGTGTCGTCGGAAAGGTCTGCGCCGGCTTCGAGCAGCAGCTTGCGGATCTGCTCCTCGGTCTCGGCGTAGTCGCCCTCGCCGAAGTGGGTGTAGCGGACGATGCCGTCCTTGTCGATGAGGTACTTGGCAGGCCAGTAACGGTTGTTGTAGGCCCCCCAGGTGTGCATGCCATTGTCCTGGGCGACGGGCCAGACGATCTCGTGCTCCTCGGTGGCCTGGACGACGTTGTCGTAGTCCTCCTCGAACTCGAACTCGGGGGCGTGGAGGCCGACGATCAGAAGGCCGTCGTCGGCGTAGCGGTCGTTCCACTCGCGGAGGAAGGGGAAGGTGCGGATGCAGTTAACGCACGTGTAGGTCCAGACGTCTACGAGGACAACCTTGCCGCGCTCGTTGAGTATGCTGATGGGCTCGGAGTTGATCCAGTTGTCGATACCGATGAAGTCGGGGGCCTCGTCGCCGACCTTGCCGCCGACGTTGCCGGTGGGTTCGATGTCGGGAGTGGGGGCAGGGTCCGATGGAGCCGTTTCGGCCTTTACCGGAGCCGCAGGGGCAGCGGTGGGCGACTGGCTTTCAGCCTGGGGCTCAGCAGCGGTAGTTGGGACAGAACCGGTCCCGGCAGTGTCGGATGTTACGGGGGCTTCGGTTGCCGCAGCCTCCGGAGCAACGCTCTCGGACTCGGCTGCGGGAGGACTGGCAGCCGCGGAGTCGTCACCGGTGTCCATGCTGGCGGAGTTGCAGGCGAAGGCGGCAAGGGCGAGTACGGCTGCCAGAAGGAGGATGGCATAGCGGGAGGTGAGAGAAGTCTTCAAAGCGTGTCCTTGGCTGCCCGATATGATGGGATTGGGAACGCGCGGTGCTGCAGAGTCTACCGGGTGGGAGGTCGTCGGGCAATCTGGTATGTACTACGTCACACGGGTTGGGGCGGATGCAGCGCCGCCTCGAAGTCCCCCTGGGGCAGGAAGGCTTTGAGGCCAATTTCAGGATAGAGAAGTCCCGAAGACGTCCCGTCCGGGAACCTCGGGGCAGCAGCTAGGCCGACCGGTCGGGCCAGACGGGGTCGTGGTAGCCGAGGGGGACGGTGGGCCTGGTCCAGTGGGGTATCGTCTCCGAAAGCCGGAGGGCGGGAGCGAGATGGGTTAGCTCCCCGGAGGGGGTGCCGGTTGTGGTGGTCCAGCTTTCCAGCTCGTCCGGGGTGAACTCGGCGGGGATGTCGTGGAGGTCGGACTCGGGCACCTGGCCCCGGTCGACGAGCCAGCGGCCGGTCTGGGCGAGGGAAACGCGAACGAGCCAGCTTCCGCCCTCGCGGACGCGGCGGTTGAGCGCGGCGAGGGCGCCGAAGGCCATCAGGTAGCCCGTGAGGTAGTCGATGGCGGAGACGGGGTAGAACTGGGGCCCGGGCTCGCCGCCCGGGAATAGCTGGCCCTGCCGGTCGGTGATGCCGCTGACCGTCTGGACCACGGTGTCGAAGCCGCGGCGCTGGGACCAGGGCCCCTTGCGTCCGAAAGCGGAGAGGGAACAGTAGACAATGCCGGGGCGGAGTTCCGCCAACTGTTCCGGTGAGAGTCCTCGTCCGGCGAGGGTGCCTGGGCGGTAGCCCTGGGAGAAGACGTCGGCCTGGCGGACGAGTCCCTGCAAAGTTTCCAAATCGCTTTGCTGGCGGAGGTCGATGTGGGCGGAGAGCTTGCCGTGGCCGGTGTCCAGCTCCTGGGTGGGGCTGAAGGGCAGGTGGGGGCCGGCGATCTTCATGACGTCGGCGCCGTGCTCGGCAAGGGTGCGGGCGCAGGTGGGGCCGGCGAGAACGCGGGTCAGGTCGAGGACGCGCACCCCGGACAGGGGGCGGGAACCCTCGGGCAGGGGTTCGGGCGGACTGTCGGCGATCTTGTCGATCTCCAGCAGGGGCAGGGAAGCGATGGCGGCGGACTGGGGGTGCTGGGCCCACTCGCTCATGGAGCGGACCATTCCGCCGGCGCCGTTGGCGGCGATGATGGCCTCCTCCAGCTCAAGAGCGTCCCACTGGGCCACGGCGCGGCGCACGGCCTCGCGGTCCTCCTCGACGCCGAGGACGCCGAGGGCGGCGTCGCGGTGATTGGGGAAGTTGCAGTGCAGGTAGCTCCATCGGTCGTTCTTCGCTGGATAGACTCCCATGACGGGGGTGCGCTCGGCGGCGGCGCGGGCCCCGTCTATGGCGAGGTAGCGGCCGCTTCGGAGGGAGGCGGTGGCGCGGCGGGTGTCGATGGCGACATCCTGGGTTCGGCCGGTGCGGGACTCCCAGAGGTCGGAGACGGCGAGACCGACGGCGGCCAGGCTGGCGGCGGAGGCGGCGCCGATGCGGAAGGAGGTGGGAAGGACGGGGTCGGCTGGGCCGGTGATCTGGGGCACGTCGGCGCGGGCTGGGTCCCAGCCAACGGCGGAGATGATGGTGGAGAGGGTCTGGTCGGTCATTGTAGAAAGTAGCTCCTCTTTTGCTGGGAGGAACCTTACCACAGATTGGGGGATGATTCCCGGCGGGGGCAGGCCCGAGAGTCCAGGCCCGAGAGTCCAGGGGGATACCGGGGTGACGGGGAACCTTGGGGGATGCATCCCCCAATCCCCCTGAATGATGGGGCGACTAGCGGGGGTTAGGGTCCCCGCATGGGTGGGGGTGCCGATAAATAGTATCCTGTGTTAAAATCCGCCCTACTATTTTCAGGCTTGGTTTCTTTTTTGAGGAGGTCACATTTTGACCGCCACTTCGTCACCCACCGCGTCAGCCCGGCGCATTATTGACAACGTGGACAAGGTGATTGTCGGGAAGACCACGGTGGTGGAACAAGCCCTGACGGCCTTGGCGGCGGAGGGTCACCTGCTGGTGGAGGATGTTCCGGGGGTGGGGAAGACGATGCTGGCGAAGAGCATCGCGCAGTCGGTGGGGTGTTCGTTCAAGCGGATCCAGTTCACGCCGGACCTGCTGCCCAGCGACGTTACGGGAATTTCGGTCTATAACCAGCACGAGGAGCAGTTCGAGTTCCGGGAGGGGCCGATCATGGCCCAGGTGGTGTTGGCGGATGAGATCAACCGGGCTACTCCCAAGACTCAGTCGGCGCTGCTGGAAGCGATGGAGGAACACCAGGTCACCGTTGACGGAGTGACGCGTCACCTGGGGTCCCCCTTCCTGGTGATGGCGACGCAGAACCCCATTGAATACGAAGGCACCTTTCCGCTGCCCGAGGCGCAGCTGGACCGGTTCCTGATGCGGGTGAGCCTGGGGTACCCGGAGTTTGCGGAAGAGATCTCCATAATCGAGTACCAGGAGCAGGAACACCCGATAGACAGCCTGCGGGCGGTGGCATCACCCGAAGAGGTGGTGCAGCTCCAGGCGGCGGCCAAGGGCGTGTACGTGGACCAACTGGTTCGGCAGTACATCGTATCCCTGACTGAGGCATCCCGCCGGCACGGAGAGGTCGCGCTGGGAGCGTCGCCGCGGGCCTCACTGGGCCTTTTCCGGGCTTCGCGGGCGCTGGCCCTGATAAGGGAACGGGATTATGTGATTCCCGACGACGTGCAGCTGCTGGCTCCGGCGGTTATCGCCCACCGGTTGGTGCTGACGCCGTCGGCTAGGATGAGGGGAGTGCAGGCGGCGGCGGTGGTGGAGGAACTGATGCAGACTACGCCGGTGCCAGGAGCGAGCCGGCAACAAAATATCTAAATGGCCGCCGCTTTCGCCGTCGGCATAGGTAAATTATCCAGGGCGGCTGGGCGTCGGCGGAGCCAAATGGCTGCTGCTTTCACCGCTGGGACAGGTGGCTTGTCCAGGGGGGTTGGGCGGCTGCGCCAGGCTGGCTCAAGCCGGTTGGTTGCGTTCACCGGGGCGGAGACCGTGGCGGCGCGATGAATCTTCGCCTGACCAAGAGAAAGGTCGGCTTTCTGCTGCTGCTGGGCGTGGTCATCTTTTACACGCTGGGCACGGGGTTCACTTTCTTTTTCCGTCTGCTGTACGTGATGGGGATTCTGTATGCCTTGGGTCTTGGCTGGGCGTGGCTGAACCTGCGTGGGATAGACGTGCAGCTGTTTCGGCTGGGTAGCCGGGGACAGGTGGGGGGAAACCTGGAAGGGCGGATGCAGGTCTTCAACCGCAACCGGCTCCCAAAGTCGTGGCTGGAGGTGCGGGAGGTCTCGGACCTGCCGGGGTACGCGGGCGGACGGGGCATCGGCCTGGTCAAAGAGCAGAGCAGGGCGTGGCGGACGGAGACCTACCTGTCGCGGCGAGGGGTTTTCCAGGTGGGGCAGGTGGAGGTAACCAGCCAGGACCCCTTCGGGCTGTTCCGGCTGACCCGTCGTTTTCTTGAACCCGAGGAGTACATTGTCCTGCCGGCCGCGGAGCCGCTGCCGGACCTGGACCCCAGGCTGGCGAACCTGCCCAGCGACAGCCGGTACAACCGGCGCTCGGACCACATCACCCCGGACTCGTCGACGGTGCGGGAGTATGCCTACGGGGACAGCTACCGCCGGATCCACTGGCCGTCGACGGTGCGGCTCAACACGCTGATGGTGAAGGAGTTCGACATCGGGATCTCGGCCGAGTCGTGGGTGCTGGTGGACATGTTCCAGCGGGCCCACCTGGGATACGATGAGGTGGACAACACGGAGGAACTGGCGGTGACGGTGGCGGCCTCGCTGGTGAACCGGCTGACGGAGCTTTCTATGCCGGTGGGGCTGGCGTCGAACTCGCCGCAGGCCAACCTGATCCGGCCGGACAGCAGTCCCAGCCAGATCAGCAGGCTCATGGAGGCGCTGGCCGTGATGCGGGCGCAAGGCCGGGTCCCGCTGGAGCGTTTCCTCTACGACCTTCGGCCAAACCTCTCCCGGTTCAACACGCTGACGGTTATTACCGCCTCGGGGCGGACGGAGTGGGTGACCGCGCTGGCGCAGATGCGGCGGCAGGGGGTGACGGTGGCGGCCGTGTACGTGGACCCGGTGGACTTCGGGGCGCCCCCTGAGGTCGCCTCGCCGCTGGAAGCCCTCTTCAACAACGAGATTCCCACCTACGTTATGCACCGGGGCCGCCCGGTGAACGAGGGCCTGAGTGTGCCCGTGCAGTGGGAAGGGATGCCCTTCCGGGAACCGGCCCGGGTAGCGGCCGGGGAGTAGCGCGTGCTTCCCGGGAGCATAGCGCAACGAAGGCCGGCCCTGCCCGAGGGGTTCAGCGGGGAGTGGGCCTGGGAACGGATCCTGGCGTTCCTGGCGGCGTTCCGGCCTCCCGACGGATGGCTCTCCATTGTATTCCTGGCCCTGAACCTGTCCACCATTGTGTGGACGGTGGAGCGGGCGGACTGGGCGCCGACTCCGAACCTGATCTACATCATCCTGATGGGGATGCTCGTCGGCCTGGTCCTGTCGCGCTTCGGCCCGAGGGACGCCGCTTTCGCCGCCAATCGAGGCAACTTGTCCAGGAGGGCTGTGCGGCGCCTGGACTGGTGGGCGATCCTGCTGCTGCCGGTGGGACTGGCCATCGGTCTGCTGACAGTGGTCTGGCAGATGGTCTCGTACCGTGGCGAGGGGATGGAGCTGGCCAACGCGGGGCAGCTGTGGGACCGGCTGTACCTGTGGTACGAGGCGGCCCGGATCGGGTCAATCAACATAGACACGGTGCCCTTTGCCTTCGGGCTGGTGAGCGCATCGTGGCTTTCGGGGTTCCTGGCGGCGTGGGTGTTCTTCCGGTACCGCAATTTCTGGGGAGTGTTCATCCTGGGCGGCGCGGGGGTTATGTCCAACCTGACCTACCTGCCGGACACGGCCAGCACGGACCTGGCGGTGTACCTGCTGACGGCCCTGCTGCTGGTGGGGCGGGTGCAGTCGGTGCGGCGGAGGCAGGAGTGGCAGCGTCGGAACTTCCAGTACGATTCCCACCTGGGTCTGCTGGCGATTTCGGATACGGTGATGATAAGCATGGCGGTGCTGGTGGTTGCGTACCTGCTGCCATCGGGCTCGATGTGGACCCCGGCGCATCAGGTCTACGAGCGGCTGCGGTCGCCGATGGTGGCGTGGGAGGAGGACTTCAACCGCCTGTTCGCGGGACTGCCGGCGCGGCGGGCATTGCCGTACCGCATCTGGGGGGACTCGGTAGCCTTCCAGGGGACGATCAATCCGACAACGACGCCGGTGCTGCAGGTAAACTCGCCGGTGGCGATGTACTGGAAGGCGCGGAGCTACGGGACGTACACGAACAAGGGGTGGATTTCGGCGGATACGGTTTTCAAGACGACGGACTGGTCGCCCGAGTATTCGACTTCCGCTCCGTACTTGCAGCGGTTCGGGGTCACCTACGCGATAACTCCCAGGTACGACTCCAGGAACGTGTTCGCCGCCGGACAGGTGCTGGGGGTGGACCGGGAGGTGCTGGTGGAGACCTACGATTCGCCGGTCTACAAGATTGATATGAACGGGCTTCCGGTCCGAAAGGACCTGCATCCGACGCTGGCGGCGGCGAAGTCCAACCTGGAAGGAGCGATAGCTCAGCAGGGCAACAGCGTGGCCAACTCGTCGCTGGCCCAGGCGCTGCCGGCCGGGCTGGAGCTGACCGGGGTGGAGCGCAACCAGGGCATCATCGAGTCCGTGACATTCGCCGAGGTCATACCGGAGCAGCCCGACACGCTTTCGGTGCGGTCGGCGAAGGGGAACGTGGAGCCGGGGGAAACGTACCAGGTCACGTCGTCGGTGTCGCTGGCGACTCCGCAACGGCTGCGGCTGGCCGGGGAGGACTATCCAATCTGGGCCTTGGAGAAGTACACGCAGCGGCCGGACAACCTGCCGCCGCGGATTGGCGAACTGGCGGGGAGGATCACGGAGGGGCATAACACGCCCTACGACAAGGCCAAGGCGGTTGAGACCTACCTGAAGACGTCGTTCAAGTACAACCTCGCCATCGACCCGCCTCCCTTCAACGCCGACGGGGTGGACTACTTCCTGTTCGAGCAGCGGGAGGGGTACAGCGAATATTTCGGGTCGGCGATGACGGTGCTGCTGCGGACGCAGGGGATTCCCGCGCGGCTGGTCACGGGGTACACGGTGGGGAACAAGCTTCCGGAGCATGACCTGTACATTGTGGCGGACAGTCACAGCCACGCCTGGTCGGAGGTGTATTTCCCGACCTACGGTTGGATTCCCTTCGAGCCGACCCCGGGGTCGAGCATTCCGGTGGTGTCCATTCCCAAGCCCAAGGAGGAGTCTCTCAACCTGCCGGGAGAACTCCAGATTTTCGATGAGCTTTGCGAAGACGACGAGGACGAATGCGACCCGTTGTCGCAGGTGGAACGGACCCAGGGGGATGACGCCGATGCCGACGCGGTGACGCTGGCCAGGCTGGCGGCCCGGTTCTTCCCGTGGATTGCTGGGGGGCTGGGCGGCCTGGTGGTACTGGGGGCCCTGGTCCGGGTATTCTGGAGCCGGTACCTGGCTCCGTCGGAGGAGCCGGGGGACGCATTTCGTCGGTTGGGGTTCCTGGGCCGGTTGAACGCGGTGGGGGTTATCGAGGAGCAGACGCCCTACCAGTACGAGGCGCGGCTGGGTGAGGCGTTCCCGGAACAGCGAAACGACCTCGCGGGCATTGTCCAGTGCTACGTGCGGAGCCTGTACGGACGGAAGGAGCTGACCGACGAGGAGCGGGAGGGGCTGGTGCAGGCCTGGCGGAACGTCAGGTTCCCGATGCTGTTCCACGTTATGAGCCGGAGGACGAATGAGCCAGGCTAGATACCATATTTTCGAGTCGCCTGTGGGGTGGGTGGGCATGATACGGGAGACGGGGGGACTGAAGCGGCTGTCGCTAAAGCCCACGGTGGAGGAAGTCCTGGAGGATATGGGGGAGGACTTGAGGAGCGCCGTTGATGACCCCGGCGGATTCGGGGACGAGGCGGGGTGCCTGGAGCGGTATTTCGAGGGAGATGCCACGGCCCTGGGTGAGATCGAGCTGGACCTGGGAGCGGCGCCGCCCTTCTTTGCCGCGGCCTGGGAAGCCTGCCGGCGGATCCCGCCGGGGGAGACGAGGAGCTACCAATGGCTGGCGGCGGAAGCGGGGAATCCGCGGGCGGCGCGGGCGGCGGGACAGGCGATGGCCAGGAATCGCTGGGCGCTGGTGATCCCGTGCCACCGGGTCATCGGCAGCGACGGCGACCTGCACGGCTACGGGGCCGGGGGGTTGCGGGTGAAGGCGCGGCTGCTGGAAATGGAAAACCCCTCCCTGCTCTCCTGACGCAGAACAGTTACCCAACAGACAACCCGGGCATAGGACTCCTCCGCGGAACTTTCCATAATCCGAGGGAGATTTCCGGGGTAACTTCGCGCTCTTTTTTGTAGGATGTATGGGTGGAGGGCATGGGATGAAGGTGTTGTTTTGCTTAAAGGGCGCCGCTTTGGCCGTTAATCGGATTAACCTGCCCACAGCGTTCGGGTGGCTGGTTCTGGCGGCGCTGTTTCCCATAGTGCTGCTGGCCGCTTGCGGCCAGGGAGCTTCTGAAGAATCGGCGGCGTTGATGGCGGAGGACACGGCGGAAATGGCCGCGGCGTCTTCCCAATCGGCGCCGGCTTCGTTCCCGGTGCCTGGGTCAGAGTTCGGAATTGCCCAGGAGAAGACGGCGTCCGCCGACGGGATGATGGCCGAGCCGGAGCCGGTAGAAGGGGGCCAGGCGTCACTGATTTCCAGCCAACGCCGCACCATTTCCCGGGCGTCGGTGTCGGTGGAAGTGGAGGAAGTGCAGCGGGCGGTGGAACGGGTGAATGCCATCGCTGAGGCATACGGAGGGTTCGTGGAGCAGCTTTCCAGCTCCGGTTCCGGCCCGGCGATGCGGGCGGACCTGACGGTGCGGGTGCTGCAGGAGGACTTTACCAACGCGGTCCTGGAAATCCAGAATCTGGGAGAAGTGCAGGGCCTGAACCTGGGCCAGGAGGATGTGACGGAGCAGTTCATCGACCTGGAAGCCCGCCTGAAGAGCGCCCAGCGGGAGGAGGAGAGCCTGCTGGCCCTGCTGGACCAGGCCTCCAACATTGAGCATGTGCTGACCATAGAACGGGAGCTGTCGCGGGTGCGGTCGCAGATAGAGCGTCTGCAAGGGCAGCTCAATTACCTGCAACAGAGGTCGGACCTGGCGACCATCCAGGTTTCGCTTTTCCCGCCGGAGGAACGGCTCCGCCTGCCTCCCTCGGCCCACCTGAGCATAGAGGACACGGGAGTGAGTGCGCGGGTCAACGAGTTCAGCAAGCTGGTGGAGTCGCTGAACGGGGAGATGGAGTGGGTGTCGGTTACCACCAACGACGGTCGGGAAAATGCGGACGTGGCGGCGCTGGTGACTCCCGGGGAGTTCTCCAAGGTAGTCACCTTCCTGGAGCGGCGGGGCAAGGTGGTGTACAAGGAAGTGAAGGAAGGGACCCGGGCCGGCGGCGAGTTCGGCAGACCCGGGCCGGGCAACCCGGAGAAGTCCCGCGTGTCGGTGAATTTCTATGAACCCGAGCCCCTGCGCCTGGGCGGGCTGATAGTCGCCGTCCTGGTGGCCGGAGTGATCCTGGTAGTCCTGGCCGGGGCCTTAGTGTTCACGTACCAGCGGGGGAGGAACCGGCGGGACCGCTTCTACTCGGAGACCTGATCCCGGGGATTCTGCAATATCCGAAAACACACCCCGGCTTCTGGGGGAGGTTGGGGGATGAATCCCCCAACCTCCCTGTAAGACAAGACGCTGATTCCTGAGCGGGACGGCGCTGCGGCGGCTAGGGTAGCGCGCTATATGAAGTCCACCCCCACCCCATAACTTCGTACGCCCAGGGGAGTCCGGCCCCTCCGGCGGCGCAGAAGAGGACGACGACCCAGGGGGGCGCGCGCCACAGGGTTAGCAGGGCGAAGGCGGCGGCGGCGAGGGCGAAATCCATGGGAGTCCTGACCGCGCTGGTCCAGACCGGGTTGTACAGGGCGGCCAGCAGGATGCCTACGACTCCGGCGTTGATCCCCAGGAGGGCGGCGCGGAATCCTATCCGGCGGCGCAGGTAGTCCCAGAAGGGCAGGACGCCGATGACCAGCAGGAAGGCGGGCAGGAAGATGGCGGCCAGGGCGATAGCGGCTCCGGCGATGCCGTTGGGAGTCGGTCCGGAGGCCGCCCCCAGATAGGCGCTGAAGGTGAACAGCGGCCCGGGGATGGCCTGGGCCGCGCCGTACCCGGTGAGAAAGCTCTCCTTGTCCACCCAGCCGGGGGGCACGACCTCGGCCTGGAGCAGCGGGAGAACGACGTGGCCGCCGCCGAAGACCAGGGCGCCGGAGCGGAAGAAGCTGTCGAACATGGCCAGCCAGTGGGCGGGATTGACCTGCCGCAGCAGGGGCAGTGCCGCCAGCAGCACGGCGAAGGCGGCGAGGCAGGCGATGGCCAGCCAGCGGGGAACGCCGGCCGACAGGGCGGTCTCGTCGCCGTCAACGGGGTCGGGCTTGAGCCAGATCCAGCCGATTACCCCGGCCAGGGCTATGATGAGGAGCTGGGTCCAGGCGGTGGGGAAGCTGAGAGCCGCGACCGCGGCAACGATGGCAATGGTGGCGCGCCATTTGTCGGGGGCGAAGCTCCGGCCCATGGACCACACGGCCTGGGCGACGACCACGACCGCCGCGATTTTCAGTCCCTGGAGCCATCCGGCGCCGGTGGTGTCCCACGCGGCTACTCCCAGCGCGAAGAGCGTGAGGACGATGGCCGATGGGAGGGTGAATCCCAGCCACGCCGCCAGCCCTCCGGGCAGTCCGGCGCGGGTCATGCCGACGATTATTCCGACCTGGCTGCTGGCCGGGCCGGGGAGGAACTGGCAGAGGGCGACGACGTCCAGGTAGGCGCGGTCATCCAGCCACTTGCGGCGCGCCACGTACTCCTCGCGGAAGTAGCCGATGTGGGCGATGGGGCCGCCGAAGGAGATCAGTCCCAGCCGCAGGGCCACCAGGAACACCTGTAATGTGTGCCTTATCGAGCGGTCATTCAAACCCGTTCGTCCAGTCCAGCCGTATCCCGCCGCCGCAAGCAGATGGCTCCGAGAAGCTTAACTGCCGGCACCGGTTTCGTTGGAGGCCGTTGACCCTCAAGGGAAGACCGGTTGTCGATAGGGGGATCATCCACAAGCTTACCCGAACCGGGCAGAATTTGGCCTAAATCTGAGGTTGCCGGCGAACCCTCTGGACGATCAGCCAGGTAACGCCAATGCTCAAAAATGCCATCAGCACGGGCCAACCAACCAAGAGCACCTGCCATTGTTCGAGGAACTTCACCAGGGGATGGCTGCTGTGGTTGATGACCAGCCACAACATTCCCGAGCTGCACAGAGCGGCGATTGTCGCCGCGCCCGCCCCGACGGCCACGCCAACGCGGGTGGTTGCCCTGGGGTTTCTCCGGCAAATCACGCCGCCGGCCACGGTCGACGCGGCGAGCGGGAGTATGCCGTACAACCCCGTGAACATGGCGATTACGAAGAAGACCAGCAAGGGGTAAGGGAGAAACGGCGGGTCGATGTTTCCCAGTGCCGGCGTCCCTCAGGGTATCCTCGTGGGGCCGTTGGGGAACGGGGCATTGCAGCCGGTTGAAAGATGGGTTGCCCCAGGTTGCGGGTCCGACTGTCCCCCATGATTGAGAGGTCATGGGAGACTCGACCTTCGGGCCGCCTAGAGGGCGCGCTCGCCGCCGTTGCAGTGGATGGTCTGGCCGTTGATGAATCCGGCGGCGTCGGAGCATAGGAAGGCGCACAGGGAGGCGATGTCGTCGGTGTAGCCCAGGCGTCCCACCGGGATTTCCGAGACGCGGCCGGAACCCCGGGTCACGTTGGATAGTCCCTCGCGGCTGGTGTCGATTGCGCCGGGGACGATGCAGTTGACGACGATTCCGCTGGGGCCCAGCTCGGTGGCCAGGGCGCGGGTGAGGCCGATGAGTCCCACCTTGGCGGCGGAGATGTGGGCGCCGCCGTGCCGTCCCTGGAAGGCCTGGAGTCCGCTGAGGTTGACCACCCGTCCCCAGCCCTTCTGCATCATGCCGGGCAGGGCGGCCTTGGTTGTGAGGAAGGCGGAGTCGAGGTCGGTGGCCAGCACTCCCCGCCAGTCGTCGTAGGACATTTCGGCGAAGGGCTTGTGGGGGCGGGTGGCGGCGTTGTTCACCACGATGTCCAGTCCCCCGAACCGGTCCAGGGCCTGGTCCAGCAGGGCTTCCAGCTGCTCCTTGTCCCCCACGTCCGCTAGGATGGGAAGGGCCTTCCTGCCAAGTTCTTCAACCTCGGCTGCGACGGCCTCGGCCTCGGCCTTGTTGGAGCGGGCGTTGACCACCACGTCCGCGCCGTCACGGGCCAGCGCCAGGGCGATGGAGCGCCCGATGTTGCGCCCCGATCCGGTTACGAGAGCGGTCTTGCCTTCCAGGCTCATGGGTCCTCCTGTTCTGTTGTGCGGTTCGGTTCTTTCCCGGAATCCTTCACGGGGACTGTCTCAAAGTCCTTCCTAAAGTCCTTCGGCGAAGACCAGGTTGGTGTTGGCCGACTCGTGGCGCAGCTTCATGGGACCGGCGTACTCCGGGGAGTGGTACCACTCCTTGGCCCGGGCCATGCTCTCGAACTCTATGACGACCAGGCGGCGGGGGTTCCAGGCCCCTTCCCCGGTCTCGGTCTCGCCCCCGCGGACGATGTAGCGTCCCCCGTACTGCTCGATGGTGGCGCCGACCTGCCCCCGGTAGACCTCGAACTTGTCCGGGTCGGTGACCTCGACGTCGGCGATAACGTATCCTGCCATGACGGTCTCCTTTCGGCGGGGCGCGCCCGGACGACGGCGGGCGTGCCGGTGGATGGCAACGATGGACGAATTCCGTTGGTATTGTACTAGCGGCGTCAACTTGGGGGAGAGGGCCGGTATTGCTCCGGTGGGTCGGCGGTGTTAACTTACCGGACAGGCAGGATGGGCGGCCCACCACCTGGTTTCTTGGTGTATACCCAGGAACGCGTGTTCAAGGCGGGCCGGGACTGAAGGAGAAGGCGATGACCACCACCGAAACCAGGACTTACCAGAACTACATTGGGGGAGAGTGGGTTGATTCGGTTTCGGGGGAGACCTACGCCATCACGAGTCCGGCGAAGAAACAGGAAGTCATCGGGCACTTCCAGCGGTCCAATGTGGAGGATGCGCTGCGTGCGGCTGAAGCGGCCGATGCGGCCCGGGCGGCTTGGGCGGATATGCCCGCTCCGGGCCGGGGGCAGATCCTGTACCGGGCCCTGGACGTTTTGGAGCGGCGGGCCGAGGAGATCGCCCGCACCATCACCATCGAGGAAGGGAAGCCCATCGCCGATGCCCGGGGCGAGGTGCGCCGGGCCATGAACATCATCGAGTACTCGGCCGGGGAGGGCCGGCGGATGTTCGGGTACACTACCCCCTCGGAACTGGCCAGCACCGTTGCGTACACGGTGCGCCGTCCGCTGGGAGCGGTGGCCCTGATCACGCCGTGGAACTTTCCCATAGCCATTCCGGCATGGAAGCTGGCCCCCGCGCTGATCTGCGGGAACACGGTCGTGTTCAAGCCCGCCTCGGGCACGCCGATGAGCGCGGTGAAGCTGGTTGAAGTCTTCGAGGAAGCGGGGCTCCCGCCGGGAGTGCTGAACCTGATCACCGGTCCGGGGGCGTTGGTGGGCAACGCGCTGGTGGAGAGCCCGCAGATTCAGGGGATATCCTTCACGGGATCTACCGAGATCGGCACCGACATCTACGCCCGGGGGGCGCGTCTGCTGAAGAAGGTCCAGTGCGAGATGGGCGGCAAGAACGCGGTGATCCTGCTGGCCGACGCCGACTTGGATAAGGCGGTGGGCGGCATCGTGCAGGGCGCATTTGGCTCCACCGGGCAGCGGTGTACCGCCACCAGCCGGGCCATCGTGGAAGCCGGTATTCACGAACAGTTCGTTGACCAGCTCCTGGACCGGACGAGCCGGCTGAAGATCGGCGACGGTCTGGACCCGGAAGTGGACGTTAGCCCGCTGTCCAGCCAGTACCAGCAGGACAAGGTGCTGGAGTACATCGGCATCGGGACCGAGGAGGGCGCCAACCTGGCCCACGGAGGCCACGCGGTCACCGGCGGCGTCTACGACGAGGGTTACTACGTGGAGCCGACCGTCTTCACCGGCGTTTCCCGGGATATGCGTATCGCTAAGGAAGAAATCTTCGGCCCGGTGCTGACCGTGTTCGAGGCCCAGGACCTCGACGACGCGGTTGATATATCCAACAGCGTCCAGTTTGGACTGTCCTCGTCCGTATACACCCGTGACCTGCACCGTGCCCACCGCTACATCAACACGGTGGAAACGGGGATGGTCCACGTCAACGCTCCGACGCTGGGCGGCGAGGTGCATCTGCCCTTCGGAGGGATGAAGGCGTCGGGAGTGGGACAGCGGGAGCAGGGTACCGAGGCGGTGGACTTCTTTACCGAGGTCATCACGGTTTACATCGACTACGCCGACGAAGCCCGGACCCAGGCCCGGTTCATCTGAAGCCGTGGGAGGAATCCTTGCTGCCGGATGGTTGTCTGCCGGGGTGGTCGGGGCGGCCCTGCTGGTAATGGCCTGCGGGCCGTCGGACGAGGAACTGAACCAGCTCATCGACGATCGTGCCCGGGCCATCGTCGAGGCAGTTCCTACGGTGACGCCGGTGGCGTTCCCGACGCCACTGCCGACGGTGACGCCGGTGCCCTTTCCGACTGCGTTGCCGACGGTGACGCCGGTGGCCTTTCCGACCGCAATGCCGACGGTGACGCCGGCGCCGACTCCCACCCCCCCGCTGACGGCGACTCCGCAGCCTACGGCGACCAAGATGGTCCTGCCGGCCACCCCGACTCCGCAGCCGATCAACGACTTCCGGGAGGTGCGGTCGAATGCGTGGCCCTCCGTGTTCATGGTGGACACGCTGCAGGGGCATGGCACGGGATGGTTGATCGAGCCCGGCCTGATCGCGACCAACGAGCACGTGGTCAGAGGCAGCAGCCAGGTCATTGTCCGGCAGTCGCTGCACCCGTCGTTTTCTGCTGCCGTGCTGGGGTTCAACCGCAGCAAGGATATTGCCCTGCTGCAGTTCGAGCAGTCGGGAGCCCAGCTTCATCCCGGCGCCGCTCCCCTGGCCATGGGGCAGATAACCACCGACAACGCCGCGGAAACGCTGCTGGCGCTGGGATACTCGGGTTCCGGCGTGTGGCCCAACGGCACCGTGGGGTCGGCGTCGGCGAACGTGGGGGTGCTTTCCCAGGTATCGAATTTTGGCCAGCATTCCTTCGGGGTGAACCTGAAGATGGACGCTCCGGTGGACCCGGGAGACAGCGGCGGGCCGGTGCTGAACTACAACGGCGAGGTGGTGGGGATGATTCGCTCGGCGGAGGAACGTACCTCGGGAGGGCAGAGGGTGGTGGGGACCTTCTTTGCGGTGCACGTGGATGAGATCAGGGGCGCTTTGCCGGACTTGAAACGGGGGGTTTCCAGGTAGGGGCGGAGGGGTGGGTCACGTTTGCCGGTGAGTACGCTAAGTAACTATCTCAAAACAAGTGAGCGTAGCCGGGGATCCCCACGTTTCCCTCCCGTCATTCCCGCGCAGAGCCTGCCCCCGCGTAGGCGGGGGCGGGAATCCAGACCCCGGTCGTTCCCCTTTCGCGGGTTTCTGGTTTCGGAGTGTACGTTTTGAGATAGTTTCTAATACTACAGTCGCAGTTGGTTTCTTGAGGCATGGGTCAGCCTTGATTACCGCAGCGTTCAGATACGGGCAACATCCCTTCGCGTAACGAAATTGGGTAACTACCAATGTAGAAATTGCCAGTCAGCTTATGTGCGGCTGTAGTACTAAGACCGAAGGAGTGAAAATGGACCCGATGTTAAGCGGACAAGAGCGGTGTTCATAGCTGGACCTTTGGCCGGACGTTTATGCTGGCCTTCGGCGCCACAGTGGTAGGTTTTGCCGCCGCCCTTGACACTCTGGGGCCGGTTTGCTGTTGCCAACCATTATCCCAGGTGCACAGGAACACCTTCTTGCCGCTTCAGAACGCTGCCCCGGCCCTCTCCCCAACCCTTTCCTTCCGTGGATTCGGGTTTAGCCGGAAACTGCGTCTTCCCAGGTTGATGTACCCGAGATTGATTTTGACGGGCGGGCCTTTTCGCTTCCCTCCATCAGTCCCGGGTTATCTCGGACGGGGAATGTGGTGGCGGCGGCATTGCCTGAGTCGCTGGACAAGCCCTTCCCGTGGGAGGTGGGTTTCTTCCCCGGTTGGGTGTTGCCGAGGAAGAACCCTTGCACAGTGATAGCGGGGTTTGTGACTAATCTTTTAGATACTCGGGCGGAACGGTTCAGCTCCGTGCATCTTCTATGACTTGGAGATATACGTATGCTCCGGTGAAGCATGTAGCGTCTTCACAGTGGCCGCCGACAATTGCGCCTGAAGGTCGGGCCGCGGCGATGTGTATATGAACGTATATTCCACCGTCCTCCACAGGTTGAATGTAACCCTCAGCGCTTACCAACTCAAGAACTTCGTCGATTGTTTCCCTCTCATGGTCTCTTTCGAGGTTGCAAAGATTACGACGCTTTAGTTGGCGCAGGCTTCCTATGCAGGAGATTACGGCGGCTTCACGAATGCCTTCGGAATGAGCCAGGGATTCGATGCCTTCAATAAGTGATTCCCCCGCTTCCAGGCGGCGGTATACGACGCGGGATGTCGTGGCGTCCCAGTTTTTTATGGCCATGCGTCCTCCTGGTTGATGTGTGAGATCGCCATTATACACACTTGGCACTTTGGACGGTAATAGCGGTGTTTCTCGCCTGGGCTATGTCCCGCTCGAATTCGTAGCCCAGATCTGGAGCTTCGCAGGCTTCCGCTCCCGGTGTAGTCCCAAAGTGGGGCGGGCGTTTGTTCTTCAGGCGTTTGTTCTTCAATTGAAGGATATTGCCAGGTTGGAGTCGTTGTACCCGGTTCGAAAGGAAAACCCGAAACGCGGGTGTTGGGGTTGTGACCCAGGTCGGGCAGCTGCCAACCAACCGGAGCCTGGCTCCCCGGTTTCCAAAGACTCGGGAAAAAGGTAGAATCGTTGAGGCCGCTTTCGGCTGATGGCAGCTTGCCGCGTGTTGGAGTAAATAGTGTCTGAAGCGATCACGGAAAAGGGGAAATCCCGAAGGGGTTTCCTCGTAAAGATGGGGTTGGGTGTCGCGGCGCTGGCCGCGATTTCGACCGGGCTGGTGAGGCTCGGCGGAAGCGGGACGGCCGAGGCGGCGGGACAGGAATTCCCCGAGGAAGAGTCGATCTTTCACCCGGCCCAGGACCCCCGCTCGGACCCGCGACGGGTCTAGCGCCCGCCCTCGTTACAAAGGTCGCCCTCTCCATCGCCAATTAAGGTGACTTGTCCAGGGGCCCCTTGGAGGCTCCGCCGGCGCCTTCTTCCGAGTCAGGGAATATCCACGAACCGCCCGGCGGCGGGCGGTTTATCGCCGCCCGAACTCCCGCTCCATCTGGTACTCGCTGAAGTGAATCAGCGTGGGCCTGCCGTGGGGGCAGGTGTGCGGGTTGTCGGCTTTCTCCAGCTGCTCCAGCAGCGAAACCATTTCCGGTTCAGTCAATGGGTCTCCCGCGCGGATGGCGCTGTGGCAGGCTATGGATGCCGCCAGCGTGTCATCGCTCTGCCGGACCACTCCCTCGAACGCCACCATGTCCAGGATGCCCGTGAGTGACACGCCGGGGTCCCCGGAACTCATGCAGGCCGGCACCGCCCGCAGCAGGTAACCGCTCCCCCCGAAGTGTTCCACCATGAACCCGCAGGAGGCCAGAATCTCGCCCTGGTCGGCCAGCGTTTCCTCCTGGGCCGGGGTCAACTCCACGGTCTGCGGCACCAGTAGCGGCTGGGATTCAGGCACTTCGGCCTCGGCCTGCCGGATGATTCGGTCGAAGAGGACCCGCTCGTGGGCCGCGTGCTGGTCCACCAGGTACATCCCGCCCGGACCTTCGGCCACGATGTAAGTCGATCGCACCTGTCCCACAACCCGCAGCGCGGGGAGCGCCTGGCCGGGAGAAACTCCTTGGTTGAACAGTTCCGTGTAATCCATCCCGTCCCCGCCAGCCGGAGCGGCCGCGCCGCCGGAAGGAGCCCCCAGGGGATTGGCCCCGTATGTGTTGCCTTGGTCCCGTCGGGAGAGTCCGGTATTGGCTGGCGCGGTGCCCGTCCGGTCGAAGGGGCTGCGGAAGAAGCCGGGCGACGCGTGGGGTTCTCCCGGGGATTGCGGAGCCGCGGAACGCCCCGCTGGCGGCACCGGCGAGTGGGCGATTAGGGCCGAGCGGACGGCCCGCTGCAGGGTGGCGTACACTCTTGATTCCTGCAGAAAGCGGACCTCCCGCTTGGCCGGGTGGGAGTTGACGTCGACGTGGGCGTAGGGCACGGTCAGGTTGAGGCAGGCCAGCGGATAACGCTTTTCCGGCAGCAGCCCGTGGTAGGACTCCTCCAGGGCGAAGGACAGCATCCGGCTCTGCACCCAGCGCCGGTTGATGAAGAAGATGAAGTGGGCGCGGTTGGAGCGGGTCAGGTGGGGGGCGCTGACGAACCCCTCGACTCCGTAGCCCGATTCCGGGTCCGAGTCCTCTACCCGGAGCATTCCCGAAGCCGCTTCCGGGCCGTAGACGGCCAGCAGGGCTTCCTGGGGATTGCCGTTCCCGGGAGTGGACACGACGGACCGGCCGTCGGCGGTTAGCTGGAAGGCGGTCTCGGGATAGGCCAGGGCGTAGCGGTCAACGAGTTCCCGGACCCGGTTGGTCTCGGCGGAGGTGGAGCGGAGGAACTTGCGCCGGGCGGGCAGGTTCCCGAACAGGTCCTCTACCGTGACCGTCGTGCCCGGCGCGCATCCCAGGGGTCCCACGTCCTGCTTTTCTCCCCAGCGGTAGCGGATCCGGCAGCCGTCAGGGGCCTGGCGGGACCGGCTGGTGAGGGATATCTGGGAGACGGCGGCGATGCTGGGGAGGGCCTCCCCGCGAAACCCGAGGGTTCCGATGGCGTCCAGCTGTTCGGAGTGGTTCAGCTTGCTGGTGGCGTGGTGCCGGAAGGCCAGATCGATTTCATTGGCGGGGATGCCCGAGGCGTCGTCGGAGACCCGTATCTGCTCCACTCCCCCGCCCTGGACCTCGACACTGATGCGGGACGCGCCGGCGTCGAGGGAGTTCTCCACCAGCTCCTTGACCACGGAGACAGGACGTTCGACGACCTCGCCGGCGGCGATCTGGGAGGCGAGTTGGGGTTCCAGCACCTGAATGGGCATGGCGGTCAGTCAGAAGGGACGAGCGATGTTTCCTCCGCACCCGGGCCAGGGGTTACCGTGGAGTCCGGGTCAGAACAGGGGAATGGTGGAACCCTTGGCGCGGTACTGGCGGTCCTCGGAGGCGCCGTCGCGGATGAAGTCGTTGATGATGGCGTAGATGCGGTCCATCTGCTGGTCGACGTTGCGGGCGAAGAAGTAGGGGGGCACCCAGACCCCTCCAAACGCATGGACCACCTCTGGGTAGTCGTCAATGACGAACTCGGGCTCGAAGGGGACGTTGAGCTCTTCAAGGCGTTCGTGGAAGTGGTGGGTGGGCTTTTCGTAAACGCCGCTGACAAACCGGTGCAGGTCGAACTTTTCGATGACTTCCCACCGCTCGCCCATGCCTGACCAGATGTAGATGTCGTGCCCGTCATCCTTGAGTTTCTGAAAGGTCTCGATGGTGTTCGGCCGGAGGGAGTCATCCAATCCCAGGATGGTGTAGTCTACGTCGAAGAATATTTTCATGGACGGGCCGTGGTCCTCGCGGTGTTGGTCGGTGGGCGGAAATGGGACAGAGGCCATGTTAACACGGCTCCGTCGGTTGGCAAAGAGCTAGGATGGAATCGCCATTGGCCCAAGGAACGCGTGTTTCCAGGACCTTGTTCCCAATGCGGGGGCACCGGGGGTTATCCGTATAGCTCAAGAAGCCTTGTCAACCCTGCCGAACCCAACCCCGTCTGTTTGGCGCCGAGAATCGCGCCCAGTGTCCCTCTCGGTAAAGGTTGTGGTTTGTCGGATACGACAGTGGTGCGGGCAAGGTCTTCCCCTTCCACGCGTTTCCAAAGGAATACACCGTGGGTTCCTGCGGCCCGCCAGGGTCCACCCGTCCATTTCCAGCAGCCTGATCAACTCCCGCCCCCGGACTGACCTCATCAGGGCGCAGGGATGGTCTCGGCGAAACCCTTGCTTTCAAGTGCTGGAATGTCTATGGGAAAAACCGGCACCTCGTTGTGGCGCAGGTATTGGCCTATTTCGTTCAGCTTCTTAACCTCGGCCAATTGCAACTCGGTAGCTTCGGTGAGTTCAACCCTTGCCTGTTCACGGGTATCGGCAAAAGCGGCGGTGCCGAGTTCAACGCAGTGCCCGCACCATTGCCCATCTTCTTCGACAAGCTCGAAGGTGAGTCTTACAAAATAGTCGGGACTGACCCGTTCGCCGTCACTTGCCGCGTGGACCAGGAACACGGTCTCCTGTTCTGGTTGAGTCTCAGGCATGCGGTAGCCTCCTTCCTCTGGCTGACAGGGACATCTTGCGATGTCTCACCAGGGCCGCGGGCGGCAGCCCGTCCTTTCCCGTCAGCCCCCGGCTAGGGCGGACTCGATAGCCTTCACGCTGCCCCCGATGATTAGCTGCCCGTCCAGCTTGATAAGGGGCCGCCGCACCAGCCTGGGTTCTTCAAGCATCAGTTCCAGCATCCGGTCTTCGCTCAGGTCGTCGGCCGAAAGTCCCATCTTCTTCAGGCTCGGGCTGCGGCGGGCGAAGATCGCGGCGATGCCCACATCGGCGCTGAGGGAGCGGAGCTCGTCCGCGGTGAACTTCTCCTGGAAATAGTCCCGGTCCCGGACTTCGACGCCGTTCTGCAAGAGCAACTCTCTTGCCTTGCGGCAGGTGGATCAACGGGGCCACCAGTAGAAATCGGCTGTGGCTGCCATGACTGCCCTCCTGATTCGGGGATTTTAGCGGGGCTCGATGGCCCATTTTAACCAGCCGGGCGGCGTGGGAGGAAAGTCTTTCTTGGTGCATTTTGATGCATTTTGGCGCATCTTTACCGGGTGGGGTGACTCCAGGGACCCCATACAAGAGTAGGGTACAGGAGGGTCGGCCCAGTTGTAAGGGGGAGAGCGTCAGTGTCCCAAGGCTATCCTACAAAGGCTGATCTTAGTCTTTCACCTCTCCTCCCGTCATTCCCGCGCAGGCGGGAATCCAGACCCCCGTTGTCCGTTCCCCACAGTGTCGTGTTGACCGTTACCTGGCAGTTTGACCAAACGGCGCTCGGGCGATTGCCCCGGTCAGTGACCCAGACCGCCCTAGAAGAAAATAACCCCGGGCTACAACTCTTCGGGAAGTTCGCGGGCCTTCTCCTGGAGCTCGTACAGCTTGTTGATCGCGCCCAGGGGCGTGAGGTTGGATATGTCCACTCCCAGCAGCAGGTCCTGGAGGGCGCGTCCGGGGTCGAAGAGGGGCATCTGCAGTCCCTGGGGAGCCGGGGCGGGGCCGGAGGCCCCGTTGGCGTGCGGCGAAGGCTGTTCCAGGTCGTTGAGCACTTCCCAGGCCCGGCTGATGACGGCGGGGGGCAGCCCGGCCAGGCGGGCCACCTGCACGCCGTAGCTCTGGTCCGCGCCCCCGGGGATGATGCGGTGCAGGAAAACGACCCCTTCCCCATCCTCGGCCACCGCCACGTTGAAGTTCGAGACGCCGGGAAGCGTGTTCGCCAGGTCCGTTAGCTCGTGGTAATGGGTGGCGAACAGGGACTTGCAGCCCAGCCGGGGATCGTTGTGCAGGTGCTCCACAACGGCCCGGGCGATGGCCATTCCGTCGTACGTGCTCGTCCCTCTTCCGATCTCGTCCAGGATGACCAGCGAGCGGGGAGTGGCCTGGTTGAGGATGGCGGCGGTCTCCACCATCTCCACCATGAAGGTGGACTGGCCGGTCGTGAGGTCGTCCTGCAGTCCCGCGCGGGTGAAGATCCGGTCCACAACGCCGATGCTGGCGGACTCGGCCGGGACGAAGCTGCCGGTCTGCGCCATGAGGACGATCACCGCCGCCTGGCGGATGTAAGTGGACTTGCCGGCCATGTTGGGGCCGGTGAGCAGGATGATGCGGGATTCGGGGCCGAGGTGGACATCGTTGGGGACGTACATCCCGGCGTCGAGGGTCAGCTCGACGACCGGGTGGCGCCCCTCCTTAATGACGATTTCCCCGCCCGTGTTCACTTGGGGCCTGGCGTAGCGGTTGTTGACCGCCACCGATGCCAGGGAAGCCAGGGCGTCCACGGTGGCGATGCCTCCGGCAAGCCGCTGGATCCCCTCGGTGGACTCGGCGATCTGCCCGCAGACCCGGCGGTACAGGTCCCGCTCCATTTCCTCGATCCGCTCCCGGGCGGTCAGGGCCATCTCCTCGTATTCCTTGAGCTGGGGGACGATGAACCGCTCGCCGTTCGTCAGGGTCTGTCGGCGCACGTAGTCCTCGGGCACCTGGGCCAGGTTGGCCCTGCTGACCTCGATGTAGTACCCGAAGACCTGGTTGTATCCCACCTTGAGATTGCGGATGCCGGTGCGTTCCCGTTCCTGCTGCTCCAGGCCGGCGATGAAGCGGCGGGCGTCGCCGGCGGCTTCCTTGAGCTGGTCAAGATCGGGGGAGAAGCCGGGGCGGATCACGTTGCCCTCGCCCGGTGCGCCCGAGGGTTCGTCGGAGATGGCGGCGGCGATGAGTTCCGGGACTTCGGGGACCGGGGTGAGCTGGGGTTGGAGCCACGATGCGGCGGCCAGGCCTCCAATGTCCTCGGACAGTCCGGCGGCGGCGGTCAGCCCGGTCCTGAGACCGGTCAGGTCCCGGGGCAGGGCCGTCCCGGCGGCAATGCGTCCGCAGATGCGCTCCAGGTCGGCAATCTGCCCTAAAGCGGCGGCGGTCGCGGACCGGACGAAGCCGTCGGTGCTGAGGTCTTCCACCACGTCGAGGCGGCGGCCGATTTCTTCAGGGTCCAGCAGGGGTTGTCCGACCCAGCGCCTCAGGAGGCGTCCGCCCATGGCCGTGCGGGTCCGGTCCAGCACGGACAGCAGGGAGTGTTCCTCCGTCCGGCCCCGTCCGGCCTGGAAAAGCTCCAGGTTCTGGCGGGTCTGGGCGTCCAGGACCATGAAGCCCCCCGTGGAGTAGACGCTGAGGGGTGACAGCCGGGGCGGGTTGGTCCTGTGGGTGTGGGCCAGGTATTCAAGCACGGCTCCCGCCGCCCTCACGGCCAGCGGCAGGTTCTCGCAGCCAAAGGACTCCAGGGTGAGGGCGCCGTAGTGTTCCAGGAGGGATTCCCGGCAGGACTCAAAGCGGAAGGCCTCAACGCCGATGGATGTGACGGTGAAGGATGGGTTGACGCGCCACCCTTCCCCGGCTGCATCGGGGCTGTCGTCCTCGTGGGCGGATAAGACCTCGGCGGGAGCAACCCGTTCCAGTTCCAGGGGAAGGCCGGAGGCTTCCAGCTGCGCCGCGCGGAACTCGCCGGTGGTGACGTCGACGTAGGCAAATCCGGCCCAGCCGTCTTCCTCGATGACGGCGGCCAGGTAGTTGTTGGCGTTGTGTTCCAGCAGGCCGGTCTCGACGACGGTGCCGGGGGTGACGACGCGGACCACGTCCCGCTCCACGATTCCCCGGGATTTGGAGGGGTCGGTCAGCTGCTCGCAGATAGCGACCTTGTGTCCCTTCTTGATGAGGCGGGCCAGGTAGGAGTCCAGGGAGTGGGCGGGAACGCCGGCCATCGGCACCTTGAGGTTCTTGCCCATGCTGCGGGAGGTCAGGGTGATCTCCAGCTCGGCCGAAGCCAGTTGGGCGTCGTCGTCGAAGGTCTCGTAGAAGTCTCCCAGGCGGAAGAGGACGATGG
This sequence comes from uncultured Dehalococcoidia bacterium, assembly GCA_951812535.1. Taxonomy (GTDB): domain Bacteria; phylum Chloroflexota; class Dehalococcoidia; order Lucifugimonadales; family UBA3495; genus CATOSK01. The sequence goes on along the minus strand of CATOSK010000006.1, from coordinate 477,743 downwards.
CGTCGGGATAGGAGTGCTTGATTTTCAGGTACTGGCGGCGGATCGGAGTCACAACAACACCCAACAGCGCAGGTGAGGGTATTTTACTCCCAATGCGACGGCGCTGAAACGGGAAAAGCCGGCCGGGCAGAGTTGCAATTTAGGTGGTTTCACTCCCTGCCCGCCTCCTTCCCTCCCATCATTGCCCGCAGGAACGTCATCTCGCATTCCATCTCCCCCGTCATCCCTGCGTAGAGCCCGCCCCCGCGTAGGCGGGGGCGGGGACCCAGACCCCCGTCGTCTCTTCCCGGCAGTATCGTGTTGACCATTCACTGGCAGTTTGACCAAACCGCCACTCATGCCATAGCCCTGCAGCCGGCCGCCTTCGACCCATTTGGGCATCAGTTCATTCAAAAACACCACCATGCAGATGCCGCAGGTCGGTACCTATACTTGCTATCTGCAACTGTTGCCTTGTATTGCACTCACGTCCTGTCCATCCCCGGGTTCGCTCGGTTCCCGGCTGCATCGTGGACGTCAACGCGACTGCGGATTCAAATAGGGGCTTCGAAATCCAATGCGACTTCCCCGGGGTTGCCCGGGGAAAAGCGGACCCCGCCGTTGGTGCGCTGACCGGTCCGGCGGGGATGGTGTTTCGCGGGATGGATTCCGGCGCTGCAGCCGGGCTATTCCTTCCAGAAGCGCTCCTCGATGAAGTTCCAGCCGGCGGGAGTCGCCTGGTCCTTGACCGAGGCGATCATGCCCGGGTGGCCGCAGGCGTAGATCATGGTGTCGTCGTGGGGAAGGTCGAAACCGTCCAGGTATTCCTGGAAGATGTTGTTCACCCTGCCCCGTGCCCCCGTCCAGCCGGAGTTTCTCGGCTCGTCGGGACGGCTCACGGTCGGGACGAACTTGATGCAGTCCGGGTGTTCCTGGGCCAGGCCGGCAAGCTCCGTATCGTAGGTCAGCTCGTCCTGGTAGCTCGCGCCGTAGAGAATGTAGAAGACATGGCCCTCCCGCTGGTCATGGATGTACTGGCGGACCATGCTCACGGTCGGAGCGACGCCGGTGACGGTGGAGACCATCACATGGTGGTGGAACTGGTCCTTCATCACGAACAGGCCCTTGGCGGTGGGCCGCATCGACATCGTATCACCAACATGCAGATTCCACATCCTGGGAGTAAGCTCCCCCTCCCCCACAAGCTCGACGAAGACCTCCAATACTCCCTCGTAGGGGGCGGAGGCGATGGAGTAGGCGCGCTCGATGCCATCAGCGCCGAGGGTGCAGTACTGGCCGGGCTTGAAAGTGTAGCCGGAGTTCTCGGGCCTGAACTTTAAGACCATCAGGTCTTCGGTGATGTCCTCGCGTTCGACGAGGGTCGCACGGGGCAGGCTGGCGAGCCGGGCTGCACGGGGGTTAGTTGCTGAACTGGTCATGCCGCTCCTGTTGCTGTTGAGTGAAGGGGCTGTATGGCGCTGTTCTTTCCATTGTAGCCGTTGGGCGGAGATTTTTCCGTCGCCGGTCAGGCGGTGTTTGGCGATGTCTTGACGAGGCGGGCGGGAACGATGTCCAAGCCCGGAACCGAGGACATGGGACTGGGTTCGCCGCTGGCCTGGAGTTCCACGGCGAGCTCTCCGAAGAGCTGGGTCATTCCGAGGACGCCGGGTGGGACATTTTGATCCAGGCGGGCGGTGCCGGACAGGCGGGCGGCGCCGGTGAGGACTTCGACGGTGTCACCATCAGATATGGAGATTCCGGCGGCGTCCTTGGGATTGACGACCACCCACTCTTCCCGTTCGATGTGGTTGCTCCTGCCGCGGGTGACCTCTCCGGGATGGTCCTGGTCTAGGAGGACCCGTCCGGGGACTAGCCAAGCGGGGTAGTCTGGGTCGGCTTGGGATTCCGGCTGGCGGAACTGGGGGGTTATGGGGTCGGCGGACCCGTTGGGGAAGCCGTCCCGGTAGAGGATGGGCTGGGACGACGGGTCGTCCGGGATGCAGGGCCACTGGACTCCCCGGTCTTCTTTGGTGGAGTAGAGGAGCTGGGTGGGTTGCGGCATCTCCATGTTGGTGTGAAACACGGTGACGGAGCGGGCGGCCAGGGACCGGTAGGACACTCCGGAGTAGATGGGGCTGACGGAGGCGATTTCGTCCATGACCTGGGAGGGGGAGGCGTGGCCGAATCCGGCGGCGCCCATGCGTTGGGCGATTTCCTGGAGCACCCACAACTCGGGTTTGGGGCCGTCTTCGGAGGCGGCGGGACGGAGGGGGTTGAGACGCTGGATGCGGCGTTCCAGGTTGGTCCAGGTGCCGTCCTTGCCGGAGAAGCCGGCGAGGGGAAGCACGACATCGGCCAGGGCGGTGACGGGGCTGTCGAACTCGTCCAGGAAGACGAGGAAGTCCAGATTTTCGAGGGAAGACAACCCGCCTACCAGCTTGCCGTTGGTGAAGTTGGGGCTGCTTCCGGAGATGAGCATGGCGCGAATTTCGCCGCCGGAGGCCGCGGTCCAGGCTGCCTGGACGCCCATTCCCCGGGAGCCGGGGAGGGCGGACTGCCAGGCGTCCTCGACGGCCTGGCGGGCATCGCTGTCCCGCATGGGACGGTTGCCGGGAAGGCGGTCGGGGGCGCAGCCGACGTCCCAAGCGCCCTGCTCGTTGGCGCCGGGGCGCAGGGGATAGATTCCCGCGCCGGGGCTTCCGACGCTGCCGGTGAGGAGGGCGAGATTGGTGAGGGCCTGGGCGCAGTCCCGGCGGAACCCGGCGGCGACGTTGTCCATGGCGAATACGATGGAAGCGGCGTTGGCACTCCCGATGGACCGGGCGGCGGCGGCAATGTCACCGGCCGGGACATGGGTGATTTCCGAGGCGGCGTCCAAGTCCAGGGAGTTGAGGGCATAGTAGAGGGTTTCGGGAGGCTCGCAGTTGGCCTCGATCCAGGCGGTGTCTTCCAGCCCCTGGTCGAGGAGGGACTTGAGGATGCCGCCCAGGAGGGTGAGCTCGGTCCCGGGAACCGGACGCAGCCAGGTGGTGGCGTAGCGGGTCAACTCGACCTCGCGGGGGTCAATGACCACCAGGCCAGCGCCGCGGCGGACGGCCTTCTTGATGGGGACACCAACGACGTTGTGCTCCTCGGTGAGGTTGGAGTTGAAGACGAGGATGCAGTCGGATTTTTCCAGGTCCCAGATGGAGCCGGTGGCGGCGGCGTAACCGAGGGAACGTTCCAGGGCTATGGTCATTTCCGGGACGAGGTTGGAAGTCTGGTCGACGTTGTTGGTGTTCATCACGGTGCGGGCGAACTTCTGGGACAGGTAAAGCTCCTCGTTGGTGGCGTTGGGGGAAGCCAGCAGGGCGAAGGAATTGTCCCGGAAGTCCTGAAGGCGCTGGGCGACGAGGTCCAGGGCGTCGTCCCAGGAGGCGGGCTGGAGTTCGCCGTCCCGCCGGATGAGGGGCTGGGTCAGGCGGGTTGAACCGGGGCCGGTCTTGTTGATGAACTCGAGGCCGAACTTGCCCTTGATGCAGGCCTGGCCGTGGTTGGCGGGAGAGTTGAGCTCGGGGACGACGCGAATCATCTCGCCCTTGCCGTTGAACTCCAGGTTGAGCTGGCAGCCGACGGGACAGTGAGGGCAGACGGTGCGCTCGACGCGGCGGGCTTTTTCCCACTTGTGGTCCCGCTCGGTGAGAGCGCCGACGGGGCAAACGTCGATGCATGCGCCGCAGAACTCGCAGCCGGATTCGAGGAGGGACGTTCCGAAGGAGGTGCCGACGAGGGCCTTGCCGGAACGCTCGGTGAAGCAGATGGCAGCGTCGCCGCGGACCTCCTCGCAGACGCGGACGCAGCGGCCGCAGGTGATGCAGAGGTTGTAGTCGCGGTCGTAGAAGGGGTCGCCGACCTCGAGGGGAATCTGCTTGTACTCGTAGTTGAGGGGGGATTCGAGCTCCATTCCGAGGAAGCGGACGGTGTCCTTGAACTCGCAACGCTCGTTCTTGGGGCAGGTGACGCAGCGGTCGTTGACGGAGACGTGGCGAAGGCAGATGTCGGTGGGGCCGCAGATGTCGACGCGGTGGCAGGTGAGGCAGCCGTTGGGATGCTCGGCGATGAGCATCTGCATGACGGAGCGGCGGAGCTCGTTGACGTCGTTGGCCTCGCTGCGGATTTTCATGCCGTCCTGGACGGGGAGGGTGCAGGCGGCGGGATAACCGCGTCCTCCCTCGACGGAGACGACGCACATGCGGCAGGCGGCAAAGGGCTTCATGCCGGAGTGGTAGCAGAGGTAGGGGACGTAGACGCCGGCCTCGATGGCAGCTTCCAGCACCATCTTGCCGGGCTGGGTGCTGATGTCTACTCCGTCAATGGTGATGGTAATTTCGTCTGGCATGGTTTTACTCTCTAAAACGCTCACCCGCACCGCAAGGTAACTTGTCCAAACGTTGCGGGTTCGCTCCTAAAGGTTTCTCCCAATGGCTGACGCCCTGGGGAGGGGTTACCTTCGGGTCAACCGGGGGGAGAAGGTCTGCCGGGAACAGCCCCCGGTGGGACAGCGGTGGTCGTTGATGTGGGCCTCGAACTCGGGGCCGAAATACTTGATGGCAGAGGACACGGGGTTGAATCCCAACTGTCCGTGACCGCAGAGAGAACCGGCCTGCATGTTGAGGCCGATGGTGCGCATAAGCTCCATGTCGCCGGGCTCGCCTTCGAGGCGGCACATGCGCTCCAGGACCTCGAGGAGGTGGCTCATGCCCATGCGGCAGGGGAAGCACTTGCCGCAGGACTCGTACTGGCAGAAGGCGATGAGGGCGCGGGTGAGGTCGACGATGCAGGTGTCCTCGTCGGCGGCGATGATACCGCCGGAGCCGAGGATAGCGCCGGCATCGCGGAAGACCTCGAAGTCCAGCACCAGGTCAAGGCTGTCCGCACTGAGAACGCCACCCAGGGGGCCGCCGGTCTGGACCAGCTTCAGATCCTTGCCGCCCTTGACCCCTCCCCCCACGTCGTAGAGGACTTCGCGGAGGGACAGGCCCATGGGGACCTCGACCATTCCGGTGTAGTTGAGAGCGCCGGTCAGGCAGATGATGGCAGTGCCGGTGCTGCGTTCGTGTCCGATTCCGGCGAACCACTCGCCACCGCGGGCGACGATTTCGGGGACGTAGGCGAGGGTCTTGACGTTGTTGATGTTGGAGGGCTGTCCGAAGACGCCGACCTGGGCGGGGAAGGGCGGGCGGTAGCGGGGCATGGAGCGCTTGCCCTCGATGGCCTCCATGAGGGCGGTCTCCTCGCCGGAGACGTAGGAATCGCCGGTGAGGGCGACCTCCAGGTCGAAGGAAAACTCGGTGCCGAGGATGTTTTCTCCGAGCAGTCCCAGGTCATAGGCCTGGCTGATGGCCTGTCGGGCGCGGTCGATGGGGCCGTCGTGGCCGTGGCGGATGAATATATAGCCGCGGCGGGCGGCGCAGGCGTATCCGGCGAGGGTGACTCCCTCGACGACGGTGTTGGGGTCGCTTTCGACGATGCCCTTGTCGTTGAATGCGCCGGGATCACCTTCCTCGCAGTTGCAGAGGATGTATTTCATGGGAGCGGGGGAGCCGGCGAGGAAGTTCCACTTGGTGCCAGCGGGGAAGGCTGCGCCGCCCCGTCCGCGAAGGCCGGAGGCGTTGACCTGCTCCAGCATTTCCTGGGGAGTCATCCCGGTGAGGGCCTTGTTGAGGGCGTGGTAGCCTCCGCTGGCGATGTACTGGTAGATGTCCCCGGGGTCGATGGTGCCCGCGTTGCGGAGGGCGATGCGGGTCTCGTTCCGCTTCATGGGGTGCTGGGAGATGTCGGGGATGCCCGGGACGGAGCCGCCCTGGGTGCCGAGGGCAAGGTCCACGGCAGGGGTGGCGTTGGCGAGGTGGCTGACGATAATCTGCTCGGCGGTTTCGGGTGTGACGTTGCCGTAGAAGACGCGGGGCCCGTTGGGAAGCTGGATGTCGACGAGGGGCTCGGCAAAGCAGAGGCCGAAGCACCCGACCTCGCTGATGCGGGCGGAGGTTATGGTGTTGCGGGCGAGGACGTCCTTGATGGCGTCAATGACGGCGTCGGCCCCGGCGGCCTTGCCGCAGAGGGCGGTTCCGACCCGGATCCAAGGGGCGGAACCGGCGGTCAGGGCGAATGTTTCGCCTCCGGGGCCGTTGGCGGCGACATCCTCAATGGCCCGCTGGGGCCAGCGGCGGGATGCCTCGGCGGCGATATCGGCGAAGCTCACGGCAGGGCTTCCGAGATGACAGTCCGGACCGAGTCGGGAGTCTGGCGGCCCATGAGGTGGTGGTCGACGGCGATGACAGGGGCCTGGGCGCAGGCTCCGAGGCAGGTGTTGTAGCGCAGGGACAGGCGTCCGTCGGGGGTGTCCCCCTCGCCGTCCATGTTCAGGGCATCCTGGGCGGCGGCGATGACGGGCATGGCGCCGGACAGGTGGCAGGAGGGGCCCCAGCAGATTTCGAGGCGGTGCTCGCAGGGAGGGGTGAAGCGGAAGTTGGGGTAGAAGGAGGCAACGGCCCAGACGTCGTTGATGGAAGCGCCGGTCCGGTTAGCGACGGCGGCGACGGCTTCCTGAGGGATGTAGCCGATGGCGTCCTCCACGGCGAGCAGGGAGGAAAGGACGGTGACGGTGGGCTGGGGCTGGTTGTTGACGGCGGTGGTGATGCGTTCCCTAAAAGAATCCACCTCTGTCCCCTCCGGGGCCGCTGGCCCTGGAATCCCGATTGGCTCCCCCCGCCTCCGCGGGGGCTAAAGGCTGGGGGCACCGGCCACCTGCTGAAAACATGCGTGGGGAGTGCGTGAATTTCGTAACAATCCGCCCGGCCATATTAGCACAGGGCCGGGAGGCGGACAACCGGAATGTAGGCGGAGGACGGGGAACGTTGGGGGATTCATCCCCCAACCCCCCTTTATGGGAGGTGTGGATTCCCGTGGTTGGAGGGCCGCCGCTTTCGCGCCCTTCATAGGCAACTTGTCCAAGAGCCCTGGGAGACTCCGTATCCTACGCGGGGCTGGCTCTGCCTGCGCAGGGACGACGAAGGGTTGGGGGCAGGACGCTGACGGTCGCCGGTTGAACATGATGCCCAAGAACCTATAATCTGAGAAGAGAACTGACGAGACGCGGGATGCCAAACCTCCCACATCTCGACGAAGGTTGCAAAAGCGAAGGATGCCGGATCCTGCGTAGGAAGAATGGGAAGGGTACAGATAAGCATTGGAGTGGGAGACCCCCAAGGGAACAGGTTTGAACAACTGGAAGTAACGGTGGACACCGGCTCAACCTTCACGACAGTTCCCAGAGAACTTCTGGAACGGCTGGAAGTGCCGGTGGAGCGTTCAGCCCTGTCGGAGCTGGCTGACGGAAGGGTTGTCCCAACTGACGTGGGAAGGACCACTATAAGGCTGGAGGGGAAGGAGTTTCCCACACCGGTCATATTTGGAGAAGAGGGTGAGCCCTGCCTGCTGGGGGTAATCGCGTTGGAGGACGCTCTCCTGGCAGTGGATCCGGTGAACGGACGGCTGACGCCGGTAAACCTGCTCAGGCTTTGAGCAAAGGGCCGGGCCGGATGCAAGAGCGTTACACTCGCAATTGTTGAATACAGCAAGGATGGGTGTCGCGGTGCGGCATCTGCATGGTGGTATTTTTCAGCGGCGACGGGCCGGGGTACGTTGGGGGATGCATCCCCCAAGCCCCCTGTATTGAAAGGGGATGCTGAGGGCTGACTCAGCCCCTGGGGTTATTTTCCGTGGCGTTGGGCGAGGATGGCGGCGTAGTCTTCGCGGCGCCAGCGGTAGGGGGAGGAGACGATGTGGCCGGGCTGGGAGGCGGTGCTGAGGACTTCCAGAGCGTCCTCAAGGACGATGCGATGCTGGTCAGGGCTGCCGGGAGCGCCGAAGGGACGGCCGAAGGGGAAGCGGAGGATGAGGCCGCGGGGGACGGACATGGTGGCGGCCTTCTGACGGTCGACCATGACGACGACGGTGGGGATTCCGGCGGCTTCGATGGTGCGGGCGATCAGTCCACCGGACTGATGGCAGCGGGGTCAAGTGGTTCCGATGACGACTCCATCCACGCCGTCGTCCTTGAGGCGTCCGGCGACCTCGGGGGCGCTGACCTCCATGAGTCCGGCGACGTCGGGAATGAAGCCCATGAAGCTGAAGGTGGGGTCCTGGGCCTGTCCGATGATGCCCTCGGCGGCCAGGTCGCGGAGGCGGTGAATGGGCAGGACGGCGTCCACGTCTGCGGCGACGCCGTTGGTGTCGTAGTGGGAGTGGGAGACGCGGAAGTCTTCCAAGGGGGTGTCCAGGGGGATTTCCCGGTAGGACCAGTCGCCGTCGACGTCAAAGGGTTCCTGGTCACTGGTGTGGATGCCTCCGGTGGTGAGGACGGCAATCCTGGCGTCGGCCAGGGGCTTGGTGAAAGGCGTCCAGGGCGCGGAATCGAAGGCCATGGGCAGGGCGAGCCGGTCGGTGAGGATGTCCTCCCAGCGGTTGAGGAACTGGTCGACGGGCTGCCAGTCGTCCTCTTCCTTGGCGACGGTGGCGAGGTTGAAGAGCTGGTTCATGAAGCGGGTGACGTCATCGTCGGACTGGCGGACGAGGTACTTGAGGCGGGAGAAGGGGGTTGTTTCCGGGTTGGCGACGAGGTCCTTGGGTTCGATGGGCATTTGGGGCCTCCGGGGAGAAAATTGACCCGGAACGTGGCGTTCCGGGCCATTCAAGCCAATTCTTGGTGCGGAAGGATTACTCCTCCAGGACTTTTTTCATGGCGGACTGGAAGATTTCGTAGGGGTGGGCGCCGGTGAAGAGGAGGTTGCCCACGACGAAGGTGGGGATTCCGCGTATGCCGTACTGGAGGGCCTGCTGGTACTGGTTCATGACGGTTTCGGTGTGTTGGCTCGTCTCAAGGTGGTGGAGCAACTCGGCGGAGTTGAGGGAGACGGAGTCGGCGACTTCCTCGATGACGGCGAGGTCCCCCAGGTCCTTGCGGTCTTCCCAGTAGGCCTTGTAGGCGGCGTGGTGGAACTCCATGAACTTGCCCTGCTGCTGGGCGTATTCGGTGGCCTCGAGGATGTGCAAGGTGTTGGGGGTGACCGGGGGCGGACGCATTATGAGGTTGGCATCACCAGCCTGGCTGCGCAGGGGTTCGCTGAGGAGGTCTTCCGTCTCGCCGGGACGGGGCTGGCGGACGATGCCCTCCTTGGGGGTGTCGGGGCGCAGGAGGTAGGCCTGGCCTACTACCGAGATGTTGTAATCCTGGGACAACTTGTCGACCCGCTCCAGGCCGACGTAGCACCAGGGTCAAATGTAGTCGTACCAGACGATTACCTTGACGGGTTCGGCGGGGTCGCGTTCGAGGTGGAGGGGCTGGGTCATGGCGGCTCCTGTATTGGCCGATGGAGACGTTGGGTTCTGCCCGGGTGTCCGGTTGTGCTGGAGAGGATGGGAAGAGGGGTTAGCCCTGCCGGTAGGAGTTGAGGGACTGGGGTGCGCCGGCGAGGACGGGGGGCAGCTCGTCCAGGGATGCTATCCTGGTGCAGTCGTTGACGTCGGAGTGGTAACCGCCCCGGTCGAGGAGGACGGCGTGCATTCCGACGGAACGGGCGCCGAGGACATCGGCCTTGTGCTGGTCTCCGACGTGGACGGCCTCTTCCGGCTGGGCGGTGGCGCGCCTGAGGGCGGCGTGGAAGATGGGAGGGGCGGGCTTTTCGGCGCCGGCGTCGGCGGGGCTGAGGACGAAATCGAGGTACCGGCTCAATCCGAGTCGGTCGCAGAGCTCGTCCATGTTGCGGCGGAGGTTGGAAAGGATGCCGATCTGGTAGCCGTTGTCATGGATCTCGGCGAGGGCTCCGGCGGTGTCCTCGAAGGGGGTGAACTCCTTGGGGACGGCGGAGGCCATCTGCCAGACCTGTCGGGCGAGGTCTAGGGAGACGCCGAGGCCGGCCTCCTGGAGGATCATCTGCTCGTAGACGGTGAAGAACTCGAGGCGTTGGGAGTCGGTGCGGAGGGTGAGGGGAAGCCGGGCGTTCTCGCTGTTGAAGAAGACATCGGCCACGGCGTAGCCCCGGGTGATGCCTTCCTCGGAGACGTTCAACCCGAACTCCTGACACGCCGCCTGCTGGATCTGCTCCAGCGGGGGCCAGAATTTGACCAGCGTGTTGTAGAAGTCGAAGGTTACAACTTTTATCATCTACGGCCTTGCACTTGCCCGGGCGCAACCCCTGGCGAGGAACACGGTGCGGCCCGACGGAGGGCGTACGGGAGACGGGAAAAGTTGACGCATTCTAGCACAACGGCGGGGATTGTGAAACTTGCCGCAAACGGGAAGGCCGGATGATAGGTCTGGGTGCGGGCTGGTACCAGTCCGTTGAGTGCGTTTCCTTTGACCAAAAGTCTCAAGCAGAGCAAAATGGAAATATTTCGTAAAAGGGGCAGTCGCACCGGAGAAGGAAATATGGACATCTACCAGCTGAATTACGTGCTACACGAGCCTACGGAAGACCAAGGATGGATGTACCAAGGGGAGGTTCCGGTCCTTCAGGGTTGTGTGGCCTGGGGCGATAGTCCGGAAGAAACGCTCAAGAGCCTGTTGACGGTAGCACAAACGATTATCGAAGTTTGCATGGAAGATGGGCAAGAGCTTCCACCGGAGCTTACTCCCTTGTGCAGTCCCGAGGGAACATTGACAGCTACAGTATGACCTACCGGGAACTACGCACGAACGGGGACTACGCACGAAATTGGAGAACATGGGGTGCAGGTTCCGTCGTCAGGCCGATGGCTCCCACGAAATGTGGGTAAACCCTGCCAATGGACGGCGTGCCATCGTTCCCAGGCACAGCAATCGCGATTTGGCCATGGGAACCATCCACCGAATCAGGAGAGACCTCGGGATATCCAGGCCGAATTTTGACCAAGCGTAAGCTAAGCAGCCTGATGGATTCCCCATCGATTCACCGTTGTAAGAGAATGTGTGAGGACAAGTGTACGCTCTCATATTGACTGTGACTCTGGAGGCGGATGGAGGTCTGGCTCCCCGCCTACGCGGGGGCAGGCCTGCGCAGGGATGACGGAGAAAAGGGTGGTGGGGAAGGCACGAGACCACTTGAATTGCAACGCTACCCGGGAGTGATGTAGTGCAGCAGGGAATGCCGGGAGCGGGGTTATTCCCGGGGGAATCATGCGCGGAGCAGGCGCAGGGTTTCGGCGACCTCCCGGGGGGAGTCGACGCGGTAGGCGGCCCGGGTGGGCTGGCGGGCGGGGCCGACGAACACGGCGATGCCATCGGCGTTCTGGACCACTTCGAACCCATCCTCGTCGGTGAGGTCGTCGCCGAAGAAGATGGGAAGGGCGTCCTGGCCGGAGGTTTCCAGGATTTTCTCGATGGCCTGGCCCTTGCCCCATTGGATGTTGGGGCGGACTTCCAGGACCATTTTCCCATGGGTGACCCGGATGTCCTCCGGCGGGGCGGCGGAGATGACTTCATCGAACGCGCACTGGATTTCGGGAATGGATTCAGGGGAAGCCTGACGGTAGTGGACGCTGAGGGAGAGGCCCTTGTCCTCGACGATGACTCCCCGGTGACGGTGAAGGCGCTTTTGCAGGGCTTCGGCGGCTTGCTGGAGGACGGGGCGGAGGCGGGCGGCCCGGGGGTGGGTGAAGGAGTTTTCCGGGAAGAAGGCTTTTGCCAAGGGGACCGCCGGGAAGGTGATTTCCAGGCCGTGATTTCCGGCGTAGATGATGCCGGGGAGGTTGACCCTTTCCCGCAGGTCGGAGAGGCTGCGCCCGCTGACGATGCCGACGCGGAAGCCGGGGTGGGCGGCCAGGCCGGCGAGGGCCTGCCGGGTTTCGGGAGGAAGGACCGCCAGGTCGGGGCGGGCGGCGATGGGGCTGAGGGTGCCGTCATAGTCCGACAGGAGCAGTACCCGGGGCGCGGCGGCAAGACGGGGAGCGATGCTGGGCCAGATGTTGAGGAGGTGGGGCACCAGAGGGCTTGCCCGGGGGTCTAATCCGCGGAGGAGAGGGCGGGTTCCGCGCCGGAGAAGCGGCCGCGGCGGTTGAGTTGGAGCATCTGCACCAGGAGCTGGGCAGCCCACTTGTAGATGTTGTTCTCGCGCACGGTGGCGCGCATACGGCGCATCCGCATTTGCCGGTCTTCCAGGGGCATGGTCACGGCGTGGAGGATGTTGTCGGCGAAATCGTCGGTGGCGTAGGGGTTGACGATGAGGGCCTGGGTCAGCTCGAGGGCGGCCCCGGCGAAGGGGCTGAGGATGAGGACGCCGTCCTCGTCGAAGCGGCTGGCGACATACTCCTTGGCGACGAGGTTCATGCCGTCGTGGAGGGAGCTGACGACGCAGAATTGGGCGAGGCGGCGCAGGGCCATGAGCTTGGTGCTGGGGAGGTCGGTGGGCAGGTAGATGATGGGCTTCCAACCGGCGGTGGCGAAGCGGGAGTTGATTTCCTCCAGGAGATCATCGACCTGCTCGGCAAGGCGCTGGTAGGCGTCGATGTCGGTGCGGCTCATGACGCCGGCCTGGACGAAGACGACCTTTTCCCGGTACTGGGGGTACTTCTGGAAGAAGCGTCCGATGGCGCGGAAGCGGTGGGGGATGCCCTTGGTGTAGTCGATGCGGTCGATGCCGAGACCGACGATGAGACCTTCCAGCCCAAGCTCCTCGGTGAGGGCATCCATTTCCCGGGTGACGGCGGCGGAGCGGGACTCGCGCTCGATTTCGTCGAAGTCGACGCTGATGGGGAAGGGACGGACGAGGGTGGTGCCGCCCCGGAAATTGACCAGGCTGTAATCGCGGTCGACCCGGGCGTCGAGGCTGCGGGCGACGGTCTCGACGAAGTTGTTGGAGTGCTCGCCGATGTGGAAGCCGAGGACATCGTTGCCCAGGACTCCTTCCAGGATTTCGTCCTGCCAGGGGCAGATGCGGAAAATGTCGGGATTGGGCCAGGGGATGTGCCAGAACTGTCCGGTGATGATGTCGGGGTTGGAGTCCTTGAGGAGGTTGGAAAGGAGGGCGAGGTGGTAGTCCTGGGTGAACACGACGGCGGGGCGGTTGCCGACCTCGTCAAGGACCTGTTGGGCGAAAAGCTCGTTGACCCGGCGGTAGGCCTGCCAGTCACGGGAGCGGAACTGGGGTTCGGTGTAGGCGTTGTGGCAGAGGGGCCAAAGGGCGTTGTTGGAGAAGCCGTAGTAGTAGCCCTGTTCTTCTTCCTCGGTGAGCCAGAGGAGGCGGAGGGTGTAGCTGGGGTCGTGGGGCGGGACCATGACCTTGTTGCCCGACTCGACGACGAGCCGGTCGCCGGTGCCGCCGCCGTGGGCGATCCAGGTGCCGCCGCAGGACTGCATGAGGGGGTCGATGGCGTTGGTGAGTCCTCCGGCGGGCATCTCGTAGCTGACCTGCCCGTCGAGGAGCTTGTAGATGTAGGGCTGTCGGTTGGAGACCACGACCAGGTGGCAGTCGCCGAGTTCACGTTTGACCAACTGCTGGAGACCCTGGCTGGTCCACACGGCGCGTGCGGTTGTCATGCTGTCAATTCCATGAGGGAAGCCATGCTGGTTTCTAACGGCAGATTTAACGATACTGTTTATCATTTTCTCATATCATGTAGCCGGCGTCAAATTTTGGATAGGGTGAGACCGGGACAGGACGGGTCTGGACACCGTGATGGAGGGCCGACTATCCTGATTCCAACGGGCGATACCGGCTGGTACCAGCGAGGGCCAAAGGTGCCATTTTCCATATTTCCGGCAAGCGTGGTCTTGTCCGACCCGGTCAGGGTGGACGCCGCGATGATATTAGTTTTCCTGGTGGCTCCCGTGGTGATAATCGCGGGTTCACTGGCGATAATGACCTGGCGGGGCCGGAAACGCAGATTGAGGGGTTGGTGATCAGTCCGGGACCGGCGATGGTTATGGCTTGATTCGAACGGCCGGGTCTAGATCCAATCTGCGGTCAATCCACGGTCGTTGAAGGAGAAAGAATGCAGGCAAGACAAAGCGGGCCGATTCCCTTGCGGCTGATGGAGACGTTCAGGACGGTGTTCTACACTCCGATCCTGGTGTCGGTGGCCGGTGGGTTCCTGCGGGAGGAGGGGCTGGACGTGAGTTTTTCCACCTGTCCGCCGCAGTTCCCGCATCCGCTGAGCGCGCTGAAGAACGGGGCGGCGGATATCGTGCAGAGCGGGATAATGCGGTGCATCATCGCGCTGGACTGGGGGGCGGAGACGACGCCGCTGCACTTTGCGGAGATAAACGCCCGGGACGGGTTTTTCATCCTGGAGCGGGAGCCGCAGGATGAGTTTTCCTGGGAGTCGCTGCGGGGAGCGTCGGTGATCCCGGTGGGGTTCTCGCCGATGCCGTGGGCGTCGCTGCAGTATGCGATGCGGAACAACGGGGTTGATCCGTCGGACCTGAACCTGATGATGGGGCTGCCGCTGGACGACGCGGTGGATGCCTTCCGGGAGGGAAGGGCGGACTTCATCCACTTGCCAGAGCCGGCGGCGGGACGGCTGGTTTCCGAGGGAGCGGGTCACATGGCGGTGGCGCTGGGGATGGTGAACGGCCACATGGCTTACAGCTCCTTCGCGGCGACTCGGGAGTTCCTGTCAGGACAGGGGGACACCGTGCGGCGGTTCACGCAGGGATTTTCCCGAGCGTTGGGGTGGATCCAGGCCAGCGATCCGGCGAAGATCGCGGGGGCCATCGCCGAGTTTTTCCCGGACGTGCCGGTGGAGCTTCTGGCCGGGTCGGTGGGGAGGCTGAAGGAGCAAGGGACGTGGCCGGTGAATCCGGCCCTGGAGCAGCCGGAGTTTGAGCGGCTGCAGGAAGCGCTGATGGGGGCGGGGCTGGTGCGGGAACACCAGTCCTACGAGGACGTCGTGACGCGGGAGTTCGCGTAGGAGTGGTGATCCCGGCTGGACAGGGTCGCGTTGGGGTATGAATCCCCCAACCCCCTTTGTGCTGGGGGTTGAGCCATCGCAATTGGATTGACGAGACGGCCCCCGGACATGTCCGGGGGCCGGTGGTTTGTCCAGAGGGGTGCCTGAAACGGTGTGGCTAGTTGCCGGCAGCGGCGGCAGCGGCCTTCTTCTCCTTGGCGGCGAAATGGGGGACGACATACTTGCCGAAGAGGCGGAGCGACTCCATGACCTCCTCGTGGCTGACGGGGCCGACCTGGAAGAGGGGCATCATCTCGTCGACGCCCATGGCCTCGTACTTCTCGATGTACTCGATGCAGTCGTCGGGGTTGCCGATGCAGAAGCGGCCGCCGTCGTTGACGAGGTCGATGGAGGAGGTCTCGTCGCGGCGGACGGTGTCTCCCTGGGAACGCTGGTAGTGCCACTTGTAGTCCTCGGGCACCTTGTTCGGGTCGTAGCCCTGCCAGACCTTGGCGTCGCGGAGGCGCTGCTGGTAGCGGTACCAGTCGATGAGCTCGGCGCCCCGCTCCCGGGCCTTCTGGCGGTTCTCGGCGCAGAGGGCGACGGTGTTGCCGGCCACCCGGTCGTAGACCAGCTTGGTGACGGGCTGGGGGTCCTTGATGGCCTCCTTGTAGATGCGGATGATCTGCTCGGCGCGCTCGGGGCCGACGCTGGTCTGGGCGAGACAACCGAGGCCCTGCTCGCCGACCTTCCGGGCAGTGTCGTCCTGGCTGCAGGCCTGCCAGATGGGCGGGTGGGGCTTCTGGACGGGCTTGGGGATGACCTCGCGGGGCGGGATGTGGTAGTACTCGCCCTCGAAGGAGAACTCCTCCTCAGTCCAGGCGCCGGGGATGACCTTGAGGTACTCCTCGACCATACCGGAGACGTCCTTGAGGTCAGAGCCGTAGGGCTGCATCTGGTAGGGGTAGCCGGAGCGTCCGATGCCCAGGTCGACGCGGCCGTTGCTGACGACGTCCAGGGTGGCCATGCGGGAGGCGATGTTGAGGGGATGGTGCAGGGGGACGAGGACGACGGCGATTCCGAGGCGCATTTTCTCGGTGCGCTGGCTGATGGCGGCGAGGGTGATGTCGGGGGCGCTGGAGTGGGACCATTCGGAGCGGAAGTGGTGCTCGACGAACCAGACGCTGGTCATGCCGATTTCCTCGGCGTAGGTCACTTCTTCCAGCATCTCGTGGTAGCGCTGGGCCTCACTCTGGTCGTTCCATGGCTTGGGGACCTGGATCTGGTAGAACAAGCCTAGCTGCATGGGTGGAGCCTCCTTCTAAGGCCCACCCCTTTCGCGCCAAACGGGGGTAACTTGTCCAAGGGCGCTGGGGGGTGGGGCCGATTTCTCCGCGTGAAGTCGGGGGCGGGTTGGGGGCATTTTAGCAGAACGGGGGAGGGGGGGTTTGATGGGGTACGTTGGGGGATGCATCCCCCAAACCCCCTGGAAAAAAAGCGGCTAAATCCCCAGCAGCGCCTCCAGGTTCTTCCCCAGGATTAGTTCCTTTTCCGCGTCGGTGAGGGATTGGAGGCTTTGGATCCAGCCGGCGGGGGAGGGGTCCCAGGTGACGAAGGGCCAGTCGCTGCCCAGGACTACACGATCAGCGCCGACGGTGTCGATGAGGAAGCGCAGGGCGGGTTCACTCATGGTGATGCAGTCATAGTAGAGCTTGCGCTGGTAGGTGCTGGGCGGGTTGGCGATGACCTGTCCCTGCCGCCGCTCTGCCCAGCCACGATCGATGCGGTTCATCAGGACGCAGGCGGGGCCGCCGCCGTGGGCGATGCAGACTTTGAGGTCGGGGCACTTGTCGAGGATGCCGCCGAGGATGAGGGTGGCGGTGATGAGGGCGTCCTCCATGGGAACGCCGATGCTGTTGGGCAGCGAGTATCGCTCGATGCGGTCGACCATCATGTTGTGCTGGGGCTGGGGATGGTAGAAGAGGACCGCGCCCATGGACTCGGCGGCCTTGAACAGGGGCAGGAACTCGGGCTCGTCCCAGTTCTTGCCGTTGACCTCCGTGTCCAGCTCGGCTCCCTTGAGGCCCAGGGTGTTTACCGCCCGGTCCAGCTCGGCGATGGCGGCGTCCACGTCCTGCATGGGCAGGGTGGCCATCCCCGCGAACCGCTCCGGCCACTGGCGGGCCATGCCGGCGACCTCGTCGTTGAACTCGCGGGCGTGGGAGAGTCCGGCGTCGGAGGGCAGGTGGTATCCCATGACCTGGGCCTGGATGGAGACGATCTGGACGTCGGTGCCGGACTGGTCCATGTCCGTTAGGCGCTGCTCCGGGGTGAATTTGGCCTTGGGGGAGACGCGGCCGGCCCTTCCGGGGCGGGTGACCAGGGTGTCCCGGTCGCCGGACTGGTAGTGCATCCCGTACCATTCCCCGCCGCCGTCAATGGCTTGCCAGAGGCATTGGGGGGCCAGGTGGGCGTGAATGTCGATGGTCCTCATCTTTTCCCTCTCTAAAGCGCTCGCGGGGGCTGCAAGGTAACTTGTCTAATCAGCGCCCGCTCGCTCCGGCCGGTCGGCTGGGGACTCTCTTTCTGTAACGCTCGCGGGCGCTGTAAGGTAACTTGTCCAATCAGCGCCCGCTCGCTCCGGCCCAGGGTGGGCCGGGGACTCTCTTTCTGTAACGCTCGCGGGCGCTGTAAAGTAACTTGTCCAATCAGCGCCCGCTCGCTCCGGCCCAGGGTGGGCACCGACTGGATGCTCCCCGCAGGCGTTACTCGGAAATGTCCCAGCCGATCCAATTACAGATGGCGCGGCCCATTATGAGCTCCTTGTCGGCCTCGGGAAGCCAGTCCAGCTCCTCGGTGAATAGGGAGACGCATTGGGCCCAGGGGCAGGGCATGCGGGTGATGTCGGTGCCCCAGAACATGCGGTCCGGCCCGAAGGCGTCGTAGATCCGCCGGATGTGGCCGTGGATGTCGGCGTAGGGGTAATCTTCGGCGGAGTAGCTGGGGCCGCCGGTGGTCTTGACGGCGACGTTGGGATGGCGGGCCAGTTCCAGAAGCTGGGGAAGGCTGTCCCAGACGCCCTCGGACTGGGTGCCTCCGCCGGCACGCCCGAAGTGGTCGATGATGAGTTTGACCCCGGGGTGCCGCTCGGCCACCTGTCCCACGGAGGGCAGGAAGTTGCCGGCGGCCAGGGCGACGGGGATGTTGGCGTCGGCGACGGCGGGCCAGAGCCAGTCCATGGTGCCGTCGGTGAGCCAGGTCTGCTGGTGGGCCTGTTGGAAGGTGAAGCGCAGGCCGAGCATACCCGGCTGGTCCTTCCACGTCGGTACGAGGTCGCGGCTCTCGGGGCGGTCGAGGGGGAAGTTGCCCAGGATGCCGAGGCGGTTGGGGTGCTCGCGGGCGGCGTCGAGAGCGACCTGCCCGGAGTTGGGATCCCAGCCGGGGGGGTGGATCAGGGCGGCGTTGACGCCTCCGGCGTCCATTTCGGCCAGGAGGTCCTCCTTGGAGTAGGAGGTTATCTGGCGGTGGGCCGGGTTGGTGGGGAGTCCCTGGGACCAGATGTGGACCTGTCCGTCGACTACCAGCATGGTGTGCTCCTTTAGCGCGTTGGGGGTTTGGGCTGGACCGGTGGGATCACCGGTCCGGGGGCTTCACGACATGGGGGATGGGGCGTGTCAACCTGGCATATCACCGTCGGAGACGGACGAATGCAGCAGGGAAAACCCAACGCCGGACTTATCCCCGATATCCAACGAGTGGTTTCCGGTGATTTCCCGGAGACGGCGGCGTTGTCCTATGGACTCTATTTCGAATGGGCGTGGGTGCAGGGAGGCTTCCGTCGCCAGCCGCTCCAGGGCTGGAAGCTGCCGTTCCACGGCGTCCACCAATGCCTCGATTTCGTCCAGATCATATTGGTTCTCGTAGAAATTCTCGTGACCGACATGGTAGGCGTCAGATAGCGCGTCTGCCAGGGATTGGGACGACAAGTTCGGGTACTCGGCCCGGATATGACGCCCGATACTATCCAGTTGGCGGTGGGAATGGTGCCGCCAGCCCCGTTCCTGGCCCACGATCTTGAAGAGCTGGGCGATCGCCCCCCAAGCCTTTTCCCCGGCCTGCAAGCGGTTGCTCTGCGTCAACTCGTTGCGGGCCTGGATGATGAACCGGCGGCTGATGGCCCGGCGGTGTTCGGAGGTCTGTTGGCCGGGTTCAACTGGGTCGGGAAGAGGGGGTACGGGTTGGACGGTCACGACCAAGGGTCTCCTTTCTGATCTGAGCGGTCGCCTCCTTCGCACCCAAGTTGGATAACTAGTCCAAGGGCGCTGGTCGGCTTCTTTCCAATCATAGGGTCATGTTACCAGAAGAGGCTTGCCTATTGTATCCTGCGCCGCTTGTTCCGGCGCGAGTGGTCTGATATAAGGGGCAGACCTATGGCCTCCTCTCTTTTCTCCTGTCCAAACGCCCGCCTCGTTCGCGCCAAGGTGGGGCAACTTGTCTGAGGGCGCTGGCCGGCGGGGGCTGCTGAACTGGCGTCCCAACACTCCCTTTTACTATGGCTGGCTGGTGCTCGGGCTTTCGGGCACCGGCGCCTTCGTGGCTACGGCGGTGGCGGGAGTGGTGTTGGGAGGTGTGCAGAGCTACATCCTGGAGGACACCAACTGGCCCCGCACCAGCATCGGGCTGGCATCGAGCTGCGGGGTGTGGATGTCGGGGGTCTTCGCTCCTTTCGCCGGGCGGCTGGCGGACCGGTACGGGCCCCGTTGGCTGATGCCCATCGGGGTGATTGTGCTGGGTCTGTCGCTGGTGACCATCGGAGGGGTAACTGCGGCGTGGCAGTTCTTCCTGGCGTCGGTCATCGGCAGGGCGGTGAGCCAGCCCTTCCTGATCGGGGTGGTGCCGCGCACGATGGCCGTGAATTTCTTCAACCGGCGCCGCAACCTCGCGCTGGCGATAACCGGCGTCTACCGCCCCATCAGCGGCGCGCTGATCATCCAGGCGTTTTCCGTGATTGCGCTGCTGGCGGACTGGCGGACGGCCTTCCGGATGCTGGGATTTGCCAGCCTGTTCCTGGCCATTCCCATGCTCATCATCATGCGGCGGCGGCCGGAGGATATCGGGCTGCTGCCCGACGGGGCGCGGGCCTCGCCCTCTGTGGGTGCATCCGAGACCGTTTCGCCGGGACGGGGAGGACACGGTCCGAGCAGGGGAACGGCGGTGCAGGCGGCGACGGAGGTGAGCTGGACGTCCCGGGAGGCGATGCGGACCAGGGCCTTCTGGATGGTCTCGATGGTGGCATTCCTGAACGTGACCGGCAGTTCGGGTCTGGGGTTCAGCCTGGTGCCCTACCTGCACGAGTTCGCGGGACTGACGACTCCGCAGGCGGCGGGGGTGCTGAGCGTGAGCACCTTCCTGGCACTGAGCAGCCTGGTGTGGGGGCAGGTGGCGGGGAAGCTGACGCCGCGCTGGTGCATCGTGGGTGCGATGGCGGTGGCGGCGGTGGCGACGCTGGCATTGCTGGAGGTGGATTCGCTGGCGGCGGCGTACACCTTCGGGGTGTTCTGGGGGCTGTTCCACAGCGCGCTGGAAGTGCTGCTGTACATGGTGCTGGCCGACTATTTCGGACGCAACTCCTATGGAGCCATCGCGGGAGCAATGCGTCCCTTCGAGGCCGGCGGGCTGGGACTGGGGCAGATAGTGGGGCCGGTGGTCTACGACGTGACGGGGAACTATACCATCCTGATTGTGTTCTCCGCGGTGGTGCAGGGGATGGCGATGTGCCTGATGCTGCTGGCGCGGCGGCCGGAGCGGCGGGAGGCGGTGGCGGTGGCGGGGTGATGGGTCCGGTGTGGTGGACTACGTTGGGGGATTCATCCCCCAAACCCCCTGAGTTGGGGTTGGTTGTGGAAAGGCAGGGGGCGGGTTAACATGGTGCGCACCTTCCCGAAAGCGGGTGATTAAACCTTGTACGCATTGACCCTGATTGTCCGCCGGCTGAACTTCGTCGGCGACTTCAAGGAACTGGGGTCTTCCGAGCAGCGGAAGGCGACCCTCTTCGCGCTGGCCTTCGGACACCTGCTGGTCCAGTCCACCTTCATCCCCATCACGCTGACCATCCCCTCGGTGGCCGACTACTTCGGCACCGACGTGGACGATGCGTCGTGGTCGGTGATCATCCGGCTGCTGGTGCTGGGGAGCACCGTCTTCCTGTCGGCGAGGCTGGGGGAGAAGTACGGGCATATCCAGGTGTTCTTCACTGGACTGGTGGTGATGACCGTTGGAAATCTGCTGGCGGTGACGTCCCAGAGCCTGTTGCAGCTGATCATCTGGAGCGGAATTGGCGGGTTCGGCGGGGCGCTGATCACGGCCAACGGGAACGCGATGCTGGCGATGGTCTTCGAGCCGAACGAGCGGGGAAGGGCCTTTGCCGTTCCGGTGACGGCGTCACGTATCGGTACGCTGCTGGGGGTGGTGCTGTACGGGGCGTTCCTCGAGTGGTTCAACTGGCGGTTGGTGTTCGTGCTGGCGGTGGTGATCGGGCTGGTGGCGCTTCGTTTCAGCTATCCGATATTGAAGCACCGGGAGAGGCAGAGCGCGGAAGAGCGGGCGGGAGTGAACATCAACTACACCAGCGCAGCGCTGCTGGTGGCGACCCTGGCGGTGTTCGTGCTGTCCGGTTCGCACCTGCATGACGGGGCGGAGTCGTTCACGACGCCGGAGGCGCGGGGATACCACATTCCGATGCACCTGCTGACCCTGGCCCTGTTCGGGCTGTTCTTCGTGGTGCAATCGATGAGCCGGGAGCCCTTCCTCGACTTCCGGTACTTCCGGCGCAAGTATTTTTCGATGGCCCTGTTCAGCAACACCACGTTCCACCTGTCGATGCTGACGGTGTTCACGCTGGTGCCGATAGTGGTGGAGGACGGGCTGGGATACTCGCCCATTGTTGTTTCCACGGTGCTGCTGTGCCACCAGAGCTTCGGGCTGTGGATCCCGCCCCTGGCCGGACTGATCTACGACCGTTACAACCCCCGGTGGCTGGGACCCGTGTCCCTGGTGCTGGTGGCGACGGGGATTGCGGGGATCGCGCTGTTCGCCGCGCGGGTGCCGATCTGGGGGCTGCCGATGCTGCTGCTGCCGGCGTCGGTGGGGACGGCGTTGTTCATCTCCCCCTACAACGCGCTGGTGATGAACACGCTGCCGGAGAACCGGAGCTTTGCCTCGGGGATGCTGGAGACGACGCGGCAGATGGGGCACACGGTGGGGACGACGCTGGCGGCGATGGTGCTGGGAATCAGCCTTCCCGCCACGGTGGAGATGATGTCAGCGGTGGATGCCCAGCCCTACTACCAGCAGGGATTCCGGGCGGCGGCAATGATCGTAGTGTGGATCGTGCTGGCGGGAGCGGCGGTGGCCATCTTCCAGCGGGTGCCGGTATCCATCCGGCGGGAAGCGCCTGAGCCTTCTCCGCAGGCCAGCGGCGACGATTAGGGGCGCTGGCGGGAAGGACTGAGGCGGGGCGGAGGCTGACAAGGGGTCAGCCCACCGGTATCATGGGTTTCCACAAGCGGAATGGCGCGGGACGCGAGGGGGCGACATGATGGTGCAACTGGTTCCAGTCAGCGTCAGGAACAGCAACAACGGCAAGATGTGGTATGCCAGGGCCTTGACCCACGACGCGTCGGGTCGTGGGGACAGCCCGGAGAAGGCGCTGAACAGCCTCGAAAACGTGGTGAAGAAGCAATTCGGAGCGGAATCCATCGAGCTGGTCGTCCGGTCGGTGGATGTGAGCTTTCCTACGGCCAAGAGCATACAGGAGTTCGTGGATTGGATGAACAGCCTGGACAAGGCGACAAGCGATGTCGCCTGACGATGATCGGATCGCGGCCTTGGAGAGTGATGTTGGCGACGTAAAGGAACGGTTGGGACGCTTGGAGGGGCAGGCGGCCCGGGTGGAGGGGGCTTGGTGGCTGGTCAAACGGGTTGCCGTAATCACCGCCGCATTGCTCACCATTTGGAAGTGCGTTGGCCGCAGCCGTGTTCACCGGGCTGATGTACCTCTCGTCCAGGGGAACCTGAGAGGTTCGGGTTTCAAGCCAGACGCAACCCGGTGAGACACACGAATCCAGCGGTCTGAACCTCTTGACGGGACCCATTCGGGTCCCGTCAACTTTGGGGTTACCCCTCCGCGATTTCCAGTTGCTGGAAGAGGGGGGCGACGTTGTCCGACTCTTCCACCGCCAAGAGACTGTTTTCCAGTTCCAGGGCCTGCTCGGGGCTGGTCCTGAGTCCGACGAGGGTGCGGAACTTCTGCTTTATCTCATCCTCGGTCATCAGGGGATAGCGGAGGTCCTGGGTGACGGACTCTCCGTCCCGGGTGCGCACGGTGATTCCCATTTCCAGGCGGGCGCCCTGGCTGGCCCGGCCGGCGCGGGGGATGATGAGGATGCGGGCCCGTTCCTGGAAGGCCGCGCAGCGGGGGTCCTGGAGATAGGACGGGTCGTGGATGTGGTTGAAGGTGATGTCGCCGTACACGGAGGCCAGCGTCAGGACCGTTTCCATGTGGACGGAGGGGTGGTGATTGGTCTTGACGGTGTGGAAGGCGGACTCGGAAACGGATACCTCGATCTGCTCGATGTCGTCGGCGGTAAACTCGTTGGCCCGCATCAGCTGCAGGAAGGCGTAGAGGGGGGTCTGGTCGGGACCGCCAACCGGATAGCGTTTGTAGGCGACCTCGCGCATCAGGTACTCGTCGCCCAGTCCGGTCATCACGTCGTGGCCGGCGCCGGGCAGTCCGAGGAAGGCGTCGAAGAAGCCGTGCTCGGTGGTCATGACCTCGCGGGGCCCGTGGAAGCCGTCCTGGGCGAGCAGGGCGGAGACGATGGCGGCCTCGGCGGCGCGCCCGTGGTTCAGGGACTTGATCTGGTGGGTGTCGTCCTGGTGGTGGCTGGAAAGGCCGCAGGCCCCGGAGGCGGCGAGGGCCAGGGCGTTTTCCATCTGGTCTTCGTTGAGGCCGAGGAGGAGGCCGGCGCTGACGGCCGCGCCCATGGTCCCGCCGACGCTGCCGACGAACTCGGGGCGGGTGCCGTAGTGTCCGATCACGCTCTGGAAGCGGGCGGCGACCTCGGAGCCGAGGGTGAGGGCGCGCATGAAGTCCCGTCCGCTGGACCCGACGTGCTGGGCCATGGCCACGGCGGCGGGAACGGTGGTGGCGGCGTAGTGGCCGGTGCCCTGCTGTCCGGTAGAGTCGACTTCGTCTCCGTGGGCGATGGTGCCGTTGGCCAGGGCGGCGTTGGTGACCGACGTGCGCAGGGGCAGTCCGACGATGCTGCACTCGCCGGAGCCGCCGAGACGGGCCGCCAGGCCGGCGACTGGCCGGCAGGAGGGCAGGGTTGCGCTGGCGATCATCCCTCCCAGCTGGTCGTAGAGGAGGGTGACCGACTCCTGGCGGACCTCTTCGGGGATGTCCTGGTATCCGGTCTCGTCCGCCCACCGGCAGAGACGGGCGGTGGGGCCGTTGGCTGCTGGCATGGGGTGCCTCCTTGGGGGCAAGAGTTGCGGTCTAATACAGGAGCCGGAGTTGCATGGAGTGGGAATGGCCCATTCTAGCACAGGCGGGCGGGCCGACTGACGATTCGGGCCGTGTCCGAGGGCAGGAAGGGCTGGGCGGGAAGGCAAGTGGCCGCAGGCGTCCAGTTTCCGTTGACGGTGGGGCGGGGACTGCCTACAATCCGGGCACGCCAATGCCGATGCAAATGCCACAGGAAGGACGACTGCTGCCGCCGTACCGGGTGCTGGACCTGAGCGGGCCGGAGGCGGTGTTCTGCGGCAAGCTGCTGGCGGACTACGGGGCGGACGTGGTGCGGGTGGAACCGGTGGGCGGCGACCCGTCGCGGGACAAGGGACCCTTCGCCGGAGACGAGCCGGGGAGTGAACGAAGCCTCTATTTCCTGTTCTATAACACCAACAAGCGGTCGGTCACGCTGGACCTGTCCTCCGAGCGGGGCAGGGGGCTTTTCCGGCGGCTGGCGGCAGGGGCGGACGTGGTGGTGGAGAGCTTCGCCCCGGGATACATGGACTCGCTGGGGCTGGGATACGAGGCGCTGCGGGAGATCAATCCCGGTCTGGTGATGGCGTCGGTTACTCCCTTCGGGCAGACGGGGCCGTGGAAGGACTACAAGTCCTCCGACCTGATTGCGTTGGCCGCCAGCGGGTTTATGCAGATAACCGGCGAGCCGGACGGGCCGCCGATGCGGCAGGGGAACGACCAGTCCCACTTTCCGGGGGCGCAGTACGCGGCGGCGGCCATCCTGGCGGCGCTCTACCACCGGGACATGCTTGGGGGCGACGGACAGCACATCGACGTTTCCCTCCACGAAGCCCTCATCACCTACTACACCGACGCGCATCCGGCGCTGGCGTGGATGCAGCTGGGGGAGAACGTGACCCGGGTGGGGGCGACGTCGACGCTGGTGATTCCGCTGGGGGCGTATCCCAGCTCGGACGGGTGGGTTTCGGCGGGGATCATCACGCCCCGGGAGTGGGACACTCTGGCGGAGTGGATCTACGAGGTGACGAGGAACGAGGAGGTGCTGAACGACGCCTACCGGGGTGGGAACCAGGACCGGGCGCCCCACAACGACATCATCACGGCCCTGGTGGTGGACTTCACCACCCGCTTCACCAGCGAAGAGCTGTTCCACGAGGGGCAGCGGCGCAACCTGGTGTTCATTCCGGTCAACACGGTGTCGGACCTGCTGGCGGACCCGCAGCTTGAGGAAAGCAACTTCTGGTTCGGGCTGGAACACCCATCCACCGGGAGCGTGCAGTATCCGCTGGGAGTGTTCGACAGCGACGAGGTGTCTCCCGCCATGGCGTCGGCACCCCTGCTGGGACAGGACAACGAGGCAATCTACGGCGGGGAACTGGGGCTGACGGAGGGCGAGCTGGAGGAACTGCGCCAGGAGGGGGTGATTTGAGTGAAAGAGTAGTTGCAGGATGACCGTTTTTCGAAAGGTGGTGTGACGTTGCCGCAAGACTGGTTGAGGATCAAACAAGCGAGGGAAGATCTTACAGATTACTTGATACATTGGACTCGTGCCGCTTTTGAGGACGGCTCCTGGAGATCCCCTCTTGAGGTGCTAAAAACCATTCTGAAATGCGGATACTTGATCCCCACATTTGCTCCTCGGGCGAGCTGGACGGCCAATCGTCCCCCAAGGAATACTGTGGAAGGGAATCGCCCCGTGGTGTGCTTTAGTGAGCAGCCTCTCAGTGCATTCATTAGATCCTACGGTACCCTTACGGGCAGGTGCAAACCATATGGGATAGCGGTGCGGAAAGATAGGTTGTTCGAGTATGGGGGCCGACCGGTAATTTATAGTGACGGTTCCTTGCTGTCCTCGTTATCCGAAGAATACAAACACTTATGGGTTAATTTCCAACCGATTCCGAATCCGTACTTCGGAGGTTATCCCTTGGATTGGACTCACGAAAGAGAATGGCGGGCTACGGTCAACGAATACCATGTTTTGGAACATGGCACTTATCAAATGGATGGTGTACCACTATTACTACCTCCGGACGGAAAGACCCTACTGCTTCCGTGGATTCTAGTTAGATCGACGTCTGAAGCCTTGGAAATGAGAAATTGGATTAAGGACTTGCCGGAGTATTCGGGAAGCAACGGGATGATGAAAATCTATCGGGAGAATCTGCGGTTCGCCCCCGTGCTGGCGCTCGAGGTTGCGGAAGCTAAATTAGCAGAAGGGGCCCACAAGTGGGGAAGGTTCGATACTTTACCCTATGAGGAATTGAGTCCTGAGTCGGCCAGTACGCTCGAAAAGGTGGGATGGAACGAGACTGTAACGAATTGATGGTGAGTAGAGGGGGGTGATCTAGTGGCAGCCAACACCGCGCTGGCCGGCGTCCGAGTGCTGGAGCTGGGGCCCTACGTGGCGCTGCCGCTGACGGGGAGGCTGCTGGCGTCGCTGGGGGCTGAGGTCATCAAGGTGGAGACGAACAAGGTGCTGGACGAGATGGCCTTCATCCCGGCGTGGTCCCGGGGAGCGGGGCAGCCGGAGTTCCAGCGGGCCAAGAAGCGGATCACCATTGACGTGCGGACGCCGGGCGGGCTGGAGGTGTTCCGGGAATTGGTGAAGATCAGCGACGTGTTCATGACCAACTTCCGCCGGAACATCCTCGACCGTTGGGGGATAGACTTCCCCGAGGTGCGGCGGCTGCGGCCCGACATCATAATCATGTGGCAGACGGGATTGGGGGGCATCGGGCCCTACTACACCTACAAGTCCTACGGGATCCTGGTGCAGCACATGGGTGGAGTGTCGCTGATGACGGGGGATGAGGACGCGCCGCCATCGGCAATCAACACTTCCTACTCGGACTACCACACCGGGGTATTCCAGCCGGCGGCGGTGATCGGGGCGCTGATGCGGCGAAGGATGACCGGAGAGCCGGTGACGCTGGAGTCATCCATCTTCAAGTCGGGGGCGGTGACAGCGGGTCCGGCTATCCTGGACTACCAGGTGAACGGGCGGCTGCCGGAGCGCCGGGGGAACCGGCACCCGGACTGGGCGCCCCACGGGGTCTATCCCTGCCTCGGCGAGGACCGGTGGTGCGCCATCGCGGTGACCAGCGAGGAGCAGTGGGAAGGTTTTCGGCGGGCCTTGGGGAATCCCGGGTGGTGCGGCGAGGCGGAGTTTGCGACGGTAGAGGGGCGGCTGGCCAACCAGGACCGGCTGGATGGGCTGATTGCCGAGTGGACGGGACAGCTTTCGGCAGAGGAAGCTATGGAGCGGCTGCAACGGGAGGGAGTCCCGGCGAGCCTGGTATCCCAGGGGCAGGACCTGCATTCCAACGAGCATCTGGCGGCCCGGGAGTTCTACCGGCCGTCGCCCTACTACACGGCGGAGCGGGGGACTCCGGCCTGGGAGTGGGAAAAGGGGGAGAGCATTGCGTGGTCAACCCCGGCTCGGCTGTCCGGCACGCCGATGGAGTTCGGGGAGTACAGCAACATCGGCGAGGACAACGGCTACGTCTTCCGGGAGCTGCTGGGAATGGCGGAGTCGGACGTGCAGACGCTGATGGAGGACGGGTCGCTGTACTGAGGGGCCGGGGACGGTGATTCGCCCGGGCTGCCCTCAGGTTTCCACGTCCCGTCCGCTGTCCATCCACTCCGTGTAAGACCCGTCGTAGAGGCGGACGTCGTATCCGGCGTTTTTCATGGACAGGTAGGCCAGAGAGGCGCGGACGCCGCTGCGGCAGTAGGCGATGACCGGGTCACCCTGAGTGATGCCGGCGGCGGAGAGCTTTTCCCGGAGGAGGGTGGGGTCGATGAGCAGGTTTCCCCCGGAGCCGGACATTTCCAGGTGGGGCAGGTTGACGGATCCGGGGATATGGCCGGGGCGGTGGTCCATCTCCGCCTCGCCGCGAAATTCCTCGGGGGAGCGGGTGTCGAGAAGTTTTGCCCCGGCGGGGTTGGCCGCATCGTCCAGGGCAGCGCGGATGGACGGGTCGAGGCGGGGGGTGAAGGGTTGCGGCTCGGTGGGGACGGGGCGGTAGAGGACCTCGCGGCACTGCTCCTTCCAGATCTCGAAGAGTGTGTCCATGATGTGGACGTCGGAGCGGCCCAGGTATTCCAGGACCCAGGCGGCCATGGCGGCGTTGCGGCCATCCTGGTGGTCGTAGAGGACGGGAACGACATCGTTGCCCAGGCCCACGTCTCCGAAGGCGGCGGCTAATTGCTCCGGGGGGCCAAGGCGCCCGTCTGGGCCCTGGAGCTTCTTGAAGGGAACGCTGACCGCTCCCCGCAGGTGGCCCATGAGGTAGCGCATGGCCGACCGGGGGTCGATTATCAGATACCCTGGCTGGCCGATGTGCTCGGAGACCCAGTCAGCGGAAACGAAGGTCGCCACTAGCCGACTATCCCTAGCCGACCATTTCGAAGTCGGTTTCCACCTTGGTGGGGTGGGCGACGGACTGGGTGACGGGGGATCCCTCGACGGCGAGACGCCAGATCTCCCGCAGGACGTCCTCATCGGCGTCGGCGCGGACGAAGCACTTGGCGGAGATTTGGCCGTATCCGGGGTTGCCCTCGTCCTCGACGCCGGCCCACTTGCGGATGTTGTCGAAGTAGCCCTCGACGGCGATCTCGAGGTCGTGGATCCGGACGCCCTGCTTGGTGGCGTTGACTACGAATCCGACGGTCATGCAGCTGCCGATGGCGGAGAGAAGCTGCTCGTGGGCGGAGGCGGCGACGTCGGTGGCGGTGAGGTCGCCGGGCTCGTCCATGTCAACCTGGTGGTTGCGCATGTAGGCGCGGGCGCGCATTCCGTCCTGCCAGACGACGCGGGACTTCCAGGGACCGGTGACGGCGTTGAAGACGTCGGGGTCGCGGAAGGAATCGAGGACTTCGGCCAGCTTTTCGCGGGGGAGGCCGTTGAGGTTCTGCTGCTCGGTCATTTTTTACTCCTCTGTGTTTAAGGTGCCGAGGCGGGAAGGCCGCTCCGGGGAGGGATGACGCGGGTTGGCATGTTACCGGTAGTCCGCGCGGAGCTGTTTTGCGGCCTGGGTGATGGTGCGCATTTTTTCGGTGGCGACCTGGTGGGTGTTGACGTTGCGCTCGGCGAAGGTGCCGAAGCCGCAGTCGGGGTTGAGGTAGATCTTGTCCGGGTCGAAGTACTGGAGAAGCTCCTTGACGCGGGCGACGATCTGTTCCGGCGGTTCGATTTCGTCGGTGCGGGGGTTGACCACGCCGAAGCCGATCTCCTTCTCGTTGGAGTACTCCTTGAAGACCTCCATCTCGCCGGCGCGGGGGGTGGCGCATTCCAGCACAAGCTGGTCGATGTTCATCTGGGTGAGGTAGGGGAGCATAGGGCCGTAGTTGCCGGTGAGGAGGACCTCCTCGCGGCGGCTCCAGTTGCCCCGGCAGATGTGGACGCCGGTCCTGATTCCGGTGATGCCCTCGGTGGTCTGGTTCATGAGGCGGACGGCCAGCTCCAGCTCGTCGGTGGGGTCGCGGCGGTTGGGAAGAGCGGCGCACATGAAGGTCTCGGTGCTCTCCTCGCCGAAGACGACCTGGCTGAGGATAGGCTCGTCCAACTGCACGAAGTCGCAGCCCTGGTCGCGGAGGGCGATTATCTCCTCCCGCAGGATGGCGACCACGTCGGCGGCCAGGTCCTCGGGGCTGGGGTAGACCTGGTCGGACAGGCCCTCGAACCAGCTGGAGCGGGTGAGCATGTAGGGGCCGGGCAGGGGGACCTTGATCTGCCGGTCGGTGTGCTCACGCATGAAGGCCAGCTCGTCCAGGGCAAGGCCGTTGCGCTTGCCTATGCGGTCGACGACGATGGGGCTCTTGATGGCGAAGGATGGGACGTCCAGGGCGCGCAGGACCTCCTCCATGCGGGCCCGGTCGCGGGAGTAGTCGAGAAGCTCGGAGACCTTCATCAGCTGCATTCCGGTGAGCTTGTCGACGGCGAAGGAGTAGAAGTTGTCGCGGCGCTGCTCGCCGTCGCTGATGATGTCGACGCCGGCCTCTTCCTGGGCGCGGATGCAGTCGAGGACCTCGCCGTCGGCGACGGAGTTGAACTCGTCGAAGGTTATTTCCCCGGCCTCCTTGCGGCGGAGGGCGCGGACCAACTCGGTGGAGCGGGGCCAGCTTCCGACGACGGTGACGGGGAAGAGGGGAGTTTCGGGCATGGGGTCTCCTTGCGGGCGTTGGGGATTAGGGGTTGGGGCTAACCTTAAAGAGACGGCGGAAATGTGTCAACGGCGGCAGGGCGCCGAGGATCGAATCAACACGGGGGACGGGGCGCGTTGGGGGATGAATCCCCAGCCGGGGGCATATACTCCGCTGGATGTGGGGTGCCCGAGGGCGGCCCTGCCTGACCATCCGGGGAAGGGATGTGACCCGGGAGGCGAGCGCCTACTGGGGCTTCAGAGCCACGAAGCAGTACAGTGGCGTGAAGAGCCCGGCCTTGCCGCCCGCGACGTATGCGTGAGCGGTGCGATCCATCAGTCCGACGACTTCCGCGGAGCCCTTCGGGAACACCCCCAGCGCCTCCGCCAGCCTGGATGTCCCTATGATCGCCTTGCGGCCCAGCGGAGTCCTGCGCAGGGCGTTGCCCAGCGTAGTCCCCCGGGCCTCCATGGGCTGATACCACGGCGTTATCGGACTGTTTTCGTCGACGGCCCGGTCCCTCGCCTCGATGACCTGAAATCCCGCCGTTTCGAGTGCCCGGTTCACCTCGCCCATAGTGGCTATATCCTTGAGTGCGATCCCGTGCATCAGGTCCCTTTTGATGGCCTGATGCCGATCGTCGGCGGGATCGAACTTGTCCGTCATACACATTTCCTGACCCCAGAAGAGGGCCCTGGGCTTCAGCACGCGGTAGATCTCAGCGAACGCTCCCAGCTTGTCCGGCGCATGGCATGTTGACTCGATCGCGTACCCGCGGTCGAACGTGTCGTCGGCGATGGCGTTCATGTCCGTGAAGCTGCAGGCGAGGTAGTCGACCATGTGCTCGATCCCCGCTTCGGCGTCCAACGCCCGGGCCTTGTCCAGCTGAATTTCGTTGTTATTGACCCCGACTACCCTGACACCGGCCTCCTGGACCACGCGGCGCAGCGGGCCGCCGATCCCGCAGCCGACATCGATCACCGTCATCCCCTCGCGCAGCTCCAGCTTGGCGATCATCAGCCGCTGGTGCCGGATCTTGGATTGCTCCAGGCTCTCCCGGGGCGATAGCGGCGCGAAGTGCAGGGATTCGCCCCAGCCGAACACCATGAATTCGCCGCAGAGGTCGTAGTACTCCTTGACGGTTTCGGCGTGGTCGTAGCCCGTCGGGCTGCCATCCTCCACCTGCGCTTTGTCCAGCCATCCATTGAAGTGTCTCACGCGACTGTGGACGTCCGACCCACGGTACGCAGCCTTCAGCCCGTTGGATAGTTTGCGTAGTTGCATAGGGCTCTTTTCCGGGACCTGCATCGCCCGCTGGATTCCCAGCCGGCACACGGTAGATTATAGCTGAGAGAAGTGCAAAACCAACCCAAGCATCCACTTGGAGTGTGTGGACTGAGGTGGAACCCATTATTTAGACAGGATCAGGTAGGAATTAAGCGATCATCCTGCTGCTAAACCCAATTCTACGAACAGCTGTTCCGCAGGCCGCCAGGGATCTAAACTACATGGGGGATGGGGCAGGGGATTGGCGATGAGCGGTGTTGAGGATGGATGGGTGGCTTGGTACAATTTTGCCGCACATCGGCCGCGGGGCTAGCGGCCTTGTATTCCGATTCAAGGACACTTCATGACGACATCCGGCAGGTCACCGATTCACGAGGTCAGCGCAGTAGACGCGGTGGACGAATGCTTCCGCCGGGGGTGGACGGACGGGCTGCCGGTGGTGCCGCCGACGGTGGACCGGGTGCGGCAGATGCTGGACTACGCGCGGCTGGAGCCGGACCACATCCTGGGGGAGGTGCCCGTGCGGCGTCGGGTCTTGACCGCCGAGCAGGCCGCCGCCAACGCGGTGATGGCCGGGTGCCTTCCCGAGTATTTTCCCGTAGTGCTGGCGACGATGCAGGCGCTGTTCGATCACGACCCCAACTGCATCCACGAGCTGTCGGCGGTGACCAACTCGGTGGGGATATTGATGCTTATCAACGGGCCCATCCGCAACAGGCTGGGCCTGAACTGCACGGACAACCTGTTCAGTCCGGGGAACCGGGCCAACGCGACGATAGGGCGGGCGGTCCGCCTGATCCTGATCAACGTTTTCGAGCAGCGGCCGGGGGTGCTGGACCGGGGGTGTATGGGGTCGCTGGGGAAGCACGGCGTCTGCTTCGGAGAGGACGAGGAGAACAGCCCCTGGGAGCCCTTCCACGTTTCCCAGGGTTTCAGGCCCGAGGACTCGACCGTGACGGTGGCATCGATACAGGACCCGGAGATGCTGGGGAACCGGTACGGGGCGACGGGCGAGAGCCTGATGGACTCGATAGCCGAGGGGATGGCATCCCACGGGCTGGCGATTTACTTTGGGCGGGACATCAAGTGGTTCTGGATCGTGGGGCACTGGCACTCGGAGCTGCTGGGCCGCCTGGGCTGGGACCGTCCGGCGATGCAGAAGTACCTGCAGGAGAATGCCTTCCGCTCCCGGGGGCAGCTTAAGGAGTTGGGGTACATCAACGGGGCGATACAGCCCGGCGACTACGAGGACAAGGTGTACGCTGCCGACCGTCCGGAGGACATTCTCATCGTGAAGGCCGGCGGGAACAGCGGGATTTACAGCGAGCTTATAATGAACTACTACGGCCTGCTGGCCACCACCGCCAAGATCAACGATCCGCAGGCATAGAACCTCAAGGAATAGAACCGCACCCGCAGCGATCCAAGGGAGGTACCGATGACTACTGCTTCCATCCAACTGGTAGACCCCACCGGGGCCGATCCCGGGCTGGTGAACCTGGACCTGTCGGCCCGTCCGACGGACCTGCGGGGACTGCGGCTGGGCTTGCTGGACAACTCCAAGGCGAACTCGGACGTTATCCTGCGCGCGATTGCGCGAATCCTGAACGAGCAGTACGAGTTCTCCGACATCTTCTACGCGAAGAAGCATTCGGCGTCGCTGCCGCCGGTGCCGGAGATTGTGGCGGACCTGCACCGGCACTGCGACGTGGTGATCGCGGGCGTGGGGGATTGAGGGGGCTGCTCGTCGGGCAGTTTGCACGACGGAATAACCCTGGAGCAGCAGGGGATGCCCACGGCGACGATCATAACGTCGGTGTTCACCAACACGGCCCGGGCCTACACGCGGCTGATGGGTGTGCCGGACTTTCCCTACCTGGTGTGTCCGCACCCGATAACGAACGTGAATGGGCCGGCGCTGGAGGAACGGGCGCAGGCGCTGGCGCCGCAGGTGGTGACGCTGCTGCTGGAGGGGCGGGTCTAGGACGCGTTCCAGCGCGGGTCCAGTCCCGCAAGGACGGCCAGATTCACAAGACAGGCCCGGCGCTGGAAGAGCGGCGGGCCTTTTTGGTGGTTGGGGGATTTTCCTGGTTCACGGGGTTGGGGATGAGTGAGTATTACCCGGTTGTCAAAGTTCTTCCGGAATGGAGGGATGAAGATGAAGATATGGGCAGCAGAGAGAAATTCTGGTACCGCGAGTCGGTCGATGGCACACCTTGGCTGTTCAAGTATCCGAGAGAGAATACAGGAGAGCATTGGGCAGAGAAGATAGCCGCTGAGGTGGCCGGACTGGTGGGTATTCCCCACGCGCGAGTGGAGTTGGCGGAGGTGGAAGAGATGCCTGGGGGCAGGGGAACAGTCTCGGAATCGTTTCTCGAACCCGGTTCCCGGTTGGTACACGGGAATGAGCTTATGGCCTTCGTGTGGTCTGAGTACAATCAAGATTTAAGGTTCCGGCAATCTCAACACACATTGGAAAAAATTCTGGATATGCTGAATGCGCCGATGGAATTTCGTGATCGAGACAACCAGCTGGCTCGAGGATTTTGCGAGTATCTGGTACTGGACGCACTAATCGGAAACACCGACCGCCACCATGAGAACTGGGGGCTTCAGCCCGTCGGTATACAGGGAGGGTTCAGACTGGACTTGGCACCTACATTCGACCACGCTTCCTCCCTTGGACGCGAGCTGACTTATGAACGGCGCGAGGAAATCCTGGGTCAAGAAGGCATGGGGAGGTACTCGGAAAGGGGACGGGGAGGGATTTATTGGTCTGATGCCGACCGTTATGGGCCGAGTCCTCTCCACTTGGTGCGGTTGTCGGCTCGGGAATACCCGCATATGTTCACGTCAGCCTTGCGAAGAGTGGAGTCGGTGGAACTTAATGCGCTGGAAGATGCCGTGACGCGGGTTCCACCGGGTTGGATGTCACAAAGATCCCGGGAGTTCGCCGTTGCGTTGATGGATTACAATTGGAACCAACTGAATATCCTGTTGCGTGATGTTGTCGAATGAGCACGAGAACTTTTTTTGTGGCATGGCAGGAGAGAACTCCACGCCACCGTTGGTTTCCCATTGGACAATTGGACGCCGATGTGAGTAAACCGGAATACCGTTTCAGGTATACCAAAGGGTCCTTGGAAGCGAAGAAAGAAGCCGGTCTAACACCGTTGTCCAATTTCCCCGATTTCGAGAAGTCGTACTGTTCCAAAGAACTTTTCCCCATGTTCCAGAACCGGATCATGCGGCCGGTCAGACCGGACTTTCCGCGGTATTTGGAAGAACTGGACCTCAAGGGAGGTATTCATCCGATAGATATTCTGGCTGTGAACGGGGGGGGCCGGGTAACCGACTCATTCGAGGTGTTTCCGAAGCTAGTAAAGGAAACCGACGGCAGGTTTAGGTGTCGTTTTTTCATTCATGGCGCCCGGCACATGAATGAGGCTGCTCGGGAACGAATTGGGCGGCTTGAACCCGGTGAAAGG
This sequence comes from uncultured Dehalococcoidia bacterium, assembly GCA_951812535.1. Lineage (GTDB taxonomy): Bacteria > Chloroflexota > Dehalococcoidia > Lucifugimonadales > UBA3495 > CATOSK01. Next base: position 442,391 of record CATOSK010000006.1, on the reverse strand, counting down.
CTGACGGTGGCCGCAGAACTGAACAGCCCGTTAAACGAACCGGCAATTCAAATCCAGACATCTGATCGACATATCATTGGATATGCGCCGCGCTACCTGGCGGAAGACCTGGCGGCCACCAGTGCCTCAACCGATGTGAAAGTCCGAGTGGTGCGGGTCAACCCGGTACCGGCCCCATGGAGCCGCCGGGTGCTTGTCGAGATGGTTGGGCATTGGGATGGGCACGAACTCATGAGCGGCCCGGACTACCAGCCCCTGGGGGACTAGCTTCCGCTTTTCTTGCGCCGCAGCCTCCCCGCCAGGCGTTTGGCCTGGACTGCGGGGCGGAAGCGGGGGCGGAGGTTGTGGGCGATGAGGGGGGCGAGGTCGGCGTTGCCGGCCACCAGGGGGGCGACCCAGCGGCGGAGTTCCTTGAGGCTGGGGGGCTTTCCGTCCCAGGTGGGGACGAGGGAGTCGAGGGGGTGCCAGGTCTTTTCTCCTCGGAATTTCGTCATGACGGTCCCCTTCGCTTCCTGGACCGCGATGGCCCCGCCGAGCATGTCCCACATCCGGGGGGCGCCGAAGACGGCGTACTGCATGGATCCCATCGCGGTCATGGCCAGCTCGTAGGCGATGCTGCCGGTGGTGCGGGGCTCGCCGAGGCTGCCCTTCCAGTCCTGCCTGACGCGGGTGGTCACGGGGAAGAAACCGGGGACTCCGACGAGGCGGTTTCCAACGGGTTTTTCCGTGGCGAACACCTCCACCGGATCGTCGTTGGCGAAGCATCCCCCGCCCCGCCGGCAGTGGAGAACCAGACCTCCATCGGTGTTGGGCCAGGGGAGGTAGAGGGCGCCGGCCTGGGGGCGTCCCCGGTGCAGGACCCCGATGGATGAGGCGTAGACCGGCAGTCCGTTAAGGAAGTTGGTGGTCCCGTCCAGGGGGTCAAGCACCCAGAGGAAGTCGGGGGACGGGTCGTCGGACTCGTCCTCTCCAGAAGTTTCCTCTCCGAGAATGCCGTGGCCGGGGAAGCGGGCTGAAATGGCATCGGCGAGGTACTGCTGAGTCTCCTTGTCGGCGGAGGTCACCGGGTCGAGGTTGTTTTTGTCCTTGTATTCGATGGTGAGCTGGCTGCGGAAGCTGCGGGAGAGGATGTCTCCGGCTCCCCAGGCCATTTCGACGGCGGCGTTCTCGATTTCCTGGGCCAGGTCCGGGGAGACGGCAGGTGATGGGGAGGACATGGGGACTCCTTTGGCGCTTGTTCAGGCTTCCGGCGGGCGAGAAATCCGGACTCTGCCTCCGATAACGGTAATTATTGCTCGTTCTTCGAGAGACTGGCTGTAACGTCTGATAAGGTCCTCGATCAACGCGATGCGGGAGGACATCCTTACGTCGGGCAGTCTGATCAGTCCGGCATGAGGGATTCTGTACAGGTAAATCAGTTCGCCAAAGTCTTTGTCGACGGTGATAAGGATCCGGTTCTCAGTGTTCGCTTGTTCCAGCAGGGCCCTGTCACCAGGATCAGGGCCGAGATTGTAGGCGTCGACCACGTCGTGACCGTTGTCGCGGAGCCATTCGGCGAGACGGCGACCTGCGCATCGGTCTACGACAAACCTCACGGGCCTTTTACCGAGATAGCGTCCAAGGTGTCGCCGGCTATGACGGTGTGGGCGTAGGCGATACAGGCTCGGATGTCTTCCGGTTCAAGATCAGGGTAGTCGTCGAGGAGTTCGTCCTGGGTGGCTCCCTGGCTCATAAGGCTCAGGATCAGTTCCACCGATATCCGCATATCACGGATAATCGGCTTGCCTCCGAAGACGTCGGAGCGGGTGGTTATGCGTTTAAGGAGTTCCTCACCGGCCGGCATGATTACCCTCCATTGGGCAAAGATTTGCCCAAGCCTGCACGAACCAGCACAGGGATGGTCAAGTATAGCATTGGCGTTTGGGGCGTTTCCGTTCTGGAGAAAGCCGGGGGTTTGGGGGATGAATCCCCCAACGACCCCCTAAATGTAGGGGACTTGCGGGTGGACTCGCTGCGGGATACTCTCGGGAGAGACTTTGTCCGAAGGGGTGGCGTGGCGTTGAAAGGCACTTTTAGATTGTTTTCGATAGCGGCAGTTGCGGCGGTGGGATTGTTTGCCCTGGCCTGCTCGAGTCCGGCAGCGATGACGGAGGAAGATGCGGCGGTTGCTGCCGGTGAGGAGGCGGCTCCCGAGGTAGCCGAGGCTGTTGACCCGGAGATTCCGGTGATCGTGGAGTTTGCGGACTTCCAGTGCGGGTACTGCGCCCAGTTCGCGCTGAAGACGCTGCCGCTGCTGCAGCGGGACATCGTCGACGAGGGGATAGCCCGCTTCGAGTACCGGCATTTTCCCTTCCTGAGCCCGGAGTCGACTACGGCGGCGGAAGCGTCGGAGTGCGCCCGGGGCCAGGGAATGTTCATGGAGTACCACAACGGGGTGTACGACCTGCTGGCCAGAAGGGAGGGGATGGGGCCGGACAACCTGCGGGGAGTGGCCGAGGGTCTGGGTTTGGACCTGGCCGAGTTCGACGCCTGCACCCGGGACCGGGTCCACGGGGAGAGGGTGGAGGCGGACAAGGAGTATGGCCGCAAGCTGGGAGTGCGGGGGACCCCGGCGTTTTACATCGACGAGCAGGTTCTGGACTGGTACAGCTACCGCAGCCTGGTGGAAGGGATAAAGGAGTACGCGGGGGATGCGGTGGAGGATGGGTTGTGATCCCGGGTTGCTCACTTCCGCCGGACGCGGGGCACGTTGGGGGATTCATCCCCCCAACCCCCTGGTTTTAGAAGGTTGGCCTCCGGTGCGGGGATACGGGTGATATAATCCGATGCGCTGGCCGCCGGGGGCGACTTTCCCCGCATTTTCCTGGTCAGCTTGAAGGAGACTATCCGCATGGACCTGGAACTGACAGGGAAGGTAGCAATCATCGGCGGGGCGAGCCAGGGTCTGGGGCGGGCGAGCGCCGAGGTGCTGGCCGAAGAAGGGTGCCGGATTACCATGTGCAGCCGCACCAGCGAGAGCCTGGAGCGGGCGGCTGCGGAGATCCGGGACACGACGGGCGCCGAGGTGATGACCTACGCCGGCGACCTGGAAAGCTACGACACCATCAAGGACCTGATCGCCAGGACCGTGGAGCACTACGGTCAATTGGACATCATGGTCAACAACTCGGGCGGGCCCCCGCTGGCCCGGTCGGCCAACGCCACCGAGGAGCAGTGGGAGACGGCGGTGCAACGCTCGTTGTACTTCTTCGCCCGCATGTCCCGGGAGGCGGTGCCTCACCTGAAGGAACAGGGCGGCGGCCGGATCATCAACATCCTGGCCAGCACGGTCTACCAGCCCATTCCCAACCTGGCGCTTTCCGGCGCGACCCGGATGGGCGTCGTGGCCTTCGCCAAGAGTCTGGCCGACGAGGTCGGGCGGGACGGCATCCTGGTGAACAACGTCTGTCCCGGGTCCATCCTGACGGAGCGGATGCTCTCCAATGTGACCAACCGGGCCAACGAGCTGGGCACCTCAGTGGAGGAGGGGCTGGCGTCCCGGGCGGCGGAGACGGCGGTGGGACGCATCGGTGAGCCAAAGGAACTGGGCTACCTGGTGGGCTTCCTCGCATCCGGCAAGTCCAGCTACATCACCGGCACGACCATCCTGGTGGACGGCGGGCTGGTGCGGGCGGTAATGTAGGACGCCCGGCCCTGCCGCGCCACGCATGACGTCACGATTCAACCCGCCGCCGGAACCCACCGACGCGGCGGGTTTCAATGATATGGGGAACCGGTACAGCCGGAACGGGGTGTACGACCAGGCGATTGAGAACTACACCCGGGCCATCGAACTGGACGGGTCATTCGCCGACGCCTACTTCAACCGGGGAGTGTCCCACTACGAGCTGGGGCTGTACGACGAGGCCATCGAGGACCTGACCCGGGCCATCGAGCTGAACCCCTCCGACGACAACTACTACGGGCGGCGGTCGCTGGCCTACCTGTTCAACGACCAGCTGGACCTGGCCCAGGCGGACTCGGACCGGTGCGACGAGCTGCGGGCTTCGGGATAGGCCGCCCCCGGTCCCATTTTTCCGCCACTATTGCACAAGGGACCTGACCTGTGGCATTCCTGAACGTCTGGGTGCTTTCCGTTTTCGGCGTGTACTTCGCCGTGCTGATCGGAATCGCGGTGGCGCGGGCGCGGCAGATGCGGGAAATGCAGGACTACGTGCTGGGCAGCCGCCGTCTGAGCGCGTTGACGTCGGCCCTGAGCGCCAGCTCCTCGGCCGTGAGCAGCGGGTCGATGCTGGTGGTGCCGGCGCTGGCCTTCGCGGACGGGGGCATGACGCTGTGGCTGGCGGGGAGCGTGTTCATCGGCTCGGTGTTTTCCTGGACCGTCATGGCGCGGCGGCTGAGGCGTTACACCTACGCCGCGGACAACTCGCTGACCATTTCCGAGTTCCTGGAGAAGCGGTTCGAGGACCGGACGGGGCTGCTGCGGTCGCTGGTGGCGTTGGTGACCCTGTTCTTCGTCATCATCTACATATCATCGGGGCTGGTGGGCGGGTCGAAGCTGCTGCAGACGACCTTCGGGCTGGAACCGGCGGCGGGGATCGTGGTGACCCTGGCCGCGGTGGCGTCCTACACGTTCGTCGGAGGATTCCTGGCGGTTTCGCGGACGGACGTTTTCCAGTCGCTGATAATGCTGGCGTCCTTCACGATCATTCCGGCGATGCTGCTGCAAGTGGCGGAGAACCCCCTGACGGGGGTGCTGGCCGGGGGGTCGGACTTCCTGAATCCGTTGAACGATGCGGAGGGCAATGCCCTGTCCTGGGTGTACGTGGCGGGATTGCCGGGATGGGGCGTGGCGGCGCTGGGGTCGCTGCGGGTGCTGCAGCGGTACATGGCGATAGAGGACGAGGCGAAGATCCCGGCCAGCCGGAACATCGGGGTGGCATGGCTGTTTCTGATATCGGTCTTAGGGCTGGTCATCGGGTGGGCGGCGCGGCCGGCGCTGGAACAGGTGGGGATGCTGGCGGCGGCGGACCCGGAGAAGGTGTACTTTGTGGTGACGGAGGCTTTCTTCCATCCGCTGGTGGCGGGAGTGCTGCTGTGCGGCGTGGTGGCGGCGGTGATGAGCACGGCGGACTCGCAGCTTTTGCTGGGGTCGGCGGTGGCGGCGGACGACCTGCCCTGGCTGAGAAGGTTCACGTATTCCATCAGGACGGGGTCGCGGATCTGGCTGGGCCGGGGACTGCTGGTGGTGATCGGACTGGTGGCGGCGGTTATCGCGCTGACGCAGCCGGACTCGATCTTCGACCTGGTGGCGTACGCGTTCGGCGGGATGGGTGCAGCCTTCGGTCCCTGCATCATCATGTCGCTGTACTGGCGGCGGTTCAACTACTTGGGAGCGGTGGCGTCCATTGTTACGGGAGCGGTAATTTGCTCGATCTGGGAGTTCACGTCGGGGGGAGTCATGGATGTGATGGTTGCCACGCCGGGGTTCATCGGGGCGGCGGCAGCGGGAGTTTTGGCGACCCTGGCGACGCCTCCGCCCTCACGGGCGGTGGTGGAGCTGTTCGACGAGGTTAATCCGCCGCGTTAGAGCGTGCCGTTGGGGGATGAATCCCCCAAACCCCCGGAGTGTCTGGGTTGTTCCTATGGAGGGGGCGATTCGCGCTAGAATGATTGGCGGGGAATCGCCCTGAAGTCATTATAGGGACGGATGGTTTCCGGTCCGGGATTGTCATGCTGGACAGGCCGATACAGATTGCCGACGGGGTTTTCCAACTGCGGGTCATCGGGGCGCGGGTGACGGTGCTGGTGGAGGACGGGGAGGCGCTGCTGGTGGATGCGGGACTGCCGGGGAGCGCGCCGGTGATCCTGCGGGGGCTGCGGCGGCTGGGAGTCTTTCCCGAGGACCTGACCCGGGTGGCCCTGACCCACTACCATCCGGACCACGCCGGAGGGCTGGGACAGTTGGTGGCGGGCCGGGATGTGGCGGTGGCGGCCCACGAGTCGGAGGCGGAGATCATCGAGGGCAAGGAGCCGATGCCCACGGTCCTGGCGGAGGGGCCGCTGGGAGAGATGACGGCGCCGGTGATCGCCAGGCTCATGGGCCGTCCGGTGGCGGTGGACGACCGGCTGGAGGACGGGGATGCGATTCCCTTCGGGACGGAGGTGCGGGTGGTCCACCTTCCCGGGCACACCCGGGGCAGCATCGGGCTGCTGCTGCCGGAGAAGGGGACGGTGATAGTGGGGGATGCCCTGCAGTACAAGCTGGCCCGCCGGCTCAGTCCGCCCATCACCCTGAACGAAGAGCGGTTCCGGCTGGCGATGCAATCCCTGGAGAAGCTGTCCGGGTTAGAGTACGAGACGATTGCCTTCAGCCATTTTCCCCCGCTGCGGAACGAGCCGCGCGAGGCGGTGCGGCGGCTGGTGGAGCGGGCTGGGGGGTAGGTTGATCCCGTGTATGGATTACAGGAGATAGCGTGACTCAAGAGGCAAGTAACCCCAAGGAATCATTGAGCCTTAAACTGCCCGAACCAGAGGTTTCATCAAGCGAACCCTGGGGCGATGACGTGTTGGGTCGTGCGGAGATTGCGGGAAGACTGACGAACCTCATTCGCGACCAGTCGTCGCCGTTCACCATCAGTATTCACGGGTACTGGGGCACCGGCAAGACCTTCATGCTGAAACGGTGGCAAAAGGACCTGGAGAACCAGGGGTTCCAAGCCATCTATTTCAACGCGTGGGAAGATGATTTCTGCAATGACCCACTCTTGGCGATAATCGGCCAATTGTCGGACCACTTCAACAAGGAAGAAAGCACGTTCAAGTCCTTAGCTGCAAGCGTTGGGAAGAAAGGCGTGCTTTTACTGAAGCAAAATGCCATGGGGTTGGTGGAAAAACATATCGGCATAACGCTCGAGCTAAAACAAGGCGAAATTGACCAGTGGGATCCGTTGGAGGACTCCCTTTCCCAAAGAGCGACAAAAGACGACCTGAAAAAAGAGTTGACGAACCTGTCCAACAGAGTGCGCGAGGAAACTGGGCATCCCTTGGTCTTCATCATCGACGAGCTTGACCGGTGCCGGCCGACATTTGCCATAGAGCTTTTGGAGCGGGTCAAGCACATATTCGATGTGCGAGATTTGGTGTTTGTCTTTGGCCTCAATCGGGATGAGCTTTGTAAATCACTGGCGTCGGTCTATGGCGATATTGAGGTGGATGTTTACCTGCGGCGGTTTTTCGACATGGAGTTCACGTTGCCGGAGGCTGATGGGGAAAAGTTCGGGGGTTATCTGATGCAACGGTATGGGTTGAGCCAATTCTTCACCGAACTTAGCAGAGCAGTCGAAAGTCCTGTCCACGAGAACGAGTTTCAAACTTTGGCCGACTACTTCCCTTCGGTTTGGACCCGTCTCGGCTTGTCACTTCGCGAAATTGACTATTGTGTAAGGTTGATCGCGCTGGTTGGGAAGAATGTTGGAACACGTCACTCTTTCTTTCCTTTGGTACTTGGACTTTTAATACCGCTTAAACATTGTAATCCCGTTCTCTATAGGAGATTTGTGGAGGCCGAAGCTCTGGCAAGCGAGGTCATGAACTACGTATACGAGACCGTTTCTTTGAGAGAGTCGGAGGTTGAGTTGGAAGAAGTCCTAAAGGGAACGGAGAGATACTTGTACTTCGACGACAGGCAGAACCAAAGAGGGATAACCCAAGAACAACTCCAGCTTCTTGCCGATGGGGAACCACTGACCAGGCCTGATTTGATATCAAAGAGAACGTTAGAGTCCGATAATAATAGGGTGTTTATCCTTCAGATGAAGAACTTCACTCGACCAGTCTTTGGTATACCCCGTGATTTCGTAGACCATCTCGTGCGGTTGATCGACCTCCATCAAGGAATGGTCAGACGGTAATTTCGGAAATGGATGTGAGGTGGTGAGTCGGCGGCGGGAGGATATGTACGAGGACAGGATTTAACGTTGGGGAGGGAGAGTCTTCGAGATGACGAGTAACGGCCCACAAGCCCCGGGGACGGCGGGAGTCACGGGGGGAAGGCGCGGTCGAGCTGTTCCAACTGGGCCGGGGTGAGACGCCATCCTGATGCGCCGCAGTTTTCCTCGGTGCGGGCGATGCTGTTGGACTTGGGGATGGCGATGACGTTGGGGCGGGAGACGCACCAGTTCAGGGCGACCTGGGCGGGGGTCTTGCCACATTCCCGGGCGACGGAGCAGAGGGAATCCAACTGCCGGCTGTGTCCGGTCAACCGCCCGGCGGCGCGGCGCAGGCCGGAGGCTTTCCCTGACGGGTTGGCGGAAGCGGGGGCCAGGTCTCCGTCGGCCAGCGGGGTGTAGGCGAGGACGGTGACACCGTTCCGTTGGCAGTAGGGGAGGAGGTCCTTCTCGATGCTCCGGCGCTGCAGGTTATACAGGACCTGGTTGGAGACGACGGGGTGGTGGGGCATGGCAGCCTGGGCGCCGGCAAGCTGCTGGACGGAGAAGTTGCTGACGCCCACGTAGCGCACGAGGCCGCGGTCAAGCAGGTGTTGCATGGCCCGCATGGTCTCTTCGATGGGCACGCGGGAGTTGGGCCAGTGGACCTGGTACAGGTCGATGCGGTCGATGTCCAGCAGGCGCAGGCTCTGCTCGGCGGCGCGGAGAACTTCGTCATAGCGCAGGTGGCGTCCCAGGACCTTGGTGGCGATGAACACCCGGTCCCGAATCCCCCGGACGGCCCGTCCGACGGCGTCCTCGGTTCGGTACATTTCCGCGGTGTCGATGAGGAAGGCGCCCAGCTCGATTCCCCGCCGCAACGGCGCGTCGCCGCCGGTGTACTTCCACGTACCCAAGCCGATCTCGGGGACCATAACGCCGGTGTTGCCGAGAGGCTTCAGTTCCATCTGGTTATTCGCATACACGGTCGAGACGCGCAGGGTGGAGGTCAATCGAGACTGGGCCGGGGCGGTTCCAGCAGGCACATGAATCATGCCATTGGGACGGCATTTGAGCAATGGCGGTCACGGCAACGATGGCGGGCCCCTCCGCCGCATGAGTAGGGCGGGCAGGATGGCCAGCAGGGATACTACCGCGGCGGAGCGGAGGAAGTTGTGGAAGAGGGACAGTCCCGCATCGGTGAGGCGGCGGTTGTACTCGGCGACCCGGGCCGAGACCTCGGACAGGTCCTCGCCGGGCCGGGCCAGGGGCAGATCCAGTCCCGATGTCAGGGCCTGGAAGTGCTCGACGCCCCAGGCGGAGAGAGCGGCCAGTCCCAGGGTCATCCCCAGCATCCGGGATACCACCACCAGCGAGGCAACGGCGGCCCGGTATTCCCCGGATACGGCGTCGAGGGCGTGGGCCGCGATGGGGGCAATGACCAGTCCGAAGCCCAACCCGGCTGTTGCCAGGTGGATGGTGAGCCAGGGATCGGCGATATCGATGGTCCAGTTTCCGGCCAGGAGCAGTCCTGCCGCAGCCAGCAGCAGGCCAATGATGGTGATGGGTCGGGCGCCCAGGAGGGGGAGAAGGAGGCCGCCGAGGACGGCTCCGACGGGGATGGCTACGGTGAGACGCAGCAGCCACAACGCTCCGGTGAAGGGATCGCGGCCCATGACGGTGTTGGCCATCAGGGGAATGGTGACCAGACCGATTATCAGGGCGATGCCTACGAGGAACTGGGCCAGGTTGGCCGTCACCACGGGCAATGAGCGAAGAACAGGGGGCGGCAGCAGGGGGAAGGAAGCCCGGCGCTGCTGCCAGAGGAAGAGGACGCACAGCAGCAGTCCCGCGGATCCGACGATGAAAGGCAAGGGGGAGGAAAGGGTGAAGAGTCCCTGACGGGAAACGGCCAACGAGAGGGTGAGCAACACGGCGGCCAGCAATATGCTGCCCAGGTAGTCCACCCGTTCTTCCCGGTTGGGGCGGTTGGCAAGCCCGGCCAGGGCGAGCATGAGCAACGCTGCCTGGGGGACGTTGAGCCAGAATATCCAGCGCCAGCCGAGCCACTCCACGATGGCTCCTCCATAGATGGGGCCGAGCATGGAGCCGGCCTCGGCAGCCCCGCCCACAATGCCCAGGGCAAGGCCCCGCTGTTCGGGGGGCAGAAGCCCGGAGGCGACGGCCATGCCGACCGGGACGGCAGCGCCTCCGCCAATGGCCTGGATGACCCGCGCGGCGATGACCCATTCGAGGGTCGTCCCCAACGCGACGAGGGAGGTGCCGATGATGAATATAACGAGGGAGGCCTGGTAGACCCGGATGTAGCCGTAGACGTCGGCCAGGCGTCCGAAGATGGGCATGGCCACCGTGTAGCCGAGGAGGTAGGCGGTGACCACCCAGGAGACCCGGTCCAGCTCGGTGAAGGGGATCTTCAAATCGAGCATCAGGGCGGGCAGGGCGGTGACGACCACGGTCTGGTCCAGGGCGGTGACCATCGCGCCGGAGCCTACGATGGCCAGGACCAGCCAGGAAGGCAGCCCCGGGCCGCGATGAATGGAGGAGGCAGGCCCGTTCCCCATAGTCAAAGGCCGGGCTTACTGTTCCAGGCCGGGAGGAATGGCGATCTCCACGGGTTGGTCGAGTCCGGTCAACGCCAGGGTGCGGACGACTTCGGGGGCATCGGTGTCCACCAGGGGGCCGGTGAGGGTGGCGTAGGCGAGGGCCCCGGTGTCCCGGTCCACCCACAGTTCCATGACAACGTCGTGTCCATCTCCGGCGTTGGGGACGAGGACACGGAGGTCTTCGGACCAGGAGCTGCCCCGGATGCGGTAGGCGTCCTTACCGTCAATTGGCTCCTCGCCGAGCAGGTCCGGGTCGCGGACGTTTTCGAGGACATCGGCAAGGGACTGGCCGACATTGGAGAAGTTGAAGGGGAGGGACCCGTGGGCGACTTCCTCCCAGCTGCCGGTGAGGAAGTTGGTCATGTAGGTGCGTTCGTCGAGGACGACGGCATGGGTCTCGAAGTAGGAGCTGCCCAGCCGGGCCTCGACGGTGAAGCGGAACCCCTTCCCGATCTCGGTCTCACCGAAGGCCCGGGTCATTTCCACGCCGGGGAAGAGCTGGGTCGAACCTTCCTGGTGCTGGAGGTCAAAGGCGACGGTGCGGAGGGCGACGAGGCGTTCCGCGGCCCGGTCGAGCAGGACGCGGGGATTGGGCGGGGGTTCGGGAGTGGGAGCGGGCGGCGTGCCGCAGGCGGCGAGAACCAGGGGCAGGAAGGACGCCGCCAAGATGCCCAGGGCAGCCCCCGGACAACGGAAGGGGGTCACTTCCAGGACCAGAAAGCCAGGGTCCCTTCGCCGATTTCCAGGGGTGGCTCCGCACCGGAAACGTCGATGACGAAGACCCGGGACCCGGTGGGGGTGTGGCCGTTGCGGCGCTCGTAGGGCAGGGTCTCCGTTCCGGCAACGACGAGGCGGGAGCTATCCGGGGACCAGGGGGAGTGGGAGTAGGCGTACTGGTCGAAGTACCCCAGCATGGTCAGCACATCCCGGGAGGGCTGGAATGTCATCAGCGCGCGGCTCTCGCCAGCGTCCCCGGGCAGGGGCGAGGCGGCGTTCCATACGTTCCAGTTGAAGCTGTGGTCTTCTTGGTTGACGCCCACCCAGGCCAGGCGCCGTCCATCCGGGGACCAGTAGAAGGCGAGGGAAGGATCGGTGGTAACGGGACTGATCTCGCCCCCGGCGGCGGTGACGATGCGCAGGCGGTCGAAACTCAGGGCGCGGCCGTTGGCCTGGTCGCCCACGGCCAACTCGGCTCCGGTGGGAGACCACATGAAGGCGGAAAACTCATTGACATCCAGCAGCGGAGAGGGCTGGCCCAGGTCGTCGACGCCCGCAACGAAGAGGGCGTTTCCCGCATCGGTGGGGCCGATGTAGGCCAACCACTGGCCGTCGGGAGAAAAGGCGGGAACGCGGTAGCCCTCGGCGGTGGACAGGAACTGCTCATCGAAAGCGCCGGAGGAATGGCGGAACAGCTTGAGGTCGCTTCCTACGTGGACGAGCAACGCGCCGCCTTCGCCGCTCCAGCTGTAGTAGAGGGGAGCGCCGCGCTCGACCAACAGCGGCGGGCCGGCGTTCCCGGTGTCTGCTACGAATAGTCCCAATCCCTGGCGGGTGGAGGCGAGAAAGGACAGGTGGCGGTCGTCGGGAGACCAGTAGAGGTAGTGGGGTGACCCATCGGCCACAAGGCCCGGAAATTCGTTGCTGTAGACGGTCTGGGAGCGTCCGGTGGCGGCGTCCAGAAGCTGGACGGAAACTTCGGCGGACCGGCCGCCCAGGTTGCGCACGCGGGATACGGCCAGCCTTTCGCCTCCGGGCGACCAGGTGGGCCAGGCATGGAAGTTGTCAAAATCAAGAGACTGGGCCATGACCGGGCCCTCCGGGCCCGAATCGGTGCGGCTGCCCTGGGTCAGGGCATGGCGCTCCGAGCCATCGCCGTTGATGGTGTAGACATCTCCGGCGGCATTGACGTAAGTAATCCGATCCACGCTCACGTTGTCCGCTTTAACCAGGCTTCTTAACTCCGTCTCAATGGCGGTGACCGGCCAGCCGGAGCAACCCCACAGGGCCAGCGCGATCCCCACCGATAGCAGGAGGGGCCGGGCCGACTGGACCGCCCGGGCTGCCAGGAGAGTGTGGGAGAGCAACGGCAAACCCGACCTCTTCAGCTTCGGGCGGGTAGATTCCATGTCCCGCCAGGACCCGCCGCTGCCGGCCACAATGGATGCAATGCGGTCCGGGGCTGCTGCGGGGAACCCCAGCGTTTCCGGCGGGCCGTACCGGGCGGGCTTCCAAAGGATAACATCGAGGGGAAAGGCGGGCAACGGAAACCCGGCGCAACGGGTTTTCCCTCTGGCGGTGATATAATGGCACCCCCATGAGAAGGCCGCCTCGGACCCATCCCTTTTTCCTTTCCGCGTTTGCCAAACGGCCAAGCCAAGGCGGAGCCATTGGAAGTCCCCGGCCACTGGCCGGAGCGAGAGCAAGTGGAGAAACCACCACCCAACCCTGCCGCTTGCCGAGCGATTTAGACAATTTCCCCGTGGCCTGACGGTGGAACACCTGTACATCTGGGTCGCCCTCCTGAGCGCGGGAACGCTGGGCATGGTGACCGTCCTGGACAAGCGGCTGGCGTCCTACAACATGCCCAGCCTGGGGTCTTTCTACGCGGGGTCGTGCATTCCGCTGCTGGTAATCGGCGTGGCGTGCCTGGCTTACTTCCGAATCCCCAGCGGCGCGGACAATTTCCACATCCTGCTGGGCGGGCTCTCGGGCCTGCTGTGGGGCGGGGCGCTGTGCCTCATGTTCTGGGGGTACAAGCTGGAGGAGGCGTCCCGGGCCTCGGCGATAATCCACACCTTCCCGGTGTTCGTCGCAGTGCTGGGAGTGGTGTTCCTGGACGAGGTGCTGTCGGCGGCGCATTGGGCGGCGGTCCTGGTGGTGGTCGGCGGGGCGTCCACCATCTCGCTGTGGGGGACGGCGGGGGGATTCATCATCCGAATCAACCGGAGCCTGCCGATCCTGTTGGGAGCGAGCGTGCTGACGGCCCTGGGACTCATCACGGCCAAGGCGGCGCTGCACGAACTGCCCATTGGGCTGGTGTTCGGCCTGCGTTACGTGGGGATGGCGGCGGTGATGATTTCCCTGACCCGCCCCCGGGACTACCGGGACCTCTACACGGCGGTGAAGGACTGGAGGACGGCCCTGGGGCTGTTCCTGGCGGAGTACAGCCTGGCGCCGCTAGCGGTGGTCCTGAACGTGACGGCGATAAACCTGGGGCCGGTGGCCCTGGTTTCCACGGTGACCGCCAGCCGTCCCATATTCGTGTTCATATACAGCACCCTGTTCAGCACACCGGCCATCGGGCTGCTGCACGAGCCGCTGGACCGGTCCACGCTGCTCGTGAAAATGGCGGCGATCCTGCTGGTGGTCGGGGGGATTGCAGCCCTGACGCTGCTTTAGCAGGATGGCGGGGGTAATCTGAACCAGAAGCGCCCGGTCCGTGCTGATGCACTGAACCGGGCGCCCCCATTGGTCAGGGGGTTGGTCTTATTCGGCGGAGTTGCTGCCCAGGAGGATGCGCTCGACCTCGGGGGCGAGCTCGACGGCCCGCTGCCTGATTTCCTCGCTGGTGAGGCTGGAGAGGGGATGCTGGGCGACGACGTAGTCGAAGTCGGGGACGCCCATCATTTTAGTCATGGCGTTGGCGGTGTTGATGAAGACGTGGGTGACGATGGAGGCGGTGGGGATGCCCAGCTTCTCCATTTCGATGCCGTCGTGCACACTGCACGAACTGCAGGACCCTCAATCGCCGACCCCGGTTATCAACAGGTCCACCTCGTCGAGAACTGACTGGATGACCTCCGGCTTGGCTGGGACCGAGGCGTGGTGCTTGCTGTAGTATTTGACCTCGGCGAACTCGTACTTTTCCTTCAGGACCTCGCCCAATTCGCGGAGCAGCTTGTCGGAGTTGTCCTTGGAGTTTTCCATCAAGCCCAGGCGCATTCCGCTGAGGTCGCTGGGCCGCCGGTTGAGCGAGAAGCGGCCCGGGTCGAGATCGACCCCCCTGGGATTGACCAGCCGCATGTTCCGAACGGTTACAGTCTCGGCCATGATTCCTCCTGTACGCATCAATTTCCGGGATGCCCGGTTCCAGGGGCGAGTTGAGGGCCGCCGGGCTTTCCCGCACGGGAGAATGTTTGGAGCATTATGGCACAGACCGAGCGGGCGGGAAAAGCGGGGGAATACCGGGTCAGGGTGATAGCAAAGTTGCGCTCAGGGGCCGGCAGTTGTCGGAAGGGCCTGCCGGGGTCTGGGTCCCCGCCTGCGCGGGGATGACGGGAGAGGGGGGTGCGGGGTCGGGGAGACGTTCCTTCTGGGAAAGGTGGTGGAGAGGGAGGCGGGGGGCAGGCTCTACGCGGGGTCTGGAGCCTCGATACAGCCCTTCTTGACAGGGTAAGCCGGTAATCTATACTGGCCCCCGGAGCCAGCCAGCGCCCTTCGACCAGCTGCCTGACTTGGGCGTGCCCCGCCACCCAGCCCCCTTGGACAAGTTACCCAAGTTTGGGGGCGAAAGTGCTGGGCTTTAGAACAAAGCGACCGTTTAGAACAGACACCGCCGGAGACTCCTCCAAGCATAAGGACGACTGCCCGTGACCACCCAACCGACAACACTGCCCCAGGTTCCTCCATCCGCCCTGGCGGGGGTGCGGGTGGTGGAGTGGGGGAACATGGTTTCTGCCCCGTTCTGCGGGAAAGTGCTGGCCGAGCTGGGCACGGACGTGATAAAGGTGGAACCTCCGGCACGGGGGGATGAGAGCCGGGGGCTGGGTCCATTCCCGGGGGGAAGGGCGGACCCGGAGGCGAGCGGAGTTTTCCTGTTCGCCAACCTGAACAAGCGCGGCGTCACGCTGGACGTGGAAGATGCCCAGGGCAGGGCACTGATGGACCGCCTGCTGGAGTCGGCGGACGTGCTGCTGGAAAACCAGCCGGGGGACGTGCTCCGCAACGCCGGCCTGGATTACGAGACGCTTAAGAGCAGGTTTCCCCGTCTCATCGTCACGTCCATTTCTCCCTATGGGCGCACCGGGGCCTACAAGGACTACAAGGGATACGACCTGACGGCCAATGCGATAAGCGGGTTGAGCTTCGGGACGGGCCATTCCCACCGGGAGCCGCTGACCACTCCGATGCACCAGGCCAGCTACCTCGCCGGAGTGGGAGCAGCGTTCGCCACGCTGGCGGCGGTCCTGGGGCGGGACCTGACGGGAAGGGGGCAACTGGTGGACGTGGCGGAGGCGCAGGTAATCGGCACCCTGCTGACGGGATACCACCTGCCCACCTACATCTATCGAGGGGTGGCTGGTTTCCGTTCCGGGAACCGGATGCGGCTGGGGCTGTTCCCCAACTGCGTCCTGCCCTGCCGGGACGGCTACGTCTGCATTGACGCTCCCCAGATGGAGCAGTACCAGCGGTTCATGGCCCTGCTGGGCGACCAGGAGTGGATGTCGGAGCCCCGCTACCGGGACCGGCGGGCCATGAGCGATCAGTACCCGGAGGAGGCCGAGTCCCTGATCGCGCCCTGGTTCATGGAGCGGACGAAAGAGGAAATCCTGCAAGCCTGCCTGGAGAACCGGATCCCCTGCGTGCCGGTCAAGACCTTCGACGAAGTGCTGGAAGACCCGCAGCTTAATGCCCGGGGGTACTTCCAGCGGGTTGAGCATTCCCCGTCGGGAACATACCGCTACCCCGGCGCTCCCTACCGCCTGTCGGCCACTCCCTGCCGGGTGACGCGGGCCGCGCCAACCCTGGGCCAGCACAACCGGGAGGTGCTGGCGGAAGAGCTGGGACTATCCGAAGCGGAGCTGTCTGGCCTGGCTGCGGCGGGGGTGGTGTGACCATGACCGGTCCTAGCAGCGGATCCGCACCCCTGAGGGGTTACCGGGTCGTTGATTTCGGCACGGCCTGGGCCGGTCCGATGGCGGCGCAACTGCTGGCCGACCTGGGGGCGGAGGTCATCAAGGTGGAGAGCCGGGAGCGCATGGACGGGCTCAGGCTGGGGCGTCCCATTGTCGGCGAGGACATTGCCGGTGGGGACCGGGGGTTGTGGCCGGATTTGCAGCCGGTATTTCACGGCATCAACCGGAACAAGCTCAGCGTGACCCTGAACCTGAAGACGGAGGAGGGGCTGGACCTAGTCCGCCGCCTCATCGCCGCCAGCGACGTGGTGATGAACAACTACTCGCCGGGAGTGCTGGAACGGCTGGGCCTGTCCTACCCCGACCTGTGCGGGCTGCGTCCCGACATCATCCTGGTTTCCATGCCGTCGGTGGGGGAGTCGGGGCCGCTGCGGGACATTCTGGCCTACGCTCCGATAATCCAGGCCCTGTCCGGGTTGATGAGCCAGGTGGGTTACGACGGGGAGGAACAACTGGTTGGGGAGCTGCAGGCGCCGTGGAGCGACGTGGTGGCCGCGATGCACGCCGCGCTGGCGGCGCTGGCCGCGCTGCGTCACCGGAACCTGACCGGCCAGGGACAGTTCGCGGAGGTGGCCCAACTGGAAGCCACCACGTCCATGCTGGGAGAGGGTATCCTGGAATACCAGATGACGGGCAGCGTGCGGCCTCCCTCCGGGAATTACGATCCCGACTTTGCTCCCCACAACAACTATCGCTGCGCCGGGGATGACCAGTGGGTAGCCATCGCCGTCAGGAGCGATGAGGAGTGGGAAGGCCTCCGCCGGGCGATGGGCGATCCGGCGTGGGCGTCGGCAGAACGCTTTTCCACAAAGGCGCGGAGGCTGGAGAACGTTGGAGAGCTGGACCGGCAGATGTCTGAGTGGACCGGCCAGCAATCCGCTGATGAGGTGGTCGAGATGCTGCAAGGCCACGGCGTGGCTGCGATGAAGGTGATGAACATCGAGGACCAGTTCGCGGACCCTCACCTGCAGGAGAGGGAAGCCTACGCCGAGATCGAGCATCCGCTGGTCGGCATCGAGTGGATCTACGGTATGCCGTGGCTGCTGAGCGGGACCCCGGGAGGAGTCCGCGCTCCCGCCCCGTCGCTGGGGGAACACAACGGCTACGTGCTGGGGGAGCTGTTGGGGGTGCCGGAAGCAGAACTGGAGCGGCTGGCGGAAGCCAGGGCGGTTTATTGATTCAGAGGCCGAGCCCTTCTCTTTCCATTGGGGCGGGCAGGAGAGGTTGCGGGCCAATCGGCCGGTGATGGAGGCTGGTATACTAGGCGGGCTAATTTCCGGCCAAGCTTCCGAAAACCGCTGCACGATACGCAATCCAAGAGGCCAAGCGCCGCTTTGACAATCCAGATGACAACCCTCCGGGGCAGTTTTCCGTCCCTCAATCCACGGACGCCCGTTGGCTGACGCTCCGGTGCAGCCGCCGCCGGAGGGGAATCCTCCGGGACAGGCCAGGGCATCCCGCCAACCCCGCATCTTCTACGGCTGGTGGATCGTCGTCGTCAGTCTCGTCGCCGACGGGCTGAAGCATGGCAACTTCAACCGGGGATTCACCATTTATGTCATCCCCATCCGCAACGAACTGGGGATCGGAGTGGCGGCTATCGCCCTTGCCGACATGCTTGGGCGGATGCTGGGCGGGATCCAAGGGCCTCTGGTGGGCTACCTGACCGACCGCTACGGCGCCCGGGTCATGCTCTTCTTCGGCGCAATAGTTTCGGGTCTCGGGTTCATCGTCCTCGCCTTCGTCCACAGCTACGTCTTCTTCCTGCTGGTGTTCGTAGGACTGCTGTCCCTGGGGTTCCGGTCGGGGTACAACAACGCCTCGGTGACGGCCATCAACAAGTGGTTCCTGCGGCGGAGGGGGCTGGCGATGTCCATTGCCTCCGTCGGGAACGGCCTCGGTGGAGCCTTCGCGCCGCTGGTGGGACTGCTGGTGGTGACCGTGGGGTGGCGGTACGGGGTGTTCATCTCCGGGGCGATCATCATCCTGATTATCGGGCCGCTTTCCCTGCTGCTGCGGGACAACCCGGAGAGCATGGGGCTGCAGCCGGACGGGGACCGCCCGGAGGACCGGGCAGCCGGCCCGCAATCAGGCAGCCGGCCTCAGGGAAGCACCGCGCGGCGGCGGCGCTCCCGCCTCCAGGACGCCGACTTCACGGCGAAGGAGGCGATGCGGACCCCAACCTACTGGCTCATTGTCATGTCGGTGGGTTTCCGGAACACCGTTCACTCGGGCATTTCTTTCCTGCTGGCTCCGGTGATGGTCTGGTTCCTGCAGGGGGCAGACCGGGGAGAGACGGAGAGCCTGCTGATAGCGTCCTTCTTCGTGATGGCCCTGGCCCTGAGCACCATCGTTTTCAATCCAGCCGTGGGAATGCTGGGAGACCGGGTCAACAAGCAGAAGCTGAGCGCGGTCTGCATGATTGGCGGAGCCCTGGCCATAGCCACTTTGCTGAACCATAGCGGCCATCTGTGGCAACTGTTGGTGTTCGCGGTGCTGTTGGCCTTCTCGGAAAGCGCCAACCCGCTGGCCTGGGCCATCATGGGGGACACCTTCGGGCGGAGGTCCTTCGCAACGCTGCGGGGGTGGCAACACCTGCCGGACCAGTTCATGTCGATGAGCACGCCGGTGTGGATGGGCTGGATCTACGACCAGACGGGCAGCTACTTCTGGGCGCTCATCCCGCTGGTCGTCCTGTACCTGATGGCCGCCGTGGGCTACTGGACAATTCCGCGCCCAAGGCCGCCGGCCAGGCTGCGGGCCCGGGGGCAGGCGGGGGCGGCGGCCGCCTGACCCTTCGACGCCACTCCGGCGCCGGGAATACTCCCGGCGGGTCGGGCTGCGTTCCGTCATCGGGTATAATCGAGGTCACCGGCGTTATAGAGCGGAGCGCCCTCAGCGTGGGACGTTCCCGCGAGGTCCCCACCCAAGCATTCAGGAGTAAGTCATGGTCCTAGAGTCTGGAAGAATCACCCAGGAAGGCATCGACCGGCTTCGCGCGAGGCTGGGCAGCTTCAACCGTCCGCGCCAGTACGGGGTCGGCCTTTTCAACGAGGAAGCGTCCCGCAGCGCGATCCGTCATTTCTGCCAGGGCATCGGAGACGCCAACCCGCTCTATTGGGACGTCAGCTACGGGCAGACGAGCAAGTTCGGGACCATCATCGCTCCCGCCTGCTTCCTGTACAGCGTCTACTGGTGCTCCGGCCGCACCGGCGGGCTGCCGGGAGTCCACGGCTTTCACGCGGGGAACGACTGGGAGTGGTACCGGCCCATCTACCTGGACGACAAGATTTCGGTGCAGGAACAGTTCACCGGCCTGGAGGAAAAAGAGAGCCAGTTCGCCGGGAAGATCCTGATCCAGTCCAGCGTGACCCACTACTACAACCAGAGGGGCGAGGCCATCGCCAAGACCCGGGGCTGGCAGGTTAGGGCCGAGCGCACCGCCGCCCGGGAGCACCAGAAGTACACCTTCGAGCCCTACCAGTACTCCCGGGAAGAAATCGAGACCATCGCGGATGCGGTGCTCAACGAGGAGATCCGGGGCAACAATCCCCGCTGGTGGGAAGACGTCCAGGTGGGGGACGACCTGAAGCCGGTGGTGAAGGGCCCCATGAGCCACGGCGACATTACCGCCTTCGTCGCCGGGTGCATCGGGGGAATCTCCCACGGGATCCAGCTGCAGGAGATGCTGCGCCACCCGTCGTGGGGATTCACCGATCCAACCACCGGGGCGCAGGAGGCGATAATCCGGGTCCACGACATCCAGGAAGCCGCCGAGAGCGCGGGCCTGCCTGGTGCGTATGACTACGGCTGCCAGCGGTGCTGCTGGATGGGCAACCTCCTGACCCACTGGATGGGGGACGATGGTTTTCTAAGGAACATGTACGTGGAACTCCGCCGGTTCAATGTGGTGGGGGACACCACCTGGTGCAAGGGCAGGGTGACCGGCAAGCGGGTGGAGGACGGCGAACACCTGGTCGACCTGGAGATATGGGGGGAGAACCAGCGCCAGGAAATCACCACCAAGGGCACGGCAGTCATACGGCTGCCATCCAAGGGCACAGTCGGCTAGGAACAGGAACGGAAGGGATGGGGCGATTCCAGTCCCGGTAAGGTCATGTCATGACACAACCAAAACCCAAGACCAAGTTCACCGTCGCAGACTACATGAACACGCCCGACGACGTGCGCTGCCAGTTGATTGACGGAGAGCTGATTTTGGCACCTTCCCCGACTACGAGACACCAGAGAATTTCGTTGCGGTTGGCGGTAGAGTTGACCCAACACATTGAAAGGACGGGTCTGGGGGAGGCCTGCATTGCCCCCCTCGACGTGGTGTTCCCCGACCGGGAGGTGTACCAACCGGACATCCTGTTCGTGTCCAACGAACGCCGGGGGATAATCACCGAGGCCAATATCCAGGGAGCACCGGACCTGGTGGTGGAGATCCTGTCCCCGTCCACCCAACGGCACGACCGGGGCCACAAGCAGGACGTCTACGCCGAACGGGGCGTGCGGGAGTACTGGATCGTCGACCCGGATTCCAGGACTCTGGAGGTGCTGTCCGCCGGGGCCAACGGTTGGACGCTAACCGCCACGTTGAGCGCCGAGGACACGCTGGCATCTCCCCTGCTGCCGGGGTTGTCCATCGAATTGGGGCAGGTTTTCGCGGACTGACGCTCAGAGGCCGAACCGCTCCGCAGTGCGGGCGAACCCGTCCATCGCCCCTTCCAGCACCCGGTCCTCGACGCAGTAGGAAATGCGGAAGTAGCCGGGAGTCCCGAACCCGCGGCCGGGGACCGTCAGGACGTTGAACTCCTGCAGGGCCTCCACGAAAGCGACGTCGTCGTCCACCGGAGACTTGGGGAAAAGGTAGAACGCCCCCTGGGGTTTAACCACCGAGTAACCCATTTCGGTTAGCTGGGAATGCAGGAAGTCCCGTTTCCGCTGGTAGTCCCCGGCGTCCACGCTGACCCCCTGCAGCCGGCGGACCACATGCTGCATGAGCGCCGGCGCGTTTACGAACCCCAGGGTGCGGTTGCAGAAGGTGAACCCGTCCGTCAACTCTCCCCGGTCGGGGCAAGCCGGGCTGACGGCGATGTGGCCGATGCGTTCCCCCGGCAGGGCCAGGTCCTTGGCGTGGGAGGTCACCACGATGGTGTTGTCGTAGTGGGGGAACACCTGGGGATAGGTCAGGCCGTCGAAGATGATGCGGCGGTAAGGCTCGTCGCTGATCAGGTAGATGGGACTGCCGTTGCGGGACTGGCATCGCTCCAGGAGCCCGGCCAGGGCTTCCAGGGTACCGGCGGAATAGACCACTCCCGACGGATTGTTGGGAGAGTTGATGATGATGGCCTTCGTCCGGGGAGAGACGGCGGCTTCGATGGCCGCCAGGTCCGGTTGGAAGCCTTCATCGGTGGGCACGACCACCGGATTCCCCTGGTGGTTGTCTATGTAGAAACCGTACTCGACGAAGTAGGGTGACAGGATGATGACCTCGTCCCCCGGATCGAGGATGGTCTTGAGGACCACGTTCAACGCCGCGGCCGCTCCGCAGGTCATCACCACGTCGCCGGCGGTGAAGGCCATTCCCGTCTCCTCCCTCAAACTGTCGGCCACCGCCTGCCGGGTCTCGGGATAGCCGTTGTTGGGCATGTAGCGGTGCATTCCGGGGATGGGAGTCTCGGCCAGACGCCGCAGCTCATCCCTGAATTCGGCGGGAGGCTCGACCACCGGGTTTCCCAGGGAAAGGTCGAAAACCTTATCGTCGCCGTACTGGGCTTTCAACGTGATCCCGGCTTCGAACATCCGGCGGATCCATCCGCCCTGCTCCAACGCCCTGCGGACACCTGAAGAAACCGGCATCGGATACCCCCTGAGCTGTTACTGCGGCCTATCCCGGGTCACGGCAACCGGACCGCCCGGCCCCGGGGAGCAATGATACCCGGCAGGGGGCCGGGTTGTCGAAGGAAAAAGGACTACTTGGCGGGGAGGGTTGAGGCGAAGGATACTCCCCGCTGCACCCACTCATTCAATGCGGCGTCGTCGGCGATTCCTTCAGGGTCCACCATGACGAACCCCCGCATCGGGCGCCCGGTAAAGTCCATGGGCCGGCAGTGGGGAAGGGAAAGAGCATCCTCGTACCCGTCAGGGCCGATCCGGACCATCAATTGGTCCCGGAGGATACCCACGGACATGTTCCCGTTGAGCATGAAGGCCAACCCGCCGAACATCTTCCTGGACACGATGCCGGGTTGCTGGGAGAGGACTTGTTCAACCCTTTGGGCCAGGGTTTCGTCGTAGGGCATTGTTCTGTCCTTGATTCAAACTCGTTGGAACGGTTGAGGCAGCTATATATGAACCCCCATCCCCTCCCCAAACCGTTCCGCCACCCGCGCCGCCACTTCTGCCAACTCCACCGGATGGCCCAGGATGCGCTCCATTGACGTAACCTGGCCGTCTTCGATGCCGCAGGGGACTATCCGGTCGTAGTAGGAGAGGTCGGTGTTCACGTTGATGGAGAAGCCGTGGTAGGCAACGCCGCGGCTGATCTTCACGCCGATGGCGGCAATCTTGGCATCTCCCACCCAGACCCCGGTCAAGCCGGGGTTAAGTCCGGCGGGGATGCCGAAGTCGGACATGGCCTCGATGATGACCTGCTCCAGGGTACGCACGTACTTCACGGGACCGCCCCATCCCCTCAGGTCCATCACCGGATAGGCCACCAGCTGGCCGGGGCCGTGGAAGGTTATCTGACCGCCGCGGTCGGTTTCCACCACGTCCGCACCGGCAGCCGCCAGTTCTTCCGGGGCGGCCAGCAGATGCTCCGGCTTGCTGAGACGTCCCAGGGTGTACACCGGAGGGTGCTCGAGGAGGAACAGGGTGCTGGGCTGCCGTCCCTCGCGGACGGCAGCAGCCAGGGCGATCTGCCAGTCCCAGGCCCGGCGGTAGTCCACCACGCCGGGGGTAATGACCTTCAGTCTCCCCTCCGGGGCCGCTGGCCATGACATCCCTGCTAGCTCTCCGGGGCCGGCAGCCGCGGAGCCGCCCAGCGAGTCTTGGACAAGTTACCCAAATGGCACGAGCGAAAGCGGCGACCCTTAGAACGCCGCGGAGCCGCCCAGCGAGTCCTAGACAAGTTACCCAAATAGCACGAGCGAAAGCGGCGACCCTCAGAACGCCGCTAGTAGATGGGGGTATCGGCGTCTATTGCTTCCAGCCGGCGCTTCACCGACTGGAGGAACGCGCTGGACTCGGCCCCGTCGTTGATGCGGTGGTCGAAGGACAGGCAGACGTTCATCATCGACCTGATGGCGATGGCGTCCCCGTTTTTTGAGTCCGGGACGACCACCGGCCGCTTCTGGATCGCCTCGGTGGTCAGGATGGCGGCCTGGGGCGGGTTGATGATGGGCTGGGAGACGGTCGAGCCAAGAACGCCGGTGTTGTTCAGGGTGAAGGTGCCGCCCTGGACGTCGTCGAGGGTCAGGCGGCGGGAGCGGGCCCGGGAGGTGAGGTCGGCGACCCGGTGGGCGAGGCCGGCGATGCTCAACTGCTGGGCATCGTGGATTACCGGCACAATCAGTCCTTCGGGGCCGGCCACGGCGATGCCCATGTTTATGCGCCTCTTGAGGATGATGGCGTCGTTGTCCCAGGAAGCGTTCAGCGTGGGGTTCTCCCGGAGGGCCTCGACCACCATCTTGATGACGAAGGGGAGGTAGGTAATCTCCACGCCTTCCCGCTGCTGGAAGGAATCCCGCAGGCCGCTGCGCACCGCCACCAGGCTGGTGACGTCCACCTCGACGGTACTCCAGGCGTGGGGTATCTGGGTCACGCTGCGGACCATCGCGTCGGCGATCATGCGGCGGACCGGGGTCAGCGGGATACGCTCCTCGTCTTCCCCGTTCCGTGCCGGCGAGACGGCCGGTGAGGGAACGGGGGCGCTTGTCGGAGCAGGAGTTGCCTCCGGGGGCGCTGCGGCCGGAGGCGGCGCCGGAGCGGTGGACCGTTGTTCCAGGTACGCCTCAACGTCCTGCCGGGTGATGCGTCCGCCCATCCCGGTGCCGGACACCCGATACAGGTCTACGTTGTGCTCGCGGGCCAGGCGGCGCACTGCGGGAGACAGCCGGGCTGGTTCCGGGTCGGCTTGGGGAGAGGACGCGGGTGATGGAACATCCGATCCGGGTGGTTGCCCGCCGGGGCCGCCGCCGGTGGGTCCGACGGGACGCTGGTCCCGGATGAGATAGCCGGTTGTCCCCGGGTTGACGGGAGCCGCTGGAGCGGATGGAACGGCATCGGCAACGGATTCCACAGGGGAAGCCGCCGCCGCGGGGGCTTCGTCGGTCTCTACCTCGGCGATGGGAGCGCCCATGGGCACCACATCGCCTTCCTGCGCGAGAATCCGCAACAGGGTGCCGGTGACCGGGGAGGGCATATCCATGGTGACCTTGTCGGTCACCACTTCCACCAGCGGGTCGTACCTTTGGATTGTGTCCCCGGGCTGCTTCAGCCACTTGCCGATGGTGCCTTCGACCACCGACTCGCCAACCTGGGGAAGTTCAATCAGAAGCGCCAAATTCTACCGTCCCAATTCAGTACGCCGCCAGCCGGTCCAATGCGGCGGTTATCTTCTCCGCCGTCGGCATGTAGGCGTCCTCAAGGCTGGAGGCGAAGGGCATGGTGGGAACGTCGGGGCCGCACACCCGCATGACCGGCCCGTCCAGGTATTCGAAAGCGTGATCGGCCGCCAGGGCCGCTATCTCCGCGCCGACGCCCCCGGTCAGGTTGTCCTCGTGGACCACCAGCAGCTTGCCCGTCTTCTGCACGGACTCGAGGATCGTGGCCGTGTCCAGCGGACGGAGGCTGCGCAGGTCCACCACCTCCACGTCGATGCCCCGGCCGGCGGCTTCGGCAGCGGCTTCCAGGCAATAGTGCAGCACCAGCCCGTACCCAACCACCGTAACGTCGGAACCAACCCGCTTCACATCCGCGGAACCGATGGGCAGAACGTACTCCTCCTCGGGCACCTCGCCCCGCACCAGCCGGTAGGTCTTCTTGTGCTCCAGGAATATCACCGGGTTGTTGTCCCGGATGGCCGACTTGAGCAGTCCCTTGGCGTCGTAGGGAGTGGACGGCGTCACCACCTTCAACCCCGGGGTATGGAAGAAATGGGCCTCCACGTTCTGGGAGTGGAACAGGCCGCCCCGGATGCCGCCGCCGTAGGGTATCCGCACCACCATCGGCACCGGCAGCTGCCCATTGGTGCCGTAGCAGGTCCGGGCCGCCTCCCCGATAAGCTGGTTCACGCTGGGCCAGACGAAGTCGGAGAACTGGACTTCGGGGATGGGCCGCATCCCGCCGAAGGCCGCCCCCAGGGCGATGCCCATGATGGAGGCTTCGGCCAAGGGCGTGTCGATGACCCGATCCGCGCCAAACTCCTCGATGAACCCCTGGGTGGACAGGAAGACGCCGCCGCGCTGTCCCACGTCCTCGCCCATGACGAAGACGGTGGGATCGCGCTGCATCTCTTCCCACATAGCTTCCCTGACTGCTTCGATTACGGTCTTTTCGGCCATTGTGTCCCTTATCTAAATCGCTCGGCCAGCCGCAGGGTTGGGCGGTGGGTCTCCGGCTGGCTCTCGCTCCGGCCAGTGGCCGGGGGTTTTTTGTCTAAATCGCTCGCGGGCCACGTAAGGTAACTTGTCTCATCTGGGGCCGCTCGCTCCGGCCAGTGGCCGGGGGCCTTTTATCTGAATCGCTCACGCCCAGGGCAAGGAAACTTGGGAAACCCTTGGGCGCCCCCCGCCCCTTTCCCTCGTGCCCTCGCCAGGGGCAGGCCCCCGGCCTCCGCTCGGGGCAGGTTCTGCGCGGGGGCTAAAGGCCGGCCAGTGGCCGGGGGCTCTTGGGTGGTTCCTTCTAATCTCGCGCGCTTTCGGGGCCTGCCTGTCGGCAACTTGTCAAAATGGCCCCTGGGCGCGCTACTACTCCGCGAACAGGTGGTCCAGCATCGTCCCGGCGGGAGGAGGCGGGGCCACGTCGGCGGCGTCGGTGGCTTCATCCACGGCCCGGCGCGCTTCCTGCGAAATAGCTTCCACACCTTCCGGAGCCAGGAACCCCTGCTCCACCAGGAGGGATCCCAAGGACTGGACCGGGTCGCGCTGCTTGGCCTGCTCCACTTCGTCGGGCGGACGGTAGCGCCGGTCATCGTCGTCGGTGGTGTGGGGCATGAACCGCTCCAGCTTCAGCTCCACCAGCACCGGCCCCTCCTCACGGGCCCGCCGGATGGCCTCGCTCATGGACTGGTAGACGGCCAGCAGGTCCATGCCGTCCACCACCACGCCAGGGAAGCCGTAGCCGTCAGCCCGGTTGGCGACGTCGGTGATGGCCATCTGGGAAGCCTGGGGGACGGAAATGGCGTAGCGGTTGTTCTCGCAAACAAACACCACCGGCAGCTTGTGAATCCCGGCGAAGTTCATCGCCTCGTGGCTCTCGCCCTGGCTGGACGCGCCGTCGCCGAAGAACACGATGACCACCACACCGGTCCCCCGCATCTTGCCGGCCAGCGCGAACCCCACCGCCTGGGTCATGCCGGCCGCCACCACGTTGGATATCTGGATGACCCGCCGCTCCAGGTCGGCCCCCTGGAGGGGAAACTGCCGCGCGTTGCTGTAGGGCTCGCCCTCCTTGCCCATGAAGGACTTCATCACCTGGGCGGGAGTGAGGCCCACCGACATCTTCAGGGCCAGGTCCCGGTAGTAGGGGAAAAAGAAGCAGTTGCCGTCCTTCTCCGCCGCCAGCAGCACGCCCAGCTGCCCCGCCTCGTGCCCCTGCGACGACGCCGCGATGGGCACCTTGCCCTGGCGGTTCATCATCCAGATGCGCTCGTCGGTGGTGCGGGCCAGGACCATCCGCGTGTAGATGTCCACCAGGTCCTCGGGATTGAGTCCCGCAGGAAGACCCCGGCCTTCGCTCGGGGCAGGTTCTTTGTCGCTCCATGTCATTGCGCTGGTTTCAACTCCGATGCAGTGGCCCGTTCCGTAGCCTTCATGTCCATTAATGTTTAAGAGCCACCCGATTTCGGGCGCACTGTTTAGGTTGCTCTCGTTCTGAGGGTCGCTCCCTCCGTCGCCAAGTTGGGTAACTTGTCTAAGGCTCCTTGGGGGCTCCGTGGCTCCCCAGGCGCGCCCTTCTCTTACTTAATTCGCTCGGTGATGGAATTATATACTTGACCAGCCTGGTCCGGTGTTATTTGACTAAAACGGTCTGGCCAGATATTCAACGGGAACCAGCCTCTGCCCGTTGGGATCAATCACCAGCCCAAAGTTTTCCAACGTAGTTGCACCCATGAGGTAGTGTCCCTCCGGGCCGAAGAAAACCGGACACTCCCATTCCCTTCCTTCATAGACGACCCGCATCTTGCCTATGGGCTGCTTTGCTGTCTGGCCATTCGCAAATCCAACGGGTCGCTCTTCATAAGGCTCGATGCCCAGCTCATTCAACACAGATTCAGGAATCATCGAATGAGTGGCCCCCGTGTCGACCAGTGCATCGACTTCCAGCAGGCTGGTTCCATTTGGATTGCCAATGCCTACGGACACCCTAAAAGTTCCCATTTTGTTCTAATCCCACTTTCTAAACCCCCCCGCCTGCGCGGTGGCTAAAGGCAGGCCGGTGGCCGAAGGCTCCCAATGGCTCCGCCCTGGGACCACTGTTGTTCTACGGCCCGCCCCTTTCGCCGCCAATTTGGGTAACTTGTCCAGGGCGGCTGGGAGACGGAGGGCGGCTCGGGTGGGACTGCCTCTCTCCGAGGATTATATAGGCCGTCTTGCGGCCCCGCAATTTCTTTCTCTTAAACGCTCGGCGGGCGTGGCGGTTGGGTGGTGGTTTCTCCGCCGCCCTCGCTCCGCAAGCGGGGGCTCCCAATGATTCCGCCTTGGGCGGGCCCTGCCGGGTTGCTGTCACTCCCCAGCCTGAGGCCACACCTGGGCATGCTGTTCGCCATCGGCAATGATGAGGAAGGCGGCGCTCTCGATATCCACGGCGAACAGGTGCCAGTCCTCTTCCTCCTCCAGGTCGAACCCCAGCTTCTCGGAAAGGGTCTCGGCATAGACCCGGCGCCGCTCCGGGGAGACTTCGTCACGGGCGCACCCGTACAGCTTGAACTCCCCTTCGGAGCCGTCCCGGTTGGAAACCACGCTGTGGACAGTGCAGCGCGGGTCGCGGAGCAGGTCCAGGGCTTTCCTGGAGCGCCAGGACATTCCCAGGTAGAGCTCACCGTCCACGATGAGCGGTTCCACCGGAGAAATTCGCGGCCAGCCGTTCCGCCGGATAGTTCCCACGAGGACCAGCCCGAAGCTCTCGAACCGCTCCTCGCCGAGTTTCGCCAGGTCCGGGGCAGCTTCTTTGAAATCATTCCAGTCCACGAACTTCCTCCTGTTCCTGGTCCAAATCGCTCGGGCATCGGCAGGGTTGTTGGGTGGGTTCCCCGTTCTTTTCCAAAAGGCTCAACTTCATCATATCGCTCGGCGGGCGTAGGGGATGGGTGGTGGTTTCTCCGCCCGCGCTCGCTCCGGCCAGTGGCCGGGGTCTCCCAATGGCTCCGACTTGGGGCCCCGCACGCTAGGAAAAGACCTCGCGGCCAGCCCCAATCCCTGCCAAAAATTCCCTTGACACCCCCCGGACGTTGTGATAATTTTCACTAGGCCTCAGACCGGCCCCATTATAACGGTCAACGGGCCCCAAGTTGAGATAAGCCAGTCAACGTCAACCGCCCCAACCGGACAGCACTGACGAGTATCACCAACCGACCATGCCATTTCCAGACCCCAACGGTTTAACCAGCGCTGACTGGGCTAACCTGCACACTTGGCTAACCCTGCTCTGGATATTCTTCCCCTTGGTCATCACCTTCGCCTTCTGCATGATGATCGCCCACGCGTTCATCCCGTCGGGCGTAGCCACGGGCGATTATCCTCCTGCGTTCTCCAAGCTCCGCATCCCGCTAACCGTAATCGGCCTGATCTGCGGCGTCATCGCCCTCGTGCTTTTCATCACGGCGGCCTTCTTCACCCCGCAGACCCTCAACCTGTTCTGGAACCGGTACTTCCTATGACCCCCCGCCGAACACAGCCCTCAGGGGGTTTGGGGGACGCGGCCCCCAACGTAACCCTACCTCCACGCCGCAGCGGGAGTCCCCGCTTGCGGAGCGAGGCCATGATGTTTAGACAAGTTACTGCCCATCATGGCCGAGCGCTTCAGACCAGTGAGACAAGTTGCCTTGTGCTGCGGGCGAGCGTTTTCAATCAAGAGCGTAGCGAGCGCGTGATGTTTAGACGAGTTGCATCCCATTACGCGGGAGCGTTTTAGACCATGCTGCCCAACGCCAACATGATACCCTTGGCCATCGTCGGTCTGGTCGTCACCGCCATCGTCGGATTCGTCGTAATCGTGCTGGCCGTTTCGTGGTTCTCCAATCCCCCCTTCGGCTTGGGCGACGCCCCCGCGCAGCCCATCGCCTTCCCCCACACCGTCCACGCCGGCGCCCCGGAAGAGGGCGGCATGGGCATCGACTGTGCCTTCTGCCACCGCAACGTGACCAAGGGAGCGGCGGCCACCGTCCCCGCCGTTGAGAACTGCGTGTTCTGCCACGGGCAGATTAACGCCGAAAACGCCGTGGACCGCACCCAGGTCAGCGTTGACCTGGATGAGATACAGCGGGTCGTGGACCGGTTCCACGACGACAACCCCATCGACTGGGAGCGGGTGCACCGCCTCCCCGACCACGTGCGGTTCGTCCACGAAGCCCACATCCGATTCCTGACCAGCGGGCCGGAGCGGACCGTCAGCCTGCCCATGGGGACGGGAGACCCGGTGGACCTGCCGATGCCGGCGGGCGAGACCTGTTCCGTCTGTCACGGCGACGTCGCCGGCATGACCGAAGTCCAGCCCCAGGCCGGCCAGTCCCTGAAGATGGGCACCTGCGTGGACTGTCACCGCGAACTGAACGCCGCCACCGACTGCACCATATGTCACAAGTAGCGGCCGGCATCTCAACCCCCCGCGGAGCGGAGTCCCCGCGAGCGCTTGAGACCAGAGTCCCCGCTTGCGGAGCGAGCGCGTGATGTTTCGACAAGTTACATCTCATCACGCGCGAGCGTTTCAGAAAGTCGAGGCCATGATGCTTAGACAAGTTACTGCCCATCATGGCCGAGCGCTTCAGAAAGTCGAGGGCGTGATGTTTCGACAAGTTACCTCGCATTGCGCGGGAGCGTTTTAGACATGAAATTTACTCGGCGCAACTTCCTGGCTTGGGCGGGCCTCTCCGCGGTGGGCGCGGTGGGCTGCGACATCTTCGGAAGCGAAGGACAGGAACTGCGCATCCAGAGCCCGGCCCGTCAGCCGGAGGACCTGGTTAAGGGGCGGGACAACTGGTACGCCACCCTCTGCCGCCAGTGCCCTTCCTGCGAAGGGGTGCTGGTCCGGGTGATGGAAGGACGCGCCAAGAAGGTGCAGGGCAACCCGATGTACCCGGTCAACCAGGGACGCCAGAGCGCCCGCTGCGACGCAGGGCTCCAGGCCCTGTACCACCCGGACCGCATTGCGGGCCCCATGCGCCGCACCGGGCCGCGGGGCTCCGGCCGGTTCACCACCATGACCTGGGACGACGGGCTGGACTGGCTGGCTGGCGAACTCCGCGACAAGGGCGATGGCCTGCTGATTATGACCGAGCCGGCGGGCCCTCACCTCGGCATGGTCGCCTCCCGCTTCGCCGATGCCTTTAACGGGACTCACCTGGGGTTCGACTCCCTTGAGCAGGGCGTGTACCGCCAGGCGGTCAAGAACGTATTCGGACAGGACCTGCTCCCCGACCTGGACATAGCCAACGCCAACTACCTGCTCTCCTTCGGGGCCGACTTCCTTTCCACCTGGGTGTCCCCCACCCGCTGGTCGGCCGGGTACGGCGAGTTCCGCCGGGACGCCACCGACCCCGGCGCGCCTCAGAACAAACAGCGGGGCACTCACATTCACGTCGATACCCGCTATTCCATGACAGCGGCCGCCGCCGACAAGTGGCTGCCCATCCAGCCCGGCATGGAAGGCTACCTGGCCATGAGCCTGGCCCAGGTGATCCTGGCCGAGGGACTCCAGGCGCCCGGCGTGGACGTGGACGTTCTCACCGGAGGCCAGGGCATCCAGTCGCTGAACGGATTTGCGCCCGATGCTGTGGGTCCCACACTGGGAATTCCCGAGGGCATTCTCCACGGGAAGTCCCCGGGAGATTACATCCGGGACCTGGCCCGCGACTTTGCCGGACACACTCCGGCCCTGGCCATCGGCGGCGGCACGGCGGCGGCGCAGAGCAACGGCCTGTTCAACCTGGAAGCGATTTACGCGCTGAACTACCTGGTTGGCAGTGCGGGGCAGAAGGGCGGCCTGCTGTTCAACCCGGGTAGCCCGGTGTCCGGCCTCCCGTCTCAATCAAGCGTGAACTCCCTGGCCGAATTGGTTTCGGGCCTCAACTCGGTCCGGAGCGGGGACGCCAAGCTGGTCATGATCCACTCGGCCAACCCGGCTTACGGCCTTCCCGGATCCGTGGGCGTGTTGAACACGCTGGACCGGGAGGATATATTCGTGGTCAGCTTCTCGCCCTTCATGGACGAGACCACGGCCATGGCCGACCTGATACTTCCCGACCGGGTGTATCTCGAGGACTGGGGCAGCGACATCCCCAACCCCGGACCCGGCTACCAGATGATTGGCATTCAACAGCCGGTGGTGAACCCTTTGAGCGACCTGGACCCCCGCAGCTTCGGGGATATCCTGTTGAGCATGGCCCAGGAATCGGGCCGGGCTGACAACCTCCCTTGGGCCAACATGCAGGAAGCGATCCGGGAGACCTCCGACGCCCTGTTCGAACTGGGACGGGGATCAGTGGAAGGGGCCACCGCCGCCGAGTTCTGGAACAACCTGCTGCGCCAGGGCGGATGGTGGGACGAGGGCCATGCCGGTCCCCGTATGCAGCCGCCGGGCGACATCCTCCGCATGATTGCCGACAAGGCCAGTCAGCCCGAGTTCTCCGGCGACGGCCTGTACCTCGTTCCCTTCGCCCACAACACCCTGCTGGACGGGCGGAATTCCCATCTGCCCTGGGCCCAGGGGGCGCCCGATCCCCTGACAACCATCGCATGGCAGACCTGGGTCGAGATGAACCCCTCCCGAATGGCCGGCCTGGGCTTCCGGGAAGGAGACCTGGTGCAGGTAGCGGCTCCCGAAGGGTCCATCACCGCTCCCGTCTATCCCAACCCCGGAATGCCTCCGGATGTCATTGGCGTTCCCATGGGACAGGGCCACGAGCAGGGTTCGGACTACGCGGTGGCCGGGCGGGACGGCGACAGCGCCAACGTGATCAGCGTCCTGTCCACCCGGCAGGTGGACGGGGCCGGCAGCCTGGCATGGGCGGCCAACCGGGTGCGGGTCACCGCCGCCGGCAGGAGCATCCGCATCGCCAAATTCGAAGGCTCCTTCACCAACCGGGAGGTTGGCAACCAGATAGACAACAACCCGGGCGAGGAGGTCATCAAGACCACCACTCCCGGCGGAGCTGCTCACTAGCCATGCACGGAACACCTGGCGCCACCTTCGCTAATCAGGCGGCAGCGCCCCCCGCCGCAGCGGGAGTCCCCGCTCACCGACACACTGTGTTTAGACAAGTTTCCTCGCATCGCGCGGGAGCGATTAAACCCCCGCCGCAGCGGGAGTCCCCGCTCAGCGGAGCGAGCGCGTGATGTTTAGACAAGTTTCCTCGCATCACGCGGGAGCGATTAAACCCCCCGCCGCAGCGGGAGTCCCCGCCCAGCGGAGCGAGCGCGTGATGTTTAGACAAGTTTCCTCGCATCACGCGGGAGCGATTAAACCCCCCGCCGCAGCGGGAGTCCCCGCCCAGCGGAGCGAGCGCGTGATGTTTAGACAAGTTTCCTCGCATCACGCGGGAGCGATTGAGATAAAAGCGGAGCGAACACGCAGCGTTTAGACAAGTTGCCTTGCGCTGCGGGAGAGCGATTCAGAGAGAATGGTAACTAACCGAACGGATCACAAGTGGGGAATGATCGTCGACCTGGACAAGTGTACGGGCTGCCAGGCCTGTGTCGTCGCCTGCCAGGCCGAGAACAACATCCCCATGAACGACAAGGATTCCTTCCTCCAGCGCCGCGCCTACGAGTGGATCCGCATCGAGCGCTACTGGGAGGGAGAGTACCCCAACGTCAAGGCCCGGTTCATCCCGGTCCTCTGCCAGCACTGCGAGAACGCCCCCTGCGAACCGGTGTGCCCGGTGTACGCCACCTATCATAACCCGGAGGGCCTGAACGTCCAGGTCTACAACCGCTGCGTCGGAACGCGGTACTGTATCAACAACTGCCCCTACCAGGTCCGCTTCTTCAACTGGTGGCACCCTACCTGGCCGGAACGCCTCCAGAACCAGCTCAATCCCGACGTCACCGTCCGCAGCCGGGGCATCACCGAAAAGTGCACCTTCTGCGTCCAGCGCCTCCGCCGCGGCGAGCTCCAGCAGGAGCGCACCCGGGGAGAGCGCCTCACCGACGCATCCCTGGAGCAGGGCAACTACGCCCCCGCCTGCGCCCAGGCCTGCCCCACCAACGCCCTCATGTTCGGGGACCAGTTGGACGAGACCTCCCGGATCAGGCCCTACTTCGACGACGTCAACAAGCACGACATCCACCACGAGTACGAGCGCGAGACCCGCGGCTACCGGCTCATGGAGGAAGGCGCCACCAAGCCCAGCGTCATCTACCTCAAGAAAGTCGAACCCTACCCCCTGGACAAGGCATAAGCCAACCATCCCCTTTCCTGCGTCATTCCCCCGCAGCGCAGGAACGGATAAGATAACCACGATGCAGCACCACCAAGTGACCAGACACTCCCCCGCCGCAGCGGGAGTCCCCGCCCAGCGGAGCGAGCGCGCAGCGTTGAGACAAGTTGCCTTGCGCTGCGGGCGAGCGTTTTCAATCAAAAGCGGAGCGAGCGCGTGATGCTTAGACAAGTCTCCTATCATCACGCGGGAGCGTTTTAGATGGCTGAACATTCCCAACATAGCCCCTTCCCGCCGGACATGTGGGTCTTTCCCGACAAGCCCGGCATCTCCGCCGACGTCGAGGAAAAACGCCGCACCCTCCCGTCTCTCTACCGCACCGCCCTCATCGTCACCGGCGTCCTCGCCATCCTCGGCGTGGTCGGATTCATCCTCCGGGTGTCCACCGACGGATTCTCCCAGCACGGACCCTGGGGCTACTACGCCGCCATGTTCTCCTTTGTCTTCCTGGTCACCGGCTCGGCCCCCCTGTTCGCCATCGCCTTCCGCATCACCAAGAACCACTGGCGCAGACCCATCTCCCGGATATCCGAGCTCTTCGCCGTCCTCGGCATCCTCAACGTCATCCTCTACATACCCCTCATCTACGCCCTCCCACCCATCAACAACCCCAACTTCGGCCCCGGCGTCCACGGTGAGCTCGCCATCCGCCGCACCCTCTGGATGGAGGTCCCCATCGGCGCTCCTCACTGGTGGAACCTCCTCGGAATCATCGCCCTCGCCCTCTGTTCCCTCGCCATTCTCTGGCTCTCCGCCGTCCCCGACATGGCCGAGTCCCGCAGCACCGCCACCGGCTTCCGCGGCGCCCTCTACCGGATGCTCTCCGGCCACTGGTTCGGCACCAAGCGCCAGTGGTTCTACCAGAAGGCTTCCCTCGCCATCCTGGGCGCCCTCTACTTCATGATGCTCATCTTCGTCCAGTTCCTCATCGTCAGCGACTTCGCCATGAGCCTCATCCCCGGCTGGAAGGACTCCATCCTCCCGCCCCTCTACACCATCACCGGATTCCAGTCCGCCATCAGCCTCACCCTCATCATCGCCTTCATCATGCGGCGCAGAGGCGGCTACGACAATTACATAGGACGCTCCCCCTTCTGGTCCGCCAGCAAAGTCCAGCTCGGCCTCACCCTCCTCTGGACCTACCACCTCTTCGCCTTCTTCATCACCATGTGGTACGGACGCCTCGAAGTCGAGCAGAACCTCATCAAATACCTCATCTTCGAGTCCTACACCGGCATCTTCTGGGCCAACGTCATCCTCATCTTCTTCATCCCCTTCTTCATGCTCATCTGGAACCCCCTCCGTAAAAGCGACTGGGGACCTTCCCTCGCCGGACTCTCCATCCTCTGCGGCAACCTCCTCTTCCAGCTCCGCATGTTCGTCGCCGCCTTCAACTCCGGCGACATCTACGACCTCGGCCTCAGCCGCGTCCCGCCCCCCGTCTTCCCCGACCTCTGGGACATCTTCATCGTAATCGGAGGCATAGCCCTCGCCGCCTTCGTCTACCTCGTCGCCGCCCGCATCCTCCCCCTCATCTCCCTCTGGGAGGTCAAGGAAGGCGCCCTCTACCAGACCAAGGACCGCCTCTTCCGCGGCGAGTACATGGTCCTCGCCAAACCCGAGTAAGAATCTCTCTAAAACGCTCGCCCGGCCGGAAAACAACTAGCTGCAACGAAGTGACAATGACAACTAGCGCCAACACAGGAAATCACCCGGGAACCGGCCCGCTGGGCAACCCCGGCCTCCGCCCGGGGCAGGCTGTTGCCTACCCCGCCCCCGCCCACCCCCCCGCCACAGCGGGAGTCCCCGGCCACTGGCCGGAGCGAGGGAGCGGCGTTGCGACAAGTTACCTTGCGACGCCCCCGAGCGTTTTAAACCCGGAGGGACACCATGCAGGAAGGTAGGGCCCTCTCCGCCCCCGAGATCAACCGCGACCTCCTCCGGTCTATCCTCGATACCCCCCGCTGGTTCTGGCCCGTCATCGGCTTCCTGGCAACCATTGTCCTCGTCGCCGCCATCACCATCGGCATCATGATCGACCGCGGCCTCGGCATCACCGGCCTCAACCGCCCCATCGTCTGGGGCTTCTTCATCACCAACTTCGTCTTCTGGATCGGCATCTCTCACGCCGGCGTCATGCTCTCCGCCATCCTCCGCCTCGCCAAGGCCGAATGGCGCCGCCCCGCTACCCGCGCCGCCGAGGTCCTCACCATCTTCTCCCTCATGACCGCCATGATCATGCCCATCATCCACACCGGGCGCCCTTGGCGCATCCTCTACTGGGCCTTCCCCTACGACTTCGCCCGCGGCATCTGGCCCAACATCCGCACCCCCCTCGTCTGGGACCCCTCCGCCATCCTCACCTACCTCACCTCCAGTACCCTCTTCGTCCTCATCGCCCTCGTCCCCGACTTCGCCGTCCTCCGCGACCACACCACCGGCTGGGCCCACCGCATCTACTCCCTCCTCGCTATGGGTTGGGAGGGCAACCCCCGCCAGTGGAAGCTCCAGATCATCGCCGGCGTCCTCCTCTCCGCCCTCATCCTCCCCGTCTTCGTCTCCGTCCACTCCATCGTCTCTTGGGACTTCGGCATGGCCGTCGCCGTCAAGTCCTGGCACTCCACCATCTTCGCCCCCTACTTCGTCGTCGGCGCAGTCCACTCCGGCGTCTCCGCCGTCGCCTTCGTCATGATCATCCTCCGCTATATCTACGGCTGGCAGGACTACATCCGCCACGAGCACATCGACGCCCTCGGACGCCTCCTCATCGTCGTCGCCACCGGCTGGTTCTACTTCTTCGTCATGGAGGTCATCTTCGGCATCTACGGGCGCGAGGCCGACGAGATCGCCGTCCGCAACCTCCAATTCTTCGAATGGCCCATCAGCGGCTGGACCCTCGTCTTCGTCATCACCACCTACTTCATCCCCGTCGCCCTCTGGCTCACCCGCGCCGCCCGCCGCAACCTCTGGATCATGTCCCTCGCCTGCATCTCCGTCAACATCGGAATGTGGCTCGAACGCTACATCATCATCGTCCCCGGCCTCGCCAACCGTGGCCTCTTCTCCTTCACCTGGCACAGCTACGTGCCCGCCCCCGCCGAAATGATCATCATCGGCGCCACCTTCGCCTTCGTCTCCATGCTCATGCTCCTCTTCAGCCGCGTCTTCCCATTAGTCCCCCTATACGACATCAAAGAAGGCGAATTCCTCAGAACCGAAGTCCAGATCGGCCGCCGCACCGTCCCCGCCACCTTCCGCGAAGACTAACCACCCATGCGGACCACATCGACATACAACCCCGTCATTCCCGCGCAGGCGGGAATCCAGACCCCCGTAGACTCCTCCGGGACAAACACGGTCACCCCCGGATACACCCTTTATCCAGGGGCTTGGGGGATGCATCCCCCAACGTAACCCCAACCATTCCGAATCAACCCATCATGCACCCCCGGAGCATTTAACCATGCCAAAACGCCCTCTCCTCGGACTCTTCCAGGACCCCAACCAGGCCGCCGACGCCGGCGACGGACTTAAGTCCGCCGGCATCCCCGACACCGACTACGACTTCCTCACCGACGCCCCCTACCCCGAGGGCGCCTTCGGCGAGCGCGAAGAAAAACACCGCCTCTACCTCTTCCCCTTCATCGGCGCGCTCCTCGGCCTCACCTCCGGCATCCTCCTCACCTCCATGACCCAAATGGCCTACCCCCTCGTCACCGGCGGCAAACCCATCATCTCCCTGCCCCCCATGGCCGTCGTCAGCTACGAAGGCACCATGCTCGGCGCAATCCTCTTCACCGTCCTGGGAATCATCTTCGAATCCCGCCTGCCCAAACTCAAAATGGGCCTCTACGACACCAGAATCACCGAAGGATACATCGGCGTCCTCGTCCAGGCCGAAGAAGACCAGCACGACCGCCTCTCCGGCGTCCTGACCCAGGCCGGCGCAGTAGACATCAAACGCGAAACCTAACGGACACCCCACATGAAAAACCAACTAGCCAAAAAGACAAACCTCCCCCGCCGGCGCAAAGCCCCCCTCCTGGGAGGCGTCCTCGTCGTCGCCCTCCTCCTGACCCTGGGCTGCGCCCAAGGCTCCTACCCCCTGGACATCTTCTACGAGATGCACTACCAGAAGTCGTTCAAGGCCCACGAACCGCCCCGTCTCAGCGTTCCGTCCACCGCCGTCGGCTGGTTCGACGCTCCCGGCGAGACCATCCCGGTCGATCACCAGGGCGCCCGCCTGTACGAAGTCAACTGCGTCATGTGCCACGGCGCCAACGGGACCGGCAACGGCCCGGTGCTGAACAGGATGATGGACACCTACGGGTACACTCCGTCCATCACCCCCGACCTGACCAGCCAGACAGTCCGGGACCTGGGCGAGGTGGGAATCCAGGGGTTTGTTACCAGCGGCCTGATCGTCATGCCCGGCTTTTCCAAGCTGCTCACGGAAGAGGAAATTCGGATAACCTCTGAATACGTGGTCAACTGCATCCAGGGCACCAACCTTTCGGTCTGCCCCTGACCCACTCCCCCCGTGTTCAGAAACTATCTCAAAAGTCCCTTCCCCCTCGACGGGGGAAGAGCCTGCCCCCGCGTAGGCGGGGGTTAGGATGGGGGTGAAATGCCCCCGTACCACACAGATGTACCCTGCACAGTATGTTCCCTAATAGTTTTGAGATAGTTTCTTAGTGACCGTTTCCTGGGCTAGCCAACCGGCGCCACAGCCGACATTGGGCTGGTGCCGGTTTTCCAAGACTTCGTCCTCTTTCACACCGATCCCGCCCGATTCGGTTCCGATGCCCGCGGGTTGAACGGACAGCTGATGCTGTTCGGCGTTCGTTACGCTCCGGAAGGCATAGGGCAACTGTCCCCGCGACGAAAATAGAGTAGTCGGGGGCCCTGCTCCAACTCTAAAGCTCGCTGCCCTAGTCGCGGGTAGCAGCGGGGGCCGGCTGCGCGGAGGGGCGCAAGACCAGGGGTGAGAAAAACACCGCGGGCAGCAGGAGCAGCAGCCCCACCCCGGCGTTGGCGGATATGGCCAATTGGGTGCTGAAGACCGATGCGATCCAACCGATTTCCAGGGTGCCCAGCGGCGTCCCCACCCCTATGCAGAAGCTCATCAGCCCCATCATCCGGCCCCGCAGTTCGCGAGGAGCGGACAGCATCGTGATGCTGCTCTGCATGGTGCCGAACCCGGACTGGCCCATGCCTCCCAGGGTCAGGAGCGCGAATGAGACCGCGTACCAGGGAGACCACACAAACAGGATGGCCATGATCAGCACGACCGTGGACCCGATCATGAACACCAAGCCATGACGCTGAAGGTTGCGCGTGGCGGCCATGACCGCGGCTCCCATGAGCTGACCGACACCTTCGGCCGCCGCCAGCAACCCCACCAGGGTTGCGCCGACTCCCAGGTAGTCGCGGCCAATAGCCGGGATAAACTGCTGTACCGGGAAGGCCAGCGCATTCATGACGATGGTGACGTAGAGCATCCCCAGCAGGGCCGGGTTTCGGAAGGCGTGGGACAGGCTTTCCGACAGGCTGCGCCACACCGGCTCCAGTTGGACGCTCCCCCGGTCGAACATCGGAATCCTCACCCGGGTGAGCAATCCCAGGGTAACGACGTGAGCAATGACTACCAGGATGTACGCCCCGCTGAAATCGACGGTGTCGATGAGAACTCCGCCCAACAGGGGGCCGGACAACTTCCCGGCGGTGTTGGCGATCTGGTCCAGGGACAACGCGTTGACGAGACGGCGCTCCCCAACGATGTCCAGGATGGCGGTCCGGCGCGAGGGATCGTCCAGCGCCTTGGTCAGCCCCTGGAAGAATACGGCCAGGAAGACATGCCAGGAAGCGATGCTGCCGGACACTATCAACGCGAGGATGGCGGCCGCGACTACGGTGTTGACCGCTTGGGCGAGAAAGATTATGCGGAAGCGGCTGAACCGGTCAGCCACGAGACCGGAAAAGAGGGAGAAAAAGGGCCGGGGAAGGTTGTTGAAGACGAGGACGAGGCCAAGCTGGAACGGTGAGTCGGTGGTCTGGAGGATGAGCCAGCTCAGGATGAGCAGTTCCATCCTGCGGGAGATTTCGTGGATGCCGGCAACGTACCACAGGGCTCTGAAGTCCCGATTCTGAAACACGGTCAGAGCAGGGGCGTTGGACGAGAAACGGGGGCGCAAAGGGCGGAAAACTCCAACCCGGGACAGGGATTAACCCGCCCATTGTACTCTACCGGGAAGCCGCCCCGGCTGAAGGAAAGGGGACTAGATTCCGGTGATTTCCAGGGTCCGGACTGCGTCGTTGTCCAGGTCGGCGACGCGGATGAGGTGGTTGTTGGTGTCGGCGATGTAAAGCAGGCCGTTGGCGAAGCTCAAACCGCAGGGCTCGGAGAAGGCCGCTTCCTTTCTGGGGCCGTCCTGGCATCCGGCTTGACCCGTGCCCAGGACGGTGAAGACACTTCGGGTCTGGGGCAGGACGCGCTTGATCTTGTGGTTGTAGGTATCGGCAATGTAGGCGGCCCCGTCTTCCCAGGTTATTCCCTGGGGGTGCTGAAGGCGGACGTGGTGGTCGGAACCGTCAAAGTCGCCAAACTCGAATAGGCCAAGTCCCACGATGGTCGCGATGCGCCCACCGGGATTGAGGTCGGCGGTCCGCACGGAGCTGGTCTCGCTGTCCACGAAGTAGAGCTTGGTGCCGTCGGTGGTTATCCCGCTGGGCTGGGCCAGGGTGGCCGACGCCAGGGGGCCGTTGTCTATGGACTCGCCGCCGGTGCCCGCATAGACCCCGACCTGCCCGTCGCCCAGGCTCATGGACCAGAGTTGATGAATGCCGGCCATGGCGATGTACAGGGTGTTGTCGTGGAAGGCCAGGTCCCAGGGAGAGTTCAGCTCCATGGAAAGGCCGGGCCCGCGCCCTGCACGCATCCGGCCCTGACTGCCGTTGCCCGCTATGGTCTCAACTCGCCCCGATGCCAGGTCGACGCGGCGGAGGGCGTGGTTCTCGGCATCCGCCACGTAGAGGTTGTCCCCATCCAGGGCCATTCCCTGGGGATGATTGAATGTGGCGACCTGCTCAGACCCATCGTCCAACCCGACCTTCCCGGATCCAATGACTTGTTGGACTTCCCCGTCCAGCGAGGTTATGACGATGCGGTTGTGGTTGGTGTCAGCGATGAACAAGCGGCCGGAGGCGCCGTCGGCCAGCACCTTGCCCGGGAAGGACAGCGGGCCCTCCACCACCGTATCCGATTGTTCCACCGGGCCAAAGTCCAGCCGCGTCCTCCGCATCAGTCCCTTGGCGTCAAACTCGGAGATCATGTCCCTCATCAAGTTGTCCAGCGACTCGTAGGGAATCTCTCCCTCGTGCTTGCCGATGACCTTCCCCTCGGGGTCGATGAACATGATGGTGGGCCAGGCCCGGCAGGCGTAGGAACGCCAGACGTGGAAGTCCATGTCGTTGATGACCGGATGCTGCAACTCGTTCCGGCGGACTGCGTTATAGAGGTTCTGCTTGTCCTTCTCGTTGGGGAACTTGGCAGAGTGTACGCCTATGACCGCGACCTCGGTGGCGTACTGTTCTTCTATCTTCCGCAACTGCGGAAATATGTGGACGCAGTTGATTCAACAGTAGGTCCAGAAGTCCAGGATCACGATCTTGCCCCGAAGATCGGACATGGCAACGGGCTGGTTGGTGTTCAGCCATTCCAGGTCGGGAGGGAACTCCGGAGCGTTCACCTTGCCAGCGTAGGACCTGCTAGTCATCGTCGTGCCTCCGCCGTTGCGAATACCGTCGCGCGGCGTCAGATACCGGCGCGGGGGCCGGGTGCCATTTGGGGACCTCTGAACACGTCCCTTCCCCTTTGATGGGGGAAGGTCAGGATGGGGGTGATGGCATACCCTTATACCTTGAACTCGGTCGTTTCATTCCTGAATTAAGACCGCTGCCCCTGCACTGACCACTTGTCCGGAGGTTCCTTTGCAGACAGGCCGCCCCGGGAACACGGTGCGGCCTCGGGATGCTCCGGTTATTCCAGCGCCAGGTTGGCGTACCGGAAAAAGATGGTGCCCACCGGGGTGCCGAGAGGGGCATTCCCCACCAGGACGGCGATGGTGTGGGTGGTTCCCGGGGTGGCAGGATCGGCCATCAGGACCCGCTTGCCCACGTTGTTGCCGGTTATGACCCCGATGTTACGGTCGATTTCGCCGTCGATGTAGACTTCGCCGTAGTTGTCGACGTTGGCCTCGAACCACGCCCGCCGGCCCGCGACGCTCTCCCCGCCGACCTCCCCGGGAATGGTGACCTTGATCCGGTACCAGGCAAAGGTGAAGCCGGAGGACAGGCGGTCCTGTATGTCCACGTTGTGGTCCCAGCCGGAGTCGTCGTAGTCGGCCAGGCGGGCCGGGGAACCGGCCAACTCGGCGACGAGGCCCTGGTTGGGTTCGCCGGGCACCAGGCCCATTGCGCGGCTCCAGCCGGAGGAGCCCAGGGTCTTCAGATCGTCAGCGTTTTCAAGGTTCAGGGAGATTCTTGCCATTTCGTTCCTTCCTTATGCGGGTTGAGGCTGGATAGACTAGGCACTGACCGCCGCTCCCTTGAGGTGGCGGTCAAAGAATTCGATGGTGCGGGGCCAGGACGCATCCGACGCCGCCTGCTGGAAGCGGCCCGTGGTGAAGTCCATGAAGGCGTGGTCCGCTCCCGGGTACACATGAAACTCGTGGTCGATGCCCAGCCGGGTTAACTCGGCATCGAAGGTGGCCATATCCTCTGGAGAGGGATTGACATCCACCTCCCCGAAGTGGAACAGGACGGGGCACTTCATGCCACTGGCCAGCTCAAAGGGAGCCTGGGTCCCGGATCCCCAGGGCACAAGGATGTTGCCGCCGTAATAGGGCGCTGCGGCCTTGATGTGAGGGTTGGTAGCCGCGCCCAGCCAGGCCTCCCGGCCGCCCATGCAGAACCCGGTGATGCCAATGCGCTCGCCGTCAATCCCGGGGTGGGCCCGCAGCCAGTCCACGGTGGCGTTGATGTCGGCGACGGTCTCGGGATCGCTGAGAACGTCCCAGGGCCGGGGACGCGGGTCGGCGTTGAGCTGGTCCTCGGGGATGCGGTGATAGAGATTGGGGGCGACACCGGCGTATCCTGCCTCGGCCAGCCGGTCGCAGATGGTCTGGATGAACTGGTCCACGCCCCCGCCGTGCTGGCTGACAACCACCGCCGGGAAGGGACCCGACCCTCCGCTGGGCACAGCGGCGTAGAGGTCCATTTCGTTGCCGTCGACTTGAAGCTTTTCCCAGAAGGATGGCATGGAGTTAACCTCCTTGACGTCGTGAGATGAGCTGAGGGTTGTCCGGCCCAGGACTTTGCTAGGGGAAGGCTTGGCTAGACTGCGGCCGTAGCTCCCTGCAGGTGCTCCGCGAAGAATTCCAGGGTGCGGGGCCAGGAAGCGTCGGCCGCCTCCTTGTGGTAGCGGTTGGGCTGGGCGAAGTCCATGAACGCGTGGTCCGCGCCGGGGTAGGTGTAGAAGCGGTGGGGCTTGCCCAGCCGGTCCAGCTCGGCGTCCAGTTTCCGCATATCGTCCTGCGAGGGGTTGGCGTCCACCTCGCCGAAATGGGTCAGCATGGGACAGTTGATGTTCACAGTGAGATCGAAGGGGGGCTGTGCCGCGTCCCCCCGGGCGGCCCACAGGTTTCCAGGATAGTAGGGAACAACGGCCTTGAAGTGGG
The DNA here is from genome assembly GCA_951812535.1 of uncultured Dehalococcoidia bacterium. Taxonomy (GTDB): domain Bacteria; phylum Chloroflexota; class Dehalococcoidia; order Lucifugimonadales; family UBA3495; genus CATOSK01. The sequence continues at coordinate 398,303 of CATOSK010000006.1, read as the reverse complement.
GATTGGACGCGGCGGCCAGCCAGGCAACGCGGCCTCCCATGCAAAAGCCCGTCACGCCTATCCTGTCGCTCGAAACGGCCTGGTGGGCGATGAGCCAGTCCACGGTGGCGTTGACGTCGGCGACAATCTCGGCGTCGTTGAGGAAGGCGTTGCGGGCGGTGCCGTCGGCGGTCATCTCATCGGTGACCCGGTGGAAGAGGTCGGGAGCCACGGCAGCGTATCCCGCCTGGGCCAGCCGGTCCGCGATGCTCTGGGTGAACTCGGCAACCCCGCTGGCAGGGTGGGCTATGACTACCGCCGGAAAGGGAGCGCTGAAGCCCGCGCTGCTGGACGGGACGCTGGCGTAAAGCTGCATGTCCTGTCCGTTCACCTGGAGGGTTTCCCAAAAGCTGGCCATGACTGCCTCCATTCACAGGCTGGGAATTTGTGGCGATTCTAGCAGAAACGGGGGTTGGCGGCTAACGTGATGTCGGGGGACATACGCAACCCCTCGGTACAGAAGTTAATCGGATGGCCCATGGCCAGAGTAGAGTTGTTTGGCAGTGCGCTCATCGCGGGCCACCTGAAATTGCCAGTTGAGCCAAGATGTAAGAACCAGCATCATGAGAGCCACGCCGAGCAGCCCAAATACCGGTATGCCGTTCACAGCCAATAGGAAACCGGACAAGACATCCACCGTCAACAACCCGATGCCGAAACCGAAGAGGCCAGTCCAAGCTCTACGGAGAGCGGTCATCGCCCGCGGGAATCGAACATCACATCAAAAATGACCACCTTCAGGCAAAGGCCGGTGACGCCTGAGGCGATCGCTATCAAAAAAGAGCGATAGTACCCGAATTCGCCAAGGAAGGCGGGGAAGGTCATCCCGAAGAAGACCACTGCCATGATGCAGGCCGCTATTTTCGTGAAGTTGCTGCTCATGGGTCCGTTCCGGGACCTGAGTTGGGGAGGGCTGCCAGGGCTCGGGGGCTGTTCGGCGGCTGTATCGATGCGACCGTCCCGCGCCTCCATTCTACACCAGCCCCTCCTCCCTCACCGCCGCCAGGGAATCCTCCACCGCCTGGAGGGTCTGGTCGATGTCGGCCTCGGTGTGGGTGGCGGAAACCAGGAAGGCGTCCCGTCCCATTATGTCCACGCCCTGGTTGAGGAGGCCCCGCTTGAACGCCGTGACGGCCGGAGAGGCGGTTGCCCGCTTGATCTGGCCGTGGGGCATGGTGCAGATTTCCCGGTCGCAATCGCAGTCGTCCAGGACAACGTGGATCATGGAGGCGATGCCGTGGGCGTGTCCCTGGACTTCCATCCGTCCGAAGATGTCGTTGAGACCGGTCTTCAGGCGGGCGGCCATGGCGTCGGCCTGCTGGTTGATGGGCTGGGACGCGATGATTTCCAGGCAGGTGGCCCCGGCAACGGCGGTGAGAGGGTTCCCGTTGAAGGTCCCGGGATGGTAGACCCGGCGGTTGTTGTCCCAGTCTGGATCCCCCCGGTGCGCGATCATATCCACGATGTCGGCCTTGCCCCCGACGGCTCCACCGGGAAGGGCGCCCGCGACGATCTTCGCCATGGTGGTGAGGTCCGGGGTGACGCCGTAGCGCACCTGGGCGCCGCCGGACGATGCGCGAAACCCGGTTACCACTTCGTCAAAAATGAGCACAGCGGAGTGTTTTGCCGTCAACTCCCGCAACCCGCGCAGGTAGTTCGGGACATCGAAGGGAAGCTGTCCGTAGTGGGCGCCGGTGGGCTCCAGGATCAGGGCGGCGATGTCCGGGTCCCGCTCCAACGCCGCTTCCACGGCCTCCAGGTCGCCCGATGGAACAATCACCATCGTCTCAAACGAATCGGCGGGAATGCCCGGGGCCGGCCGGTCGGAGCCGGCCATGGCGTAGTCGTGCCAGCCGTGGAAGTGGTCCTGCAGCTTGATGACCTTGTTCTTTCCGGTATAGGCCCGGGCCAGGCGCATGGCCATCAGGGTGGCCTCGGTGCCCGAGCTGTGGAACCGGATCCGTTCAATGGACGGCATCAGGGCCTGGACGGCCTTGGCCCACCGCACCTCGTCGTCGGTGCAGGCGCCCAGGTGCGTACCCCGGCGGATCTGCTCCGATACTGCGTCGGCTATGGCTGGATGGGAGTGGCCCAGTATCAGCGCGCCGTGACCCGATACGTAGTCGATGTACTCGTTCCCATCGACGTCCCACTTGCGCGGCCCCTGCCCGTGAGTGATGTATAGGGGAAAAGGCTCGGCGTACCGGTTGTCGTGGGTGACGCCGCTGGGAAAGATTCCCACGGCCTCGGCATAACGCTGGGCGGACCCGGGGTGCTTGGCGATGTACTCTTCCAGAATCGTCGGCATGGCGGCTCCTTTGTTTGCTCCCTTGGCAATTGCCGGAGAATCGGCAGGGCGTTACCTCATTGTAACGGAACACGGTGTAACGGAACACGGTGTAACGGAACACGGTGTAACGGAACACGGTGTAACGGAACACGGTGTGATGCGCCCGCGGGGAGGCCTTCCGCCGGATGTGCGGGAGAGGCCCCAGGGATATGGCACACGCTTAACGGAAAAACTGAAATGAGGCTAGGCCACGCCCGCCGCCGGCTCCGGCTCCGCCCGCGTCAGCTGCGGCGGTTTGCGGACCACCAGGAAACAGACCGCAGCGATTGCAGCGCAGATGCCGCCGGGGATAATCGCCAGATCGTAGTTGCCAAAATAGTCGAAAACCCATCCGGCATAAACGGGGGAGACCACCAGGGCCCAGCTGTGGGAGAAGGTTATGTAGCCCCGGAGGGTGGCGAAACGCTCCCGCCCATAATACTCGCCCACCGCCGCCCAGACGATAATCCCCGCCCCGTCGCCCATCCCCTGCAGGACAATGAAAGTCAGCACCAGGGTGATGCCCAGCGTGCTGCTCCAGTCGCCGTAGTAGAGGGCGAAGAAACCCAGCGCCTCGATGGCGAGAGTCCCGGCCAGTATCAGCGACTTCGACCAACGGTCTCCCATGTAACCCAGGATCAGACGGGAGAAGAAGTTGATGCCGAACATCAACCCGGTGAGATTCGCGGCTTCCTGCCGGCCCATCCCCTTCAGCTCCAGGATGGGTATGATGCTGACCAGGATTCCCAGGGTCGCCACCTGCCTCAGGCCCGCCCCGGCCATCAGCAGCCAGTAGGCGCTGGTGCGAAGGGCTTCCCGGACCGTGTAGTCCCGCACTTCCAGGCGGCGCACCGCTCCGCCCCTGCCAGACGGCACCGCCGTGGTCTGCGGGCGGGTATCCCCGTCGGGCCGCAGCCCCATGTCCTCGGGGCGGTTGCGGAACCAGATGCAGAGGGGAAGCAGGATTATCAGGAAGATGAACCCCGAGAAGTAAGAAGCCTGTTCCCATCCATAGTGGATGATTATGTAGGAGATCGTCGGCACCAGGGTCAACCCGCCCAGGGACGAGACGGCCGCCAGGATTGAAATGGCCAGGGACCGGCGGCGATGGAACCACTGGTTTATCCCGGCGAACATGGCGTGCTGGAAGGCGATGCTGTTCCCCAGCGAGACCATCAGCAGGTACACCAAGGCGAAGGTCCACAGGTCGCTTACGAACCGCCCGAGGACGAAGTACCCGGCGACGGCCAGGATAATGGAGGGCACCAGCAGCTTGCGGTTGCCGAACTTGTCGATAAGCCAGCCGGCGAAGGGACCTTCCAGCCCTCCTTCAGCGCGAGCCAGGGAAAAGATCAAGTTGGTCTGGGCCTGGGAAATCCCCAGCGAGTCCCGAATCGCGGGAACGAATACGGTGAAACCCCGGAAGAACACCCCGCTGGCGACGAAGGCCATTGCCGATGTGATGGCGACCATCCACCAGCCGTAGTAGATGCGGGGATTCCGGGGATTGGCCTCGGGGGAGGCGGGGTCTTGCATCGTGCCAGTGTACTTTCTGCCGGGGCGAAGCGCAACGCAATTCATCCCAATAGTCAACATTCATAACGGGAACACCCGCAATCAGTGCAACCTTTACGTAATCTGTGGTTGACCCGGGGGCGATGACAGTTGGGCAATGCCTCCAGCCATTTGGCAAGGTAAAATGGTGGTCAAGATCAATGTAGCATCCCCGTTTCCGCCGCGCGGAGCCACCAAGGAGTCTTAGATAAGTTACCCAAAATGGCGACGGAGGCGGCGACCCTTAGAGCCGCCAGGGATCCTTAGACAAGCCTGCCCCGCGGAGGCGGGGGTTACCCAAATTGGCTAAGCCTGCCCCTGGCGACTGAGGAGGGAAAGGGGGAGGCGGCGATCCTTGAAACAGGCGACCATTAGAACAAATCGAAACATGACTGAGAACCCTCCAGTCCGTCACATCCTCCACGCCGACCTGGATGCCTTCTACGCGTCCGTCGAGCAACTGGACAATCCGCAATACCGGGGACAGCCGGTGCTGGTAGGCGGCAGTCCCCAATCCCGGGGCGTGGTCGCGGCGGCGTCCTATGAAGCCCGGAAGTTCGGGGTCCATTCGGCCATGCCCATGTCCACCGCAGTCCGTCATTGTGCCCATGCCGTCATCGTCCGGCCCCGGTTCGACCGTTACCGGGAGATGTCGGGGAAGATCATGGACATTTTCCGGGAGGTCACCGCCCTGGTTGAGCCCCTGTCCCTCGACGAGGCTTACCTGGACGTGACGGAGGCGGTCGCGGTTGGCACAACTCCAGCGGCCATCGCGGAGGGAATCAGGGAACGGGTCAAGCGGGAAACGGGGCTGAACATCTCTGTGGGAGCAGCCACCAGCAAGTCCGTGGCGAAGGTAGCCTCTGACCTTCGCAAGCCCGACGCCCTGGTGGTGGTCCCGCCGGGAGAAGAGCGGGACTTCCTCGCGCCCCTGCCCGCCGGAAAACTGTCCGGCATCGGCCCCAAGGCGGTGGAGTCGCTGCGGCAGGAGGGGATCGAGACCATTGGGCAGCTGGCCGGACAGCCAGCAGACTGGTTCCTCCGGGTTTTCGGGAAGCGTGCCGCTTCGGTCCAGGCCAGGGCGCTGGGGATGGACCGGGACCCGGTGCAGCCCACCAGGGCCACCAAGTCCGTCAGCGCGGAAACCACCTTTTCCTCAGACCTGAGCTCCGCCGAAGACCTCTATCCTGAGCTGGCCAGGCTCTGCGGGCGCGTCGCCCGGTCCCTCGAACGCAAGGGGATCACCGGAAAGACGGTGAACGTGAAGCTGCGGCTGTCCGACTTCACCACCTTCACCCGCCAGGTCACCCTGCCGGAGCCGACCTCGTCCGAGGAACAGCTCCTGGAGACGGCGTGGGGATTGGTGGAAAAGGAGCTTTCCCCGGGGCGGGCGTTCCGCCTGATCGGCGCTGGCATGTCCTCCCTGGATCACCCGGGGAACGGGTATGCATCCGACGAGAGGGAGCCGGACGCCCCACCGGAAGGGGCAGTTCGGCAACTCCCCCTGCCGCTCTTCGGGGAAGCGCCGTAGGGACCCGGGCGGCCGATCCCCTGTCGATCAGCTATCGGAACAGGTCCTTGTCAGGGTCCCGCAACAGGCTGTCGTGGGTCGCGGTCTCGCTGGGCTCGAAGGGGTAGCCCTTGATCACCGCCACCGGAACGTTGGCCACCTTGCCGCCCACCAGTTCAGCCATCGCCGCCAGTTCGTCTGCCACGCAGATGACAGTCGTGTACATCATGTTGCCGTGCGTGTCCTCCTGGCCGACGTAGCTCAGCATGGGTTCCAGTCCCGCAACCCCGATGGCGACGTCGGTTGCCCCGTTGCGCCACGGACGCCCGAAAGTGTCGGAGATGATCACGCCAACGGTTGCTCCCGACTCTTCCTTGACCGCCTGCCGGATCCGGCGGGCCGAGGCGTCGGAGTCGACGGGAAGCAGGGCCACGGTGCCCTCTCCGGGAATGTTGGATGCATCGATGCCGGCGTTGGCGCAATGGAATCCGTGATAGGTCTCGCTGATGATGACGCCCCGGTCCATGCGGACGATGCGCCGGCTTTCCCGCAGGATCAGCTCCGTGTGGCGCGGGTCGCGGCGGTGCCCCTCGGTGATGGCGATGGCCAACGGGGAGGCTTCCACGCTCTCGATGGAGATAACCCGCCCCTCGGCCTTGGAGACGATCTTCTGGGTCACCACGAGGACATCGCCCGTTTCGATGGCCGTGCCCTGGCCTCGGGCGGCTGTCATAATCAGTGCGGCAACGTCGTCGCCGTCCCTGACTTCAGGAATGCCTTCAATGCCGATGGCGCGTATCTCTGGGGGCATGACCGTCCAGCCTCCTGTGTATTAACGTAGAATACAACAAAACTTGGACAAAGAGTCGCTTACATAACCACTTTTCCCCGCCATTCCCGCGCAGGGAGGCAATCTAAACCCACGCTGCCGTTGAACTGCACTACCTGAAACGGAGCCCTGCCGTCCCACCGCTGCCAACAATAGCGATGGGTGGGCTTGTGCTATACTTCGGAGAGTGTTGGAATCGAGAGCATTCAGTTGGTCCGTAAACCCTGCCAGGGCTACTGCGTTCAACGTTGACCAGGGACTTGGAGGAGGCCCGTAAATGCCCTTGGAACAGGAGGCAGCCAACCCGTACGTCGTGTTGACGGGCACAGTTGAGCGTGAGGAAGACCAGTTCGTGTCGTTTTGCCCTGAGCTGGGCGTTGCAAGCTGCGGAGAGACGGTCGAGGAAGCTTTGGACAACTTGGGTGATGCCCTGGAAGTGCATTTGAACGCCTTGGCAGAGCTCGGCGAGGTGGATCGGGTTTTCCTGGAGCGCAATATCGAAATCCGTCGAGACACAACGGCTCCCGAACACGTTTCTGTAACGATACCCACAGATAAAACCGTAAGGGCATATTCGCGGGCAGTACAGTTGGCCGGTGCCTCCTGACTTTGGAATGCCAGGGCAAATACCTCTTTGCTCAAGCCAACAACTGGAAAATGCATTGAAGCGATTGGGTTGCTATCCGGCAAGATCAGCGAGTGGCAGTCATCAGGCTTACTGCCGCGAACTGCCAGACGGAACCAGGCTCACGGCGCCCATCGTCTTGGGCAAGCGGGAGATTCCGAGAGGTACAACTAGGAATATACTTAACTTGCTCCAGATACCGGCCCGGGAATTTCTGGGGGCTCTCCGCTAGGGAGCCGTTTTCCTGTGTCGTGACAACCACAGCAAGCAGCATTTAGTTGAGCGAGGTGGCAGGCTTGAGTTCATCATCCTCTTCCTACCGGAAAAAGGTCTATACCAAGTTCGGCGACAAGGGGGAGACCAGCCTGCTCTACGGCGGCCGCGTTTCCAAGGCCAGCGTCCACACCGAGGCTTACGGCATCACCGACGAGGCCGTCTCCGCCATGGGCCTCGCCCGCGCTTTTTCCGCGGACCAGAAGGTGAAGGACATCCTGCGTGACCTGCAGCGCGAGCTCTTCACCATAGCCGCCGAGCTGGCCACCGACCCGGAAAAGTACGACCTGTTCCAGCAGCACTTCACCCCGGTGACCCAGCAAATGGTGGACAACCTGGAGACGATCATCGATTCTCTCGAAGAAGAGTTCGAGATGCCTAACGTGTTCGTGCTCCCCGGTGGGTCCCCGGCGTCGTCGGCCATCGACATGGCCCGCACCATCATCCGCACCGCCGAGCGGCGTGTTGTGGTCGTGGCCGAGGCGGAGCGCTTGACCAACGACCTGATCCTCACCTACCTCAACCGCCTGGGCGATCTCCTGTTCGTCCTGGCCCGATACGAAGACCGGGAGCTGCCCATCGAGCGCGCCACCGGCGACCGCACCTAGAACCGTGGCGGCAAGTCCCAATAGGGCGGCAGGCGAGCCCCGAAAGCGCCCGCTGTCAATCGTCATTATCGACTACGAATCCGGGAACCTGCGGAGCGTCGCCAAGGCCCTGGAAACCACCGGCGTAACCCCGGTGGTGACCGGAGACGCCTCCGCCCTGGCAACCGCCGATGCCGTGGTCCTTCCCGGTGTTGGATCCGGGCCCGCGGCGATGGACGCTCTCCGGGTCCGCAAGCTTGTGGGACCCCTGCATGATTTCGTCAAGTCCGGCAAGCCCTTCCTGGGCGTCTGCCTGGGCCTCCAATTGCTCCTGGACCACACCGAGGAAGGCGACGCCCCCTGCCTGGGCATCGTTCCCGGAACGGTCAAACGGCTCCCCGCCGGGTCGAAGGCGCAGTCCTCCGGCCCCCTCGGACAAGCTGCCTTGACTGGAGGCGACAGCGACCGCCCCTTGAAGATTCCCCACATGGGCTGGAACAGCGTCCGGATCCAGGGTGATCACCCCGTGCTGAAAGGGATACCCCAGGACGGCTACTTCTACTTCGTCCACAGCTACTACGCAGCCCCCAACGACGAGACCGCCGTGGCCGGCGTCACCGAATACTCGGTGCCCTTCTGCAGCCTCTACGCCCGGGACAACGTGGTAGCCACCCAGTTCCACCCGGAAAAAAGCGGCGACGTGGGCCTGCGCTTCTACCACAACTTCGTCGACTGGGCCTCTAGCGCCTCCGCATAGGCCTCCTCTGCCTTCGCCAGACGCTTTATGGAAGTCATCCCCTCCATTGACCTGCGAGGCGGCAAGTGCGTCCGCCTGTTCCAGGGAGACTACCAGCGGGAGACCATTTTCTCGGAAGACCCCCTCGCCGTGGCCCGTTCCTGGCGTGAGCAGGGGGCAACCCGCCTCCACGTAGTTGACTTGGACGGAGCGGTTTCGGGAGAACCCGCCAACCTCCCAATCATCGCCGCGATAGCCTCCGCAACGGACCTGCGGGTGCAGGTGGGCGGCGGAATACGGAGCCTCGACACCGCCGAAACGCTGTTGTCTGCCGGGGTGGAGAGGGTAGTGCTGGGAACGGCGGCAGTCCAGCAGCCGGACCTGGTCCGGGAGCTCTGCGCCGTTCACGGCAGTCCCGCGGTGGTGGTCGCGGTGGACGCCCGCGACGGGCAGGTCGCCATCAGGGGATGGACCGAAACCTCCGGGGTCAGCGCAGCGGAGTTGGCCCTCCGCATGGCCGCGCTGGGCGCCCAGCGCCTGCTCTATACCGACATTTCCCGGGATGGGACGCTGACCGGCCCCAACTTTGCGGCCAACGAGGAGCTGGTGCGGACCTCGGGTCTGGCGGTCCAGGCATCCGGCGGGGTTGCCTCGCTGGAACACCTGCCCCGCCTGCGGGAAACCGGCGTCGAGGGCGTGATCATCGGGCGGGCCCTGTACACCGGCGACATCAACCTTGCTGAAGCCCTGGATCTGGTCCGGCCTGCTGGGGGAAACTGACCGGCCGTCGGTTCAGCCCTCCGTCGCGGCGTCCGGGGACGAGGCGACGGATCACCCAGGAGCCTGCCCGCCGAAGCCCCGGCCTTGAGCCGGGGGAAGGCCGGGGAGCCTTGAACAAGCTTGGCCCCGCGTAGGCGGGGTTACCCAACTTGGCTAAGCCTGCCCCTGGCGACTAGGGAGGGAAAGGGGGACGACGCGACCCTTAGAACAAAGCCTATGGGGCATCGCTCGGATCCGCTATGCAGACTCCTCCCCGCTCCCTCAGGTAGTTCCAGCGGGTGGACAGGCGGTCAGGGCCGTTTTCCAGCCAGTCCTCCCGCAGCACTTCCATTAGCAGGAAGTCGTGCCCCATGCGCCGGACGGAGCGGACGGTCTGGAAGCCGCACCTGGCAAAGCACTTCTGCGCCCGTTCGTTCCACTGCAGCGTGTGCAGGTAGACCCGGTCCAGGTTTATCCTGTGGAACAGGTGGTCCAGCAAAGTGACCACGGCGTCGAAGCCGTAGGCGCCGCTCCAGTAGTCCCGGTCGCCGATTACGATCCCCAGCTCAGCCTGCCGGTTGATGCTGTCGTAATCGTAGTACATGCAGTTGCCGATGAACTTGCCGTCGGCAACCTCGATTCCGAAGTGGTGAGACGCCGGGGTGGGATAGCGGAGCTGGTCCTGGAACATCTTCAGGTAGCGCTCGTAGTTCATCGTCAGCGGATAGGCCGCGTCCAGCCGGGCCAGCTCGGGGTCGCAGCGCCAGATGTAGTCCGACTCCGCGTCCTCAAGACGCTTGTCCCGCAGGATGACCCGGACACCGACCAACTCTACCATCGGCGCACCTTCTCAATTCCGCGCACTTTCGGGGCCTGCCTGTCGGCAACTTGTCTAAACGGCCCCTGGGCGCGCTCCCTCTCAGTTCCGCGCACTTTCGGGGCCTTTTTTCGGACTGGACCCCCGCGCAGGCGGGGGCTGACGGCCCCTGGGCGCGCTCCCTATTCCCTCTGTTTCGCTTCTCGTTCGGCGATGAGTTGGAGCGCGTCCCGCAGCACATCGGCTTCGTTGGCGTAGGCCATGGATTCCAGGGCCTCGGCGCAGGGAAACCACTGGACCACGTCGAACTCAGGGTCATGGAGGTCAATGTGACCCCCGACGGGAGTCATCAGGTAGAAGTGGACGGTCTTGTGGTAGCGGACGTCGCTGTCCCGGTCGGCGAACCAGTAGTCGATGCTGCGAATCCGTTCCTCGATCCGCACTTCCAAGCCGGTTTCTTCCCGGACCTCCCGCAGGGCCGTCTCCTCCATGGTCTCGCCCGGGTCCGGCGTCCCCTTGGCCAGGCTCCAGCGGACCGGGTTGTCCCGTCCGCACAGGACCGTTTCCATGCGGCCGTCAACGGTGCGGAACACAACGCCGCCGGCGGATACGGGTTCTTCGATTCTGGGTTTCTTGCCCCGGGCCGACGCCGCCCGATTGCGCGAGTTGCCGTGTTTTGCCATGGGATAGGGAAGCTCCGCCAGGTTTGGGATAGCCGCAACGCGAGGGGATTGAAAACGCGGTTCCGGCGAGTGGGGAAATGCCGCTGGGGGCGTTCGGATACGCCGCGCGGCTGCGGCACCAACTGCCAGCATTGTACGTGGCGGGCTGGGGGCAGTCAACGCCAATTGCTCCCGCTCCTTCTTCCCGTCATCCCCGCGCAGAGCCTGCCCCTGACTACGCAGGGGCAGGGACCCAGACCCCGTCAAATCCCTCCCTGCACCCCTGCCACCGTCGCGCCGCACCGCCCTAAACGGAGCGCCACCAAAGCGCCCAACCGCTTTGACAAACACCCGGGGGCGGAATAGCATTCCCTAACCCCGTTTCCTTAGCCCCGTTCCCTTGGGGAAACCGCAGCAACGGGTTTTCGCTCAACCACAACACCTGTATGGGAGGTCGAGAAATGGAAGCCACCGGAATTTCCCACATCGCCTTCTGCGTCAGTGACATCGAAAAGTCCCTTGAGTTCTACCGCGACATCCTGGGAATGACCGTCATCTTCGACCAGGTGCAGGACACCACGAGCGGAGGACTGCCCAGCGTTTACGAACACTCGCGCCAGACCCGCCGGACGGTCCACCTCACCATCGGCGAGGGGAGCAACGCTCCCCACCTCGTAATGACCACCCACCCGGGAGACGACGCCGACGGGTCGCCCATCAAGCTGGACCAGGTCGGCATCAGCCACTACAGCTTCTCCGTCAGGGACACCAAGGCCCTGGTCGCTGAGCTGGTCGCCAGGGGCGTCGAGTTGGCCGGTCCGCTGGAAAACTGGACGGACGCCGAGGGCAACATCAGCAGCTTCTACGTCAAGGACCCCGACGGCATCCTCGTCCAGTTTGACCGGGGCGGCTCAGCCTGAGAAATCTCTGAACAAGTCCCTTCCCCCGTTGCCGTTGAGCTGCACCACCTGGGACGGAACCCCACCCGCGCGTGGTAGCGTGTTAGAGAGAGAATTCCTCATGCCCAGCCGCGCCGATGCCCATGACGCCGACAAGCTCCGCCGCTGGCGGACCGACCTGTCCGATTCGCCGTCCCAGACCTTTCCCGTCTACGCCATGTTCCTGGTCTCCGAACGGGACAAGGCTGCCCATGACGTCTTCCGCAGTTTCCGCAGCAGCTTCGAGGAACGGGGAGCCGGGTTCGGCAACTTGGTAATCTTCGGGCAGCACGGGGTGTCCAGCACCGTCCATGTCATGCTGGAGCAGTTCGGACTGGCGTCCGACACCCTTCCTCTGCTCGCCCTCTGGCAAGGCCCCGAGTTTCCCCAGGTCTGCCACCTGCCGCTGCCAGCCGGGGAGGCCGGACAGGACTCCCGCGGCCTCCCCGACCCTTCAGACCTGCTGGCACGGGTCGAACAGTTGGTGTCCGGGGTTGAAGACCGGTTGCAAACCTCAGGCATCCCTGGCACAACAACCGCGTCGGTCGCCGCCAGCGACATGCTGCCCTGGGTATCGGGCCTCGCCGATACGTAGCACCCAAGAGCCTGCCCGCCGAAGCCCCGGCCTTGAGCCGGGGGAAGGCCGGGGAACCTTGGACAAGCTTGGCCCCGCGTAGGCGGGGCTTACCCAACTTGGCTAAGGCTGCCCCTGGCGACTAAGGAGGTAAAGGGGGAGGGCGCGACCCATAGAACAAAGGCCGCTGGATAACGCTGGAGAGGAATGGGCTTTTCCCGCCGGTTTGCATCGGAACAGCCGGCCCGCAAGACGTAATCAGCCGGAAGTCTCCGTCTCCGGTTTCCAAAAACGGACGGGGCCGAAATTGACCCTCCCCTGTGTCCGGCGTATATTCCCTGACATGTCAGGGAAGTTATGCTGACCACCGAACTCGGAACCCGGCAACGGCGGCAGGGCCGCTTTTTTTATGGCTGGCGCGTCCTGGCCGTGGCATCCATCCTGGGAATGTTCGGCAACGGGGCAATCTCCAGCGGCTTCCCCAGATTCTTCGAGCCCATCCGCGCGGACCTGGGGATATCCTACGCCTCCATGTCCCTGGTCTTCAGCCTGGCCCGGGCCGAGGGAGGCATGGGCGGGCCCGTGGTCGGCTGGGCCGTGGACAAATTCGGCGCCCGGCCCCTGGTGTTATGGGGCGGCCTTACCGCCGGCATCGGGTTGATGTTCCTGTCCCGCGCCGACAGCTACTGGATGCTTGTGTTTCTCTTTGCCGGCGTGATATCCGTCGGCAAAACCGCGGGGTTGGGGCAGACGTTGATGGCCGCCGTGAACCAGTGGTTCATCCGGCGGCGGGCCCTGGCCCTCTCGACCCTGATGACCGCCTTCGCAGGAGGCGGAGCTTTCGTTGTCCTGATTCTGGACCTCGGGATTTCCCAGCTGGGCTGGCGCTGGACCGTCTTCTACACCGGCCTGTTCATCACCCTTCTCACCCTGCCCGTCGCCTTCATCCTCCGCAGCCGCCCCGAGGACATCGGGATGCTGCCCGACGGCGACCCGCCCGGCGGACGGCCTGCGTCCAGGGGAGGACGGCCCACTTCTGCCGAAACCGAACAGAACTTCACCGTCCGCCAGGCCCTCCGCACCACGACCTTCTGGATGATGCTGGGCGGAGTCATCACCCGCGTCTCGGCCACCAACGCCGTCATCATCCACATCTTCCCCATGCTGAAACTGAAGGGCCTGGACGAGACCACCGCCAGCTTCTACGTGGCGGCGATGTTCTTCATGGCCATCCCGATGCGCTTCTTCCTCGGCGTTGCGGGCGGCCGGTTCTCCTACCGGAAGATGCTCTTCTGGGGGATGAACTTCGGGGCGGTGGGCCTGTTCGCCCTGTGGGGGCTTCCCGGAATGGCCGGCATCCTGGTGTTCATCCTGGGGTTGGCGATCGTGGAGGGAATCACCTCCGTCAACTGGCTCATGCTGGGCGACTACTTCGGTCGCGCCCGCTTCGCCAGCCTCATGGGGGCCATGAGCGTGTTCCACAACGTCGGGCTGTTCATCGCTCCCATCTTCGCGGGATGGGTGCGCGACAGCACGGACAGCTATGGCCTGGTCCTGCTCACCTTCGGCCCCATGTTCGTAATGAGCGCAATCTTCTTTGCCCTGGCCGGCCGTCCCACCCTGCCGGAGCCGCCCCAACCCCAGGCTGAAGCAACCCTCTCGCCATAGCGGAGCGGCAGGCTGCGGCCCCCGCCAACTCTCCCGTCATTCCCGCGACGGCGCCGCCCAGCTCCCTTAGACAAGTTACCTCAATCGGGAGCGAAAGCGGCGACCGTTCAATCCAGGGAATCCAGACCCCGGTCGTTCCACTTTCGCGCGTTTCTGGTTTCGGCATGTACGTCTTGAGATAGTTTCTAAGACAACGGACCCGCCCAGCCGCCTTGGACAAGCATGCCCCGCGGAGGCGGGGGTTGCGCACCCTGGCGGCGAAAGCGGCGACCCTTGGATTATCGTCCTTTTGACCCTGCTCCTCGCGTCGTTTTCGCCCCCCTCCCAGGGCAATCGCATTTGAAAAATACCACCATGCAGGTGCCGCAGCTTGACACCCATATACCCCGTCAGAAACTATTGCCTTTATTAAGGGTCTGACTGTCCATTCCTCGCTTTATCCAGTGGGCGGCTGTATCGTGAACGTCAATGGGTCTTCAGGAATCCGAATGCGATCGCCCTGCGCCCCCTCCCAGCGTTGCTGACAGTATATGGGGCCGGTGTTATAATGCCGTTCGGAAGGAGGTGGCTCTTGGAAGCTATCGATTATGTTGCACCAACTACATTAGATGAGGCCGTTCAGGCAATGGCCTCCAAAGGTGACCGCGCCCGGGCCTTGGCCGGCGGCACCGATCTTCTCGTCCAGTTGCGGGGCGGACGCCGCTCTGCCGATCTCGTGGTGGATGTCAAGAACATCCCCGAGCTGAACGAGATTTCCTACAGCGCGGGCAGCGGCCTCACCATCGGCGCTGCCGCTCCCTGTTACCGCATCTACCAGGACGGCGACGTGGCCTCCAACTACCCCGGGCTGGTGGACTCTGCGTCTCTCATCGGAAGCATCCAGATCCAGGGGCGGGCCAGCATCGGCGGGAACCTATGCAACTCCGCGCCCAGCGCCGACGCCATCCCCAGCGTGATTGCCCTGGGCGGCGTGGCCACCATCACCGGTCCGAACGGAACGCGCGAAGTTGCCGTTGAAGACTTCTGCACCGGCCCAGGGCGGAACGTGCTCGAGCCCGGTGAGCTCTTGGTGAACATCCGCATCCCCGCTCCCCAGGCCAACTCTGGGGCCAATTACCTGCGGTTCATCCCCCGTAACGAAATGGACATTGCCGTGGCCGGCGTCGGATCCTCCGTCGTCCTTGATGCGTCCGGCCAGAACTTCGTTTCCGCCCGCATCTCCCTGGCCTCGGTGGCTCCCATCCCGGTGTTCTGCCGGGAAGCCGCCGCCAGCCTGGCCGGCAAGGCCGTTTCCGACGAGGCCATCGACGAAGCGGCCGAGAAGGCCATGGCCGACGCCCGCCCCATCACCGACATGCGCGGCACCATCCGCCAGCGGGTACACTTGGTGGGCGTGCTGACCCGGCGCACCCTCAACAACGCAATTGCACGAGCAAGGGGAGAGTAAACAATGCCCGGACTGGTTCACGTTTCCACCACCATCAACGGCAACCAGGTAGATTTCCTCTGCGAACCTCGCCAGAGCCTGCTCGAATGCCTGCGCGACGTCGTCGGCATGACCGGCTCCAAGGAAGGGTGCAACGACGGCAACTGCGGCGCCTGCACCGTGGTCCTCGACGGCCGCATCGTCACCTCCTGCCTGGTGCTGGGTGTCGAAGCCCAGGGTAAAGAAATCACCACCATCGAAGGCGTTGCCAGCCCCGAGGGACTGCACCCGGTGCAGCAGGCCTTCCTGGAAAACGCCGCTCTCCAGTGCGGCATCTGCACCCCCGGGTTCATCGTCGCCTCCAAGGCGCTGCTGGACCGGGAGCCCGACGCCGACGAAGCCCGCATCCGCCACTGGCTGGCCGGCAACCTCTGCCGCTGCACCGGCTATGACAAGATTATCCGCGCGGTGCTCGACGCTGAGGAGCGGATGAAGGCGTAACTTTTGACACCATCGACAAAAGTTAATGCCACAAGAGGGTGGTCAAAGGATTTCGATCGGTTGCCCGCCGACCGGTTTTTCCATGAAGCAACAGACGTACTCCACACGATCGTAGCCTGTTTTCCGTCCTCACTGGAGTAGGTTCCTACATCCGGAAGGGGGGCGGATGAACGACGGATGAGGATTTCTATTGTTGCTTTTGCACTTCTTGTCCTTGGGATAGCTTGCAACGAACCACAGTCACCGCCAATAGAAGAGCAGCTGTCGGCGATACATAACGCCTTGGATCGTCTAGAAGCAAGGATAAGCTGGTTGGAAGGACGATCCTTGGGCAGTAGCTATTCCAATGACAATTACAGCTGGGAGGAGCGATACCGACTGAACGAAATGGAACGTCGGATGGGCGATCTGGAACGGGAACAGGAAAACGAAAGGCTCCAGGATTTATTGAAGCCATACCCATAGTTCTCGACCACCAAGGTTAGACCAAAAGCACGGCATCATTTAGTAACTATCTCAAAACAAGTGAGCGTAGCCGGGATCCCCACGTTTCCCTCCCGTCATTCCCGCGCAGGCGGGAATCCAGACCCCGGTCGTTCCCCCTTCGCAGGTTTCTGGTTTCGGAGTGTACGTTTTGAGATACTTTCTTAGTAAGGACGGTGAATTGTGGCTTCCAACGTAGTCCTTTCCGAGGTGGAGTACAACGTCGTCGGCAAGCGCCCCGTGCGCCCCGACGGGGTGGACAAGGTAACCGGACGGGCCCAGTACGGCGCAGACCTGCACCTGACCGGCCTGCTGCACGCCAGGGTGCTCCGCAGTCCCTACGCCCACGCCCGCATCAATTCCATCGACACATCCGCCGCCGAGGCCCATCCCGGGGTGAGGGCCGTGGTCACCGCCCGGGACCTCCCCTTCGCCTCTCTTACGAAGGAGGAATTGGGCGGCGACTACCAGCGCCTCAAGTTTGCCAGCGACAACTTCCTGGCGTCGGGCAAGGCCTTGTACAAGGGGCACGCCGTGGCCGCCGTCGCCGCGGACACCGTCCACGCTGCCGAGGCTGCCCTGGCCCTCATCAAGGTGGACTACGAGGAGCTTCAGCCCGTGATGGACGTGCAGGAGGCGATGAAAGCCGGCGCTCCCCTGCTCCACGGCGACCTCCTCCACACCACCTATATGGGCAACGCCTCCGACGATCCCAGCAACATCGCCGCCTACCTCAAATTCGAGAAGGGAGACATCGAGCAGGGATTCGCCGCCGCCGACGTGGTGGTCGAGCGGGAGTTCGAGACGGCGTCCGTCCACCAGGGATACATCGAACCCCACAATGCCACCGCTTTCTGGAACCCCGACGGCCAACTCACCATCTGGTGCAGCACCCAGGGTTCCTTCGTCGTCCGCAACAACACCGCCGACGTTCTGCGCCACCCGGTCTCCAGGATCAAGGTCGTCCCCATGGAGATCGGCGGCGGTTTCGGCGGCAAGGTCACCTTCTACCTGGAACCCGTCGCCGCCGTGCTGTCCCGGATAACTGGCCGGCCGGTCAAGCTCCTGATGAGCCGCACCGAGGTCTTCGAAGGCTCCGGCCCCGCGCCCGGCACCTGGATGAAGGCGAAGATAGGAGCCACCCGCGACGGGAAGATCACCGCCGCCCACGTCACCCTGGCATTTGAGGCCGGCGCTTTCCCCGGCTCCCCTGTAATGGCGGGAGCCACCTGCGGTCTGGCCGCCTTCGACCTCGAGAACGGCGCCATCGAGGGCTACGATGTCGTGGTCAACAAGCCCAAGACCGCGGCCTACCGTGCCCCCGGCTCGCCCCAGGCCGCTTTCGCCATCGAGTCTGTGATCGACGAGCTTTGCCAGAAGCTGGACATGGACCCCATCGAGTTCCGCCTCCGCAATGCCTCGAAGGAAGGCACCCGCAAGGTTGAGGGCCCCGTCTTCCAGAAGGTCGGCCTCGTGGAATGCCTGGAAGCCGCCCGCAACCACGAACACTACCAGGCCCCGCTTGAGGGCCCCAACCGGGGACGCGGCCTCGCCGCCGGCTTCTGGATGAACCGGGGCTTCCACTCCAGCTGCAACATCACCGTCAACCCGGACGGCACCGTCAGCCTCATCGAGGGGTCCGTGGACATCGGCGGCACCCGCGCCTCCATTGCCCAGCAGGCCGCCGAGACCCTGGGCATCCCCTACGAGGACGTCAAGCCCACGGTGGTGGACACCGACTCCGTCGGCTACACCATGGTCACGGGAGGCAGCCGCACCACCTTCGCCACCGGCTGGGCCGCCATCAAGGCTGCCGAGGACGTGAAGCAGCAGATGGTCGAGCGGGCCGCCCAGATCTGGGACACGGACCCCGAAAACGTGGAGTACCAGGACGCGGTAATCTCCCACCTGTCCGACCCCGAACTCCGGATGACCTTCAAGGAGCTGGCCCGCCAGATCTACCCCACCGGCGGAGCCATCACCGGCACCGCCAGCCTGGACCCCGCCGGTGAGGGCAACTCCTTCAGCGTCCACATCGCCGACGTCGAGGTGGACCCGGACACCGGCAAGACCACCGTCCTCCGCTACACCGCCATCCAGGACGCGGGCAAGGCCGTCCACCCCAGCTACGTCGAAGGGCAGATGCAGGGTGGCGTGGTCCAGGGCATTGGCTGGGCCTTGAACGAGGAATACTTCTTCAACGACCGCGGGCACATGGCCAACTCCAGCTTCCTGGACTACCGGATGCCCACCAGCCTCGATCTTCCCATGATCGACACCGTCATCGTGGAAGTTGCCAACCCCGGCCATCCCTACGGAGTGCGGGGCGTTGGCGAGGTGCCCATCGTCCCCCCGCTGGCCGCGGTAGCCAGCGCCGTATCCCGGGCCATCGGCGTGCGGATGGACAAGCTTCCGGTGAATCCCGGGGCCATCCTCGAAGCCCGGTGGGCCAACGGTCACTAGCCCCGCAGCAACAGCGATAACCACGGGACCGGCCCCCGCCTGTGGGAGAGGGCCGGTCGCCTTTTCCAGGGACTCCACCCCATGACTGCATCTGCATGGTGGTTCCACATCCCGATCACCCTCACCTGCATGTTGGTGCTGATTCTTGCGGCATGTTCCCCCTCCGCCCCCACCGGATCCGGCTCACCCGGTCCTGGACCAACCAGCACCCCGTCCGCCCTCCCCGGACTGCCGCCCCAGACCCAGCAGGGAATGACGGCGTTCAACGCCAACTGCTCCCTTTGCCACGGGGTTAACGCCGCTGGCACCACCCAGGGGCCCACTCTTATCCACCGGGTCTACGAGCCCAACCACCACCAGGACTTTGCCTTCCGCAACGCGGTTCGCAGCGGGGTCCCCTCCCATCACTGGCAATTCGGCGATATGCCGCCCGTCCCCGGCCTGTCGGACGAAGAAGTGGACTCCATAATATGCTACGTGCGCGAACTGCAGCGCGACGGCGGTATAATTGCACCTGACGCTCCCGCAACGTGGTGCTGAGGACGGGGTCTCCCTCCGCCGCGTGGCGCCTTTCTACCGGAGGTGACTGATGCCTACCGTTTACGTTCCCACGATGCTCCTGTCCGTAACCGGCGGGGTTAAACAAGTCGACGTGGAAGCCCGCAATGTCCGCCAATTGGTGGACAAGCTGGACGAGATCTATCCCGGAATCAAGGACCGGCTCGTTCAGGACGGCCAGATCCGTAGCAACCTCGCCGTCGCCATCGACGGGGAGGTCGCCCGCCTCGGCATGATAGAGCGGTGCGCAGATGCCCGCGAGGTCCACTTCGTCCCTGCAATAGGAGGAGGCACCCGGTAAGGCGCGGCAGGGGTTGGCCCCATCCTCTAATGGGCCTTTACTGACACTTGGCCCTTTCGGGGCCTGTCCTCTTTTGGTTAACATATCTATCAGGAACAGCAACACCGCGCCAGTGCCCCGCCTGTGTCCGGCGCGAATGCAACAAAATGCATCAAAATGCGCCATAAATTTTCCCTCCACCCCCGCCAGCCGGCCCAAACCGCCGCATTCGGGGACCGGACCGTGGAGCGGACGAAACCTTGGGAAGACCTCTGCCACCGTCTTGATATAGGATACTTTGGGACAAGATGGGACAGAATGTTTGCCCTGGTCGCCGGTGCTCCTTGACACCGGAACCCCCGCCCTTTAGGATTTACTGAGCCACCCAGCCCCCTTGGACAAGTTGCCTAAATCAGGGGCGAAAGCGGCGACTTTCACAACACAGGTTTTTATGGACTACGCTATTTTCAAGACTGGGGGCAAGCAGTACCGGGTGAGCCAGGGAGATGTCCTGGATGTCGAGAAGCTGCCCCTGGCCGAGGGTGCAACGGCAGAGTTCGACGAGGTCCTGGCGGTTTCGGAGGATGGAGCGGTCAACATTGGGACCCCCACCGTTGCAGGGGCCAGGGTGGTTGCCCAGGTACAGTCCCAGTACAAGGACAAGAAAATCCTGGTCTTCAAGTACAAGGCCAAGACGCGGTACCGCCGCAAGAAGGGCCATCGCCAGAACTACACCCGCTTGATGATCCAGGACATCCAGACCGGAGGTTAGACTCATGGCCCATAAGAAAGCCGGCGGCAGCTCCAACAACGGCCGCGACAGCAATGCCAAGCGTCTGGGCGTCAAGCGCTACGGCGGGCAGAAGGTCACTTCCGGCTCCATCCTGGTGCGGCAGCGCGGCACCAGGATCGCTCCTGGCACCAACGTCGGGTTGGGCCGGGACTTCACCCTCTTCGCAACCATCGATGGAGAGGTCAAGTACGAATGGGCCCACAAGGGCAAGCGGCGGGTCAGCGTCTATCCCGCATAGCCCGTTCCTAACTTCAATCCAACAGGCAGGGATCAACCGATGAAAGCAGAAATTCACCCCCGGTTCTACACCGCCACCGTCACCTGCTCCTGCGGTAACGTGTTCGAGACCGGGGCCACCAAGCCCGCCCTCCGCGTAGAGGTGTGCAGCAAGTGTCACCCCTTCTACACCGGCGAGCAGCGGATCGTGGACAGCCAGGGCCGCATCGAACGCATGCGCCGGCGCTACAACCTCACCTGACCGAGGTGCATTTCCGTCAGAACCCCCGAGGGCTGGCTCCCAGCCCTCTTTTTCTTGGCAGCGTTTCCGAATACTGGTCCGGCACCTGCAATCCGTCGGGCTGACACCGACTGAGGTCCCCTTGGCGCGAGAGAATAACTTCATCTATGGCGGACAGGCCGTCATCGAAGGCGTGATGATCCGGGGCCGCACCTGCTACAGCCTGGCGGTGCGGCAGAGAGACGGGACCATCGCCCACTCCCACGGCCCTCTTAACTCCTTCCTCACCGGCCCTCTGCGGCGCGTATGGTTCCTGCGGGGCGTCGCCGTCCTGGCCGAAACCCTGACGCTCGGCATGAAGGCGTTGCACCAGTCGGCGAACCTGTCCCAGTTGGGCCAGGATGAGGAACCGGAGGAACTCTCCGGTTGGGCAATGGGTGTGACCCTGGCCGTTTCCCTGGTCATCGGGATCGGCATCTTCTTTGTTCTCCCGCTGCTGGTGGTCTGGCTCATCGACCCCTTCATCACCTCCGACCTCCTGAGCAATACCATTGAGGGACTGCTCCGGCTGGCAATAGTGGTCGGATACATCTGGGGGATCGGGTTGATGAAGGACATCCGGCGCGTCTACGCCTACCACGGGGCCGAGCACATGACCGTTCACGCCCACGAGGCGGGGTTGCCGTTGACCATGGCCAACGTGCGGCGGTTCCCCACTCCCCATCCCCGCTGCGGGACCGCTTTCCTGCTCACCGTCGTCCTGGTATCGGTGGTGGTTTTCGCCTTCCTGGGACGGCCCGACATCGAGTGGCGCATCCTGTCCCGCATCGTGCTGCTGCCGGTCATCGCCGCCGTCAGCTATGAGATGATCCGGTTCAGCGGGGTCCACCAGTCCTGGTTCATCGCGCGGGTCCTGGCCGCTCCGGGACTGCTGCTGCAGCGGCTGACGACCCGGCAGCCCGACGACGACCAGATTGACGTGGCCATTGCCGCTATGGAAGTGGCCCTAGCCACCGACGCCGGCCTTCAATACCCTCCACCACCGCCGGAACCCGTGGAAGCCGCCGGCGAACCCATCGACTCCAGCGGATAGTCCTGGCGCCTTCCCTCTCCTTTGGTACATTTGCGCCACTGGAGTCACCCGTCCCGGCCCGTAGTTGAACGCCGTCCCCCAGACTCAACCGGAGGTGCCAACCATGACCATGCCACCCGATCCGTGCGAGTCCTGCGGGCGCGAACTCAGCGACTGGCAGCCGGATATCTACTCCCCGGCGGTGACGGGACAGCAGCAGGATATCCGGTCCATCGCCGCCGAAAACCTGAAGCGTTACAACGACACCCTCGACAGGCTGACCGGGCAGCTGGATGAAGTATTGGAACTCGCCAGGAACGGGACCATAGACACCGGGCAGATCGTCCAGCAGCTTGATGCGCTAAGGCAGGAGTTGACGCCCCGCCACGGTCTTTGCATCAACCGAAACTGCGCCATGTGCCGCATCCACGAGGAAGCCATCAAGGAGCACGTCCTAGTCTACGTGGACTGGCGGGTCCCGGGGACCATCCAGAAGCTCCAGCAGGCCCGCCACCGCAACTAGGCGGTTGACTTCCCCTCCGCCCGGAATCAGTGGGCAAAGCGCATGATGTGGTACATGTGCCGGCCCAGCTTGAGGGCGCCCCAACCCAGCTGGAACCAGTTCCGGTCCGCTCCGGGCCGGACGTGGTCGAAGATGTTGGTCTCGGTGTAGAGGACGTTGTCCCGGCCGGCCACCGCCGCCGCAAACCGGCGGGACTCACCCACCGGGATCAGCTTGTCTCCCTGATCGTGCATGATCAACAGCCGTCCGTGCAGGTTGTCAACGTGGTTGCTGGGAGATATGAAGTCCAGCTTCTCCAGGAATGACAGAGGCATCTGTTCCATCAACTCGGCGGCCTCCGCGGGACTCGGCCCTTCCAGGAGGCTCCTGACGACCGGGGCAGTCCCGGTCAACGGAGGGAGGGTTATCGCGGCGGCGGCAGCATCGTCCTCCCCAAACCGGACTGCCAACGCCTCCCGCTGCTGTTTATCCTCTACCGGTTCCAGCAGTTCGTTGCGGAACACCCGGCGGGTCAGCTTATCGACCTTCCAGGGCTCGGTGTCCCGGTTTCCCACTCTCTCCGTTTCCTCGTAGAGGGCGGGGAACCAGGAGTTGCCGGCTATCTGGACGAAGAGGTCCCTCGAATCGTAGTAAGCGCCCATCGAGTTGACGAAGGCCACTTGCCGGTTGATCCTCGGGTCCGCCGCCGAAACCAGGGCAAAGGACCCACCCACCGAAAATCCAGCCATCCCCGCCTTATCCGCCCGGACATAGTCCTGCCCGGCCAGGTACTTGAAGGCCCGTACCAGGTTCTCCAGTTCTCCCGGGTCAACGTTGGCCCTCTGTCCCATCGTCTCCGACCAGTGGATCATGGCGACGAATCCAGCCCGGGAGATGGCGTGGCCAAGGTTGACCACATCCTTGTCCTCCCGGCCCGCGGCGTTGGCCCCAAGGAAAATCAGGATGGCCGCCCTGGGCTTCCCGTCCGGGATGCGGTAGATGTCCGCCTGCAAACCGCCTGACGGGCCAGGGTAGGTGACCTCTTCTCGCACCGCCTCCCTGGTGAACCATGACTGGGGTTTGATGGGGAGGTCCAGCACCTGCAGAACGAAGAAACCGGTGTGGGTAGCCGCCCTCACCTGCGGGAAGATGGCGAAGGCCAGCACATACAACAGGACCACTCCAGCTATGGCCACGAGGACCGGCATCACGACCCTCCGCCACAGGAACCACAGGACTCTCTGGGCAGTCTCCGTTCCCATCGCTACACTTTCACCCGGGAGATCATTCCTGCCGATACTATCCTGGTCGCCGCCATGGCCAGGAAGATCGCGGGCCACGGGTTGCCAGCCAAGTCCAGCCACACGCTGAAGACAAGGGCCTGGAGTCCGGCGTAGGCGTAGCCGTGGGCGTCCAGCAGGCCCGAGGCTGTCCCGGACATCCGGCGGCCCGCCAGGTCCACTGCGATCGTGGATATGGGCGACAGTCCCATGCTGATCCCGCCGGCCAGCATCAGCCCGGCGCCCAGGTAGGGGTCGGAGGGCGGCGCTGCCGCCACCGCCACCAGCGCGGCGGCACTCCCGGCGCAGGAAACAACCAGCATCGGCCGCCGGGAACTGGACAGCCAGCGGTCGGAGATGAACCCGCCCAGGGGAGGAGCAACGAGATATCCGAGCGGAAGCAGCACGGTCAGGAAGATGGTGGACTCGATGGACAGCCCGCCGGCCTCGTGGTAGTAGATGGGCACCCAGGTGGTCAGGCCGTATCGTACCACGTTTTCCAGACCCTTCACGTGGGACGCCAGGTGGAACTCCGGACGGGACAGCAGTTCCCGGTAGGGGCCGAACCCCCGCAGCCGCTCCTCGGAAATGGCCTCCGGCTCCGCCGAAACCCCGTGCTCTTCGACGTAGTCCGGCAGGCCGACGTCGCGAGGCCTGTCCCGGGAGACGAAGTAGAAGACCAGCCCTGCGGCCAGGATAATCAACGGCGGGTAGCGGAAGGCGGCCCGCCAACCCCATTCCACCGCCACCCATCCCGAAACCCACCACATCACCAGCATCGCGCCGCCGGACGCCGTGCCGATGATTCCCATGGCGATCCCCCGCTCCCGGCGCGGCCACCATTGGGAAACCATGCTGATGGCCGGCGACCAGCAGGCCGCGTTGACGAACCCGTTGATTCCCCACGGTATGGCGAGCGTCAGGGCCGTCGTGCCGAAACTGGTTACCCAGTTCATCACGACGGTGAAGGCTGCCCCCAGGAGCACCCACAGCCGCAGCCCATAGCTTTCGGCCAACCTTCCGTGGACCAGGTCTCCCGCTCCGAACCCCCAGAGCAGAAGGGCGTTTATGACCCCGATCTCGACGTGGCTCAGCGCCAGATCTTCCCGCACCAGCGGCGACACGGGCCAGAAGTTGAACCGGCCCAGGTAGACAAAGAGGTAGAAGATGCCGAAGGCCAGCAGGACCCGCCACTTCCAGCGGTGGTAGCGGGGTGGCAGGTCGCCGTATTCGGCGAAGGATGAGGGATGGCCGGTTTGACCCATCTATGGTCCCGGGGAGGCTATTGGACGCCAATTTCTGGCATTGCCGAGGCAGCGCGGTTGGGCCTATGAAAAAGACGCCCGGAACAATCCGGGCGTCTGGAGGTCGGAGCTGGGCCAGGGACTAACGCTTGGTAAACAGCAACTCCCTGGCGTCGGTAAGCAGTTCGTCGTCGGTGCGGGAGAGGTCGATGGGGTCGCCGTGGGGCTGGGGGACCGGGAAGCCGGTCCGGTAGTACAGCTCCACCCGGTTCCCCTCCGGGTCGAAGAAGTACATCCCGAAGGCGTTGCCGTGGCTGACGATCCGGTCGATCTTCATTCCCTCGTCGTCCAGCGCCGCCTTGTACTCCCGGAGGTCCTGGATGGTGGGCACCTTGAAGGAGATCTGCTGGATAATCTGGGTCTCGTCGTCGGACTGACGGCCCTTCATCAGAACGAACTCGTGGTGTTCAGATATAGGGTCGGAGCTGAGGAAGCACATTCCCCGGCCTTCCAAATCCTCGTCGGCGACCTCCAACCCGATAACCCGGGTGTAGAAGTCGCGCATCTTCATAAGGTCATGGGCGTAGATGCCCACGTGTCCGAGTCCTGCGGTCCGCGCCATGATTATTCCCTCCATCATCAGTGGGGTGCCGCCGGGACACCGCCAACCTGGTTGAATTCGATTATAGCACCAAAGGGCAAGGGAGCCGGGCTACGGGCCCTGACGGGGACAGGCGGTCTTGACCATCCGCAGCACCTGGTCCACCGCAGGGGCGATGTCGGCGGAGGAATCGACCCGGATGTGGGGGTGCTGGATGGGTTCCTGGCCGGGCCGGAGGCGTCCGTAAACCCGCCAGTCCGCGTCGGAGTAGTCGTCGGGGAACAGGCCGTCGCTGCGGCGGCGCAACCTCTCACGGACCAGGGAGCCGGGGGCAGTGAAGCCGACGACGCAGTAGGGAGAACCGGCGCGGGCGGACAACTCGTAGACGGGACGGCGGAACCCCTCGGTCAGGTTGGTGGCGTCGAAGATGACCCGGTATTCCTCCTCCAGCAGTTCCTCAATCAGCCGGTGGCAGGCGGCGAAGACCCGGATATGCTCGGACCGCTTGTATCGTGGTTGGGGGACCAGAGTCTTGCGCATCCGGTCGCTGCCGACGGTGAGGAAGGAGAGGCGGCGGCCCAGGCTGTTGGCGAAGTAGGACTTGCCGGTGCCGGGCAGGCCGCTGAGGACTACAAGATAGGGGCCGCGATGGGCGTCCGCCCGGTAATCCCGAATGTCGGGGGCCAGGGCTTTGCGGAGAGAGAGGACATCGGCAGCGACTTGGGACGGGTCGGGCTGCGATTGGGCAGGAGTGGCCAATGCGAGACCTCAGACGGCCAGGAAAGGGCCAGGACCATTGAGAAGCAGCGACACGATCAAGGGGTTTCTCCGGCGGTCAGATGAGGACTGACTTGATGAAATACCGGAGGATCTCGAGCAGGATGATGGCCACCATGGGGCTGAAGTCGAAGCCGCCAAAGGTGGGAAGCACCCGCCGGATCGGGCCGAGGATCGGCTCGGTTACCTGGGCCAGGGCCTGGTAAATGTTGACCAGGGTGACGTTGGGCTCGCGCCCCAGCAGCGGGATCACAAAGGAGAGGATTATGCGGCCAAGGATGGCGATGAATATGAGATTGAAGAGCCAATCAATGAGCCTGATACCCAGTGCTTCCAACGGCGCCTCCCGCTAGCCCTGGCCGAGACGAACAGACTTGAGGTAGGCGGCGTTGACGGCGTCGACGATGGCGCCGGGAACACCGGCCTGTTCCAGGGACTGGAGAGCTTCAGCGGTAGTGCCGGCCGGGGATACGACCATGTCCTTGAGCTCGGCGGGATGCTTGCCGGTCTCCATGACCAGCCGGGTGCTGCCGTAGACGGTCTGGAGGGCAAGGGTGCGGGCCATGTCGCGGGGAAGGCCCACGTATACCCCGGCATCAATGAGGGCCTCGATGAAAAGGAAGATGTAGGCGGGACCGCTGGCGCTGAGGGCGGTGGCCATGTCGAGGTATTTCTCGTCGTCGACGTAAATCTGCCGGCCAACAGTGGCGAGTATGGAGCCGGTCAGCTCGCGCTGTTCGCTTCCCACCCCGGAAGCGGCGGTCCAGAGGCTCATGCCAGCGCCGATCTGGGCGGGAGTGTTGGGCATGACCCGGATGATGCCGGCATGGTCCAGCCCCTCGGAAAGAGTAGTCATCCTGGCCCCGGCTATGATTGAAGCGACCGCCTGTCCCCGATCCAGCCTGCCTTTGATCCCAACCCCGGCCTTGGCGAGATCCTGGGGTTTAACGGCAAGAACCACCAACTCGGCATCCCGGGCCGCCTCGAGGTTGTCCTCCACCGCCGGTATCCCGTAATGGCCGGACAGATATTCACGCCGTTCCGGAACGGGTTCGCCAACGGCGATGTCGGCAGGTTGGGCCAACCCGGCGTTGAGAATACCGCCGATGATGGCCTCGGCCATGGTGCCGCCGCCGATAAAGGCGAGTTTCATAAAGGCACATCCAAGAAGTTAGTTGGCGCGGGGAAGGTTAATCCCGGAGGCCGGATGGATTATAACATTACCGTCCGGCCCGGTTGGCCGGGCTGGGAAGCCGGTTTTGGGAGACCGGGGAGTTGGACCGGCGAGATGGCAGAGCTTTTTTATCTGTCGCATTTTGATGCATTTTGTCGCATTTTCGGGTGCTGCACCTCAGAACAGCAGCCCATGGCCGGAAAGAAATAACGCCATTACCGTTATGGTAAGGACGCGGCACCAGGGATGGCAAGGGCAAAGTGTCAGGAAAATGGGGATCAGAAGTCGGACAGGCCGTTGCCCCGGGCCAATTCGACGGCCAGGCGGATGGACTCCAGCATGCTGACGTGCCCGGCGATGCCCTGGCCGGCGATGTCGAAGGCGGTGCCGTGGTCTACGGAGGTGCGGACGAAGGGGAGGCCGAGGTTGGCCGTGATGCTCTCCTCGAAGCCGTAGACCTTGACGGGGATGTGTCCCTGGTCGTGGAACATGGCGAGAACGGCGTCGTAGCGGCCATTGATGGCCTGGTGGAAGACGCTGTCGGCGGGGACGGGGCCCGTGGCGTCGATACCCAACTTGCGGGCAGCGGCCACGGCCGGGGCGATCTCCTCGGCTTCCTCGTGGCCGAGCAGCCCGCCGTCGCTGTTGTGGGGGTTGAGGGCGGCGACGCCGATGCGGGGAGCGGGGAAGCCCCACTTGACGAAGTTGTCGTGGGTTATCTGGAGGAACTGGACGATGCGGTCCTGCTTAACGTAGTCGCAGGCAACCCGCAGGGAGCGGTGGGTCGTGAGGTGGACCACGCGGAGGTTCTTGGCCATGAGCATGGTGGGCACCGCGGGAGCACCGCAGAGCTCCTGGAGGAGCTCGGTGTGCCCGATAGACTCGTATCCGGCCATGGCGGCGGCTTCCTTGTTGAGGGGAGCGGTGGCCATTCCGTCCATGACTCCGGCGAGACAGAGCTGACCGGCCTTGGAGACCCATTCCATGGCTGCCTTGCCGCAGGCGACGCTGATCTCACCGACGGTGATGTCCTCGGGGTTGAGGTTGTGGATGTCCACGACGTCGACGACGGAGGGATTTTCGCCGGCATCGGTGGGGTCACCGGTCTCGTTGATGGTCAGGGGGAGGCCGGTGAGGCGGACCGCCTGGTCCATGGCGTAGGTGTTGCCGATGACGACGGGGCGGCAGGAGGCGTAGACGCGGGGGTCGGCGAGGGCCTTGACGACGACCTCGGGCCCGATGCCGCAGGGGTCGCCCATGGTGATGGCGATGGCGGGTTTATCAGAGTTGGGCATGGTTGAAGGCTCCTTGGGGTTGGAAGTTGTTGTCGTGCTGGTAAGAAAGACGGATACAACAGACAAAGGTCATGGCTGATCGGCCAGAAGCAACCCGTCCAATGTGAAGACTTGCAATCCGGGATTTGCAGGGATTTGCAAGTCGTTAGTCAAGAAAAACGACGCTCCAGCTTGGATTCCAGTGGACAATTGAATCGCGTCAGGGGTTCGCAGATTATATTACGCCCTCAACGAGGCGGCTTTCTCGGCGACCTGGGCATTGACCGGCAATGATTCGAGACCACGAGAGTTAAGCAATATCTCCCGATATTGGGAAGCCAAACCGAGATCATTTCGGCGAAGCGGATGAACCAAGACTTCCGCGATAGTCACGTGGGAGGTGACCACCTGAAACTTTGCATCTTCCACTGCTTCGAAGAAAGCAGTCACCAAGTGGAGGTATCTGGGATGCTCTTCGATGAAGTAGACCAACGGAGCGGTGTCCAAGGCGACTATTCGGCCTTCGAAGGGATCTAACCATGCCAAGAGTCACGCTCCCGATTCAAATACTCTGCGACATCAACGTCCCGCCAGAGGTCTTTTCCCAAGCCCCTCAATTCGAGAACACTCCGCTTCCCAGACCCGTCCGAGTTCAATTGATCGCCTGTTTTCAATGATTGAATCCAAGACTCTAGTGCGACGACGGGATCACCGATGGTTGACGAATGCCTCTGAGCGACCAAAGACCCGACAACCACTTCCAAGAGTGCTTGCTCTTCGTGGGTCAGTTCATCAATCAACTTGTACAGTCGGGGATTCATACCCAATCCAACAGCGGCTCTTATGGGTAACGAATTCTAGCATACGCCTTCGGTGAAACCGAAAAACGAACCCCCGGGGCAACCCGGGGGTTCCTGCTTGAGCCGAACCTGGCGGTCCCCTAGTCGCACTTGTTCCAGCCGCAGAAGGTGTCGGCGCAGCTTAGGCAGCCTTCCCGGTACTCCACCGGGCCGTTGCAGTCGGGGCAGCGGTAGGCAGACTGGAAGCTATCCCGGTGGGGCGGGACAGCTTCGGTGGTGAAGCGGAGCTGGGCGGCCTCAGGGGCGGGAGGGCTGCTGCCGTTGGTCCCGTTGGCGTGCTCCTGGAGGTGGCGCTGAAGGGCCAGGGCGACAGCGTCGGGGGCGGAGCGGACCAGGGTGCCTTCATCCCAGGCCGGGCAGCAGGTAATCCCGCGGAGGTGGTCGACGATGGCCTGGGGGTCGATGCCGGCACGGAGGGCCAGGGAAACGAGACGGGAGATGGCTTCCAACTGGGCGGAGTCGCAACCGCCGGCCTTGCCCAGGGTGCTGAACAGCTCGAAGGGTTGGTGGGCCTCGTCAAAGTTGACGGTGATGTACATATTGCCGTGGCCGGTGCGGACCCGCTCGGTGACACCGTGGATCTCGCGGGGACGCTCCCGGGGAATGCGGTAGATTTCGGCCACGGCCAACTGGTCCGACTCGGCTTTTCCGGTCTGGCCGGTGCTGAGGACCTGCTCGGACTTGCTGCCGTCCCGGTAGACGGTGATTCCCTTGCAGCCGGTCTCGTAGGCCAGCATGTAGGCTTCCCAGATGTCGTCCGTGGTGGCGGAACTGGGGAAGTTGATGGTCTTGGAGACGGAGTTGTCGGTGTGAGTCTGGAAGGCGGCCTGCATCCTGACGTGCCACTCCGGGGCGATGTCCTGGGAGACGCGGAAGACGTCCTTGACCCAATCCGGGACGTCCATGCCCTCCAGGGTGCCGGTCTCGGCGAGCTGCTCCATGAGCTCGGGGGAGTAGAATCCCTCGCTGCGGGCGACGGCCTCAAAGTAGGGGTTGACCTCGACGAGGCGGGTCCGGTCCATGACGTTGCGGACGAAGGACAGGGCGAACAGGGGCTCGATGCCGCTGGAGGCTCCGGCGATGATGCTGATGGTGCCGGTGGGAGCGATGGTGACCGGGGCGGAGTTCCGCATTTTCCTGATGCCGTCCGGACGTTCGGGGTCGTTGTAGATGCTGCCTTCCCAGGAGGGGAAAGGGCCGCGAATCTCGGCAAGCTCGCAGGAGGCCCGGTAGGACTCCTCCTGGATGCGGCCCATGACGGTCTCGGCGAGGTCGAGGGCTTCCTTGGAGTCGTAGCGCATTCCGAGTTCCATGAGCAGGTCGGACCAGCCCATGACGCCTACGCCGATGCGGCGGGTGGTACGGCTCATGTCGGCGATCTGCTGGATGGGGTATTCGTTCATGTCGATGACGTTGTCCAGCAGGTGGACGGCGGTGCGGCACACGCGGGAGAGCCGGTCCCAGTCCATGCTGACGTCGTCGCCGGTGTAGCGGACCATGCGGGCGAGGTTGATGGATCCCAGGTTGCAGGACTCGTAGGGGAGCAGGGGCTGCTCGCCGCAGGGGTTGGTGGACTCGATGTCACCCAGCTGGGGGTTGGGGTTTTCCCGGTTGATCCGGTCGAGGAAGACGATGCCCGGGTCGCCGGTCTGCCAGGCCAAGTCCACGATCTGCTGGAAGACCTCGCGGGCGTTGAGGGTGGCGACAACCTGCTTCGTGCGGGGGTTGACCAGGTCGTACTCCCGGTCTTGCCGCACGCGCTCCATGAAGTCCTCGGTGACGGCGACGGAGATGTTGAAGTTCTGCAGGTGGATGCCGTCTTCCTTGGAGTGGATGAAGCGGAGGATGTCGGGGTGGTCGACGTTGAGGATGCCCATGTTGGCGCCGCGGCGGGTGCCTCCCTGCTTGACGACGTCGGTGGCGGCGTCGAAGGCGTTGATGAAGCTGACCGGGCCGGAAGCCACGCCTCCGGTGGAGCCGACCACGTCTCCCTCGGGGCGCAGGCGGGAGAAGGAGAAGCCGGTCCCGCCGCCGCTCTTGTGGATGAGGGCGGTCTCCTTGACCTTGGAGAAGATGGAATCCAGGGAGTCGCCCACGGGCAGGACGAAGCAGGCGGAGAGCTGCTGCAGCTCCCGGCCGGCATTCATCAGCGTGGGGGAGTTGGGGAGAAACTCCAGGCGACGCATCACGTCGTAGAATTCATCCTCGGCGGCTTGGCGGTCGGTCTCGGCGGCGCCGTAGTTGAGGTCGGCCTGGGAGAGATTGTTGGCGACGCGCCGGAACATCCCTTCCGGGTCCTCGAGGACGTTGCCCTCCCGGTCCTTGGACAGGTACCGGCGCTTGAGAACGACCAGGGAGTTTTCGGTAAGCTCGTCGGAGCGCTCGTTAATCTGCCGGGCGATGCCGGCTTCGGTCAGCGCTTTGCGCACGTGCTCCCGCGCCTTCTTCGACCCAACTCCCAAGCTTTCGTGCGTCGCTGTCACTACTAAACCCCCGACAAGAGGAGCCAAGCGAAGGGAAAGCCTCTCAGGAAGAC
Source organism: uncultured Dehalococcoidia bacterium (assembly GCA_951812535.1). Taxonomy (GTDB): domain Bacteria; phylum Chloroflexota; class Dehalococcoidia; order Lucifugimonadales; family UBA3495; genus CATOSK01. The sequence continues at coordinate 366,122 of CATOSK010000006.1, read as the reverse complement.
ATGGTAAGTCGTTCCGTTTCGGGCTGTCCTGGCCTTGACCCCAATCCTGCCTTGTAATAAATTATGGCAGTCCCGATGGGAGGTCAGGCCGGGAACGCCCCGACTGCTTCCTATTAACAGAAGGCCCCTTCGCTGCAACGAAGGGGCCTTTTCACTTGGAAGTCTCATTGGGTCGTCTACCCGTTCCCTATCACCCCTTTATTTCCGGCGTCGATGCGCCTGGCCCATTTTATCCCTGTCACACTCCCTCTCCCCTCGGAGCGATTGTTCCCTAGTGGTTCCTTTCCGTGGGCAGGCCTCGGCCTGCTTTACTGGATCAGTCGGCTGCCATGGCTGGGTTGGAGGCGGGACGGCGCGACTTGGCCGACAGGAGCAGGTCGAGGACCACGTCGCGGTGGAAGAACATTACCGGCACCAGGCGGCCGGCGGACAGGGCACCGCCCGGGGAGCGCGCAACCGGGAATCCGGTCAGCTTTTCGCAGACAGCCGCCCCGGTGTGCAATGCTTTTTGGGGAAGCTGCCGGCCAAGCGCTCCGATGAAGGTCCCCAGCGGGTTATGGTCAACGCGGTTGATGACGCCGGACCGGAGCCGGATCCGGCGGGCGGTCAACTGGTCGATGAGGGTGTCGGCCAAGTCCTTGAAGACACCGTCGGCGAGGGGATGGGAGGACTCCAACTCGACCGTCAGAGAATCGCCGGAGCATTCATACCCGGTGAGATTGAAGGCTGACCGCAGGGCCTCGACGATTTCCCCGGCGTATTGGGCGGGAGACGGCTCACATTCGGCCTGAATCTGGTATTTGATGGGTTCTGTCAAGGTTTCTCCTGATGAACTTGTTCGGGGGTCGGACGATTCTGAATGTGTCCTATATATAGCACCAGTTGGCTGGCTGCGTCTCGGCCCAAATGTCAGTAATGGGGTCAGGATGCGCAAAGTGCGCAAAGCGCAAAGATGGATAAACTATATTATGTATAATAACAGGAATTATGTGAAATAGCCCCAAATTACCGATTTTGGACACGCTTGCAGAGGGCTGCTATTCCTCAACCTCCGGGTGGGCGGGCATGACCAACCAGGCGGTGACGAGACTGGCGCGGGCTTCCCGGTCGATTTCGTTCTGGATCTCCGCGAAGGGGTTTATCTCCAGGGCTTCGGCATGGGGATCCAACTCGGCGGCGTAATCGGTCGGGACGTGCATGTGGTCCAACATTTCTTCCAGGTCATGCACCCGGTTGTTGTGGGTCAAAAGCCGGGCGAGAGCGGCGTATGGAACGCTGGTACTCATGGTCGATCTCTCCTTGACAAAGGGCGCTCCGGCCCGCGGGCCGGGTCATGCGTCCTGGTCGAGCGTTGATTCGGGTTGCCTGCTCATTGGCCTGGCTGCCTGCGGCGCTGCCGCCGTGGGGCATCCGGCCCTATGTCCGGCAAGGAGAGCTGGGTATTGTCTTCCCTGAGGTCCCTCACCACACGCTCAAAGCTCTCGATGTCCTGGAAATCTCGGTATACGCTGGCGTAACGGATGTACGCCACTCTGTCCAGGTTTTTCAACCGGTCCATCACCATGGCTCCGATGTACTTGGATGACACCTCCCCCTGGCCCAAACGGAGAATCTCGGTCTCGATATCCTCAGCCATTTTTTCGATTACCCTGGATGGGATGGGACGCTTGGCACAGGCCTTGCGGATCCCGCTGGTCAGCTTTTCCCGGTCGAACTCCTCCCGGCGGGAGTCCTGCTTGGCAACCATCAGAGCGGTGGAGTGAACCCGCTCGTAGGTGGTGAACCTCACCCCGCACTGGCGGCACTCCCGTCTCCGGCGGATGGCGTTGTCGGTCTCCCTGGAGTCGGTAACCCTGGAGTTGGGGTGCCCACAAGCATGACACCGCATCTCCCACACCCTTTCTTAGATTATTTTCAATGTTTTCTAAGAAACACCAAATGTTGTATTGGCCCGTTCAATGACCACAACTTATGGTAGCGAGATTCTATTTCGACAGCCAAGATGCTGTCAATACAAAAATCCCGCGAAGTTTCGCGGGTTGCGGGGGTTGACAGGAATAGCGGAAGAAAATTGGAGGGAGAATTGAGGAGGCCGCCCCCGAACGGGGACGGCCTCAAATGTGGTTCTCGGCGCCTAACTGTTGCAGTAGATAATGGGAACTAGTCCGTGCAGGCCTCCGAGAATATTACTCCTGGTTGAGCCGGGACCGAATCCGGCTTTCGGTGCTTGACTGCGGGGCTGGTTTGTGACCCAAACCACGAACAGGGTATCACGTGAGGCGCCGGAATGGCTCGCAAACCCCGGGCGACTTTCGCCCGTTTTCCACACCGTCCTGACCCGCCGAGCCGGCCGGCGCCCCACCGGGTGGCCGGACCCTGAAACGGGTCCTGGCCCTACCGTCGAGCTTACCTGAAGAAACCCCTCCTCCCGCTGGAACCCTTGCGCAGGAAGCTGGGAACGTCCAAATCTTCTTCCACCTGCGGGGAAACGTCCTGGAGGAGCCGCTGCAACTCAGCCTCCTGCATTTGCTGGGTGTCGTTTATGAGAGGAAAGGCGGCGGCGACCATGGTCATCTTGACCTCGTCATCCAGGCGCGGATCACGGCTGGTGCCGAAGATGATGTTGGCGTCGGGGTCGGCCACTTCCTCGATGACCCGGGCCGCGTCCTGGACCTCCTGGAGGGTGAGGCTGGAACCGCCGGTGATGACAAAGAGGATGCGGCGGGCGCCATCCATGGCGATGTCGAGGAGGGGACTTCGGGTAGCCATCTTGGCGGCGTCGGCAGCCCGGTTTTCACCCTTGCCCTTCCCAATGGCCATCCAAGCGGGGCCGGCCCCGGAAAGGATGGTCTTGACGTCGGCGAAGTCGACGTTGATTTCCCCGGGAACGGTGACCACTTCGGCGATGGCCTGGATGCCCTGGTGCAGGACCGAGTCAGCCATCTTGAGGGCGTCTTCCCAGGTGAAGGCCTGGTCCCGCTGGTGGTTGAGCTCGAGCAACCGGTCGTTGGGAATGGTAATCAGGGTGTCCACGTGGTCCTTGAGGCGGTTGATGCCTTCCTCGGCGTTCTTCCGGCGGGCCGCGGCTTCGAAGGAAAAGGGCCGGCTGACAACGGCAATGGTGAGAGCTCCGCTTTCCTTGGCCAACTGGGCGATGACCGGAGCGGCGCCGGTGCCGGTGCCGCCGCCCATTCCAACGGCCAGGAATACCATGTCAGCGCCTTCGACGGCGGCCTGGATGTCGCCGCGGGTCTCTTCGGCAGCCTGCCGGCCCAGCTCAGGCTGGGCGCCGGCGCCCAAGCCCCGCGTAAGATTCTGGCCCAGGGCGACCCGGTGGGCCACGTCGCAGCGGAACAGGTGCTGGGCGTCGGTGTTGAGGGCGTAGTATTCGACGACGGGCAGCTTTTCCTTGTACATGCGGCTTACCGCGTTGCTGCCGCCGCCGCCAATGCCCATGACCTTGATCATGGGGACGCCGCGGGCAATTTCGGGAATGAGGTTCGACGGCCGCTCGCCGATTTCTCCGTTGGACTCCCACGAAGCTGAATTATCCAGTAACATTCTTGTTCCTCCGAACGATTAATTTCCGAGATTCCCCTTGGACTGCCCCATGGCCATAGTCTGCTCCGGCAAAGCGGCCCGGCTTCCGCAAAGCGGCCCGGCCTGGAGGCGCTTCTTGCCTCGCCTGGCAGACGAGGGCGCTGGGTCAGGCAGTTGCCGGGGGCAGACCTCTAGCGACCACCACCCATCATCCAACCGCCTCTTCCCGAGGTTTGGAGAACCGACGGAACAGGGATCGGGGACCCTCTGTCGAGGACTTGCCGCGGTCGTCGTACCTGCGGCGTTCGCTCCCGTGCTTGATGCCCCAGAGCAGGGCTCCTACGCTGGCTGAATAGGCCGGCTTGCGAAGTTGAGATGGCAGACCGGCCACCTGGCTGGGCGTGGCGATTCGCACCGGTCCACCGAGGGCGTTGTCCACCATTTCCTTCAGGCCTTCGATTTCCGCTCCGCCGCCGGTGAAGACGATGCCCCCGATGGGAAGCCTGCGCAGACCGGCCTGATTGACGCGCAGCATCACCAGCTTGATGATTTCGATCATCCGTTGGGTCAAAGGCTGGCAGACGCCGCGGCGCCGGACCAGGCGGGGCGGCTGACCCTGGAAGCCCGGGACGGCAACCTCTTCGCCGGCGCCGACCATTTCCGGCATGACGTGACCCCACTTGATCTTGATTTCCTCGGCGATGTAGTAGGGGACGCGCAGACCTACGGCCAGGTCCCGGGTCATCTGGATGCCTCCCACCGGCAGGACGCCGCTGTACCAGGGCTGGCCGTGCAGGTAAATGGAGATGTCGGTGGTACCAGCGCCGATGTCCACCAGGATTACTCCCATCTGGCGCTCGTCTCCGGTCAACGTGGCCTCGGCGGAGGCGATGGACTGGGTGACCAGGCTGTTCACGGTGGTTTTGCCGTTCCTGACCGCCTTCACCGAGTTCTGGACAGCCTGGTCATCGCCCAGAACGACGTGGGTCTCCAGTTGAAACTCGCCGGCTTTCAGAGCCGCCGGGTCGCGGACACCCGATAACCCATCCACGTCGTACCCGTAGGGTATGACGTGGAGCATTTGCTGGGAGCGGTCGAACCCGGGAAACTCCGCTTCTATGAGATTGCGGAGAGTCATCGCGGAAAGCCCGCCCGGTTCGGCTCCTTCCCCGGGGTCGGCCTTGGTGTTGACCGAGTTGATGTGGGAACCGCTGATTGTTGCAAACACCCCACGGACCACGCCGGACCCGGCGTACCGTTGGGATTCGTCGAGAGACGCGGCAATGGCCTCTCTGGTTTCCGCCACGTTCTCGACGACTCCCTTATGGACGCCCTGTGACGGAGTGATGCCGGCGCCCAGGACTTTCAGTTCCCCCTCCGGGCCTATCCGGACCAGGATGGAGCAGATCTTGTTAGTTCCGATGTCGACAGAGCTGTAGTAAATTGCCTTAGCCAACTCGATTCCGTCCTTCAACTTGCCCGGGCGCAGCTTCGCAAGGCCCGATGGCAAGCCACCTGATTGTTTGGGAGCCTTGTTCCTCCAACCCAGGGGGGAGGGAGGAACACAGGGGGGCTCTCCACGTGCCCGGCCTCTCGGCCGGGTAGATTCACAACCGCTGGGCGACCCTCAACCGGGCGCTGCGGCTCCTGGGATTCCCGGCGGACTCCTCGGGCCCGGGCCGGATAATTCTCCGGTTGACGATGCCCAGTTCGGGAGCGTGCCGGCAGACGCACTGGGGTAACGCTGGAGGGCAGATGCAGCGGGCGGCGAAGCGGGCGAAAGCGTTTTTTACGAGGCGGTCTTCCAGGCTGTGATAGCTTATGACCGCCAGCCTTCCGCCAGGCTTCAGCAATTCCACCGCGGCATCAAGTCCGTGAGCGAGGTTGTCCAGTTCATTGTTAGCCGCAATCCGCAGGGCCTGAAAAACCCGGGTCGCTGGGTTCACTCGGCGGTTGCGTCCCGGCCGGACAGCTCCTGCGACGAGAGAGGCCAGCTCGGCCGTGGTGTTCAATGGCCTCCTCCGGACCACCTCCCGTGCAATGCGGCGGGCATTGGGGTCTTCGCCAAATTCGCCGAAGATGCGGGCGAGTTCCCCTTCCTCGTAGCTGTTGATGATTTCATGGGCGTTCGGGGCGCCGCCTGCCGGGTCGTACTGCATGTCGAGGGGTTCGTCCCGTTGAAAGCTTAGCCCATAGCCAGGGGTGTCGATCTGAAGAGACGAGAACCCCAGATCCAGCAGGAAGCCGTCAACCCTTTCGACTCCGTTGGCGCGGGCCAGGACCGGGGCGTTGCGATAGTTGCCGGCAACCCCGACAAACCGTTCCCCATAATGCGCCAACCGGCGGCGTGCCCGAGAGAGAGAGCGAGGGTCCAGTTCGATTCCCAACACTACACCTTGAGGAGCCGACGCCTCGAGGATGGCGGAAGCGTGTCCGCCTCCACCGAGGGTGCCGTCACAATAAACACCACCCGACCGCACCGCCAAATGCTCCACAGTCTCCTGCAGCAGCACGGGCTGATGACCGGCGGAACCGCTCACCGGGGCCTCCGGTTGGAGGCTCCGGACAGGCCGGCCGGTACCGGATTGTTCAGACCCGTAATGCCGTTGGGCGATTGCCGCAAGAGACACCATGCCTTCGAATCAGGACCTCACTCTCAACACGCTGGAGACCGGGAGCCGAAGGAAACGCTGAAAAGCACTACCCGGGCGGCACGACAGGGTTTCTCTACGGACCCCACTGTCCATGACGCCGCCAGGGGACGGCCCCGGTTAAGAATCGGTTCGGTTGCCCTCCGCGGGGCGAAGGTTGGCCGATGCAGACCGGCGCAGTGCTGAGTTTTGGACTCAGCCAGGCCGGCAATCGAGCGGGAGTGACCCGGAGGTCTTGCCACACAAACCCCACCACACAATCCACAAAGGCAAGTTATCAATCCGGCCTTTCGGGTGTCAACGAGACTTTTTTACGTTTTTAGAGATGTTTTAGAAAGTGACAACATCCCCGGTTGGGCCATTCCCCGCGGAGCCGTAGGAGTGGACCAGGCGCCAGGAGGGCGGAGGAACCGGAAGGAGGGACGCGCCTCCGGGGACAGGCTGCATACCTTCCCCAACGTGCGGGGAGGTCTATCCAAACTGTTGACGGAAAGGCGTTTATGCTATAATTTCGGCATCCCACTTGAGCAAATCCGCCGTAGCGGTTGTGTCGAGTGGGTACTGCTGTGATGCTCCCGGAGAATTGTTGGTGAAGGTTACCAGAGAATCGGCCACTACCATAGAAGTCACCCTCACTATCGAAATGGACTCCCAGGATGAGGACCCGTTCATTGACCGTTCCTACCGGCGGTCGGTGGGCAGGATGTCGATTCCCGGGTTCCGCCGGGGGAAGGCCCCCAGATCCATTGTAGAGAGCTTCGTGGGCAGGACGGCTTTGCTCCAGGAAGCCCTGGAATTCATGATTCCCGAAACCCTGGACCAGGTGTTGCGGGACGAGGGGCTGCAGGCCTTCGTGGAGCCGGAGATCGAACTGAACGATCTCGAGCCTTTTTCCTTCAAGGCCGTAGTCCCCCTGGAACCGGTTGTGGACCTGGGAGACTACCAAAGCATACGAGTCGAAGAGAATCCGGTGGAGATCACCGACGAGCAGGTGGATGAGATCATCGAGCGCCTGCAGCAGGAAGCGGCCCCGTGGGAACCGGCCGACCGGGCGGTCCAGTACGGAGACCTGCTGAACTTGGACGTTCAGGGGACCATCGACGGGGAACAGGTGGTGGACGACGAAGCCGTCGACTACGTGCCCCAGGAAGCGAACGTCCTCCCCTTTCCCGGATTCGCGCAGCACCTGGAAAACATGACCGAGGAGGAAAGCAAGGACTTTACCCTCACGATTCCCGATGACTATCCCCGCCCCCAGTTCGCCGGCAAGGACTGCGAGTTTCACGTGGAAGTGCTGTCGGTCAAGGAAAAAAACCTTCCTGAACTGGACGACGAGTTCGCCAAGGGCGTCGGGGAAGGGTTTGAGACCTACGATGCGCTCCTGGAGCACGTCCGAAGCCGTTTGACGGAAGAATCCGAGGCCGAGGCGGCCCGCGAACTGGAAATCAAGAGCCTGGACGAACTGGTCAGCCTGGCCCGAGTGGAGGCTTCGGAGACCCTGTTCCGCCGCGAGCTGGACAGTATGCAGCGGGAGCGGGAGCAGATGCTCCAGAACCAACGCCTCGATATGAACACCTACCTGCGGTTCATCGGCAAAACCGAGGAGGAGTTCCTCGACGAATTGCGCCCCAACGCCAACGACAGGCTCACCCGTTACCTGGTGATGCGCAAGCTGTCCCAGGTAGAGGAAATCGAGGTTTCGGACGAGGACCTGGAATCCGAGATCGAATCCCGGCTGGAGACGGCCGGAGAGTCGGTGGAACAACTTCGCCGGGCGTTTGCGTCGGAAGCCGTGCGGGACAACATTCGTTCTTCCATGCTGAACCAGAAAATTATCTCGCGGCTGGTGGAAATCGCGCGGGCAGGAAGCGGAGGGGATTCCACGGAGGCGGTGGAAAGCACGGATGACGGCGCCGCACCATCCGGCAGCGCTGAATCCGGGGAAGAAGCCGCCAGCGAAATTACACCGGAACAACCCGCTGAAGAGCAGCCGGAAACTCCGTCCCCGTAAAGCCTCGACCACCTAAGGAAAACGATAACAGGAAAGACATTCTACTAAGGAGCATTTTTCGATGTTGAACAACCCCTTCGATTCGCCGTTGGTTGTTCCGGGTTCCCCACTGACGACTCCCAGCAACATCATCCCCATGGTCATCGAGACCAGTCCCAGGGGGGAGCGGGCCTTCGACATCTACTCCCTGCTGCTGCGGGAGCGGATCATCTTCCTGGGAACGCCCATCATGGACCAGGTGGCTAACACGATAATCGCCCAGCTGCTGTACCTGGAAAGGGAAGACCCGGACAAGGACATAAACGTCTATATCAACAGCCCGGGCGGGTCCATCTACGCTGGAATGGCAATTTACGACACGATGCAGTTGGTCAACTGCGATATCTCCACCATCTGCCTGGGAACGGCGGCGAGCATGGCCACGGTCCTCCTGTCGGGCGGCACCAAGAGCAAGCGCTATTGCCTGCCCAACTCCACGCTCCACATGCACCAGGCCCAGGGCGGGACCCAGGGCGCGACCGCCGACGTCGGCATCCAGTACCGGGAGATGAACCGGCTGCAGGACCGGCTGCAGAACATTCTGGCCGACAACACCGGGCAGACGCTGGAGAAGATCATCCAGGACTCGGACCGGGACTTCTACATGACGCCTGGGGAGGCGGTGGAGTACGGCCTGGTCGATGAGATTCTCAGGGGCCGCAACGGGGACGCCGCCGAATAGCAGCATCCTTCCGGGACTGCGCTGCCGCGGCATGACATGACCAGCACCCGAAGCAGTTCCAGAGCTTCCCACTGCTCATTTTGCGGAAAGCCGCAGCCCCGCTCCAACCTGGTGGTCGCTGGACGAGGGCAAGCCACGGTATGCTACGAGTGCATCCGGGTCCTGGGGCAGTTGGTCGAATCGGAGCAGCCCTCCGCCAAACCGAGAAAGGACGCCGAAAAGCCCCTGGTTCCCCGGGCCATCTATGCCAGCCTGGACGAGTACGTGGTCGGGCAGGAAAAGGCCAAGAAGACCCTCAGCGTCGCCGTTTACAACCACTTCAAGCGCGTGCTCAACGGGTCCAGCGCCTCGGGCGTCGAGCTCCAGAAAGCCAACATACTGCTGATCGGACCAACGGGCTGCGGCAAGACGATGCTCGCGGAGACGCTGGCCCGCACTCTCGCCGTGCCATTCGCGGTATGCGACGCCACTTCTCTCACCGAGTCGGGCTACGTTGGCGAGGACGTCGAGAATATCCTGCTCCGCTTGATCCAGGCCGCCGACTGGGATATTGCCAAGGCGGAGCGGGGCATCATCTACATCGACGAACTGGACAAGATTGCCCGGAAAGAGGGCGTCAACCGGTCAATCACCCGGGACGTTTCCGGAGAAGGCGTACAGCAGGAACTGCTGAAGATCATCGAGGGGTGCATGGCCAACGTTCCCCCGCAGGGCGGGCGGAAGCACCCCCACCAGGAATTCCTGCAGATCGACACCAGGAATATCCTGTTCATCTGCGGCGGCGCCTTTGATGGGCTGGAGGAGATTGTCTCGCGAAGGATTGCCTACACCGGGTCCCAGATGGGCTTTTTGTCCGGCTCCCGCTACCGGACTGGGCCGGAGGGCAACGCGGTGAATTACGTGACCCCGGAGGACCTCCTGGAGTTCGGGTTCATTCCCGAGATGGTCGGGCGGCTGCCGGTGGTCACATGCCTGGAGCCCCTCGACCGCGAGGACTTGATCCGGGTCCTGGTTGAACCCAGGAACGCCATAGTTAAGCAGTACCAACACCTTTTCACCTACGACGGCGTGGAGCTTACCTTCACCCAGGACGCCCTGGAAGCCGCCGCGGAGAAGGCGCTGGTCCATCAGACCGGGGCCAGGTGCCTGCGTTACGTGGTGGAGGAGGCGTTGATGGACGTGATGTACGAGCTTCCGTCGCTGGAGGCTGTCGTGGAGTGCGTCGTGGACCGGGCGGCCATTGAGGGCATCGCTTCACCGGAGTTGGTCACTGAGAGCGGACAGCGTTTCAGGCTGCCCGACACGCCGGCAATGCAAAAGTCGGCCTAGTCCCTCACCGGGCCCGGGTCAACCCGTCGTTCTCCATAGCGGAGGCAATCGCATCGTCGAGGCATCGCGGTTCCCATTGGGCCCAATCCGCTGCTGCCCCCGGCAGCAGCCCATCCGCCACCGCCCTTAGGGTCTCCAGGACCAGGTAGGGCTCCCTGGCGTAACCGGCGGCCCGTATCTCCCGGAACAGGGGAAATTCTTCCCCCTGTTCCTTCCTTGCTTCAGACAGGTCCGCCGCGCCCGCTTCTTCCCACAGAGCATCAAAGGGACCGCCCCACAGCGGCACGGTGCAATATGACAACACCGGCCCCCGGTCAACCTGCTCCGTGGCCAGGTGGACCATGGCTCCGGTTCGAGGCGCGCGGGTCTCGATCAGCTCCCAGATGACCTCCTGCCAGGTGCCGACAGGACCGTCGGGAAGGGCCGGGTGGAGGTTCAGAAAAGGATAGCGGCGGCACGTCTCGCCGCCCAGGATCAGCATATACCCTGCGAGAACGCACACATCGACTTCGTAGGGTTCAACCAGGCTGATTACCCGGCGGTCGAAGTCTTGCCGTAATTCCGACCACGGCCGGCCACTCGTCCGGCGGAATTCCGCGGAAGACAGGGTGACCAGGGGAATTCCGCAGCGGCGCACCAACCCGAAAAATTCGTCGGAGCCCTCCGCCTCGCCGGGTTGGCGGTTGCTGAACACAAACTGGATGCGGGCGTCGAGCTTTCCGTCCTGGATATGGGTCTGGACAAACTCCAGCAACCCCCGGGAACCTGGGCCCCTTCCCGTGCTGAACCAGCCGATTCTCAGCAACTTATTCGTCGGGGTCCTCGTCCCAATCCAGGTCCGGGCCAGGATCAGGGCTGGAGTATGCTTCCTGCAACTGGGTTATCCTGAGCTCGGTCTCGTTGAGGAGCCGGTTGCAATATTGCATCAGGGCCATTCCCCGCTCGTACACGGCGACGGCGTCGGCCAGAGGCAGGCCCCCCGTTTCCAGGCGGTCTGCGGTTTCGCCCAGGCGGCGAAAGGCGTCTTCGAAGCTCAGGGATTCGATTTCGTCATCGAAACCGGGTTGGTCCGCGGTAGTCATCGGCGTAATATCCTCTACCGGAGAGGGGCGGGATGGGGGCGAGGTTTCGTTGGGGGAAGGGCCGCCAACCTTAACCGGCTATAACAAACGTTCCATGGTCTGCTGGGATTGAGCGGCCTTGGGTTTTCGCCGGCCCTTCTGCGGAACCGGTGGGGACCCGGCGGCGGACGGCGCCTTCTCCTTGCCGGTCCCTTCGAAGCCGGTGCCCGCAACTGCCGGGAATTCTCCGTCGGAGACCGTGACGGACAGGGCAGTTCCGGGAGCGGCGTGGGCCACGCTGGTCACGACCCTGCCGTCGGCCTGCCCCGTCACCACCGCAAAACCGCGGCGCAGGATAGCTGCCGGGTCCAGGGCATGAAGTTGTCCGCCGAGGCCTGACACTTCGAGACGCTGGATCTTCAGGCGGTTGGCGAGGGAGGAACCGGATGACCGGTCCAGGTCGTCTATCCGCCGGCGCCAGGTTGCCAAATCAGGCAATGCACCGTCGAGGCGGGTCCGAAAATGGGCGACGCCCTCCCCGGACCGGGCCAGTTGGCGGCCTAACGACCAATGGCAACGCTGCATCGCATCATCGAGCGCACGGACCAGCGCTCCCCGGTCCGGCGCCACCAGTTCGGCCGCAGCGGACGGCGTGGGAGCCCGCACGTCGGCGACCAAATCCGATATGGTATGGTCGGTCTCATGCCCGACGGCGCTCACTACCGGGATTACGCTGGCGTATATGGCGCGGGCAACCGGTTCCTCATTGAACGGCCACAATTCTTCCAGCGACCCGCCCCCGCGGGCAACGATGATCACGTCGGCGCGCCCGTTGCTGTTCAGTCCTTCAATGGCGGAAACGATGTTGGGAGCTGCGCTGTCACCCTGGACCTGGGTGGGAGCGAGGATGAGTTCCACCAGCGGGTACCGTCGGCGGATGACGGTCTGGATATCGTGGAAAACCGCCCCGGCGGGAGACGTGACGACACCGACCACCGCGGGAAACTCGGGCAATGGCCGCTTGCGGGACTCCTCGAAAAGTCCCTCCGCCCGCAGGCGCAGGGTCAACCTCTCCAGTTCCAGGGCCAGCTCACCGACGCCCTCGGGCATGGCGAGGTCCACCATGAAGTCAGTGGAACCGCGAGGCTCGTAGAAGCTGAATCGCCCGTGGGTTGAGACCGAAGCGCCGTTGGACAGCAGGTCCGCCCCGGCCTGTCCCTTGAACATGACGCAATTGAGGACGGCCTGGCCATCCTTCAGCGTGAAGTAGGAGTGGCCGGCTCCCGACACCCGCAGGTTGGAAACCTCGCCGAGAACGTACAGGTCGGAGAGGAAGGGGTCGGCTTCCAGGGACTGGCGAAGGTAGGCGGTTACCTCGCTGACGGTATAGACAGCCAAGGCTCAGCTGACCCGCTCGGTGTACTCGCCGTTCCTGGTGTCGACGCGGACAACGGTGCCGGGGGTGATGAACATGGGGACGTTTATCCGCAGGCCGGTTTCCAGGGTGGCGGGCTTGTTGCCGCCCTGGGCGGTGTCGCCCCGAAAAGCCGGCGGAGTCTCGACCACTTCCAATTCGACGTGAATCGGGAAGTTGACGTTGATGGGAGAACCCTTGTAGAACACCATCTCGACGATCATGTTCTCTTTCAGGTAATCCAGCGCACTGCCCAATTGTTCCCGGTTCAGGTCGTACTGGTCGAAGGTCTCCTGGTCCAGGAAGTAGAAATAGCTGCCGTCGGTGTACAGGTACTGGGTCTGCCGGTTGTCAATGTCGGCCACCGTGAACCCGGTGTCGTACCGCTGGAAAGTCCTTTCGACGACGGCGCCGGAGAGGAGGTTCTTCATCTTGATGCGGGTCACCGGGGCGCGCTGCTGCATCTTGTGGCGTTCATAGTCCATGACCTGCCACGGCTGGCCGTCCAGTTCGATAACCATTCCCCGGTTCAGGTCGCCAAAGTTGATGCTCATTTCGCCCCCCTCCAGGTCGGTTGGGCCCAGCCGGAACAGCCCCACCTCGATGTGCTTCAATCAACCGGTAGTGTACTTTAAGCGGCGCCTTGAACGCCACCACGGGACCGAATCGAGCCCAACTGGAAAGGGGTCAGGCCTCTTGCCGGTCGCGGAGCAGCCCGGCCATCACCTCGACGGCGGCGGTGTAGCTGCGCCAGCCGAACCCGGCGATTTGCCCGACGGCGGTATCGGCGATGACGGAATGCCGGCGCCACTCCTCCCGGGCGTGAATATTCCCCAGGTGGACCTCAACGACCGGGACGGCCGCGTCAATGAGGGCATCCTTCAGCGAATACCCGTAGTGAGTCAAAGCGCCGGGGTTGATGATGATGCCGTCTACCTGTCCCCAGTGGGCCTGGATGTGGTCGATGAGATCGCCTTCGCTGTTGGACTGAAAGAAGGAGAGTTCGACCCCCTGGGAGTCGGCTTTCGATTGGACTTCCCGGTTTACTTCTTCCAGCGTGCGGGAACCATAGATACCCGGGTTCCGGCGCCCCAGGAAGTTGATATTCGGCCCGTTGAGGACCAGGACTCGAGCCATCGGAGGTTAACTCGCCGAAACTGGGGACCCGGTGGCGTCCATCAGGACCGGGACGCCAGCGGGTGACAGTTGAGGTAGGCGTTGCGCGCTTCCTGCTTGGTAATGTGGGTGTAGATCTGGGTGGTCGTGGGGCTGGAGTGGCCCAGCAACTCCTGGATCACCCGCAGGTCGGCGTCCCCTTCCAGCATGTGACTGGCAAAGGTATGCCGGAGGGTGTGGGTGTGAACTCCATCCCTCAGGCCCGCCCCGGCGGAATATCGCCGGACGAGATTTTCGTAGGAACGGCGGGAAAGCCGCTGGCCGTAGCGGTTGAGAAAGAGGGCCTGGGTGGGACTACCCATGAGCTTGGGGCGGGACTCCCGCAGATATTCCTGGAGGGCGTCCTCAGTGGGTTGTCCGAAGAGGACCCAGCGCTCTTTCGAACCCTTCCCCCGGACGAGAATTTCCTTGCCGGCGAAGTTTATGTCGTCCAGATCAATGCCGTGTATCTCGGCCAGCCGGACGCCGCAGGAGTACAGGACCTCCAGAATGGCCTTGTCCCGCAACCCGTAGATGTCCGAAGTGTCGGGAGTGTTCAGCAAGCGGGCCATTTCCTGTTGCCCCAGGAAGATGGGCAAGGGCTTCTCGACCTTGACCTGGAAGGTGCGGCCGGTGGGAATGGGACTCGACTTGAACCAACCCTCCTGCACCAGGAAGCGGTAGAACGAACGGAGGGCCGTCAGCTTGCGGGTGATGCTGACCCGGGCATAACCGTCCCGGCCACCCTTCGCAGAGGTGGCCAGCCAGGCCAGGTAGCCGCGGATCATCACCCGGTCCATGTCCCTGAAGTCCAGCTTGTCATGGTGCAGGTACTGGCGGAAGGAGTACAGGTCGTCGCAGTAGATTCTGACGCTGTTCTCGGCGAGCCCGCGCTGTCCCCTCAGGTAAAGCCTGTACTTCTCAAGCAGCGTATCGGTTTCTTCTGGACCGAGGCCGGGCAACCCGAATTGAACCGGAGGCGGAGCCGCTTCCGGCAGGGTATCCTGGGAAATCGCCTGCTCAGTCGCCAACGGAGGCCAACTCCTTTTCAGCCTGGGCCGGGGATTCCGCGGGTTCCCCCTGCCAGGCGCATGAGCTGCACTGGATACTGTTCTGGGCCTTCTCCACCATCATGCCGCCGCACTCCGGGCAAGGGCCTGGGATCGGCCGGTCGTTGACGAGGAAGTCACAATCAGGATACTTGGAGCAACCGTAAAAGGGGCGTCTCCGGCCCCGGGACTTTCGCTCCACGAGTTCGCCGGAGCACTTCGGGCAACCCACGCCAACCTTGTTGAGGATCTTCCTGGTGGTGCGGCAGTCGGGAAACCCGGTGCAGGCAAGAAACTTGCCGAAGCGGCCTGTCTTGATCACCATCGGCTTGCCGCAAGCTTCGCAAACCTCGTCGGTTTCCTCTTCTATCTTGACCCGGGGCATTTTTTCCTGGGCAGTTTCCAGGGCTTCCTCGAAAGGTCCGTAGAACTCGCGCAGCATCGGAACCCACTCCCGGTCCCCCTGGGAAACCTCGTCGAGTTCGTCCTCCATGCGGGCCGTGAAGTCCAGGTCCATGATGTCCGTGAAGTACTGGGTCAGCAGGTCCGTCACGGTGGTACCGAGCGTGGTGGGCTGCAGCCGGGTCTGCTCCTTCTCCACATAGTTGCGGTCGAGCAGGGTCCCGATGGTGGGGGCATAGGTGCTGGGACGCCCGATCCCCTTTTCTTCCATGGCCTTGATCAAAGTTGCTTCGGTAAACCTGGGGGGAGGCTGGGTGAAGTGCTGCAACGGCTCCAGACCGTTGCAGCGCAGCGGGTCTCCGGCCGACACGGGGGGCAGCAACTTGCGGTTCTCGTCATCTTCGCCACCGTCATCCCGTCCTTCGAGATACAGTGTACGGAACCCGGCAAAGACCAGCACCGAGCCCGTGGCGCGGAAAATATAGACATTTGGGGATGTTCCGCCCGCCGCAGGCCTGGTGCAAGCGGCTTCGATATCGACCGTGGTAGCCTCGGACCGGGCGTCAGCCATCTGGCTGGCCAGCATTCGGGCCCAGATGAGGCTGTACAACCGGTACTGGTCGCTGGAGAGGGTAGCCCGGAGCGACTCCGGGTCCCGCCGGATCCCGGTGGGACGAATGGCTTCGTGCGCTTCCTGGGCGGCCTTGGTCCGGGTGGTAAAGGTCCGGGGTTTGTCCGGGAGAAAGTCCTTGCCGTACCGTTCCCGGATATACGAGCGGGTTTCGGCGACGGCGCTCTGCGCCACCTGGGTGGAGTCGGTTCGCATGTAGGTGATCAACCCGACCGAGCCTTCGCCGGGAACGTTGATTCCTTCGTAAAGCTGTTGGGCCACGACCATCGTGCGCTGGGCGGTGAAACGCAGCTTCCGGCCGGCTTCCTGTTGCATGGTGCTGGTGGTGAACGGAGCGGACGGCCGCTGGCGGACGTTCCGCTTCTTGACCTCAGCAACGGAATAACCCGCGCCTTCCAGCTCCGATTGATAGGCCCTTGCCTCATCTTCCCTGGCAATCTTGATGGTCCCCCGCTGTCCCTTGAGGGACCGCAGGGTGGCGGTGAAGGTTGCCGGCTGGGGACCGTCATCGGTTGCCTTGTGGAGTTTGGCGTCGATGGTCCAGGACTCCACGGGAACGAAGGCTTCGATCTCCCGCTCGCGATCGGTGACCATGCGCAGGGATACGGACTGGACCCTTCCAGCAGAAAGACCCCGCTGGACGCGGCGCCACAGGAGAGGGCTGATCTGGTATCCAACCAGCCGGTCGAGGATGCGCCGGGCCTGCTGGGCATTGACCAAGCGCATATCTATTTCCCGGGGATGCTCGAAGGCTTCTTCCACCGCTTGCTTGGTGATTTCGTGGAAGACAACCCGCTTGGGAGGCTCCTGGTTCTGGTCCCATCCGGCGGCGGTCTGGATATGCCAGGATATGGACTCGCCCTCGCGGTCGGGGTCAGTGGCAAGATAAATGGTTGAGGCGCCCTTGCCCGCCTTTTTCAGGGCGGTTACCAGGGGTTGCTTGTCCCGCATGGTGACGTACGACGGGACGAAGTCCTGCTCGACATCCACCCCGATCTTGCCCTTCGGCAAGTCACGGACATGGCCCTGGGAAGCGGTGACGACGTAGTTGCGGCCCAGGATTTGCCCGACGGTGCGTGCCTTGGCCGGCGATTCGACAATGACCAGCCGCTTGCCCGTGGCGTCGGGAACAGCGGTCTTCCGCTGGGCGGCAGTCTTGGCCTTGGTTGTCGCGGCCTTGCCGGACTTGGTGGCTGCCGTGGTTTTCTTGGGAGTTGCCTTGCGTTTGGTAGCTGCGCCCTTTGCGGGCGACTTACTGCCGTTTTTCGTTACCATATCCTTTGACCATGCATCTGATAGAAGACGATGAACGGGCCTGAAATGTCAGGCAGTCACGACCGGACCATGCGAGCCGGTCCTGACGTAGTGCATACAGCCAACCTGGCTGATCCAACCCTTCAGTTCCATCATCGTCAGCATACTGCTGGCCTCGCTGGTCGCCAGGCCAGTGCTCCTTACGATGTCGTCGATGTGAACGGGATCACCACTCAACGCGCTCAACAACCTGGACTCCGCTGGATCCAGAGCCGGGGACTCAGCGGCAGGACTATCCGTCGTCGCCGTCGCCAGGTCCATTTCAGACTGGCGCGGCACGGAGGCCAGATTCAATTCCTCCAGGATGTCGGTGCTGTTCTCCACTAGTTTAGCACCTTCTTTGATGAGCCGGTTGGTCAAGCGGCTGGCAGGAGAGAAGATGCTGCCCGGTACGCAGAAAACCTCCCGGTCCTGCTCCAGGGCATGGTGGACGGTCCAGCGTGCGCCGCTGGTCTCGCCCGCCTCCACCACCACCGTTCCCAGGCTCATGCCGCTGATCAGGCGGTTGCGGCGGGGAAAGCTGCGGGAGTCGGGACGAATGCCCAAAGGCACCTCGCTTACAACGGCGCCCGATTCGGATATCCGCCTGGCCACGGACGAGTGTTCCCGGGGATACACAATGTCCAGGCCGTTGGCGACCACGGCGATGGTCCTCTGACCGGCATCCAGGGCTGCCTTGTGCGCAATCCCGTCGATGCCGAGGGCCAGTCCGCTTACAACGGTCAACCCCGACGAAGCCAGTTCGCCGGCCAGGTGTGCCGACGCCGCCCGCCCGTACCCGGTTGGGTTCCTGGTCCCGACCATTGCCACCGATAGCTCGTCTTCGGGCAGGACCTGGCCCTTGATGTAAAGCACCGGGGGCGGATCGGGGATTTCCTTCAGACGGGGAGGGTAGCCATACTGTCCCCAGTGGACCGCAGTGACGCCGGCGCGTTCCAGGGAAGCCATTTCGTCGTCAGGACAAATCATCGCCCGGGCTTCCACCAAGTTTCGGGCTACGCGGTCCTTGATGCCGGCTGCTTTGATGTCGCTCAGGGACGCGCGCCAAATTTGTTCCGCCGACCCGAAGCGGGCCTCCAGGCGGCGGGTCCGGACCGCACCCAAGAGCCGGGTGCGGTTTAACGCAATCCAATATTTGAGGTCTTCGGACCTTGTTTGCTGCATGGTGCGGATAATAGCACACCGTCAGAAAGCCGAACAATGGAGACAGTGACAGTAATCTGTCGCTGGGCAGCCGGGGCGGCCCGGCCGGGCGGCCCCGGATTGAACGGCCTGGAATCAGTTTCGCCCCAGCGGGGGCCTGTTTGGGGGCCTGTTTGGAAGGAACGGCGTTCCTTGCTACCCATGAAGGGGTATGTTAGGCTGAGTGCCCGCGCCTGGGGCATCCTTGGCGCCGGGCATCACTGGCGCCAAACTCGGAGCGGGACCCCAGCGAGCCAGACACGACCCCAGAGGCGAGCGGCCCCGGAGGGGGAAACAGATAAATGCGGTGTGAAATTTGCTTGAAGGCCGGTATGAGCGGCAACAACGTCAGCCACTCCAACCGCCACACGAAAACCAGGTTCAAGGCCAACGTTCACAAGCAGACCTTGCTGATCAATGGCAAGGTCCAGCGGGTAAAGATTTGCACCCGCTGCCTGAGGACTCTCAGCAAGCCCCCCCGTGCCAGGAAGTCGTCGGCCGCCGCCACCTGACCCGAGTAAAGGCAACTCCAGGAGGTCGGGTCGAGAGTCAGAAATCCGGACCCAACCCCCGGACACTTTCCCGCATTTCCCGCATGGCCTCCGCCACGGACTGCCGCCGGTTGAAGATGGCAGTACCAGCGACCAGGATAGAAGACCCCGCCCGCACTGAATCCTGAGCGGTTTCGTCGGCTTTTACGCCGCCATCAACCTCGATTTGGACTGTATATCCGTTTTCGTCGATTAACCGGCGCAACCGTTTGACCTTGTTCAGAGCGGCCGGTATGAATGACTGCCCCCCAAACCCCGGGTTGACAGTCATCACGAGGACAATATCCACCAGGGGCAGCACTTCCTCCACCGCAGCGACCGGCGTGGCCGGGTTCAACGCCACCCCCGCCTGATGCCCGCCCTCCTTGATTACGCTCAGCGTCCGGTGCAGATGGTTGCACGCTTCCGCGTGGACCAGCACCTGGTCCGTCGGTGACTTCACCAGGCCGGGGAGCAGATAGTCGGGTTCCCTGACCATCAAATGAATGTTCAGCGGCAAGTTGGTTGATTGGCGGACAGCGTCCACCACCACCTCTCCGAAGGAGATGTTCGGGACGAACTGCCCGTCCATGATGTCAACGTGAATCAGGTCGGCGCCGGCCTCGTCGGCTTCACGTACCTGGCCGCCAAGGCGGGAGAAGTCCGCGGCCAGCAGCGACGGCGCAATCTGGATGTGATAGTCAGCTTCCACCGGCAACGCCTTTCAACTCCTGGGGTACCCCAAGAGAAGATTCCAGGACCGCCCGGGCTCTTTCCAGCTCTTCGGCAACCCGGTTGGGGGCGGTTCCTCCGGGGTTGTTGCGGGCGGCCACCGAAGAAACGGCGGTTATCCCGTAGACATCCGCATCGAAACGGTTGGAAAACTCGTGGTATTTCGCTAGGGGCAGAGACTGGAGCTCCAGGCGGTTGTCCTCACAGTACCGGCACAGGCGGCGCATCACCCCGTGGGCTTCCCGGAAGGGCACCCCTTTCCCCACCAGGTAGTCGGCCAGGTCGGTTGCCAGCATGTAGCTTTCGCCCGAGACATCGGCAACGCGTTCCTCGTTCAGGGTCAAGCCCGGCAGCATACCCTGGAAGACATTCAGGGTCGCCAGCAGGGTGTCCACGGTGTCGAAGAAACCCTCCTTGTCCTCCTGGAGGTCCCGGTTGTACGTCAAGGGCAGGCCTTTCATCACGGTGAAAAGCCCGAACAGGTTCCCGTAGACCCGGCCAGTCTTCCCGCGGGCGATTTCCGCGAAGTCCGGGTTGCGTTTCTGGGGCATGATGCTGCTGCCGGTGGTGAACTCCTCAGCCAACGTGATAAACCCGAACTCCCGGCTGGACCAGAGGACTATTTCCTCCGACAGGCGGGACAGGTGCATCATGCACGTTGCCGCGGCGGCCTGGAATTCCAGCAGGAAGTCCCGGTCGGAAACAGCGTCCATGCTGTTGGCGGACACCCGGCTGAACCCCAGTTCGCCGGCCAGGAATTCCCGGTCGGTGGGATAGGGCACACCCGCGAGGGCGCCGCTGCCCAACGGTAGAACATCGACCCGCTGGAAGCAGTCCCGGAAACGCCCGTGGTCCCGCTGGAACATCTCGAAGTAGGCCAGCATGTGGTGGGCGAACATCACGGGCTGTGCCCTCTGCAGGTGGGTATAGCCGGGGATAATTGCGTCATGGTACCGGCCCGCCAACTCGACCAGCGCCTTCTGGACCCGCCGCAAAGCCTGGAGGGTTTCCCCGGTCGTTTCCCTGGTGTATATCCGCAGGTCAACGGCGATCTGGTCGTTGCGGGAACGCCCGGTGTGGAGCCGTCCGGCCACGGGCCCGATCAGCTGGGCCAGGCGGGTCTCGATGTTCATGTGCAGGTCTTCCAGCTCCGGGTCCCACGGAAACTGCCCGGACTCGATTTCCCTTTCCACCGCGTCCAGGCCGGTCAGTATTTCGGAAGCGTCGCCTTCGGGGATTATTCCCTGGCGCGCCAGCATGCGGACGTGGGCCCTGGACCCGGCGATGTCCTGCCGGTACAGGCGTTGGTCGTAGTGCAGTGAGACGGTGTAGTCGCGGTATTGGCTCATGGGTGTGGGTGACTGGGCCCTCCCATCTGGTTGGCAGGCGGGTTGGCAGGGGAGCTTAACGGGAGCGCAGCCCCTGTTGGGCTAGCCACAGGAAGTAAGCCCGGTTGGCCTGAGACGCCTGGTGCAACGCTTCGTCATACTCGTCGAACAGCCCTTCCGGGTAGTCCATGGTGCATTTGCCGATCTGGATATCCAGAACCGACTGCAACACATCGACCCGGTGCTGCTCGGCTTCGACCCAGGCACGGCTTAACCGCCGGTGTTCTTCCACCGGGTCCGGCGTTTCAGAGACCATCTGCTTCCTCCCTGCTCGGGGTGGGGTTATCCCTCGGGCCAGAGAAATCGGTAGCTGGCGGACAGGTTCTCGAAGACATCCTGGTGGGGCGGGATCTCCATGATGGCCTGCCCGGAATAACCCTTGGAATCCAACACGTCCCGCATTGCCCCGCAGTCCAAGTCTCCCGTATCCACGGAGGGATGGGCGTCGCCGTTGCGGGCCTGCTTGAAGTGGACGATCTTGATCATGTCCAGCGGAAGAGCGTCCAACTCCGCCACCGGGTCGGTGTCCGGGAAGCGCCGCAACTGGTTGGTCGGATCGGGACACAGGCCGAGGAACTGTCCTTCCTCCGGGGACAGGCGGGAGCGGACCTCGCTCACCAGCCGGGCCATGCTGGACAGGGGTTGCCCCGAATTTTCCATCGAAAGGATCACGCCCTGGCTTGCCGCTTCCCGGGTCAGTTCCACCAGCCCCCATGCCGTCTCCGGAAAGTCGTCCGGCCCCTGCCACGCGTCACCGGCCGCCCCGGGGTCCACGGTGCGAAGGTGAGGACTGTCCCCGCCCACCAGCTTCGCCCCGGCCAGGGCCGCCTGGAAAAGTCCACCCTTGGGATCAATGGACTGGGTCAGGCAGGGGAGGGCCATCGCCAGGTCGAAAGTCAGCTGTGGAAATCGGTCCACCAGGGACTGCATCCTGGGAAACACCGGGCGCCAGTCGTTTCCCTCACCTGTCTCGTAATCGCCCAGGCACGTCTGGCGCAACTCCACGTGCTGAGCTCCCTGGGACTGCGCCTGCTCCACCAGGTCGGACAAGTCCTGGTCGGCCAACTGGATGCGCCACGAGTTTGAAATTGCGCCAGGTATCATCGCGTTACCTCTTCCTGCCCGTACAGCTTCCCATCCTCGAAAACCCCGGGAGCCTCAATGTTCCTGTTCAGGTTCCATGTTCAGGTCGAATATACTACCCTTTGGCTTGAGCGTCCAACGGCCGGAGATGTGGTTGGGTGTTGAGGACGGCCATGCGGCGGCCGGTTTGCTAGGGTTTGCTAGAATGAAGCAGGTAAGAACGATTGCTGATTCCATATCCCATCAGGAGCGCGATATGTCAGACGAGCTTTACAGGCAGAAATGCACCGCTTGCCGGAGGGACTCGCCCCACGTCACCGGCGAAGAGGTTGCCAGGTTCAAGCCGGAACTACCCGACTGGGAACTCATCGAGGATGTGGGAATCCCCAAGCTGGACCGGGCCTACAAGTTCCGCAACTTCCAGCAGGCCCTGGACTTCACGGCGGCCATCGGTGAAATGGCCGAGAGCGAGGGGCACCACCCGAAACTGGTCACCGAGTGGGGACGGGTGGGAGTAACCTGGTGGACCCACAAGATCCGGAACCTGCACCAGAACGACTTCATCATGGCCGCCAAGACGGACCGCGTTTATCAGCAGCACCAGGAAGCAACCACCACGGCCTGAGCCGACCAGCGCTCATAGACAAGTAACTTAACTCGGGCGCGAAAGAGGCGAACATTTAGAAAGAGGAACCGCCGACCAGCCTTGGCCGGGTTCAGGCGTTGAGATACCGCCAGCCGAGAGTGTCCAGGTTGAAGCGGAGCCTTCGGAATCCCTCGGCGTGGGCCAGCCCGACTTCTTCTCCTTGACGAGCTGTTCCTTCCTTAATCCGGTCCAGGCGGTGCTCCGGGTTGCGGCCGCGCATCTGGCTGACGTGGGCGCTGAGGGAGTCCGCCTTGGCCTCCAGGTAGCCGTCAACGTCGACGTAGACGTCCGCCTTCTCGGTGCTCCACATGAACGCTTCCGGGACCCGGTGGGGCAACAGCCCTTCGTCCGAGATCTGTTCAGGAAAGTGGAGGTAGCTCCAGGCGTAGGAACCGGCTGAATCCAGCGCCAGTTGCCCGCTCATGCGGTGGTCCCGGTGGGTGTGGCTGACGCTGCGGTAAGGGTCGATGCAGAAGACGATGTCCGGGCGGTGGCGGCGGATTTCCCGGACGACCTGGCGCCGGGCCTCCAGGCTGTTCTCCAGCGTGCCGTCGGGGTAGGCCAGGAACACCACGTCCTTGACACCGAGGAAGGCCGAGGCATTCCGTTGCTCCTGCTCCCGTATGGCTGCCAAGTCTTCGGGGAGCATCTCACGATCAGAAGTGCCCTTGTCCCCATTGGTACACATCAGGACGACGACTTCGGTCCCCGCCTCTTGGACCCACTTGGCAATGGTGGCGCCGCACCCGCCCTCGGCATCATCCGGGTGGGGTGTGACCACCAGCATGCGCCTCGGTGGATCGGTGATTATTTCCATTGACCCTCGACTGCCTGGAAAATAGAGAGGGCGGCAGGCCTGCCGCCCTCAAAGCGCTTGCGCTTACAGGTGGAACACCACCATCTTCAACTCGGTCATTTCCTCGATGGCATAGCCCGGCCCTTCCTTGCCCATACCACTGTCCTTGAGGCCTCCGTAGGGCATCAGGTCCGCACGCCATTGGGGCGACGAGTTGATGTGCAGGTTGCCGGACTGGACTTCCCGGGCAAACCGCATCGCCCAATCCACGTTCTGGGTGAAGATTCCTGCCGACAATCCGAACCGGCTGTCATTGGCCATGGCAATGGCTTCGTCGATATCGCTGAAAGAACTGACCGCCACCGCCGGACCGAACAACTCCTCCCGGGACACCCTCATATCGGCCTTCACGTCGGCAACCACCGTCGGAGCGTGGAGGGTCCCTTCCCGGTCTCCGCCGGCGACTACGCGGGCGCCCTGCCCCACTGCCTCGGCGATCCAGTCATGCACCCGGGCCGCGTCGGACTCGCGGATCATCGGCCCCATCTTGATGGACTCGTCCAGCGGATTGCCGGCGATGAACGCCTCGGTCGGAGCGACCAGCGCGTCCAGGAAATCGGCGTACACGTCCCGGTCGGCAAAGACCCGCTGGGTCGAGATGCAGACCTGCCCGGCGTTGGCGAAGCCGCTGGCCACCGTGGCCGCGGCCACCTTCTCGATGTCCGCGTCGTTCATCACGATGAGCGGGCTGTTGGAACCCAACTCCATCGTGACCTTCTTGATCCCGGCGTTCCGGCAGATCTGGTCCCCAACTTCCATACTGCCGGTGAAGGTAATCTTGCGGACGCGGGGATCGCCGGTGAGAGCATCCCCGATTTCCGCTCCCGAGCCCGTGATTGTCTGGATGGCCTCCGCCGGAAGGCCCGCATCCAGCAGGATTTCGGTCAGCTTCAACGCTGACAGGGGCGTATCCCCCGCCGGCTTCAGCACCACCGCGTTGCCCGCCGCCAGCGCTGGCCCAACCTTGTGGCACACCAGGTTCAGCGGAAAGTTGAACGGCGCGATGGCCGCGACCACTCCCACCGGAACCCGGATGGTGAACCCGAACTGGCTGGTAATCCCCGGCGCGCCGTCCAGGGGAACGGTCTCGCCGTGGAGCCGCTTGGCTTCTTCGGACGACAGGGTGATGGTCTGGATGGCGCGCTGCACTTCGCCTCGCCCCTCCACCAGCACCTTGCCTTCCTCTTTCGTTATCGTCTGGGCCAGATCCTCCGCCCGTTCCGCCATCAGGTCGGCGGTGCGCCGGAGGATCATGTACCGGTCATAGGCGGGCATCTTTCCCATGACCTCCGCCCCGCGTGCGGCGCTGGTCACCGCCGCATCCACGTCGGCGGCTGTCGCCCGGGGGACAGTATCCAGTTCCGACTGGTCAAAGGGATTCCTGACCGGCATCTTTGCATCCCGGTCAACCCAGTTTCCGCTCAGGTACATCTTCATGATTGGCGCCTCCCTGACAGACTACTCACTGGTCCCGGACCACACCATACGCATCCCGCCCAAGTGAAGGAACAGTCCGAAAACCCCAATAGGATAGTCTCTGCCGCATTCCCACGCAACAGCAGGCCGCGGGACTCCAGGGCTGTCGCATTTGAAAGGTACCACCATGCAGGTGCCGCAGTTCGATACCCATATACCGTATTGTCAACTATTGTCTTGGGTAACTTCTCGACTATCCATCCCTCACTTTATCAAGGGGGCGGCCGGACCGTGAACGTCAAGGGGTCTTCGAGAACCCGAATGCGATTGCCCTGCGTGGGACTCACCATGGGGAACGAAATCCGGTGCGAACCTCATTATCGGATAAGGAAGGGGACATGGAAGGGCCGTGCGGCGGGCGACGCCCGCCGAAGATGAGAAAGTCTCGCCCTTAAACGAACTGCTCCGGCATTCCGAGGGCCCGGTCCGGCAGGGCCGTCTCGCGACCGGTGTCCGTCACGGTGTAAAAGCCCATCCTTCCCGGCACTCGCTCCAGCCACCCGAATTTCACCCGCGCGGCATTCCGCATCGTCTGGACCAGGCTGTGGGGCCGGGGCCATCCGGCCAGGGCGAAAAGGGCTTCCAGGGTGGGAGCGTCCACGCTGGGCACCCCCAGTAAACGCTGGGCTCCCTCGGCCGCCACCACTGCCCGCCGCATATCCCCCGTCGGGTTGGCGTCTCGGCAAAACTCCCTGAAATGCAGTTGCTCGCCGGAAAGTTCGCCGTTGGCATCGGGCAGGATGCTGGCAAACGCGTTCCCGTGGGAGCCGTTCCCCCCGGCGCTGGAGAAGGCGGCATCCCCGCCGGGACCGCCCGTGTCGGCAGAGCGTACAGAGACGCCCAGGGATTCGGCAGTGCCGTTTCCTCCTGGGCGTGCGCCGGCCCCGGCGGCGGGCCGGTCGCCGGGGGATGTTCCCTGTACGGCCTGCGCCTCCGCAGGGCCGGCGGTTTGCCCGGGCAGCGCCGGAAACTCCTTCAGCGACGTCATGATTATCTGCTGGATAAACTCCGGCTCCGCGGACTCCAGGGTGAGTTGGGCGCCATTGGGAAAGGTGAGTAGCAGCTTCACGATGCACTGGCCTCGCGTGAGTTTCGGTTGTGAGTTTCGGTTATGGTAAGTGGGGGTCGTCCGCTGAATCAATAACTGGACGCCGCGGTTTCGGCGGAAATTGGCCTTCTGGACGAAATTGGCAAGGGACGGCAGGTTTACAGGGTCTGTTTCAGACGGATGGCCAGGGAGCGGGTTAATCCCGGTACAGCCGCGATTTCATCCACCGGGGCGTCCTTGATCGCCTGGACGGTGCCGAACTTGCGGAGCAGCATCCGCTTGCGCTTGGGACCAATGCCGGTCACCATGTCGATGGAGGACTTGAGGCTCCCCTTGCTGCGGAGATTGCGGTGGTAGGTAATGGCGAAGCGGTGGGCCTCGTCCCGCAGCCGCTGCACCAGGTACAGGGCTTGGGATGTGCGGGGCAGGACGATGGGTTCCGGCGTATGGGGCACGAACAGTTCCTCGTTCTCCTTGGCCAGGGAAGCCAGGGGAACGTCGTCGAGACCCAGCTCCAACATCACCTCCAACGCCGCCGACAAGTGCCCTTTGCCCCCGTCGATGAGCACCAGGTCCGGCACGATTCCCCATGCATCCCCCGGCTTGTCGGGACCATTGGGGCCCGGGGCATCGCTGGACCGTCCCCTGGCCCGGGTATCCGCCAGGCGCTTGAACCTGCGCCGGAGCATCTCCTGCATGCTGGCGTAGTCATCCACCCCCTCCACCGATTTAATCCTGAACCGGCGGTAATGGGCCGGCCTGGGACGGCCGTCCTGGAAGACCACCATGCTTCCCACGACGTTCGTTCCCTGGATGTGCGAGATGTCGTAACACTCCATGCGCTGCGGGGGTGAAGGCAGGCTCAGCTCTTCCTCGAGGTCCGCGACGGCCTGTTGGATGACGCTGGCGTTGTTCAGCCACTTTACCCGCTGCTGGGCCAGGCCCTGGCTGGCGTTCTCGGCCACCACCTCCAGCAGTTTCTTGTACTGGCCGCGCTTGGGGTACAGGAGTGTTACCGCCCCGCCCCGGCGCTCCTTCAGCCAGTCGAGGATCAGTTCGTGTTCTTCAAGTTGGTGCTGCAGCAGGATTCTGCGGGGGACCATGGTTGCCGACTCGTAGAACTGCTTGACGAACTGCCCCAGGATGACCCCGGGAGCCTCTCCCTCGGCGCCTTCCATCAGGAACCGGTCCCGGCCCACCAGCTTGCCGTGCCGGATGAAGAAGGTCTCGACCCAGGCTTCGTTGCCCTCCTGGGCCATTGCAATGGCGTCCAGGTCCCCGACCGGTTGGGAGTCCATCTTCTGCTGCTCGGCGACCCGCTCAATGCTCCGGATCTGGTCCCGCAGGACCCCGGCCCGCTCGTATTCCAGCTTTTCCGACGCCTGGGTCATGGAATCCCGCAGTCCCCGGGTTACGACATCGGTGTTCCCCTCCATGAACATGATGACCTGTTTGATGACATCCGCGTATTCATCCTTGGAAGCGTAGCCGGAGCAAGGGGCGACACAGCGATGGATGAAGTACTCCAGGCACGGCCTGGGATCGGTGCCGGTGATGGTCTTGGTGCAGGAGCGGTATGGGAAAAGCTTCTTGATCAGGTCCATCGTGTGGCGGACGCTGCCGGCGGAGGCGAAGGGACCGAAATATCGGGCTCCATCCTTGGCGACCTGGCGGGTTATATAGACCCGGGGAAAGTCCTCGCCGAGGTCAATTTTCAGGAAGGGGTAGGTCTTGTCGTCCTTGAGCCGCGCGTTGTACCGGGGCTTGTACTTCTTGATCAGGGTGTTTTCCAGGATCAGGGCTTCCGACTCGGTGTCTGTAACGATGAACTCGAAATCTGCGATCTGGGGGACCAGGCGGCGGATCTTGGGGGCATGGCCGGAAGGGGACCCGAAGTAGGAACGCAGCCGGTTGCGCAGGACCAGGGCCTTGCCCACGTAGATGACGTTATCCTGGGCGTCCTTCATCAAGTAGACGCCGGGTTTTTCCGGCGCCGACTGGAGGCGGTGCTCGATTAACGGGGTGGGCATGACCGCCTATGGGATGACGAAGGACAGCGCGATCAACCCCACCAGCAGCACGCCGGCCATGATGGAAATGCGGCGCACTTCGGGGACCATGTAGTTGTACGCCGGGGGACGATCCCCCCGCGCCCGCCCCAGGGCGGGCGCGGGAGCAGGGGCCGGGCGCTGCTGTTGGGGAGCTTCCCGGGCTGCCGGAGCAGTTGAGTCCCCCTGGGGTTCGGCGGCGGGAGCGGCATTGGGGGATGGGCCGGCAGGAGGAGCGGCCACTGCCGCGGACGCCCGGTTTTGTCTCCTCCTTCTCCGGCCAAGCTCGGCCTGACGCGATGCCATCCGGCGACCCTTCCCAGGCATATCAACCACCTCCCTATCCGTGACCCTGGCGGGTGCGGACTTCCTGTTCGTTGCTGGACTTCGTCAATCGACGTTTGATTCAGTATACTACAAACGCCTCGCGTCCAATCGAAGACGCCCCATCCTGTTCCGGTAAAGCGAGGCAGGTCACCGGGCAATCGCATGTAAAGGCACCACCATGCAGATGCCGCAGCTTTATATCTCTACATGTAGCAATCACCTGTTGCGGTAGAAAGATACCTATCTTTCCATCCGTCGGGTTGGCGGCTGCATTTGAGCGCCGATGGGGCTTCAGCAAGACTGACAAGACAGATAGGATTGCCCAGGGGCAGCCCAAGTTTATTCGGCTGGAGGAGGTTTCATGGCAGGTGACGCAAGGTACGGCACTGAAAAATGGGGATATTCGGGGCCGACCGCGCCGGAATACTGGGGCGGCCTTTCAACCGATTATGCCCTTTGCGCCGAAGGCTTGCAGCAGTCGCCTGTGGACATCACCGGGTATCGAACCGGCGCCGGGCAGTCTCTGGAGTTCTCGTACCGCGGCGACTCAACAGCAGTGAGGAATGACGGCACCTTTGTCCATCTGGACTTCCAGCCGGTCTGCACCCTCAACGCCGGGGGCAGGCTCTACCATCTGGCAACGGCCCACTTTCACTCTCCCTCGGAGCATTGGATTGACGGCCGCAGCTTCGCGGCGGAGTTGCACCTCGTCCATCAGCATTCCGGCGGGGACCTGGCAGTGGTGGGAGTCCTGTTTGAGCTGGGGGAACCCGACCCTTTGATGGAAGATGTCTTGGGCATTGCCCCCGCTCCCGGAGGCGCTATTCCGGAGGGACCAGCCCTGGACCCCACCGGGTTTTTGCCCGGAGAATGGGACTATTTCCGCTACGACGGGTCCAAGACCACGCCTCCGTGCGACGAACCGGTCGATTGGTATGTGCTGCGCCAGCCTCGGACAATATCCCTGGACCAGGTCAACCGGCTCCGTGCCCTCGGCCGGAGTCCCAACAACCGGCCCGTTCAGGCGCTGGAGAACCGGGGAATCACCTGGGTGCAATAGGGGCGGGTAATTTCCCGGGTCAAGCGCGAAAACCAATCGGGGCTTCCTCAAGGAAGCCCCGAAACACTGGCAAATAAAGAATTATGAATTATTGCGCGTGGGGGTGGCTCTTCTCGTATTCCTGGCGAAGGTGGGTGTTGGTCAGGTGGGTGTAGACCTGCGTGGTGGAGATGCTGGAGTGTCCCAGGAGTTCCTGTACGTGCCTAAGCGACGCCCCATTCTGGAGCAGGTGCGTTGCGAAGCTGTGACGCAGGGTGTGGGGTGTAATCCGTTCTTCGACCCCCACTTTCTCACCGCAGGTCTTGAGGATGTTCCAGATCCACTGGCGGGTCAAGCGTTCGCCCCGGTGGTTGACGAACAGGGCGGTCTGGTCTTCCTTGGCACCCAACAAGGCGACGCGGGCCCCCTTCAGGTAAGCCTTCAGATTTTCCAGAGCCTGCGGGTAGAGGTAGGCGATCCGTTCCTTGGAGCCTTTTCCCCAGCACCTGATGTACGATTCCTGCAGATCGATGTCCTGCACGTTGAGGGACACCAGCTCGCTGACCCTTAGTCCGGTGGCGTAGAGCAGTTCCAGGATGGTGGCGTCCCGCTTGCTCTCCCAGGTGTCGGACTGGCCTGCCACATCCAGGAGCTGCTTCACCTGCTCTTCGGACAGGTACTTGGGGAGCGCGCGGCCGACCCGGGGCGACCCCAGGGACTCGGTGGGGTCTTCCGAAACATCCCCGTTGGCGGTAAGAAAGCCGTAGAAGGACTTTATGGCGGCGACCTTCCGGGCCGTGGTCGTGTCGCGATAGCCCTTCCGGTCGCGGAGGTCGGAGATGTACTCGTTCAGCAGGTTTATGTCCACCGATGTCCAGGGAACGCTGCCGTTGATCGGCTCGGTGATACGGTCTTTGAGGAACACTTCAAACTGGCCGAGATCGTTGCGATAAGCATCCAGGGTGTTTTGAGAGAAGCCTTTTTCCACCACCAGGTGTTGTAGAAAAGATTTGACAGAATTTTCCATATGCGCGTCCTTGAAAACAAAGAATAGTGCTGTTGAAGGCCCAAATCCCAGGAATACAGGCATCCCCGGCCGCGATATCGACCCGAAAACGTAATTTTCCCGCGGTCCGGAAACACCGGAATATAATGAAAACGGGGGCAGTCTAGCACGGAAGTGCCATGCTCCTCCGAGACAACCCGGTGCGGGTATTGGGCAAAGTGGCGCCGGTAAACATAACGCCCGGAGGCTCCTCGAATCCCGGCAAAACACGCAGCTCGAGTCCGAGGCAGGTGAAAATTGAGCTCTCACCCCCATCCTAATCTTCCCCCGTGAAGGGGAAGGGACTTGTTCAGGGGTTCCCTAACCTTGCCCTTAATGGGAAAGAGTCTGAGTTCACAGGGCAATCACATTTGAATCCCTCACGCTCCACCGACGTCCACGATGCGCCGGCCAACCGGACCAGCAGAGGGATGGACAGGCATAGTCCTGTCGAAAGTCAAAGGTTGGCTATGGAAGTTAACAGCACCAAAGATCAGCACCAACATGATGGTGTCTTCCATACGCGATGGCCCCGGGAGCCCTGCTGAGGCGGTGGTCAGCCCGGGGAGAGTATGCGCTGGACGGAGTTGGCTGGAATCATCCCGGAGAACAGGTCGGGCTGGATGAGTTCGGCCAGGATTTCCAGGCCGGTGACCAGGCGGGGTCCCAGGCGGCTGGTGTAGGCGCCTCCGTCAACTACGTAGACATTTCCGCGTTGGACCGCGGGGAGGGAGCTCCAGCCGGGGAGAGAAGTGAGGATGGGGACGTCCTCCATGGCGCGGGGTAGGTCGAAGCCGCAGGGCATGAATAGCACCATATCCGGCCGGCTGGCGACCACATCGTCCCATTCCAGGCGGGACGCGCCGGAGTGCCTGGAGCCGAAGCAGGGGTCTCCGCCCGCAAGCTCGACCATTTCGACGACCCAGTGGCCGCCGCAGAGGAGGGGCTCAACCCATTCCAACTGGAGAATGCGGGGCCGGCGCGAAACATCGGCCGTCCTTGCGGCCACTGCGTCGATGCGGACCTGAAGCCCCTCCACCAGACCGGCAGCGCGGTCCGGCACGCCGGCAGCCTCCCCAACCCGGCGGACATCTTCGAGGACATCAGCGAGATAAGTAGGGGTCAGGGAGAGGACCTGGGGTTCCTTGTTGAGGACGCCGCTGAGCTCGGCCACCTGCCGAGGGGAGAGGGCTCAAACTTCGCAGATGTCCTGGGTCAGGAGGAGGTCGGGACTGGCGGCGCGGAGAAGGTCCTCGTCCACGTTGTAAATCTTCTCACCGCCGGCGAACCGCTGGGCGATGGTGCGGCTGATATCCCCGCTGGAAAGATGCTGCCCCTCGAAAACGCTGCTCACCACGACGGGCTTCGCGGCGGCGTCCGGCGGGTAGTCGCACCTGGACGTAACCCCGTAAAGGTCGTCCTCCAATCCCAGGGCATACACGATCTCGGTAGCGCCAGGCTGCAACGAACAGATCCGCATGGCAATTCCTCCCAATCCAGGATTGCAGGATTACGCCCGGGCCAGGCGGTCGACGAGGTCATCGTCCAACTCGACACCCAACCCGGGACCGTTGGGGACCCGGAGACAACCCCCCTGCACCTGGAGCGGGTCCTTCAGGACGGGCCACTGGTCCCGGATGGATATGGGCTCGATGTTGTATTCCTGGGCGTAGGGGATGTTGGAGTATGCGGCAGCAACATGCAGGTGGGCAACGGTGCTGAGGATGGGCTGGGTGTTGTGGACGGTGATGGGCTTTCCGAAAGCGGATGCCAGGGCGGCGATGCGCTGGAACTCGGTGAAGCCGGGAACTTTGACGATGTCCGGCTGGAGGATGTCCACTCGCCCCTGGACGATGAGGTCGCGGTACTGGTGGTGGGTGAAGATCATTTCGCCGGAGGCGATGGGAATGGTCAGAGCGTCGGCAACCTGGGCCAGGCCGTCGAGGTCGTAGAAGGGTCGGGGCTCCTCGAAATGGAATACTCCCAGGTCTTCCAACTGGCGGCCGATTTCGATGGCGTGGTGGGCGGAGAATGCGCCGTTGACGTCCACCAGGATTTCCACGTCATCGCCCACGGCGCGGCGGACCTCGGTGACGGTGGCGATGGTCTGGTCGGCAGGGTCGTCGACGGCCCCGGGGACGGCGCTGTGGAGCTTGTAGGCGGAGTATCCGGCGTCAACCAGGGACGAAGCCCGCTGGGCTTCCTGGAGAGGGGTCAAGTCGCGGCGCAGGGAGCTGGCGTACATCCGGACCTCCTCGCGGACTGCGCCGCCGAGTAGGCGGTGGATGGGAAGGCCCAGGGCTTTCCCCTTGATGTCCCAGAGGGCGATGTCCAGCCCGGCGACGGCGCAGAAGACGGCCCCGCCCATTTCCACGGCGCAACCGGCCCGGACCATGTCCTGCCACCTGAGCTCGGTGTCCAGGGGGTCCTTGCCCTGGATGGCGGGGCCCAGGGTGGAGTCAATGAGGAACTTGACCAGCTCGGGCTGACGGCGGAAACACTCGCCGATGCCAACCAGGCCCTCGTCGGTGTAGACCCGGACGAAGGGGAACTGGCGGTCCAACAAGAGACATTCGACGCGGGTGATTTTCATGGGGCCTCCTGCCGGGAGATGGGGCCGGGGATGCCTAGCGGCTATCTACAAACCAATCCTATCACTCCAATCCCACCCCCCGCCCACCGGACGAAGTGAGGCATGGATGGTCAAGAACTTACATAAGGCAATTGTTGACAATGGGGTATATGGGTATCGGTCTGCGGCATCTGCATGGTGGTATTTTCAAACGCGATTGCCCCGGGGAAGGGACTTGTTCTGAGGCTCCCCAATGGTATCACCCCCGTCATGACCAGGGCTATTGCATGAGTGGCAGTTTGACCAAACCGCCAGTGAATGATCAACACAATACTGCCGGGAAGAGACGACGGGGGTCTGGATTCCCGCCTGCGCGGGAATGACGGGAGGAGAGGTGAGGGGATGTGTGGCTCGGCGTGTCTTTATCAGGTCTTGTTCGGTCCCAGCCTACGTTTCCTGTCCTGTGTCCCTGGGGATGTCGTTAGGCGATCTGCCAGCTCCGGTCGCCGCTCTTGCGGAGGCATCCTCTAGCGATATTTCAACCACTTAACCTCTTTGACGGAATTAAAGAATTGGTCGTAAAGACTCTGACATGGCACACTGCCCTCTGGGATTCTTTCTACTTTTGCTTCCTCGTTGGCGATCAGATTCGATACTTGCCTAGCTTGATCGTCATTTAAGCGTCCGGTCATCGTCGCTACGCGGAAGGTCGCTGCCTGTAGCCAAAACCTATGGTAGATGAACTTCATAACTTCTTCGGTTGACTGGTCTCCGATTGACCACTCTATGGCTGTGGCCGAGGTGATTTGCTTCTCCCATCCGGCGAAAAACTTCCTAAGTGTTGCCACCGCCCTTCTTCGCAGAATCCATCCATACATCCAACGCCACAACAATTCCATCATAATGACTATGAGCCCCGCCAAAACGCCGCCGATGACCGAAGGTATCCATGAACCCCAAATAACTCCTTGGTCAATCACACCCCAATCTCCCCCACCCCCGCCACCAGTATTCTAGGGGGCGGTTGCGGGTTCCGGCCCATCGCTGGTGGTCATAGCATGCCGTGTTGATTTCGCAATCGAAATATAATTGTCGAAGGTTAATTTGTGCTTGGCGGTTTCTCCCATGAACATTGCCGCGCCCAAGCAGAGGTTGCGCTCATACATCTCAGACGGCAATTCCTCCGGCGGTTCCTCTCCCATCTCCGCCCACTTGACTACGAACCCCCTATTGGGGGGCAAAGCCGCAATTATCTCCCCCGTGGGAAAGCGGAAATACAGGTGCTTGTCCTTTGCCCATCCCAGACACGCCTCCCAGAATTCCGGGTAACGGTCTGGCAATTCCATGCCGAATACCTTGCGGAAACCGTTTCGGCGTCCGTAAGCCACCCACCGGTACATATCCCTTTCAAGGACCGGGTAACGGACTGCGGTTCGCGCGCCCACCTCACATTGGAGAGCAAACCGAAGGAGCTGGTCATCTTCCCTCGGCCAATATGGTCTGAAGTTCCGGTCCAGCCAAGAGTGCTCTTGTAAATATCTGCCGAGCCTTAGCTCCTTGGCAAACTCATGGGTGGGCTTTCCGATTGCCTGCAGAACTTCCCAATCGGTTAGCGATGGCAGGAACTCCCCCGGTAGATAAAGGTTGGTCACCGAAATGGGTTCGCCATTCATCGTTATCTCGGTGATCCTTGGAAACCCCCGAATATCGCCGGGTGTCAACACTACATTTTCCGAAGCATTCCCTCTCATTCGCTGCCTCAAACCCCAATCTCCGCTAACCGGGCCACCAGGTACTCCATTGGCCGGTCGCCTTTCAGGGAATTGCAGGCCCCGCACAGCAGTTGCAGGTTTTGCAAGTGGTGGGTCCCACCCCGGGATTGGGTGATGATGTGGTCAATGGTGAAGTTGCGGAACGGGAAGTCGCCCTTGCACCCGGCGCAGAGCCCTTCCTGCTGGCCGAACAGCACGCCCGCCGCTGCGCTGCCCACCGGGGCGGCGTAGTCCTGGTCGGAGTTGAAGGGTGGGTCGAGATAAATCAGGTCAACGCACTCCGAGTTCATTCCCCGGAGGATGTCCAGGTTGTCGCCGGTCTAGATGGTCTTGTCGGCAAAGTTGGGGTCGGGCATCGGGCAAACATCACCCTACTTGGAATGGTGGTAGAGCCGCCATGCTGGCACCAGGGAGCCGGGCGTGTCAACCCGGTAATTGTCATTGCTCAGGGGGGTTAGCCCCTAAAGGGGAACGGCGCCAGTGGCGGTTTGGTCAAACTGCCAGTGAGTGGTAAACACGATGCTGCCGGGGAGGGACGACGGGGGTCTGGATTCCCGCCTGCGCGGGAATGACGGGAGAGTTGGCGGGAATGACGGGAGGGTTGGCGGGAATGACGGGAGGAGAGGTGGAAGGACCGAGTCAGAATTCATGCGATAGGCACTGTCCCCGGCCTATTTTTGGGTTGACGCCCTGGGCAGCGGGTGGCATATTGCCAATAGTTGGAGGATATGGGTACGGAAACTGGAGCTTAGTAAGGATGACTACGGAGGAGCGGCTAACCTACCTGGAATCCCAAGTCAGAAACCATGATGTTGCAATTGACCTTCTGATAAGCATCGGCGAGAGGCAACAGACACTCTTGGAGGAGATCAAGGAAGACACTTCCATGACGCGGCGCCTCTGGGTCCACCTGGCCCGAAAGAACGGTTGGCTTGAAGACGAAGACTGGCCTCCACCTGGCTGACAGCATTGAATCAGTTTGGCCCAGCAACCAGAAGGCCCCGGCTATTTAGCCGGGGCCTTCTGGCTTCTCTGGAACCTGGCGCCAGGTTTCTATTGCAGGTTTCTATTGAATGTAAACAGACTCTGAGAGGGTGTGTGAGAACAAGCGGACGCTCCCAAGTTGGGTGTGACTCTTGAGGCGGACGGGGGTCTGGATTCCCTCTTGCGACTCCGCCGCTGGCGCAAGGTAACTTGTCTC
This sequence comes from uncultured Dehalococcoidia bacterium, assembly GCA_951812535.1. Classification (GTDB taxonomy): domain Bacteria; phylum Chloroflexota; class Dehalococcoidia; order Lucifugimonadales; family UBA3495; genus CATOSK01. The sequence continues at coordinate 329,899 of CATOSK010000006.1, read as the reverse complement.
AACGCCAGCGGCTTTCGCGCGGGGTTCGGCGCGGGAATGACGGGAGGGGGAAGGGACATTTGGGGGAGGTTCTTGAAAACTATGTCAAAACGTACACTCCGAAACCAGAAACCCGCGAAAGGGGAACGACCGGGGTCTGGATTCCCGCCTGCGCGGGAATGACGGGAGGGAAACGTGGGGATCCCCGGCTACGCTCACTTGTTTTGAGAGAGTTTCTTAGTCGGGGGCTATTTCGATGACGCACTCGCAGATGACGGAGGTGTTGTTGGGCAGGGCAGCCATGCCGGGGGCGGAACGGGCGTGGCGTCCGGCATCGCCATACAGCTCAACGAACAGGTCGGAAGCACCATCGACGACCATGGCCTGCTGGAAGAAATCGGGGGAGCTGTTGACCATCCCCACGACCTTGAGGATGCGGGAAACCCGGTCGAGGGAGCCCAACTCGGCCTTGATGCGGGTGAGCAGGTTGAGGGCGCAGAGGCGAGCGGCGGCATAGCCTTCCTCGGTGGTGAGGTCTGCGCCGAGCTTGCCGGTGACGACGGGCCCGCCGACCTGGCGGGAACCAACGCCGGCGAGCCACATGACGCTGCCGCTGCGAGCGGCGGGGAGATAGTTGCCGGCCGGGGGCGGCGGAGGCGGCAGGGAATAGCCCAGCGCATTCAGTTTGGCTTCGATTTTATCTCCGGTGTCATGGGGCATGGATTCACCTCCCTGGAAGGTATGACCGCCTAAGCGGAGGCCGAAGAGGCAATGGGGCAGGGCGGGAGGTCAAATGTCCCGGAAGCGGGCGTCCCGCCAGTCCAGGGCAGCCCGCAGACCCTTCTCCTCCCGGATGGCGTTGAATTCCTGCTGTTCCGGGGAGACGCTGATGTCGAAATGGGTCATGAGCTCGACGTTGGTTTCGACGGCGGACAGGAATCCCATGCCCTCGAGGGCGCGGTTAACGGACAGCTTGGTCATGCGGACGCCGACCTCGGACATGCGGGAGATCTTGGTGGCAACCCGTTCGCACTCGGCCATGAGGTCATCGTGGGGGACGACCCGGTTGACCAGGCCAATGCGGGCCGCTTCGTGGGCGTCCACGGTGTCTCCAGTGAGGAGCATCTCCTTGGCCATAGCCAGGTTGACGCTGAAGGGAGTGATCAACAACGGGGGCCCGAGGCCGGCGCGAATTTCCGGCTCGCCAAGGATGGCACGGTCGGAGGCTATCTTGACGTCGCAGACCTGCACGAGCTCACAGGCACCTGCCAAGGCGTAGCCGTTGACCGCGGCAATGACGGGTTTGCCCAGCCGCCAGACCTTCAAGAAGGTGTCGACGAAGGCATTGAGGTGCTCCCGCCATTCATGGGCCTGCATCTCGTGGGGGTCGGAGGAGTCGGGGCCCCGTTCCAGGTCGAACCCGGCGGAGAAGGCCCGGCCAGCGCCGGTCAAAATCACCACCCGTATGTCGGGGTCGACCTCGATGACATCCATAGCCTCCCGAAATTCGGTCAAGATAGCGCCGTTCAATGCGTTCAGCTTGTCGGGACGGTTGAGAGTCAGGCAGCAAATGGGACCCTTCTTTTCGTACAAGAGGCACTGGAAAGCCACGAAAAATACTCCTACTGGATTGGGAAAGGTGGAAAGCGCGGCGAACCCACGGGTAAGGCGCAGGGGAATGTCAGGGGCCGCCACCCCACGGGGGCGGTTAGAGGGTGTGTGAGAATTGAGTTGTCACCCCCATCCTAACCCCCGCCTCCGCGGGGGCAGGCTCTTCCCCCGTCAAGGGGGAAGGGACTAAGTTGATGGTAACTCAGTCGTAGCGACTTGGTTCAGCGGATCTCTCACACACCCTGTTAGAGTCACACCAAGCAAACTATGACCGGGTGAACGGGCGGGACCGGGTCAAGATATTGGAGCCCAGCCTGGCCCCCTGGGTGGGCCGGTTAACCGCCATCCTCCGAAATCCGAATGCCTTCGATAATCACCGTTTCGGTGGGGACCGAAATCTCGCCGGAACGTGAGGGCCGAACCGGGGTGTTGGCAATGGCATCAAGAGTGCCGAGTCCAGAGACGACCTCCCCAAAGATAGTGTAGCTGGGGGGGAGCCCAGCATCGTCGGCATGGACGATGAAGAACTGGCTGCCGTTGGTGTTGGGACCGGCGTTGGCCATGGCCACGATCCCCTTGGTGTAATTCCGGCCGACGGGTTCGTCGGCGAACCGGTAGCCGGGGCCCCCAGCGCCGGTGCCGGTGGGGTCTCCGGTCTGCACCATGAAGTCCTTGATGATGCGGTGGAAGGGGACTCCGTTGTAGAACCCTTCCCGAGCGAGGAACACAAAGTTATTGACCGTAATGGGGGCGTCGGCAGGATAGAGAGCAACCGCCATTTCGCCGCGGTTCGTGGCGATGGTCGCGATGTATCTCCTGCTGGGGTCGATGTTCATGGGCGGAGGGGAGGCGTACTGCCTGGGGCCGGAAGGGGAAGGTTGGGCGGCCGCGCCTGAAGAGGACGCAGCAGAGGGGTCGAAGGTGGGCATGGGCGTGGGGGTAAATTGCCCCGAAGCGGGAGGCGGGCCGGTGGGGGCCTCGGAGGGGGCTTCCGGATCCTCCAAGAGGAGGCATCCGGCGAGGAGCAATGTGGCCGGAAGCAGCAGCCAGGGGAGTCTCGCAAGCAAAGTGGTCGGCGATTTCATTGGTTACAGACCGTCAATTTCATAAAGTGTGCCGCAGTACACTCCCGCCGTTCCCCGCATGGGCCGCGCCCGGAAGACGGGCGGGACAGACGGGAGACACAGGGGCGGGACGAGAGCTTCCCAACAGTTAATAGGGGCGGGTAATCTTGGCGACTTCCTTGAGGGCATCCATGGAAAAATCGGGAGACTGGCAGACGCTGATGGTCTTGGCCTCGTAGTCGGCGATTTCCTGGACCTTGGCGGGGATGAGGTCGGCGAGTTCGAAAGGAATGTGGCTGACGCCATGCTTGTCCCCGTGGATGAGGTCGCCGGTGTTGACGGTCAGACCGCCAATGGTAACGGGGATTCCGATTTCGACCAGATGGGTAAAGGCATGGGAGACACAGATGTCTTTGGCGAAGAAGTGGAACCCGAGGCCGCGGACTTCATCGAGGTCGCGGACCGTTCCGTCGGTGGCAACTCCGACGGCGCCGAGAGCCTTGTGGATGTTGCCCTGGACCTCGCCCCAATATGCGCCCAGAGGGGGATTGTCCATGTCGTGAAGGATGATGAAGCGGGGACCCGGCACGGAAGCGATCAGGTCCCACCATTCCTCGCGGGCGACGTTGCGGCCTTCGGGGCGCACCGAGCTGACCACGCCGGTGACGGCATAGCCGAGGGCCGGGGGCAGGTCGGAGTAGATGGAACGGATTTCGGGGCCCATGAATCCCTCGGCCTTGGAGCGGTAGTTGAACCCCTCGATGGCGTTGCAGATGCTGGGGCCGTCGATCTGCTGGAGGGCGGCAAAGGTCTCGTCGCTGATGGTCTGGTACAAGGCGGGGCCTCCTCAAGTTCTTCGTTTCGGCGCCCGGGCTTTGATGGGCGGTGGGACGATCCCGGCGCCGGCTGCTTCCGAAATCGCAATAACGGCAAGAGCATACCAGAAACGGGGAAAGAGGTGAAGGATGCCGCGCAGAAAATTGCAAAACACCCGACAGGATAAGAAAATACAGGCAACAGGCGGCGCGAAACGGGAATGGTAATTACAACAATAGAAGTGGGAGACCTCCAAGGGAGGAATTCCCAGAGAGTGGAGGTCGAGGTGGACACCGGCTCCACCTACACGGCTCTGCCCCGGGGAATGCTGCAGGCCCTGGGAGTCATGGCTGAGAGGACCGCCGCGTCACGACTCGCCGACGGCAGCGAAAAACCCGTCCAGGTAGGCTACGCCAACGTCAGGCTGGAGGGGGTTGAAGTCATCACTCCCGTCATATTCGCTGAAGAGGGAGAACCCAGCCTGCTGGGGGTAATCACCCTGGAAGACGCCCTGCTCGCGCTGGACCCGGTGAACAATGAGCTGATACCGGTAGTGGCCAAGCGATACTAAGAAACCATCTCAAAACCAACCCTGGATTTCGCGGCTGCCCAACGCGGCGACACTGCACCAGCCTGTCACCCCCATCCTAACCTTCCCCCATCAAGGGGGAAGGGACTTTTGAGATAGTTACTAGCAGCTTCACGCTGAGATAGCTCAAACTTCTCCAAGCCGTTAGACCACGGCCTGAAGACCCATCCGGTAACGGCCGGCCCCCAAGGCAAACCACCCCCCCTCCGCAAACCGGAGCACCCGGCAAATGCGACCCCCCAATATGCGAGGGGAGCGGGTCTTGCATCTTCCCGGGTCTTGCATCTTCCAAGGAAGACAGTGCCAACGCCAGAAGGCGGTCATCTTTCCCAATCGTCCGGGCCCAGGCCGTCCCATTCGTCCTCCTCGCGGCGGGAGCGAAGCTTCCGGAGGGCGTACTGGACGGCCCAGGCGGCCATGACCAGCAGGATTAGACCGCCGAGCATGGCGGCGTTGAAGGTGAGGAAGAGGGAGTTGGCATCCAATCCCCGGCCGCTTCCACCAGAGCTTCCATCGGACATACCCCCGGCAGACATACCCCCGGCAGACACACCCCCGGAGACGCCCCGGTCGCTGGCAGCCCAGCGGGCTTCGAGTCCAGGGGTGTCGAAACCGTAGGTGTCCAGCAGGGCCTGGTCAGTGGATAGGCCGGCAGTCAACCGGTCCAGGAACCACCGAAACGGAGTTGTGCCGTATTCTTCGATGAGGAAGGCGACGACGCTTTCCGACTTGAGGTAGAAGATGCGGATGTTGCCGGGGGTGCCGGAGACGGCGGCCATGGCGGTGAGGGGCGGTCCCCGCTCGGCGAGACTGCGCCCGCTGCGGGGGGCTGCGCCGGGTTCCACGTAACTGGCGAAGCCTTCCTCCAGCCACGCGGGGGCCGGGTAGGAAGCGCCGGCCAGCTTTTGGCTGAACATCAGGTGGGCCGACTCGTGGACCAGCAGGTCGCGGTCCAGACCGATACCGAGGAAGACGCCCTGGGAAGGGAAGGCGAACCCGTGAAAGACCTGCTGCCGGGTTACGGTCCGCGACTGGTTGGGGAAGGCGGGGGCGGCTTCGTCGAAGCGGTTATAGACGATCCCGAGCATGGGTTGGACGGCTTCCAAACCGAGCATTTCCTGGACGTATCCGAGGTCCTCGGCAGCCTGGGCAACCACGCGGGCGGCGCGGGACGAGGACCGGTCGTGGTAATGAAGGGTGAGGGGGCCTGCCTGGACCTGCTGCCAGTCAAACCTGGTGTCGGTGTAAAGGATGTCGCGCGGGACGGTGGCGAGCGAGTATCCGGAGGCGTCTTCGATTTCCCAGTGGTATTCGATGGTGGTGCCAGGAGGAATGTAGCCACCGGGCGAGATGATCCCATCGAAGGATGCACTAATCCGGCGAGAGGGCGCGAAACTGGCGGAACCGTTGAACCACGGGCCCGATCCCTTGATCCGGTACAGGATGCGGATGTCGGTGATCTCCCATTCGCTCTCGGCGGTGAGGGAGACCCGGAGGTCACCGGGGAAGGCTACGGCGTGGGCCTGGTCGATGACGCGGATGGGCTGGTACCCCTGCCCTTGCAGCGCCGCGGGGAGCAACGCCATGACGGCACCGACAAGCAACGCGAAACGCAGAACGAGGGGCGTCATCCGGCAGGACGAGAGGGACGGCCGAGGAATGGGCAACACCCTTTTCCGGGCGAGGCGGTTCAAGCCGGACCAACCTCCTGTGGCACCCGATTCAAGTGATCCGGGGGTCAGGGTTCCAGGAACTGCCGGCGGGCCTGCTCGGTGACACGCTGCAAGACGCCGGGCAGGGGAAGTCCCGATTCGAGGGCGATGCGGCGGCAGTCATCGAATTCGGGGGAAACGCTGACGGGACGGCCGCGGAGGGACTTGATCTTGACGCTGACGGTCCCAAGGTCGGTGGACATGGACCGGCTTTCCCGGGCGGCCACGTGACGGTCGACGAGGCGGGTACGGACTCCGAGGGTGGGGGTCTCCGCGAGGATCAGGTCGGCGGCGGCGGGCTCGAGGTCCTGGGGGACGAGGGCGGACAGGAGGACGCCGGGGCGGTTCTTCTTCATCTGGATGGGGGTGTGCCACACGTCGAGGGCGCCGATGGCAAAGAGACGCTCGTGGACGTAGCCGAGCATCTCGCCGGTGGCGTCGTCCAGGTTGGTCTCCAGCAGGACAACCTGGGACAGGGCTGCGCCGGAGGGGTTTCCGGCCACCTGTCCCAACCAGAGGCGGACGGCGTTGGGAAAGTTTTCCGGGTCCCTGGTCCCGAGGCCGACACCAATCCGGCTGATGGACATGGCGGGACGCTCGAACCTGGCCAGGGTGGTGAGGATGGCGGCTCCGGTGGGGGTGGTGAGTTCGCCCGCTCCGTGGTGGATGGGGCGATCGGCGACGGTTGGGGCGTTGGCCATGGCGACCAGCTCCAAGGTGGCGGGAGCCGGGTTGGAGTATCCGTTGGGCCAGCGGGGGGGTTGCGCCTCGCCCAGGACCAGGGGGGCGGCGAAGACCTGTTCCACCCCGAGGTGTTCGAGGCAGACGGCCACTCCGACGACGTCGATGAGGGTGTCGAGAGTGCCCAGCTCCTCCAGTTCGAGGGTGGATTCGGGCTCGCCGTGGACCCGGGCTTCGGCTTTCCAGAGGGCGGAAAGGACGCTGGAGGCGCGGGCCTTGACGGTTTCGGAGAGAGTGCTGGCGGCCACGGCGTCCAGCTGGGCCCGGGGAGTAAGGGAATGCAGCTCGGGAGGGACCTGATCCAGGGAGACGGATAGATGAGCGCCGCGGACTTCGCGGCGGATGGCGGGGGCCGACTGGAGGGAATAGCCGGAGAACCCCAGCTTGTCGAGCTCACGGACCACCATTTCCAGGGGAGCGCCGGCGTCGAGGCAGGCGGCCAGGAGCATGTCGCCGCTGGCGCCTCCGATGGACTGGAAGTAGGCGGCGGCCGGCATGGGGTCAGGCAGACGGGAGGGGGTTGCGGCGGGATTCGCCGAGCTGGAGGTTGAGGCTGCCGGAGCGGAGCCCGGTGAGGTCGAGGGATACCCAGAGGTATCCGAGCTTCTTCAGATGGGCGGCAATCTCGCGGCGGTGGGTCATGGCGAGGTCCATTTCGTCTTCACCAACCTCGATGCGGCAGACCCGGTCATGGTGGCGGGCGCGGACTTCCCGCAAGCCAAGGCTGCGCAGGTAGTCCTCCGCCTGCTCGATGCGGGAGAGGGTTTCGATGGTAACCGGCGTTCCGTAGGGGATGCGGGAGGAGAGGCACGGCTGGGCGGGTTTGTCCCAGACCGGCAGGTCGAGGCTCCGGGCGATGGAGCGGACGAGGTCCTTGGACATGCCCGCCTCGACCATGGGGCTGCGGACGCGGTGCTCGGAAGCGGCCTGCAACCCCGGGCGGTAATCACCGAGGTCGTCGGTGTTGGCCCCGTTGGCGACCCACTGGTAGCCCTCGTCGTCGGCGAGGCGGCAGAGGTGGGTGTACAGCTCAGTCTTGCAGAAGTAGCACCGCTGGGGAGTGTTGGCGACGTACCCTTCCCGTTCCATTTCTGCGGTGTTGATGATGCGGTGCGGGAAGCCGAAACGCTGGGCCAAGTCCTTCGCCTCGACCAATTCCCGGCCCGCGAGCGCCGGGGAGACGGCGGTAACGGCGAGAGCGCGATCCCCCAATACCTGGTGAGCGACCACGGACAGCAGGGCGCTGTCTACGCCGCCGGAGAACGCGACGATCACCGAATCCATTTCCCCCAGAATGGACTGCAGGGATTCGAGGCAGGCGCGGGATTCATCCGAGGAAGTGTCGGGCATGTTCAGATCCCCCGGGGATATGAGTGGGCGACCCCATTTTACTACCCGCGAGGGCACCGGCCAACCGGGGCTGTTGGGCGGCGGTGTTCCGTATCGGGTGGCGCAGCCCCCGCTCCCGCCTACGCGGGAAAGAGGGAGAGGGGTTTGCCCCGGTTGGCGTCCCTGAGGGGAAGGTTGACGGGGGTCTGGGCCCCCGCCTGCGCGGGGGTGATGGGAAGAGATGTTGGGAGTAGGAAACAGGGTTGGGGGGAAGGATTTACCGGGGTCTGGGTTCCCGCCCCCGCCTACGCGGGGGCAGGCTCTGCGCGGGGGGACGGGAGAGAAGGGGGCGGGCGGGGAATGAAACCACATAAACTGCAACGCTGCGCCGCTCGGTCAACCTTGTCTATGAACAGCCGTAGTAGTAGACTTGGCCGTGACTGTACCAGCGATGCGGGCATCCAAAATCGTAAGATTCGGGGCAATCCCCGGCCTGCTCAACGACGGTTCCCCTGGTACTCAATTGAAAACAGGCGGCCGCTGAGGGATCCCAGGCCCGAAGTTCGCCGCATTCGCGGGACCTTTATACATCAAACCGGTACTTTAACGATCCCGCCCAGGAGTTGCAGATGGCCCCTCGGAACTACGATATTTCTATCGGGATTGGCGGTGAAGCCGGACAGGGAATCGCCACTCCGGGTGACATTCTGGCGCGCATTTTCGTGCGACGCGGGCTCCACCTGAACACCTACAACGCCTACCAGTCGATCATCAGAGGCGGGCACATCTTCCTGACGGTCAGGATCGCCGACGAGGAGATTTACACCCACGGGGACCGGCTGGACCTGCTGCTGTGCCTCAACCAGGACACAATGGACCGGCACCTGAACCTGATGGGCGACGGCACACGCATTGTCTACAACTCGGATACGGTGCAACCGGGGGAGGTCAATCCCGGGGCCCAGCTCTGCCCGATACCCGTCGGGGAAATGAACGAGAGCCGGAACCGGCTGGTGCAGAACACCATCGCCGTCGGAGTCGTAGCATCCCTGATGGGGCTGGAGTTCGACGTCCTGGAGGAGAGCCTGGCGCTGCGGTTCCGCCGGCAGGGGGAGGCGATCGTCACCCAGAACATCGATATGGCGAAGGCCGGGTTCGACTACGCCGGAGAACACTTCGAGCCGTTTGCCCAGGCACTGCCCCGGGGAGCGAAGCCGTTGGGGGTCTGGGCGGGAAACGACGCCATCGCGATGGGCGGCGCATGCGCCGGCGTGAAGTTCTACGCAGCGTATCCGATGAGCCCATCCAGCGGCATCCTGCACTGGATGGCCCAGAACGCGAGGAACCTGGGGATAATGGTGCGGCAGGTGGAGGACGAGATTGGCGTGGCCAACATGGTGATCGGGGCAGCCCACACCGGGGCCAGGGCCATGTGCGGAACGTCCGGCGGCGGCTTCGCGCTGATGACCGAAGCCGTGGGGGCGGCCGGCATGATGGAAATCCCAGTGGTGTACATCAATGTGCAACGGGCAGGTCCATCCACCGGCGTCCCCACCAAGACAGAGCAGGGAGACCTCTGGCAAGCGTTGGGGGCCAGCCAGGGCGACTACGAGAGGTTTGTGGTGGCTCCCCTGGACGCAGTGGATGCCTTCCACTCGGTAGCCGAGTTGTTCAACTTCACGGACAGGGCGCAGTGTCCCGGGATTATGATATCGGACCTGCTGATTTCCGAAGGGCGGTTCTCGTTTGATCCCGCGGATGTGAACCTGCACCCGGTTATCGAGCGGGGTGAGCTTATAACCGAACACAAGCCGGGCAACGGATACCAAGCGAGCAATGGGTACCAGAGGTACCTGGACACCGAAACGGGCATCTCTCCCAGGGCGGTTCCCGGTACCGAGGGTTATGTTCACGTCGTCGCGACCGACGAACACGACGAGGACGGGGTGCTGATCAGCGACGAGTTCACGCATCCACACAAACGGCGGCAGATGGTGGAGAAGCGGGCCCGCAAATTCCAGACCATCGCGCAGGACGTACCCGCGCCCGAACTGGAAGGCGCGGAAGGCGCGGACGTAACCCTGGTGGGATGGGGATCGACTTACGGGGTCATCAGGGAAGCGGTGGAACAGTTGGCCGAGAAGGGAGTGACGGCGAATCAACTGGCGGTGAAGTGGCTGATACCGCTGAATGGCGACGCCATACGGGAGACACTGGAAGGCTGCAAGAAGGTGATAATAGTAGAGAACAATTACTCCGGCCAGTTTGCCCGATACCTGCGGAGCGAGAGCGGATACGCTCCCGACGGGCATATCCGCAAGTACGACGGCGAGCCGTTCATGCCCCACCACGTGGTGGACGGAGTGCTGGAGCAACTGGCAGGCAAGACCAATCACTACGTGCCATATCAAGAAGTAATTGTTTAGCTGCAACCACGAGCGGCAACTTCTTAAAAGATCGCAAAACGAGGTGAATCGATGACCACTACCGTAGCCGAAGGCCAACCGATCCAACTGACGGCCCGGGACTTCAAAGGGAAGGTTGACCCCGACTGGTGCCCCGGTTGCGGCGATTTTGGAGTATTGAACAGCCTGCAGCGGGCCTGTTCCGAGCTGGGACTGCGGCCCCATGAAATCCTGATGGTCAGCGGGATCGGCTGCTCGTCCAACCTGCCCGGTTACATCAACGCCTACGGAATGCACACCCTCCACGGGCGCAGCCTGGCGGTGGCTACCGGGGCGAAGATGGCCAACCACAACCTGCACGTCATCGCCACCGGCGGCGACGGGGATGGGTACGGCATTGGCGGCAACCACTTCACTCACACCGCCCGCCGCAACGTCGACCTGACCTACGTGGTGATGAACAACCAGATCTACGGGTTGACGACGGGGCAGGTTTCTCCCACCAGCCGGGACGGGATGAAGACGAAGAGCACTCCCTTCGGCAACGTGGAGATGCCGATAAACCCCATCACGTCGGCGATAATGAACGGCGCCACCTACGTGGCACGGGGCTACAGCGGCGACATCCGGCACCTTACCGAGCTGATCAAGGGCGGCATCCAGCACAAGGGATTCGCTCTGATCGACATTTTCAGTCCCTGCGTGACCTTCAACCACGACAACGGGCATCCCTTCTTCAAGGACCGGGTGCAGAAGCTGGAAGACGAGGGGCACGACACCACGGACTGGAAGACGGCGTGCGAGAAGGCGATGGCGTGGGGAGACACGATCTACACCGGCCTGTTCCTGCAAACGGGCGCCCAGGAAAGCCTGGACCAGCGGGAGCCAGTCCTGGACGACGGGCAGTCAATCTCGGCCCGCCCACTGGGGCTGACCGACGAGCAGTGCGAGCGGTTGATCCAGTTCATGATGTAGGTCATCCGGCGCCGCGTCCAGGGATGATTGAGTGGTAACGGACACTGATCCCGCCAACCCGGTTAACGCCGACATGTGGCGGGCCATTGGCCGGCTGGAAGGCGCGACTGCGGCCCTGCTGGAGGGGCAGCGGGAGATCAAGGGCGACCAGCGGGAGATAAAAGCCAGTCTGCACGAGCAACGGCAGGAGTTCAGAGCAGGCTTGGAGGCGGTCAGCCAACGCCTTGACCGGTTGTTCTACCTGGTTCTTGCAGGAGGAGGCGCGGTTATTGCGGTGGTGATTGCCAGCCGGTTCATTGGCGGGTGACGCTGTTAGTCCAAGTGGACAGGCATTTCCGAATAGAGAGACACCCATCTGAGATGCGGATGGGTGTTTTCCTTATGGAACGGTCAAGGTGACGGCAGAATGCCCAAACGGATGGCAGTCACCACCGCTTCCAGCTTGGTTGAGGCATCCAGCTTGCGCCGGAAATGGCGGATGTGGTTCAGGACTGTGTGAGGGCTGACCTCCAGATGTTCCGCTATGCGGGGCGTGCTCCAGCCCAGGGATACGAATTGCAGCACCTCGTGCTCCCGGGCGGTCAGCGCCCTCTCCCGCGCGTTCGGGTCCCCTGCCGACCGTTCTGCCGGCGAACCCTGACGGTCATCACCGTCCCCGGCCCCGACCGGTGTTTCCACGAACAGATGTATCATGACGGCGGGCTTCTCCGGGCTCCCCCCAACCACCACCGGCGTGACCGAGACCAGTTTCCGCTCCCCCGACGCGCACATCACCCGTAACCGAGTTGGCTCCGGCAGCCTGCTTTCCCGGAGCAACCGCATCGACGGGCACCCCTGCCGACACTCCGGTGTAATGCCTCCGGGAACAATCCCCTGAACTACTTCGTAGCACTTCCGGCCGACCGCTTCATCCAGCCCCATGCCCAGAATCCGTTCCGCCCCACGGTTCCAGAACAGTATCGTCTGGTCTGATGACACCGCGTAGACGCCGGTTTCCACGTCAGCGAGGGACGCGAAGAGTGCTTGGGTAGTCACGGAACTGCTTCTCCAGTCCTTCGGGTTGGCAGGAGGATACCAGGGCGGGGGGTTATTTCAGGCGCGGCCAGCAATTGGTTTTTCAGAATGCCCGGGTGAGAAAGTATTTCAACAAATAGTACGGAATACCGCCCGGAAACGGTTTGGCGCCTGCACCATCCACCAGCTTCGCTGGACCGTTCCGCGTTCACAAAAACGGGGCGGCAATCCATGTGATGGCCGCTCCGTTCATCCTTGGCGGTTTTATCCATTGGGTATGCCGCCCGCCGGTATCCAACTCACCCGTAAGCCAGGATCAACCCGGGTTTTCCGGCGACTCACCCGGGACACCGTGGCCGACCGGCCGGTGCTGAGTCCAGTAGAACACCACCACTCCCACCGGCAGGGCCAGGATGAGGATTCCCAGCACGGCCACCATCAGCCACGGGCCGCCGCCGAACAGGTGGTCCAGCAGGCCCTTGGCCCACTCCAGCAGCGTCGGATCGGCGGGCTCGTCATGGTGCAGCGGCAGGGCCAGCAGGACGGACCAGCCCATGAGGCGTCAGTCTCCGGCGCCCACCGCGGCGGGCTGGGCCGCGTAGCGGGAGGAATACCTGCGTTCCCGGATGCTGAAGGCCGACAGGGCGGCGGGGAAGAGCAACGCCCCGGCGATTCCGAAGGGCAGGTTGTAGGAGCCGGTCAGGTCAAACAGGAATCCGGCCAGCCAGATGAACACGAAACTCCCCAGGGCGTGGAACATGAAGGATATGCCGCTGATGGTCCCGATGGCCCGAAGGCCGTAGACATCGGCGGTCAGGGCCGACGTCAGCGGAGCGGTAGCGATCCACGACAGTCCCGCCACCGACGCGAAGAACCAGAGGCTGGCCTCCCCGGGGACGAATACCAGGAGCATGTAGGCACAGCCCCGCAGGAAGTAGGTGAAGGCCAGCAGGTTTTTCCGTCCGACCTTGTCCGAGATCATCGTCGCCCCGACGGCTCCAAGGGCGTTGAGGGCCATCATGTATCCGAAGGCCAGGGCCGCCATGGTGGGGGACACACCCAGGTTCAGGGCGTGGGGGACGAAGTGGACCGCCAGCGTTGCGGTGGTAGCGCCGCAGACGAAGTAGGACAGGGTCATCTGCCACATGGGCATACTCTTCAGCGATTCCCGCCACTTGTCGGTGTCCAGGGGGCCGCGCCCGGAGCGGGAGCGCCCGCCGGGTCCGCCGGAGGAGTCGGTGTCTCCGTCCAAGTGGAGGCCCATCTGCTCCGGGTCGTCGCGGATGAACAGCCAGGCCAGGGGGGCTCCGATGAACAGGACGAGCAGACCCAGGGCGGCCCAGGTGACCTGCCAGTTGGTGGCCTGGAGGAGGTACATGGCGAATGGGACCATGATCAGGCCGCCGATGGACACTCCGGCGGAGTTGAGGCCCATAACCGTTCCCCGCCGCCGGCGGAACCATTTGCTGAGGAGGGCGCCGGTGGTGGTGATGGATATGGCGCTGAGGGCGACCGAGCTGACCACCCCGAACATGAAGATGAGGAACAACAGGTGGAAGGTGAAGGCCAGCGAGAAAGTGGAAATCCCCACCACGATGAGGCCGCCGGTAATGACCAGCCGTCCCCCGAACTTGTCGAAGATGCCGCCGATGAAGGGCTGGACGATGCCGTTGAGGAGGAATCCGAGAGAGGCAGCGAAGGAGATGCTGCTGCGGCTCCAGTTGAAGTCGTCGCTCATGGGGACGACGAAGACGCCGAACCCCTGGCGGGCGCCGACTCCGATGAAGGCTATGAAGACGGTGGCGGCAACGATGTACCATCCGAAGAAGACGGGGTTGTGGGGACCGGGGCGGGCGGGATTGCCAAGCAAGGGCGGGCTCCTGGAGTTTAGGTGGGGGTAGTATACCGTATGGGGGGAGGGAGGGGTGTATAATCATAAACCGACAAAGGGGACAACCAATGCCGGGCGACGAATCAATCATCGAAAAGCACACTGGCCTAGCCCTGAAGATGCTGGAAGATGCCCAGCGGGAGATTGAAGCCGGCGATCTAACCCAGGGCGGCGGGGAAAAGCTCTGGGGAGCCACCAGCCAAGCCCTGAGAGCCTACTGCGAGAGCAGCGGCTTGCCGCACGGCCGGTATCACCACCGCCGGAGGGCCGTTCTGGATCTGGCGGAGGCGCGGGAGGAGCCGTTTATCCGCGCAGCCTTCGGCATCGCGCAGGCGTGTCACGGCAACTTTTACAACGACTCCCTGGAGCAGGAAGACCTGGAAACGTACCTGCCCGATATAAGGGAGTTGGTGCGGACCATTCTCGACGCCAGGGCCGGGTGACGTTCACATGGCCTAAAACGTCCGACGGGTGACGACTCCTAAAGCTGGCAAGGATTCGCAGTGGTGGAATTATCCATCTGGCCTACCACAATTGCCTTCCCACCTTGTTGCGATCCATGTTGCCGCCGGTCAAGCGAGCATCAACCGCTCCCCCTTGGGTTCAGGGATAGGGTCACCGAATTCACGGGCGGTCTCAATCCACAGTTCAACCGCATCTTTGACGTTCCTTAGCGCCTCCTCCTGCGTTTGTCCATGGGCGGCGCAACCCGGTAGTTGCGGGACTTCGGCGACAAAGACGCCGTCCACGTTGCTCCAGTAGATGATTAGCTCGTACTTGTGCGTCGTCGCCCCCCTCAAAGCTGATTTTCCAGGATAATCCGTCGTACCTGCCTTATACCTGGTACGGCTTGGCCTGACTCCCGTCTCGTTGAATGTTTACACGTTCTCCAACCCCATCCTTGCGGAATATGTGGTGGCTGCCTCGAGTCCGCTCCGTAAATCCCAATCCCAGCAGAAAATCCCGTAGTTAGTCGAACCGGACGGAGGCGTCCGACCTGCCACCCAATATCCGGTTCCGCATGGCTCGGTCGCGGTTACGTGACGGTGAGCCCATGATGGCATGATAACACCGTTGTGCTGGAGAAACCCCAAGGAATCTGTCCCTCCGCTACCCTCCGACGAACCTTTACTGGAAGGTTGAGGCGAGGCAGGTGTCGCCGCTAGCTACGGAGAGGCGGGGGGCGTGGGCCGCGTTATCGGGGGTCAGGCTGCCGGTAACTTTCCCCTGACCACGCCTACACCTAACAGCAGAATGTATTAGCGCCAGATTAACACTACCCGTCAATCACAAATGCCATCTGCCAAACCAAGCTTGACGCAGTATCAGGCCTGGTCCGTCGAAGCCTGGTCCTCGAGGGCTACCTTTCCATTGGCCACGGCGAGGTAGGTGGCGCCCGTTCCCAGGTGTTCCCGGAGGATATGGGGGTCGGTGGTGGTGATGAGGACCTGTTGGTACCGGGTCAGCTTGTCCAGGACCCGCCGCCGCCGCTGCCCATCCATCTCGGAGAGAACGTCGTCCAGGAGCAGGACCGGCTCGTCGTCCCGGGCCTCCCACAGGTAGGACGCCTCGGCCAGCCGGAGGGTCAGCGCCAGGGTGCGGGCCTCTCCCCGGGAGGCGAAGGTCCCCATATCCAGGCCGTTGACCAACAGCCGGAAGTCGTCCCGGTGGGGGCCGACCACCGTGGTGGCAGTGGCCAGCTCCCGCTGGTGGGCCTCGGCCAGCTTTTGCCAGAACCCGGTCTCGGTGGCCGCCAGGTCGTCGCTGCCGGGCACGCTAGGATGGTATTCCAGACGGAACTCATCCCCCCTCTCTCCCAGCTGGGCGTGGTGCTCTCCGCCCAGACCGGACAGGCGCTGCATCACCCGCCGCCGCCGCCAGATGATCCAGGCTCCTTCCCTGACCAACTCCCGGTCCCAGAACTCCATCTCGTCGAAACCGGCCCGCCCTTCCCGCACCATCCGCAGCAGCCGGTTACGCCGACGGACAACCTGCTGGCATCGCTGAAGGGAACGGATGTAGATGGGGTCGGCCTGGGAGATGAGGATGTCCAGGTATCGGCGGCGTTCCGACGGCGGGCCGTAGATGAGGTCCACGTCGCCGGCGTGGAAGAGAGTGGCGCCCATCAGTCCGACCAGGCCGGCGGCGGTTTTCCTCTGCCGGTCGGCGCGGACCTGCTTGCGGACTGAGTAATTGAGACCGGCGCGGCCGGGTGATCCGCCGGAGTCTTCCCCATCCCCCATGGCTGGCCGTGGGCCGCTGACCGGCTGGTAACCCACCGCCAGGGATATGCGTCCCGTCCGGGTCTCGGCTATGCCCAGGACCAGCGTCTGCTCTCCCGCGGTCCCGGCCTGGAAGCTGACGACCTCACGTTCGTTCTCAGCTCGAAAGGAACGGGCGATGGCCAGGATGTAGGCGGCTTCCAGCAGCGTCGTCTTTCCCTGGGCGTTGCCGCCGGAAAGCACGACGATGCCGGACGGCAGGTCCAGGTCCAGCTGGGAAAAGCCGCGAAAATTGGTCAGGGTGATCTGCGTTAAGGAGGCCATGAGGAACAGCCCCGGTTCCGGCGCAGGTTGGAGACGGCCGCGGGGCCGGTGAGGCTATTCTAACAGGGGCGCGGGGGAGGCGGGTTGACGTGGTTTCGAAGCGGGTTGAGACGAAGCGCTAGTTGCGGTCGGGATCGCAGCCAGAGCACCATCCGTAGAAGTCGACCCGCTGGGACGACACCTGGAACTGGGACTCAGCGGCAACCTGGTGCTCCAGCTCGGCCACGAGGTCCAGGTTCACCTCGGCGTCAATGACCGAGTCGCAACCGATGCAGACCAGGTTGGCATGAGGTTCCAGGTTGGCGTCGTAGCGCGAGTGTTTCTGGAAGGGCAGCTCGCGGACGATTCCCGACTGTTCCAGGGTGGCCAGGGTGGAGTAGACGGTAGCGATGGTGACGTAGGGGAAGAAAGCCCGCACCCGCTCGAAAATCTCGCGCACGGTGGGGTGGTCCGCCGAGTTGATGACGACTTCGGCGATCGCCAGCCGCTGGGGGGTCAATCGGATCCCCAAGGGCTTGAGCAGATCAACTACCTGGGACTGGCTGGCCAAGGGCTTCTCTCCCGGAAAGGGGCGTTAAAGGCATATTGTATCACAAAGCGGGAGGGCGCTGGATGGTGCGGGAATGGGGTGGTTACGGGTTCAGGCAACCAGAATCCGGGCAGGCCTACCCGTATTGGAAGGAAAGCCCCGCCCATCCTGAAAGATGGGCGGGGCTGGTTTTCCGGTGTTGTGCCGGAGAGTGGTCTACGAGGCTGGGGGCTTAGAGACGGCCGCTGGCGCCGTTCTCGCCCGGTGCGTAGAACACGGGGTACTGCTTGTGGAAGATCTGGATGCGGGAGCGGGCGGACTCGACCACGAAAACGCGGCCCTGGCTGTCGCAGGCCACGCCGACGGGGCCCCAGAATTCCTTCTCGCGCTCGATGCCCTGGGCGATGGCGCGCTCGTGCCACATCTCGGGGTTGCCGCCGTCCAGCTTGTTGGTGCCCCACTTGGACAGGGTCCCCTCGCCGGTGGTCATGGTGAGGAAGCCGCCGTCCGGGTCGAACACCTGGAGACGGTTGTTGTTCCAGTCGGCGACGTAGATGTCGCCGTCCGGGTCCACGGCCACGTCGGTGGGGCGGTTGAACTGTCCTTCACCGTCTCCGGAGGAGCCGAAGGACATGAGGAAGTTGCCATCGCTGTCGAACTTCTGGACGCGGTCGTTACGCCAGTCGGCCACGTAGACGTTGCCGTGCTTGTCCAGGGAGAGGCCCCAGGGCATGTTGAACTGGCCGTTGCCGCTGCCCTCGCTGCCCCACTGGGAGATGAACTCTCCGTCCCTGGTCAGCTTCTGGATGCGGTTGTTGCCGCTGTCCACCATGTAGAGGACATCGTCCTTGCCGAAGGCCAGGCCGGAAGGGTGGTCCCACTCGCCCGGGCCGGAGCCGGAGCGTTCCCACTTGCGCAGGAACTCGCCGTCGCCGGTGTAGATGGATATGCGGTCCAGGGCCTCGTCGGCCACGTAGACGTTGCCCTCGCTGTCCAGAGCAATGGAGGTGGGCCAGATCAGGGCGCCGTCCCAAGCCACGGGCTCGCCGTCGCCCTGGGTGGTGACGCCGCGGGCAAACTCGCCCACGTAGTCCTCGTCGACGGTGCAGATGGTGATCCGCTTGCCGTCGGGCCGGTAGTCGTAAGAGCGGTTGAGCACGTACATCGTCTCGTCTTCGCCCAGAGCCACTGCCACCGGGTTGCGGAACCCCGGCCCGCCGAATTCGGCGCGGCCGATGGTTTTATCGTACTGGAGGGTTACACTCAGGGTCTGAGTAGTCATTCTCACCTCGCGAATGTGCAGGTTTCCAGAGCCTTCCCCCTCAATGCCTTGCGGGGGAAGGCGTAATGGCGTTGGCCTAGATGAAGGCGAACTTCTCGAAGTTGCCGTTCACGATGGGTTGCGCGTCGAGGCCCATGTGGTTCTCGAGAATGGTGGCGTAGGTGCTGCGGAAGTCGTTGTTGAAGTGCAGGTCGCCCTCCAGCAACTGGCTCTCCTCCAGGGACGGGTACTCGCCGTAGAGACCGCCCTTGATGTTCTCGCCAACCACGAAGGCGACCCCGCCCGAACCGTGGTCGGTGCCGGAGCCGTTGTCGTGGACCCGGCGGCCGAACTCGGTGAAGACCAGCAGGACAACGTTGTCGGCCGCGTCGTGCTGCGTGATATCGTCGTAGAAGTCGGCGATGGCGCTGGAGGTCTTGGTCCACAGGTCGGCATGGGCCATGAGCTCGCCGGCGTGGGTGTCAAAGCTGTTGTAGGGAGCCGTAGTGTACAGGATCCGGGTGCCGAACCCGGCCAGGTGCACCTGGGCGATGTTCTTCATGTACTGTCCCACGACGTCGTCGCCATACTCCACGGCCGAGGAGTAGGACTCGGGGGCGGTGGACAGGATGTCGGCGCCCTTGAGGGCGTCCATGCCGGTCTGGGACAGGTAGTCAACGACCATGCCCCGTCCCAGGGTGGGGGAGTAGATGCGGGAGAAGACGTCGAGGGCGTCGGCCCTCTGGTCCTCGCCGTCAATGCCGGTCAGCACGCCGTAGGTGGCAAGGTTGCCGACGGAGGCGACGGGAACGCCGGGGGCGGCGAGGGCGCGGGGAAGGCCGCGTCCGAAGTTGACGCCGGTCAGGACGTTCTCCTTGTTGGGGTCCATTTCCTGGATGGAGCGGCCTAGCCAGCCCTCGGTCCCCTGGGCATCGGGCTCGCAGGTGTGCCAGATGTCCATGGAGCGGAAGTGAGAGCGGTTGGGGTTGGGGTAGCCAATGCCCTGCATCACCGCAACCTTCCCCTCGTCATAGAGCCTCTTCAGGGGGCCCATGTTGGGGTTGAAGCCGACCTTGTCGCTGAGCTTGAGGATCTGTTCCTCCGGGCTGCGGACGGCCGGGCGGTGGTCGTAGTACAAGGGGTCGCCGTAGGGCACCAGCGTGTTGACGGCGTCGTTGCCGCCGGACAGCTGAAGGACTACCAGCACGGGGTCTTTCTTGGTGGAAGTCATCTCCTGTTCTCCTTTATGTGATGGAGTCTCTGGGATCGGCCGGGGCACCTAGGCGAACTGGTACTCCTGGGTCGCCACGATCAGTTGCAGGATCTCAGCCACGCGGTTGGAGTAGTCTTCCGTGCCGGGGCTGACGGGGCCGGCCTTCGCGGCGTGGTCGATCAGGTACTCGAGGGTCTCGCCGGCCAGCTCATAGCTGCCCACCATTTCCAGGCACCGGTGGACCAGGGCCGAGGGATCGCTTATGTTCTCGGAGCCGAGCCGGTTGATGATGTCCTGGACGCCGGGGAGGCTTATGTTGCCCACCTGGTCGGCGGCGAAGTTGATCCGCTCCACCAGGGTGCCGCTGTCGATCCACTCCTTGCCGGTGTGCCAGCCCTCGACGGTGGGGGGATTCATCAGGTCCTGGCCCATGTAGCGGATGTTGTTGGCCAGGGGCTGCAGGCCGACCTTGGGAGACGTGAAGTCCTTGACCAGGCGCATGGTGCCGATGACGACTTCGGTGGGGCTCTTCACCTTCTCGAACCGGGCGTTCTTGAAGGCGTCGGAGTTCAACAGGGCCCGGATCATCTCGCCGACGTTGTAGCCGGAGTCGAAGTAAATGTCTTCGAGCATCTTGATGGTCTGGGGGTCCCGGGGCGGAGTGCGCTGCCAGGCGGGGACCTCCACCTCGTCGGCCACGAAGAAGTTGTAGAGGTGGCGGGCCACGAAGCGGGCGGCGGAGGGCTGCTTGCAGATGAGGTCGATGACATCGTCACCGTTCCAGTTTCCGGTCTCGCCGAGGAAGGTCTTTTCTTCGTCGTCATGGTCGTAGCGGTTGTAGATGAACTGGGCCTCGTAGCGGCCGTAGGGGTAGCGGGGGATGGCGTTGGTGATGGTCCAGCCGGTGAAGGCCCGGGAGGCTTCCTTGACGTCGTCCTCGCTGTAGTTGGCCTTATCGTCCATGCCGACGCCCATGGCGAAGAGCTCCAGGAGCTCACGTCCCCAGTTCTCGTTGATGGCTCCCTTGTGGCTCATGCAGTTGTCCAGGTAGAACACCATGGCCGGGTCGCGGGCCAAGCCACGGAGCAACTCGTCGAACTTGCCCATGCCCTGGTTGCGGAACATATCCAACTGGAGCTGGATCTGGCGGCCATGCTCGCACTTCGAGTTGCCGGTGCAGAAGATGCCGTGCCAGAAGAGGGCGACCTTTTCCTGGAGCGGGCGCTCGGTGTTGATCATCCGGTAGGTCAGGTAGGCCTGGTTGATTTCCAGGGCGTTCATTTCCTTCCAGTCGATGAACCGGCGCTCGAGGATGTCCATTTCCAGGTCGGGCTGGCTTTCCGGGTTGAGGAGATCTTCGACGGTCGCCTCATATCCCTTGGCGGCCCGCTGTTCCAGTTCCTCATACGACGCACTAAACCCGGCGCGGCGCATCAGGTGAGCCATTAATGCGAGATCTTGTTCTGCCATTCCGGTCCTCCTGTTTAATTTTGCCTTGGTTAATTCGCTTTTCGACAGGTTTGCGATGGTGGGTCACGCCGATCCCGGGAACCCGTCCGGCTCCCCGGACAAGACCCGCTCATTTCCTCGTGGCCCATATCGACGCCGACCGTCGAGCTATGGCTACGGTTTCCCGCAGTCACACAGGAAAAAGCCGCTTTGTCGCCGCCCTTTCAGGGCGGTTTTCGTAAACGACTTCTACCTTTGAATGATTATAGATCATACCACGCAGGGGGTGAATGTCAAGGTGCAGGGTGCTTCCGGCCGTGGTCCCGGGACTGCTTGTCCCGGCCGCGCCGCCATGCGTTTTCCCTCGCCTGCGTGGGGTAATTTCTAGTTCGCGCCGAACCGGCGCTTGTGCTGTCGGAGGGTTCAATCGTTCTGGATGACCGGGATGCCGGCGGCCTCGGCCCTGGCGGCGGCCTCAGCGTGTTCCACGCCGTCCTGCATCCAGATGTACTTGGCGCCCACCTCGATGGCCTCGTCCACCACCGGCGGCACCAGCTCGGACCGGCGGAAGATATCCACCATGTCGATGGGTTCGGGCACCGATTTCAGGTCCGGGTAGCTTTTCTCCCCGAGCGCTTCCTCGATCATCGGGTTCACCGGGATAATCCGGTAGCCCTGTTCCTGCATGTACCGGGACACCCCGTAGCTGGGCCGGTCGGGATTGTCGGACAGCCCCACAACGGCGATGACCTTGCTGTTGCGAAGTTGCTCTTCCACCAAGTCCATGTTGCTCTCCTTTTCATTGATTCCCACGCCCCGCATAATGCGTGGGGAGCCGGGGCTAGAGCTTAACGCAAGGTCTTGAGAATGGGCAAGGAGGAGGTGTCGAGGAGGTGTCACTGAGATGGGCTCAGTGCCCGGAGGCGGAACTCTCCCCGTGAATATCCTGCCCCAACAGAGCCCGGATACGGTCGAGGAAAGCGGCGGCAGTTTCGCAGGCCCGTTCAGCATCCGCTTCGTCGAACACTGCCATGACGTCGTAGTCGGCCCTCATCCTTGCGTCAAGCCTTTGTCGGAGACTTATCCCCCACTGCCTTTCAACCAGACCGGCCCTTACAAAATGAAGGCCGAATTGATTAGCTATTCCGCGGTGGGTTTGTACTTGCACTTGGTGGAACCCGAGAGCGGCTTGGGCGCCGTGCATCATCGCGTAATATGCGCGAGAAATTGCATCCGCGTAAAAACCTGCATCCATGCACACGCGGGCGGCTCCTAAACATTCGGAGGCGCGCCGCCATCCTTCCGAAGCGTTCTGGTTAACGATGCGCCTATTCCTCCGTCGGCTGCCTCAGAAACGGTATCCTGTGTTCCTTTTTGCGGAGCTGCCAGTCCTCTTCGGTATAGACCAGGACGAAAGGAAAGGCTTCGGTGAACAAGGCCAGATCATGTGCCAGATAGTTGATGTCTTCGAGGGTCTCTCGGTCTCCCTTTTTCAGGATGACCACCACGTTCACCATGTACTCAGGGAGTGGCATGGAGCTGTCGGTGCGGTCGAAGGTGAACAGCCGGTCGAACACTCCGGCGTATTTCTGCCGGAGGGCTTCCTGGTATTCATCGAGCCATTCCTGCTCGTAGTGCTTCAGTTTGACAGCCACGGTGGTCCTCCGGGAGTTGTGGGACTGGGAGACCTTTCCATTATAGCCGAGGCCCCTCCCACACGTGGGTCAGTTCCGGCGGTAGGCCCGCCGGATGGTGAACAGCACCAGCCCACCCAGGGCGATGAGGGACAGCGGAACCATGAACCGGGGATTCAGGCGGACCCAGCCCAGGTTGTAACACAGCATCGCCGCGCCCACGGCCAGCAGCGGGCCGGACTTCCAGCCCAGCCGGTACCCGTCGGCGGCGAACCGCCACAGGCCCACGCAGACCAGGATGATGGGCCAGTACTTGCGGAGAAATCCGCTTGTGGTGAAGGACTCTCCCAGGAATCCCAGGTTTCCCAAGAGGATCAGCCCGCCGCCCGCCAGCAGGATTACGGCTCCAACTGCGGCTCCATAAAGAGCATTGCGGGCCGCCCGGGAAGTTTCCCGGGTGGCCCCGGATGCGGCCTCGCCAGGGGAGCCGGAGCGGGCTTCTTCAGAGCTCAAGGGGCCCGCTCCGCCGGAACTGCAGAAGGATAGCCGTCACCTAGCGCACGATACCGGTGATGGTGATGTGGCCCATGGACGAGTCAGCCCTGGCGCCGTGCCAGTGGTTCTCCCCCGGCAAGATCTGGACCACGTCGCCCACGCTGACATGGTGGGACTCGTGCTCGTTGGCGACGATGCCGTTACCGCTGGTGATGACCAACAGCTGGTCGGTGGCGTGGGTGTGCCAGCCGGTCGTGCAGCCCTTGCCGAAGTTGACCACGCTGCTGCTAAACCACTCGCTGGCCCCCTCGGGAAGCAGCGGCTGGCGGGTGCGGCTCACCTCGCCGCCGGTCCAGCCCTCGATGGGGGTGGCGGTTGCGATGGGTTCCTGGTCGATGCGGGACAGTCTCAACAGTTTCATAATGTCCTCCGTTCCTTTTTTATGGTCTCCATTTTATGGTCTCCATCCAGTCAGTCCAGTAGCGCCGAGGCAGCACCGGACCCTGCTTGGATATTAACACGCAACCCGGTCCGTTGGGCGCGCTACGCCCCCGGCGAAGGGACAGGTACTCCCGCCACGTTCACCGGAACGCTGCCGAGGGTGTGACGGGTGGTGAAGTAGAGGGTCTTCCAGTCGCTGCCCCCGAAGGCCATGTTGGTGGTGCCCGGGTAACCGTGGACAATTGTCCCCAGGTGGTTTCCGTCGGGGTCCATCACCCAGATTCCGCCGGAACCGCCGCAGTACACATTCCCTTCCTGGTCCACCTTCATCCCGTCCGGGTTACCCGGACGATCCCCAGACAGGTCGGCAAACAGCCGGTCGGAGGCCAGGGCGGGCATCCCGTTGGGCTCTACGTCGAAAGCCCGGATGGTCCGGCGCCGGCTGTCGTTGATGTACAACACCCTTTCGTCCTGCGAGAAGGCCAGCCCGTTGGGACGGGCGAAGTCCCAGACTATCAGGGTGATGGTCCCCAGGTCCGGCGACACCTGGAACACGCCGTTGTAGTCTAGGTCCAACCCCGGAGTGGGAAAGCCAGGATCGGTGAAGTAGATGCTGCCGCCGGACTTGCAGATAACGTCGTTGGGACGGTTCAGGCGTCCTCCCCGGTAGCTGCTGGCAACCACCGTAATGCTCCCGTCAGGCTCCTCCCTGGTCACCCGCCGGGACAGGTGCTCACAGGCCAGCAGCCGCCCCGACGGGTCGCGGGTGAGGCCGTTGGCCTGGTTGGTCGGCTCCCGGTAGACGGAAAGCTCCCCTTCCGGCGTGTATTTCATCCGCCGGCTGTTGTGAATGTCGCTGAACAGCAGGAAGCCGCCGTCCTTCCACCACACCGGCCCCTCGGCGGGCCCATTGTCGCCGCCGAAGCCGTCTGCCAGGTGCTTTATCTCCGCATCGGCGGAAACCAGGCGGTCCAGTTCATTGGAAAGCTTCTCGATGGGCATGGCTTAACCTCCCTTCGCAGATTCGCGGTTGGTTGCCGGGCGGGCTGGTTGCCGGGACGTCTGGTTACCGGTCCGTTGGAGCGGGAATCCCGGCGATCTTGCACTGGACGCTGCCCAGCGTGGTGCGGGTGGTGAAGAACAGGGTCTTCCAGTCGCCGCCGCCGAAGGCCAGGTTGGTGGTGGCAGGCTGGCCGTGGACCACCGTGCCCAGGTGCTTCCCGGAGGAGTCCATGATCCACAACCCGCCGGAACCGCCGCAGTAGATGTTCCCCTCGACGTCCACCTTCATCCCGTCGGGAATGCCCGGCTCCGGGCCGGACAGATCGGCCACCACCCGATCCGTGGACAGGTCCAGGGTGCCGTCCGGAGCGACGGTGAAGGCGCGGATGTGCCCCCGCCGACTGTCGTTGACGTAGAGCAGGCTTTCATCCGGGGTGAAGGCCAGCCCGTTGGGGGTGAGAAAGTCCCCCACCAGCAGGGTCAGGGCGCCCAGGTCGGGGGACACCCGGTAGACCCCGGAGAAGGTCAGTTCCCATTGCTCCCGGGGACGGCGGTGGGTCCAGGGATCTGTGAAGTAGATGCTTCCGTCGGACTTGACCACCACGTCGTTGGGACGGTTCAACTGGCGTCCCTGGAAGCTGTTGGCGACGACGGTGATGCTGCCGTCGTCGCCGGTGCGGGTTACGCGGCGGCTGTCGTGCTCGCAGGCCAGCAGCCTCCCCTGGAGGTCGCGGGTCAGTCCGTTGGAGCGGTTGGTGGGGGCGTGGGCCACTGTCAGGCCCGCCGATTCCGACCACTTCATGCGGCAGTTGTTCTGGATGTCGCTGAACAGCAGATAGCCGTCCTCGTGCCACCACAGCGGCCCCTCCGCCGGACCCTGGTCCCCGCCGAACCCGGAGCCCAGCTCCCTGATCTCAGCATCGGACGAAATTATCTGCTCCAGCTCGGGAGCCAGTTGCACAATGGGCATAGAACCCTCCTTAGCAGGTTGACTTGGGCAGGTTGACTTGGTCGGGTGGATGTGGGTGTGACCGGGGCATTATAACGCGCCGCTCCCATTGTTGGGGCACGATGTTGGGGCACGATGTTGGGGCACGAATGCCCGGTGGGCCGGCGGCCGCTTTACATATCCGTCGAATATTCCCCAATTCCCGTTGACAAATCTCTTGAACCGCCGGAAGACGGTACGCTTTAATGGTTTTCAACGAGCCTGCGATAGATAGGGCGCCCAACGGACGGCCCTGCTGACCATTTGGTCGGCCTTCCCAGGTTCTTGCGGAGCCGTTTCCCTGGAACAGGTCCCGACAGGTGGATGTGATGCGGTGGATGAGGTGACCCGGGGAGTGAAATTCCCCGGCTGCAACGCCCTCCTTCAAGACTGGCAAGCAAGACCGGCAAGACTTGCCCAATCCCCGTGGCCAGGCCACCAGTCCAAGCGCCGCCGGATAACGGCGCCGGGGCGAACCGCAATCGTCCTATGACCATTGCCCCTGCTGGCAGGGGCTGCGGCTGGAGAGCGGTCCAGGGGCTCATCCCCTGGCGCGCGGGAGAATCCACTACGAAACCTAAGGAGACAGAGTATGGTAGACCTGAACACTTCGACGCTCGAGGAACAACTGCGGCGGGCCGAGGAAGCCGCACAGGAAGTGAGCCGGCTGGAGCAACTGGCGTCCCAGGCCCCGGGGCTGCGGGAAAGGATTGCCAAGATCCAGCGGCAGGAGGAACGGGAGCTTAACCGGCGCAACGCCCTGGACCTGGCCGAGCAGGAAATTCTGGCCGCCTCCGAAAAACAGGGCGCCATTCCGGCCAATCTGGACACGGTGTCCAGGCTGGTCTTTTCGCTGTACTCGGCGCTGAAAGAAATCGACAACCACCGCAAGGCGGCAGTTCACGCCATGGGCGTCGTGGACCAGATGGACTACGAGCAGGAACTGGAAGAGCTGGGGGAGCAGCAGAAGGAGATGGGCCGGGACCCCCAGACCGTCGAGTACCTGGTGGCCAGCCGCCACGGCCAGACCCGGATCAAGCAGCTTATCGACCAACTGGACCCGGACTTCGGCTACCTGCGGAGCTGCGACATGAAGGAACCGCTGCGCCGGGACGTGGCCAACTTCATCCTGGCCCAGGTGGTCTCCCCGGACAAGCTGGCGGCGGAGAAGTCCCAGACGCCAGCCCCCCAGCTGCCGGCCCAGCCTACGGGGATCCCCCGGCCCACCAGCAACGGCAACGGGTTCTCCGGGGACGAGGACGAGCACAACGACTTGTCCCCCTTCTAATCCGGCAGCTAACCCGCCAGCCAACCCGCGGGCCAACGGTCCGACAGGTCAAGGCAGGACAAGAAAAAGCCCCCGGCTGACCACCGGGGGCTTTCCTTCTTCAGATTTGATGAGGGATTTCAGGCCCGAAGAGGGACGGGCATCGGTGTATCAGAAGGACCGGGCCGGCAGGATGCGGCGGTACACGCCCGGCGACCCGGGAGCGTGTCCGTAGGTGCCGCCGATGTATTCATGCATCCGGTCTTCGCCCCGGCGCTGGTTCCACACCGCGGTCTCGGGGACCTTCTCATGCTCGAACTCGTAGATGGTGGTGTACCTGGGGCTGCCTTCCACCACGTGGTACCGCCGAACCGCGATGCACCCCGGCACCTCCAGGTTGGCCGGCGTCCGCACCGTGTCGTAATACTCGTTGTACTTGTCCTCGATATCCGCAGGAACGTCCATCCGCCCGACCTGCAGGGCCGGGGCCATCGTCCGCCCGGTGCCGTTGGGGTCGATCTCCTGGGGATAGATCTGGGTGCAGATGTTGCGGACATAGCTGCGGCCGTTTACCGACAGGGACATCTTCCGCGTCCATTCCGTGGGTTCGTTGCGGAACTTGAGGTACTCCGGGGTTTGGAGGGCCTCGGCCGACTCCAGCTCGTAGCAGGCCAGGTAACGGGGCCCGCCCTTTAGGGCCTGGTAACGGCCCGCGTTGAGGAAGCCGGGCATACTGAGCAGGTCGCCTATGTGCTCCTGGTCGTACCAGGCATTGAAGTCCGCATCCATTTCTGCGTCGATGTCCACGAACACCATCATCACCGCCGAGCCTTTCCTGGCAACCATGGCAAGACCTCCTGCAATAAAGTATGGGGAAACCCGGGCCCCGGAAAGAACCGCCTCCTGTGGCCGGGCCGGGAGGCGTGGGACTGCCGGAATCATAACCACCGGCCCCTGGTCTGGCAAGGAGCAGCCTGCCTGCCCGGAAGCCGCCGCTTTCGGCTCCGATTGGGCGACTTGTCCAAGAGGGTGTGTGAGAATCGAGTTCTCACCCCCATCCTAACCTCCGCCTACGCGGGGGCAGGTCTTCCCCCGTCAAGGGGGAAGGAACTGAGTTGACGGTAATTCAGTCGTGGCGACCAGGTTAAACAGATTTCTCACACACCCTCCAAGGGGCCTGGACGGCGGGGAGCGCGGGGTCATTTCTCCCGTGACAGGCGCAACCCCAACCCCGCCACAACCCGCCTAATATCAGAATATGCTATAATGATTATGTAGATTAGCCCCTGGGTTGATTTACCGTTAACAATAAAGGTTGCCAATAAGCGTGGGGCTGCGGGGCGGCGGCGGTGACGTCTCGACCAGGAGCGGCGATATGTGGCTCAAAGACCGCGCAGTAACCGCCGGCATTCGTCAATCGCGCCGGAAGCCCGCCAGGTTCCAGGGATACATCCAGGTGAAGGGTGGAGTGGGACAGTGCATCATCCCGGTGGGACCGTGGCGGAATTCCAAGGTGCAGGCCTTGACCGATGCCAAGACGGCTGAAAGGGCCCACCAGGAAACACGGGGGCGGGAGCCGGAAGAGTGACCGCACCCGGACAACCGACAGGAGGGTCCAGCGATAAGACATTCAGGGGGAGAGCTTGAGCTCTTCCCCTTCTTTTTGTGCTCCAGGCATCCTGGGCCACTTCTAAGCCCTTCCTTCGTACCCTATACTGGCGTACCCTACACTGGCTCAAATTATCCGCCGGGCTTGCCCTGGCTATGTATGAAGGAGGCCGTCGTGGCTGACCGGGAACGCCTCGTCCAGACTCTCATGGACCTGATACGCATCGACAGCCCCACCGGGGAAGAGGACGCCATGGACGCGGAGGTGTCTTCCCGACTCCGTTCGTTGGGCTGCGCCGTGGAGCATGACTCTTTCCAGAACGTCATCGCGCGGCTCCCCGGGGCGGGGGAGCCGTTGATGCTCTCCGCCCACCTGGACACCGTCGAACCGGGCAGGGGCATCAACCCGGTGCTGGACGGCGACGTCCTGCGTTCCGACGGCAGCACCATCCTGGGCGGAGACTGCAAGGCCGGCGTGAGCATCATCCTGGAGGCGCTGACCGCGGTGGTGGAATCGGGCCGCCCGCACCTGCCGGTGGAGATCGCCTTCAGCCGGGCGGAGGAGGGAGGGCTGAACGGCGCCCGCAACATGGACATGGGACTTCTCACCGCCCGCCGGGGCGTTGTCTTCGACGGCGAGGGAGCCGTCAACCGCATCACTGTATCCGCCCCCTCCCAGAACATCGTCCAGGCCGCCATCCGGGGCCGGGCCGCCCATGCCGGGCTGGAACCGGAAAAGGGCATCTCCGCCCTGGTCATTGCCGGGCACATCATGACCCGCCTTCCCCTGGGGCGCATCGACGCCGAAACCACCGCCAACGTCGGGCGGCTGGAGGGCGGCCTGAAGCGCAACGTCGTCCCGGAGGAGGCCTTCCTAGATGGCGAAATCCGCAGCCGGGACTGGGACAAGCTGGAACGGGTCACCGGCGAATTCCGGCAGGTCTGCGATGAGGTTGGGGCCCGGTTTCCCGGGGCCGAAATCCGCCTGGACATCCGCAACGCCTACCGCTCGTACAGCGTGGGGGCGGACAACCCGGCCGTGGATACCATCGCGCGGGCCCTGTCCGCATGTGGGATGAAGGCGGTGCTGGAGGCCAGCGGCGGCGGGTCCGACGCCAACGTGTTCTTCGAGCGGGGCATCGCCGCCCTGCCCGTGGGCATCGGCGTTCGCGGGTTTCACACCAGGGAGGAAACCGCCCTTCTTCCCGAAATCCTGCAGGCGGCGGAGGTATGCGAGCAAGTCATCACCGGGGCCTAGCTGCTCCGCATCCCGCATTGCAAGAAACCCATGACCGAAACTGAAACCGGCCTGCGATGACTACTCGCAGGCCGGTTGATGTCATTGAAGATGTCAGTCCGGGGCTAGCCGCTGCCGAAGCGAGTCAGAAGCTCGTCAACCCTTACCTCGGTCTCGCGGCGCAGCTCCAGTGACCTGCTGCGGGACTCGTCGAAAGCACGGAAGGCGTCGGTGCTGAAGGGGCGCCAGTCGTACCCCAGCACCCGCAGCGCTTCCTGTTCCTGCTGAACGGCATCGTTCAGCGCGTTCCCCATTGGCCTCAAGAAGGAGTCCCGCGGCAGGGCCCGCACGGCGAAGGCGATCCCGCCCAGAGTTTCGGAGAACCCGGCCAGGGCCTCGGCGACCTGTTCCCGGTCGCAGCCGCCATCCGTGGCCCGCCAGCCGGTGTAGCTGGTGTGGAACCGGTCCCACGCGCTGACCAGCCCCCCATAGGCCGCTTCAAACTCCTTCACGCTTTCCAGGTCTATATCCAGCCCCTCGTCTGGGTTGTCCATGATCTCCTTAATCCTGATCCGAACATCGGACCGCACACCTTCCGCGTCGGCAAAGGCGTCGTCGGCGTCATCAAAGGAGACATCGGCAGCGCCTGCGCCGTTCCCGCCGTCCGGGGCAGGAGTCGGGGTCGCAGGCGGAGGCGGTTCTTCTCCTTCCGGAGTACCTTCGGGCGGGTCATCGGGCGGGTCGGCCTGAATCTGCGGACCGGGATCCTGCCCCTGGGAGCTGGGCAACGGACTGCCACCCCGGGTTCCCGGCGGCGTGGGCGGAGAGATGAACAGGGACGGGCGGGTCAAAGGCTGCCCGGACTTGTCTGCCGATTGGCTGGAAGAGGTTTCCTCCTCCTTGCTGTCGCCCCCCTCGAAATCGTCGATGAGCGACTGCAGAGCGTCAATCTGGTCGTCAACGGCGTCCAACATGTCCTTGACCAGACGGTCGGTAACAGCCGACGAGGGCAGGTCTTCAATGTCACCCCTGACGCCTTCAAGGCCCGTCACAACACCGTTAAGGCCATCGATGGACTCCTCAGCCGACATCGTGTCCTGCCCGTCGCGGACTTCTGCGTAGTCGTTCTCCAGGTCGGCCCACTCGTCGGCGACCTTCTCGAACTCCGAGGAGAATTCGTCGAGAGTGTCCTGGATGTCGGGGTCAATGAAGGTGAGGTCGTACAGGCCGTCGGCGACGGAGGTTTGGGCGGCGTTGGAGGCGAATCGGGCCTCATCCACCGCCTCAAAAAGCGAGACTGTGCCAGGCTGCCACTGGATGCTCAGGCGCCGGAAGGCGGTTTCTTCCCCCTCGCTGGCCTCCACGAGCAGGTCCGCCAGGGCCCGCGTGTCCGCCGACCTGGGGAGGTCAAGGGCAAGCGACGAAATGCCGGCGGCATCAGAGGCCAACCCCCGCAGGCTCGTCTCCGCGGCGTTCCTGCTGCACGAGGTCAAGCCGGCGCGCCACGAGTCGAACTGCTGATGGTAGGCATCCCAGCCGGCCTGGATATCGGCCTGGGCCCCGGCAAACTCGTTGGCCGACGCTATGGCGGAGGGCGGCACCGGGGTTGGAGCCGGTGCGGCGCTTTCCCGGGAAGGGAGGCCCTCCGCAGGAGGGGCCGTTTCGGCGCATCCCACGAACAGGACCGCGATAACGCCACAGGCCATTAGCCGCAGCAGGCAAGTCTTCAATCTCATTGTGTCTTGTACACCCCTACCGAATCGTTGACCAATCCCTGCTGGAGAGTGCCTGCCGTCACCTTGGATATGGCGCTGGAAACGGTCTTTGCCGTGTCTCCCAGAATCAACAGGACCTGCCGGTCGCCGGTCTGGAACAGCGCTACGACGGCTGTCTTCTCCCTGGAGACGCCGGAAGCTCCGGGAAGGCTGATTTCCCCATCGACCCTGATGCCGTTGGCTTCCAGGTAGACCGCAACCTGCTCGGCATGGTCGAACAGTCCCAGGAACACGGTGTCCGCCGCCAGGTCTTCCTCTTCCCTAAGTTGCGCGTTCACCTGCAGCTTTCCCAGGGAGTGGCGGAGAGAAGTGCCCTGGGAGATCAGGGAGGAATCCCCGAGGACGATATCCACACTTCCTTCGAAGAAGTCCGGGAAGTTCGCCAGCTCAAACTCCCGTTGGCTTCCGGTAAGAAAGTCGGCCAGATTGGAAACCAGCCGGTTGTTGTCGGCAACCAGGTTGTTGGGCGGCACCATGAAGGTCAGGTCGTAGACGCCGACCACGTTCCGGTTCTCGCCGGTGGCGATGGGGGACGCGCCGGTACCCTTTCCGTACAGGGACGATTCCGTGTTTTCGTCGGTGAAGGCCAGACCAGAGCCGGCGGAGGTGACCGTCCCGGTGGAGTGGAGGATGATTTCGTCCAACCCGGACGTTATCTCATGGGGCTGGAACTGCCGGACAATAATGTTCTGGAAGTTGAGGTCGTAATCAACCGAGTTGAACAGGTAGTCGGGCTGGAACTCCAGACCGAGGGGTCCGGCGATGCTGTTGACGTCATTGGGGCGGGAAGGTTCCGCCACCACCAGGACCCGGCCGCCGCGCTCCAGGAATTTCTGGACCGCGAACACCTCTTCCCGGTTGAAGGACTGGTAAGGAGACACGATGAGGAGGCTGCTGGCCTCGGCCAGTTTGGCATTGAGCGCGGCCGAGGATCTGGTTGTGGAATTCCGATCCGGCGGGTCCAGATATTCCACGGCAAAACCCCGGTCGGCCACCCGGGAAATCAGTTGCGTCAGTTCTCCCGGCAGGAGAATGTTCCGGTGGGCGTGGTCCACCAACAGCGTACCCCGGGCCACCCCGACCCGGGGAGAATCGGTGAACTCCACCTGGCCGTTGACCGGAGTGTTTACCGTCAACTGTTTAAAGGGGAAGATCTCCGTTTCCGGGGGGCTGTACGCGGACCCCGGCTTAAAATAAAAAAGCCAGGCGACAAACACCACAACAGCCGCCGCCACCGGGACCAGCAGGTAGAAGAGAACTTTAAGGAGTGTCAAGGGCTGTCGGATCCCCGGGTTCGGGCTCGCCAGTATACCCGGTGTAGAGGTAGTAGATTTCGGGGGGCTTGATCTCCAGCGGCAGTTCGGGGAACGGGTCCCCTTCGGGGTGGGTCAGAGCCCCGGTAACCGCCAGCCGGTTCAACTCCATCAGGGTGACCGGTTCGGTCCGTCCCGATTGGGAAGCACCCGGGCCGGCAGCAGCGACGCCGGGAACGTCCGGCGAACCGTAGGGCATGCCGAGGGCCGCCGAAAGTATCCCGTCCACCTCTCCGGAGTCGGACTCGGCGAATATGCGCCGGATCTTCTGGACGAATATCCGGTTGACCTCGGTATTCACATCCAGCAGTTCGTAGTTCGAGATGCCGGCCATGCTGGCGGCCTTTTCGATGGCCGCGGAATCGTCCCCGATCTCGTCCGCGAGGCCCAGCCGGACCGACTCAATGCCTGAGTACAGCCTGCCTTCCGCCAGTTCTTCGGGGGAAACCGCCAGCTTCTCACCACGCTCGGACACGACCATCTGGACGAAACTCTGCTTGAGCAGGTCCACCAAGCCGATCCATTCCCTCCGGGTGGCTCCCGCGAGCTTGGACTTTCCGGTCACCACGATGAATTCAGGGGGCACGAAGGGCAGGAAGGGATTGGAGCCGGCGATGACGCCCACGTTCCCTACGAGCGATGACGTTTTGACGTAGGTGTGGCTGGTGCCCATGGCCATCATGTACCCGCCGCTGGCCACCAGGCCGTTCATCACCATTATCACGGGCTTTTCTTCCCGAAGGCGACGGGTTTCCAGGTAAAGCCGCTCGCTGGAAGCCGCCCCTCCCCCAGGGCTGCTCAAGGTGATGACCACCGCCTTGATGTCGGGATTGCGGCGGGCGTAGTCCAGGTAGCTGGTTATGACGAAGGCAGAGTCTTCGTTAATGACGGTAAAAGGGAGGCTGATAACTCCGATCTGCGGCTTGCCGGGGTATACGTTGACGGCGAGGATTACGCCAACGGCGATACCCAGCGCCGCCAGGACCGGAAGCACCACGAAAGGTCTGATTAGTCCTCTACCCAAGGCGCCCAGCATGTTCGCAAGTCCGTTTATCACAGGTCACTGTTTCTTCCCGAGGCAGGAGCCCGTTCCAACCCCGTTGGTCCGAGGTTCCGGGTACGTATGCAAAAACTTACAAAAACTGCGATCCTGTGTATGAAGTCCAGCGATGATACGTGCGGCATGCGCGCACTGTCAATTACAAAAACTTACAAAAACTGCAGTCATGTGTTGAAGTCCAGCGATGATACGTCCGGCACGCGCGCACTGTCAATGAATACGGCGCGTTCCGGCAAGCGGATTCACGCGGCAAGCCAGCGGCGGGCTGGAGGCATGGCGCCCCCGGTTGGCCTCCTGGTCTGACCTCCTGGTCTGAACGGTACAACTGACGAGCCCGCCCGCCCGCAGTAGGGACCGCCCCAAGCGCGCCGGATGTCTCGATTCAACTCCGGAAGCAAGCTCGGAACGCTGATTCCAGGTTGATGCAGCTACGAAAGGAAGGCGTCAGTCCCAGATAGCCGCCACCCGGTAGGCCAGCTGGGTCTGGGACTCCCGCACGTCGACGATTTCGGCGGGGATGTCGCCGAGGATTCCCAAGCCGATGATCCAGTTCAGGATTTCATGGTCTCCCGATTCCTGGATCTCCTCGGGGGTCAGTTGGGCCAGCTTGCTCCCCTGGCCCTTCCGCACGAGTTCCAAGTACCGCCGGTCGGTGTCGATGTCTATGGACCGGCACTGGAACTTGTGGGCCAGGAAACTGTGGGACCAACTGGACGACGCGACCACGGCGACCCGTTCGTCCCTGGTGTCCAGGAACCGACGGATGCCCTGTCCCAGCTCGTAGCACCGCTTGGGGGTGGGCCGCGGCGGGTAGTCGGGCCCGGCTTCTTCCCCGTAGCAGTTGACGAACAGGGGGAGCAGCGGGAATTTGCCCTCCGGGTCCAGGAACACCAGCGGGTTGATGATGGCGTGGGCCAGGCCCCAGTCCCAGCCCTTGAGAGCGCTGGAGGAGGCCATGTCGAACCCGTCCCGGATCAGGTGGTTGCGCAGGTCCCTGGAGAACTCCCTGGGGCAATGGAAGGAGAACTTCGTCTCCGGGTCGGCGTTCCACAGGTTGGTGCGGGCCGCGGGCCGCTGGAAGGGATAGCCGTCCACTTCAGCGCCGGTGTACAGGCAGAAGGGAGGAAGGTTGTCCTGCAAGAAGTTCTCCGCCTGGTCGTCGCCGATGACCAGCAGGACGTCCGGTTCCCACTCGTGGAGGCGGTCGCGCATGGTCTGGAACGACTCCATGACTTTTTTCTGGTCGCTGATGTCCTGGCTCAGTCCGTTGTCCTCCCCCAGTTCCTCCAGCAGCTGGGCGGGCGGCTCGTAGCCGGGCACCCGTGCAAACAGCCGCTCTCTGCCCTTGGCCCACACTTCGGGCGGAGTCAGAATGATCGGGCCGTGGGAACATCCTATGCCTAGTAATTCAGCCATTGCGCCCTCCTATAGAACCTGTAGAACCTGAATTTTCAACAGAATCCCGGGTTTCTCTGCTCTTTGCCACGGTGCATCTGGCTTTCAGGAACGGGGTGGAGTTATCCGAATCCAGCACAAGCTACTCATCGGGGGGCAGGTAGGCGTTGGGGACCACGGCGCTGCCCTGGCCTACTCCCGTGGTGTCGCCCCGCTGGTTTTCCGCCTTCAACTCAACGGATACCCGGCTTCCGTTGACCTCCCTGGTCACGCCGACAATCTGCCCGGTAAAGGTTATGGTATCGCCGGGGCGGACCGGTCTCAGGAACCTTAGGTCAACCGTGCCGGAGTGATTGTACACCTGGCTGCCGAAGAACCTTCGCAGCATCTCGATGGCGAAGGACAGGGACATCCTTCCCGAAGCCACCGTCCCCTCGGTGCCGAGGGTCTCCCGGGCCGTCTCCTCGTCGGTGAACTGGGACGGGCCGGACTCCCCGGCGCTCCCTTCGAAGAGGTTGATGGCCTCCTGGGTCATTTCTTTCACCAGGGGCGGCAGCTCATCCCCGGCGGCGTAGCTGCGGATCAGCCCCCCCATTTCTTGCCCACCTCCGTCGGCTGTTTCAGTTCGTGGGTAATCACCCGGTCAATCAGCCTGCCGTCCTCGTCCACCGATACCGCCTCGGTGACGATGTAGTTCTTGCCCCGGCGGAGGTACTTGTCGGCGATCCAGGCTCTTACCTGTATCATCTTGCCGGCGACCGGAGGATTGTAGCAATAGAAGGCGCAGCGGGCGTTGACCGAACCGGCGTCCCGGTACCTGGCGTTGTACTGCTTCACGTCCACCTTGTGGGATATGGTGGGGAAGCCGGCCTCCGGGTCCATTACTCCCTTGCGGTAGGCGTCGATCATCTCCTGGGTCAGCAGGTACTCGAAGGTCTCGAAGGTCTCACCGACCTCCAGAGCATCCCAGTCCAGCAAGATTCGCGCATCCGCTTCTACCATGGCCGACCTCCTCTTTTCTAATGTGGAAATTGCGTAAACGGCGGAGAGACTTGCGCCCGGGGATTGCGGCCCCGGCGGGTCCGCCAAGCCCGCCGAAATCCCGCCAGAATGAAGGTCCTTAGGGAGCAAGTTTACTCCAGGTCCCCGCTCAATCTCCAGTATTGCTGCGCGGGGATGGCAGCCTCACCGTGGACGTCAGAACAGGTCTTTCCGGGCGGCCTGGCGGCTCCCGCTAGTCGGCGGCCCTGATGTTGGCTGGCAAGTGGCTCTCCCAGTCGGGGATCAGCCTCGCCCGGGGCGAGGGCAGCATCCAGGCGGAAATGAGTCCCATCAGGCTGAAGCTGAAGGACATTATCAGGGGAGCCACCGAGGTACCTGTCAAGTCCCACAGGAACCCGGCGCACACGGGGGCCATTCCCATGCCCAGGCCGTTGCCCAGGTTTTGCCAGCCGAAGAGGCTGCCCTGGGGGACGTTGCCGTAATATTGCCGGTTGGCGATGGGGAACGTGGGCACCTCGCAGCCCTGGCCGATGCCGAGCAGGACTGCGAACAGGTAGAAGGCCCAGGCGTCGTGGAAGAAGAGAACGATGAGCAGCGGGAAAGCCTGCAGGGACATGCCCACGATCCAGATCGTCCGGCAGCCCAGCCTTTCCGCCACAACCGGCACGACCCCCCGAGTGACGACTCCAACGCCCTGTATGGCTGCCAGGATCCCGGCGGCAACACCGAGGGACAGGCCCCGGTCGACGGCGATGGCCACCACCAAGATGTTGATGATGTTGTGGCCCATGCATCCCCAGTAGTGGATGCCGATCAGGTTCCAGAAGGTGGGGGTGCGCTGGGCCTGCTGGAGGAACACCCTGGCCCTTATCCTGGCGGCCTCGTCTCTTCGGGGCTTTTCAACCGGCTCGTTTCCCAAGTCGCCCAGGGGGCGCAGGCCGATCTCGGCGGGTGCGTTGTGGAAGAACCTGACCAGCAATAGCAGCAGGACACCGCCCGCTATGCCGGGAAGCCAGAAGATCCACCTCATTCCAAGCTGGTCGAAGGCCGCGCCAATGAGGATGAGGAGGGCGATTGTGCCGATTCCCTGGAAGGACCACACGACTCCCATGGCGGCCCCCAGGTGTTTCCTGAACCACAGGGTGACGCCGGACACCGGCAGCACGGTGAAAATGGTGGTGGCGACTCCCAGGACCACGCCGAAGAAGAGGTAGAATTGCCACAGGTTGCTCATGATGCCGGTCAGCATCATGCCAGCTATGAAAATGAAGGCCCCCAACAAGAAGAGCCGGCGGACTCCGTACCGGTCGCCCAGCCATCCCACGCAGGGGCTCACCAACCCCAGCACTATCCACTGGAGGCTGAAGGCCAGGCTGATCGCGCCGTAGCTCCAGCCGAATCCGGCGGCGGGGTCGCTCAGGTGGGGCACCAGGGCCGCCGCCGCGAACCGCATCGAAGAGGTGATGAACCCCATAGCCGCGGCGATGGCTACGATGATCCAGGCGTAATGCACTTGCTTTCTTGAGATCATTGAAACCGTGAACCGGGGAGGGACGGGTCTGGAACGAGGGCCGTTTCGACAAAAAGTGGCGGTTATGGTGGGAATGTCCCGTATGTATAGGCACGGAGTATACACCCAGGGGGACGCGGGCGAAGAATACCGCCATCCCGGTTGGAGGGGCTTGCCGGATGTGATGCCGGCGCCGGGAGTCCTGGACCGGGCTTTCCCTCACCCGTTATCAAATCTGGAGTTGCTGCCGGTTTGGGCGGGGTATACGCGGGGATGATGGGGAAACAGGTGGCGGGAGTTGCAATTGGCCGGACAGGGACTTGGCAATCGTCATGTTGAAAGGGGTTGGGGGGCAGGTGGAATCCTGGCGAAGACATTACAATAGGGAGCGGCAATGGGGAGGGAAGCCACCGCACGGAGGCGGCGGCCGGAAATCGGGTTGACCATGGAGGGCAAGTTGACGGCAGGAGCGCTGGAAGGGGTGAAGGTGCTGGACCTTACCCACCACATTGCCGGGCCATATTGCACCAAGCTGCTGGCCGATTTTGGCGCGGAGGTCACCAAGGTGGAACGTCCGGAGGGAGACCCGGCCCGCCGAATGCCGCCCTTCTACCACGACGAGCCTGAAACGGAAAAGAGCCTCCTGTTCCTGTACCTCAACACCAGCAAGCGCAGCATCACCCTGAACCTTAAGTCCCGGCTGGGCCAGGAAATAGTCAAAGAGCTGGTGCGGGACTCGGACGTGGTGGTGGAGAACTTTTCCCCCAGGGTCATGCCATCCCTGGGACTGGACTACGCGGCGCTGCGGGAGGTCAACCCCGGGCTGGTGATGGCCTCGATTTCCAATTTCGGGCAGACCGGGCCCTACCGAGACTACAAGGCTACTGAGATCGTGGAGTATGCGCTGGGCGGCTTGATGTACATTTTCGGGGCCTACGACCGGGAGCCCCTGAAACATGCCTTCAGCCAGGCCCAGTTCAAGGCGGGAACCAACACCGCATCCGCCGTGCTCATGGCCCTCTACCACCAGCGGCTGACCGGGCAGGGACAGCACGTGGACGTATCCATACAGGAAAGCATCGCGTCGGCCCTGCGGGACGTCACCAACAACTACACCTACTTTGGAGGGGTGCGGCGGCGTCAGCCCAACCACAGCGGCGACCTGACCCGCCTGCGGGCCGCTTCCGACGGGTACATCCTGCCCAACCCCGGCGTGTCTTCCCGGGTCGACTGGGGAGCGATGGTGGAGCTTCTGGACGCGCCGGAGCTGGACGATGAAAAGTTCAGCAGCGCCTCGGCACGCCTGGCCAACGCCGAAGAGCTGGGAGATATCCTGGACCGGGTGTTCGAGTCCAGGAGGAAGCAGGAGATGTTCTACGCGGCCCACCAGCACAGGTTCATCTTCGGCGTCATTGATTCTCCGGCAGAAGTCCTGGCCAATCCCCAGTTCGAGGCCAGGGAGTATTTCGTGGACCTGGAACACCCGGAGATGGGCAGCGTCAAGTTCCCCGGCGCTCCCTTCCTGATGAGCGGCACTCCCTGGGAAGCGCGGCGGGCGGTCCCAACCCTGGGGCAGGACAACCGGGAAGTGCTGCATGACCGCCTGGGGTATTCGGAAGAGGACATCGTGCAGCTCCGGGCAATGGAGGTAATCTGAGCATGAGCAGTCCCCTCGCCGGTGTCCGGGTGATCGAAATGGGCCAGCTGATTGCCATCCCCTATGCGATGAAGCTGCTGGCGGACATGGGGGCGCAGGTGATACGCCTGGAGTCCTGCCAGCGCCTGGAGAGCTATCGCTCCGATTCCCTGTACCGGAACGATGTGGACGGGGAGTTCTGGAACCGGGCAGCCAACTTCTACGAGCAGAACCGCAACAAGCTGGGCATCACCCTGGACCTGGGCCAGCCCCGGGGCCTCCAGATCCTCCGGGAGCTGGTCGCGGTCAGCGACGTCTTTGCCGAGAACTTCACCCCCCGGGTAATCAAGAACTTCCGGCTGGAGTACGATGACCTCCGGCGCATCAAGCCGGACATCATCATGGTGTCCTCCACCGGCTACGGCTACGACGGCCCGTGGGCCAACTTCGGGGCCACCGGTCCGGCGACGGAGGGGGCGTCCGGGCTGGCCTACATGACCGGGTACACGGACGGCGGTCCGGTCATGTCGGAGATTCCATATACTGACTACACGGGCGGGGAGCACACCGTCTTCGCCGTCATGACGGCCCTGATGCACCGGCTGCGGACCGGGGAGGGACAGTTCATCGATGTGTCCCAGACCCAAACGGCCAGCGCCACCGTCCCGGAGGCGTTGCTGGACTACACCGTAAACGGCCGGGTCCGGCCCCGCATGGGCAATGAAGACCCGGTGATGGCGCCCCACGGGTGCTACCCCTGCCGGGGCAACGACCGGTGGTGCGTTATCGCCGTGGCCAGCGACGCGGAATGGTCCGCGCTGTGCGACGTCCTGGGAAGACCCCGGTGGCTGGGAGATCCCCGGTTCGCCACCCCCCTGGACCGGCGGCAGCACGGGGAAGCCCTGGACGAATACCTGGCTGAAGCGACCCGTGACTGGGACTCCCACCGGCTGATGGATGCGCTCCAAAACAGAGGGGTGCCGGCAGGAGCGGTGCTGGACAGCAAGGACCTGTTGTTCAATCCCCACCTCAAGGAACGCAATTTCTACGAGGTCGTGCCGCACCATCCCAGCACGGGGATGGCTCGCCTTCCCTACGCCGGCCGTCCCTGGAAGCTGTCCGAGACTCCCGCCGTGTCCGGCAGGGCTGCGCCGGTCATGGGGGAACACAACCGGCTGGTATTTGCCGAGATTCTCGGGTACACGGACGCCGACCTGGAGGGCCTGGAAGCGGAGGGAGTCATTGGCTATGCTCCCACCAACCCGGTGGGGGTCCAGCGCCCTTCCCTGGACGAGCAGGTGCGCCAGGGGCGGCTGCAACGGTACGAAAGCGACTACGCGGAAGTGGTAGCACAGGAATACTGGGAACGGGAATACGATGGACCGCAGCAGCGCCGGGAGTGAGGGCCTCCCCTCCAGTGGCCGCCTGGTAGTGGGCCGCCAGTCGCCTTCCTTGCGGGAGGCGCTGTGGGACCTGGTCGGCTCTGCCAAGAACGGAGACCCCCTGGCCCCGGTTACGGTGGCGGCGCCGTCCCGGTATGCCAGCCTGAGCCTGCGCCATGACCTGGGGCGGCGGGGATTCGCCAATGTCAGGTTCATCGAACTGCCAATGCTGGCGGAGCTGCTGGGAGCGGTACAACTGGCCGGAAAGCGGCCGCTCACCGCGGTGTTGCAGAGCATCTTGCTGCGGCAGGTCCTGGAAGGGGATGACGGC
The DNA here is from genome assembly GCA_951812535.1 of uncultured Dehalococcoidia bacterium. Lineage (GTDB taxonomy): Bacteria > Chloroflexota > Dehalococcoidia > Lucifugimonadales > UBA3495 > CATOSK01. The sequence continues at coordinate 288,699 of CATOSK010000006.1, read as the reverse complement.
CCCCTGGCCCCGGTAAGGGACCACCGCAGCACCCAGGACAGCCTGCGGGCATCCTTCAACCAGATTCGCCGCCTGGACGAGGCTGCGCGGGACGCTCTGGAAGCGGAGGGCGGTGTTTCGGGAGCGGTGGCGCGGCTTTTCCGAAGATACCGGAAGGCTACCGGGCAGGACTGGTACGACGTGGAGGACCTGACGGCCGCCGCCGCCGCCGCCGTCCGCAACGCCGCTGCCCCCGCTCTGCAAGACCTGGGGCAGATCGTCTTCTTCCTGCCGCGCCGGGTCAGCCCGTCCCAGATGGATTTGCTGGGAGCCCTGGCGGAAGGGGGCTGGTGCGCCGTCGTCCTGGGCACCACCGGAGACGAAGCTGCCGACGCACCAGTACGGGAAACAATCGATGCTCTGAAACCAGTCATGGGGGACCCACTCGAGGACGGTGCGGGGACCGCGCCATCTCCGCCGGATGGAGAAGCCCATGTTCATATCGCTCCCAACACGCACGAGGAACTGCGGTGGGTAATCCGGCAAATCGCCGGGGAAGCCGAGCAGCAGGGCACCCCATTCCACCGGATGGCAGTTCTCTACCGGATGGAAAATCCCTACGGCACCCTGATCCGGGACGAGCTGCGCCTGGCGGGCCTGCCGGTGGCCGGTCCCGGCAGGGACTCGTTGGCCGACACCGGAGTGGGGCGTACTCTGACCGGGCTGCTGGAACTGCCGGAAGGCGGCTACACAAGGGAAGCGGTGATGGCCTGGCTAACCGGTTGCCCCGTCCTACCGCCCGGCGTCCATGAATCCGCCTTCAACCCCAGCGGCTGGGACTCGCTGGCCCGGTCGGCGGGTGTGGCCGGTGGGCTGAAGCAGTGGCGGGACCGCCTGGGCCGCCATGCGCAGCGACTGTCCGAGGATGCGGAAAGCAGGGAATCGGACGGGGAAATCACGGAAGCCCGGGCCTTCCGAATGAGGGAGGAGGCCGCGGCCGCCCGCCTGGTGCTGGCATTCGTAGAGAAACTGGCGGCGGACACGGCTCCGCCGGATGCAGGCCGGTCCTGGAGCGAATACTGCAACTGGGCCAGCCTCCTCCTCGACAAATACCTGGCGCCGAAGCTCCCTGACGCCGAGCTTGTGTTCCGGGAGCGGATCGACCGCGTCCTCGAGGAACTGCGGGGCGCGGACCGGGTCCGTCCCTCCACCACGCCCGGGGAGTTCAAGCGCGCCGTTGCCGACTCGCTGCGGACCCTGGTGGGGCACCTGGGGCCGACCGGACGGGGCGTGTTCGTGTCCCCCTTTGCATCCGCCGCCGGAATGGACTTCGACGTGGTGTGGCTGGTGGGCATGATCGAAGGGGCTGCACCGCCGGCCATCACCCCGGACCCACTGCTGCCGGAATCCTACTGGCGCGCTGCCGGCGGCCCCAACAGGGTCGAGGAGCGCATCGCCGTGGAACGGTACGACTACCTGTCGGCGGCGGCTTCGGCACCACGGAGGTTCCTGTCCTATCCGGTGGCCGATGCCGCTTCCCAGAGGCAGGCCCATCTGTCGCGCTGGTTGCTGGAACAGGCTTCGGCCCTGGAGGGGCAGACGGTGCATACCAGCGGGTTGGCCCGATTGGGAGACCGCCCTTGGCTGACGGTGGACGTATCGTCCCAGCGGAGCCTGGCCGCTCTGGCCGACCTGTCCCTGGCGGACGGCCACGACTATCGCCTCAACCGTCTCCTGCGGTGGGGCGGCATGGCGAGGCCGATGGGCCGCCATCCCCTGGCATCCCGGGGAAGCCTGCTACGGGCGCACCGCCTGGGGCGCAGCCGTTACTCGGAGAGCCTGACCGAGTTCGACGGCAACCTGTCGGGAGAGGGAGGGAGCGGCCGGTTCGGGGAACGGCTGCAGGGATCAGCCGTGTCGCCCACCAGCCTGGAAACGTGGGCGGGCTGTCCCTACCGGTACTTCCTCGGCCACGTGCTGCGCTTATCCGCCCTGGAGACCCCGGAGGAAACGGCCGCCATAACCCCCCTGGAACGGGGCAGCCTGGTGCATCACATCCTGGAGCGCTTTGTGGTTGAAACCGATGCTTCGGGGGCCATGCCTGATCCCGGGGAAAGTTGGGACGAGAACGCCCACCGCCGCTTGATGCGCCTGGCCGAAGAGGCCTTCCAGGAGGCCGAGTCGCGGGGCGTCACCGGAAAACCCCTGCTGTGGGACCTGGACAAGGAGGACATCCGGGAGGACCTGACTTCCTTCCTCGAGGAGGATGCCCGGCTGAGGACGGCCAACGGCACCAGCCGGCTGCTTCCAGAGGTCCGGTTCGGGCTGGGAGGCGCAACGCCGGAAGTATTTGACGAGGAGACAGGGGTGCGTTTTCGGGGCATCATTGACCGGCTGGACGCCAACGGCGACGGCAGCGCTGCCCTAGTGATCGACTACAAGACGGGAAACAGCCGGCCCTACGCCAACCTGGAGAAGGACCCAATCGACCGGGGAAGGCGACTCCAGCTGGGAGTCTATTCCCTGGCCGCCCGCAGCCTGTACCCGGGCGCCGCCCTCGTCCGTGCCGCCTACTGGTTCACGACCAGCCGGGGAGGGTTCCGGCTTTATCCCCAGAGGTACTTCGACATCGGTGACGAGGCAACGGCCCAGCGGTTCCGGGATGGGGTGTCCACCATTGTCGAGGGCATCCGCCAGGGGGTCTTTCCCGCTAACCCGGGGAACCCGGCAGGCCAGGGAGGGCCGGAGAACTGCAGGTTCTGCGACTTCGACTCACTCTGTCCCTCCCGCCGGGCCGACATCTGGGAACGCAAGAAAAGCGACCCGCTGCTGGATTCCTACCGGCAACTGTCGGACGGTGAACCACCGGACACCGGCGAAGGAGGGGAATAGAATGGTCCAGGGGCCTTCCGCCGGAGTCACGCCCTCTGAAAGTTTCCGGCCGAGCGATTGGGAAGCACGTAATGTCATTGAGACCGAGCTTGCTGAAACCCTGTTCGTCGAGGCCAGCGCCGGCACGGGCAAGACCCACAGCCTGGTTTCCCGGGCGGTCAACCTGGTGGCAGAGGGCCGGACCACCCTGGACCGGCTCGCGGCCATCACCTTCACCGAGGCGGCCGCGGCGGAGCTGCGGCACCGTATCCGGGAGAGGCTGGAAGAAGAGGCGGAGGCCACGGAGGACGGGGCCCGCCGGGAGCGTTGCCGCCAGGGCCTCTCCGACCTTGACCAGGCTACGATCCGGACGCTCCACTCCTTCGCTGCCTTGCTGCTCCACGAGCGGCCGCTGGAGGCGGGCCTTCCGCCGGGGTTCGATACCACCGACGAGATCTCGGCCGGCCTGAAGTTCGGCGATGCTTGGGAAACCTGGCTGGACGCCGCGCTGGAGTCCGACTCTCCGCTGGCCCCGCACATGGCTATTGCGCTGACCCTGGGGTTGACCCTGGGCCAGCTTAAGGACGTGGCCCGGGCCTTCCACGAGAACTATGCAGACCTTTACCCCGCCAGCTTTCCTGCCGGGACCGGCACCCACGGAGAGGCGGTTTCCACCGTGCTGGCCCGGTGGCCCGAAGCTGACCGGCTCTGCGGGTTTTCGAGGCTGGCTGAAGAGGACCAGCTGTTCAACCACGTCCGGGGAAAACAGGCTACGCTGCGACGATTGGCCGTGCCGGGGGCGGTGTCGCCGCTCCGGCTTTTGCAGCGGGCCCTACCGTTGAAGCAGACCCGCGGGCGGCAGGCCGATTGGGAGACCGACCCGGTCACCGGCGTCAACGCATGCAAAGCCCTCAAGGACCTGCTGGAAGAATTGCAAGAGGCCGTTGTCCAGGAAGTGGCGTCGGCCCGCCGGCACTCCCTGGCTTTCATTCTCCAAGGCCTTCGGGACTTCGCCCTGGAGTACGCCGACCAGAGGAGGGCCGAGGGCCGGGCCGAGTTCCACGACCTGCTGGTCTGGGCCCGGGACATGCTGCGGGACCAGGTGGAGGTGCGTGACCACTTCCGGCGTCGTTTCTCCCATCTGCTCATTGACGAGTCCCAGGACACCGATCCGATCCAGGCGGAAATCGCCATGTTGCTGGCGGAGGACGTTTCCGAAGGTGTGCCGGATGTGGACCGCCCCAGGACCTGGGAGGGGATAGTCCCGGAGCAGGGCAAGCTATTCGTCGTGGGAGACCCGAAGCAGTCCATCTACCGCTTCCGACGCGCCGACGTTCAACAGATGCGCCGCCTGCAGCAGCGGATGGAGCGGGCCGGCGGCCGCACCGTGAGCCTCGTGCAGAACTTCCGCTCCCAGAGTCCCGTCACCGATTGGGTCAACCATCTCTTCTCAGGATGGATGGCCGAGGAGGGGGCCGGGGACGACTATGTCCAGGCGCACTATGAGGTAATGACTCCCCGTTGGGAGGCCCGCACCGACAACCCGGCCGGCCCCCGGGTCTGGGCCCTGGGAGACGAAGCCATGCCGGGGCCGATGGATGGCATCCGCGGGGCGGAAGCTTCGGACATCGCGGCGCTGTTGCGGCAGATCGTGACCGAGGGCTGGCAGGTCCTGGACCGGAGCGCCAGCGAAGAGGCCGGCCGTGAAGTTTACCGCCGGGCCGTTTACTCCGATATTTGCGTGCTGATGCCGGCCCGCACCGGGCTGCCCTCTCTGGAACGCGCGATGGAAGGCCGTAATGTTCCCTACCGGGTGGAGAGCGCATCGCTGGTCTTCGAAACCCAGGAGATCAGGGACCTGCTCAACTGTCTCAAGGCCATCGACAACCCGGCGGACCAGGTTGCCACCGTGGCGGCGCTGCGGTCGGTGGCTTTCGGATGCAGCGACGTGGAACTGTTTCGCCACCACCAGACAGGAGGACGGTTTGATTGCCTGGCAGACCAACCCGAGGGCCCTCCCGGGCCGGTGGCGGAAGCCTTGTCGGTATTGCGGCGCTTTCACGAGGACCGTATCTGGGAGCCCGCCGCTTACCTCGTAGACCGCTTCGTGCGGGACCGGGGGTTGATGGAGGCGGCAGCGGGACATCCGCGGATGCGGGAGCAGTGGCGCCGGTACCGGTTCATGGTCGAGCGGGCCTGGCAGTTCGCAGCCGCGGGCGGCGGCCCACTGCGCGCTTTCATCCGGTGGGTGGAGGACCAGATGGCGGAGGGCGCCCGGGTCACCGAGTCGCCGGTGCCCGAGTCGGACGAGGAGTCGGTGCGGGTGATGACCGTCCACGCGGCCAAGGGCCTGGAGTTCCCGGTGGTGGTGCTGACCGGCATCAACTCCCAGAGTAACCGCCGGGGTGAGCCAGCCCTCTTTGACCGCGCCAACGGCAGTGTCGAAGTGGGTTTTGGGCCGAAAGGAGACCGCTTCTGCACCCAGGGGTTCGAGGACTTGAAGGACCGGGAAGACATGATGTCCGCCGCGGAGGACGTTCGCCTCATGTACGTCGCGGCCACCCGGGCCCGCGACCACCTGGTCCTGAGCCTGCGCCGCGGCTCCGGGCCCTCGGGCGACAAAACCCGTGCCGGTTCCATCTCCCGCTACCTTGCCGACGCCGCCCACCTCTGGGAGCCGGTAACCCTGACCGGCGCGGGGTTGGCGGAGGAACCGGCAGCAGATGACGACGCAGGCGACCATCCCGAGAGCGCCGAGCCCGACCACTCCATCGAGGCCTGGGAGCGCTGGCAGCAGGACCGGGCAGAGCTGGTGGAGTCCCTGTCCCGGCCATCGTATGCCGCCGCTACCGGCCTGCACGGCGCCGGAGCAGAGGACAAGCCAGAGGGGGAAACTGCGGATGAGCCCTGGAAGAGGGGCCGGGCCGGTACCCATGTGGGGCGGGCGGTCCACGCCGTTCTCCAGTCCATCGACCTCGCCACGGGCCAGGGGCTGGAGGAACGGGCCCGGGCCCAGGCGGTGGCCGAAGGAATCCCCGGTCACGAGGAGGAGGTCGCCGACCTGGCCCGCGTCGCCGTCCAGAGCGCGATCGTGGAGCGGGCCTTGGCTTCCGGGAGATTGTGGAGGGAGGTACCGGTTGCGACGCCCATCGGCCATGGCTCCCTGCAGGGTTTCATTGACTTGCTTTTTGAGGAGCCCGACGGGTTGGTGGTGGTCGATTACAAGACCGACTCTGTATCCGCTGACGGTGCAGGGGACGCCGTGGCCCGGTACCGGCTGCAGGGTGGGGCCTACGCCCACGCCGTAGGGGAAGTAACGGGCAAGGCGGTCAAGGAGGTGGTCTTCCTCTACCTCAAGCCGCAACAGGAAGTACGGCTCGAGGACTTGTCCCAGGCCATGGAGGAAGCCGTGGACGCGGCGGAGAAGGTACTCGGTGGGGGCGGAGGGTAGTCCCGGTAGCCCCCGGGAGGTCCGCAATCGTACTCGTCAGTCCCCGGTGTCCTTTCCTATCGTGTTGACCGGTCGAACCAACTTGGGTTAGATTCAACGCCAGAACAGGCCGACAAAGCCAAATCCCGTACCCCAATAGGCCGCATGCGGCGCATCAAGCTAGATTGGGAACTCGTTGATGGAGGAAACGTATCATGCCGTTCTACGAAAGAGGCTCCACCCGCATCTACTACGAAGAGGTTGGTTCGGGGTTTCCCCTGCTGATTGTTCCCGGCGGCGGGCTGAACTCCACCGTAGCTTCGCTGGACAATTCGTGCCCATTCAACCCTATGAAGACCTTCCAAAGCGATTTCCGCTGTATCGCCGCGGACCTGCGCAACGCGAATGGAGGGCAGTCCAGCGGCCCCCTGGAGACCGACCGTCCCTGGGATGCCTATTCCGACGACCAACTGGGGTTGATGGACCATCTTGGCATCGACCGGTGCGGGGTGATTGGCTTCTGCATCGGCGGGCCGATGATCCACAACCTGCTCCGGCTGGCCCCGGAGCGGTTTGTGGCCGCCGCGCTGATGCAGCCCAGCGGGTCCAGGCCGGAAATGCCCGACCTCTTCTACCAGAACAACACGGTGGGATGGGCGCCGACCCTCTGCGAGAGCCGCCCGGACATAACGATGGAAATGGTGCATGACTTTCTGACAAACATGTACACCAACCGGGCTGACTTCGTTTTCACGACCACCCGGGAATACGTGCGCAACCTGCAGGTCCCGCTGCTGATCGCGCCCGATGACGTTCCGGCCCACCCCTACGCGCGGGCAATGGAGGTGGCCGAACTGGCCGCCAACGCCGAGGTGACTATCTATCCCTGGAAGGACTCCCAGGAGCACATTGACGAGGTGGTGGCCCACGCGCGGCGCTTCCTCAAGTCCCACGTGCCGGCAACGGCGACAGCCTGACGAACCCCTGCCCCCAACCCGTCAGGGCCCCGCCGCTTCCAGCTTAAAAAGGGAAGCGGCGGGGCCTTGGAATTTCTTCGGAATTTCTCCGGTCGGCCCTGACCCTGGAGCCGTGGCGGCCGCGGATATTGGAAACGTCGGGGGTCTGACGACCCAGGAATTGTCCTACAAGCTGACCGGCAATTCGCGGCCTGTGTCCGACGCCTGTTGGATGGTGTCGATGAAACGGTGAAGGTCAACCGCGGTGTCGAAGGTCGGCAGGCGGTTCTTTCCGGTCCTGATGGCCTCGGCGAACAGGGAATACATCTGCCCGACGTTGAAGGGGTCGCCCTTGGGGAAGTCGGAGGGCACGTAAACGAAACGCTCGGGAATGTCCATATCCTGCAGTTGGTGGCTTCTCTGGGCGCCCTGCACCCGAAGCATCTCGCCGCGCTGGGATGAGACGTTCCCGGTGACCATCAGGGTGCCATCCCGCCCGTAAATCTCCATTCGATAACCGCTGCCGGCCCAGGGGGCTGCACCGACGTGGACTGATGCTGCCGCGCCGCTCTCCAACTGCCCGCTGACCCTCACATTGTCCGCCGAAGTGACGTCCACGAACTCCTCCGTGTCGGTCTGGTACCATTGCCTGGCCTGGGTGCTGACCATGCACGACACCCGGGAGAAGTTGCCCGCGACGAAGCGCAGGGCGTCGATGACGTGTCCGTTGGCGATGGTCAGGGTGTTGGCGCCCATGCTGGCGTCACGCTGCCAGGTACGGCTGGATGGACGTTCCAATGTCCCGTCGCGCATGGTGACCAGACTGCACGAGAGCACCTCGCCCACATATCCGGTCTCGATGAGTTCCTTGACGTACAGCAAGGCGGGACTGACCCGGGATTGCAGACCGACTGCGGTTTGCACACCTTTCTTCCGGGCCAGGTCTGCCAGTTCCTCCGCTTCGGCGGTGTTCCGGCCCAGGGGCCACTCGGTGTAGACGTGCTTGCCGGCTTCGATGGCGGCCCTGGTTGGCTCGTAGTGGGACGGCACCCTCACCACCACGGCCACGGCGTCGATCTCCGGCGATGCTGCCATTGCCCGGAAATCATGGAAGGCGAGCTTCGCTCCGAAAGCCTGCCGGGCCTCCTCGGCGCTCTCGGGACGGGTGGTGCAAACCGCGGTGAACTCGACATCCGGACTGGCCAGCAGGGCCGGGAAATGCGATTGAGAGGCCCAGGTCGAGTTAACGTTAGCTCCCACGAATCCCAGGCGGACTTTGTTGGCCATTACACGCGCTCCTTGGATTGTTGGCATCCTGCCTTCTGTTAACCGGGGCGGCCTGCGGGGGAAGCGCCGTGAGCAGGGACGCCAAGGTTCGACGATCGTAACACCGGCCATGTTGCCCCGGCAAACACCGGTCCGAGGCCCGTTCTGGTCGGCGTAGCTACCGGAGACGGGGCGGTTATAATCTTCGTGACCGCCACGGGCAGCTCGCGGCTGCCACTTTCTCAAGTCTCTCCCGAGGCGCCATGCGATGACCTACGTCAACGTGATTCCCGACCGGTACACGAGGACCACCTTCGACTCGGCCCGATACAGCGGCCTTCGGTCCACACCCTCGCCGGAGGCGGTCATTGAAGTTTGCACCGATGGCCTTGTGCTGGACCTTTCGGGGGTTGTGCTGGATGGAGAAGGGGCCGGCGGGGTGGGGGTCTGGATTCACGATTGCAAAGATGTGACGATTGCCAACGGGACGGTCGTCGGTTTTCATTACGGCATTCACGCCGAAACCGTCAGCAACCTGACCATCCGAGGCTGCGTCGCTTCGGATAACACGAACCCGGCGGACGTTGGCTGGCTCCCGGATACGGAGGCTCCGGTGGAAGAGGGGTTCGGCGGCGGGATATATCTACGCCAAGTCCGCAACAGCGTTGTGGAGAACAACCAGGTCAACAACGACTTCAATGGGATCAGCCTGGTGCGGTCGGAACACACCGTCGTCCGGGGGAACCACGCCTCGTATTGTGGAAACGTCGGGATATACCTGCTCAAGTCCAGCCACAACGAGGTGCTGGATAACCTGGCCGAGCACTGCATCCGATACACCGGGCGGTTCTGGTGCGACACTGCCGACTCGGCCGGGATACTCCTGGAGGGCGGCTCCCACCACAACCGGATCACCGGCAACTGCCTGCGTTACAGCGGCGACGGGTTCTTCATCCGGGGGAGCGACCGGGAGCCCTCCAACCATAACCTGATTTCCGGGAACGACGGCAGCCATTCGCCCAACAACGCCTTCGAGGCTGGGTTCTCCTCGGGGAACGTCTTTGAGGGCAACATCGCCAACTTCTCCAACTACGGGTTCTGGCTGGGGTATTCAACCAACACGACGGTCAAAGCGAACGAAATCAAGGCCTGCCGGTTCGATGGGATCGCCATCGAGCACGGGCAGGACAACTGCATTGAGGGGAACCTTCTCGAGGCCAACCGCAACGGGATCCGCCTATGGAGCGTTCCCGTGCCGGAAGGGCAGACGGGCGGGGCACGACCCCGCCGGACCTATGCCATCCTGAGGAATCGGGTCACGAACTCCCGGGACTGCGGGATTTCAGTGACCGAAGACCACGACCTCGAACTTGAGGGGAACGCTCTGCAGGGTAACCACAGGGACTACGTACGCCAACCCGTCTAGGAAGGGCCGAGTTTACCTGTCGTCGGGCAGGCGGGTGGCAACGGCGCCCATGGAGGGAGGGGGCCAATCCCCGGTCAGGTAGTCGTACAGGTTGGCGGCGCTGATGCGCATGACCATCGGAGCCAGGCCTTCCTGCTCCACGTCCATTGGGTACCGGTCGGTCAACCTGGTCAGGCTGGCGACCGCTTCATCCCTGGACATTCCCCGGTCCACCGCATCCCGCACGTACTCTTTCCACTCGAGGATGAAGGAACCCTGCTCGTCGAGGTAGCCCTTGTCGCAGACGTCGCCGTGGCCCGGCACGAAAATCTCCTCGTCCAGCTTGCGAAGGGATTCCAGGGCGTCCAGCCAGAGGTCGGGATTGGCTTCGTGCAGCCAGGTCTGGACTTTGTGGAAGATGTTGTCGCTGGTGAATACAACGCCTTCTTCCTTGACGGAGACCGATGCCTGGTAGAGGGTGTGGCCCGGCATGTGGACCATCTCGAAGGTGTGGTCTCCTACGTGCAGGGTCATGGAGTCCTGGAAGGTGATGACCGGCGCGTTGGGCCGGTATCCTTCCAGCAGCGCCGGTTCCTCTGGCCCGAAAGTGCCCACCCGGGCGGTGTGGTCGGCCATGTCGGTGTTCAGGATGCGGGTCCTGACTCCCTCGTGGGCGATGACCGGCGCGTCGAAAAAGGCGTTACCGGTCCAGTGGTCGCCGTGGGGTTCGGTGTTGATGATGTACCGGAGCTGCCCGCGCTTCTCGATTTCGGCTTTGAGCCACATGGCGGTGCTGGGCTTGTGGGGACTGTCGATCATAACGATTCCGTCGGAGGTGGTGACAAAGCCGAAGTCGCAACCCCGCGCCTCGGTTTCCACAAATACGTTGCTGGTCAGTTGCTGCATGATGAACCTCCAGGGTCTGGGACACTGTCATAGCTTCGATTCCGTTGAGCTTAAGACAGGCGTGTCACAGCGTCAACGCGGCGTAGCCGCGCCACCTCAACCCGTGAGAGGTTGTCCGGCCGGCGGCGGGTTGCGGTCCGGGCTTGACCACGCTGGGCGCCCGCCGCTAGCATGAGCGGGCCGCTTGCAGCGCTATCAGCGTAACGCATATTCTGTCCCGACGGAGACCGATGGATGACCAGCAGTAACCCTGGCGCCCGCCGCCATAGCTTCGATTCCTGGGATGCCGCCCAGGAGTTTTACCTGGACAACGGCCTCACTGATGGCCTGCCGGTGGTACCGCCGACGCCGGACAAGGTGCAGACGATGCTGGATTTCTCCGGACTGGCCCCCGAAGCCGTAGTGGGAACGGAGACCATCCGGGGGAAGCGGTTCACCGCCGAAAAACTGGCGGTCAACGCGGTCATGGCGGGCTGCCGGCCGGAGTATTTTCCGGTTGTGGCGGCAACCATCGCCGCGGCCTGCGAGCGGCCCTACAATCTGCACGCCAGCAGCACCTCCACCAACGGGGTGACCATCATGCCCCTGGTGAGCGGGCCCTACGCCGATGAAATCGGGATGAACTCGGGCGTCGAACTGATGGGCAACGGGAACCGGGCCAACGCCACCATCGGGCGGGCCGTCAACCTGGTGAAGACCAACTTCTACGGTTCGGTTGCCCAGGAGATGGACAACAGCACCTTCGGCCATCCCGGCAAGGTCAGCTTCTGTTTCGCCGAGAACACCGCCGTCAGTCCCTGGCCCTCGCTGGCGGAGGAAATGGGATTCGGCGCAGGTTCCAGCACCGTTACCGCCGTAGCGGCCAACTCTCCGCTGCAGGTCAGCATCTACGGCGACAAGCGGCCGGAGACCTTCCTGACCCAGACCGCCCATGCAATGCTTGCCCTGGGTCCGTCGGTGTCAGAGGTTGTGGTGGTCATCAGCCCGGAGCTGATGGCCTACGTGGGCGAGGCCGACTGGAGCCGGGCCCAGGTGCAGGAGTTCCTCTTCCAAAAGACGCACCGGCCCGTCCGGGAGTGGGTGGCCTGGAAGAGGCTGGACCACCCGGGTCCTGATGAAGACCTGGGTCTGGTGCGAGGGTGTTTCGCCGACCCCGACCGCATCGTCGTGGTCCCAGGCGGGGGGATGGCCGGCGCGTTCATCGACATCATATCCTCGTGGGGCAGCAGCCGGTCGGTGACCAGGCAGATTCAAGCCCGCCGCCGCGGCTAGGGACCCGCAGGCGAGGGCATACGGTTAGAAGCCAGGAGGCAAAGTATGACCACTTCCCAGCAAATCGTGACCCTTGACCCCCGGGATGAAGGCGACCCGGGACCAGCGGCGCTGGCTCCGCGTCCGGCCAGCCTGGACGGGAAAACGCTGGGGCTGTTTTCCAATAACAAGCCGCACTCGGAAGAACTGCTCCGGATGATCGCCGACGTCATCGCCGAGCGCTACCAGATCAAGGGCGTGGTCGAACACAACAAGGGCGGGCACCAGTGGCCGGCCCAACCGGAGGATCTACGGACTCTGGCCCAGGAGTGTGACGTGGCGATTCACGCCACGGCAGAATGAGGGTCCTGCACCGCGTGCAGTGTGCACGACGCAATGGAAACCGAGCTGCTGGGAATCCCGTCCACCGTCCTGACCACGACTCCCTTCGTGAGCCAGGCCCGCACCATGTCACGGATGCGAGGCGATCCGGCCTATGGACTTGCCATTATTGACCATCCGATTGTGACGCTGACCAACGAGGAGTTGCTGGAGCGCGCCCGCACCGCGGCGGAGCAGGCCATCCGGCATTTGGTTGACCGTTAGGGTCGCCGGAGTGCGACCGCTCTACCAGGCTTTATTGTCCGGCCCTTTCGTCTGTGGGCCGGGCCGATGGGCTCCGCAACCACCTTGTCCCGTCAAGCCGTCCCGTCACGCCGGGCTTGTTTCCGGGACGGGTCCAGCGGTCCGCTTCAGCATGGGTGTGATGATCGCCAACGGGACGATCATCACCATTGCCAATGCGGCGTTGAGCCCGATGGCGAAGGTGATGCTCACGGCGTTGCCGATGGCCCCGATCTCCAACGGGCCCACCATCTGGGCCGCGCCGTTGGTCAGGCTGTTGACGCCGACGATCCGGCCCCGTATCTCCGCCGGAGAGGCCAACAGGAGCATCGTGCTCTGCATGGTGCTGAATCCGGCGTGGGCCACTCCCGCCAGCACCAGGATCAAGAAGGATAGGGCGAACCACGGGGACAACGCTACCGCCAGCACCATGGACGCCATTACCAACGAACCGGCAACGAACAGGCGGCCGTGGTGGCGGATGTTCGCCTTCAACGAAATGATGGTGGCTCCCAACAGGTTGCCGATTCCTTCGCTGGATGTCAGGAGCCCGATAAGCACCGGCCCCACCAGCAGGTGGTCGCTGGCGATGACCGGGATGAACTCCTGGATCCGCAGCACCATGGCGTTCATCACGATGGAAATGAGCAGCACGCCGAGGATGGTCCGGTTAACCAGCGAGTACCGGATTCCCTCTCCCAGGCTTTGGAAAATGTCCGGTTGAGGGCCGCTACCCGGGTCCCGATGCGGCAGCCTCAGCCGGACCAGCAGCAACAGGGATGCCAGGTCCAGCGCGGCCAGGAAGACGTAGGTGCCGGTGAACCCGGCCACGGCGATCAGGGCTCCGGCGGCCAGCGGGCCCGCGATTTTGCCGATGGTGGAAGTCATGGACTCCAGGGCCATGGCGCTGGCGATCCGCTCCGGTCCCACGAGGTCGAACATGGCGGTGCGGCGGGATGGGTCCTCCATCACTTTGGCCAGCCCCTGGAAGAAGACGATGACGAACACATGCCACGACTGCACGGCGTCGGCTATGAGAAGCAAGAGGATCGTCCCCGCCACACCCATGTACGCGGCGTGGGCTGCGATCATTATCAGCCGCCGGTCCAGGCGGTCGGCGATAACGCCGGAAAAGAGGGACAGGATCGGCCGGGGAGCGTTGAGGAAGACGGCCAGAAGTCCTAGTTGAAAGTAGGAGCCGGTGATTTCCCGGATGAGCAGGATGAGTACGAGGAGCTCCATCCGGCGGGAGGCTTCGTGGAGCACCTGGGAGCCCCACAGGATCCGGAAGTCCCGGTTTTGGAGGACTGCCAGCGCCGGGACAGTCGAAGACCGTCCCCAATTTAGCCGGAGAGATCTCAACCTTCAGGGCGGAGCTAGTTTTGCTTCGCCGCCGTTCCGGCCCGCTTCTCCTTCTCCCGGAAATGGGGAATGACGTATTCTCCGAAGAGGCGCAGGGTCTTCATGGCTTCTTCGTGGGTGGTCGGGCCCTGTTGGATGTTGCACATCACCCCGTCGACACCAAGGGCCTCGTATTTCTCCAGCGTTTCGATGCAGGTGTCCGGGTTTCCGATGCAGAACCCGCCGCGCTTTTCCAGGAACTCCTCCGGGCTGATGGCGTCCTCCTGCCCCGCGGGGCGGTATCCGCCTCCCGGAACGTATACCTGGTAGTCCACCGGCACCGCTCCGGCGTCCACCCCTTCCCATTCCCTTTTCTGGCGGGAGCTGCTGGTGTTCCGGGCCCAGGCCCCGATTTCGCCGCCCCTTTCCAGGGCCCGCTCGTCCGTCTCGTCGCAGTGGGTCATTATGGACACCATCACCCCGTCGTTGACGAAGGAGCCGACCGGCCTGGCGCCCTGGATTGCCTCCTTGTAGCTGGCAATGGACCGGGCCGTTTTCTCCAGGCCTCCCATGGAGTTGAGAAGGCACCCGAGACCCATCTGGCCCGCTATCTCGAAAGTGTCCTCCTGGGTACACGCGACCCAGATGGGCGGATGGGGATCCTGCACCGGCTTGGGCACGACCTCGCGGGGAGGGATCTGGTAATACTCGCCGTCGTGGGAAAACTCCTTTTCCGTCCACATCCTCGGGATTATGGACAGGGACTCGATCATCCTGCCCCGGGCGTCCTCCAGGCCAACGCCGAAGGGGGATAGCTGCCACAGGTTCTTGGTGCGGCCGGCGCCGAAATCGATCCGGCCGTTGCTGAGGATATCCATGGTGGCGATCTGGGACGCCAGCCGCAGGGGATGATGCACCGGCACCAGCGCGACTCCGAATCCCAGGCGCATGGTGGAGGTACGCTGGCTCAACGCCGTCAGTGTAATTTCGGGGGTGCTGCTGAAGGACCAGTCGGGAACAAAGTGGTGCTCGACAAACCAGGCGTTGTCGAAGCCCATCTGTTCCGCATAGACCACCTCATCGACCGACTCCCACAGCCGCTGAGCCTCATTCTTGGAAGTGCGGAGTTCGTCGGTCTGCACCAGGTAAAACAGTCCAAATTTCATTGAGAGACTCCCTTCCGCCGGATTTTCGCCTTCAGGCGGCCACCGCGCCAGCGAAACACGGTGACGACACTATAAGCGTCCTTCCCGGAATCGTCCATCGGATGTCTCTGCTGCGAGGTTAGTGCCCTCCGCCAGCGCCAGCCCGCTCCTCCGCCGGCTGGCCCGGCACCCAACCGGGCGGGGGCTTGGGTTTGGGAACCGTCCAGTAAAAAACGGCGGATACGACATATGCGCCGGAAAACACCGCGATGGCGAGGTCGTAACTACCGGTCTGGTCGAAGATCCTCCCGGTGAATACCGGGGCAGCAATGGGCAGGAAGCTGCTGATCAGGCCCATCCAGCCCCGAAGCGTGGCGAAGCTGCGGCGCCCGAAGAGGTCCCCCACCATGGCGTTGGCGGTGGCGTTGATGCTGTCAGCGGTCCCGAACAGGAACACGAAGAGGGCCAGTTCCCACCAGCGTCCGCTGCTGAAGAACAGCACCGCCATCCCTACGATCCCCAGGAAAACCCCCAGTCCCGCGACTTTCTGCCGCGACCACAGGTCTCCCATCCAGCCCAGGAACAACCGCATGACCATGATGGTGACCATCATGAAGACAATGAAGATTGTCGTGTTCTCCTCCTCAATTCCCTTCCAGACCAGCACGGGGACGAGGTGGACGGATATCCCTCCGTGGGCGACCTTCCGGAAGCTGTGGGCCATGGCGTACAGCCAGAAAGCGGGAGTCCTGGCGGCCTGCCGGACCGTGTAGTCCAGCCCGGAGGCTGGCTGGGTTACGCGCCGTCCCCTGGCCGTAGCCAGATTCCGGCGGGGCGTTTCCCCGTCGGGCAGCAACCCCATGCTCTCCGGGGAACGCTTCACCACCAAGGCCAGCGGGATGACTATCAGCCATATCGCGAGGCCGGAGATGAGGGCGGCGGACCGCCAGCCCAGGGTGAACACAATAAAGGCAATCACAGGGGTGATCACCAGGCCGCCCACCGCGCTGCCGGTGGCGACAACCGACATTGCCAGGCCCCTTCTCCTGGAAAACCACGTATTTATCGAGGCGACCATCGCATGGTTGTATCCCGCCTTAAACCCCACCGAGAGGATGAAGACGAAGACCAGCAGGAAAACGATGTAGCTGTGGGTGAAGGAGAGAAGCACGAACCCCAGCCCGGACAAAAGCCCCCCGGCCACCACCATGCTTCTCGGTCCGAACCGGTCGATCAGGTAGCCCACAATGGGGCCCTCGAAGGCTCCTTCCAGCTTGGCCAGGGAAAAGGGCAGGGAGGCGGCGGCGCGGGAAATCTCCAGGTCCCTGGTTATGGGGAGGAAATAGAAGAGGAAGCCTTCATTGAAAGTGCCGCCCTTGAGCGCGTCCTGGATCCCGCCGGCTATAGCGATCCACCAACCGTAGAATACTTTCTTGCGCTGCTCGAGAAGCCATAAAAGAGAAAAGTCCGCCATGGGCGGGCAATTATATGCCAACCAACGGGGGAGGGCCAGTTGGTCTTCATCCCGGGACAAGCCCGGGATGCAGGGAAGAACGGTTATTCAGCCGTGCCGCCAACCGTTTCGCCCGCCCCAAGGGACTGGTCCTGGGCGGGCTGGGACGGAGGCCTGGGCCTGGGGATGTTCCAGTACAGCAGCGCGGATGCTACGTACGAGCCGGAGAAAGCCAACACCGCGATATTGTATCCCCCGGTGCGGTCGAATACGATGCCGGTAAACACTGGCGCGGCCATCGGCAGAAAGCTGCTGATCAAGCCCATCCAGCCCCGCAGCGTGGCAAAGTTGCGGCGGCCGAAGAGGTCCCCCACCATGGCGTTGGCGGTGGAATTGACACTGTCCGACGTGCCGAACAGGAACACGAAGAGGGTCAGTTCCCACCATCGGCCGCTGCTGAAGGCCAGCAGCCCCATTCCCACGATTCCCAGCGATACTCCCAGTGCCGCCACTTTCTGACGGGACCAGACGTCCCCCATCCAGCCCATGAAGAGGCGCATGGCCATGATGGTGAACAACATGAACACGATGTAGAACGTGGTGTCCTCTTCCTGGACCCCCTTCCAGACCAGCACCGGCACCAGGTGGACGAATATTCCGCCGTGGCCCACGTTGCGGAAGCTGTGCGCCATGGCAAACATCCAGAAGGCCGGGGTCCTGGCGGCCTGCCGCACCGTGTACTCGAACCCGGACGTTGCCCGGGAAACGCTGCGGCTGCCGGTACCGGCGGGACTCCGCCTCGGCCTGTCCCCGTCGGGCAGCAGCCCCATGCTCTCGGGAGACCGCTTGACCACCAGGGCCAGGGGGATGACTATCAGCCATATCGCCAGGCCCGACATCAGGGCAGCGGTGCGCCAGCCCATGGTGAACACCACAAAGGCTATCAGCGGCGTAATCACCAGGCCTCCCACCGCGCTGCCGGTGGAGACGAAGGACATCGCCAGGCCCTTCCTCCTGATGAACCAGGTGTTGATCGAGGCCAGCATGGCGTGGTTGTAACCCGCCTTGAATCCGACCGAGAGAATGAGGACGAAGACCAGCAGGAAAACGATGTAGCTGTGGGTGAAGGAGAGAAGCACGAACCCGAGCCCGGACAAAAACCCCCCGGCCACCACCATGCTCCTCGGCCCGAACCGGTCGATCAGATAGCCCACTATGGGGCCCTCGAAGGCTCCTTCCAGCTTGGCCAGGGAAAAGGGCAGGGACGCGGCGGCGCGGGAAATCTCCAGGTCCCGGGTTATGGGGAGGAAATAGAAGAGGAAGCCTTCATTGAAGGTGCCTCCCTTGAGCGCGTCCTGGATTGCGCCGGCAATGGCAATCCACCAGCCGTAGAAAACCTTCTTGCGCTGTTCGAGAAGCCGTGTAAGGGACAAATCCGTCATCGCCGCCCTATCTTATACCAATAGAGGGGAAGGGGTCGGAGGGAGACACCCCGGGAGCGGGTTGCGCCAAAGCGAACCAGGCGATGGGACGGGGGAACCGATTCGATAACGCTGGGAGCCATCCATTCGCGAATCGGACTGGCTGCGGCATCTGGTGAACGGAATAGCTTGCGGAGCGTGGCTGGTGACTTTAAGATAGGCCAACAGTCCAGCGTAATCCGATAAGAAAAGCAGCGAGGAGGCAGCCATGGCCGAGCAACTCCAGCGCCCCAAGGACAAGGCGGAAATCTACTGGTTTTCCGAGCAGCCCTACGGGCACATCACCAACCAGGACCTGGAACAGTACGACTCCGGTCGGCTGGGGTTCCCCAACACCTACTTCGACCCGGAAAAGGCTCACGTCCTGTACAACCAGTACCACGAGCAGTACGCCCTGGCGGACGAAGCCGGGTTCGACGGCATCATGAGCAACGAACACCACGCCTCGTATTGGTGCATGAAGCCGTCGGTCAACCTGGATGCGGCGGTCATCAGCAAGCTGACCAAGAGGGTCAAGATAGCCATCCTGGGCAACGTCATTGCCGTCAACGATCCCATCCGCATGGCCGAGGAGATAGCCATGCTGGACTGCTACTCCGGCGGGCGCATCATCTCCGGTTTTGTGCGGGGCACCGCGGTGGAGACTCTGCAGGCGGGCATCGCCCCGCCGGAGAACCGGGCGCGGTTTGAGGAAGCCCACGACCTGATCATCAAGTGCTGGACCGAGCCCGGTCCCTTCCGGTACGAGGGGCAGTATTACAAGTACCGGGCGATAAATCCCTGGGTGCTTCCGGTGCAGAAGCCCCACCCCGACATCTGGTTCCCGGGCACGGGCAGCCCTGAGAGCGTGGTATGGGCGGCCAAGCACCGCCATCCCTACATGAACCTGGGTGCCCTGGTGGACACCACCGAATGGCTGCGGCAGGTCTACATCGACACGGCCAAGGAGGAGGGCTACCAGGCCGGCCCGGAGCACTTCGGATACCTTCTGCGCTGCCTCGTCGCCGATACCGACGAGAAGGCCATCGAGATCGGGCGAGAGTTCATGTGGACCATTGAGCACCGGCAGCGGGGGCCCATGGAGCACAACGATCCGCCCGGCTACCAGTCCAGGGAGGCGGTCCAGGTAAAGGCCCAGCGACCCACCGGCAACGTCGCCGGGGCCGGCGGCCTGGGAGTGGGACTCAGCTACGAACAGCTCCAGGGCGTGAACAACATCATCGTCGGCAGCCCGGAGACGGTCACCCGCAAGCTCACCGAGGTCATCGAGCGCCTCAGCCCGGGGTACGTGCATATCTATGGCAATGAAGGCCACATGGACCACAACGACGTGATGCGGTCCATCGAGCTCCTGGGCAAGGAGGTCATTCCCGCTCTCCACGAGGTCAAGCTCCAGCCCTACGAGTGACGGTCCCGAACCAGCCCTGTTCCAGCCGTGTTCCAACGCAACGAAAGCCGTCTGGCCCAGGAGGACTCATGAAGCTCGGGCTGTTTATGATGCCGTCCCACCCTCCGGAGCGGGACATCTATGATTCCCACCAGTGGGACCTGGACTACCTGGAGCTGGCCGATGGGCTGGGTTACGACGAGGCCTGGATTGGCGAGCATTTCACCGCCCCGTGGGAGCCGATCCCGGCCCCGGACCTGATGATCGCCCAGGCGTTGCAGCGCACCAGCCGCATCAAGCTGGGATCGGGCGTCCATCTCCTGCCATACCACCATCCGGCGGAACTGGCCCACCGGGTAGCCTACCTGGACCACATGGCCCAGGGGAGGTTCATGTTCGGCGTCGGTTCCAGCGGTCTGCCCAGCGACTGGGCACTGTTCGACGTCGACGGCAACAACGGACAGCACCGGGACATGACCCGCGAGTCCCTGGACATCATTCTGAAAATCTGGCAGGCGGAAGGACCGCTGGAGTACAAGGGAGAGTTCTGGAACGTCAACGTTCCCGACGAGATGTACGGCGTGCTGCGGCCTTTCCTCACGACTTACCAGAAACCACATCCGCCCATCGCCGTGGCGTCGGCCAGCTACCGGTCTCCCACCCTGGTAATCGCCGGGGAGCGGGGGTTCATCCCCATGAGCCTGGCGTTGAATACGGACTACTGCCGCAGCCATTGGGAGGCCATCGAGGAAGGGGCCCGGAAGGCCGGCAAGACTCCTTCACGGAAGGAATGGCGGCTGGTGCGCGACGTCTACGTGGCCGACACCGACGAAGAGGCACGGGAGGCGGCGGTCGGCGGCATGACCGCCAGGGTATGGCGGGACTACCTGCTCCGCATATTCCGGGAGTTTGACCTGATCCACGTCTTCAAAGACGACCCGGACGTTCCGGACGATGATGTCACCCCGGAATACATGGCCGACCACATGTGGCTGGTGGGTTCGCCCGATACCGTCGCCGCCAAGATTCGGAGGCTGTACGAGAACGTGGGCGGGTTCGGCGGGCTCCTCGTCCTCGTCTATGACCACTGGCAGAACCAGGAGGGGTGGGAGAAGTCCACCCGCCTGCTGGCGGAAGAGGTGATGCCCCGGGTCGCCGACCTGGCGCCCGATTAGCCGGCAGGAGAAATTCCCCACCACCGCAGACACAACCGAGGGAGGGTTTGAGCTATGACTACTGTGGGCGCCGGACAATACACCTATGAGCTCGTGGAAAACTGGGCCAAGCTTCCGGACAGCTGGGTATTGGGGCAGACTGCCATCGTCACCGATTCCGAGGACAGGGTCTACCTGTTCAACCGCAGCGACCACCCCCTGATTGTCCTGGACCGGGACGGCAATTACCTGGCCTCCTGGGGCGAAGGTGTCTTGACTGACGCCCACGGCATGTTCATCGACGCCGAAGACAACCTCTACCTGCCTGTCAAGAACAACCACGTGGTCCTCAAGTACACCCGCGAGGGCAACCTGCTCCTTTCCATGGGCGTCCGGGACCAGCCCTCGGACACCGGCTGGTCCGGCAGCTACTCCGACACCGTTCAGCAGGCCGCCGGCCCCTTCCACTGCCCCACGGACGTGGGCCTGGATGCCCGGGGAGATATGTACATCTCGGACGGCTACGGGAACGCCCGCGTTCACAAGTTCACCGCCGGTGGTGAGCTTATCTTCTCCTGGGGCGCTCCCGGAAAGACGGGGGAGGGCGAGTTCCACGTTCCCCATGGGGTTTGGGTGCATACCGACGGAAGGGTCTTCGTGGCCGACCGCGAGAACGACCGGATCCAGATTTTCTCCCCCGATGGGACGTTCCTTGAACAGTGGACCGACTTCGCCCGTCCCTGCGACATCTACGTGGACGGCGACGACACGATGTTCGTCGTTGAACTGGACGGCTTCGTCAGCATCGTCACCATTGAGGGAAAGCTGATCACCCGCTGGGACCCGCCTACCGAAGGCCCCCACGGCACCGGCGCCCACGCCCTATGGCTGGACTCCCGGGGAGACATCTACGTCAACCGCAACCTGGAGGGTCAGCGTCTGCTCAAGTACCGGCGGGTTGCCTGAACCCGCTGCCCGGCTCAGCGTTCCCCTGGCCGGTCGCACCTGATACGATGACGGCTACCCTTTCCCCGCATGGGTCCGGCCCTTGTGCCAGAGGAGGATCTGCCGGATGACCGACGCCGCCAATCGTTCCAGGCCGCCCATTCACAATTCCTACTGGGTCATCCCCGGGCGGTTCGCTGCTGGAGAGTACCCGGGCGACTTCGATCCCGTTGGGGCGGGGGAGAAACTCAGGGGGCTCCTGGAAGAGGGCATTAACCACTTCATCGACCTCACCCAGGACAGAGACCTCCTGGAACCTTACGACGGGATCCTCCAGGCCGAGGCAGCAAAGCGCGGTATCTTTGCCGTCCACGAGCGCCACCCAATCCAGGATATGAGCACTCCCCGGACTCCGGAGCAGATGACCGGCACCCTGGACGCCATCGATGCTGCGCTGGATTCCGGCGAGAAGGTATACCTGCACTGCTGGGGAGGCGTGGGCCGCACCGGCACCGTCGTGGGATGCTGGCTGGTGCGCCAGGGAATGACGGGAGACGAGGCGCTGGGCCAGCTCAGGGAATGGTGGCAGCACGTCCCCAAGTCCTGGCGCAGCCCCAGGTCTCCCGAGACCGAGAGACAGCGGGACTACGTCCGCAATTGGAATGAGGGGGACCGCGGATAGGGCGGACCGGCAACCCTTGGCTTCCAGGAGTTGCCAAACCAGTCCGGCCCCCGTGAGCGTTGCTCCGAAGGTTTGTCCCCCACCGCCGGTTACGGGGTATAATGGGCCAAACCCAAACTCGGAGGTGTCCCTGTGGCCAAAATCAAGCACGTCGCCATCACCTGCCAGGACCCCGACGCCGTGGCAAAGTTCTACAAGGAAGGCTTTGACCTCGTTGAGGTTGCCCGCAACGACCGGCAGGTCCAGCTTTCCGACGGCGACATCAACCTCACGATTCTCAAGTGGAAGACCAACGAGGACGCCGACGTTGGCCCCAACGGTGAGAACTACGACGGCATCCACCATATCGGCTTCCAGGTTGACAGCCTGGAAGAGACGGGCGAGCGGCTCCAGCAGATTGACGGGGAGGAAATTGTCCGCCGCGATGTCGGAGGAACCGGCGCCGACCGGCCGCCCCGGGCCGAGGAGAAATGGGCCGGCCCCAACGGGCAGGTGCTCGACATATCCGAGCCCGGCTGGCTCCACAAACTGCCGCTGGACTAACGCCATCGCGAATACCCCAAGGATGGGCGGCAGCGTTGGCCGTCCATTCTGCCCCCTTCGCCGGGACGGTTTCCGGTCAGCACCCGCACCAAACTAGGCGAGGCGAACGTTATGGAAGCAACCTGCGTAACCCACATTGGGATCTGCGTCCGGGACATGGACCGGTCCCTGGCCTTCTACCGGGACATCCTCGGCATGACCGTCCTGGGCGACCGCATGACCGACCCGACCGAGGGCGGGCGCCTGCACAACTACCGGCGCGAGAGGCAGGCCCGCCGCTGGGTCAGCCTGGCCTACGGAGACGACGCGACCCCAACCCTGACGCTGACCAGCCATCCGGGGGACGACCCTGACGGCCAGCCCATCAAGCTGGACGAGGTCGGGATCAGCCACATATCCTTCGGCGTGGCAGACGTCAAGGGTTTGACCCAAGAGCTGCTGGACAAGGGGGTCGAGCTGGCCGGTCCCATCGAGTCCTTCACCGGGTCGGATGGCGACATCCGCAGCATCTACGTTTTCGATCCCGACGGAATGCTCGTCCAGTTCAACACTCCCCATTAAGCTGGCACCCTGGAAAGAACGGGCGTCGGCGTGCGGGTGAACAAGGCCATCTGGCGGCTGGGGCACCGCCTCAGCATGGCGGGCCTATTGGAAGCCGCCTGAGCGCTCCGCGAGATGGCGGGCCGGGACGCCTCGCCGGATGACGATCCTCTCTCCGATGCCCGGGTGTTGCTGGATTCCCTCCCCGGCGGCCTGCTGCTAAGGGCAGGATTGGACCGGGGTCTGTTGCGGGACGAACTCGGCAGGGGACACCACGGCGGCTAGTTGTTGATGGGTATGATCGCGCTCACCGGGCTGAGCCCCACCGGGACCTCCACCCCTGCCGGCACTTCCACCGAGATCAGCACCTCGTAGCTCACCACCCCCCGTTCCGTGCGCGGTTCCTCGGCCAGTTCGGCGACAAAGCCCTGGAATTTCCGGCCTGGGACCGAGTCGATGGTGACCCGGGCGGCGCTGTCCAACCGGACGTAGGGGAGGTCGTTGGCGCCGATTATCCCGTCGACGGCAACCTTCGACGGATCGGTAATCTCCAGCACCCTGGAGTCCTCCGTCACCAAGTCTCCCGCCGCCACGTTGACCAGGGAAACGATGCCGGAAATGGGGGCATACAGCTCGAGCTCTCCCATCTCCTCGTGGATTTCGCCGATCCGGGTTTGCACCGTCACCAGCGTGTCCTCCAGCACCTCGATCTCCAGGAGTTCCGGCTCCTCGTTCAGGTCTTCCCGCCTCTCCCTGGCCAGCTCCACGTCCCGGCGCATGACCGCCAGGAGGGCCTCGTCGGGACCTTCCCTCAGCTCGGCCAGGTTGTGCTCGGTCTGGGTCAGGGCCACCCTGGCGGCGTCCACCGCCGCCGACAGCCGGAGGAAGCCCAGGTCCTCCTCGACGAAGCTCTCCAGTTCGTCCAGGTCCTCCCTTACCTGGTCCATCTGCGACTGCAGCAGAACGAGCTGGGATTCTCCTTCTTCCACTTCGAGCTGCCGGCTGGATTCCAGGTCGTTCAGGGTGTTCTCCCTGGAAAGCAGCTCGACCTCGGCTTCACGCAGGAGGGTCTTCAGCCGGTTGAGGATGTCCAGGTCGATGGGCTTGCGGTTGTTGTAGTCCGGGATGGGGTCCCGCAGGAAGGCGGTCACGTTGTCCTCGGCCACTTCGACGGCCACCTCGGCCTGCTGGAAAGCGACCCGCGCCTTCGCCTCCCGGTCCTGGTAGTCCAGGTTGATGTTGTCCAGCCGCATCCGGATCTGCTCCATGCTCAGTTCCAGCGAGTTGGTCTGGGCCTTCAGGGCCGCTATGTCCAGACTGCGCTGCCTCCGGTCCCGCAGGAAGTCCTCCTCGTAGTCGGCCAGCGCGTCCTCGGCGCTGGCAACTGCCAGTTCGGCGTTGGTCCCAGCGGTCTCGGCGTTGACGACCAACTGCGAATGGTCGTACAGGTAGTCGGTTATCCGCTCCTCGGCGTCGGCGATCTCCTGCTCCGCCTTGACTATGTTGCGTTGCCGCTGCGCGTCTTCCAGGGGGAACAACTCATACTTGAGCCACGCCCGGTCCAGGGCTTCGTTGGTCTGGTCCACCTTCAGGACCGCCTCGGACAGTTCCTGCCGGAGGGCGATGGTTACATCAGGGTCGAGGCGCGCCAGCACCTGTCCAGCGGCCACCCGGTCCCCCTGGGAGACCAGCACCGCGTCCACCTCTCCCGCCGTATCGAAGGATGTCTCCACCTGCCGCGGGAACACGAGGCTCCCGTTGACCACCACCTCGGTCCGGGCCGGCGGGGGCGGGACCGGCGTTGGAGTCTGCGGGACCGCGGTCGGCCCGGACAGGAAGGGCAGCCCGGTGCATCCGGCGGCCCCTATGATGACGGCAGCCACTCCGGCAGCCACCCAGGTCTTGGACCAGCTAAACCTCATCTTAGAAAGTTCTCTCTATTTGGTAGAGTGTCCTGTTGGTAGTGTCCTGCGCGTAGTAGCCTGGCTCAATGCGGACCCGCTGCTGGCCCATATCCGCCTGGAAACGCAGCCGGTCCGCCGACGGGTGCTGGGTCACGGGTCAGGCCCCGGCCCGGATCAACCTGGGCAGGCCCCGCACCAGCCGGACTGTCCGGCCCGGCAGGGACCCGATCACCCGGAACGCCCAGGGGATGCTGGAATGCATGAGGGTGTAGATTACGGGCACCACGATCAGGGTCAGGAAGGTTGAGCTGATGAGTCCCCCGATGACCACCGTCGCCAGCTCCGCGCCGATGATCCCGCCGTCGTCCGGGTCGGAAAGGGCCAGGGGCAGCAGGGCGAAGGTGGTGGTGAAGGCCGTCATCAGGATGGGACGCACCCTGGTCCTTCCCCCCTCTACCAGGGCCTCGTAGACGCCCAGGCCCGATTGACGCAGCTGTTCCACGAAGGTGATAAGGACGATGGCGTTGGTCACCACGACCCCGATCAGAAGGAGCAGCCCCATCAGCGCCGACAGGCTCAGGGTGCGGTCCGTCACGGCCAGGGCGGTCATCGCTCCCACCACCGCCAGGGGGAGACTCAGCACCACCACGAAGGGGTCCCTCAGCGACCCCAGGCTCGCCACCATCACCAGGTACACCAGGACAACGCCGATGCCCATTGCCAGGAAAACGTCCTGGAATCCCTCGTCAATCTGCTCGAATATCCCGCCGCTCTCCACCTTCACGCCGGCCGGCAGGGCGAGGGCTGCTATAACCTGGTCCACCTCGGCGCCCACCGCCTGGGTGTCCCTGGCGGTGATCTGTCCCTGGATGCTGGCGGAGCGTTCCAGGTCGAACCGGCTGATGCTGACCGGCCCCTGCCGGATGCCGATGTCGCTGATGGACCCCAGCTTGACCGTCCCGGCCGGACCGGAAATCTCCAGGTCCTTCAGTTGGTCCAGGTCCTGTGCGTCCTCCGGCTGGCCGCGGACCACGATGTCCAGGGTCTGCTCGTCGATGTCCGCCGTGGTGACCT
Source organism: uncultured Dehalococcoidia bacterium (assembly GCA_951812535.1). Classification (GTDB taxonomy): domain Bacteria; phylum Chloroflexota; class Dehalococcoidia; order Lucifugimonadales; family UBA3495; genus CATOSK01. The sequence continues at coordinate 262,362 of CATOSK010000006.1, read as the reverse complement.
CGCTGCCGATCATGAACAGGTTGACCTGCCGTCCCACCTCGAAGGCTGACAGCCCATACTCGGCGGCGGCGTAGGGATCAACGTCGATGACCACCTCGTCCCGGGCGACCGACAGGTCGTCCTGGACATTGTTGACGCCTTCGACCCGTTCCAGGCGGTCAACCAGCTCCCGGGTCACCGCGCTGACGCCGGTGAAGTTGCTGCCGATGACGGTTATCTCCAATTCGTCGGAAGGGGGCCCGTCGGTTATCTCCGTCACCCGAATCGTCCCGCCTTCTATTTCCGGCATATCCGCGTGCATCCGGGCCAGCGTGGCGGGGGTGATGGTGTCGGAAAGCCTCACGAAAAAGGCGGACCGGTGGAATCCCGCGGACTGGTCCGTGCCGATGAATTCCTCGGAGGAGCTGCCCAACGTTGTGTTGTAGACCTCCACCGTCCCGAGCCGGTGGTAATGCTCCAGCACTTCCTCGACCTTCATCGTTTCGGTGAAGGTCCGGCTCACCGAGGCGCCCACCGGCAATTCCACGTCGATGGTCAGGTACTCGGGGGCCGCCTCCGGGAAGAAGGTTACCGGCACCCGCTGGATCAGCAGGACGCTGGACCCGACGATGGCCAACGCCGCCAGCAAGGTCAACGGCTTCAGCCGGAGGGACCAGACCAGGACGGGAGTGTAGATTTTCTGCAACAGCGTGTCCCGCTGCCCGGCCGACTCCTCGGAGTCCTGGGGGAAGTCCCCTTCCCGCAACAGCACCACGCCCAGCACCGGCACGGCGGTCAACGCCACCAGCGTCGAGGCCAGCAGCGCGAAACTGACCGACATGGCGAAGGGGGCGAAGAACTCGCCAACCAGTCCCTGGATGAAAGCCAGCGGTACGAACACCGCCACGGTCGTCAGGGTGGACGAGATAATGGCGGCCCCCACTTCGCGGGTGGCGTCCAGCGCGGCCGAGACGCGGTCCTCCCCCCGCTGGAGGTGCCGGTACATGTTCTCCAGCACGACGATGCTGTCGTCCACCACCCGTCCCACGGCGATGGCCAATCCCGACAGGCTCATGAAGTTCAGCGACAGGCCCGACGCGCCCATAATCAGGACGCCGGTCAGGATGCTCAAGGGAATGGAGACTCCTATGATGGCCGTGGGTCTCAGGGTTATGATGGGCCCCTTGAGCAGCCCGGGCCGGAAGTTCAGCAGGAAGATGAAGACTACAGTGATTGCGAAGATGAAACCCCAGAAGCCTTCCCGCAAGAGCCCGGTGAGCTGTTCCTCCACCTCGGGGCCGTCGTTCTGCAGGGTGACGATCTCGATGTCCGGCGGCAGGTCCTCGATGCCGTCCAGCGTTGCCAGGACCGACGAGGTTACGTCGACGGTGTTGGCGTCCGGGTCCTTGATGACCAGCAGGTTGAGGCTGGGCTTGCCGTTGGCCCGGGAGATGGTCCTGGACTGGGCCGTGCCGATTTCCACTTCCGCGACGTCCCGCAGCAGCACCCGCCGTTCCCCCCGGTGACTGGTGCGGGCGATGTGGGGACGTGACGGCGATTGGACCGATGCTGAGCTTCGCGACCCCGGTTCGAACCCGACGGTCAAGTCCAGGATATCCGACAGGGCGCCGTACTCGGAGGAGGCCCGCACCGGGTAGGTTGCGCCGTCCTGGTAGATCTCCCCGGTTGGAAGACTGGCGTTGTTCCCCTGGATGGCCCCAGTGACCTGGGACATGGTGAGTCCCAATTCCTGGAGCTTCTCCGTGTCGACGGTTACGGTTATCCGTTCCTCCACCGTGCCCAGGACGTGGATCTCGCCCACGCCGTCGATCCGGTCGATGAGGGGCAGGATGTCGTCGTCGAAAATTCGCTGCAGGGACGGAATGTCCCGGTCCCCGGTGACGCTCAGCCTGAGCACGGGGAAGGTGTTGTTGTTGATGCGGCTGACGAAGGGCTTGCCCACGTCGTCGGGGAAGGTGATCCCGTTGATGTTGCTTTCGATGGACCGCTCGGCCTCCTCCATGTCCTCGCCGTATTCGAAGGTGACCAGCACCTGGGACGTGGTGCCCGACGAGGTGGACTGGATGTCCTGCACGCCTTCCACCCCTTCGATAGCCTCCTCGATGGGCTCGGTCACGTCCCGCAGGACGGTTTCCGGGTTGCCGTTGGGGTAGAAGGTGGTGACGGTGATGTTGGGGAACTCGATCTCGGGGAAGAGCTCCCGTTCCAGGTTCTGGTAGGTGTATACCCCGGCCGCCAGCAGGAGGATGACGACCAGCAGGGTGACGGAACGGCGGCGGAGGGCGAGCTGGGTGAGGAAGGTCACGGTGCGGTTTTCCGGGCGGGGGCTGCCGGCGGCAGGGCGCGGCGGCGCACGCGGTCAGAGGGAGGTTGATGCAGCATGGCGGGAATGGAAGGGGTTTAGACGGCAGGCTGTTCGGTCGTGGGCGTTTCCCGGAGTTCGTCCACCGCTCCGCAGAGCAGCTCGAATCCCTCCACCACCCGTTGCAGTTGCCCGGCTTCCAGCAGTTCCACCACTTCCAGAATCCTCATTCGGCCGATGCGCCAGAACTGCTCCATCGCGTCCCGGCCCTGGACGGTAAGCTGGCAGTTCACCACCCGCCGGTCGTCCTGGTCCGGCACCCGCTCCACCAGGGACTTGTCGGCCAGCCGGTCCACGATGTTGGTGGTGGCTGACAGGGCGCTTCCCAGGGAATTGGAGATGTTCCCCATTCGCATGGGCCCCTGGTCTTGCAGAAGCGCCAGGGTCTTGATCTGGGGAATGGTCAAGTCCAGCCCTTCCCATTCATCCATGGGACGGCAGTGCATGTGCTGGTTCAGGTGCTCCACCAGCTCCACGAACCGGTCGGTCAATTGTTGCTTAAAATTGCTTTGCATGAACCGTTAATGATTCACACGCCATGAATAATTATATGTATGTGAAGTATCAAAAGTCAACGGCGCATGACGCCGGGGCAAAGCTGTGTGCCAGATGGTCCGAAGGGATGGACAATGCTTCCGACGTCCTGGCTTGAAGCGAGGGGGCAATGGAGAGAAAAGTGTTCGGGACAAAATGGGACATTTCACCGGATTTGAGCACGAACTCCCACGATTTCCCGGGGCCAAAGGGACTTTTTCGGGGTGCATTGAGCTGCTTTTGGGACGCCGTTGGGACAAAATGGGACAAAGTGAGACATTTCGGGACATTTTGGGGACATTTTCCCGCGGGTCCCACGAGAGAGGGAATGGGGATACGGGAGGGGAATCAGTTAAATGGGGCAACGGCGTGGCCTTCACGGGGGATGATCTGCGACGGGGAGTACCGGGGCCGTATATCAAGGTTATGCCGGGCAGGAGCGGGTGTCAACGGCGTGGCGTCAGTGGTGCAGGGTTCCATTTCAGGTGGCGCCGCCCAACGGCAACGGGGGCCCGGATTGCCGCCTGCGCGGGAAAGACGGGGGAGAAGGGGGTAGGGAACTACGAACACCACCCAGAGAAGACCACCCAGATTGGAAAGCTGCCGTGTCCGTGGTGGAGCCGGCCCGGATGGAGTCTGCCGCAGCCCGGGAGTGGCGGAACGAAGCGGTGTACAGAAATCTTCGGCAGCCGGCCCTGTTGCCGCCGGCTACTCGATAACGCCGTCTTCCCGCAGCCGCGCCATTTCCCCTTCGTCCATTCCCAACACACCACCGAATATCTCCCCGTTGTGCTCACCGTACTTGGGAATCGGCCCCGACGTAGTGGGAGTCTTGGAAAACTTGATTATCGTCGGTCCCGGCACCAGCATCTGCTTGCCGCCGGGCTCGTCCACGTCGGCCTTCATCATCACCTCCCGCTCCCAGATCTGCTTGTCCTCCAGGACTTCGGGGATGCTCATGGCCCGGCCGATGGGAATATCGGCTTCGACCAGCGCCGCCTCCACCTCGGCCACGGTGCGTTCCTCGCACCACTCGTGGAGCAGCTCCATCCGGGTCTCCACCTGGGCCGTGGCGAACATGGGGGCGGCGAACTCCGGGTCCTCGGCCAGCTCGTCGAACCCCATAACCCGCAGCATGCGCTCCCACATCCCGGCGCGGGCGGCGCCGGTGGTGATGTGCCCGTCCTTGCACTGGATGAACGACCCGGTGCGGCGGAAGTCGTTGGTGCCGGTCTCGTAAGCCATAGCCAGGGCGACTTCCTCCAGGGTGATCCCCCCGTCCATCATGGCGACCTCGAGCCACTGGCCCTCGCCCGTGCGGTCGCGGTGGCGCAGGGCACCCAGGATTCCGATGGTGGCGTGGAGGGCCGCCGTCCGATCCATGATCGGGCCTTCCGCCATGATGGGTTCCCCGTAGTCGCGCCCGGTCTGGTGTCCGATTCCGCTCATCGCCTGGATGATGGGGTCGAAGCACTGGCGATCCCGGTATGGCCCGTACTGCCCGAAGCCGGAGACCGACGCCAGGATGATGCCGGGGTTCACCTTCGCCATCTCGTCGTAGCTGAACCCCATCGTTTCCATGGTTCCCGGGCGGAAGTTCTCCAGAACCACGTCCGACACCTCCACCAGGTCCATGAAGACCTTCTTGCCCTCTTTATGGCGAGTGTTGAGCGTGATGCTCTTCTTCCCCCGGTTGTAGGCGGCGAACTGGACGCTCATGTCGTCGACGAAGGGCCCGGAGTTGCGCAGGTCGGCCCCCTTACGCCACTCAATCTTGATGACTTCGGCGCCCATATCCCGCAGCACCATTCCGCCGCGGGGGGCCGCCTGCCAGCGGGCCAGCTCCAGGATACGGACTCCCTCGAGGACCTTGGGTGCTTGCGCCTGAACCATATAAATCTCCCCTGACCGCCGGTGCAATGACGGCCGCAAACAGGCTGGAAAAGCTGGGTTCCGGGTGGGACAACGGCAATTGTAGGGACGGCTTCCCCAGCGGTCAACCGCTCGAATTGACAGCTGCCCGGCGCCCAACTACACTCCCTCTGAACTCACCGGACCGACGCCGGAACGACCGCGCCCCGGTCCAATTTTCCCGGTCTGATTTTTCAAGGAGGAGGGTCAACCTATGCTGAGCGGCAACACGCGGCTGAGGAACATCAACCACATAACCTACAATGTCAAGAACAAGGATGACGCTCTCAAGTGGTACCAGGAAGTCCTGGGCCTCAAGCAGATCCCCAAGATGGTGAACGGCGACCACCTCTACTGGCTCCAGCTTCCCAGCGGCGCCATGGTCCACATCATCGAGAATCCCGACGCTCCCTCGGCGCCTTCCCACCACACCGCCTTCGAGGTCGAGGACATCGACGCGGCCCACACCCAGCTGGGAGGAATGGATATCGAGTGCACCGAGATCCAGACCCGCAACGACGGACAGCGGGCCTTCTACCTCAACGACCCGGACGGCAACCGGATCGAAATCTGCACGTACTCGGGGTTTGGCGTGCTGGTGTAGCCCGACCGGTCAACGACGCAATCGCTAACGCTGCGGGGCAGGGATAGTTCCTGCCCCGTCTCTTTTCACCCCCGGACCGTCAACCCCTCCAGCAGGCGCTGGCTCGCCCCGGCCACTTCAGCCACCGCCGCGTCGAACGCCTCCCGGTTAGCTTTGGATGGGACCCGGTACCCGCTTATCTTCCGGACGTACTGCAGCGCCGCCTCGTAGACCTCTTCCTGTGGAACGGAGCCCTGTGGAACCGAACCCTGCGGACGGCGCAACGTCTTGATGCTGCGGCACATGCTGCTAACCCTCGCCTACCGGATAATGGACAATCAAGCCCCCAGAGCGGCCTCAGTACGTCAATGCCCCGTCCACGTACAGAATCTCCAGCGCTGATCGCGCCGCATCTTCCACCTGCCCGCGCTGTCCCGGACCAACGCCTTCCAGGAGCTGACCGATAATCTCTCCGGCAGTCGTGCATCCATCCAGCCGGGACACCAGGACGGCGACCAGTTCATCGCACTCCGTGCCCTCGGGACGGTCGGGCGTTGACAGGACGTATCCCCACCTGAACTCCCCTCCCGCGAGGACGGGCTTTCGCTCCAGGCGCACCCTATCGGCCAGCCTGAGGCTCCGCGCCGACAAGTCCGCCACGCCGGACTCCCTTCGCCGCCGCGACCGCTCCCCCTCGACGCTTCCCAGGCTTTCCACGAATGCCGCGGGAAGCTCTCCCTGCTCCAGCACGGCCCGCTCGTATCCCCGGGGCGGCTGGCCCGCCACAGCCCGGATGAAGGCGTTGCGGGGAGAAAGCGATTCGTCTGCCTCCAGTATCCGGCGGGCCTCCCAGAAGTAGGAGTCCGCCGTCCGGTTGCTGGAATAGAACAGGCGGGCCAACTCACGGAAGTGGGTGTATTCCTTCAGGTACAACTCCTGGTACACCATTCCCGCTGGACCGGCAATCCCCGGGTCTGCCAGCGCGGACATCACCCAGGCAGCCGCCATAACCCCCGACATCAGCGCCAGGTGTACGCCCGAGGAAAAGAGGGGATCGACGAAGCAGGCGGCGTCCCCGGCCAGGATATAACCGTTCCCCACCATCGGCCGGCAAACGTAGGACCAGTCCCGCACCACCGCCGGATCGTCGCGCAAGGTCCCGTTGCGCAGCATCTCCGACATATACGGCGCTTGCCCGACCTGTTCCAACAGGAAATTGCGGGCACCCGCGCCGTTTATCCCCGCCTGCCCGGCCGCGCTGTCCACCACCGCCCCCACGCTGGAACATCCCCCCGGCAGCGGGATGTTCCACAGCCACCCGTCGGGACAGGCCTCGATGAAGATGTTGTTTTCGTCCGGTGAGGCCAGCCGCTTGCCGCTGTCGAAGTACCCGTAAACGGCCAAGTTCTGGAAGAAGGAGTCCCATTCCCGCAGGCCCAACTGCCGGCCCACGAGCCCGTTCTGCCCGCTGGCGTCGATGACAAGCTGGGCTTCCGCGAACCGCTCTTGTCCTCCCTCATCCCGGAAACGCACTCCCGCGGCCCGACCATCCCGGAAGACCACCTCGCTGACGTGGCGCCCCTCCCGCACGTCCACGCCCTTCTCCCGGCTGTTGTCCAGCAGTATCTTGTCGAACTCCGCCCGCCGCACCTGGTACGCGTGGGGATGGCTGCGGTTGGTCTCCCGGAAGTACCAGCTCCACGGCTGCCGGCTTCTCCCCCACACCATCGTCGCCCCCCACTTGGGCAGGAACCCGGCCTGCTCCACGGCAGGAATAACCCCCAGCTCCTCCAGCACGGGGATGCTGGCCGGAAGCAGCGACTCCCCCACGTGGGCCCGGGGAAAGCGTTCCCGCTCCAGAAGCAGGACCCGAGTGCCCTGAGGGGCGAGCATGGCCGACGCCGCGCTGCCGGCCGGCCCGCCGCCAATGACGATGACATCGTGGGAAGAACTTCCTTCAGACACCAACAAACGCTTCTAGGCCGCGTCGAAGTCCCTTCTGCCTATTCCCAGGTTCCGTATGATTGCTCTGACCGTTCCCGGCACCAAGTCTCTTCTTCAATGATTCGGGACCGTTGCCCGCCGACCCGTGGCGCGATTGGGCCATACTTCGTGGGATCCCCTGGCTTGTCTGTCAAACTCGCAGCCGCAGTTCACCAGTTTCCTGGCGAGATCCGCATACGTCATGCCGCCACGAGGATGCTGTCTGCCTCTGCCATGGAATCCGCTGCATCGCCCGGCAGTTCTTCCCCGTGCTCCCGGTACGAAGCTATGAACTCTTCCGCCACGCTGGTCAGGATGTCAATGGTCTGCTCCGGGGTGTCCCCCCAAGCTTGACACCCCGGCAGCACAGGAATCTCGGCCATGTACATTCCGCCGCTATCATCCGATGGACCGTGGAGCGCGTATCGCAAGAGGTAATGCTTCATTCCGGTGGCCTCCTGTCTTCCAACCTCACCCCTTTACCTATCCTACGGGAACGCCGTGAGTCCTTTCAGCGACTTTCCAAAACACACCGGCGGCCTGGGCATTCCCCGGGCCGCCGGCAGAACCTCTCTTACAGGAAGCTAAGCCGGGGCCTGCTCCCAAATGGCTTCGAGGACGCTGCCCGGGTTCATGGGAAGGCTGTCCAGCCGGACCCCGACGGCGTGCTTGATGGCGTTGGCCACCGCCGCCATGGGAGGCACCAGCGATACTTCTCCGACGCCCCGCACTCCCAGCGGATGCCCGGGATTGGCCACCTCGACGATGACCGTGTCGATCATCGGAAGGTCCAGGCTGGTTGGCATCCGGTAGTCGAGGAAGCTGGAGTTGAACATCTGGCCTTCATCGCCGAAGTAATACTCCTCGTTCAGCGCCCAACCGATGCCCTGCACCGCGCCGCCCTGGATCTGTCCCTCGACGTAGCTGGGGTGGATGGCCTTCCCCGCATCCTGGAGGGCGGTGTAGCGCAGGACCTCCACCTTCCCGGTGTCAGGGTCCACCTCCACGTCGACGACGTGGAGGCCGAAGGCGTTGCCCACGCCGCCGGGATTGGCGGTGCCGTGGCCCACGACCGGACCGCCGGTGCCGTTGAGGCGGCGGGCGATCTGCTTGAAGGTCAGCCGCAACTCCGGGTCGGACTTGTGCTGCAAGATGCCGTTGACGTAATCCACGTCGTCGGTATCCACGTCCCAGATCTTGGCCGCCCGCTCCACCAACTGGGTGCGGATGTCCTCGCCAGCCTGGTAGACTGCCGTTCCCATCTTGAAGGTGACTCCGCTTCCGCCCGCACCGGAGCTGTAACCGATGGAGTCGGTGTCCACGATGGACGGTTTGACGTCTTCGGCGGGGATTCCCAGCACCTCGGCGATGTGCATGGCCATGGCCGCCCGGCTCCCGCCGATGTCGGGGGAACCCTCAACCAGGCTAACCGTGCCGTCGGGGGCGACGCTGGCAACGGCGCTGGCTGGCCCGGTGCCGTTGAACCATGCTCCCGCGGCCACGCCCCGGCCGCGCCAAGGGCCGGCCAGCGGCTCCGCCAGGTGCTGGTGCTGCTGGGCCGCCTGGAGAATTTCCACGAACCCGATCTTGCGGAAGGTCGGGCCGGTGGGCTGGCGCGATCCTTCCCTGGCGGCGTTGAGCAGCCGGAACTCCACCGGGTCCATACCCAGCTGGTCGCAGAGCTCGTCGACCACCTGCTCGGCGGCGAAGGAGGCCGCGGGCGAGCCGGGAGCCCGGTAGGCCGCCGACTTCTGCACGTTGGTCAGTACGTCGTATCCTTCGATGAACGAGTTGGGAATCTCATAGGGCGCCAGCATGGTCCGGCAACCCGACGGGACCGGCGAACCGGGGAAGGCCCCTGCCTCATAGATCAGGGTGCAGTCCGCCGCCACCAGCTTGCCTTCGTTGGTCGCCCCCAGCTTCACCCGGATGTGGGTGCCGGAGGTGGGGCCGGTGCCGACGAAAACGTCGATGCGGCTCATCTGCATCTTCACCGGACGGCCGGTCTTATGGGAGAGGGTAGCAACCACCGGCTCGATGTAGCATCCGCCCTGGCCCTTCCCACCGAATCCGCCGCCGATCTCCATGGGGATGACCTTCACCTTGGAGACGGGCAGGCCCAGGATGCGCGCCGTGTGGTCGCGGAGGGCGAAGTGCCCCTGGCTGCTGGCCCAGATGGTGACGCTGTCGTCGCTGTTCCACTGGGCGGTTGCCGAGTGGGGCTCGATGTATCCCTGGTGGACCGGCTTGGTGTGGAACTCCTGCTCCACCACCACGTCGGCCTGGTTGAACCCCTCCTCGGGGTCGCCGAGCCGGAACTCGAAGTGGTTTGATATGTTGCTGGCTTTGTCGGTGTCGCCCCAGCCACCGGCGCGCTGGGCCGGGTTTGCCAGCGTGACGAGACGCTCGTGCAGCGCTGGGGCATCGTCCTTCATCGCAGCGTTGGCGTCCAGCACTGGGGGCAGGACCTCGTAGTCCACCTCGATCAGCTCCATGGCCTGTTCCGCCAGGTGGGGGCTGGCGGCGGCCACGGCGGCGACGGCGTGACCCAGGTACAGCGCCTTTTCCCGGGCCAGCACGTTGCGGCTGTAGAACCCGTAGTTGACTGCGGCACCTTCTTCCTGTTCCGACAGGTCAGGGGAGATATCCGCCAGGTCGGCGGCGGTCACCACGGCCTCCACCCCGGGCAGGGCCAGCGCCTTGCTGGCGTCAATGCCCCGGATCCGCGCATGGGCGTGGGGACTCCGCAGCATCTTGGCATGGAGCATCCCCGGCAGGTGAATGTCGGCGGCATAGCGCGCCCTGCCCATCACCTTGTCCGGCCCGTCGTGGCGCACCGGGCGCGTTCCCACGACCTGGTAGTCCTGGGTCGAAATCACCATGTTCGGCTTGTAATCAAGCATCCTCGACCTCCCTGAGCATTGTTCACATAAAAACGGCAACTTGTCCGGGCCATCGCCGGCTCCGGCAAGCCCCCGACGGTTTGCCCTAATTTACCACAGGGGTGACAGGCAACCAGATGCTGTCCTGCCACCCAATGATGGTACTCTCCTGGTTTAGAGCGAGTTTCTAAGCCAGCGGAGTCCCCGGTATGCTGTCATACCGGTCCCACTCGCCAATGACCCTTTCCTCCCGCATGCCGGCGATTTCCTCCTCGGAGTATCCCAGCAGGCCGCTGAGGATGTCCTCGTTGTGCTCGCCCACCCGGGGAGTTGAACCCACCACAGCCGGGGTCCGACTGAAGTGCCAGAAGTCTCCCGAGACGGCGATGGTGCCCGCCAGGAAGTCGGGGACCTCCTGGAAAGCTCCCCGCTCCCAGGGATGGGGGTCCTCAGCCGCTTGCGCGATGGTGTTGGCCGGTGACGCGACGACGTCGAACTTGGTGAAGTGAGCCGCCACCTCCAGGGGAGTCATATCGGAGATAAACTCCGTGATGGCCTGGGCGAGGAGTTCCTTGTTTGCGTTGCGGGCATGGCGGGTGACGAACCGCTCGTCTTCTTTCCATTCGGGCTTGTTGATAGCGTCGCAGACCCGAGGCCAGGGCGAACTGGCGGGCAGGGTAACCAGGACCCAGCCGTCCTTGCAGGGGAAGATCCCGCCGCCGCCGGCAACGCCCGCATCCACGCCCCGTTCCTGGGTTACCTTGGTGCCGTGGTAGGCGGTGATCGGAATTTCGGTGTAGCTGTAACCGGAATCGGCCAGGCATACGTCGATGGACTGACCTTCCCCTGAGACCTCGCGTTCCATCAGCGCGGCCAGGGTGCCGATGGAGGCGTGCAAGGCGGTTGTGCGGTCAATGATAGGGACGCCGGTCCGGATGGGCGGCATATCGCGGGAGCCGGTGGTCATGGTGATGCCCGAGATGGTCTGTCCGATGGGGTCGACGCCAATGCGCTCCGAGTAAGGGCCGAACTGTCCAAAGGCGGAGACGTTGACCATGATTATCTTGGGGTTGAGCTGCTTCAATGTCTCGTAGTCAAAACCCATGGTCTGAATCGTTCCGGGGCGGAAGTTCTGCAGGAAAACGTCGGAGATTTTCACCAACTCCCGCAACACCTCTTTTCCCTTCTCAGTGCGCAGATCCATGCTCAGGCTCTTTTTCCCGCTGTTGTACTGGACCCAGTAGGCGCTTTGCTTGCCTACCCAGGGCTGGCTGTAACGGGTTTCCTCTCCCCCCAGCCGCTCGATCTTGATGACCTCGGCGCCCAGGCGGGCCAGCACCTGGGCACACCTGGGGCCGGCCTGCTGCCGACCCAAGTCCAGGACCCGATAACCTTCCAGCGGCGATTTCCGATTCTGCATATCATTCGACCTCACTTGAGTATTAGAGGGGACTATACTGCCGCGCCGGACGGCAAGCAACTTTGCGGGTTGTCGGGCTGGTCCGCGAAGCCATCCACGGGGGAATAGGCCGGAAGCCAGGGCTTAACGCCGTACTCCACCCCTGCCGGCGACCGGCATCTCACCCTGCCGTTGGCCGTCGGCGGGACTCCTCTCCTGGAGACCCTCTCCCTCCTGCGGGCGCGGCCGCTCGCCTCGCACCAGAGCAAGAATCATTCCCAGGGTGGTGCAGCAGCCCAGCGCGACGAAGGCCGCCCGCAGGCCAGCGACGAAGGCGTCGGCCACCTGGGGCGAGACCGCATCCAGGCTCGGCTCGACGCCCCGCATTCCCATGATGGTAACGACGATGGTTGTCGCCAGCGCGATGCTCACCACGTTGGCCGAGTTGCGGATGAGCTGGGTGAGGGCCGACACCACCCCGAAGCTGGAACGCTCCACCGCGCTGAAGATGGAGCTGTTGTTGGGCGAGTTGAAGAATCCGAGACCGGTGCTCTGCAGCATCAGCATCGCAACAATCAGGATAACCGGCGACCGCTCCGCGATGGTGCTCGCCAGCGTAAACAGCGCGATGGAGGAAAGCGCCAGCCCACCCACCGTGAGGGTCCGCCACCCGAACTTGTCGGAAAGCCTCCCGCTCAACGGTCCGCACACAATCATGCAGATAGCTGCTGGGATCAGCAACAGGCCCACCTCTTTCGGCGTCAGGCCCAGGACCCTTTGCAGGTAGAAGGGCACCATGAACCGCAACGCCGCCATTCCGCAGAAGGAGAGCCAACCGGCGGCCACTCCCAGCGCCACCAGCTTTCGACGGAACAACCGCAGCTCCAGCATTGGCGACGGCACCCTCAGTTCCCACCAAACGAAGGCCACCATCAATACCACGACGACGAATGCCCCGCCGACCACCGCCAGCGACGTCCACCCAAGCTGGTGCCCGTTGCCAACCACCAGCAGGAACAGCAAAAGCATCGCTCCGGATAGAGCCGCTCCCACCCAGTCGAATCCCTTGCTGTTATCCCGTTCTTCCTCCTCGGGTTGCCGACGCTCCAGGATGAGCAGCGACGCAATCATGATGATGATGCCAAAGGGGATGTTGATGAAGAACACCCACCGCCACCCCAGGGCGCTGACCAGCAGGCCGCCCAACGCGGGGCCGGCAATGGCGCCGCTGCCGACAACGCTCATGTTGGAACCGAGGGCCTTGCCCCGTTCCCGGGCCGGAAAGGAGGAAATGATCATCGCCATGGCCAGCCCCTGCATCATCGCGGAACCGATGCCCTGCAGGACCCGCCCGAAGATCAGCATGGCGATGTCCGTGGCCATGCCGGACACCGCCGACGCCACCAGGTAGATGGCCAGGCCAGCCACGTAGACCCGTTTCCGGCCCAGCGTGTCGCCGAGGCGTCCCATGGGCAGCAGAAGGACGCTGATGGCCAGCGCATAAGCCACCACCACCCACTGCACGGTGGGCAGGTCCGAATCGTAGTAGGCTTCGATATCCGGCAGCGCAATCTGAACGCTGCCGTGGTCGACGACGGAGAAGAAGATTCCCGCTCCGATGGTGGCGAAGACCCACCACTTGTAGCGGGGGCTGGATCCTATGTGCTGCAGCATGATGTCATGGGCGTGCGGGGATAAAGGTTGGGAAACACGTTGCTGGGGAGGGAGGTGACGGGGACCGTGAAGAGGGACGCACAAGGTGCCTGCGCCCAAGCAGCAGGCTTTAATCTCTAAAGCACCGCCCACTATACCACCAACATTTGACCTTGTTGTGTTTCCTTCCACCCCTAAGTAAGATCATCCAAGTGCGAGTGGGAGCAAGGAGAGCGTCATGACGGAACCTTTGGGATTTTCGGTGCGCATATTTGTGCCTTTCGGTGACCCTGAAGGTATCCGGGTGGTTGAGAAATCTAACTGGACTGGACAGGGCATTTATTTCTCTCGTCCAAGTTATACTGAAGTCCGTTCCAAACTTGCTGAAGAAATCTCTCGTTCGGGCGTCTATATTCTTTGGAACACGTATGGTTCCGGAGAGACACCAACTGTCTATGTTGGTGAGGGCGATGTGGTGAAGCCGCGGCTTGATAGCCACGCCAACAACAAGGATTTTTGGACCCATGCTGTAACCTTCGTCAGCAAAGACCGAAATCTCAACAAAGCACATGTCCAATATTTGGAGGCCCGGTTAATAGAAATTGCAAGAGAGGCCAAGCGGTGCGACTTGGACAACGGCAATTCACCCCAACCTCCGTCCCTCGCATGGGCAGACAGAGTAGACGCGGAACTGTATCTCAAAGATATGCTGTTGTGCTTGCCAGTTTTGGGAGTAAGTTTCTTCGAAAAAGCCCGGTCGCCGGCTGAAACCACCAGGAACCTTTTTTTGAACTCAACCACCTTGAAGGCGCAAGGGTTTGAAGATGGAAGTGGGTTCGTCGTAAGGAGAGGTTCGCAAGCGTCCATGACCGAAGCACCGTCCATTCACAAATACCTGACGACCTGGCGGAATCAGCTGTTGAATGATTGGGGGATTCTAGTAAAGGACGGAGAAACGTATCGCTTTACTTCAGACTACAAATTTCCGTCGCCTTCGACGGCATCCGGCGTTCTTCTAGGTAGGACCAGCAACGGGCGGACCGATTGGAGAGACGGGAACGGAAAAACTTTGAGAGAACTCCAAGAAGCCGTGGATATTTTACCGTGATGACTTTATCCGAATGGTCTGTGCCTAGGCAAAATCTCCATGGTTACGTAAGAAGTACAGGTCTCACTTGACGAACAGGCACCGCACCCACAACGAGAAGGCGGTCGCAGAAGTTGCCCGCCTGTCCCGGGAAAATTTCGCCGGCCGCGCCGCTGGATATGACGCCGAAGCGTCCTTTCCCTTCGAGAACTACGCAGACCTGCGGGGCGCCGGCCTCCTTTCCCTGACGGTCCCCAAGGAATATGGCGGGTGGGGCGCCGACCCGGTTACTTACACCCGGTGCCTCCTGGAAATGGCGAAGGGGTGTCCGTCGACGGCGCTGACCTTCAATATGCACGCCAACGTTCTCAGCGGATTCATCAACGTGCTGGCCACCGAGGAGCAGAAGCGGCGTTATTTTGGGGATGCGGTAGACCGGGGGGTCTTGTTCGCCTCGGTAACCAGCGAGCCGGAGTCCAGCTTTCGCGACCGGTTCGTCCTCCGCACAACCGTCGCCATGGAAGGGGACGGGTTCCGGTTTTCCGGTTTGAAGCACTTCTGTTCCCTGGGGGACGCGGCGGACTACTGCTTCGTATCCGGGGTGTTGGATGGAGCGGCGTCGGCTAGAGAAGGCTTGCTGGCGGCCCTCATCCCCCGGGACAGCCCTGGAGTGCAGGTCACCGCTCCCTGGAATGCCACCGGGATGCGCGGCACCACCAGCCACACCATCCAGTACGACTGCCTTGTTCTTGAGGAGGCGGTCATCGGGAGGCCAGGACAGTTCTTCGAGGCCGACTTTTCGGGTTTCGCCCTAGGATACGCCGCGGTGTACCTGGGAATCGCCGAGTGCGCCTACGAGCACATCGTGGAGTACGCCAGGACGCGGGTCATCGCGCCCGCCAGCGAGCCATTGATCCACCATCCCCTGACCCAGCGCAGTATCGGCGAAATGGCAACCAGCCTGCGGGCCGGGCGGCTTCTCCTTATGGATGCCGCCGAGGCCAAGGTCTCTGGGGACAAGGATGCCGCGGCCATCGCCATCAACCAGGCCAAGTACTTTGCCGGGGAACTGGGGGTTTCCGTGACGACCCAGGCGATGCGCCTCGCCGGCGGCAGCGGCTTCCTGAAAAGCAGTCCCCTGGAGCGCTGGCACCGGGACTCGCTGGGCGGTCCGGTGATGCCTCCGGCCAACGACCGCTGCCTGGAGACCATCGGAAAACTGGTCTGCGGCCTGGAAGCCGCGACCCTGGAGATAGAATAGTCCCAACGACGCCATAGAAGGAGCACGACATGACCCAGAACAGCCACGCCACCCAGCCCATCGGAACCACCATCCTCGTTGTGATGATGGAAGTGGACAAAGCAGACGATGAAGTCTTCAACAAGTGGTACGACGAGGAGCACCTGCCCGAGCGCATGTCCATACCCGGATACATCAGCGCCCGCCGGTTCATGCTGGAGGACGGAGACGACCTGAACCGGGGAGGCGTCCTGCGCTACCTGTGCATCTGGGAGCTGGAAGACGAAAGCCCGCTCCAGTCGCAGATTTACAACGACCAGAACGCCAATCCGACGCCCACCAAGGAAGCGGCCGGCGGGGTGGTGAAGCAGCGGGCGCGGGGCCTCTACCGGCAGATAACCCCGGCCGTCGGAGCCTTCACCGACAACGCCGGCTACACCTACCCCGACGGCCGGAAATTCGCAGCCGTTTAGGAGTCGGACCCGGCTAGATCCGGGTCAGGCGCAGGACCTCGCCGATGTCCTCCACCTCTTCCAGCTTCCACAGCTTGGCCAGAAGCTCGTCGGTCTGGTCCGGGGACAGCAGGTCCTTGGCCAGGGAGCGGAACTTCTGCTCCACCTCGGCGTCGGTCATGGGGTTCTTGTAGTGCCCCTTGTGGTAGGGGACTTCGGCGGAGTAGGTCCGGCCGCCCTTGGTGACCACGTCCACGAAGCAGAGCATCGCTTCCGGCACCCGCCGCTCCGCTTCCTCTGACGCCTCGACTTTGACACGACTGGTCAGGTCCAGCAATCGCTCGTCGAAGATGAACCGGTCGTCGAAGTGGCCCTGGTCCACGTAGCCGTGGGTCAGGGCCACGGCGGTGGTGTAGGGCATGCTGTGGTCGGCGGTTTCCCTGGTCCGGGGACGCCATTTCTCGTCGTCGCCGGCCATGATGTCAATGGCTTTCTGGAGGGTCCGGATCTTCACCTCGGCGATGTCATCCACATTCACCTGGGGCATCTGGTCGCGGCACTCCAATGCGCCCTGTACCACCGTCTGCGAGTACTGTCCAAGCGGGAACCGTTTGATGCTGCACTCGGCAATCTTGAAGGGCTGCCCGTTCCCGCCGAAGGCTTCCAGCTCATACGCTCCCCGGGACACGCCCCGGAAGAAGCCGAACTCCCCCTCGAAAATGGGTGCTGGACCGGTCAGGCCGCGCTGGGCCAGCATGGCCGCGAAAACGGCGTTCCGGCTAGCGTTGGCGTAAGCGCACCCCTTCCAATGAGACAGGGAGCCGACCCGGGTCTGCCCCAGGGCGATGTTGGGCACGACCCCCAGGTTTACGGCCTGCTCGGTCAACTCCGGCGACAGTCCCAGGGACCGGGCCGCTCCCACTACGCTGGCGATGCAGCCGTTGGTGACGTGGTCGAACCCCTCGGCGCGGATGGGAGCCGCATCCCCAGGCGGCAGAAGACCTCGTAGGCGATGACGGTGGCCGTGATGGCCCGGCGTCCGCCCAGTCCCGCCATCTCGGTGGCCGACAGGACGGCGGCGATGCTGTCGCTGGGATGCCCGGACTCGTTGCTGGTGTAGCCGTCGTTGTAGTCCAGGTACCGGATCATCACGCCGTTGGCGAAGGTCGCCAGGTCAGGGCTGCTGGTCTGGCCGCTACCGATGATGGTGCAGGGATTGGCGCTGGTGACCATCCCAGCCACATCCCGGGCGATCTTGCTGGGCTCGCTGGTGTACCCGCCGATGGCGCACCCGATGGTGTCGATAATCATCCGCTTGGCCAGGTGCACAACGTCATCGGGGTAATGACGGAAGTGGGTCGCGGCGGAATACTCGGAAAGACGTTCAGCAATGGTAGGCATGGTTTCTGCTCCTTGGAGTGTCATCCCTAGTTTGGTTTCACCGGCAGCGTAATCCAAGGGGTTGGGGTTGTCTATGCGGGGTCCACGGGCAGTAGCGGTTCGATGTATTGAAGCAGCGCAGGCACGTCCTGCCATATTGCATCCAAGACCCGCTCCAGGTTAACAACATCATACCCGTGAATCAGGCGGTCACGCATTCCAGCGACTTCCGACCATGGAATCTCGTGATGGGCTTCCCGAAAACCGTCCGATAAGCGCTTGACCGCTTCACCGAGAATTGCGAACTGGTACAGCACAGCCGACCGGGTAAGCGCATCCAGTTCGAATCCAGATACATCCATGTCCTGGGAAAAGTTAACAATCAACCGGGCGGCATGGGCTATCTGCAAGAGGGTTCCTTCATCCCGATTCATAGACCAACTCGGCGGAATCAAGGATGCTCCGGCGGATTATCCAGTTCTGGCTGTTTTCAACGCCCCGTTTGCTAACCAGATCAACCTTGCGTCCCAGCAACTCTGTCAATTCCTGTTCCATAGCGACATGGTCCATCAGGCTGCGGTTGGGGGCTGGCCCGTACCGCACCAACAAGTCAATGTCGCTGTCCGGTCCGAAGTCTTCCCGGAGCGCAGAGCCGAACAGGGACAGCTCGGTGATTTTCCAGCGCCGGCAAAAATCTTCCAGTCCAGCATCTGAAATGCTCAACCGGGCACGTATTTCGTCCCGCATTGCCAACCCTCCCTCCTTGGAAGACTCGGCTTGACCTTCCCGGTCACCCAACCCGGTCCAGGAAATTCTGCAGCAGGTCCTTACCCACTGGGGTCATGATGGACTCCGGGTGGAACTGGACTCCTTCCACCGGATGCTCCCGGTGGCGCAGGCCATGATCAAGCCGTTGTCCGTCCAGGCTGTCACCTCCAGGCAGTCAGGGACGGTCTCCGGGTAGACCACCAGGGAGTGGTAGCGGATGGCCTCGAAGGGGTCGGGCAGGCCGTCCAGCACTCCTTCCCCTGAGTGATGCACCATGGACGTCTTGCCGTGCCGGATCTCTCCGGCCCGGTCCACCGTCGCGCCGTAAAACCTCCCCGATGCACTGGTGTCCCAGGCATACCCCCAGCGTCGGGATCTCCGGCCCGAACCGGCGGATGGCGTCCATTGAGATCCCCGCCTCTTTGGGAGTGCATGGGCCGGGCGAGATTATCAACCCCTCCGGGGACATGACCTCGATCTCCTCCAGGGTGGTCTTGTCGTTGCGGACAGTCTCGACCTCGGCGCCCAGCTCGGAGAGATACTGGTAAAGGTTGTAGGTGAAGCTGTCGTAGTTGTCGATGAGGAGGAGCATCAGAGAAGCTCCACGAATTCCAGCCAGTTGCCGTCCGGGTCCTGGGCGTACATCACCTTGCGGAACAGGTTGCCGTTCTCGTCGTAGTTGGGGGCGGGCGGGTTGACCGGACGGAGTCCTTGCTCCGACTTTTCCGCGTGGAAGGCGTCGATGTCCTCGACGTAGAAGGCCAGGTGCGCCGCTCCCAAATCGTTGCGGTTGATTCCACCGGGGCCGCTGGGCGGGTTGATGTACTGGATCAACTCGAGCTGGTGTCCCTCCCCCAGGTCGACAAAAGCTCCCTTGATGTGGGCCCCGTCGAACCCGAGCACCTGGTCGATGAACTCTCCCTGGCGCTCCATCCGCATTGCCACCCGGAACCCCAGAACGTTGGTGTAGAAATCCACCGCCTCCTCCACGTCATCCACTATGAACCCGGTGTGAAACATCGACTTCAGCATGACCCTTTCTCCTTTCCCGTTTCTCGGATTATCGCCTGGTTGCTGGACTAGATGGCGACCCGCCCTTCGGCAACGTCGATGGCCCGCATCAGCGCGCCGGACTTGTGGATGGTCTCCATGTACTCGTCCTCGGCCACGCTGTCGGCCACGACGCCGCCGCCGGCCTGCACGTACATCATTCCGTCCTTGTAGATGCCGGTGCGGAGGACCAGGGCGGTGTCCATGTTGCCGGAGAAGCTGAAGTACCCCACCGCGCCGCCGTAGGGGCCGCGCTTCTGGCCCTCGACCTCGGAAATTATCTCCATCGCCCGGATCTTGGGGGCGCCGGATACCGTTCCGGCGGGGAAGCAGGAGCGGAGCGCGTCGTAGGGGGTCATGTCCGGCTTCAGCTCGCCTTCCACATGGGAAACGAGGTGCATGACGTGGGAGAACCGCTCGACTTCCATCAATTGGGTCACCGACACCGTTCCGGGGACGCTGACCCGCCCGATGTCGTTGCGGCCCAGGTCCACCAGCATGATGTGTTCCGCCCGCTGCTTTTCGCTGGTCTTCAGCTCGACCTCGTTGGCCTGGTCTTCTCCTGGAGTCTGGCCCCGGGGTCTCGTCCCGGCGATGGGATGGGTGGCGGCGATACCGTCCTCCACTTTGACGACGGTCTCGATGGCCGCGCCGACGATCTGGAATCCGTCCAAGTCGAGGTAGTACATGTAGGGAGACGGATTAACGCTCCGCAGCGCCCGGTAGACCTGGAAAGGATGGGCGCCGGTGCGCCGGGAGAACCGCTGGGAGTTCACCACCTGGATGATGTCCCCAGCGTAAACGTATTCGATGCACTTTTCGATGACGCCGGCGTACCGCTCCGGGGTGAAGTTGGACTCCACCTGCGCCCCCGCGGTGGCCCCGAAATCCCCGTTCTGCAGTTCCGGCGGCAGAACCAGGGGATGGGAAAGACGGTCCACCATCGCGTCGATGCGGGCGGTGGCCTCGGCGTACGCCTTCTCCACGTCGCCGTGGAGGTGGGCGTGGCTGACCACCTTGATGTCGTGGCGCAGGTGGTCGAAGATGAGGATGGTCTCCCCGAACATAAACACCGACTCGGGCAGACCCTGGGGGTCCTCCGGCATGGGCGGCACTCGCGGCTCGAAGTAGCGGATGGCGTCGTAGGCCAGGTAGCCCACCGCTCCCCCGTGAAACCCGGGCAGGCCGTCCACGGGGATGAGCTCGTACTGGGCCATCTCCTGTTCCACCAGCGTGAGCGGGTCAACCTCGCCCTCCGGGAGGTCAGGGCCGGTCTTGATGACCTTGTAGGGCTCGGTGCCGATGAAGCTGTACCGGCCCAGACGCTCCCCACCCTCCACGCTTTCCAGCAGGTAGGAATAGGGGCCGCGAGCCACCTTCAGGTAGGCCGACACCGGCGTTTCCAAGTCGGCGTTGATAGAGCGGTACACCGGCACCAGGTTGCCCTGGCCGGCCAGGGCCTTAACTTCTTCCAGGGTTGGGTAGTACATCGGCGTAAACTTGGCTCCTCTGCGGTGTGTTGCTGCTTGGCAGACTGGGACCCGGATTCAGGTCAACGGTAGACTTCCCGCCGGTGTCTTACCCGGTAGATCGTGACAACCATGTGTTCGTGGTCCACCGTGTACAAAATTCGATAATCCCCCACTCTTACCCCCCAACCATCTCCAATTCTGCCTCGAACCCTGGCCGATCCTTGCGGTATGGGATCGTTCTCCAGGTTCATGATCGTGGCATCCACCCGCCGCAAGATCTGGGTGGGTAGCGCTCTCAAATCTCGTCGGGCACGGGATTCGATCTGTATCCGGTATCTCAAATCCGCCCTTCATCCTTGAGCTCTCTCCGGATTTCCTCATAGGGAGCGAAGTCCCGGGTCTGGCCCATTGTCTTGTCTAGGGCCAACGCATCCTCCAGGTCTTCCAGGTGTTCCACGAGACGGTCGAATTCTTCGACGGGGAGCACCACGGCTGTCTTCTTGCCATCGGCGTCTACGATGTATCGAACCGAAGCCCTGTCCATTACTTGCATCTCCAAAAAAATAGCCCCGTCCACAAGGGACGGGGCTATCCGTGTTGCCACCCTCTTTGCCGACTTGCTCTTGGGCGTAGACGGAGCGTCGTCAGCTTCTCAACCGGCGGAGAGGCCCTGGGTCTACCTGGCCTCTGTGCCGCGGGCCCTTAACGCAGCCCACGCGTCCCGGCCTACTGGGATGGACGGGTGCTTTCAGGAAACCCAACCCATCGGTTCAACCTGAGGCTCCGGGGTCCATTCCCTCTTCCGCGCCTGGCGCCGGCTCTCACCTTACCCGGCTCTCTGTGCCTCGCTGGAAGAGCTACTACTCCCCATCGCAGCCTTTGCAAATTCGAATGTTGGTTTCGAGTATAGGAGCGCCTTTCCGGCAGTGTCAACGCAGTGTCAACAAAGAAAGCGGCCTTTCTGCCGGGTTGGCGATTGTCCTAGACGACGATGTTCCGGTCCTGAAGCTTCTCGTCATTCACCACCTCGTAGATTTCCAACTCGTAGGAGGTGAGAAGCGCCTGCATCTTGGCGTTGTTGGTGCGGACTGCTTCCGGGATCTTCTGCCGCCAGTTGGGGGCGATGCTATCCTGGGTCCACTCGGCGTAGGCCACGTCGACGCTGCCCGCCAGCCCGGGACCGCCCACGGAGATGGTGGCCTTGGGACGGCCGTTCCCTTCATAGGCCTCGCAGATCTTGGACAAATACGCGGCGACTTCCCAGGCTTTTCCTGGCTGGGTCCTGGCTATTCTTCTCAGCAAATACATTTGGTTGACCTCCCCAAAGAATGGAACGCCCCCATTATAGGCAACGCACCGAATTCAGCCAACATAGCCGGACGCTTCTCTTCCGGACGCTTCCTTTTCGGACGCTTACCTACGGCGTCAGCAGAATCTTCCCGGTGGTCATCCGCCCCTCCAACTGCCGGTGGGCCTCGGCGGCATCGGAAAGGGGCAGCTCCAAACCGATGTGCAGCTTGAGCTCGCCGGACTGCACCCAGTTGAGACACTCGTCGGCCCGCTGCAGCAGTTCCTCACGGGTCGCCGTGTAGTCACCCAGGCTGGGACGGGTCAGGAACAGCGACCCGTTCCGCAGGACGCCGGAGTCGATGGGTCCCACCGGACCGCTGGCCTGGCCGTAGAACGCCATGTGGCCCCGGCGTCCCAGGCACTTGATGCTGTCGTCGAAGGTGGTGCGGCCCACCGCGTCGAAGACGATGCGAATGCCTGTCCCGCCCGTCGCCTTCCTGACCTCTTCGGCAAAGTCCGCTTCGGTGTAGTTGATGGTCACGTCGGCGCCGGCGTCCCGGGCGAGTTGGGCCTTGTCCCCGGTGGATACTGTGGTGAAGACGTGGAGTCCCACCTTCTTCAGCATCTGGATCAGGAGCAGCCCGACGCCGCCCGCCCCGGCGTGTACCAGGGCCGAGTCCCCCGGATTCAATCGGGTGATTCCGAAGGTGAGGAAATGGGCCGTCATGGCCTGGAGCATCGTCGCCGCTCCGGTGGCGAATTCCACACCATCGGGCAGGCGCACCAGGAGCCACGACGGAACGACGGCCTCCTGGGAGTAGGACCCGGTGTGCATGGCGTAGGCCACCCGGTCGCCCACCGCCACCTCGGTGACGCCATCGCCCACCGCCTTGACCACTCCCGCCGCCTCCCGACCCGGCGTCCACGGCAGGCTGGGCGGAGGGTTGGTACCCTTGCGGCTGGAAACGTCGGTGTAGTTGACCCCGATGGACCGGATGTCCAGCAGCGCCTCTCCCGGTCCGGGGGAGGCTTCGGGGATATCCTCATACTTCAGGACTTCTGGGCCGCCGATTTCGTGGGCTCTGACCGCTTTCATCGCATATCCTCCCGGTTGTGATAGATGGGGGAACCTGTTGGGCCTCCCGGCGCTGGGACAAAAAGGGCCTGGACTGGCTATCCCCCCAGGACAGAGGCCATGCCGGTGACGTTGACGATGTCTTCCAACCCGCGGAAGCTGTCGATGGCCTCCTCGATGTGGTCGGCGGGAAGGATGTACCGGGAGCAGTACAGGAACTTGGCGTCCATCTCCTCGCGGTCCAGGGGAAGCTGCGGGTAGCCGCGGGCGTACTCGGCCCGGTGCCGCAGGATGCGCCCGTCGGTCAACTCCACCGCCACCGTGCTGGGGTTGGGGATCAGCAGAGTGGCGGTCTCAGAGGCCTCCACCGTCACCCGGTCCATGGCCTGCCGCACATCCGAGTCCTGCACTGCGAGGTCGGAGAAATGGTCGATGAGAGGATGCCCGTGGAGCAGAGTAGCCGCCGCGATGTAGCTGAGGCATGCCTTGGCCTCGGCACCGTTGGCCGGAGTGGGATAGGGCAGCACATTCAAAGCTTCCTGTGCCACGCTGACGTGGACCGACGCAACATCGGAAGCCTGGATCTGGTACTGCTGCATCAACTGAAGCAGCGCCTCCACCGTAGTATGGCTGGCCGTCGCGCAAGGATAAAACTTCATCGTGACGCCAGGGTCCATAACTCCGTAGGGGTTGCCCAGGCCGCTGAAGAACCGGTCCGCCCATTCGGATTCGGCCTGCCCAGCACCCCAATGGGTGTCCAGCCAGCCCCCCGCCGCTTCCATCGCTCCCGGCGGAGCGGCGATGCCCTGCTGGGCCAGCATCCCGGAGAGCACCCCGGTCATGGCCGCCTGCCCCCTTTGCAACGCTCTCGCCCCGGTGGGAAGGACGCCTGCGCCGCCCCCCGCAGCCCCACAGGCGAGCCCCAGCGCGTTTTCCGTTTGCTGCACGTCGAGACCCAGCACGGCGGAGGCGGCGGAGGCGGCCCCGATGGCTCCCGCTGCCCCGCTTGATAAGGACTTGGATTGAACGCTCCACCAGCCGGCGGCACCGACCCCCTCCAACTTGGCGATGACCTCGCAGCCCAGCACGTAGGCCGCCAGGACGTCCGCCCCCGGCGACCCGTTCATCTCTCCCAGCGCCATCACCACCGGAAGAACCGCCCCCGATGGGTGAATGCCCCGCCCGGCGACCTCGTCGTCGAAGTCCAGCAGGTGTACCATCGTCCCGTTGGCCAGAGCCGCGTACACCGGGGACGACCGCAGCCCCATCCCGATGATGGTGCATTTTCCGTTGCCCTGCATATCCTGGGCGAACCTGGTGATGGTGCGGCTTTCCGGCTGGGCCGCTGCCGCCAGGGCAACAGCGGCGGCGTTGACCATCATTTCCTTGGCCCGCTCCGCCACGTCCGGAGGCAGAGGTGGGCCGCTGGAAAAGCCATGCACGTATTCGGCCAGACGCCGGGTGAAACCCATTTAGCTCCCCTGATGGAAGGAACGCTGGATTAGCGCTGGTTCAGACCAGATAGATTGCCGGAAGGTACCGGGGAGTTGGCACGGACTTTCCAGCAGACTCGGCAGCTTCCAGCCAGGTCGTCCTTGCCCGGGTCACTTCGGCGAGAGCCTCTTCCGGCGTGCTTCCGAAGGCGGAGCATGACTCCAGGTCGGGGATGTCCGCGATATAACCGCCATCTTCTTCCCTTTGGAAGATATTGATGTGGTAATCTTTCATGATTAGTCCTCTAACCGGAGTCCGTTTCGCTCCACCAGCCTGAGAAACTGCCGAATCTGATAAGGTTTGGCTTCTCGTCCGACCCTCTGCAAGTTTATCTGGTCGTCAATACCTGGTCGTCAATACCTGGCTGGGCGAATATATGGTGACTGCCGTTTCCGCACAAGGCCAAACCCGAATCCTTCCACCAAGTCCACCATGTCGGTAAAGGCGACGTTGTTCACCGCCCCGCCGACCAGCCGTCGGAACAATCTCCGTCGGTTCATCGACACCCCACCAACCGCTCGACCTCCTCGACCCCAATGATAGCTTTTGGGACGCAGCGGGTCTATAACGCTCAACGCCGGTCGCAGACCGCGCCGGAGAATAGAGAAAAGTTGCCGGTCACCGGTCAACGCACTTCCCGGAAGCCGTCTACTTTCCCCTTCGTTTGTGATGTATTATGGGACTCACACTGCCAGCGGGTGCTATTCGCAACAGCCCGCCGCAACACACCTTAACCCGAACAGGAGTCATTCACCCATGAGCTACGAGTTCATCACGACCGACCAGACCGACCGCGTCGCCGTCATCACCCTCAACCGCCCCGAGGTCCTGAACGCCCTCAACCTGGGACTGACCCGTGAGCTGGACGAGGCCATCACCGGCATGGAACTGGACGAGGACGTTGGCGCCATCATCATCACCGGCGCCGGAGAGCGCGCCTTCTCCGCCGGAGCCGACATCCACGAGAACCGGGAGCGCACCGCCGAGGAGCGGGAGGAGGTCCAGAAGGAACGCTCCGAGTACACCTGGCACCTCACCACCTCGGTCAAGCCCATCATCGGCGCCATCAACGGCCTTTGCTACGGGGGCGGCACCGTCATGGCCACCGCCATGGACTTCCTGGTCGGATGCGAGAAGACCAGCTTCCGCTTCCTCGCCGTCAACTACGGACAGATGAACGCCACCTGGAGCCTTCCCCGCCTGGTGGGGATCAACCGGGCGAAGGAGCTACTCTTCAGCGGCCGGGAAGTCTTTGCCGACGAGGCCTACCACATCGGGCTGATCAACCACCTGGTCCCCAGCGAACAGCTCCTGGACAAGACCGTGGAGGTTGCCGCCGGCATCGCCAAGAACCGGGCCGTGGGCGTCGCCAACATCAAGCAGATGCTCCTGGAGCACAGCGGCCAGCCCCTGGAGGAGCAGTTCCTGAACGAGATCAACGCCCGGGGCGACCGCTTCAAGGGCCTTTCCGTTGAGGAGGGGTTCCGCGACTTCCTCGACCGCAAGGGCCGTAAGCCCCGCGTTTCCTAGCCCCGAACAACCCCCAAGCCGGAACAGCAAAGGGCCCCCGGCAGTGCTGCCGGGGGCTTCTTCGTCAGGATACTACCGGACAAAGAAAAACCCCGGGGCCGTCACCGGCTCAAAGGCCGGGAGAGGACTTATCCGGGGGCTGCATGGATAATTATACAGGGTTTGCTGGGAAATGCAATTGTTTGTGGCCCCGCAGGATTTCGCCTGATGGTTGCTAACCATTTCTGCTTTAAAGCAGGAGTGGAACAGTCCTGACCGTTTATCTTGTCGCCCCACCGTTATAATGGGCCTGTAGGCCCATTATAACGGCTAATCACAAAACAAGCACAACCACCAATGCAAGCTGGGTTTTTCGAACGCCTGGAAGAGTCCATTTCCGCAGACCGATTGAGGCCATACCGCTTGAGAGCAGACCTCGAATCAGAAGTTTATGCCCGGTATTTGTGGAACACGGCGTTGTGTGAAAGTCTTTACCCTGCCTTGAACGGGTTGGAAATCGCCCTACGCAACAGTATCCACGACGCTATTTTCCAGATGGTTGGCAAGGAGTTCTGGTTTGAGGACATCTTGGTTGAAAACGGGGTAGAGCAGTTCGAGGAAATCAAAGATAGATTGTCCGAAAGGAATAAACCCCTAACTCCCGGACAAATTGTGTCCGATTCCAACTTTGGGTTTTGGACGCACTTGTTCAACAAAGCCTATGAATCGAAGGGAATATTGTGGCCCGCCTTGCTCCAATCCGTTTTCCCTTACGCCCCTGCGAAAATTCGCACCCGAAAGGAATTTTCCAAACGCCTTAACAAATTCCGAGAGTTGCGCAACCGGGTCTTCCATTACGAACCGATTTGGTATAGACAAGACCTGCCCACCACCCACCAACAAATTGTGGAAGTCGTCGGCTGGATTAGCCCGGAGAAACAATCTCTCGTACAATTGATTGACCGTTTTCCCGCCGTTCATTCCCAGGGCATCGAACATTACCAAAGGCTCATCCTTGCAATTTAGGAATAAGACCTCCCTCATGCCCCAACCCCCGCCACCTATCCCGCCCTCTGGCCGCCGCCGGAACGCTCCCGACGCCACCGCTCCTGACGGGTCGGAAATCCGCTTCCTTGTCGACGCCGCCTACGGAGCGTCCCGGGCCAGCGCCGTCGAGGTCACCCTTCCCGCCGGGCAGGTGTCACGGCCCGTCCGCCACCGCACCGTCGAGGAGGTCTGGTACATCCTGGAAGGAGCCGGACAGGTCTGGCGCTGTCCGCCGGACGCGGCGCCGGAAAGCGTTCCTCCAATGGATGTGGCCCCCGGGGACGCGCTGACCATCCCCACCGGATGGCCCTTTCAGTTCGCCGCTGCGCCGGACGCTCCCCTCCGTTTCCTGTGCGTCACCATGCCTCCCTGGCCCGGGGAGGACGAAGCCCAGCCCGCCAACCCAGGTGGATTGGGGCCTGCGACCGTCTAGCCGTGAATGCTCCCCAGTCCATATAATCCGGTTCAGCACAATCGCAAGGAATACCCACCATGACCAGCCAATCAGCTAACGTGGTCGTCATCGGCGGGGGCGTCAACGGCGCCAGCACCGCCATGCACCTCGCCCGCATGGGTGCGGGAAGGGTCCTCCTGGTGGAGAAGGGACACCTGGCCGGGGGCGCCAGCGGCCGCTCTGGCGCCATGGTCCGGGAGCATTACCTCCACCCGACCCTGGTCCGCATGGCCCAGGAAGCCAGCGCCATCTTCCACAACTGGCAGGACGCCGTCGGCGGCGACGCCCGCTTCACCCAGACCGGCCGCCTGCTCCTCTGGGGCCAGAACGACGCCGATGCGGTCCGGGCCAACGTCGCCATGAACCGCTCCCTGGGAGTGGAAATCGAGCTTCTGACCCCCTCCGACATTGCCGAGATCCTTCCCATCCTGAACACCGAGGGAGTCGCCGTCGGAGCCTACGAGCCCAACTCCGGCTACGCCGACCCCATGGCCACCACCTACGCTTATGCCCAGGCAGCCCAGGACCGCGGGGCCGAAATCCTCACCGGATGCGCCGTCACGGGTATCAGGACCGCCGGCGGGAAGGTCGTCGGCGTCGACACCGATGACGGCCCCATCGAGGCCGACGCGGTGGTCGCCGCCACCGGCCCCTGGGTCAACCGCCTGGCCGCTCCCCTGGGAGAAACCCTGCCGGTGACACCCATCCGCGTGCAGATGGTCCACCTGCGGCGGCCGCCGTCCCTCGAGTCCCTGGATACTGCCGTTATCGACAATACCACCGGGGCCTACTTTCGCACCAACGCCGGTTTCAAGACCCTGGTCGGCGGCGAGGCGCCGGGTGACCTGGAAGAGGTGGTGAACCCGGACGCCTTCGGGCTCAATGCCGACCACGACACCATCACCCGCTACTGGGACCGGGCCAGGTTCCGCTTCCCAGGGTTCGCCGCCGCCACCCAGATGGGGGGCTACGGCTCCCTCTACGACATGACGCCGGACGGCAACCCGGTCCTGGACAAGTCCGCCGCCGTGGAGGGCCTCTACTGGGCCGCCGGCTTCTCCGGGCACGGCTTCAAGCTGTCTCCCGTGACGGGCCGGATGGTCGCCGAGCTGGTCATGCACGGGGAGTGCAAAGACCACCCCGTCGGCGACTTCCGGGCCGGCCGCTTCGCCGAGGGCGACCTCCTCACCGGCGATCATCCCTACGAAGGGCGTGCCCACCAGTAATGGACCCGGTCAACGTCTCCGCCTTCTGCCCCAACGCAGGACGATAGCAGATTCGGGGAGGTTAGTTTATAGAGAGGGAGAGTTGGAACAAGGAGAGTGGGGATGCCGCTGTACAGGTACAGCGATCCCGCCAACCTGTTGGCGGATACCGAGGCATCCCCGCTGAGGCAGAACCGGAAGAGGGGTTGCGGCGGTTGAATCGACGGCAGCCTGCCGTCAGTTGGAGTCCGGGGGAGTTGACGCCGGTTGTTCAGACAGGACTTCCAGCAGTCGATATCCGAATTTCGATGATTCCGGCGGCGGCGCGGAAACGCCGGGCATGAGGTCGTACTTTTCGACCCGCAACCTGTATTCGTAACCGTGTTTCCTGGCGAAGTCTTCGATGTTGCCGTAGTAGGGTTGATCGTCAACGACAATACATGCTGCGGTGAAGGCGGCGTTTTCGCGGCATTGGACCCGCCAGGGGCCGACGGTTATCTCGGCCACGGCGGCTGGGGCAGGAGTTTGCGACAGGACTTCGAGCAAGCGTCGGGAACCGTCCGCATATTGCTCGTAGCGGATCCGGTACTTGTAGCCTGCGCGGAACTCGAACCCGGATATGACGCCCCACTGGGGCGCCCCGTTGACCAGCAGGCAAAGTTCGTCCGATCCGGGGCAAGTGACGCGGGCGGGGGCAACCGTCGCTTCGGTCACTTCCCCGTCTGCGCGGGTCTTGGAGAGTTCTTCAATTAGCCGGTAACCGTAACGGCCGGCGTCTTGTGGAGGTTCAGCCTGTCCGGGAAAG
The DNA here is from genome assembly GCA_951812535.1 of uncultured Dehalococcoidia bacterium. Classification (GTDB taxonomy): domain Bacteria; phylum Chloroflexota; class Dehalococcoidia; order Lucifugimonadales; family UBA3495; genus CATOSK01. The sequence goes on along the minus strand of CATOSK010000006.1, from coordinate 232,727 downwards.
GCATCGTAGCGTTCGATGCGCAGCCGGTAGTCGTGGCCGGGCTCGTGGGTGAACCCGTCGATCTCGCTGTAGAACAGCTGGTCGTCCACGACCAGGCACATGCGCCGGAATGGCCCATAGCATTCCTGTCGGGCCGGGCCGACGGATACCGCCAGCGTCTCCCTGGCGCTTTCTGATGATGTACCGGCGCAGGCGATGGCGGCGAGTGTGCCAGCCAATATCAGGGTAAGCAGCGTGAGTTTCATGAGAGGCGGGGTTAGCAGGGGTATGTATGGAAGAAGCGGATCTGGAGAGCGACTTTCGCTCTATCTCACGAAGTCCTGCGTAAGGTAAAGGTTAAAACCATCTTAGCCGTGCCGAGACCCGGCTACCGGTTGAGGCTGACGCAGACCAGATATTTCACCGCCGGACGGGAATCAGCCGCCCATCAGCCGGTTCAATTCCGCCTCCAACTCCAAGACGCGGCTCTCTGCCCGTGCGCGAGCCGCCTGCTCTTCCATCAGGGCTTCGCGCGCGCTGTCGGCGTGGGCGCGTTGGTCCTCGTAGGTGAGGATGGGACGGTCTGTCGCCGGGTCGTAAAATACCAACTCACCGCCCTCCCAGCGGATGTTCAGGTCCAGGACGGGACTGTATCCCTGCAAGCTGCCGCCCGGCAGTTCTTCAATCTCCACGGGGACGTACCCGCTGTCCACCAGCCGCTCCCCGGACAGTCGCTCCCCGTGATACTCCCCCGTCTCGTCGAACCGCCAGTATTCCCGTATCCCCAGGGCGGCGTAGTCCTGCCGCTTGTCTCCTACGTCAACGTCCGCCGTGCTCTCCGAGGCCACTTCCAGCACGAAGTCCGGCGGCTTCCCCTGCTCCGATATGACGTATCCGTTGCTGGCTTTGTAAGCTTGCGGGTCCGCGCCGAAGGCAACCAGCAGGTCCGGGTAGCGTGCCAGGTCTCGGAAGGTGCCGGGTTCGGCGATGATCCAGCGGTCAGCCTCCACCAAGGTGGTTTCCGGGCGGCCCAGGTGGATGGCGAGGTAGCGGGAGTTGCCGGTCTTGAACAGGCGGTCGTACTGGGTCATCTCGTCGGGCTCGCGCTGGGGCGGGTCCGGCAACCGAAAGCGGCCCGGGCCCTGGGATGTCGTTGCGGTGGTGTCGGGCGTGGTCATATCGCACCTGGAGGCTTGCGGCCACACCAGCCCGCCCCCCAGGCAGGCAGGCGCCGCACTTCGGTTCCCCTCAAGGGAGTTCTGCTATGTTTGATATTCTACACCACTGGGACGGTTGGGACAGCCAAAAAGCGCGGCTTCAACCCGCCCGGGCAGCGTCTTGGCTCTGAGCCTGCCAGCCCTGGCCTCTGCTCCTTGCCGAAGACGCTGGCGGCGCGGCTCCTGTCAGGGCTTTCTTCCAGACCGGTACCTGGCCCGGGTGGACTGGAGATTTACTGGCGAGGATGGCCGCTTGAAACTGAAGTGCCTTTATCCTTCAATCCAACACTGAGAGGCTGCCAGGCTTCACTCGAGGCGCCAGGGCCGAGACCAACGGGTCGCTACTCTCCGAAGACGGTGTCCTGCTTGCCAGGGATGCCCAGGTTCTGGATGCGGCGGTCCTCCAGTGGCGGCGTTTCCAATTTGTCGAAGGGGGTCTCGGCGTGGAAATGGGCCAGATACTCGGCGAGGGAGTCCTGCTCACCCCCGGGGGAGGAAAACCCGGCCAGACCCGGGTCCACGTCGACCGGCCCATCGATAACCCCATTGCCGTTGGCGTCCGGGAAGCCGGGATCCAAGGGGTTGTACTGGCCTGATTCTCCCTTCAGGTCAACACGGGACGGGCTGGGGAAGGGAAAGGGGTAACCATCGCCCTGGTTGGCGAGGAAATCCACCGTGACCATTTTGACGGGCCGCGACGGGTCGCCGGACAATTCTCCGTCCACCACCACACGATCAAGCACCGCGCCGTCATCGCCGATAATCGCCAGTGAAACGATGCGGTCCCCCAACGCGCCGTTGGGGTTGAAGCTGAACCGCATCCCGGCAACCTGGGGGAATTGTCCGCGGGTTGCCGTTCCAGCACCCTCGAATCCGACGGAGTGCTCCATCAGCAGATGGAACTGCTCCGCCGTGAGGATGAGGAGGGTCAGCCCGTTGTCGAAGCGCAGGGTGCCCTCGATGTCGAACTGGGAAATGTCACCGGCGCGTTTTCCGGCCTCCGGGACCGCCACGGGGGGCAGGAAGAGAACGTCGGACTCACTGGTGGCGCCGGGGGGCTGGACGATCGCGCCGATGTGGTCGCGGATGCCGCCGCCGTTCTTCAGGGAAACGGCCACTTCAGGGTCAAGGAGGCGGGCCATCCACAGGTTGGCATCGGCGGTGAGGCTGCCCAGGTTGGTCTCCTGGGTACGCACGTCGCCGCGCCGCCCTGCCAGGTATACGGAGGTCCGGCCGTAGATGTTGGCGTCCCTGCCGCCCAGGACCATCCGCAGGGATTCGGCGATGCGGGACACTTCGGGGATTGGGCGACCGGCGAAGGGTTGGCCTTCCCTCCGCTCGGTGGCGTAGGAGCCGCTGACGTGGATGTTGACGGATTCCGGGAGGATATGCCCCCGGGCGTTGAAGTCCACCACCAGCCGGCCCAGGTATCGGTAATCGCCCCCGGTGTTGACCACCAGCACCGGCTCCCGACCCTCCGGGGTGAAGACCTGCGGGTATTCTCCGGCGCTCTCGTCCCCGGTCCACAGCCGGTCGGTCTCGTCGGTGAGGATGGTGTTGGAGCCGCCGGCGACGATAATGTCCACGTCCTCCAGCAGGCTGGCCAGCTCCGTCTCGACGGTGATGAGCTGCATGTGGGACAGGAGGATGATCTTGTTGATGCCCTGCGCCGCCAGCGCGTCCACCTCTTCCTGAATGACGGCGGCCAGCGCGGCGACACCCGCGTCAGGGGGTGGCAGGATGGTGACGTGCCCAGCCTTGGTGAGCCGCTTCAATCCGGGGGTGGTGGCGCCGACGATGCCGATGCGCTCGCCGCCGATCGTGACAACCGCGCTGGGGGCCACGCTTCCGGCAACCAGGCCCGCTTCCTGCCCGCCCGGAACGGCCAGTCCAGCCAGGTTCCCATCGTCCCCGAACAAAAGGTTGCTGGACAGGTAGGGAAAGGAGGCCCCCGGATAGGTCCCGTCCTCGCCGGCGTCGTGGCTTATGGCGGAGGCAAAGACGCCGGTGCCCTGGTCGAACTCGTGGTTGCCCAGGGCGGATGCTTGCAAACCCATGGCGTTGAGCAGGGCGATATCGCCGCGTCCCTTTCCGGGGACCCCGAGGACGGGAGTGGTGGATTCGGCGGCGGCGGCGAAGTAGCGGGGGCCGGGGATGAAGTTGTCGCCGGAGCTGAGGAACAGGGTGTTGGCGGGGTACTGCCGCCGGAATCCGTCGAGAATGGCGGAAAAGTTTTCGACGTTGGTTAACGCGCCAGTGGAGCCGTCCATGTCGGCGGCGTGGAGAAGCTGCAGGGTGAACACCGGCCCATCCGCAGCCGGAGCAGGCTGGGCCAGCCGGTCGATGCGTTCCAGGGTTGCCGTGTGGCGGTTGGATGTGGTTGCTTCCAGTTCGCCGAGCCTGGCGTCGAGGGAGTCCATGCGGGCGACGAGAGGGCCGTCCGCTTCGCTGGTGACGGTTTCCGCCCGGGGCTGGCCAGCGCTGTTGATGGCACTTTCCAGGTTGGTTACCTGGTTGCCAAGGGAGTCGATGTCCTGCCGCAAGGACTCGACGGCAGCGAACTTCTGCATTTCCAGGAGTTCCAGCTCCTGGGTGTCCTGGCCTCCGCAGGCGAGGGAGAGAAGGAGAAAGGTTACCGCCAGGCACGCCCGTTCAATCAACGTGGGGCTCTTTCAACGTGGAGTTCTTTCAACGTGGAGCTCTTTCCCAGGTAGATTCCCCCGCCTACGCGAGGGCAGGCTACGGGTGAGCGCCGGGGGGCCGAGAAAAAATCCTGGTGCATTTTGGTGAATTTGCCGCGACGTTGCTGGAGGAACCGCCTGGGCTGGGAAGCTGCCACCCTGCCGCAGAACAAATTTCCATCCCGCTTTGTCCCATCTGGACGGTGGAACCCGGTGGTGGGCGCTGAGAATACCTGCATCCAACCATAGTAACGGCAACGGCATCGGGTTGGAAAGAACCACCTGTCAGTGACACAGGGCAATCGCATTTGGGTTCTCGAAGACCCGTCGACGTTCAAAATACAGCCGCCCCTTGATAGAGTGAGATATGGATAGTCGAGAAGTTACCCAAGACAATAGTTGATAATGCGGTATATGGGTGTCGAGCTGCGGCATCAGCATGGTGGTATCTTTCAAGTGCGATTGCCCTGGTCAGGAGTTGGAGGGCCTTGGGGTGCTGGCCGGGAGCAGACGCACCCTGGACATTGCGGCAGCCGCGAGGAGGTAAGGCGGATTGACGCTAATTTCGGCGAAAGTTTAGTATGGTTCCGGCCGGAGATTGAGTTGAGATCCCACGCAGAAGTACGAGGGGGTGTGCAGTGTTTTTTGTTCCGAAGGTGATGAGTACCCAGCACCCCGACAACGCGACCCCGTCGCCTTTCGCCGACGAGGCGGGGGTAATCCGGGGAGAGGGGGAGGTTCAGGAGGCGGCGGCGGTTTTCGCCCTGGGCTGCAACGAGCAGATGTGGGACTCGGAGGGGAAGGAGGCGGATAACCAGGTAGTCCGCAAGCTGCTGACCGGATACCCGGAGTTCTTCCAGGACGAGCGGCGGCTGGGGCGGGATGTGATCCTGACGCTGCGGGTGCCCAATCCCGGGATCGAGCGGGATATGCGGAAGTCGATGGTGGAGGCATTGCAGAGCGTTCCCTCGGCGTGGGACATGGCCCGCAACTTCTATGGGGACGGGGACGACGGGACTGCGCCGATCCAGGAGGTCATCCTACCCTTCACGACCTCGGCGGAGGAACTGGCCCTGGTGGAGGCCTACTACCGGCGGGTGATCGTTGGGCAGGAGGAGCTGACCCTGTTCCAGGGGCGGATGGTGCGGGACTGGGTGGGAGAGTTCTTTCCCAAGCAGCTGCGGGTGATCCCACTCATCGAGGACATGGAGAACCTGTTCTACTGCGACCGCATCGTGGAGGAATACCTGTACGGACGGGACCTGCCGGGTCAGCGGGTATTCCTGGCCCGGAGCGATCCGGCCCTGAACTACGGGATTGTTTCCGCCGAGCTGGTGCTGAAGGTGGGGCTGTCGCGCCTGTACGACCTGGAAAAACGGCTGGGCATCCCGCTGTATCCGATAATCGGGGCGGGGTCGGTGCCGTTCCGGGGGCACCTGACGCCGGTGAACATTGACCGGGCCTTGAAGGAGTATCCCAGCGCCCACACCTTCACCGTGCAGTCGGCGTTCAAGTACGACTACGACCAGGAAACGGTGCGGAAAGGGATTGCCGAACTGAGGGCCCACGAGCGCGGCGAACCGATCCCCATAGACCAGGAACGGGCCCGGGCGGTGATGGACAAGTACACGGCCGAGTACCAGTCCCAAGTCCGCAACCTGATCACGACGATAACCGCCGCGGCCCGGCATGTTCCGAAGCGGCGGGAGCGCAAGCTGCACGTGGGCCTGTTCGGTTACGGGCGGTCCCTTGACGGGGTGGGGGACGAGGTGACGCTGCCGAGGGCCATCGGGTTTGCGGCCTCGCTGTATGCCATTGGAGTGCCGCCGGAGCTGCTGGGGCTGACGGCCCTGGATGGGGACGACCTGGCCTTCGTGCGGGAAGTCTATCCGAGCCTGGACGATGACCTGCGGGCTGCGCTGCGGTTCGTCAATGAGCGAGCTGTGAGGGAACTGCTGGGGGAGGAATACCTGAGGCTGACGGGAAAGTACACCGACGAACTGGACCGGGTCCACGAGGGGTTGACCAGCGCGATCCAGGCTGGCATCGCGTATGGGTCGCGGGTGGACATTTCCCACTACGTGGAGGAGGCGGCGCAGCTGCGCCGTTTCCTGGGTTAAGGGCTCCCGTGGAGCTTCTGACTAAAGGGATGGCGGAGCTGGGCCTCGCATGGGACGAGGGCCAACTGGAGCAGTTCCGAGTTCTTTTCCGAGAGCTGGTCGCGGGCAACGAGCGGGCCAACCTGACGGCGATTACGTCGTGGGAAGAGGTGCTGGTCAAGCACTACCTGGACTCATTAACCCTGGTAACGGTAGTGGCCGCGGACGCCATCCATGGTAAGTTGGTAATGGACCTGGGGTCGGGGGCGGGCTTCCCGGGCCTGGCGGTGAAGATCATGTTCCCGTCGGTGGAACTGACCCTGGCGGACTCGGTGCGGAAGAAGACGAGGTTCCTGGAAGGAGTGGTCGAGACGCTGGGGTTGTCCGGCGTCACTGTCCTCACGGGAAGGGCGGAGGCACTGGCCCATGAGTCCAGCCTGAGGGAGTCTTTCGACCTGGTGCTGGCGCGGGGAGTGGCGAAGCTGCCGACCCTCCTGGAATATTGCCTGCCCTTCTGCCGCACCGGGGGCCATGCAGTGGCCTGGAAGCACGGGGGAATCGACGAGGAACTGTCCGCAGGGGCCAGGGTTTCGCCGATCCTGGGCGGCGGGGTTCCGGCGGTGCGCCGGGTGCCGGTGACGGGGTTGACGGACGACCGCATCCTGGTGGTGGTGGAGAAGGCAGCACAGACTCCCCGGGAGTTCCCGCGGCGTACAGGGGTTCCGGCGAAGTCTCCGCTGTCGGGCCTGGCCACGCGGGCCGGCTGACAGCGCGGCGAGGGGGAGAGCGGGAACCTGGAACCTGGAACCGGGATCGTTCCGAGACAGTCCTCGAAGCCAGGGACAGGGTTCGAAGCCAGGGACAGGGTTCGGGCGGTGATTATTCCGGCCCGGATAAGCGCGATCGAATGTTTGGGCGGGTTCGGGGGCAGGTGATATAATCCGTGCCGTTGCCCAAGGCCAATTCCCCGGGGTTATTTGATGCTCGACCACCTATTCGGCGCCATTCCGCTACTCGCCCTGCCGCTCGCGGGGGGCGGCGGGGAGCTTTCGGACGCCGTCATCCGCCTGCTCATACAGCTTTCCATCATCATCGCCGCGGCCAAGGTGGCGGGAGAACTGGCGGTCCGGTTCCTGAAGCTGCCATCGGTGCTGGGGGAGCTGGGGATCGGAGTGTTGATCGGGCCGTATGCGCTGGGAGCGCTGCCGATACCCGGGTGGGGGCCGATTTTCCCCAACCTGGCCACCGACGTCAACCCCATACCGGTGAGCGTGGAACTGTGGTCGCTGGCGCAGCTGGGCTCCATCGTGCTCTTGTTCCACATCGGGCTGGAAACCAACCTGCGGCAGTTCCTGCGGTACGTGGGGCCGGCGACGGCGGTGGCGATTGGCGGGGTGGTGCTGCCCTTTGGGCTGGGAGCGGGGGCGACGGTCATGTTCGGCTTCGCGGACAGTTTCCTGTCGCCGGAAGCCCTTTTCATGGGGTCGATCCTGACGGCCACCTCGGTGGGAATCACGGCGAGAGTGCTGACGGACCTGAACAGACTGGACGCGCCGGAAGGCGTGACGATCATTGCGGCGGCGGTGGTAGACGACGTGCTGGGCATCCTGATCCTGACGGTGGTGGTCGGCATCAGCGCGGCGGGCGGGTTCTCGCTGGCCAGCCTGGGGTGGATCAGCTTCAAGGCCATCGGGTTCTGGCTGGGCCTGACGGGGGTGGGGCTGCTGATAGCTCCCTACCTGGAAAAGGTCATGGACAAGTTCCGGACGTCGGGGGCGATCACGGTGATCCCCCTGGCCCTGGGGTTCCTGGCGGCCGGCCTGTCGGAGATATTCGGGCTGGCGTTCATCATAGGAGCGTTCTCCATTGGCCTGGCGCTGTCGACGACCCGGATGGGACACCTGGCGGAGGTGTCGATGATCGGGGTGATTGACTTCCTGGTGCCGGTGTTCTTCGTGGTGATGGGGATGCTGGTAGACGTGGGTTCGATGCAGGGTGCGGTGGTGTTCGGGCTGGTCGTGTCGGTGCTGGCAATATTTTCCAAGGTGGTTGGTTCGGGAGTGCCGGCATTCGCTACGCGGTTCAACTTCCGGGGCAGCGCCCGGGTGGGCATAGGGATGATGCCCCGGGGAGAGGTGGCTCTGATCATCGCGGGTATCGGTCTGTCGCAGCACATCATCGGGCAAGACCTTTTCGGGGTCAGCATCATGATGACGGTGATCACTACCCTGATCGCGCCGGTGATCCTGGTGCAGCTGTTTGAAAAGGGCGGCAGCGGTGTGCGCGGGGAACTGGAAGAGGGTACGGCCACGGCGACAGCACCGGCAACAGCGGAGGCAGCGGAAGACTGACGCGGCCGATGCGCCGGATGCGTTTCCGGTCGAACGGGCAAGGCTGCGGGGAGGTCATCACGGACGGTGCGGGACGACAAGAGTTAGACAGGAGCGATCGGCGTTATGATAGGGGTTTTGACTCACCATTGGGCCAAGGAAGACCGGGTGGAGGATGCGCGCAAGCTGCTGGACGGCAACGGGCTGGCCCAGAGCAGGGCGCCAGGGTTCGGCAGCAGGGAGACGCTCTATTCCCTGAGCGATCCGACGAAGATCACTACCCTGGTGACGTGGGAAAGCAACGAGATATACGACGCATGGCGGGCCAGCCCGGAGCGGGCAGCGGCCATGGCCGGAGCGGAGGAATTGTGGTCGCAGCCACCGGAATCGGAGCGGTTCGAGGTGGCAGAGTAGGGAAACCCCAGCCCCGGCACGACGCCGGGGTTCGCTTTTCCAGCGCCGGAAGGGTCAGCCCAGGGAGGCCAAAGCGGCGGGCAGGTCCAGGTGCTGCTCCATGAGATAGGAGAACCGTCCGGCTTTGGCGGATGTGTGGGGGAGTGAGAGGCCCAGGATACCGTCAAGGGCCTCGGCGGTGGTCATGGTATCGGTTGGGACGGAAATCAACGGCACGCCGCGCTTGCCGGCTTCGACGCGGATGTATTCAGTAGGCTCTCCGCCTCCGGTGAGGACCAGGCACCGGGTATCACATTCGAGGCTGGCAAGCTGAATGTCGGGGCGCTCGGCGCGGGTGATGACCGCCTGGGCGGAGTAGCGGCCGAAGTAGTTGGGCCCGGAGTCCATGATGTTGCCCCCGATGAGGAAGTGGTCCACGGGGGCGTCGACGTTTTCGGGTTCCTGCACCCACCGGCCCTGCAGATGGGCGGCGATCTGCCGGACCGTCACCGACAGCATGGCCCGGTCTTCGGTAATGGTCCCCCAGACGGGAAAGCCCGCCTCCCGGAGGGGGGAGGCGAGGTCTTGTTCCAGATCGTGGGCGCGGTAGATGGGGCAGTGGTTGAACACTATGCCGGCCAGCCGGTCCCGCCAGCCTTCGGTCCATTCCTCCACCGCGGCGACGCCAAGGCCCGGTTGCCAGCGGACGAGGAGGATGATTTTCGAGGCGATGGCAGCGGACAATTGGTACGGGAGGGACGAGAGGGAACCCTGTCCAGTCAGGAGGTCCGGGCTTTCCAGCAAGACATGGTCAACGGCGGAAGCGACGGCCTGAATGTTGTCCCTGACTGCTTGTGTTTCCTGCTCCGACAAGGCTGTCGCGGCGGGGTACGGCAGGGGAGCAGGAACGCCGGGGGGGACAGCGTCTTCCGTCGCGGCTTCGGACAGGAGGGACGCGAGATAGACCGCGTCGGGGTCGGACGCGGGGCTGACGGAGAAGGGCTTGCAGTATCCGGCGGTCCGGCCGGATGCGGCGATGTGGCGGAGGAGGCCGGCGATGAGACAGGTCTTGCCCGCTCCGGCCTGGTTGGCGACGACTTGCAGAACTGTCACCGGGTTCTCCTGAAAGCAAGGTACGGAGGGATTTTAACACGGAGGCCGGGTTCGTTCTGCCGGTGGGGCGGGAAAGGGGAGCGAAAAGGCGACTTTCCGTCAAGCCGGCTTTCCTACGGACGGAGCCGCAGGTAGAATCGGACATCGCGAAATGCCGAAAGTCAGAAATGGACGATGGGCAGGTCGCCCGGACCAACGATAACAGGGCGCTACGGGAGGAAAGAAGCCGATGAGCCTGGAAGACATCGAACGCAGGCTGCGAGTCCTGGAGGACGTTGAGGAGATCAAGCGCCTGAAGGCGCGTTACTGCGGCTACTGCGACGACAACTATGATGCGGACAAGATTGCCAGCCTGTTCGTGGAAGATGGGGTGTGGGACGGAGGCATCCGGGGGAAGGCGGAAGGGCGGGAGGCGATTCGCGAGTTCTTCGTCAACGCTTCGCGAAGACTGCCGTTTGCGGTCCACATGGTAATGAACCCGATCATCGAAGTGGATGGGGACACGGCCACCGGCACCTGGTACCTGTTTCAGCCGTGCACCTACTCGGAGGGCGACCGGGCGGTATGGGGCTCGGCGAGATACGACGAGGAGTATGTACGGGTGAATGGCGGGTGGATGTTCAGACACCTGAAGCTGACGTCCCACTTCTGGACTCCCTTCGACGAAGGGTGGGTCAAAGCCCAGTTCGTTTAGGCAGGCAGTCTGATGGGGCAGATGGACGGAATGGTGGCGATCGTCACCGGGGCCAGCCGGGGACTGGGGCGGGCGATAGCCAGGGAGTACGCCCGGGCAGGGGCCAGGGTGGTCATCTGCGCCCGTGGGCAATCGCCGACCGGACTTCCGGGGACACTGGAAGAGACGGCCGAGGCTATCCGGGAAGACGGCGGGGAGGTGCTGGCGGTGGACTGCGATGTGACTGTCGAGTCCGAGGTCAACGAGATGGTCCGGGAGGCGACGGAACGTTACGGCCGGATCGACGTGCTGTTCAACAACGCGGGAGCCATGGTGCTGGGGGAGTCGATCCTGGAGATTGACCCGGCACGGTGGGAACAGATCATGAAGGTGAACGCGACCGGTCCATACCTCTGCTGCCGGGCAGTGCTGCCGATAATGATGGAGCAGCGGCGGGGCAGCATCATCAACCTGGGTTCGAGGATGGCTACTGATCCCAACCAGGGAGGGGGAGTGCTGTACAGCGCGAGCAAAGCGGCGGTTCACATGTTCAGCCTGTGCTTGGCCGATGAAGTGCGCGAGTACAACATTGCGGTCAACATCCTGAGTCCCGGGGCACTGCGGAGCGAGGGTTCGGCGGCTATCCCATGGGCGCAACGGGACTGGCATGTAAGGGTGGACCCGAGTGTCGTGGGCCCGTGCGCGGTGTTCCTGGCCCTGCAGGACGCCACCACGTTCACGGGGCAACTGGCGGCCCGCGCCGACTTCGGGAGAACATGGGGGCCGGGGGCGGGAGAGAACTCTCCCTGACTGGCGGATGCGGCCTGGGGGCTGTCGTCAAAATCAAAGGGTGATGGCAGGATATGGAGATTTTTTCCGTCGTCATTTCGGGGTTGGCCCTCATCATGTGGGTCCTGATACTGGCGCATATGCTCAACGGCATCCGGCAGATGCGGGACCTGACTGAATTGGGAAAGCCGGAGCCGGCCGACCGTCCGCAGCCCCGCGTTTCCATCGTCGTGACGGCAAAGAACGAGGAGCGGAAGGCGGAGGAGGCACTGCGGTCGTTGATGAGGTTGGATTACCCAGACTATGAAATCGTGTATGTCAACGATCGCTCCGATGACCGCACCGGCGAAATCGTGGAGCGGCTGCGGGCCACGGACGGCCGGATCAGGACGATACACATACAGGAGCTGCCCCCGGGATGGTTCGGCAAGAACCATGCCTCCTACCAAGCCGCCAAAGCGGCAACGGGGGAAGTGCTGCTGTTCACGGATGGCGACGTGATTTTCGCACCGCACGCCGTGGAATACGCCGTACGCCATCTGGTGCGGGATGGGCTGGACCACCTGACCCTTTCGACGCGAATCGCGGTCTCAGGCCCCCTTCTCCGGAGCTGCATAGTGGTATTCGCAACCACGGTGAACCTTTTCCTGCCACCCTGGAAGGCGAGGGACCCCAAAAGCTCCGCCTACTTTGGAGTTGGCCCATTCAATATGTTTCTCGCCCGCTCCTATCACGCCATTGGGGGGCACCGTAGCGTGGCCCTCCGGCCAGATGAAGACGCCCAGATTGCGAAGCTGGTCAAGCGAAGAGGCATGAGATCGGAAGTCGTCCGGGGAGAAGCACTGGTTGACTTCGAATGGTACAGCACCTTTCACGGCCTCGTAAGAGGCATGGAAAAGAACTTCTTCGCATCAATGGACTACAGTCTCGTAAAAGCAGGGAGCTACACGGTTCTCATGCTGTGGCTGATGATTGTTCCTTTCATCCTGGCACCGACGATGGCGATGGTGGGCGGTGCCTGGCCCGCGGCTCTCTTCGGGGCCGCGGCGGCAGTTGCGCTGGCGAACGGCGTTTTAGTCGCCTGTCAGATCCGGCACCCATGGTGGTCCGGGCTCCTGGTTCCCCCTGCTGCGCTGGCGATGATTTACGCTTTATGGCGCTCCGCGTTCGTCACTATCTTCCGCGGCGTCGCCTGGGGCGGACCGCCAGTGGCGCTCTCGGAGCTGCGTAGGCACCGCATATGACCAGCTAACCATGACAGTGGCCACCGCGCGGTGGCTTCTCGGTGGTATCACTGGCTCCATCCCCCGAGCCTGGGCTTCAGCCACTATGGCACCGGCGTCGCGGCCTCGGTCCGCCAGCGGATATTCGGTTGCGACATCAGCAATCGATATCAGCAAGCAATGAAGGAGCCTGGGTGCGGTCCGCAATCGTTCCCAAACCTGGTCCGAAATCTCGTGACGCCGGTGCGCTGCTGCCATGTCCCAGCCCCACACAATCACCCGCTACCCAGAAATCTGCCATTATCTTGCCATTCTGACGATGCGGCCTAGTGTTCAGTCAAAGCAGTAGTGTCAGGATATAATCTGCGGAGTTTGGTTCTGGCCTCCCTGGTGGTAAATCGCCAGTTAATGGGGGCCGCCGCGGCGTTGCGCTCCGACACGTTGGCGTTCACGGCTTTCCCCAGGCTGTCCTCGTCGCCGTTGCGTCCCCGCAGGCAGGCCCGGGCCAGGACGCTGAACTCCATCTCCGCCATATTGAGCCAACTCCCGTGCTTGGGTGTGTGGTGGAACTCCAACCGCTGGGCGATGCGCCGAGCCTCCGCTGGCGGGAAGGTCTCATACAGCGACGCCGTCCGATGCGTGTTCAAATTGTCCAGAATCACTCGGACCACTGGGACGTCGGGGTAGGCCTGGTCCACCAGCCAGCGCATCCGGTGAGCGAAGTCCTGCATGGTACGCCGCTGGGTGATAGCCACGTGGCGCCAGCCCGCCTTGGGTTCACAGGCGAGGAACAGGTTGCGAGTACCGCCCCTCACGTACTCGTAGTCCTGGCGCCTGGGACGCCCAGGCCCTGCTGGCAGGGGCTCCTTGGTCTCAGCCAGCAACTGAGTGGAACTCTCGTCGAAGCAGACCACCGGCCTGGCTGGGTCGTAGGGTTCGGCGTACAGATCCAGCACGTCCTCCATGTGGGCCACGAAGTCGGCGCTCACCGCAGGTATGCACCACTGCTGCTTCCGCCACGGCTTGAGTTCGTTTTTTTCAGGTGCAGCCGCACCGTCTCGTGGGACAGGGATTCCACCAATCCCAGTTCCACCGTCTTCCCCGCCAGCAGCCGCAGGGTCCAGTGGTCGTGGCCCTCTGGGGCTGGGCTGCAGGCCAAAGCAATGAGATGAGCTTCCCCACGTTCGTCCAGCTTCCGGTACCGGTTCACCTGGTTGCGCCGATGCAACGTCTCCTCCAACCCCTCCTGCGCGTACCGCTTCCTGGCTCGTATTACCGTCCGCTCCGAGATGTCCAGGGCCGTTGCCACCTGAGCGGCCGTCCAGCCCTCGTCCACCTTCAGCAGAATGCGGGCCCGGGTGATTGCCTGGGCCGAACTCCGTCCCGACCGGACCACCTTCCGCAGATGCTTCCTCTCCTCCGGCGAGAGCCTAACCTCATACTTCTTCTGCACCATGAACCCCACACCTCCCACTACACTTACGCCGCTTCCCTTATAACGCTACCACCTCCCTCCTGCTATCGCCATACCTGACATCTCTGTTTTGACTCACTACTAGTCGACGGCGTCCTTGGGGCCGGTGTTGAGGGGATCGAAGTTGTCGGGGAAGCGGGTGGTGCTGTCGTACTTGGCCATGCTGAGGTCGGAGCGGTGAAGGCTGGCCATGTCGAAGTTGGCGTGGCGCATGTCGGTCATGATCCACATGGAGTCCCGGATCATGGCCTTGGTGAAGTCGGCGCCTTCGAGGACGGCGCGGCTGATGTCGGCGCCGTTCATGTTGGCGGAGGAGAAGTTGGCGCCGGTGCAGTTGGTGTTGCGGAGGTCGACCTCGATCATGGTAGCCTGGCTGGCGTCGATTCCGGCCAGGTCGGCGTTGAAGAAGGATGTGCGCATGGCCCGGGAGTGGCGGAACACCGCTCCCTCGAGCCTGGCACCCCGGAAGTCGGCCCAGTATAGGTTAACGTTGGTGAAATTGGCCCCCCGGCAGTTGGTGTCGGCGAGGCTGGCGCGGCCGAGGTCAGCGCCGGTGAGATCGGCGTCCTCCAGGTTGGCCTTGGCCAGGCTGGCGCGGAAGAGGCGGGCCTGGGCGAGATTGGCTCCCCGCAGGTTGGCGTTGCGGATGCGCGCGCCCGCCAGGTTGATGCCGGACAGGTCAGCGCCTTCGAGGTCCAGCTCGGCGGTCAGGTTTTCCTTGCGCCAAAGGGCAAAGGCTTCGGGTCCCTGTTGGACCAGCTTCAGGTGTTCAGGATTAGCCAAGGTTCCAGCTCCAGGTGCAGACCGCTGTGGGGAGCGGTCCAGAGTTGCCAAAAATATACAGCCCAGACGCGGCGGCCCGGGCTGCTGATATGAAACGGCGTTGCGGTGCGCCGGACCGGGCGGCTAGTTGCCGGCGGCGATGGCCTCTTCGACTTCGAAGACCTTGTCGGCGATGACCATCTTGAGCTCGTTGGCCTTGGAGAGGTTGGGGTGCACCCCGCCCTCTTCCTTGACGTCGAAGATCTTCTCGCCGTCGAGATTAACCTCGAGCCTGCCGCCCCCGGCGGGGGTGAGCTTGATGGCGACGTCTCCCGATTCCTGGGAGCGCCAGATCTCTGTCGCCAGCCACATGGCGACTGCGTGGTACCCTCAAGGTACGCAGTAGACGATATCGACTTCGACTTTTCCGAACTCTGCTCCGGGCATGATACTCCTCAGCGGGATGACTTTCCCGGTTTCCGTGCGCTGCATGATGCCTCCCGCTGGAAAATACCGCGGTGGCGTTGCGGGGGCTATTTGACGACGGCGCTGCCCTGGCCGACGGCGGTCATGTCGCCGTTCTGGTTGCGGCAGGATACGTCTACGATGACGAGGGTGCCGTCATCGGTGTCCTGGCTGCTGTTGTAGGCGCCGCTGACGGTAAGAGTGTCGCCTTCCTTAACCGGGCGGAGGAACTTCAGGTTGACCACGCCGCTGTGGTGGAAAACGTCGCCGCCGAAGTACTCCCGCAGCAGCTGGGACGCGAAGGCAATGGACATGCGCCCCGAGGCGATGGGGTAGGTGGTGCCCAGCCGGCGCTTGGCAAGCTCGGGACTGTTGTGGATGTTTTCGCGGTCCCGGATGCCGCAAGACTCGAACTGGTTGATCTTGACCTGGGTGATGGTCTTGGTGAGCTCGGTGATGGTCTTGTCTTCTAGCCCTGTGGATGCCATTTCTTTCCCACCTCGTCGGGTTTTTTCATCTGGTAGGTCCGCATCTTCTCGATGAGCCGGCCGTCCTCGTCGGTGGCGGTGGCCTCGATGACCAGGTAAGGCTTGTCGCGCCGGGTGTACTTGTCGTGGATGCGTCCGGTGACGCGGATGACCTTGCCGGGGATGGGGGGATTGTGGAGCTCGATCTCGTTGCCGGCGTTGACTCCGCCGGTGTTGTCCTCGTAGGCCATTCCCAGGGCGGTGGCGTCGTGCTTGACGGCGATGGTCGGGAACACGCCCTCGGGGTCGTCCACCGACTTGCGGTATTCATCGACCATTTCCTGGGTCAGGACGTACTCGTAAGAGCCGAGTTCCTCGCCGATCTGCAGGTTGTTGTAAACCAGTTCCGGCAGCTGCTGTTGGGCCATAAATGCAACTCCTTCTGAGGGGCCGCCGCGCTTGCGGCAGGTGGAGCGCCCCCTGCTGGTGGAATCGGGTATACATTACTTTAATTCACTAGGCAAGTCAACGCGAAACCGGGTGTCCGGCGAGGGAGCGGAAACCGGCGATTGCAGGGATTTGTCCGGGTGGTTAGGGGCAAAGGGTTTCGCCTATAATGGATGTACAGGCGACCAATCAATGATGCTGAACGGGATGCTAAACGGGATGCTGAACGGCGGTGAGCGCGGATATGAACCTGTCATTTGACCGAGGAGACCCGCAACGACCCAAGGGACACGCGCTGCTCTATTTCCGCGTTTCGACGGAGCCGGACAAGGTGTACGCGACCTACGCGGTGGTGCTGCCGATACAGGCGGACCTGAGCAAGTACGTGCCGCCCTTCCTGGCGTCGCACCTGGGGTCTGCGCCGCTGAGCGAGTTCTCGGCCTTCGCCATGCCGCCGGTGCCGGAGCCGGTGGACAGCTACCAGAAGGTGGAGCATCTGAGCCGGCTGCGGGACGACGACCTGGTCTACGCGGACAGCATGTTTTCCTTCGACCTGCCCCGCATGATGGAGGCGGTTACGGAGGCGGTGCAGGAGTACTCGCGGATCTGCGGGCAGTATCTGGATACGGCCGTGGCGGGGGACGCGCCGGAGCCCCGGGTGGTCGAGGGGAGCATCGCGGGAAGCGCTCCGGAAGCAAGGAATGACGCGGCTGCCGAAGAAGACACGTCGCTCCAGGTGAACGAGGTGCTGTTCAGCCTGATGAGCGAAGGCGACAAGCTGACGGAGTTGTCCCGGCTGCTGGGTAAGCTGCGGTTCGCCCAGGAGGGCCGGGATTCGGGGATGGCCAGCGAGGCATCCGCAGAGATTACGTCGCTGGGACGCCATCTGCCGGAGAACTTCCGGCTGGCGGGGCTGCTGGCGGCGGCGCAGGACAACTCTCGGAAGGGGTCGCAGCTGGCCCAGCTCTACCTGGACCGGTGCTTCCGGCTGTCGGCGGGGGACGCGGGATCGGCGCAGGACCTGGAGACGGAGATCCGGCTGCTGGAGGCGGACGGGTAGGGGCCTTTACTTCTAATCCACTAATCCACGAGTCTAGTCCACGAGTTCGTGGAGGGTTTCGTCCACCAGCTCCCAGGGGACGTCCTGGCGGACGACGGCGCGGCCCACTTCCTCCAGCATGACCCAGCGGTTGGCGCCGGACTGGACTTTCTTGTCCAGGGACATGGCATAGCGGATCTGGTCCACCGACATCCCAGACGCCTTGATGGGCAGGTTGAACCGCTGGAGGATTTCGCGGTGTCGGTCCACAATGCTCTCGGGGATCATTCCCAGGCGGGAGGCCATGCGGGCGACGCCCATCATTCCGATAGATACCCC
The DNA here is from genome assembly GCA_951812535.1 of uncultured Dehalococcoidia bacterium. Classification (GTDB taxonomy): domain Bacteria; phylum Chloroflexota; class Dehalococcoidia; order Lucifugimonadales; family UBA3495; genus CATOSK01. The sequence goes on along the minus strand of CATOSK010000006.1, from coordinate 215,237 downwards.
CTCGCCGTGCATGAACCGGCCGTACTCGGTGGATGACTCGAGGGCGTGTCCGATTGTATGGCCGTAGTTGAGCAGGATGCGGATTCCCAGGGTCTCGCGCTCGTCCTGGCTGACCACGTCGGCCTTGATGGCCATGCTGCGCCGGATGACCTCGGTGGAGATTTCCGGCTCCACGTTCATGAGGGCCTCGGCGTGTTCCTCGAAGACATCGAGGAGGTCGGCGTCGAGGATGAGGCCGTGCTTGATGGCCTCGGCCCAGCCTTCTGAAAGCTCGCGCTTGCCCAGAGTGGAGAGGGCCTGAACGTCGGCGATGACTGCCTGGGGCTGGTAGAAGGCGCCGACGAGGTTCTTGGCCTGGGGGAGGTTGACGGCGACCTTGCCTCCGATGCTGGCGTCGACCATGGCGGCCATGCTGGTGGGCACCTGGAAGAAGGGTACGCCGCGCAGGAAGGTGGCCGCGACGAATCCGGCTAAATCTCCGACCACGCCACCGCCGACGGCGATGATGGGCTGTCCTCGCTCGGCCTTGAGTCCGACGAGCCACTCGTAGATGGACTGGGCCAGTCCAAAGGTCTTGCTGGGTTCGCCCGGGGGGATGATGAAGACGTGGGCGGCGATGCCGGCGCGCTGGAGGGCCCACTGGGCGTTGCGTCCGTAAGGGCGCATGACGTTATCGTCGGTGATGATGTAGGCCGGGCCCTTGACCCCGAGTTCCAGGAGTCTCTCCCCGAGGCGGTCGATGAGGCCCCATCCGGCTACGACGGGGTAGGAGCCGCCGGAGTGGTGGACGGTTGCGGCGAGGTCGGTGTCGGTCATGTCAGGTATTCTCCCTGGGTGGGGGATCATCCGTTGGTGGATTAAAGGATAGGGGAAACGGCGGATTGCTGCCAGAGGGTCAGGATGCGGTCCGCCACTTCCGCGATGGTCAGGGTGTCGGTGGGGATGGTGTGGTGGGCGTGGGAGTAGGCTCCGGCGCGGGCTTCCAGGAGGCCGCGGATGCGCTGGAGGGGGTCGTCTCCGGCCAGCAGGGGGCGGATGGGGGCGTTGGGACCGGCTTCCTTCTGGACGCGGGCGCAGATGGTTTCCGGGGTGGCGGTGAGGCAGATGACGAGGCCATTCCGCAGCATCACATCCTGGTTGGCGGGCTGGACGAAGGCCCCGCCGCCAGCGGAGATGACCCGGTTCTTGCCGGAGCACAGGTCGGCAATTACCTGGCGTTCGAGGTCGCGGAACGCCCCCTCTCCGTCGCGGGAGAAGATATCCTCTACCGAGCATCCGGCGCGGCGGACGATTTCGTCGTCGGCGTCGTGGAGGGGCCAGCCGGTAAGTTGGGACAGGCACCGTCCCACGTGGGTCTTTCCGGTGGCCATGAATCCCACCAGGATGATGTTGGCCGGTTGGTCCGCCGGAGTGGTCACGGGATGGGCCGGGCCTAGTCCGGCGGGAGCTGGGTCAGGTGCATCCGGCTGTCGCGGGTGCAGGCGGTGTCGAAGTAGAGCACCTGCTGTCCGACGGAGTTGGTGTTGGGAGTGTCGGCGACGAACTGGAAGCCGCGGCCGCAGCAGTCGTCGACACCGGCGGCGATGTCATTGACGACGTATCCGACGTGGTCCATGGCGAGATTGCCGCCGAGGGAAGCGGGGTCTCCCGGTTCGATGAGCTCGACTTGTACCTGCCCAAAGTTGACGAAGGCGTTGCGTCCGCCGTTGCGGGAGGCTCCGCCGCCGATGTGGACGCCGTCGAAGTTGTCCTGGTACCAGGCGATGGCGTCCTCGAGGTTGGGCACGCGGTATCCGGCGTGGACGATGCGCTGGACGTCGACTCCCTGGCCGACACCGGTGGCGTTGGGGACCTGGGGCTGCTGGGTGAGGTGCATCAGGCAGCCGTTGGTGGTGGCGGGATCGAAATACAGGACGCCCTGGCCGAGGACGTTGGTGAAGGCCCGCTCGGTGGCGAAGCGGAAGCCGCGGGCCTCCAGATCCGCCTTGGCCTGGTCGATGTCGGCGACGACGTAGGCGACGTGGTGCATGTTGAGGGCGCCGGAGGCGAGGCCTTCCTTGTCGTTGGGTTCAATGATTTCGGCTTCGACCTGTCCGAAGTGGACGAAGGCGTTGCGCCCTCCGCTGGGGACGGCGACGGAGGGGTTGAGGTTGCCGCCCCCGGCGTTCTCGCCGCCGAAGTTTTCGCGGTACCAGTCCACGGCAGCGTCGAGGTCGTCGACGAGGTATCCGATGTGCTGGATCTTGTCGAACATGGCGACTCCTGTAAAGGGAGGTAGAAGGTGGAACGACCTGTGGAGGGCGGTCGGTATTATGCCATAAACCCGTATGCACCGCACGAGCAGTGCGCTGGACAGTGGATGTGGCGGGTTCTATAATGGCCGACGCGGTTAGACATCCCCCTTGCCTTCCGTGAGCGTGAAGGCGAGGGCCTCAGTGCCTGTCCCCAAAATTCCCCAACAGCCTGGAGAGGTGCCGGAGTGGACGAACGGGCGCGACTGGAAATCGCGTAGGGGCTAACCGCCTCTCGCGGGTTCGAATCCCGCCCTCTCCGCCAGGACTATTATTGAATCACTCGTGAATATCTCAAAAGACTCCCAATGCGGCGCTCATGGGAGTCTCATTTAGCGAATTTAGCGTCTTGTAACGTCCATCATCATCCGGTACAATCCTTTTGGGTTAGGTATAACAGTAGGTATACCATCTTGGGGGTGCCGGATGCCTCGCAAAGTACCCCATCAGTCCCTGTACGCCGCCTTTGTCCGCACCGTCGCCAAGCCCGGCATGTATGCCGACGGCAATGGTCTGAACCTCAAGGTCGTTCCCTCCGGATCGCGTTGGTGGGTGCAGCGCGTCACTGTCGGGGGAAAGCGCCACAACATCGGGTTGGGGGGCTATCCCGCCGTTTCCCTGGCCGATGCCCGGGAACTGGCCGCCGAGAACCAGCGCCTCATCCGACAGGGGAAGGACCCTCTGGCCGAGAAACGCCAGGCCGTCGAGGAACTCAAGAGGCCCGCCATCCCGACCTTTGCCCAGGCCGCCGAACAGGTCATCGAGATGCGCCGGCCCACCTGGAGCAACGCCAAGCACGCCTCCCAGTGGACGAACACCCTGGCGACCTACGCCCACCCTGTCATAGGACGGAAGCCGGTGGACGAGGTCACCACCGGCGATGTCTTGGCAATCCTCACCCCCATCTGGACGACCAAGCCCGAGACGGCCAGCCGGGTGCGGCAACGCCTCGAGACGATATTCGACTGGGTCGTCTTCCAGGGGTGGAGGATGGACAACCCTGCAGGCAAGGGCATCCTGCGGGTCCTGCCCCGGGTTTCCCGGCTGAAGGGTCACCACACCGCTCTGCCTTACACCGAGGTCCCAGAAGCCTTGCGGCGTGTCCGGGAGTCCACCGCCGACGAGGTTACGAAACTGTCCTTCGAGTTCCTGGTGCTGACCGCGGCCCGCTCCAGCGAGGTCCGGCTGGCGCAATGGCTGGAGATTGATCTGGAGACTGGTACCTGGACGGTACCGCCAGAGCGGATGAAGGCCCGCCGGGAGCACCGGGTCCCGTTGTCTCATCGGTGCCTGGAGATCTTGTCCCAGGCGAAGGAAACGGATGATCACGGTAGCGGGTTAATTTTCCCTTCCGGGAAAGACGGCCGGCCGTTGTCGGACATGGTGTATACGACGATGTTGAGGAGGCTGGAGATTCCCGCGGTGGCCCATGGGTTCCGGAGCAGTTTCAAGAAATGGTGCATGGAGACCAAGGGCGCGGACGCTACATGGCTGCCCAGTGAGGCCGCGCTTGCCCACAACCTGGGAAACGCTACCCAGGAAGCCTACATCCAGCACACCGACCTGCTCGAGGTCCGAAGGCCGCTGATGGAGGAGTGGGGGGAGTTTTGCAGTTCGGGCACCAAGAAGTGACTACCCCAGAACATAGCCCGCTGGTGTCGGGGTGAGAACCGGCCCTCCTGCTTAAGCCATACTGGAAGCTTAAACCTGGACCAAAGCGCCCCTATCTCGATTTTCTGGCCTCCCAAGGTCGGGCGTGAGTTCGATTCCCTTACGGTGGGCCAAGCGGTACTGTATTACACCCCTTCAGGGGTTGGTGCTGCTCCCCCTGTCCGGGCCGGTTTCGGGCCCGGGAGAAAAAGACCCTATAGACTATAGAGACTTTTTCATGTCTTTTGGGGGCCAGAAAAAAACTTGGTGGGCCGAAGCTCTGGGTCTTTTACAAACGCAACTATTCAGGCCGGAAGGTTGAATAACGGTGAATAACGGGATTTCCGAAACCGTTATTCACCCTACCCATGGTTTGAAGTCATGTTTTCGTGCTCATAACAGGTCCATACCCCCACTTTGGATGGCGGGTGAATAACGGAATAACGTGAATAACGGAATTTTTTAGGTCCAGAGGGTATAAAAAGTTCCTATAGACTAAAGGTCGTTATTCTTTTCCATCCTCAGACCCGGGACTGATTCTGAGTCAGGTGCTGGAGTTCTGGGCACCGGGCTCCGGGATTTTGCCCCGGTTGGGGAAGCGTTTCCTCATGATGTACTCCAGCAGGACCTTGTTGATTGCCTCGTGGCGGGCGGTCTCGTCGGGTTCCTGCTCTTGGAACCAGTCGATCACGCACTCATCGAGAGTCAGGTTGGTTTCCTGTTTGACCGGCTGGTACATGGCCCCGCGGCGGGCTGTGGACCAGTCGATGTCCCGCTCGGGGATGTCCGAAAGGTCTATCTCGTCGCCGGACATTTCTTCCAATGCCTGGAGTTCGGCCCTCTGTTGGTCAGGCAGTTTCGCCATATCCCTCTTCGTGCCTGGTCCTTTCCATTGGGGTTACCTTGGTGGCGCTGATTACCTTGCCGGCCCGATGTCATGGCAGTCGTCCGACGGCGATTGCGGCTTCAGCAAGGAGGATGTTGTCTTCGCTTCTTAGGTTTTCGACCTGTACTGGCTGGGCAAGGGACAGTTGGAGGGTTGACATGCCCCAGGAGGTGTGGTCATGGAGGAGCCGGGCCATGGCGTCGGACGCATCCAGGTGTTGGTCGGCGGCGGCCGCGGCGGATGCCTGGTCGGCGAGGACCAGGGCAAGGGTGAGGTGGACGGTGGACTGGTCGGGGCCCGTGCCGTCGTAGCGGATGCCGAAGGGCCGGCATCCCAGGAGGCGGTGGTCGCAGTCCGGGTTGAAGCCGGAGGCGAAGAACATGGGGGCATCTCGAAGGATCCCAAGGAGCTGGGCGTAGGGGGTGTGTCTGAGTCGGTGCAGGGAAGTGATTGTGCTGTCCTGGACTTTGATGAATTCCTTTACAAGCGGTTCGTGGCTGGACGCGATGACGGCGAGGCGGTCTTCCAGTATGGCGTAGGTGTCACCGCCAGCCCATAACTCCTGGCTCCGGTAGGTGCGTTGGTCATATTCCTCGTTCTGCAATTTCAGGCGGACGTTCTCGAGGTGAAAGTCGCCTTGGAGGAGGACAGCTCCGTTGTCGTAGCCGGAGTGGGATGCGGCGTAGACGAAGAGGTCCACTTCCTCGGCGGCTATCTCGTCGGTGTTGAAGCGTTGGTCGATGGCGGTTCTGAGGAAGTTGTCGAAGTGAGTGATTATCGGGGCCTGGTGCTCTCGTTGGCTCCGGAGCTCCCGCACGTCCAGCACGAACAATATGTCAGCGGTCCAGGGGATGAGATGGAGGGCATCTTTGGTGCGGGCGGAGGAGGAGGACAGCGGAACATGGGGTTGAGAGGATGGCCCGGGGGTGTCATGTTCGGTGGAACATGCGGCATTGGAGAGGAGGAGGCTCAAGGTGAGAGCGAGAAGCGCCCACGCGTAGCCGGAACAGTGGTGCGCCATGAAGGAAGCTCCTTGGTGTGGGTGGGAGTGGGCTCGCGTCGAAAAACAGGTTCTGCAGGACACTCTGAGTGCCACGGCTTTGAAGTGCCACGGCTTTGACTTGTATCAAGTTGCCGTCTGCTGGTCAATTACCTCCCCGCCCAATGCCTAGGAGGCCTCTGGGTGGTGAGAGGCGTTCCCGGCAACGGGAACCTTCGATGGCGATCTGGTAGCCAACTGGGCCAGCCGGTCGAGGGCATTGTTGCCCAGGATGGGGTCCTTGAACAGGCCCAGCCATTCGTCGACGGCCCGGTTGCCGGTGATTACGAAGTGGAGGACTGGTGAGGCCGGAAATCTCCCTCTGGGCGGGCCTGGTAAGGCTGTCTCAGCCTCCTAGTACTACAGTCGCAGATTTGATAGACGCCGTTTGTAGTGACATCGTTGGGCTCTGGCCTGGTGGCGGCGTCTCCACCACGACCAGTACAGGATGAAATCCGGTGGTTGGTTCTCTGTCCATACCAAGCGTGTGAGTAGCCGCCGCACCTCCGGGACAGTCACGGGAATCAACTCTTCACCGGGACCGTAGTGGCCCCCTTTTCTCCCTGCTCCAATGCATGATGCCTGATTACCATCAGATAGGCGTGAGCCAGCATGGCCAGGGTGATGTGCCGGTACCAGCCGTCCCACCGCCGCACCTCGTACTGGTCCAGTCCCACCTCCCCCTTCGCCTGCTCAAAGCATTCCTCTATGGCCCACCGGGTCCCGGCGACTCTCACCAACTCCTCCAAGGCCGTCTCCGCCGGGCCGAAGCAAACGTAATAGGCCAACTCGTCGGGCTTGGCGATGCTCCGGCGGGCCAGTAGCCAGTGGCCCTTGCCCGGTTCCCTCAGGGGCCGTATGTCCACTGCGGCCCAATCATAGATCCGTGGTCCCTTGGCGCCATTCCCAGCGCTGCACCGCACCCAAGCGGATTCCGCAACCCCGGACGCCAGACGGTCCGCTCTCATCTGCAGCGGTCCTTTGTCCGTCAAAGCCCACAGCTTCTCGTTACTCTTGATGGCCATCACATGCGGAATCTCCTCACGTTCCAGCCACAGCCGCAGGTTGCGATCACTGCCGTAGACCTCGTCCCCAGTAAACCAGGCGAAGGGAACACCCGCTTCCAGCGCCCGCCCCAGCATCAGTTGCGCCAGTTGCGGTTTGGTACGGAAGCGGACACTCTCCGGCACTCCGGCTTCCCGCCGCCGCTCCCAGTCGTCCGCCCACACCCGGGGCAGGTACAACTCCCGGTCCAGCAATGCCCTGCCCTTGGCTCCGGCATAGGCCAGGAACACCGCAACCTGACAGTTTTCGATCCGGCCCGCCGTCCCGCTGTACTGCCGCTGCACCCCGGCTGACTTGTCGCCCTTCTTGAGAAACCCCGTCTCGTCCACCACCACTACTCCGTCGGCACCGCCCAGATGCTCCACCACGTAGTCCCTGAGGTCATCGCGTACCAGGTCCGCGTCCCAGATGTACGTGGACAGCAGGTGGTGTACCCCATAGGGGGTGGCGTCGCCAGCTTGTTCTGCCAGTTGCCAGCCGTTCTTGCGTTCCACCGGGCTGAGTAGTCCTCGCAGATAGGCCAGAGCCCGGCGGCGCGGCTCCGGCCGCCGGAACCGGCCGGCGATGCACTGGTGCATCTCCTCGATGCCATTGGCCCACCGGGCCACTTCCGCAACCTCATCACTCCCAACAACCACTGCCTCACCTCTCCACCAGACAACTGCTCCAATTCTACCTGTTCTTAATCTGCGACTGTAGTACTAGTATTACAACGACAGATGGCGTGATAAGATTACTGAAAGATTGGGGAATGCTTGGTCAGGTGAGGCAGGGAAGTGGAAGCGGCGGTTTTCGAGCAGGTATACCAGGACTTTCAGGAGTTTCACGCCTACTTCGCTGGTCTGTTTGGCCGGAGGGAGACGCGGGAGCGCAGCGGACATTATCTGCAGGCCCTGCTGGTCCAATCCGTGGAGCGGCGCAACGCCGAGAACCTGTCGGAGACGGTCCCGGAGTCCGCCCGTGGGATGCAGCGGTTTCTCACCGACTCTCCCTGGGAAGACAACGCGGTCATAGGACGGTTGCAGGAGTATCTGGGTCCCCGGCTGGAGCATCCCGAGGGGGTGTGGGTGCTGGACGGCAGTGACTTTCCCAAGCAGGGCCGTAAGTCGGCGGGAGTGGCCCGTCAGTACTGCGGCCGGCTGGGGAAGGTGGCCAACTGCCAGGCGGGGCTGTTCCTGGCCTACGTGAGCCCGTTGGGACGGGCCCTGGTGGACAAGCGCCTGTATCTGCCGGAGAGCTGGACCTCGGACAAAGAGCGCTGCCAGGCGGCGGGAGTGCCGGAGGAGAGACGGGGCTACCGCTCGAAGACGGAGTTGGCCCTGGAGCTGCTGGAGCGGGCAGTGGACTTGGGCCACCTGAAGGCGGGATGGGTTGCCGCAGACGACGCCTTCGGGATGTCGCCGACCTTGCGGGAGGGTCTGGCGGCCCTGGAGATGAAGTACGTGCTGGACGTCCCTGCCGGCTTCACGGTGTGGCCGGCGGAGCCGCAGTGGACCACTCCGGTCTACCGGGGACGGGGTGGGCCTCCCAAGCCCAGGCTGGTGGGTGGGCAGCGCCGGACAATGCAGGAACGCGCCGGTGCCATCCCTGCTGAGGAATGGCGGGAGATCACGGTGGCCCAGGGGAGCCAGGGTCCCCGGACTTACCGGTTCATCGCCCAGCGGCTGCGGCCGACCAGCAGAAGGAAGCCCGGCGAAATCCACTGGGCCGTCTTTCGCCGGAACCTGGACGGCAGCGAACCCCGCTACTACCTGTCCAACGCGCCGGAGGATACTCCGCTGGAGACCCTGGCATACGTGGGAGGCTCCCGTTGGCGCATCGAAACGGAGTTCGAGACAGAGAAGAGCGACGTGGGGCTGGACGAGTACGAGACCCGCACCTGGGCGGGCTGGCATCACCACGTGGCCTTGTGCCTCTTGGGCGGAGCCTTCCTGCTGAGCCTGCAGCAGGCCTGGGGGGAAAAAGATGCCCCGGGTCACCCGTCCCCAGGTGTACCGGGTGGTGCGGGAGATGCTGCCCAGGGAACGGTTCGGACCGGAGGAACTGCTGCGGTGGCTGACGGATACGCAGGATAGTAACGAACGGGCCAGTCGCTCCCACGCCAAGCGCCGCGCCAACCTTCGCGCCGCCTCCACCATCCCACCTTGATCTGTCGTTGTAATACTAGGGGGTGTCGTCAAAAGAGTTTGCTCCAGATCATCACTGCCCTTAGCTGGCAGATGGCCAAGTATGACGCTGCTTTCTTGGCATAACGGGTTGCCACGCCGCGCCACTGTTTGAAATCCAAGAAACCGTTCTCCACCAAGTGCCGCAACTTGTACAGCGCCTGGTCGTAGTCCCGCTTTTCTCTCCGGTTCCTTTTCGGTGGTATCACCGGGTCCAGTCCCAATTCCAGGGCCGAAGCTATGATTTCATTGGTGTCGTACGCTTTGTCCGCCAGCAGGTACTCCGCCTCTATACCCTCAATCAGGGGCAATGCCTGGGAGGAGTCGGCTACCGTACCCTCGGTGACCGCCAGCCTTACCGGCATTCCGTGGGAATCCACCGCCAAGTGCAGCTTGCTGTTCAGCCCCCTTTTGTGCGGCCGATGGACTGATTTCCGCCCCGGGCCCCGGCACTGTGGGGATGGGCCTTGATGTAACTGGCATCGATCATCAGCCATTCGAAATCAGGGTCATCCATCACCGCCTCCAACAGTCCAGCCCACACCCCCCGGTCCCGCCAGCGGCAGAAGCGCCGGTGAGTGTTCTTCCAGTCTCCGTAGTCCGGCGGCAAATCCCGCCAAGGGGAACCGGTTCGCAGAATCCAGCACACGGCGTCGACGAACCGCCGGTTGTCGTTGGCTGGTCTTCCCTGCTTGCCCTCTCCACCGGGCAGATGCGGCCTCAATCGCTCCCAAACGGCATCACTCATATCGTGGCGCCGGTGCGCTGCTTTCATACCCCACCTTCCACACTCTCCCAACTCGCACCAATCTATCACCCTCTCATTGTTTTGACGACACCCCCTAGTACTACAGTCGCAGATTTGATAGACGCCGTTTGTAGTGACATCGTTGGGCTCTGGCCTGGTGGCGGCGTCTCCACCACGACCAGTACAGGATGAAATCCGGTGGTTGGTTCTCTGTCCATACCAAGCGTGTGAGTAGCCGCCGCACCTCCGGGACAGTCACGGGAATCAACTCTTCACCGGGACCGTAGTGGCCCCCTTTTCTCCCTGCTCCAATGCATGATGCCTGATTACCATCAGATAGGCGTGAGCCAGCATGGCCAGGGTGATGTGCCGGTACCAGCCGTCCCACCGCCGCACCTCGTACTGGTCCAGTCCCACCTCCCCCTTCGCCTGCTCAAAGCATTCCTCTATGGCCCACCGGGTCCCGGCGACTCTCACCAACTCCTCCAAGGCCGTCTCCGCCGGGCCGAAGCAAACGTAATAGGCCAACTCGTCGGGCTTGGCGATGCTCCGGCGGGCCAGTAGCCAGTGGCCCTTGCCCGGTTCCCTCAGGGGCCGTATGTCCACTGCGGCCCAATCATAGATCCGTGGTCCCTTGGCGCCATTCCCAGCGCTGCACCGCACCCAAGCGGATTCCGCAACCCCGGACGCCAGACGGTCCGCTCTCATCTGCAGCGGTCCTTTGTCCGTCAAAGCCCACAGCTTCTCGTTGCTCTTGATGGCCATCACATGCGGAATCTCCTCACGTTCCAGCCACAGCCGCAGGTTGCGATCACTGCCGTAGACCTCGTCCCCAGTAAACCAGGCGAAGGGAACACCCGCTTCCAGCGCCCGCCCCAGCATCAGTTGCGCCAGTTGCGGTTTGGTACGGAAGCGGACACTCTCCGGCACTCCGGCTTCCCGCCGCCGCTCCCAGTCGTCCGCCCACACCCGGGGCAGGTACAACTCCCGGTCCAGCAATGCCCTGCCCTTGGCTCCGGCATAGGCCAGGAACACCGCAACCTGACAGTTTTCGATCCGGCCCGCCGTCCCGCTGTACTGCCGCTGCACCCCGGCTGACTTGTCGCCCTTCTTGAGAAACCCCGTCTCGTCCACCACCACTACTCCGTCGGCACCGCCCAGATGCTCCACCACGTAGTCCCTGAGGTCATCGCGTACCAGGTCCGCGTCCCAGATGTACGTGGACAGCAGGTGGTGTACCCCATAGGGGGTGGCGTCGCCAGCTTGTTCTGCCAGTTGCCAGCCGTTCTTGCGTTCCACCGGGCTGAGTAGTCCTCGCAGATAGGCCAGAGCCCGGCGGCGCGGCTCCGGCCGCCGGAACCGGCCGGCGATGCACTGGTGCATCTCCTCGATGCCATTGGCCCACCGGGCCACTTCCGCAACCTCATCACTCCCAACAACCACTGCCTCACCTCTCCACCAGACAACTGCTCCAATTCTACCTGTTCTTAATCTGCGACTGTAGTACTAGCATTGGTTAGGATGGTCCTGCGGACCGGAGTGGCCAGGGTTTGGCGCCCAGGTCCTGAGGGCAGGTTGGATTGGGCTTGGTCTGGGCCAGGTTGAGGTCCAGTGGCCGAGGACCTGCCCGGGGGCGACCACTGTTGAGAAAATTGCAAAACTCTGCTGGACAGAAAAGCGTTGCTGGAAGCGTAGGAGATGTGACGCAATTCGTACCGCAGAATCATGGGAGGTTATGGCTTGGTATTGGGGGGAATTTAACAGTAGGGAGGGTGGCTTGGCTCGTTTAGCCAGGCGATTAAGACGGCGGCAGTGAGACAAGCGTCAAGGAAGCCGAGCAAGATGCCGAGTCTAAGCTTGCCAAGGACCATTACGATTCGCCGTAGCCATCCGTCGCCGATGAGGTACCAGACGGTTCTGGAGTTGGTGAAGGCGGTGCCTACTGCGACGGCCGTTCCGCCGACGATCAATGGATGGTTCTCAACAATGGGGAAGGTAGTGAGCGGGCCAAGTCAGGCTCGTTGTTGCTGATTGTGCAAGTAACGGCCAACAGGATCATGCCCAGGACCCGGATGTGGGGCTCGAAGGTCTTGCCGGAGGAAGTAGCTGCGGCCTCCAGTCCTGCTAGAAAAATTCAAAGCCAGACCGCTGGGGGTTTTCGTTGAGGCGTCTGTGGCGAGGACGCCTATCCAACCTATGATGATGTGCAATTTGATCAGGGCATTTAGGAGAAGGGCCAAGGTTCCGGCCATAACGTATATGCCGAGTCCGGTGGTGTTAATTCCTTGGTTATGAAGCCAGGATTCGACGAAAGCACCTGCGAAAACCCGAATGATATATGGGCGCAAAAGCATTCCAAATGCGGCGAGTCTTGGGCGTTTTAGCTCGAAAGCAACCGGTTCCATGGGTTCCTCCGTTTTCGGGGGAAGACTGTGGGATTGCGCTTTTGGAGCAGCGGGAGGTGTTGGGGGTGTAGAAAGGATGGGGGTAGGGGAAGGGAAGGGAAGGATGAGGTGAGTAAAAGGGGTGATGGGTGGGTTGACGCCCTTGGGGTGGGTCAAGCCGGGCTTCGGATGGTGGGTTGTGGTGAGCTACCTGACGTTGAGTGATTCTCTAATCAAGCGGGAAGCTCTCTCGGCGGCCGTGTATCCGGGTGTTCGCTGCTTAGCGGTTGGTTTTTGCCTGTGCTTTTTCTGTGTCTGGCTGTGCTGCCGCGTCTGGGACCATCGCTTGGCCTGCATGGGCTTTGGCTTGCTGGATTTGCGTGGGAACTTAATTGGTTGTGGCGCTGGTTTCCTCCCTTTTCCCACTGAAATTTGGAGAAAGGAGGGCGGAACCTGGTTGACCAGGCGGAAACCCGGAGGTGTTCTTTCAACGAGCCCTGAGCTATCAGGGTGGAGATTCCACCCCCTTTCTCTGCCTCGAAAACAGTGGGGAGTTCGTATATGGCCCGCAGTCCAAGTGGCTGCGGGTCGTCTCATGGTACCGGGAGTTCCAGCGGTGAGGCAAGACGCGGAGCCAAGTGCATTTGGTCCATTGAGGCAGCGGCTTGCTCGTGGTGGAAATCTGGGTGGGAGAGTCAAAACTGGCGTCGGTCTCCGCCTGACGCCCGGTTTGTGTTTGGGGATAGGGTCCCTAAGAGCTGACCCATCGGGAAGATGGATCGTCTCTGTCCGTCTTCGGGGTCTTTGCCTTACGCTGTTTCTTGACCAAACCGTAGTAGGCGACCGCAGCGGCGAGGGTGGAAACGAGTACGGTGTTGGCGATTGCTTTCTTTGACATGAGAAACCTCCGGATTGGGATTGGAATAGAGAGGCCCCCGTGTGAAGGGGCCTGGGGGCGTGAAGGAGTGGGGTCCGGCCTGGGTAGGGAAGCGGGGTGGTGTGAATAGGTTAAGGTTGGATTGTCTGGAGGCCCAAGAGGGAAGGGTGCCGTGTTTCGGCGATTCTCGGTAGCTAGTCAACCGGGGAACCGTTACCTCTTTCCTGTGCTTATGGTGATTGTTGAATTTGGTATATGCCCGGGATGCTGTTGTTGGCTCTTCTGAGGACGGATATGCTGATGGTCTTGCCGGATGGCAGTCTAAAACCGACGCCTGAGTTCTGGGTAAGCCATTTGCCCAGCTGAGTCTTCACTCCGTTTATGGTGGTGGCGTTGCAGTTAAGTTCGGTCCGGATATCCCAGAGAAGGCTCTCGTCTGAGATGCTGCTGATCTGGAATTCTCGTGAACCGAATAGGCTGTGCGGGGGGATGAGGATGTTTGCGGGTTCCATTGGAGAATCCTCCTTTTGAAAGGCTGGGCAAGAATTTCGGAGAGTGGTCAGTCTACCGGGTGTGCGTCACCCTTGGTTTTCTCCAGGATTTCCAGTAGTTCCCATTTGTATGTGGATGTGTCGGTTTGGACTTCTTCCGGTGGAACCTCGGTCATGCGGACTCTCAGCCGGTACTTGAACCCGGGCTGCCAGTTAAAGCCTTGGATGTGGCCGTAGAATGAGGTGGACCCGGGATTTCGGACAGGTGGCGAAGTGAGAGTCCCGCTCCTGAACTGAGGGCAGCTGTCGCTGTCGGAAGGAGCAGGAAATGTCGCAAGGACGCAGGAAGCACAGCCCGGCTTTCAAGGCCAAGGTGGCTCTGGAGGCGCTGAAGGGCCAGGAGACGGTGGCCCAGTTGGCCGCCCGGACGAGGTCCACCCGGGCCAGATTCAGGCCTGGAAGAAAGCTCTTGCGGAGGGCGCCTCGGGCGTCTTCGGCAACGGCAAGGAGCAGAAGGCCAGGAACGACTCCGCCCTGGTCGCCCGCCTGTACCAGGAGATCGGCCAGCTGAAGGTGGAGCGGGATTTCCTGGCGGAGAGGTCCGGTCCATGAGTCCGGCCCGGCGGCGGAAGATGGTGGACCGGGAGCATCCGTCCCTGTCCCTGGTGCGGCAGTGCGCGCTGCTGGGGGTCAGCCGTTCCAGCCTCTACTACCGGCCCCGGGCTGCCTCGGCAGAGGACCTGTCCCTGATGGGGGAGATGGACCGGCAGTATCTGGACACCCCCTTCTACGGATAGAGACGGATGAAGGCCTGGCTGGATCGGCGGGGCGTACGGGTGAGCCGGAAGCGGGTACAGCGGCTGATGCGGGCCATGGGGTTACGGGCCATCTACCGGCGGCCCAGCACCAGCCGCCGGTCGCCGTAGAATCCGGTCTATCCCTACCTGCTGAGGAATGTCAGGATCACCCGGCCCAACCAGAGCCTGCCCCCACGAAGGCAGGGGGGGAGCCAGTTCACCAGCCTGGAGTTCACCCAGGTCCTCAAGGAGCAAGGGGTGAGGATCAGCATGGACGGGAAGGGGCGGTACCAGGACAACATCTTCGTGGAGCGGCTGTGGCGGACGGTGAAGTATGAAGAGGTGTGCCTGAAAGCCTACGCCAGCGTCCTGGAGGCACAGAGGGAGCTGGAAGACTACTTCCGGTTCTACAACGGGCTCAGGCCCCACCAGGCCCTCGGCTACCGGACTCCGGCCGAGGTGTTCCACGGGGACCAGAGTGTGGTAGAAGGGGACTCTATGGAAAGGAGGGGTTCACCGGAACAGGGGACCGAATCACTGGCAGGAGCGCCGGGATTCTCACTTAACTCGCCCCTGATCCTGTCTAAATAATGGGCCCCATCTCAATTTCTTCTCGAGCGCATACGGCCGTTCGCAAATTGCATAAAGCAGATGTTATCAGAATACATCTCTTTACATGCGATTAAAGGTAATAATACCATTATAGTTGCATATTTCTATATCGAATATTATATTTGAACCCGGCTAACAAGGTGGAAAACGATAGTAACAGTAGAGGAAGGGAGATATGAAACATATAACACACTCCCGGTTGCGCGTCGAAATCCTTACTTATTTGGTGGCTGGTTTAATCGCTTTGCTCATTGTGTCCTGCAGCACAGCGGAAGAGGCCGCCCCACAGCCTACGGCCGGTTCGGCTCCTCCGCCAGCCGCTGCCGCCGCTGCCGCTCCTCCGTCCGAAGCCCCTGCCGCCCCGGCCGGATCCTCGAGTAGCCAACCGGCCGGCAACCCCACCCCGACTCCCACACCCTTCGCCACCGTCAGGCCGACCTTCACTCCGGTCCCCGTTGAGTCCATCAGCGCCAAGGACACCATCATCTTGGTCACCCAGGAAGAGCCTAACCAGCTTGGCCCTTGGAGCGAAGGTTGCCAGGGCAATGTGCCCAGCATGGTCTGCGAAGACGTTGCCAGCGACCCCCTAACCTGGATAGACAGCAACACCTTCCAGGTCGTCCCCCTCAGCGGAATAGAAGGATGGGAACAGACCGCGCCTGATACCTGGCGCTTCACGGTGCGCCAAGGGGTTGAATTCCACAACGGAGAACCCATGAACGCCGATGCTCTCAAACTTGGCATGGACATCGCCGGCGACCCCACCCACGACGGCGCTGCCAGCTTCCATGGCCCGCTCCATGCCGTAGTCATCGACGAATACACTGCCGACGTCATCTGCGACGACGCGTGTCCCATCCTCCCCCGGCAGGCCATCTTCAACAACGTTCAGGCTCCTGAATGGTGGGCCTCCGCATCCGAGGACGAAAAGACCCGCATCACCGTGGGCATCGGACCGTACCGGGTGATCGAGTGGCGGTCCGGTGTTGAGGTGGAGCTGGAGGCGTTCGAGAACTACAAACCCAACGAGGCTTTCGACTCCCAGATGCCAACTATCCAGCACATGTTCCAGGTCTGGCGCGGCGAAGCCCTGGTCCGGGCAGCGATGGTGCAAACTGGCGAAGCGGATTGGGCGGCGGACATCGGGTTCGCGGAAAAAGACAATGTCCCCAAGTTCGCGTCGGGCACGAACAACGAGGTCTACATATATGTCCTGGACACCATCTGGCACCCCGAGTTGAAGAAGGTGAAAGTCAGGGAAGCACTGAATCTCGCCACCGACTGCGAGACCATGATGGAGGCGCTGTACGACGGCCTGCAGAAATGCTTCGGCAATATTTCCGCGGTCGGAACCGTAGGTATCACTCCCGAGAACTCCAAGGGATACCCCTACGACCCTGAGCGCGCCAAGCAGTTGTTGGCCGAAGCCGAATATGACTCCGAGAACGAGATCATCATCTTCGCCCGCGCCAACCGAGTTTACCGGGACGTTGAATTGAATGAAGCGGTGGTCAACTACTGGCGGGCCGTTGGTGTCAACGCCCGGTTGCAGATAGTAGAGCCGGCCAAGCGCAGCCAGATCGCCAACTCCGGCTGCCACCGGCTACCCGATCCGCGCCTCTGCCACGATGCGCCACCGCAGCCCGAGTACTTCGGCTCATCCCACGCCATTGAGACCGCCACGTCGAACGAGACCCTGGATTACGCCCGACAGGCCTGGGCGCGCAACGGTTGTTACCGACGTGGCAGCCGTATCTGCGACGGCATTCCAGGCGGATTGCAGGACCAGATCGAGGCGGCTATGTCAACTCCCCTGGGAGACCTGCGCCAGGAACGGTTTGAAGCGATCGCCGACATCGTCCACAATAACTATCACTTTCACCCGTTCTTCGAGGTCGTGACGGTTTATGGGATGGCGGAAAACCTGCAGTGGACTCCCCGGTACGACCCTCGAACCCGGGTGAACACAATGAAATTCACGCAATAGACCACTCCCCCTCTGGCCCTGCAACATGAGGCATACCAGGGTTTAGTAAAGACGAAGATGGTCGGTTAGAAAAATAGGCACAAAGGAGTATCCCTTCGGGTGCAATGGGATCGTCGGAACACCATTCACCTGTAGGGGTTCTCTTTTATGTAGGAGTACTGGGTTGGGCGGAGGCAGCGGAAGCGACGCCGATATCCAGGATTCCTCTGAACAAGGCCGTTTTGGCCTGGGTTGTGTTTGACGGAACTGTGCAGAGGGATGAGAACTAAGTAACTATCTCAAAACAAGTGAGCGTAGCCGGGGATCCCTCACGTTTCCCTCCCGTCATTCCCGCGCAGGCGGGAATCCAGACCCCGGTCGTTCCTCTATCGCGGGTTTCTGGTTTCGGAGTGTACGTTTTGAGATAGTCTCTTAGCTGGACTTTGTACAAAAACTAGATAAAAGAAAAAGACAGGGTAAGCTGGATTGACCCGACATCTCACCGTAGGTCGACCGATGCTCACCCTGCCTGATGCCATTGTAACCGTTCTCTTTCCCTTCGCCATGCTGTTCCAACACCGGACCTGGCAAAAGGCTCAGGTTCTATTGGCCGGCACGATCCTGACCCCGGGCCAGCGCACGGTGGCCGCGGCGTTGCGCGTCATGGGCCTCAGCGGGGACCGCAACTATGCCCGCTACCATCATGTGCTGAACCGGGCCGCATGGTCGCCCCTTGGAGCGTCTCAGGTTCTGCTCAGGCTGCTGATCCAGCATCTCGACCATGGCGACGGTCCCCTGGTGTTCGGTATCGACGAAACCCTGGAGCGGCGGCAAGGTCCAAAGATCAACGCCCTGGGTGTCTACCGAGATGGCGTGCGTTCCAGCCGCAGCTATACGGTCAAGGCCAGCGGTTTACGTTGGGTCTCACTTATGTGGTTGGGACACATCCCCTGGGCCGGCCGATACTGGGCCCTGCCCTTCCTCACCGTGCTGGCGCCATCGGAACGCTATCACCAAAAACGGGGACGCCAGCACAAGAAGGTCACTGACTGGGCCCGCCAGATGATCTTGCAGCTGCGCCGCTGGCTGCCGCACCGGCCCCTGGTAGTGGTGGGCGACAACGGCTACGCCGTCCTCGACCTGCTCCACTGCTGCCAGTCCCTCCGTGAACCGGTAACCCTCATCACCAGGCTGCGCCTGGATGCCGGCCTCTATGATCCCGTGCCACCCCGCCAACCGGGTCAAACTGGCCGACCCCGGGTGAAGGGATCACGTCAACCCACCCTCAAGCAACGCCTCGACGATCCCGACCTGCCTTGGGACATCGTGTCGGTGTCCTGGTATGACGGCACCGTCCGCACTTTGGAACTGTCTTCCCAGACCGCCCTTTGGTACCACCACGGCAAGCCGCCCGTGCCCATCCGCTGGGTTTTGATCCGGGATCCCAGAGGTGAACTCGACACCCAAGCTCTCCTTTGCACCAATCCGGCAGTGGCTCCGGCGCAGATTGTGGAATGGTTTGTGCTGCGATGGCAACTGGAGGTGACCTTCCAAGAGGTGAGAGCTCACCTGGGCGTGGAAACTCAGCGCCAATGGTCTGACCGGGCCATCGCCCGCACCACGCCCATCCTGATGGGTCTGTTTTCCTGGGTTGCCCTGGCGGCCCACTCGCTGCAGCAAGAGAGTCCCATCACCCAACGCACCGCGGCTTGGTACGACAAGCCGTTGCCCACCTTCGTGGATGCCAGCGCCTTGGTGCGACGTCGCCTGTGGTTGGCATCGGAGAGTTTTTCAATGTCGGTGTCAGACGACGACCGGGAAAAACCCGTTCCCGATTTGCATTCCCGGCTTATCGATTCCCTCGCCTACGCCGCTTGAACGTACAAAGCCCAGCTTAGAGCTCACGGTGGCGACTGCCCGGTGGCTATTCGGGGCGGGGATGAACCCCATGATCATCTGGGTCCTGGCGAAAAACCATCCGGCCCGCCGGTTCTATGGAGTCCTGGGGGGCCAATACGTTCGGGAACGTCAGATCCAGATAGGTGGGGTCTCCCTGCCGGAGGTGTCCTACGGTTGGCTGGATCTGGGCGTTCTGGCGGATGCTGGCAAAGAAGGATGAGGGCGTGCCTTCTGACAGCCTAGCACCCTTTCAGCAGCTCATTCGGGCGGGTTCAGGTCCAAGAGTTTCTCGAACAGCATCTGGTTCCGTACCACATCCCCGCTGGCCCGATGGGCCCGGATCCGGGAAGCGGGAATGCCCAGGTCTTCGCAAGCCGCCGTCAGGCCGGTGCGAAGCCCATGGGTTTTTCGGGAGATCACCCTATCGGCGTAGTTCTGGTGGCTTTCTTCAGCCTGGGGGTACTCTCCCAGGAGGTAACCCTTGTAAAGCCCCAGGGTGTCGATGAACCGTTGGGCGGGCAGGTCAAGGGTCTCGTCGATGACGACCCTGGGGTACAGGCCTTCCTCGACGGCCTGGCGGTGCCGGCGGGCGGCTTCCACCAGGTAGGCCCGGTCCGATTGGAGGACGTTGTGCCCGACCAGGAGGAGGCCGGCAGTCCGGTCCGCGAACCAGGCCAGGGCATCGTCGATGGAGATCCCGCTCGAGGCCAGGTCCCGGTCGGTAATCCCGGTCAACCGGACGATGACTGTTGGGATGGGCTGGTCTATCTTCACCAGGACCCGCTCGGTGACCAGGTTCTGCTCTGGGCGGGACACCCCGACCGCCATCTCGATGATGAGGCCGGTTTGGGGGTCCGCTCCGGCCATCTCAAGGTCGATCACCGCGTAGCCGTTTTGCAAATCAAGCAATTGCGGACCCTGTTCTCACCTGATGGTGCGGGTGATGGATGCTGTTCATCGCCGTTCCCCCCAGTCCAGGATGTACCGTTCCTGCTCCCAGGTCTCGGGGCGGTCCCAATGCCTGGACTCGGGGCAATGTTGCCACAGGTCATCCAGGCGGGCCAGGGCGCTGGCGCCGGTGTGTCCGTGCCGTGCCAGCCAACACCCGATGGTGGTGCCGGTCCGGCCAATCCCCCACCGGCAATGGAGGTAGACCGTCCGACCTTGGCCGATGCGCTCGTCGATGGCATCCAGAACGGCGGTGGCCAACTCCCGGGATTCCGGCACCGAGCTGTCCACGATGGGGAACCGCTGGTGGGTCTCCACCCCGAGCCATTTGGTGTAGGGATAACACTCGCCCTCCTGGGTCAGGTCGATGAAGGCGGAGACGCCGGCCTATGGGAGGTGGGTAAGCTTGGTCAGGGAAGACTCCTCTCCTGAGTCCCTGGGGTATTCGCCCGCCAGGAGTTTGCCGGGAACCACCCAATAGCTGCTCTCGATGGGTCGGGGGGTCAAATCCGCTCCTTTTGGACCCAAGGGCACACGCTCCCACTATTTTGGCGGGCCAGGGTAGTCCCCGAACAGGCCCGCGTCTGCTCCCAGGTTGCAGTTTGTTTTCAGGTGAAGAGCCTGACGATAGCCACTGCAAGCAGCATGAAGACCACCGGGGCCAGGAACAAGGCCAGGGTCCCCAGGATGATCAATCCGATGGACTTGAGGAATCCTCGTTGCTTTGGCATCCGGAGGTGGTCAACCTCTTGTAGTCGTGGCGAGCGCGGCTCCCGTGCCGCTAAACATGGTGGTGGGAGTATCCCTTCCCCTCTTCGAAATCGTTGGGGAAAGGCTCCACCTGTCCAGTTTCCCTGATGCTGATCGCGCACCCGCTGTGAGGGTGGGGCCGCTGCTCGGAGGAACTGTTCCTCCCAAGGAGCTCGTACCGCAGGTGCTCGAAGATGTGCTTCTTAGCCAGCAGCCTGGCCAGGAACCCGACGCCTTGGTGGAGTTCGGGCTTGGTCTCCAGGTACGGCCTCATCAGCCCGTCGGCTTCCCTCTCCCAGGCCAGCGCCACCCTCTCGGCGGTCTCATCCGCGGATGGAAGGACCGTTTGGAAAACATCCTTCTCGTCTTCGTCCCTCAAACTGACGCAGTCCCACCGGAGCATGACCATCTCGAACCCGGGGTCTTTGAGGATCTCCTCCCGGTCTTGGAACCGCCCCAGGGCGTACAGGAGGTAGGCCAGGTCGCTCTCGATGGTGCGGGCGGTGGAGTTGAGGTGTTCCCTGAGGGCCCGCGTTTGCTCCTCGCCCATACCCTGTTCCCGTGCTAGCGCATCCATCATGTCGGAGGAGGCATCATGGAGAGCGCCGGTGACCTGCGGCTCCATCCGGTCGCAGATGTCCAGGATGTCCGATTCCTCCCTGGTCAGCAGTGGGTCAACGGCCTCTCGGAAAGTCCGACGGTCCTGGGTGCAGTAGACGCACCCGCAGTTCCTGAGGTTGTGGGACCCCTCCCAGAGAGACTGGCATTCCCTGCGGTAGGCCCTCCGCCTGGTCTCAAGATGGGACTCGCCAAAAAACTCGGAGTTGCCGATTTTCTCCAGGATGGGATCCACTGTCTGGGATGCGGGGCAGATCTTGGCGACCAGCAACCAGGTCCCGTCACCATCGGCCCTCTCCTGGTCGAACTCCGAGATCTCGCAGATGCGGCATATCCTGGATTCCCCGCCCCGCATCGTGATGGCGAAGTCGTGGTTGGGGCAGGTGAACTCCTCGAGAGGCAACTGAGGAGGCTGCTCCACCGGTTCCCACAGCTCCATGTCCCAATACCCTCCTCTTTGCTGGAGTCGCCGGACCAGCGGGTCCTTGGCTTCCCCGCTCCCGGGGAAGTGCATCACCGAGGCAGCTTTGATGAGGCCGGGGTCGTTGAAGATGCGGGAGTCGTCCCTGTTGTCCTGCCTGGTACCGGCGTAGAGGTGGGCGGGCTGGACGCAGTAGGGCCGGTTGCAGAGGTGGTTGACCTGCATCCCTGCCGGGATCTCGCCCCGGGTCTGGATGAACACTCTCCGGTGGGCCAGCTCCTGCTTCCCGCTTATGGTCAGGTAGCCATAGCCGTCCCGGTTCAGCCCGTACTTCCAAGCCAGGCAGTGCCCCAGGGGCATGAACGGCAGGTTGACCGGAATGGGGATGCCCAGGCAGTCGGCGGGGGTGACGGGACCCTCGACTCTGGGGTTCCTTGCTCCTTGGTACCCGCCGTACCATCTCAGGATGATGGCGTCCCGTTCGATGTGGTAGTTCCTGGACATCCCCCGCTCCCTGATCCTGGTTTAGTCGCTGTTGCTGACAACATCAGGCTATGGGCAGGAGCAGGACATGGTCAATGGGTAACTGTCAGCGGGAGGGATTCTACACCTGCCGGCCGCCTTGAACCTCCTGCCGGTTGACCGGCGTGGGAGTTGGTAAGAAACTCAACCAACCAGGTTGATTCCCACTTCAGGCGGTCCGATGTTTCACCAGACCCGGAATATCAGCGGTTGGGAAGTCCCCACGGTGGCGTTCGGATCCCCGGCGCGGGATCCTCTTGTCCTGCTGGTGCTGGGCGAGATCATCAATGAGTTCACCAGCAATGCGGTCAGGAAGTGGACCTTCCAGTCCCACTTCACTGCCTCGGTCAAGGAAGCCCGGGGTGCCGGTCCCTGGGATCCTGGGGGTGACTACGCCGTCTCCCTGGCATTCAGGTTCCACCCCGGCTTCCACGGCGGCCCCGACCGGAGCCTGGATGTGGAGAACTTCGTGAAGCCCGTCTTGGATGCCGTTGCCGCTGGCCTCTTGTGTGCTCTGGAGATTCAGCCCAGCGCCATTGACAACCGGGTCGTCGATGGTGAGGAAGCAAAACCAGAGATATGCAATATTCCCGGAGATGGCAGAACACAATCAGCGGAAGGAGGCGATGTTGCAAATCGAGCAGATGAGGAACACCCGCACCATTGTCTCGGGATGAATGGCGGGCCGGCCGAAATCAGGGCAGTACCGGTGTTCCAAGGGAGCCACCAGCTTGGCGAGGTCCAGTTGCTCATCGATCTGGATCAGAAGATGGTTGAGATCAATGAAGTCCCGCAGCCGCTAGCTGGTGAACAGGAAAAGGGTGGAGTCCCTTTCGGCACCGGTCCAGCGGCTAGAGCATCCCCATTCCTCGCAAATGATGGATTGTTCACCCATTTCAGCCCAAGACCACCCTGGCCCTGCTCTTATGCCGACTTTTGAACTAGCCCATCGCGGCGCCGTTGACACTCCAACTACCCTGTTCGGAACCATCTGGTCGGCCGGTATGGAGAATGCCGGTTTATAATTGGAGAAATCCCACAACGTCCTACCCTCAGCGGAATCAGTTAAAACTGGGAAATCCTATGTTAGAAGACGAAGCATTTGAAGCATTTAAGGAGGAACCATGAAATATGACGTTGTTATCGTCGGTGGAGGAGCAGCTGGATCGGTGTTGGCCAGCAGATTGGCTGAAAACGTGAATACCTCCGTTTTGTTGCTGGAGGCCGGGCCAGATTACCCTGATCCAGCCCATCTTCCGGACGAGATAAAATTCGGCCACACAAGTTTTGCAGAATCCCCAGACTCGGAACATAACTGGGCCCTGCGGGGAACGATCACCGAGGAGCAAGGGGAGATCCACGTAGCGCAGGGCAAGGTGATCGGAGGAGGGTCGTCCATCAACGGTCAGGCAATGCAAAGGGGGTTACCTGAGGATTTCGACTCCTGGTCTGGTATGGGCAACGATGAATGGTCTTATGACAAGGTACTCCCTTACTTCAGAAAATCTGAGCACGATCTCGACATTCGGGATGATTTTCATGGAACCAACGGACCGATGCCAGTAAGGCGTCGTCAATCCGGGCCCTGGCCAGACATCCAAAAGGCCTTCCACGCAGCCTGTTTGGAGGCGGGTTATGGGACAGTCGAGGATACCAATGGCCCGAACCCCTCAGGCGTTGGCGTGTGGCCCTCGAACAACCTGGACGGCTGGAGGATGAGCGCTGCTATCACTCACCTGAATCCCATGCGCCACCGTCTTAACCTTACGGTGAGGGGAGGGGTTTTCGTAAGGAAGGTATTGATCAAGGATCTGAAGGCCGTCGGTGTGGAAGTAGAAAGCGGAGGCGGGATTTTCAACGTTGAAGCAGACCGGGTTGTGTTGAGCGCTGGGGCCATCAAGTCACCCCACCTGCTCATGCTATCGGGAATCGGCCCCAATGACCAACTTCAACAATTTGGGATACCTCTCGTTCATGAGCTTCCCGGAGTAGGACAGAACCTATTTAACCACCTGAGCGCCCAGATTACCTTTAAAGTCAAAGACGGAATGACCCTGGCTGCTGATGCCGATGCGGCGCGCTTTTGTTTACACTACACCTCCCACGGGTCCAGCGAAGCCAATGATATGTTGCTGAGGACCACCCCAATGGTTGACGAACGGCCGGAGCGCGTCCCCGGTCTCCGGACCAAGTACCTGAACGGTGATGTTCCTCCGGACCGGGTGGCGCGAATTTCGTGCACGCTCGGGCTGCCCGACGGCTCAGGATACGTCAGGCTTGCGTCTGCCGATCCCTCAGTGCAGCCGACCTTTAACTACCGCTATCTTCAGCATCCAAACGACATTCGTCGGGTGCGGGAAGGCGTGCGAATGGCGATTGCATTCCTTGAATCCGATGCGTATAAAGACGTGGCCGATTACCGGCTCCACCCAACGGATGACATTCTGGCCGACGACGACGCTTTGGACCTCTATATTCGCCAAACCGTTGGAACAGCCAGGCATGTGTCCGGCACGTGCAAGATGGGTCCGGATTCAGACCCAATGGCGGTTGTTGATCAATACTGCAGCGTCAAGGGAGTAAAGGGGTTGTCGGTGGTCGATGCCTCGGTGATGCCCCGGGTTACAAGGTCAGGTGGTAGCCATGCAACGGTTGTCATGATAGGGGAACGTGCCGCCGACTGGATTGCGCCGGCTTGACCCCGCCTTAGGTGTTGTTTCCGGGTAGGTGCGTCCAGCAAAGAGGCTGACGGATGTGGAGCTTGTTCAAGCTGCCCCGACGGTAGATGCGCATCAGCCGGTTTCAACCTGCTGCCCGCAGGGCAGGGGGCGCGGGCATGGAGTATTGACTATGGAGGCGCCTGGTTCTGCGGGACAGGGTAATGGAGCAGCTACGGAATCCTCTGCCTCTAGTGGCTGCCATGCTGAGGGCACCCATTAGCCCGATGTAGGCGGTGAACAGGGCGAATCTGAACGCGCCCATCTCCAGGTCCACGCTGATGGCGGCAAGGTAGGCGGTGGCGGCTATGGTGCCGGCAGAGGCGCTGGTGGCGTAGAGCAGTCTCAGGTTCTGGGGGCCGTGCCCCTGCGATTGTAGCGGCGGTGTTCAGGAGGTCATCAGCGTCGCGCCAACGATGTCCTCGTCGGGACCGTGTTGTATCAGCGGTCGGCCGCCAGGAAAATGCTCACGCCGGTGGCGTGCGCTTCCCGGAGTACCGGTTCGGGCGCGCTGTCGGCTATGACCGCGGCGGTGATTGGAACGCCCATGGTCTGGGCCAGGGTGCGGGCTCTGTCCGCCGCCCTCTGGGCGTCGCCTTGGTCGGCGGTGATGGAGGCCTCGAAGAGGGCGTAGGCCACGGGCGGGCTCCGGCGTTCCCTGGTATCGGGGTCTCCCATGTCGGCGACAATGATGTCCACGTTCAGGAAGTTGTTCTGCTCGGTGAGTTCGGGCAGGGAGCGCTGCTCCCGGGCTGCTGCGGCGCGGACCCTGGCCAGGGCGGAGTAGAAGGGCGTATTCAGGTACTGCCGGTCGATCTCGCCCATCAGGGACAGGTCCTCTGCCGAGGCAGCCCGGGGATGGTAGTAGAGGCTGGAACGGCTGACCCCCAGCAGCGCGCACTGGCGCACCAGGGACAGGGACGGGTGCTCCCGGTCCACCATCTGACGCCGCCTGGCCGGACTCAAGGACCGGACCTCTCCGCCAGGAAATCCCGCTCCACCTTCAGCTGGCCGATCTCCTGGTACAGGCGGGCGATCAGGGCGGCATCGTTCCTGGCCTTCTGGTCCTTGCCGTTGCCGAAGACCCCGGAGGCGCCCTCCGCAAGAGTCTTCTTCCAGGCCTGAATCTGGCCCGGGTGGAACCTCATACCTGGCGGCCAGCTGGGCCACCGTTTCCTGGCCCTTCAGCGCCTCCAGGCCTGCCCCTGCGAAGGCAGGGGGCCACCTTGGCCTTGAAGGCCGGGCTGTGCTTCCTGCGTGCTTGCGACATTTCCTGCTCCTTCCGACAGCAACAGCTGTCCTCAGTTTAGGAGCGGGACTCTCACTTCGCCACCTGTCCGAAATCCCGGGTCCACCTCAGTCGGCCGGTTCCTCACATCTCGAATCCCACGCATCTCGCGTATTCCTCTCCCTTCCAGTCCGGCCTTTTCGGAGTGCGTTCGGGTCCCCTGCTGTAGTATTTGGTTGGGTGGCTGGTCCAGGTTCCGGCACCGGCGATACTGCCGGCGCGGAGTTCCCTGGGAAATGCTTCTACGCCGATTCGGGAGGTGAACTATGGCTGACACCGCCGCAGGGCCCCTTCCCCGCACCAATGCCCGGTATGTCCGCGGGACCGGGTTGTTCCGCCGGGTTGAACGCCATGTCCAGAGAAGAACGGTTGGGGGCCTGATGGAACTGGTGCCGCTTCTGGTTACCATCGGCGTCCTGGTGTTCGTCATCGAAAAGGCCGACAGCTTCATCCGGCCCCTGGGCTTCGTATCGGGACAACCCTGGGACTTTCCCGGCATCGGAATCATCGCCCTCATCGTGATTTTCTATGTCGTCGGCCTCATCGTGAGCACACGCCTGGGGCGTAGCGCCATGAATTTTAAAATCACGATTCTCAACGGCCTCCCCGTCGTGGGAACGATCTATGGCGTAACCCAGCAGGCCACATCCTCCATGGGATCCCAGTACCGGTTCAGCCGGGTCGTCTTCCTCGAGTGGCCCCGCGAGGGAATGATTGCCATGGGGTTTGTCACCGGCAGATCAGTGGCCTCCAGGACTGGGGATTCCATGGCCATCGTCTATATCCCCACCGTGCCCAACCCCACCTCCGGTAATATGGCCTTCGTCATGGAGGACGACCTGTTCGAGACCAGCATTACCGTGGAAGACGCCATGAAGATGGTGTTCTCAGGCGGCATCGTGCTCCCCGACTCACTGGCTTTCGGACGCCTCCTCCGCGACCCAGTCCCCAACGAGTTTGCTGGCGAGTTCGTCCGATCCGAGTAACGGGACGTCACTCCCTGATCCGGCTTGGGGCGAAACGCGACGGGTTCATCCGCGGACACTTGACTATCGGCCCGACGGGCTGGACTAGGTCCCAACCGTGGCGGGTCATCCGCTGCCCCCTGGCTGGAATGTGCAAAAGTATAGCTTCCTGCCGGGTAGAAATGAACCGGGGTTTCCAGCCACCCCTCTGAACTGCGGATGGCGGGGATTTCCAGCCGGGGCCGGAAACAGGGCTGTTGCCAGCCACCACGGCTTCGAAATCCGCGAGCATGAGGTAGTCCCGGCGGTCCAGCTGCGCCATGTTGGCGAAGTGCACCGATTGGGGAACCGCGTTGGGGCGTCGCACCGGTGAAAACGAGGTTAAGCGGACCCCTGGGTCCTGGGACGAGAGGTTGATGCTGTATGCCGGTCGCTTACTCGAATCCACCGAAGGACGGCGTCGGGCCAGTGTTCTGAAGCGGCAAAGAAGGTGCTCCTCGGTTCTGGTGGGGTTTGTCGTTCCAAAACCATTATCCCCGAAGCACAAGAGCACTTTCTTACCACGTCAGCATGCCGCGACGCTCATCATTTCGGTGGATTGGGGCTTAGTCAGTAAACCAGCCTTCCGATTCTGCTACTCGACTCACTGGCAAAACCCTCGCTGCATCGAGTTGACGACACCGCGCCTCGGCTACTCGGACAAGGCCCCCGGGAAATTCCAGAGGCTGATCCACCACTGCCCTAGCGACCGCATCCGGAAGCATAATATTGTCTACGTAGTGCGGGTAGAAAGATCGATTAGGAACCGAACCCAAGCTATAACTAATCCTCACACTCTCAATAGCCTTAGCCCATTTCGTCTCGTCTACAAGGGAATGACGGACTTCAACATCAGCTCGCATCGCGAACACGATCGGATCATCACCGTCATAGTTAGTCAAATAACGCTCATACAGATGGTCAACTACCTCCTCTCCGTACCTCTTCGCGAGGAGAGCGGTTGTCCGGACACTTAGCCCGGGTGGCAACTCGCTCACGCGAAGCGCTGGAGGCTTTATCCAAGACCGATCAGAGTTGGCCTCAATTGCTGCTTGAAGCGCCGAATAAAGGCTATGCCACTCCGTGGTTTCTAAGCCAACTACGAGTTCGTCCAATTTTTCGGCAAGCTCTTCGATCGCCCTAGGGCCAGCCCAAGTGGCAAAGACTAAGAGTGCCATCCAGACTTGGGCTGGGGTAGTCGCCGACCATAGCTGCTCCGACCACCATTTCCACGAGTTGGCTCTCAGGCGGGCGTGCCGAACACGTCTCACCATAGGGCGCCCAACATCAAATAGGCTAGGGCTGTCTGGAAACTTTTCCTTTGCAGACCGGATTCCGGCTGTGAGATTAGCAAGCTGAACGAACACTTTTCGCTCACCAAATTCGCGAATCCCTTCTTGCACCACCCTATCCCACGGTTGAATAGATGTGTTCCACTCCTCAACAGGACACTCAGCTGCAGCCTTAAATGCCTCCACTACTCGCGCGCACCGGTCAGCCGCAGGGTAACTTGGCCGAGGGTGGTCTTCCCGCTGACCGTATAGCCCCCCCCCAATATTGCAGCAGAGACAATCTCCGTGACGCCGGCCACCTTTGGTATTGGGAACTTCGGGATGTACAGTCAAAGGCTCCCATAAATTGCTGAAGGATTGAACCGAACGGCGAAAAGCCACTCCTATCCCCGGCGAGAATGGCATCAACGGCGGCTTCCAACAACTTTTCATCGCTTTGAAGAACATCATGCCTATTAGAGTGCAACAGCCCTGCGATCACCCTAGTTGCCGGTATCTCCTTCTGGCCTAAGAGGTCCTTAACCGTATCAGTATCCATGATAGACCAGGATTGCAACACCTCACCAATAACGCACCATTGGCTCGCTTGTTCCTTGCCGGCCGACCGCAACTTGCCTATCCACCAATCAAACAACTCCTCTGGACCAGCATTCGGAAGGAGCACGCTCCGTACAATTTCTATCACTTGTTCGATGGGCCGGTCCGGATCAACGAGTTCTTTGCAGGAAGATACGAGCGGATCCTTACCCACTTGGTCTCGTACAATCACATCGTCAACTTGACGAAACCCCGAACTAGCACCAGCCACTAGCATTCGAAGCCCGCTTGGTTCAAGAAGCAAGTCAATGGCTCCTTCAATCGCTCGGGGTCTTTGGGAAAACACCCAATCTCCAAGCAGCGTCGCTGTAAGTAGTTGCGGATGGTTTGTGGAACGGAAGACATCATTCTTGCTCAAATCGCGTAGGTCATCAACGAGCGATGGCAGTTCACCTTCGCTGTAACACCCTGCATAGAACCTTGCGACGTTGAACCAATAGAAGTTGCGGGAGAGCGCGCGCCATCGGTCCGAGATCGTGCCCCGGCGTTCTTGACCTGCTGGAGAATACGGTGCTGTCTGGTAGAGGTGTCGGGCAGCGAAATATTCCCGCAGGGTTTGTACATCGAATTCGTAAGTGCCCGGCACGCGTGAAACAATTGCCACTACTCGCTCTACCACTCCGCTAAAAAGCCTTTCGACAAGGGCAGGATCACTTCCGTCCTTCTCTAGGAACTCTCGAAGTAGCACTCTGAGATCATGCTCAGAGATCGAACCAGAGAAGGAAGCCCAACGCATCGGTACTCCGGAAGTAGAGCCCAAATCGACCTCGGCGCCAGCTTGAAGTACCCACGCCAAATACCGATGAATCCTGATAAGAAGATCACGGTTGTCCCTAACCACGGGCGCCTTTTCGGACTCCCGATCAAAGAATATTTCGATGTAATTGTCGTACAGAGCCGTTCGCTTGTCTGGGAGCGATATACCCCGCCGATGAATCAAGCTTAGGAGAATTGCCAACTGCATAGGGTTGCGTGCCAAGTCTCGAAGGTGCGGTTCATCCAGTTTTTCACCGAGGATCTGCCGAACCTCACTTGCTTCGTTGTCGTGGATCGCTCTTGACTGCAACCATTTTTCAGCGTATTCGGTAATCAATGGCCTAGTAAGCGACTCGAGTGAATAGGTTGCGAAGTTGCGCCTCGGCAATACTGGCGAGTTCGTAAACGGTGTTGGGCGGCTCGTCACAACCATTTGAAGTGATGGAGTTATTGCGTTCAACCGTGGTACAGCCGCCGTGATCTCCACCACCACTCCTTCCCTCTGGTTGATCTCTACAACTTCATCAAGCCCATCGAGCACGATCAGAGCGGGCGAAGAAGTGAGTATCGATTGCAAGTCGGAGACGTCAAAGTAAGATCCACCTGACCCGTGCCGCACTAGAGCCGAGAGGAACCCCTCGAGTGTCCTCGGTGATGAGTCCACCGGTTCAGCTTGGTTGGCGGCTCCAAAAGGGCTACTTCCTGACAGCCAAGTCGCAAAGTCCCGAAGCTCCACTTTGAACGGTAGTCGAAGCGACGTTCCGAGATGAGCAAGTCCCACGGCGTCGCCTTTCGCCCGGTCTAGGAAACGCATCCGATGGACTTGACAGATATACTGCGCGATGGTCGATTTACCCTGGCCAGGCGCCCCCTCTAGGATCACCAGAGGCTCGGTTTCTTGGAAGTCAGTATCAAGCAGCAGAGATGCCGCACCAAGCCAAGCATCATCACCTGCATAATATGTACCCAGGTTGTACTCATCCCGTGTTGCCGACTCTAACCAATGGAACACTCTTCGGGAATCGACTTCGCCCGACGTACTCGTAGCTGCACGGCGAAACGCAACCGCGAGTTCATCAACAGCTTGCGGTCTCTTTTCTGCAGGGTTTCGCGGCACGATTGGAACATCAGTGAAGAGATCGAAGATATCGTTCTCAAGATCCGCTAGTTTGAACTTAACTTCACGATCAGCCTCGAATTGTGCGGAGAGGAACGCGGTTATAGCGATTCGACGCCGTTCGCGCCCCTCACTCGGACTGGCTTCGACCACGAGCCTTAGGATATCCTGCCCGGACAACAATGCGGGATAGGCGAATTTCAAGTCCCACGAGTCATCCAAGCGCCGATCGAGATCGTCTCGCCACCAAGCTTGAGCAGGAATCGAAATATGCTCGTTAAGAAGAGCCTGGAGGGTGTCGATTGAACCCACTTCAGGGTGTGCGGTGCCCGACACGTTTGTCACGAGCACAAAGCGTTCCGCACCTTCCCTGATTTGTTTTTGAACTTTGGGTAGCTCGTTTCTGAGAGTTCTCAATAGCCATTTTCTTGCGCCCGAAGGGTCTTAGTCACGTCTGGCAAATTTCACCTGAAACAGGATGAACCCACTCTTGCCAGGTGGGCCTGCGATCTGTCTTGTAATGGCGTCTCGACCACCATCAGGCTGACCTACTGGAAAGCACTGGAGGTCTGGGAAACTTTTAAGAAGCAAGCTTTGACTCAGTTGCTGGAAACTTTCATCGTTGAGTTGTTCGTATTGGTATGAAGGCATAGGGATTGAACTCACGCACACAATGGGAGGTGTTGGGGCCGTTTTTTCGCGGGACTAAAAATAACAGATTTTGTTTACCCGAGCATTGACAATGCGACGACCTCGTTTATGGCGCCACGCCCCCAGGGTGGGTCAATGTCCTTGGCGATCACTAGTCCAATGATCGCGGCGATTCACATGTGCCACTCGGCTCCAGATGTATCGGAGGAGATGGCGAGACCGTGGGCCGTCTGCCAGCCGAGGGTCGCCAGCCATTCCAAAGCGGCGACTTCGACGGTGGATTCGGAGAGGGGGTGGTCATATTCGTCGGCTTTGGTCTAGATAGTCACCGGCCTCAACGAGGGCGTTGAAACTGGGCTCACGGCAGTCGCACGGTAATGGCGGGTAGCGGGACGCCGTTGCCAATTTTCCAACAACTTAGGCAGGACAACGCTGAGGATGCGAAGTTGCTCCTTGGCGCTCATCCGGCCCTTCTCCCGAGAAACCAACAACGTTCTGATGCCGCTGGTTTGAAGCAAGGCTTGGTGCGCCCTTCTGGCCCGGTCATCCGCGTGGACCCAAACCGCCCCATTATTTCGGCACCACGCTATTATTTCGGGGTCTAGGGACCCTCGGTCGGTGAACGTGTCATACACGGTGGCGAAGTTGTAACCCACCAGGTTCAGGGCGTCAGCAACCGCCGGGGTGAGCGATTCGTCCAGCAGGAAAAGCGGCTCATGCGGACTGGAGATGATGTTCCCAGTCACAAGCTGCCTGGACTATTTCGGACGTCAGATTGTACGCTTTTGCGACCGATTCGACCGAGTCCCCCGCTTCAACCATGCCGGCGAGCGAACGGGTGGGTATCCGGGTGCCCTTGATGCAAGGTGCTCCGAATTGCACTTGGGGTTGCAGGACTATGCCGTTGGAGGGCTCCCAGGAAATAGCACTGCCAGATTCCTTGTCAAAGGTAAGCCCGTGGATTGGAATGAGGTATTCTCTGAGCATATCCAGGGCCATCTGGCCCCGGGCACTTCCGGAAACCAGTTGATCTCCCCACTCGGCAAATACCTGACCCTGACCGGCCCAAATGATTTCTGTGGCGAGAGGATGGCGTTGTCCGGTAACCTCACGCAGCCAGCGTTCCGCTGTGCCTATAGCCTGCAAGCTGACGCCTGAGTTTCTCAGAGCTGCGACTACCCGCATTGAAATCAGGTCAGGGAAAGCAATCACTAATTCCCGGCCAGGGACATGGGCGAGTGCGGGATCGCCCAACCCGTTGCGAATCCAGCGGATTAGTTTGGCAGAACTCAGAGGATAGACGACATGCGCATGGCTGGTTGCTTTGAGGTACTTGGCGGCCTCGGCAGCCTCATAGATGCCTTCCCAAACGGGCGTGGGCGCGGACTCATTCAATACCGTCGGCATAACACCTCTCACACCCGAAGGTAACATAGGTATACCCCACTCACAATTCCCCCCACAATAGCTTCAGCTGCACTGGATCACGCGGGCCGGACCGACTATGGGCAGGTTGGTCCGGGATCAACCGTTTGTCGCTCCTTCCTGCCGCAGCGTCCGCAGGACGGTGCTGGCCGAGCACTCGAAGTCCGCAGCGATCCTCCGCAGACTGGCGCCCCCATCCCGCATCCGCCTCATCGCCTCCACTTGGTGAGGCCTGAACTTCCGCGGCGGCCCCAGCACCTTCCCCTGCTCGCGGGCACGCTCCAGCCCTTCCTTCGTCATCCGCTTGACGGACTGAAGTTCCTGGTCTGCCACCCAGGCCGCGAACATCGTGAGGATCTGGCCGAAGAAGGCTTCGGGGCTCCCTTCGTCAGCCTCCAGGTAGCAGGTCCACTGGGCCTCGGCCTCGGCCAGGGAACGAATCTTGACGCCACGGTCCCGAAGATCGCAGATGGACCGCACGATGTCTTGCCAGGTCCGTCCGATGCGGTCGATGGCGACCACCACCAGGGTGTCGCCGCCAGCAAGACGGACGTCGAGATGGTGCCATCCCTGGCGTCCCTGAGTACCGGTGGTGCCGGAGATGCCGACATCGCGGTGGATGTTGGCCAGGGGCACTCCGGCTCTCCGGAGCTGCAACTCCTGGGAGGCGGGGTCCATCCCCGGGACCCCCTCCTGGAGCCGGCGGCTGGTGCGGATGTAACCGAAAATGGAGGCCATGTTGGGAGTATACGTTTATGGAACAGTTCCCGCAACGGGAAAATGACCGGTGTTGCGTACTGTTCCATACTCCCCGTTTGAGGAACAAACTTGCCGTCCCGGCTCAAGGTCGGCGGAACTGCAAGTTTTGTCAGGGCTATACCCCCTGGACTATTATCGTCGTGGTGATGCTGCTCCTGGAGCGGATGTCGGCCAGCCGCGCATATTCCGGGTCGTTGACGAAGCCGTGGGCCCCGTCCAGGTCCTCGAACTCGATGATGACCACCCGGTGCGGTGTCCGGTCGCCCTCCACCACCTCGGTGGCCCCGCCGCGCACCAAGTACCTGCCTCCATGAGCCTCGGTTACGGCGACGATGTCCCTGGCATACTCGTTGAACAGGGCCTCGTCGGTAATCTCGTTGTCGACTATCAGGTATGCCGCCATGTCAAGTTCCCTCCCATTCTTGGTTCCATGGTTGCGCGTGTCGGTCCCGGCGAGCGGCTGGGGTCCGTCTCGAATCCCGTTAAGGATCGACCTCGACCGTCACGATGTCGATGCCGTGGTACTTCCGGTGCCGCACCGAGGAGGCATAGTGCCGCAGGAGACGGAAGGAGATTTCCCCCACCTCCGGGGCTCCGGCCTGTTCGCCGATGTAGGCGATCCGGTCCTCGATGTTCTCCTCTGGGGAAACCGCCAGGAACTCCATCTCCACCGCCCCGGAGCGGGGAAGCGCCGTTATCACCAGGCGCGGCGGTTGATCCTCCCCGTAGTCGTCCCGCAGCTGAAGCATGCTGGACAGCGTTTCCTCACCCGCGGCGCACAGCCGCTCTATCGAGGCCCCTTCCCATCCCATTCTATCCCCGGCTTCCCGGAGGAATGCCTGTATGCCGGGCAGGGCCGACATGTCCAGCACAGTTTCCATCCTCCTGCGTCGGGCGACGGTCAGGTTCAGGACGGCCGACATCAGGACTGCGGCCAGCACTCCGGGGACGATGCCGTTCCCAAAGGCCGCGTCCCACGGGCTG
Organism: uncultured Dehalococcoidia bacterium; assembly: GCA_951812535.1. GTDB lineage: Bacteria > Chloroflexota > Dehalococcoidia > Lucifugimonadales > UBA3495 > CATOSK01. The sequence continues at coordinate 180,518 of CATOSK010000006.1, read as the reverse complement.
CCCAGAACGCCGGCCGCGATGTTGTGGGCTTGCAGGCCCACCCCTATCGACAGCGACACTCCGGCGATGGCCGCCTTCTGCTGGCTGATGCCGTCCTGGAAGACTGCGCGGACACCCTCCATGAAGAGCAGTCCCATCACAATCATCAGGACCGCCCCGGTCACCGGTGTGGGGATCGTCAGGATGACCGCCACCGCTTTGGGCATGAGCGCCAGCCCGATTACCATGGCCCCGACGACGTAACCGGCGCGGCGGACGGCATTCCCCGTGAAGGTTACCAGGGCGACGGAGGTCGACAGATATATGAGGACCGGGATGATGCCGGCAATCCCCGACGCCAGCACCGCTGCGCCTCCCGCATTCAGCGTTCCCTGCACCCCCGGAAGTCCACCACCCCGGGCCTGCGGCGGGAAGCCTGTTGGATTGCCGCCCCCTCGTTGCTGGCCTTGACGGCGATGACGGCGCTCACCACTAGGAACACCGGCAGAAGCGCCAGCAGGTCCAGGTCTATAACCGGACCCAGACCGGGCCAGGCCGAGAACTCGGGGAGGGCCAGCCACGGGGCGTCCAGCGCCGGCTGGAAGTCGTAGGCCCCCATCAGTGCGGCGGCGGCGCAGCCCGCCAGGATGGTTATCGGTATGGCCATCAGCCTCCAATGGCCCGAGCCGCGCAGCATGAGTACCGCGGCGGTGGCCAGCACGGCGGCGGCTATGGCCGGCCCAGTGGCTGGGGACAACCCCACCGGCACCTCATCCAGCCTGGCCGCGCCTATGGGCATGACGGAAGCGGCGATCACCATCAGACTGACGCCGGACACCACCGGGGTGATGATCCTGCGCAGCCGGGCCAGCCAGAAGGCCATGGTAAAGTGGACCAGGGATGCCGCGGCAACCAGGCTGGACATTGCCGCCAGGCCGACTTCAGCCGCGGCCAGTACGCAGACCGCCATGAAGGGCGCTGCCGGTCCCATCAGCAGCAGGTGCCCCGACCCCAGTCGGCTGAGCCTAGCCGCCTGCAGGGCCGTGGCGGCGCCACCGACGATCAGCGATGCGAAGACTACCCATGAAGCACATAGCCCGCTCCCCCGCCGGATGCCGCCGTGAAGATAATGGCTATGGTCATCGCGGTGGAAACCGTGAGCACGGCGCCCTGGAGCGCGACACCCAGGATTGCGTGGAGCGGGCACCACTCGTCCGGTTCGTACCGTATGTGCTCGTTCACCCGCATAGGTCTTGCCGTGGCCTGGGTTCAGTCTTCCTTCATTGGTATCATGATACCCGGCAACCCGGTTCTATGGCCGGGTTGCTGGCCGTGTGGAGACGGCCAACTGCAGCGGTTCAACCGGCCGGTGAAGCCCCCGGCGAAGCGACTATTCCCGCCCAGGCACGAACCTATATCGTCACAGGCAGTCCGGAACCCGGTGGCGACGTCACAGGGAGGCCACAACTATGACCGACTTGCACCCGTCGACCATTAGGCCGCAATCGGATACCCAAGAAAGGCTGGACCGTCTCCTGGCCGAAATCGAGTCCACCTGGGACCAACAGATCGGCTACCCCGCCAACCAGAAGTTCGACTACTCGCCCTCCTGCCCTTCCTCAAATACTCACTGAACAACGTCGGGGACCCCTTCCACGGCAGCAACTACCGGAGCAACACCCACGGCATCGAACGGGAGGTCATCGCCTGCTTCGCCGGCCTGATGCGGCTGGACCCGGAGCTGGCCTGGGGCTACGTCACATCCGGCGGGACCGAGGGGAACCTGTACGGGCTGTACCTCGCCCGGGAAATGTTCTCCAACGGCATATTCTACTTCTCTGAGGAAACCCACTACAGCGTTCTCAAGAACCTCCGGGTGCTGAACGCGCGCTACGTGATGGTCAAGCGCCAGGACGACGGCGAGATCGACTACCGGGACCTGCAGGACATGGCGCGGGTCAACCGGGACCTGCCAGCGGTGGTCATCGCCAACATCGGGACGACGATGCGGGGGGCCGGCCATCGACGACATCGAACGGATCAAGGCCATCCTCGGCGTCCTGGGAGTGACCCAGAGCTACATCCATGCCGACGCCGCCCTCAGCGGCATGATCCTGCCCTTCGTGGCCGAACCCCAGCCCTACGGATTCGACGCCGGCGTCGACAGCATTGCGGTGAGCGGCCACAAGCTGATCGGCGCTCCGCCGCCCTGCGGCGTCGTGCTGACCCACCGGGCCAATGTCGAACGGGTCGGCCGGACCATCGAGCTGGTGGGAATCCAGGATACCATCCTGTCCGGCTCGCGGAACGGGCTGACCCCCCTGATGCTGTGGTACGCCCTGAACCGGTACGGGCCGCGGGGTTTCCAGGAGCTGGTATCCGGCATGCTGGACACTGCGGAGTACGCGGTGGAACGGTTCAACCAGCACGGGATACCGGCGTGGCGCCACGCCAATTCGGTCACCGTGGTCTTTCCCAGGCCGATGCCGGAGGTCCTGCAAAAGGGGCAGATCGCCTCCGAGGGAGATATTGTCCACATCATTACCATGCCCCACGTCACCCGCGGGCAGGTCGACGAGCTCATCGCCGACTGCACCCGGTGACCACGGCCCGTCTTCCCAAGATCCCAAGCACGCCGCACGAGGGACGTCACAATGGACCGAATCAATCGGATCACCCGCATCGTCGTCCTGGCCAACAACGAGGTCGGCGTCATTGCCGACATAACGGCGACCCTGGCCGCCGCGGGCATCAACCTGGAATCCATCAACACCGAGGCCAGCCCCGAGCGGGAGGCCGTGATCCTGACCACCGACAATGCCGACCGCGCGCTCTATGTCCTCAACCAGGCCGGATACAAGGCGGTGGGCGACGAGGTACTGGTCCTCCGTCTGCGGGACGAACCGGGCGCCCTGGCCTCGGTGGCGGAGAGACTGAAACAGGCCGGGATCAACATCCAGAGCATGCACATCCTGAACCGCAGCGTCGGACACGCGGTGATCGCGTTGACCACCGACGACCGGGACCGGACCGAAGCCGCCATCAGCGGCGAGACCATCATCTGACCCTCCGGCCCGGGAGGCCTGACGCGGAGGGGGTCTTCAAAATCACGAGGGTCCCGGATCGAGGGTCCCGGGTCGAGGGGCCCGACCGGCTGGGGTCCCCCGACGGCCCCACAGTCCTTCCAGTTCATATCCCCCTATCCGTTCCTTGAAGCACTGGCTGCCATCCCTGGATGAAACGCGCGATTCCAACCGACTTGGGGACGTGGCGAGCACCCGAGACAGGCGGGCTAAATCCTGCCGACCAGGCCCTGCAGGGGGGCCCGGGTCCTGGTGACCGATGTCTGGGAACCGTCCACCGGGAAGATCGTGGCCAGGAAGTCCGTGGCGCCCAGTCCGGCCAGGTGCCTCAGCTGTGCCTCCACCGCCGCTTCGCTGCCCACGATGGCGACACCACCCGGGCCCTCAACCCCCTCCCGTTCCAGCATGGCGCGGTAGCTGGGCAGGACGGCGTAGTGCTGGAAGAGGCGGTTGGCCCGGTCCCGGGCCCGGTCGGGGCGGTCGGTGACCGCCACGGGCATTCCGACGCAGACCCTCGGCGGGGGATTGCCGGCGGCCGCCGCCGAATCGCGCAGTCGGGGAACCACATGGTCCCGAAGGGTGTTGGGCCCGGTCATCCAGGTGACGGTGCCGTCGGACAGACGGCCGGCGATCTCCAGCATCCGGGGACCCGGCGCCGCCATCAACACCGGGCAGCTCACCATGTCGGCATCCGGTATCTGCAGCTCGGCGGCGACCCGGAACTCCCGTCCCTGGAAGTCCACCCCGCTCTCCTGCAGCAGGGGGCGCAGGACGGAGAGGTATTCCTCCATGTGACGGGCCGGATGGGCGTAGGGAAGACCCAGCCAGTCCTGGATGGTGGAGCGGTGGGAAACGCCGAGGCCCAGGGTGAGGCGCCCACCGACGGCCACCTGGGCGGTCAGGGCCTGCTGGGCCAGCGCCACCGGGTGGCGTGGGTAGGTGGGGACGACGGCGGTGCCCAGCTCGATGCGGTTGGTCTGCATTCCCGCCATGGCGATGACGGTGAGCATGTCGGCCCCGAAGTGCTGGGGCAGCCAGTAGCTGTCGAAGCCGTCTCTCTCGGCATCGGAAATGGGGTGCAGCCGTTCGGCCACGTCCCGCATCAACGCCAGGGCGCCCACAAACAACCCGATTCGCACAGCGGCAGACTCCTTGTGGTCGAATCGTTACCCCAACGACACCGGTTGTCTTTCTAAACTAAAGCCAAGGTGAAATGCGCAGATGGTGGGGGGCAAACGACGGAGCCGGGTCATTCTCCAAGTAGGATGACAGGGATTCACTGGCGCAACTCAGCTGATCATCATCGCCAATGGAATGTACATCCCACCTTGGCTTTAGTTTAGTCAGGCAGCAGCATTAAAGCGGAGACGTGGTCAGTGACGTACCGGGTGGTGTGGCCGTGACCGGTCACGTCCTCGATCAGGCGAACGTCACCGGGGCCGAACTTGTGCACTGTGCCATCGCCAAGCCCTATCTCCAGTTCCCCCGAGAGAGTGATCAACCACCTCCTGTTGGGCGCTTGGTGAAAATCCATGAAGCGGCCGCCTTGATTCTGCTGGATCTGTAGGCCCTTCACCGTCTGCAACTCCCCCAACTCGGGGTGGGCCGACAGAGGCAACTCCTCGATGTGGGTCTCGTTGTCCGGTCCGGTGTACATTCTGTAGATGCCCATGTCTTAGTGTCCTCCACTGATGGATTCATTGAGGCCATTAGATTATTAGCAAAATGCGCTTATTTCGCAACCTGGCATGGAAATCACAGTCAGGTTATCTCACGATTGCTCCGGGTTGTGGAGTAGCAGCTTGCCGGCACGAAGGTCCAAAGTGCCTTCGGACACCTGCTGCAGCGACAGACTCCGAGCTTTCGCACTCCATATCGGAGATCGGTACATACTTGCTACTCCTCCATATGACGTAAGACCGGGCGCCATAGTCCAAGCCACAAGGCAACAAAGAGACTCAGGGCTGCACCACCTGTAATGGCAACCGGCCAGGATATAACATCGGCTGCCACGGCAAGGGGCAGTGCACCAAGATAATGAACCGCAGGGGCGAGTTGAAATACGCTCAAAACCCTGCCCCGTAACTCCGATGGCACGTTAAGCTGAATCAGTGTGGTCGCCAATGGGGTGAAAAACCCGAAACTCGTCGCTCCCACGAACAATAATATTATCCAGGATGCCCAGAACCAGGGCGACCAGGCGAACATGGTCAGGACCACAGAAAGAAGCAGCACTGATACCATGAGCAGTCGCGCCTTCTGTCGGAAGTCCCCCAGCGAGGCTAGTATCAGATTTCCGAGCAATGATCCCAGGCCCGCCGCCAGCAACAGCAAACCAGTCCCACCTGCTCCTATCTCCAGCACTTCTTTGGTACAGGCGGGCATGACATGACGGTACGACACAGCGAAGAAGGCGAAAGCCACCGTCATCCCTATGACGGTATACAGGATCGGAGTTGACCGGATGCATTGCAGTCCTGCCCGGAGGTCTTCCAGGAGAGTAGCCTCCCTGGCAGCGGATCTAGGTGGCAATCCTCTGATCAACGACAGGAATACTATCCCTGATAAATAAAGCCCCCCATTCACCATTAGCGTCGGACCTATCCCCGCGAGTTCGATAATCCCCCCGGCTACTGCCGGTCCTATGATTTGGCCGGTCTGATTAACCATGGTATGTAATTAACCATGGTATGTAATTAACCATGGTATGTAATTAACCATGGTATGTAACGCAACAGCGTTCATCATGTCATCTCGCTTCACCAGGTCCGCTACTATGGCCATGCGAGCGGGCCCGTTCAGCGCTTGAACCGTTCCGAGGAGGGACACGACGGCGTAAACGTGCCAGATCTCCAACAGATCAGTGATTCTTAGGATGGCAAGGGCGAAAATCAGGACGGACACGTATAGACGGGTAGAAATCAACAGCTTGAGACGGTTGGCGCGGTCGGCGATGATGCCACCCAACATCGCGAAGAGCAGGTTAGGCAGACCGAAGGCAAAGATTGCCAATCCCAGCTGGTAGGAAGAACTAGTGATGTCCAACACTAGCCAGCCCAGGATCAGAAACTGCATTCCTTGGGCCATGGCCTGGGTGGCGCCGTTCAACCAGAACCAGCGGTAGTTGCTATAACGAAGGGCGTTGAAGGTCAGGTTGTGCCTCGCCGCCGCAATCTTTGGTGCCAACCAGGGGATGCTGCCAAGGGTCATGAGGAGAAAGCCGGAGGCCAGGATCAGTAGACCAGCGAATGTCATGATGCGACCGCCTTTATGAACAGACCCGCTTCAACGGCACAGCGTGTAAGGGCACCTACCCGAGGACAATATCCGCACACCTTGAAGATCTAAGAAGCCGCAGCAACACGAGCCAAACAAACACGGGCGGTCCGTAACCGCGATGTGAGGATCCCAGCGCTTAATTACGCTGCTTATAATCAGAATTTATTTAGATACAGGCGTCGCGGACGGCTTGGGAGACGGCGGCCAGTCTGGCGTTGTTGGTGACGGTGCCTCGGAAGCCGTTGGTGATATAGCCCACGGCCAGCCCCGAATCGAAGTCGGCCCATCCGATGGACGTGCCAGCGCCGCCGTGGCCAAAGGTCTTCAACGGGTCTCCCGTGGACTTTCCCATGCGTTCGTCGGCGAGGGCTAGGCCCAGTGAACGCTGGGCGAAGACGCCGATGGATTTATCGACACCCTCAACCTGAAACTCGACCGCTTCTTCCGCCGTGGCGGACTGGATCACTGTGGCGCCATCCAACGAACCCTTACGCTCCATCATGGCGTAGAACCGGGCCAGGTCCCCGGCGGTGGCAACACCGTTAGCGCCGGGCACGACGGACCGGAGCACCGTCGGTTCGCTGAATGTCCCACTGTAGCCGCTGGTGTCCGCGTCGTCTTCCATCAGGTGCATGGGAGACACCCGGCCTTCCAATCCTGCTGGCAGTCCCACATAGGTGTTGTCCATGCCCAGGGGCGCGGTGAGTTCTTCGGCTATGAACCTGTCAAAGGTGCGGCCATCGACCCGCCGGACGATCTCGGCGATGACCCATCCGTAGTTGATGGGGTGGTAGGCTAGGGTTTCGCCGGGCGTGTAGATGGTGGGCGCCTGTTCCATAGCGCGGGTCACCTTGCTCCAGTCCGACCAATCGGTCCAAGGCAGGGACTCGGGGGTCTGGGGGAATCCGCCACGGTGGGTCAGGATGTGTCGGATGGTCACGGTCTCTTTACCGTTTTGGGCGAACTCGGACCAGTGCTTGGACACCAGGTCATCCCATGCAATCTTCCCCCGCTCCTTGAGCATATAGAGACAGGAGGCGGTCAGAGGTTTGGTGGAGGACATTAGGACGAACATGGTATCGGCGGTAACGGGTTCGGTGTTGGCGATGCCCCCGTGAACGTCCACCACCAGGTTCCCGTAGCGGTACACCGCCAGACCTGCGCCAGGATGGAGGCCCTCGTCGATCTGCTGCTGAAATATCTGCTTGACCTGGTCCAGTTTCTGGCTGTCCATCGCTACAGCGTCGGGCGCGGTCAGTGTGGCCATGATGCCTCCTCCGGGTTGAGTTTTGGTCGAAATAGTATAACCAACCGGCTTAAAGGGGAGACCCTGGAGGGGTGAGCTCCACCTACTCAAAAGCGGAAGCTTGGGGGAGCCTTTAAACCCCAATCCACCGAAGGAGGGCGTCGGGTCAGCGTCCTGAAGCGGCAAGAAGGTGCTCCTGCGCATCTGGGATAATGGTTTTGAAACAGAAAACCGGTCCCAGAAAAGGAGCACCTAATAGATGCTGCCACGCCACCACCCCGACCGCATCCGTATCGCCTTCGACGACCACCGCCTGGTCAACAATGCCGGGCTGATCCTTCCCGCCACGTTGGCCTTGCACCTGGGCCTGCCCCAACTGGTTGACCGGCACCTGGACCTGGGCCGGGCCCCAGGCCGACCCAACACCGGCGACAAGATGATGACGCTGGTGGCATCTGCGCTGGCGGGCGGCGACTGCACCGACGATGCCGATGCGTTGCGCACCGGCAGGACGGCCTGCGCTCTCGGCTGCGTAGTCAAAGCGCCTTCCACCTAGGGCACTTTCCTGCGCAGCTTCCGGTGGGGCCATGTCCGCCAACTGGACCGGGTGAGCCGCGCGTTGCTGGCCCGGGCCTGGGCGGCTGGACCCGGCGGCGCACCATTCACCATCGACCTTGATCGACGATCTGCGAGAGAGACCTACGGCATGGCCAAGGGGGCACGCCACCACGGCTATACCGGCGCGCGGGGGTATCACCCGCTGCTAGCCGACCGCCGCCAGCACCGGGGACGTGCTGATGTCCCGGCTGCGGGAGGGCCGCGCCAACACCGTTCGGGGCGCCGCCCACTTCCTGCGTGAGACGGTGGGGCGGGTGCGCTGCGCCGGGGCCAGCGGGCAGCTCACTATACGGGCCGACAGCGGCTTCTATACTCATAGCGTGGTATCCGTCTGCCGCAGGATGGACGTGCGCTTCTCCATCACCATCCGCCAGCACAAAAGCCTGCACAATCTCATCGAGGCGATACCCGAAGATGCCTGGACGCCGATTCCCTATTGGATGGACGGCGCCTCCGATGTGGCCGAAACCACCTGCACCCCCTTCCAGAGTGAGCCCGGCGCCGCGCCGGTACGGCTCATCGCCCGGCGGGTGAGACCCACGCCCGGTTCCCAACTGGCCCTCTTCGCCACCTACAGCTATCACGGCTTCATCACCGGCCGGGACGGAGAGACCCTGGAACTGGAGGCTGATCATCGCCGCCACGCCGAGATCGAGAACGCGATACACGACCTCAAGTACGCCGTCGGGCTGAATCATCTCCCCTCGGGCCGCTTCGCCACCAACGCCGCCTGGCTGGCGGTCCAGGTGATGGCGCACAACCTGGCCAGCTGGACGGCCCGGCTCGGTCTGGGCGCGCAGGTGGTAACCACCAAGACCCTCCGGCGGCGGGTCTTCGCCCTGGCCGGACGGCTCACCAGCTCGGCACGCCGCCTCATCCTGCATCTGCCCCAGCGCTGGCCTTGGGGAACCCAGTTCAGCCGCGCCCTGGCCCGGCTGCGAGCGATTCCACTCCCAGCCTGACGGCGCCCGTCTGCAACTGACCCGCCATCCGGCCAACCGAAGGTCCCCGCAGAGTCGCGCCAGCCCGGTTCGCGAGAGTCCCCTGCTGGGTATTCTCTCGCCATCACGCGCATTGCAGCTCCCGCAGAGGGCCATAGGGGACCTGTGCGGCGCTTGCAGACCGCCCGCCGACCTTACGCCTACCCGAATTCGAGCCCGGATCATCGTGCCTGCAACTCCTTCACCCCCCTTCCGCTGTCCTCACGCCCTCCGTCCGTGTCCATCGGTGGATTCGGGCTTACTCATTACTTGACGGGCTCAAGGTTTTGGATCTGGGGGAAGTTTCTCCGCACCTTACTGCGGCAAGCTGCTGGCCGACACGGGAGCCCAGGTCATTAAAATAAAGACTCCCGGCATCGGCGCCTCCAGCCGGCAGTACGGCCCCTTCCTCAACGACGAACCCCATAGGGAACGGAGCGGACTATATCTATATCTGAATTCCAACAAGAAGGGCATCACTCTGAACCTGGAAACACCCACGGGACGGTCCATCCTGCGGGACCTGGTATCCCAAGCCGATGCCCTGGTCCACAACCTGCCAGTGGCCGCTATGGAACAGCTGGGCGTGGAATATTCCCAGTTATCTCAAACCAATCCCTCGCTGATCATGGCTACTATCAACTTTTTGGTCTGGACGGGCCTTACCGCGACTACAAAGCCTACGACATCAACCTGGCAGCGTGGGGAAGAATCTGCGAGGGCCTGGGCGAGGAAGGAAGAGAGCCTTTGACCTTCGGCACGCCGGGAGTAGGGTATTTCTCAGGCTTGGCCGCCGCATCCTCTTTGGTGCTGGCCCTGCTGGCCCGAGAAGATATCGGTGGACAGCACATAGACATCGCCGAGGTGGAATCTTTGGCCGGGATTTACAATGGCCCCGAAGTGTTGATGGCAGTATACCAGTGGAGGGTTACTCGCCGGACCGGCCACCACCCGCTGGACTTTCCTACGCCAACTGCGTTTTGCGCTGCAAGGACGGCTACGTATTGGTCGGGGCTCCAGAGGGACGGCAGTGGCGTCAGCTGCTGGAGCTTATGGGAAACCCGGAGTGGTCCCAGACCCCAGGTTTGCCAACCGTACCGAAATGAACAACCTCTACGCCGACGAACTGGATGGATACCTGGAGGAGTGGTTGGGCAACTTCTCCAAAGCGGAGCTGCTGGCGAGGAGATAGATCCCTAGCCTGCCCCGGGCTTGACCGGGGCTGACGCTCTGGGTTCCGGCCTTCGCCGGAACGACGAGGGTAATGCCGAGGGCGTTCCTCCCTCGCAAAATCTGGTATGACTCATGCTGTGGGGGATTTCCCCAAAAATGCCCCTCCGACCGTGGTTAGCCGCAAATTCAAGCATCTGTACTCTCGAATCATGCCCAGGGCATCAGCAGTTCGTGCCGGCGAGTCAGTGAACGGCGGGCTGGGCCAAGAGCTTCAACAGTATCAAAAAGGTTAATAAAACCCAGCTGATTCGAACTATCGGAGAGAGAAGCTAAGCCCTGGTGGCCTCCTCTATGCGCAAGGCATCTCCAGGAGTCAGGCGCAGGTCAGCAGCGGCGGCGTTGGCTTCCAATTGGGCCACGCTGCGAGCGCCCGGAATTACTATCACCTGGGGATCGAGCAAGAGCCAGGCCAGCGCCACCTGGGCCGGTGTGACCCCGTAGTGTTCCCCCACCTGCCTCAGGGTCGCGACGACCGCCGGAGCCCGCCGCAAGTTATCGTCGTTGAAGATCCCAAAGTTTGCCCTCAGGTCCTGGGGTACGTTGCCGGGACCGTACTTACCACCCAGCAGCCCCTGCGCCAGAGGACTGAAAGCGATGACGATGCGACCCTCTTCGTGGGCGTGGGGAAGGAGATTCCGAGGCCGGCGGTCCAACAAATGGTACTGCACCTGGTTGGAGACTACCGGGCTACCCAGGGCAGCCTCGGCCTCTTGCCACTGGTTCAGGTCGAAGTTGCTCACTCCCACTTGCTGAACCTGGCCATCATCCATGAGGCGCCGGATGGCCCTCATGGTTCTGGCTAGGGGGACACCCCCGTCCGGTGCATGAAGTTGGTACAGGTCTATGCTTTCTATGTCCAGACGCCGAAGACTCTCTCTGGCAGCCTGCATAACCCGGTCTGGCCTGAGGGGTGGCGCTACTTTGGTGGCGACAATCGCTTCGTGGCGCCGTCCTCGTAAGGCCTCACCCAGAATCTCCTCCGAGCGCCCGTTACCGTAAACTTCGGCGGTATCGAAGAAATTGATTCCCAACTCTAGCGCCCGATGGACGATACGTATAGCCTCGTCGTGATCCAGCTCTGTGCCCCAGCCCCAGCCGGCCTCGCCGAATTGCCAGGTCCCCAGTCCTATGGCCGAGACCTGCTGGGTGCCCATCATAACGTATTTCATAGCTCACAACTCGCTCGAAAGCGTAGACCGGACCAAGCCTAGTGTCTGGTTATTCAGCCAAAGGCACAGATGCGGACAGGCGATCACCACCGACAGTCCGGGCCGTATGTCCCTGCCCGGTTAGGTCTTCGAACAGGACAGCGTCGCCGGGGCCAAAGCTCCTTACCGTCCCGTCGCCGATACCAACCTCCATCTGACCCCCTGACATGAATATAGCGTACTGACGGCGCGGAGCATTGTGGTAATCGTGGAAATAACCGTTAGGGGAACGCCCAAAGGTAAGAGTGGTGGTTACCTGAGCAACCGACCTCTCGACGTCAGCTGGCAGCAGGTCCAGGTCTTCAAAGTGGGACTGCCCATCGGCACCGGTGTAAACCCGTGTAAATCCCATCGTGATTCCTCCTTACTCGACCTCTCTGCCTGGGAGAGGCTATCATACCATTTAGTAACTATCTCAAAACGCACATTTCGGAGGCCGAAAAGCGCGAAATGGGGATGACGGGGCCTGGATTCCCGCCCCCGCCTACGCGGGTGCAGGCTCTGCGCGGGAATGAAGGGAGAAGGGCGAACAGTTTTGAGATAGTTACTTAGCCCAGAACCGGGCTTTCTGGCGTTTCCCGGGCCCCCCATGCCCCCGGGGTGACTGGTGGCGCGATTTGCCCCGGTTCTGGGCCAGGACGCAGGCCCTATGGCTTGTGTCTGGACAGGAGCCAGCGTGGTGGCTCCTGGAGATAGGGTGGAGTCATGCCCGTTACGAAGGGGATCGCACGAAATGCAACGGTTTCCCGGAGGCGAGGGGTCTTTTGGGGGTTGGGGGTATTGGTCTAAGGACGCTGGGGTCGTTGTTGCGCTTGTCCCGGGTCCAGCAGGGCCAGCAGGTTCCCTCTGACCTGGGTCAGGGCACTCGTGTCGATGGTCCCTATCCGCTCCACCGACCTTTCGGACATATCTAGGAGGCGTATCCGGTGTACCAGGGCTGCGGCGGGTACTTGGCCCCTGTCTGGGGTATTGATTCCTGCCGGGACCCTGATGGGTCATTCGGTTAGCTGACCAGTGGTCACCTGCACCGCGATGGCTATTTTGTTCCCGTCGTTGTAGTCGAGGACGAGCATTGGCGCATCGTAAGTGCCTTTTAAAGGCCCGTGGAATTCAACGTTCCAGACCGTTCCCCTGTCGACTGGTTGCGCCCCGTCCCTGGCGTCGATGGTGCCGGGGCGGTTGGTGCTGATCAGCCTGCTGACCAAGGTTTCCAGCACTTCTTCCAGTTCCTGGCTGTTGGCGACGGCTACTCGTTGTCCCAGTCTTCTGGGGTCTATGGCTCCGACCTGCCAGACGGAGGCCCAAGAGTCGGAATCAACGATTTCCACGTGCTGGTTGCGGTGCTGGAAGGGAGGGGATTGGCCGGATGTCGGGAGTGCGATACAGATGGATTGGATGCCTAGAAATCTGGCCGGAAAGCCCTGTTTGGGGAGATGTATTTCAGTAGTGAGGTCGGGGCAAGCAAGGCCGGCGTCAATATTTGACCGAACCGCGCGGGGAGGAAATCAAAGACGGAAAGGATGGCATCCGTACGGGTAGTGCCGCAGCTGTCGAAATCGCCGCCAGCCCGGCCTGATCGTCCGATTTTCCCTGCCACCAGGGTCAGGTTGGCCACCGTGGCCGCCAGATACAGTTGGAATCGCGTCTTGACTCTACCGAAATACCGGGACTGGCGGATACCCAAATGGACCAGTCGGGCCAACCGGTGTTCCACCACCACTCGGCGCGCTCAATATTCGTCATACCCGGCGCTCTGTTGCAAGGCCCGTGCCTGCTGCAACAGGGCTTCCTGGGGATGGACCAGCACCCACCGTCCCTTCCTGCCTTTGGCCGAGATGCACTGGGAGCGCAGGGGACAGGTCATACATTCGGACCCTTCGAACTGGAAGGCCCGCAGGTGGTGGACCTGTCCCATGTCATCAGTCCGCTTCCCCGCCGGCACGATGGTTTGGGTAAGCCGTCCCGCCGGACAGGTGCAACTGCCCGCCGCCAGGTCGATGACAAAGTCATCCTTGGGAAAGCGCTGCCGGTCGGGGCGGCCTGGCACCCGGGCTACCAGCTTGCGGCCCGCGTCGGCGAAGGTCTGCCTGGTAGCTCCGTCTCCATAGGCGGCGTCGCCCATGGCCTCCTGCACCGACACACCGGTGTTGGCCTCGCTCCCCTCCACCAACTCCAGCGCCCCCAGGTTGTCCGGAGCGTTGCCCGGCAATACCGCCACGGCGGTGATCAGCTGGGTGTCGGTGTCCACCACGATGGCCGCCTTGTGTCCGTCGAAGCGTCTCCTGCTGCTCTTGTGCCCGTGGCGCATCTCCGGGTCATGCACCGACACCATCCGGTCCTTGCTCACCCCACTCTTGAGGCTCACGCCATCATCGCCGTTGCCGCTCTTGCGCTCAATGTCCTGATGCAGCAACTGCCCCAGCAACTCCGCCGCCGCCACTATCTGCTGACGCTGGGCGCCGTCCTCCCCCAACTCCTCCTGCACCTGCCGCACTAACTCCAGGAGCCGGTCCGCGTCGGCCACAATCCCGGCCAGCAAGGCCTGCCGCGCCCTCTTGTCCGACCAGTCGATGGCCGCCTCTCCCTTGATGCTGGAGGCCAGGTACCGCTGGTATCCCCGGGCCTGGGCCCATTTCTCGATGCTGATTAACTCAACCTGCGACAGCGCCCGCATCAGCTTGACCATCCCGTCTGACAGCAGGTTGAAGGTGTCCCTCACCGCGCCCCGGCCCAGGATGTTGGTCGTGTCCAGCGCCACCCTCATGCTCCGCCTCTTCAGGTAGCCCGACTCCCGGACCAACCGCAGGCCGGACTCGAATACCTCCCGCACCTTGTCGTGCAGGATCAGCTGGGCGCGGAACACCTGCAGCGTGCTCTTGGCGAAGGGCCGGTCCTCCACCTCAATCCCCAACACCACCTTCCAGCGGATGTCGAAGTCGGCCCGGGCCTTGGCCTCGGCGTCGCTGACCTTGTCGTGGGTCTGCAGCAGAAGGGCAGTGGCCAGCAGGCTGGGCGGCACACTGTCCCGGCCGTTGTGGGCACAGTAGAACTCGGCGAAAGAACTCGGCGAAATCCGCGTCGCGGAACAGCCGGCCCCGCAGCGAGGCCAGCAGACCGTAGAAGGTGTCCCGCCCCACATGGCCCAGGTACAGCCGGTCCCCCTCCCACAGACCCCTCTGGTCCGTCCGCTCTCCCAGCATTCTCAGCCCTCGCTACATTTCTTGACCTCAGTATATCCGCCAGCCAGGCCCCAGCCACTTTCCGGCCAGATTTCTAGCTCAGGGACGTCCTCTCGTATTTCCCAACAATGCCGGACACGTGAGGGAACATTTTCAAACTCTCTCCTCCGTCCCACCAACGGAATGAATCCAGCTCTCCGTCGTTGATCCTGGGAGTCCCGCCAGCAAGCACAAGCACGACCTTGTGCAGCGTGGAACCTTGTTCCGTGGCGTGGTCAAACAGCCGTTTGGCCTCGTAGGCCCTGAGCCCGAGCTCCTCTCCGATTTCCCGGCAGGCGGCGGTCAGGACCGCCTCCCCCCGGTCTATGCCGCCACCCGGCAGGGAGTACATATCCCGCCCCCGTTCCTTCACCAACAGGTACCTCCCGTCCCGGACCACCAGCGCGGTGGCCCGTTGACGCTTCCCGCCATCCCGTTGCCTTCCGGATGAGTCTTGGACATCCCGGGACGTGTAGTCCCTTTCGGGGGCAGCCCTGCCGTTCTTGATGTCGGCCCAAAGACGAAGGGCCTTCCGGTCTCCGCCGAATGCCAGGTCTTCCGGCCTGATGCTTCCGGGGTTGCGCCACCGGACATCGAGGCACTCGCGGCGCTGGAAGCGCAGCCTGCCCCCGACCGGTTGTCCGGCAAACACTCTGATGGGGTTCGAGTTGCCCGTGAACAACCGGTGCGTGATCTTGACGATTATTCCGGTCTCCTCCCGGGTTTCCCGGTAGGCGGCATGCCGGCTGCTCTCCCCGCGGTCGACGTTTCCGCCAGGCAGGGACCATTTGCCCTTTTCCCTGCCGTAGGCCCGCTGGACGAACAGGACCTCTCCCCGTTCATTCTCCACCAGGCAGAAGGCAACTCGTCGACTCATCAGGACCTCCTCTATTCCGTATCGCGGATAGCTACAAACGTGCCAGGCGCTCCCCAAGGTCGGCCAACCGGTCCCTCTGCGCCACATGGGCGGTCCACCGCAGAGGTATCGCGGACGCGCCGTACCGGGCGCCCAGCACGGCGCCGGCCAGCGCCCCGTTGGTATCCGCATCTCCACCGGCGTTGACCAGGGCGATCAGCGCCTCTTCCAGGTTCAGCGGGGTCGTGGCAGCCCACAACCCAGCCTGCAGGGTGAGGACGGTATGTCCTCCCGGACCCCGGTTGCCGCTCATCCAATGAACGTCGGCGGGACCGGGTTTCCCGGCGGCTGCGCCGGTCAGTATGCCGGTCGGAACGCCGCCGGCCCGAGCGGACGCCAGCAGGTCGGGACAACCGTCGGCCCTGGCCGCCGCCAGCAGCCCCTTCAGGTCGGGGGTGTTTCCTGCAAGCAGGACCGCAACCACCGAGTTGATGATGACGCAGGACCACTGGCAGGCCGGCGCGTAGTGGGAGACGGCACAGGTATCCGCCGAGTCCCGGACCAACCGGTCGGGTTGCCCCCCGCGGGCAACGGCCACCGGCGCGCACCGCATGATTCCCCCGTTGGATGCGGTCCCGCCCCGGGCCCGGAAGACCGCGTAGGACGCCACCGCTGGGGGCACCCGGTCCGCCAGCTGGGCGATGGACTGCCTGGTAAAACGGCCCATCCCCCGCCCATTGACCTGGCGCCAGGTCACCAGGCGCGCGGCGAACCCCTGGACCAGGTCGCCGCGTTCCAGCAGGGCTTCCGCCAGCTCCACGGCCTGGGCCGGGTCGTCATCCATGGGCCGGTGCATCTCCGCCGGGTCGATGTCCCTGACCCCGGCGGGATACAGCTCCCGGATCCGCCGCCGGGAGCGCCCCTCGACGGGAAGCCCCAACAGGTTGCCCACCGACACGCCCAGCATGGCTCCCCGGGCCCGGTCCAGGACATCGCCCATGGAACCACCGGAGGTTGCCTCGGCGAGGTAACGCCCCAGGTTCGGGGAGTTGCCGACCACGGGCTGCCTGGGAGGAGTCTGGTCCGTGCCCCCGAAGACCGCATTGCACCTGCGGCACCGGAAGGGGCGGCCCCGGTCGGACCAGTCCCGGCGCAGACGGGCGTCCTGGGACCCACAGCCGGGACATCGCTTGATCATCGTCCTGCCGAACACGCCGTTGCAACCCAGGCAGCGGAGGGCATGCCGGCGCCGGTACCAGTCCCGACGGGTCCTGGCGTTGCGGCTCCTGCAGTGGGGACACTGCCTTTCCATGGCTGGGGCCGATGCGGGAGACGTCGGCTGAGGCACGGCGGGAGCTTTCGGCGGCGCCGACGGGGGGTGACCGGGAAGGGACGGCGCTCCTGCCCCCTGGTCCGTTGGCACTCCCGGTTTTTCCGGCTCCACCTGCCAGGTGGGGGGAGCGTGGGGCGCTGCCGTCCCCCCGGACTGGGCCATCTGCACCTGTCCGGAGGGGACGGGGTCGGGATTCTGGGAAAGAATGGTCACCCAGGCATCGGCCGTGGGGCGCCCAATCTGGGACGCCCCGGGGGAGAAGGCCTGCCGGAAGGCGTCCCTCACCGCCAACGGCATTGACCGCCAGCTGCGGGCCTGACCCGGGGTGGGCTTCCAACGGCCTCCCATGGGCTGGTGGGCAAACCGGTGCTGCTTGACGCGCTCCCGGATGTTGGAAAGGGAGTCTCCCGGCGAGGCGTCAATCCCCTGGTGGGGATGGCTGCCGTTGCCCAGCAGCTGGTACAGCAGGACCGCCAGGGCGAAGTTGTCGCTGTCCTGGGACCGGAACTGCCTCTGGAAGTCGTCGATCTCCGCAGCGGTGTACTCCGGGCTGCCCACCACGCAGGGGTAGGGCTGGCGCCCCGGAGGCCCCGGTATCTGGAAGCTGTCGCAGTCGATCAGCGTCACCCCGCCGTCATCGTCCACCAGGATGTTGGAAGGGTTGACGTCCCCGATCCGGACGTGGGTGGCGTGGAGTCCCCGCAGGGCCTCCGCTATGTTGATTCCAAGCCGGGACCGGTACTGGTAGCTCCGGCAGGGCTGGGGCAGTTGCCGCCGCTCGTTGGCGCTGATGAACCGGTAGGCCGTGCCGGCATCCCGGGGGACCCTCGGCATCCGGTAGCGGAGACCGGTGGCATCCGACTCCACGGCGTTGGGCCAGCTCAGCGCCCGCCAGTTGGGGGGAGGATTGTCGCACATGGCCCGGAGCTTGGCGGCCCGCTCCGGCGTCGCATGCTGGGGGTGCATCACCTTGATGACCATGGACCCGTCGTCCCGGTCCTCGTATACCGCCCCCTCCCCGCCGGCTCCGATCAGTTTGCCGGTGGCCATTGGACCCGGGCCCGGCGAAGCCTTCCCGCCAACCTCGCCATTGCCGGCGGGCTGCCCCGCACCCAGGATTCTGTCGATGAATCCGGCCATTCTATCACCCCCTTACCGGCGCCTCAGACAGACGGCTATGGTGCAGTCATCGCTGGCTCTGCCGGCATCATTCACCTTCCTGAGCAGGGAGTCCAGGACGGCATCGGGCGAAGACCCCGTCCTCCTGCCCAGGGCACTGAGCAGGGGTGTCCAGAACCCCTGGTAGGGCGTCCGGCCCCGGGACAGAGCCACATCCTGCAACCCGTCCGTCATCACGGCCAGGCACTCGATCTGGGAGGTTGGGACCACCCGGATGCGGGGCAGGCTTCGCTGGCTGGTCAGGAAGGTGGTCTCGTTGGCGAATTCGCCGTTGTCCGGACCGCTGAGCAACCGCCATTCGCGGCCGTCCCCGGCCACGACACAGCCGTCTCCCACGTGGGCAATCCCGGTGAGACTCTCGGACATCACGGCCAGTAGGATGGTGCAGGCATACTCTCCGACCTCCGCTGGCCCGGGCCTGGTGGCCGCCCGCTTGGCCGTCTGCAATACCTCCTGCCTCGCCCGGCGGACCCCACGCTGCAGGGCGCTCCGCAACAGGTGTTGCCTGAACACCATGGCCGGGTTGCGCCCGAGCTGCCGGTCCAGGCCCGCGACGGCGGCGGCACAGGCTGCCCGGGAGCCGTGGTGGGAGTATTGGGCCGAGCCCGCGCCATCACTCAGCGCGATCACCGCCACCCTCTTCGATGTTGCGGTTCCCACCGTCTCAACCAGCACGCTGTCCTGGTTGGGGGTCCCATCCCGCTGGTGGGAGGCGCCCCGCAGGCTGGAACTGCCCAGTCGGAACCAGTCCCCCTGGGGTCCCCCGCCGGGTCCGGGCGCTCTAGACATTTATCGTCGCCCAGTCGGTGGGGGGCAGGCTCACCGTGTCCCCGGGGGTGCTCCTGGAGATTGCCGAGACCGACCTGCTCAACCAGACGAAGAAGTCGCTGAACCGGAAGTTGTCCAGCTGCTGGGGTTGGAACCTGGAGTTGGGGTTGGGCAGCGCGCTCAGCAACGCCTCGACGGCCCGGGCGTTCACCCCCACCTTGAAGATGGTCAGCCGCCCATCGTTCTCCATCTCCACCAGGCGCCGGTTGGCGCCCTCGGTATCGGACCTGGAACCGGTGGGAAGGCCGTCGCTGAACAGCACCATGATGGGCCGGAAGTAGGGTATCCCGTTCACGCGGTACCGCTCCTTCCGTTCCTCCAGGAGGTCGCACCCCTGGTGGACCGCCAGGTGCATGTTGGTGGCGCCCCGGGCTGTCATCTGCGTCCTCACCCCCGGGGAGACGGTGGCAAAGTCCCGTTCCACCCGGGATTCCGTGTTGAAGGAGAGCAGGGCGACCTCGACCCGGTTGCGGGCGATCTCGTCATCGATGATGGCCTGGTACAGGTCGTCCACTCCCTGGTTCATGGCGGCAATGGGACGTCCGCCCATCGACCCGCTGCAGTCCGCGACGATGAGGACGGGGCAGCGGGGTTCCGGGTTGTCGGCGAATTCCAGGTCGCCCAACTCCTCTTCCAACCCTGGGTCCTCGTCGAACCCCGGGTCTCCGTCCTCCAGCTCGCCATCTACCGGGATTCTTTCCTGGGCATCACTGCTCATGGGGTCACGCTCCTTTCCTTCACTTGAGGTCAATTTGTGGTCGCTGAGTCGCGCACGAAAGGGGGACTCCGGTTGCTACCGGCTGCCGGTGTACGTATCCGGCGGCTTCACCCCGTGGAATATCGAGTATTCCGAGATCACCTCGTCCCGGCCGTCGATCAACCCCCAGACCACCACCGAGTAGACTCCCGCGCCATGCCTGGCGAGGACCCGCTCCAGGTCGGCTTCGACGTCGAAGGCGCCGTTGGCTACCCGGAATATCTTTGCGTCGACCCACGGCACCGTCACCGTGCCTTCCGGCGCCAGCCGACTCCGGTTGTACGCTTCCTGCCACAGGCGGTTGGCTTCGGAGTAGGACCTGGCCGGCGGGGCGTCCGCCGGAACGCCGGCGGGGTCGGGGCAGGGCGAGTACTCTCTCGTGAACCGGTCCTCGGTCCAGGAACTCCCGCCGGTCAGCTGCTCCCTCAGGGCGGCCACCGGCAGGCCGTTGTCGTAACAGTAGGTCCGCGCCACCTGTCCCTGGGTCAGGGGCGCCGGTGGAGGGTCGTAGAAGACCTGGACTGCCAGGTCCCTCCTGCCGGCCAGGCGGGCCCCGTTCCTGGCCCGGCCCGACATTCGCAGGACTCCGCCGCCGATCTCCGGCACGCGTTGGTACGCCACGTGATCGCCCTCGAAGTGCTGGAAGATCTTGAGGTTGTACCGGTCCCAGGCGATGCCGATGTTGACCTTCCGGTGCGAGGGGTCCAGGATATTCCGCCGGTGCCCCGGGCTCTCCATCCACCCGGTCATGGCCTCCTGGATCTCCGCCCGAATGCTGCCGATCGCACGGTACCCGTCGGATGCCTTGATGCAGTAGTCGCTGCCATGCCCGTTTTCCCCGTTGGACTGGTGCCCTCCCGCCAGGCTGTATCTCATGTACGGTTTCAGGCCATCCAGCCCCCAGTGACTGGAGAAACAGCCGGCCAGGGCCGATTCCGCGTGCAGCTGGGCCGCGACGTTGCTCCCCAGGCTCACGTCTGCCAAACCGGCCCGTCCCCGTTCGGTGTTGATCAGGGAGAGCATGAACTCCTTCTCCGCCAGGTGGCGCCGGTGAGGAGGAGGAACCGGTGTTGGAGTGGGGGTGGGCGATGGTGTGGAGGTGGGTGATGGAGTTTCCGTGGGAGTGACGGCACCTGCTGGAGGAGCAGCCCCGGTTGGTCCAGGGATGGGCGCGGCGGCCGGCGTTGGCCTCGGAGTCGCCGTGGCAGCCCGGGTTGATTCCACCACGGGCTCGGTCTCAGGGGCCGGGGACGCTCCCCCACTGGCGTCGTTCACTGCCGGTGCAGGGCGGGGAGTCCCGGGGGCTGCGCTCCGTCCTTCGACCCTCTCCCCCGACAGGGTGGACTTGACCGGGTCCAGCCATCCGACCTGGTTGGCCACCCAGAAGGCAAGGGCCACCGCCAGAAGCAGGGACCCCACCTTCCAGGGACGTTGCCTGCGCCGCACCGCATTGTAGTGCCTTCCGCCCCTGGGGCGACGGTGGTGGGTGTGGATGGACCAGTCGTGGAAATGCGTGTAGGGCATTACGCCAGGCCTCCCGGTCGCTTGCTTCAGTTGCGAAGGTGGTTGGTCGTGGTCTGTTCCGGCTCGGGCAGTGAGTTCTGCAACTCGCCTGTTAGCCCTGGAGTGGGGGAATCGTCGACATGCTCCTTCAGACATGTTCCTTCAGATGGGTGGGTTCGGATGGCCAGGTCCCGTTTGCCTGTGGACGATGTCCCTTGCCGAGGTTGTCTATTGGCCCTATGCGGGAACTATTCATCCGTCTAGCCACGACGGGTACTGTCCCTCCCATTCGGCTTCAATGGTGTCTCCCAGACTCTTGGACATCACCCACAGGTCTCCTGCCCCGGAGCCTTGGCTGTGGCCGACGTAGAATGTCGCGGGACCGAGGAGGGACCTGCCGCCGATGGTTGCAATGACGCCTCCATCGGTGAACCGGCTGATTGCCCCTCGGAGGCACATCCGTTGGCCGACATGCTGCTCCCTAGCGCCAATGTTGTTGGCCCGGTACTCGGCGCGGATTCTGTCCATGTCGTCTGCGTCGGCGCAATCGCTGGTTCTTCCGTTGTAGGAGGCATTGCCACCTCTTGTCCGGTCTGGTTCGTTGGCGTCGCAGTTCTCGCGGAGTTCCTGCCGCATGGCCTCGGCCTCTTCCTAAATGCGCTCAATCTTTGCTCCCAATTGGAGGATGCCACGTCTCCCGTCGGTCCACTCGTCCTCAGCCCTCCGCTCATGGCCTCTTTCCCAATCGTGGAGGGCCTCCTCCTTCTCGTCGCGGGCACGCCCATACGCCTGGACATCCCGACCCCTTGGCGCGGACGTGCTGGGCCTGCCCGAGACAACGCCGCAGGCGAGGACGGAAATAGGGAGGAAGAGGAAGGTCGCTAGGGGGAAGGGAGAGGAGCGGTGGCGGTTCAGCATCGGGTGCCCCCTTGCAAGCGAGGGTGAGGCGATTTGCTGAATCTGCCGATACCCGTTGAGCAGCCCGCAAGGGAGCGCGTGGGAACCTCCCATCGCGGGGTTGCTCGTGGGCTGTCGGAGGTCCCGACAGTCACGGCAGATTCAGCAACTGAATCCAACCATAGGGACTGCCAAGCTGTCAATATCTATAGAAAATCGCGAGACTTCCGCCCCCACCGAAGCCGTGACGGAAGTTGGTCGCCCGCTTAACGGAATCTTCAAGGCCTTCTGGCCTTGTCGACGGCCTGCTGCCCGTTCGGTCTTCCCGGATTCCCCAGCATCTGGTAGAACTCGAACTCTGGCAGCAGGTCTTCCGCTGCCGAACCATCGGAGTCGTGCTGCAGCCTATCGGGACCGGTGCTTACGACACCGGCCCTCCGGTTGTATTATCGCCAAGCTACCACAGGCCGGATGGGCGGGGAACAACCGGCCGGGTGGTGAAGCAAGTACGCAGGAGGAAGGTATTTGACAAGAGTTCTGATGATGCTGGGGGTGTTGTTGACGCTGGGATGCGGCCGCGCGGCCGCGCCGGAGGTTGACCCCCACCAGGCAGCGGCCGATTGGTTCGACGCCAACCGGGAGTATGTTGCCGGCTCGGTGATTACGGCAGCCCTGGCGTATAGTCCCGCGCTGGCCGCGGCGGTTGATCTTGATGTCGACTACCTTAAAAAGCAGTACCAATCCGGCGTCCGAACGGAACTGAGGGACGTGGAACGGGTTGACGCCCAGGAGGGCCCGGTGTTCCTGGCCCGTCTGTGGACGCTGGCTGCCTTTTCGGTCTACTCCGACTGCGCCAGCGGAATGGTTGAAGTCGACTTCCCATGGGACTTGACCATTCAGGCCGACGACGGCAACGTTGAAGCCCATCCCGCAGGGGGTGATATGGAACTGCAGGAGAATATCGGAAGAAGGATCTTGATCGAACCGGAGGACATTCCCGTCGACGTGGTGGATGAGGAAGACTGGGATAGACTGAAAGACCTGATGGAGTGTTAGGGTTTCCCCGTACCGTTAGCGGCCAGCCAACCCGAAACCCGAACCGGCCGCCAAACCCGGTCTGACTACCCCGTGGAGAATCTGCGCGCTCCCGGAACCGCTCTTATGGCGATTACGGATACCGCCATGGGGTTGCCGTATTGGGCCGCTGTATTGCGGCGGGGATGCTACGGTACGCCGGTTACGCCGAAGGCGTCCTGTTCTCCGATGATTTCATCCGGGGCGACGAGAAGGCGAGTGGTGACCGGGAAACGGAATGAGGCTCTGTGTCCCCGCGTCTGCGGGGGATGCCCGTGGACTGGAAGGGGTTAAGGTGAGGGAACCTGCCCTTCGGGGGATGAGACCGGCAGGCCGAATTCAGCTCTTAAGGCGTTCACCAGCGCCCAGTAGTCGCTGTCGAAAAACGATGCGACCGCGTCCTCGACCTGTTGCCTGCCCCGCTCGTAATCGGGCTGGGATGCGCCCTCCTTACCCATCAGTGTCCTGCTGTACAGAGTGTGGAAAGTGGGACTAAGTTTCGGGATCCGGCGCATGGATACCCCGGGAACCCCGTCGTTTGCCTGGGCGAGGTTGTATAGCCGCCTGCGCGTCGCTTCAGGCCCGGGGCCCAACACCAGGGCGAAGACCCTTGAGTTGTACTTGACCTCGAACAACAGTATCCTCCCAGATGACGTCCAACTGTTCCCATCCCTCAGTTCGAGTATTCCTTCAAGCTCCGGCGCATAGAAGCGGTGATACCATTTGGAGTTGCCGTCGCCCCGCAGGAGGGGCTCATACCGAGCTATCGCTGAATCCAGGACATCCCAGCCCCAGGCTTCCAGTGTGGGTCTGGCCTTGATGATCAGGTCAATGGCGGCACGGTGGTTGTTGTATATCTGGAGGGCCAGTTCGTCCAGATTGTCGGCGTCGGTCATCACGTGCCTCCGCGAAGTGCGAGCATACTGCTCTAGGAACCCGGAAACGCTCGTGCTGATGCTGGAACCCCGGGTCCGGAGCGTCCGGTCGATGAGGTCGGCACCCCTGTCGTACCCGAGGGGCACGTACCGTCCCGCATCGCCCTAGGACTCAGGTTCTATTCCATCTGGAGTAAGGAAAATGGGCAAGGGGCCCAGCCCTTCATACTCGCTTTCAGCGATTCTCAGGTAACGGGCAAGCTGATTGGAATGTTCTCCGGCCCCGATTTTGTTCTCTATGATGCAGACGAACTCGTCACCTTCGGCTACCAGCAGGATGTCTATGTTGTGGCGCTCCGTCGCAACCTCGATGCCGCCCAGGTCCCAGCCGTCTACATCCAGGGCGGTCACGCTCCCGATGCCCTCCTCCTGCGCCTTGGCCGCTGCCTCTGAGAGGAACCGGCGAAGGAAGTAATCCCGCAACCCGTGGGATCCCTTCGGGTCGAGCAGCCATAGGAGCAATGCTGAGTGCTGAGTCTCCCGCCGCTCGATTTTGAGCACGTCGAACGGGTTGAATTCGGCGAGGAGGTCCTCAAGACGCTCCAGGCCCTCGTCCATAACCAGGTCCTGGAGGGCTTGTTCTGGAAACACGTCTGAAGCTGGGCTGGTGGACATTAAACCTCGAGCCGTGTCTTCGTTGGGTGAGCCTGTGGGTGCCATTATAAGCAGGATCGAGCCGGTGAATGCTCAGGGACATGCCTGGGCCCGCAACCTGGGCACCACAGACGCCGGTATGTCTCGGCGGCAATGCGGTTCATTTTTCCATCAGCGCCAACAAACAGCACTGGATGCCGCTATAGACCCTTGTACCATGGCGACCCCATCCTAAGGGGACCGCAGCGGTGAGCGGCACGCGTATGTCGTCGAACCTGGCGAGTGGGGGTGCTTTGTTCGTCCACACTGCGAAGGTGAACAAGACCTGTCAATCAGGATCGATCTTGTCTCTGCGGGACGGGCCAGGGAACTCTTAGACGAAAACCCGGACCACTTGCCCACTGAGCCCGATGAGGAATCAAGACTGCGAAAATTGCAAACATTTTCTGACACAGCTGTTGTTGCCCGCCACGGGTTCCGCGTCACCGACGCTTCCCACGCCCGGCTAATCACGAGGGTTCACCGAACCACTGAGCGGGACTTGCGAAGAACGGGTTGATGCAGACGTCGGGAAACCCGGGAATGACCATGGGCTGCATGGTTTGTTGCACAAACGGGCGGTATGGCACAGGGCGAATTTACTGTCATTTTCGTGTTGCGGGAAGTGTGCATTAAACGTAAACTCCGGGCATGGCACAGATTTACGGGTATATCAGGACCAGCCGCCGGCTCCAGGAGGGCGTCCTCGGGATGGACCCAGCGTCCCAGGAATTGCAGCTCCAGAGGGCCGGCGTCCCTTTCAACAACATCTACCGAGACGTCGGCGTCTCCGGCACCACCGGCACCCAGGAGCGCCGCGGCTGGCACCGGCTGAACGGACGCCTAGCCGGCGGCGACACTCTGGTGGTGGTGGCGATCGATCGGATCGGCCGCCGCTGGCCTGACACCATCCGGAGCATCTGCCATCTGCGGGACCGTGGGGTGAAGGTGCGCTCCTTGGCCGAGGCTGAGGCTCAGTGGACTCGCTACCTTGAGGCTGACGAGGGGAGCTCCGAAGCGTTCTTCGGCCAAGTCCTCACCATGTTCGCGGCCTGGGTGGCGGACCAGGAGCTGGAGTCCGTGAAGCGCAGGACCAGGGAAGGGCTTGAGCGGGCCCGCCAGAAGGGGAAGACCTTGGGACCACCCCGCAAGTTCCGGCCTCAACAGGTGGAGACCATGCGTAGAATGAGGGATTCCGGCGCCAGCCTCCGGCGGATCGCCTCGGACTTCGAGTGTTCGCCCAACACGGTACGGCGGACGTTGCTCCGAGAGAGGGAGAGTTAACCTGCCCCTGTCCACCAAGGAGGAAGAAATGACCGGGCAGATTCCGATCAACGTGAACGCCCCCAAATACCGGGACGCGGCGGCGCAAATCCTGCTGCGGCACGACAACTTTCAGCCCGAAGCCAATATCACCAGCGCGGTCAGGGATTTCCTCATCCTCACCGGCCTGGCCCGCAGCGAGGAAATAGTCGAGGAAAACCCGCCCTCGGACACCTCCCGGCGGGCAGTGGACCTGACTGCCCTGGACACTTTCATAGAGTTCAAGCGCCGGATCGGCACCACCGCCGGTGGCAGGCCCGACCCGGAAAACGTGCAGCAACTGGACGACTACCTGACGCAATCGGCGGATCAAGGGCGGGTCCGCATGGGAGTCCTCACCGACGGAAAGCGTTGGCTGCTACGGTGGCCGGGAGCGGGGGACGTCCGATTGACCCGCCCCTACGCTTTCACCCTGGAAGAGCCGGATGGTTGGTTCCCCCTGTACGAATGGCTGCGGGACGACGCCCTGGTTTCCGTGGAAAACGTCACCCCTGATAGGGAAGAGATCGCAGGACACTTCGGAACCGGCAGTCCCTCCTACCAGCGGGACATCGCCGCCTTGAAAGCTCTCTATCAGGAGAATGCGGGACTCGAAACCATCCGGGTCAAGCGGCGGCTGTGGTATGACCTGCTGCGTACCGCCCTGGGTGAAATCGCCTACACCACGGAGGGAATGAGCGAGGAGTCGCAAGCGCGGCTGGCTGCTGTAGGAGTCGGCGATGAGGAGATGGACGACCTGTTCGTGCGCCACACCTACTTGGGAGCCATCATCGGAATGGTGGTGCAGGCTTCCTTCGGGATCGACATCCGCAGCCTGGCCGAGACCGACCCTGCCGACCTCCTCCAGGGCAGGGAGTCGTACAGGGCCACGGGGTTGCAGGGAGTGCTGGAGTCGGACTTCTTCGCCTGGCCCAACGAGGTCAGATGCAACCCGCTGCTGCAAACGCTGGCCCGCCGGGTCGCGCGGTTCAGTTGGGCCGAGGCTCCGCCGGATACGGCCGCCGCCTTGTACGAGGCAGTCATACCGCCGGAGGAGCGGCGGCAGCTAGGCGAATACTATACCCCCGCCTGGCTTGCCCGTACCATGGTCCGGGAACTGGTGGACGACCCGTTGCACCAGCGAGTGCTGGACCCGGCCTGCGGTTCAGGCACATTCGTTACCGAGGCGGTCGCCCATTTCATCGCCGCCGCCGGTGCGACCAACTGGGAACCCAAAGAAGTCCTGAACAGGCTCCGGGAGGCGGTAACCGGCATTGACGTTCATCCGGTGGCGGTGCACCTGGCCCGGTCCGCCTGGACGCTGGCCGCCCGCACGGCGATCAATGCCGCCGGAGCCGCCGGGTACGATGCTTCCCTGTCCATACCCGTCTACCTGGGCGATGCCCTGCAGCTGCGCTTCCGCACTGGCGACATGTTCGCCGAAAACGAGATCACGATCCAGACCAGCGACGATGAGAACACGGAGTTGGCCTTTCCAGTAAGCCTGGTGGAGCGGGCCGAGGACTTCGACGCCCTGATGGGGGATATTTCGGCCTACATCGAGCAGGGCGACGACCCGTTCCTGGCCCTGGACGACAATCACGTCAATCACCCCTACGAACGGCAGACCATCGAGGAAACCATCAGGACCATGCAGCGTCTCCATGACCGGGGGCGGGACCACATCTGGGCCTACTACACCCGAAACATGGTGCGGCCGGTGGCGCTTTCGCGGGCTAGGGTGGACGTGGTGATCGGCAACCCTCCCTGGATCAACTACAACCAGACGGCCGACATCCTGCGTACCGAATTGCAGAGCCTGAGCAGGAACCGTTACGGGATATGGGCCGGAGGGCGGTACGCCACCCAACAGGACGTGGCCGGACTCTTCTTCGCCCGGAGCGTTGACCTGTACCTGAAGGACGGGGGTGTCATCGGGTTCGTATTGCCCCACAGCGCATTGCAGGCGGGGCAATACGCCAAGTGGCGCAGCGGAATCTGGCGGGCCGGCGGGTCGGGCCTAAGCGTGCCGGTGGACTTCACTCTCAAGCCAGCCTGGGACCTGGAAACGCTGGAACCCAACAACTTCTTCCCCATTCCTGCCTCGGTGGTGTTTGCCCGCAAGTGCCCGGCGGATTCCGCAGGCAAACCGCTAGGCAATTCGATGGAGCGGTGGTGGGGTAAGCCAGGGGCGGAGGATATGCGGAGGGAACCCTCCTTGATCGCAGGCACTAGCATGTCGGGAGGTTCACCCTATGGCGGGTTGTCCCGGAACGGTGCCACCATATTCCCCAGGGTGTTGTTCTTCGTCAACGAAACGACCAACACGGCCGTCGTGCAGGTGGCAGCGACCGTAACCGTCAACCCCCGGAGAGGCAAGCAGGACAAAGCGCCTTGGAAGGACCTGGAGTTGAGCTCCGTCACGGGGCAAACCGTTGAGGCCCGGCATCTTTTCGATGTTCACTTGGGAGAGACCATTGCCCCTTACGTTACTTTGGAACCGCTGAAGGCACTCTTGCCGTTGAGGCAGGGTGAGCACACCATACCCACGGACGATAAAGGACCAGGGGGTATCAGGCTGGGTGGGCTGGAATGGCGCATGCGGGAACGCTGGCAGACGGTCAGCATGTTGTGGGAGGACAACAGGTCTCCGGTCAACAGACTCAACCTACTTGGGCAGCTGGACTATCTGCACAAGCTTTCGTCGCAGCTGGAATGGCAGAAAAACTCCGACGATCGGGAAGTGAGAGTGGTGTACACCAAGTCGGGCGAGCCCACTGCGGCTATTTTGCATGACAGCACGGCTTTGGTCGAAAACGTCCTATTTTGGATTCCTTGCCGCAACACGGACGAAGCCAACTTTCTGCTGGCAATTATCAACAGCGCCGCATTGAGAGAGGCGGTGACTCCGCTGATGACCAAGGGCTTGTTCGGGGCACGGGACCTGCATAAGCGGTTGTGGAAACTCCCCATTCCGAAGTTCGACCCAGGGGAAGGATTGCACACCACCGTCGCGGGGGCCGGTGCAATGGCAGCGGCGGGAGCGGCTGCAAAACTGGAGGGACTGCGGGGTGACAAGCTGACCGTGACCATTGCCCGCCGGGAATTGCGGGCGTGGCTGCGGGCATCGCCGGAGGGGAGAGCCGTGGAGTCCGCCGTGGGCAGACTGCTGGCCGGCAATCAGAAATAACATCGTTGTCCGGCAGGAGTTGGTTCGAACAAGGCCGATTATGGGAACTGAACCCTAGGCTGGACAACAGCCCTTTTATTCAGGGGGACGGGATGACCGAATATGGAGCCGCGCTGGCGGACGCGGAAATAGCAACCAGCGCCGACCCGAGTTTACCGGGGGGTACTCCCACCGAGGGATCGAAAAATTCGGACAGGGCCGGTTCCAAGAGGCCAAAGAGGGTTATGACAACGAAATCCTAAACGACCAAGACAATCCGATCCTATACAGGCACCGAGCGGAAACTCGGATAATGCTCGGGGAGTACGAACAAGCGTTGGAAGACTGCAACTTAGCAATCGAGCGGGACCCTGAACCGGCAAATGCTTACTACTACCGAGGAAGAGCCAACTCAGCTCTGGCTCAAAAGATAGAGGCACGAACAGATTTCGTAACTTCCTTGAAACTAGCAGAGCGGCAAAGCAACAGCGACCTCAAAGAGAAAATTGAGCAGGTACTCGCCGACCTAGAGCACCCAAACTGAGGGATGTGTGTTAGGCGAAACCAAGGTCGCCGTTAGATTTCCGAGGTGGAACCCGTTATTTAGCTCTTCCGCATTTTTGGTGAATGGAACTAAATTAGGCGCGGGGAGCAATAGCAACAAGGGCTGACGAGCACGCGGCCCATCGGTGCGATCCCAACTTACCCTTATATATTGGGCTTGTTCCGACTTATCACCAAATTTGCGGAAGATCCAAACAAAGGATGAACCTCGCCATGTGCCTTGACCGGGGGTTTCTAACTCCGGTATGGTGAGCTGAATCGACATCTCCCGACGTGCCTTGCGTGCCCGAAGTCGCGTCGGGACTCCTGTCGATATCTTCTCAGTTAAGTGGAAGCTTAACCGATCGCGATAAGGGGCTTAATGCCACAACAAGAGGTTGGACAGGCTACAAACTGGTCCCAGGACGCACAACTAGACGACAGCACAGCTTTAATCCTAGGCGCCATCAAACGGAAATTGGGTGACAGGAACTTAATTTGTCCTGTGTCTGGAGACAGCCGTTGGCAGGTTGAGAAATACATTGGCTTTCTACCTGCAACGGAAGAGTTCCCGATCCCGTCGTCGGTTGCTCATATGCGCTTATCCTTCCCCTTCGCCGTGTTGATGTGCAAGACCTGCGGATACAGCCTAACATTCAATTTATTTGGGCTGGGAATCGCTGATGAATTGGGTGTTCTCCGGTTCGGAGACGAGGACGGACTAGGCTTAGAAGCCGGTGGGGATGATTCTTCGGGAAGTCAACCATGATTCAAGGGCCGACCATTGAACCCGGCACCTCTGCGCCTAATGTTTCCGGCGGTGGTGTTGCCGTTACCATGCACGCCACTGGTGTCAATGCGTACTCAATCACTGAACAGCAGTTGGATCACTTTGCATCCAACAACCGGGCTTTGCATATTGGATTAGCCAGCGCCTGCGCCACCGCTTGCATCTCAGCGTTGTTGTATTTGCTGACGGGTAGCGACGCCGGGCGAGAGGTTGTCTGGGGTTTGCTGATTGGTTCAGGAGGTTTGGGAGGATACTTTGGCATACAATCGGGCTTGGAGGTCAAGCGGCACCACGGGGAATTGGGTCGGTTCAAGGACGACGCTGTAGTAGTCAACCAACCCGCCCCGCCGTCGCTTGCCGAGGTCCTTAGCGAAGTCCAGTCGTTGAGGAGATTGTTCCAGCGAGACCTGGTGAGGCGTGAACGTGACGACACTAACATAGTAGTACGATGAAATTGAAATAAAAGGTCGCCGATATGAGGTGGCCCCCGTTATTCGGACGGAATCAGGGGCGAGTTAAGTGAGGTTCCCGTTCTTCCCGAGGGCCTCTCAACTTTTTCTTGGCTGGGTTAACGTAATGGGTAGTTGGGGAACCAAACGAGCGTAGCACCCGTTCTTCTGATGCCGCCTGTGCTCGTTGACTCAGAACTCCGCCGGGTTAACTCCGCGGCAAAACCGCCCCGTTGTGAGGGGCGTCTCCACGGGGCGCGCTCCACGAGGCGGGAGACCCCGTCAAAATGGTGTCATCGAGAATTGCACCCCGGAGTGGCGCTAAAACCCCCGTTTTCCGCCATCAACTTCGGCGGTGACATCTCACGCTTACCCGGAGTGTCGGAAAACGTCTATTGGGAGGAAACCGCTTAATATTGGACAGGTTTCCGGCAGAACGCTCGCCGAAGGGCAGGAGGGCCCAGAACTGTATCGTGCAATTGTGTCTCCACTCGGGTAGTTCCGGGCCAAGGGTGCCTGATACTCCAGGGAGAAGGGGGCACCTCGTGGAAATTCATCTTTTTGTGGGAGCAGACGGCTATCCTAGGGGATGTGGACCAAGCCTGCCGCTGTTAAACCATCTCCCATTCTTCGTCCTCGCAAATCAAAGACGGATCGCTTAAGGGTCCCGGGTACCCAACCGACAACCAAACCCCTCCTTTTCTGGGTTCCATGCCAGGTGCCTGGAGTCGCCAACACAAGAAAGCATCGTGTCTAAAAGAGGAGTAAACCTCGATAGGCACGCCTACCATGGGGACTTCGGCAACCGGCAAGGGAGCTTCGGTCCTGAATATTGGACCATATCTGCCTGCCAATCTCGTATTGGACCCGTTCCACCACAACTGATTCCAAACAACTTGTAAGTTGCGTCGGACGCCCGAGTGTACTGTACGGAGCCCTACTGTTTCGAAGGACTCGGGGAGCAAGCCAATTGGGATTTGCCCTCCCCTTATTGTCCTCCTCGCCTCCCAATTGGCGGGAAATATCCCGAGTTCTATCAATGCCGATTCAGCAGGGTCATTCGCGCCGTTTTGGATCCCAACATGGATTCGGATTTCCTGCCCTTGGCAGGAAAAACAATCGCTCTCGCTGATATTAGTCTCCCACCGATGGTTGAAACCGAAAACCAAACTCAAGTCAGGACCAAGGTGTCGATCCCTTACCATGTTAATCTCGTAGTGCTCCATCGGTTCCGACTTGAACTGAGCCCGTCTGTAATATCGTTTGTCCTTGGCTTGCCAAACATTCCCGAAACCCGCTGCAACTTCTACGATGAAGATCAACCGTTCATCCGATTCATAAGGAACCTCTACGACCTGAAATAGGTCTGGGGATGGCTTCGGTTGAATGTTGCTAGTGATTAGATTTTCTATGGTTTCTTTGTCGATTTGCCTTTGAAGGAAACCAACGTCGGCACCACCCGGCACTGGAGAACCACCGGTGTCGTCGGGATTGGTGGACTCGGGCACTCCATACACCAAGACCCCGCCGTCGGAGTTGAGGAAAGATGAGACATCTTTGCTAATGTCTTCGGCCCTTTTCTGTTTGTCGATCCCCCCACCACCGCGACCTGGCGGAAACAAGCTTCTTTGCTCCTTATAATCCAAGTGTAGGTCTTCGGGGATTTGTTCTTGCAACATTCTTGCAATTTCGGTGCTCCACCAATCTGCGGTGTGGAACTGTGCCATAAGGTGTCCTCCGA
Organism: uncultured Dehalococcoidia bacterium; assembly: GCA_951812535.1. GTDB lineage: Bacteria > Chloroflexota > Dehalococcoidia > Lucifugimonadales > UBA3495 > CATOSK01. Next base: position 147,685 of record CATOSK010000006.1, on the reverse strand, counting down.
GACAACTGCCTGTTACGGGTGCAACTGGTTGTTGACAATCTTGGAGTACAAATTGGGCTGTGGCAACTTTCGTCGGCTTGCCTAAATCGCGGGCCAACCGTACGCATGCGCCGGGAACTAGAACTGAGGTGGACCCCATCAGTTGGACATAATCAGGGGCGAGTTAAGTGAGAATCCCGTTCTTCCCGCAGCCCTCTCAAATTTTCTCGGCTGGGTTAACGTAATGGATAGTTGGCGAATCAAACGGGCGTAGCACCCGCTCTTCTGATGCTGCCTGTGCTCGTTGACTCAGACCTCCCCCCAGCCAACTCCGCGGCGAGAACCCCCGTTTCGTCCGCACCCTGAAACCGCACCCTTTCCCTGTTGCGAGGTGTGCGGATAAAATGCTCCTCCACGGACACGGAATCCCCACCTCCGCAATACCCTCCGCGAGGAAGCGGGCTACACCAGCAGGCTGATGGCGGCGGTGGCGATGCCCAGGAAGAGCAGGAAACCGAAGACGTCGGTGAAGGTGGTCACCACCACCGCCGAGGTCACCGCCGGGTCCACGCCGATTCTTCGCAGGAAAAGGGGCACTCCCGCTCCCGCTACGCCGGCGATGACCATGTTGCCGGCCATGGCCAACCCCAGCACCAGTCCCAGTCCCGGGTTCCGGGTCCACAGCAGGCCGATGATTCCGACCAGCACACCCAGCAAGAGGCCGTGGAGCAGTCCCAGCAGCGCCTCCCGGGCGAGCAGCCTGGGGGCGCCGATTCCGACGAACTCCCCCAGGGCCATGGCGCGGACGATCATGGTGAGGGTCTGGGTTCCGCCGATGCCGCCCTGTCCCGCCACCACCGGCAGGAAGGCTGCCAGGATCACCACCTGGGCCAGGGTGGATTCGAAGATGCTGATGACCGCCGCCGCCAGGAAGGTGGTGGCCAGGTTGATGGTGAGCCAGGGGAGACGGGTGCGGACGGCCGACAACACCGGGTTCTCCCGGGACTCACCGGCCACCCCGCCCACGTTGAGCATTTCCCTGGTGTCCTCCTCCACCACGGCGCTGAGCAGAAAGTCCAGGGGGATTACCCCGGCCAGCCTGCCGTCAGCCACCACTGGAAGCTGCACCACGTTGTAGTGACGGAGGAGCCGGGCGCATTCCCCAGCGGAGGTGTCCACCATGACCGTGGCCGGCACCGGGTCCATCACGTCCCGAACCGGGGTCCTCTCCGGCAGCAGGGCCAGGTCCACCATGGTGATCTGCCCCGCCAAGCTTCCGTCCTCCTCCACGGCGTAGACCCGGTTGAACTCGTGCCGGTTTTCCCCCAGGTCCCGGAGGCTGGCCAGCGCCTGGGACACCTGGGCGCCCACGGGGACCGAGGGAAACTCGGGCACCATCAGGGCCCCGGCAGTACCGGCAGGGTGGACCAGCAGGTCGGTGTCCGGCACCGGTTGCTCCAGGGATCGGGAGACCTGTCGGGCATGTCGGGGGTGGATCCGCAGCAGGACTCCCAGAGCTGCCCGGGGGTTCACCTGTTCCAGGATGCCGGAAAGGGCCCGGGAGCCCAGGCGGGCGGCGACCCTGCCCGCCTGCACCGGGTTCATCTGCCGCAGCATTCAGGCGACGGAATCCGGCCCCATGACCCGGAGGAGAGAGTCCCGGCTGGCCCGGGGGAGGGCCGTCAGTATCGCCCCCATGTCGGCGGGATGCAGGGCTCGCAGACGCTCCCAGGCGAGGGACTCGTAGCCGGACCGCATCAGGTGGCGTACCTCGGCGGCGATGGCCGCCGCCTCCTGGTGGGAAATCACCCTGGGATGGCCTGAATCAGGCTGCCTCATGCCTTGCTCCTCGTCCTGATTGTTCGCTGGGACCCAGACGGTTCCGGCGTCCCCAAGGGCTGTCGAGGTGACCGGGCCTAGTATTACAACGACAGTTCAGGGTGGGACAGTCCGAGATGCGTACAAAGCGGACCGGCGCTTGGCGTGGGAGCGGCTGGCTCGCTCGTTGCTACACTGCGTATGCTCCAGCCATCTCAGCAGTTCATCCGGCCCGAACCGGTCCCGGGGCAGCATCTCCCGCACTACCCTGTAGACTTGGGGACGGGTGATCCGGGGCATCTTTTTCCCCCCAAGCCTGCTGCAGGCTCAGCAGGAAGGCTCCCGCTACCAGGCACAGTGCCACGTGATGATGCCAGCCCGCCCAGGTGCGGGTCTCATATTCGTCCATCCCCACGTCGCCCTTTTCCGTCTCAAACTCCGTTTCGATGCGCCACCTGGAACCGCCCACGTATGCCAGGGTCTCCAACGGCGTATCCTCCGTAGCATTGGACAGGTAGTAGCGGGGTTCGCTGCCGTCCAGGTTCCGGCGGTAGACGGCCCAGACCTCCTCGCCGGGCTTGCGCCTCTTGGTGGCCCGCACCCGCTGGGCGCTGAACTGGTAAATCCTGGGCCCCTGACTCCCCTGGGCCACCGTTATCTCCCGCCAGGCATCCTCGGGGATGGCAGCAGCCCGCTGCTCCATGGTGCGCCGCTGTCCGGCCACCAGCCTGGGCTTGGGAGGGCCACCCCGTCCCTGGTAGACCGGAGTGGTCCACTCGGGCTCCACCGGCCACACAGTAAAGCCGGCAGGTATGTCCAGGACGTAGTGCATTCCCAGCGTTGCCAACCCGTCGCGGAAGGACGGCGACATGCCGAAGGCGTCGTCTGCGGCGACCCACCCGCCCTGCAAGTGGCCCGACTCCACTGCCCGCTCCAGCATCTCCAGAGCCAGTTCCGTCTTCGACCGGTAGCTCCGCCGCTCCTCTGGAACCCCAGCCGCCGCACAACGGTCCTCGTCCGAGGTCCAACTCTCCGGCAGATACAGGCGCTTGTCCACCAGCGCCCGGCCCAACGGGCTCACGTAGGCCAGGAACATCTCAGCCTGGCAGTTGGCCACCTTGCCCAGTCTCCCGCAGTACTGCCGGGCCACTCCCGCCGACTTCCTCCCCTGCTTGGGAAAGTCGATGCCGTCCAGCACCCACACAGCATCGGGGTGCCCCAGCAGAGGAGCCAGATATTCCTGCAGCCGCCCTATGACAGCGTCATCGTCCCAGGGAGAGTCGGTGAGAAACCGCTGCATCCCCCGAGCCGACTCGGGAACCGTCTCCGACAGATTCTCTGCGTTCCGGCGCTCCCCGGATTGCACCAGCAGGGCCTGCAGATAATGGCCGCTACGCTCCCGCGTCTCTCTCCGGCCAAACAGCCCAGCGAAATAAGCGTGAAACTCCTGAAAGTCCTGGTATACCTGCCCGAAAGCCGCCGCATCCACTTCCCTGCCTCACCCGATTAAGCCTTCCCCAACCTCGCTGTCATCCTATCAGACAAACTGTCGTTGTAATACTAGGGAGCTGTTTCGGGAAACGGGTCCCTCTTGCTGACCTCTGCTTGGGACTCCCGCTTCACCGCTCCCCGGAACTCCTTGCCGCCCCACAGGCTCTTGACGTAGTTGATGACGGAAACGATCTCCTCGTGAGAAAGGGAGTCTCCGAAAGCCGGCATGCCGCTCCTGTAGTCCGGCAGGGATGGAGAGTCAAAGGCGGCCCCGCCCTGGCTAACGTAGACGTACAGGGTGCCGTCCCCGTGATGCCAGGTGTGGCCGTCGCCGTTGAGCGGCGGGGGAGGCAGGGTCCCGTCCGCCTTGCGGATGTGCCAGTTGGGCTGCCCTTCCGCAAGGGAACCATGGCACACCGCGCAGTTCTGTTGGTAGACGGCTTGGCCCTGGGTCAGGGATTCTTCCGGCACTCCCCTGGCCCCAACGCCGCAGGCGGCGAGCAGGAGGGCAACGCCCAGGGAGGCTGGCCATACCAAGGCCCACGGAGGCAGTCTTCTCCTGCCGTCAGTGGAAGTCATGCCCAGAGGGAAACTAATCCGCACCAGGTGACTTTAACACGCCGGGGGGCAGGGGTTCAGTCCGCTTCTGTTCCATAAACGTATTCTCCGTGGGTGGGGAACCGCCGCGAAGTTGGCCTGAGTTGAGGCCGCTGGGTCTATCCCCGCGTGGGCGGGGAAACCAGGCGTTTGGTGCACTACCCGGCCCTAAACCCAAGCCAAGGTGAAATGCACATTCCAAGAGCGAGGGTCTGCGACGTTTCTGGCTCGCCCTCTAAACTGATACCAAGGTGAGATGTGCATTTCGGGGGTCTTGAAGACGATTTCAAGGACTCCACGGCGCCTCACATCACCTTTACGCCCCAACCGGGGGCGACCGGCAGTGCGGTCTAGCGATATGTACATTTCACCTTGGCTTTAGTTTAGGAAGCGGGGCTAGTGAACCTCGATACCCGGGTGGACGCTGAACCCTCACATCCAACGGTGTGATTAAGCCAAGGCAACGAAAGAGTTGGTCTGTTTGAAGCGGTACTGCCTTCGGTATCATGGATGGAGAGGTGGTGGACTTGACGGGGTGGAACCAACTGAGGGGATCGAACTCATGAACCCAGAAAACGAACACAAGCTGGCAACGCTCTTACAGGAAGCGCTGAAGACCGTGACAATTACCCTGGGGGAATCCTTTATGCTGAGCCCAAACGAATATCGTCTCAGAGTGCTTAGCTATCGGAACAGACACCGTCCGGATATACGCCTGGATACATTCCGCTATGAGCCGCGCATCGGAGATTTCGCCGTCAGAGAGGCTATCATAGATCTACTGAGGAACGAACTGGAGCAATTCCTCCATGAGGACAGGACCTACGCAGCGACCTACGCTATCTTCGGTGGTTTGGGAAATGGAAATTCAATTGACGACATTCTCAAGAGTCTTCTAAAGGCGGCCATTGTCGGCACACCTCAGACTGCGGCGAGGGCTTTTTACGAAGAAGTGTCCTGGGGATATCTCCCGTACGAAGAATACTTCCTGCTAACTGGACTCAAGGTCGACAACGAAGTGGAGGTCTTTGACGGGATATCCCTAGTGCCGCTTTCCAACAACGGTAACCAGCTACCAGGCTATTTGCCTCTTCTATTTGGAAGGGATCCAACCGAGTTCCTTTCCAAGACTCTTCTCAAGGTGGATATGTCAGTGTCTCCCGTCCTGCACAAACCAGAGCAGGACTACACATTCCAGTCTTCTCCAGATAAGCACTTCAAGATAATGGTTCGCAGTGTCCAACAGCCAAACTTCCATCCTGGCAAATTCTTCCAAGCGTTGACCTTGGTCGGAGGGTACCCGGTGCTATCTGCGATGAGGTGGACGCATATGAGTGACGAGCACATATTCGATCTGCGAATAAGTCCTGGCTCAGGATATTCCTCGTCATTGAGGGGGGGTTCCTCAACGACGCTCTCCGAAGACCAAATCCGCGACGGGGCTGCCCTTTATAACAAAATCATCGGTCTTCCCCAGGAAGTGGAGGATTCACTTCGAATACCCATTGACCGCTGGATGAACTCGATGACTCATCAGGGCTATGTGGACAAGATGATTGATCTAGGAATAGCGATGGAGTCGTTTTACCTTCGCGGCTTCTCGGAGCAACTGACCTTCCGATTCAGGCTTCGGGCTGCGCTGCATTTGGGAAAGAGCTTAGAGAAACGGAAGTGTTTGATCAAGGAATTCCGGCAGATTTACGAGTTTCGTTCCCGGGCTGTCCACGAAGGAACACTGCCGGAGCATGTAAACGTGGATGGGGAAAATATTCCTATGCGACAATACATTGAGAGGTCGCAAGAATTGTTCAAGGGGTCTCTCATGAAAGTCATAGACAGTGGGGCCCTACCTGATTGGGAGAGCATTGAGTTGGGCGCTGACGTGTAGGAAGCGGATAACCACCTTCGACGGATGAAACGTTTCGCCCAATTACCCGGCGGCCACCGCCACTGGGTAAGAAAGAGCGTTTCATGCCCGATTCACTAACAGCAGAATCGCGCCGATCCGCCGCGCCGTGTCAGTGAAGTGCTGCACCTCCTCGGGGAGCAGTGGCCTGCCCAGTACCTTGCTCTCCCGGTAGGACAGCCATTTCTTGAGGACCTGGTACCCTCCGAGCTTGTAGTTCCAGACGTTCGCCGGGATGTTCCGCCAGAAAGCCTTCTCGTTCAGGTAGATGTCGAAGGTGGTATTGCCCAGGGCCGCGCTTGCATCCCCCGCGGCCGCTTGTTCCTCGGGAGTGTAGGGCCGATCCTGGGTCCGGCCTTGACCGGGCATCACGGCGTCACCGGTCCCGAAGTGCCCCCATCCGCTCCCGGGCTCATCTTCAACTACAGCCGGAACGCCCGGGAAATAAGCCACAATGGAAGAATCGCTGAAGTGGAGTACGGGGAAGGCAATACCCTGACGGTGGGAGACCTGACTTACGCTCTGGACGCAGTGCATATTCACGCCCACGCCGAACACCGGATAGACCGGCAATTCTTCGCGGCGGAGATGCACCTGGTCCACCGTCAGCAGGACGGTTCCATTGGCGTGGTGGGCCAGATCTTCCGGCTGGGGGAGGCCGACCCGGTTGTGCGGGCACTTTTGGAATCGTATCCCGAACCCGGCCAATCCACCCATTCGGGCTTCACCCTCAACGCCGCCGACTTCCTTCCGACAGATCTTGGTTACTACCGCTACCAGGGATCTCTGACCACCCCGCCCTGCTCCGAAGAAGTGGTCTGGTACGTGCTTCGGGAGATAAGGACCATTTCTCAGGAGCAGGTTAATGCCATCGCCAATCTGCATAACGGATTCAACCATCGGCCCATTCAGGCCGTAAACGGGCGGGAAATTGTTTACTCAGGGCCCCGGCCGGTTGGCCAGTAGGTTGCACGGGGCATCCTGCCAATCCCGGGGTGCTCTGGCGCGGGGTTCTGAAAGCAGGAACCGCCCCGTCCAAGGCCAGTCTGGAGAGATTCCCCTGCCGTTGATGTTTTGGGACATAACTGAGGCAGAAACGCGTGGTTATTGTTATTGTCGTATGGTATAGTATGTATTGTGAACGCTGGGGTGGACGGGACACCCAGTCGTTGCGAACCGAGGGGCGCCAAGCCCGTCAGCACCGGAGGTGGGAAGTGGTTTCGCTGATCACGCTGAACCATAGATGGCCGGGTGACATGGTCGGCCCGGTGGGTGACGCTGCCGCAGCCTGATTCGTTTCCCGCAATCAGAGCCGCCCTGAGAACAGGCAGAGTTGCTGACCGGGCCGCCAACCGGCATTCGGGTTTCCCATCGGGGAATGGCCGAGCCGGTATTGAACGCCAGCCAGGAGCCGATGGATAGTCGGCTCCTGGCTCTTTTTATGAATGATCTGCCTGGCCTTCATGGTCAGCTGCCTCCGGCATCACGGCCGCCGGTGAGGCCGACCTTCCAGCCCGAAACCTGGCCACCCCAGGGGGCCGTGCTGATGGGACGATCCGTTCAGCCCCAGGGCCGGCTCCTGTATGTGGACTTGACGGATTCTGGAGCGGGCAGGCCCCGCTGTTCCAGGAGCATGAGGGTCGTGGGGCGGAACTCCTTCACCGGCGCGACGCCCCAACCGATCGCCCTGGCTGGAAACAGCCCTGTTTACGGCCAGGGCTGGAAATGCCCGCCATTTGTGCCTGAGGGGGTGGCTGGAAAACCCGTTTTTATTCTTTCTGGCAGGAAGCTATACTTTTGCCCATTCCAGCCACTACGACTGGGTGAAGAGGCTGTAGCCAGCGGATTGGGGGAGGGATGCTGGAACGCCACCTTTTCACCGCCCTGCTGGTCGGCACGGCCGTCGTAGCGCGGTCCGGTTGGGCATGGGCCTGGAGGCTCACGCCCACGACCCCCACGAGCGCGGCCACACAGGCCATGTCCATTAAGCAACCCTGCTGACCCGATAGGAGGCCTCGCCATCTCTCAGGGAGGCGGGGCCTCTTTTGTTTTCACGGGAACCACGCGAGAAGCGTGTCCGCGTCGCCCACAGGGGTCATGCGACCACCGGCGGACAGGTCGCCCCAGAAGGGCAGGAAGGCCAAGCGCTTCTTCCTCCTGGTCCGTGAGTGGGCCATCAGATGGTCGACGTGCTGGTCCTGGGACAAAAAGAGAGAGGAGCGCGGGAATCAATCCCGCGCTCCTCTCTTTTGGCCCTGCTCAAGTGTTGGACGGTTGAGCGCAATCCCGCCGGTTACGCATCCTGGACGTGCTGGAAGGAGTAGTACCGGACGCCCGGGCAAGGGGCCCGATAGTACCAGTGACCAGGTTGGGGCCGGTCCGAAGCCTGGGGCCGACGGGTCTCTTCGAGGAATTGCTCGACTTCCTGGGAAAGTGTGGTGTCGGTCTGGCCATCGGCGGTTTCGAGTTCTGTGGTGTGGTCGATAAATTCTACTGCAGCCACTTGGTTACCTCCTGCGTTACCTCCTGCTGGATAACATGCGCTCATGGGTATCCCCTTCCTCGATGCCCTGGGGAATTTCGCGATCATCTCGCAGAAGGGGTCTTCTCTGTCGCGCACCAGGACGCCGGGGTCATTGCCGCTGCTGCGGAGCCGGTACAGGGATGCGCTCAGAAACACGTTCTCGTCCGATGCCGCCACGCTCTCCGCGCTGCCGGTGAAATCGGCTTGGTCCATGAAGCCGTGGCGGATCCTCGTCTCGTAGTCCTCCGAGGCTCCCCGGTCGAACCAATCCTGGAATGACTGCTTGACTTCCTCCATAGGCACCGACTCCCAGTAATGCTTCAGGTTCAGGTAGATTTGCATCTCAGCGATTGTGTCTCTCCTTTGGCCGCCGGTCAGCCAGGTAGAGGGACCCGTCCCGTTCGAAGCGCCCTTCAAATCGAAGAGCCTGCTCGTTTCCGGTCGACTTGAGGTCGTCGTATTTCAGTTTGGATGCCTCGCCGGTGGAGACCTGTTCAGGATCGAAGACTCTGACCATCCTCACCCTTCGATTGGAGAATTTCCCGTTCTTTTCCAACACCCGGAGTTTGGCGAGCAATCCAGGCCCGATCCGAAACTCGGAGATCAAGTACTTGTTGATTGCCGGCGTCGTCACCCGGGACTTTGAAGCTTTCCAGAACATCAAACTCATGGACCACCATCCTTTGTGGACTCCCTAGATTTTCGGGCATCGGGGAATTGGCTGTCTGTTCCCATCTCCACGGACCCGGCCCTGAGGATGCTCAGCAAATCCCCCACGGCTATATCCTTCAATATAGGTTCATGGAGGGGCCGGTCCTGGTTCACCGCATAGGTATTGGTTCGCCCTTGTCGGGACCTGGTTATATACCCCGCTTCGTCCAACTCGGCGACGATCTTGAGCACGGTCCTTTCGGTAATGCCAAGTTGCTGCGAAATCTCTCTGGCGGTGACCCTGGGTTGGCGGAACACGGCCACCAGCACACCGCCGTGGTTGGTAATGAAGTCCCACCCCGGCAAGTCAGCAAGTCCCATCAACCGATTTTCTCAAGACCCATTTATGTGAATCCTAACTCATGAAGTAAGAAACATGATATTATATTCATAGTATATCACAATGCTCCACAAGCTGATGAGACGGAACCACGGCAGGATTGCCGTGGTCTTCCTCAACGGTTGGGCCTTCACCCCAGGCTCAGCATGGCGGCGTGGGTGGCGGCCGGAAGACCCCGGGGCAAGGTCTTGGGACGCCGTCGGTCCCTCCCCGACGACCAGGTGCAGATGGCGGGCGGAGACAGAGGGTCAACTCCCCATCGGCGACATTGGGTCAAGTTTCCGTGCTGGCCGGCATGGCCGGCGTCGCGCTTGGTCCTGGCGGTCCGGCTGGGGATGGGCCTGTTGGGCATCCACCCGGTGCTGCGCAGCGAAGGCGAGGAAGTGGCAGTCGCCCTCATGGCGGTTCTGTGCCTGGGTCTCCTGGTTCTAGGGATGGTCGCCGTCGCCCTGGTGGCCGTCCGGCTCCGAACGGGACGCCGGGACCGTCAGGCAAGTGTGACCGTCGGCGTTGACGGCCGAGCTGGCCTGGGCCGGAAGCGGCGGGTGACGCTCCGGACAGCAACCATCCTGACCGGCGGACATATGGTTGACTGCAGATGAATGGGAGGAGCTCATGACGACAACCCGCCCCGAGTGCGACACCTGCCACCAGCCCCTGTCCGTCGCCCAGGCGGTGGTCATGGTGGTCGGCGGCGTGACCTACGTCCTCTGCCTGGACTGCGCCCTGTCCCAGCTGGAGGACGACGACAGCGTCAGCGTCTCGGTGGGCCTACCCGGCGTCTGCGGGACGGGATCCTGTGAAACGCAGAAACCCCGTGAGAGATGGTGGGCTGCTCAGGGGGAAAGGCCACTCACCAGGAGAGTGAGCACCGGGGTCATACCAGCCTCCTCAGAACGTCGACACCATGAGGTCATCATGGCGAAAGCGACAGGTGACGTTGACAGGCTGGACGGGTTCCCCCGAGTTGGCCGGAGCAACCGGCGGGCGTGGTTCCTGCTACAGCGGGCCAAGCCCTTCGTGCTGGACTGCAGGGAGGGCCCCTGCTTCGTCCAGGGCGGCGTGTTCGCCACTCCCATCGACGAGGACGGGAAAGTCACCGGCAGGGCAGTTTCCGCGGCCACGCTTCCGGATCCGGCCAGGCGGCCGGTGGGGAGGTAGCCGTGGCAGCCCCGCTGGAGCACAAGCACATCCACTGGGACCCGGGTGAATGGGACCACTTCTGGCAGCAGTTCCAGTACCGGTGGGAGTGCGACAACGAGGAGATGGATGACATCTGGCTGGAGGGGCAGTCGTGGACGGAGCCGGCCTGTGGCTTCATCCCGTCGGTGCTGACCCGCCTGGACCACCTGACCGCAGCCGGCTCCGAGGATCCTTATCTCTCGCTGCGTGTCCACCTCGTGGCCATGGACTGAAAGGAGGAACGATGACGGAGATGGAAATGGTGCGGGAACTCCGGCGCGTGGTTGCCGAGGCCGCTGGCCAGGCCGCTGGCAACCGGGAAAAGGTGAAGGCGGGGATCCGCCAGGAGCTCGTCGACGCGGTCAAGGAGAAGTTCGGGCTGGGCACCTGGTCGAGGAATACATGACGGCTCCGGCCTGCGCCAGGTGCAACCAGGTGGACCGGATGAGGTCCCTGCCGTCCACCGTCACCGACTTCGGCGGGATGGTCCATGTCTGGGTCTGCCGGCGCTGCGGGATCGTCGCGGTGGCCACCCAGGGTGAACGGGTTGCACCGGGGGAATAACGGTGCGCCAGACCGTCAACCTCGGCGGCATCTCCCGCAGGGCGCGGCGCCCAGGACGAGGACGGAACTGGAATGGCCCGGCAGAGCATCGTTGCTTGATACGCTCCAAGGACTGGCCCACGCCTGCCCCATCCCCACCAAGTGGGCGTGGCGTAACGGAGGCGACATGACGAAACTGAAGGCCCGGGGTCCGACGATCCATCTCCCGAATTTGGCGGACAAGGGATGCGAGTACCACCGCCCGAGCTGCTTCACCTGCCCCTACAGCGACTGCCTGTACGACATGGACCAGGGCCGCCGGCGTCGGGAGCTCCTGGGGAACAGGGATCGGAAGGAGGATCTGGAGATTGTGGACTGGTGCGAGCAGCTGGTCGCCCAGGGGGTGGACATCCCCGCCGCGCTGGCGCCGACCGCCGCCCTCCATGGCGTCCAGGTGCGTACGGCCTGTCGGCGGGAGCCCACAGCGCGGCAGCGCCCGCAGGTGAGGAAGTGAGCCGCGGGAGGCGACGGCCCGAGGAGGCCCCGCTGGAGCCCAGGAATACGCAGCTCCTGGTGGACGAGGTGGACCGGTTCTGGGCTGGATTCCGGAAACCAGCACCGCCGGTGTCCCCCGCTGACCGGAATTCGTTTCCGTGGAAACGCCGTCCCCAGCGTGGGAGGGGCGGGAGATGAGCCGGAAATGATCGTTTTGATTCGCCAATCAAGCATTCCGTTACTGAACGTGGCCGCGACCACGATTTGAAAAATGAGGAGAGGTGCGTTGCGATCGGTGTTGCTCCGGGGTGAGTGAGGAATAACCGCACACCCAAGGAGGCTGGCAATACGACCTTGAGCACGGAGTGATTTCTATCGGATGGGACTTGGGCAAGGCGGCAGAGTCCAATGTGGATCTGGTCGAACTGTGGAGAGAACGCGCTGAACCGAAATGGAGGACCGGCTCAGCCTACGGCATGGACCACGGCTTGAGGATGTTGCTTCAGTTCTGGTTCGAAATTGAACCCGGCGATATCGTAATCGCGCGGGCGGGGATGAAGAAGTACGTAGGTGTCGGATAGTTTCAGGGGGAACCTTATTACGACCAAGACGCAGTTGACCTAACCTGTGCTTTGGGCACCAACCCCAGGGGTGAGGAACTCGCCGGTTGGGTTTTCACGATACACCCTCTCTGAACTCAAATCCGCCAAGGCTGCCCTATTCGGGTTGTGAGCTGGCGTGGAACGCCCTGAAGGCGGGACCTTGAACATCGACGCAACCTCGGTTACGCCAACCAAACCAGGGGACCGGGGGGGACATGACGGGAATTATCCAGCCCGCTAAACCAGCGGATTTACAGAACTCCGAGGAATCTTGTCAGCCTATGACTCTCTAATACGGGTGCCGCTCGACGCCGTTGGAATCTCATCAGTTCAAGAGAAACCAAAGAAGCACGAAGGCAGCTATCCCCGATACAAACCCTGTTCCTAAGAGCACGGGTCCAACAGATGAGTCCGTTTTGGCTGTAGCGCCTATCCCGAAAAGAAAACCCAGGACCATGACCACGAAGAACAGAAAGGTGAGAAACTCCAACATATCCTTCTCCGGGAACTATTAAGAAGCCTAGACTCCCGTTCCGGCGTCACCCTGGTTCCACCCCCGCTGCCAAGGTCTCTTCTATAGTTTCGGGATACCATACGAGGCCAAGGTCGTGTTCCGCAACTGTCCCTAAATCAAGATCGCCCGCCTTCACTGTTTCGGTCCATGTATGGGGAGAACCGGAGTAAACTCCCAAGAGCACAAACGCCTTCACGTCATCCTCGGTTTTGAGGAGTTGACCATCCTTCATCGCCAAGCTGGTGGGCTTCGAGATCACCGCGCTCCCGGATGACCCGTGGAATAATTTGGCATCAATAAGGAAGCATGGTTGTCCCCTGAACGATAGTCCCCACCCTGAGGCCACGATCCCAGATTTAACGATTGGGAACAGATTTGCGTCATCATGGAACCCTCTCGGATATCCAACGACCAACACATCGTCGGACGCCTCTATCTGAATCATCTTGTTGGCATCGGGATGCAAATTGCGCTTGAACATAAACGGTGAGGCATAGTTAAGCCGGTCGGTGTTTGCACTCATTTCCCGCATCATCGCATCGGTCACGTTTATCGCAGCCACCTCCACAGTCCGGTTGGGATGCAACTTGACGCGCTCGTTGATGTCGGCACGAGAGACAGTAATGGGAGTCCAACCCGGGTTCCCGGATGGCTCCCGGCTCCGTAGATGGACCGTCACCAGGGATGGGCGTGTCTCGGTTCCATCATTCTGGGTGGACATGATGACGTGTCGGTTTGTGATTACCCAGATATCGACACGGACGTATTGGTATCTGCGTCCCCTCTCGTCCGGTGGACCTAGTGGTTGGTTCGGGGTTGGCTGGCCTGGTACGCTATAGAAGAATCCCGAACCACGGCTATTCCCTCCGGGAGTCTTGGCGGTCACGAGTGTGGTCATCTGGTGAAGCTTTGATTGTAAGTCCATTTGGTCTCCTTGCTGAACTTCGGATGCTCGCCGAGGTTTCCGTAGGCATCCGCTACGGGACATCAGACGCGGAGGCGTAGACCATCCTTCGGTCGATTTTTGGAGTAGGGCGGGAATTATTAAGAAATCTAGACTCCCCACCAGCGCGGCTCCGTTGTGGCTGCGGGGACGTGCTTCAACAGAGCGTTGCCCAGCTTTCAGCCGGTTTCCTTGCCTTCCTCCGTTGTTGCTGCCTTGACTACCCAATCGAACCACGAGGAGATGAAGAGCGGAACGAGGAGGATCCCCGCAAGACATGCCGAGACAAAACCGACCCAGGGCGGCAGAGGCACCCACCGACCAAAGAATAACCCCGCCAAGGCAAGCAGAAACACCAACCTGATTCCCATCCACGTTATTGCCTTGACTGGTCGCTCCTTCAGCGATTGGCACAACTGCCCGATAGTGGGGTTATCGGGATTGTCGTGTGCGATGAATCGGCCAATCACTTGGACCGCAAAAACCGCGCAAACTGCGTATACAGCGGCCATAGGCAACGCACGAGGCAACTCCGTGTATACGAACCACACGCGATCCAGCAACAGGCGGGATTCTGCGGGTGGGTCATATCTCTCGTACGCGACGATCGTTAGAAACACAATCTGCAGGGCGAAAAAGAACGTCCATGCTGCTACGGACAGCACCAAGGGTCGGCGGGGGAACAATTTAGCAAGTTCGTTCATGTCGTTGGGCAGTCTGTGCGTTAGCTAGAAGTTCATAGGATCAGTCGCCTCGTCATGTCTGTCCGCTTCTCCCGCATGAGGTGGACCCCATCAGTTGGACAGAATCAGGGCCGAGTTAAGTGAGAATCCCGGCTCTCCTGCCAGTGATTCGGTTCCCTGTTCCGGTGAACACCTCCTTTCATTAGAGTCCCCTTCTACCACACCGTGGTCCCCATGGAAGACCTCGGCCGGAGTCCGGTAGCCCAGGGCCTGGTGGGGCCTGAGCCGGTTGTAGAACCGGAAGTAGTCTGCCAGCCCCCGCTGGGCCTCCAGGACGCTGGCGTAGGCTTTCAGGTACACCTCCTCATACTTCACCGTCCGCCACAGTCGCTCCACGAAGATGTTGTCCTGGTACCGACCCTTCCCGTCCATGCTGATCCTCACCCCTCGCTCCTTGAGGACCTGGGTGAACTCCAGGCTGGTGAACTGGCTCCCCTGATCAGTGTTGAACACCTCCGGCGGCCCTGGCTCAGAGCCTCCTCCAGCGCCTCGGTGCAGAAGCCGACCTCCAGAGCCTGCCCCCGACCCCGATCGGGGGGTGTTGGACAGCCGCCAGGTCAGCACGTACCGGCTGTGCCAGTCCATGACCGCCACCAGGTAGAGGAACCCGCGGGCCATGGGCAGGTAGGTGATGTCCGCGGCCCACACCTGGTTGGGCTCGGTGATCCTGACATTCCGCAGCAGGTAGGGATAGACCTGGTGCTCCGGCGACCGGCGGCTGGTGCTGGGCCGCCGGTAGATGGCCCGCAGCCCCATGGCGCGCATCAGCCGCTGCACCCGCTTCCGGCTCACCCCCATCCCACGCCGCTCCAGCCAAGCCTTCATCCGCCTGGACCCGTAGAAGGGCGTGTCCAGGTACTGCCGATCGATCTCGCCCATCAGGGACAGGTCCTCTTCCGAGGCAGCCCGGGGCCGGTAGTAGATGCTGGAACGGCTGACCCCCAGCAGCGCGCACTGCCGCACCAGGGACAGGGATGGGTGCTCCCGGTCCACCATCTTCCGCCGCCTGGCCGGACTCATGGACCGGACCTCTCCGCCAAGAAATCCCGCTCCACCTTCAGCTGGCCGATCTCCTGGTACAGGCGGGCGATCAGGGCGGCGTCGTTCCTGGCCTTCTGGTCCTTGCCGTTGCCGAAGACGCCCGAGGCGCCCTCCGTAAGAGCCTTCTTCCAAGCCTGAATCTGGCCCGGGATGGACTTCGTACCTGGCGGCCAGTTGGGCCACCGTCTCCTGGCCCTTCAGCGCCTCCAGGGCCACCTTGGCCTTGAAAGCCGGGCTGTGCTTCCTGCGTCCTTGCGACATTTCCTGCTCCTTCCGACAGCGACAGCTGCCCTCAGTTCAGGAGCGGGACTCTCACTTCGCCACCTGTCCGAAATCCCGGGTCCACCTCAACCTTACCGGAATTGACGGAGAAGGGGGCGGGCGTTGATGCAAGAGACACTGGGGGCCGAACACTTCTGCATTACGCGAGTCATGATGGTGAGGTCGAGGCTGTACGGACGCTGATCAAAGCGGGGGCGGATGTCAACGCGAGAGACTCGAATGAAAATACGCCTCTGTTGGTTGCCGTTAATGGTGGGTCGTCCGAGGCTCTATCCACGTTGATTGACGCGGGCGCAGACGTCAACGCGCGGGAGTCGGATGGAATAACTCCACTTCATTACGCGTTGTTCCACGGCTCGTCCGAGGCTGTACGCATATTGATCGATGAAGGAGCGGACGTTAACGCGAGTAGCGGAGTTTTTGCCAAGCCGATCTTTATTGCGCTCCCACGTGATGGTGGTGGTTCGGTCGAGGCTGTACGCATGTTGATCGACGCGGGTGCGTACGTCAACCCTAAAACGAAGTTCGGTGAATTTACGCCGCTTCGTCAGGCGCTTTATAACGGTCGACCGGAGGCTGTACGCATATTGATCGACGCGGGCGCGGACGTTAACGCGAAGGATAATTTCGGAGAAACACCCATGGACCATGCGCTCGAGTATGGTGCGTCACCAGAGGTTTTGCAGATGTAGGCTGACGCAGGAGCAAAATCAACAAAATGATTGAAAGCGATGCAGTGGATAGGTCGGTGGCTCCGGTATATCGCACGCGGCTGATGGTTTCACGCAGGAACTGGCCCGTGCCTCGCGACGTGTTGGCTCGTCCCTGACTCAGGCGGGCCATCAGCACCTCCCTTGCGACCACGGGTAGCAGCGGGTGATTGCCATGCCAAGGGTGCAGCCAGGGCGGCGGGATCCCTCATTGGCCAGACCGTGGGTCTCGAAGATGGTGGAGTCCAGGCCGATGGTCAGGGGCGCATCCCTGGGTCCGGCCCCGGCGGCCCAGGCTTGTGCCACCAATTCCCGGCTCGCCCGGTCCAACTGGCGCACGTGCCCCCGTTTGAAGCTACGCAAGGAGGTGCCCAAAGTGGGCGGCGCCTTGACCGTACAGCCCAACACCTGCTCGGTCCCGCCAGCGCGGAACGCGTCAGCGTCGTCGATGCAGTCGCCCCCAGCCAGGGCGGAGGCCACCAGCGTCATCAGCTTGTCGCCGACGTTGGCCCGCCCAAGGGCATCGCCCAAGTCGAGGTGCCGGTCAACCAGTTCACTCAGACCCAAGCGGCGGGCCAGGGTGGCGGGTAGCAGCAGCCCAGCATTGGCCACCAGGCGGTGGTCGTCAAAGGCGACGTGGATGCGATCGGGGTGGTTGCGTGGTAGCATCCAAAAGGTGCTCCTTCTCTGGGGTCGGTTTCTTGTTTCAAAACCATTATCCCAGATTCAGAGGGGCACCCTTTCACGCTCTCAGCACACCCTTGACCCCCACTCCTTCGATGGATTCGGGCTAAGATGCCAGGGTATCCCCGCTGGACCAGGACCCGCCCCGTTCCTACCGTATGCGGATGGAAGGCAGCGGTCGACTGGGATTCGCCAACAGCGACGCGATGGTGATGCTGGAAGAAACGGACGGGGTGACTGTGGTCACTGCGACAGGGAACGCCCAAGTGGGCGGTTCCGTGGCCAAGGCGGACCAGCGAATGATGGACAGCCCCGCCCAGAGCACCATGAGCCGGGTGATGGGGTTCCTGCGGGAGTCAACTTGAGGAGAGTCCCACAGGTACGAGATGCAGGCCTATATCCTGCGCAGCTTCGGGTCGAGGGTATCACGCAGCCAGTCGCCGAAGAAGTTGAAGGCTAGGACTACTGCCGTTATAGCCAGGCCTGGCAGCAGTGCCAGCCACCATACGTCCAAGATAACCGACCGCCCCTCTGAAACCATGATCCCCCAGGCGGGATCACCGGGAGGCAACCCCAACCCCAGGAAGCTCAATGATGCTTCCAGCAAGATTACCTGACCGATTTGCAGGCTGGTAATAACCATCAGGGTGTTGATCGTGTTGGGGAAGATGTGTCGGGAAATTATCAAAGGCACTGACAACCCGGCTATTCGGGCGAAGGTGACGAAGTCCAACTCCTTTATGGCCAGAACGTCGCCCCGTATCATTCGGGCGAACCTGGCCCAAACGGTCAGCGCAACCGCAAGGATGATGTTTCCGATTCCCGCCCCCAAAATGGTGACGATGATCATCGCCACTAGAATCGTCGGGAAGCCCAGGGCCGCATCGGCGGCGCGCATTATCAATATGTCGACCCACCCTGCCCGGAAACCGGCGACCAATCCCAGCACTGTGCCCACGAAAGCCCCTGTGCCCAGAGCTATCAAGCTGATGAACAGAGCGGTGCGGGCGCCGTAGATGAGGCGGCTCCCCATGTCACGTCCCATGATGTCTGTGCCTAAGGGGTAACGCAGATTCTCACCGGGAGCGAGCTTGGCATCCAGCATGCTTATTTCGGTGGGGCTGTGGGGAGCTACGAGAGGCGCAAAGGCGGCACAGACCAGCACGATGGCCATGATTGCCACAGGAAACCAGGGCAGGTGGGCCCGCATGGCCCACCTGGGTATTGCGAGGAATCGGTCAATCCTACTGGTAGCTACGTTCAGTGAAGATGCCACAAAAACTCCCCGGCTAATCGTATCGGATTCTGGGGTTGACGTATGCGTATAGGATATCCACTATTATCGAAGTGGCAATGTAAAATGCACCAGCAGTCAGCACCGTGGCCTGGACGATGGGGAAATCCCGGGTACTGATACCTTGGAGCATCAGGCGCCCGATACCCGGCCAGGCAAAGACCACCTCCACTACTACCGAGCCGTTGAGCAGGCCCGCCAAGGTCAAGCCGGAAAAGGTCATCACTGGAATGACCCCGTTTTTCAGGGCGTGCTTGTAGATCACTAACTTTTCCGAGAGCCCCTTGATTCGGGCGAACTTGACGTATTCGCTGTCCAGCACCTCTAGCATGCTAGACCGCGCCAGGCGCACGACTCCTGCCATGCTGTGCCAGGACAGCACGAAAGCGGGCAGAATGAAATGGTCAATGCCCCCCGCTCCAAAGGTGGGCAACCACCCCAGTATGCCGCCAAACAACAGGATGAGCATGATAGCTATCCAGAAGCTGGGCGCCGCGATGCCGGCCACGGCAAAGAACTTGCCGATTTGATCGAATATAGAATCCCGTTTTACCGCCGATAAAATGCCCAGAGGTATACCCACGACAACAGTAAGGACGAAGGCTGCTCCGGCCAGTTGCAACGTGGCGGGAAAGCGCTCGATGAGTAATTGTCGTGCCGGTTGACCACGGAGTTGAGAAACGCCAAAATCTGCCCGGACGATGTCCCCCAAGAAGCTCGCATACTGCAACGCTAGGGGCCGGTCCAAGCCCATGTTTTTCTTCAGTTGTTCATAGTCCTTTTGTGTGTCATCGGGGCCCAGCAGGTAAAGAGCCGGATCCCCGGTCAGGTGAACGCTAAGGAACACCGCAAGGCTGAGGATCAGCAGGGTGATCACTCCTTGAAAAACTCTTACAAAGATGAACCGTTGCATTGACCTTCTCCAGGAGTTCCCTTCCGCTTGAGCCCCAACCCCGGCATCCACCAGTGTGACGGGATATGAGGCTCAATATAGAAACCCTATCAAACGAGAGCGAGAGGCCGAACTGCCCAACTGGACGGGTATTACTTGAGGGTTACCTTGTGAAGAGCAGATGGAAACAATGTCAGTGGATAGGGCTCCCAAGACACGACACGCGGTCCCACTGCCCAAGGAGTATTAGCATACCCGATACCCAGGTGATAACTTTCTTCCCGGTAGCGTTGGTACAATTTTGTAAGGGCTTCCTCTCGTTTTTCAGGGTCAAGCATTAGAAAAGCTTCCCGGCCCATGCGGTGGAGTTCCGGGTCCCCATGCCACCGGCTTTTGTTCTCAGGGTCGCCGTATGAATTGGCTTGAGATGAAGCATCTACCCGAGTATCGTTTTCCTCCCAGTAGACCTGTCCAGCCAGTTCACCAGCGTACCTCCTTCTCTTGCTGTCTTGGCTTTCGAGCACCCTCACGTCCACGTCCAAGCCCAGCTCCTTCTGCCACATGTCGGCAACTAGTTGGGCAGTCTCGATCATAAGCGGAAGTGCGGTGCCCTGACGGACATTGATAACGAACTCGCCGAAACCTTCACCACCGGGATAGCCGGCATCCGCCAGCAACTGCCGGGCTCTGTCTGGGTCGGCGGGCCAAGGGTCCAGTTCGGGGGTGTACCCAATTGTGCTGGGACTGACAGTCTTCCACCCCTTTACCTCGAAGACTTCAGGACCCCCGTAGAGCGTTTTCTGTATCAACTTCTTGTCGATGGCTAAGTCTAGGGCCTGCCGTACGCGGATGTCGTGGCAGGGGTACTGAGGTTCCCAGCAACCCTGCAGGCCGGGTTGCGAAATCACAGCCTCACTGGCGAACACCAAGCGACCGCCACCATCCTCCACCGCCTTCTTGCTCTGCATGCTGACCGGGGCGATATCTGCCTCCCCAGACCGGATTGCCGCCACTCTCGTGGCCTCCTCGGGTACCAGGAACATGTCCAACGATTGGAATCTCACCCGCTTATCTTCGGGTAATCCATTTTGGGGCTGGTAGTAGAAATCATCGAAGCGCTCAAACCCCATCTTGGAAGCCTTATTGTGGCTTGCCAGGCTCATGAACCCGGCCCCAATCGGGTTCAGGTCATATTCCGCTTCTACCTCGGGGTCGTGCAGTTTGTCCCTCTTGGGCATGGGAGGAAAATATCCGGGATCATTGTCCGCAACTTGTTGAGGAATATCCAACCGAATCTGTGTCGTAGCCACCACTACTTGGTTCGGCCCGCTCAACTCAATGCTCTTTAGATCGCCAGCTATCCTTGCCGCTGTGGTACTGACGGAGTACTCCGGAGCTTGATGACCAAAACTATGATCAAGTGTCCACCGCACGTCCTCTGCTGTTAGCTCAGACCCGTCATGGAACTTCACTCCTTCTCTGATGGTAAAGGTCCAAGCTAGGCCATCATCGGACAAGCTCCACTCGGTGGCTATGCCGGGGATCACACCTCTTGCCTCCGAACTAGTTATGAGGGTCGCATGGACGATCGACCCATAGTTGCCAAATCCTGGTGTTCCACCCACGAATGTTTGGTCAAACCGCTCGTTACCCAAGTCTCCCACCATGATGGTTAATTTTCCTGGGTTGACTTCCATCATTGCAGGGGAAGATTGTGCCTCGGCTTGGGGAACGGCGGTCGGGGCGGCACTTCCGGAGGATGTGCCGGAGCTGCTAGTGGAAGCGTCCGTAGATCCTGTTCCCGAACCAGTGTTGGGTGCGGAGGCGGAACTGGAACCGGAGGTGGATGGAGCGGCCGGTTCTTCCGCTGGGGCGGATGCCCCACAAGCTACCCCGAGCAGCAGTGCCATTACCAAGGCCGAACCCAGTTTGAGCGTTCTCAAATACCGCATCAACGAGCCTCCTCATGAGTGTTGTGTGGAGATGGCCGTAGTCCCTGACCATTGGCTAAGCTTTCCTCTAAGCCGAAACAGCGACGGCGGACCCCTAGCGAACGGCGGCTAGACCGCTACAGTGCGTGGCCATTATTATAACAAATACGATAAGAAATACGTCAATATAATACTTAAACGTTATATTTATCCGTTCAATAATGTAATTCCGTTCTATATTTAGGTTTCCCGGTACGAATTAAAGTAAATAATGACGTTTTTCGTATAATAAGACCTATATTAAGTGTTGTTCACAGATATATCAAACATAATTAACCACGTATTCAGGTATACAGGATCGAAATTGCCGGGTAAATGTTTGAACTTTGCGGGAGCGGGGACAGAGCAGGCTGAGGTGGCCTCCATCATTTGGCTCTGAGGTGGACCCGGGATTTCGGACGGGTGGCGAAGTGAGAGTCCCGCTCCTAAACTGAGGACAGCTGTTGCTGTCGGAAGGAGCAGGAAATGTCGCAAGCACGCAGGAAGCACAGCCCGGCCTTCAAGGCCAAGGTGGCCCCCTGCCTTCGCAGGGGCAGGCCTGGAGGCGCTGAAGGGCCAGGAGACGGTGGCCCAACTGGCCGCCAGGCATGAAGTCCATCCCGGGCAGATTCAGGCCTGGAAGAAGGCACTTTTGGATGGCGCCTCCGGGGTCTTCGGCAACGGCAAGGAGCAGAAGGCCAGGAACGACTCCGCCCTGATTGCCCGCCTGTACCAGGAGATCGGCCAGCTGAAGGTGGAGCGGGATTTCTTGGCGGAGAGGTCCGGTCCATGAGTCCGGCCAGGCGGCGGGAGATGGTGGACCGGGATGAACCGTCCTAAAAGACAGATTTTTGTCGACCGCTTCACCTTCAAGGATCCAAAGCCCCAGGGAAGGACCAAGAAATCCACAGCACCCCGCAGGAAGACCGGCGCTAAACCCAAGGCCAACCAGAAGCCAACCAACCGGAAGAAGGCCACCTCCCAAGCTGCGCCCCAGCCTAGGACCTCAAAGCCACGGGCCCAGCCGACACCGGAAGAGGTGGAAGCGAGGAAGGAAACCCGCCGCGAGTACGACCTGAAGCGGTCCCAGACACCGGAGCGCAAAGCCCAAAAACGCCTCTGGATGCAGCAAAGGAGGGAAAGATCCAAGCTCCGGGGCCTCTGTGTAGAATGCGGCGCTCCCTACATTCCTGACGAGACTAGTGTTACGTCAAATCAAGAATGGCACGGGTAGAGGCGGTGGAGCTTCCGTCTGGCGTCCCTGGCGGTAAAGCGCCAGTTGATGGCCGCGGCCGTTGCGTTGCGCTCGGATACGTTGGCATTCACCGCCCTCTCCAGTAGTCCGACATTTTTGAATTGAGTACTGAGCAAGTGTATTGCAGCAAGGAATAGAGGCCAGAAAAGTGGGGCGTGTGAGGAGGGGAAAGGGATGAAGAGATACCGGGTGAAGCTGAGTGTGGAGGAGCGGCAGGAACTGAAGATACTGGTGTCCCGTGGCCGTGGGGAGGCTTACAGGCAGACCCACGGGCGCATCCTGCTCCTGAGTGATGAGGGCCACGGGGACGGGGCGATGAAGGATGAGGACATTGCCCGGGTCCTGCAGATTGGCCGTGCTACGGTGGAGCGGGTGCGCCGGCGTTGTGTGGAGGAAGGGATTGAGGCGGCGCTGGGACGAAAGCAGCAGCTCAATCGTCGTCCAAAGCGACTGGACGGGCAGGGGGAAGCCCACCCCGTATCCAGTACGGGGCAGGCTCTGATTGCCCTGGCCTGCGGAGAACCGCCGGAGGGCCGGTCCGGTTGGACGTTGAAGCTGTTGGCGGACCGGCTGGTGGAATGCGGGATAGTGGCGAGCATCAGCCATGAAACGGTGCGCCAGACGCTGAAAAAAACCAACTCAAGCCCTGGCTGAAGGAATGCTGGTGCATCCCGCCCCAGGGCAGCGCCGAGTTCGTCTGCGCCATGGAAGACGTGCTGGAAGTTTACCAGCGCCGGTATGCGGACAACGAGTTCTGGTCTGCCTGGACGAGACCAGCAAACAGCAGGTGAAGGAGACGCGCCAACCGCGTCCGCCCCAGCCTGGGGCAGCGGGCTCCTATGATTACGAATATGCGCGCAACGGAGTGAGCAACCTGTTAGTGAGCAACCTGTTCATGTTGTTCGCTCCCCTGGAAGGGTGGCGCCGGGTGGAAGTGACGGACCGGAGGCCCAAGGTCGATTGGGCCCGGGTGGTCAGGCAACTGGTGGATGAGGACTACCCTGACAAGGACCGTATTGTGCTGGTTATGGACAACTTGAACACCCACCATCCGTCCTCGCTGTACGAGGAATTCGAACCTGCCGAAGCACGGCGCATCGCCGAACGCCTGGAGGTCCACTACACCCCCAAGCATGGCAGTTGGCTGGACATGGCCGAGATTGGAATCAGCGTCCTGGCCCGGCAATGCCTCGACCGCCGCATTCCCGACCAGAGCGCGATGCGGCGGGAGGTGGCAGCGTGGCAGGACCGGCGCAACTGTGACGGAGTACGGGTGGACTGGCGCTTTACCACCGTGGATGCCCGCATCAAGCTGAAGTCCCTTTACCCATCAATCCAACACTGACGGACTACTAGGCTTTCCGCGTCAGGATTACGCCCGCGCAGACAGGCTCGGGCCAGCACACTGAACTCCATCTCCGCCATATTCAGCCAACTCCCATGCGTGGGCGTATAGTGAAACTCCAGCCGCTTGGCGATGCGTCGAGCTTCCCTTGGCGGAAAGGCCTCGTACAGCGATGCCACCCTATGGGTATTCAGGTTGTCCAGGACCAGGCGGACCACTGGAGCGTCGGGGTAGGCCTCATCCACCAGCCAGCGCATCTGCTGGGCGAAGTCCTGCATGGTTCGCCGCTGGGTGATGGCCACGTGGCGCCAGCCCCTTTTCGGCTCACAGGTAAGGAACAGGTTGCGGGTGCCAGCCCTCACGTACTCGTAGTCCTCCCGTCTCGGTCGCCCAGGCCCTGCTGGCAGGGGCTCCCTGGTCTCGGCCAGCAACTGGGTGGAACTCTCATTGAAGCAGACCACCGGCGAAGCAGACCACCGGCCGCTGGGGATCATAGGGTTCAGCGTACAGCTCCAGCACGTCTTCCATGTGGGCCACAAATTCGGCGCTCACCTTGGGGATGCACCACTGCTGCTTCCGCCAGAGCCTGCCCCGTACCTGATACGGGGGCTTGAGTTCGTTTTTTTCAGGTGCAGCCGCACCGTCTCGTACGACAACGATTCCACCAGGCCCAACTCCACCGTCTTGTCGGCCAGCAGCCGCAGGGTCCAGTGGTCGTGACCCTCGGGAGCCGGACTGCAGGCCAGGGCGATCAGGTGGGCCTCCACCTTCTCATCCACCTTGCAGTGGGGGGTGGGCGAGTTGTGGTGCCGCAGCACCTCCTCCAGTCCCTCCTCGACGTAGCGGCGCTTGGCCCGGCGCACCGTGCGCTCCGATACGTCGAAAGCAGCCGCCACCCGGGAAGCGGTCCAACCCTCGTCGTCTTCAGCAGGATACGTGCCCGGGTGATTGCCTGGGCCGAACTCCTGCCTGAACGGATCATCTTCTTCAGCCGACCCTTCTCCTGGACACTCAGATGGACCCCGTAAACTTCCCGCACCACGGCTGCCCCTCCCACAACACTACTTCACTCCCAAGAATAGCATCCAGGGTCAGACCATTAAATACATGACATTACGACTTTGATCCAGTACTAGCCCCACCGGCGAAGGAGGAAATCCAGGAACCGGCGATCCAGGTCCAGACCGAAGAGGAGAGGTCGCTCCAAAAGGCTGCCGACACCTGGGCCGCCTCGATCAACGACAAAAACTGGCCGGCCCTGTACCAGTTGCACCCGGGCAGCTTCCAAGAAAGATGCACGACAACGGAGTTCGAAAAATTCGCCTCCAAGCTGAACAGCGTACCAGGCTATCCCAAGGTGCCCCAAGGGACACGGGTGAACATCGAAAGCATTAAAATCGACGCCGACCTGGACAGCGGAGAAGTCCGCTACCACCTGAAGAGGGAAACCCAGGAGATCGGCGGCAGCGCCGCCTCCCTCACCCTCCAGTAGGAGAGAGAACGATGGGTGCTCATCCTGCCCGGCGAGATACTGGGACATGACCAGCCCTGCAACATGGACAACTACCGGACCCGGGGTAAAAACCGGCCCCATCCGGCCGGCAGCAGCGTCCACGGCACCGACGGGGCACTGGTCACCATCAAGGACATAGATCCCAGCGCCTGGGACAGACTCCTCCAGGAGAACGAATTCAACGCCCCGCCGGTCAGAGGACAGAGGATCCTCATACTGAGGGTAGAAGCCGCCAACACCCACGGCGCCGGCGGCATCGACGTCGACGAACGCTACTTTGAGCTCAGCGGGAGCGGCGGCAACGTCTACGAGACCTTCAAAAACGCCTGCGGGGTCTATCCAGACCCCCTGACAGGAATCCTCTACCCCGGTGACGAACTCCAAGGCAACCTATGCTTCCGGGTGGAAACCAAGGATACCAACCTGGTCCTCATCCACAATCCCGAATGGTCCGGAGAGAAAACATACCTGGCCCTTGAGCCGGACGGAGATTTCGACCAGTAGAAACGATCCCGCCCAGAACATCGCGGGGGTGGGAACGCCCGGAACAAGCCCGATTCAGCACTCCATCAGGACCTGGGTATCAAACTTCGGATACCCAATTTGTGGGACCCCATTTCCCAGATACCAAGAGGCTGGACCAGCCTTCCCAAGACTAATCCCAGGGGATTTTCGGACAAATCAGCACGAATACCCGGAAACTAGAATCATTTTTCGTGCAAGGCCGGGTCGGGCCTCAGGCACCGCCCCGGCTTTTTGAACGCCACGGTCGGCCAATCGAAAACTCCGCACAGCAACACAGTCATCGAGGCAACATGACGGATCCTGGAAGCAGCCCTCTGGACAACAAATCCACTGACCCTACCAAGCTGAACGAATCAGATCGGGAGGAGACAAAACCCAAACTGTCACGCAGGCAGATGCTCGCCCTGCCCATCATCGCAGCGGCCCCAAACCTAACCCAGGCCGCCAAGGACGCTGGAATCAGCAGATCCACCCTCAAGCGGCGGCGTCGGGACGAAAACTTCCAGACCGAAATGGACCGCGTGACTCACGAAATGGCAGAGACAACCCGAGGAAGTCTCAGGGATCTCATCGTTGACGGCCTGGAGGTGATTAACGAACTCATACAAGACCCCGACCCAATGGTGAGGCTCAGGGCCGCACAGGCAGCAGTCATACTGGGTATACGGGTATGCAACGCTGAGGACTACCGCAACATGGCCGGGAATACCGAGCCCGCATTCCAGACTATTTTGCTGCGCATAAAAAGGCCGACTGGCCAACCCCCCGCCCATCTCCATGCCCGGAACCCCGAAGCTCGACCATCCGGCCAATGTTCACGACAACAGCAGTGACTGGCCTGGGCCTCTGCGCACATTCCTTCAGCCTTATGTGCACCTCGGGCCTCCCACGGAGGTTCTAGAGATCCTCCTCTTCCCGCGCGGAAACAACCACGGCACCGGAGGCGGCTACTGGTTCGGGCCGGCCGTCATCGCCGGTCCGGTAGATGTCGGCGACCAGGATGCCGCCCACGATGAAGGTCACGTAGACGAAGGTGCACATGGCGTGCCACATGTACCCCAAGTTCAGCCGGTCGAGGGCCTCCTCACGGGAATACCCCAGGGCCGCGAAGTCCAGCTCCCAGGAGCGGAGCAGGTTGTGGTCTGGCAGCACCCTGGGCACATCCGGCGCCAAGTATATCCCCAGGGCGGTGCCGATGCCCAGGAGGGCAGCAACCAGGGCTATCGCCATAATGGACGAGAGCATGAACCTCCGTTCCCTTCCGCTGAGATAGACGCTGGGGTCGCGCAGGATGACGAGGAGAGTCATGACGAAGGCCGTCACCGGGAGAACAACAGAGAGCTGAATCGCCACCGAGACATTGGTGATGATAACAACGACTCCGTATACCAGAACGAAGGGGGGGAGCACGGCCCAAACCGCTCCCCTGAGGAGGGAGTTGCCAACCCGGTGTCGGGTGAACCGCAGGACTACCTGGAACATCACGGCACCGACGGAGGCCAACAACAGGTTGACCAGAAGGACCAGCCCATGGGGCGCAGGAGTGCCGGCCAGGGGGCCGGCGACGTAGACACCGGCCCAGGGAAAATCCACCCTGGGAATGCTCACGGTATGGATGTTGTAGTGGTCCAGGCCCAACGGGGCGAACTGCAGCGCGGGAGAGGTCAATAGGAAGAATAGGGAGACCCACAACAGGTCTCGAATCCCCGCCTGCCGGTCCGGCAGCAACAGCCCCAGGACCATGATCAGGCACGTGACCAGGCCGACGTAGCCCACGGGCATCCAGGAGCCATCCCAGCCGATCAGAAAGAGGCCATACCCCAGGGCAAGGATGAACAGTGCGGAGGGCAGGCACCGGAGAAGAACGAAACGGAACAACGACCGGGCGGTTGAAGGGACTCTACCGGTTCCCATGAAATCAGCGAATTCCTCCGGCGAGACGACGGGAGGGAACGCCTGAGGGCCAGGCTCGGCCACCGCGGCATTATCGGCAGCGTCCTGGCCCGGGTCCTTCAGGGCTTGGGGAATCACCCCCGCCAAAGCAATCAGCCCGGACATTTCATCCTCCGACAGGTCCAAGGCCTTCCCGAACACTTCCAGCCGCTGCAGGTTGGGGCGGGTCCTTCCCGATTCCCACCTGGAAACAGTGGTATGGCTGTACCGCTCCGCATAATCCGGGTCAACCGACGCCATCCGTTGGAGCAATTCTTCCTGGGTCAGGCCCCTGAGACCATCCTCCCGGTTGAAGGATTCCCGATAGGCCCTCATCAGAAAGCCCACCTGGGAAGCCCGGGACCCGCGCACATTGAACCTCGTCGTCATTTTATGTGCACATTCCCTCTGTGAGAAGTGCCAAAGTTCCTGTTGCGCACCCAGTTCACTCCGAGGAATAGATTTCGAAAAGAAACAGCATCTATGATAATCATGTGAAGAAAAGTGTCAATAACCCGTTGGAACGGGGTGTAAACGTGAAGACAATACACCCGGATTCCGTCGGACGGACCGGCTAGGGACCCCCCCGGTTTTCGTCAGCGGAGGGGCGCTGACGCCGTCTCATAGCTGGTCGCAAGAAATGGGCCGGCTATTCCGGAAAGCGCCCCAATGCGACGAACATTCCGGTCCCAGCGAGAAGGCACTGTTGTTATTCGAAAACCCCGGGTGACCCAACCCCGTTTTTGTTAGGACGCCCTTGCGATGAGTCGAAGTCGTAACGGCTTCCGTTGTACCCGCCTTGCCGCCTATGCCCTGGTCCTGGGGTTCATAGCCGCTTGTCTTATCTTCCAACCGCTGCCAGCGGAAGCACAGGGACCCGGTACATCCACCATTACCGTCAGGACCAACCAGACCAGCGTCTATGAGGGAGGTCTGGGCACCTTCATACTGGAACGGTACGGCGGCAATACCGCTCCCCTCTTGGTCCAGGTTAAGACCTGGGAGCCGAATAAGGCAGACGGTGGAAGCAATGTTTCCGAAAAAATGCACGAGGTGCGGTTCAGGCGAGGAGACAGGCGCCTTCTCCTGAACGCTGTGCCGTTCGTTGACGGCGCTGCGGAGTCCGGGACCCAAACGCTGAATGCCCAGGTGTTGACCTCCGGCGACTCAAGCTACCAGGTGGGAAGCGCCGATACGGCAAGCATCACAATTCTTGACCCCCCCTCCGACAACAGCGTCGCGGTCGTCAACGTGACGAGGAGTAGTGACCAGTCTTCGGTCGCCGAGGGCGAGACCATCACCTACACCTTCACCCGGGCCGGAGGGGACACCACTCAACCCCTGGCCGTCGATATCGAAGTCTCGGACCCCGGCGATTTCCTGAGGGGCGACTATTGGGATACGCCCCCGGTGCTGCCCACCCAGATCCAGTTCGGGGCAGGGAGCGCCAGCGAGACCCTTGATTTGACAGTCCCCGACGACGGTCGACACCTGTACCTGGACGGCGTGACGGTGACCGTCCTGCCCTCCGCGGACTATCTCCTGAAGTTTTACGGTGAGGACCATGACACCTCCGCGGTGGTGTACGTGAACGACGACGACACCGCTCAACAATTGGAGCTCAACTTCGGCAAGGACGGCGCCAACGACGCCGACGTTGACGAGGGCGACACGCTGAAACTGGTCGTCAAGCGCCGCCAGCAGGACGCTGACACCGGCCAGACCGCCAGCTTCACCGTCAGGGTGGAAACCGACCGCAGCGGCCCGGACCATGTCCTGGAGGGTTGGGAGACGGACTCGGGTACGAACAGGCTGTACCGTGACTTCCCCCTGGAACTCACAGGATCGGACACGGAGGTGGAGCGGGAGATAGAGGTCACGCAGAACGGAGCGGAGGAGGACGACTGGGTCTACGAGGCGTCAATTCTGGCCATCGAAGACCACGAGGGCAAGCCTCTCGCCGATTCGGAGGAAGCCCAGTACTGGACGGTCAAGAGCGGCTTCCGGGAGACGGATGTGGCCGCCGCCGACGGCGGGGACATGACCGGAACCGTCACCATCGCCGCCAGCACGGATACCGTTTACGAAGGCGACGGCGTGACCTACACCCTGACCCGCGCTGGAGGACCGATAGGCAGCAGCGCGACCGTCAAGGTCAGCAGCTGGGAGCCTAGCCGGATGTCCGGGGGGACCAACCCCAGCAGGCAGGAAACCGACGTGCAATTCGACCCATGGGAGACCACCGCCACCTTCACCATCAGCGCCTACGTGGACGGAGTGGACGAGCCGGGCACCGACGCCCTGAAGGCCAGGATCATCACCATGCCCGGCGACGGTTACGCCAAGGGGACGCCCCACGAGGTGGACGTGGAGATAGACGACCCGCCCAGGGGCAGCACCCTGGTCACCCTGGCCCGGGACCAGGCCTCCATCACCGAGGGGCAGACCGCCACCTTCACGCTCACCCGCGCCGGCGGCGATATGACCCAGGAGCTCACCGTCAACATCCGGGTGGGCGACAACGGGGGCCACCTGAGGGGCAACCACTGGGACGCGGCGCCGGAGATACCCACCGAGGCCACCTTCGCGTCCAATATGCCGACCACGAGCGTCTCCCTCACCGCCCCCGACGACGACCGCGACCTGCCCGCCGCCGGGCTGATCACCCTGAGCGTGCTGCCTGGGGAGGGATACCTGCTGGGCAATACCGGTGTCGAGACCAAGGCGACCGTATCCACCACCGACAACGACACCGCCCAGGTGCTCAGTCTCGACTGGGGCTACCTGGATCCCACGGACCCTTCGTGGGAAGACGGGGAGAGTTATGCGCCTTGTGCCTTAAACAGCGAAGATAACTACGAATGTACGGCTGGCCCGGCCGAGGGATTCTACTATTACGATGACGACCGGAACTTCCGCTTCTCCCACGAGTTTGAGGAGCCCTGGCCGATCCACTTCGAGGTGAGCCGCCGGGCCCAGGACGTGGGGAGCACGGCCACCTTCGTGGTGCGGGTGGAACACAACCGGGGCTGGGAGAGCGCCCGCCACGCGGACTGGCCCGTTGACCCGGTGACGGGAAAACGCTACCAGGAGTTCCCCCTGACCCTCACCGGAGCACAGCGGAAGGTCATCGGCCGGATCGAGATCCTGGACAACGGGCTGAGAGACCCCAATTGGAAGTACACGGTGACCATCAAGCAGATGGAGGATGTCGACGGCGTTCCCCTGACAGCGGACCAGGAGAACGAGTACTGGACGGTCCAGGGGTCGCGGACCCAGACGCTGAGAAAGGCCGGAGAGATCCCGTTTCCCGAATTCAACATCAACCTCACCAATCCCAGGGAGGTGCAGGAGGGAAGCCAGTACACATTCCAGGTCGAGAGGAAGTGGGGAAACGCCCACGAGCCGCTGCCGGTGCAGGTACGCACCTGGGAGCCAAACCGCACCAGTCCGGACGGGACCAACCCCACCGAGCAGGTGCACAACCTCACATTCCCGGCCGTCCCGGTGACCTCGTACTTTCGGACTACCTTGGAACAGACCCTCGATGTCACAGTAACCGCCACCGACGATGCCATCTTTGAGACATCCGACCTGCTCAGGATTGAGCTGCTAACCCCCGCAAAGCGCCGGGGCTCCTCTATCGTCAAGGGCCAGGTCGCAATCCTGGACAATGATCAGCCCACCATTGAGTTGACTTCGGACAAGACCTCCGTCGCCGAGGGAGAGCCGGTCACCTTCACCCTGACCCGCGGGAACAACACCACTGGAGAGCTGATCGTGGGAATACGGGTGGACGACCCGGGCAAATTCCTCCAGGGGGACTACCCGGGCGATGCGGATGGCGTGGAGACGCCGACCAGCGTCACCTTCGCGGACGGTGAGTCAACGAAGACGGTCGTCATCACTCCCCCGGACGACCGGCGGGATATTCCGGACAGCACCCTGACATTCACCGTGGAGGAGGCCCCCGCCTACGAGATTCTGGGGAAAAACCCGGAGACGGTGCAGGTAACGGACAACGACGTCGCTCCCCAGGTGCAGATCAGCTTCAATCACGATGAGGTGGAAGAGGGCCAGGACCTGGTCCTGATCGTCAAGCGCATCGGCGAGGCCAAGAACGACCTGGAGATCCCCATGACGGGCGGCCGGGACGACGACCAGCAATTCACCGTCATAGGCCTGGACCCGGGCGAGTCCGAAGCCCACCTGCGCTACAACCTGCCCGACAATGAGTACAAGGGTCCAGACGTCGGCTACAGCTTCACCCTGCAGCCGGAGAACCTAGAGTACTGGACGCCAACGGGAGACACCACCGTCACCGCCAGGATCGTGGACAACGACCCCTACCGGGTCAGCGTCCGGGCCTTCAGGGCCAGCGTCGACGAGGGCCAGCAGATCTACTACCGGATCATCCACGACGGCTACACCGACGAGGCCCTCCAGGTGAAGGTCACGCATTCGGAGATCGGCAATGCCGTGGGGGACATGATCCTGGGAGAACAGACCCACACCATCCCTGTGGGTGGGTCCGGCCTCACCCGGGCCTACCCCACGCAGGCCAGCGACGGCAGCGACGGCGACGCCACCTTCACGGTGGAGCTGGCGGCCAGCGACGAGTACGAAATCGACCCCGACCGCGCCAGCGCTTCCGTCACCGTGGTGGACAAGGACCCATTGCCGGTGCTGCGATTCAAGAACTTCCTGGTGGAGGTCCGGGAGGACGTGGGGACCGCTGAACACACCGTCGAACTGGTCAGCAATCTTCCGGTGCTCCGGGACGTAACCGTCGAGTACCAGGTCCAGGAGCAGTTCATCAGTGACGGCGCGGACGTCACCGAGAGCACGGGGGTCCTCACCATACCGGCAGGCGAGACCACCGGCGTCATAGAGATACCGATCATCCAGGACGCGGTGGCGGAGTCGGACGAGACCTTCTACGTCTACCTGCGCAATCCGGTCCACACCACCCTTCAGTATGGGGTGAGTTCCCTCCGCGGCTGGGGCACCATCCTGGACGACGAGCCGACCGTCACCCTGGAAACAGACACCACCGCCATCAACGAAGGCACCGACGCCGTATTCACCCTGACCAGGGACGAGGACACCACCGAAGAGCTCACCGTGTGGGTCCAGGTGGCGCAGAGTGCGCCCGTCAGCGAGAACGTCCGGGAGACCGTGGTGTTCGCCGCCGGGGACGACACCGCAACGCTCACGATGCCGACAGAGAACTACCGGGCCCCGAGGGGTGTTGCCATGACCATTTCGGCCACCCTGCTGGACCCGGACGATCTGGGTGAACCCAGAATCTACGCTCCGGGCACAACCGGCCCCGTGTTGATCACCGTCCGTGACGTCTCGTTGCCGGACGTCACGGTCAGCGCGGAGGCCCCCTGGATCCGGGAGGGGGAAACGGCAACGTTCACATTCAACCGCCAGAACGGAGAATGGCGGAGATTCACCATCCAAATCGAGGTCACGGCGGACTCCCGGTTCGTCAGTTCGACTCTGCCTACGACCGTAACCTTCCCTCGGGATGAATCCAGCGTAACCCTGGAAATCGAGACGGACAGTGATACGACGGCCGAGGACAATGGGGAGATCACCGTCACGGTCAAGGACGGGAGAGGTTACCAGCCCAGTTTCCCCAGCACGGTCACCGCCACCGTATTTGACGACGACAGCGGCTTCCCCGACATCCGGGTGACCAAGTCCGCCGACTGGGTGAACGAAGGGGACGACGTGTCCTTCACCTTCACCCGCTCCGGGGCCACGACGGATCCCCTTGACTTCGAGGTCAGCCTCTGGAGGATGCGTCATCGCGTGACCCAGGCCGACCTCGACGATCCGACCCGGCACGTCACCACGCCGAGCAGCATCATGCCCTTCGACCAGGAGGACCTCAGCCTCACATTCGCTGCGGGAGAGTCCAGCCTGACCATAACCAGGAGCACCACGGACGACGTCCTGAATGGCGGGAACAGCACCTACCACGCCCGGGTCCAAAGCGGGGCCGACAGCGTCTACACGACCGTGGCCGACTACACCGAGCTGGTCTGGGTCCAGGACGACGACAGACCCACGGTCACGATGGCGCCGGCCAGCCAGGAATACGTGGCAAGCATCCCAATTAGCGGGCTTGTTTCCATAATCAGGCCAGAAGTCACGTTGACCCGCACCGGGGACGCCAGCGGGAATCTGACGACCGACACCCTGCATGTGAGGACACAATACATCCCACCGCCGGGACCCGACGTGTTGGAAGCCGGTGACCAGTTCGGCACATTCACCGAGGAAAACTCCAGCCAGGCCGCGTTTATTTCATCTCACTTATACGTGAATTTCATGGGATGGAGCGGGACCTACAAATTTGCAAGCCCCCACTACTGCCCGGACGAGCCCGAGGGGGAGTGCAAGTACCGGCCTCAGTACGTGTTGGGGACCGACACGGAGACGGCCTACCGCGTGTACGGCGCCCTGATGGGGGTCCGAATCGAGGCGGACCAGGCCTCCTTTGACGAGGGGAGCGCCGCCACCTTCACCCTGCACCGCCTCGGAGGAAAGAAGGACGCCATGGACCGCCCGCTCCAGGTGAGGGTCGCGGTCACGCAGCAGGGCGATTACATCTCCGGAACAACGCCGGCAACCGTGGATTTCGCCGCGGGCCAGTCCACCGCCACCCTGACCGTGCCAACCAACAACGACACGGTGGACGAAACCAACGGGACCATACGGGCGGAGATCCTCTACCCCACCAGCTACACCGACGACGAACTCGCCTACGAAATCAGGAAATACCCGGGCACTCCGTGGTTTACGGACTACTTCGCCACCACGGAAATCGATGACGACGACAACATAATACCCGACGTGTCCGTCGCGGACGCCGTCGGCAGGGAGCAGGACGGGACCATGGAGTTCACCATCTCCATGGACGGGGTCAACGACGAGGAGGCAGTGACGGTGGACTGGGCCACTGCGGAGGACGGCACGGACACCGCCGCCACCAGCGGCACGGACTTCACCGCCGACAGCGGCACGGTGACCTTTGACGTTGGGGAGACCGAGCAGACCGTCACAATCACCCTGCTGGACGACGAGCTGGACGAGGCCCACGAGACCTTCAACCTGGTCCTCAGCAACCCCAGCGGGGCGGCCCTGGGGGACGGTACCGCTTCCGGGACCATTCTGGACGACGAGCTGGACATCGCGGTGATCTTCTCCTCCGTATCCGGAAACGTGGTGGAGGGGGAAGACCTCTCCTTCAGGGTCAAGAGGCTTCCGCCGCTGGAAAGGGGGCCGACCCTGGGAGGGATCGACCCCTGCGACACCGTCAGACAATTGGAGACTTGTTTCAACCACAACCCCACGGCTGCAGATGTGCCCGACGCGCTGACCATCAAAGTGGACGTAACCCAGAAAGGCGACGTCATCTCCGGCACTGCACCCGCGACGGCCACCTTCCAGGCCGGCTCGGTCTTCGCCACCCTGGTGGTCCCCACCGACGACGACACGACCGTTGAGGCCAACGGCGTTGTCACCGCCAAGGTGTTGAACGGGTCCGGCTATTCGCCCTTTTCCGTGGGACTGGCGCAAGACCCCGATGATTTCCTGCCGACCGAGGCGCGAACGGTCTACGACAACGACCTCACCTTCTCCATCGACGACGCGTCCGCTGCCGAGGGCTCCGGCTCGACTCTGGACTTCGAGGTGAGCCTGAACGCTCCCGCTCCCCGCAGAGTGACCGTATACGCTGCCACGGTGGACGGAGGCGCCACCTCTCACGACAACGTCACAGCCCACAGCCTGGGCGAGGACTTCACCGCCAGGTCCGGGACAATAACCTTCGCCCGGGGCGACCAGGCACAGACCTTCAGTGTCAGCATCGTTGACGACACCATCTTCGAGAGGGCAGAGACCTTCAGCGTGAGGCTCAGCAGCCCGCCGCACCACACGACCATCGTCGATGATACCGGCGTGGGGACCATCACCGACGACGAGGCGCCGATGGAAGCGTCCGTCAGCCGCGCCCACAGCGTCGTCAACGAAGGCCATGCCGGGCCGGCCAGGTTCATGGTCACCCTCTCCCATGCCGATACGACCAACCACGAGCGCAACCCCGCCGTAGCCTGGCAGACTGTGGCGGGCACCGCCACCGCCGGGGATGACTACGAGGCCGGAAGCGGAAGGGTGAACTTCGAAACAGGAGAGACGACCGGGATCATCGATGTGGAAATCATTGACGACGACCTGGTTGAGGCGACGCTGGAAACCTTCAGCGTGGAGCTGCTGCAGGCCGACACCAGGCTGGTCACCCTGCCCGCCACCGACACTTCTTACGAGGCCAGCATCAGGGACAACGAGACCCTGACCGCCTCCATCACCGCCAACGCGAAGAACGTGGTCGAAGGGCAGGACGCCGTCTTCACCGTCCGGCTGACGGGAGGCGTCACCACCGCGGCTACCAAGATCACCTTTGAGGTCAGCGAAAGTGATTCCACCAAGACCTACGTGGACACCGACGACTACGGCACCCCCATCGGCAACCTCACCTTCCCCGCGGGCGACGACACCGGCAGCTCCGGCACGCTGAAGATTCCCGCCGGAGAGTCCTTCGGGACCATCACCTACCCCATTGCGGCAGACTCTCAGAAGGAGAATGAAGGTAAAGGCGAACGCATGGAGGTGCGGCTCTTCACGGTATACGACGGCCTGAGGAGCAGCGGCGTATCCCAGAACCAGTACAAGGCCTTTACCACCATTCTCGACAGGGACTCCCTGACAGCGTCAATCGGGGGTACCCCAACTGTCACCGAAGGCGGGAAGGCCACCTTCACCGTCTCGCTGTCCACGGCCAGTGACGAGGCGGTGCTGATAGGCTGGGCCACCAGGGAGGCTGGGGAGACTCTCGATGCTGGAGAAACTGCGGAACCGGGCTCCGACTACGACGCAGACAGCGGCTCCGTGTCCATTGCGGCGGGCGACACATCCGGTACATTCACCGTGCAGACAACCGATGACACTCTTGTGGAGGGATCGGAGACCTTCGTAGTCACCTTGGAGGAGGCGACCAAGGGGACAGAGACGCCGCCTGAATTCGTCCTGCTTGGGACCACATCCGCCACGGGAACGATCACGGACAACGACGTCGCACCCGACGGCGTGACGGTTGCCGTGAGTCCGGCCAGCGTGAATGAGGGCGATGGGACCACGGACCTCACCGTGACGGTCAGCCTGGACGGAACGGCCCAGTTCACCACGGACACTCCCGTGACCCTGGAGTTCCAGGACGAAACGGCCACCGCGGACGACGACTATTCGGCCGAGGGTGTCAGCACGGTCATCCCGGCGGAGGAGTCCTCCGTCACTGTCAACATAAACTTCACCCCCGTGGACGACAACGTGGCGGAGGGGAACGAGACGGTCAGTCTCGTGGCGTCGTCGCCGGCGCTGACCAACCCGGACTCTGCGGAAATTACCATCGAGGACAACGACGTGTCGCCTGCGGCCATGACCCTTTCGATTGCGCCCGTCGCGGCCGATGAGTCGGCCGGGGATGTCTCCATAGAGGTCACCGCCGAGTTCAACGGCACTACCACCCTGCCGGTGGACGCCGCGGTGGAAGTCACCACCGATGGTGACACCGCCATCGCCGGGGACGACTTCGAGACCGCCACGACCACCGTGACCATTCCAGCCGGCGAGCGGCGGGCAACCGCCACCCTCAGCCTCACGGTATTGGACGACTCCCTGGACGAGGCCGACGAGACCCTGACGGTCACCGGAAGCGTCACGAACCTGACCGGCCACACGGTGAGCCCGGCCACGTTCACCATCCTGGACAACGATACGGCTCCGACCAGCATCGGGCTCTCAGTGACCGGGGATGCCGTCACTGAGGACGGCTACGCCGTGACCCTGTCGGTGATGGCGACCCTCCTGGGTGGCGGAAGGCGCCTGGAGGCCACCACCGTCGTACTCAGTCTGGTGGACCTGACCGCCACCGTTACGGACGACTACACAGCCGCCTGGGGCAACGCCAGCCTCACGATTCCTGGGGGCCAGTCCTATGGTGAAACCACCCTGACGATTACTCCGCTCCAGGACACCCTGTACGAGGGTGATGAGGCGATTGCGGTGCGCGGCGACAACACCGACCCGGGGCTTCCCGTTAACGGTGTCAGAATCGAAATCCAGGACGACGACCTCGCGCCAACGGTAGTTGCCCTATCCGTTGATCCGGGAACTCTGTCAGAGAGTGTCGGATCCACCTTGGCCGACGTGACCGCAACCATTGAAGGGGGTTCCACCCTCACTGAAGACACGCAAATCAGAGTTGAGCTGGACCTCACAGGCTCCGCCGTGAGGTCTAACCTGGTATCTTCTATGGTCATACCGGCCGGTGAGACGTCAGCCAAGTCCAAGCTGCTGCTGACCAACCTGGATGACGATGTCGACGACGACGATGAAACGCTGGAGTTGACGGGTACAACGGACAACCCTGACCTCACGGTAGAACCGGCACAGCTCGTGGTCACGGACGACGATACGGCTGGCATAACCATCTCGCCCAACTCCTTGACAGTCACGGAAGGCGGCCAGAGCCGCGATTACACGATCAAGCTGGACTCGCAACCCACGTCCGACGTGACGGTTACGGTCGACCTGCCGTCAAACGCGGGCTTCACGGTGTCCCCGGGTTCCGTGACGTTTACGCCACAGAGCTGGCGTCCGAAGCCCATCGGCGTCACTGGAACCGAAGATGCGGATTTCACTGACGAACCGGCGGCAATCATTTCCCATACGGTTTCCAGCGGCGACTCGCTGTACCGGGACACAGCGGCGGGCAGCGTTTCTGTAACTGTGAGGGACGATGACCGGAACATCGGAGTGACGATCTCCGAGACTTCGTTGACCATTGAGGAAGGGGATTCGGACACCTACACGGTCGTGCTGGTGTCTCAACCCACCGGCGACGTGACTGTTACCATCGCCGGCCATGCCAGTACAGACGTGTCGCTGGACAAGACGACGCTGACATTTACCGACGAGGACTGGAACGCGGCTCAGACGGTGACGGTGACGGCGGAGCACGATGGTGACATTGACGACGAGGACGACGTCACCCTCACCCACACCGTCGCCAGCACCGACGACTCCGGCTACGACGGAATCTCCGCCGAAAGCGTGACCGTTTCCATCACCGACGACGACTCGGTTGGAGTTACGGTCTCCGAGTCGGCGATGGACCTGGAGGAAGGCGAGCGGGGCACCTATACGGTGGTGCTGAACTCTCAGCCCGCCGGCGACGTGACCGTGACCATCTCCGGCCATGCCGGAACAGACGTGAGCTTGGACAGGACAACCCTGACCTTCACTGACCAGAACTGGGACAGGGCCAAGACCGTGACTGTAACGGCGGAACACGACGGCGACGACGAGGATGAGGACGACGTCACTCTCACCCACACTGTGACCAGTGCCGACGACTCTGACTACGACGGGATCTCTGCCGATAGCGTGACCGTGTCGGTGACCGATGACGATGAGGAAGGGGTCGTCATCTACCCCACCAGCGTCACCGTGCCCGAGGGTCACAGCGTCCGGTACACGGTGGTGCTGGGAACCCAGCCCACTGGAGACGTGACGGTTACGATCAACGACCCCACGGACAACACCGACGTGACCGCCGACCCGGCAACCCTGACCTTCACGACCTCGACCTGGAATACCCCCCAGCTGGTGATGGTCTCCGCCGACACGGACACCGACGGTGACGAGGACAGCGCCACGATCACCCACACGGTGAGCGGCTACGGGTCCGTCACCACTGCGGACGACGTGGCGGTTACGGTTACCGAAGATGCTCGGGTAGACGTGGAAATAAGCCACGA
Organism: uncultured Dehalococcoidia bacterium; assembly: GCA_951812535.1. GTDB lineage: Bacteria > Chloroflexota > Dehalococcoidia > Lucifugimonadales > UBA3495 > CATOSK01. Next base: position 107,960 of record CATOSK010000006.1, on the reverse strand, counting down.
AACGCAGCGCCACACCGTAGGGGAGGGCAGAAGCAAAGACATCAAGGTGGTGCTGGACGTGGACCCGGAGAGGACTTTGGTCGTTGCTCTATCCGGCGATCCGGTCCGCGGGGCCAGCAGCGACGACTACACGATTCCCGCCTTCGTGGTTTTCAGTCCCGGGGAGACCGAGCAGTCGTACACCTTCCACGCCGTGGACGACACCGTCGACGACGATGATGAGAGGGTGAATGTCTCGTTCAGCAGCCTGCCTGGGGGCGTGAGCATAGGTATTCCACGCCGGGCCTTTGTGGACATCGGAGACAACGACAGACCCGAAACCGTCGAAGCCAGCTTCAGTGTCGCCGCAATTACTGTGAGGGAAGGAGGAGGCGAAACACTAGGTGTGGCGTTAGATCAAAAGGCTGAGCGGCAGATCAACGGCATCCAACTGGTCTGGGAATTCTTCGGGGGCGCCAACATCGGCGACACCGGAGGCTTGCAACATTCGGTGTCCTTCGGCCCGACTCATCTGAGCACGGGCTTTGGCTTCAGCGTGGCGCAGGACAGGATCGACGAACGAGGCGAGGGCGTGAAGCTCACCTTCGGAGAGCTGCCAGAGGGAGTTGTCGCGGGCACTCCCAGTGAACTAATCATTACTTTCGGGGACGACGACGATGCCGGAGTCACAATCAGCACCACGACCCTCACCGTGGCCGAGGGAGAAGACGGTGAGTACACGGTGGTACTCGACTCCCAGCCCACCAGGCGCGTGACCGTCGCCATTGGCGGCGCCTCGGGCACGGACCTCACCCTGAACCCGTCCACTCTCACCTTCACCACAGGCGACTGGAATAGCGCCAGGACTGTGACCGTTTCCGCCGGCCAGGACGATGACGCCGACGAAGACACGGCCACTCTGACCCACACGGTCACCTCCAGTGACACACTCTACGAGGGAATCAGCGCCGAAGACGTTGTCGTGACCGTGACCGACCCCGACCCCGGGGTAAAGATATCGAAGACTGCGTTGACTATAGTGGAGGGTTCGTCGGACACCTATGAGGTGGTCCTGAACACTCAACCCGCCAACGACGTAACGGTGACCATTGCCGGGCACGCCAGCACGGACGCCGGCCTGGACAAGACGACGCTGACCTTCACTGACCAGGACTGGAATACTCCCCAGACGGTGACGGTGTCGGCAGCGGGTGACGCCGACACCGAAGACGAGGCCGACGTCACTCTAACGCATACGGTTGCGAGTTCCGACGCAGACTACGAGGGGTTCTCCGCCGCCGACGTAACCGTGAGCATCACCGACGACGGGCAGTCGGTGAGTGTGGCCTTTGGCGCCGCCACCTACAGCGTGGATGAGAGCGACGACACCAACACCCCTGGGAACGATTACGAGACAGTTGTCACCGTGACCCTCGCCGCGGACCCCGAGAGGACGGTGACCATTCCCATCGACAAGGCCAACCAGGGTGGGGCGTCCGATTCGGACTACACCGGGGTGCCACCCAGTGTGGTGTTCAACAGCGGTGAGACGGCGAAGACCTTCACCTTCGCGGCGACGGCCGACACCGACGACGATGATGGCGAGTCGGTCAAACTTACGTTCGGGACGCTGCCGGACGGCGTCACGGAGGGCACCATCAAGGAGACGGTGGTCTCGATCAACGACGATGACCCGCCCGCAGACGTGGACGTGGAGTTCGGGGCCAGCGCCTACAGCGTGGCGGAGAGCGACGATACGAGCACCACGGAAACCAATGAGAACGAAGTTACCATCACGGTAACCCTCTCCGCCGATCCTGAGCAAACGGTCACGATACCCATCAGCAAAACCAACCAGGGCGGAGCGTCCGATTCGGACTACAGCGGTGTCCCCGGCAGCATGGTGTTCAATGCCGGCGAGACCTCCAAGACCTTCTCGTTCGCCGCCACGTCGGACAGCGTGGACGATGACGACGAGAGCGTGAAGCTCTCCTTCGGCACGCTGCCCACTGGGGTCACCGCGGGCACGACCAGCGAGACGGTCATCTCCATCACGGATGACGACGTGCCCAGCGTGTCGGTGGAATTCGGTTCAGCGACCTACAGCGTGGACGAGAGCGACGACTCCACCACCTCCGAGACCAAGGAGAACGAGGTCACCATCACGGTGACCCTGAGCACCGATCCGGAGCGGACGGTGACCATAGGGATCACCACGACCGACCAGGGCGAGGTCAACCAGAGCCAGGCGTCGAGCGCCGACTACTCGGGGGTGCCTGCCAATGTGGTGTTCAACGCCGGGGAGACTTCGAAGACCTTCACATTCGTTGCCAAGGCGGACACGGTGGACGATGACGGGGAGTCGGTGAAGCTGTCCTTCAACAACCTGCCCGACGGGGTCTCCGAGGGCACGATCAAGGAGACTGTGGTCTCGATCAACGACGATGACCCGCCCGCAGACGTGGACGTGGAGTTCGAGCAGGCGACGTACACCGCCGCCGAGGGCAGCACGGTCACGGTGAAAATCACCCTCTCCGTGGACCCGGAGCGGGCGGTGAGCATCCCCCTCGTCAAGACCAACCAGGGCGGCGCCACCAGCGAGGACTACAGCGGTGTCCCGGCCAACATCACCTTCAACGTCGGCGAGACGGAAAAGACCTTCACCTTCGCGGCGACGGCGGACAGCGTGGACGATGACGGGGAGTCGGTGAAGCTGTCCTTCAACAACCTGCCCGACGGGGTCTCCGAGGGCACGATCAAGGAGACTGTGGTCTCCATCAACGACGACGACCTGCCGGCGGACGTGGACGTGGAGTTCGGGCAGGGGAGCTACACGGTTGCCGAGGGGAGCACGGTCACGGTGACCGTCACGCTGAGCGAGGACCCGGAGCGGGCGGTGACCATACCGGTCAGCAAGGCCAACCAGGGTGGGGCGTCCGATTCGGACTACACCGGCGTGCCGGCCAGCGTGGTGTTCAACAGCGGGGAGACGGCGAAGACATTCACCTTCGCGGCGACGGCCGACAGCGTGGATGACGACGACGAGTCGGTGAAGCTGACCTTCGGGACGCTGCCGGCGGGGGTGACTGCAGGCACGATCAACGAGACGGTCATCTCCATCACCGACGACGACGTGCCCTCGGTCTCCGTCAGCTTCGAGAACAGCGCCTACTCGGTCGATGAAGGGAGCTCGGAGACCATCAAGGTCATCCTCTCGGGCTGGGCCGAGAGGGCGGTGGCCATCCCGGTCTCCGCCACCTACCTGCACGGGGTGGGCAACGGGGACTTCTCCGGGGCCCCCGTTACCCTGAACTTCGCCGAGGACGACACGGAGAAGACCTTCACCTTCGCGGCGACGGCGGACAGCGTGGACGATGACGGGGAGTCGGTGAAGCTGTCCTTCAACAACCTGCCCGACGGGGTCTCCGAGGGCACGATCAAGGAGACTGTGGTCTCCATCAACGACGACGACCTGCCGGCGGACGTGGACGTGGAGTTCGGGCAGGGGAGCTACACGGTTGCCGAGGGGAGCACGGTCACGGTGACCGTCACCCTGAGCGAGGACCCGGAGCGTACGGTGACGATACCGGTCAGCAAGGCGGACCAGGACGGGGCCAGCAACTCCGACTACTCGGGAGTCCCGACCAGCGTCTCCTTTGCCAGCGGGGAGACCTCCAAGACATTCACCTTCGCGGCAACCTCCGACAGCGTGGACGACGACGGGGAGTCGGTCAAGCTCTCCTTCGGCACGCTGCCCACTGGGGTCACCGAGGGCACCACCAGCGAGACCGTAGTCTCCATCACCGATGACGACGTGCCCAGGGTGTCGGTGGAATTCGGTTCAGCGACCTACAGCGTGGATGAGAGCGACGATGCCAGCACGACCGAGGACAAGGAGAACGAGGCCATCGTCACCGTCGCCCTCTCCGCCGATCCGGAGCGGACGGTCACCATCCCGATGACCACGACCGACCAGGGCGAGATCAACCAGAGCCAGGCGTCGAGCGCCGACTACTCGGGGGTGCCGGCCAGCGTGGTGTTCAACGCCGGCGAAATATCGAAGACCTTCACCTTCGCCGCCAAGGCGGACACGGTGGACGACGACGGGGAGTCGGTGAAACTGTCCTTCAACAACCTGCCCGCCGGAGTCACCGAGGGCACGATCAAGGAGACTGTGGTCTCGATCAACGACGACGACCTGCCGGCGGACGTGGACGTGGAGTTCGGGCAGGGGAGCTACACGGTTGCCGAGGGGAGCACGGTCACGGTGACCGTCACCCTGAGCGAGGACCCGGAGCGTACGGTGACGATACCGGTCAGCAAGGCGGACCAGGACGGAGCGTCCAGCGCCGACTACTCGGGCGTTCCCGCCAGCGTGGTGTTCAACGCCGGCGAGACGTCGAAGACCTTCTCCTTCGCCGCCACCATGGACACGGTGGACGACGATGGCGAGAGTGTGAAGCTCTCCTTTGGGACGCTGCCCACTGGGGTAACCGAGGGGACCACCAACGAGACCACCGTGTCCATCACCGACGACGACGTGCCCAGCGTGAGCGTCAGCTTCGGGTCAGCGACCTACAGCGTGGACGAGAGCGACGATTCCGACACCCCCGGGAGCGATTACGAGACAGTTGTCACCGTCGCCCTCTCTGCCGATCCGGAGCGGACGGTGACCATCCCCATCGACAAGGCCAACCAGGGTGGGGCGTCCAGCGCCGACTACTCCGGCGTCCCGGCCAGCGTCGTGTTCAACAGCGGGGACACCGAGAAGACCTTCACCTTCGCCGCCACGGCTGACACCGTCGACGACGACGGCGAGTCGGTGAAGCTGACCTTCGGCACGCTGCCCACTGAGGTCACCGAGGGGAGCCCCAGCGAGACGGTCATCTCCATCAACGATGACGACCTGCCCGCCGACGTGGACGTGGAGTTCGGGCAGGGCAGCTACACCGTGGCGGAGGGGAGCTCAGTCACGGTGACCGTCACCCTGAGCGAGGACCCGGAGCGGACGGTGACCATACCGATAGAGAAGGCGAACCAGGATGGGGCGTCCAGCGCCGACTACTCGGGCGTCCCCGCCACCATAGCGTTTGCCAGCGGGGAGACGTCAAAGACCTTCTCCTTCGCCGCGACCTCGGACAGCGTGGACGACGACGGGGAGTCGGTCAAGCTGACCTTCGGCACGCTGCCCACTGGCGTTACCGAGGGCACGACCAATGAGACCACCATGTCCATCACCGACGACGACGTGCCCAGCGTCACGGTGAGCTACGGTGCTGGGACCTACAGCGTGGATGAGACCGACGATGACAGCACCACCGACACCAAGGAGAACGAGGCGGTGGTCACCGTCTCCCTGTCCGCCGACCCGGAGCGGACGGTGACCATCCCCATCGACAAGGCCAACCAGGGAGGGGCGTCGAGCGCCGACTACTCGGGTGTGCCGGCCAGCGTGGTGTTCAACAGCGGCGAGACATCGAAGACCTTCACCTTCGCGGCCACGGCCGACAGCGTGGACGACGATGGGGAGAGCGTGAAGCTTACCTTCAGGACGCTGCCCACTGAGGTCACCGAGGGCACGACCAACGAGACCACCGTCTCGATCAACGATGACGATGTGCCCAGCGTGTCGGTGGAATTCGGTTCAGCGACCTACAGCGTGGAGGAGACGGACGACGCGAACACCACCGAGGACAAGGAGAACGAGGCGGTGGTGACGGTAACCCTCTCCTCCGATCCTGAGCGCACGGTGACCATACCGATCGTCAAGGCCAACCAGGGTGGAGCATCCAGCGCCGACTACAGCGGTGTGCCGACCAGCGTGGTGTTCAACAGCGGGGAGACCTCCAAGACCTTCACCTTCGTGGCCGCCGCCGACAGCGTGGACGATGACGACGAGTCGGTGAAGCTGACCTTTGGGACCACCCTGCCCACCGGGGTCACCGGGGGGTCAACCAGCGAGACGGTGGTCTCCATCAACGACGACGACCTGCCGGCAGTAACCGTGGAATTCGGTTCGGCCACCTACAGTGTGGCGGAAGGCAGCAGTGTTACCGTCAAAGTGAAGCTGAGTGAAGACCCCGAGCGGACGGTCACCATCCCGATTACCACGACTAACCAGGGTGGCGCCTCCGATTCGGACTACAGCGGTGTCCCGGCCAATGTGACCTTCAACTCCGGAGATACCGAGAAGGAGTTCAATTTCTCGGCCGTCGCAGACAATCTCGAGGACACCGGCGAGAGTGTGAAACTCGGCTTGGGGACCAAGCCCGATGGTGTGACCGCAGGGTCCACGAACGAGACCACGGTCAGCATCAACAATGCAAGCGCACAGAATTCGCTCACCGTCAACTTCGGCGCCACGGACTACGGCCTGTCCGAAGGCGCCACGATCACCATTAAGGTGACCCTAAACACAGCCCCTGGCAGCGAAGCGGTTATCCCGCTGACCAAGACCAAACAAGGCGGGGCCACAGACTCCGACTACACCGGCGTGCCGGACAGCGTCACCTTCGGCAGCAGCGACACGGAAAAGACCTTCACGTTCAGCGCCACGCAGGACAGCGTCGATGACGACGGGGAGTCGGTGAAGCTGTCCTTTGGGACCCTGCCCACCGGCGTGACCGAGGGCACGATCAAGGAGACCACCGTCTCGATCAACGACGACGACCTGCCGGCCAACCTCCTGGAAACGCTGGTTGTCAGCCCCAAGGACATCGACGGGTTCGATCCAGATGTCACCGACTACATGGTGGGCGTGGCCGCCGACGTGGCCCAGGCCACCATCACCGCCACCTCATACCGGTCCGACGACACCGTCACCATCAATGGGACCGAGGTCACCAACGGCAGCGCCCACGCCGTGGACCTGTCCGTCGGCCTCAACCCCTATGAAGTCGTGGTGACCTCAGTTGGCAGCACAGACCCGACCACCTACAAGGTGTACATCGGACGGGGCACCACCGCTCAGGGAGGCTGGAAGGCCGGCGACGACCTGGACACGCTGCGCGCTGCCGGCAACACCTCCCCCTCGGGCATCTGGTCCGATGGCACAACCATCTGGATTTCCGATGCATCAACTGCCACGCTGTACGCATACTCACAGGCCGACGGCACGCGAGACCCCGGTAAAGACATTGCCCTTGGTAGCGCAGTGATGGCCCCAACTGGAATCTGGTCAGACGGCACCACCATCTGGGTGATCGGCCCAGTCGAGGAGACGGTGTTTGCCTACACGCTCAGCAGCGGGGATAGGGATTCGAGCAGAGATATCGAGCTTGATAGTAGCTTCATGTTGCCCGTGGATATGTGGTCCGATGGCGTAACCATGTGGATCGTCGACTCGCCAGGCGACAAGCTGTACGCCTACACCCTTTCCGGTGGCGCGCGCGACACCAGCAAAGATATAGCCCTGGCCAGCGAAAACGCTGCGCCTGGGGGCGTATGGTCAGACGGCACCACCATCTGGGTCACTGATAGCAATGACCTCAAGCTCTACGCTTACAACTTCTCAGACGAACGGGTTGCGGGGCACGACATTGATCTGCACTCACGTAACTCTGATGCCTTCAACCTTTGGGGAAATACCGACACCCTCTGGATGGCCAACAACATCAATGATGTCAGCTCGCCGTTCAACAGGATCTTCACCTACAACAACGTACCCGTGACAGTGACCTTCGGGAGCGCAACATACTCGGTGGAAGAGTCAGACGACACCTCGACCACCGCTGTGGAGGAGAACAAGGTTGAGGTCGCGGTGACCCTGAATGTGGACCCGCAGCGTCAGGTCGTCCTGCCCATCACCGTCACAAACCAGGGGACCACCACCACCAACGACTATTCCGGAGTGCCGGACAGCCTTACCTTCGAGAGCGGCGAGACGGCAAAGAGTTTCTTCCTGACGGCCATCGACGACACGGTGGAAGACGACGGCGAGTCCGTGAAGCTGACCTTTGGGACCCTGCCTGATGGAGTGGCCGGGGGCACGAACACCGAAGCGGTGGTCTCCATCATCAACGACGACACGGGAGTGAGCTTTGAGCGGATGGCCTACGAGGCCACCGAGGGCGAGACCGTGGACATCAAGCTCACACTGAGTTCGGCCGTGACCAAGGAGGTCACCATCCCGCTGGACAAGACCGAGCTGGGCGGAGCTTCCAACTCGGACTACTCGGGCATTCCAGAAACCGTAAAATTCGAGAGTGGAGAGACCGAGAAGGAGATTGCTTTTACCGCCGTTGAAGACGAGGATGACGACGACGGTGAGAGCGTCAAGCTGCGCTTTGGCTCCCTGCCCACCGGTGTCGTTCCCGGCGCCAACGACGAGACCATCGTCTCCATCAACGACGACGACCAGCCCGCCGACCGCCTGATGGCGCTGGTCGTGAGCCCGAAGGACATCGACGGGTTCGATCCAGATGTCACCGACTACATGGTAGGCGTGGCCGCCGACGTGGCCCAGGCCGCCATTACGGCCACCTCTTACCGGCCGGACGACACCGTCACCATCAATGGTACCGAGGTCACCAACGGCAGCGCCCACGCCGTGAGCCTGTCCGCCGGCCTCAACACCTTCGCCATCGTGGTCAATTCCTCCGCTACCGTGGACTCGACCACTTACACGGTGTACATCGGGCGGGGCACAACCGCTCGGGGAGGCTGGAAGGCCGGCGATGACCTGGACACCCTGCGCGACGCGGGCAACACCGCCCCCGCAGGCATCTGGTCCAACGGCGCAACCATCTGGATTTCCGATGTTTCAAATGCCACGCTGTCCGCATACTCACAGGCCGACGGGTCGCGGGACCCCGGTAAGGACATCACGCTGCACAGCGACAACAGCAGCCCTGCCGGCATTTGGTCGGATGAGACCACCATCTGGGTTGTCAACCAACTTGACACGACAGTCTACGCGTACACCATTTCAAACGGGTCACGAGATGCGAGCAAGGAATTCGCTCGCAGCAGCGGCAACGCCATGGCCTGGGGCATCTGGTCCGACGGGACCACCATGTGGGTCGTCGACTGGAGCGACGACAAGTTGTACGCCTACACTTTGGCCGACGGGTCGCGGGATTCGGACAAAGACTTCGACCTGACCAGTGACAACGCGTCCCCTCGCGGCATCTGGTCGAACGGCACTACGATGTGGATCGTCGACGTAGCTGACGACAAGCTCTATGCCTATGATCTCTCGGGCAGCCGGGTCGAGGGCCATGACATCAGCCTGCATTCATCCAACTCGGACGCCACCGGGATATGGGGGGACGATGACACCGCATGGGTCGTCAACAGCACCTCCGACGACGGCTCACCCTTCGACAGGGTTTACACCTATAACAACATCCCGGTCACAGTGAGCTTTGAGCAGGGCACGTACACGGTGGCCGAGGGAAACAGCGTCACCATCCAGGTCGTGCTCAGCACCGACCCGGAGCGGACGGTGACCGTCCCGGTCACCAAGGCCAACCAGGGCGGGGCGTCGAGTTCGGACTACACCGGGGTGCCCTCCAGCGTGGTGTTCAACGCTGGCGAAACGACCAAGACCTTCACCTTCGCGGCGACGGCCGACAGCGTGGACGACGACGGCGAGTCGGTGAAGCTGACCTTCGGCACGCTGCCCACCGGGGTCACCGAGGGCACCACCAGCGAGACGGTCATCTCCATCACCGACGCTCCAACGGACCCTCAGGTCTCCGTAACAGTCTCCTTCGAGTCCTCCGCCTATTCGCTGATGGAAGGGAGCACCGTTGCCGTTACCGTTAGCCTCAGCGAAGACCCGGAGAGGACCGTCACCATCCCGGTGACCACCAATAATGGGACTGGTGCATCTGACGACGACTACTCCGGGGTGCCGGACAACATCGTTTTCAACAGTGGTGATACGGAGAAGGACTTCTCCTTCATCGCGACGCAGGACTCGCACGACGAGGACGAAGAGACGGTGACCCTGGGCTTTGGTGATATGCCTTCGGGTGTCAGCACGGCGACCCCAGCCCAGGCTGCCATCAGCATCAGGGACTCACTCCGGGTGTCCTTCGGCGCCTCCATGTACCAGGCACACGAGGGTGGGGACGATGCGATCGTGGTTGTAAGGTTGGACGCGGCCGCCTCAGTGCCCACGGCCATTCCCATCGACGTGACTCTCATCAACGGAGTCACGAGTGACGACTTCGATGGCGTGCCGTCCGAAGTGGTTTTCGGAGTGGGAGAACAGTCCAGGTCATTTACGGTGACCGCCATAGATGACGATGTGGAAGACGACGGAGAGATGATTGCGCTTGGCTTCGGTGACCTGCCGGCGGGGGTGGCGGCGGGAAGTCCGAGCACCGCAACGGTGGAGCTGATGAATCAGGAGAACGGGGCCACCCAGACCGAGTGCCCCGATGACAGCGGGCGCAGAATTATCCTCGACAGCCGGGGAGAGATCACGGAGACCAATGTCAGCCAGTTCTGGAGGATTGAGCTTGACCCTTACAGGACCTATCTCATTGAGGTTTTCGGCAGCAACCCGCAGGCGGACCTCAATGGGGACGAACTGCCGGATGAGACCCGGACTCTGCCCAACCCGATGGTAATCAGCGTCCACAAAGGAGACCGCTCTGAACAAATCACCCGCACTCCACTGGGAAATGCTATTGACCTTGTGAGGGGCTCGGATGCAACGGGCTGGCACCAGATCGAGGTGAGCGGAATGGGTGAAACCGGCACCTATCGGATCAGGGTCAGGGTGAATAACGTCTGCTTTGTTTCAGACAACAGGGCGCACTACCGATATTTTGGAGGTCCCGACGGCTACGTGCTGGACATCCCTGCCGACGTCGCGACGACTCGGGTCCTGGAGCCAAGCCACGTGAGCACGGAGGCTTTCCTGGGAGATAACTGGAGCTGGTACTGGGACCGCGAACCCGACGTTGACTGGTTTGAGGCCCCAGGCCTGAAAATGGACCAGGAGTACGACATCGTAGCATGGGCCGCCGATGGGTTCCCCTCGAGACACCAGGCGACCGACCTGAAGATAGTCGGAGTCTACGACAGCGAAGGGAGCCTCATATCCGGCACGACCAGCACCAGCACCGGAAAGCGAGTCAGCATCGGCTTCGAACCCGTCAGCGACGGGACATACTACATAGCCGTGGGGTCCGGCAGCGGCGACCGCACCGGCGTGTACAAGGCGAATATTGATGAGGTTGCAGAATCCGGCAACAACTCCGCCAGGGGAACCCCAGCCATTGATGGGAAAGCCCGGGTTGGCCGGACGCTGACTGCCGATACCTCAACGATTCAGGACGATGACGGCCTGGCCAAGGCCAGTTTCAGCTACCAGTGGAGCGCCGGGGGAAGCGATATCCAGGGCGCTACTGAAAAGGAATACACCCCGACGGAGGACGATGAGGGTCTGCAGATTCAGGTCTTTGTGTCCTTCATGGACGACGCGGGCAATCCCGAGGCGGCGACCAGCCAGCCCACCGGGGCGGTGGAACCCGAGCACACCAACACCTCCGCCACCGGTCAGCCGGCGATCACCGGCGAGGCCCGGGTGGGCCAAACCCTGAGCGTGGACACCTCCGGGATCTCCGACGAGGACGGGCTGGAGAACGCGGATTTCACCTACCGTTGGCAGGCCGGAGGCGTGGATATCGACGGCGCCACCGCTTCCACCCACACGCTGACCGCGGATGAACTGGACCTCGCCATAACCGTGTGGGTCAGCTTTACCGACGACAAGGGGACCACCGAGGTCCTGGTGAGTGAGGCCACCGCCGCCGTCATCCCTGAAAGCCCTCCCCCTGCTCCCTCCAATCTGGAGGCAACGGTCAATGATGACGGTACCATCACCCTGACCTGGGATGCCCCTGATGACGACACCATCACGGGCTACCAGATCCTGCGGCGTCTTCCCCAGCAGGGCGAAGAAGAATTTACGGTGATCGCTGAAGACACCGGCACCACCGTGACGAATTACACCGACACCAACGTGACCGAAGGGACACGCCATGTCTATCGCGTCAAGGCCATCAATGGAACGGGCACAAGTGAGCGCTCAAGCTGGGCCAGGGCTGACCCGTGACGCCAGCTCCACCCACTTTGATCCTACCGTGAATATCGCGTTTCCCAACCCTGGCGCGTCATATGCATCCTTGGCGCCCCCGCGCCCCGAACGGAACTCCCTGTTCGTGTTCCGGCTAGTACCCGTTCAAGTTAGGAATTAATGGGATAGAGTCGATGGAGCTTGGTGCGGGCATCAAGAATGTTGAAGCGCCAGTTGATGCGGGCTTTAGCTTCGTTCCGCTCCCTTTCCAGGGCCTGGATCTCCCGGCAGAGGGATTCCTCGTCGGGGAGACGCTGTCTGAGACAACTGCGGGAGAAGACGCTGAACTCGATCTCCGCCATATTCAACCAACTCCCATGCGTGGGCGTATAGTGAAACTCCAGCCGTTTGGCGATGCGCCGCGCCTCAGGAGCAGGGAAGGTCTCGTACAGCGACGCCACCCTATGGGTGTTCAAGTTGTCCAGAACCAGCCTGATTACCGGAACGTCGGGGTAGGCTTCATCCACCAGCCACCGCATCTGCTGGGCGAAGTCCTCCTTGGTTCGCCGCTCCGTGATGGCCACGTGGCGCCAGCCCGCCTTGGGCTCGCAGGCCAGGAACAAATTGCGGGTGCCTTCTCTCCGATACTCGTAGTCCTGCCGTTTGGGACGCCCTGGACCGACTGGCACAGGTTCCCTGGTGTCCGCCAGCAACTGGGTGGAACTCTCATCAAAGCAGATCACCGGACGCTGGGGATCGTAGGGTTCGGCATAGAGGTCCAAGACATCCTCCATGTGAGCCACAAAGTCGGCGCTCACCTTGGGGATGCACCACTGCTTCTTCTGCCACGGCTTGAGGACGTTTTTTTCAAGTGCAGCCGCACCGCCTCGTGGGACAAGGACTCCACCACTCCCAACTCCACCATCCGGTCCGCCAGCAGCCGCAGATTCCAGTGGTCGTGACCCTCAGGAGCCGGACTGCAGGCCAGGGCGATCAGGTGGGCTTCCTCCAAGTGGTCCAGCTTCCGGTACCGGTGGGCTTGGACCCGGTCCTTCAGCGCTCCCTCCAACCCATCCTCGGCAAAGCGCCGCTTCAGGCGGAACACCGTGCCCTCGCACACATCCAGGGCCTGGGCCACCCGGGGCGCCGACCATCCCTCGTCGGTCTTCAGCAGGATTCGTGCCCGGGTCGTGACCCGGGCGGAACTCTTACCTGCCCGGATCATATGCTCCAACTGGTCCCGTTCCTCCGACGTCAGCCGGACCGTAAATTTCTCTCTGACCACACCGCCACCTCACACCAACCTTAATTGCTCAAAGATTACCACTGCGAGTCAACCACCAACTGCACCTTGGATAACCAAGCTTGATCCAGTACTAGCCACCTATGCCCACCCCGTAATCGGACGGAAGCCGGTGGACGAGATCACCACCGGGGATGTCCTGGCCATTCTCACTCCCATCTGGACCACCAAGGCCGAGACGGCCAGCCGGGTCCGTCAGCGCCTGGAAGCCGTGTTCGACTGGACGGTGGCTCAGGGCTGGAGGACGTACAACCCCGCAGGGAAGGGGGTGCTCCGGGCGCTGCCCCGGGTCTCCCGGATGACGGATAACCACTCCGCTCTACAATTTTTAGAGGTGCCGGAGGCCCTGCAACGGGTCCGGGAGTCCACGTCGGACTTGGTGACGAGGCTGTCCTTCGAGTTCCTGGTGCTGACCGCCTCCAGGTCCGGCGAGGTTCGACTTGCGGCTTGGGAGGAGATGGATTTAGAGAAAGCCACCTGGACCGTTCCAGGGGAACGGATGAAGGCGCGCCGGAAGCATCGGGTTCCCCTATCCCGAAGGTGTCTGGAAATCCTGTCCCAGGCGAAGGAGTTGGACAGCGGAAAAGCTGGCCTGGTGTTCCCCGGAGGGAAGGGCGGGAAGCCGTTATCTGACATGGTGTATACGGTGATGCTGCGGAGGTTGGGAATACCGGCGGTGGCCCATGGGTTCCGCAGCAACTTCAAGGACTGGTGCATGGAAACCAAGGATCCGGGCGCGATCTGGTTTCCCAGCGAGGCCGCCCTGGCCCACAACCTGGGGAACTCGACGCAGAAACCCTACGTGCGAACCGACTTGCTGGAGATGCGTAGGCCGTTGATGGAGGAGTGGGCCAATTCTTGCAGCTTGGGGGGCTAAAACCGTGCGCCACGGCACCTATCCGAGTTGGCGTTCGGGAAGCCGTAGCTTTTCGGCTAGGCCGATCCTAGGGCCAGAGACGCCGATCCTAGGGCCAGAGACCTGGATCAAGGGGGCCGCAGTATCGGTTGTCCCGGGCCGCCCCAGGTTGGTGCTAAGTTCGAGTCCATCACGGTGGGCCTGACTTGACGGTAGGCAGTACCGTTTTTGAATTCGCGATGGAATTGTAAGGACGGCATCTTACAGTGGACTTCTGTCTCGTGGCAAGATTATGAGGATGAACTTATTTTCAGAGAGAGGACAAATGGTCCTCGACCGAATCGAAGGGACGGCTGGCAACCGCTGGAGTGCGAATTGTCCGGGGAGCGGAGCACAAGTCATAAGGAATTTTCCTTGCACTGCGGATTTGCGAACAAATCGATCACTCGATTATGTTGTTCTAGGGTAGGGCTAATCGCAAGCTCATCGGTAGAAATACGCACCGTTATGGTTCCTGCACAGGGACAGGAGCGCTGATGTCGAAAAGAGTATCCCCCCTGATTCTCCGCAGGCAAGAGGTCACGGGTCCACCTCACCTCGCTGTCATTAGCCCGGTCTCTACAGATTCCAGTTTCTGGAATGCCCAAATATACTGATCCAACGGAGCTTGATCTCCTCTTTCCTTAGCTGACAACAGCGATTGGGATGTCAAGAACACAGCGTGGTAGCTATGTAGGCCATTCCTTGAATAAAGTTCTCGTATCGATTTTGGTTCGGAGAAGTCCGAAATACGCTCCTCAAGTATCCTGCGGGTCTTCTCTCATGCGGCATAAGGTTTTGATTCCCCAGAACACGTTCCTCAAACATCTCCAAGGAATGTCTGCTCTTATGGGCGATAGCATTCCGCAGATAAATGGCGGTTCGAATCAACTGCCTCTCCCTGTCTCCCAGACACGAGAAGGGCACTCCATCACGGAAAAATTGTTGTGCACGTTCTTCAGTGCTACCATAGGGTAGCCAATCCAAATAATTCCGGTCCCGAAACAAGATCGGACGAACAGCTGTCCTATTTTTGAACGACACCAGCGGCTCAACGGCTTGGGATTCGACAGTAAATCTGCCCGAAAGCAACCCGAGAAATAGAGCTTCAATTAGTGTTTCCAAAGATGTGATGGCCTCAAGATAAAGGCCGATGTAAACCTGGTTGATGTCTCGCGTAACAATTACACCATCAGTTAGCAGCCGTTCCATTTTGTTGCGAGTATATTCCAAGTAACGTAGGTGACCAGAGAAGTTGCTGGACAAAGTTGTCGCGGGGCTAGGCATACCCAGCTTTCTCCACGAAATACTCGAAAATGACTGTTCGTTCTTGGAGGTTCGTGTTTCTCCGAGTTATCGAATCTAGGACAATCTCCGGAGCGCTCTTGTCGCGTATGCTCCCTGCGGCAGCCTGTATCCCTGCGATTACTGCGGCAGGAACGGGCTTTTGCTTCCTTGCGTCCAGAGAGGTCCCTATGCCGTATTGAACCTCATACAGGAAAGCAAATAGCGCATAGAACAGTGCCCTACGCCGAAATACCCGAAATTCGCTTTCGCCACTGAGCTTGTCATCGATTGTATCCATAATGACAGCGAATCTTCGTTCTATTTCATCTCGTTCAGAAAAATCTTCATCATTGTCTCGGTACAACTGGTCCAGTGCAGGCTCACTCTTGGCAGTCAAGCCACTCAGCATTAGCAGAGCAAACTCTGATGTGAGCTCGACCTCCTGCATCCGTGCGATGTCGTCCTCCCGAAAGATCCTCCAGTCTCGCCACCTCGGCAAATGAGCTATAGCAGCACCATACATAGAGGTCTTAAACGCCCCGTGGAATTGAGCGTTGCGCAGTTCCTGAGGGTTCAGCTTTACACCGGTAGAGTTCATGCGGGCGAAAATATTTAAGACATCTCTATCATCAACACCCGGAGAGAGAACGTGAACGCTGAATTCGTAGTCCAAAATCCTTTGCCTCAAGTCTGTCGGCAGGTCGCCAAAGCTAAGATTGGCCAGATGAGGGTTATGAACCGACTTAACTTGGAAATCGTCACGAGCTGGATTGTGGTCGGTTAGTAATGTTGGGTCTATATAGCTGAAAAGCGTCCGGAGCCGTTGTTGGCCGTCGACGACTTCTCGTTTAGGCTCCAGACTACCCAGATCAGACAGCCGGTCGCGCAAAAAGATTATGGGAATGGGTAAACCCCTGACGATCGTATCGATCAAGTACGACTTTGCCCCTGGATTCCAGACGCCGCCTCTCCTTTGAAATCTAGGGCTAAGGACCAGTGTCTTAGCTCGTTGCCAAGACACGAAGTCACTAACCTTGTATTGGCCTTTCGCAACTTTAAGAGATTCCATTTTGAACCCCCATAGAATGGGAGAGGGCCATCCTGTATTCCGGGCCCGCCACGCTTCTCCCCGCCTAACTAGGAAATTTCAGCGATGAGCGTGATCGCAAGCCATTAATCGGGAGAGCCTCTACCTATTGGGACCATCGCGATTCTCTACTGTCCGGAAGGTCAACGATAAACGACGTTGGCGGTCCCGTCGCCCACTCTCCGTGAGTTCAGACCTACGCGGCGCAATTCCGTGTTGCCATACCTTCCGCGAGTCTCCAGTGAGCAGGACGCAAGACCCACGCGGCAAGAGTGCTGGGGTCTTGTCCTTCCAATTCTTCGAGAAATCCATCTCCCAATCGTCCAGCAACGAGATGGTGCATACTGTCGGTCCGAAACCTGGGTGATCGATGTGAGTCGCGATCCCTTGGCCGGGCAGGTACTCGTTTACGATGACCTGCTCAGGTACTCTGTCAAACTTCCCCGTCTCCGCGTACAACTTTCGAGCTAGTCTTAAGAGCCAATCAGGGAGAGCACCGATGTGCATATCAGGCGTAATGGCACGCGCTTTGTAGTCGTAGCGCCACCCATAATGTTGGACGCGGCGACTTAGATCATTTAGCCACTGGTCCGCTGCCGCATCGACTTGGCTTATGCAGTTATCCTGTTCTTCCTGAGTCAAGAAGGCTTCGAAAATTTTTAGGCCCGGAACATCCTCGACCTCCTGCAAACCCAATTTGCCGCTGACATCACGGTTAATATGGCGCGATGTGATCAGGCCTGTCTGCTCATCCTTAAAACCATCGTCCAGAAAGGATAACTGAGACTGCATCCGAGGACCTCCTTAGCGGGCCAGAAATAGCGACGCCCGTTTCGCACGGCCACTGTCATTTATAGCAGTCGGGTGAACTGAGACGTCCCGATAATGTATGTTCACTGCTTCCAGATTGCCAAGCAACGCTTCCCAACCCTCTGCTAATGCTGACCGTTGACTATCGGCGTCTACTGCAACCAATGCACAGTTCCTTCCTGGTTCTAACAGCTCCATTACTTGGGTGATCACTCGGGTGAAATTCTGAATGTCATCGTGCGAATGAGCTTGCACGAGCACATGACCCAAAGTAATGGTATATTCCGTGTCCGCTTGGTGATTTTCCGTCAATAGGTTACATAGAGCATCGACATCGTCGCTGCAATTAAACGCTGGGTAGTCAGGTAAGTATTGCAGGAGTCGCTGTCTAGCTTCTAGAGCCAGCCGTAGCATGGCGGGGCAATGATCCAGGCCATACAGGTCTATGCGTTCGTAACCCAGATTCTGCTGGGTGGCCCAGTCCAAGAACACCCATGAGAATAGGCCAGCTCCGCAACCTATATCTACTAAGGCTTCTCTTCCTTGGCTCGCCGTGAAATCCCTAATCATCTCCCGGTATCGGCGAAACCGATAATGGGGCTTTGAGTCAGCCGAGCCGCCCACAAACCATTGTGTGTGTTGACAAACTTCAACCCATTCGCTATGAGCTGACACTATGTGTCCTGGTCCTTCAACCCGTTGAATACCGTGGTCATCCACGATTTCGTTCAAGACTGGTTGGTAATAGTCCATTAAGGCAACTCGAGGTTGGCCCACTGGCAGAACCATCTTCTTATCCTCCCATACTACGTCGGTGCTTGTTTGATCGGCGTCTGCCCAGGCCAGACTACTGACAACCCAATCAGATAGCGCAACCTGTACTCAGCTAGGAACACTATCCTACTAAGCTACCACAGACGGTAGATGCTTGTGCTCGCGCTCGCTGTCCGGGAACAACTGGCGATAGTCCTGAAGTAAGTCTGCCTGCTCTTCAACCGTAAGTTTTCCGCCGGCCATGTGGGTTATGATCCGTTTGATGAGCCTTCGATTTTTAGTGACGATCTTGCCCTCCGTGCCGCCGGTCCACAGTACACGATCCCATACCTCTAAGTTGTCTGGAGTCTGGGCCCAAGGCAGTTGATTGAGCCTTCGGCAAGCTTCCTTGCCAGCCAGCCTGTTGGGAGGGTTCACCAAACGCAAATATGCTCCTACAAAGCATTCCTGGGCCACTGGTTTGCCCAAGAGATTGCCCGCTCTCAGTTCACATCTTCTACTGTCCCCGGTTTGCTCGGGATCAGAGAGAGCAGTCGAAAAGACGTCAACGTTCTCTATCAGGTCTTTCCAGACTTCCCTTACCTTCCGACTAAACAGCGCCATTCGTTGGGCAGGAGGCCTCGCGTCTTTCTTCACCGCCCCATTGGGGAAGTTGGTCGTGACTATCTCCTCTATGCAGTTATACAAGATAGCCAAAGTCGTGAACTGAGGGTCCTTCCTATTCAGGGTATTGCTCGTGAATTTGACCATGCGCTCGTTGAGCAACTCGTTTGCCACTTCCCTGGCAATAACGGCGAAGGCGTCGTCGTCATTGGTCACGATGTTTTGGCCTGTCGGTGTTTTCTTGGCATACAGATTGACATGGGTAAAGATGTCCCTGGCCTTCCCGAGTTCGAAGTCAATCAGTATCACCGTGATGTCGTCGTCGGCGAGGTCTTTGCAGGCTACAGGAATCGCCTCAATTTCTCGGCCTCTCTCGTCTCTCCCGCTAACTGCAAATTGGATGGCCTTCAGCCTGTGCTGCCCATCCAGCGGAACCCAAACCTCAGCCCCGCTAAATGTAAGGAATCCGAAGGCCTCGGCGTCACTTTGGTAATTGGCCGGCAGCCTTCTGGTAACGGTCTCGCGCAAGGTTCTGAAAGCCCCTTTAGCGTCAAAGTTTTCCAAGGCCACGATAACAGAGCCAAAGAAGCGTGACTGGTTATTGGCCAGGTACGGAGCGATCTGACTCTTTACGCGGGTGTAGTCCAACGTCCGTTGATATCGCTCTTCCAGCGTCTTGGTCCCCCAGTCGTCCATTTCCCTGGGAATTTTGACCTTGTTGGCCAACTCCTCGGCCTTCATGGAAATGATGAAATAATCGGTGTCCCCCATGCGGGCTTTCATCGTTGGTACTGACGTTGCCATTGTCCTTCCCCCTAGGTTCTCCTTTGTTTTTCATTGGCCTCAGGATCCCAGGTCTTGATCAACCTGTCCTCCAGCTTGCGAATCCTCCCAGATTCGACGGCCTTGTAGCAGATATCGAGGTTATCGCCAAACTCCTGTATCCACTGCTTCAAAGTTTCGTTGTGGGAACCGTTCCAGTGAGCGAATAAACGCTCCTTCACCGGCTCATCTTCAGCCATCCCCACATAAATGCACTTCCCGTTGTCCCTACACCAGAAAGCGTATACACCAATAATGTCTTTCGGGATCAGTTCTATGTCTAGGTATGACCACCTTCTTTTAGCCCGGTCACCCCTTAAGAAACTCATCTGGAAATCCCCACACTTGACTTGCCAGTTGAACCAATTTCAATTGTCTCTCCTGTATCACGGTTGGGGACCAATCCGTGAGTTCAGCGAGTTCTTTAGTCAAACCGATTGAGCTATTTTCAAAAATGGCCTTTTTCCGCTCGAAACTCCGGTTAGATGCGCCACCCGGCTTGTTGTCGGCTTCGCTGAGAAGGGCCAGATTACCGATCAAGTGTATGTTGTCCCTATGACCTCTTTCGTCAAAGTTCGGCCACCCCTCCAATTGTTGCGGTGACGTCGGCAGAACGTGCTCGACTGCATACCTGTGCTCGCTAATGATATTCAGTGTGTTCTGCTGGTGATGGACCAGGCCGAGCAAGAAACGCTTGGCTTTTCCGTTTTCCCTGATTGTCGCCTGTTTCATGTGTTCGGCAAAGTTGTGATCGTATAATACGTCGTTCTTATCGCTATCCCGAAGGGTATCCACGAAAGGAACGCTGTCAAAGGGCTGGGCAATGGCAATTTGGTGAGCGAGGGCTGAAAACCCGCTCTCAAAATCCGACGGTTCAAATTTCTGTGTTACTAACGCTGTGCGCACTACAAACGAGGTGAGTGCCTTCAGGTAATTGTGTGCACGGCGTGCAATCGCCCCCCTTCGTCGTCCATCAGACTCATTCAGATACCTGACTAACAAGGCGAAGACGATTGGTTGGGTAACCTTGTAATTTTTCAGATCGTGCAAGAAATGGTACAAATTTCTTGAGGCAGTTTCTGCACGAGCATCCCGGTTGAATCGGGAAATTATGGTATCGTCCTCCCTGGGAGTGGTAATTGAGCTAAAAATCACGGCGGATTCCGCTTGAGTAAGTTTTGTCGCCAGCTGATAAACGCAGTCCGCCGCCAGAGTTTCAGAAAGTCTCTCGGTCTGCCTTTTGATTCTTGCCTTCGTATCCCGATACAACCGGTCTTTGGACAGGTAACCGTATTCACACTGGAGAAAGCACCTGGTGTACTCCATCACTTTAGGCCCTTCTCTAAAATGCCCCCTGAGCTGTTCCAGGCCCTCATGAACAGTATCACGGCGTTGCTGCTCGCTGTCCTCGTTAAAGAAGGAGTAGATATGATTCCTGATCAGGTCGAAGTCTTCCAGTTTCTTACCGCGGGCATTCAGTGTTTCAAAGACTGAGTTAGGGTCAACTCTCCCGGGCACGGAGATGCAAACCACTTCCAGTTTCTTGACCACGAAGTCAAAAAACCTCTTGGCTTTCTCTACATCGACAGGCAGGAAATGCCTGTCTATTTCGTTCCAGGCAGCGGTTAGCTTCCCGTTGGTCCCGATGCTATGACCGCGAATCAACAGCCTATAGTTGACCCGGTTGTCTAGGGGAGGAGAAATCCTGAGCTCCAACTTGTCAGCCTTGGAGAGCGACTCCGTGTGGTCCCTAGGGAGATCAAATAGATTCCGAAGTGCTATCCCCTCACGCTGTGGGTCGACTCCGTTGGCAAACACCCTGGCGAGCCGGGCGCAGATGAGGGAATATGTGACAATACGTTGCTGCCCATCATTTATCTCCCAAGTCCGGCCAGATTTGTCCACCAAAACTATGGCGCCCAAAAAGTAGGACTCTCGACTTTCCCTGAATGCTTCGTCCAGATCTATCAACAGTTCATTGACATTCTCTCTGGACCAGTCGTATTGACGCTGGTGCCACGGCACCTCGAGCTTACCTCTGTAAAGCAAATGCGACAGTAGAGACGCTTGCGCGCCTACGACTGTGCCTTGGGTGCCGGAGGCCGTCATGCGGTCACTTCGTCCAGTCTCTGGATTAGAGACATTTGGCCTTCCTCGTGGCTTCTATCGTGCCTCCAGATATCTTCGATTATCTCCAGTTCGGGTTGCGAAATCATCCTCTCACCTGTTTGTAATTCCAAGGACCTTAACCGCTCCAGAATTTTTTCCCTCACCCGCATTGTAAAAGGCCCATAGACCGGGGTCCCGTCGTCGCGTCTCTTGGTCAGGCCGTCCCTGCGTACCCTGGACCGATTCTCGTTGTCCTCCCGGAGACTAACCAACTCTTCCCTAAATTCCAGCAACGCTTCAAGCTTGTCCTGTTCGGAATGCCCCGATTCTATGGTGCCGTTCATACTGCGGTCTTTCTTCACCACAGTGCATGTCCAGCAGCCGAATCTAGGGGAACTCGAACCACAGGAAGGGGCGTCATCTTTGGTTAACACCAGGGGACACTCCCCTCCTCCAGCGTTGCGGTAGATGGTAATGAGGTGGCGGTGAGAACCTCCCCAGGGCGGTTTCCGCTGCATTAGGACCATCCAGACTTCGTTATCCTCCAAGTCCGCAAGCGGTGCGAACATCCGGCAGTTCTTTATGGAACTGTGGGGGTTCATCTTGTTGGCCGACACCCCATGTCTGTCCATATTGCGTCGCCGGGTCTGAGACTCGCTGCGACGTGTCCCCACTAGGAGAACCGCACGCTTGTGTTGGGATAAAATCTCCGTGATCAACCGATTCGTTGGTTGAATCTTCATCCGGTCGGTGCACCACCGGAAGTTGCGAGTCGGCGGTATGTACCCTCTTCCTATGACATTAACCCAGAATGTCTGGTCTATATATGGCTGGCTTATCCGCGTCGTGACGGGCAGTCTGGCATCCAATGCGGCCTGCGCAATCGCTGTCATGCTATTCTTTAGGTGTTCGATGACAACTGGCGATTCTACCAAGGTGTCATTGGCGATCACGTGAACCTCTCTGTGCCGCTCCTCTGGAGTCAGGGACAGGAGCGTTTCCCAGACCAGTTGCAGGAGCAGAGTCGAATCCTTCCCGCCCGAGTATGCGACTATCCAGGGATCAGAGTGCTTCTTACGGTACTCTGTGGTTATCGCTTGGCGTATCTCTGCAAACCTGTCTGCCAGACCCTGAGGACTGCTCTGCATCGTACCTGTCATTACACTCTTCCGATTTCGTAGTTAGTGGCCCACATGGGAGAGAGCCGGCGCAACTCATTAACCGCCACGGCGATCTGCTCAGTGGATTGCCGAATATCGTCCTCTTTTGTAAAACGGCCAATGCTGAAGCGTAGCGAGCTGTGCGCGGTTTCTTCGTCCAATCCGAGAGCGGTTAGGACATGGGAAGGTTCCAGACTAGCCGAAGTACACGCTGAGCCGTTAGAGATAGCGATGTAGGGCAGCATCATCATAAGGGATTCGCTTTCTACGCACGGAACTCTGACATTGAGGATTGCGTCAACACAATGCTCCCGATTCCCATTGACCGAAACCATGTCTATTTTCATCAGGCGACCCAGTAAGTCTAGTGATAAGGCTCTGATTTTTGTTAAGTCTGTATCTTGCCTGTCAGCTACCAGGCGGGCAGCCTCACCCATCCCCACAATCTGATGAGTTGGCAGAGTCCCAGAGCGAATGCCACGTTCGTGCCCTCCCCCGTGAATTTGCGGTTGGAGTCTAACTTGGGGGTTCCTTCTAATGTAGAGTGCCCCAATCCCTTTGGGACCGTACATCTTGTGTCCGCTTAAGGACACCAGATCGGCAGGAATAGCCCGCATATCCAGAAGCGACCGGGCTGCACTCTGGGCAGCGTCAGTATGGAAGAGAATACCCCGGTCCCTGGTTAGTTCGGCCATAGTTTTTATGTCCGAAATTGTCCCGATTTCGTTGTTTACGTGCATCAGGGACACCAGGATAGTAGTGGGGCGGACCGCTGATTCGACCTGTCCCGGGGTGATTATTCCGTCTTGGTCCGGTTCAAGGTAGGTAATCTCGAATCCCAGACCTTCCAAGTAAAGGCATGTGTCCAGCACGGCTTTGTGCTCTATCGTCGAGGTGACGATATGCTTACCCTTGTGCCCGTACAAATGAGCCACACCTTTAATGGCCAGGTTATCGGATTCCGTAGCCCCGGAGGTCCATACAATCTCGTCAGGCTCGGCATTTATGAGGTTAGCTACTTGCTGACGTGCCTCCTGAACGGCGTTATAGGCCTCTTGACCTTGCCGATGGGAACTTGAGGACGGATTTCCGAACACACCGTCGGGCCCCAGGAACCGAACCATCCTCTCGACCACTTGAGGATCCACCGGAGTAGTAGCCGCATAGTCCAGGTATATCTCTCTGGTCATTGAGCCACCCCTGAAATTAGGAACCCTGACCTTAACCGGCCTTGGCAATCCTGACGAAGTCGCGCTGGATCCTGGCCCCCCGACCTACTTGCATATAAGACCCGTCGGCAGCAGTAGGGAGAGCGCGGACCGCCTCTCCTGCTCGCTCCTGAGCTAGTGCCAAGTCATACTGAGATTGAAGGCTCATCCAGAACTGGGGAGAGCATCCGAACCAATGCCCAAACCGCAGAGCGGTGTCACCTGTTATAGATCGCTTGCCGCTGATGATTTGACTGATGCGATTAGGTGGGACGGAGATTTGATGCGCAAAGACACTAGGAGATACCCCTAGCTCGACTAGCTCACGCTTCAGAATGTCTCCAGGGTGCTGGACGCAGTTCGGCATCTGCCAGACTGTCTCCTCGATAAACTGTGCTATCTGGGGTCATTAGAATAACTGTTCTTGACGAGTCACGTCAAATAAGCAGCGTCATCATGACTAGGGCAGCACAATTCCATTACTGTGGTCTTTTGTAACTGTCTCGCATTGCGAGGACAAATATCCACCTCGTTCGTCGGGGCTTTTATTGGTTGCCCCCTTCCACTATATCAAACTCTTCTCTCTCCTCGGCGAGGACGTACTCGGGGTTCTCGACGTCTTCCCTCAGTTTGTTGTACTGCGTGGCTGTCAGCTGCACCGGCTTTCCCTTCACCGTCACATGCTGCTGGACGTAGTCGATGGTCGGTCTCCACGCATGCAGGAAATTGCAATTTCACCCGTCCCGTGAATTCACAGCACCCACACCCACACACGGTAGCCTGGAGCGTCGCCGCGCTCGACGAAGTACCGCACCTCTCGAATTTGACGGTCGTCGTGGTAGAAGGAAACTTGCGCGAGGTCTTCAAGATGCGACAGGTCTGCGTTCACCCGGTTGGCTTGCAACACGTCCGCGACGCCGCCGATGTAGTTCGTTGCGTCGCCGGGGGCGTCATCCGGCCTCTCTGCCACCACGATGAGCTCGAGACCGACCGGCCTTTTCTCGCTTGGATTCCACTGTGATTCGTCCAGCGCTCTCTTTGCCTTGCCCAGTAGCTCAACTACGTTGCGATAGTCGCCATGCCTCTTCGAAAACAGCGACGTGGCCTCATTCTTCTTGGGCGGCCACCCTTCGACGGCTAACCGAATCTCTGGGATGTGTTCATTCTCAACCAGCTTATTGCAACACAATGGTAGTTCCTCCTCTGTTTTCCTAATAACAATCCGAAGGCGCAGGAAAAACGGACAAGTCGGGATGTCGTACGGACAACCCCCATTCCGTCCATGAGGCACGTGTACGTTGAATTCAGGCGGTTGCAGGCGGGTCCGCTTCCTCCGTCTCCCCCGCCGGCATCCAGTACCCCACCCGGGGCTCGGTGAAGACGTAGATGGGGCGGTCGGCGTCGTCGCCCAGCCGGCTCCGCAGCTTGCTCACGATGGCGCGCATGGGCCGCAGGTCGCCGCCGCCCTTCCGGCCCCAGACCCGTTCCAGCAGTCGCTCGTAGGTCAGCACATTGCCGGCGTTGGCCGCCAGTTCTGCCAGCAGCCGGTACTCCAGGGCCACCAAAGGCAACGGCTCTCCGCCCAGGGTCACCCGGCGCTGGGCGAAGTCAACGGCCAGGTCGCCATGCACGTAGGGTTCCAAAGGTTGCGCCACCGCCCTCCGGCGCAGGGCCGCCCGGATACGGGCCGTAAGCTCCGTGGGCGAGAAGGGCTTGACCACGTAGTCCGCCGCACCACGGTCGAAGGCCCGGGCGACCAGGTCCTCCCGCCCGTAGGCGGAAATGAAGATGACCGGCACGTCCTCTATCTCCAGGATGTCCTGCATCAGCTCCACCCCGTCGGCGCCGGGCAGCATCAGGTCCAGGAGAACCAGTTGAGGCCGCTCCTCCTCCATCAGCCGCAGCGCCTCCTGCGGGTCCCCGGTCACCACCGGCCGGTAGCCCGCTGTGGTGAGGGTGTCCCGGACGTAGCGCAGCGCCTGGGGGTCGTCATCCACCGCCAGCACCGTGGCCCGCTCCTCCGTTTCCCCCGGTTCACCACGGGAGGAGCGAGCCGGAGCCGCCGGGCCGCTTTCGATTTCCCCCACCGTGGGCAGGGTGAAGGTGAACCGGGCTCCCAGGCCCACGCCTTCGCTCTCGGCCCGGATGCGGCCCCCGTGGGCCTCCACGATCCCCTTGCAGATGGCCAGGCCCAGGCCCGTGTCCCCGGTCCGCTCCCATGGCCGGTCGCCTGACCGCTGCCCGGACTGCTCCCCGGACCGGCCGCCGGAGAACTTGCGGAACAGGTGGGGCAGATGCTCCGCCGGAATGCCCCGGCCCGCGTCGGACACCGACACCGCCACGTACACGTCCTCCAGTACCGCGCTCACCCGGATGACCGAGGACTCCGGGGAGTGGCGGGCCGCGTTGGACAGCAGGTTGACCAGTACCTGGACGACGCGCCGCCGGTCCGCCAGCACCAGGGGCAGGTCCGGCGGGATGTCGATCTCAAGAGGGTTCCCGCTGCCGGCGCTGCTGAAGGCGCTCCGGGCCCGGTCCACCAGCCGGAAGGTCTCGGCGGGTTCGGGACTGACCGGCAGGGCGCCCGTCTCGATGCGGGCCACGTCCAGCAGGTCGGAGACCAACTCGCCCATGTGGTCGGCTTGGTCCTCGATGATGCGGAAGAACTGGCGCAGCAGGGAGGGGTCCAGGTCCGTGGCCGAACCCAGCGCCGTGGCGGCGGAGCCCTTGATGGAGGTCAACGGCGCCCGCAGCTCGTGGCTCACCATGGCCAGGAAGTCGGCCCGCAGCCGCTCCAGTTCCTCCATCGCCGCCAGGTCCTGCAGGGTCACCACCACCGACTCCACCGCGCCGTCATCGGAGAGGATGGGCGTGGCGTTGAGCAGCACCGTGACGCTCCTGCCGTCGGGTACCCGCAGGACGATCTCCTCGGCCTGGACCGTCTCTCCGGTACTCAGTAGCCCGGACAGGGGGAACTCCTGCAGCGAGAACTCCCGCCCGTCGGCCCGCCGGACGGTCATCACGCCCAGGAGGTCCACCGGCGTCTGGCCGGGACCCCGCAGGCTGTCCACCAGCCGCATGGCCTCCCGGTTGAAGGACCGGGGCGCGCCCGTCGCCGCGTCGAAGACCGCCACCCCCACCGGAGAGGTGTCCAGCAGCGTCTCCAGGTCGGTCTTGGCCTGCCGCTCCTCCCGGTAGCGCCGCGCGTTGGCGATGGCCATGGCCGCCTGGGAGGCGAACATGGTCAGCGTCTCCTCGTCCTCCCGGCTGAACTCCCTATCGTCGGTGTCGTGGGCCAGGTAGATGGTGCCGACCCCGGTTCCCTGGTGGCGGATGGGAGCCACCAGCAGGGACTTCACCGATACCGAGGGCAGGAAGCTGGGCATATTCATTGCGCTCAGGTAGCTGTCCACGTTGGAAACCCGCAGGGGTTCCTCCAGCCCGCTGAGATATTCGAAGAAGGCCCGGCCCTGGGGCATGTCCCACAGCCCCTGGTGTTCCTCTTTGGACAGGCCGGAGACGATGAAGTCCGGCGTCTGTCCGGCCTCGCCCAGGACGGTGATGGCCCCGTAGCGCGAGGCCGTCAAGGCCCTTGCGCCGTCCACCACCTCCTGCAACACCGTGTCGAAGTCCAGGCTTTCATTGATGCGGAGACCGGCCTCGCTGAGGCGGGAGAGGCGCTCCCGCAGGGCTGCTATCTCCAGGTCTCGCTGGTCCGGCAGGTTCAACTCATCACCTCCGATTGGAGCAGGGAGCTCCCCTGTTCCGGCGCGCCGGAACAGGCGCCGTTGGGATCGATTATGCCGCAATTTCCAGTATGTAACAAGATATAACCTATATTAGACAAGATGTCACCCACAAATCGCGCATCCGGTGGTATAGTCCCATCCGACTTTTACCGATAATGGAGAATAACAGGTGTTCTTCAACCGCTCACAGCCTGAACCGCAAGCGGCGCCGACGCTGGCCAAGGCCTCCGCCGCGCTTGGGGCGTCCCATGCCGGGGACGCCTCTTTAGTTACCCCCCCCCGACTCTTCCTGCCCTAAACCCAACCTCGCGCCTTGCGCCCACCTCCTGCGGGAGGTGACGGCATGAGGCTCCCCGCTTCCTTCTCTCTATCCTTCCCCCTTTTGCGCCGGTGGCCGCTGCTCGGCCTGGCCGCCCTGCTTCTCCTCTCCGCGTTTGCCCTGCTCACCGGCCCCCCGGCGGCCGAGGCGCAGGCCGACACCACGGCGCCGACGTTCGAAAGCGCGTCGGTGGACGGGGCGGCGCTGGTCGTGGTCTTCAACGAGAACCTGGACACCGGCTCGGTGCCGGCGGCAGCGCAACTCGGCGTGCGGGCGACCGTCGGCAGCACGTTCCGGACCATCCTGGGCACGGGCACGGTCGGCATCTCCGGCAAGACCATGACCGTCGCATTGGCGAGCCCCGTGGCGTCCACCGAGACGGTCCTGCTGGCCTACATCGTGCCGCAGAGCTCGGATCCGACGGCGGGCAGCCCGCTGCAGGACGCGGCAGGCAACCAGGTGCAACCCATCCTGTTCAACCAGGCGGTGACCAACAACACGCCGCCGCCGAGTTACGTGCGCCTCGTGGAGAACACGAACGTAGCTTGCGCAGGGTCCGTCTGTCCGGACGCCCCCAGCGGCCACGCCGGTCCCGGCGCCAACGCCGGCGAGATCACGGTGCACTGGAGGCCCGCCACCACCGGCGATACCGCGACGGGATGGAGAGTCTATTTGGAACCACTCGGGGTTGGCGGGGGGAGTTCACGCGACAAAGCCGCGGCGGACCGCTCGCACACCTTCACGGGCCTGGACGTGACCAAGGCGTACTTCATCAGAGTCCAGGGATTTACCACTTCGGGCGTAGATCAAATTTTCGGGCGAGCATCGGATGCTACAGACGTCAGGCCCTTTGACCCGCCGACGGTCTCCAGCGCGGCGGTGAACACGACCGCGCTGACCATCACCTTCAACAAGGACCTGGCCGCGTCGGCGAACCTGGAGAACAGCGCCTTCACGGTGAAAGTGGGCGGGAGCGCGGTGTCCCTGAGCACGACGAGGGGGCCGTCCATCAGCGGCAGGACGGTGACCCTCACCCTGGCCAGCGCCGTGGCGCGCACCGACACGGTGACGGTGAGCTACACCCAGCCCACGTCGGGCACGGACAACGCGCTCAGGGACGCCATCGGCAGGGTGGCGAGCTTCTCCGATCAGGCGGTGACCAACGTCACGAGACCCACCTTCGTATCCGCGTTGGTGAACGGAACCGCTATGGTGATCACCTTCAGCGAGAACCTGGCCGCCAGCTCGACGCCGGCGGGGAGCGCGTTCACGGTGAGCGTGACGCCCGCGTACGGCCCGGCCCGCACCATCGCCGGCTCGACCGCGACCATCAACGCGGTAACCCGCCAACAAGTAGCTGTAGCCCTGTCCGGGGCGGTGCTGCTTGGCGAGACGGTGACAGTGAGCTACGTCAAGCCGACGAGCAACCCGCTCAATGCGTCCGGTAGGGAAGTGGCGAACTTCTCCGGCCAGGCGGTGGACAACAACACGCCGCCGCCGCAGGTCAATCTCCCGGACTGGGGTGGGTGCAACGGGGGCAACTGTGTGCACGCCCCCAGTACCACCGCCTCCCCCGGCCCGGGACACGGCCAGATCACGCTGAACTGGACGCCCGCCGCCACCGGAGCTGCGGCGACTTCATGGCGGGTCGGCGCGAGGGCATTTGGTGAAACGGACCAGTCAGCCACCCTTGGCGCGGCGGCCCGCACCCACACCTTCTCGGGCCTGGACGCAACCAAGATTTGGGTCATCACCCTCCGCGGCGTCGCCGGTTCAACCGACGGCAGACTAAGGCGGGCGAACGTCAGGCCGGCGGCGCGCCCGGCGTTCTCCGGCGCGTCGGTGAGCGGGACCTCGCTGGCGATCACCTTCAGCAAGCCCCTGCACGGGGCGGCGAGCCTGGCGAACACGTCCTTCCAGGTGAAGGCGAATGGGAGCTCGGTCGGCCTGAGCACGACGACGGGACCGTCCATCAGCGGCAAGACGGCAACCATCACCCTGGCCAGCGCCGTGGCGTTCAGCGACACGGTGACGGTGAGCTACACCCAGCCCACCTCCGGCGCCAACCACGCGCTCAAGGACGTGATCGGGAAGGTGGCGAGCTTCACCGACCGGGCGGTGACCAACAACACCCCGCCGTTGTTCGTCAGCGCGGAGATGGAACAGACGACGGCGGACATGACCCTGAAGGACCGGACGAAGAGGATCGGCACCACGCTGATCGTGACCTTCAGCAAGGAGCTGGCCACCGGTTCGGGTACGGCGGGTAGCGCATTCACGGTAACCGTGGCGCCTCCGGGCGGCCCGGCCCGGACCATCAGCGGCACCAGCACGGCCCGCACCGGCGATCTCAGGCCCGTAACCAACCAGAGGCCCATCCTCGTCCCGAACCGGGTTGTGGAGGTGACACTGGGAGGCCCGGTCCTCCAGGGCGAGACGGTAACGGTGGCCTACACCAGGCCGCCGCAGAACCCGCTCAAGGACACGGCCGGCAACGAGGTGGAGACCTTCAGCGGCCAGCCGGTGGCCAACTACATACCGCTGCCCATGGCCACCCGCGCGACGTTGGCGAGGGACGACCAAGACTCGCGGAACCAGTTGACGCTGACCTTCGACCAGACGCTGGACGCCGGTTCGGCGCCGGCGGGGAGCGCATTCACAGTGGTCGCGACGTGGGATGACTGGTCCCGGACCGTCGCCGGCACCGGCAATGCCCGCATCTCCGGCAGCACCGCGACGGTAACCCTGGCACGTGGGATCGTCGAGCCCGCCGCGATCACGGTGTTCTACGACAAGCCGACGCAGAACCCGCTGCAGGACGCGCTCGGCAACGAGGTGCCGTCGTTCACCTTGGGCGAGGGCAGCAAGGGCACCCGGTTGGTGTGCTCGGACGTGGGGCACTGGGCTATAGCAGGAGACCTGGCTCCCAACCCCCGCTCAGGCTCCAGCATTCCGTGCGACATGGCGAAGCCCGGCTGGACTTACCACGACACCAAGGTCGGCCACATCCAGTTTGTCTATACCCAGGCTAACCCGCCTCCGCCGGTCAACCAGCCGGTCGCGGACGGGACGAACTTCCCAGCCTTCACCTACATCGCCGACGCCAACCACCGCGCGGTGCGCGGCGCCGACGGCAATTACTACCGGGAGGAGCGCGTCAACGGCCGGTGGCAGCGCTCGATCTCGTACGGCGCCGATGCGGACGCCGGCCGCAATGCGAGTTGGAACGCCCACAACCGCTGGCGGGGTCTCCCGATGGTCAACCCGGACGGCGGAACGTTCCCGAGCGGCCCGGCGCCGGTCCCTCCCGTGTTCGAGAGTGCGGCGGTGGACGTAAAGACGCTAACGATGACCTTCACCGAGAACCTGAACAGGGACTCAGTGCCGGCGCCCGGTGCCTTCCGTGTAACCGTGAACGACGCCCGGCGCAACGTCGCGGACGACGGCGTCGCCATCTCCGGCAAGAGGGTGACGCTGACCCTGGCCTCGGCGGTCATATACGGCGAGACGGTCAAGGTGGGCTACACCAGGCCGTCCGCCAGGCCGCTGCAGAGCACCTCCGGCATCGTAGCATTTACCTTCCCCTATCAGACGGTGACCAACAACACGCCGCCGCCGCCCATGTTCTCCAGCGGGGCCGTGAGTTTTGTGCCGACACCGGTGCAGTTCGCCCACACACAGCTCGTCGTGGACTTCGACAAGGACATAGACGCGACTTCGCTGCCGGCGGCGAGCACGTTCAGGGTGACCGCGACGCCCCCGGGCGGCTCGCCCCGGACTGTTATCGGCGACGCGATTGCACACGCTTCCATTTATAACCCGCCAGGCCCCTCCTCGCGCGTAATCGTCAGGTTGGCCGGACCGGTGCAGGCTGGCGAGACGTTGACGGTGAGCTACGCCAAGCCGGCGACCGGCGGGCTCCAGGACACGGACGGCGTCGCGGTGCAGAGCTTCTCGGGCCAGCGGGTGGCCAACCTTGAAGGTGAAGAGCCCATGTTCTCCAGCGGGGCCGTGAGTTTTGTGCCGACACCGGCGCAGTTCGCCCACACACAGCTCGTCGTGGACTTCGACAAGGACATAGACGCGACTTCGCTGCCGGCGGCGAGCACGTTCAGGGTGACCGCGACGCCCCCGGGCGGCTCGCCCCGGACCATTATCGGAGACGCGATTGCACACGCTTCCATTTATAACCCGCCAGGCCCCTCCTCGCGCGTAATCGTCAGGTTGGCCGGACCGGTGCAGGCTGGCGAGACGTTGACGGTGAGCTACGCCAAGCCGGCGACCGGCGGGCTCCAGGACACGGACGGCGTCGCGGTGCAGAGCTTCTCGGGCCAGCGGGTGGCCAACCTTGAAGGTGAAGAGCCCATGTTCTCCAGCGGGGCCGTGAGTTTTGTGCCGACACCGGTGCAGTTCGCCCACACACAGCTCGTCGTGGACTTCGACAAGGACATAGACGCGACTTCGCTGCCGGCGGCGAGCACGTTCAGGGTGACCGCGACGCCCCCGGGCGGCTCGCCCCGGACTGTTATCGGCGACGCGATTGCACACGCTTCCATTTATAACCCGCCAGGCCCCTCCTCGCGCGTAATCGTCAGGTTGGCCGGACCGGTGCAGGCTGGCGAGACGTTGACGGTGAGCTACGCCAAGCCGGCGACCGGCGGGCTCCAGGACACGGACGGCGTCGCGGTGCAGAGCTTCTCGGGCCAGCGGGTGGCCAACCTTGAAGGTGAAGAGCCCATGTTCTCCAGCGGGGCCGTGAGTTTTGTGCCGACACCGGCGCAGTTCGCCCACACACAGCTCGTCGTGGACTTCGACAAGGACATAGACGCGACTTCGCTGCCGGCGGCGAGCACGTTCAGGGTGACCGCGACGCCCCCGGGCGGCTCGCCCCGGACTATTATCGGAGACGCGATTGCACACGCTTCCATTTATAACCCGCCAGGCCCCTCCTCGCGCGTAATCGTCAGGTTGGCCGGACCGGTGCAGGCTGGCGAGACGTTGACGGTGAGCTACGCCAAGCCGGCGACCGGCGGGCTCCAGGACACGGACGGCGTCGCGGTGCAGAGCTTCTCGGGCCAGCGGGTGGCCAACCTTGAAGGTGAAGCGACATTCACGCCGGGCGCGAGCGGTGACAGTGGCAGCAGCGCTCCCCTGCCCGCGCCGTCCGCCCAGCCGATTGAACCCACGGCACCGGTCGCCGCCCCATCCACCCATGCGGACCCCGGACCGGCGGTAACCGCCGTGGAGGTAACCTCGGACCCGGGCGACGATGACACCTACGGCCTGGGCGACACCATCCACGTGAGAGTGACCTTCGACGAGCCGGTGGACGTTACGGGAACGCCGCGCCTGAAGATCGACATGGACCCGGCGGAGTGGGGCGAGAAGTGGGCGGCCTACCAGACCGGCAGCGGCACCAGCAGCCTCACCTTCGCACACACCGTGGTGGAGCCCAACATCTCCACCCAGGGCATCGCGGTTCTGGCCAACACACTGGAGCTCAACGGCGGGACCATCCGCTCGGGGGGCAACGACGCCGACCTGGCGCACACCGGCCAGCCCCACGACGCCAACCACAAGGTGGACTGGCAGACGGAGCCGGAGAGCGGCGGCGGGGGCGGCGGTCCCACCGGCACGAGCGAACCTCCCGGCGGGGCGAGCGGGGACAGCGGAAGCCAGCAGGAGCAGAACTCCCCAGCATCGGTCTCCGGCGTGAGCGTGTCCTCCTCCCCCCAGGCCGACGCCACCTACGGCCTGGGCGAGACCATCAGCATCACGCTGACCTTCAGTGAGACGGTGGCCGTTACGGGCGCGCCCAGGCTGAAGATCGACCTGGACCCGGCGGACGGGGGCGAGCAGTGGGCGGCCTATGCCAGCGGCAGCAGCACGCCCACCCTCACCTTCGCCCACACCGTGGCGGAACCCAACATCTCCACCCAGGGCATCGCCGTGCTGGCGGACACCCTGGAACTGAACGGCGGGACCATCCAGGCGTCCGGTGTTGACGCCGACCTGTCCCACACCTCCCTGGCCCACAACGCCAACCACAAGGTGGACTGGCAGGCGAACCGGCCGCCGGTCTTCCATGGCGTTGCGGAAAAGCTGGACAATGCGCTGCCCGGCTTTCTGGTCAGCCTTCCCATGTTCAAGACCGACTTCAGGGATCCGGACGGCGATCCGCTGACGTTCACCCTGAGCGCGAGCCGCGACGACGTATACGGATCGGACGGTGACATGCCGGGCATCGTCCACAACGAACGGGTGGGGCGCGTTTTCTTCCTGGCTAAGAGCGCCTGCGCGCTGGCGGCCTTGGACCCGCCGACTGGCGAGGCGTACTACACGGTCATCACTATGACCGCCGCCGACCCGGACGGTGCGACCGCGCACACCACGGCCACGTTCCGCACCGACCCCGCGGCGTTCGTGTGCCCATCGTTCTCGAGCGCGACGGTGGACGGAGCGACACTCACCATGCTGTTCGACGCTGACCTGTCCCCAAGCTACACGGAGCCGACAGCGGGCGAGTTCGTGGTGAAGGCCGACGGCGCAGCGGTGAGCCTGGCCGACACCGGCGCGGTATCGATCAGCGGCGACACCATCAGCTTGACTCTGGCCGCGCCGGTGTCGGCGGGCCAGACCGTCACCGTGAGCTACGCGCCGGGCGACTTCCCGGTCGTGGCCGCGTTCACCGACCAACCTGCGGCGAACGACACGGCGGCGCCAGCGGTGACCGGCGTGGAAATCACATCGGACGCGGGCGACGACGACACCTACGGGATGAACGACGTGATCAGCATTCGGGTCACCTTCAGCGAGGCGGTGGACGTTAACGGCAGTCCCCGCATTAAGATCAAGATGGACCCCAACTATGGCGAGAAGTGGGCCGCCTATGAAGGCGGCAGCGGCACGGCCAGCCTCACCTTCACCCACACGGTGGTGGAGCCGAACATCTCCACCCAGGGCATCGCGGTCCTGGAAAACTCGCTGGAACTGAACGGCGGAACCATACAGGGGGACGGCCTGGCCGCCCTGCTTGCCCACACCGGCCTGGGCCACGACTCAGAGCACAAGGTGGACTGGCAGTTGGCACAGGAGAGCGACACCAGTAGCGAGGAAGGCGGCGCCAGCGGACAGGGCGGGGACCAAAGCCAGGAAAGTACACCGGCATCGGTGTCCGGCGTGAACGTGTCCTCCTCCCCCCAGGCCAACGCTACCTACGGCCTCGGCGAGACCATCAGCATCACGCTGACCTTCAGCGAGGCGGTGGACGTAACGGGGTCGCCCCGCCTGAAGATCGACATGGACCCGGCGGAGTGGGGCGAGAAGTGGGCCGCCTACCAGGGCGGCAGCGGCACGGCCACCCTCACCTTCACCCACACCGTGGCGGAACCGAACATCTCCACCCAGGGCATCGCCCTGCTGGCGGACACCCTGGAGCTGAACGGCGGGACCATCCAGGCGTCCGGCGTTGACGCCGACCTGTCCCATACCGCCCTCGGCCACAACGCCAGCCACAAGGTGGACTGGCGGCTGCCGGCAGCGTCGGTAACCGGCGTGGAAATCACCTCGGACCCGGGCGGCGACGACACCTACGCCAGCGACGACGTGATCACCATCACGCTGACCTTCAGCAAGACGGTCAACGTTACGGGGTCGCCCAGGCTGAAGATCGACATGGACCCGGCGGAGTGGGGCGAGAAGTGGGCGGCCTACCAGGGCGGCAGCGGAACGGCCACCCTCGCCTTCACCCACACCGTGGTGGAACCCAACATCTCGACCCAGGGCATCGCGGTGCTGGAGAACTCGCTGGAACTCAACGGCGGGACCATGCAGTCGGACGGCCTGGCCGCCCTGCTTGCCCACACCGGCCTGGGCCACGACCCGGAGCACAAGGTGGACTGGCAATTGTCGGAGGAGGGCGGAGCAGGTTCCTGAGCAGCAGAGCCTGGGGCTTGGACTCGAAACGGGGATGAGCGGCCTCGCGCGGGTTGCGGAGCGTTTGTGCTCCCTGGACCGCCGTGGTACGGGGAGCACAAACGCTCCAAACACATGGAAGACGCCAAGGATCCCGGCCCGCGCCGCCCAGGGAACGAACGCAGGTGGAAGGCCCTGGGGAAACAAGCCGATGGACGACTGTGAAGAGCCGGCCCGATGCCGAGACAGCGCATCCAATACAGCAGAATCTCCTACGCCTTTCCTGAGGACTTCCCTGAGCGGCTGGGGCGGTTCAAGGAAGAGTCGGGCCTTTCCTGGGCGGAGATTGCCCGCCGCATCGGGACCTATACCCATACCCTGTGGCGCTGGAGGAACCTGGGGGTGCGGCCCAGCGCGGAGCACATGATGGCGCTCCTGGAACTGGCCGACGAGCAGGGCCTGGTTCACCTGTTTACGCCCTGAAGCGACATCCCGCAGGAAGGCGCAGCCCAGGGGCCTGAAACACAGAAAAGCACGCATACATTGAGAATTCGGACAACCACCACTTTCCAAGCAGAGATCTCGCCTTTCCCGAACTTTCAGGCTCCCCTCGCCCGCCGCTTCTCTTCCCCCCTTTGGTTGACCCGACGCATTATTGCAGGTCTGAAACCCGTTCTGCCGGCAAATGCCGGAAGACCTGCCGCCTGGTGTAGACTGGTCAATCGGACGCAGAGCGATGCAACAGTCGCCGCAGGGACGCTCCAACCTGACAACTAAAGGGAGCAACCCTTAACGCTTCCGACCAACAGGACCAGAGCAAGTGGATCGAAACGAATTACCCCAGCCGAGGCACAGGTCGGAGGGCATACTTCCCCATCGTCGCCAGCCGGTACGCTGGCGGAACGACCTGCCCTTCAGAATCCTGTCCTTGGACGGCGGCGGCATCAAGGGAATCTTCCCGGCGGCAGTCCTGGCATTTCTGGAACAGGAGCACCTGCATGGAAGAAGCATCGGGGACTATTTCGACCTGATTGCCGGCACCTCAACCGGAGGGATTTTTGCCCTCGGGCTGGGTGCTGGTTTAACCGCTAGCGAACTGCTGGAGATGTACCTGGAAGAGGGTCATAGGGTGTTTCCTTCGAAGAGGCGGGGATTCTGGGGCAGGGTCAAGCGATGGGTATCAGCCCCATACGACCGGATTCCTCTCGATGAACTGCTGAGCCAGAGGTTGGGCGACAAGACGCTGCGCGAGTCGAAGCATCGCCTGCTAATACCTTCGACGGAAGGTCGCAACGGTGAGGTTTGGGTCTTCAAGACGCCGCATCATCCCGATTACAAGCTGGATGGCGCCGAACGGATGAGCTCGGTGGCAGCGGCCACCTCCGCTGCGCCCACTTACTTTACTCCCTTCGAACAGAGGGGATATACCTTCCTGGACGGAGGCATCTGGGCCAACAACCCCACGATGGCAGCGCTGGTGGAGGCCCTTTCCTGCTTCACCACCAGACGAGAGGATATTCGCATCCTCAGCATCGGCTGCGGTGAGAAGCCCTTTAGGATCACCGGGGGACAATCCAGAAACTCCGGTATGGTGCACTGGCGAACCATAATAGAAGTGGCCATGCACTTCCAGTCGGTTACGGCGGTGAACCAAGCCGGCCTGCTGATCGGTAGGGACCGGGTGACCCGGCTGGACCGGCCCGAGGCAAGCAAACCGGTAGACCTTGACGACTGGCGGAAGGCCAGGGAAATTCTACCCGAAGAGGCCAGGCAAGTGGCATCGCAAAACTCCGAGTGCCTTCTCGAAACCTTCCTGGTTCGGCCTGCGCCGCCATTCACCCCATTGGCATAACCTTGAGGAGAACGGGATTTGACCAAGAACAACCGCCAGTTCCGGGAGTTCCTCCGGGAAGAGGTGAATCTCAATCAGAGTCGGCTTCACCGGTTACAGGTCAGCGTTCGAGACGTGAACCGCCACCTGAAGGCCGATCTGCACGGATACCAGAACATCGACCGGCAGGGTTCCTACGGCCTGGATACCTTCATCAGGCCCGTAAACGAGGATGACGAATACGACGCCGACATCCAGGTCGTGATGAATCCCAACCCCAATTGGGAGGCCAGAGATTACCTGGATGCACTATGTCAGAGCCTGGCAAAGGAGCACAATTTTGCCGGGAAGATCGAATTGGGCACCCGCTGCGTAACGCTCAACTACACCGGAGAATTTCACCTGGATGTAGTCCCACGAATAACACATGATGGGGTGCACTCGATTTGCAACGGGGAAAGCAACGAGTTCGAGGACACAGACGGCCCAGGGTATCGCAATTGGTTCTCGGAACGCAGCCGGATAACCAGGGTCAACCTGAAACGGGCGGTCAGATTGTTCAAGTACATCAGGGACCGCCAGGACAACTACGTCGCCAAATCCATCCTGTTAACCACGTTGGCCGGCAGGGCCATACATCCATCGGACCACGGAACGGAAGAGGTGAGAACGGTGGCGAACACGCTGACCACCGTTCTCACCAGGATGGACGGATACCTGCAAAAGCACGAGGCCATGCCCAGAATTACGAACCCGGCGTTGTCCTCCGAAGATTTCAACCGGCACTGGACTCAGGACAGGTATAGCTACTTCAGGGAGAGGATTCACTCCCACACTCTGATTGCTACTGAGGCCCTTGTATCTCCGTCCATCGAAGATTCCACCAGAATATGGAGACGACTGTTCGGCAACAAGTTCGGAAAAGCCCGGATTAGGTAATCCCGATCGGGACTCTGGTGGCGGCACCCCATTGTCCTGAGGCCGCGAAACATTGGGCGCTAAAATAGGGACGTACAAATCGCTGGAGACTGAACTTAACGAAGGTCGTACAGATAGCATGGACACGATGGAGAGATACAAGATTCAGGCATCGATAAGAGATGTGATCGGCATTCTGGACTCTGCACCGATTCGCCGGGACTTGATGCCGGAGACGAACCTTGTACAGTTGACCAATCGCATTCCCATAGCCCACCTGGCTATTGAAAGAGGACTGAAGGCACTTATCGTCGAGGCCGGCGGGACAAAGGAAAAAACCCACGGCCTTAACAGGCTTTATCGAGATTTGAACGAATGCGACCAGGACTCGGCAGACTACCTAGCGACCGCTTTCCAGGACGCCGTTAGTTTCTTCGGGTACAACGTAAACGCGAAGGGGTTTGGACCTTTCCGCTCCTTGGACGATTACCTGTCCATAGTGGGTACAGAAAAAGCCTTCGAGTTGTTGCGGTTTTGGGCGATAGGGGAAGCCGGCAAGGGAGAAAGCCCAATCCAATATATTTCGCCTCCTGTACACAGAGAGCTACTTTGCGCCCTTTGGTGCCTTTTCTTTTCCAGCCGCCGCGAAACGGTATCGGCCCGCGTTGAGCATGAAATCGCTTACGCCATGTTCGATGGGAGGCGTATCCATTACAGCAGCGACGACACGAGCAAAGAGCATTCGGTTAACCGGTACATGAACTGGCTTTACAGGGAACATCCGACCCGCCGAAGTGCCCTCGAAGCGGCGGTCCACCAGAATTTTGCAGTTAAGGATGGCGATGAATTCGTTGGCCAGACCCTGCGTGACGCCTATACCGACCTCTCCAAATCAAAGGATCCGGCGGTTCTCTACCTCATCAGGACACTCGCGTATTTGCCGGAAGGGTCCCAGATTCGAAACCCCGATGCCGTTCCTGAGGTCGAGTGGTTTAATCAGGAACAGACCAGCGGGGTGGTGAATACGCCGGCCGGTACCTGTCTGGGCTTCGTCGAAAAGTTCGCTGATGGCGCTTGGGGAATCGAGCCGCAAGAAGAGGGGTTGGCACAGGTATCGGACATCGCCAGTACCCTGGCAGACGCCAAGAACTATTTGGTCAATCGTCTTACCAGGCAAGTCAACGCCACCGTCAATGGGGAATCGAGTCAACTGCGTATGGTCACTGACAGGGACTTCTTCCCGCTAGCGGTATGGAACCCAAATATGGTGAACCTAGCAGATCTTTCGACCCTCGCTCAGACTTACGAACTGGAATTCTGGAGTGCCGGACATGGTATAGACCCAGGGGAT
The DNA here is from genome assembly GCA_951812535.1 of uncultured Dehalococcoidia bacterium. GTDB lineage: Bacteria > Chloroflexota > Dehalococcoidia > Lucifugimonadales > UBA3495 > CATOSK01. Next base: position 67,807 of record CATOSK010000006.1, on the reverse strand, counting down.
GCAATCACTCTCGAACTTCCTTCTGACACCAGCCGAGAGTTTGTATCCATTCTTGAAGGCACAATCAAGAAAGTCGCTGGACACAAGGTTTCGGTGGTTGGAAGGGAAATATTAACGTCAAAAGATACTGGTGAACACTGAGTCGATGGTTTAAGTAAGTAGCGGCAAAAACCAAGAGAGGCCATATACAGCCGTCTTACATGGTGAGCGAGAGGAGGCAGTCGCAGATGCAACGATTGCTTCCTTCACTTATGAGCCGGCTGAGCTTCCCTACAGCCAGCATGAGTCATCTGGTTAATCAGTAAGGCAAGAAAGGCCCCCCAGATGTGGAACGTTGGGAGAGGCCACCACCTCGAAAACGCAAAAAGGCCGACATACATGGCAGGGCCGGGGAAGGACACCGCCTTGCGGCATCCTCCCCCTGTGTTGCGGACGGAAAGTACCCTGCGACCTATTCTTAAGTCCCCTAGAACAGCCGCAGCGTCTCCGGCTGCGACTGTTCCGCCTCTCCCTCAGTGGTTTCGGCCTCAGCCGTCGCCTGCTGGCGGCGGTTCCGCTGCCTGGGCGGGGAAGTGGGCTTCGCGTAGGCCGGGTGCCTGGGTTCCTCTTCCCAGATGGCCCGGGCCCGGGCCACCACCGCCGGAAACTGGTCGGCCAACTCGAACAGGTCCGGGTCGTCGAAGGACTCGATGTGCGGGTCCGCCGAGGGTCGCTGCACCCCGATGGTGGCCCGGCCCGACCGGATGGACAGGACCACCTTCAGTTCCTCCGAGGCTTCCGTGTCGGCAGGGGCGGTCTGTCCCCCATCAGCGTCGGCAACGTCGGGTTCCCCGACGGTTTCCGTGTCTCCCGCGTCGTCCGCTGCGTCTCCGGCGGGAAGCTCCCCGGCATCGTCGGCGGGCGCATCGTCCGACACGGTTCCGAAGAGGAACTCCTCGGCGCTCACCACGTCAGGGGTGTGGATTTCCGTTCCGTTTTCGTCGCTCATGCTTTCGCCTCCAACCGTTTCTCCAATGCGCCGCGAGTTATTCCAGGACCCATTCTTGATTTCGCCCAGGGTCATGGGCTGCCAGTAGAGGTCGCGTTCCACGGCGGGAACGCCGCCGAAGACCGTGGTTTCGGCCAGTTCGGTCAAATCAAAGTACCCAATTTCTTTCTCGAACCCATCCACCAGGCCGAAGCACTGGCCGGTCTGCGGGTCCATTTCCGTGATGTACCAGGTCCAGTTCGAGTAGGGACTGAAGAGCTTGGCCGGGGCCAGCACCTCGTCGTAGTCGCGGGCGTTCTCGTTGGCACCCAGGGCGGGGATGGTGTCCGCCAGCCTCTCGGTCATCAGCTGGTGTCCCCGCTTGCCGCTGTGGCGGTCCTGCCACATGGTCGCGGCGGTGTCCCTTTGGTCGGTCATAGTTTCACTCTCCTTATCGGTACTCTGCGTCTGTTGGTCTGCGCCGGTCAGCCGGCGTCGGTCCGCCCCACCAGCCGCGCCACCGCTTCCGGGTTGACGTAGGAGGGGGTGACCGTCCCCAGGTCCATGTCCAGGTAGAGGCCCAGGAAGGGACAGGTGCCCGCCACCATGCGGCGGACCACCTGGAGCACCAGGGAGGCCATCATCTGGTTGATGGTGGGGTCCTGGTCGATCAGGTCCAGGGCCGCCGCGCAGTCCACGTCGGGCGGACGGTTGGACACGGCCGTCAGCAGGTCGGGCCGTTGCAGGGTCGGCGCTGGGGCCAGGTGACAGGTGTCGCCGGTGAAGGGGGGTTCGTCCAGTTCCACCCGGTGGGCGATGTTTCCCACCAGCACCTGGCCCCAATTAGTGTCGTTGCCGGCGTCGATGAGCCAGCGGCAGGGGTCACCGGGCAGGCACTCGGCCATGGCCCGTCTTGCGGCGGCGTTGTCGGCGCAGCCGATGACCAGGCCGTCGTGGGAGGAGAGGCCGGGATAGCGGCACTCCTCCTCCCGGAAGGGATAGACCGAGTAGCCCACGGGCCGTCGGTAGTCTGCGGCCAGCCGGTCGGCCAGGGCCTGGCTCTTGAACTTGCCCACGTCGCCTGGGTAAAAATTCTGGCGGAGCAGGTTGTGGGGTTCCACCCGGTCGTGGTCCACCAGTACGATGGTGGCGTCGCGGCCCTGGAAGAGGCGGCAGAGGCCCTCGGCGACGAAGCCGCCGGTGCCCCCGCAGCCAACGACGGTGATCCAGGGGTTGTCCAGCAGGAACTGGTTGTCCAGGTAGTAGGGCATGGTTGCTTACCTCCTTATATGTGGGTTGCTTGGTGTTGACCGGCCCCTTCGCCCATCAGCCGCAGCGCCGGCGGGCAAGGGCCGTAGAAGACCTGGGACCAATGCAGGGGCGCGAAGTGGCCGTAGATGCCCAGCCGCAGGGTCAATTCCGGCTCGGGAGCGTCCAGGCGTCCCACGACGCCGTACACGCGAAACCCCTGCTCGTCCCTATCGTCGGTGGCGGAGAAGAAGGCCCGGTGCGTTCCGTGGGAGTGGAACTCGGCGACGACGCCCAGGGGCGGCTGGTAGGTCAGGGACGATCCCGTCCCCTCCTGGGGCGGGACCACCAGCCGGTAGGCGTCGCCGTCCCACCGGACGGCGAAGAACCGCTCGGTGCCCGGAGCAGCCAGCAGCCAGCCCAGGCCCAGCTCGAAGACGTGGGACGGTATCGGGCCGTTGGACAATTCCAGTTTCTCGGATACGGGGGCCAGACCCCGAACCTCGGCGGGAGCGACCAGCACCCGAGCCGTCAGGTGGGCGCTCTCCGACTGGACGTAGAGGCCACCCGATCCGAGGACGTAGTCGTAGCCAATTCCTTGAGAACCCGCCAAGCCAGCGGGGTGGTTCACCAGGTAGCCCACCGGCGCGGCGGTGGCGCTAGTAGTAGCCCCGTCTTCCTTCGGAGGCCGCCATGACCTGGCCCACGGTGCATTGGGGAACCAGGTCTTCAACCGGGTACTGAGCCTTTCCATCAAGTTCCTCCCATAATGCTTGCAGGTTGTCGGGATGCTGCTTCGACCGGTCCCTGGTATCTCCGGTAAGAGAGAAGAAGGACTGGAAGAAGGATTCGGGTATCAGCCCAACGTCTTCGGGGAAGTGGTGGCTGCCGGGGCAGACCCGCCCGTCGCGGAAGACGTTGAAGGCGGGAGCGCGGTAGAGCTGCTGCTCGGCGTGGCTGGGCCGTTCCAGGACGGCATAGACCCAGGGCGCCCGGCCCGGCGAGCAGACGAAGACCAGCCCCGGCATGGGCAGCCGGAGCCGGGCGGGAGGCTGGAACGCCTCCCGCTGCAACGCCACCGGCCACACCTGGGGCGGCCGCCACAGGGCCACCATCTGGCCGGTCTCACCCTGGTTCCACCAGAGGGCGTTTTCGGGCAGCAGCCCCGACGAGAAGCCCAGGTGCCGGATGAACACGTTGGCGATTTCGTCCGCCGAGACGGTCCTGACCCAGTTGCGGTCGGCCTCGAAGCCCCGCAGCAGGACGGTTTCCTGGTACACCTCCAGTTGCGCCTGGAGGGTGTCCCGGGGCAGATCGTCTTGGCCCGGCAGGGACCACTCGGTCCGGTGAGTGTCATTGGTCGTCATCATCGTTTTCCTCCTGTTCTGTTGTCGGTTCGGGCAGCCGAGGCAGGATGAAGTCCAGCATCTCGGCGAACCTGCTGGACAGGTCCCCTTCCAGCCAATCGGCCAGCTTCACCACCGCGTCCATGAGTTGGTCCGCCTTGCGCCACTCCTCCGTCCCCTCCTGGATGATTTCGTCCTCCCAGGGGTCGGAGAAGCCGTCGTAGTCGCCATCCTCAAAGGAATGGTCTAGGAAGAAGCTGCCGGTCTCGGCCCGCACCCAGGCGGCGGCCTGAGCCGCGCCCTGATACTCCGTTTCCTGCACCGCCTCGGTGAGCGCGTCCAAGGGAATGCCGCCCGCAGGGATGCGGAGCAGCGTCTCCCGCGGAATGCGCTGGGCGGCGGCTTCCAGCCAGGCCGTGCGCAATCCGCCGGGTTCGTCGCTGTAGAAATCGGGGGGTTCGGCCAGCAGCGCCAGGGCCGAGAGGCCCTCCCGGTAGCCGTCCCACATCTCGTGGAGGTCGTCGTAGCCGAAGCCCATCAGCTGGAAGGGAATGCCCCGCCTGAGCCAGGTGAAGGGCGGTTCCTCCCCTTCGTCCACGAAGAACTCCATGTAGGGTGCGTAGAGTGGGAAGTGGCGTTCCTCGAACAGCCGGGCGAAGCGGGCCAGCCGCTGGCCCAAGTCGGGAATCCCCAGCAGCGTTTCCGCCTCGTCGGGAAAGAGGCGGCGGGCCAGCCCGGCGAACCAGGCGTAGTCCTCGGCGTAGCCCAGCCGGACGACCAGCTCCCGCAGCGACGGCGGACGCCGCAGGAGGGTTTCGGCCAGGTAGCTCAGTACCGGCGGGGCCGCAGTTGCCATTTCATCGCCTCCAGCAGCCGTTTGGTGGCGGCGGCGTAGTCCTGGGCCTGGGCGCACGCCAGTTCCACCTCCGGCTGCCGGGCCGCCGCCGCGTCCAGGTCCAGCCCGCCACCTGGCAGGGTGATCTCCGCCGCAAGCTCGGTGATTTTCAGGTCCGCCGGCGGTACGTCCGCCAGCAGACCGGCCAGGGTTTGGTTGTCCATGTCTGAAACCTCCCTAGCTGTGGGCGGGGGTGAAGGCGCCCTTGGTGCCCACCCGCCGCTGGAACTCGAAGATGGTGTCCTCGCCCCGCGTGGTCTCCTTGACCGAGGCGTTGGCGATCTCGCCGTAGAAGTCGGCCAGCGTCGCCTTCACCTGCTCGACGCTCATTTCGGGGTCCGGGTCGGGGAACTCGCGGTCGTCGTACACAAAGATGCGTGCCATGATTGGTCTCCTTTACTGAATGGTGTCGTTTCGGTTCGTTGCCGTATGCGGGGAGGCCGCCGATGAAACGGCGGCGGCCTCTCCCGTGTGCCTTTGCGGTCTAGCGGCCCGCGCCCACCAACTCCTTTTCCCGTTCCTGTTCCTGGTCCAGCGCCCACTGGAACAGGGACGCGGCGGCTGGTTTGGCCTTGCCGTTCCGTCCCCTGGGCTTGACCGGTTCCTCGGACAGGAACTCGGCCCAGGAGAAGAGCGACTGCTGCCCCTCGGCGGGTTCGGATTCGTCGCGGTGGCCGTCGCCGTTACCGTCGGCGTGATGTCCGTTGCCCAGGACCAGCTCGACCGTCCCTTCGATACCGATGGCGTCGTGTCCGTTGCCATTGGCATGATGGCCATTCCCGTTGACCGCCACGGCCTCCGGTTCGACCTCGACGGCCTGCCAAGCGTCGTCCACCAGGAACTCCTCGGCGCTGGCCTCGGCGTCCCGCGCCCGGGCGAACACGTCCTCCACCGACTCGCCATCGGCGTCGGTCTCGTCGCCGCTGACGATCTGCCGGGCCAGGGCCAGCATCAGGTCGTCGCCGTCGTCCCCGAAGGCGGCCAGCCCGTCCTCGGGCAGCTCCCCCTCCACCGCCAGCGAGGATTGCAGTTTCTTGGCGACCAGCTTGAGTGCGTCGGCCTGGAGGGTGTTCCGGTAGGCCATGAACACCACCTTCACCGGCCTTTTCTGCCCGATGCGCCAGGAGCGCCGCGACGCCTGCCTCATCGTGTAAACGCTGTAATCCGTCTCGAACCAGCAGAGGGTTGGAAAGTCGATGAGGTCCAGGCCGGTCTGCACCAGGCGGGGATGGCAGATGACCACGTCCACCCCCTGCTTGACCCGTTCCTCCACCCAGCTTTCCCGCCGGTCCGGGGCCACCGAGTCGGCCTTGAGCACCGCCACCCGGAAGCCGTGGGTGGTCAGGAACTGCTCCATCCGCTCGGTGATGTCCCGCGTTCCCGTGTGGGTGGCGTAGACCAGCACCTTCCGGCCTGCCAGCCGCTCCGCCGCCACCAGGTCCACCAGCGCCTGCTCCTTGGGGTAGAGCTTGTCCTCGGACAGGGGCGGCATCTGGATGAGCACGTTGCCCGTCTGGGGATCGAAGACCGTCTCGCCCCGGGTGCAGCCGTCGGGGTAGGCCAGGAGGGTCTGGAGATAGGTCGCCAGCAACCGCTTGGAGCCCTTCTGAAGCGCCGCCGCCAAAGCCTGGCGCAGGGTGTCGAACACCGCGTCGTAGGCCTTGCGCTGGGAGAAGCCGGTGTGGTCCGTCTCCCGGTCCATACCCGATAGCATCACCTGTTCCTCGTAGGGCGGCAGGCCCGAGGCCACGTCGGAAAGACGCAGGAAGACCGAGTTACCGATGAGGTGGAACAGGGCCGAAGGAGCCAGGCCGGGCCTTTCACGAACCGTCTTGCGGTATCCCTTGCGGCGGCTGTTCCGCCCGTCCTCGAAGGAGTCGCCGTCATCGGCGTGGCGCACCGTCTCCTCCAGGAAGCCGTAGCGCTGTATCCAGCGTCCCTCCTCGGAGCGTCCGAACTCGGCCCGGATGTCGGGGGAGAAGCGGTAGAGCAGGTGGAAGAGAGTGCTCGAATACCCTCCCGTAAGGGTGCCGGTAAGGGTGAGGGACTTGCCGCAGGCGTCGGCCAGCACCCCGGCGGCGATGCCCTGGGCCGAGCCCCTCCCTTTGTATTCGTGAACCTCATCGCCTATAAGCAGGTCGAAGAAGCCCTTCATCCGGTGCTTCACGTAGTCGGCCAGCGGATACCGGCGGGGGCCGGAGCCGTCGGCCTGCCAGAGGGCGGAGCCGCATAGGTCGCAGTCCCGCCGCTTGCGGGAGAATTCCGCGTCGGTGAGGGGAACGCCGTCCTTGTCCACCACCTGGGCATGGCAGGTGGGGCAGCAGGGGACTTGAAACGGCTCGCCGGTCTGCTCGTCCCGCACCAGCCGCCCCCCGGCGGCGGCCCACCGCTGGATGACGGCGGGCTGCCAGCGGTAGGACAGCTTGGCCCGCTCCCGGGACATGATGGCGAACAGCGGAGCGGGACCCACCGACAGCCGCAGCCGCTCCAGGTCGGTGATGGAGGCGACGATGGCGGCGCGGGCGCCGGGCACCGTATCCTCCACCTCCCGCTTCCACTTCCGGGTGAGATGGGGCGGGCAGAGGATCAACACCCGCCGGAATCCGGCGGCGTGGGCGGCGGCGGCGCCGATGAAGGTCTTTCCCGTGCCCATCTCGCCCACCACCGTGGTGCCCCGGTGGGCCTGGAGGGACAACGCGGTCCCCTTGATGGCGTCCTCCTGGCCGCCCATGGGGGTCCGCAGCAGCCGGGGTAGCCGGACGGGGATTTCGGAGGGCCGGTACAGAGGCGGGTAGGACTCCACCACCCGCTTGGCGATGGCCTCTTTGAAGGTGTCGATGAAACCTGAAAGGTTCATGGGTTTTCTCCTTGACGTGAGGGTTGCCGTTGAAAAATGCGAAGGCCCCGCCGGTGAGTGATACCGGCAGGGCCTACGTGATGCGGCCCGAAGTCGGGCAGTCAGATGTGAGGCCGGGTCAGGCGGCGATGTCGGTGATCTCGCCGCCGTCCAGGTCCAGGGCGACCACGGTGGTCTTTAGCCGTTCCCGGTAGACCTCGGTGTTCTCGGTCTCCTCGGCCAACACCATCTCCTTCGTCGTCCTCCCCTTGACCAGGATGCGCTGCCCGTCGGCCTCCAGCACCAGGTTGTCCAGGAAACCCGCCGCCACCAGCATGGCCAGGTGTCCCCTCCGCAGCGGCATCAGGGGCCGGGTGCGCCGGTCGTCGGCGGGCCAGAGGGAGTCCCGCACCTCCTGGCTGGCCCACAGGCCCGTCCTCCTGGCTTCGGCCACCGCCGCCAGGGGGTCCACCGTCCGGGTGGCGAAGAGGATGTCCCCGGCGGGAACCACCGGCGGGTCGTAGACCGGGTAGGGACGGTACGAGAACTCCTCCGGCTCGCCGAAGGACCACTCCCGCACCTGTTGCTCGGCGTAGGGGTCGGGGCTGGGTTCTCCCTTGCGCCTGCCCACCAGGACCACCTGGTCGAACACCTCTCTTTCCGGGTTGGGGAATGCCCAGCAGCGCAGGTCCCGGTAGTGGGAAGAGAGGTAGCGGGCGGAGACGGCCAGGCGCTGCTTCGGCACGATGAACAGCAGCAGCCCTCCGTCGGTCAGGTAGCGGGTCGTGTGGGTGAGAAAGGCGTGTTCCACCCGCTTGTCCTCCTTGTCCCAGTCATAGGGCGGATTCAAAACCAGCACGCTGAAGGCGTTGTTGGCAATCGAGGTTGCGAAGAGGTCGCAGGCCAGGGTACGGTCCAGAACGATTGCCGCCTGTTCCGCCCGGTCCCTATGCAGCTCGACGCCGCAGGTCTCCACCGGCACCGTGCTGCGGTCGCGCACCAGGTCCGCGAACTGGGCCAGGGCGTCGCCGGCCCCGCAGCAGGGGTCCAGGACGCGCAGGGTGTCGGCGCTGCGGGGGCGGCCCCGGGCCCCGTAGAGCAGTTGGGCAACCAGGTCAATTACCCTCGGCGGGGTCGGGTAAAAGCCCCCCTTGGCTTGAGCAGCGAGTCTCATGTCAGTCCTCCTTTTCTACTTGGAATCGGTTACTTGGTGTTGTCGTCGGGTGAATCGCCGGCACTACCGGTGGACGGGGCCAACCGGCAGGGACCGGGCTGACAGAAGAGGCAGCCCCACCGGATGTTTTCGGGTGAGGCCAGCATCTCCATGCTCAGGGCCACCAGGACCACCGGCGCGCCGCACTCGTTGCAGTGATAGGTCTCGCCGGCGTGGATGTCCTCGTCGGTTTCCTCCACCTGGCAAAACTGCGCCCCGCAGCCGGGGCAGGGGAAGTACAGGGTCTGCTTGTCGGCCATCGCGCTACCTCCCGTTGTCGTGGTTGCCGTTGATGTAGTGTTTCAGCCCCACCACCTCGCCCTTGGCGAGGGTGCGCTGGAAGCAGAGGACTTGCGAGGTGTCCTTGTCAGCGGCGCAGGCGGTGCAGAAGGCGGTCAGCAGTTCGGCGCGGTTGGCGACGGTAACGCGCTTGACCAGCACCTCGGAGCCGTCCTCCAGTTCGTGGCGGTAGAGCTTCTCGTTGGAGTTCCGCCAGTCCTGCTCGGCGGCGGGCTGGTAGAAATGGGGCTGCCCGCTCGAAGTCAGGTGGTCGGCGGCCCCGTGGGGGCAGAACCGGCAGGTGTCCCCATCCGGAGAGAAGAGCTGCCAGGCTTTCCAGTTGCGGGCGCGGCGGCGCTTGTTGCCCCGCTTCACCGGGTTCAGCGTCCTATCCATTGCTGGCTTCCTCCTTGTCGGTGTCATTGGTGTCAGTGCTGTCGTCGTGGGTGAGGGTCAGGGTCCCCGCCGCCACCGCCGCCGACAGGTCGGCCTTGAGTTCCTCCCCCTTCGGGTTGCAGGTGTAGGCCAACAGCCCGGCGGACTCCAGGGGGACGATCTCGCCGGTGTCCAAACCCCGCCGCCAGAGCCAGTCCCGCCAGGAGCGGTGCAGGGGCAGGGGGCTGCGCCGGTCCAGGAAGCGGTGGTGCAGCGTTGGAGCGTCGGCCTGGTCCTGGGCCAGCAGCAGGAAGTCGTCCCGCTCGAAGGAGAACTCGGCCAGGCGGGTGTAGACGAGGGCGTGCCAGCCCCGGCTGGCGGGGAGGCGGGCGATGCGCGTGGTCCAGGTGCCCACGGTGTGGTGGGGGACCTGGCACTGCTGGTATCCTCCGCTCAATGCCATGCCCTCCACGCCCCGGATCAGGTGGGCGGTGTCGGGGGGCTGCTTGAGCAGGGAGGCCCAGATGGCCTTGAGCGCCGTCTGCGGCCCCACCATGGACAGGAACCAGAGGCCGCTCGTGTCCGGGTCGCGGGCGAAGGCGTCGGTGGTGGCCGAGTAGCCTCCGGCGCTGATGGTGAACAGGTCGTCGCCGTTCACGGCGGGTTGCGTGGGAATCATGAGTTGCCTCCTGTAGGTGTGGATGAACGGAAAGCGCGGGATGGGGTTCCCCCGTGAGGAACGGCGGCAGAGCGCCGGTCTCGGTGTCTATGGGGTTAGCTGTCCATCAGCTTCTTTTCCTTGAGGCTGACCCACTTGCTACCCGCGATGACGATGTGGTCCAGCACGTCGATGCCCAGCAGCTTCCCGCCGGCCACCAGCTCGCGGGTGATGGACACGTCCTCGGGGCTGGGAGTCGGATTGCCCGAGGGGTGGTTGTGGCTGATGATGATGCTGGGAGCCGAGTCGATGATGGCCGCCCGGAAGACCTCAGCGGGGCGGACAATCGAGCTGTTCACATTCCCCTGGTAGACGATGCGCTGCGCCATCACCTGGTTGCGGGTGTTGAGCAGCAGAACTCGAAGCTGCTCCTGGGCCAGGGCCGACATCTCCGGCCCCAGCAGGTTGAATACGTCCTGGGGCGAGTTGATCTGCGGCCTGTCGGCGGGGCGCTCCGGCTGGAAGTCCACCTGGTACCGGGCCGCCAGTTCCCCCAGCAGGGCCAGGTTGGAGCGCAGGGCCTCCAGCACGGCCTCGCCTTCCGGCGTGGCCGGGGCGGCGGGTTCGGATATGGTCAGGGGCATCTCTTCCTGCTTGGGCTGCTTCTTCCTGGGCATGGTTCACTTCCTTGAGAGTGAGATTGGGAAACGAAAGCGGGGCCGCTCCCTGCGATAGGGAAGCGGCCCCGTGTTGCGCCCGCCGGTGGCAGGCGTCGGTGTGCGGTGGTTTGGCTAGAAGGGGAGGTCGTCGTCGGTCTGGACGTTGGCGCCGGTGTTGGCGTAGTTGCCGTTCCCGCCACCGTTGCGGGAGGAGTCAAGGAACACCACGTCCTGGGCGTGGACCTCGGTGCGGTAGCGCCGCTGCCCGTCGTCCCCCTCCCACGAGTTCTGTACCAGCCGCCCCGCCACGTAGAGCCGCTGGCCCTTTTCCACGAACTGCGCCACCGCTTCCGCCAACTTGTCCCACACCACCACCGTGTGCCAGTCGGTGGCGTCCTCGCCGTTCTTCCGCCCCCGGTCCGTGGCCAGGCGCAGCTGGGTAACGGCGATGCCCGACGCCGTGTACTTCATTTCGGGATCGGCGCCCACGCGCCCCAGCAGTTCAACCTTGTTGATGGTCTTCGCCATGATTGTTCCTCCGTTGCTTTGTGATTGAGGGATTTCAGAACTGACTGCGGGGCCGCCCTTTCCAGTAGAAAGGAGCGGCCCCGTATTGCGCTCCGGCTTGCCGAGCGTCAGGGTTCCGATGTCATCCGGGCCTAGCTGACCCGCAGGTACTCGGAGACGTTCTCGGTGACAATGCCCGCCCTGGTCTCCGGGTCGAGAAGGGCGTTCAGCCGCTTGTGGTCCACGTTGTAGCGGGTGGACTTGACCATCCCCACGGTGCGGGTCTTCTTGCCGCCCTCCAGCTTCGCCTTGTCCTCGCCCCGCTGCTTGAGCCAGACCCGCAACTGCCCCAGCGCCCACTGCTTGTCTTCCTCGATGGCCTTCAGCATCTCCTGGGCCTGCTCGTACTCCAGGAGCGCCGCCCGCGCCTCCTCGTCGCTGACCGGCTCGGCAGATTTGGCGTCGGGTTCTTCCTCCGGTTCGCCAGCCACCGCCGCCATTCCCGGCAGGCAGGCGTTCAGGAAGGGACAGCGTTTGCACTGCCAGTCGTCGGCGGTGAAGTCCCGTTCCGGCAGGACTTCAGGGTCCGGCCCGTTGATGACGTGATGGGCCGACAGTTCCCCCAGCCGGGCGCAGGCTTGCTCGAAGGCCCGCTCCACCCGCTGCGCCGGTATCACCTCGTAGTCCCAGGTTCGTCCGCCGGTGTCCAGGGTGGCGATCACCACGTCGCGGGCTTCGTCGAAGGTACCGTAGGTGTAGAAGGCGGCCTGCCACACCGATTCCGGGTGGCTGCGCTCCGCCCCCAGCGTCCGCCACTTCTTGAAGGCTTCCGGCCCCCGGGTCTTGACCTCCACGATGCTGGGTTCGTTGCCGAAGATGGGGGCGACGCCGGCGGCATCCACGTGGCCGCTGACCAGCAGCGCGGGGCCGAGGCGCAGGGAGACCATCCGGGGGTTGTCCCTATCGGTGGGGGTGATGTCCCAACCGGCCCGCTGCATGGCACGCAGCACCACCGGCTCCAGGGCGTTGCCCGCCTCCAGCATGGTCAGGGAGTCGTCGCTGCGGGGGTTGGTGACCTGGTGGCCGGTAGCCTCGTACCAGAGGCCGCGGCGGCAGTTGCCCACCGCCGAGGCCCGGATCTCCAGGGTCCCGTCCCCGTCGAAGCGGGCGTTGGGCCGGGAGTAGATGGCGTCCCTGATGTCGTCAATCGTCATGGTCATGGTTGTCGTTCCTCCGTCAAGTTCTCTGTCCGGTAGATGAGAGCGGGGCCGCCCTCCGCAGAGAGTCGGCCCCGTGCGCCTGTCAGTCAGTCCGTTTCAGCCGTTCAGTCGGCGGCCAATTTGAGCTCCGCTGCCTCCACCTCCTCACCGGCTTTCAGGTGTTGCTTCAGCACGTGGGCGATGCCGTCGCCGATGCCCAGGACGAAGGCGCTCCGTCCGCCGGGCATGGGGTTGGCGTAGGGCTGCATCTCCTGGATGCCCTGGCACTGGGCGATGATCTCCTCGACCGGAGTGCCGCGCCGCAGGTGAAGCGAGATGAGGCGGCAGGCCAGTTCGGTTACCCCGTACTGGAAGGAGCCGCCCTTGCCAAGGGAGCCGAACACCTCAAAGGGCTGGCCGTCCTCGTCGAAGCTGACGGTTACGTAGAGGTTGCCCTGCTCCGTGGCCAGCTTGGTGGTTACGCTGGGCAGGCTGCGGGGCCTGGAGCGGGTGATGTTGTTGGCGTTCATGGCGTGCCTCCCGTTTCCCGCAGGTAGGGCAGCGCCGGAGCGTAGCGGTCGAAGTAGCCCGCGATCCGAATGGCCAGTTCCCGCTCCCTTTCGTCGCCCAGGCCCAGCAGCGTCCGGGCGATGGGTTCCTCGCAGTCCTCCTCGGCGAAGCAGGGGTTGAGGAAGCTGTCCTGCACCAGGTCGGGCAGTTCATCCCACCGTTCCCTGCTCAGTTTCAGCCCGCCGTGGCCGGCAGTGGACACCCGCCAGACGCCCTCGTCCAATTCCTCGACATCCTGGGACTAGCCCCAGGGGCTATGGATGGTGGTTGCCGTCATTTTCGTTTCCTCCTTGTCCTGTAAATGAGAATTGGGGCCGCCCCGCGATGGAGACGGCCCTGTTGGTTGGAGTTGGCAACGCTGTCTAGCCGTTGCCATTGCCCCGCTCGGCTTCCATCGCCTCGTTGACCTTGCGGGCGGCGCCTTCCACCAGGGGCTTCAGGTCCCTGGCGGGCAGGTCATCCAGTTCCTTGCCCGTCTGCTTCTTCACCGCCTCCCGCACCTGGTCTTCGCCGAAGCCCTGCTCCGCGCCCAGGGCGATGAGCCGCCCCCGCAACTGCTGGAGGTAGCTGCCTTCCCGCCGGCCGTTCCCGTTGTTACCGTTCCTGTTGTTGCCCTGGCCGGAGTTGCCGTTGGCGTTGGCGGGAGCCTGCGTCCTGGGCCTGCCGTTGGCCGTTGGCTGGTCCCCGTAGAGGCCGTTGCCGAAGCGGTCCCCAAAGCTGCGCAGCGCCCGCTTCAGACCGTCGGTCACCGCCCCTTTCGCTGCGGTCTCGTGGCCCTCCGGGGTGTCCTCGGTGACGACGTGGAAGCCGATGTCGGTGCGGGACGGCGCGCCGTTGACCGTAACCCGCACCGGCGCGCTGTAGGCGTAGTTGACCTTGACCTCCCCGGTCCTGACGTCCACCTTCTCGATCCGCCGCAGGCTCACGTCGCCCACCAGTTCGTAGCCCCAGCCGCCGTAGCCGAAGATCCGGTTGGCCTGGTCGATGACGGTGTGGCCCTCGATGTAGTCGTACTGGCGATTTCCCCGTCCGTCGCGCCGGGAGACCAGCGCCGGGTCCAGGGGCTGCTCCAGGGCGTTGACCACCGCCGGCGGCAGCCCGTCCCACAGGAAATCGTGGCCGCCGAGGTCGGCGACGCCGTTGCCGTTGAGGTTGACGCTCCCGTTGGGGTGGTGGCCGTTGCCATTGCCGTTGTAGTGGCCGTTCTGGTTGTTGCCGTTGCCCATTCCGTTGCTCCTTTGCGTTGTGATGTTGGGTGTGCCGTTGGTTGAGGCGGCTTTCGCTGCGACGCAAAGCCGTCAGCGGGGACTGGCCCCGTCGTGCAGTTGGTTGTTTTGGAAAAGGAAAGGCCCGCCGGTGAAGGCGGGCCGATAGATGGGAAGTTGGGGGTTGAGCGAGTTGGACTAGCGAAGGTTGTACGCCGCCCTTGCCAGCAGTCGGTGGAAGAGGAGTGGTCCGTTGGCCAGGGTCGCCAGCTCGCCCACGTCGGCGATTCCATCGGGCAGGTTGATCACGGCGGCGCGGCGGCCCAGCAGTTCCTTTAGGTTCTGCGTCGCCGTGTTGCCCGCGTGGTCGTTGTCGAAGGCCAGGAATACCCGGGGGCAACCTCGGAGCGTCGCCGCCACCTTGTCCATCCCCTGGGTGCCCAGGGCGGCCACGGCGGGGTAGCCCCAGGCCGCCAGCGTCAGCCGGTCGAAGACACCCTCGGCGACAACTACCCAGGGCGGAGACGGTCCGAGGGCCGCCAGGCCCAGCGCTGGCTTGGGGCCGGGCACCGCCTGGAAGCGGGGCTTGGCGCCGGGGTCAACCGCCCGCCCGGTGAGCCACCGTGCCAGGCCGTGGGCCAGGTCAGGCACCGTGATCATCCCGGAGAACCGCTCCGCGCCTCGCTCCAGGAACAGGCCGGAGTCCCTGAGCCGCCCTGTGTCGAAGCCCGCGGATTGCAGGTACTCCCGCAGTCCGCTACCCGTGGCGTAGCCCAACCCCATGCGCAGGGCCGCGTCAATGCCAATGCCCCGGGTGGCCAGGTATTCCGGGGCGACCCGGCTGCGCCGTAACTCACCGGCGTAGAACCGCGTCGCCGCCGTCAACAGCGCCGGGTCCCTCGGCGGAAGCGGTGGAGAAGGTGACTTCCGGGACGCGACCGGCGCCGTTGCCACCCGCGTCGACCCGACATCCAGCCGTCGGATGGCTTCGGGCAGAGACAGCCCCTCCATCCGCCCCACGAAGTCCAGCACGTCGCCGCCGGCGCCGCAGCCGAAGCAGTAGAACTTTTCGGTGTCGCCGTACACGGTGAAACTTCCCTCGGCTTCGTTGTGAAAGGGGCAGACGCCCTGCCTGACCCGGCCCTTGCCCCGCAGGACAACCCCGGCGGCCTCCACCGCGTCGCCCAGAGGGTGCCGCGCCTTGAGTTCGAGAATGTCCACCATGTCCGATGTCGCTACGACCATGACTCGCCTCCGTTATTTTTGTGCAGGGGCTTCAACCCCCGCAGGCTGCGCCGCGAGGCCACCTTGCCCACCTGCCAGCGCATCCCCAGCGTTGCCGCCACTTGCAGCGTGGCGTTGCCGTCGCCGGCGGGAACCAGCGCCGCCGCCTTCCCGGTGGCGGGGCTGTAGAGCACGGCGTCACTGCCAGCGAACCGGCGCCGTGCGATGTCCAGCCACTCGGCGTAGAGCCAACGCAGTTGGGGAGCCGAGGCGGTGGCGGTGTCCACCCCGCTGAACGCCGCCAGCGCCCCGTCCAGATCGCCCGACTGCCGCAGCCGCCGCGCCTCGTGGACCACCTTGACCGGGCTGAGCGCCGGTGTTGCCTGCTCAGTCCCGTCGCGGAACAGGGCCGCCAGCAGCCGGTCCACCAATTCCTCCAATCGCCCGGCAGAAGATGTGGATTCCAGGGTAATCGTCGTCATGGAGTACCTCCTTGTTGTTGCGAATTCACCTGCTGCCTGTGGCACCGGCACCGGCAGTTGGCCTGACGCGCCTGCGCCGCCTGCCGCCGGTTGCCGGCCCGCATGACCCGCCGCACGACCAGGGCGGCGATGCCCAGGCCGATGAGATTGAGGAAAAACGACCCGCCGCCGCTGCCCGTCAGCAGCGGAGCGACGATGAGCAGACCCACTCCCAACGCCAGGGTCAACCGCTTGTGCCGCTTGATGAAATCCACGACCGCCACCGCGACGGCTTTGAGTTGAAAGAGCCTGTCCCTGATGCTCATACGCACCTCCGTAATGTTGTGAAAAACGTTGGGGATTAGAATTCACGCCCGGCGCCGGACGCACTCCGTCCTGGGACTGACACAGCAACGGAGTACGCCAGTTTGGGGAAATGAGAAAGACGCAGCTCGGCCAGGGTGTTAATCCTGGCGAACTGCCAGGTGGGGAAAAGGGGGGCAACGCAGCCCGGCTCGACGCCAACTGCGCTGCCAGGTCAAGCGTCCGGTCCGGCGCCAATTGCCGACCGGAGCGTGGGAATCCTGCGGCTCGCGGCTGTCAATCAGCAGCTGCGCCGCAGGCGTGAGGAAGCGGCCGGGGCGCTCTGCGCGTTCCAGCCGCATGGTGAAGAGATTGCGAAGCGTGCAACCGCCCCGCAGTGAGTCCGAATGGTGGGGAGATTCCGGGATGCCGTCCTGTTTCTTGTTCCAGCCTCCTTGCCGGTGATGATGCGCCGTTGGATCGGGATACCGCCTTGGGATGGGATGCCTTGGGATGAGATGCCTGGTGAAACGCACCGTGCGCTTCCTTGAGCAGGGATTCCGGCCGGGGCGCCTCGAGGGAAACCCGGAGACGCCTCAGCCAGGGTGAGAACGGAGCGCGATCAGTCGCTCCGTCCCCGTCGTCCAGTGGCAGGAGCGATCAACTCCGGCCTGCGGACGGGTGTCCAGCAGCCCGAAGGGATCAGCCCCGGACTGCTGAACGGTGCCCGGCGGAAGAAGGACTTGAACACTCCAGCCGCCGGACTGCCCAACGGGAGAAGGACTTGAACACTCCAACCCGTTGGACTGGGCCGGAAACGAGGGACTTGAACACCCCGTCCACCGGCCCGCGCTGCCTGCGAGGGACTTGAACACCCCGCGTCGGCAGCGTTCCCTCGTGGGCCAACCTCTCGGTAAAGCCCGGGCTGAGGGAGAGACCCCCAGGTTTCTACGGCGGGAAACACTGGAAAAGCCAGACAACGGGACAATTGTCGCCCGTTCCCCATCCGCCGGCATAGCCCCTGCAAGTCCCACCGGCAAAGTGTGTCCAAAAGTTGCCATGCCACAGGCCAGCTACCCACGCCATTTCCCCAGCGTCAGCGCCCGCCGCAACCGGAACAGCAACTCCCGCCGTTTCCGGGCTTTGCCGGTGTCCTCCAGCGCCTTGCGCCGCCAGTTCACCTGCCCGCTGCGGTCCAGGCCCTTGAGCGGATAGGTCTCCGGCGGCAGGGTCAGGCCGTGGTCCTCCAGCAGGGCCAGTTCCACCGAGAGGAGCCTCTCTTCCACCCGCAGCCAGTCCAACCCCCTGCCCCGGTCGGGGTGAGTGTTCTTGAGTTTCCGCCACTCCTGGACCAGGGGCCAGGCTGCGCCGAAGATGGCCTCGTCGTCGCTGGCGGGGTCTACGGTCACCAGGTCGGGAAAGTCCCGCCTGGGCCGGGACGGCGAACGCCGTCCGGGGCTGCCCGGCGCCGGTGGACCCTCCCCGCTGCTACCGCCACCTTCGATGCGGTCAATGCGCCCCTCGACCCGCCGCAGGGACTGCTCCTGCTCCGTCCTGAGTTGCTTCACCTCGCCCTGGACGGCGGCCATTCCCTGGCTTACGTCCCGGCCCAGCCCGTCCACCTTCTCCTCCACTTGGTCCATACGCCCGGCCAGTTCATCGTTGCGCTCCTTCTGTTCCCTGGCCGGCGATCCCTCTCCGGCCAGCAGCGCCCGGTCCAGGGCCACCCGCATCCGCCGGGACAGCTGCCCGGACTCCAAACTCGACGCCAGCGTCCGGTGGTCCACCCCCAGATCCGCCGCCGCCTTCCTCGCTCCCTTCTCCCGCACCTGCTCGTCCAGCAAAGCCATCAGCCTCAGATGGTGCAGGTCCTCGATGCTGCTGCTCTCATCAATCCCCGGCTGCTCTTCAGCCATGATCCCGCCTCCGCGTACAAAAATGCTCATTTCACCTTGGGGCCTTGCACGATTTCCCCGTTTTCCCGCCCGACAGAAATGCCCGTTCCAGCTACGGAGCGTGCACCCAGACCTTGGAACGGGGACTTACGAAAA
Organism: uncultured Dehalococcoidia bacterium; assembly: GCA_951812535.1. Classification (GTDB taxonomy): domain Bacteria; phylum Chloroflexota; class Dehalococcoidia; order Lucifugimonadales; family UBA3495; genus CATOSK01. The sequence continues at coordinate 49,811 of CATOSK010000006.1, read as the reverse complement.
GAGTTGACTGGATACGTCCTGTAAGGGGGCGTTTTCGCCCCGATTCACGTTCAACAGGACCCGTCTTCCCGCCTCCCCACAGAACGCAAATCCCTGTACACCCCAATGACATCACGGGAGGGGCCGACCAAGTAAGGCCCTGAAAGTCCGTTCACGTGTGCTGTCCCCTACGGGAGGTTATGCGGAGGGAGCGGCCCGTCCACACTCTCCGGCGTCGTTGGCGAGACCGCCATCGCCGAGACCGCAGAGAGGTGAACGATTTGACGCACAGACCCAGATCCCGGCTGATTCGCCGGGCCATGTTCCTGACGGCGGCGCTGTTGCTATCGGCCATCGTCGCCATCCCCGCCAGCGGCCTGGCCCTGGCCCAAGCCCCGCCCCCCGACGACGTCACCCTGGTCAACCGGGACCGGCAACTGGTGGAGCGCAAGAAGGAGGGCGACTTCGTGGCCCGACCCATCTTCAGCCGCCAGGTTGAAGTCCTCCACTACGCCATCCGCCACCCGGACACCGGCGACTGGCTGACCAACACCTACCAGGTCCGGGGCGGCGAGAAGCGCCTGGCCGAGGGCTGGGAGTACACCTTCGAGTACCCGGCCCTGGACGAGCAGCCCGAACTCCACCCCGAACAGCCCTTCCTGCTGATGCTGGCCGTGCCCCGCCAGGGCGGCGGCGAGCGCCACGTCTTCTACGCCCTGATACCCGTCCACCAGCCCAAAGGACTGTGGGACCGGGTGCTGGGCGCCCTGGACCCGGACCGCTGGGCCCGGGCCGCCGCCAAATGGGTGGTCCAGGGGGTCCACGGAACCCTGTGCGGCGTGTTTCAGGGCGTGTTCCAGACCGACATCGAAGACTGCGGGGGAGGTTAGCGAGCATGGGAGACATCCTCACCGGAACCCCTCCGGACCTGACCTATGCCCATGATTTCGTGCAGGCGGCGTGGTGGGCGGTGTGGGTCGTCACCACCGCCGCCCTCACTGTGATCCTGGGCTGGATGGGCCTCAGCTTCATCGTCCAGGAGCATCTCGGAAGACATCAATCGGGCTGGCGGGAGATGGTACCCCGCCTGGTGCTGGGCCTGGTGGCCGCCGCGTCGTCCCTGTGGTGGTGCGCCCTGGTCATCGACGTGGCCCACGCCGTTTCCCAGTTCATCGCCGCCACCCTGAGCGTCACCCCCGGAGACCTGCTGCGGGCGCCCCTGTTCGCGCTATTGGCCGCCGTGGAGACCGGCGAGGTCGGGGTGGCCATCTTCATCGCCCTGCTCTACCTGGTCTTCGGCTGCATCCTGCTCTACCTGCTGGTGCAGATGATCCTTCGCCTGGCCCTGATCGACATCCTGCTGGCGTTGGCCCCGATTGCGTTGGGGCTGTGGATTCTGCCCCACACCGCCAACTGGGGCCGCCACTGGCTGCGGATGTTCATGACCACGGTGTTCCAGCAGGCGGTGCAGCTCGTCGCCGTGGCCCTGGGCTTCGCCTTCCTGGGCGAGTTCGCCGCCATCGGCCAGTTCGAGCCGGTGCAGGACCTGGTGTGGAAGCTGCTACTGGCCATCGCCTTCATGTACCTGGCCACCCGGGTGCCGTCGATGCTGGGGCAGCACGGGACCTTCGACGCCTGGCTCCACACCCTCTACTTCGGGATGTCCCTGCCCGGCTCCATGATGCGCTCCGCCCGTTCCATCGGGCTGATCGCCGGGGGAGCCGCCGGGGGACCGGCGGGAGTTGCGGCGGCTGCCGCGGCGACAACAACGACCGCCAACGCGGTGAACTCGGCGGCCCAGAACGCAACCCCGGCAGGCCAGAGCGGACCCACGCCCCGCAGCCAGGGGCCGTAGCGAATACGAAAACCGCCGGCGCGCTGCAATCCGCGCCGGTCAACTCCATCGGAGGTGCGCCATGTGCCAGTAGAAACGAGAAACCAATCCGACCGAATCCAACTCAACAGACCGAGAAAGCGAAAGGAGAAAGACTCTATGGGAGACCTGACACAGACCATATCGAACCTGGTGGGCATCCTGCTGGGACTGGTGGGCGTCGTCGGCGTGGGCTACTTCATCTACGGCGCCTACATGTACCTGACCGCCTCCGGCGCGCCCAACCAGATGGAGCGGGGCAAGTCCGCCATGATGACCGCCCTGGCCGGCATCGTGCTGGCATTGGTGGCCTACGGCGTCGTGGAACTCGTGATCAACGCCGTGGTGGGCAGCCCGGTGGAACTGGACGTGCCCGACCCCACCAACAGCGGCGGCGGCGGCGGTTAGGAGGAGGTGAGCATGAGAGAGCACGAAGTACCCACCCACGTGCAGGCCGAGGACAAGGCCCTGCTGTGGTTCACCTTCCCCCAGATCGTGGCGGTGGTGGCGACCTGCGCCGTGGCCTACGGCGTCTACCGCTACTTTCCCTTCGGCCCCTCGGGGCTGAAGCTGGGCATCGCCATCGTCTTGGGCATCATCGGCATCGCCATGACCGTGGGCAATGTGGGCGGCCGAGGGCTGCCCCTGGTGGCCGCCGACCTGCTGAAGTTCAACCTGGGCGCCCGGCGCTACGCCGGGTCCCCGGCGGAACTGGCAATCAGCGAGCCACCGCCCCAGCCCGAGGCCAAGCCCGACCCCCTGCGGCTGCTGGCGAAGAAGGCGGCGGGCAGCGTGGGCCGGGCGGTGAAGGCGGCGAAGCGCCAGGGCCGCCAGCCCTTCCGCCCTCACAGCTGGTTCGGCAAGGGACGCCGTTCCCAAAACGCCGACGCCAATCGCCCCCAAACGCAGACCGAAGACCGCAAGGGAGGCAGGAAGCCATGGGGCCGCTTGCTGGCGGTGGCGGGGCTGCTGGTCCTGACCATAGTTGCCCTGCCGTCATCGGCCCTGGCCGACGACCCGGACGACAACCCCTACGGCGACGCCTGGCGGCTGGGCGAAATCTACTTCGAGCCCCCGGACCCCGTGCCGGGCCGCCGCGTCTTCGTGGAACGGCTGGCGGTCTCCGGCAACACCGCCGCGGTCACCCTGCGGGCCGCCCACGACCTGGACCTGAAGGGAAGGGTCTTCGGCGGCAGGACCGGCAGGACCCTGAAGATGGGCTTCAACACCAGCCTTACCGCAGGCCAGGCCAAGAGCTACAACCTGACCCTGGACGGCCCGGCCCCGTCCTTCACCTTCTCCTGGCAGGACGCGTTGGGCCGGAGCGGGGCCACGTCATTGAAGAGCCACCAGATTCCCTACCCGCTGCCGTCGGTCGAGGGGGAGCTGTGCGACCTGGAGGTCACCTCCCTGGAGTGGACGCCGGGCAGCATCAGGGGCGTCATCGCCTCGGAGTGCGTCGCCGGGACCCGCCACGAGGAGGACCTGCCGGTATACGGCGGCCACTTCAGCCAGTCGGTCCAGGCAATGCTGGACGCCACGGTGACCGGCATCACGGGAACGGTCAGCGTAGCGTGGGGCAGCCACTCCGCCAGTGCTGCGTTTGTCGCCGACGGCGAGACCGCCTTCACCCTGCCCGTGGCAGACGCCCGGGCGGTCAACGAGCTGGAAATCACGGCGGAACTGACGGCGACGCTGAACGTCCCCCGGCCACCCATGTTGCAGACCGTCCACCACCCGGCCCGCACCGACGTGTACACCCGGCGGGTGACCTGCCGCTGCGGGGAAAGCACCACCACCAAGACGGTGCGCATCTACGTCCACCACCCGGAGCACGTGCGGGCCACGGAGCACCGGCGCGCCGACGTAACCCGCACCAGGACGGAGACCGTGCTCGTGGTTTCGGATCTGGGCCTGGGCGCCGACGCCCCCTACCAGGCCCTCTACGTGCCCCCGCCCCCACCCCCGCCGCCGAAGGCGGAGCAGGCGCCGGTGGGCGGTTCCAACTGGTGGAGCTGGCTATGGCCGGGCGACTGACCGCCTTCCTCCTGTCCTCGGCTCTGGCGGTGGCGTCCGTCGCCGCCACGCCGAGGCAGGACGAGATGGACAACCTGACCGCCGCCTTCGACGCGGTGCTTACCGGCATGGCCTACCTGGGGACGGGGCTGTGCTTCTTCGCCATCGTCTGGGCCGGGTTCCTGCTGATGGCCGAGGGCGCCGAAGGGGAGAACCGGGGCAGGGCCCGCAGCGCCGTGTTCATGGCCATCATCGGCCTCGTGGTGGTGCTGCTGGCCAAGGGCATCGCCGCCGGCATCATCGGCAGGATCATCGAGGTCCTGCCCGAAATCTAGCAACGCAAATTTGGCAACGAATAGGAGAGTGAATGGTGAAACTGACGCTACCCAACCCGAAGGACCTGGCGTCCCGCGTCAGGAAAGGAGGTCGGGAAGTCCAACCGGAAACCGACGAGGGGGTGGAGGTCAAGCCGCCGCCCCCGCTGCCCCTGTTCTTCATGCTGTCCCACCTGGAGGACGACGGCCCGATGCGCCTGGACGGGGTGAAGCTGGCGGTCATGGAGGTGATGGGGCTGGAGCTGGACGAACCCAAGCTGGGCGCCTTCGCCGGTTCCCTGAACGCCGTGGACTTCCCGGTGCAACTGCTGGTCAGGCAGCACCCGCCGGTGTTGCAGTCATTGAGGGACAGGCTGACCGAGGCGCAACCGGAGGACCTGCCCCAGCAGACGAAGGACGCCGCCAATAGCCTGGGACGGCTGCTGACCACGCTGGAAAACCGTGAGGGCATCCTGGACCGGCGGTTCTACGCCGTGTGCGATCACGCCCGGGCCGACGAGCTGCGGGGGCTGCTGGTGCGGGCCGGTCTAGGCGTGTTTCCCCTGAACGGTGAGCCGTTGCGCCTGTTCTGGCTGTCCACCGCCCTGGGTGGGTCCCCCAACGAGAGAGACGAGGACGAGGATCTTGAGATTGAGATCAACCGCCGCGAAATCCGCATCGGGGGCAGCCTGGTGCGCTCGCTGCACCTGGGCAAGTGGCCACGCTCCCTGTCCCCAGGCTTCCTGCAGGGACTGATGGCCGCCGGCGCGCCCATGGACCTGTCGGTGCATTTGGGCGCGATACCCACGGAGCAGGCGGCCCGCACCCTGGAGTGGCAGAAGGTCAGGTTCGAGTCCGCCCAATCCCTGTCCTTCAAGCGGGGCCGCTCCATGTCCCCGGAGGCCGAGATCGCCCTGGAGGATGTTTCCCGGTTGCGTGATGAAGTACAGCGAGGGAGGGAGAGGCTGTTCCACGCATCGTTGTCGGTGACATTGCACGCCGACGACCAGGACACCCTGAAGGACTTGACCCAGAAGGCCCGGGCCCACTTCGCCGCCACGCTGGGCAAGCTGGACAACCTGGCCTTCCGCCAAAGGGAGGGATTGCTGTCCACCCTGCCCCTGGGCCTGAACGCCGTGGCGGTGTGGCGGACGCTGGACACATCCAGCCTGGCGAGGCTGTTCCCCTTCTCGCCGCCGGACCTGGACACCAGGAGCGGCACCCTCTACGGCATCGACCTGCGGGCCTGCGCCCCCATCGTCTACGACCCCTTCGACGGAACGCACCTGAACGCCAACACCGCCGTACTGGCCCGCTCCGGCAGCGGCAAGAGTTTCGCCACCAAGCTGGGGGTGCTGCGGGGCCTGTGCCGGGGCGTGCGGGCCTACATCATCGATCCGGAGGGCGAGTACACCGACATGGCGCGGGCCGCCGGCGGGCGCGTCCTTTCCCCCGGCGTGCCCGGCCAGGGCATGAACCCCTTTGTCATAGACCGGGGCGACAGCGAGGAACTCTTGCAGCGCATCGGCAGCCTGCGCCGCCTCATCGAGGTGATGGTGGGGGAGCGGCTCAGCGCCGAGCGGCGGTCCTCCCTGGACCACGCCCTGGCGGGCTACTACTCCGAAAGGAGGGAGCGCACCGGCTTCCGCGACTTCTACGCCTACCTGGAAGGGGAGACGCCGGAGATCGCCCACCTGCTGCGCCCCTTCGCCACCGGCAGCCTGCGGGACCTGCTTTCCGACGAGGGCGACGACCTGCTGGCCCGCGAGGCCTTGGTGACGGTCTTTGACCTGCACCTGCTGGAGCCGGAACTGAGACCGGCGGCGGCCATGGTCTGCACCGAGACGGTGTGGGCCGCCGCCGCCCAGGACCCCCGGCCCCGCCTGCTGGTGGTGGACGAGGTGTGGAGCATCATGCAGCACCCGGAGGGCGCGGCCTTCATGGTGTCGATGGCGAAACGGGCGAGGAAGCACCGGCTGGGGTTGCAGTTCATCACCCAGGACGTGCAGGACCTCCTCTCCGAGGACTCCTCTCGGGCCATCACTGGACACAGCGGTCGAGCCCTGTTGCAGAACGCCGCCTTCAAGCTGCTGTTGCAGCAGGACGCCGCCGCCGTCAGCACCGTGGGCGAAGCCTTCGACCTGCCCGAGGAACTGCAACGCTGGCTTTTGTCCTGTCCGCGCGGGGATGGGTTGCTCTTGGCCAGGGGCAACCGCTTTCCCGTCCGCATCGAGGCCACTCCCGAAGAAACCGAGGTCATCGAGTGGCGGCCCGGCCCCAGGCACTAAGTGAACGGGCGGACCCCAGCGTGTTCCAGCCTATAGGAAAGGAAATCTACAAAGGAAGGATTACCACATGAATCTGAACGTGAAGAAAATGCTGTTCGGCGACGGACGCAACAAGCGCCCTCCCGTGCTATTGGCGGTGACGCCGCCCCGCACCGGCGAGCGCACCCTGCTGGGTGTGGAGAACCTGCTCCAGTCCGTCGCCGTCCCCGAACCCTTCTCCCTGGAACTGGCGGGAGACAGCGGCGGCGTTGCCCTGCTGGCCCGCTGCATGGACGGGCAGGTGGTGCGTCAGCAGCTCTCCGCCCACTACCCCCAGGCTCGCATCCGCCAGGTGCCGGTGGAGGAGGACCCCATCTTCGTCCACCGGGGCGAACAAGCCTGGGGCCTGACCCTTAGATCCGGAGGGCCGGAGTACCTCCCCCTGCGCACCTTCCGGGACGACGACCTGCTGGACGCCGGCTCCGACCCGCTGCTGGCGGCCATCGGCGCATTGTCGGCCCTGCGCCAGGGCGAGCGGGTCCTGTGCCGCCTGCTGCTGCGCTCCCTGGGTCCCGACTGGTCTCAGGCCCACCAGCAGAAAGCCTTCAGCATCCCAGGCTACCAGCGGCCCGACCCCTCCTACACCTACCACACCAAACCCCTGCAGCTGGACGGGGTGACCATGGCCGTCCTGGGAGCCGGGGCGCTGGCCGCGATCCGGGGCTACCTGTGGGTGCAGAGCGGCGAAATTTGGAAGGCCGCGCTGCTGGCCGCCGGTTCCGCCCTGGGCCTGGCCGTGGCCGGCTGGGCCTGGTGGCGCTGGAAGCAGGCCAGGAGCCGGGTCCACGACCCCCTGCTCATCAGGGAGAAGGTGGCCCGCATCGCCTTCGAGGGCGAGCTGGAGATCATCGCCGTCCTGCCCGACGGCGTGGGTGAGCAGCGGGCCGTGGAAGTCCTGGAATCTGTGGCCGCCGCCTACCGCCACTACGACCACCCCGCCGGGGCCCGGTTCAAGGTCAGCGGCGTGAAGCCCGTGGTGCCAATCATGAACCTCCACCCCGCCGGTCCGGGGTTGTTCGGCAGGCGCAGCGTCCTGGGCGTCCGCGAGGCGGCGGCCCTGTGGCACCCGCCGGGGGAGCGGGACGAGACGCCCCTGGTGGAGCGCTCCGGCTCAAGGGCCCTGTCGCCCTCGGCCCGCAGCGTCAGCGGCGGCGCCCTGGTGGGCGACACCACGGCGGGGACGCAGCAGCCCATCCGGTTCCCCGGGGACCTGCTGCGCCGCCACCACCTCTACGTGGCCCGCACCCGCATGGGCAAGTCCACCCTGATGCACCACATCGTCAGCCACAAGCTCAGGGAAAAGGCCGAGGGCCGCGACGACGACGCCATCGTGGTGGTGGACCCCCACGCCGACCTGGTGGCCGGAATCCTGGAACAGGTCCCCGAGTCCCTGGTTGACCGGGTGCGTCTCATCGACCTGGCCGACGAGACCCGCGTCCCCGGCATCAACCTGCTGGACACCCGGGTCTTCGCCGACCGGGACCGCACCGCCGACTCGGTGGTCAGGGTGGCGAGGGGGTTGTGGGAGCAGTGGGGGCCGAGGATGCAGTCCATCCTGGAGCAGACGGTCAAGACCCTGCACGAGGCCAACGGGCACCCCGGCACCGAGGAGCACCGGCAGCACACCATCCTGGACGGGCTGCGGCTGCTTTCCAACGACCCCTTCCGCAACTCAGTGTTGGCCAAGGTGAGCGACCCCTACATCCTGGAGTGGTGGGCTCGGGACTTCGGCAACTGGCACCGCCAGTACCGGGCCGAGGCGTTGGCCCCGGTGCAGACCCGCCTCTCCTACTACGCATCGTCCAAGCGGGCGCGGGCCATCCTGGGCCAGCCCCGCTCCACCATCGACCTGCGGGAGACCATCCTGGAGGGCGGCATCCTGCTGGTGTCCACCTCCCAGGGGACGGCAGGGAGGGACGTGGCCGCCCTGGTGGGGGCCTCCCTGCTGAACCTGGTGGACTCGGTGATCCGGGAGCAGGGCGGTCTGCCGCCGGGGCAGCGGCGAGGGGCCCTGGTCGTTGTCGACGAGATGCAGTCCATGCCCGGCGTGGACTACGAAAGCATGTTGTCGGAACTGGGCAAGTTCGGCGCCAGTTTCATTCTCGCCACCCAGAGCCTGGCTAAGCTGGACGACCTGTCCCCCACCATGCGGGACACCATCCTGGCCAACGTGGGCTGCCTGGCCGTCTTCCAGGTGGCGGGCAGCGACGCCCGGCAGCTGGTGTGGGAGCTCGGCAAGGACCGGGTGAGCGAGGACGACATCGTGTCCCTGGACGTGCACCACTGCTACGTGCGGGCCACCGTGGGCAAGGAGCGGCTGCCCGCCTTCTCCATGATGGTCCGCAAGCCCGAGGACGGCGACCCCGCCGTTGCCGCCCGCATCCGCCAATCCACCGCCGCCTATACCCTCCCGGCCCGGGACCTGTCCGGCCTGATGGAGGGGGAAGCCGACGGCGAGGAGAAGGTGAACGAGTACCGCCGGTTGCTGGCCGAAATGCAGCAGGACGACAGCGCCAGTGACGGCAACCGGCAGGTCGGCGAGTACCGGCGGCTGCTGGCCGAGCGGCAGAACGGCGGGAGTCCCGCGCCCCAGGAGTCCAACCGGGGAGGGCAGACCAGCCGGCGGAACCCCGGCGCCGGAACGGCGGAGGGCAAACCCGCCGGTAAGGAGGCCGGCGAATGAGGCCCGCACACTGGGAATCCGAACTGCTGGGCGCGCTGGCCGCGATGCCCTTCCTGGACCGGCTGGAGCTGGCCGCCGTCACCGGATGGTCCAGTGGGGCGGTGTACCGGGGCGTCGGAAAGCTGGAGAGCGACGGCTACGCCGCCTCTATCTCCCACGCCACCGGCCTGCTTGCCTCCACCGGGCGCTACCACCTGACCGGCGACGGCTTGCGCCGCCTGGCCGAGGTCAACGGCACCACCGTGGGCCACCTGCTGCGTTCCCGTCCCGTATCCCGACAGTGGCAACGCATCCTGCTGGACCGGCTGGACGCGCTGGCCGCCATCTACCGGCTGGCCGCCACCGTCGCCAACGCCGCCCATCCTGTGCAGTTTCGCTGGTACCGGGCCGCGCCCCTGGACGCCGCAATCACCCTGCCCGGCGGGCGCACCCTGGGCATCCTGCGGGTGGGCGCCGCCGCCGACCGCACCGGCTTCGCCAAGCGGGTGCGGCGGCTGTCCGGCGGCCCTCTCCCCGGTGTGGTCCTGGCGCTGGTCCCCGACGAGGTGCGGTTGAGACACGCCCGCCGTCTGCTGGCCCCCACTCCCGTCCCGGCGCTGCTGGCCGAGGAGCGGAACGCGGCATTGGCTGGACCGGAGCACCGCATCTGGCGGCCTCCCTCAGTGAACGCCAGCCTGGACCTGGGATATGCGCTGGAGCGGCTGCGGTCCGGCGGCCAACTGATCGAGGAAGAACCGCCGTCGAAGGCGGACATCCCCGACAGCGAGGTAGCTGTCCGGCATTCCCTGCCCGCCCTGCTGAAACCGGCCGAGAAGCGGGCCCTGGACATCCTCGCCGACTGGCCTTGGCTGTCGCGGAGGGAGCTGGCGGCGCTGCTCAACGTCTCCGAACCCCGCGTCTCCCAAACCACCGTCTCCCTGGAAACCCACGGTCTCGCAACCAGGCCAAGGGGCGCAGCCGGGCGGCTGGCCCTTACTGATGAAGGGTTGGCGCTGCTGGCGCGCCGCGACCGGGCCTCGGTGGGCGCCGCCAAGAAACGCTGGAGCGTGTCTCCCCTGAACGCCAACGCCGCCCTCGACTGGCGCAACGTCTCCGGCAGAAGGAGCAGGCAGCTCCTGAGAAACATCGACCACACCGGCGCCGTCCACCAGTTCATCTCGGCCCTGGCATACCAGGCTCGCGCTCTGGGCTGGGAGGTCTGCCAGATGGACCCGCCCCACCGGGCCTCTCGGCACTTCCGCTACAAGGGCGGCCCCCGCTCGGCGCATCCCGACGCCTTCGGCCTGTTGCGCCGCGGCACCGTCAACTGGGCCTTCTTCCTGGAGTGGGAGCGCCGCGCCGTCCGGCCCGGCACCATGACCGTCCGCCTGGCCCCCTACCTGCGCTACTACTCCACCCAGCGCCCCACCGACGATCACGGCGTGGCGCCCGACGTCCTGGTGGTCTTCGACGACGGCCTGGCCGCCGACCACTTCCTGCGGCTGGCGGAAGAGGAGATGGCCCGCGAGCGGGTGCGGGTCCCCCTGTGGGTCTCCCACCGGGCCGCTCTCGAGACCCTGGGGCCACTGGGCCTGGCCTGGCGGACTCCCGGCGATTGGGAGCCGGGCCGCCTGCCCCTGACCCGCTGAAACACAGTGAAACACAGATGGTAGAAGCGCCAATTCACCCGAAATCGTTTCAATTTCGATAGGAGGAAATCAGCAATGTGCTCGCAACATATCAATCACGTACGAGGCCCTCGGGGGCGTGGGGGACGGACCGCAGTCCGGCTCGACACGGCAGCCCTGTGGGAACGGCTGGCCCTGCTGGGACGCTCCCAGAACTGGCTCGCCGGAGAGATGGGGGTTACTCCCTCCTACGTCTCCAAGCTGGTCAACGGGAGTCGGACGCCCTCGGGACGCATCCGCAGACGGATGCTTAAGGTCCTCGGCGTGAACGACTTTCACCAGCTTTTCAGAATGGAGGACTTGGATGACGACCCGTAAGAACGAGCCCCGTTTCGATGGGTACTCGGACAGGATCACTATCGGCGGGAGGCCCCTGCCCCAGGAGAGCGGGGTGCTGCCCCCGGACTTCCCCCAGCGGTTGGTCCGGCTCAAGGAGGTCAGCGGCCTCAGCTGGAGCGGACTGGCCCAGGCCATCGGCGTGGACCGCAAGCAGGTTCGCCGCTGGAGCCAGGGCGTGGAGCCCTGCGGCGGGGCCATGCTCTCCCTGTTCCGCTTCGCCCGCCGGATGCCCGGCGGACTGGCCATCCTCATGAGCGAGGACCTGCCGGATAACCCCCAGGAGGATGAGGAGGAGGAAGAGACCTAGACCAAACGCATGACGCCGCCGGCGCCCGTCCCCCTTACCGCCTGCGCCGGCGGCCCCACAGCCAACAACCAATGAGAGGACGGCGGCCCTGACGGTGCCGCCGCAAACAGGAGATATGACAGCAGCCAATAATAAGAACCCACCGGCCCGCAGCCGCAGGAAGTCCCCACAAGGAGAGTCACCTGCGAAGCGGCCGTCGCCGGAATACACGCCCCGACAGAGGGAGAAGATGCAGAAGGGGCTGCGCATCCTGGCAAAGGTCATCGTCCGCGCCCACCTGCGCAAACAGGCGGAACAGTCCCGCGCAGAATGACGTTGCCTCTTGCATTATGGTATCCTTTGCAATACCATTAGCCGTAGCCGAAGGATTCTCACACTCAAGGAGCACTGATGCAAGAAGACGACACGGGGAACAGGAAAAATACCATTGAGTCCCTGAACAATGCCCTGGCAGAGGGCGATCTGGACCGAATTATGAGTGTCCTGGGCGAAATGGCCCGCGCCTACCGCATCAACAGGATAGCCTACGAAACCGGCCTGGGCCGGGAGAGCCTGTACAAGTCCATGCGGGCCGGAGCCAGCCCCGAGTTCGACACCGTGCTCAAGGTGATGCGCCCACTGGGTCTCTGCCTCCAGGCTCTCCCAGCCTCCCCGCCCATTCTGGACATACCACCACAATCGCTGGAATTTCCCGACCGGACCAGCAACAGAGGAGAAGGACGACTTATGGACGAAGCAAAGGTGAACCGGGACCTTGCCCTAATAGGCAAACAGTCATTCGTGAGCTTTTTTGAGCTGCTGGCTGACTTCGACCTGCCGGAAGGCGAGGTTGCGGAGTATATAGCCGGTGAACTGGGCTGCACCGTTGAAAACGCCCTGTCCTGGCGGGTGAAGCCCGCCAGGACGTTGATTCGAGCCGGGCAGGGCAAGACTGCGCTGCAAATAATCAGCCAGTCCAGGAGACTTCCCTCTGACATTACCCGTAGGGCCTTCGACCTGGCCACGGCGATGCCCGGTCGGTGAATGGCCCTTCAGCGGCACAATTATCCAAGAAGGTGAACCTGATGACCATAGTGAACACCCAACAGACGCCGGCAGCCCTCTACGCCCGCGTGTCCAGCGACCGCCAGGACGTGGACCTGTCCGTGGCGGCCCAATTGCGGGCGCTGAGGGACTATGCTGACAAGAACGGCTACGTCGTGGCCCGCGAGTACGTGGACGAGGCCGAGAGTGGCCGCATCGCCGATCGCCCCGAGTTCCGCAAGATGATCGACGCCGCCAGCAGGACCGATTCGCCATTCAAGGAAATCCTGGTCTGGAAGTTCTCGCGCTTCACCCGCAAGCGGGAGCACGCCGTGGCCTTCAAGTCCCTGCTCCGGCGCAAGGGAGTACGGGTGGTCTCCATCACCGAGCACGCCGACGACACCCCCACCGGCAAGCTGATGGAGGCCATCATCGAGAGCGTGGACGAGTTCTACTCAGAGAATCTGGCCCAGGAAGTCACGCGGGGGATGCGCGAGGCCGCCTCGCGGGGCTTCTGGGTCGCCAGCCGCGTGCCCTACGGCTTCCGCAAGCTAATGGTCCAGGACGGGGCCAGGAAACGCCCCACCCTGGAACCGGATCCGGAGACCTCTCCCGTCGTGCAGCGCATCTTCTGTCTGGCCGAGGCCGGCAAGGGCATCCTGGACATCTGCCGCACCCTGAACGACGAGGGCATCGCCAACCCCACCGGCAAGCTCTGGTCCAAGAACGGCATCCACATCATCCTCAAGAACGAGACCTACACCGGCACCCTGGTCTGGGGCGCCAACGCCAAGGACAAGGCGGAGCCGGTGCGGGTGGAAAAGGCCTTCCCCGCCATCGTAACGAAGACCCAGTTCCGCAAGGTGAACCGGCAGATGCGCTCCCGCGCCCCCAGGAAGGCCCATCCCCGCAGGGTCGGCAGTTCCTACCTGCTTAGCGGGTTGGTCAAATGCCACAAATGCAACCGCGCCCTCTCCGGCCAAGACTCCAAGAGCGGCCAGTTCGCCTACTACGTCTGCCAGTCATTGATGAAGCGGGGCAGCGGGGCCTGTGACGCTCCCAGGCTGAACGCCCGCCGATTCGAGGAGATGGTGGTGGAGAAGATTCGCACCAACATCCTGACCGAGGGCAATATAAGGGAACTGGTCAAGCTGGTGGACGAGGAGATGGACGGGGTGGCCAAGGAGCAGCGGGTCAAGCTGGAGACGGTGGAGGCGGAGCTGTCCGACGTGCGGCGCCGCTTGGAGCGGCTCTACAACCTGGTGGAGACCACCGACATGGACATCGAGGACTTCAAGCCCCGCATCCGGGACCACCGGGAGCGGCAGGAGCGGTTGGAGGCCACGGCGGAGGAGGCGAGGGCGCTGCTGTCCCAGCGGCGGGTGGTGCTGGACGACGTGAAGACCATCACCGCCTACGTCGAGGACATGAACGAGTTCTTGAACGAGAGCGAGCTGACCGAGCGCAGGGCCTTCATCGAATCATTTGTCAAGGAGATAGTCGTCAGACCCGGCAACGCCGTGGTGCGCTACACCATACCAATGCCGGAAGATAGCCGGATACCTGGAAGGGTCGCCGAGGAGGTGGCCCTTCACGGGCCGGTACTGTCTACCGTCAAGTATGGTGGGCCGGACTGGACAAAACCAAGAACCGAGGCCGATTCCGACGTCACCCCGTCCTGGGGCATGGGGATGGTGTACGTCAGAACCGCCTCGTCCTCCACGATTTCAATGCCCTGCACGAAGTTGCGGATCAGGGCCTTCCGCTCCGGGAACGTCCCTTCCATCAGGAACTCCCGGAAGTCCGCCACGTACCCCTTGATCTCCTTTGAGGTGGGCAACTCCGCCCGCCGCTGCTCCAGCTGGGCCTCGGCCTCCTCCCGCGCCGCCGTAAGTTGATCCTGGCGGCTCTTGAGTGCCAGGATGCGGGGAGAGATCACCTCGATGGGCAACTGCTTGGTCTCCAGGGCCTGGTAGAGGTTCTCCAACCGGCTGTCAACATCGGAAAGCGCACTGTTGATGGCCGTCAGCCTGCCGTTGACCTCACCGGCCAGGTTGTCGATCTCCTCGGCCACCAATGTCACCAGCTCGGTGATGGTCTCCTCGGTGAGAATCCGCTCCCTGACCTTCTCGATTACCAGGTCCTCCACCTTGGCGGCGTTCAGGTAGCGCCCGTTGCTGCACGCTCCCGCTCCCTCGCGGAACAGGCTGGCGCAGACGTAGTAGGCAAACTGGCCGCTCTTGGCTCCCTGGCTGGCGTAGGGCTTGCCGCAGACACCGCAGCGGAGCAACCCGCTGAGCAGGTAATTGCTGCCCACGTTACCGGGACGCACCACCGTGGGCGCCCGCTCCCGAAGCTCTTGCTGCACGAGGTCAAAGGTCTCCCTGGACACTAGGGCGGGCCAGGCGTTCTCCACCCTTACCGGCTCGACTCCCTTTTCGTCCTTGGTTTTCAATCCCCAGATGGCGGTGCCAGTGTAGGACCGTTGGTCAGCAGGTAGCGGAGGACGTTCTTCTGCCAGCGCCTTCCCCGGTTGGTGATGCCCTGGTTGTTCAGCTCCTTGCAGATTTCCGAGAGCCCGTTGCCCCTGCGGGAACTCTCGAATATCTCCTTCACGACGGGCGCGGCCACCGGGTCGACCTCCAGGGTGGGCCGGTCCTTCACCCCGTCGCTGACCTTGATGCGCTTGTAGCCGAAGGGGGCCTTGGAGCCGAGGAAGTAGCCCCGGGAGGCGGCCTCGCGCATTCCCCGCCTGACCTCTTCGGCAAGATTTTCGCTGTAGAACTCGTCCACGGACTCGATGATGGCCTCCATCAGCTTGCCGGTGGGGGAGTCGTGGGCGTGCTCGGTGATGGAGACGACGCGAATGCCCTTGCGCCGCAGCATGGACTTGAAGGCCACGGCGTGCTCCCGCTTGCGGGTGAAGCGACTGAATTTCCAGACGAGAATCACCTGGAAAGGGGCCGTGGCCTTGCCGCCGTCGTCGATCATCTGGCGGAACTGGGGCCAGTCGGCGACCCTGCCGCTCTCGGCCTCGTCCACGTACTCGCGGGCCACGGAGTAGCCGTTGTTCCTGGCGTAGTCGCGGAGCGCACGCAATTGGGCGGCCACGGACAGGTCCACGTCCTAGCGGTCGCTGGAGACCCGGGCGTAGAGGGCCGCCGGGGTCAGGGGTTGGAACTGTTTCCTCATCTCTTACTCCTCCTGTTAGCTGTATCAGGTTTCAACTTGCCGACAACCGGACCCACGCAATCCCGTCAACGTGCTCGAAGTGGCTGTCGGCGGAAACCAAGTCGGCGCCCGTTTCCATGGCGTGGGCCGCAATCCAGACGTCGTTGGTCGGAATTGGGCGCCCCTTCGCCCTCAGCGCCGTCATAACCCGCGAGTACCGGTCCGCAGTCACCGGACCCACGGGAACGAAGGAAACGTAGGGACGTTCGAGGAAGGATCGAAGTTCCGCCAGGTTCCGCTCAAAATGTGCCCCCTGCCGGAAGCCGTACATCTGCTCGCCTACTACAACAGCCGAGAATAGCACCTCCTCGGCGACCTGTATCAGATCTCTCACCTCGTGGCTGCCCCGCATGAACGCGGAGTAGGCGTTGGAATCCAGCAGAATCCTCATGACCACGCCGCCTCGTCCACCGTCCCGAAGACCTCAAGAGCCGCATCGAAACTCTCGGCTTCATCCTGGCTCCATGTGCCGAACAGGTCGTCCAACGAAGTGCCTATCGCATTGGGATTACCGTTGCTGTTGTCCGTCAGGCCGGCGCCCTTCCTGAGCAGCCTCAACGCCGCCTGATTCAGGGAGATTCCCTCCTGCCTTGCCAGGCGGCGCATGATGGCATCCAGTTCGTCATCGAATCCCCTGACCGTAAGTTGGTTCATATCGTGTTGCTCCTGTGCATCATAGTTAGAGTCAATATGAGGCATATTATCGGTCATTCGCGTGTGGGTCAAGAGCGGCCAGTCAATTCTCACGTCAGCAGGAGCCACACCACCAGGACGGCGACGGCCAGCAGGACTACCAGCACGGCGACTGTGATGCCCAACCGGGCGGCCCAGCGCCTGGCCCTCCGGTGGGCGGCTTGCTCCTCGTGGTAGTCCGCTTCCAGCACGGCGTACTCGCCCCGGGCGGCCTCGGTCTCGGCCCGGGCCTGGTCCCTCTCCCGCTCCAACTGGTCGGCCTCATCGGACAGTTCCTCCACCGTGCGCCCCAGTCGTTCCACCATCGCCATGGCTTGGCGCAGCAGCTCCCGGTCGCTGGGGCAGGGAGGTCCGGGCAGCCTCACGTACACCCGCCGGCCCTCTCTCACCACCTCCAACTCACCCTTGCGGATGATCCGGTCCAGGGTCGATAGCGAGACCTCCAACTCCCGCGCCGCCTCCCCCTTGTCCACCCAGTGGACCTCATTTTTCATGTGTCATACCTCGTCATGGGCTGATGCGTCATCGGCGGCAATGACGATTGCATTTGTGCAAATGGGCCTCCCGCTGTTTTAGCCTGGTTTCTCACTGTTCCCAAAATGCAATTTCTGATTGGTCAAGGCGCTGGACAGCCCGTTTCCTGCTTGAAACCGGGCGAAAATGACACATCGCGGCGTCCCGGCCAAGCCCCGAAATCGCCCTGGAAGTGACCATTTGCGCCCCCGGACAACAGAGCGGGCAAGTAAAGCCGCGTCAGCACGACTAACGTGTCTCCAGCGGATGCATCCGTCGGCGCAGGCCGTCCCACCCGTAGGCTCCCAGTTCCCGCAATGCCAGGGGTGGACTGTCGGCATCCCACAGGGGACGCCAGGACCGTCCCAGTATTCCCTTACAGGACAGGGCCTCCCTACTGGACACCAGGATGGGCAGCGCCATGGCGGTCATCCGGGACGCAGTGCTGGCGTAGGTCTCCGCCACCTCCTCGGTGTCCACCACGAACAGCGTGGTGGGGAAGGGCGGCTGGTCATTGGCGGGGGCGTCGGAGCGGTAGTAGCCGGAGTAGGGGCGCAGGCGGGCGGCCACTCCCCTGGGATGGCGGGCGCGCGGCTGGTGCTCGAAGTAGAAGGGCACGTGCAGGCCGCCGGTCAGCAGGTGTCCCACGGCGTCGGGGGCGATGGCGTCCTCACCCAGGTTGAAGGCCCGGTCGGAGCGGGCGGTGGGCACGGACCATTGCAGGTCGCTGGCGTCGTCGGCCCTGGCTTCGGCGGCCAGCCCCGAAAGGAACCAGGTGATGCCGTCGGCGTGGCTGGTCTGTCGCTGCCACGTGAGGATGCGGTGTCCCAGGGCCGGGGCCGTCCGTGATTGTCGGTGGCGTCCTCCGTGCTCCAGGCGGCCATGGTGGTGGACAGTTGCGCCCGGTCCCGGCGGGTGATGTACCTGATGCCCCGGTCGGACAGGGTGTAGCGCACGTCGCTCCGTTTGCCGTGCTGCTCGATCAATTCCCAGGTGTCAACGAGGGTGTGCATCACCTGGCTGACCCGACCATCGGAGACGCCCAGCCAGCGGGCCAGGTGTTCCCGGGGGATCATGGGATGGTCGGTGATCAGGTCCAGGGCGCGCTTTTCCGACGGGCTGATGCCGAAGCCGGGGGCCGTTTGGACCATCCGCTCCGGGTCGGGCAGGGAGGCCCGCTTGCGCTCCGGCCCCCCGGGTTAAACCGTCCGCCGGGTGCGGTCTGGGAGACCACCTGCTCCAGGGTGCGGTACGTCCGGCCCACCACCCAGTTGGGCGAATTCCAGATTGGACGTTCCCACTCTTCCAGCGTTTCCCGGCACTCCACGCCCACGTAGCAGTCCCGCAGGTCCGCGTTCAGGCAGAATTCGTCGGTCAGCCGCTGCTCCCAGGGGCTGGGGACCAGGACAAGCACGGCGGAGGGACGGCGGGTGTGGGGGTACTCGGCGATGGCCCGCAGGCGGTCGTAGAGGGACCGGCGCCGCAGCGCCAGCCCCTGGCGCACCACGCCGAAGCTGCGAGCGTTGTGCGGGGTGACCACCGCGTCGAACCGGCCCCGGCGGTGAAACTCCACCCGGGTTTCCAGGCCGTCCACGCCGGGGGCAGTGTTGCCGCCAGGCGGTACACCGAGGCCACGGCGTCCATGCGGCGCAGCAGCAAAGTCAGCCACTGCCGGGACACCGGATAGGCCCGTACCAACTCCGACGGCGCGTCGTAGCCCAGGGCGTCGGCTGCCTCGGCGATGCCTTTCTTCGTGAGGTAGTGGCGGTGGCTGGAGGGCAGGTGGACCGTGCCGTGGCTCGCCCGTCCGGCCAGGCCGTCTTGCAGCAGGCCGGTCAGGGCCCGGTGCACCGTCGCCAGCGGCTCGCCCAGGATCAGGGCCAGCTCCCCCACGTCGACGAAGGACAGCCGGGCCAAGGCGTCCAGGATGCGTTCTTGTGAGATTGTCTTAATTCCAGCGTATCAGCCGGGAGCCGCCGTCGTCAGCGGGCATGTGTCAGTACCGGCGTGGCCCATAAGAGCCGCAGCGCGTCCTCAAGGGTCTCGGCCAGGGGCTTGGGATTGGCGGCGGCGCGGCGCCGGACTTGGGGGACGGCGGTCACGGCCCAGGCCGCCGCCTCTATCATGTCGGGGGCGTCGCCCACGGTCTTGATCACCGCCCGGGGCAGGGATTTGCCCCACCGCCTCCGCTCCAGGCAGCGCCACAGGGTGTGGCGGGACACGCCGAATCTCTCGGCGGCTCTGGCCCGTCCATGCAACAGGACGTGGGCGCCCGCGTAGTCGCGGATGGCGTGGTCCAGGTTGTCATGGGGCGATTCGTTTTCTTCAGGGATTGGCGTGCTGGCGCTGGTGGCCGTCAATCTGATTCCTCCCGTGGATATGCTCTAACATTCCTCTTTCCAAGAGAAATTGTTCGCTCGTAGTGCCTTCCGAGGAATTGTGTTGGAAGCAGGTTTGTGGCCTGAGCGCGGGCCGCAAATGCGACTATTCCAGGCCAACGCAGGAGACAAACCGCAGACTGGGGACGCGGCGGTGTTTCCAGCAGGTTGCTCAGTTGCCAGCCCCCTGGTCCGGTGGTGGCTCTTGGGCGGCCTGGTCCGCCTCCCGTCTCAGGTGGGCGCGGGCGATCATGCGGGCTAGGATGCGCAGCCCCGTCTGCATCTGCTCCCGCTCATGGGCGGTGTGCTGCGGGGATGTTCCACTTGGCGTCTTCCTGCCGGCGGGCCCGGATTTCCGGTTTCTCCCGGAGGGACGCGGCTTTCCGTTTGTCCTTGTCTTGTCTCGCATAGCCTCTCGTTGGGGGACTGTGATTGGGCTTCAGTGTCGAGCTGGGGTTCCGGTTTCAAGATCATGTCGTCCTCCTTGCATCCGTGTTGGTCATCGGCGTCTTTGCCGCTTCCACGAGAGAGTGTGAGCAGCGGGACGGCGCCGGGAAACTACCTGTGGGGGTTATCAACCTTGATAACGCTTATGGGTCCCTCGGCACTTGGGCCCATCGCGTGCTGTGCCGCAGGTGTACAGGAGATTGAGTTTCGCTGCGGAGCCGCCGGACGGGTTGCTTCAAAGCTGAAACAGGGTTAAATCGTCCCCCTACGGGACCTGAACAGTGAACAGTTGGAGTTAATGCCGGGTTCCGGTCCGGATGCCGAATTCCCGATTGACGTTAGGGTCCATGACGGGGCGAAAGACGGCCCCGGCGTGGAAAAAGTCCCGAAAATGGCCGGGGATGTGCCGGTGCGTTGCGTCCGGCGCGGGCTATGACCCCGGCCAGGATGCGCAGACCACCGCGCACGGTCTTCCGCTGTCCCGCCGAGCAGCCCGGGGTTCCGGTCTTGGCGCCGGCGCCCGTGTCGGCTTCCTGTCGGTCTTGGCGCATGTTTTCTCGCGTCATGTCCCTCCGATGGTTCCCGGCGTCCACTTCCCGCGGGACTTGGACTTTAGCGTCGAGTGTGATGAGTCCCAGCACCAGGGGGAACCCCCTATGGGGTGGTTCATCCGTGAATCACCTTATGGGCCCTGCCGCCCGGAGGTCCCCCTGTGATGTCATAGACGTGTACAAGGGTTCGAGTTTGGGGGCAGGGGACTCGGGTGGTCGTGTTCGTAGCTGAAATGAAGGGAAACGAGGGGTCGGAAGGCGGAATCAGGCAACACTTTCCGGGAAGGGCCGGTTCCAGGGGCATGGGGCAGGATCAGCTAGTGAGTGGGGCATTTTGGAACACGGGGATTATGGGGGCGGCACGGATGATGCGACCGGGATGGCCGGGGGATGGCTCCCCCAGCATCGAGAGCCCGCGGGGCTGCGCCTGCGGGCCTTGCTCTACGACCTGGTGAAGGACGTGGGACCCGGGAAGTTGGCCGAGCAGTTCGGCGTGGACCGCAAGACGCTCTGGCGGTGGCGGCGATGGAGGAGCGCGTCAGCGAGCTGGAGGGCCAGGCTGGAGCTGCTGGGCTGGGCGCGGCAGGTGTTGAGCCTGGGCCAGTGGCGGCGGTAGCTGTGCCCTGTCCTGGGGTTTGAGACCAAAGGACTGTGTGGGTTCCTCGATATGAATGGTCAGAAATACGTGGGTGACCTACGACTACGTACAGCCAAAGTAAGCCTTCGATTGCCCGTCATCCAAGGTCTGGGGCCATTCAGTGGCCTTTACCCTTGGTCTGACCCACGCCACATGGCGTATCCGGTTGCTCCCAATACCAACGGTAACAGCGTGTCCACCACGGCCCATTTGACAAAGGCCTGGTGGTCGCCCAACTCCTGGCCGAGAGCCAGGTTGGAAATCCAACTATGTAGCAGAAGAATGGTTACTCCGATGGTGGCGTAAAACGCTATGTTGGCCTCCCAGTATCTATGAGTTGATGATTCCCCGCTGGTGGGCCTGCCTTCCCGCAGCTTGCGGGGTATGTTGAAGCCCAAGGCCAGGACCGCCGCGACAACCATCAGAATATCCAACACGAACCAGATGTTCTCAGGGTCGTATGACTCCGCGTGTAGCGGGTTGACGATGAAGTACACCGCCACCGATACCGATACCCCAATCAGGTAAACCGCGCCCAATCGTCGCAAAATCCTGATCCCCATTGACTGTCCGAACTCCCTGATTCGTCGGAGGCTTGTTCGGTCGCTGAACCATTGCCTGGGACGTTGGATGATGTCGCGGTTGTCTTGCCTTGGCACAGCCTGACAGGACCGGGCACCGACAGAAAACGAAAAGAATCGGAGCGGAATAAAGAGGAAGGAGAACAGGAAACCGCCAAGCAGGAAAGCCGGAAACCACCATTGGTCCAAGGGCAGTTCAGGCAACAGAGATAGCCAAGTCAGAATAAATGCAATCCACACCAGGATTCCCAGGATTGGGTTGTAGAGGCCTCGCCAAAGAAACGCCCGGTGCCGAGCCCATTCGGAGAAGGTGCCCAACGCCAAGAACACCGACAGGGAAAACAGGAAGGCAACAATAGCGAGGAGCACCAACCATGAGTAATTGGGAACCTCGAACACGAAGAATAGCTTGTAGGTGCCTTCAGACACTTGCCACTGTTGACCCATGAGCAGCGCGCCTACAAAAGCGATCAAAGCGTTGTTCGCCATCCAGTCCTTCTCGAGTTCTCTCTTGTCCATCATTGGCCTCCCTGTTAAACATTCGGCATAGGGCTCAGTAGCCCTGGCGTGATGTTGGTGTGCCGTTTACAAATTACCACTCGCGGCTTGGACAGTGGACCTGTGCCGTTAAACCACTTGCCTGCGATAACGGGCCGGCGCTTAGCTGGACTTTGTACAATTTGAGAATCGGATGCTGGAAGGTCATGAAATCCAGCATGAAACGCAGCAGAGACTTTTTCAATGTCGGGGTGCGGCAATGACGTTGAAAAACCCTCAGAAAAACCCTCAAAGGTAATTCGCAGGCCGCCGAGCGCTCATGGGAACGGGGTTTCCAATCAACTCGTCCCGTGTCTACCCTGGTCTGCGTTCTGTACAAAGTCCAGCTTAGATTTCGGGGCAAAAAAAGGCAACACTTTGGCCGCCGGGGCCGCGAAGGTATTGTCAGGGCCGGTGCAGGGACCGGATACTAGATTGCGTTGTCAGGCTTTTTTCAGCGTTTCCCGCCCTAGAAACCTGGAGGGTCCCGTCCCTGGACCCGGGACCGGCCGCATAGGATCGAGCCCTGCTCTCCGAACAGCCCCCCGCGTTGGATTGACCAAAAGGATCGAGCCTTGCTCTCCCGATGGGCGTCCGCGAGGGACGTAGCTGAGGCGTTGGTGTAGTTGACGCTTTCGCTCCAGCCGGTTCCCCAACCCATCGAAGCGCACGGTGGCGCTTCACCAGGCAGCCCATTCCAAGGCTCGGAATACCAACCCAACGGCAGATTATCCTGGTTCAGGAGGTGTTAGGCAGAAACAGCACGGCATCCCGGATTCCCTGACCCATCTGGTTCAACAGCGGAGCGGTTGACCTGCTTCACCATCTTCACCCTGCGGCTGGAGCGAGCACATAGCTCCGGCTGTTCCACCATGCCTCCAGCGTATCAGCCGGGGGCAGCCATCGTCAGCGAGCCGACGTCAGTAACGGTGTGTTGGATCGGTGAGGCCGCCGTCTTTCCGCGCCATAGATTGCCCTTATTCGCGACCCTAAAAATATTGGCGTCGTGGCCAGTCTATTGACTTGAAGGAGTGGTGCCGTTCGAGGAGGAACGGGCAAGCGCAGCCTCCCTGGGAGAATAACTCTTGAGGTAGAAGCTGATGCGGGGCCTTCCTGTCATGGCGTCCTCGCCCACCGAAGCGCCCACGCCGAAGACTTCCGAGATAATGTCTGGTTGTAGGGCTTCCGACGGCCTTCCCGAGGCCACTATCCGGCCACTGTCAATCACATAGATGAAGTCACAGTATTCTGCGGCAATATTCAGGTCGTGCAGGGCGGCTAGCGTGGTCAGCCCCATGTCCCGAACCAGCTCCATGGTCTCCAGTTGATAACGGATGTCCAGGTGGTTGGTGGGTTCGTCCAGAACGAGGAAGCTGGCCTGCTGTGCCAGGGTCCTGGCGATAATGACCCTCTGCTTTTCGCCCCCGGAAAGGGTGTTGAAGTTCCTGTGGGAAAAACCGGCGAGCCCGACGCGGGCGAGGGCGTCCCTTATGATGCTCCGGTCCTCCGGTGTATCCCGGTCAAACATTCCCTTGTGGGGATTGCGCCCCATGGAGACGATTTCGCCCACGGTGAACTGGAAATCCGAGGGGTATTCCTGCAGGGCAACCGCGACCCGGCGGGCGGTTCCTCGGCTGCCCATGCGGGTCAGGTCGTCCCCATCAAGGGTGATACTCCCCGAATCCGGTCTCAGTGCGCGGTAAATGCAGCGTAGGAGAGTGGACTTGCCGCTGCCGTTGGGTCCGATCAGGCCGGTAATGGAACCGGATTCCACCGCCAGTGAAACATCCCTCAGGATGGGCTTTCCAGCGACACTCCAGCTGACATTGTCAGCCTGTAGACGCATCAGATCTGTCCTCCATAGGCCTGGCGACGCAAACGCAAAAGCCACAAGAAGAAGGGTCCGCCGACCAGGGCAGTGATTATGCTGACCGGAATTTCCTGAGGCTGAACAATGGTCCGAGCGACGACGTCCACCCAGATGAGGAAAATAGCCCCAGCAAGGGCGCTGGCGGGAAGTACCAACCGGTGATCAGCGCCTGAAACCAGCCGTACGATATGGGGCACCATCAACCCAACGAAGCCGATGGCGCCGGACACCGCCACCATGACGCCGGTGAGCAGGGCAGTCAGAAGGAGGAGCTGGCGGCGAAAGGCCTGAGTGTTCACTCCGAGAGTGATGGCCGTCTCTTCGCCCGCAAGAAGCGCGTTCATGGCGCGGTAATTCAGTACAAGGAAAGTAATGCCCACCAGCAGCGCCGCCGCCGGTAAGCCGAGATAGCTCCACTCAGCCCCGGATAGCGTACCCAGCATCCAGAAGAGCACCCCCCGTACGGCCCTTTCGTCGCCCATGAAAAGGATCAAGCTGGTGATGGCCGAAAGGACATAGGCCGTGGCGACTCCGGCGAGTATCAGCCGGGTGGGTGAGACCCGCCCTCCGGTCTGGGCCATGGCAAAGACGATGGCAAAGGAACCGACCGCGCCAGCGAAAGCCAGTATGGACAGCGAATAGGGCGCGAGGAAATTGATGCCCAGCATGATGACGAGGACCGCCCCAACGGATGCCCCTGAGGAGGTGCCCAGCAGATAGGGGTCGGCAAGGGGGTTCCGTACCGTTGCCTGCATGGTGGCGCCGACAACTGCAAGCCCGGCGCCGACGATTCCGGCGAGGAGGACCCTGGGCAGCCGTAGAAGCCAAACGATGTGGTCCTGCCCGGCGGTCCAGTCCCCGGGCGACACGCCGAAGACATGGGAGACGATGATGTGCCAGACCGTTACGGGCGAAATGTAGACCGGGCCGATGGTGATGGCGAGAGTAACCGAGACCAACGCCCCAAGGCCCAGCGCTCCCAGGACCACGCCCAGGCCCATGCGCCGGGTCTCTTCGGGAGACCTGGAGGCATGGGGAGTTGGGGAGGTCGGGGGACCCGGGTCCTCCCCATTGCTGGGCGGCAGGCCGGCTGGCTCGGAAACGCGGTGTCTCAGCGTTCCCATCTCGTCCGCATAAGCATCAGGGTCATTCCCTACTGCCCGACTGCTGCGGCAAGCTCAGCGATGGCCGTTGCGTTCCTGATGCCCGGTACGAGAGAACTGAACTGGAGCACCACGAATCGCTGTTCCTTTACGGCGGTGATGTCGGCAAGGACGGGGTCGCCCAAGAGGAGATCAATCTTTTCTTGAGAGGTGGACCAGTCGGCCTCGGTGAGCACGATCAGCTCGGGGTCCCGGTCGATTACCTCCTCCCAACTGACGGTCTTCCAGCGGCCATCCACGTCATCGAAGATATTCTTGCCCCCCACGGCCTCGATCATGCTGGTGAACATGGAGCAACAGGTAGCAGTGAAGGGGGCATCGTCGCCGGAGTCGAACATGAAAACCCGCAACGCATCGCCTGGGGTGTTGTTCTGGCGTGCAGCGACGGCCACCTCCCCCGACATGGCGTTGACCAGGGCGTCGGCCCGGCCGGGGACGCCGAATATGTCGCCGATCGCGCGTATGTCGGCGTAAACATCCTCGAGGGTGTCGGGGGAACCAATGTTGCAGATGGCACTGGCCAAGTAGGTCCCGATTCCCAGACTGTTTAGCTCTTCCTGGGAACCTGCGACGTCGTCTCCAAAGGCGCTGCGAAAGCCGCCGTAAATGAAGTCGGGATCCTGGGCCAGTATGACTTCCCGTGAAGGATATTCCTCGGCCAGCACCGGGATGGACTGGTATGCTGACTGGTATTGGGGCAGTATTTCGTCGTCGATGTAGGCGGTGCCTACCATGTGAGCCTCGAGTTCGAGGGCCAGCATTACTTCTGTTACGTGCTGGTTGAGCGCGATGGCCCGGGAGGGCGGCTCGGTGTAGACGTAGCTCGCCGTGCCGGTTTGGACCTCGCCCTCCTCACTCTGAACAGAGGTGCAGCTCTCGACGGTGACAGGGGCGAAGTCGGACTGGGCAAGGGGTGCAGTGGTTTCGCTCGCCAGGCCAGGCGCGCTGAGCGGTTTCGGGGTGTTGGCTGGCGGAGCCGTAGGCTCAATGGGCGTGGCCATGGGTGTGGACGCCGGGCCACAGGCGACCACTGCCGAAGCGATGATAAAGGGTGTTACCAAGAGGGCTAGGGTCTTGGCGAACATTACTCTTCTCCCAGGGATTCTAGAGGTGGGGTTTGCGAATTCGGTGACAACTGGCGGTGCGGAGACGGGTGAAATGCGTTGGCTGATACTGTTTTGCCGTTCAAAAAGTGGCAGTCTACGATCCGGGAGATAGCATCCTCGCCCAACCCGCAATACCAGGTGCCCTCGGGGTAGACCACCATGACGGGGCCCAGGTTGCAGGGGTACAGGCAACCGGTGCGGGCGGCCAAGACGTGCCCGGGGCCGCGATCCAGGCCAGCGTCCTTCAAGCGCTTTCGCAGGTAGGCGCCGAGCTCGGCTGCACCGGCGGTGGTGCAGCGGGGGCCATGACAGAACAGCACGTGGTAGGCGTGGGGTGGGATGACCGACCAATCGGGGTCGGGCGTACCGGCATTGCCGCTGTCGGAAGCCAGGGTGGTCTTGGACACCAAGGAACGACTAACGGCCTGCACGGCAGCATCGGCCACATCGTGGCTGTCGTTGAACAGGTCACCTAGTAGGATCTCCAACGGTGCAGTGGACTGCCGCTGCCAGCGTTGGGCCACGAACCGGAGCCAGTTCCTGGTGGCGGCCTCCACGGGCATGAAGACCGGGAGAAGGACCGCAGTTCCGGCGCCTGCCCTGCGAGAGGACTCCAGGGCCTGGGGCAGGGAGGGACCGCCCTGCTCGAGAAGAGCCTCCGTTACCAGCCAGGTGGGATGCTTGAAGCGAAGCTCATCTGCCAGGGAGGACAGCTCCTCCGCAGGCTGCTGAGTGTAGAGGCTGCCCCGCCCGACCAGGATGACGGCGATATCCGGTTCATGATGCTGGGAGACCTGGAGGGATTTGTCCTGGATTGTATTCATGCTTAATTCTGAATCGCACTTCATACGGGTTTAGGGGCAATAATTGTGGCTTTCGACGGGTGGGCGACCACTTAGCCGATGCCCGCACTGTGCGGCAGCTCTGCGGGTGCGCGGGCAACTCGGCCTCTTGTTGGTCCTATCCGCCAAACCGTCACGCCACCCTGCGCGTCGAGGGCGGCAAGCGCGCGCCCGTCAGGCCGCCAGTACAATTCGGATACAGATGCGCCCACAGCCTCGGCCCCTACCGCCCCGCCTTTCCCAGTTCTCCGAAGCGACCACACAACCACGGCTCCATCTCGCCCCCCCGATGCCAGGCGCATCGCGCGGGGAGCGAAGGCCAGGGTCGTGATGGGTTGAACATGAAACTCCAGAACGCCGGGCCGGGTTCCTTCGGGACCCCTTCCCCTAAAGCTCCAGACCGTCACCGCCTCCCCACCGCCGGTGGCCAAAAGGGTGCCGGTGTCATCGAAGGCCAGGGCCGACGGCTTGGCGGGATATCCGGACATCATTGAGTCCCGCGCCGTGGAGCGACGCCAGAAGTGCACGGAGTTATCCTGGCTGCCGCAGGCGACGATGCCCCCGTCCGAGGTCAGCACCATCGACACCAGGGATCCCTGCCACTCCAGCGTCTGGCGGGCCTCGCCGGTGGAAGCGTTGAAGAACGTGACTCGGCCGTAACAGGCCGTCGCCAGTTCCCCTGCGTTCGACCAGGCGATGGCGCTGACGGTGCTGGGATGATCATCAGATTGCCAAACCTGCGCGCCGTCGGCATCATACACGCGAACCTGCCGGGAGCATGAAGCCGCCAACAGTTGGCCGTCCGGCGACCACCCCACGTTTTCCACCCAACCACTTCCCACTTGGATAGCCTGGCTTACCTCCCCTTCGGCCGCGCTCCAGATCAAGACTCGCCCGTCCTGGCCGGCCGTAGCGAACGCGGTTCCGCTCGGGTGCACCGCCATCGTGATCACACCGCCTTCGTGATCCACGGGACGCGCCCAGTTGGTCGCGCCAGACTGGCCGTCAAGGGCGTAAACGCCTCCTTCGGCATCACAGACGATCAGCGCCTCACCGCCCAGGGCCCAACCCCCGGCGATAGCGTAGTCGCCAACCGCCTCAGACCAGCCCGGGTGCAGAACGCCCCTGGGGACACCGACATCTAAATCAGACATGCGTCGAACCCCTCCCGCATACTCTGCTCATCAAGGTTGCGGCCGATGAAGACGAGCTGATTGCGGCGGGGCGCGTCCCCCCATTCGCGGTCCGGCTGCCCGTCAACGAGCATGTGAACCCCCTGGAAGACGAAGCGACGCGACTCACCCGCAAGACTGATGAAGCCCTTCATTCGGAAAATGTCCACCCCGCGCTCACTGAGCAGTTTGCCAATCCAGGCGTTGAGCTTTTCGACGTCTACGTCGCCGTCCCTCTCGATAGCGATCGAGCCCACCTCGTCGTCGTGCTCGTGCTGGGCGACCCAGGTTCGCTCAGCTTCGACAGGAACCAGCGCTCCCTTGAAGCGTGGTGTCTCCTCTTCGCAGGCCGGCTCGGAGCAAAAATTGCCTCCCAGCTTGAACGCCTCTCCATCCGCGTTCTTCAGTTGGAGATCGAATTCCTCCGCGAGGTGCTGGGCGTAGAGGCCAACCCGCCCCGGCGCATCAACCTCAAAGAAGAAGGACTTGCGCCCTGGAGAATCAAGCTGGAGGCTCACATGCTTTCCGGCAGGAATCTCCTCCCCGGGATGAATGATCTCCGCAGGTTCGGCGTACTGCCGGACACACCACTCCGCGCTATCACGAAGGGCAGCGTCATCGGTGCCCTGGTCGGGCACGACGACCAGCGACATCGCCGGATCAGGTCCATCGGCGAGGCTGAGTTCGTACCGGCCGGCATCCAGGGAATAGACTCCGGTCCATTCGAACGGATACTCCGGCTCAAGGAAAGTGGGACGACGCTCGAGCACCTGGTCCAGGTCGAAGGCGGTGAGATTGAGCACAGTATCGACGGAGACGTTCGCCCGCTCGCTGCGCACGACTTGCGCCATCCGGTTCATGCCGCGGAGGCGAGCTTCCAGACTGTCAAGGGCCTCGCTGTTGACGAGGTCCGTCTTGTTGAGCACGAGGACGTCGGCGAACGCGATTTGCTCCGTGCTTTCGGCGCTTCGGCCGAGCTGCTGCTCGATGTGAGCGGCATCGACGAGCGTGACGATCCCGTCAAGCGCGTATTCAGCGCGAAGCTCGTCGTCCATAAAGAACGTCTGAGCGACCGGACCGGGATCGGCTAGCCCGGTGGTTTCCACCAGCACATAGTCGAACTTGTCGCGGCGCTTGTTGAGATTATTGAGCACACGAATGAGGTCCCCTCGCACCGTGCAGCAGATGCAGCCGTTCGACATCTCGAAGACCTCCTCGTCAGCGTTGATGACGAGGGCCTGATCGATGCCGACCTCCCCATACTCGTTCTCGATCACGGCAATGCGCTTGCCGTGCTCCTCAGTCAAGATCCGGTTGAGCAGGGTCGTCTTGCCAGAGCCGAGGAAGCCGGTGAGGATGGTAACAGGTACTTTTCGCTGAATGTCCATATAGATTCACCCTTCAGATTGGATTTTCTTGAGATATTGTATCGATTGGAGATAGCAACGGGCCGAGGGTGCCGCGGGTGTGGATCAATGCTCTCCCTTCGCCGGTCCACTTTGCTGAGGGTCACTCTCCCCTGCTGAACAGGGTGCTCTTACCGATTTGGTTGGGTCCCACGACGGCCATCACGGTACCCGCGCTTACATCGAAGGTAACCCTGGTCGGGGCCATGTACCCGTCCAGTCCCACGCTGCTCAGTCAAGATCTGGTTGAGGAGGGTGGTCTTGCCAGAGCCGAGGGTGCCGGTGAGGATGGTGACGGGTACTTCGCGCGGCGTGTTCATAAAGAATCCTCCTTCAAGTATTACTGAGACGACATATCTCTTAGAGTTCGCAACCTGCCGAGGGTGATGCAATTGCAACGAGGTATCAACCGGGCAATACACACTGCCCACGCGGGCGCGCCGAGGGGCGTTAGCCTACGCCCCCCAGCGTCGGTCCACCTTGCAAAGCGTCACGCTCTCCCTTGGTGAACGCTCTGCAGCCCGGCAATTGCATTGAACATGGTGCTCTGACCGGCTCCGTTGCGACCGAATACGCCCGTCAGGGTAGCCGCGCCGGAATCGAAGGCAACGTTCCTCAGGACCATGCACCCGTCCCGTTCCACAGTCGCGTCCCGCAGCGACATGCCGGCGTAGTGCGAGGGCGAGTCCGGGTTCATTTCAGGGCCCCCACTATCCGTTCCACGTTGGTTCGCACCATTCCAAGGTATGTGTCCGCGCCGCTGCCCTCTACCCCCATGGAGCCGGAATAGAGCTGGACCAGTTCTGCTCCGGTTTCCCTTGCCACCGCCTTCGCCAGCCTTTCGCTGACGGTGGTCTCGCCAAACACGGCGGGAACAGCCTGCTCCCGGACCACCTCAATCAGTTCCGCTATGTGTTCCGCCGAGGGTTCCAGGTCCGGGCCCAGAGACGGGATGATCAGGCCGACAACCTCGAACCCGTAAGCCTTGGCAAAGTAGGAGAGGCTGTCATGGGATGTAACCAGCAGCCTTCGCTCCGGCGGCACCATATCAACCTGCTCCTGGATCCAGGCGTGCAACTCGTCGAGCTGCCTTCCGTAATCGGCGGCGTTCTGCTGGTAGACGGTCGACCCCTCGGGGTCCAGGGCCGAAAGTTGGGCGGCCATTTCGTTAACGGCAATCTTCACCCTGACCGGATCGAACCAGAAATGGGGGTCCAGAACGCCGTGGTCGTGTTCATCGTGGCCGTGCTCGTCGTGGCCACCGTCTTCGCCACCTACGATTCCGACGAAAGCGATCTTGGTGGGGGACCCGGAGACGTCCCAGTGCCCGGTTTCGGCCAGGTCATGGGCATCCAGCTGCAGCACCCGTCCCCCCACCGAGTCGGTGATGAAGACTGCGCCCGGCGCCGTGGCAAGGTGGGGCCGGGCCCAGAAACCGGTTTCCACCGGCGTGGTCAAGAGGCCGGCCGAGGACGCCAGCAAGTCCAGGTCATGAGCGTCGTACATCCGCAACTCGCCGTCGCTCATCACGACCAGCAGGGCCTCGCCATCGAAGGTCAGGCTGACCTGTATGGGCCTCAGCCCTCCAGCAGCGGGAATCATCTGCTCCATTGATCCCTCTTCGGCGTCCACCACGTACAAGCCTACCTCGCTGCCCAAGGCAAAGAAGTGGTCCAGCCCGGAGTATCCCCAAACCGAGGTCAGGCGGAAGTCTTCCGGGGAACCTTCCGGAGCCGTGACGAAGACGTGGGAGTACTCTCCGTCATGCGCCTCGACCGCCAGCGCGCCGCCCGTACAGCCGAACACTGCCTGATGGCCGTTGCCCGCGTCCCCGTGCAAGTCGGGGCATCCGTGGGCGGTATACAGTATGCCGCCGTTCACGTCCCGGATTTCCGCCCCGATTGGGTTCCTTGCGTCCGGGTCTGCCGGGTAATCGGGGTGCTTCAGGCTGACAGCAAAGAGGTCATCCTCCAGCGGCACGGCTGCCCCGTGTTGCGGGCCGGCGTTGAAACGCAGCGGCACGTAACCGCTGCCCTGTTCCTCCAGTTCATGCTCATTGATGAGCACTACCTCCCCCGAACCATCGTAGAAGATGGTCGCCCACTCTTCCCCTACATACAGGTGCACCGGACGGTCCCCCGCAAAGTCGACCTCAAGCTGCTGCGCCGGCGTTTCCACCAGGTCAAAGTGATCTCCGTGGGGTTCCATGAATATTCCGCCGTCAAACAGGTACGCGGCGTTGGCGTCCGAGGAAACGGCGATTGCATAGCGGCCATTTCGGGTGGGATAAATCCGGCCAGCCCGGGATCCCAGATCGAAATGGTCCTGGTCCACTTGTCCCGTTTCCAGGTCTATCACGGAAACCTGGCCCTCCTCCCCGTCGCCGATCAGCAAACGCCCCATGGTCGCCGATTCGCCGTGGCCGTCCTCTGTCATCATCCCGCCATGGTCGTCCCCCTGGTGGCCATGTAGGTCCGGTCCGGAAAACTCAATGGGGTCAACCGATTCGCCCAGGACGATTGCAAAGTCAGGAGGATAGGCCGCAGAGGCGGGCGATGGTCTGGATTGGGCGGAAGGCGCAGGTCTTGGCTCGCAGGGGCATGGACATGCGGAGAGGGAACCAGCCCTCCAAGCGCAGGGCGTTCAGGGCGGTGTTGACTAGGCTGGCGTACACCTCGCCCAAACCCGGACGCCGCAGCGTGTGGACGTCCTCGTCCCAACTGCGGTCCTTCACGTGATGCAGGCTGTTTTCCACCCTCCAGTGGTTGCGGATCACCCGAAGCAGTTCTCTCGGGCTGCACCTGCGGGAACTCAGGCTGGTCAGCAGATACCAGTGCTCCCGGCTCACCTCCCCGGTGGCTATGTCCACCGTCTCCTTCTCCAGCATCACCCCCTGCATAGCCCCCGGAAAGCCCAACTCATCCCGGATATAGCCTGCCAGTTCCTCATCGGTCCAGACACGCCGACTCTCAATCACCCCCGCTTTTTTTCAACGCTCACAGCCTCGGGTTCCCCCAGTTCCTCCTCGGCAAATCCCTCTGCCAACGCGGCCAGCAACTCGGGCCGGTTCCCTTTGACTCGCACCAAGTAGTCCCGTCCGTGTCTCACTATGGCCTGGCACAGGTCCCGCTCCGCGTACAGAGCGTCCATGGTCAGCAGCCCAAGGCCGGGGTAGCGCTCAAACAGTTGCCCCACCTGTTCCCGCAACACCCCGGGTTCGTACCTTTTCTCCGATGCCGGCCACTGGGCCAGGCACAGCTTCAGGTCGTGGGCCAGTACGTTCACCATCACCAAGGGGTTCCCGCTTGCGTCCTCGGACTGCTTGGCCCACTTGCCATCCACCGAGGCGTACATCTCCTGGTCCGACACCACCCGGGCCACCCATCCGGTCAGGGCCCCCTGCAACTCCTCATAGCGAACCCCGGCCAAGGTGCGGGAGATGGTGGTGGCATGGGGCGGATGGTCCCGTACAAAGCCCAACGGCTCTTTCAGCACCGGCCAGTGCATCCTGGCGAAGAGGGCAATGTGGGCCATGGTGGTCTGACCGCAGACCAAGCCCAGCAGGGTCAGACGGAGAATGGCCTGAAAAGGATGTCTGACCCCTCTGGCCCTCCTGGGATCCGGCACCTGCTCCAAACAACTGAACAGAGATTCCGCCGCTTCCATATCCCCACACTCCCTCATCTCACTTCCCCGTCTTTATAACCTCCCCTACCTGACTTTGCAATCGTCCTGCCGATTCGCCAAGGGCGATTAACCTGGACTCATCTGCACTGGCGTTGCTCAACAGCTCATGCAACCAAGCCGCCTCCAGGCTTAGGCCAACGGTATACACGAGGTCCGCCTCTGCGACCTTGGCCACATCCCGAGCTCCCGGCGAGAAGGAGTGGGGATCCTGGCCTGGCGGCAGCAAGGCAAAGACCTCTGCCCGGTCACCCCCCACGATCCTGGCCCAGTCGCCCACGAAGTTGGTAGAAGTGACCACCTTGACGGGCGAGGTGGATGGCGAAGGTACAGCAGCGCCCGAGCCAGTAGGCGTGGGTTCTGGACGCGCCGCCTCCTGGGTGGGCTCGGAATCGGCGGACGCAACGGCGACAGCGGCGGCCGGTCCCGGAGCCTCCGTCGACTCCGCTTCCTGGTCGTCTGCACAGGCAGTAAGGAAAGCCGCGCAGAATACCAGAAGACCCACGGTCAACATCTGGCCCAGACGGCCAAACGTTATAGTGCGACTTAGTATCAATGACATCCCGTATCCTCCATTCCTGATCGTTACTTGAACTTGACGTGAACCCTACTGTGTTCTGGGTTTGCGTGATACGATGTATCAGTCTTCAGCAAGCGATGACGCGGTCCTGGTCGGTTGGAACAAACCCCTACCTACTCCCCGTCGGAGGGGCAGAAGCCGCAGACCACGTACAACTCGGTACGGCGGTCCATGACCTCTCCCGGAATTTCGGCGCTGATTGCGCTGATCAACCGTTCAACTGCGGCGGCCCTGAATTCCTCCACTGCGCCGCATTGAATACACACTGAGTGGTGATGGTGGTAACCAACTGCGCAGAGGCTGTATATTTGAGATCCGTCTATGGTGGCTAGCTTGCAGACCGCCCCTGCCTCAAGAAGCAGCTTGATGGTGGGGAATACCGTAGCCCTGCCCACCGAAGGCAGTTCTTTGCTGAGTGCCTCCACCGTAAAGCTGTCCTGCCTCTGCTCCAGGAGGTCGGCTATAGTTTTCCTGGGAGCAGTCGCTCTATAGCCCAGCTCCTCCAACACCGTCATCAGGTCTGCCTGTGGAATCAGAGAACCCCTTGTTGTTAGCTTATCTCAATAATATGTGCTGAAAGCCGCCGCTAGTTTTTTCAAGAGTGAGATAAAGTATCACTTTGAAATTGGCTTGTCAACCACGCGAATTGACTCACACCGGGCAGCAGGACTTCCCTTGAGGCACTCTTCCCGGCTGTAGGCTAACCCATGCTGTTACCTTGTCGCCTGCCAATGGCGGGAAATAGTGACCCTCTGGCGGCGGAAAACCCGGACCGGAACGACGCCATCCGAGACTGCGTGCCCGCCTATGCCTGTGGCACGTCAGGCCCCAGGCGGCCCGTCCCTTCGGCGTCTCCCGCCACACTCTTTGGCGGTCCCTGGAACGGGGACACCTGGGCCGCTTTCTGCCCCGCGCCGTCACCGGCGCCGTGGGGGACAATCCCCGGGCACTGGACGGGGCCACCAAGGAACTGGTCGCAACGGCGCAGGGCCAGAGGAAGCTGCTCGGGAGATAGACGACGCCATAGCCCAGTTGGAGAAACGCAGTCACGCCAAGCACCGGCTGTCCGACACCCAGGAGGACGCCCGCTTCTGCCGGGTCTCCGAATCCACCCTGCGTGACCGGCTGAACATGCTGGCGGCTAAAGGACAGGTGGGCTCGGTGGCCCGCCGGGAGATGGAACGGACCCGGGTTGATGTGCCCCTGCGGGTGTCCTGCAGAGAGATGTTGGAAAAGGCGGGCCTGCACGTACCGAATTGCGAACTTTTCGGTGGGAGG
This sequence comes from uncultured Dehalococcoidia bacterium, assembly GCA_951812535.1. Lineage (GTDB taxonomy): Bacteria > Chloroflexota > Dehalococcoidia > Lucifugimonadales > UBA3495 > CATOSK01. Next base: position 14,614 of record CATOSK010000006.1, on the reverse strand, counting down.
TCCGAATACTGGGAGGTCCGAATACAATGAGGCTGGTTTTGTGGGCCCAAGGGGACTGTAAGCAGTACCACGCTTGAATTGGTGGTGGCTTTTTAAGTCCCCTAACTCCTCGGCGCGGTTGTTAAACTCGGGCCATTGTATGGTGACGGAGTGGGCCAAGCAATACCTGATTACGACTGTGAAGCAACTGCTGAGGGACGTATCTGTCGGTGTAGCTGAAAGCCACAGTGAGGACTGGAAGTAAGGGGGACACCGCGTAATGCTCCTTGCTTCCCGGCTTGCCCACGTCATGCGTCGTGGGCGAATTAAGATGTTCCAGGCATTGATTCTGCAAAGCAGATGTCAGACTTCAGATTTTCTGAAGTCTGTCTGCCAATCTGTTCAAGGTCTGCGGTCTTCCCCCGTAAACTGCATTCCCAGATTACCATCACCCGCCACCCACCGTTCAATAGGTCTTCGATATTCCGCTTATCTCTGTTGACGTTCTCCTGAAACTTGGCAGTCCAGAAGTTCGGACGAGTCATGGGAGTCGTTGTTGCCTGGCACCCGTGCCGGTGCCAGAAACACCCATGAACAAAAATGGCCGCTCTGTACCGCGGCAGAACGATGTCTGGTTTCCCGGCTAGGGCCTCCCTGTGCAATCTGTATCTGTATCCATTCGTCCAGAGCCACCGGCGGATCAGCATCTCGGGAGCAGTGTCCTTCCCCTTGATTCTGGACATATTGAAGCTGCGCTTTTCTGGTGAATGAACATCCATAGACGACGAATTCCAGGTTTGAAGGATCAGGACCTGACAAGGCCTGAGAAGGCTATATTCGGTTGACCCTGACGAGCATAGTACGACGAAAAACGCGCAACAATGTCCTTGCACAACAATGTCCTTAATGAAGGGAGGTGAAATCTGAACTTTCGTAGGGAGGTCAAATTTCCCTTCAATGTCATCTACTCCTACAGTCGACACCTTCCTGAAATTCAGAAAACTCAGCGAAAAGAAGTCGGTCTCCGGCAGACAGTGATAATATGTCCGCCAGTTATTTTCCAAGGCTTTGACGAACGTATTCCTTCTGTTCTGACTCAGGGTGCTCAGGGCTTGGCAGCCGTACCAATCGAACAATTCCTTCGGCGAAATTATTTCAACTAAGAGTATCCTATCGGTATTCCGACCACTACCTTCCCTGACGATGAGATCACATTCCGGAGTCATAACGGCGAATCTCTGGTCACTATCCTTATCATTCAGAATACCGCCGGTCCGAAGATTTTCGCTGAGAGGCGGGAAGAGATAGAACTCCTCCGGAAAGTAGCGTTCTATATCCTCATCAATAAGTTGGATCAAATGGTTCAGTGTATACCGCAACAGAGCATTTTCAGTCCTGGTAGAGTCAGCCTGCCCGTATACTTCCCATTTCTCTATCTCCGGGAGGATATTTCTCCAAAACACCTCACCAAATCTGGATTCAATGATACCTCTGCCCCCCAGGATACGTGTAAGTCCCGTGTCATGTATTCTCCAGAATCGGTCCAGCAGGTCGTCGTATCCAGCCCCGGGGTCTCCCTTCTTGAACACTCCGATATACAAGAATTCCGGGTCGGCGGAACCGAGTGTTCCAGTAAGGATCGCGACCGGAAAACGGTACTGGCTCTCTTTGATTCTCTGAACAATCTCGTTGCCTTCGTCGCCTTCTTCTCCCAACCTGATGTCGATAATTGCGCCATCAAAGGTATTGTCGAGTTTCTCGAAAGCTTCATCTACGTCCTTACATTCGACAAGCTCGACTTCTCTTTGTTTTTCATCCCGGTATCTCTCCACGGTGCTTCTGCACGTACCAATGTCCTGCGGGTCATCCTCTACAACAAGAAGCCTGATGCTGTTCATTCGCCATTCTCCGCTACGGTTTGCAGTCTGAACCAAGCCCCGGTTTCAGACTAGAAAGCCTTCAATTCAAGACCATTGCGCGCTGCGGCCTCACCTGCAATTCCAGTACCAGGATTTCCCAACAACAGGCTGACCAGGAATTTCGAGCCCTGGCTGCGCTATTCGAAGACCTGGGAGGATCTGAGTGGGACCGAAACACCGGGAGAACTGGCTCAGCGATAAGCCGCTGGGAGAATGGGCAGGCGTGGGGACCGACGACAAAGGTTACGTCGTCAGTTTGGGTCTTTGGAGTGACTTAGAAACTATCTCAAAATAGCGAGGCTCCATTGACGGCGGTACCAGATAAGGGCACATGCCAGTTGGAGCAGACCCAGGTAATTGGATGGCTTCTTGTCGTAGCGCACCAGTATCGCCCGGCACTTGGACAGCCAGCCCAGGGTGCGTTCCACCACCCACCGCCGGGCTGGGTGGGTCTTCTCGCCCGACTGGTCCAATTTCTCTTCGCCAATCCGCCGGATATGCGGCTGGTATCCGGCGTCGGCGACGGTCCCGTGGCCGGTGGGATTGTCATACCCCTTGTCCAAGCACAGGTTCTGGGAGCCTTCCGGCCGGTCCACCACTATGCTCTCCAGCGTCGGCCTGAGGAGTTTCGTGTCGTGGACATTAGCTCCGGCCACCACCACGCTCAGTGGCCCGCCGTCCCCGTTGACCAGGATGTTTTTCTTGCTTCCAGCCTTCCCCCGGTCCGTGGGATTGCGTCCAATAGCGCCCCCCCAAAACGCGCCTTCCCCATGGAGCAATCGGCGGACTGCCACTCCCAATCTACGCCGTCCAACTCCCGGCATTCTTCGATCAGGGCGGCCCAGATACCCTCAATCACCCCACGCTCGACCCAACGCTGGAAGGTCCGGTGGATGGTGCTGTCGTCCCCCAGTTCCCTGGGCAAGTGGTTCCATTGGCAGGAACTGCGCATACGGAAGATGACCCCTTCCAGCATCTTCCGCTGGTCCACCCGCTTGCGCCCCCTCCCCTTGGGTGGGTCCAACTCCAAAATCACCGGCTCAATTCGCTGCCACAGTTCATCGGATACTTCCCATATAGTTGGCAGGGACTCCCTCTTTCCCATCTTCCACCACCTCACAGGGTTCCCCTATCTTAACCGGACCCTCTATCCGTTCTCCCTCTCAGACCAGTCCTATTTTGAGATAGTTTCTAAGTCCTCGTGGAAGCCACGGCACCGAACCGGAGGTCGGCCGTGTCACTGTGGGACGTCGCTTTCCCCTATTGGTAGGGTGGCCTATTGAAGAACGAAACCGGAACAGCTACATTCCACACATGGACGTCGAGTGGAACTGCGGGAGGTTTTCGATGAAGCCCCAAAACCTGGCAATGGGAGCCATGGCCGGTGTTCTGCTGGTCGCCCCTATGATAGCCTTAATGTACCTGGCAGATAAGTGGATTGACCTGTCCTTTCCCCCATTCGACGTATTCGATTGGATAGCCCGCGTACTGCCCGGACCGGTGATCACCTTCGGAATCGACCTGATGATTGACGCGCTGAGCCTCATCGGAGTCAGCGTCGCCGACACCGCCAAGACCGCTGAGCAGGCAATAGCCATCCTGTTGTTCCTCGTAGGTGGAGTCGTGGCTACCATCGTCGTTTTCGCACTGGTCGAACGGTGGGAGCTGCTGCGTATTCGGCCAAACCTGGGACTCCTTTTCGGGGCGGTCGCGGGAATACCCGTCGCCCTCATCACTTCCTATATCGCCCAGTCGTCGGTCAATCCAATGTGGATCTTCCTGTGGACCCTGCTTCTGTTCCTGGCATGGGGTGCGGCTGCCGTGAGAGTCGCTGCCAGGCTTATCGTCCCCGACCGATCGACAGTTTCGCCCGAGAGCGGACCCGGCGGCAGCGCCTCCGTACAGGTGCTCGGCAGGCGTAAGTTCCTTATCGTCTTGGGTGGCGCCACCGCCACGATAACGGTTGCAGGCTCAGGCATCGGGCGTATGCTATCGGTCGCCGAAAGCAGGGCGCGCGAGATGGAAATCAAAATCCCCGGCGTCGGGCCCATGATTGACCTACCTAACGAAGACGATCCCGTCAAACCCGCCCTCGGGACCCGCCCGGAGTACACCGCAGTCAGGGACCACTACAAAGTGTTCATCCGCTCCGAACCGACCCTGATAGACGGCGCAACCTGGGCCCTGCCCATAACCGGGCTGGTGGCCAACCCCTTGACACTCACACTGGACGACATCATGTCCCGCTACGACGCTCGCAGCGAGTTCGTCACCCTGTCCTGTATTTCCAACCGTATCGGCGGCGACCTCATAAGCACGACGTACTGGACCGGTGCCAGCCTGCAAGAGATAGTGGCAGATGTGAAGCCGACGCCAGAAGCAAGGTACCTTTTCATAACCAGCGGAGACGGGTTCTACGAGACTGTCGACCTGGACTTCGTAGCCCAGGACGACCGGATTATGCTCGCCTACGCTTGGGACGGACGCCCCATCCCCTTTGACCACGGGTTCCCGCTGCGAATCTGGTTGCCGGATCGCTACGGAATGAAGCAGCCGAAGTGGATTACCGGTATTGAGGTGATCGGCGAGTACCGAGCCGGCTACTGGGTGGAGCGCGAGTGGGACGAGGTTGCGCGTGTCAGGGCGACCTCGGTAATCGACACTGTTGCGGTGGACTCGCACATCACTGAAGGTGGCCAGAGACTGGTGCCAATAGGAGGAATAGCCTTCGCCGGGGTGCGCGGCATCTCCAAGGTGGAGGTACAGGTTGATGGCGAGGGGCCGTGGCACGAGGCCCAGCTACGTGAGCCACTTTCGGAAGCCACCTGGGTGATTTGGCGTTACGACTGGCCCTTCTCGGAAGGAAACCACACTTTGGAAGTACGCTGCATGGAGGCCGACGGAACCCCGCAGATCGAGGAGACCAATCCACCGAGACCCAGCGGAGCGACGGGACTACACAGCAAGTCGGCGGGGGTGTAGAGGATCAATAAACCACCTCGCAATGGACTCCAACCCCACCTTCTGCCGGAGCATTAACATTGCCCCCGATGACCTGCGAGCCCAGCGTGCATTTGAACGATGCCGGCGGCCCCGCTTGGGCTAGAAACACCAGGAAACCTGCTAAGGTGAGTGGGCTGTCAATGGCGGTGGGAAGTTGGGCCGCTGGGGTGTTGACGTTCAGCAAATACGTCCTGGCTAACTGACCAGCATAAATGTCCCCACTAATTGTTCATGGGGAATGTCCCGCCGCTGGCAGTGGCAGGGGGTAAGGGGAGCCGTCCCGGTACGAACTAAACCAAAGCCAAGATGAAATATGCAGACGCAAAGGGTAAATTTATGAGGGAACTGGGTTAGCTGGTCTCAGCAGTAGCGAGGGGTTGATGATGGGCGTGAGGGAGATAGGCCGGTCTCTGGAACACCGGTCTCTGGAGCAATGTCAGATGGAGGTCAAGGATTTGCGGCGGCGGATGATTCTGGCGCCGACGCCCCGGGAGCGGGAGCGGTGGTACGCCATCTGGCTCCTGGCGCAGGGCTGGGCGGCATCAGCCACGGCGGAGGAGCTGGAGCGGGCCCCCCACCATAGGACGGTGGGCTTCAGTTTTCGGCGAGGGAGGGCCGGCGGCCTTGATATTCGAGCAGAACGGTGGTTCCCCCCGTCCTTGACCAAACGAAGCAGGCAGAGTTGAAAGGGGCGGTAGGGCAACCGCCCGCTGCGGCGGGCATCGCACTGGCCAACTGGTGTTGGAAAGGAGTCCGGCAGTTTGTCCTGGAACGGTTCGGGGCCAGTTTGAGACGTAGCAGTTCCTGAACTGGCTGCACCGGTTGGGATTTGCCTTCAAGCGTCCCAAGAAGCGTCTGCTCAAGGCGGATGAGGCCAAGCGGGAGGCCTTCTTGGCCGAGTACGCCGCCCTGAGAGAGGAGGCCCAACGGACCGGGGCCCGGATATTCTTCGCCCATGAGGCTAACTTCCGGGCCGATGCAGAGTTGCGGGGCAAGTGGGTGTTGAGAGGGGAAGCTGCTCTGGTGGACTCCACCAGTCCGAGGTATGGGGAGAAGGCCAGCTATTATTCGGCGATGTGCCTGGAGACGGGTGAGGTGGAGTGGATGGAGTCGGAGGGGAACAGCAACGCTGGGACCTCGGTTGACTTCCTGAAGCAACTGGGGGAAAGCACCCTGAGCCGCTGCGGGTCATCTGGGACAATGCCCCGGCCCACCGTGGGGAGGCAATGCGGGAGTACCTCAGGACGTCTGGGCTGGAGTTGAGGCTGGTGAACCTGCCGGGGTACAGCCCGGACTTCAATGCCGATGAGGCCATCTCGGGCAGGGCGAGAGAGGAGGCCACCGGCAATCTGTGCTTGGAAAGCAGCGAGGCGGTGCAGGAGAAGGTCGGCAAATTCCTTGCCGGACTGGCCAGCCGCAAAGATGAGGTGAGACGGCGGTGCCGGACAGTCCTACAGTCACGGGCCGAAGCGCTCCTGCGAGCCTCCCTGGCCGTTTCTCGGCCTGCGGCAAATGCCTATCCCACCTTGGCTTTGGGTTAGGAGTCGGTCAACGGAGAAATCGTAAGGGTAAGAAACGGTGAAGTTTGGTGCGGGTGTCGTGGGTATGGAACCTTCATTTGATGGTGGCTCTAGTACCCGTTCAAGTTAGGAATTAATGGGATAGAGTTGATGGAGCTTGGTGCGGGCATCAAGAATGTTGAAGCGCCAGTTGATGCGGGCTTTAGCTTCGTTCCGCTCCCTTTCCAGGGCCTGGATCTCCCGGCAGAGGGATTCCTCGTCGGGGAGACGCTGTCTGAGACAACTGCGGGAGAAGACGCTGAACTCGATCTCCGCCATATTCAACCGACTCCCATGCTTGGGCGTATAGTGAAACTCCAGCCGTTTGGCGATGCGCCGCGCCTCAGGAGCAGGGAAGGTCTGGTACACCGACGCCACCCGATGGGTATTCAGGTTGTCCAAGACCAAGCGAACGACCGGCACCTCGGGGTAAGCCTGGTCTACCAGCCAGCGCATCTGGCAGGCAAAGTCCTCGGTGGTGCGCCGCTCCGTCACTGCCACGTGGCGCCAGCCAGCCTTGGGCTCGCAGAACAGGAACAGGTTTCGGGTGCCCTCCCGCCGGTACTCATAATCCTCCCGCCTGGGCCTGCCAGGCTTGGCGGGAATCGGTTCCCTGACGTCCGCCAGCAACTGGGTGGAAGTCTCGTCGAAGCAGACCACTGGCCGCTGCGGGTCGTAGGGCTCGGCATACAGAGCCTGCCCCGTACTGGATACGGGGTCCAGCACATCCTCCATGTGGTCCACGAAGTCAGGGCTCACTTTGGGGATACACCACTCTTTCTTCTGCCACGGCTTAAGGGAGTTTTTTCAGATGCAGCCGCACCGCCTCGTAGGACAACGACTCCACCACTCCCAACTCCACCATCCGGTCCGCCAGCAGCCGCAGTTCCCAGTGGTCGTGGCCCTCGGGGGCTGGGCTGCAGGCCAGGGCGATCAGGTGGGCCTCGGCCCGTTCGTCCAGCTTCCGGTATCGGCGGGCCTGGACTCGGTCCTTAAGCGCCCCCTCCAGCCCATCCTCGGCGAAGCGCCGCTTGAGGCGGAACACCGTGCCCTCGCACACATCCAGGGCCTGGGCCACCCGGGGCGCCGACCATCCCTCGTCGGTCTTCAGCAGGATTCGTGCCCGGGTCGTGACCCGGGCGGAACTCTTACCTGCCCGGATCATATGCTCCAACTGGTCCCGTTCCTCCGACGTCAGCCGGACCGTAAATTTCTCTCTGACCACACCGCCACCTTACACCAACCTTAATTGCTCAAAGATTACCACTGCGAGTCAACCACCAACTGCACCCTTGATAACCAAGCTTGATCCAGTACTAGTTGGATGGATTTCGATGCGAACAGAGCAGCCCCATCGAAGTTGCGACAATAATCGTCAGCAGAATCCCGCTGGCCCAAAGTGTGCATTCAACTAACATAGCTCCTTCTCTCCTGGGCTTTTTGCAACCATGGGCTTTCTTAGTGCAAAGCCAGGAGGAGGGTCAGGATGGTTGTGACGGCGCTTATTTCCTGGATTTCCCAAAGCTCCATCGGCACCACCGCCGCGCGGTGCCGATCACTTCCTGCGCCTAATCGGCCGCATGCTTCTCCACCACCAGTTCGCACGCCACCATCCCCCGCCCGTCATCTCCTCCGCGAGTAACCCTTACTCTGGCCCAGCAGCGGGAGGGGAATCGGCGGCAGCCCAGCGCCCCTGAAAACCCGATCGGCCGGGCCGGCGGTTCCATGCAAGCTGGATAATACCGGCCACCACCACCCCAGCCCCCATCCCTAGCGGAATGAACAGGATGCTCAGCCCCGCGCTGTGGAACAGCAGACCCATATCTATTGTCGATCCGGGAATCCGCCGGTCAAAGTTGACTGCGTACATGACCCCCATGGGCATCAAAGTCCCAACTATGCCCAGACCAAGGTATACCCACTTCATATCGCCACGCAGGGAAACACAGCCCGCCCTAAGACAGGCGCAAACCCGATCTTTAATGTCGTGAAGACTATGCCCGCCGCAACTTGGGGTCGAGAGTGTCGCGCAGCCAGTCCCCGAAGAAATTGAACGCCAGCACCACCAGCGTGATCGCAACCCCAGGGAACAGCGCCAGCCACCACGCGCTGATGACGAAATTCCGCCCCTCGGACACCATTATTCCCCAGGCCGGTTCATCCGGCGGCAGCCCTAGGCCCAGGTAGCTCAGCGACGCCTCCGTCAGGATCACCTGCCCCACCTGCAGGCTTACCACCACCAGCAGGGTGTTGACCACGTTGGGGAAGATGTGCCTCCAGATTATGGTTGCTTCCGGCACGCCGGCGATGATCGCCAGCGTCACGAATCCCTGCTCCTTTGCCACCAGCACGTCGCCCCGCACCTGCCGCGCAAACCGGGCCCAGGTTGTCGCCGCGATGGCGATGATGATGCTGTGGATCCCCGGTTCCAGCACCACGATGATTAACAACGCCACCAGGATTAACGGGAAGGCCAGCACCGTATCCACCAGGCGCATTATCACCGCGCCCAGCCATCCACCCCGGTAGCCCGCGATCAACCCCAGCACGGCTCCCACCAGCACGCCGCTCCCCAGGGCGATCACGCTTATGACCGCTGACGTGCGCGCCCCGTGGATCATGCGGCTCAGGACATCCCGGCCCGTCCGGTCCGTCCCCAGTGGATTGTCCCAGCTCTGGAACGGCGCCTGCAGCGTCTTCTGCGTCCTGATTCGCAGCGCCTCATCCTTTCCTCGGGGATCGTGGGGAGAAAGGACGTCGGCGAAGATGGCACTCACAGCAAGCGCCAACACCACAACGATGGGAATCATTGGCAGCCTGCGCACACCGGAACGCCGCCTCCACAGGAGCGCGACCCGGCCCAGGGATGTATTCGTTGCAGTAGCTAGAGCCATGTTTCTCCACCTTGATCAACCCGGGCGGGGACTTGTCGGCCCAGTCGGCACTGGGGGGAAGGCACTAGAGCCGTATCCTCGGGTCTACGTAGGCGTACAGGATATCCACCACCAGGGACATCGCGATATAGAACACCCCGGACGCCAGGATGGCCGCCTGCACCACCGGAAAGTCCCGCTGCGCAACGCCCTCCAGCAGCATCCGCCCGATCCCCGGCCACGCGAACACCACCTCAACCACCACCGTTCCGTTCAGCAGCCCCGCCAGTGCCAGGCCCCAGAAGGTCAGCACCGGAATAACCGCGTTCTTGCAGGCATGCTTCCAGATGACCAATTGTTCCCGCAACCCCTTGACCCTGGCGAACTTGACGTACTCGCTGTCCAGCACTTCCAGCATCGACGACCGGGTGAGGCGTACCACCCCCGCCATCACCGACCATGCCAGGACAATCGTCGGCAGGACAAAGTGCGCCAGGCTGCCCGATCCGAAGGCAGGGAGACTGGGCAGCCCGTTTTCCGCCGGCAGCGCCGCCAGCAGGATGATCAGCAGGATCGCCAGCCAGAATGAAGGCGCGGCCTGTCCGAAAAGGGCAATCACCTTGACGAACCCATCCCACGCCGAGTTGCGTTTCAGCGCCGCTGTAACGCCTAACGGGATGCCCAGGGCAAAGCTCACGAGTATGGACGAGACAGCCAGCTTAACCGTGTTGGGGAACCGCTCCAGCAGCAGGTCCATCGCTGGCGTCTTCCGGGTGGTGGACCTGCCGAAGTCCCCGGTCAGGGCGTTCCCCAGGAACTTGGCGTACTGCACGTAAAGCGGCCGGTCCAACCCCAACTGCTGTTTCAGCAGCTCTTCTTCGAAGGCCGTGGCGTCCGGCGGCAGCAGGAAGGAGACCGGGTCTCCCGTGACGTTCAGAATGAAGAACACCGCGGTCCCCAGCAGCCACAGGGCCATGATGGCCTGGAGGACCCGGTTGAAAATGTAACGGTACATGGAAAGCCTCTGCCGCCTGTCCCGGTTTCGCCGCTAACGGTGTTTCAAGTGTTCCCCATTAGGGAGGCCGCCCGTTCCCCGGGTTTCCGGAAAACAGGCGGCGCTTGAAGGCCTTGGTTTTGGATTGGGCGGGGACGCTAGTCCTCCTCGACCCGCACCGTCCAGTGAGCGTTGAAGAAGGCCGCGGCCGACCACGGCTGCCACTCCTTGATCCGCTTGCTCACCCCCCAGGGAAGGTTGGCGTATCCCATTGGGAGCTGGTAGTGCTCCGCTTGGAGCACCGGATACATCTTGGCCATGGCAGCGTCCCGTTCATCTTCATCAACCACCAGGAATGCCTCCCCGATAGCCGCCCACAGCTTGGGGTCCTCAGCATACCGGTTCGTGTTCTTTGGGTCGTTGAAGCTCGAATGGGTTATGGTGCTGCCGTCCCACCGGGCTTCGTTGATGAACAGGCGGGCCTTGTCGACCAGTTCCCCTCCCCGGCGCTGCTGGCTGATTAGCGTCCGGTCGGTCACCGTAACCTTCGCGTCTATTCCCAGCTCCGTTGCCCAGTTATCGGCTATGAGCTGGGCCATGTCCGGGATGAACGGGACATCCCCCGGGTTCCAGGTAACGATCTCGAACTCCCCGTACTCTTTGCCGCTGTCAACCCCGGGCACCTTGTACCCGGCCTCGGCCATCAGGCGGCGGGCTTCGTCGGGATCAAAAGCCGGAGGGGTTAATTCTTCCGTATAACCCAGCGAGGTAGGCGTCACGTAGTTCCAGCCGGCCATGTTGTACTCGTCGGGACTGTACAGGGTCTCCACGATCGACTGCCGGTCTATGGCCTTGGTCAGCGCCTCCCGGACCCGGATGTCGCCGCAGCGGGTCCCGGGCAGATAGCACCGGTTCAGCTCGATCGTTACGTACGTGGACTCCCGCGCATAAATTATGCGGCCACCCCCGCCCTCGATCTGGTCCTTCACCGCCTCGGCGGCTTCGATCAGGTCTCCGTCGCCGGCCCGCAGCGCGGCCACCCGGGTCGAAAGCTCCGGCACGTTGTGCAGGTCCAGGAACTGGAACCGGGGACGCCGGTCTTCGGGAGCTCCGAAAGCCGGAGTGTAGAAGTAGTCGTCGAAGCGTTCGAAGCTCATCGTCTGGCCCGGACTCTTGTCAATCATTTCCATGGGGCCCGCGCCCATGGGGAGCTTCTCGTACTCCTCCTCGTTGGGGCCGTAGGGCTCGCCCAGCAGCTTCGCCGGGTACAGGTTCATCCGCAGGTTCCCGGCATGGCCGTTGGAGTTCCACACCATGAAGCCGGCGTACGGATCGGTTGTATTGACCGTGATCTCGTAGGGCCCGGTGATTTCCTGGGACACCAGCCGGCGGCGGTGGGACGCCTGGGTGGTGGTCGTCTGCTCCGGGTCCTCATTCTCGTAGTCGGTCATCCGGTCCAGGCTGAACAGCAGATCTTCGATGGTAGCGTCGGACCCATCGTGGAACTTGACGCCCTCACGCATGTGGAGCGTCCAGACCGTGCCGTCTTCGTTGATCTCCCACCGGTCCAGCACTTCGGGTATTACTCCGCCCTTGTGGGTGGTCGTCGCCAGGTAGGCGTGAAGCAACCGGCCGTAAACGTGGCACAAGCCCGAACAGTACCGGGCAATGAACCGTTCGTTTCCGAAGCCCCCGATAAGGATGTTGATCTTGCCCTGGTAGATAATCTCTGCCGGTAGCGGGGTGGGTGTCGGCTGGGCTTGGGCCGTCGCCGCAGGACGCAGGACCGCCGTGGGCGCCGCCGCGGGCGCTGCCGACGAGCCGGCAGGCTGCGAAGAGCTCGTGGCAGGTGCGCTGGAAGGCTGGGAAGACGCAGCGCTCGGCGCGCTGCTTGCGGGTTGGGAAGCTGCCTCTCCTGCCCCATCGGTGGCCGGCGCCGATGAGCCGCAGGCTACGATGAACAGGAGCAGGAGGGCCAGGAAACCGTGGACGATGTATTTGCGACCCTGGTTGGGAAAGACCATCGGTGAACCTCCGGAAGTTGCTTTTTGTCATCCGGGCTGCCAGAACGCCTGAGAAACGGGTCCGGGACTATTGCCTGCGAGGTTTGGTCAAACCGCAAATGGATGGGTATTGTAGAATTATTGGACGATTACCTGCTTTGATTGGCAAGTTTGTACGATATTGGAAAACGGATTTGCAGAGTTATAAGCTAAAGAAGCGTTGCTGTCAATAGGAGTTATTATTCCTGTCTATGATAGAAAACGTCCAGATAGATCCAATCACATAGCTGATATTGACTACTGCGACGCCACCGAAAGTTCTCGAATAACCGTGATATGAGGTGGACCCGGAATTTCGGCTCTTCCGCACTTTTGGTGAAGAGAATTGAAATTGGCCGCAGGGAATGGAAGCGCGCCGGGGATGCCCATTGTGCAGCACACCGGTGCAGTGTCCTCTGACGCAACACGTCCGGCTGGGCCCGGCCACACCCCATCCGCTTGGTCAATTTCACACGCCAGATTTGCCCCTCGCACTGGACAGTGCTCCATGGGCTGGTCAGTGCCAGCTTGATGGCCTCGTAATCCTGGCGGAAACTCCTGGCTATGGACTTGAACTGTTTCAAGCCGGTCCGGCTGGCCTCATGGCCCCAGGCATGCAGGGCCTCAGGTCACCTTCTCTGACGATCTCGTGAAACCATTCCTTGAGTTGGTGTGCCAAGGCGAGCGGAGGATTGGCTTGGAGAAGCTGATCCAGTTTCGCTTTTTTGAACTGTTCAATCTCCGGCGGGGACGCAGGAGCAGCCAGTTCACCGGCGGTCCGGGCTTGACGGGGTGCCCAGTACTTTTTTGTCATGGCTGCACCGGCTTCCGGATGTGTCGCTCGGAGCCCGTGTATCCCAACTCGACCACCTCTCGGTAGAGAGTACGAGCACTGTGGCAACCTTCAATCTATCTGCGTCTCAGATAAGGCAGCCAGGGCCTGACTTTGGAAGGTCCAGAGGGACGCCCCGCATATTCCGGGGGCTGGTCCGAGGCCATGTAACTGCTCACAGATCTTCGGTTCAGACCCAATTTTCTGGCGATGGCGCTCAACGACAGCCCGCTGTCCTTGAGCGCTCTCACCGCTTCCCAGCGGCCCCTCTTGGATCGGGTGGCCCGCGATTCCGAAGAAGCAGACCCCGCCTCTCCGGAGGATTCGGGCTGCTGCCGGTGCCTGGATCGGAGCAAGTCCTTCAGGGCCAGGCTGAAATTCTGAACCAGGTGAAACCGGTCCGCCACCTGCTGGGATTGCGGCAAGGCCGTCTGCCCAACCAACCGGTAGGTCCAAGCCCGGTCCCTGGCCAGCACTTGAACTTGGGGATGGTTCTGCAGCCAGGCCGTAAGGTCCTTGGCGGCGATGGCCTCGAAGATGTCCACGGGGACGCGCCGCTCCAAGTCCACCATCACGGTCCCGTAGGTCCTCCCTTTTCTGAGGGCGAATTCGTCTACCCCCAGAACCCGAGGGAAAATGACAGGGAACCGCTCCAGTCGCTGCAGCCGGATCAGAGAGTCCGCACTTTTTGCGAACCCCAGGAGCCTGGCCACCCGGGCGGCCATCTCGGCACTGCTGCAATGGGACAATTCCAACAGGGAGTCCCTGGTTCGTTGCGTCTGCCGCGCGGCTGCCCAAGGCTTTGGGGAAGGGTTCGGCGAATATTCGCCGCTCACACTCTGGGCTGACTCAGAAAAAGCGCCGGGGCCTGGATAATCAACTGCACCGGCGAACTGAACCACGGCTAGTCCAAAGCCCAGCGCCGGTAGCAGCTGTGAATTCGTCGGCTACACACCCCGCACAAAGGACAGGCAACCCAGGCTCGGACGGGTATCAGGTGGAGAACAAGTCTGTCCCCATCCATCGACGTCTTCATCACTTTCCAGTAAGAAGTCTCGGGACATATCGCTTCTTGTCCCATGACGCCCCTTCCAGCACCCATCCCTCAAAGGGACAATCAACGCTTCGCTCCAATTTTATCCCTTTTCCAAATTTCACCAAAAGTGCGGAAGAGCCAAATGACCGGGTCCACCTCACTTAGCCGAACCGTGAACACCTTGCCTTTCATACCGCCCCGGTTTTGAGATGGTAACTTAGTGCATTCTCCAACTCTACCGGAGGCCACACTTTTGTTGCGTATTCCTTTGAGGTGAAGACGATGCAATAGCGGCATTTGTCTCGGAACAGCTCCTTGAAATATTCGACTAAGTTGCGGCCCCAGAGATTCGCTTGTCCATAGGCATCATAGAAAAA
>CATOSK010000005.1 GCA_951812535.1 uncultured Dehalococcoidia bacterium | reverse complement strand
GTTCCGTTTTGGATGGATAGAGTTTGCCTTGAGCGGCCCATTCCTGTGGCCGCTCAAGGCGCTGTCCGTTCTCCTTCTGCTGCTGGTCATCGCAACCGCAACCTCGGGCAGTGCCCGAGCGGTGGACAACTTCAGTCCCACGTTCATCTGGGTCATCTGGTGGGTGGGTCTGGGTTTCTTCGTCGCGGCCCTGGGGAACCTGTGGGCGCTGGTCAACCCGTGGAAGGCCGCCTACTCGGCCGCCGAAAGTCTCTACCAGCTGGTCCGGCCCGGGGAGGCGATGCACCTGGGAATCGATTATCCGCAGCGGTGGGCCATGTGGCCGGCAGTCATATTGTTCCTGGTGTTTGCCTGGATTGAGAACGCCTTTGCGGAAAGTTCGAATCCCCGGGACCTGGCCTGGATGGTCGTCGCCTATAGCGTAATTACCTGGGCCGGAATGTTCACCTTCGGCAAGCACCAGTGGCTGCGCCATGGAGAAGTTTTTTCGGCGATATTCGGCTTGTTCGCCCGTTTTTCCGTGACCGAGGTACGGGTCCCCGCTTCGGAAGACTGCGGCGAATGCACTGCGGGCGATTGCCGCAACGAGGACGGCGATTGCGTTGACTGCTACGAATGCTTCGAGTATGCCGATGAGCGGGAGTTCAACCTCCGGCCTCCCGGGGTTGGGCTCGGCAACCTGTCTTACGTCACTCCCAGCCTCGTTGCCCTGGTGATGCTGCTGCTGGCCTCGGTGACCTTTGACGGGTTCAGCGCCACGCCGGAGTGGATAACAGTCCAGGGAGAATTCATCACCGCGTTCCCCGAGCTGACGAACAAGTTCCTGAACGGGGTTACGATAGCCAACACCCTGGGATTGATCGCGTTCCCCCTGGGATTTTTTGGCCTTTACGGGGGCACATGCTTCTTAATGGTCCGGGTCTGCGGCGGCGAACCCCCGACAGGGGGAGTGTTGGTAGCGGCCTATGTTTTTTCATTGATACCCATCGCTCTGGCCTACCATTACGCCCACTTCCTCAGCTACCTGCTGGTCCAGGGACAGCTGATCATTCCCCTGGCATCCGACCCCTTCGGCGTGGGATGGGACCTGTTCGGCACCGCGGACTACATGATAAATATCCGGATAACCAACGCCCGGTTTGTATGGTTCTTTTCGGTCGCGGCCATCGTCATCGGACACATGGCGGCGGTTTACCTGGCCCACGTCAGGGCGATGCGCCTTTACGACAACCCGGCGATGGTGCTGAGGAGCCAGTTCCCCATGCTGGGGTTAATGGTGCTCTACACCATCGTCAGTCTTTGGATTGTGTCCCGTCCCATCACCGAATAGCCCGCACACCAGGGCCGGACGTCGTAAAATAGCAGCAACTCACCATTTCAGGAGCGTTCAGATGCCGGATCGGAAGGGTAGACTCGAGGGCAAGGTAGCGATCGTCACCGGGGCCGGTTCCAGCGGGCCCGGTGTGGGCAACGGCAAGGCGGCCGCCGTTCTCTTCGCCCGGGAGGGAGCCAGGGTGCTGCTGGTTGACGCCGTGCTGGAGCGGGCCGAGGAGACCTTGTCCATGATCGCAGGGGAAGGGGGTGAAGCTTCCTGTTTCCAGGCGAACGTTATCAACGCCGGGGACTGCGCCCGCATGGTGGATGCCGCCGTGGAGCGGTACGGTCGGCTGGATATCCTGGACAACAACGTGGGGATTTCCCGCCGGGGCACTGTGGTGGAGGTGTCGGAAGAGGACTGGGACCACGTTATGGCGGTGAACGTCAAGAGCATCGTCCTGTCCAGCAAGTACGCCATCCCCAGGATGATCGAAAGCGGCGATGGCGGGTGCATCATCAACATCTCATCCATCGCCGGGTTGCGGGCCCACAGCAGCACTCCGTACACCGCTTCCAAAGCAGCAGTAATTGGGTTGACCATGTCCATGGCCGCGGACCACGGCCCGGACGGGATACGGGTGAACTGCATTGCCCCGGGGCTGGTCTACTCCCCCATGGTGGCGCCACGCATGGATGACGACCTGCGGCGCATCCGACAGAACGCCTCCCCGCTGCGGACGGAGGGCGACTCGTGGGACATAGGCTATGCGGCCCTCTACCTGGCCAGCGACGAGGCCCGCTGGGTCAATGGAGTGACCCTGCCGGTTGATGCGGGATTGACCGCAGTTTCGCCGGTTACCTACCAGACGCTGTCCCAACAGCAGTACCAGCAGCCGACGTAGCGGGGACGCTTGGCTAGTCCAGCCCGACCAACTCGACCTCGAAGGTCAGGTCCTGGCCGGCCAGGGGATGGTTGGCGTCCATCTTCACCCGGTCGTCGTTGAACTCGACTACGGTTACATTGACTGGCCGGCCCTGGTTCTGGCCCTGAAGCTGCATCCCCACTTCCAGGGGGATATTGGACGGGAGGTCCGACCGGGGTATTTCAAAAACGGCTTCGTCATGCCGGTGCCCATAGGCCTGGTCAACCGGGATGTTCAGGGTTTTGGAATCCCCTAGCGCCATACCCATCACACCTTGCTCGAAGCCGGGGATTACCTGCCCCTCCCCCAGAACAAACTCAAGGGGATCTCGGCCGTCCGAGGAATCAAAGACCGTACCGTCGTTCAATGTTCCGGTGTAGTGGATTTGGACCTTGCTGCCGGTTTGAGCCGTTGTCATCGCGCCTTCCTTTATGGATTGCCCGTTAGTGTGTCCCATGGGTTGGGTTCCGGCGGTCCGGTCCAAAACATTTCCGGGGATCCGCCTAGTGAAAGAGGATCCCGCCGTTTACGTTGTAGGCCTGTCCGGTGATGAAGTTCGCCTCCTCGGACGCGAGGAAGGCCACCATGTTGGCCACGTCTTCCGACTCCGCGATGCGGCCCAGGGGAGTGGATTCTCCCGCCTGCTGCACGATCTGCGCCCGGAATTCCTCCTGGGTTATCCCCCTGTCCTGGGCCTGGGAGCGTTCCCAGTAGCTCATCCGGTCAGTATTGATCGGTCCGGGACAGACAGAGTTGACGGTGATCCCATGGGGCGCCAGGTCCATCGCCGAGGCCTGGGTCAGACCCAGCACCGCAAACTTGGAACTGGAGTAAGCCGCGCCGGTTGCGCTGGCCTGCTTCGACGCATTGGAGGCGATGTTAATGATCCTTCCCCCATTCCCCTGGCGCACCATCTCCCTTCCCGCGAACTTGGTGCACAGGAACACCGCCGTGGTGTTGATGTCGAGGAAGTGGTGCCAGACTTCCTCCTCAAGTTCAGTGACCGGCACCTTGTCCCGGCCGATGATGGCCCGGGCGTTGTTGACCAGGATGTCGATATGTCCGAAGTGGGCGACGGCATCGCTCACCATTTCCTGGATCTGATCGCTGCTACCCAGATCGGCATACAGAGGCAGGCACTGCCGGCCCAGCTCCCTGACCTCGTCAGCCACGCTCTGAATGCTGTTCCACTCCATCCGAACTTCGGCCGGCGGGAGATCCTCGACTTCCCGGCGGACGTCGCTGATCACCAGGTCAGCGCCGTTTGCCGCCAGTTTCAGGGCAGTGGCCCGTCCGACACCGCGCATTCCGCCAGCGCCGGTGACCAATGCTACTTTTCCTTCAAGTCCAGCCATGCTCCTCCTTGTGAGGCATCCCCGGGATAAACAACCGGTGCGCGGTTACCAGGCTCTCTCCAGCACTTCCAGGACCTGTTCCTCCGAGTCTATGGGAATGGGATTGTTTCGTCCCGCCCCGTCGCGGAGCGTCAAGGCCGCAATTTCCCCAAAGTCCTCTTTCGGTATTTCCAGGTCCCGCAGGCGGTGGGGCATTCCCAATTCCATGATGAACTCGTCGACCACCTGGGCGGCGGCCTGCGCGGCAGCCTCGTCGCTCATCCCGCGAATGTCGATGCCCGCAGCCCGGGCCAACAATGCCTGCTTGTGGGACGAGGCCGGACGGTTGTACTCCATGACCCAGGGCTGGGTGACGCAGGAAGTGTAACCGTGCCCGACGTTGTACTTGACCCCGATGACGTGCCCCAGCCCGTGGCTAAGTCCCGATCCAACGGTGGTGCATCCCATCATGGACATCCATGCCGCCATGAGGCATTGCAGGCGCGCCTGGTGGTCATGGAACCCCTCGGCGGACTTGGCAAGGTTGTTGAAAAGCAACTCGGCGGCCATCAACGACGTGGCATCCACGGCGGGTTGACTGCCTTTGCAGTAGAGTCTTTCGATGCAATGGTCCATGGCCTTTACGCCGGTGGACAGCCAGAGCCAGTCCGGCGTGCCCATGGTCAAGTCAGGATCCAGGACGATGAGGTCAGCATACAGGCGCGGATTCCGCACCCGTATCTTATGGTTTGCCTGGTCGTCGAGAATGTTCCCCCCGCCCTGGTTGAACTCCCCGGCAGACAGGGTGGTGGGGAGGGACACCTGCAAAGGAAGATCCTTGCCGGTTAGGTCTGGCTCCAGCATCCCGTCGAATTCGTGGCCCAACTCCCTCAGGCGTTCTTCGGAAAGGATCCCGTCAGCCATCATCACGGCGATCATCCGGGATGCGTCGGAGATGGTGCTACCACCCACTCCGACCAGCGTATCGGCCTCCGTTTCCAGGGCGAGCCGGGCGGCGGTCACCGCCGTGGACAACGGGGCGCGCTGGGTCAAGCCGCTGTAAACTCCTACGCAGGAATCGCCCAGGCATTCCTGGGTCCGGCGGACCGCGTCGGTCTGCTCGGCCACGCTGCGGCCCGACAGGATAAGCGCCCGCCGGCCGCCCAAGTCCTGTATCTCACGAGATAGATCGTCCAGCTTGGCCCGTCCGAAAATCACGCGGGACGGCACGGGCGGGCGATACTCTCCCTGAAGCTCGGCTGCGGTGACCATAGGCGGACCTCCTTTTGCGGACATCCCTGGTGCGGACACCCCTGGTGGCTGGGCCTGACCGTCTCCGGGAAAGGCTGGGCGGATTATACCAATCAACCCGCCGCTGTACGAATGATCGCGGCTTCAGCCTGCCCGGTGCAATCGCTCCATTTCGGCGGCGAACCAGAGGGCGAGACTGCCGCTGCGGTCGTCAAACCCGTTGACCGCTGGCCGGTGCAGGTATTCCTGGACGGTCTCCTGGACTCCCGTGCTGATGCAGGCATCCACGACGTCGCCATTGGAATCGACGCGCTCTTTCACCCCGCGCCAGGCCAGGTCCAACATGGTCCGGTAGTCGGATTCCAGCCAGCCCCGCCGCAGTCCCCGGGCCAGGGCATATCCGATCATGGCGGTCGATGTGAATTCCCCGTAGGAACCGGGGAAGTCCAGGATTTGTGGGAAGACCCCGCTCTCCAATTGGATTCCGCGCAGGGTTTCCAGGTGACGCAGGTGGGTTTCCAGCAATTCCTTCCGGCGGGGATGCCCATCCGGCAGGTAGGTCAGCGCCTCCGCGAATCCCAGGGCCGCGAACCCGTTGCCGCGGCTCCAGAAGAACGGTACGGACCGGGCGTGCCAGAACAGGCCGTTTTCCTGCTGCACGGCCGAGTCTGCCAGGAAGGAAGCCAACAATTCCGCATACCGTTCCTCTCCGGTCAGCCGAAAGGCCCGCCCCAGGACGGCGGCGGCCATGAACATATCCTCCACGCGAAAGTCTGGATCAGTTGAAATCGGCGCCTGCCCTTCATTCCTGGGCTGGAACTTGTCGGCGGCGGCGATAAATAGGTCCCGTGACCGCTGGTCCCCCGTGGCTCGGAACACGTCATAAGCCCACACCAGGCCCGCCAGGAGGGAACCGCCTGGTTCTCCATCCAGCGGGTTCACTGCCCTGGAAAGGAAGGGTTCGGTAACGGAGGCCAAATCACGGGTCGCGCTGCGGGCGTTGCCAGCCAGGGCAGCAAGCTGGATTCGCCCGCTGATGCCAACTCCCTGGGTGTAGACCACCGGGTCCAGCTGTTGTCCGTACCTGCCGGCCAGGACGTTGGCAACCTGGAGGGGTTGCCGGGCCCGCCTGCCCTCGAGCTCGTTCATCGCGGGGCCTGGTTCCCAGCGGCGCGCCTGCATTACCGACTCCCAAAGGCGGTTCACCTCTGCCTGCAGATCGGCTTCATTGGTGGTCAGGCGCAGAGCAGGAATGGGTCCCAATCCAAGGGACGAGTTGGTCCCCAAGCCTGCCGCCAGGGACCCGTCGTCCTGCATCGGGGTGGCCCCGACGGAAAATGGCAGCAGACCGACGGCGTCGTTTCCTTCCCATCGGACGGTGTCCCCAAGGCGTATCTCCAGGACCAGGTGCGGCGCCTGGTAGCAGACCCACCGCCACAGGTAGCGGGCTTCGGGGGCGGTTGCGTCAAAGTAATACCCGTCCTCCGGGGGGTAGAGTCCGGTGCCGGAAAGGTCGCGGGGAGGATAGTCAACGCCGGCGATGCCGTCGGGATTCGCTGCGGGAGCGGCGTTCACCGCGATTTTGACGCCGAGACGGTCCCGGTCCTGGGCAAAGAGACGGACCGCTTCGACACACAACGCGGCATCACGGGGGTCGCCGGACAACCCTCCGACAAGGACCACCTTGACCCGTCCCGGCGCAATCCGGTAGGTCCCTGGTTCCTCCAGGACGGGGATACTCCGAAATGACCGGGTCACTCCGCAGGCGGCGGCTCGCCACAGGTCCGGGTATTCGAGAACGAGAGATTCGACGGCTGAAACCATGGGCGGACCACTGTTAGACATCCTTGTACCCTCCGGCAACGTATTGTACGGTAGAGGCTGGGAAAAACTCCAACGGGCCGATGGCTCGGCCCGTCAAGGCAGGAAAGGAATATGTTGAAGCGAACAGGGATAGCGGTGGGCGCAGTCGTGCTGGTCATCGCCGGAGCCGTGGGATGGTGGCTTCTCTCGCCGCTGTTCATCAGCGAGACCGTAAACGAGGACTTCCCCTTCAGCGCCAACGCCCAGGTGCCCGAGTCCATGACCCCGCAGCAGGTGGAAATGGTTATGGAAGGGATGTCCATGGTGGACCAACCCGTCGAGGAAACTATGCCGGCGATGGCCGAGCCTTCAGGACCAGCCGCGGTCAAGACCGGGGCTTTCCGGGATGCCGACAGATTCCACAAAGGAAGCGGGACGGCCACCGTCTACATGGTTGATGAAGACCAACATGTGCTGAGGCTGGAAGATTTCCAGGTGACCAACGGCCCCGACCTCCACGTCCTGCTGGTCAACCACCCCGACCCCCAGAACCGGGATGACGTTCAGGGCGGCGGGTACATAAGCCTGGGTTCACTGAAAGGAAACCTCGGCAACCAGAACTACGAGATCCCTGCTGGGACTGACATCAACGCCGAGTCAAGCGTGGTCATTTACTGCCGGCCGTTTCACGTGGTGTTCAGCGTAGCTCCGCTCCAGGAGGCCGGGTAGGAACACAATCGTTCCTCTGACCGTCATACCGTTCCGGCGTCGATGGTTCCGATGAAATCCTCAATCGCGGAGTTCACGTCGGCAGGACGTTCAACCATGGGGAAGTGTCCGGCGTTGTCCAGTTTCAGGTAACGTGAGCCGGGGACGGACTGGTGGATTTCCAGTTCGTACTCCGGCGGCTTCCCAGGATCGTCAACGCCGCGGACCAGCAGCAGGGGCGCGTTCAGGGTGGAGATCCGGGCGCTGACGTCAAAGGCGTCAATGGTTGCCAGGTCCCGGTGCTGGGAAATTGGGCCAACCTCGTCGTGACGCTTCAGCAGCCGTTCCCGCAGGTCCGGCTCGATGAACATCATCGAGTGACCCATCGCGTCCTTCCACTGACGGTAAACATCAGGATTCCTGGCAGCGTCCAGGCGGAACTCCAATGAACCGGGCGCCCGCTCCTTGGATCGCATCGCGACGGTCATCAGCACCAGTCCCTTGACCTCGTCCGGATAGTCCAATCCGTACTGCAGAGCGATACATGCTCCCAGGGTGAACCCGCACAACACCAGGTCCCGGTTCATGCCCTGCGCCCAGAGCCACCCTCGAAGCCACTCGGTGTAGCGCGCAACGTCCGGGCAGGGTTCGCCGGACAGGTGCCCCGGCAGGTTGGGAGCAACGCTGCCGGGAAAGTGTTCCAGTTGGTGGATGTAGGAATCGGCGCACCCTCCCGCGCCTGGGCCGTGGATGAAGACCAGTTGGGTCATGGAAGTCGCTCCGCTGTTGTATTAATCGGCCAGGGCACCTTCCCGGCGGTCAGTGACGCTGACGGCACCACTCTTCGTAGTCAGGTACTTCCTCCCCCACGACCCACAGGAAGTGAAAGGTCCCGGCTTCGCCCATGTACTTGAACTGCTTCCTGATATCCTTGATCGCCGCCTCGAAATCCCCGTGGGACCGCAGGTAGGCCTGGAAACCACCGTGCTTCTCCGAGAGTTCCATCATCTGGCGGGCGTTGTGTACCACGGCGGCCAGCTTCCGGCGGCTGCGGATAATCCGGCTGTCTTCGGTTAGGCGGTCCAGGTCGTCGTCCGTCAGCTCGGCCACGGTTTCCAGATCGAACCCGTGCAGGGCTTCCCGGGTGCCGGGCCACTTGGACTCCACCACCTTCCAGGACAAGCCGGACTGGAAGACCGACTTGCTCATCACGTCCAGGTACTCGCTTTCGGTCTTGGGTTCGATGCGCTGGGGGATTTCCATTGTTCACCTTCCATGCCGGTGATGCCGGAACAGGACTTGCCGCCGGGTATGTTAGCATGGTGTGCGCCGCAGGTGGGACCGTTGGAAAACGCCGCCGGGGGCAGTCCGAAGGAGTGGGTGTCGACGATGAGTGACTCTGAGGCGCCAGTCCAGCCCGTCATGCCAGTGCAGGTGGAATCCAGGACGATGGTGCCGATGCGCGACGGGATTAGGTTGGCCACCACAATTCTACACCCGGTCAGCCAGGGGGAACCACAGAGCCAGCCCAGGCCCGCCCTGCTCCAACGGACGCCGTACGGCAGGGAAGCCGCAGCCCGCATGGAAGAAGCCCGGTTCTTCGCCCAGCAGGGATACGTGACGGTGGTGCAGGACTGCCGGGGCCGTTACGACTCGGAAGGCGGCTTTTCCAAGTACGTTGACGAGGGACCGGACGGCTACGACACGGTGGAGTGGATCGCCCGTCAGCCGTGGAGCAACGGAAAGGTCGGTACCTACGGCCTGTCCTACGCGGCGCACACCCAGGCCGCGCTGGCCTGCCTGAACCCGCCCCACCTGTCCTGCATGTGGCTCGATTGCGGAGGGTTTTCCAGCGCGTTCCACACGGGATGCCGCAACGGGGGAGCCTTTGAGCTCCGCCAGGTGACGTGGGCGTTCCGCGAAGCTTTGGAGAGCCCCGAAGTGAGGAACGATCCGGTCAAGCGGGCCGCGATGGAAGCCCAGGACATCCATGACTGGTTCCAGCGGATGCCCTGGAAGCGGGGACACAATCCGCTGCAGTGGACTCCCGACTACGAGGACTACCTGCTGGAAATCTGGACCCACGAGACCCTCGACGATTACTGGCGGCAGTGCGGACTGTGCGCCGAGGCTTTCTACGCCGAGCTGTCCGACGTTCCGCAGGTGCACCTCGGCGGTTGGTACGACACCTACTCCCTGAGCACCACCGCCAACTTCGGAGCCCTGTCAGGGATGAAGCAGGGGCCGGTGTCCCTCATCATGGGGCCGTGGACCCACGGGGCACGCTCGGTCTCCTATTCAGGCAACGCCAGCTTCGGTCCAGACGCGGCGGTGGACGGCAGCCTGGCCGTGGACTACAACCACCTGCGTCTGAGCTTCTTCGACCATTGGCTCAAGGGAGACCACAACGGGTGGGACCGGGAGCCCACGGTGCGGTACTTTGCAATGGGCGGAGGCTCGGGACGGCGCAACCCGGATGGGCGGCTGGACCACGGCGGCCAGTGGCGCTCGGCGGAGCAATGGCCGCCGTCCCGAGCCCCGGCGGTCCCCTTTTTCCTCCGGGAGGGGGGCGGGCTTTCCACTTCGGCTCCTGGCTCCCCCGGGAGCAGCAGCCGTTACCTCTTCGACCCGTGCCACCCGGTGCCCACCATCGGAGGCAACCTGTCCTCCGGCCTGCCCATCATGGAGCCGGGCGGGTTCGACCAGCGGGAGGCGCCGGAGTTCTACGGCTCCCGTCCGCCCTACCTGCCCCTGGCGTCCCGGCCGGACGTGCTGGTCTTCCAGACCGAGCCGCTGGAGGAGGATGTGGAAGCAACCGGGCCGGTCAGCGTCCGCCTGTGGGTTTCCTCGACGGCGGTGGATACGGATTTCACGGCCAAGCTGGTGGACGTCTACCCGCCATCGGAAGATTACCCGGAGGGGTATGCGCTGAACCTTACCGACGGCGTGCTGCGCGCCAGGTTCCGCGATTCCTGGGAACGACCGGAGCTACTCGAACCGGGAAAAGTCTACGCCGTCGAGATTGAGCTGTATCCCACCAGCAACCGTTTCGTCAGGGGACACCGCATCCGGCTGGACATTTCTTCCAGCAACTTTCCGCGGCTGGACGTCAATGGAAACACCGGAGAGAATCCAGCCGTGTCCCAGGTGCGGGTCGCCGCGGAGAACACCATCTACCACGACGGGGAACACCCTTCCCAACTGCTGCTGCCCGTGATGGACAACGGCCAGGACGCCCTGGCCGGATAACCGGAAGGCCCCGCCGGACCGGGGACGGGGGTGACACTAATGCAGAACGGACCGGGAAATCTCCCGGTCCGTTCGGTTTGTCCGGCAAATCAGGCCGGGGAGTTTACTCCTCGAACCACCAGAGGTTGGCGAAGGTGTGCTTATCGAACCGGGGCTCTTCAAACCCGCGCAGCTTGGGATTGATGCCGTAGATGGCGAACAGGTCGAACATCGGCAGGATGTAGACGTTCTCCCGCTGCCAGTCGGCAATGGCCTCCAAGGCGATGCGCCGGTCCTCGCCGTCCAGGGTGCGGGCCGTCCTCAGCTGCTCTTCCATTTCAGGAACGCAGACCGTCGAGCGGCCGGACTCGCAGAGGAGGTGGCGGTTGATCAGCTTGGCATAGTCCATGATCTCGTAGCCGAAGCCGATGCCGTCCAGGATCTGGCCGACTCCGACACCACCACTACAGGTGGGTGGGACCGCCTCGGTGGCCCCCTGCCAACCTACCTGGGTGCCGCCGGCACCCTCAATACCAAGGCCGCAGCGGCCCATCTGGGTGCGAATGGAGACCTCCACGAACTGGGCCTTGGCGTTGATGCCCGCTTCCCTCATGAACAGGACCATGGACTCGATCAACTCGTCGTTCTTGGCGATCCGAGCGTTCCTGCTGGTGATGGTTATCTCGGCTTCGCAGTCGTCCCGGGAGTTGGAAAGTCCGCAGATGTAGCCGATCTCCTCCAGGAGCATCCGCGACTTTTCCGGGTTATATTCGTAGGGGCGGATGTTCTCTTCGGTGATGCCGAGAACCCCGGGCGCGCCGTGGTTGCCCCGGCAGGTGGTGGCCCCCTGGTAGAGGTTATCCACGATGGCAGGGCAGTCTATTGAGTGGACCACGGCCTGGCGCATTTCCTTAATCTTCAGCCAGGGGTCCCAGATGGCGTCGATGCGGAACTGGGCGATTTCCGCGGTGCCGCCGGTGACGAACCGCTCCGGCCCCAGTTCTTCTGCGTCTGACAGGGTCAGCAGGAAAGCCCAGTCCGCCTCCTCGGCCTGGATCATGGCGTTCCGGACCCCGGGTTCCT
Source organism: uncultured Dehalococcoidia bacterium (assembly GCA_951812535.1). GTDB lineage: Bacteria > Chloroflexota > Dehalococcoidia > Lucifugimonadales > UBA3495 > CATOSK01. The sequence continues at coordinate 86,974 of CATOSK010000005.1, read as the reverse complement.
GGCGCCACTGCCACTCGATTTCGTTGAGGATGGGCGCCGCGTACTCGGGAGTCTCCGGAGCGGGCACGAAGTCCTCGAACTTCTCGGTGACGATGTTCTGCCCCCGGTTCCAGGCCACGACCTGGAAGGGACCGGCCCCGATGCCGTCGGTAATGGAGTTCAACTGGTCAACCGTTTGCACATCCCGCAGCGGAGCCGGAGAGTTGGTCTTGGAGAGGTTCAGGCCCCGCGGGAACAGGGGACAGTTTTCACCACAGTTGATCTGGGCGGTAAGCTCGTCAATGGGTTCGACGCTGTACGGCCCGGTGTGGGCGAAAGCGCCCTGCCCGAATTCCTGTACACCGGTAATCCTGGCGTAGACCTGCCAGGCTTCGGCATTCCAGGCCTCGCCGTCGTGGAAGGTGACGCCGGGGCGGAGCTTGTATTCCCACTGGTCCGGGGCGGTCTGCTTCCAGCTCTCAACCAGGGAGGTGGGCGCCACTTCCAGGGTGTTCTTGTCCAGGTGACCCACGTAGGCGTTGATGGTGTCGGTGAACTGGCCGGTGTGGGCGTCGGCCGTAAGCATGAAGAACAGGACCTCGGGCTCGGTGGCAATTACTGCCACGGCCCGGTCCTTGGCCGTCTTGGGGGTATCGGACATTTCCCCGGCGGGTTCAGCCATAGCCACCGGAGTAGGCTGGGCGGCTGCCGGCGCAGGGGCGGAACCGGAACTGCTCGACCCGGAACCCGAACTGGCAGCCGGGGCAGGGGCCGCCGCCGAGCCGGTATCTGAATCGGAGGAAGAGGCAGGAGCGGCCGCCGGTGCGGCGGGGGCAGCGGCCCCGGAATCGGTCTGGGAGCCGGATGTTGACTCTTCAGCCGTCCCGCAGGCGACCAATGCCGCCAGCACCAAGAACAAACTGACAAAGATTAGTGCTTTGAGTTTGGGGATAACCACAGGCATGTTACCTAACCTCCTAAGGTGTGTTGATGGTGCCTTCGGTGGCTCTCATTCACGCCCTCCCATGTCCCTCAGTCGGAGACCATGGCGTGCGTGTGCCAGCGCTTCTCCGGATCCGCCCGGAGGGCTTAATTTGCGTAAGTATGCCCTCTAATTCCCAAAAGTCAAGCCTGAAACCCGTGTCGGACAGATACGCCGGGTGTCCTCCGGGAATCAAGACTTGACCCAACACCCAGACGCGCGTTGTCAGGGCAAACGCTCCGGGGAAATGGCGCTCGGGGTGGAATTACGACGGCAAAAACATTACGATATTGGGCAATTTTACTATCCGTCACCCGGCGGGAAAGGGAGGGTTTTAATGGTTGTTCGATGGTTGACGTTGGTGGTGATGACGACCCTGCTGGGTTCGGTCTTGGCATGCGGCGAAGCGGCCACCCCGACAGTGCCGGCGGACGCCGAACCCCGGATCATCGAGTGGACAATAGGGCCCCAGGGGGGATTGGGCGGCGCCGGCGCGTTCATAACCAAGCACGTCTGGGAACCCCGGGAGCTGGAGGTCCCGGTCAACTACCCGTTCATCATCCGGTTCGTCCCCCGGGACGACACCAAGGACACCATCGCCTTTGGCAAGAGCATCAAGGAAGCCACCGGGTTGGAGTTGCCTGACTTGATCGTGCAGGACGGGCAGCCCGTGAACTCACCGGTGCTGCTCATCTCCGAGTACGGCGGCACCTTCGACATATTCAGCCGGAATTTCCGGGGCACCGGGGGATATGGGGCGCTGATTACGCCGGCAGAACCCCAATAACTGGGACGGGCGCGGGAGCTTGATTCCCGCGCCCTCAGTGTCTTACCTGATCAGCCGGCGGGTCATGAACCGGGTGGCGAAGAACATGGACACCGCCCAGAAGGCCACTATCTCCCCAACCCAGGCCAACATCCACCAGTGCAGGTCCCCGGTCATCAATCCCCTGACCAGCTCCACCGCGGGGGTCAGCGGCAGCGCCCACGCTCCCCACTGGACCACCGGGGGCAATTGGTCCACCGGGAAGAAAACGCCGCTTACCCAGAACATGGGGAGGATAAACAGCGTAAAGAAGTTGTTGATCGCCCCGATGGTCTGAACGGTGGCCGTCACCACCATCGCTATGGCGGCGAACATCACCCCGATCATCAACGCTGCCGGAAGAGCGAGAACTGCCCACGGCGAATGGACCAGTCCAAACGCCGCGGCGGTCGCCAGGACAAAGGCTGCGGATAGCAGCCCCCGTGTGGCGGACCAGAAAACCTCTCCCATAACTATGTCAGCGGGCCCTAGAGGTGTGTAGAGCACCGACTCGTAGATGTTGTGGGTCTCCATGCGAAGATAGGCCCCATAGGTGCTGTCGAAGATGGAATGCCACATGGCGTAGCTTGCGACCACGCCCGGGGCCAGAAAGGCTGCGTAGGTAAGCCCGTCCACCTCTCGGATATACGCTCCCAGGCCGTATCCCAGCGCGATGAGCATAACCATCGGTTCCACCGCGATCCCGCCGGTCTCCACCTTCCAGGCCCGGAAGAAGGCATCCCGGTTGCGCTGCCAGACGCGGAATCCTCCCCACAACACGGTGGTTTGAAGGGCGGCGAGGGCGGTGGTCATCCGTCCCTCAGTCCCCTGCCGGTAAGACGCAGGAACACGTCCTCCAGGTTGCCGGGGCGGGTGGTGACCGGGCGGCTGCCCAAGTCGAGGCCCGGCGGTATGCCGGCGCCGTTCCGGTGATAAACGATGATGGAATCCCCCCAGTGGTCCAGTTCCGCGCCGGCGACGGACAGGACTTGTTCGAGGGATTCCCGCTCGTGGTGCTCAACGCGGACTTCGGTGACATGGGAGCCAACGTGGCGGTCGATCAGTTCTGCGGGGGAACCTTCCACGAGCACTTTGCCGTTGTCGATGATGATGAGGCGGTCGCAGAGATAGGATGTTTCCGCCATGTAATGGGTGGTCAGCAGAATGGTGATGCCCTCATCCTTGAGTTCGCTGAGCTTGTCCCAGACCATCAATCGCGACTGGGGATCGAGTCCTGTGGTCGGTTCGTCCAGCAGCAAAATGCGGGGCTGGTGGAGCAGGACCCGGGCAATGAGAAGCCGCCGACGCATCCCGCCGGACAGCTCATCGGGGGTATTGGAGGCCCGGTCATTGAGACTGAAGAACTCGAGGACTTCGCGAGCCCGCCGGAGGGTTTCACGGGAGGGCAGGTTGAAGTAACGCCCATAGCACACTAGGTTCTGGAGCACGGTCAGGTCCCCATCCAGGCTGTCGGCCTGCGAAACCACTCCCAGCACCGATTTTATGGCCCGCTGTTCCCGCCGCACGTCTTTGCCGTCGACCCACAATTCCCCGGAGGATACAGGGGACGTGCAGTTGATCATCTTGATGGTGGTGGTCTTCCCCGCCCCGTTGGGACCCAGCAGTCCGAAACATTCCCCCGGGTGGATCTTGAAGCTGATACCGTCCACAGCGGTAAGAGACCCGTACCGTTTGGTCAGGTCCGTAGCCTCAACGGCGGGACGCGAAGATGGTTTGGATCGAGACATGACGGCTCCAGCCACGGGAGGGTTCACAGCTCCGGCAACGGCTGGGATACAAACTCACGCATCACCTTCTCGGAGAACAGTTCCAGCCCCCGTGTCGGGGTCGGGTCGGGGAAGATAAGGAACAAGTACCGGATGCCGTCATCTGCATAGGAACGAATTTGCTCGGCGCATTGGTCGGGAGTGCCGACGACGGCGTTGGACAGGGACGCCCGCATTTCCGCCTCCGTGACGTTTTGCGCCGCAGCGGTTTGCTGGATGAGTTCCGCGAGTTCGCGCTCATCCTCTCCGATGAATACCCTGGTGTTGTGGGTGACCTCGATTTCATCCATTCGCCGCCCAACTGTCCGGCAATGCTCCGACAGAACACCCAGCTTGGCCCGGTGCTCATCGACAGTCATCTCGGACCCGATATTGCAGATGTCGGCATGGCGAGCCACGGCCTTCAGCAGGTGACGCTCCCCGTGGCCGCCGATGAGGACGGGCGGGCCCGGTTGCTGCACGGGTTTGGGATCACAGGAAGCGCTGTTGAGGGAATAATGCCGCCCGTCAAAGTCGACGGCGGGTTCGACCCAGAGACGCTTGATCACCTCTACCGATTCCTCCAGCATTTCCACCCGTTGGGCGGTGGAAGGGAAGGGGATGCCGGCGGCAAGGTGGTCCCGCCGACCCCCGCCTGCGCCGATGCCCAGTTCCAACCGTCCTCCGCTGATGACGTCCAGGGTGGCGGCCATGTTGGCCAGCAGAGCCGGGTGGCGGTAGAGGTTTGCCAGCACCATGGGGATGAACCGGAGCCGCTGCGTCTCGGCGGCCAGCGCGGAAAGGGTGGTCCAGCATTCCAGGGTAGGAATGTTGATCAGGTCGTACAGGCTGGCGGAATGGTAGCCCAGGCGGTCGGCATCCTGCCAGATCCGCCGCAGTTCAGGGTAGGCGTAACCGCTCTGGTGGACGCGGACACAGAATTTTGCGGCAGGGCACACGGCGTCTTCTCCGCTCATCGCACGGGACTGGAACAGCAAAGCCCCGGAGCGGGCTGCTTCGGGGCTTGTTGTAGCAAGGCGTAATTTGGCTCTATGCGCGGGGAGCCCTAGTCGGCGGCCACCTTGGCCTTTCGGAAGGCGGGAATGACCTCTTTGCCGAACAGCTCGATGGAGCCCATGACCTTGTCGTGGGGGATTGTCTCGGTCTGCATGATGAGCATGACCTGGTCTACCCCGATATCCTCGTACATCTTCACCGTCTTGATGCAGCTTTCCGGGTCCCCCGCGATGATTACCCCCCGGTCAGCGAGGGTGTTGGCGTCCAGTTGGGCGACGGCGGCCCGCGCCGCGCCGGGGCCGGAGTCAAGGGAAATGCCGGCCTGGGCTGCCTGCTCCTGGTGGGCCTCGTCGGACTGCCGCAGCCAGCGGCCGAAGTCGGCCTGCAGGTGATCGGGAACGCCGCCCCAGGCCTCCAGCAGCTCTTCGTAGGCGTTGATGCGTCCTTCAATGTAGGGCTTGTCCGGTCCGAAGAAGGTCTTCATTGACTCGGCGGCCAGCTCCCGGGCTTCCTGGTTGTCCTTGCCGCAGAATGCGTGGACGTTGTTCCCCCAGAAGTCGTTGACGACCGCACCCACCGGGTCCGCGTCCTTGATGGCGTCGCGGTAGACCTTGACATGCTCCTTGAGGATCTCGGTGGCGTAGGACGCGGAGGACAGCACGCCAATGCCCATCTGCGCCGCCAGCCGGAAGCTCTCCTGCTGCGTGCAGGCCAGGTACATGCGTGGATGGGGCTTCTGCAAGGGCTTGGGCAGCACCCGCCGCGCCGGCACACTCCAGTGTTCGCCCTCGTAGGAATATTCCCCTTCGGACTGCCAGATTTCCGGCAGCATTCGGATGGACTCGTTCCAGCGGGAGCGGGTCTCGCGCGGGTCGATGCCCAGGCCGATTTGTTCATAGGCGTTGGAACGGCCGGTACCGAACTCGACGCGGCCGTCGGTAAGCTGGTCCACCATCGCGACCCTTTCAGCGACCCGGACGGGGTGATGGTAAGGGAGGATGCAGACCCCGAATCCGATCCGGATCTGCTTGGTGACCCGGCTGAGGGCGCCGAACATTACCTCGGGGCAAGGCGATCCGGAAAAGCCGGTCAGGAAGTGGTGCTCGACGAACCACAGGTTGTCGAACCCAACCTGGTCGGCAAGCTCGCACTGCTCCAGGGTCTCCTTATACAGTGCGTTCCAGTCGATTTCCGTGCCGTTGAAGGGCCTTTGCATCTCGTACAGGATTCCGAATTGCATATCGCATCTCCTAGCGCCAATCCGACGCAATTGGGGGCTTGATGATTAACGCCAGTATAACCCACCAGTCCGGCTTCCGCACCAGCGGGACAGCCCTTGACCAAACCTCCCGCCACCGGGAGAATACCGGTGCCGCCAATACACGGGGACGGAGATTCCGTCCTCCCCAGGAGATGAAAAGCATGGCAACCATTCTGCGAGTTTATTCCGGCGACGACGGCAAGTCCCACGTCGAGGAGATGGAGCTGGACATGCAGCCCTTCGTGGACACCGAAGGTTCCTACGGCGAGGGAACCCCGATGCAGGAAGGCGGGATTACGTTCCGGGTGGCTCCGGTGGGATACGTGCTGGAGTGGCATTGCGCTCCCCGACGCCAGTACACCATCACCCTGTCCGGCCGGGCGGAGATCGAGGTGGGCGACGGAACAATCAAGCACGTGGGCCCCGGGGGCGTTCTCCTGGCGGAGGACCTGACCGGGGAGGGACACATCACCCGGGTTGTGGGCGACGAGCCCAGGTTCTTCGCGGTCGTTCCCCTGGGGGACTGACCCCAGTCCAGGGCCCAAACTCGCTGAGGGACCGGAAGCGGTCCCTTACTTCTGACCGGTATCCGTGTCGGTCCGCTCCCGCTCCTTGCAGCGAGAATGCGCCGAATTAACCCGGCCCCCGATTCTCGGCGGGAGTTGCGGGAACTGACGGCGTTGCGGCGGGCCGCCGGTACAGTACGATTGGCCGCCAGACCAGCGGGGTCAGGACAATCACCGGCAGCATCAGCAACAGTCCAACCCCGGCGTTGAGCCCGATGGCCAGGGAGATGCTGAAAGCCTGGGCTATCGCGCCGATCTCCACTCCGCCCACCAGGTGGCCCAGCCCGTTGACCAGCCCCTGCGAGCCCATGATCCTGCCCCGCATCTCCGCCGGAGATGAGAGCAGCAGGATGGTGCTCTGCATGGTGCTGAACCCGGCCTGCCCCACCCCAGCGCTGAAGAGCAGCAGGAAGGAAACCAGGAACCAGGGCGACCACGCCACCGCCGCAACACCGATCCCGACGATGAGCGCCCCAAAGACGAAGTAGCGTCCGTGGAAGGTATAGTTGCGGCGGGCGGCGATTATGATGGCCCCGATGAAAGTCCCGATGCCCTCCGCCGATCCCAGTAGTCCTCCCAGGGCCGGCCCGACCTTCAGAACGTCGGTGGCGATGACCGGAATGAAATACTGCAGGGGAAGGACCATGGCGTTCATCACCAGGGAGATGGTCAGCACCCCCAGGACAAACTTGTTGGAGAAGGAGTGGCCGATCCCGGACTTGATGCCTTCCAGGAACGCCGTATCCCGGGCCACCGCCCCGCCGGCGTTGGCCGGCAGGCGCATCCTGAAGATGAAGGCCAGGGCTGCCAGGTCGAGGGCGACGAGCACCGCGAAGGGCCCGATGAACTTGAAGCTGGAAGCGGCGTAGGACAGCCCGCCCGAGACGAAGTCAAAGTTGAAGGCGGCGATGAGCAACCCTCCGGTCAAAGGCCCGATGATCTTGCCGCCGTTGTTGGTCAGGGTTTCCAGGGACATGGCATGGGCGATACGGTCCTCTCCGGCAAGGTCGAACAACGCCGCCCGTCGGGTGGGGTCGTCCAGCACCTTGGCGGTCCCCTGGCACAGGATGGCCAGGAACACATGCCAGGGCCGGATTACGTCCATCAGGAGCAGGACCAGCAGGGCGGCGGCGACCACCAGGTAGAAGACGTGGATTCCGGCCAGAATCCGCCAGCGGTCCAGGCGGTCCGCCAGCATCCCAGCCACTAGGGACAAGGGCGGGCGCGGGCCGTTGAGGAAGACCGAGATGAGCCCCACCTGGAAGGCGGAATCGGTGAGCTCCAGGATGAGGTACCCAAGGACGATGAGCTCCATCCGCCGGGCGATTTCGTGAATCCAGCGGGCCGCCCACAGGTACCGGAAGTCCCGGCTCTGGAGGACCACCAGTACCGGGGTATTGGAAAATGCTCGCAAAGGGTTATCCCCCGAGGAATCCCGGCTGGCCGGTGGCGGGCAGAGTGTGGGGCCGCGGTGATAGAGGAAAGGAAGGGACGGTTGCCGGCAGTCGGGTCAGGCGGCAACGATACGCCGGGCCAGACCGGGAAGTCAAACCACTATGAAATTATCTCAAAAGTCCCTTCCCCCTTGATGGGGGAAGGTTAGGATGTGGGTGAAAGAACGTGCTGTGCCAAGACCAGGGGCAACCGACATGTTCCTGACCCGTTTCGAGATAGTTTCTATGTCGTGCGGGCAGGGTTGCAATTTAAGTGGTTTCACGCCCTGCCCGCCTCCTTCAACCCCGTCTTTCCCGCGTAGGCGGGAATCCAGACCCCCGTTGCCGTTGAGCTGCGCCACCTACAGCGGAACCCTACCTGCCGTGCGGAAATGGTTGGAGGCTTGGCGCCAAGAACCCCTATCCTGAACGAATAGGGTTGCGGGCAGGAACCGTTCGATAGCTGGAACTGCCGCCAGGGAGCGCCCAAGGAGCCTTAGGCAAGTCACCCACCCTGGCGACGGAGGACGCGACCCTTAGAACGACAGCTGCGGTATTACCTCTTCGTTGAACCGGTGCAGCGAGTTGAGCTGGCGCTCCAGGGGGATCTGGTTTCCGTAGTTGATTTCGTAGATGAGCAGGTCCGCCCCCAGGGTCTCCTTGAGGTGGTCCAGCTTTTCGGAGACGGTCTCCACGGTGCCGTAGGCAACCTTGTCCCGGAACCAGTCTTCGTAGCTCATTCCCAGGATCCGCTCTGATTCAGCGGCCCAGTCGCCGGTGGTGTAGCCATACTCGGCGTAGCTGCCCACCCGCTTCCCCAGGCGCGTGGCGGAGAACATGGCGCTGTCGGCTGGTTCGGAGAAGGCAAGCTCTTCGGTTTCGGCGACGTAGACCGGGATCCTGACCCCCACGTGCCCTTCGCCCGGGTGTCCCGCTTTCTGCCAGGCTTCCCGGTACTGCCGGACCGGCCCCGCCAGTTCCTCCAGGGTGAAGACCCGGGAGGGGTTGACGATGATGGGGAACCCCAGGGCCCCCGTGATCGGAAAGGACTCGGCGGAGGTGACCCCAACATGGACCGGGGGGTGGGGCTGCTGGTAGGGCTTGGGGTGGACTTCCAGTTCGTTGTAGCTGAAGAATTCTCCGTCGAACGAGAAGGGCTCCTGACCCCAGGCTTTTACCAGCACCTCCAGCGACTCCTCGAAGCGGCCGCGGGACTCGCCATAGGGAACATTGAACCCTTCGTGGACGTTGGGGAAGGTCCCCCTGCCCACTCCCAGCTCCACCCGTCCCTCGCTGATGTGGTCGATGGTGGCGATTTCTTCCGCGAAGCGCACCGGATTGCCCAGTGGCAGGCACACTACGCCCAACCCGATGCGGATCTTCTCGGTCCGCGCCGCCAGGGCGCTGGCGATGGTGATCGGGGCGGAGAGGACCCGGGTCGCGTTGAAGTGATACTCGGCCAGCCAGACGGACTTGACCCCCAGGTCCTCCGCGGTGTCCACCAGCGAGAAGGATTCCTTGAATGCGTCCGTGGGAGTCATACCCTCGCTGATGGGGAACTCCAAAAACAGCCCAAATTCCATCTCTTGAGTCTCCATCCGCGTCACGTTGTAGAATTCATCAGGCCCACGCCGCCTCGGGGCGCTGGGCCTGATCATTGTTCCGCTGTGTTTGCTTGCCCGCCGCTGTCGGGACTAATCGGAAACGGTGCTGAACTCCGGCAGCTTCCCCCACCGCGGGCTATCCGCGTAATGGGGCACATCCACCCGGTTGCCGTCCGCGTCTTCGAGGCCGAGGGGATGGTGGACCAGCTCGATCATGTTTCCGTCGGGGTCGTGGATGTACGTAAAGTGGCCGCCGCTGTAGTCCCGCTTGCCCCAGGCGTTCTCCGGGTCGCGGGCGCCCGGGTGGGTGGTGTATGCGACTTCCAGCCGGTCCAGGTTCGCGATGCACTCGTCCCAGTCGTCGATCTCCACGGCGAAGTGGACCGAGGGAACGGGCGTTGGGTGGGGGTGGTCGGTGGTGTGGATTTCACCGTTGCCGATGCGGAGCTGCAGTTGCCGCTGATTGGCGGCGGGACCCCGGTCGAGAAACTCGGCGCCCAGCGCCTTCTCGTACCATTCCCGGGTGCGCTCCCGGTTGCTGATCTGGATGTTGATGTGCTGGATTAAGGTAACTCGCGACACGGCATAACCTCCGTTTAGTATTGGTTAGAGTGGTCGAAGGGATGCGGAGAAGCGGGGTATGTTCGCGGTGCGCCACGCCCCCTCAAGATAATGGGTACGCAGGCAGGGCAATCGCATGAAGTCTGACTGGATCCTTTCACCCCTCTTCCCGTCACTCCCGCGCAGAGCCTGCCCCGCGTAGGCGGGGGCGGGAATCCAGACCCCCGTCGCCTATACCCCGCAGCATCGTGTTCACCGTTCACCGGCAGTTTGGCCGAACTCGCACTTGAAAGATACCACCATGTAGGTGCCGCAACTCGACACCCATATACCCCTTTATCAACTAATTCCTTTGGTAAGTTCTTGACTATCCATTCCTCACTTTATCCAGTGGGCGGCTGTATCGTGAACGTCAATGGTTCTTCAAGAATCCAAATGGGATAGCCCTGTCTGGCGGGGCCTCCAGGGTTGACGCAGGTTAGGGGAAGAGCTGCTCTCCGGTTTCAGCGTCAACGACCGTGATGGCGCTGACCGGACAGTTTTCCGCGGCTTCCAGCACCGTCTCCTCCGGGTCGCCCGCAGGGTCGATTACGTAGGATTGCCGGTCGTCATTCAACCCGAACGTGCTGGTCGCGAAGGTCTCGCACATGGCGTTGCCGACGCAAACATTGTAGTCAACCGTGATGTTCAGCTTTCTGGGCATTGCGCTACCTCCCTAGTCCCAGATGACCGGCAGGGACTTCAGGGACCGGAACGTGATGCTGGGCTGGTATTCCAGGTCCTCCAGGGGAACCTGCGAATGCACCATCGGGAAACGTTCAGCCAGGGCCTTCAGTGCTTCCTGTCCTTCCAGCCGGGCCAGGGTGGCGCCCAGGCAGTGGTGGATGCCCGAACCAAACGCCACGTGAGGGTTGGGGTATCGGGCGATGTCGAAGGTGTCCGGGTCGGGGAACATCTTGTCGTCCCGGTTGGCGGACGTTATGAACCAGCGCATCCGGTCGTCTTTGCGGACGAGCTTGTCCTTTATTTCAACGTCTTCGCCGGCAATCCGCTGGATGGACCGCACCGGCGGATCGTATCGGAGACATTCCTCCGTGGCCCGCACCATGCGCCCTTCCGGGTCTTCCTGGAACGAGCGCCACTGGTCCGGGTGTTCAATGAAGGCGCGGGTGCCGTTGCAGATCAGGTTGATGGTGGTCTCATGTCCGGCCAGCAGCAGCAGGATGGCGTTGGCGATGACTTCGTCGCGGGTATAGACCCCGTCCCTCTCTCCGACGGCCAGCACCGACAGGAGGTCATCCTGGGGGTCAGCCACGCGCTCGGCCACGATCGGAGACAGGTAATCAATGAGACCCTGGATACCATCGGCCAGCGGCTGCATCCGGTCCATCTCGCCCCGGCCAAGGAACAGCAGCTTTTCAGCCAGGGAGCGGATGAAGGGCCGGTCCTGGTTGGGCATGCCCATCATCTGGGCGATCACCAGGAGGGGCAGCGGGACCGCGAAGTCCTTCATCGCGTCCATGCTGCCGGTCTCCTCGGCCTCATCCAGCAGCACCTTGACGGCATCCTGCACCATCGGACGCCACAGCTCCATGGCCTTGGGAGTGAAATAGCCGTGGACGACCTTCCGCATCTCCATGTGCTCGGGCCGGTCGTGCTGTATAAACCAGTCCTGGAAGAACTCCCGGACGTACTGGTAAAGGCCCAGGTCGGACTCGTCGATTTCAGGGTAGGGAGGCTTTGGATCCCGCTTCCACCACTCCGATGAAAAGAACTCCGGGTGGCGCGCCACCCATACCAGGTCCTCGTAGGTGCTTACCACCCACAGCTCGTACTTTTCGTTCCAGTGGACCGGGTCCTCATTCCGCAGCCGCTCGAAATAGGGATACGGATGGTTCACGACCTCCGGCGAAAAAAGGTCGTCGCTTATTGCCGTAACCATAACAACAAACGCCCTCCGAATTATGTTGTGGAAAGGCCCAACGGTTCCGGCTTACCGCCACAGCAATCCGCCACCGCATTGGTACCCGGCAGTCTACCAGCCCCCCCGCACCGGGTCAATGCAGATGGGGTTGGCATCCAAGGCAATCGCATTTGGGGTCTCGAAGACCCGTTGACGTTCACGGTACAGCCGCCCATTAGATAAAGTGAGGGATGGATAGTCACTCACTTACTCAAAGCAATAGTTGTTAAAAGGATATATAGGCATCAACCTGCGGCACCAACATGTGGGTGCTTTTCAAATGCGATAGCCCTGGGTTGGCATCAGGGCTATCGCCAAGTCCCTGCCCGGCTAATCGCCACTCCCGCCGCCTACCTCCTGTTCATCCCCGCGAGGGACTCCGCGCGACAGCCAGTGCCGTTGAGACAAGTTAGCTTGCGGCATAGGCGGAGTCGCAAGAGAGGACCCAGACCCCGGCCAGTCCCTCCGGCAACTGCCGCCCCCCAAGCGCTACTTTGCGATTGCCCGGTTGCACTGACACCTGGCCCTTCCCAACCCCGGCGCCCGCTCATTACGATTGGTTCAACACCATTGAAGGAAATAAGGGAAGTCTCGCTAATTGAAGCGCTGGAATTGCAGCCCCTTGCCTCCCCGACCCGGGGTGTTCCCATCGCCATCCCCCATCACCAAATGCACCAAAATGCACCAATAGGAAAGTCCTGCCAAGAATTCCTGCGCTGCAGTCCCCATTATCGCGACCGTCCCGGTGGAACGAAGCATGACAAAATAGGGCAGTTCTGATTTTGTTCCGGGGATGCCGTCCCGCCGGGGCCCCGGCTGCATTCAGTCGGACCCGTCTCCGCGCGTGGACCATCGTCCCGGTTTGACAAAGACTTCCCCGCCCTAGTAGCATCCTTAACCGTCAACGGGACATAACCGCAGCCGCATGGCAGTGCCCTGAAGCTGCGTTATGAAACCGGATTTCCTCCCCAGCCGGCGCCGGTTATCCCAGCCCGGCCAACCTAACCAACCTTAGAGGACAAGCCGATGATTCGCGGTTTCAGCGCTTCCTATGCCGGTCACGTCGTCGACGACAATCTCGGCCTCCAGGGCACTCCGGCCAATGACCGCTGGTACACCAACGTCCAGCTCGCCGAGGCCCTGAATTGGTCGGTCGATATCGCCCAGCACCTGGACAACCTGGGTTACGAAGAATTCTGGATGGCGGAGCACCACTTCCAGCCCGAGGGCTACGAGTGCATCCCCAACCTGGTTATGATGGGCCTGTATCTCGCCACCCAGACCAAGAATCTCAAGTTCGGCTGCGGGTTCAACATCGCTCCCATGTGGCACCCCATTCGCCTGGCCGAAGACTTCGCCATGGCCGACATCCTCTCCAACGGCCGCGTAATCTTCGGTGTCGGGCGCGGGTATCACTCCCGCGAGGTCGAGACTTTCGGCGCTCCCATGCTGGACGGCGACGCCAACCGGGAACTGTTCGAAGAGCAGATCGAAATCATCCAGAAGGCATTCAACGAGGACGCTTTCTCCTACCACGGCAAGCACTACCAGATCCCCGCCCGCGTGCCCTACCGGGGATACGAGCTGGAGAAAATCACCCTCGTTCCCAAGCCGACCCATCCGGTGGAAATCTGGCAGCCCCTGGTCAGCGGCAACCCCAAGGGCGTCGACTTCATGGCCCGCATCGGGATCAAGGCCCTCATCGCCAACACCCCCGAACCCGCCCTCAGCGAGCGCATCGCCATGTACCAGGAAGCCGCCGCCAGCCACGGCCGCGACCTGAAGAAAGGCGAGGACATCGCCCTCGGCTACCGCTTCTTCATCGCCGAGACCCAGGAAAAGGCCATTGAGCAGGCGCGTCCCTACTTCGAAGAAGCCATGAAATTCGCCGCTCCCCTGGGCCTGATGCGTCTCGACCCGGAGCAGATAGAAGCGGTCGCCTACCCCGGCCGGGCCCGGGGCGTCGAGCTTCCCACCCTCGAGTCCGCCGTCGCCAGCAAGGCCTGGCTCTGCGGCCCGCCCGAGCTGATTGTTGACCACCTCAAGAGCGTCGAAGAGCAGTTCCCGGGAGTTGACCGAATCAACCTCGGCTCGGTCATGGGGATGCCCCTCAACGTCTTCAAGGACCAACTGACCAAGTTTGCCGAAGGGGTCATGCCCGCCTTCAGCAACTGATCCCGCCGCCGGCCCTCCGCCCAACAGCAGGACGGCACCCCGGTTCGGGGTGCCGTCCGATTTTTCCAGTCTGTTTAACAGTGCCGCGGCGGAGCTAACGGGCGTCCGGTGTTCCCTCCTCCGGAACGATTGGCCCCTCGTACTCCGGGTGGGCCAGGAAATGCCAGGTCCACACTCCCCGCATCCCTTGCAGGAATATGTAAGCCGGGAATACCTGGAGGATGGCGAACTTCAATATTTCGCCGTACCCCCCAAGTCCTATCGCTCCCGCCGCTATCCAGAAGATACGGCTTCCCCAGAAATAGACCAGCAGCGTTGCCGCCGCCACCCGGCCCCGCCGCATCACTCCGTAGGAGAGGAACGCCACCACCCCAACCTCCACTACGGCCAGGATGAACAGCGTCAGGGACAAGCGCTCTTCGGCTTCCGGGGCCAAGCTCCAGATTCCGGCAATCACCCCGGCAAAGCTCCACCCCGCCCACAGGTACCCCACCAGCCAGCCGTTGCGGATGCGCTTGCGGGCCTGCTCCAGGTCCCTACCCACCAGCAGGGCGAGCGCCACTTCCCGGACAGCGTTCATGCCGCTACGGCGCCGACGGAAAAGAGCATGGGTTCACTGGACGCCTTCCCGTACCTGCATCGACATGAGACGCGGCTTCCAAGTTGGCGCAGAGGTTGGAGCAAAGGTGATGAAAGAGGGAAACGGGGGGTGGGGTTTCGCCGGTGGGTTCAGTCCCTGACCGGAATCCGGCCCCAGACTATGGCGTCGCCGTTGGCCACCAGGCCCCGTTCCTGGGCCAGGGCCCGGATATCCAACAGGGTCGCGTTGACCTCGTTGGTGAGCATAACCCAATCCGGCTCTTCCGGCAGCCAGTACGGCGAGTTGATACGCACCACGAGGTTTTCGCTGGCGTTGAGGTAGATACCGAACTTGTCCATTTGCTGCATGTTTTCGCTCGATTCCTGCCGGACTTCCCCAATGACCCTACGAGACGACCGGTTCCCGCAAGATGGTCTCTTCCCGGCTTGCGCCGGTGGAGACGATCTGGACCCGGCAACCGACCAACTCCTCTATCCGTTTCATGTAGGCGACGGCGGCTGCGGGGAGCTGCTCCATGCTCGTCGCGCTGGCGGTCGGCGAGTCCCAACCGGACATCTCCTCATAGACGGGTTCGCACTGGGCCAACCTGCTGGTGTTCGACGGAAACCGGTCCAGGTCCCGTCCCTCCAACCGGTACCCTACGCATATCTTGACCGAAGGGAACCCATCCAGGATGTCGAGCCGGGTCAGCACGAGTCCGGTGAACCCGTTGACCTGCACACTGTAGCGACCAGCCACCGCATCGAACCAGCCAACCCGCCGGGCCCTTCCCGTGGTGGTCCCATACTCCTGCGCCTTTTCGCGCAGGTAGTCCGCTTCTGTTCCTTCAAGCTCGGAAGGCATTGGGCCGCTACCGACCCTGGTGGAGTAGGCTTTGAAAACTCCCAGCACGCCCGCGATGCTCTGAGGACTCAATCCCAGGCCGGTGCAGGCGCCGCCGATGGACGGGGAAGAAGACGTGACAAAGGGATAGGAACCGTGGTCCACATCGAGCAGGGTGCCCTGGGCGCCTTCCAGCAGGACCTTCTTTCCTTCGTCCATCATGTCCTGGACCAGTTGCTCGGTGGGACGGACGTGGGGGGCCATCCATCCAGACCATTCCTCGCACTTGGCCAGTATCTCAGCCGGCTTGACTTTCTCCGCGCCGTATACCTGGGAAAACAGCTTGTTCTTGAACGCCAGGGCCTGCTCCAACTTGGGGGCCAAGGTATCCATCTCCAGCACGTCGCCGACCCGGATACCTACCCGGCCGACCTTGTCCACGTAAGTTGGGCCAACTCCCTGCCCGGTGGTCCCAATTGCTCCGGCGCCCTTGGCCTCCTCCTCGAGGCGGTCCTGGATGATGTGGTAGGGCATGATCACATGGGCGCGTTCGCTAATCAGCACGTTGCTGACGTCGATGCCCCGCGCTGCCAGGCCATCCATTTCGCCGCGCATCACGTCAGGATTGACGACAACGCCGTTGCCGATTATCCCGTACACCCCGGGCCAGCAGATTCCCGAGGGAATCAGGTGCAGCTCGAACTTCCCCTTTTGATTTACGACCGTATGGCCGGCGTTGTTTCCGCCCGCGTACCGAATGACCGCATCGACGTCTCCCGCAAGATAGTCGATTATCTTGCCCTTTCCTTCATCCCCCCATTGAGCGCCGATCACGGCGAATGCCGGCATTACAGCCTCCGAACCATTTATGCACACAAAAGCTGTCCGGCCTTGGCCGGACGGAACAGCAGTATAACAAAAGACCTTGGCGAAGGAAATAGACCGGTCGCCCCTGCCGTGAGGCGGGGCTTGGGCCGTTTAACCCTTCCGCGAGGGCAACGCGACGGTTGCCGAGCCGGGGGTCGTGTTCTCCCCCTGGGCGTTCTCCAGCCAGATCTGGCATTCCACCAGGTTTTCACCGTTTTCCTGGTACACCCGGCTGACCGTCCCCCTGGCGGTGATGGGCTGGCCGGGAACATCCATTCCGCGGTACTGGCAGGTCAACTGTTTCACCACTCCCGACGGGCCCGCCCAGTCCGTAACCAGCTGACCCAGGAAGGCGTTTTTCAATGCACCGTGGATAATCACGCCAGGAAGACCGGTGCTCTCGGCAAAATCCTTATCGTAGTGAATTTCGTAAAAATCGCCGGACGCTCCCGCGTATTGCACCAGTTGGCGGGTGGTAGGGTTTTTCACCAGGGCCGTAATCTCCGACCCCTCGGATACATCTTCCCAGAAAACTTGGCCGGCCATCTTAATGCTCCGTCTTAATGCTGCGTCGTTGATCCATGAGGGTTCGGGATAAAGTCGATACCATTCCTCCGGGGACCAGGGAACGGGACCGAGGCTCCCGGTTGATGTCAGTAACGGATGGACGTGTTGGTCTGGGTCGCCGCTACCTCGCCGAACTGGTTCGTGTAAGTAATCTTCGTAGTCATGAAAAGCATCAACCCGAGCCGGCCGGTCCTTTCCTGAATGGACGTAATAGTCGCCACAGCAGTGATCCTGTCACCCGCCCGCACCGGTTGGAAGTATTCCCAATCGCTGCCGCCGTCCAGCAACCGTTCGAAAGGAATATCGAATGGCAACTCGGGCCGGACAGCGCGCATGGAACGCAGGAAAGTCGGGGGAGCAACGATGGAACCGTAACGGGACTTGCGGGCAGCCGCCTCATCGCTGTATACCGGATTGGGATCTCCAATGGCCTCGGCGAAACTCTGGATAGCCCCTTTCTCCACGTCCATGCTGACGGGCTCGCTGGCCGTACCAATGGCCTGCTGCCGCATTTCTTCGGTCAGGAACGAAGCGGGTGTGGACAAGGGACGCCTCCCTGATGGCTGGTTGGTTGAACCCGTCCGATGCCGATTACGGGTCTCACTCCCGCCATGGGGCCGGCGGGCATCGGCGCTGAGTCTAGCGGCGTTGAAATGGGGTGTCAAGCTGAATTGTGGAACAGGTCAAACCCCGTGCGCACCGCTTCCGGCTTTGAACAAGGCAACCACGATGGTCCGTATCCTCCGCGCCACGTTAACTGCATTCTTGCGCTGTACCATTCTCTTGTTCCTATTGCTTCTCCTGTACCTGGCCAGCGTGGGGGAGTTCACCCCCACCACCGTGGAACTCGCGGTGGCCCCGTATCGGTACAGCATCGTGGACTGGGAGTTGAGTCATCTGCCGGACAAATGGATCAGGAAGTTCGAAGACTCGCTGGTTGGCATTGTGGATGGGAATCGCGGAGGGCGCGAAGAAGCCCTGCACAAGGCCCAGGACTTCTTCCAGTTAGCGACGGAGCTGCAATCGGTGGAACGCAAGCTCAGATTCCCCGAGGCGGCCGGTAACTCGTCCGCACCGGTCCCAAGCCCCGGCCATGCAGAGGCCGCGGCGTTGACGGAGCGCCGGAACGCGGTATGGCTCCAGAAGGCCCGATTGCAGGGAACAGTCGAGGAGACCGTCGAGAGTTACGTGACCGATTCCATAGCGCGGGAGGGTCTGGGTACGTGGGCAGGGGTAATGCCTCCGGTGGACGTCGTGTTGACCAGTTCACCCCACCTGCTGGTCATTTCTCCTCGAGAGCGCATCGACCGGGACGCGGAGTTCCTGCTGGAACCGGGTCTGTTCGGAGACGGGAAGGACGCGCTGGAAGCACAGGTTGAGGGACTCGATGCAGAGGTTTCGGCCTATGTGGCCAATACCGGGGGAGTGGCCCTGTATCCGGCGGTAGTTGCCGACCGGTACGGATTGCGCAACGCCATGGAGATCACCGCCCACGAATGGCTGCATGCCTGGCTGTTCTTCCGGCCGTTGGGGAGGAACTTCTGGGACAGCGGAGAAATGACTTCCCTGAACGAAACGGTGGCTACCATCGCCGGTAAAGAGCTGGGGGATATGGCTTATTCAGCGCTTACTGGCAATCAGGAAAGCACTCAATCATTCCCAGGGGTACCGGCAACTGCTCGCGACGCCGAGCCGGCGGAGTTCGATTTTCGAGCGGAGATGCAGGAAACCCGCAAGCGGGTGGACCAATTGCTGGCAGCGGGGAAAGTCGAGGAAGCGGAAGCGTACATGGAAGAACGGAGGAAATTGTTCGTGGCTAACGGCTATTTGCTCCGGAAACTGAACCAGGCATACTTCGCCTTTCACGGCACTTACGCCACGGGGGCGGCTTCGGTTAGCCCGATCGGAGGGCAGGTGCAGGAATTGCGGGCGAAGAGCGAATCGCTGGGGGACTTCCTGCTAACGGTGGCCGAATTCGGGACGTATGAGGAGTTCGTGGGTCACCTGGAAGGGCGGCGCCAAGCCACACCCTAACCCCGGTCCGGTTTCCTCACAACCAGGGCCTGCCCTTGGAGCGCTCCTTCTCCGACGTATAGGTGGGAAGGCCGCGTCCTTCCAGGGTTTCCAGGACCATCCGCCGGAACAACTGCCGGTCCAACCCGGTGATGACTGCCTGCTCGTGGGCCTCTGAAATTGCCACCGGGTATCCCTGCCCCTTATCACATTGTTGAACAATCAAGGCGTGCCCAAGGGCCAGGAGAGACTCGTCCGCCGCCACCCAACGGGGCACCTCGACGCGGGCGATTTCGGCCCCTGTGTTCAGATAGAAGAAACTTATCTGGTGCTCACGAGGATAATCCCGGGCTGCCTCGGGATCCGTTCCGTACACCGGAGAACGGCACCCCGGTCCCAGGATCTCCCGGAAGACTTCCCGGTCCAGGAAGTCATTGGACGTATCGCACGGGGGAAGGGTCGAGCGGCGGTTGTTGCATGAGATCGAGCAGCGGGATGCTTCGAAGGGGCACAGGCAGCATCTAATGGCGTTGGCAACCTCGGTGGTGCGGGGCAGCGAAACGTAGGCTGCCAGAACAACAGGTCTCTCCCGGGCTGCTCGGCGGAACCGTTCCAACGCCGGCAGGAATCGCTGGTGCAGCAATGTTTCCCGAACAAAGGGAGGATAAATCCTTCCCGCCAGACCCCACAGGACCAGGGTTCCATCGACAAGGGCCAGGACCGGGTGGTCCCACCGACCGTTCTCCACCTCGTCAGCGAGGCGTTCCAGTTCCCGGATGCCCCGCAGCACGCCCAGCAGTTGGCCGGTCACAGCCTGCTCGGTAATGGACCCCGGTTCGTCCGCCAGGTGCAGGTCGTCACGGTCGATCGCCAGTTGCGGTTCATTGAAGAATACTGCCCCTGGGCTTGCCCCGTAGTCGAGGATGCATCCGCCCAAGTTGACCAGGAAGCAGGGGGCTGGCAGGTGGCGGTCAACATCGATATGGGACCCATCCACCGAGACGGCCCTCCAATCCGTTGGGGCCTCCCGGGGGGCTATTCCGCCAATTAGTGCTTCTGAAACCTGGGCGGATAGATACGGTCTGCCCGTTCCGGCAGCCGTCAGTTCCCGCGCGGTCTCTGCCTTGACCTCGAAGGCTCGCGCAATGAACCTGTGCAGGCGGGCGTAACGGTCATCCCAGGAACGGTGAAGGGCGTCCGCTCCCTGGTCGAGCTGAAGCGCCGTTTTTCCCAAGTCCAGGCCCATCCCCTAACGCAGGACCCTCTCGTCGCCGACTCTCCGGGTAACCCTCTGCTGGTCGAGGTATTCCAGGAGAGGTAGAACGTATTTGCGGCTGGAGTTGAACATGGTCCTGGCCTCGGCCACCGTTATAGATCCGCTGTCGTTCAGGTGGGCAGTGATCTTCCCCAGCATGTCCTGGTAGGCCCCGGAGGCGAAAACCACGGATGTGCTAACCTTCACCACCCGTCCCTGGTCGATCAGGGCGTTGAGCACCTCGCCTTCGATGGCGAAGTCCGTGGTCGGCGAATAAGGATCGCGCTCCAGTTCCGACACGAACCGCCCGGCAATTTGCTCCTGTTCCTGGGTGAGGGCCGGCTGATGCTCCGGGAGTTTCAATACTTGTCCGTCGTCAACCACCTCCCCCTCCGCGGAAACCCGGTCGATGACCCGTAGGTAAACGCCTTGGGAAAGACCCAGACGGCTCCGGATTTCCTGGGTAGGGGCGCCTTTGCGTAGCGGGTACTGGTGGTGGTACCCCTGCAATGATGCCTTCAATCTCGCCTTGACCCCCTCCCATCCGCTCCGGGAGTACGCGACGGCGTCGGTCTCCCCGGACAGGTCTCCCAGGGTCACCATCTCACCGGCAGCAGTCAGCTGCTCAAGGCGGACCAGGACGTCTTCGGCGGAAAGGTTGGCCCGGTGCGACAGGGTGGTCAGGTTGCAGGGCCCCCACTGATCGGCGATGCTGATCAGCACGTCTTCGCCAGTCCCTTCGTCGAGGACCATCAAACGTTCGATAACATCCTCGTCGAAACGGCGGTGGCGGCGGCGGGGTGCAGGGTCAACTACCTGACCGCCTCCGAGGGTGTCCTCAGCGGAACGGATGACAAAGTAGTCTCCCTTGACCATGGGAATCTCTTCATCCAGCAATATCTGCACCCAACCTTCCGAACCGGGGGCCAACCGGTCCGCGTCCAGCAGCCGCACCCTGGCCGTGGTCTCACTGGTGAAGAGGTGAAAAGTTATCCCCATGTTGTGCCGCAGCGCGTGAGGAGCGTTCGGAACCATGCGGACCCGGGTATCCAGGCGCCGCGCGGCCCGAAGCCATCCAGGAATGGTAAGAATCTCCCCGCGCAGCGCCTCGCTCCGGGCGACACCAGACAGATTCACCGCCAGCCGCACCCCCGGCTCGGTGAAGTCGACCCGCGACTTGTGGCTCTGTAGCCCACGGACGCGGCACCTGACTCCGGACGGTTCCAGTTCCACCTCCTGCCCGACCGCCAATCCTCCGTCGATCAGGGTGCCGGTGACGACGGTGCCAAAGCCAGAGATTGAGAAGCAGCGGTCAATGGGGAGCCGGGGCCGGCCCAGGTCCCGGCGTGGCTGGGTGTCATCCAGAATCCCGTCGATGGCAAGCTTCAGGTCCTCGATTCCCGCGCCGGTGTAGGCCGAAACTCCCATCATGGGACTTCCTTCGAATGACGTCCCTTCCAGAGCGTCCTGCACCTCGGCCTTGACCAGCTCGACCAACTCCTCGTCCACCAGGTCGGTCTTGGTGATGACCACCAGGCCACGGTGGATTTGAAGGAGGTCCAGGATGGCCAGGTGCTCCAGGGTCTGCTGCATCACGCTCTCGTCGGCGGCGACGATGAGGAGGGCAAGGTCGATGGCGCCCACACCGGCCAGCATATTTTTGATGAACCGCTCGTGGCCGGGCACGTCGACGATGCTCACTTCCCGCCCGCTGGGCAGGGTCATCCAGGCGAACCCCAGGTCCACCGTCATCTCCCTGGCCTTCTCTTCGGGAAGGCGATCGGGATCGATGTTGGTCAGGGCCTTGACCAGGGTGGATTTGCCGTGATCAACATGGCCAGCGGTACCGATGACGAACATCGCGGGAACTCTCCGTGGCTTGAGGCGGTTGTTTGCTTGGCGCTAAGAATAGCACCAACGCCCGTTGTTCGTAACTCCCGCCTTGCCTGAAGGGTCGCCCCTTTCGCGCCCATGATGGGTAACCAGTCCAAGAGGGTGTGTGAGACCAAGCGCAGGCCCTCATTGACCGTGACCCAAGAGGCGGACGGGGATCTAAATCCCCAGCACTTCCTTGGCCTCCTCAATGGCGGCGATGTGCCCGTCCACCGACCCCAGCACACCCCGGCGTGCTTCAACGGAAACATGGGTGGCCTCCATCTCCCGCCACCCCTCTACCTCCTCCAGCCAGTCCTCCGGCTGTTTGCCGGGAAGGCGCAAGCGGCCGATCATCCCCACCTCCTTCGGGTCCCGCCCCGCGTCCACCGCGTACTGGCGGACTCGCGCCACCGCTTCCCGCCCCTCGTCGGACGGTGGGAAGCTGGGGAACCATCCGTCGGACATCCGGCCAATCCGACGCAGCACTCGCCCCACCGGAATCGGGCTGGCACTCCCCCCGGCTCCCAGCCAGATGGGGATGGGACGTTGCACCGGCAGAGGGTTTATCCCAGCGTCGGTGATCCGGTGCCACCGGCCCTCGTAGTTGACCACCTCCTGTGTCCACAGCGCCCGCAACACCTCCATCTGTTCCTCGCACCGCCGGCCCCGGGTGTGGAAGTCCTCCCCCAGGGCCTCGTACTCGACGTGGTTCCAGCCCACGCCGATGCCCAGCTTCAGCCTCCCGCCGCTGAGCAGGTCAATCTCCGCCGCCTGCTTCGCCACCAGCGCCGTCTGGCGCTGCGGAAGAATCAGGATGCCGGTAATCAGGTCAACGTTCTTCGTGATGGCCGATATGAACCCCAACGTCGTGAACGTCTCGTGGATCACGCTCTGGTGGGTGTAGTAGGAGCCTACGACATGCTCATGGTGGGCCGGATCCGCCCCCAGGACATGGTCTGCGATGAAAATGTACGAATACCCCATCCCCTCGGCGGCCTGAACATACTCCCGGACCGCCCCGGGGTCGGCCCCGATCTCCGTCTGAGGAAAAACTACTCCAAACTGCATCGTCGGCTCCTGTTGTATGATTTCGTATCTGTTGCCGGCAAGTATCCGGTGCCCGCACGGCGAAGGCAATCCCTACCGCCGGTACTCGTCCCCGCAGTCGCCGATGATCCGGTACAGGTCGCGAGACTGCGCCAGTGCTGATTCAATGAATTCCAGGTCTTCGTCATCCAGGTTGAAGTTGAATATCCGTGCGTTGTCGGATATGTGCTCCGCCACCCCCAACCTCGCTCCGACAATAACTCCCGCCACCACCGGACGGTCCAAAACATACCGGACAGCCACGTTGGCTATGCTCATGCCATGCTTGTCTGCCACGGATCGAAGCACGGTCAGGAGTTGCTGGAACAGGTTCCAGCCGCCCCAGGCATCAATCATCTGCTTGTACTTCCCGAGGCTGGCTGTAGTCAGATCCATGCGGGATGGCTCCGGCTGTCCCAGGTACCGGTCGGAAAGCAACCCCCCGCAGACCGTCCCATAGGCCAGCAGCGATGCCCCGCTTTCCTGGCAGAATTCCGCCATAGCCACTTCGGGACGGCGGTCGATCAGGGAATACTGCACCTGGTTGGACACGCACCGGATGCCGGCCTGGGCGATCTCCCGCATCCGCTGGGTATCGAAGTTGGTCAGGGCAACCTCCCCAATTTTCCCCTCGTCTCTCAGAGCCGCCAGGTGGGACAGGGCCTCCAGGTAGCGGCCGTCTCGGTAGTCCCACCAGTGGAACTGCAGCAGGTCCAGCCGCTCCACCCCCATCCGCCGCAGGGAAATGTCAATGTTGTTCTCCACGACCTGACGCGGCATCGGCCCCGGGCGGGGCACCCACTTGGTGAACGCTTCGATGCCGGACAGGGCATCTTCACCCCGCGACTCCGCCAACTGCCGCCGGAACTCTCCGATGAAGTCCTCTGCCGGCCCGTAGTGATCCGCCAGGTCCCACGTCGTGAACCCCGCATCCGCGTAGGCGAACATGAAGCGAACAGCGGCTGTCGGATCAATCCGTCCGTGCGCCCCGGATACCTGCCACATTCCATTGAGGACGCGGCAGATGGAGATGTCACGGGCAAGTTGGAAACGGCTGGATTCAGGAAGAGTCATAATCGTCACCTCACCGGTCCCATACTGTCCCACCCTGTCCGTCCGCGTCAAACCCGTGTTAGGATGGCCCAAAAGCAGTTAGAGGAGGCAACGACATGGCCGACAGGATTCGCATCGGTGTCATCGGAGCCAACATTCACCGGGGCTGGGCTCCCCGTTCCCACCTGCCTGCCCTGGTCGCCAGCCCGGAATTTGAGCTGACCGGGGTATGCACCACCCGCATGGAAAGTGCCGAGGAGTCGGCCCAGGCCTTCGGGGCCCGGCTGGCCTTCGACAACTACGAGAATATGCTGGCCCACCCGGAAATAGACGCGGTGGCGGTGGTCCTTCGCGTCCCCTCTCACTACGAACCCACCATGGCCGCTCTCAACGCCGGCAAGCACGTCTACACCGAGTGGCCCCTGGGACAGGACACCGGCCAGGCCCGCGAAATGGCCGAACTCGCCCAGGCCAAGGGACTGGTCAACATGGTCGGGCTGCAGGCCCGCGCCAATCCCGCCATGCTGCACATGAAAGACTTGATCGAGGACGGATTCGTGGGAGACGTCATGTCCTGCCATTGCAGTATGATCCGCGGCGGAGTCCTGTCCCGAGTGCTGGACCGCACCTGGCAGCGGGACGTGGATTTGGGGGCCAACACCCTCACCATCGCCTTCGGGCACACGGTGGACGCTATGCAGTTCGTGGTCGGCGACCTGGCCCAGGTGTCGTCCGTGGTCAGCACCCAGGCCAGGCAGTGGACTGCCAGCGACACCGGTGACGTCCTGGACGTTACCTCGCCGGACAATGTGCTGGTGAGCGGGCAGTTGGACAACGGAGCGGTGGCCTCGGTCCATGTGGCGTCCACTCCCTACGCAGGCAGCGGGCTGCGGCTGGAGGTCTACGGCAGCAAGGGAACGCTGATGGCTGCCTCCGACGACTCACCCCAGCTTAAGGAAGTCAACCTGGAAGGGGCCCAGAACAGCGATCGGCTGGAGGCCATCGAGGTTCCAGCACGCTATACCAGCGTGCTGGAAGGGATGCCCGCCGGAGAGGCTTTCAACGTGGGCCAGATGTACTACCAGTTTGGCCAGGCCATCAACGGATCGGGGACCTGCGAACCCAGCTTCGCCACCGCCGTCAAGCTGCACGAATTCCTGGACGACATCCGCCGGTCCACCACCGAGGGACGGCAGGTGGCGGTGGGGGATTAGCTCCGCACCAGGCCTCAAATTTTCGAGAGCAAGGCAACCCGAACACACCCCGGAAGGAGGACATCTTCGTGGACGTTATGCAGTTACGGGCGGAGATTCCTGTCCTGTCCAGAATGACCTACATGAACACCGGCTGGTCCGGCCCACCGCCTCGGTCGGTAGCCGAGGCATTGAAGACCCGGGTAGACCTGGAGATGGAGGAGGGCGCCGCCAGTCCGGCAGTCCAGGAATCCGGCCGCGAGATTCGGGGTAACGCCCGCGTGGCCGCTGCCGGATTGTTGAACGCCTCCATAGACGAAGTTCTGGTGACCCGCAACACCACCGAGGGGTTGAACATCGTCCTCAGCGGGTTGGACTGGAAACCCGGGGACGAAATCATCACCTGCAACCTGGAACATGGCTCGGTTATCGTCCCGATAGTCATGCTGGGGGAGCGCTACGGGGTAAAGCCTCGGGTGGTGACGCTGGATCCCCATGACTCCAGGGAGACTATCCTCCAGAAGTTCGAGGAAGCCTTCACTCCCAGCACCCGCATGGTCTTCGTCAGTCACATCGAGTACTCCACCGGAATGCGCCTGCCCGCCGAGGACCTTTGCCGCATGGCCCACGCCCACGGCGCGCTGATCATGCTGGACGGGGCGCAGACCGGGGGCCATATCCAGCTGGACATGGCTGGCCAAGGTTTTGATTTCTACTCCATACCCGGGCAGAAGTGGGTCCTCGGCTACGAAGGGGTGGGCGCGCTCTACATCAAGCGGGAACTGATCCCCGAGGTCCACCCGGCCCACACCGGAGGGAGGGCGTTGGTGCCACCGGTCACGCCGGACCACCTGGAACCCAACATTAACTCCATGGACAAGTTCGTCGGCGGGTCATCCAGCGCCCCCCTGCAAGCGGCGTTCCTGGAAGCATCCCGCTTCATCGGGGAAATCGGTGTTGAAAATATAGAAACCCGCAACCTCGGACTGGCGGAAGGGTTGAAAGCCCAGCTACGACAAATTCCCGGCGTCAGCGTCCTGTCTCCCGAAGACACGGAACTGTCGGCGGGGCTGGTGTCCTTCGCCGTGGCCGGATGGGAGCCCAAATCGGTGGTGGAAAACCTGTGGAACAACCACCGCATCGTTGTCCGGCAGGTCCCGCACCCTGCGGCGGTCCGGGCATCGCTCCACTTCTTCAACACCGAGGACGAAGTCAACCAACTGGCCGAGGCGGTGAAGGCACTGGCATAAAGCACAAGGAAACCAGATCCTACAAGCGCGGTCTTTCAAGCGCGGTCTTTTTGAGCGGACAAAGAAGCGCCCCCGGTTTTCCCGGGGGCGCTGAGTTCGCAACTTGGGTTAGCCCAAAGTTACTGGCTGAACCGCATGGTGTTTCCCCTCAGCCGTGGAGCGTAATAGGCTTCCCATTCCATGTCTTCCGACAGGCCATAGACATAGACCACTTCGAAGTAAGGTATGAAGAAGACCTCGTCATAGGCGAACTGGGCCAGGTCCTCCATTGCCTTGGTCCGCTCGGCGCCTTCGGGGATGGCATTGGCTTTGAGCTTGCGGGCCTCGAACTCGGGAATGCAGACCCGGCTGCTGCGGCTGAAGCAGCTGAGACGGGAGTTGTTGAACCGCTGCATGTCCAGAATCTCGTTGGATGTCGCGATCTCGTAGGCGTGGGAGGTCTGGAAATAAGGACCCGGCGGCTCCCGGCTCCCGCAATCCATGGCTTCCTTGTAGCCCGGCTCGTCAATGAACCGTCCGCAACCGGAAATCTGGACCTCGCGTGCCTTACCCAGATCACTCCATGAATTCAGCTCGGAGGTGACTCCGATATCACGCCAGAACGTGACGGTTGATTCCATGAGTTCCAGTCCGCGAATGTTGGAGCCTGGGCGGGTGTTGACGTTGATTGCATTTGCAGGGTCGTAGCCTGCTTCGGCCAACAACTCCTTAGCACGCTCCGGATCGTATTCCCTGACCTTGGAATTCTCGTCATTGATACCGACGGTCCCCTTCATGGAAATGGCCGCGTGACAGGGAATCCGCCCGTCGAACAGCGAGTCCAGAAGGGACTGGCAATCTATTGCGATGGCCAGAGCCTCGCGGACCTTCTGCTTTTTCAGTTCCGGGTGGAAGACGGTATCGAGGACCAGGGTGTAGACCTCGGCGGTCTTGCCGCTCGTGTGCTTGGGCACCCGGACGATTTCGTCGAAACCGATGTCGGCGGCCCAGTCGGCCTCCCCGGTCTGGATCATGGAAGCACGAACCGTCGCCTCGGCTCGGTAGGTGTGGGTGATGTATTGGATGCTGGGAGCCTGGGAGAACCAGTTTTCGTTGGGCTTGTAGTCCTCGAACGCCTCGAACTTGGTGTCCACGCCCGGGTTGTACTCGATAATCTTGTAAGGGCCGAACCCGACAGTGAGGCGGGAGCGCTCCGACTCGTCGGCGGCCTCGAACCACGCCGGGTCCTGGAAGTCCGCGAACAGGGCTGTGCGTGGATAAATGGGGCAGGCCACCGGGCAGACGATGTCGACGGTCAGGTCGTCCACAACTTCGCCTTTGACATCGGGGCCGGTCCAGCTGATGGACGCGCTGGGGTTGGCCACGTTGGCGTTGTATTCGACGCCGTACTTGGCAGCCGCCGCGTTCCACGGGGCCCCGTTGTGGAATGTGACGCCGTCACGCAGGAAAAAGCGCCAGCGGTCCAGGCCTTGCTGTTCCCAGCTTTCGACCCCGGACAGGGGAACGATTTCGCTGGTGCGGTCGTCCAGCCAAGTGAGGAAGTCGCTGACGAAGTCCTGGCACCCAAGGCTGTGGATTTCCGCGCTACAACCCTCGCTCCATGCTCCGACGCTGGCCGGCTCCGCCTCTGTCACGACAATTGCCGTGTCGCGCCCCGCGACTGGCGCAGGTGGAGGAACGGTGGGCTGGGGTGCCGCAGTTGGCGCCGCGGCCGGGGCAGGAGCCGAAGCCGCGCCGGAACCAGAATCAGTAGCCGGTGCGGCCGCTTCCGGAGCAGGGACTGCGGTTGCGGCGGGAATCGCCTGCGCCGAGAACTGGGGTACGGTGGGGGCGGCGGTGGGGGCGGCGGACGTACTGCACGCCACGGCCAAGGCCGTGATCAGTATTGCCAGACCTGCCAGCAAACCCGGTCGTTTCAACATTGCCAGTGATTGGTTGATCATCCGTAGTCACTCCTGGAAAACAATTATTCGGTTACGCGTTACGCAGGTGAACTGTCACCTCCCTCGCAAAGGCTGCCTATATATAAGTTACCGCCAATTTCCTGTCAATAGCAGGATTTCGCCGAAAACAAGGGCGGTCCGGGTGGCGCCGGAACGTTGAGATTTTTGCCGGGCATACACTCCTGGCTGCATAACCCGCATGGTGGTGTCACACGCGCCCGCAGCGATGTTGACGCACGTACCGCTACACATGATACTGACCGGAAACCAAGACCCACGGCCTGGTTCCGGCGGTTGAACCCGTCCGGGGCGAGAGCCTGAAATAAAGCAAGGCAGGAGGCGACAATGCAACTTGGCGCTATTTTTCCCCAAACCGAAATCGGCTCCGATCCGGCGGCGGTGAAGGACTTCGCCCAGGCTGCGGAGGGACTGGGCTACGAGCATCTGCTGGTGTTCGACCACGTCCTGGGAGCCGACGCAAGCAAACGGGAAAGTTGGGAACGTCCTTACAGCCACGTGGATACCTTCCACGAACCCTTTGTTCTCTTCGGCTACCTGGCGGGCATAACGGAAACAATACAAATGACCACCGGAATCCTGATCCTTCCCCAGCGGCAGACCGCACTGGTCGCCAAGCAGGCGGCGGCGGTCGACGTCTTGACCGGAGGACGGCTGCGGCTGGGCATCGGCATTGGCTGGAACAACGTAGAGTACGAGGCCCTGGGAGAGAATTTCGGCAACCGGGGACGCCGCTCGGCGGAACAGATTGAGCTACTGCGACTGCTTTGGACCCAGGATGTGGTCAACTACGAAGGCCGCTACCACAAGATAACCCACGCCGGCATCAACCCCCTGCCCGTCCAGCGTCCGATCCCGTTGTGGTTCGGCGGCGGGGCCCCACAGGTGGTCCGGCGGCTGGCCCGCATGGGTGACGGCTGGTTTCCGCAGTTCCAGCCGGACAGCGAGGGGCAGGAGAAGATCGGCGAGATGCGGGAACTGGCGGAGAAAGCGGGACGGGACCCCGCCAATATAGGGATTGAGGGCCGCGTCAGCCTGAACGACGGCGGGCCGGACGAGTGGAACAAGCTGGCGGCGGCCTGGGACGAAGCGGGAGCTACCCACCTGTCGATCAACACCATGCGGGCCGGCTTGAAGGGACCGGACCAGCACATCGAGGCCATCACCCGGTTCAAGGAAGCCGTCTCGGGCTAACACTCCGGGCAACAACCACGAAAACTTTGGCGGCGGAACCTCGCGCAGGAGTGCGGAGGTTCCGCCGCTGTCGGTTTAGCCGGGGCAGGTTATGTCCCTCGAGACATACCCCACGTCAGGGCAATCGCATTTGGGTTCTCGAAGACCCATTGACGCTCGCGAACCAGCCGCCCCTTGATAAAGTGGGGGATGGATGCCCGAGAAGTTACCCAAGTCAATAGTTGACAATACGGCATATGGGTGTCGAGTTGCGGCACCTGCATGGTGGTATCTCTCAAATGCGATAGCTCTGTACCCCACGTTCTTTGATATTGCCGAACCATTTTTATAATGTAAACTGATGCAATGCTGCCGACCATGATTCATTCGGTGCTTTTCCGCCCGGTTCCGAGCGCCAGGGCGCAGCGCTCATTGGACGATGGCGGAACCTGATGAAGCTGCTGCACCTGCCGGCCCTGCCCCGGATGCACACCCTGGACACCTGGCTGGGGTATCGCAATTACCGCTTCCTTTGGATTGGCAACTTCTGCGGCAACAACGCCCAGTGGCTGCAACTGCTCACCGTGGGGTGGCTGGTCCAGAGACTTTCCTCCGAGTCTTCCTCCTCGTCCCTGCTGGTAATCGGTGTAGGAGCAATCAACACCCTCCCCGGCCTCTTTGTCGGGCCCTGGGCGGGGGTGTTAGGAGACCGGGTCGACCGGCGCAAACTGTTGATGACCATCCAGTGCATCATGGCCGCCTGCGCCATGCTGTTCTCATTCGCGGTGTTGTCCGACCGCATCGAAATCTGGCATGCGTACGCCTACGTCGTTATCTCGGGAGTATGCCGTTCCTTTGCAATGCCGTTGCGGCAGGCGTTGATTGCCAACACCGTACCCCGCGAAGTCCTGGGCAACGCCCTGGCCACCAACGTTTTCACCATCACCAGCAGCCGCCTGGTCGGACCTGCCATTGGGGGATTGCTCATCGCCTCCCTGGGTTTCTTCTGGAACTTCGTCCTCGAGTCCGTCTTCTACGTCCTCATGGTCCTTGCGCTTATCCCCATGAAGACCCCCTACTACGAAGGTGGGGACAGGTCGCGACGGCGATCAGTCATGGCCGACCTGAAGGAAGGCATCGTATACGTTTGGCGGGGCGAGAGGGCGTTGTTCAACCTGATCTGCCTGGGCCTGATTCCCAACGTCGTGCTGCAGCCCTTCATGTTCCTGCTGCCGGTGTACACCGATGAAATCCTTCAAAAGGGGGCGGACATCGGAGGGTCCCTGCTGGCCATCAACGGACTGGGCGGTTTCTTCGCAGCGTTCATCATAGCCTCCTTTGGCTTCATTTTCCGCAAAGGATGGGTCGTGCTGGGTCTGGCAGTGTCCAGCTCGATACTTGTGATTATCATGGCCCAGGTCCAATTGATAGTGCCGGCGGTAATCCTCGTAGCGGCTTTCGGATTCAGCCAGTCCGGTTTCCGAACCACCAACGGTACATTGATCCAGGAACTGGCGCCGGACACCCTGCGGTCCCGCATCACCAGCCTCCGCTCCTACGGACAGGGATTCGTGGTAGCCTCAAGCTTGGGAATCGGCTGGATCGCTGACGCAACATCGGTGAGCACAGCCATAACCGTGATGGGCGCGGCGGGGCTGGTGTTGACCCTGGTCTGCGTCGCCTTGATGTTCCGGGTGCGGAGCCTGAGCTGAGCGGGCCGGGTGACGAACCGGCTCGCAGTGGCTATAATGTCCACGCCGTTACCGGGCCCCGAGGTTCCCGGTCTGTACCCCCGAAAGGGGTTGGCAACCACAGGAAAAAGAGGAAACTGGAATGAAACGCGGCTCTTTCTGTTACTTTTGCGGCACTGGCTTGACCAGGTTGGGCGGGGATGACGATGGGGCCTGCTTCGAGTGTCTGGCGTGTTCGACCATACCCCACTGGCGGTGGAACGAGGACACCGAGATGCTGCAACTGTACGTGGCGGGGGAAAAATGCCCCTACTGCGGCAAGGTGATCCCTGAAACTGAGGACGTCCAGCCTACGGCCGTGACGATAGAGATACCGCCTCCGCCGCCCGTGCCGGAACGGGCCGAGGCAGCCCCAGCACCTGCCGGGCGCCAGCGCAGGCAGGGGGGAAAGCCGGTGACGGTGAACGACGTCTGGTGGGAATCGGTAGTCCAGTGGTGCCGTGCCGAGAACGGCCACGATACCCGCAACCACCACAACTGCAGCAAGGACCTGGCCCGTATGCAGCAGCGGGGCGAGGCCGAGGTCGTCTGGCACAACCGAGACCGCATCCCCGGCAGCGGAGAGACGATAGCCAGCCCTTAAATCCATCTCCCCGACGCTGCCAACCGTCGTCGCAAACGTAAGAACCGCCCGCCCTGGGGTGCCAGGGCGGGCGGTTCGTTGTCTAAACCCATCCGGCCGTCTTACTCGATGCAGGACGGTCGCGGCAGTTGGGTAGAGCAACGGTCATCTATAGGGACGTCCCGCGAGTGCAGGGTTGTATAATATCGGTGGAACCTATGGATTTTTTCGTGGCTAACTGGGAAGCTGTCGTCAACATAGCCGCTTTGATATTTTCGGCGATTGGTGTTGTTTTTAGCATCGGCGCATTCATCCAAGCGCGTAAAGCCAGAACTGCCGCCGATGCATCAGAGAGAGCCAGCCAGAAAACCCAAGATAGCCTAACCAACATTTTGACCGTGGTTGATTTACAGAAGGCAATATCTGCCATCCAGCGCCTCAAACTGTTGCATCGGGAGGAGAGTTGGGAAGCTTGCCTGGAGAACTACCAGCCGTTGCGTTCTACAGTATCTGACATTGCGGAAAGACATTCCCCGTTGACTGAGACCCAATCCTTGATCCTCAAGGAAGCGATACCCCAACTGGCGGCGATGGAAAACGCGGTTGTAAGAGCGTTACGCGAAGGGACCGACCCGTCTCGAGTCGGTGAATTCGACGAAAAGCTGAATGAGATCCAGACCAGCTTACAGTCTTTAGCAAGTTCGACTTATTTTACTGGGGTCCAGTTGAGTAACTGATATGGCAGAAATGGCTCAAGTGTTCGACAAGTTATTGGAGCGGACTCTACAAGAAAAGATTTGGTGGAAGCCCACCGCCGTCGAGACATCCTTCGTCGCAGTGGTAGGGGATTTTTCTGCGGTAGTGTCGCTTCACCAGCACCCTTCTTATCCTGAAGAGGGTGTTCTTCTCCAGATACTCGATAAGGAAGGAGGGGAAGTCGAAAGTTATGGCGCTGATACGCTAGAACCTAGCGAAATAGGTGATAAGTTCAGTGTTCTGTACAAGAATGCAAGACGGGTTGCTTTAAATATTGACCAACAGTTGGATGGCCTGCTTGGGGATCTTAGCCAAACATAGTCAAGGTCATCCTGGTATTTTGGACTGCCGTTCAGACTTCCAGGCGATAACTTAGTGTGGGTCTAGTTTCTGTGGACCGATCGAGGACGAAAATGCCCAAAATTTCTGAAGTTGCGGTTAGATTGCTTGAGCGTACCGAACAGGGCAAAGTGTCTTGGGAAGCACCCAGTATGGACAGGAACGAGTTTGTAGTTCGGATTGGGGAGTTATCTGTAAGTATTTCCAAGGACTCCCCTCAATACGGGCCATATGGTGAATTTGACGAGAGGGTAACCCTCCGCATCCGTGATAGCAAAAACAAGCAAATCGACTACACGTCCACGGGTGAAAACGAGGTCAAAGCTAACAAACTTCGGGAGCTTTACACCAAGGCTAGGTGGCACGCACTTAATGTGAGTGGTCAACTCGATGAGTTTATCGCTGCCTTAGAAAAAGTATAAACCCACATCTCTTCGTTGTCTTAGGGGCTGCTCGTGAAATGATCTTGTGCCCTTCCAGCACATCCATGTGCTGCCCCACCCCCAATCCTTGACAACCGTTGTCCCCTCTCTGACAATCAACCCAACCCCCCCGAACCACCCCTCCGGCCCCTCGCGCCGGAGCGTATGCTCGTTTCGCTAAGGAGTTTCCATGACCGCCGCATCCACCACCTTTACCGAAGAAATGGTCACCGTAGCCGGCGCCCAGATCAAGCTCATCAAGGGCGGTTCCGGGGACCCGCTGCTGATTCTGCACGACGAAATGGGCCACCCCGGCTGGCTGCGATACCACCAGGCCCTGGCCGAGAATCACACCCTCTACATCCCCTGGCATCCCGGATTCGGAGACTCCGACGAGATGGACTGGGTGATGAACCTCCACGACCTCGCGGGATGGTATCTCGGCGCCCTGGACGACCTGGGGCTGGAGGGTGTCGACGTTCTTGGGTTCTCGCTGGGCGGCTGGCTGGCCGCCGAGATGGCGGTCATGTGTCCCCAGCAGTTCAAGCGCCTCGCGCTGGTCGCCGCCGCCGGAGTGCGCCCGCCGGAGGGCGAGATCTTCGACATCTTCCAGGTGGTGGCCAAGGCCTACATCACCGGCAGCCTGCTGGACCCGGACGCGGTGGAAGAGTTCCAGAGCATCTGCCCCGACGAGCCCTCCCCCGAGCAGATGGAAAACTGGGAAACGTCCCTGGAAGGTTCCTGCCGCCTGAGCTGGCGTCCCTACATGCACTACCCGGCGCTGCCCAACCTGCTGGGACGTCTCAAGCGCCTGCCCACCATGATCGTCTGGGGCCGCGAAGACCCCATAGTCCCCCTAAGCGCCGGACAGCTCTACCACGACTCCATCCCCAACTCGCGCCTGGAAATCATCGACAACTGCGGCCATCGCCCGGAGGTCGAGCACCCCCAGCGGTTCATTGAGTTGGTCGGAGGGTTTTTCGGATAGCGGCGGACTTAAGATACACCGTACATGCCTTAAGCATGATGGGTGAGCGGGAAATTCTGCCGGAGTGGGTAGAAAGAGTCCTGGAAAATTCATCCCTCCGGCTGCCAGACCCAAACGACCCGGACGTAGAACGCTTCTTTGGCCCGATTCCAGAATTTGGCAATCGCGTGTTACGGGTAGCCGCAAACACCAGGGCGACACCGTGGCGAGTAGTAACCACGTTTTTCGGCAGCGCCGCCAGAGGATTGCAATGAAACTTACGATAGACAGTTCGGCCGACGCTCTGTACCTGCGCCTGGACACGTCCCCAATAGTAGAGTCGGAAGAGGTATCCCCCGGCGTAGTACTGGACTACAACAAAGACAACGAAGTAGTGGGAGTGGAAATGCTGTATCTTTCCCGGCGTTCCCCGAACCTGGACTTGTCAGATTTGCAGCTTGAGAAAAGGTAACCCGGTGCCCGTCTGGAAATCATCGACAACTGCGGCCATCGCCCCGAAGTCGAGCACCCCCAGCGGTTCATTGAGTTGGTCGGAGGGTTTTTCGGATAGTGGTGGGTTCCAGTACATAACGGGACATTCGGCAGGCATCAGCAGGCCCGCCTTCTCCAATTGACCCTGGAGGTTCCCCCCATGACCAATATCCGACTGAGCCTGGCGCTGGCCGTGTCAGAGCAGCCCAGCAACCTGACCCGCCTGGTCCTTGACGGTTCGGTGAGGCCCGACGGGATCGACCTCATCCCCTCCGACGTCTACTCCGGAGAGCTCATCTGGCGGCAACTACGCTTTGCCGAGTTTGATGTGGCCCAGATGTCCGTTACCGCGCTACTCATGCTGGCCGAGCGGGGCAACTCCCCCTGGGTGGCCATCCCCGTCTTCCCCTTCCGGTCTTTCCACCACACCCGCTTCCAGGTGCGGGCCGACTCTGGAATCGAGTCGGTTGACGACCTCCCCGGCAAGCGCATCGGTGTCGCCGAATACATGATGACCGCCGCCGTCTGGTCCAGGGGCGTCCTCCACGACGAGTTTGATGCCGACACGGACAGCTATATCTGGTACCAGGAGCGGCTGGACAGCATCGGAGCCGAGTTCGGATACGAACCCCCGGGTGATGTGGTGATCAACCAGATTCCCGCCGGCCAGAGCATCGCTTCCCTGCTGTCCGCTGGGGAACTGGACGGGGTCTGCATCCACATCGCGGGACACACTCTGCTGGACCGCACCGGAACCTCCGTGGACGCCATGCCCACTATGCGGCCATTGTTTCCCGACCCGACGGCGGAGAGCGCCCGCTACTATCAGAAGACCGGCGTACTGCCGATCAACCACTGCATCGCGATCCGGCGGTCGGTGCTGGAGGCCCATCCCTGGGTGGCGCTTAACCTGTACAAGGCCTTCCTGTCGGCCAAGGAGCAACTGCTGGCGCCGTCCCGCAGGTTAATCGAGACCTACTTCCAGCTGGGACACCTCCCCATCCAAGCCCAGAAATCCCTCCCCTCCGACCCCATGCCCTACGGAATGGCCGCCAATCGCAAGACCCTGGAGACGATAGCGCGGTATGGAGAGGAGCAGGGCTTGACGCATCGGCGGGTGGGGCTGGAGGAGATATTCTCGGCGAATACGATGGATACCTAGCCGGCCAAGCAACCGCTGGGAGTCAATACCCGCTATGGTAAGCTGTGTCATCCCCTCCGGCTTCCATCTGGGAATAATCTGCCCCCAGGTGGAGCACCCGCAACGGTTCGTGGAGTTGGTCAGGGGTTCTTTTCGGGGTAGGGAAGTCGGACTGCCGTACACGAACGGTTAATGCGCTTTTCGTGGCACTTGACCCGAGGCACCAATATGCCAAACGTTAATCCAGAGATATTAGTTTGGGCACGGGAAACCGCTGGCCTTTCTCAACCTGATGCCGCAACGAAACTAGGATTTCAGGACAGTCGGAGTTCCTCCGCAGTTGACAAGATGGTGGCTCTGGAGACGGGTGTCAAAGAGCCGACGCGTCCCCAGATTGTCAAGATGGCGGATGTCTACCATCGCCCTTTGCTCACCTTTTATTTGTCCAAGCCCCCGCCAAAAGGGAACCGGGGAATTGACTTCCGCACACTTTCTTCAGAGCATACCCCGTCTGATGACGCGTTGCTAGACACGTTAGTTCGGGACATTACAGCTCGACAAAGCATGGTTCGAGCTATTCTGGAAGACGAAGAGGAAGCTGACCGTCTGAGTTTTGTTGGTTCTTGCTCAATGGAAGACGGGCTACCGACCGTATTGGAGTCTCTTCGAAGTGTATTGGGTGTGACTTTGACCGCATTCCGCTCCGAACGGAGCGCATCGGATGCGTTCCACTTGCTTCGCGAGGGTGCTGAAGACGCGGGGGTTTTTGTTCTGCTAAAAGGCGATTTGGGGAATTACCGTTCCGCGATCGATGTCAACGTTTTCCGAGGGTTCTCTATCGCAGACACGGTAGCACCGTTCTTAGTAATTAACGATCAAGATGCTCGTCCGGCTTGGTCTTTTACATTGCTGCATGAGACAGTTCATATCATCCTTGGTCAAACTGGAGTGAGCTCAGAATACTCTGACAACGAAGTAGAGAGGTTTTGTGATCAGGTGGCGGCTGAGTTCTTGTTACCGGGCAACGAACTTCTTAAGCTCAACCTAAACGAAAGCAATGACCTCATTACCATATCCGCAAGGATTAGCCAGTTCGCTGCCGAAACGAACGTCAGCCGTACCATGGTGGCTTATCACGCCTACCGATCTGATCTAATTAGTCAAGAATACTTCAGACAACTGAACGCCGCATTCCGGGCGCAATGGAAAGAAGAACGGGAGAAGGTTCGCGCCTTAGCACGAGAACGAGAGGGGGGTCCGAGTTTCTATTTGGTTCGTCGCCACAGACTGGGAACAAAGATGACAGAATTTGTTCGTACGATGATGGCATCTGACGCGCTGTCGACTTCTAAGGCGGCACGACTTCTTGGCGTGAGACCTAGGCAAGTTGAGCCTTTGCTGGACGCCAACGGGGCGTTTTAGGCGGGTGTGGTGCTTTATCTGCTCGATGCCAACATATTGATTGATGCCAATCGATACTATTACCCCGTTGATCGGGTTCCCGAATTTTGGGATTGGTTAGCTGAAATGGGCAATAGAGGTCTCTTGAAACTGCCGGTGGAAACACTCGAAGAAGTGATGCTACCTAGGTCTAATCGCGCGGACGCCGTTGTCGAATGGCTGCGAGAGAATCTGGAAAACGTGCTCTTGGGCGAAGAAGTGAGGCGGGATCTCGTGGAATTGGTGACTGATGAAGGGTACGCGAACGACTTGACCGACGCAGAAGTCGAAAAATTAGGCCGTGATCCCTTTCTGATTGCTTATGCGTTAGTGGATGTAGTTGACCGCTGCGTTGTGACGAACGAAATTTCGAAGCCCAAGAAAACCCGGGCCAACCGCCACATCCCAGATGTATGCAATGCCTTTAATATTGACTGGTGCAACACGTTCGCTCTTATACGCCACTTGGACTTTCGCACTGGTTGGATTTCCAACTAACTTCGTTGCATAACTCTGCGTTGCACCGAACTTAGCTAACCGAGAACCCATCGAAATTTGCAAGTGGAGTGCAAAGTTTCATCGTTTGTCACATCCCTTTGGGAGCTCAACTGACACTTCCCCCTTGCCAACCCCGCTGCCAGCTCCCTACCATGGATGTAGGCCATCCCTACCCATGTCTCTGACCCGACCGGGGCCGCCGCAAATGCAACAAAATGCATCAGAATGCGACAGAAATTAATTCTCCAGCCCGGCGCCCCATGGAGCCATCGGCCCCAAATGGGCCAAAACGGACCAGGAATTCTTTCTCGCCATCCTATCCTTGCTAACCCCTGTGGCCGATGCTAAACTCGGCCCAACAACCCCCCGGAGCACCCTTCGGCCCAACGCATCCCAACCACGAGGTGTCGATATGCTCATTGGCCACTTCACCGAACAGCCCTGGCAGGACGACAATTCCGGGTTGATGGGCACCCAGTCCACCGACCTTAGCATCAGCAACGAGCACTACAACCCCCGGGTCGGCGCCAGCCTCTACAACCGTTACCTCGACGAGAAGGTCTACGCTGAGGAGATGGGCTTCGACGCCCTCATGCTCAACGAGCACCACAGCACCCCCTTCTGTATGCAGGGAGTGACCAACGTCGGGGCATCCATCCTCGCCCGTATCACCAACAAGGCCAAGATCATCATCCTCGGCAATGTCCTCCCCATCTGGGACGACCCCCTATGGCTGGCCGAGCAGTTGGCCATGATCGACATGATTTCCCACGGGCGTCTCGTCTCCGGCTTTGTCCGCGGCGGCGGGCGGGAGAGCTACTCCCACAACGCTCCCCCCCACTTCAACCGGGAGCGCTTCGAGGAAGCCCACGACTTCCTCATCAAAGCCTGGACCACCCCAGGCCCCTGGCGCTGGGAGGGCAAGCACTACCACTACCGCTACGTCAATCCCTGGGCGCGGCCCCTCCAGCAGCCCCACCCGCCCATCTGGATTCCGTCGACCGTCAGCGTTGAGACCGTCAAGTGGACCGCCGAGAAGGCGTACCCGCTGGTCCTGCTGGCCACCCGCCTGGAACCCACCAAGGAGGCCTTCCAGCTTTACCACGACACGGCCGCCGAGTTCGGCCACAAGTCCGGCACACAGAACGTCGCCTACCTCTGGAAGGTCCACGTCGACGAGACCGAGGAAAAGGCCGACGAGGTCGGACGCAAGTACCTGTCCGGCGTCAGCAACCCCTTCCTTTCCGGCAACGAGGGCCAGGTCAATCCCGCCATCATGAATCTCCCTGGCCACACCTCGCGGACCTCCCGCCGCCTTTCCGCCACCGCCTTCGGACCGGCGGGACGCTTCGGGACCAACCGCCGCCCCTACGAGGATCAAGCGGCCGACTATAGCATCATCTCCGGGACTCCCAAGACGGTTCTGCCAAAGATACGCCACGTCCTTGAGTACCTGCGCCCGGGCAGCGTCTTCTTCTGGGACGGCGACGGTGCGATGAGTCACGAGGACCAGATGCGGAGCCTGCGTCTAATGGGCCAGGAGGTCATCCCCGCCGTCCGCGAAATGGCCAAGGAGCTGGACCTGAAGAGCCC
Organism: uncultured Dehalococcoidia bacterium; assembly: GCA_951812535.1. Classification (GTDB taxonomy): domain Bacteria; phylum Chloroflexota; class Dehalococcoidia; order Lucifugimonadales; family UBA3495; genus CATOSK01. Next base: position 47,185 of record CATOSK010000005.1, on the reverse strand, counting down.
CTTCGAGGTTGACCCCAAGACTGGCCAACCCATCGAGGACAAGGAACCGGAGGCCGTCGCCGGCGACGATTAACCAACCCCCATTTCCCGTCCATGACGAACAGGGGCACGGATTTCCGTGCCCCTGTTGCTTTTCTTAAGCCGCAAAGTGTCAGTCCGTCGCTGGGGTTCACGCTTGACAATAGATTGCCCCTCAACTATAAATATGCGAAATCCGCGTGGGAGGTGGCATTTATTAATACAATCAGTTGTAAATCGTAATCCAATGACCTCATTGCCACCGTCAAAAGGGGAACTTTTACTGATGTCCGAAACGAAGGAACCCAAACGGAAACTAAGCGCCCAATGGTTACTGGGGCTGGGCATTCTTCTGCTGGGCTTGGTTGTGGCCTGCGGGACTTCCTCGCCGGCGCAGGAGGCCGGAGAAGGAGAAGCCTCGCAACCACAAACCGCTGCAGAGCCTGAGCTGGCCAAACCCCAGGCTCTGGAAATCGCTCCGACCGCGGCTCCGGCTGAGCCTGCCGCGCCCAGCGGATCGGAGGCCACGACCCAATCTGCGAGTTCGTCCACTTCCCCAGCCACTACGACGTCGACCGCCCCGGCGACAACATCTGGGTCGGCGCCGGTTGCTCCCACCGCCGTTCCCGCTCCCGCAGTCGCGTGGCCGGATGTCACCAGCGCCCGGGACCGTGTCATCTTCGTGACCAACGAGGAACCGACGACCATCGGCGCGGCCTCGGCCAACTGCGGCGGCAACATCCAGAACACAATCTGCGATGACATGGCCTCTGATCCCCTGACCTGGATCGACGACCAGCAGGACTTCCAGGTGGTAGGGCTGACAGGCATCGAGAGTTGGGAGCAGATTGACCCCGACCGGTGGAGATTCTACCTGCGGGAAGGCGTCACCTTCCACAACGGGGCTCCCTGGAACGCCGAGCAGGCCAAGTTCTGGATCGACTTCTTCGGAGATGAGGAAACCAGTGGACACCATAACTCCAACGACTTCAGCTTCCACGGAGTCATTGGAGGAGAGGTGGTGGACGACCTGACCCTGGACGTGGTTTGCGGCAAGGCTTGCCCTATCCTGCCCCGCACCACCATTTTCACCAAGTTCCAGGACGTGGGCTGGTTCGAGCAAGCCTCGGAAGAGGACATAGAGCGGTTCACCGTCGGTCTGGGTCCCTACCGCGTCGTCGAATGGCGGTCCGGACTGGAAATCGAGCTGGAAGCCTACGAGGACTACAACCCCAACCCCAACACCATCTTCTCCCGCCCGCCGATTATCAACACAGTTATCCAGCAGTGGCGCAACGAACCGTTGGTGAGGGCTTCAATGCTGGAGACGGGTGAAGCCGACTGGGCCGAGATATCCCTGGACGACCGGGACCGGGTGCCCAAGTGGGTGTCCGCTACCAACAACGAGGTGTTCCGCTTCTCCATGGACACGGTACACGACCCGGAACTCAGAAAAATTGAAGTGCGGGAAGCGTTGAACATCTCGGCCGACTGCCAGACCATCCTGGAGCAGATCTTCGAAGGTCTGGTGAACTGCTACGCCAACATAGCTCAACCGGGCACTGTTGGGATAACCGAGCGGAACTCGGCCCCCCATCCGTACAACCTGGAACGGGCCAAGCAGTTGCTGGCTGACGCCAACTACAACCGCGACCACAAGATCGCCCTGACCATGCGCAACAACCGGGTTCCCAAGGACACCGAGTTCGGTGAGGCCCTGGTAAGTGCCTGGCGGGAAGCGGGGATCAACGCCGAACTGAACGTGGTCGAGTCCAGCGTTTACGGGGCAGCCGGCCGTTCCAACTGCGGCCACCAGCGGACCAGGGAAGAGTTTGAAGCCGCCGCCGGAGCCGACCTTCACGAGAAGTGCCGGAGCCTGGGCCCCGGGCCCCCGAACTTCGCTTCGATGCAGATCAGCGGCGGTCCCACCTCCACCGAGTCGCTGGACTACTCCCGGCAGGCCGTCCTGCGCAACAGCTGCTTCAGCCGCAGCAGCGGCATCTGCTACCAGGACCTGCAGGACGCGATTGAGGAAGCCAACGCCACCCCGACGGGCGACCTGCGCCGCCAGCGAATGGAAGCCATTGCGGACCGGGTGCACGACAACTTCCACTTCGTGCAAGGGTTCCAGGTGGTCTCGGTTTATGCCCTGTCCGAGCACCTGGAATGGATACCCACCTACGCGCCCCGCATCCGGGCCAATACGATGTATTTCACCGAGTAGCCCCTCGACCCATCCGGTTACCGCAACACCCCGGGAAACTCCCGGGGTGTTGCATTTTTCCCACTGCGCTTGCGTTTCCTTCCGCACCCGGCGAGGACGTTACATTAATTGTTGATGTTCACGGTAATAAGAGTCTGGATGTCGTCGCATATACGCCGTAGAAACATCCTATTGCAGGCATTTGACAATGCCGTTCCGTTTAACCTATAAGTACCCGAAATCTTCTCGGGGGGTGAAAGTATCGATCTTTGTGGCAACCCCTAGCAACGGTCCTTAACGTCCCCAACAAATGGAAGGGAAATTTCGTAATGTCCAACAACAGCAGAACCATAGGGAAGGCGAAGCATGGCTGGCTCCTGGGCTTGGGTATTTTGCTGGTGGGATTGATTGTGGCCTGCGGGAGCCCGACGGCTCCCACCGACAGCAGCGAACCCGCTGCGTCCGGATCGGCCGCGCCCGCGCCTGAAGTAGCCAAACCGACGGCGTTGGCCATACCACCCACTACGGCTCCCGCGCCGGCGGCGTCCGGCGGCGAGACTCAAGCCGCAGCTCCCACCGCAGCTCCCCAACCTACCCCGGCCCCCCCGACACAACCGGAGTCCGCCCAGGACGAGGTCATCATCATCACCAACGAAGAGCCGACCACCATCGGAGCAGCTTCTGCCAACTGCGGCGGAAACATTCAGAACACCGTCTGCGACGACATGGTCTCCGACCCCCTCACCTGGATCGACGACCTGAACGGGTACCAGGTGGTCGGGTTGACAGGCATCGAGGGATGGGAGCAACTGGAGCCGGACCGCTGGCGGTTCAATCTGCGGGAAGGGGTTACTTTCCACAACGGCGCTCCCTGGAACGCCACCCAGGCCAAGTTCTGGATTGATTACTTCGGCGACGAAGAGACCAGCGGGCACCATAACTCCAACGACTTCAGCTTCCACGGCGTCATCGGCGGAGAAGTCGTTGACGACTACACGCTGGACGTAGTCTGCGGCAACCCATGCCCGATTCTTCCGCGAACCACGATCTTCACCAAGTTCCAGGACGTAGGCTGGTTTGAACAGGCTTCCGAAGACGACATTGAGCGCTTCACCGTGGGCCTGGGGCCCTACAAGATCGTGGAGTGGCGCTCGGGCGTGGAAGTGGAGTTGGAGGCCAACGAGGACTACAACCCCAACCCCAACACCATCTATTCGCGCGCCCCGTCCATCAAGACCGTTATCCAGCAGTGGCGCAACGAGCCCCTGGTTCGAGCCTCTGCCCTGGAAACCGGTGAAGTCGATTGGGCGGAGATCGCCCTGGAGGACCGCGACCGGGTCCCTAAGTGGAAATCCGGGACCAACAATGAGGTCTACATCTACACCATCGACACTGTCCATCACCCCGAGCTGAGCAAGCGGGGGATTCGGGAAGCTCTGGCCCTGGCCATCGACTGCCCGACCCTGATGGAAGAGATCTTCGACGGTCTGCTGGAATGTCACACCAACCTGGCCCAGGACGGTACCGTGGGCATCACCGAAGAGAACACAGCTGCGTATCCCTATGACCCCGCCCGTGCCAGGGAACTGCTGGCCGAAGCTGGGTACGACGAAGATAACGAGATCAACCTCTTCATCCGCGCTAACCGTGTTCCCAAGGACGTTGAGTACGCCGAGGCGGTCGTAACGTTCTGGCGGGAGGTAGGCATCAACGCGAACCTGGAAGTGGTTGAATCGTCGGTCCGGTCCGCCAAGCAACGGTCCAACTGCGGCCACCAGCGGACGCGGGAAGACTTCGAGAACGCCGCGGGCAACGATCTGCACGAGAAGTGCAAGAACCTGGGACCTGGACCCCCGGAATTTGCCTCCCAGCATATAGTGGAGTCGGCGACTTCCACCGAGTCTCTGGACTACTCGCGGCAGGCCCTCCTCCGCAACAGTTGCTACAGCCGCAGCAGCGGGGTCTGCTACCAGGACCTACAGGAAGCGATCCAGGAAGCCATCGAGACCCCGACCGGCGACCTGCGCAGGCAGAGGCTGGAAGCCATCGCCAACCGGGTACATGACGACTTCCACTTCTATCCGAATTTCCAGGTGGTGCAGATCTACGGATTGTCCGCCAACCTGGAGTGGGAGCCCCACTACGCTCCGCGTATAAGGGCCAACACCATGTACTTCAGCCAGTAACCTGGCTGACTGATCAGGTCTTTCCGGCGCCCCGGGGTTAACCCGGGGCGCTCTTCTTTTCCGATCTTCCTTAGCGTGGGGGTGGCTAGCTTGCCGTGGCATGTGGGCGGCGGGCCATAATTTTTGGATTCAGAACATCCCCGTCACCCTTGCTGGAAACGGCGGAACCCGCCTTGACAAGCTTCTCCACCATGTCTATAACGTACTACTGATATTGGTGCAATGCTTTTTACTAAAGACAGCAAATTGCTACATCAATACACATGAATCCGGATTCAACACGCAGGAGGATGTATATGAGAAGAAAACCGGAACCTTTTTCCGAAACCAGGATATGGCACTGGGGATTAGCAGTTTTCCTTGTTCTGATGTTGGTCGCCTGCGGCACAGCCGCAGAGCAACCCGGCGCTCCAGCGGCGGCCGAACCAGTGTCGGCACCGGCCGAAGCGCCAGCCCAACCTACGCCGGTGGCCCAAGCGGAATCCGCGCCCGCACCCGTCGATACGACGGGGGCCAAGGACAGCATAACCATCGTAATGCCAGCCGAGCCGGGCAGTGTGGACCCCTGGGACCCCAACTGCAACGCGACGCTGGACACGGCGGTGTGCAACGAAATCGTCAACGAGCCATTCACCTGGATTACCAGCGACAACTTCGAGTTGGTGCCATTGTCGGGCATCGAAAGCTGGTCACAGGTTGACGAGGATACCTGGCATTTCACCTTGCGCCAGGGCGTGAAGTTCCACAACGGTGAGCCGTGGAACGCGACGGCCGCCAAGGCCGCCGTGGACCAGAACGGGGACGTCAACAACTCCTCGCAGAGCTACACCTACCACGGACCCATCTCGGGGACGGTAGTGGACGACTACACTCTGGAAGTCAACTGCGAAGTTGCTTGCCCCATCCTGCCCAGAGGGATGATTTTCAGCCGGATGCAGGCTCCCGAGTGGTACGCCTCGGCCAGTTCAACCGACCGGGGCCGCACTGTCATCGGCATCGGTCCGTACAAGCTGATTGAATGGCGTCCGGGCATCGACATTCAAATGGAAGCCTATGATGAGTACGTGCCCAACCCGGACACGTCCATCGTCGACGGCCAAGCCCCCAATATCAAGTACCTCACCAATGTGTGGCGGGGTGAAGAGGTGGTCAGGGCCTCCATGATCCAGGCGGGTGAGGCGGAATGGGCTGCCGACATCGGCTTTGACAAGAAGGACCAGGTGCCCCAGTTCCGGCAGTCCGGCACCAGCGAGGTTTACGCCCTTGTTCCGGATACTATGTGGCACCCGGAACTGAAGAAGCAGAAGGTGCGCGAGGCCGTCAACCTGGCCATCGACTGCCAGACCATCACCGATGCCCTGCTGGACGGGATCCCCTGCTGGGGGAACATTTCTCCCTCGGGCACGGTGGGCCTGACCGAGCGGAACTCGGCTCCCTACCCCTATGACCCGGACCGGGCCAGGGAGTTGCTGGAGGAGGCCGGATACGACCCAGCCAATGAGATAACTCTTTACACTCGTTCCGGTCGCTGCTGCCGCGACCCGGAGTTCCAGGAAGCCGTGCTCAACTACCTACGGGAAGTCGGGATCACCGCTGACCTTCAGATAGTGGAACGGACCCGGAGCAAGGAAATCACCAGTTCCGGCTGCGGCCGGTTCAAGGACGAAGAGAGCTACATCGGAGTTTGGGACTGCGCCCAGCGCGATCCCCCGGGCCCCAACTTCAATACGTCCCACATGAGCACCACCGCCACCTCCAACGAAATGCTGGATACCGAGGTCCAGGCCAACCGGCGGGTGGGGTGCCTGCACACCAGCTCGTTCGCCTGCTACCCCGAGATCTGGGAGAAGTTCCTGGTAGCGAAGGCCACCCCACCGGGGGACCTGCGGCAGGAGCGCATGGGGGAGATCGCCGACTTCATCCACGACCAGCACATCTTCATACCGTTCGTCGAGGTGCAGCTGGTTTACGGGATGTCAGCCAACCTGGTCTGGGAACCTCTGTACGCTCCGCGCCTGCGGGCCAACACGATGCGCTTTACCCAGTAGGTTTTCAGCGCAAACACAGCTTTTGGTAGACGCGAGGCCCCGGGACAACCGTCCCGGGGCCTTTTGATGTCCATTAGTAGCGGCCGATGGATGACTGTCGGCTTTGCGCTGGTTTGGAAGATTGATACTGCTTTTGCGATGCGTCACCCCACTCATTGTTACGTATTATTCTTGACAACAGAGAGTCCTTTATCTATAACGTACCCAACTAAAGAAAGGGGGATAATTGCCGATAACGCTTTTGATAACAAGCATCATAACAACTGATTTCGTAACACCCATGCAGGAGAGGATTCATGAATGGTAAACGAGGACCCCTGTCCCGGAATTTATCCTGGCCACTGGCAGCGGCAGCATGCCTCGTCTTAATCCTGGTCGCCTGCGGGACTGCGGCGCAGCAGCCTGCGGCATCCGAGGCTCCCGCCAGCGAACCGGCGGCGGAACCAGCGGCAGCGGCGGCACCGGCCCAGGAAATTGCCCAACCCACTCCGGTACCCCAAGCCGAAGCCGCGCCAGCACCTGAGGAGACCACCGTAGCCAAGGACAGTATCACCCTTGTGATGGCCGCTGAACCGGGGAGCGTTGACCCGTGGAATCCGACGTGCAACGCAACCCTGGACACGGCGGTGTGCAACGAAATCGTCAACGAGCCGATGACCTGGATCACCAGCGACACCTACGAAGTGGTAACCCTGTCGGGTGTTGAAGGCTGGGCACAGGTTGACGCAAAGAACTGGGACTTCACCCTGCGACAGGGGGTCAAGTTCCACAATGGCGAACCGTGGAACGCCACTACCGCCAAGGCGGGGATCGACCAGAACGGGGACGTGAACAACTCGTCCCAGAGCTACGGCAACCACGGACCGATTACCGGCGAGGTTATCAGCGAGTACGTGGTGCGGGTGGTCTGCGGCGCCGATTGTCCGAACCTGCCACGGGGCATGATCTTCAACCGATTCCAAGCCCCGGAGTGGTACCAGACGGTGACGAAGGATGAGTCGTCCCGCCACGTTTATGGCATTGGTCCGTACAGGTTCATAGAGTGGCGACCCGGTATTGACATACAGATGGAAATCTACGAGGACTACGTGCCCAACCCGGACACATCCATCGTGGACGGTCAGGCGCCACATATCAAGTACGTGACCAATACCTGGCGCAACGAACCGCTGGTGCGTTCCGCCATGGTGGAGACCGGTGAAGCGGAGTGGGCCGCCGACATTGGTTTCGAGAACAAGGGAGCCGTCCCCAAGTGGCAACAGTCCGGCACCACTGAAGTCTATGCCCTGATACCGGACATCATGTGGCACCCGGAACTGAAGAAGAAGGAGGTTCGGGAAGCCCTGAACCTGGCCATAGACTGTGAGGCAATCACCGATGCCCTGCTGGAAGGTCTTCCTTGCTGGGGTAACATATCGCCCTCCGGCTCGGCCGGCCTGACTCCCGAGAACACCGCGCCTTATCCTTATGATCCGGCGCGGGCCAAGGAGTTGTTGGAAGAGGCTGGGTACGACAGGGACAACAAGATCATTATCTACAGCCGCCCGGGCAACTGCTGCCGGGACCTGGAATTCCAGGAAGCAGTGGTGCAATACTGGCAGGATGTCGGGGTCAACGCCGAGTTCCAGTTGGTCGAGCGCACCCGGCTGAAGGAACTGACCAGTTCCGGATGTGGCCGGTTCAAGGACGATGAGTCTTACATCGGCGTCTGGGACTGCGCCCAGCGCGACCCACCGGGTCCCGCCTTCACCACGTCCCACACCAACACCGTGGCTACTTCCACCGAGCAGTTGGACGTCCTGGTGCGTTTGTACGGGCGGATGGGCTGCCTCCATACCAGCTCCAAGGCCTGCTTCCCTGAGATGTGGGAGAAGCTGCAAGTGGCCTCGCAAACTCCCATCGGAGAACTGCGCGAGCAGCGGTCCGTTGAAATTGCGAATTTCGTCCACGATGAGCATGTCTTCATACCGCTGCTGGAGGTGCAACTGGTCTACGGGATGGCGGACAACCTCGACTGGGAGCCACTGTATGCTCCAAGGCTGAGGGCCAACACCATGCGGTACACACAGTAGGTTTCCGGCCAAAACAGATTTCGGTAGACGCGAGGCCCCGGGACGGTTGTCCCGGGGCCTTTTTTGGTATCTTCGGATAGTGGTTGGAGGGATGGGGATACGATATACGCTAATATATTAGCGTATATTGAGATATTATGATTATTCGATCCATTATATTATTAATGAATCCTCTTGACATTCGATTGTTCATTATCTATAACGTACCGAAGTGATGAAAGGAGGTTATCTACTTAAATCCGATCCAACTAACAGCATAATTGCTACGGGTTTCGTAATAACCAAACGGGAGTTGCTTCATGAACGGTAGACGAGGACCCCTGTCTTGGAATCGATCCTGGCCAGCGGTGGTGGCCGTATTTGTGGTCTTGCTATTGGTTGCCTGCGGGACTGCGGCAGAGGATGCTGCTCCACCCCCAGCTGAGCCGGCGGCGGCCGCGCCAGCAGCGGCCCCCCAAGCGTCCACTGACTCCTCTGCCCCACCCACACCAGTAGCCGAATCTGCCCCCGCTCCCGAGCCCGCTGAGCCGACGAGCGCCAAGGACCACCTGACCTTCGTCATGCCGGAACAGCCGGGAAGCATGGATCCTTGGGGCACCAGTTGCACGGCGGTGATCTATACCGCTGTATGCGACACTATCGTAAACGAGCCGATGACCTGGATCACGAGCGACACTTATGAGGTGGTTACTCTCTCCGGTGTAGATAGTTGGCAACAGGTCGACAGCAAGAACTGGGATTTCACCCTGCGCGAAGGGGTCAAGTTCCACAACGGCGAGACGTGGAACGCCGAGACTGCCAAAGCAGGGTTAGACCAAAACGGCAACGTGGACAATGCCTCATCAGGCTACAGCTACCACGGATCCATCAGCGGTGAGGTCGTGGACGAATATACCGTCAGGGTCGTGTGTGAAGAAGATTGCCCTGTTCTTCCCCGTGGCCTGATTTTCGGACGGTTCCAAGCCCCCGGATGGTACGCCTCCGCCCCAGATGAAGAACGAAACCAAAAGCTCTACGGTATCGGCCCCTACAAACTGGTGGAATGGCGCCCGGACATCGATATCCAGATGGAGATTTATGAGGACTATGTTCCGAACCCCGACAGCTCGGTCGTGGACGGGCAAGCCCCCCACATCAAGACGGTGACCAACGTATGGCGGGGTGAGGAGCTGGTCCGGGCTTCCATGGTGCGCACCGGCGAGGCGGACTGGTCGGCGGACATCGGGTTTGCCAACAAGAACAACGTACCGGTAGCCAAGCTTTCCACCACCAGCGAGGTCTTCGCGCTGATCCCGGATGCCATGTGGCACCCGGAGCTCAAGAAGAAGAAGGTCCGGCAAGCCCTCAACCTGGCCATTGACTGCCAGGCTATCACGGACGCCCTGCTGGAAGGCATACCGTGCTGGGGGAACATCAACCCCTCCGGGACGGTCGGGGTTACCGAGCGGAACTCCCAGCCATATCCTTACGACCCGGAAATGGCAAGGCAATTGTTGGAAGAGGCTGGGTACGACGAGGGCAACAAGATAACCATCTACAGCCGGCAAGGCAATTGCTGCCGCAACGAGGAGTTCCAGGAAGCGGTCATCCAGTACTGGGCCGAAGTTGGTGTCAACGCCGAGTTCCAACTCCTTGAGTACAACCGCTCCAGGGAAATCCAGTTGGCCGGCTGCGGCCAATTCGCCAAGGAACCGAACTACATTGGCGTCTGGGACTGCGCCCAGCGTGACCCTCCTGCTCCTTCGTTCGCCACATCCCACATGCTGGTTACAGCGACGTCCAACGAGATGCTGGACGGCCAGGTCCAGGCCAACCGGCGGGTAGGCTGCCTGAGCACGAGCACCCGGGCCTGTTTCCCGGAAGTTTTCGAGAAGGTACAGGAGGCGACGGCGACCCCGGTGGGCGACCTGAGGACCGAGCGCATGGTCGAGATCTTCGATTTCGCCTATGACGAGTATATCTTCATACCTTTTATCGAGGTGCAGGTCATCTACGGCCTGTCGGCAGACCTGGACTGGGAACCCCTGTACGCTCCCAGAGTCAGGGCCAACACGATGCGCTTTACGCAGTAGGTTTCCGGCGAAAGCGGCTTTCGGGCCGCTGCGAGGCCCCGGGACGGTTGTCCCGGGGCCTTTTGTTTTGGCGGGACAGGATCCATAGGGTTGCGAATAGTCATTATTGGTTCTCGGTTTGAGTAACACTCAATTGACTTTGTGACTGGTTTATATTACATTCTGCGCTATTATCGAAATCCAGGAGGTGGGGAACCGGAAGGCAATAATCTTTGGCTGATCCAACGGGAACCAAGCTTGATATGGAGATTTAGTTGATGAGACACCCAACCCAAGGCGCCAAGAAGGGCGCGATTTTAATAATGGCATTGGCCGGGCTGCTGGCCGTCATCCTCGTTGCCTGCGGCAGTCCTTCGGACACGCCGTCGCAGGGATCTCAAGAACCGGCAGGCTCGACAGGAGCCGCCAGCGGAGCCTCGGAGGCTCCCCAACCCACGGCCACGGTGGCGATTGCAGCGCCGACTCCCACTGCCATGCCGGCTGCCCCGTCGGAATCCGGCGGATCTGCGGCTCCCGCACCCACGGCGGCGCCACAGCCGGCGGTGGAAGCTCCCGCTCCGGTTTCCAGCCGGGACTCGATCACGGTGGTGACGAGCGGCGAGCCGGTGAACATGGACATTCACAGCGACGAGTGCAGCGGGAATATTGACCACATGGTCTGCCAGGAGCTGACGGTGGACCCGTTCACCTGGATTGACGGCACGACCTTTGAAGTGCAGGGACTGACCGGCATTGACCGGTGGGAGCAGGTGTCTTCCGACCGGTGGCGGTTCTTCCTACGCCCCGGAATCACCTTCCACAACGGGGAGCCGTGGAACGCCGACGCGGCCAAGTTCGGGATCGACAAGAACGGCACCGGACTGAACGGCGGCGGGTTCAGCCAGCACAGCTTCGTCGAGGGCGAGGTGGTGGACGACCTGACAGTGGACGTGCTCTGCCTTGATGCGGGCGGGGAGAGCCGGGCATGTCCCATCTTCCCGCGGCAGGCGATGTTCGCCAAGTTCGCGGCGCCAGCCTGGTACCAGAGCGCTTCGGAAGAGGAAAGGGCCAGAACCGTGGTGAGCAACGGCCCGTACAAGTTCGTGAACTGGAATTCGGGGGTGGAAATTACGGTCGAAGCCTTTGAAGACTACCAGCCCAAAGACGGCGTGTTCGCCACGACCTACCCGGCCATCAACACCGTCCGGCAGCTCTGGCGCTCGGAGGCCTTCGTCCGAGCCGGCATGGTCTCGACGGGCGAGGCCGACTGGGCCGACAACATCGGCTTTGAGAACGCCGAGGTGGTCCCCCAGGCCATCCAGTCGGGCACCAACGAGATATACACCCTGGTCGCCGACAACATCTGGCACCCGGAGCTGAAGAAGAAGGAAGTCCGCATGGCCCTGGCCCACGCCATTGACTGCCAGGCGATTGTCGAATCCCTCTACGACGGCCGGAACGAGTGCTTCGGGAATATCTCCCAGCCGGGGACCCTGGGCATCACCGAGGAGAACTCGAGGCCCTACGAGTACGACCCGGACCTGTCCCGCCAACTGCTGGCGGACGCCGGGTATGACGAGGAGAACGAGATCCGGATTCACACCCGCAGCGGCCGGGTGTACCGAGACGTGGAGCTTCATGAAGCCGTCGTCGGGTACTGGAACGAGGTGGGGGTAAACGCCACCGTGCAGGTCCTGGAGAACGCGCAGGCCACCAACCACCGGCGGGCCGGCTGCGGCAAGTTCAACGGGCAGGAGGGCTACGCGGAGGCGATGGACTGCGCCGAGCGCGGGCCGGCTCCCCCGATCAACGCAACCACTCACTACTACGAGACGGCGACCTCCAACGAGCAGCTGGACTTCGCCCGGCAGGGCACGCTGCGCCTGAGCTGCTTCAACGTGAACAGCCGGGTCTGCTACCCGGACCTGGAGGAACAGATCCGCATCGCGCAGGAGACCCCGCTGGGAGACCTGCGGCGGGAGCGGATGGAAGCCATCGCGCAGAGGGCCCACGACGAGTACTGGTTCATCCCGTTCTTCCACGTTCAGGCGGTGTACGGCCTGTCGGAGGACCTGGTGTGGACGCCGCGCTACGACCCGCGCATACGGGTAAGCACGATGTACTTCAAGTAGGCCAGCAACCCAGCAAGCAAACCAACGTCCGGCAAGGACGGCGCACCCCGGGGCGAATGCCCCGGGGTGTTTTGCATCCGGCGGAAACGGGGCCGGGGGTCAAATGTTGGGGGAAGTCCAGGGGGCCATCATCATGCGCAGCTTGTAGGGGGCCGGGTCCTCGTCCTTCTCGCGGCAGCTATCAAGATAGTTGATGAGAGGGAAAAGGTTGGGAACCATGATGCCGGCGGCGTAGGTCCGGCGAGTGAAGGTACGCCATTCGGGCAGGGGCTTCCTGTCAACCCGGGCGACGTGCCACTCGATGCAGAACTGCTCCCCCAACCGGTCGAGGACGATGTGGGTGCGGGCGAGGACCATGCGGCGGCGGAGGGAGGAGATGCCGGACTTCATAACCTGGATACCTCACAGCTTGGAGTAGTGGGTCTGCCAGATCTTCAGGGCATCGTGGAGGGTATCAATCTCTTCGCGGAGCTTTTTCATTTCGTTGAGCTGCATGCCGAAGGAGAGGGCGGTGCGGGCGGCACGGACGCGGACGTCATGGCTGGCGGCGTTTTCCATGGCATCGGCGAGGACTGCGACGCTGACTAGCATGAGTTCCTGAAGCTCGGAGCGGGCCAGCTCGGCGGCTTCCTGGCGGAGGCGGACCAGTTCCTCGCGGAACTTGTCGTCTTCCATCCAGCGGTGGAGAGTGGCGCGGTGGACGTCGGCGTCGCGGGCGGCCTGGGCCAACGAAGTCGAGGACACGACCATGGGCAGGGCCTTTCGTTGTCTAGGAGTAAGGGCGGAAGAATTATTATCTGTCGCTTTTTGTCGCATTGTGTCGCTTTTTGCCTCGGTGACGGGGTTGGATTCAGGCTCTTGGGTCTGGGGATTGAGAGACCTGCAATCATCGTAGAAAGGCGGCGCCAGGCTTGGCAAGGGGCAAGTGTCAGTAATTTGGGAGGGCTGCGAGCGGCGGGGTTTGGGAGCGGATTGCGGCACCTGCATGGTGGTGTTTTCACCAACATGGTGGTGCTTTTCCGAGTGCGGTAGTGGGGGGAGAGGGAGACGGGGCAGGTGGGGGATGTTTTACCGGGGTCTGGGTCCCCGCCCCCGCGGGGATGACGAGAGAGAGGGCCGGTGGGGGAGACGGGGTTGTTGGGGGAGGATTTACCGGGGTCTGGATCCCCGCCCCCGCCTGCGCGGGGGCAAGCTCTGCGCGGGGGTGACGGGAGGGCAACTGGGTATTTCTAACACACCCTCTAAGGGTTTTCGGGCGGAGGCCAGTCTTCGTCCTCGAGCCAGCCGTTCTTGCGGGCCAAGTGGACCCAGAGGCGCTGCATCTGGCTGGCTTCCCGGCGGTATTCCTCCATACTCTCGCGGAAGTCCTCATGTCGTTGATCATGCCGGGCTAGGGTCTCGACTATCGCGACCATCGCTTCGCTGTGCCGTGCAATTTCCTCGTTTTGCCGGGCAAGGGTTTGGCGGTGCTCGGCAAGTTCGAAGTGATGCTCGGCGGTCGTGTCCGCCAATTGGCGGAGGGAATCTATAAGCTGAACGACCGCACTCTCAATAATTGTCAATCGCTCGTCGGTGGTCATTGGATGGCTCCTGATGTTGGGCCGGGTGTGGGTTGAGTATGATGGGGGCTGCCTGCGGCGTCAACCTGCCGTGTGACTGAGGCAGCGTTCTGTTTTAGTGGTCCAACTCAGCGGCTGTGGGGAGCGGAAGAGGTTGGGTGGGGGAGACGGGGTTGTTGGGGGGTGCTTTTACCGGGGTCTGGGTCTCCGCCCCCGCCTACGCGAGGGCAGGCTCTGCGCGGCGGGGGGTGACGGGAGTTACGCCCGCCCCCGGTTCAGCACCAGCTCCAGTATGTCCCGGCTGGTCAATGCCCCAACGAAGCCTCCCGATTCCCGGTCGACCACCGGCAGGGCGGTCAGATTGCTCTCCGCCATGCGCTGCAGCACATCCTCCACGTGCTCGTCCAGCGAGGCCACCGGAGGGTCGGGGCGGACCAACTGGCCCAGCGTCGTGGTCGACCAGGCGTCCTCCGGCAGGTAGCGCAACATCCCGATGGACACGATTCCAGGCACGGAATCATCGTCCAACACCACGTAGTCGTGCTGGTTGGGGGTGGCCCAGTTGTCGGTGAAGGCACGCACCGACATGGAGGTGCTGGGATGAGGCCGAAGCCGGTCCAGGATGTCGTCAACCCTGATGTCGTGCAGGACGAAACGGATGATGCCCTCGGGAATGTCGTCCGGGACCGACGAGGCAGCCTGGCTCCGGCTGGCCCGGGCCGCCGCAAAGCTGATGACCGATGGCATCAGCAGGATGTAGCAGAACATCACCAGCACCAGGAAGGAGAACACCACCTCGTCGATGATCCCAGACTCCCGGAGGACCAGCAGCAGGGCGATTTCGGCGACCCCCTTTCCCATCAGCCCCGAAGCCACGGCGTAGGGCACCGTCAGCCGGGACAGGTAGGCTCCCAGGAAAGCCCCCAGGAAATTGCCCAGCAGCGGGATCAGGGCGAGGGCCGCCATGGTCCACCAGGGCATGGTCACGAAGGTAAGGCTGAAATAAAGACCGGCGGAGGCGAAGAAAAGGGGCACAAAGAAACCCTCGGCGACGCTGCGCAGGCCCGGCATCATCTCCGAGCGCACCTGGTAGGTCAGCCCGGAAAGGGAAGCGCCGAAGAGGAGAGCGCCCAGGGACCCGTGCAGGCCCATGAACTCGGCGGCGTCCACCACGAGGAACAGGGTGCCTAGGAGCAGCCCCAGGGAAAGCTGGGGCACCCGGATGACCCGTTGCAGCAGACCCACCAACGGGGGCAGCACCCGGGCCGACAGGACCCAGGCCAGGGCCGCGAAGGCTGCAATCTTTACGACCAGGACAAGGATCCCGGTCGCAGATAATTCGTGGGTGTGGTCGCCGATGCTGAATCCGATCACCAGGAGGGTCAGCAGTTCGGCGATCACCACGACGGTGAATATCTGCAGACCCACGGGTTCCCGCAGCCGCCCCTCGTCGGCCAGGACCTTGGCCACAATGCCCAGGCTGCTCATGGAGAGAATCCCCGCCAGGGCCAGGGCCTCCGCAAAGGAGAGGGATATCCCCAAAGGCAGGAGGGTGCCACTGGTTACCAGCACGGAGGCTCCCAGGGAGAACAGCACGGACACAATGGCGGCCAGGAAGTAGTGGCCCCGCAGGGTCGCCACAAAGCTGGAGATGTCGATCTCGTCCAATCCGATCAGGAAGAAAAAGATGAAGATCCCCAGGGTGAGCAGCAGGTCGATGTGGCCCGTTGGCTGCACCGACCAACCGGTCAGCACCTGCAGCACTGGTCCCAGAAGGATGCCCGCCGAGGCATAGGCCACAATGGAGTTCAGGTGCAGCCGGCGAAAAACGCCCTCGGCCAGCTTGGCAACTATGATCAACAGGCCCAGGGACAGGAGGGACTGGCGGATGTCGCCAACCTGGCCGGAGAAGCCGGCCAGGTCAGTAAGAGTGGTTAGGGAGAGGGATTCCAGCATCATTCATCACTTGGAGCTTGTACCGCTGGCCTGGCGGCTGCCCGAGGACCGCTCTGCCCCATCCAGGTACGGCAATACCATGGCCGCTTCTCCCTTCAGTCCAGGTCCACGAGATGGACTGAAGGGAGATCTCCGGGTCCTCGGAGCCGGCTGCGGTCAGGTGGTCCAGGCGGGTCAGCACCGACGGGATGAATCCGCAGGCCGGCTCCGTCCACGACTGCCCCTCGACCCAGATGTCATCCATCTCATCGTTGTCGCACTCCCACCGGTACTGGAACTGCTGCCAGAAGCGGTCCCATTGGCCCGGGTCCCGGGGGGCGTGCTTGTGCTCCAGCGGGGCGGCCATGCCTACCTCGACGCCTTCCTTCTCACAATTTTCCCAGGAACCCGTCCCACAGCGTCCGGAGTTGGACACCCCGCGGCAGGAAACCCTTCAGGGTGGTCGGCCCCGCTCCAGAGTTTGAAGCCTATGGCCCAATAGATGTGCACTTTTGGACGCCTTGACGGGGGCGGGGAACCGGCCCCGCCCCATTGTCCATTATTCCTTCATTGGACGAACGCACCCCAGCATACCAAAGATCCGTCCGTACAGATGCCGCACGAGTGGTGGCGGTCCAGGCTGATGGAGGTGCACCTGGGGTCAATTCCGGCCTCGTTGCTGATAGCGACTTGCGGCGCGGCGGTCTGCGGTTCTGTCGCGGGCGCAACTGGCGCGGCCTTCAGCCGCGGGCGGGATCGTGGTGGGTTGCTCCCGCCCGCGAACCTCCAGTCCAACAGCCTGAATAAGCGGAGAACACGACTACCACCCCTCCGGAGACGGCAACGCTGACTCTGGGTGGAGCTGAATGTCCACACGCCCCAGTTCCTTCCTGGTCGGTGGTGATGCCGAGGTTGTGCCGGATACGTTGTTGGTTGCCGCTGCGAGCGTAGGCCGGGCCCGGCCAAGTCAATACCGCTCCCAGCGCCGAAAGGGCCAGGACTATAAGCACCCGGATGCGTGTACGGGATATAATGCTCTTGGCAGGACGCTCCGGCAGCAGAGAACTGTTCATGTTTACCTCAATTCGTTTCGACCATTGGGAAGGGCAGCCGCGCCGTCTTCGGCCCGGCTGGTCCGCGTCGAACGCGGCCCGGCAGACAGAGTTTCCTGGCCAAGCATTCGCGGGAACGACGCAAGTTGGGCGTGAAGAATTGGGCGGTTAACGAGCCAATTTTTGTGACGTTGGTGTTAACTCCCGCAATTGCTCCGAGATACCTCTGTCAAGCCGGCGCGGGACTGTGGAGACATGGGGCCCCGCCAAGCCCGACCGAGGATGGAGCGTGAATCAAAGGAGTTGACCTGTTCCAAGAAGACAAGGCCCTGAGGGAACAACTGCCCAGGCGCAGCAGGTCAGATTGCGCATCAGCGGGAGCTTCCACTTCAGCACCGTGCTGCGGAAAGCGGCGGATTCCCCGCGTACACCACCCAACTACCCTTGGCCTTGGCGGCCTGATTCATGATCCTGCTCCAGGGGCTGGAGCGTCCGAATGTCCACGGGCCCCAGGCCGTCCGATATTTCCTCGTTAGCAAATTTCCCAGACGAGCGGCAAAACTTCAGCAACGTAGCGGAGGCAATTATGGCATCTCTCAGCCGGCAACTTGCGCAGTGGGTCGTAGGGCTGCGCTATGACGATCTCCCGTCCGCGGTGGCCGATCGCGCCAAGGGCGTCACGCTTCACAGTCTCTCCTCCGTGCTCCTCGGCTCTCAGTCGCCGGGAGGCCAGCAGGCCGTGGAGCTCATCACGGCGGAAGAATCCGGTGTGGGCCACGGCGCCACCATCATGGTGGACGGCGCCAGGGTGACGAGGGGTGGAGCCGCCTTCTGCAACGCGGAAATGGCCATGGCGGGCGGCAAGCTGGATTCCTTCCGTATGCTCACTCATCCGGGCACCAGCATCCTACCGGGCGCCTTTGTGGCTGCGGAAACCGCAGGGGCGTCCGGCCGGGACTTCCTCACCGGTATTGCTGCCGGTTACGAGGTCATGGAACGGATGGCGGCGGACTTCATTCCGACGGTGATGGCGCGGGGCTTTCATGCTGGGCCGGTGTTCGGCATCTTTGGCGCAGCCGTCGCTGCCGCCAAGATCCTGAACTTTACCGAGGATCAGGTGAACAGCACCATCGCGCTCTGCGTGCACCTGGCAGCAGGCAATCTCGAAGGGCCCCGGGGCGGCGGCCGCGCCCTGCGCGAGGGGGCCGCGGTACGCAACGCGATGCTGGCAGTGGCGCTGGCGCAGCAGGGATATGTGGGCGGCGAGACCGTCCTCGAAGGCGACGCGGGGTTCTATCACGCCTACGCGGGCAACAACCAGGGCCGACTCACCTACAGCTTTGTCGGCGCCACCCAGACCAGCCTGGACAAAATCACCACCGGGCTGGGGCAGGACTGGATGTTCCTCGAGACACTCTACCGCATCTACTCGACGGCCGGCTACAACATTGCCCATGTCGACGTCACTGCGCAGCTCTGCGCCGAGCACAACATCCGATATGAGGATGTCGAGCGCGTCGAGGCCGTGGTGAACTGGCTCGAAACCCGGTATCCCAGCCCGGCCTTCCCGAGCCGGCGGGAAGACGCGGCCCCGCAGCCGGGAAGCACGCCGTACTACACCGCCTACGGCGTTGTCCAGCGCGGCTTCCCGGTGCTGCAAAGCCAGGGAGGTGACGCTAACGATCCGCCCGAGGTCCTGGAACTAATGCACCGGGTGACGCTCATCCCGTCGCATGAGATGACCCTCTTCGGACCGCGCATCACGGTCTATACCAGAGATGGCCAGAGCTACACGAAGCAGTCCACCGGGCGGGAGTTCATGTGGGACTTCGACGAGGAGGCGCGCCGGATTCGCGACGTCATCCCGGGTCTGCCGATCCCGGAGGCGCAGTTCGAGGATATCATCGCGACCTGCCGCGGCCTCGACCGCCAGGACCGGGCGGACAAGCTCATTCAGCTCACTTTGAAGCAAGGGTAGCCGGCGGAGCAATGGGCGCAGCACCCTCGCCTGGTGCTGCGTTGTAGCCGTGGGCACCGCCGCGGAGTTCCAGCAACACCTGGACCGCAACACCTGGACCGGTTGGCAAGGAAGCAGGAGAACGCTTTGCCTGAAGTGCTGCTCGGTAGCGGGCCTGGCAGGTTCAGAACAAGCCAGTTGACAGAACGGTGGTTGGCCGAGTGAAGGGTTCCGTTTGCTTAGAGGGTATGACCCTGTCGGATAGGCGACTGTAAGAAATCCAAAGTCGTTGAGGAGTGAAACCGTGTGGGCGAGTGGACTGGCGTGATTCTGGCGATAGCTGGGCTGTTTGTAGCAAGCGTTGCTTGTAGCAATCCTGATGGCGCGGCGCCGACCGCGAGCAGCACTGCACCGGCCCTCTCGCAACCCCCACCCACGACCCGGATTCCTGACGGTCCAACATGGATCCTTCAAATGCTGGACGGAAGCCCACCGATCGAAGGCACTTTCGCTTGGCTCAAAGTGGACGGCCACACCTACAGCGGATTCGACGGTTGCAACACCTTTGGAGGGAAATCAGAGGACGGGACGCCGGTTGCTAGTGTTGACGGTGAGTTCACCATTACACCCGCCGTCAGCACTTTGATTGGATGCGAGTTTCCCCACGGAATAATGGACCAGGCTGATAGCTATCTTGAGATATTGGAGCATGGAGAAAGGTTCCGCCTGGTGGACGACCTCTTGGAGATTCTCGACGGAGGGGGTGAGACGCGGCTGGTTTTTGTCCGGCAAGTACCTTTCTCCGGTCGTCCCGTAGAACTGGCGGGCACAGAATGGCAACTCGCGGTTGAGAATAGCGCGGGTGGAGATGTGAAGGCGGCCACGTTGGCATTTCTGGACGGCCGACTGGCCGTTGGCCTGACTGCGTGCCGTAGTTATGTGGCATCTTACGAGGCATCGGGCGAGCGCCTGGACTTTCGGTCAACGTCGATGACAGAATATACCGCGTCGTGTTCAGGAGAGATGCGGGAGCGCGAAGGCCGGTTCACCGACGACCTGTCGCGGGCAATCGAATACTCCATCAGTAGTGAGGAGGATGGAATAAGGCGGCTGAGAATTCGGACGAGCCGGGGCAGGACCATGGCTTTTGACCCGCTGGCCCATGAAGTCGAAAGTGTGTCTGACGTGGAATGGCGCCTGAAAGCCTTCGTAAGCGTGGATCAGGGCGACTCCGATCAGGGGCTGCTGCGGGTCACCAGGCTGGTCCCGGGAACGGAGGTGACGGTTGGGTTCGGCGAGGGCGGTGTCGGAGGATCTGGGGGCTGCAAAGGCTACGCATCGCAGCCGGAGTCGGGTGGCTTCCTGATCAACGAAGACGGCTCCATCGATATAGACGATGATATCGTCAAGACTTTGGCGCTATGTACTGACCCAGTCGGCATAATGGAGCAGGAGAAGCGCTATACGGAGCTTCTTCCGAAGTTCGAGCGTTATCGAATATATGGGGATCTGCTTGTCGTCCATACCGAAGACGGTACTGTCCTCTTGTTCCAAGCCGAATAGAAATCCCTACACGACTTTGCCCATGGGCCGTACCCTATAAGCAAACGGAACCGAGTGAAGCAAGCAGGGGAATGTTGTGGGGAACCAGCGCGAACCTGAAGAACGGCCGGCCGACGTGGAAAAAGCACTGCGGCAAATCAGAGCGGAGCTGAACACTTGACCTCCTGCCGGCGAGGACATCATCCACGAAGGCTTTGCGGAGGTGCATGAAAATCTTCGGGTCAGCCTGCTGGGGATTTCCAGGGTGCACCTTGCCCGAACCGCTGGCAATCTGCCTGTTGTCGTGAAGGGATGCGAGATGGGAACAACGATAGAATAGCAGTT
Organism: uncultured Dehalococcoidia bacterium; assembly: GCA_951812535.1. Classification (GTDB taxonomy): domain Bacteria; phylum Chloroflexota; class Dehalococcoidia; order Lucifugimonadales; family UBA3495; genus CATOSK01. The sequence goes on along the minus strand of CATOSK010000005.1, from coordinate 26,085 downwards.
GCCCAACCAGCAGCGAAGGATTGAAAAGACGGTTGCCGGCAATCCTGCACGGGGAAACCGCCAGCCGGTTGGGACCCGGGACGTGAGGGGAGGAGAGGAATGGGACATCTCGGATTGAGGCCAGGTTGGTTGACAGTCGTACTGGCCCTGGGGGTCGCCATCATCATGGCGGGGTGCGGCGGAGACGATCCCGAACCCGCTTCGGAACCGTCAACCCGACCCGCTGCTGCGGTTGAAGCTCCGGCGTGGCCGACGCCGAATCCAACGGCCACCCCGGAACCTGCGCCGACCAACACGCCGGCGCCGACTCCAACGCCGGACCCAACCAACACTCCTGGGCCGACGGCCACTCCCGTACTGCCACCTTCAGCGGACCCGGACCCCCCGGTTGAACCGCCGGATTCGTCAACGGGGGCTGGCGGCGATACCGAGGAGAGGGTTCGGGCCTATGCCGAGGAGTGTGCGGCCTTGACGGCGGCGCTGACGGGTGACCCGATGGCCATGCCGGAAACCGACCCGGGCCAGACCTGGGGAGAGGTGGCGGAGCTATCCGACCTTCAATTGGAAACATACAGCCAACTGGAGCCGCCTCCGGAGGTCGAAGAGTACCACCACGCCCGCCTGGAAACGCTGAAGGCTTTCCGGGACAATGCGAAGACCCGCCCCGCGGACCGGCCAATGATGATGGACTTCCAGGAAATGATGGCCACGGTCTTCCCGGAGATGATGGCGGTGGGGCTCGACCCCAACAAAACGGAGGAAGAGAAGCAAGCAGAGATCGAGCAGATCATGGAAGAGCCGTTGATGAATTTGTTGGGGCCGGATTTCCTCGAAGCGACCAAGGCGGAAGACGAGGCGAGGGTCAGGCTGCCGGAGAACCTGAGGAACATCCTGGACGAGACGGGCTGCTCATTACCGGACGAGGAGGAGATTCCATTCCCGTAAAGGAGGGCGTGGGAACGCCCCGAAGTTGGGGGGGCAACTGGCCAACCGGAGACCCAGACATACTCGGCGATCCTTCAGACGGACCGATCAGACGGATCGATCAGACGAACCGGGGGGAAGAATCCTGGAACTTACCATCGACCCCGGCTAAATTCCGGCTGGCGGACACCCTGGCCTGCGGGCAGAGACACGGCCGGCAGTCCCGTGAGGACGGCTGGAATGAGGATGTCGGAGACAGCCAGCTCATCAGGGTCCGGCTGACTGAGATCGGCATCGAGTCCATCGGTGCATCGGACGGGAGCGCGATGCGGGTGTGGCTGCACCCCCCTCCCAGCAACCGCGTCATGCTGGAACGGAACGGGTTGATGGCCCCGGCGATATCGCCATGGTGGTCGGCGAAGAAGTGGTGGGTGACCGGCTGAGAGACCTGGCTGAACCAGGCGTGGCCGACTTGCTGGCCACGATCTTCCCGGTGGACGACTCCGAGATGTGGGTCACCAGACCCGGGGTCTTCTCAGAGCCTGGTGGGCGGGGTTTGGACCCCGGGAGGGTCACCTAGCATGGCAGCTGGCTGAACATGGCAGAAATCTAGTTCAGCGTGTTGGCCACGGCCTGTCTCAAGGGGCGAAAGCCTGATGAAGACGCCCTGCAAAGAAACATCAGCGCCCGCCAGGCGGGACGCAACTACGCCAGAGCTACAATCAACTGCCGGCAACTGCCGGTTCACCACCAAGCACGCCCGAGCCAAGATGCGCCGCCTTAGAAACTATCTCGAAACGGGTCAGGAACATGTCGGTTGCCCCTGGTCTTGGCACAGCACGTTCTTTCACCCCCATCCTAACCTTCCCCCATCAAGGGGGAAGGGACTTTTGAGATAATTTCTTAATCCTGACACTCGAAATTTGACCTAGCAATAGTTTCTTAGCCGGGGCGCGGCAGCGCTACTGCAAACTCCGGCTTTCAATTCTGCTACTGTATGTACTGGAGCGCCTTATGGGGCGTCCCTGAATCCCCACGAAAGAAAGGATGATGAGTACACCTCAAGAGATTGAAGGCCGCGTGCGGGCGGTCCTGGACGAGTTGGGCATCACCGGCTGGGAGTGGATCGAGATCGATCCCCAGTACGGCGACACCGCGGACTTCTGCCAGCAGTACGGGTATGACCTGCCCCATTCGGCCAATACGATCATCGTTGCCAGCAAGAGGGGGCCGGCGGCGTACTGCGCAGGGATCGTGCGGGCGTGCGACCGGCTGGATGTGAACAAGCGAGTGCGCGGGTTGATGGGGGTGTCGCGGGCGTCATTTGCCTCGGCGGAAGAGACCCGTGAAGTGACGGGAATGATGATCGGCGGGGTTACGGCACTGGCGCTGCCGGAGGGGTTGCCGATCTATGCTGACGTACGCCTGTTGGAGATGGACTACATCATCCTTGGAGCGGGTAGCCGATCTGGCAAGCTGAAAATGGCGCCCCAAGAGCTGGAGAAGCTGCCGGGTCTGGAGTTCATCGAAGGGTTGTCGATTTCGGCGGAGTGATGGCGGCGGGTGAGGGCACCGGGTTCTCGCGAGTTGCTTCAGCAGTCTGTTCCTGGCAAGCTATTTTCCAGAAGCCGAAGGGCATATCAATCAGACGGTGGGCATGGTGGTCATCGGAGTCAACAGTATCGTCTGCCTGGACTGCGCCCTTTCCCAGCCGGAGGACGAAGACAGCGTCAGCGTCCAGATGGACCTGCTCCTGCGGCTCCGGGACGGAGTCCTGGGAAGATTGAGAGAAGGGAGGCGTCGAGGCAGTTGTGGCCGCTCCGCTGGAGCATAAGCACACTCCCCGTGACCCGGGTGAATGGGCCCACTTCTGGCAGCAGTTCCAGTACCGCTGGGAGTGCGACAACGATGACCTGGACGACATCTGGGTCGAGGGGCAGTCGTGGACGGAGCCGGCCTGCGGATTCATCCCGTCGGTGCTGACCCGCCTGGACCACCTGACCGAGGCCGGCTCCGAGGACCCGGAGATCTCCCTGAGAGTCCATCTTGTGGACCTGGACTGAAGGGAGAAGCGGCCGTGGTATTTTGTACCTGGATGGCGGATGGTCAGCCCCAATCCACCGAAAAGATGATAGTGGCCGTGTGCTGAAGGGACAGGAAAGTGCTCCCGCACCTCGGGGATAATGATTTCGGCGGGATGGACTACAAATAAGCAACCCCAACCAGGGCGGGAGTCCCAACCGATGAAAAACAAGATCTACCAGACGTTTGACGAGGCGGTTGCCGACATCCCAGACGGCGTGACAATCATGTGCCCGGGCTTTGGAGGCGTGGGGGTACCCCGCAACCTGGTGGCCGCATTGCACCGGCAGGGGGCCAAGAACCTCACCATAGTCTCCAACAACTCCGGTTACTTTGACGACAGGGTGGACGCGGGAACCCTGGTTGAAGCGGGGCAGGTCAAGAAGATGATCGCCGCGTTTACCGCGCCGACCCATCCGTCTCAGGTCACGCCCTTCGTCAGGATGTACAACGACGACGAAATAGACGCGGAGTTGGTCCCGCAGGGCACCCTGGCAGAGCGGATTCGGGCTGCCGGTGCGGGAATCGGGGGATTTTACACTCCCACCAGCGTGGGCACCGAGTTGGCTGAAGGAAAGGAGCACCGGGAGATAAACGGCCGGGTGCACGTCCTGGAACATCCGCTGCCCGGGGATTTCGCTTTCATCCGAGCATGGAAGGCCGACACCTTCGGAAACCTCCAGTTTCGCATGGCCCAGCGCAACTTCAACCCGCTCATGGCCATCGCGGCCAGGGTTACCGTGGTCGAGGGCGAGGGCGAGATCGTCCCGGTGGGTGAACTGGACCCGGACGAGGTCCACGTTTCCGGCGTCTATGTCAACCGGTTGGTCAAGATTCCAAGTGACGGAATGTTTTACTAACCACCGCTATGATCACTCGGCCTGAATCAGGGGATATCGGTGGGGGCTGTCGAGTGATTCCTATACCGGCGATTCTGCTTGCAGTTGCAAAGACTGAGGTGGCGGGCGCGGTAGCCAAGGCAGCGGAACCACAGCTGCAAGGCTGTTGACCAAGAAGAATGGGGGCTAGATGAGGGAAAGGTCTCTCATTAACCCTTCTGAGAATGAGAATCCGAAAGAACGCGAGGCCCGTCTGCCCCTGGGGACCGGGCAGATGCATGCTGCAGAACCGAGAGGCCGGCTGCGGAACAGGCAGCGCCGGGTGAAAGAGTGGCGCACTATCATGGCCAAAGAACTGGTTTGCGCCGGGACTGCTGAGACCCTCGCGGAACCGAACGGACTGCCGGAACTGGCACTGGTTGGAACGGATCCCCGGACCTAAAGTTTCGGTGACATACCCTGGTGAGGCAACAGGGAATGTCAACAGACCTTTGATTTCCTCTCAAGGGAGCGGAGACGGCAGACTATTGAGGCCGGAAGTCCGCAATTGACAGTATCTGTCGTGTCTGCTGAAATTGGGCCATTGCCAACCAGAATTATAGATATGGAGGAGAGCGTTATGGCAGGCAGGACTTTGATCTACGTCGGCGCCGAGGCGGATGGGCTGTATCGCAAGGAGGCGGGCGATTCCCGTTGGGAGAAGCTGGCCAAGGGTATGCCACCCTCCCCGCAGGTGCGCGCCATTGCGGTGCACCCCAATGATTCCAGCACCGTCTTCGTTGGCACCCAGCGCGGCGTCTACCGCTCCAAGGACGGTGGCGACAGCTTCGAGCGCATGAATATGACCGAGGGCCGCATCGTGTGGTCCATCAAGTTCCATCCCCACGACTCCAGCATCATGTTCCTGGGCACCGAGGGCGCCGAGGTGTTCAAGAGCACCGATGGCGGCGAGAACTGGGAGTACCTGTCCACCGTCGCCAACCCCGACGCGGTGCAGATGGCCTTCGCCACCCGCATCCTGGGCATCGGCATCGAGGCGGGTGATACCAACCAGATGTACGCGGCGCTGGAAGTCGGCGGCGCGGGTCACAGCTCCGACGGCGGCAAGACTTGGACCATCGTCAACAACCGGTTCGAAGGCGACGTTGACCTGTTGGACCTGCATGGCGTGACTGTGGGCGTCGACGAGTCCGTGTTCATCTCCAACCGCACCGGTGTCTGGCGCACCCGCGACCGGGGACAGACCTGGGACGACCTCCATTTCGACAATTTCTCCAACATCCGCTACTCCCGGGGCGTCGAGGTCGCGCCCAACGACCCCAGCACTCTCTACGCCTGCGTCGGCCTGAACTTCGGAAGTGAAGAAGGAGGCATCCTGCGTTCCACCGACGCCGGTGAGTCCTGGAGCCGGTTCGACCAGGGCATCCGGCCGTTGAGCACCACCTTCGGCATCGCCGTCAACGACCGCTCTCCGGAGCAGGTGTACTTCTGCACCCGCAAGGGCCAGGTCTTTGGCACTCACGACGGCGGGGCCACCTGGCAGGCCCACGACCTCCCAGAGATGGCCGCCAACGTCAAGGCCATCGCCTGCACGTCGGCATAGGGACCAATCTGCCGCCCTCTCCGGAGCGGGGAGGGCGGAGCTCTGGATTTCCCCATCCTCTTGGAAGGGGGTCAGGGTGAGGGCGTACAAATGACGACCCCATCCGAGCATGGCATGGTGGCCGCGGCCAGAGCGCTGCGGCCACAAATAGTAGTTGCGCGGGACGAGATCGAGGAAACCCAGCGTCTGCCGCCGGACCTGGTTTCGGCTATGGACGACGCAGGGTTGTTCCGTATTTTCATGCCAGAGTCCCTGGGCGGGCCTGAGACCGACCCCCTGACCGCCTTCCGGGCGGTGGAGCAACTTTCCATTGCCGACGGTTCTGTGGGGTGGTGCTGCCTCATCGCCGGCTCCATCTCCCTGTACATGGGCTGGATGGACGCCGAGACGGCCAGGGGAATATCCGGAAACCCGCCCGCACTCCGGGGAGCGGGTTCCTTCCGCCCCGAGGGAACGGCCAGGGTCTCCGACGGCGGCTTTGTGGTCGACGGCCGCTGGGACTTCGCCAGCGGTTGCCTCCACGCCAACTGGCTGTTTTTCAACTGCGTGGTGGCCGACGAGAACGGGCCGCGTTACAACAAGGACGGCCTGCCCGAACTAAGGATGATGCCGCTCCCCATCGAGGCCGCCACGATCCACCACAACTGGTCGGTTATCGGTCTTCGCGGCACCGGCAGCCATGACGTGTCGGTGGAGGGGCTGTTCGTTCCGGCCGGACGCACCTTCGTGCTGGCCTCCGACTCGGTGGAGACCGCCCCTCTGTTCAACCCCCGCACCGCGCTGGCCACCGCCTTCACCCTGCTGGCGGCCAATGCCCTGGGCATGGCGCGGGGGGCGATGGATGCTTTCCTGGATCTTGCCGGAGCATCCGCCACCACCATGAACCCGTCCCTGCTCCGCGACCGGGGGTCCGTGCAGTTGGCAGTGGGGCAGGCCGAGGCCATCATCAGCGGGGCCAGGGCATACGTGCTCCACGCGGTGGGCGACCTGTGGGGAGCGGTTCAGTCCGGGAAGCCGGACCTGGGCGGGGAAATACTGCAGAGCAGACTGGCGGTCACCCACGGGGTCCACGAGGCGGCCCGCGCCATAGGGATGTTGTACCACGCCTCCGGCACAAACGCGGTACGACGCAGCAACCAGTTGGAGCGCTGCTTCCGCGACGTCAACGCCGCGATGATGCACGCCGCGGGTCTACCCGCCAACTTTGAACAGGGTGGCCGCGTGGCCATGGGGCTGCTCCCGGGCGCGCCGGGGTGGTGAGCCAATCTAATATCAAGAGGGTAAGTCATTCTGCCCCAACCTAACCGCCTGCACTCTTCCGGCAAGTCTCTCAAACAACGCCGTCAATTCCGTATGAAGTTCAGACGAATGGCACCGCCCCATTTTCTGTGGCAGCCAGAGTGGTAGGACGAATCGACAATTTGTTAGCCCCATATGACCGCGGAGACCAGGTAGAGCGCTGAGAGAAAGTGGACGCTCCTGCGGTCATACCGGGTGCTATCCTGCGCCAGTGCTTCAGTTTGTTGAATGTCCGTTCGATCAGGTTGCGTTTCCGGTACAGTTCCCTGGCGTATTCCCGAGGCTCTTTCCGGTTCGATCTGGGCGATATCACGACCCTGGCACCCGTTGAGCGGATGAATGTCAGTATCCGGTTGATCTCGTAGCCCTTGCCGGCTATCACGGCACCGGTGTCTATCCCTGCCAGCAGGAGTATGGCCTGGGGGACCATCCGACGCCTGCGCCCGGTCAGGGCGAATCGTATCGGCCGTGCTCGACTGTAGTACTGGGGCGACTCATGGGGCGTCCCTGAATCCCCACGAAAGAAAGGATGATGAGTACACCTCAAGAGATTGAAGGCCGCGTGCGGGCGGTCCTGGACGAGTTGGGCATCACAGGCTGGGAGTGGATCGAGATCGATCCCCAGTACGGCGACACTGCGGACTTCTGCCAGCAGTACGGGTATGACTTGCCCCATTCCGCCAATACGATCATCGTTGCCAGCAAGAGGGGGTCGGCGGCGTACTGCGCAGGGATTGTGCGGGCGTGCGACCGGCTGGATGTGAACAAGCGAGTGCGCGGGTTGATGGGGGTGTCCCGGGCCTCATTTGCCTCGGCGGAGGAGACCCGTGAAGTGACGGGAATGATGATCGGCGGGGTTACGGCACTGGCGCTGCCGGAGGGGTTGCCGATCTACGCCGACGTGCGCCTGCTGGAAATGGACTACATCATCCTTGGAGCGGGCAGCCGATCTGGCAAGCTGAAAATGGCGCCCCAAGAGCTGGAGAAGCTGCCGGGTTTGGAATTCATCGAAGGGTTGTCGATTTCGGCGGAGTGATGGCGGCGGATCCGAGAAGGAGTTCTATTTCGAAAGCGTTCTGTTTCAACTGATTCATGCTCGGCCCAGGACCATGACTGGTCTGCTCCCCGAATCCTGGGGCGGTTGAAACGGGAACTCGGTGTGATGATCTAAACTGAAGAACTGGGAAAATTGTCCCATCAAGAAGTCCCGGTACACGCCGGAGCAACTGGTCATCACCGTAGCATGAGGTTCACGGTGAGAATCCCTTCCCTTGCGATGACAAGGACAAGGAAGGGTCTTCCTGGCTCAAATGCGGCTCACCCAGATAGTCTACCGGCCCAGCTTGAACCCAATAGCGAAGGTTCTCTTTTTATCCACCGAGATGGGGATCAAATAAGGGTCTTTTGATTTTCCGGGATTCACTCCATAATTCACCCAACGTTCTTCGTGGAAGTAAGGCCCGGCCCATTGATATATCCGGACACTGCATTTCCCTGAAAGCCGAATGTGATCGTCAATTTCGGTAGTCCAAGGCGCACTGCTAGGAAGGATGAGTTTCGGACAAAGTCATGCTCAGACTACTCAGCGTCACCAACTTCGCTACCATAGAACGGCTCGAAATTGAGTTGGCGCCCGGCTTCAGCGCGCTGACCGGGGAAACGGGGGCCGGCAAGTCGATCATCGTGGACGCGCTGGGCCTGCTGCTTGGCGGACGGTCCGATGTTGGCATGGTACGTTCCGGTGCCCGGCAGTCCAGGGTAGAGGGGGTCTTCCTGGTTGGCGGGGACATCGCTCAGAGAATGAACGCCGTTCTGGATGAGTATGGAATTGACGTTGGCGAAGAGGAAATAATTCTCACTCGAGAGGTCAACCTGGAAGGGCGCAATACCTGCCGTGTGAACGGTCGGATCGTACCTCTCAGACTGTTGAGCACGCTGGCCCAACACTTGGTGGACATCCATGGCCAAAATCAGCACCTTTCCCTGCTCCGGGTACCTGAGCACATGGATATCCTCGACCAGTATGGCGGCTTATGGAAACTTCGGAACGAGGTGACGCACGAGGTCCGACAACTGGCCGAGGTGCAGCAAGAGTTGGACCGGCTGCGGAAGGATGAAGCAGAGCTTGCTCTCCGGGTGGATTTTCTGAGGTACCAGGCAGAAGAGATCAGCGCTGCGAATCTACGCCCGGCTGAAGATGATGACCTGACCCTGGAGAGGGACCGGGTCGCCAACGCGGAGCGGATTATCACACTGTCCGACCATGCCTGCCGAGCGTTATACGACGGCTTCGACCACCAGGAATCGGTGATTGACCTTCTCGGGCAGGTGTCAAAGGACCTCTACCAATTGGGGCAATTGGACCCCCCATTGAGGCCGAATGTTGAGTTGGCGGATGCCTTGACGCACCAGGTGGACGAGTTGGCGCGTGCCCTTCGCAGTTACCGCGACGGCATCGAGTACAGCACGGACCGTCTTCATGAACTCGAGGACCGTTTGGCCTTGATCAACGGTCTGAAGCGGAAGTACGGCCGCACCATCGGAGAAATCCTGGCTTTTGGCGAGAGCGCCTCGCAGGAGCTGGAAAAGCTGTATCACAGCGAGGCCCGGGTGGAGGAACTGAAGTCCCGGGAGATGGATCTTCGGAGGCAGGTCGGCAGGCTGGGGGGCCAACTCTCAGGGGCCCGACAACAGGCGGCCAAACGCCTGGCTGATGCGATAGAGGAGGAGGTCGCCGAACTGGCCTTGGAACATGCCCAGGTGCTCGTGGATATCCGCCAATTGGACTCGGAGGACGGTGTGCCGGTTGGCGCCCCGGACCCGGTCCCTCCCGCAACAACTTTTCCTGGTGATGAGTCCACCAGGCGCGTCGCGTTCAACGGGACCGGTGTGGACTCCGTGGAATTCATGATCTCGCTGAACCCTGGTGAACCGCCCCGGCCTTTGGCCAGGATCGCCTCTGGGGGAGAAGCTTCCAGGCTGATGCTCGCCATCAAGGCCATTCTGTCCACCGCGGACCAGATCCCGATACTCGTCTTCGACGAAGTGGATGCGGGAATCGGAGGTCGGGTCGGGGGTGTCCTGGGCAGGAAACTGTGGGATCTGTCCAGGAGCCACCAGGTGCTGTGCGTAACTCACCTCCCGCAAATAGCCAGCTACGCAGACCACCACGTCAAGGTGGCGAAACTTGCCTCCCGCGGCAGGACCGTGACATCGGTGGAGGTCCTCGACGGCGAGGGCAAGGTTACGGAACTCAGTCAGATGCTGGGTTCCGACAGTGGCGCAACCCGCGCGAGCGCCGTGGAGATGTTGCGCCAGGCCGGAAGCTGGAAGGAAAATTCATAAGGGCGCCTTCCGGTCAACGACGATTGAATCTACGGCCTTTTCTCAGCCCAGTTGTCGAAGGTGCTTCGGGAACGGTTGGCACCGGGACGGCAGCTCCTGTCCACATCGTTTGGACTTGGGTTGACCGAAGACCGGATTAAGCGTGTTGTCCCGCTCGCGGCCCAGGCAGGGACTCCCTTATGAAGCGGGCCGCAGCGGGAAGTAGGGGCCGCGGCAAACAGAACCGCCGCCCAGCCCACCATTCTTTGCCGGTTCACCACGAGCAATGTCGGCTCCCGACCTGACCGGCTCGGTACCTTTGATTCCAGGAATGACCGATGATTCCAGGAATGACCGAGTCAAAGGCGCCTGTCTCCCCTGGAATTGAAGGGTTCAGCAACTCCGGCCAGTCAGGTTGTACAATCACCCTGGATAATCCTGTTCGGTACTATGCCGAGTTCATGGTTGCCTAACGTCAGAGCAATCCTCCCTCCGCAGACCCGTCCCCGTTGCTGGTGAAGTGTGGAATCCTCACATTTGATATTGCAACTGACCGATACATTCACCAGGCGCGGGGCTGCCCTGCGCATCGAGCCGTCCGGCGGGCAACCAGCCGTGGCCCAAATCCTCGACAGGTATTTGCTGCATTGTCCGGCGGAAAGTTTACTGGAGACCGGGGCCATCACCGAGGCTTCGTTAGGTTCGCTGCGGGTGTTGCAGGACCTGGTTTACGCCTGTGATGACATGGGTAGACTGACCGGAATGTTTTCCGGGATTGCTTTCAGGCAGCAGGGGCGGGAGGTCAGTCTGGAGAATCCGCCGGCTGTTCAGGTGGCCCTGGTTGAGGAAAAGCAGGTGCCCGTAATCGACTTGGCGATTGACCGCACCAATGTTTCATACGAGCGCAATTGGGCCGGATTTCATCGCCGCCGGTGGGAAAACGCCCCCGGGCTTTTCGCATCCTTTGTTCGGGCCACCCTGGAAGAAGCCCTTGGTGTTGAGGGAGCGGAGGACGTGCTCCGTCTGGACTCGGGGGAGCGCCAGTTGCGGTTTATCAAGGCCCTGGGCCGTCGCATCTGGGAGAGCGATTTCGAGAATTATTCCCGGTTCATAGGCGAAAAAGTGATGTTCAAGACCGGGGATGAAACGGTTCGGAACATTGCCGCCGGGGCCGGGGGAATCTGCACCGAAAAGGTGCAGGCTTTGAAATTCCTAACCGACCACTACGGCCTGCAGTCCGAGTATCTTATTGGTGGTGACAACGCCCGCGGGCCGGTCCCGGTGAACAAGCTTCGGGAAATGCTGACCACCTTCGATTTCCGGTTCGCCAAGCGGCATATGCGTTACTGGCAGCACACCGCCCTGTTGTACCATGTGGGCGGCGTTCCGGTCCTGGTGGACGCGACTAACGGCAACATTCCCTTCCTGTTCCTCCAGGGCCCGGATGTAGAACGCATGCTAGGCTATGATTGCAAGACCTCGGTAATGGTCAGGATGGTGGAAGCCGAGGAGAACTATTACTACCACCGGGTGCCGCAGGACATACCGGAAAACCTGTTTTTTGCCCTGGAAGGCTGGCTTTCCGATACCGACATGGTGCAGGTATTCGAGAATGAGCTCGGCCTGTATTTGTCTGAAGAGTTCTACGTCATGCCGCTGCCTTACCGCAACGGGAAAGAGTACGACCGGCTGCGTCAGGAATATCTCGGCATCTGCCGCCGGGCCAATTTCCAGTGCGAAGTGGACCGGGAGTGGACGCTGGAATCACCGCTGGGTCGCGAATTGACGTCTTCCCATCCCCAGGCCGCGGCAAATATTCTGGATGCCAGGGACCACCTGCTCGATCGGTATAACGAATGGGACCGGCCGGGCCACGACGCGGGGTTGGTGGTGATCAGGTTGGCTGGCCCCTCCACCCCGGGTAACCAGGGAAACCCGGGCTATGAACGTGACTGCCAAAACGCCGGCCAATAGAGCCGGCCGTTTTTCCGCCGCTGGAGGCAGTGGTTGGAGGCTGCCGGAATCTCAGAGGTTGGCCGGTGCGCTCGGAGCGTTCAAACGGCTGGCGGAAGCCGGGAGGCCCCGGTCGGAGCGGGACCTCTTGCAAGAGATACGGCGGCTGCACTCCGATCTGGGCCTGGATGGATATTCGGACGGGGAACTACGGGAATCCCTGGGCCGAATCAGGCACGACATCGAGGATCGGCCTGCCTCCCCCTGCTTTGATAGCATCCTGGCTCACGTATTTGCCATCACTAATGAAGCCATCCGCCGCCGGTTGGGAATCTGGCGCATTTTCGACCCTGCCTTTGATCGTCAGGGCCTGGAGGTATATTGGCAGATCGCCAGGTCCGGCTCAGGAATATCGGCTCTCGATCCCGATGAACGAATCATTGTTGATGCGCTGCGCCAGATGCAGAACGCAAGCCGGGGCCGGTACGGTTGGGATGTCCTGCTTACCGCCGAGTTTTACCGGGCGGTAGCATCCAGGGATGTCCACAATCTCTTGCCATTCCAGACCACCGATGAGCAAATCCTGGCCGGTTTGCACCTGTTCCGCGGCAAGGTTGTCGAGATGAACGCCGGAGAGGGCAAGACCGTTGCGGTCGCCTTTCCGGCAGTCATGCACGCGGTTCTGGGCCGCTCGGTCCACGTCGTTACCGCCAACGATTACCTGGCGGACCGGGATTGCGGCCTGCTGGCCCCGGTTTATCGCTCCCTTGGTATAGGTGTTGATGCCGTCCTGGGTTACATGGTCGAGGCGGAGCGTCGCGATGCCTATCGCCAGCGAATCGTTTACGGGACCATGCGCGAGTTCGGGTTTGATTTCCTGCGGGACAACATCGCCGTGTCTCCAGAAGAGCAGGTCCAGACCCCTCTCCAAGTCTCCATCATCGACGAAGCGGACCAGGCCCTGATTGACGAAGCCCGTACCCCGATGATAATCGCGGGTTCCCCCGTGCTGGCCCCGCAGACCTTCAACCGGGCGACGGGTGCGGTAGCCCGGTTAATCTCGCTCCAGCAGGAGCTATTCGATGAACTCCGGTCGCAGCTGGATAGGGAACTGCCGGGCAGCAAGGGTTACGCCACCCTTCTGGGACAGGCAATGCTGGCCCAGCCGGACGACGATGACCTGCGGCAGATCGCGGCAGCGAATCCCCGCGCTTATCGCAGGGCGCAGGCCATCCTTTACCCCGACGGCTCCGACTACCCGGACGAATCCCTGACCGCGGATTTGTTCTATGTGATCGACCCGAAAGAGCGGTTCGTAACCCTTACTGCCAGGGGCGTCGCTGTTCTGGAAAAGCGTTTGGGGGCCTTTTATCCGGAAGGGCAACCGGTTGATTCCTGGGAACCAGCGCCGGGGTTGGACGAAGGCGAAGGCTGCCGCCCCCTGTCCCGAAACCGTCTGCTCCGGGTCAACTTGGCGAATCAGGTGTACCAGTCGATGAGGGCCAACCTGCTGCTTAAAAAGGACGTGGATTATCTTGTTACCGAGGATGCCGTGGTCCTGATTGACCGCTATAGCGGTCGGCCGCGGCCGGACACCCGCTACCAGGAAGGCCTGCATCCGGCCCTGGAGGCGAAGGAATCGGTTAGCGTAAACCCGGACTGTGAGAGCCTGGCGGAGATTTCAGTGCAGGGCTTCGCCAACCGCTACCAATGGCTGTCCGGCATTACCGGCACTGCGGCGGCGGCGGCGGAAGAGTTCCGCCGCAAGTATTCCCTTGATGTGGTCGTTATTCCCACTGCCCGGCCCCTGTTGCGGCAGGACTTGCCAGGCCGGATTTATGCTTCCGGCAAGGATAAATTGGCGGGTGTCGCCGACGAGGTCAAGTTTTGGCAGCAGGTCGGGCGGCCCGTTCTGGTTGGTGTCCAGACCGTGGAGCAGTCGGCACGGGTCAGCGGGCATCTATCCGAATTGGGCATCGGCCACCAGCTGCTCAACGCCGTAACCGGGCACGATGAAGCAGAGGTTGTCCGGCAAGCCGGAGCCTTTGGCGCCGTTACTGTCGCTACCAACATGGCTGGACGGGGCACCGACATCATCCTTGAGGGTGACCTGGACGAGCGTATTCTAGACAACTACATAGCCCTCGTCAGGCTGCGTCTTCAGCAGGAAAATGCTCCGGTTACAGTCCGGTGTAATACCGTCGGGGAAGCCGGCCTGCTGGTTGGGAGGTTGACAGCAATTGACGGACTGGCCGTCACCAGGCGGCGTTGCGGAACCCGGGAAGAAGTGACCGTCGCCCCTTCAGCGCAGCCGGAATCGGCCAACTGTCAGGCGGAGCCGGCCGATTCCATAGAGTTCGGGTTGGGACTGTACGTTATCAACGCGGATTTCAACGAATCGCTCCGGGTCACCCTGCAGCTCAAGGGACGAAGCGGCCGGCAGGGCAGGTTTGGCTCCACCCGGTTCTTCCTGTCCTGGGATGACCGCCGGCTGGCTTACGAGGGAAACCGTATGGCCGGTCTGGCTGGCTGCCGGCACACCGACTCAGCAGGACGAGTTTGCTTCGAAGGGAACGGGGTGGAGCGATATCTCCACCGCCTCCAGGAGGAAGCCGAGAAAGAGGGGGCGGTACAGCGCAGTGTCACGCAGGACTACGCTGCCGTGTCCGACGCGCGCACCGAAGCATACTATCGTGGACGCCAGGCAGTAATGTTTGCCGATGATCTTCTCCAACCGGTCAATGCCCTGGTGCAGAACTCGGCATCCCGCCTGGTCGACCGTCATTTTCCCGGCCTGGACTGCGCCGATTATGACCGGCACTTGAGCGAAATTGTGAGGGATCTGGAACAGACGTACGGTATAAAAGACCCCGGTTTGCGCGGCCTGGGTCTGGACCGGCTGGCCGGCACCCTGGAAGAATCGCTGGCCGCCCGCCTGGAGTCGCTGAAATCTCAATTGGGTGACGGAAGGTTTACCGAACTGGCCCGGCTGCTGATGTTGCAGTGCGGCGATGAAGTGTGGAAAGACTACCGGGGTGGGCTGCGGGCATTGACCGTTGCTTCCCGGCTGGGGAATTATGGGCACAAGTCCGCTGTGGCCGATTACATAATCCATGCTGCGGACGGCTGGGAGCGGTTCCGGAATGATGCGGCGGACCTGTTTCTGTCCCGCCTGCTCACCTTCCCGCTGGCCCGGTTGACCGATGGGCCGTCCCCACCGGATGGAGTGTTAGAATTGGGCTGGGATATACCAGTTTTGGCTCGCTGAATCCCGTCAGTGCCGCCGGGATTCTTTCGAGCCTGGTGATTCCCGGCAACAGCAATCAGGAACGGGCGGGCCCGGGTCCGCGGCATCAAGTACGGAACCATTGGGAAGAAGGAGCGTAAATGGCGCCAAAACTCCGCAGGGCGAGTATGGCAATCTTTACGGGGGGCATGGTGGCCGGCTCGCCCCTCATCGCTGCTTGCGGCGGTCCTTCGTACGATGACTGGGCGGCGACCGACGGCGCGGCAGGGCGGATCAACCTAGATGACGTTCAGCAAGCTTTCAAGAGTTCCAAGAGTCCGACCGAGTTCGAGCAGCGGGTTAACGAAATCTACGAGGGCGACGGGATCATCCTGATCCGCGCCCTGCAGGATGGCGACAGGTTGACCTTGGAGGGGTGGGAAGACCTCAACGGCGACAATAACATTGACGATTCCGCGGATGACCGGCTCTTTTCCATTGTCAAGGTCAACGAAGAGTACAATATGCGGGGCTACGGAGCCAACGGCTACTATGACCGGGGCTTCGGGGGCAGTGATTTCCTGTTTGGCTTTTTGATCGCCAGCAGCTTCAGCCGTGGGCCGTATTTCTATCACACGCCGGTAAATTCCGGGCCGACGATCCGCCAACAACGCAACAATTACCGCCAGTCCAGCAGGTACGGCACCCAGGTTTCCCGCAATAGCCGTTACGCCAGCACCCAGCGCGGTTTTGCCGGCTCCCGCTACCAGGAATCCAGCCGGAACCTCAGTTCGGGACGGCAGACTTATCGGCAGACGCAGAAGTCTTCCGGTGCTTTCCGGTCCAGCTCTGCGGTTTCCCGTTCCAGCTTTGGTTCCTCCTCCGTGTCCAGGAGCACCAGCGGTGGCTTTAGCGGCGGCGGCGGCCAGGTCAGGTTCAGCCAGGTCAGGTTCAGACGGGAGCGTGGTTCCGCAAGCTCGTCATAAACGGGATCAGGGTGCTCGAGTGGGAGAGGGATTCTCCATGCGCGGCGAGGGCTTCGCGTTGGCGGTGTCGCTGTCTGGAATGCCACCGGGCGCTTCCCTTGAAATAACCCTCCCGCGAGACTATGCGCGTCTTTCCATCGGGCAACTTCTGGACTCAGTGTTCCCTGAAGATGAGGCCGGCCAGTTGGCGGTGGAGCAAATGCTGGACTTGCCGGAAAACCCGGACTTGCCGGACATCTACGACTGCTTCCTGCCGGTTTTTGACCACTATCGCTCAGGATTGTGCCGGCTCAACCTCACTGGCGCCTTGGGCCGCCCGGTACAGCTTTCCGACATCGCCTCGGATTTCCTCCAACCGCTTCCGGATTCTTCCACTACATTGGTGTGGCCCGGCTCCGTCCAATTCGCTCTTGAGCTAGCGGTGGAGCCCGAGTACCGGCCCCTGGAGTATGCCGTTTCCCAAGGGTATGCCGACAGCGAGGACGAACTGCTGGCCTGGCTGCGATCTTGTACCCTCCTCTACTATCTGGACAAGCACAAGTACCGGCTGCCGCCTTTGACCGGGATGAGTGAAAGTTCCCCGCTTCGGCCCATAGCGCAAAGCCTTTTCGACCGCGGGTTCCTGGCCCCTTGCGGTGAAGCCGGATTTCCCCGGATTACCGGGGAGGGCCGCAGGTTCATCAGCGCACTGTTGTCCGAGACCGGGTCCTGCATTGACCGGTTCGACGTTTTCAAGGACGTTCTCTGGGAGGAGGATGCCGGGTCTCCCGAGTTTGACACAGGCTCCGGCCTCGACTTGCGGGTGCAGGTTTTTATCGCCGAGGGACTCGATCCGGTGCGCACGGTTTTCCTGTTGCGGCTCTACGACGGCACGTTCGATGAATTCGTCTCAACCTGGCCGGAACGGATTGGCGATATTGAGTTCTTCAATATGATACTGGAGCCGGTGGTGGACCGGTTTGAGGTCCCTGGGGAGTTGATTCAGGAGATAGTAGAAGCTGGGTATGCTTGCCTGGAAGAGCGGGCTGAATCCGCCCGGAAGGAACGCATGGAGGCGCAAATCGCCCAACGGGTGCGTACTTCCTTCGGAGATTCCGCTGCCACGGAAGGACCTCCGGGCTAGAAAGGGATTGGTCCTGTTGCCTCAATAGCCGGTTTCGCCACGTCTCCGGCTGTTGCGGCCCGCTCCTGCTTTAGTCCAGTTTTCTGAATGGCGCAGTTCTCTAAATGGCAAAGAACAGGATCAGCGCCGAACTGATGACCACCGTGCTTTCCACGAAGGCCATCCCGAGGTTCTTCCCGGTCCCCAGTTCTTCGGACACCTTGGTGTGGGGCAGCAGGATCAGGTCAACCACCAACCGCAGCACGTAAAGCAATACGAGGCCGATAACCGCAAAGATCAGGAACTCGATGATGCTTTGCCGCCATCCGATGAAGTCCCCGAACAGGGCTTTGAGCGTAACCAACCCGATGGCGATCAGGTTGGCTCCCAGAACGACTCCGACCGCCATATTCCCGTCTTCGATTTCGGCGTGAATGTCAAAACGGGTGGTCACTTGGTAAAACAGGGCGAAGAGGATCAGCACCGCCAGCCCCAGGACCGAAAAGGCCAGTGCAGTGTAGGCCTGGGACACTTCGGAACCGCTGCCGCTGCCTGAAATCGCTCCGCCAATGGCCAGACCTGCCGCCACGTTCAAGCCGAATTCCGCGGCTCCGGTCCCCACGTTTTGCTCGTTGATGATTTCCTGTTCAAGGTTGAACTTGTACAGGATCAGCCGGTCCATGAGGGGCCGGACCAGGTTCAGGGCGATGATACCCCCCAGGGAATATAGAAACACGCGAAGCACGTCAACCCAGAACGCCTGGCTGAAGCCCAGTTCGCTGACGCTCACCACCTGGGTGAAGGGTTGATAGATTGCCCCCAGGAAAACCAGGATTACGCCCAGCAGGTATCCCGACAGGCGCAGGGCTTCGGCCAGGTTCCTTTTCTCGGTGAGTTCTTCGTCAATCCGGTGCCGGGTCACCAGGTCCCGGCCCAACTTGGCCAGAAAAAGCACCACCAGCCCCAGGCCCACGAACACCAGCCCGCGGGGAAAGAAAGTCAAGGTATCTATCAAAGCTTCCAAAATAGCGTTCACCGGTTCCTTTGCTCAGGTCGCTTTCCCGGGTAAAGAGTGACGTTTCCCGGGGGGATTACCTCGCTGAAGTGGGCTTCGAAAGGCATTCCCTCAAACTTGGTTACCCCCAGGGTCGTCCGCTCGTCCTCCGACAGGAACTCCCAAAGATAGAAGCCCTCGCCATCGTCGGGCCGGTTGTCCCTGAAATAAAAGGCCTCGAAACTGTTCCGGTAGAAAAAGCGTTGCCCGTCTATGTCCACCGAGCTGTCAATGGAGTGCTGCTCGTCCAGCTTCATCAGTTCTTCCTCGGTCAACCCGATGGTTTCCGGCGACACCGGCCGCCGGTTGTCTGAGGCGGTTATGAAAAGTTCCGTTCCGTCGTCGGACCACTCCAGCCACACCCGGCGGTCGCCGTCGGCCACTACCAACTCATGCCAGGTGACGCCGTTGCCCCAGTAGCGATGCACGTTCTCTACAACGAAGTATGCGTCGTCATATTCCAGGGCCAGGCCCTGTATCACCACCACGTCGCCGACCTGCGAATCCCTGATAGTGGTTTCCGGCGGCGAATTGCTGGGATCCGGTCTTTTCTTCCCCCTGCCGAACAGTGAACGCAACATTGCAGCAGCCATCTCCCTATCAGTTGTGCCCGAGGACGGCCCTTGGCAAAACCCCGGCGGTTCTACGGGGTTATAATTGCCTGCTGACCTTTGGCCTGGTACCGTTCCATGGCATTTGAGCCGCTAATTTCCTCGTCAACAGGCCCTCCCCATCGTCACGCTGACCCAACTCCGGTCCTGTCGCTTTCGGCGGGGCCAGGAAATCCGATTCCCAGCCGGAATAACTCCGGATGGTGGAGGGCTCTGGCCGGAGTCCGACGTTGGGGGTTCCCCACCGCGCGCCGCTCTTCAAGTTGAAACCTGACCGGCCGCGGGCGCCTTTCACCGATGATAGCACGGTACGCCTGGGAAATCCCCCATTGGCCCCGGGGGAGTTTTGGGAATCCGTTGTCTCCAGCTTCCCTTGACCCGGCTTGCCAGGCAAGCTATCGTTGAACTGGAGCAATGGACCATGGCCCTTTGTGGTTTTCTCCGAAAACGACGGCTTGCTCGCGAGGTCAGTTGATGGGTCAAACTGGAGGTTTTGGCGGGATATTAATCGCCATATTCCTGCTGGTCCTGGGGATACTCCTGATTTCCGGTATCCTGAATTTCCTGCTTTGGATCCTGGGCGCCGTCTGCATTGTTGTTGCTATCGTGATGGGTGCGATGGCGATTTTCAGCAAGAAAAGCAGATACTGAAGTGGTCGCCCCTGGCCTGACGCTTGGGACTGAATGCGCCGTTTCTGACACCCGGAGTTTCCGTAAAAGTCCAAACTGAGGCATGAGACATGGGAATGTTTTCCAGGATGTCCACTGTTGTTAAGTCAAAGATGAACCGCATCCTTGACTCCGCTGAAGACCCCGGCGAAACCCTGGATTACTCGTATGAGAAGCAGTTGGAGATGCTCCAGAACGTGAAGCGCGGCGTGGTGGAAATGGTAACCGCCAAGCGGCGTATCCAACAGCAAGCCGCCAAGGTCAGGGAGGACATTGTCCGCCTGGACCGTCAGGCCCGTCAGGCTCTGGACGCCGACCGGGAAGACCTGGCGCGCTTGGCCCTGCAGCGCAAACAGAACGCATTGTTGGAGCTGCAAGGGCTCGATGAACAGATAGAGGGTATGGAGCAGGAGCAGAAAAAGTTGACCGTAGCCGAGCAGCGCCTCCAGGCCAAGGTCAGCGCTTTCCGCAACAAGAAGGAAATCATCAAGGCCCAGTACTCGGCGGCCCAGGCCCAGGTCCGTATCGGCTCCGCCCTCGGCGGCATATCCGAAGAGATGGGAGACATTTCTCTGGCCGTGCAGCGTGCCGAGAACAAGACCGACCAGATGCGGGCCAAGGCCGGCGCAATTGACGAGCTGGTCGCCACCGGTGTCCTGGACGACATCACCGGCCCACAGGACGATATCGAGCGGGAATTGTCCCGGATTTCTACTTCCGCGGGCGTAGAGGCAGAGTTGGCCGCTCTGAAAGGCATCAGCCCTCCCGGCGGGGAGGAACCCAGGTCGCTGCCGCCGGGCCAACCCAGCGTGGATGATGAACTGTCCGCTCTCCGAGCGGAGCGTCCCTCTCAATCCGAATAGGGGGCAGAGAATTAGCCATGATTGTTCGCATTCTCGGTGAAGGTCAGTTCAATGTGCCGGGTGCGGTCCTTGACGACCTCAACGACATTGACAACCGGTTGGTGGAAGCGGTGGAATCCGAAGATGAAGAGAACTTCAACCTGCTGCTGAAGGAAATGCTCGACCTGGTCAGGGGCAAGGGCGCCGAGGTGCCCGTAGAGGAACTCGTGGAATCGGACCTGATCCTGCCTGAGTCGGACCTGACCCTGGAAGAGGCTGAACATATATTTATCGGGGACGGTCTGCTGCCCGGCTAGTCCTGCCCGAACAGTGACGCCGCGGAAAAGGTCAATGTTCCGTTGAACAAAACCGGGGACGCAAGCGTCCCCCTTCGGTAGTTTGGCCCCCTTGTCGTTCAGCGCGCCTTCGCTTCATCAGCCCCTCCGGTCCAGCGTTCCGCCCTTGAAGGCAGGATCGGACGCCGCACCGATGCCGGGTTGATTCCGGCTCGCATCGCCGCCATTACCCCGGCGGCCTCCCAATAGTTTTCGACCCGGTGAAACTGTCCCTTCGCCCAGGGCAGAGCGGCCAGGTCGTTCCGCATCAGGTTGCGATTTTCCCGGACCGCAACCACGGGTATCCCCTGCTCCAGCGCGCCCAGCGTGGGCAGGCCGATGCAGCCGTCGGGTATTACCAAGCAGGAAACGTCTGCGGCGGTGAGGACGCTGTGATGCACCATCCCGCTTGCGCCGGTGATGATCCTGGGGCTTTCCTGCAAGCCTTTCAGAATACATTGCAGCAGGGCCAGGGATACTGCTTCGGCAGCCATCCGGGGGTCAACGATTCCCGGGTCTTCGTTGGCGATTTCCTGGGTTTCCAGCATCGGTGAATGGGCCGAGGGAACGTCGTAAATGGCGGAAACAGCGTGGGTCAGCATGGCCTCCACTCCGCCCCAGGGGTTCACCATTGCTCCCATGCCGTTGAAGTAGTCGGCGTGGTAACCTGGCGGAACCATGATCTGCGAAGTTATCGCCACCGCATCATATTGGCCGGCGTACTCGTCCAACGCTTCAAACAGGCAATCCGGCCCTCGCACCCGGCCGGCGGCCCGACCCGACCCGGTGTAACAGGAATCCATCTCAAATTCGGGTCCCAGTTGGATTATCCGCGATACGGTCAGCCCATAGGATGACCGGGCCGCGTTGACCGAGTTGATGGCGGCGTGGGTAAACAGCTCGTCCTCGTGGTGCCCGATGACCACCAGCAGGCGGTTGTTGCGGGCCCGTTGCAAACCCAGGGTCCCCAGCAGCAGTCGAGTGATGACGCTGCCTTCCACGTACAGGGCATTGGCGGGCAGGTCTATTATGTCCGAGGCGTTTACCACGTTGGGATGGGTTATCAGCGTGTCGCAAACGGAGGCCAGCAGCGAGGCTACCGGGGCGGCGTCCCCGGCATGGCCCCCGATTTCCGCCCCGATTCCGGTGGGGACCAGCAGGACGGCGTTGAAGCCCAGCGTATTCTCCACCGGCCGCCGAACGAATCGGAAGAGGGCCTCCGGCTTTGGCCGGTTCCACCCGGACCCTTTCATGGGCTCCAGGCCGGACAACAAGCCCATTTCGCAGTGGTAACTCTCTTCGGCGGAGGTGGTTACGGCCAGCCGGATTGGGATCTCGCCTTCCCCAATTTGGGCTGTAACCGCCCGGCCCAGGGCTTCCACCAGGTTCCCGTGGGTTGAAGCCGTGGGGATAATCAGCTCGCGCTCAAACAGTGCTGGCGGCATGAGCCCCCCACCGTGCGGCGTAATCAGCGTAGGAGGACCGCTGCTTCAGCTCCAGGGTGCGCGCCTCGTTCAGGGCATAAATCGCCGGGAGATTGACCCCGTTGAACGTATGGGCCTTGGTCATGGTGTAGGCCCCGGCGTTGCAGAACACCACCTTGTCCCCAACCTCAAGGGGTTGGTGAAAGCGGTACTCCCCGAATAAATCGCCCGCCAGGCAGGTGCAGCCAGCCAGAGTGTATTCCCATTTCCCCTTGTCGTCGTGGCCCACTACATCCGGCTCAAAGTCGTACTCGAACACTTCCGGCATATGGTTCACGGTAGTGTCCAGCACGGCAATGTTCCTTGCGCTGTTGGTGAAGATATCCAGCACTGTGGCAACGATGTAGCCCGCGGAACGAACGAAAGCCGCTCCTGGCTCAATGATCACCCCCAGCCCGTAGTTGGATTGCAGGAACTCGGCCGCCCGGTAAAGGGGTGACAGGTCGGGCGAATTCTCGAACAAATACCCGCCTCCCAGGTTGATCCAACTGACCCGGCGCAGCAGTCCGCTAACTTCAGTGTGGAGCCGGTCCACCGTTTCTTCCAGTTGGGTGAAATCGTTGGAATCGCAGTTGGTGTGTACCAGCAACCCTTCCAGTCCATCAAACGGGTTCCCGCCACCGGCGGCCAGGACGGCTATCTCTTCCAGGGGCACGCCCAGCTTGGAATTGGGGCGGCAAGGGTCGTATCGCTCATCGTCCAGAAACGACAGGCCCGGATTGACCCGCAACCCACAGCTGACCTTCCCCTCCAGCGCATCCCGGTGCCGGTTCCATTGCCCCACCGAGTTGAAGGATATGTAGTCGCACAACCTCCCAAGTTCCGCCACATCATTGGGCCGGATGCCTGGTGTGGTCAGATGCAGCGTCCCCGGCCCGGTCTCGCAGCACTCAAGCGCCGGGCGCGCCAGCCGCGCCTCGAACAGCGAGCTAATGGCAAACCCGTCCAGGTGGGGAGCCATAAACTCAAGCAACCCGGGGAGAGAGAGAGGCTTCAGGGAATACAGGACTTGGCAGTCACTGCGGGACCGTATCGGTTGGGCATATTCAAGCAACTGTCTAACGGTTGCCTCGTCGTAAACGAAGGCGGGTGTTTCCAGGGATTCTAGGAGGCCGGCGATCTGCATTTAAAGGAGAAGCTGCTCCTGCCCTCCGCGTCTCTGCGGTTCGTTGCTTTTCCGCAGAGATGCGGAGAAGAAGAGCTCGCTGGTACCTAACGCATCGGAGAGAAGGAGGCCGGCAGCATGATTTTGTTCTCCTGCCGGATGCGGCCCGGCGCGCCGGACGGCCAGTTGGGCGTCCCGCTGGAGGCTTTCCTGGTTTCGTCCCGGTGGTTCAGGTCCTTGTAGGGCCAGATATGCATCCAGCGGTTAAGCCCGCCCAACTCGGAGTACATGGCGGCCGCGCAGGGGGAGAACTGCTCCCGCCAGGGCAGGGCCTTTTCCCAACGGCTGAGCAGTTCGGGGATTGACCCCGGCTTGTAGGTGTAGATGCGCATTTCATAGACGTTGCCCAGTTCCTGGCCGCCGCCCATGGGCCGCATGAAGGACGCCGGGTTCCAGATTTCCGACTGCATATCCATGACCATGCTGGTGTCGCGGGGCGGCCAATTGGGGTCTTGGACGGCTTCGGCGCGGATGGTCTCCCGCTCCAGAAGGTTCTCGTAGGGCCAGACGTGTATGACCTGGTTGAGCACCCCGATGTCAGTGTGCCAGAACGCGGCCAGGGGCGAATACTTCTCCCGATGAGGAAGGGCTTCGGCAAAGCTCTCCTCGAACTGGCCCACCGTGCCCGGTTCCAAGGTGTAGGTGCGGACTTCGTAAATCATTGCTTATCCTTTCAGGTTGGATTATTGGTCCCCGGGAAAGTATAGCCGGGTTTTGCCAGGGAAGGAGATTCGCCTTCTGCGAATATTATGGTCTCCCGCTGGCTCTCAGGTCCTGTTTTGAAGTCTGTTCTTTGAAGTCTCCATTCCTCTCTATTCTGGCCATGGAAATAGCTGGCGCAAAACCCCGATATCCGGTTACTTCTGCCAACCATGGCGCGTCCTCGCATCCTTGGTGAATAGTCCCCCGGCAGTCAGGCCATTGGCGGTCACGTCATTGGGAGGAGGCCCCGTCCGACCCAACACGCCCGGGCATCGGATAAGAGCTCCGGCACGAAAAATCCGCCATCCTGGGCGGATTGTGGCCGTTGCCTGGAAGGAGGCTTGAACACGAACTGTGGCGGAAATCCTCCGATTGCCGGGGTTGAGCACTCAGCCGGATCTGAGACCTTTCCGGTACTTTGCCGCCTGATTATACACTCTCGACTCTTCGGTATGCACCGAAAGCACTGGACATTATCCCCTGGCCTGCCCCCAGTGGTTGTACCACTCTCTATGTTAGTCCGACCGGTGTTGGAGCGGGATCTGTGGGCCGGGTTCGCTCGAGTAGCTGCACGCGAGCAGCGGCCGTCCCTTGATTTCAGGACGGCCGCTGGCAAGTCCTTTCCCCAGTCTACTGCCACAGGTCAGGATCGGGTCTGTTCATCAGTACGACGCCCAGATATCCATACCAGATAACCAGCAGCACGTAGAAGCCTCGGGCCAAACTGATAAAGGTGTCGCGGTCGTCGTTGTTGAGTACGGCTAATATGAAAAAGACCATTACGGCCAGACTGACCAGGGCGGCCAAGAGGGAGATTATCCGGTTGAAGTCTTCTCTCGTGGAGAGGCCCAACGCGAAAATGAAGCCTCCAAACCCAAGCGCGATCCCGCCCGCGTAGAGGAGAGCCGAGCCGACGTAGTAGACGGGAACGGTTTCCGGGATCTGGGCACTGGTTTGGACATCGGCCAGAATGAAGTCCATGCCGCTGGCGAGAATCCATCCGGTCAGTCCTACGAAGATCATGAAGAAGCCCATCTGGACTAGCGCCTTGCCGTTGCCCTGCAGGGTTACGTTCCGCATGAGCGCGTAGAGGCCCGAGAGTATTATGGCCAGGCCAAGAATTATACCGATGTTGGTTACCTTGGCCAGCACAGCGTTGGCGCCCTTGGCGGTTATGGAGCCAACGGGGTCCGACACGTCGGCGCTGTCTATCAGTAGGCCGCCCGGCTCCAAGAGAAAAAACACGAAGGCGATTATCGGGCCGAATATGAGGGACAGACCCGCTAGCCGGTTGACGGATATGGTGCCCATGTTTGAACCTCCTTCATGTGACGTCATTAGAGGGATCAAATTGGGTTCAACCCCTCCTGGGACATATCCTGACGCCAGAATGGTGGCTTTGCAAATAGTGGCTTTGCAATAGGAAAGTGACCTGCCTCCGACATTCTCCCTGCCTCCGATATTCTCGTTGGCCTGGCCCCATTTTCTGTACCAGCCATTGCGCTGGTTTTGCGGGTCACTAAACCGGGGGATGAGAGACGCCAAAGAGGAAACACACCCCTGAGGAGATCATAAACAAGCTGAGGGAGGCGGAGGTGGTGATTGCCTCGGGGAGCGCCGTGGCTGAAGCCAGCCGGCACATCGGGGTCTCGGAGCAGACCTTCCACTGCTGGCGGTCCGAGTGCGGCGGTCTTAGGGTGGACCAAGCCCGGCGCCTGAAGCAGCGGGAGACGGAGAACGTCCGGCTCAAGCGGGCGGTGGCGGAACTGGCCCTGGACAACCAGATTCTCAAGGAAGCCGCGGAGGGAAACTTCCGAGCCATGCACGTCGCCGTCACTGCGTCCAACACGTCCGGTCGGTCCTGGGAATATCAGAGCGGCGGGCC
>CATOSK010000004.1 GCA_951812535.1 uncultured Dehalococcoidia bacterium | reverse complement strand
ACCCCCGGGCTTTTGACCGCTCCGTGAACGTAAACCAGGATGTCGTCGCGGAGAGGTGTTCCCATCGGTTCCCCGCTGTCTGGTGCCTCCGTCTTCCCCTCGGAGCCTTCCTCCGTGGGAGGCAGAATCAGGATTTCCGCGTTGTTCCTGCCTTGAGCTAACAGGTAGACCGCCGGAATCAACATTCCTGTCGCCAACAGCGCGAAAACCGCCGCAACGAACCATCGGGACCGCAAAAACATCACTGTCGTGTCTTAGTTGTCCCAGGGCTGTCGTATGAAGGCTTAATTGGTCCCTTCACCTTTTCTCCAGTCCCTCCCGCCCCAGATCCCCGCGACATCCGCTGGCGTTGAGACAAGCTGCCTTGCGCCAGCGGTGGAGCCGCACTATTAACTTACTTGTACCTGCTGGGGGAGACTGATTATAATTTAGACCTACCGTTGGCAAAAGAGGTTTACTGTGACAACCGTTGAGTCCAACCCTGCTTTCCGCGACCTTTACGCCTTTTTCCGGGGTCAGATCGTACCGTTGTCGGAGGCCAGGGTGAATGTTATGACCCACGCCCTCCACTACGGCACCGGTGTCTTTGAAGGGATACGTGGCAACTGGAACGAAGAGCAGGGTGTGATCAACATCTTCCGTCTCCGGGAGCACTACGACCGGCTCTTGCGAGGATGCCGCTTGTTGATGCTCGATATCCCCTACACCGCCGACGACCTGTGCGAAATAACCGTCGATCTGGTGGAACGCAACCGCCACCAGCAGGATATCTACATCCGTCCCCTGGCCTACAAGAGTGCCGAGATGGTGGCCAACCTCAAGTTGCAGGACCTGGCCAGCGACTTCACCCTGATAACCGTGCCCTTCGGAAACTATCTCGGGTCCGACACCCTGCGTTGCTGTACCTCCTCCTGGCGCCGCGTGGATGACCCCATGATCCCGGCCCGCCTCAAGATTTGCGGCATCTACGTCAACAGCATCCTGGCCAAGACCGAGGCTACCCTTGCCGGATACGACGAAGCCATAATCCTCAACCACGACGGCCATGTCTGCGAGGGCTCGGGAGAAAACCTCTTTCTGGTTTCCGATGGCAAACTCCATACCTCAAGCCTGGAGGACAACGTCCTGCCTGGCATCACGCGCGAGACCGTAATCCAGTTGGCCCAGAGCGAGTTGGGGCTGGACGTCGTCGAGCGCACCATCGACCGCAGCGAACTCTACCTCGCCGATGAGATATTCCTGACCGGCACCGCCGCTCACCTCACCCCCGTCATCGAGTTGGATCACCGTCCCATCGCCGACGGCAAGAGCGGCCCCATCTCGACCCAACTCCAGAAGATGTACTTCGATATTGTGGTTGGCCGCAATCCCAAGTACCAGCACTGGTGCACGGCGGCGTCGCCGCGCCTGGTGACGGTGTAGGCCGGACCCCGGCGCCCGCTTTGCGGTGCCGCGGCGTTAAAGGCTGCACCCCCATACTCGGACCCGCCCTGCGGGTTTGCGTACCTTTCCGAGTAAAGCTCGGTCCCCTTCCCCCTCGCCGTCCCCGCCTGTCTTCCGCCTATCAGGCTGTAGATTTGGCGTGTGCGGTCATGCCCGGCCTGCCCATTGTCTCAGCGCCGGGGATGTGACCTTGCCGGAAGTCGAGTCTGCCGCATTGATGGGTTGGGCCCTTTGCGCGGCCTGGGCCTACCTGCTGGGCAGCTTCCCCACCGCTTTTGTCGTCGGGCGATGGATGCGGGGGCAGGACATTCGTACTCTGGGTGACGGCAACATAGGAGCCGGCAACGCCGGCCGCCTGTGGGGTGCTAGGATCGGCCTTTTGGTCGGGGCCGTTGACGTTTGCAAAGGCGTGACGGCGGTCCTGGTGGTCTGGTGGGTTTTGGATGCCCCTGAAGGTCCCATGCTCGCCGGAATTCTCGCCATCCTGGAGACGCCTGGCCCGTTTACCTCCAGCGCCGTGGTGGGCGGGGCGGAGCCGTTGCTGGCGGAGTTTTGCTGGCTCTCCTCGCCTGGTTTGCGATTCCGGTGGGATTGGTGGCTCTTGCTGTGCTGTGGCTCACCAGGAACACTACCATCGCTCTGGCGTCCTACTACGTACCGGTCCTTCTCCTGGCCTTCTTCTCCGATTTATATGATGCAAAACTGGGCCGCCTACGCCCTGGCCGTGCCGGTGCTCGTTGGAGTAATCCATTTCCTGAGCTTGCGGCGTGAACTCCGCATTAGTTGAACCTCGGTTGGTGCGCTCTTATACTCTCACCCACCCTGCATCTGGAGGTCTGGACACATGGGTTGGTCCACGCATCACCCGGTGGGACTCATTCATTATGCTCCTCAGCACAGCTATCGTGGCTACACCCTGTTCGCCACCAACCGGGGCGGCTTTCACGCCAACCTCATCGACATGGCGGGAAGGGTTTGTCATCGCTGGCACTCCCCGGAAGGCATAACCTACCCTTACCTCCTTCCCAACGGCAACTTGTTGCTCCGCACCCCGCCCCTGCGGATGCCGGCGGAGCGGAAACCATCGGCGGTTCCTCTGGTTCCCTCCTGGAGTTGGACTGGGACAGCAATGTCGTTTGGGAATTCCGCCACCCCTTGCTTCACCATGACTTTGAACGCCTCCCCAACGGAAACACTCTGGTGCTGCTCTGGGAGAAGCTGTCTGACGACCTCGCCGCCCGGGTCCAGGGCGGCTACTCCTCCGGCGACGAGCCGGAACCCATGTATGGCGACATCGTCCAGGAGATCACCCCGGCCGGCGAGATCGCCTACGAGTGGAAGTCCTGGGAACACCTCAGCGTCGACGAGGACATAATCTGCCCTCTGGAAGGCCGCCGCGAGTGGACCCACGGCAACGCCCTGAACGTCACCTCCGATGGCGACCTCCTGGTCAGCTATCGCCTTACCAGCACCGTCGGGATTGTCGACAAGCAGACCGGCGCTTTCAAATGGAAATGGGGCCCTGGCGAGGTCTACCATCAGCACCATCCCACCTGGCTGGATAATGGCCGGGTCCTCATTTTCGACAACGGGGGCCACCGCCGCGGTGTCAGCCACTCCCGGATCGTCGAGGTGGACCCGTCCACCAACGAGATAGCTTGGCAGTACACCGGAACGCCGAATATCTCCTTTTACAGCTACAACATCAGCAGCGCCGAACGCCAGCCCAATGGCAACACCGTCATCTGTGAGGGGGCTCCGGGACGCATTTTCGAGGTCACCCCGGCTAAGGAGATCGTCTGGGAATACATCAACCCCTTCTTCGGCCAGGTCACCGCCCGTGCGCCGGAATCCGTCAACGCGGTTTTCCGCGCCCACCGTTACGGAACGGACCATCCGGCCCTCCAGGGCAGGGACTTGGACCCTGCCCGGTACGCCAACATCAACCAGCTTTACGCTGGCAAGTGACCCGTGAAATGACTCGTCAGGATCTTCCCAACGCGGCCATATTCTCCAGGGGAGGCCCCAATGAACAGTGCACAGAATCCCGACGGCGAAGTTGGGACGGAAGTCCTCTTTGAGAACGATCACGTGAAGGTATGGAATCTGGACCTGGCGCCGGGCCAGTCCAGCCAGTGGCATCACCATCACCGCTGGTACGTGACCATCGTGACCGTCCCCGGTACCCTGCGGACCGATTTCACCGACGGTACCAGCAGCACCGAGTCCCTGCCCGCCGGAACCGTGAATTTCAGGGACAAGGACTCCGAGCACCGGGTCACCAACGTGGGCGATGCCCGCTACGTCAACGTAATAGTGGAACTCAAGGAACCGGGTTAGCAAAATGCTGAGAAACTGTCTTGAAACTGTTCGCGCCCCCTCCCGTCATTTCCGCGCCGGACCCCGCGCGACAGCCGCTGGCGTTGAGACAAGTTACCTTGCGCCAGCGGCGGAGTCGCAACAAGGGAATCCAGGCCCCCGTAGTCCCCATTTCGCGCTCTCGGCCTCCGCAGTGTACAGTGTACGTTTCAAGAATGTACGTTTTAAGATAGTTGCTAAGGCATAAGCCTTCCCATCTCGTGAGAAAACTTCAACCTGATCTGGAGGAACAGTAATGGGTAAATTGGACGGAAAGGTCGCTCTGGTCACCGGCTCCGGCAGGAACATCGGACGGGCCACGGTCTTGAAGCTGGCTGCCGAGGGCGCCGACGTGGTCGTAAACGCACGCAGCAACCAGGAGGAGGCCGACGCCGTGGCGGCCGAGGCCCGGGCCCTGGGAGTCCGGGCCTTGCCGGTCCTGGCCGACGTCGGCAACAAGGAACAGGTTGACAGCATGGTCAACATGGCCGTGTCCGAATTCGGCCGTGTCGACATCCTGGTAAACAATGCCGCCATCCGGCCCCACAAGCCCTTTCGGGAACTGACCCTCCAGGATTGGGAGACGGTCCGCAGCGTGGTGCTGGACGGGGCCTTCTACGCCACCCGCGCCGTCATTGACTCCATGGTCGAGAACAACTACGGACGCATCCTGTTCTTCACCGGCGAGGGAGCCTTCCAGGGTGGTGCCCAGCGTGTCCACGTCTCCGCCGCCAAGTCCGGTTTGCTCGGGATGGCCCGCGCTCTCGCCTCCGAGTTTGCCGGAAACAACATCCGCGTCAACGTCGTCTGCCCGGGCAGCATCGACACCTCCCGCGCCAACCCCGAGTGGTACGCCAACCGGCCTCCCAACGCGTCGGGAATCCCCCTCGGTCGCCAGGGCCACGTCGATGAAATAGCCGGGACCTGCCTCTTCCTCGTCAGCGACGACTCAGGATTCATCACCGGCCAGACCATCCACGTCAACGGAGGCGTCACCTACTACTGACCAAGACTGTGGGGCGAATAGCCCCTGATTTCCTGCACCGGGGAGTTCCGGGGAGCGTCTGCCATGATTATCAGCCGCGTTCAGGTCCTCAACTACGGGTGCCTGCGCTACGTGGACGTACCCATGAATCGGTTCCACGTTCTCATCGGCCCCAACGCCAGTGGCAAAAGCACCCTGATGGACGCAATCAAGTTTGTCTCCGACGTGGTCCGGGATGGAGTTGACGCCGCCTGCTTCAAGCGAACATCCAACTTCCAGGACCTTGTCTGGGGCCGCCCCCCCAACCCCGAAGACCAGCGGTTCGAAATCGCCCTGGAATTCGACTTGCCGGAACCCATCAAGCTGAAAATGCCGACGAATCGAAATTTCTCCACATTGCGTTACGAACTAGGGGTAGGGTTCGACCCGGCGTCAAGAAAGATTGGGTTCTCTACTGAGCAAGCAATTTTACAACCCCAAGAAGAAACGCAAAACGTGGAGGGGGCTTTTGATAGTCAATTGTCCTTCTTTCCCAACCCTGTTTCTCCTCCAGACACTATCATTCAAGGGCGGAGGCACAGAAATCGTAGGGTATTTAGTAAGACAGTAACTGGCCGTACTTGGTACTACTCGGAAGTCGCTGAGCGAGATTCTCAGGATGGTTGGAATACTGGATTGAACTTGGGACCCAATCGTTCGGCATTGTCGATCTTGCCCGACGACGATGCAAATTACCCGGCCATAACACGGGCGTTGACCTTCCTTAGAGACGAGTTCGTTCCGTTGGCCTTAAACAGTCAACGGATGCGGGATGCTAGCCCCCCGGGATCTGGAAACCAATTTCTGCCCGCCGGCTCCAACATACCGTGGGTCGCGGACGTTCTGCTTAAACAAGAACCGAAACTTGCGAATGACTGGATAAGCCATATCCAATACACTCTGGCCGGGTTCAAGTCACTTGAGGTAATAGATCGGGAGGATGACCGGCACAAGTACCTGATGCTCAAATATGACAACGGGCTGGAAATCCCATCGTGGAAGGCTTCCGACGGAACCTTGAGATTTTTGGCTCTGACTCTTTTGGCCTACATGCCCCATGCTACTGGTTTGTACATGATCGAGGAGCCCGAAAATGGCATCCATCCCGGGGCTTTGCAATCAGTGTTTGACTCTCTGTCGTCCGTTTATGACGCACAGGTCTTACTGGCGACCCATTCCCCCGAATTTGTGGCAATAGCCGATGTCGACGATCTACTGTGTTTCGCTAAGACCGCCGATGGAGTAGTTGACGTGGTGCCAGGGTCATCGCATCCCCGGTTGCGGGAGTGGCAGAACGAGATAGATTTGGGCACCTTCTTCGCCATGGGGGTCCTCGCCTAATGGAGTTGGGTCAAACCAAGGATTTAATCGTTCTAACGGCCGACCCTCAAATGCGGGGGACCGTCGCGGTCCTGCTTGCCGAACGTCGGCCTTCTTTGGGATTGCCAGACCTCACCTTTGACGTTCGAGCCCATCCCAACCGTGACCCGGGTTGCCGGACCGCATCTGCATCCGCCCTCAACCCGTTGCGCCGGGATTACCAGAAAGCGATAGTCATTTTTGATTTACACGGTTCTGGAGCGGGCAACCTGGCAGCCTCGGAGTTGGAAGTCCAAGTCGAGCAACAGCTGGTGACGTCGGGATGGTCACCGGACGACGTCGCGGCAGTGGTTATAGAACCGGAGCTCGAGGCCTGGCTTTTCGGGGTATCCTGGAGCCACATGCAAGCGGCCGTCCGATGGTCCCAATCCCAGCCCCTTCGGGAGTGGTTGGAATCCCGGGAATTCCTTCAGCCGGGGGGCGTCAAGCCACCTGATCCCAAAGCTGCTTTCCAGGCCCTATTGGACCTGCAACGGGTCCGCAGGTCGGGTCGGTTGCTTGCCGACCTCGCCCGGCAGGTCAGCCTGAACCACTGCCACGACCGCGCCTTCCGCAAACTCCGATCCACCCTCCACCGCTGGTTCCCTACCGGCTGAACCAAGAAAGAGGCGGCGTCTGGTGGACGCCGCCCTTGGGTTCGCTTCACCGCCCAGGCCCCACTAATCCCGGAACCGGAACTCCTTCAAATCGTCCGCTATTATCAACTGCGCTTCCGTCTGCTCCTGGATGTCCTCCGGGCTCCACCCGGGAGCGTACTCCACCAGCTTGAACCCTTCCGGCGTTACCTCGAAAAGCCCCAGGTCCGTGGACACCATGGTTACGGCGCCCGGTGCCGTCACCGGCAGCTTGCACTGCTTCAACATCCTCGGTTTCCCGTCCCGGGTGTTGTGCTCCATTGCGATGAAAACCCTCTTGGCGCAGGCGGCCAGGTCCATAGCCCCGCCGATTCCGCCGCCCTTGCGATTGGGGATGCGCCAGTTGGCGAAGTCCCCGTTTTCGGCAACCTCGTATGCCCCCATCACCGTCACGTCAATCATGCCGCCCCTTATCAAGGCAAAGGAGTCGGCATGGTGGACGATCGCCATCCCAGGCATGGCGGTCACGTTCTGTCCCCCGGCGTTAACCAGGTGCTTGTCCTCTTCCCCCGCAGGGGCCAGCGGGCCGTAGCCGATGACCCCATTCTCCGAATGGAAAATTATCTCCTTGGATGAGTCCACGTAGTTGGAGCACAGCGTCGGCATACCAACACCCAGGTTCACGATCCACTCGTCCTGGAACTCCATGGCCAGCCGGTCGCACATCGCCTGTCGCTCGAGTCTGGGTTTATCAGTCATCAATTTCCTCCGCTTCCGGCCCGCTGACCGGGCCGGATGGGATCTAGTCGAATATGCCGTCTGCGGGAATCTTCACCAGGCGGTCAATGTAGACCCCGGAAACATGGACCTGGTCCGGGTCCAGTTCCCCCACCGGCACTATCTCGCTTTCAACCTCCACCACCGTCGTCTTGGCGGCGATGGCCATCACTGGGTTGAAGTTCCGCTGCGCCATCCGGAACTGCAAGTTTCCGAAAGTGTCCGCCTTCCACGCCCGGATCAAGGCGAAGTCACCGGGCAGCGGATGCTCCAGGACGTGCATCCGTCCGTTGATCTCCCGGTGCTCCTTGCCCTCCGCCAGCTCGGTGCCGACGCTTGTGGGAGTGAAGAAGCCGCCGATACCGGCGCCGGCGGCCCGCATCCGTTCCGCCAGGGTGCCCTGGGGCACCAGCTCTGCGTCGATTTCGTCGTTGTTGTACATGCGTACAAAGGGAGTCACCTGGGACGGGTGGGTCGGAGCGGTGAACGCGCAGATCATCTTCTTCACCTGGCCCGCTTCGACTAGCGTGCCGGCATCCACTCTTTCGTCCAGGCTTCCCGCGTTGTTGGACACCACTGTCAGCCCCTTGGCCCCCTGCCGGTGCAATGCCGCCAGCAGGTTGCGTGGCACGCCGACTCCGCCGAAGCCGGGGGACATTACCGTCGACCCGTCTGGAACGTCGGCCACCGCTTCGTCGAAGGTTTGGTAAATCTTGTTCTTCATTTCGCTGGGACTCCTGCCTTGCCCGACCCTTGAATAGTCAGGACATTCCATCCCCGTGCCGAGGATTGCTTAGGACCCTCTGAAGAAGTCTCTTCCCCCTTGATGGGGCAAGGTTAGGATGGGGGTGACGGCAATGCCCTTGTACCCTGGCCGCGGGCGTTTCATTCCTGAATTAAAACCGTCGCTGCTGCACTGATGACTTGTTCCGAGGTTCCCCTATTTATAGCTTATCCAGTCTCCGGTATCAACCAAGGCTCTTGACAACCGGGTTGATAACCCGAACAATCCCTGTGGCCCGGGAAAGCTTGGTTTGCTTGCACCAATCTCGGTGCGCTGATTCGAAACTGCATCCTCTAGGACATCCGGTAACTTTTCAATGGGGAGGCGAAACATGACTGCGACCAATCATCTGACCCACGTCTACGTCGGACTGGCGGGCGAAGGGGATTTCATCGGCGGAGGCGGCCTGTACCGCCGCGCCGAGGGCGACGACCAATGGGTCGGCATCACCAACGGTCTGCCGGAAAACCCCCAGGTGCGTGCGCTGCTGGTCCACCCCGACAATCCCAACGTCGTCTTTGCCGGCACCCATGAGGGCCCCTACCGCAGCGACGACCGCGGAGGCCATTGGGAGCCGCTGGACTCGTTGAAGCGCGACGTCTGGTCCCTGGCCTTCCACCCCAACGACCCCAACACCATCTTCGCCGGATACGAGCCCTGCGCGGTGTACCGCTCCCAGGACGGAGGCGCCCACTGGGAAGCCATGAACACCGATGGCGTCGTCTACCCCCACATCACCACCTACATGCCTCCGCTTGGCAAGCGTGTCATCGGCATCGCCGCCGACCCGTCCAACCCCAGCGACATGTACGGCGCCATCGAGGTGGGCGGCCTCATTGGAAGCCGCGACGGTGGCGAGACCTGGACCCAGCTTCTCGACGGCCCCTACGTCCGCAACAACACTCTGGATCTGCACGGAGTCCAGGTCAGCTCCGCCGCACCGGGCACCGTGTTCATCATCACCCAGGTCGCCATGTTCCGCAGCCGCGACCGTGGCCGCTACTGGGAGCACATCCGGGTGGAAGAGATGTTCCCCGGCGGCAGTTACTGCCGGGGCCTGCTGGTGGACCCGGTCCGGCCCGACACCATCTACCTGGCCGCTGGCGCGGGCGGCGGCGGGGCCCCCGCCGGCACCGAGGAACTTGGAGCCCTGTTCCGCAGCCGCGACACCGGCGAGACCTGGGAGCGGGTGGACATTGGCGGCGAGCCTCCCCGGCGTATGTTCCAGATCGCCGTCGACCGTGCCGCTCCCCAGAACGTCTACTGCTGCGACTACGACGGACGGGTCTTCGCCAGCGCCGACGGCGGCGACCGCTGGCGGGCCACCAGCCAGGTGCCGGCAGAAATGTCCCGCTACGTCCACGTCTACCCTATGGCCTGCGGCTAGGACGACCGGACCGGGGGGTTCACCCACAAAAATCGATTACACTGAAGCGGTCAACCCCGGCGGGTTGGCCGCTCATCTCACCCACAGGGAGTTAGCCGTGTCCGGGACATCGTTGAGTCAGGCCACTTACCGGATCTCCGAGCATGACCTGGAATACATGGTTCTGACCAGGGAAGATATGCCCGCCGAATTCCAGGGCTACCAGGTGGTGCAGGAGGGGGAGCTGGATAACGCCACCCTGGCGGAACGCGGGTTCACCGAAAGCACGCCTGAACGGTTCGAACAGGCCGGACGGATCAACGGCTTCCGCCGGGAATTCGGCCCCACCGCGGCCATGGGGGCCTATGACGGGCTCAATTTCGTCGGCGCCACCGTGGCCCACCTGTTCCATGAGCCCCAATCGGTTTCCAGTTGGATACACGAAGTTTTCGTCAAGGACTTCGAGGGCAACGTCGGCGAAGGAGTCGGCGGCGACCAGCAGCTGATCTCCGTCGACCGGGTGGACCCTGAAGGCTTCTTTGACGAAGCTGTGGCCCTGAAAGTGCTCCAGGGCGGAAGCATGGGCCTCATGTCCTCCACCGTCATTGACTTCCGCGTGGGACGCATCCTCGGAGTGGCCTTCGTCGGCTCCGTCGGCGACCACGACCGCCTCCGCCTCGCCAACGAACTCGCCCTCAACCTCGAAAAGCGCATCGTCCAGGTCGTCCTCGGCGCAATTTAGCCGGATAATCCGACGGCTTCTCCGCCAACAATGGACCTTTCCCTCGACCCGTCTGTGGCCGCCGGTCTATGAGGGTCTGTGGAGAGTATCCATTAGTCATCCGCTTCTCCCCGACCTCTCCTCCCTTCATTCCCGCGCCGGACCCCGCAAGACAGCCGCCGGCGTTGAGACAGGTGGCCTTGCGCCGGCGGCGGAGTCGCCAGAGGGAATCCAGACCCCCGTCGCATATTCCCGACAGTATCGTGTTGCCCGTCCACCGTCAGTTTGACGAGACTGGCACTCGTGCGATCGCCCTGTTCCCCTACCGCGTGGGTTTTTCCCCACAAGGTTAAGGGGCTGCCGCAGCGTTGTGCACGGCAAAAATGGCGTGATACCGGCACAGGCATTTGAGGAAGGGGAACAGAAAAGCGCCCCTGGTAATCCGGGGGCGTTGATTGAAACTGAGTGGGGCTAGGGGTTCAGGGTTGGATGTTACCGGAGTCGGGCGTGGGTGATGTCCCGATTGCTCACCGGGCGCACCTGGGAAGGCGATACAGTGGCGATAGCCACGGTGTCTCCCGACAAGGCAAGAAACTCGACTATAAACGCCGCCCCCTGTGGGTGGACATGCACGATAGCGCCCACGTCGCCACGCTTCAACCTCTCAGGGGTTAAATCTTCGTTCAAAATCACTACGTCGTGTTCTTTGAACATATCAACCTCTCAACGGGTATGCCGTGATTAATCTTGGTGTTGCGCTCCCGGGTGCGATAATCCAAACCGTTCTCACGGCGGGATTGCGGCCATCTGGCGTTTGTATGACTCCTTCGATAACGTAACGGGTCCCATGTTCGGTTTCAATCGAGTTTACCACTGGATGCGTCATAGCATGGTTAACCAGTCCCGAGCTCAAGACTTGCCATTCTTGAGCCCGAAATCCGAACTCTTCAAAGAACCTGGCCTTGAACCTGCCTACGGGATGTCTGGAGGAAAGCAAGTACCCGGCGATTTTCTCTCGATCGACCCGAGCCCGGTGAGCATTGGGAAGCATCCGCCCAGCCGGACTTGCCAGCCTACCCCTCCCCCAGCAGCCGCACTATCTCGTCCCCAACTTCGGTGGTAGAGGCGCTCCCGCCCAGGTCCCCGGTGACCACCTTCCGCTCCTGCAGGCTGCGGGCCACGGCGCCGTCAATCCGGCGCGCCGACTGGTGCTCCCCGAAGTGGTCCATCATCATCGCCGTCGCCGAGATGGTCGCCAGCGGGTTCGCCAGGTTCTTCCCCGCAATGTCGAAGGCGGCTCCGTGGACGGACTCGAACATCGAGGGATGCTTCCGGCCCGGGTTCACGTTGGCGCTGGCCGCCAGCCCCATGCTCCCCGTCACCACCGCCGCAATGTCCGACAGGATGTCCCCGAACAGGTTGGATGACACGATGACGTCGAAGTCCTCCGGCCACCGCACCAGGTCCATCGAAGCCCGGTCCACCAGTAGCGACTCGGTGGAAACCTGGGGATAATCCTTGGCCACGTCCTCGAAAACCTCGTCCCAGAAGACCATGCTGAACGCCAGCGCGTTGGACTTCGTAACCGAGGTCACCTTCAACCTCCCGTTCCGCTGGACGCAGTTGTCGAAGGCGGCGCGGATAATCCGCTCCGTCCCCCTCCGGGTGAACACTCCCGTCTGGATGACCGTCTCGTCCGGCGTTCCCTCGTACAGGCGGCCCCCTACCGGAGCGTATTCCCCCTCCGTGTTCTCCCGGAAAATCACCATGTCCACATCGCCGGGCTGCTTGCCGCTTATCGGAGACACCACCCCCGGATGCAGGTAGCAGGGCCGTATGTTCAGGGCTTGGTCGAACGCCCGCCGCATGGGCAGCAGCAACCCCTGCAGGGTGATGTGGTCGGGAATGTCCGGGTCCCCGACCGCCCCGAACAGGATGGCGTCATGGCCCTGAAGCAGTTCCAGCCCGTCCTCGGGCATCATCCGCCCCGTTTCCCGGTAGTAGGCCGACCCCCAGGGATACTCGGTATACCGGAAGGTCGGCCCTCCGGAAGCCTGGGATAGGGCGTCCAGGACTTTGCGGCCCTCCGCGACCACTTCGGGACCAACGCCGTCGCCGGCGATTACGGCCAGGTTGTACTCGGGCATGGTGGGTAAACCTCTCTGCGCTATTGGATGCGGTACTGGATTGGATCCTTGCCTGCCGGGTGTCAGTGTACCAGCTGCACACCGCCGCCCATCATCCTGAAATGCTGGACCGTCTCCGCTTCGGGAAAGGCCTCCCTGGCCTGGCGGAAGGTAGACTTGCCCCGCCGCTCCCGGGCGTCGATTAAGACCCCCAGAACCGTTCCGCTGTGCGCCGCGCAGACCCCCACCGCCCCCACATCCCTGGCGAACTCCTGCGCCCGGGCCAGTTGCGGTTTCTCCAGGACAGCCTGCCCGGCTTCCGCGCTGATGGACGCCCCTTCCCCCACCAGGGCCGGACTGCCTTCCCGGATTCCCCGCCGGACCAGTTCCAGGGCCAGGTTGGTCTCCGTGGCGACCGACTCCCATTGGTGGGAATGGTCCTGGCGGTTGAACTCCACCGTGTCCACTTCCCCGCCGAAATCCAGCGCCACGATCTCCATGGGCGGAGGCGGGCCCAGCTCCTCCGCCAGGCTGCCCTTCCGGTGGTCGAAAAGGGCGATCCCCGGGATCATCACCCCGTCGCTGGGCTCCACCGAGACCGCAATCCGGGCGATGGTTTCCGGCGGGAGGCGTTCCCCCAGGGCTGATGCCGTGGCGGCGATGGCCGCGGAAACGTCGGCGCTGCTGCTGCCCATTCCCTTGCTGCGGGGAATGGGATTGCTCACCGTCACGGCAGCCCCCAGCCGGGACTGTCCCAGGTGGGACAGCGTGGCGGCCACCGCCTCCCGCGTCTTCGGACACTCCGCCGGAGCGGTAATCCCGGGCTGGTCTCCGCAAATGGTCACGGTCACTCTGCAATAGAAGTCGATGGGGCAGGTCACCAGGAAGTACCCGCCGTCCATCATCCCCTGCACCAGCTCCCCGCAGACCCCCGGGGCCCGTGCGGTGGCGGACCCAGATCTGGTCGGACAACTTACGTCCCGGCGCTCCGGCTTATCTTTCATCTTTGATCGTGACCGGAATGCCGGCGGCGACGAGGTAAACGGTGGAGCATCTGGCGGCAGCCTTCTGGTTGACCAGCCCCAGCAGGTCCTGGAACCGCCTCCCCACTTCCGTCGGGGCCACCAGGCCCATGCCTGTCTCGCTGCTCACCAGAACCATGTCTACCCCCGGCCTGCACCCTGTATCCAGCAATGCTTGGAGCTTGTCCATCGCCATGGGTTCCAGGTCTTGGGCCGGCGCTTCTTCGTGCTGCCACAGAAGGTTGCTCACCCAGGTGTCCAGGGAGTCAACTAGCACAGCGGTCTTGCCATGCCTCTCCGAAAGCGCTGGTTCCAGCGCCGCCGCCGGGTTCAGGGATTCCTCCACGGTGACCCAGTCGGCTGGGCGGGATTCTTGGTGCTTTCGGATGCGCTCGGCGAAGTCATCGTCCACTGCGACCCCGGTGGCCAGATATACCACGTCGCTGCCCAGGCCCGCCGTCAATTCCTCGGCGAAAGCGCTTTTCCCCGACCGGATGCCTCCCAGCACCAGCGTCGGGCCGCACGGACGGGACGCGGTCATCTACCCTTGGACCGCCAATTGTTCGAAGTCCCGGGACAGGCCGCTCATCTGGTAGACCAGGTCCATGTTCAGGCTCCCCCGCACCCAGTCGGCCAGTTTGTCGTACTCTTGGTCCAGGACGAGTTCCTGCGATGCGTCGGGCAGGGATACCCCTTTCCGGCGGGCCAGTTCGTTCAGAATGGACATCCGAAGCGGGGCATTGTGGAAAAGCCCATGGATGTACGTTCCCAGCACTTGTCCCTGCGCGTCCATTCCGCCGTCATAGCGGGAGGCGTCATTGACGGAAACGTCGGTCCGGTCCAGCACTCGGAACGGGTGGTTCACTTCCTCTCCCGTGGTCTGGCCCATGTGTATCTCGTACCCCGTGACTTGGCTCCCCTGGGCCCCGTTGAGCAGCCCGGAATTGGCCGTGACAGTGGCGGTCACGCGGTGGGTCTCTTTGTGACCGGCGAAAACGGTGGTGATGGGGAGCAGGCCCAGGCCTTCTGTCTCTCGCTGGGATGATTCAATCCCTTCTGGATCGTATATCTTCTTCCCCAGCATCTGGTAGCCCCCGCAGATGCCGGCAACGGCCTTGCCCCGTCGGTGCAGCTCCAGGATGGCCCGGTTCAGCCCCTGCCGCTCCATCCACATGAAGTCCGGGATCGTGGTCTTGCTCCCCGGGATGATCACC
Organism: uncultured Dehalococcoidia bacterium; assembly: GCA_951812535.1. Taxonomy (GTDB): domain Bacteria; phylum Chloroflexota; class Dehalococcoidia; order Lucifugimonadales; family UBA3495; genus CATOSK01. The sequence continues at coordinate 556,251 of CATOSK010000004.1, read as the reverse complement.
ATGTCCGGGTCCCCCAGTTCGTCGGGGGATTGGACGTAACGCAGGGAAACGCCCGCCTGCCGCCGTAGCGGGTCGAAGTCGTCGAAGTTGGAAATGTGGGGAATCTGGATGACGGCCACGTCGATCACCGAGCCGGCCCGCGAAGGTTCGGGCAGGTCCAGGGCCACCGAGTCTTCTTCCGGGATGTGTATGTCCCTGAAGTGATGCACCACTCCCACCACCGGGATGCCCATCCGTTGTTCCAGCCAGGTGAGTCCGTCCGTAAGCAGTGACTCGTCCCCCCTGAACTTGTTGATTAGGAACCCCTTGACCATCTCCCGCTCCTCCGGCTCCAGCAGTTCCATGGTGCCGACCAGCGAGGCGAACACGCCGCCCCGGTCAATGTCCCCGCAGAGCAGGACCGGCGAGTTGGCGTAACGGGCCACCCGCATGTTCACGATTTCGGTTGCTTTCAGGTTGATCTCGGCTGGGCTCCCCGCCCCCTCGATGACCACTATGTCGTAGTCCCTCCGCAGCGTGTCCAGGGATGCGCTGACCGACTCCCACAGCTGGGTCTTCAGCGCGAAGTAGTCCCGGGCGCGCGCGGAATGGAGTGGCCGTCCCATCAGCACGACCTGGGAAGTGTGGTCGGCTTCGGGTTTGAGTAGGACCGGGTTCATCTCCACCCGGGCTTCAACCCCGGCGGCTTGGGCTTGCACCGCCTGCGCCCGCCCGATTTCCCCTCCGTCGGCCGTGACGTATGAGTTGTTCGACATATTCTGCGCCTTGAAGGGCGCAACCCGGAAACCGTCCTGTCTGAAGATGCGGCACAGCGCCGAGACGAGGACGCTCTTTCCGACGTGGGAGGCGGTGCCCTGGACCATCAGCACCCGTCCGGTCATACCACAACCTCGGCCACCGGGGCGGTCAGGTGCCCGGTGTCGTTGTACAGGTGGAGCACCGCGTTGTCTGGATACGTGTAGATTATGGACAGGGCGCAGTTGTGCATCACGAACTTCCAGTTGGCTTCCAGGGGAAGGTCCAACAACGCGACCAACAGGGAACGTAGCGATCCCCCATGCCCCACGACCAGGACGGTGTCGTCCATGTGCCGCTCCAGCAGCAACTCGGCGAATTTCGCCAGCCGTGCGCTGCATTCCCGCATGGACTCGCCGCCGGTGGGTGCGAAATCAAGGTCGTTGACCAGCGATGCCTCGTACTGCTCCGGGTACTGGCGGGCGTACTCGTGCACCGTCAACCCTTCGAACACCCCTTTCTGGTATTCCCGCAGCATGGGGGTGCTCTCCAGCGGAATGCCCGACTCGCCCAGGATCATTTCGGCCGTTTCCCTGGTGCGGCTCAGGTCGCTGGAATAGGCTGCGTCGAAGGCATGCCCCTGGAGGCGGCGGGCTATGGCCCTGGCTTGCTCTCTCCCCCGGTCGGAAAGAGGAACGTCCGAGTGGCCCTGGATCCTCCCCTGGGCATTCCACTCGGTTTCCCCGTGGCGCACAACGAATAATTTTCCCATATCCTCTAATCACCCCAGGCTAAAACAGGAGTCACTCGCATAGCCATCCCTTTCCGTCATTCCCGCGACGGCGCCGCCCAGCTCCCTTAGACAAGTTACCTCAATCGGGAGCGAAAGCGGCGACCGTCCAATCCAAGGAACCCAGACCCCCGTCCGCCTCCGAAATCATGTTCACCACGGGAGCGGGCACATATTCCCACACACCCTCTCACGGATTCTCGCGCAATTCCCCCATGCCCTCGGCCAGCTTGATGCAGTCGGGTTCGGGCCGGATCCCGATGCGGATGTGAGCGGGCAGTCCGAAGGATGCGCAGTCCCTGACCACCAGCCCCCGGCGCAGGAGCTGTTCCCGCATCATCCTACCATCACCGACTTCCACCAGCAAAAAATTCGCGGGCGAAGGCAGCACCTGGTAACCGGACTCGTTGAGTCGCTTCGTCAGCATCTTCTTGCTCCTCTGGACGGCCTCCCTGGCCCGGGCCAGGTACGAATCGTCTCTGAGGGCGTGGAGTCCGGCGGCTTGGGCCAGGCTGTTGACGCTCCAGTCAGGCTGGAAGGACGCCAGCCGTCCGATGACCTCCGGCGAAGCAACGGCATAACCGAGGCGCAGCCCGGTCAGCGCGTAGTCCTTCGTCATGGATCGGAGGATCACCACGGGCGGCCCTCCCGCCAGTGGCAGCGAGTCCCACCTGTCGGCTACGAAGTTGACATAAGCCTCGTCAACTACCAGCAGCCCCCCAGCTTCGTCAGCGGCCTCGGCAAGGAGACCGATAGCGTGTTCATCCAGGTAGACCCCGGTGGGGTTGTTTGGGTTGCACACGAAGGTCAAAGTCGCCCTTTGGGCCGCTATGTGTTCCGCCACGTCCTCCATGTCCCAGGAAAACGGGCTGGCCGCTTCCGGCTGAAAGTTGGCGTTGCAGTTGAAGATGCTGGCCCCGGCGAGACGGCAGGCGCCCACGTACTCGCCGTAGGTGGGCGTCAACAGCAGGGCGCTCTTCGCCGCCTCCCCCGTGGCCGGACTCAGGAACGCCCGGGCCAGCAGGTGAATAATCTCGGTGCTGCCGTTCCCCACGAGGATCGTCTCTTCCGGCGTCCCCAATTGGCGGGACAGCTCTTCCCGCAGCGCCAGGTTCTCCGGATCCGGATAGGTGGTCAAATCCACCTTTTGCAGGACTTCCCAAAGCCCTGCAGGTGGTCCAAGCGGACTGATGCTCGCGCTGAAATCCACCACTTGGGAAGGCTCCAGCCCCAGCGCGCGCAGCTCCGACGGACGGATGCTTCCGTGAACCGGCCGACCAAAACCCTGCCCGGCCAGCGAGGCGGCGGCCTGCACAAAACTCTCTTCCAATCAGATGGTCTCCTCGTTTGATAACCCGGCCGGCAACGCGCCCGTCCCGGGCCTCAATCACCCCGGCCGGGGCAGCCCCGCTGCTCCGGCTAGGAAAATCAGGCCCGCCGAAATCACCACGGCCATACCGGTCACCCAGTACATGCTCTGGACCGCCCGCGATATATCCTCGGGTTCAATGGCGCGGGTTGCATCCCCCAGCCGGTAGTGGCCGGTCTTCTCCAGCGCCACCCCCAGCGCCCCCGCCATTGCGCTCATCGTCCAACCCGCGTTGGGACTCTCGGTCCGGCCTCGGTCCCGCCACATGATCCGCCACGCGCCGGATGCGGCTTGGCCCGGTATGGCCCAACTGCCGCCCACCAGCAGCAAAGCCGTAAATCGAGCGGGGATGACATTAACCAGGTCATCCAGTCGCGCGGCGGCCTTGCCCAGGTACTCGTAGCGCCCATGATAGCCTATCATGCTGTCTAGGGTATTGATAGCCCGGTACGCCACCGCTCCCGGCAGCCCGAATAGCGCAAAAGCCAGCAGCGGCCCGATGATGCTGTCCGTCAGGTTCTCCGACACCGACTCAACCGCCGCCGCCGTGGCTTCCGCGGCAGTCAAACTCGAAGGGTCCCGGCTCACCAGCGCGGGCATACCCGACCGGACTGCGGCGATGTCGTCCCCGCGCAATGACGACCGCACGTCGGACGCCGCCCGGTGCAGCATCCGCACCGAGAAAGTCGTCTTCAGTGCCAGCGCCCCTCCGGCGATATAGGCCAGCGGGTGGACCAGGAGAAGCCCCTGCGCCACGATCCAGGAAGCGGCGCCCCACCCCGCCGGTATCAACAGGGCGATTGCTCCCCCGTAGACCAGTTGTGCCCCCGGGCTTTTCGGAGCGGCCCTCTCCGCCCAGCTGATCGTCTTCCCAATCCACACGGTGGGGTGCAGCCGGTTGGGCGGCTCCCCAAGAGCCAGGTCCAGCGCCAGCGCCAACCCCAGCACAATGATCTCTACCAGAATAGGATCAGTCATGCCCGGCCCGGCAGCTCCCCCAGTCTTGGCTAACGCATGAAGCTTGACTCGATCCCTTCACCTCTCCGCCCGTCATTCCCGCGCAGGACTCCGCGCGAAAGCCGCTGGCGTTGAGACAACTTACTTTGCGCCAGCGGCGGAGTCGCAAAAAGGGAATCCAGACCCCCGTCGTCTGTTTCCCACAGTATGGTGTTGACCGTTCACTGGCAGTTTGAACAATCTGGTACTCGTGCGATGGCCCTTCCCCCCAGGGGAGCGCCGACCATTGGGATGTCCCCCGTAAGTATCTCATCAGGACGGCCCCCACCCCGGCAGGAGTGGTAGGAGCGGCAGAGGTTCCATTATTCCCACCGGCAGCAGCCCGACCACGGCGATAATCGTTACCGCCTCTATGATCTCGTTGGTCGCTCCGTAGGTATCCCCGGTCAGACCCCCCAGCATCCTGGCCATTCCTGCGCCCAGCAGCCAGGCCAGGAGCGAAGAACCGGCCAGCAGGATGCCTCCGCCAGTCCCTCCAGCAGCAGCCGACACCAGGACCGCAGTCACCCCCGCCAGGACAGTGGGAATCCTCCCGCCCCCCTGGTGCAGCGGGCTCCCCAATCCGCTGCTCCTCGTATACGGGAACGCCCCCAGTTGCAGAACCATCGCCCACCGGGAAAGAACCGGATACAGGAGCAGCGCCCACGCCGGTTCCAGAACGTCCTGCGACAGCAGCGAGACCAGTGCCCCATACTTCAGCAGCAACAGGCACGAAGCCCCCAGGACGGCGAACGCCCCCACGTGCGAGTCCCGCATAATCTCTAGGCGGCGTTCTGGCGTGTAACCCCCGAACAGCCCGTCGCACACATCCATCAGGCCGTCAAGGTGGAGTCCCCTCGTCGCCACCGCCGAGACCGCCACCAGCAGCGCGGCGGTCAGGGCGGGTGGAAACGCCAGCGCCGCCGCCTTCTCCACCGCCGCTAGCAGCAGGCCCAGCACCAGTCCCACCAGCGGATAGAATCCCCGCGCGTCGCTGATCTGCCGCTGCGTTGGGCTGCGGCTCCCGAGGGTCGGAAAAAGGGTCAGGAAACCCAGGGCCGCCCAGAAAGCTCCCAGCGTTACTCTCCCTCGCCGTCCTCCCGGTCCGAAACGCCCGCTTCGGCGAAGGTCGCCATTTCCGCCAGGCACTTGGCCGCCGCCTCCACTATGTGCATCGCCAGCGTGGCCCCCGTGCCCTCTCCCAGCCGCATGTTCATGGAGAGCAGTGGCTCCAGACCCATCGCCTCCAGGCCCACCCGGTGCCCCGGCTCAACGGACTGGTGGGTGGCGATGAAATACTTCGACGCCTGCGGGGACAGCCGCCATGCGATCAGCGCGGCTGCGCCGGATATGAAACCGTCAATCAGGACCGGACGCCGCCCTGCCGCCGCTCCCAGCATCCCTCCCGCCAGCACCCCGATCTCGAACCCGCCCACCTTCGTAAGCACGTCCAGCCCATCGGATGGATCGGGCGTATTCACCGCGATGGAGCGGCGCACGACTTCTACCTTGTGCGCCAGCCCCGGATCGTCCAGGCCGGTGCCCCTGCCGGTGGTCACCTCCGGGTCAGCCCCGGTTATCACCGCGGTAATCGCGCTGGAAGGAGTCGTATTCCCGATGCCCATGTCCCCGAAGGCCAGCAGATCGGCCCCGGCGGCTATCTGTTCTTGGGCGGCGCTGATGCCCGTCTCCAGGCACTGGATCGCCTGTTCCCGCGTCATGGCGGGACCAACCGCCATGTTGGCCGTTCCCCGTCCCGCTTTGGCGGAACGGACCAGCGGGTTGGCCTCCAGGTCTCCGGCCACTCCGGCGTCGATGATTGCGATCTCAGCCCCGGCATGGCGCGCCAGAACGTTGATTCCGGCGCCCCCCCGCAGGAAATTCAGCACCATTTGCGGCGTGACTTCCTGGGGATACGGGCTGACTCCCTCGGCGACTACGCCATGATCGCCGGCCGCCAGGATCACTGCCTTGCGCCGGATCTGGGGGATTTCCTCGCCCACCATTCCTGCCAGGGAAATCGACAGTTCCTCCAGCCTTCCCAGGCTGCCCGGGGGCTTGGTCAGCGTGTCCTGCCGGGCCCGGGCGGCTGCCATTGCCGCCTCGTCCAGGGACCCGATGGCTTCAAGTGTCGAATCCACCAGGGTTGATATGGCCATGCCGGCTCCTTCCAATCGTGGCTCCAACCGGGAGTGCTCCCGCGGACCTGCTCCGCGGCTCCTCGCATTCGGATAGCGAAGACCTAGAATTCGATCCCTGGTTGCGCCTTGATCCCGCTGTGATAGGGGTGCTTGACCACGTTCATTTCGGTGACCAGGTCCGCAAACTCCACTAGGCCTTCCGGGGCGTGGCGGCCGGTTATGATAACGTGCAGCATGTCGGGACGGTTACGGAGCACCTCTACCACGTCTTCAACGGGAATCCACCCGTAGTGCATCGGGTAGGTGAACTCGTCGAGGATCACGACGTCGTAACCTCCCGTGGCAATGATTTCCTTGGCGTCTTCCCACAGGGCCCTCGCCAGGTCCGCGCTCTGCTCCAGGTCCTGGGACCTCCACGTGAATCCGTCCCCCATCGCCCGCACCGTTACCCCGATCTTCTGGGCGGCCCGCTGCTCGCCGAAGTTCGCCGTCGTGTGCTTGATGAACTGGAGCATTGTGACCTTCATGTCCCGGCCCCACGCCCGGAACAACACTCCCATGGCGGCGGTGGTTTTCCCTTTGCCGTTGCCCGTGTTGACTATCACCAGTCCCTTGTTGATTCTCGGCCCCTTAACCGACTGGGGCCCGGGTTCGGGCGCGGATTGCTGGGTGCTCATGCTTCGGCTCCTCGTTTCGGCGTCTTTTTCAGCGTCTTGTTTTCGATGTACTGCCTACGGCCAAGCCTACCCGTCCCTGGAGCATATCTCCACGAACCGGCGGGCCAGTGATGGTTTGCTGCCCAGGTGGACGTGAATGTAGGACGCCCAGACGCTGCCGGCCCGAAACCCTTCGGGACGGCCGTCCTGGTCCAGGACCTTGTACACGGATTGGCCCGGGTCCGGCGGTTGCTCCAGCACCGACCAATGGAATTCATGGCCCCGTGCCCGCTCTCCCTGCCGCAGCAGCGGGCTGTCATCCTGCGATTCAATCTCCCGGTAGCCCAGGTGAAGGCGTCGCCCATCCATCGTTGAGACAACCGGAATCGCCCCAACCATGGGAAACTGCACCCCCTCCAGGTCGGACAGGCTCTTCCCCAGGTACATCAGGCCGCCGCACTCGGCGTAAACCGGAATGTCCCGGTCCACGGCGTTCCGCATCGCCCCGATCATGGCCCTGTTCTCTGAGAGTTCCCGGGCAAACATTTCCGGGAACCCTCCCCCAATATACACTCCCGTGCTTCCCGCCGGCAGGCCCGGGTCGGTCAATGGACTGAATGGGGCCAGCTCCGCCCCCCACGCCTCCAGCAGGTCCAGCGAGTCCTGGTAGTAGAAGCTGAAAGCCTGGTCCTGGGCCACCGCGATCCTGGCTCGCTTCGGCTGGAGTTCCTCCGGGAACACCGGTGGGACTTCCCCCCGAAGACTCGGCGCCGTCTCCTCCGGCCGGGCGGTGCGGGCCAACTCCAGGACCCGGTCCAGGTCGATGGTTTCGTTAACCTGCCCGATTACGGCGTCGTACCACTCATCCACCACCGTTCCCTCGACCGTGGGGATCAGGCCCAAGTGCCGTTCCGGCTGCACAAACTCATCCCTGCGGGGCAGGTAGCCCACCACTGGTATCCCGGTGGTCGCCTCGATTTGGGGCTGGCAGAACTCCAGGTGCCGGGGCCCTCCCACTCCGTTGAGGATCACGCCCGCAATTCTCAGGTCGGGGTCAAACTTCTGGTAGCCCAGGACCTCCGCCGCGACGCTCCGGGCCACCTTGGAGGCGTCTGCGACCAGGATGACCGGGGCCCCCAGCAGTTTTGCCAGTTGCGCTGTGGATCCTTCCTCATCCAGGCTGGAATGCCCGTCGAATACCCCCATGACCCCTTCGACGATGGAAATGTCTCCCCGGGAACTCGCCCGCTGGAACAATTCCGACACCGTGGCATGGGGAAGCATCCATGTGTCCAAGTTGCGCGAGGGTGTCCCGCAGGCCAGCGTGTGATACGACGGGTCAATGTAGTCCGGTCCCGACTTGAACGGCTGCACCCGGTATCCCAGGCGCGTCAGCGCTCCCATAATGCCGGTGGCGATCGTCGTCTTGCCAACGCCGCTCCGTACCCCGGCGACAACCACCGCCGCCGTCATGGGGCATTCTCTCCGGAGAGAGCCGCCGGGCAATCGAATGAAGTCTGACTAGGTCCTCTCAACTATCCTCCCGTCATTCCCGACTCCATCTCCTCCCACCATTCCTGCAGGCTCTACCGTCATTCCTGCCCAGAGCCTGCCCCAGCGCCCCCATCTCTCCCGTCATTCCCGCGCAGGCGGGAATCCAGACCCCCGTCCGCCGTTCCCGGCGTCGTCGTATTGACCATTCACCTGCCGCCCCGCCTACCTACCACTGGTCCAATCGCCCCGACCGGAGCAACCCTACCCATTGACCTGCACCGTCTTGCCGTATTTTTCCAGCAGGTGCATGAAGAGGTCGTGCCTGGGTTGGTTGGTCTCGTCGTCGTCCGACTTCCGGAGGTAGATCCTGAATACCGTCTCTCGCTCCTCATCCTTGAACCACACCGAGTAGCTCGGCAGGTCGCGTTCGTTCATCTGGTGAATGAACTCAACCTCCCGGACCAGGTCCAGGTTGAGATGCAGGTGGGTGCCGTCGGGGTCCATGAAGGTGACGATGTCTTCCTTTTCGGTGAAACGCAGGTCGTCCATCATCATGTAGACTTCGGCGGTGCCGGCCGTGTTCGAAACCATCAACACGACCTCGTTGAACCCGACGCCCTTGGTCCCCTTCTGGCATTCTTCCAGCATTTGCCGAAGCATCAATGGGCCTCCCTGGGTAGATTGTGGGGTTGACCGTGGAATTTGACCGCGCGATTGTTTGCCGTGTGATTGATCGTTTCCCTATTATGCGGCCATAGACGGCTTAACGCTACTCCGTCCCCAGGTTATCCGAGACCAGTTGGGTCAAATCAGGAGGGATACGTCGGAAGTCGACGGTCCCTCTTCGGGAAATCGTGGCCTTCCCTTCCGTAGAACCATAGAGGACTTTGCCCCCGCCGTGTCTGCTGACCGCGTCCAGCCTGGGGCCGTAGGTACAGCCAAAAATGCACCGGCAGGGAGTAACCTGCACTTTGTCGGCCCAGTCATTGTCAACCACGGCCTGCCGAAGCCCTGTCAACAACTCCGGGCCCTTGCGTCCCATGTCGTCCGGTACGTAGCCGCACCGGCGGGGATCGATACACACTATGATGTTGAGTTCCTGCTGGTGTCCGGGCAATGGCCCTCCTTTTGCCGTGCGGGTTTCTTGGTGGAGCGGGGATCGGGCATGCCCCTGGTTCCCCGCCCCGCCTCCCTTCCGGGGTACCTGGGGCCAATGCCGAGGAGGAGGAACGGCATCGGCCCGCAGGGTTCAGCGGCGGTTCCTGCCGGGGCCGCGCCCCGGGCAACCGGGGAAGCTCCAGCGAAACTGCCAAACAAAAAACCCGATCCTTCGATCGGGTTGAGGTATGCCGTTTCAGATGCAGGTTGAATGCACCCTCGTTCCGCGAAGGGTTCAGTTTCATGCCTGCGGGCAGGTCTCCTGGCTCCTGGCTATTTCGAGCAGCCCCAGTCTTCCCAGTCCGTTTCGACCAGTGACCCGGGTTAATCCCGATGGGGTGCTCTCTCCAGTTACAGTGGCGGGTCCGCGCCGGATTTCCACCGGCTTCCCTTTTCAGCCCCGTATCGGGGCCACCTGCAGGACAGCTTTGCTTTTTAAGGTGCCGTTGTTGAACCTTCACTAGGGTACAAGCGCTGAACCGGCTAGTCAAGACGTTCGCCGCGTCGCCGACTCCGCCGCCTGCCTCAAAACCATCCGCCCTCCCCAAATCCCGCCGTCTTCCTTCCCGTCATTCCCGCGCAGGCGGGAACCCAGACCCCGGTCAACCTTCCCCCGAGAAACGGCAACCGGAGCAAACCCTCTCTCCCGTCATTCCCGCGCAGGCGGGAACCCAGACCCCAGGCAACCTTCCCCCGAGAAACGGCAACCGGAGCAAACCCTCTCTCCCGTCATTCCCGCGGAGGCGGGAATCCAGACCCCGGTCAACTCTCCCCCCGGAAGCGGCAACCGGAGCTACCCCTCTCTCCCGTCATTCCCGCGCAGGCGGGAACCCAGACCCCGGTCAACCCTCCCCCCGAAACGGCAACCTGAGCTACCCCTCTCTCCCGTCATTCCCGCGCAGGCGGGAACCCAGACCCCGGTCAGCCCTCCCCCCGGAAGCGGCAACCGGGGCAAACCCTCTCTCCCGTCATTCCCGCGCAGGCGGGAACCCAGATTCTGTCGCCGTAGCGCCGACCCGCCTATAACCGCACACCGCCCCGTCCCGTGCTATTGAACTTGAAAACCATCACCATGCAGATGCCGCAGCACGGTAGGGGCTTTTCCCATTCGCAACTATTGAGCCGTGATACAGGTTTGCCTGTCCATCCCTCGATTGGCCGGTGCATCGTAAGCGGCAACGAGAGCTCCAGAATCCCAACATCTTTGCCTTGGTGGATTCCTTGACACCTCAAAAGTCGGGGGATACCGTTAACCGACTTGAGCAAACAACGGTATTCAGGAGAGACTCATGCCCACCTATACCTACACCTACGACCACATCCACGTCAGGACCAAGGATCCCGAGGGGATGGCCAGCTTCTTTGAGACCATGTTCGGCGCCAAGGTGCTCCACCTTATTCAGAGCGACGGCGCCCCCCGGGTGGACCTCGACGTGAACGGTCTGGCCATCTTCATCGCCACCGTCCCCCCTGAAGAGCACATGGACTCCAACCCCCGCGACCCCCACCTGGGCCTGGACCACTTCGGCTTCAGGGTCGATGACGTGGACGGGGCTGTGGCGGACCTCAAGAGCAAGGGAGCCGATATCTGCGTCGAACCCCGTACCATCCGGCCCGGCGTCCGCATCGCCTTCGTCCGCGGCCCCGATGACGTCCGAATAGAAATCTTGCAGCGCGACGGCTCCGGTCTGATGGAACATTAACCTGACGGAACACTAAGCGGTCGCCAGCTCCTATTCCAGGAAGCGCGTGAACACCTGGTTGGCAATAAGATACGCCTTGGGAGTCAGCCTCAGGTTGGAATCCCCGGCCTCCAGCAGCCCCAGGTCGATCAGGTCGCCAATCTCAGACTCGTAGCGCCGGGCCAGGTCGGTCCCCGCGCCAACTGAGGCCTCTTCCAGGTCCATCCCATCCAGCAGCCGCAGGCCCAGGAACATGGTCTCGGCGTAACGCAGGGTAGCGTCGATGTGCTCGCTGCCCCCGACCGTCGGAATGTGTTTCAGGAATGCTTCCCCTTCGGGCGAATCAAGCTGTGCTGCGCCCGGGAACGCCCCCGATTCTTGCCACCGACGTGCCCCGTCAATGTAGGCCCGGGGAGAATTCACCGTCCAGAACCTGTGGCTTCCCAGCCTGGAATGGGCCCCCGGCCCTACCCCCAGGTACGGGCGATTGAGCCAATACGCCAGGTTGTGCCGCGACTCCTGCCCCGGCAGCGCCCAGTTCGAAATCTCGTAATGGTGGTACCCCGCCTCCGCCAGCACTTCCCGCGCCAATTCATACATGTCGGCGGCCAGGTCCGGGTCCGGGTCCGGCAACTCCCCATCGCGCACCCACACCTGCATGGGGGTTCCACTTTCCAAAGTCAAGCAATAAAGCGAAACATGAGAAGGCCCGAGGCTGACGACGCCCTCCACCGAACTGCACCATTGTTCCATAGTCTGTCCGGGCAACCCGTAAATTAGATCCAGATTGGCGTTGCCGAACCCGCATAATGTGGCGGTGGCGAAGGCGTCCGCCGCCTGTTGGGCGGAATGGCGGCGGCCCAGCATCTTCAGCAGGCCGTCGTCCAAGCTCTGGACGCCGAAGCTGATCCGGTTTATCCCTGCCGCGAGAAGGTTATGGCAAAGGGACTCCGACAAGTCACCGGGGTTGGCTTCTATGGTGATTTCAGCGTCTTCGTCCACGGGGAACGCCTCCCGGATCCGGTCCATCAGCCGGACAATGGAACCCTCGGGAAGGTAGGAAGGGGTGCCGCCTCCGAAAAAAACCGTGTTTACCGCAGGACTTCCCAAGGTTTTCCCCCACAGGGCAACCTCGGTTGACAAGGCTTCGAGGTAGGGGTGGAAGAGGCTTTCAATCCCCTGGTAGGTGTTGAAGTCGCAATAGGGGCACTTGGTCTGGCAGAAGGGGACGTGAATGTATAGGGAAATACCCTGCCCGGTTGTGGAGGCGAGCGGCCCCACGGGCTGGTGTTCTTCCTGCGATGCCCCGGTATTGCCCGCTGCTGTCAAGTAACTGCCCCAGCGGTTACGGGCAGCGCGTCCCGTCTAATCGTCAACGGGCCGCGACTGGCCGTCCACCACGTTGTCGGGGTCATCCCCCGCATGGTCCCTGGGCGGGTTTCCCAGGTGCTGGTCGACCACGTACCGGGGGGCCAGCTTGAACAGGAACAGCAGGGCCACTCCGAACACGATAACGTCGTCGAACCGGCCGATGATGGGTATCTTGTCCCTCACGAGGTCCGTCGGAAGCAGAACGTACAGCAGCGCGGCCGGAACCAGGGCCCGCAGAACGATGTTTACGCGGGGGTCGAAGGTCAACCGCCATACCGCCAGTGCATACTTCAATAGGCGGGGCAGGAAGCGGGGTAGGAGCATCATCAGCAAAGGATAGGCCAGTCGATGCACGGCGTTCACGGCTCCTGTTGGTTGGTGCCATTATAACCGAAAGGAAGCCGCCCGCGGCAGGGCAATTGCATTCGGGTTCCTGAAGACCCCATGCCGTTCACGATTCGGTCTCATACAACCGACCACCGGACGAAGCAAAGGAGGCTGTTGGAAACGGGGACGGGAGAAATTTAGTTTTGGGACATTTGGGAAGTTTCCGAAGGAATTGAGCACGGATTCATAGTGTGGCGAGTCCCGGAGTGGGCCAATCAAGTGGCCGACTGTCCCTGGTTTGGGGCACAACCGGGGCAAAGCGGGACATTATTGAGACATTCTGGGACAGTTGAGCGTGGCGGACAGGGGATATTGTCGCCAAAATGTCCAGCGAAAGGGCTCTTTTGGCCGTCGAATGTCCGGTTTTGGCGCCATTGTAAACCGGGTGTCGCAACATCGTTGGCGGACCAGAAGAATTTTTTTGGTGCAATTTGATGCATTTCTGCGGGGAACGCCGTACGGAAAACCCTTTCTGGATTCATGGTACCGGACGAAGGACGGGGTTGGAAAGGCCCAACTGTCAGTAGAGAGCGTTCAACCTCAGGTGGTGCATCCCCATGACTACGGGGTCGGGACTCCCTTTCTACGACTCCCCCGCTGGTGCAAGGTAACGTGTCTCAACGCCGGCGGCTGTCCAGAGGAGTCCGTGGCGGGAAAGACGGGAGCGAAAGAGGCGAGCCGGGAACGAAACCACCTACATTGGAACGCTGTCTCTGTGGGGAGTCCGACCGGAGCGTTGGAAGCTCCGTGCTATACTAGGTTGCCCGAATCGGCGTGCCCTCGCGTTGATGGCGACCGTATTCCTTCAACCATTTCTGCGGAGCTGGAACAATGGCTGCAATACCAGGCATTACCACCTTGGGAGAACTCCGGGAAAGCGGCTATCAAACGCTTCCGGTGAGGGAAGAGATCCGACGGAACCTTATGCAGAAGATAAGGGTAGAGGAGGTGGCCTTCCCGGGGATTGTCGGCTTCGAAAACACGGTCATTCCGCAACTGGAAAACGCCATTCTCGCCGGCCAGGACGTGATCCTGCTGGGGGAGCGCGGCCAGGCCAAGTCCCGGTTGATCCGCAGCATGGTCAATCTCCTGGACGACTATATTCCAAAGCCGGCAGATTGCGAGATCAACGACGACCCCTACCGTCCCATCTGCCTCCCCTGCCGGGAGAGGGCGGCGGAGCTGGGGGATAACCTCCCCATCGAGTGGATTTCGCGGGATGAACGGTATTCGGAGAAACTGGCAACCCCGGACATATCCATTGCTGATCTCATTGGTGAAATCGACCCGATCAAGGTTGCAGAAGGGCGCTACCTTTCGGACGAACTGGCCATCCACTACGGGTTGGTGCCCAGGACTAACCGGGGGATTTTCTGCATCAACGAACTGCCCGACCTCGCCGAGCGCATCCAGGTGGGACTGTTCAACCTCATGGAGGAGCGGGACGTTCAGATCAAGGGCTACCGGATCCGGCTGCCCCTGGACGTCTACGTAGTGGCGACAGCGAATCCGGAGGACTATACCAACCGGGGACGGATCGTAACTCCTCTTAAGGACCGTTACGGCGCCCAGATTCACACTCACTATCCCCGGGCAATAGCCGAGGAAATTTCCATTATGGACCAGGAACGGTCCACGTTCCCGGATGAAGACAATCTGGTCGTGCCCCAATTCATGAAGGAAATCCTGGCCGAGGTAACGGCCCAGGCACGGACCAGCAGCGAGATCAACCAGCGGTCGGGAGTCAGCGTCCGGGTGTCAATTTCCAACTACGAGACTCTGTTGAGCAACGCCTTTCGCCGCTCCATACGCCACGGAGACGCCATCGCCTGTCCCAGGATCAGCGACCTGCCCTACATAGCGGCTTCCTTCGGCGGAAAGATCGAGCTGGAGACCTTCGAGGAAGGGCGGGAAGGCCGGGTCATGGAAGACCTGATCAAGCGAGCCGAGCTGAGGGTCTTCGGCTCCTATTTCGACGTGGCGGAGTTGGAAGATACCGTGACGTCATTCGACTTGGGGAACTCGGCCGAGACAGGCAGCGAACTCCGGTCCTCTCAGTACCGGGGCTTGCTGGAGAGCCTAGATGGCCTGCAAGGCGCGGTAGTCAGGCTGACTGAAGACACCCGACCGGAAGTGGTGGCGTCGGCCGTGGAGTTCGTCCTAGAGGGGCTTCACCTGAACCGCAAGATTAACTGCGACCGCACCACCACCGGATACCTTTACAACCGCTGATGCCCTGCCTGCCGCCGAACGCCTTCGCCGCCTGCTCCCGATTTACTGACAGTTGCCCCTTGACTGCTCCACTCCCTAGGGATAGATTGCGAACGCAAGTTCGATTCCAGGGGTGACAGCGGGCGGGGCATTCCCCGACCGATGTTGTCCTGACTATCCGGGAGGGCGAATGGCTGAGGCCGAGGTCCAGGAAATCCACTGCAAGACCGTTCTGAACCGAATCGACGTACCTGACTTCCCTTTCCGCTGGACTCTGAACCCATACCGGGGATGCCGGCACGCCTGCCGGTACTGCTATGCCCGGTCCACTCATGAGTTCTGGGGAATGAACTCAGGGACCGATTTCGACCAGCGGGTCTTCGCCAAAGTCAACGCGCCGGATGTCCTTCGCCGCGAACTAGGCCGGCCCAGGTGGCGGGGTGAATCCATTGCCGTCGGCACGGCTTCAGATCCCTACGAGCCAGCCGAGGGACAGTACTGCCTCACCAGGAGAGTTCTCATGGTGGCGGCCGAGTTCCACAACCCCCTGTCGATCACCACCAAGGGAGTGCTGGTCCGCCGGGACGTGGATGTTCTGAAGCAGTTGTACGAAACGGCCGACGTGCAGGTTAATTTCAGCGTGGGCAGCGTCGACCCGCAGGTCTGGAAACAGACGGAGCCGGGAACGCCGAATCCCCTGGCCCGCCTTGAGGCCATGCAGTTCCTCGTGGAAGAGGGGATACCGGCCGGCGTGATGATGGCCCCGATGCTGCCCGGAATATCCGATACCAGTGAGAGCATCAACGCGGTTGCCGAGGCTGCCGCGTCCCACAAGGCACGCTATCTGGGCGGCAACCTGTTGTTCCTGCGGCCGGGGAGCAAGGAGTGGTTTATGCCCATGCTGCGAGAAGCGTATCCCCACCTGACTCCGGCCTATGAGCGGTTGTACCGGGGGAACGGATACGCTCCCGGAGACTACGCCCGGAGCGTGTCGGCCCTGGTTGAGGACGCCCGGGCCCGCTGGGAGCTGCCCAAGAGGGCCCCGGCCCGGCAATTGCGGGGCCGGCAGGGTCAATTGGAACTGGCTTTGCTTGCCTGACCCGGCGAGGAGCATTCAGGTTATTCGTGAAAAGGCCCGGGGAGAAATCCCTGGGCTTTTTTGCAAAGATAGCTCCGGGATTGCTCCGGCAGGTTCTGCCTAGACCTGGGTCCAGAAGGGCGGACGCTGCCTTTGCGGCTCGAGCAAGTCTTCGTTCAAGGGCTGGTATGCGTACTCGGAAGGGTCGGGGCGGTGGTGCCCCACCATTTCCTGAACGTCGGGGTTGGTGTAGTAGCCGTTGTAGCACTGTCGCACCAGCAGATCGAAGAACACCGGGTCCTGTTCCGCGACTTCCCGCAAGATGGCGTCCTGCTCGTCGGCATCCAACTGCTCAAACCTCCCACTGGGCCTGCGGGAAGCGGCCAGCTCGATCTGGGCCAGGCCGTTGTTCAGGAGACGCCGGCGGTCGGGGGTCCGGCCGGCGACGTTCTCCAGGAACACGCTCAATCCCAACGCCCCCGCACCTGGGAAATTGCCCTGGGGCGGCACGATCCGGTCCAGGACCGCGCACAGCAGTTCCCTTTGGGTGGCCGTGAGGAAAGGACGGTCTATCGAATTGTCACCGGACGGGACATAAGTTGCCATGTTCGTTAGTTCCTGATTGTGGAATGGGGATGGGGCAGGGCAGCTCGAACCGGGCCGAGGACCTACCTGGGTATGATGGGGAGAATCACCCGCGACGGGAAGACCGCCGAGTGATGTATGGTCTGCTGGGCTGATTCCAGGCGAGCTTCCACCCCCAGTGGGGCACCGGTGTTCGGGTTCCGGTCGAACCTGGGAAAGTTGCTGCTGGAAACGTCGACCCGGATCCGGTGGCCTGCCTTGATGACGTGGCTGGTGGATCCCAGGTCGATGGTGTAGCGGTAAACCCGGCCGGGTTCGATAAAGGACGGCTGGGCAACCGAAGTACGGTAGCGGGCGCGGATGATTCCGTCCTGCAGGTTGTGAGCGTATCCATCGGGGCGAACATCCACCAACTTGGCGGTGAAGTCCGTGTCCACGGCGCTGCTGGAGGCGTACAACTCCATCTTTACCGGCCCGGTTATCTCCAGGTCGTGCTCCAATGGGCCGGAATCGTAGATAAGGACGTCGTTCCGGTCTTCGACGAAACCCTGGTCCGCAACGCCGTAGTCGATGATCAAGGTGCTTCCGCCGGCGGTGGGGACAGGATCCTCCGGGTCGTAGATAAACTGGTCCGCAGGCTGCTCGCCGGGAGGAACGGTGGACAGGGAGCCATCTCCGCTCCGGGTGTTGGCGGAACCCTGGGAGTGGAGGTAGAAGGGCGTGTAATTGGTGCGTGCCAGGGGCCATTCGTGCTCTTCCCGCCAGCGATTCTCTCCCATCACGAATAGGTAGACGGGCGGGTCGGTGGTAATCCCGGAGTCGATGTCCTGCAGCCAATGGTCGAACCAGCGCAGCAGGTAATCGTGCAACTCGATGCGTGCGTTATCGCCGAAATCGATGTCTCCGCATCCGCCGGAGGTGGGTTCGGTGTAGGGACGAATGTGGGCCCACGGGCCGACGAGCAGCTTCTGGTTCCCCCGTGCCAACTCGGACGCTCCCCGTTCCCGGATAGCCTGGAATGAGTTGAGCGCTCCTTCCAGGAAGATGTCGTACCAGGAGCTGATATGGAACATGGGGATCGTGGTCCCGCCCAGATTCCTAAGCAGGTTGGCCCGCCACCAGTAGGGGCCGTCCAGCTCCTCGTCGAAGTATTCGTGGAAATAGGGAGCCGTTTCCTTCAGCCGGTCAACCCAGTCCCGGAGGGGAAGGTGGCGGTACCATTGATCGGTCAGCGGCTGGGCGAAGTTGCCGGGGGGCAGCACGTATTCGTCCATTTGGGTCAGCAAGTCCTGACGTCCAATCCGCTCCAGGGTGTTGCGTCCCTTGAATATGGCGTAGGGGACCATCCATCCCCATTCCATGGCGCCCCCGGTGTGGTAGACCCAGCTCTGGTGGAAGTCGGAAGATGCCGACACCGGGGCCATGGTCTTGAGGTGAGGGGGCAGGGGATTGGTCCCGGCCAGCGTGTACTGGGTGGCGCCCAGGTAGGACTGTCCAGTGGTGCCAACCCTTCCGGTGGACCAGGGCTGGCTGGCGGCCCACTCCACGGTGTCCCATCCGTCATGTGCTTCCTGGAAGACCGGGTCGTAGTGGTCTCCTTCGGAATCGAATCTGGCGCGGCAGTCCTGGCTGACGAAGACATAGCCATTCTTCGGGAAGAACCACATGGAGTGGTTGGGCTGGTCCAGGTAACCTTCCTTGCCGTAGGGGCCGCGGTTCACCAGGACCGGAAAGCGTCCGGGGGCGTCGGGCCGGAAGATGTCGGTGGCCAACCGGGTCCCGTCCCGCATCGGCACCATGACGTTGCGTTCTCGGATGACCTTGTATTCCCTTCTGCTTGCCATGAGTTTACCGTCCCAAGTCAGTTTTCAGTCGGGATTGGGGGCTGCCGTGAGGAGGCCCAATCATACCCCGCGCCAAAAACGGGAGTCAATGAAGGAAACAGGGGACGTGTGCCTCCGAGAGGGCCCTATGACCGGGTATTGGTTTGCGGCGTCCCGGCCCAACGAAGGGTCCTTTTACTAAGTCCCGGATAACTCGGCAAAAACCTCGTGCCAGACTTCCGGGCTGCCCTTGCCCATGTTGGCGCGGTGGATGATTGTCCCGTGGCGGTTGATGGCTATCTTGGTTGACTGTATGGTGACGAAAAGGTCCTCCAGCAGGGGACCCTCCGGGATCGCTACCGGCCAGGGGTAACCCCTCTTCTCGGCGAATTCGACGAAGGGGTCTACGCTGTCGTGGGGGAAGACTCCCACAGCATAAAAGTCCACGTCCTCGGCATACTGGGGGTAAATGTCTTTCAGCCGCCGCAACTCGGCGGTGCAGACCCCTCAAGTTGTTGCCCAGAAGAACAGGAAGGTGGGACGGTCGGACTCTTTGATCTGCGTTAGGGTCAGAGTTTCCCCATTGGCCAACCGCAGCGTGAACTCGGGGGATTGCTGGCCCAGTTCATGGCCTTCCAACGGCCCCCGGACTGGCAGGTCGTGGATCGCGTCGACGGTGGCGTTGCTCTCAGGCGCGGATTCCGTGGAGCAAGCGGGCGCCAGTCCCACCACCAAGGCGACCAGGACGGCGACCAACAGTCTCGTCGACAAGGACAAACCAATCCCGAAGCGGTTTGGATTCATTGGCAGTAGTCCTTGGGTAACCATTACCCTCGGAACAAGCCGGTCACCGGTTGGTGGCCCGCGTTTTCGACGTAGGGTTCCTCCCGGTAAAGGGCCATGTCCTTCAATACCGGAATGTCCTGGATGGAGAACAGGATGGATTCCTGCCCGGTGGGGTTGGCGTGCTCGTGCCAGACCCAGGGGGGAACGACGAAGAAGTCTCCTTCGTTCCATTCAAACTTTTGTCCGTCGATGACGCTGTATCCCTGGCCCCGGTAGACGTGGTAGACGGCGCAGCTGGTCTGGCGGTGGGCCCGCGTGGCAACGCCGGGGCGGATGAGCTGGGCCCAGCAGGTCATGGTCCGCAGGACCGGGCCCCCGGTGGCCGGGTCGCTGAACTCCATCGCGACGTCATCGAAGGGGCTGGCGTCGATTTCCGCCAGACTGTGGAGGGCTTCCTCCGTCTTGGCCCACTTGTAGTGCCAGAGGGGAGAGTAAGGGGCCTCGTGGTCTTCCCAGGCCGGACGCAGAGCGCCGGACGCGAATCTCTTTTCGGATTCGGCCACTCCGACGATGGGCTGCTGGTCTTCGGGATAGGGTTCGTAGAAGTTGGCCCGCAAGTACCGTACCAGCGGCACGTCGAGACCATCCAGCCAAATCATCGGCTCGCTGCCCTCGTTGTTGTGGTCGTGCCAAGTCCAGGACGGGGTGAGGATCAGGTCGCCCGGCTCCATCCAGCACTTGTCTCCCTCGACGGTAGTGTAGGCACCCTCGCCCTTGAGCACCCAGCGGATGGCGGTGGGCGTGTGCCGGTGAGCCGGCGCGCACTCCCCGGGGAGCAGCAGTTGCAGGGCTGCGGTGATGGTATGCGTAGTGCCCCGGTCCAATCCCGGAGTGGCTAGGCGGAGGGTCCGGCGTTCCACATCGCGGTCCGGCGTAACCAGTTCCCCGCTCTTCAGGACCAGGGGTTCAACCTCCTGCCAGCGCCACAAGAAGGGTTCGATGGTGGGCATCGGCTGGCCTTCGCCCTGCATCCATCCCGGCTTGAGCCGGACCCGCTCGGTAGTGTCGTAATACTGGCGGTCTTCCTCGGTCGCGATGGTTCGCTGGGAAGTCATGAGTCCGCCTCCTTATATCCGCGATTTGATCCAGGCTTCGTAGTTCTCCCGCATGTATTGTACATGTTCCGGGATATGGCTCTCGTACACGTCGAGCCAATCGTCCAGGGTCATGTCGCCGTTCTCAGGGTGGTAGGCGGTGTTTGCCCAAGTGTGCTCAGGGAGGGACTTGATCAGCGAGTAAGTGCGGTGACGCAGCCACCGGAAAAGTTCCAGGGCCTCATCGGTGCTTTGGCTGGAATAGTCTAACTCCCCGGCCCACCGGTTTTCGTCATACGCCATCAGAGGTTCGCCCGGTTCAGCGACGAGACGCCGACAGCGGATGTAGCTGTTGGCTTCGCTGTCCGCTATGTGGACCAGGTGCTCATGGATGCTCCAGCATCCATGCTCGTCCCGGAACTGCCACATCTCCCTCGGCAAGTCCCGGAGGGCCTCAACCAGGATGTTATATCCGTTCCCGTAGGACTCTATCTTTTGGGAACGTTGCTCGGAGGTCAAATGTACTCCGTAACGGTCAAATTCCCCGCCGGAGATTATAACACCCTCATTTGGAAACACCGCCGGAGACATGGGGCTGCATCCAACCTCATGATAGGGTACCCGGGCACGGCTCGCGGCGGGGAGAGCACTCGGCGGATCGCCGGAACCGAGAGCGGCCTCGTGCCCGGTTAGCGGGGTCCCAAGTATCCATCCTTGCCCTCCCATGCGCCATGCACCGCGGCCATGACCTCGTCAATCTGGTCCGGCCGCACTTCCAACGCCTTCGCCAGCTTGTTGCCGGTGATCTGGGACGGGACCGACCGGCCCTCCTCGATGGACGTGATGGTCCTGACCGGCACCCTGGCGTGCTCGCTCAATCCTTCAATGCTCAGCTGCTTTTCCTCGCGCAATTCTTGCAGTTTCATATCACTCTACCTCCAACAACATGTAGATATTCTACGAGCATATTGGGGAGTTGTGTAGATTTAGAGCGGTTATCTGGGAAATCGATAGTCGTAATGGCTATGTATTGGGAAATTCATGGCTAGAATCCGACAATCGGCCAACTGGTGTGCCAGAAAGCAGGGCTGAACTCCAGCTAGCTGTTGAAAACAGGTGGGCCCAGGCGGTTATAGATAGCTCATCACAATCTGCGTATTCCATCCCCACGAAGCAACCCGGGCGTCGTTTCCCACTTGATGTCTCTCCGCTTAAATAACCAAGCCCCCGGATTAATTCCGGGGGCTTGGGTCACACGTCCAGTTATCTTGGTAGCGGGGGTTGGATTCGAACCAACGACCTTCGGGTTATGAGCCCGACGAGCTGCCACTGCTCCACCCCGCGACGGTTGCGCCGGCCGTTGAGCCGACATTGAAGGGAATAAGAAGTCTGAATCCTGAGTTTGTCCAAGCGATGTTTCTGGCAAGAAGTTTGAAGTTCTTAGCGTGGGTCAAATCGCTCGACTGGTTAGTATCGGTATGCTGAAACTGTTACCAGCCTTACACATCCGACCTATCAAGCAGATAGTCTCTCTGCTGTCTTACCCCCGAAGTTAATCGGGGAGGGAGGCCTAATCTTGGGGGATGCTTCGAGCTTAGATGCCTTCAGCTCTTATCGCTGCCCGACATGGCTACCCAGCGATGCTCCTGGCGGAACAACTGGAACACCATAGGTCGGTCCTTCCCGGTCCTCTCGTACTAGGGAAAGGTTCCCTCAAGCCTCCTGCGCCCACGGCGGATAGAGACCGAACTGTCTCACGACGTTCTGAACCCAACTCACGTACCCCTTTAACCGGCGAACAGCCGGACCCTTGGGACCTCCTTCAGCCCCAGGATGGGACGAGGCGACATCGAGGTGCCAAACCTCGCCGTCGATGTGAACTCTTGGGCGAGATAAGCCTGTTATCCCCGGGGTAGCTTTTATCCGATAAGCCACGGCCCTTCCACACGGTGCCGTAGGATCACTTTGCCCGACTTTCGTCCCTGCTCGACTTGTAGGTCTCGCAGTCAAGCCCTCTTATGCCAATGCGTTCTGTGGACGATTTCCATCCGTCCTGAGAGGACCTTTGGGCGCCTCCGTTACATTTTAGGAGGCAACCGCCCCAGTTAAACTGCCCACCAGACACTGTTCCCTAGTTTTGCTAAGGTTAGAACCAAAAACAGCCAAGGGTGGTATTTCAACGTTGACTCCACCCCAACTGGCGTTGGGGCTTCACAGTCTCCCACCTATCCTACACATGACAGTTCCCAGCCCAATGTCAGGCTACAGTAAAGCTCCACGGGGTCTTTTTGTCCTGCCGCAGGTCGCCCGCGTCTTCACGGGCACCGCAATTTCACCGAGCCCTCCGCCGAGACAATGGCCAAGTCGTTCAACCATTCATGCGGGTCGGAACTTACCCGACAAGGGACTTCGCTACCTTAGGCATTTTGTTACTCCCCCGCCGCCCTTCTCAAAGCTGCGGGGTGGGCCGGTCATTTCTGCCGGCCTCTGCATGTCGCCATGCAGATCGGACCATATCTTCCCGCACGTTCCGTCTGCGGGTCCGGCGTATGGTCTCTGAGGATTCCAAGGGCTTTTATTTGGACTATTGGCCCCTGGTCTTTCCTGCTGATTATCCGCACCGGACGCATTGTCACCAACCCCTTATGATGTCGGGGCGGGTAGCGCCGGATACTCGGATTTCCCAGCATATAGCCAGATTTTACAACGGCCTTAAACATGGCGCCTCTGTCTCATTCATAGAATTCGACATACTCACCAGGTTCGGTTGACCGTTAGAGTTACGGCCGCCGTTCACCGGGGCTTCAGTTTGGGGCTCTCACCCCGCCCCTTAACCTTCCGGCACTGGGCAGGCGTCAGCCTGTATACGTTGGGTTTCCCCTTAGCACAGACCTGTGTTTTTGTTAAACAGTCGCCCGGCCTTCTTCTCTGCGCCCCCAGAAAGCTCCATCAGCAAGTGACTTCACCCTCCAGGGGGCCCTTTCTCCCGAAGTTACAGGGCCCTTTTGTCTAGTTCCTTAGCGGAGGTTAGCTCGAACACCTAGGGACGTTTATCCCAGCCCACCAGTGGCGGTTTGCGGTACGGTCGCCTGTATTTCTCCACACGAAGCTTTTCTAGTCGGCCTGGGATCAACGGAATTTCGCAGACCCGAAGGTTGCGATTTTCTCGCCCCTCAGCTTAACGTCGGAGTGGATTTGCCTGCCCCGACTCGCCTACAGGAAAGAACGCACCATGTCCAATAGGCACGCTCCGCCTACCCTTCCGCACCCCTCCTTGTATCAACAAAACACAGGCGGTGCAGGAATATTAACCTGCTGTCCATCGCCTTCGGCGCTTGCCTACGGCTTAGGACCGACTAACCCTACGCCGATAAACGTTGCGTAGGAAACCTTGGGCTTTCGGTGTCAGGGATTCTCACCCTGATTAACGCTACTCATTCCGGGATTCTCACTTCCCCGCGCTCCAGCAAGCCTTACGACTCACCTTCTCCGCCCGAGGAACGCTCCCCTACCATGCCCAGGCAGTTACCAGAGGTTCCGGTCCTTCACGTCCGCCTTCCCCTGCGAACAGGTTCCGGTTTCCGATCCGTTCCTTTCCCTCTGTACCTGAACATCCACGGCTTCGGCGGCAAACTTAAGCCCCGTTACATTTTCGGCGCAGGATCCCTCGACCAGTGGGCTATTACGCACTCTTTAAAGGATGGCTGCTTCTAAGCCAACCTCCTGGCTGTTTTGGGAACCCCACCTCCTTTCCCACTTAGCTTGCGCTTAGGGGCCTTAGCCGGTGGTCTGGGCTGTTTCCCTTTCGACAATCGCACTTATCTGTGACTGTCTCACTCCCGGGTATCGGCAGATCGGCATTGGTGGTTTGATTGGGTTTGGTAAGCTCACGCCCCCTAGCCCATTCAGTGCCCTACCTCCGATCTCCTAGTTCCCGAGGCTGTACCTAAATACATTTCGGGGAGAACCAGCTATATCCGAGTTCGATTGGCATTTCACCTCTACCCACAGCTCATCCCAAGCTTTTGTACTAGCCACGAGTTCGATCCTTCAGTCCGCGTTAACGAACCTTCAATCTGGCCATGGGTAGCTCACCCGGTTTCGGGTCTACTACATGAAACTGAACGCCCTGTTCAGACTCGCTTTCGCTCCGGCTCCGGAACTCCAGTTCCTTAACCTTGCTTCATACAGTAAGTCCCCGGATCATTCTTCAATAGGCACGCCGTCATCCCGAACTTAATCGGGACTGCGACCTTCTGTAGGCTTACGGTTTCAGGTCTATTTCACTCCCCGCTAGGGGTTCTTTTCACCTTTCCCTCACGGTACTGGTACGCTATCGGTGACCAAGGGTATTTAGCCTTGGAGGGTGGTCCCCCCGACTTCCCACAAGGTTTCCCGTGCCCCGTGGTACTTAGGAGTAACACCAGGAGTCTCATCCATTTCGTCTACGGGGCTGTCACCCCCTATGGCGGCCCTTCCCAGGGTCCTTCGACTAGAGATGAGATTTGTAACTCCTTTGGACCTGGTGAGGCGGTCCCAGGCATTTCCTGTAACCCCAGCACGACATAGGCCCTCACGCCACTAAGTCGTACTGGTTTGGGCTATTCCCCGTTCGTTCGCCACTACTTAGGGAATCTCGGTTGATTTATTTTCCTCGGGGTACTTAGATGTTTCAGTTCCCCCGCTTACCCCCTGCTTACGCAGGTGAACCGGCTCAACGCCGGAACAGGTTTCCCCATTCGGAAATCCCCGACTATGCCTGTTAGACGGCTCATCGAGGCTTATCGCAGCCTTACCGCGTCCTTCATCGGCCCTTGGTCCCAAGGCATCCACCGTAAGCCCTTAATAATTTGACCCACGCTAGGAACTCCAAACTTTCTCGGCTTGGACTATTCCAGGATCATAAAGACTTCTTATTCACTTTTTAAGGTGCCGCACAAGAGAAACGGCGGTTGGGTTGCCCCAAGCCGCCGGCTAAGGTTACCCGTCGCTGATATGGTGTTCAGGTGATCCGCATTTGGATGACTGAAACTCCGTCTCCTGTTCCTCTTTTCAGTGCCAGACAGATTATAGGGATGGTCGCGCCTTCCGTCAAGGGGTGTATTGGGGAACTTTCTCATTGGAGAACAGGTCTCGGCAGAACAGGTCTGTGGAGACGGGCCTCTGGAGACGGGTTTCATCAGGGGGGAACCCTTCCAGCCGCTTGTGGGCCATCATCGGGTCCCTTGTTGGCTTTCCGAGGTCAATCCTTCCGTGGTCAACTACTGCGCAGTTTCGGCGCCAGCACCGCCAGGATGGCGACCAAGACCGTTCCCAGGACAGCGTTCATCTGCGCAGCGGCGGGAGCTCCCAGGATTCCGGCCACTGCTCCCGAGTTGACGCTGCCGAAGGTGTGGGCCGAGATTGCCAGGACCCGCAGCCCCATTATCCGCCCCCGGACGTCGGGCCGGGCTATGCGCAGCATGACCGAGACTATCAGGACCAGGGACGCCGAATAAGCTGCCCCGGTAAACACCAGGATGATCAACGCCGGGACGGTTGAACCGACAAAGGAAAAGGCGGCGATGCTGGCGTGCCAGGCAACCACCGCTCCAATAAGGAACCAGCCGGCCCGACGGACGCCGGGCGTGACCGCCAGGACCAGTGAGCCCAGGAGGGCTCCGACACCGAAAGCGGACATCAGCAGGCCGAGTCCGACGGAACCGAGGCCGAGGACATCCCGGGCGAATACCGGAAGAAGGGTGGTGTGGAAGGGGAAGCCGCTGATGTTGATGATCACGGCCACCACCAGGGCGGCCCAGATGGGTTGGCTTCCCTTTACGTACTTCAACCCGTCCAGGATTGCCCGCAGCACGGAAACCCCCGTCGCCGCGGGGCTACCCCGGGATACCCGGACCATCAAGGCGCAGGCGGCGCCGGCAAGGTGCAATGCGACCATGGTGCCGTAGGCCCCCTGCGGCCCGGTCAATTCGAACAGCCATCCGCCGATCAGGGGGCCGACGATTAGGGTGAAGTTCATCCCGGTGGTGGTCAAAGCCACGCTGTTCCCGATGCGGTCCTGGGAGACCGAATCAGCCGCGAGGGACTGCACAGCCGGCATCTGGAAGATCCGGGCCAGGCCTCCTGCGAGAGTTATGGCGAAGACTTGCCAGATCTGCAGCCAGCCTCCGACGATGAGGGCGGCCATGGTCAGCCCAAGGCAGGCGGTGGTGACTTCGACAGAAGCCAGCACGAGATGGCGGGGCAGCCGGTCCACCACCGCTCCCGCCAGGAGAGCTACCGGATTGAGTCCTAGACGGGCCGCGGTCACGAGCCCAACGTATAAAGGTGAGTCGGTGAGGTTCAGGACCAGCCAACCGAGAACCAGAACTTCCATCTGGTTGCCCATGGCCCCCAGCATGTTGGACGACCAGACCAGGGCGAAATTTCGTTGCCCCAGGATCGCTACGGGGTAGGCGGCCCGAGTCAAAGCGCTGGTTAATTTCCGTTGGGATATCAATGTTGGAAGATGACCGAGGGGGTGCAAGGTTCAAGAAGAGCCAAGGTCAACCCCGGCGCACAGGCAGCGCCGGGGTCTGGAGGGATGCCGGTTCTTCGGCTCTGAACGTCTAGGGGCGAAGTTGGAGGAGGGGTTTCCGTGGTTAGGCGGCTTCGGTAAGGCATTGTTCGAGGAGGTTGAATGCTGCCCGGGCGAAGACCCACATGTTAGCTTCCCGGTCGCTGTCGCCGGTCTCGACGGTGATGGCTTTTTCTACCGGGCCGGAGACGGCGATGCAGGCGTGCCCGGCAGAGTCGCCGTAGCGGTTGCCGGTTGGGCCGCTGGCGCCGGTCTCACTGAGGGCCCATGTTGTGCCCAAAGCTTCCCGGATCGTGCGGGCATTGAGCAGTGCGTAAGCTTCGGTGCTGGCCCGAATGTCAGCCATGGCCTCGTCCGGGACATGGAGCAGTCCCCTCTGGGCGGTGCGGGTGTAGACCACCGAGCCGCCGACGTAGTAAGCCGAGGCCCCGGGGATGGATACCAGGCAAGCCGACAGCAGACCGCCGCAGGATGATTCGGAAACGGAAAGGGTCTCCTGGCGTTCCTTGAGGGCCGCGCCCACCGAGGCGGCGGTGTCTTGAAGTTCAGGCATTATGGGCTCCTTGGGTTGTTTGTTTGAGGTTGTCGTTATTGATGAATAGTGGCTAGCGCCCTTTGAACTCAGGACGCCGCTTCTCCAGGAAGGCCTGCACGGCTTCCTTGTGGTCGTCGGTCTGCCGGGCGTGCTCCTGGGCCACCCGGGCCAGTTCGAGGTGCTCGGAGAGACTGCTGTCCATTGCCTGGTGGACGAGGTACTTGATTAGGGAATAGGACTGGGTGGGCCCATGCGCCAGCCGGGATGCAAGCTGTCCGGCCTCCTCAAGCAACTGATCGTCCGGGTAAACCTTGCTGGCGAGTCCCAACCGGAAGGCTTCGTTGCCGTCGATGCGGTCGCCGGTGTACTGGAGGAGCAGGGTGTTGCTGAGACCGATGAGCCTGGGAAGCTGCCAGCAGCTCCCGTCGGCGGGGATCAAGCCCCGCAGCACGAAGGCTTCGGAGAACACGCCTTTCTCCCCTGCGATGCGGATGTCGCAAGCCAGGGCTAGGCCCATTCCGACGCCCACCGCGTGCCCGTTTACTGCGGCGATGGAGGGTTTCTGGAGCTGGTGAATCCGATAGACGACCTGAGGGGCGTCGTAGCGCGACGTCTGCGAGTTCCGGGCGAGACGGGCCTCCATTTTCCCCCATGGCAACGGTTCCGGCTCTTCCGCAGCGGCTTCCCGATCACGGATGCGCTGGCTGAATCCACGCACGTTGGCGCCGGAGCAGAAGGACGGCTCAGTTCCGGTGAGCAACAGAACGCGCTCGGCGGGGTCGGCCTCGAACTGGTCAATCCGGTCCACCATTTCCCGGGCCATGTCCGGGCCCAGGGCATTGCGGGTGGGAGGATCGTGCATGGTGATGGTGAGCACACCCTCCGTAACGTCGGTTTTAATGAACTCGTCAGCCATCAATCCACCCCCAAATTTCGCCGGAATGCACCCTGACGTCGGCACTGAGCATTCTACCCAACCGAGGCGGCGCTGTCATTGCGGGGCCGGGTGGCGTCCCGGCTTCGGCGGTGCGATAATCTCGGCAGATTGCCGGCGGAAACACCGAGACGCTTGCCACCAACCTCAGGAGGTTTGAAATGCAGCAGGGGACGATTACAGCTTTGCATATCGCCCGGGTCAAGGGCACACCCTCGGACCCGGTCCAGGAGGCGCGCGCGCTGTCCGGGCAGGGTCTCGAGGGGGACCGCAGTTGCAGCGTGGACAACACCAGGCAGGTGCTGGTCATGGACCAGGAGACCCTGGAACGGCTGGACGTTGAGCCGGGCCAGGTCAAAGAGAACATCACCACGGTCGGATTGGACCTGGCCAACGCGGAGGCCGGGCAGGTCCTGTTCGTCGGGGACGACGTGACCCTCGAGTTCGTGGGTCCCTGCGTGGCCTGCGGCAAGATGAACCAGATCCGGCCGGGACTGCTAGAGGAGATCCAGGGCCGGCGTGGAATGCTGGCGGTGGTGATCAACGGCGGAGAGTTCAAGGTGGGAGACACGGTTCGATTGGAACCGTAACCCATCCGGCTGCCAGGCAGACCTCGAATATTGCCGGGGTGCATAACCTGCACCCCGGCGTTCTTTTTTGGTATCAGGGGGCGCGGCCGGCCAGTCCGAGGAGCTTGTCCCGGGCGGAGGCGTTGGGCGGGACCGTCACAATAGGGCCGAACATTCCCATCTGGCGGCTTCCTTCCATCTGGGGCTCGATGAGGTTGTAGCAGATTTCCGCCAGCCCGTCGTCCATCGAAGTGTCCTGGCCGGTGGCCGTGGCCAGGTCCCACTTGTGGATCATAAGATCACCGAAGACCTGCATCAGGAGTTGAGGGGTGGACATGGACATGACGGGAGTTTCGATGAACCGCTCGGCCGCTCCCGGAGATTTGACAGCCTCCAGGATGGCGAATGTGGTTGCCTCGAACGCACCGGAAGCGCCTTCGGTTGGCAATGGGTCATCCACCTCCATGGGATTCACGAATCCGGTCCCGGACAGCAAGCTGAGGGTGCATTCCGCGACCTTCAGGTTGTGGTTGATGACCTGCCGGACGTTCCACTCGGTGCAGGGTGTAGGCAGGTCCATCTGATCAGGGCGGACCCCGGCGATGATGGGCTGCATGAAGTCCACAGCGGACTGGTAAAGTTCAATAGGGCCGGGGGTGCCGGGTTGGGGCATGACGCATTCTCCGGTTGCCGGGGCAGGAAAGATGAAGGGGCGCACAATGGTGCGCCCCGGTGTGGTCAGGAGAGCAGCCTACCCTAGCGGACGAGGGTGCGCTGGATGGTCTCGGCGAGGTCGGCTACCTGGGTGATGTCGGTCCAGGCGTCTATGGTGCCGTCGACGCGATCCTCGGGGAGGGCCATGCCGGCGTTGACCTGGAACTTGCTCTTGATGTTCTCGAATCCCCAGGGGTTGCCCTGGGCGCCCAGGATGTTGGTCCTGGCCGTGCGGTGCTCGACGACCCGGCCATCCTTGAGCTTGATGCGGATGGGGAGCCCGCCTGCGTGGTCGGTCAGGCCCTCCTCGGCCTTGGCCATGACCCGGTTGCGGACCTTGCCCATCGCTTCCTGGATCTGTGGATCGTCGATCTTGTCCTGGCTGAAGGTGGGTATGGAGACCTCGCCATCCACCAGGGCGGCGGCGACGTTGTACTTGGCGCTGAACTTGCCCTTCAGCTCGTCGTCGGGTTCCTCGTAGAGCATGACGATGGAAAGGAAGGACTGGTCAACCTCGGCCTCCTCCACGTCGTCATAGGTGAAGTCGTGCTCCCGCATGAGGCTGAAGAGGCTGTCCAGCATGGCGTGGTTGCCGCCGCAGCAGGGGTACTTCTTTATCATGAGCGCGTCCTGAACTCGGAAGGGCTTGCCCATGTTCTCGGCCATTTCGTTGAGGTCGTAGATGCCCTCGCCGAGGATGGTGCTGGTGTAGCCCAGGGGGTGCTCCAGGACCTGCTGGCCGGAGGTCAGCCCGCGCTGGGCCAACTGGGAGGCGGTGACCCCATCCCGGCAGACCAGGCCGGCGTGGAGGGGCTTGGTCATGGTGCCGAAGTTGTGGATGAGACCGCTGGCCATCGACCCGGCGATTCCCAGGGCAGTGACGGTCTGGTCCCGGTCCAATCCCAGGAGCTTGCAGCAGGCGGCGGTGCAGGCCAGGCGTCCGATTACGGCGGTGGCGTGAAAGCCCTTGGCCATCTGGTTGTACTTGGTGGTGTGCTGCAGGGCGAGGCCGATCTCGCAGCCGACGACGTATGCTTCCAGCAGGTCGCGGCCGGTGGAGCCGAGCTTTTCACCCAGGGCCAGAAGGGCCGGGAAGATGGCGACGGTCGGGTGGCCGAAGCCGCCGAAGTCGTCGTAGTCCAGGGCATGGCCCATGGTGCCGTTGGCGAGGGCCGCGTTGGGCAGGGACGTCTTGTCGCCGGTGGACAGGACGGTGGCCTCGGGGTTGCCTCCCAGGTCGTTGACATAGTTCTGGATGATGTCGCCGACGGGCTGGACCGAGCCGGCCAGGATCACGCCCAGCAGGTCGAAGCAGGACTCGTTGGCGACGCGGATGGCGTCGGGGGGAATGTCCTCGTAGGTGGTGTCAACTATCCATTGGGCAATGGTCTCAGTAGCGCCCATTTTGACCTCCCGATTCGGCAGATTTGTGCGGGGCCATTATATAACAGGAGCCGGGCCGGGGAAATTTGCCGGACGGGGAGGCCAAGTTTTTATTTCTGTCGCATTTTGCTACATTCTGTCGCATTTCGGTGGTGGGACCGATTCGGGTACAAGCGTTGTCCGAGATTCACAACCACAATTCAATGATAGATAGTGGACACCGCTGCAGGGAAGGGGGCCAGCGTCAGCAAAATCGGGGCCGACAGGGAACGTTAGGGGTTACTCGTGGGGTCTTTGGTGGGAAAGAGGGGGGTGTTGCAAAGTGCATCGACGGCAGGGAGGAGACGACGGGCCCGGTGAGGCGGCAGCGTCACCGCCCCACAGACTGAAGCACCTGCTCAGGAGGTTAAGGTGGCCCGGGATAGCTTGCCAAGTCCCCGGCGGCCGGTGTTGGAGGCGCGTAGGAGGTGGCCCTCGGAGGTGGTGACGTAGAGGTCAGTAAGGTCCGGCCCGCCAAAGGCGCAGTTGGTGGGTTCCGCCGGGGCCCGGTGGGTCTCAAGGACTTGGCCGGTGGGGGAGAAGACGTAGACCATGGGGCCGGGGCCGCTCTGGCCGGAACCGGCGCAGGCGATGATGTTGCCATCGGAGTCGAGGCACATCCCGGAGACGCCCCGGTGGACGCCCCGGTAGTCGGAGCCGAAGGTGTGGAGGACGGCGCAGGGGCCGAGGGAGCCGCCGGCATTGATTGGATAGGCCCGGAGCTCGCGCTTGCCCTCAGGGTCGTCGTCGCTCTCCGAAACGTATAGGACGTCCTCGTCCGGGGAGAGGGCGACGGCCAGGGGGACATGGGTGTCGCGGGTCATTCGGGTAATGGGAGCATCGCTGCTGGCGTGCTCCAGCCGCAGGACGGCGCGGTAGTCGATGGAGTAGGGTTCGAGCTCGTGGTTGCGGAGCCCTCCCTGGACCGGAGGGCCCCAGACCGGGTCGGCGAACCAGATACGGCCCCGCCGGTCAATGGCCAGGTCCTTGGGCTGGTTGTGGAACTTGCCGTCCACGCGGTAGGCCAGGGGGGAGGTCGAGCCGTCGCTGTTGAAGCGGACGAGACGGCGGGCGCCGCTCTGGCATCCGTAGAGAATGGCGTCCGAGGAAATGGCCAGTCCCACCACCCGGTTGGTCCAGCGCCGGAAGTCGGAGACCTCGCCGTTGACGGGGTCGTAGCGGAGGACGCGGTTGTGGATCGTCCCAGCGGGGACGGGAATGGATGTGAACAGCAGGGTCTCGCCGTCCCACACCGGGCCGTCTGTGGGGCTGCCGTAGGGACCGGCGACGGTTTCAAATTGCCAGGTCATGGATGTCTCCTGTCGGGTCGAGAAACTATCTGAAAACTGTCGGTGATGGTGGCGATTGCCGGAAAGGCCAACAACGCATTACCGGTCACCCCCATCCTAACCCTTCCCCGTCAAGGGGGAATGGAATCTGGAAACTGCTTCTATGGGAGGGGATAGGTGGGGAGGCCGGGAATTTCCACTCTTATCCGGTAGATCGTGCTGCGGGCGGTGAAGTAGATGGTCCGGTAGTCGCTGTCCCCGAAGGCGAAGTTGGCGCAGTGCTCGGGGATGAGGATGCGCCCGAGGTTGTTGCCCTGGGGGTCGGTGACCCAGACTCCGCCGGGACCGGTGCAGTAGACGTTGCCCTCGACGTCCACCTTGATGCCGTCGGGGGCGCCGTGGTCGTCGTGGAACAGCTCGGCGAAAATGCGATCGTTGCCGATGGTGCCGTCGGGGAGCACGTCGAAGACCCGGATATGGAGCTTGGGGGTGTCGTTAATGTAGAGGAGGGACTCGTCGGGGGAGAAGCACAAGCCGTTGGGGTTGGTGAAGTCATCCACCAGCAGGGTCAGGCTCCCGTCGGTGAGGTCGAGCTTGTAAACGGCCTCATAGTCCACGTATTTCTGGATGTCCTCGCACTCCATGGCGACGTTGCGGATGCCATTGGAGGGGTCGGTGAAGTAGACGGTGCCGTCGGACTTCATGACGATGTCATTGGGGGTGTTGAGCTTCTTGCCGTCGATGTGGGAGGCGAGGACGGTGGTGGAGCCGTCGTGTTCCCAGCGCCAGACGGTGCGGCTGCTCCAGCCGGCGACGATGAGGCGGCCGTCGTGGTCGTAGGTCATGCCGTCGGCCTTGCCGGAGGGCTGCATGATGATGCTGGTGCCCTGGCCGGGTATCCACTTCCAGATCTTGTCGTCGATGATGTCGGTCCAGACGAGAAAGTTCTCTTTCCCGTTCCACACCGGGCCCTCGGTGAAGATGTGGCCGGTGGATATTTTCTCGAGGGAGGCGCGGGGGTTGACGATGCGGCTGAAGCCGGGGAGGAACATCTCGCTGGACATCCGATTCTCCTTGGGTGGGTAGCGGCGTAATGGAATGCGGGCAGGGTCTCGCGGCTTTGTTTGTCCGGTGAGCCCGTTCCCGGGCGCTCCGAATTGGCCCAACGGATTTTAGGAAGGGAGCGAATTGGTGTCAAGGAGAATCCGAAAGCGGGGCAGGGCTGCCGCATTCGAATTCTTGAATCTCTGTTAACGCTCTTGAGGCGGCGGCCGACCGAACATAACGAGGGATGGGAGGCTGGACTCAAATATACAGCAATAGTTGCGAAAGGAAGGTATGGATGTCGGGTTGCGGCATCTGCATGGTGATGTTTTCCGCATGGGATGGTTCCGGGGGGTCAGGGCGAGTGTGAAGTTGCGCTTAGGTACTAGCAGCCGTCGGAAAGCCCCACGGGGGTCTGGGTTCCCGCCTGCCCGGAATGACGGGAGAGGGTGGTTATGCAAGTGTCGCTACCGGACTTTCCCGGGTTGTGCCGGGGTTGGGTTGGGCCTATACTGGCGGCGTTATGGAGCAATCCAGCGATATTCCCCGGGACGATTTGTCGGAATTGCCCCTGTTTCCCCTGAACGACGTGGTTTTGTTTCCGGGGATGCGGCTGCCGCTGCACATTTTCGAGGAGCGGTACAAGGAGATGATCGGCCGCTGCTCGGAGGAGGAGATTCCCTTCGGTGTGCTGCTGATCAAGGAGGGGCAGGAGGTGGGGGACCCGGCCGAGCCGGTTTCCATCGGAACCACGGCCCGGATCGAGCAGGTTGTGGAACTGTCGGAAGGGCGGCTGAACATAATCACCCGGGCGGAGCGCCGCTTCCGGGTGGTGGAGATTGTCCAGCAGCTGCCCTACCTGGTGGGGCTGGTGCAGTACCTGGAGGACGAGCCCGGTGACATTGCGGATGTCCTGGTGGAGCAAATCAGGAAGGAGTTCGCTGATTTCCTGACCCTGCAGGCGACAATCGCAGGGGGATGGAACAGCAACGTCAACGTGACGGAAGAACCGGCGCAACTGTTCAACGACGTGATGACCAGCCTGTCGGCCAGCGTGAGCCTTCCGAAGGAACTGCGGCAGCGGATGCTGGAGTCGACGGACACCCAGCAGAGGCTGGAGACGCTGCTGCCGGTCTTGAGCCGGTGCGTTCAGCTGATGCAGGAGCAGGCGGACAAAAACAACCCGTTCCGGGGGGCGCGGCTGAACTGACGGAGTGTGGGAAGGGCTGATTTTGTTAAGGGCTGGCGCGGACGCGCCAGCCCTTAACTTTGCCGGGTGGAGTGATTCTGACGATCGCACACAGTCTTTGGAGGTAGTGATTGACGGTGTCCCCCCTTGGGGATGGGAACGGGGGTCTGGATTCCCGCCTGCGCGGGAATGACGGAAAAATAAATGTGATGACACTCCACAGAGGCTGTTCTAGGCGGCGGGGTTGGTGTAGACGCGGAGGGCGCCAGCTTCGGGGATCATGCCGGAGAAGAGCTCGGGGTGGAGCATTTCCGCCATGATTTCCAGCCCGTCCACGAGCCTGGGGCCGGAGCGGCTGGTGTAGGCGCTGGCGTCGATGGCGTAGACCCGGTTGTTCTGCACGGCGGGCATGGACTCCCAGCCCTCCTTGCCGGACAGGATGGGCACGTCCTCCAGGGCCCGCTTCACCTCGAAGCCGCAGGGCATGAAGATGATGACCTCGGGACGGCTGGCGATGACGTCCTCCCAGTCGAGCTGGAAGGAACCGGTCTCCTTGTCGCCGAAGCAGTTTTCGCCGCCGGCCATTTCAACCATCTCCGGGACCCAGTGTCCGCCGCACATCAGGGGGTCAACCCATTCCAGGTGCAGCGTGCGGGGGCGGGAGTCGGCCAAGGTGGCCCTGGCAGCGACGGCGTCGATGCGTGACTGCATCCGCGACACCACCTCTTCGGCCTTTTCATCCTGACCGGTGGCCTGCCCGACGCGGCGGATGTCATCGAGGATGTCTCCGACATACTGGGGATCGAGAGACATGACCTCGGGCTGCTGGTCCAGGGCGGCCGTGGTCTCGGCGACCTGCCGAGAGGAGACTGCTCAAACCTCGCAGATGGCCTGGGTGAGAATCAGGTCCGGGTTGGCTTCCTTGAGGATGTCCTCGTCAATCTGGTAGATGCCAAGACCCTGCTCCAGACGCTCGGAGATGACCCGGCTGATCTCGCCGCTGGTGGGCTGGGGGTCCATGGCCTCGAAGACGCTGCGGACAACCCAGGGTTTCTCCTTGGCTGCGGCGGGGAAGTCGCATTCGTGGGTGACACCGTGGAGCTGGTCCTCGATGCCAAGGGCGTAGACGATTTCGGTGGCGCTGGGCAGGAACGAACAAACGCGCATGGTAGCCTCCCTGAGCACCGGCGTGTCCGGCGGAAACTTGCTGGGCAACATGATAACACCCGGCGGGCCGGTTCGGGGGCAAAACGAGCGGGGAGGGTCTCATTCGGGAGGCAAGAAGGAGGCCTCCCGGCCGGGATCATACCGGGTATGGTAAGGGGTGTTGTTGGACCGGTCCCACAACATTCGGTAGCATGACCGGACCACAAAGCGTGAGGCCTCGTTGGTTGAGAGGTACCGTTTTGCCGATTGCCCGAGATACGTCCATTAAGCCTTTTAGCGGCGCTCTATTCTTCGATATCGATGGAACCCTTCTCGACCATGACTGGGCCGAAGAGAGGGCCGCGGAGCTTTTCTTCGGCAAGCACCGGGATATCCTCAAAGCGCAGACAGCATCCGAATTCTATAACCAATGGCGGGATGCAAGCAGCCAATACATGGAACAATTCCTGAGAGGGAGCATAACTTTCGCGGAACAACGAACGAGGCGGTGCCGGGAAGTCATAGGCCGAACAGTCTCGGACCGGGAAGCCGAAGCCATCTTTGGCGATTACCTGGAAGCCTATGAGGCCAACTGGCGGATGTTCGAGGACGTGTCGGACGTCTTGAACAACCTGGCGGGTCGCGGAGCGCAGATGGGCGTCATTTCCAACGGGAGTGCGGAGCAGCAAACCTCGAAGCTGAGACGGATGGGTCTCATCCAGTATTTCGATCCCATAGTAATTTCAGAGTCCGTTGGTGTGTCCAAGCCGGACCGGTCGATATTCGAAACGGCCGCGGGAAGGATGGGGCGAAACGCCGGTGACTGCATCCACGTCGGCGATTCGCTGGAAGGGGATGTCGCAGGGGCGTTGGCGGCTGGGATGAGGGCGATATGGGTCAACAGGAGCGGAAAACAACTGGAGAACGAGAGAAAGATAGCGGCCCCACAGGCCAAGGATCTGAATGCAGTTCTCCCGATTCTTGATTCTATGGGGTAATTGCTCCCCCCAACCGCGGACGATGACCGGGGCGATGGCGGCAGTTGAAGGGTCACCGGGCCGGTGCGGGGGCAAAACGAGCGGGGCCAGTTCAGTCTTCGTCTTGCTCCGGGCGGCGAGGGTCATCCAGGCCGAGGAAGGTGCGGCTGAAGGAACTTTCCAGGACGCCGTGGAGATGAAAGCCGATGAATCCGAGAGCGGCGGCGGCGGCGGCCATGAGAGCCAGGGCGATGGGCAGGGAAACGGTTCCCAGCGTAACCAGGCGGGACAGAAGGGGAAGGCCCCAGACCGCCGGCAGCAGGAGAAGGAACAGCAGGAAGCTGTCCCGCAGGACCACGCGCATGTTCCGCGCCAGGGTGGTGTTGGGAGTCGAAGAGCCGGGGGCGATGACTTCGGTCAGCTCATCGGCCAGGGTCCGCAGCGAATGCCAGATGGCTACGGCGGACGGGATGCAGAACCCCACCGCTCCGGCCGCGACGATCCATCCCCACAGGCTTTCCTGAAGGTGGGCGAGTTTATCCAACTGGCCGGTGAACTGGAGGATGCCAGTGCCGACGGATATGATGAAGACTATTATCACCAGGTTGAGGGCGACGACCTGGACGGTCCTCTGAATCCGGCGGGCGCGGAAGCTGCTGAGGCGGAAGGCGCTGCGGAGGATGGTCAGGCCGATATACAGGTATTCGGCGTATTCCTTCAGCAATCCGGGAGACCTGCGCTGGAACCAGTCGGCGGTGGCGCCGGCGCCGCGGAAGATCCAGGGATAGAACAGGGCGGTGATGGCGGTGCACATGGTGATGACCGGGTAGACGAAGGTGCCCACGGTGCCGTGAAGGGCGCCGACCCGGGTGATGGCCAGGGAAAATTCTCCCATCTGGGTCATCCCCATCCCCACCGAGAGGGAGGTTCGGCCGTCGTATCCGGCCAGGAAGCTTCCCAGGGTGTCGGCGATAATCTTGCCGACAATGAACACGGCGCTGACAACCAGGGCCGGGATGATGAATTCCGGCAACAGGCTCAGGTCCATCAACATTCCGATGGATACGAAGAAGAGGGCGGCGAACATATCCTTGACCGGGTTCATCACCCGGGCGATTTCCTCGTTGTGCTCGGTGTCGCCGAGGACAGTGCCAATGAGGAAGGCGCCGGCGGCGGCGGA
This sequence comes from uncultured Dehalococcoidia bacterium, assembly GCA_951812535.1. Classification (GTDB taxonomy): domain Bacteria; phylum Chloroflexota; class Dehalococcoidia; order Lucifugimonadales; family UBA3495; genus CATOSK01. The sequence continues at coordinate 518,319 of CATOSK010000004.1, read as the reverse complement.
AAGGCCAAGCAGCTGTCCGGCGAGGGCGAGTCCGAAGCAGAGCGCAAGGCTGGTAATAAGCAGGGCCTCGTCGGACTCGTAGCGGGAAACGAAGTGGACCAGGCGGGGAGCGAAGAGGGCGCCGAACACCAGGGAAGCGATGCCGAAGATTACGAGTTTGCCCGCGAGGAGGAGGACCGAGCCGGCATCGGTGCCTCCGGTCTGGGCCGCACCGGCCAGCACGGTGAGCAGGATCACCGCCGCGAAGTCCTCGACGACGAGAATGCCGACCATGAGGCGGCCCCGGGTGGTGAAGAGGCTGCTTGTGTCGCGGAGCATCTTGACGAGAATAGCGGAGCTGCTGATGCTCACCGCGGCTCCGAGGAATACGCTTTCGAGGAGGGACCACCCCAGGAGGTATCCGGTCTCGAAACCGATGGCAAACATGATGGTCATTTCAACGAAGGCGATGACCATGACCCGGGTGCCAACCCGCCTGATGCGCTGCCAGCCCAATTCCAGGCCGATGCCGAAGAGGAGCAGTACCAGGCCCAAGTCGGCCAGAAGGCGAATCACGTCCAGGTCGCGGACCAGGGGTGTGGGGAGGGTAAAGGGTCCGATGATAACCCCGGCCACCAGGTATCCGAGGACCGGCGGCTGCTTGACGAGCCGGAAGAGGATTAGCGCTGCACCGGCGACGGCGAGCGTAATCGCAAAGTCGCGGACCAGGGCGAACTCGTCGCCGGCCCCAACGAGTGGAAGGGCAAGGATGACAGGGTCGATCTTGAACGGCCTCCCGGTTATTCGCCGACTACATACATCTTATCGCATCCGGTTGGGGGTTCCTTCGCATGGGTTGAGCGAATTGCCGGGAAAGAGGGTATGGAATTCCGAGCTATGCTCACCCTGGGGATTCCTGTGGGGAGAATCGTAAAAAAGGAAAGGGCCGGCGCCTCATTGGGGCGCCGGCCGTCATGTCCGGGTTAGCACGGCGGTGAGGATGCCGCGGGAACGTCAGGTGCGGGAGTGGGCTCCGGCGTGAATTTCGAGGGTGACGCTGGTAGCAGGGGTCGCCACGGCGACCGAACCATAGAGGGGTCAACGCTGCTTCCAGGTTTCGACCAGTTGGTGTCCCTGGTCGTCGTCCACGCCCCACATCTGGAAGTGGACCCGGACGTCGTCGTAAAGGGTGAGATCGGCCGGGGGCTTTTCGGACTCGCGGTAGCCCTCCACGGAAACGTCCATCCAGTCCAGGGGAATTTCGCCCTGGTTGGCCAGGCGCTGGACCATGTTGACGGCACAGGCGGTGATGCCGGAGAAGAAGAGCTCGCCGGCGCCCACCTGCTCGCCACCGGCATCGTCGGCAACCCAATGGTGATTGCGGGCGTTGCAGATGGCCCGTCCCAATGTGCCGGTGCTGTAGCTTCTAACCTTGTATGCCAACTCCAATGCCATTTGGCTGCCTCCTGTTCATTGATTGACCTGGGATTGATCCGGGATTCATTCAGGATTCATTCGGGTGAGTTGTCCGGGCCGGGAGCCTGAAGCTGGAGAATGGGTCCCAAGTATGGGCCCCATGTCCTGGCCGTGAGTATAGCACCCTCCTGGCGCGAGGCGGGGAGCTGCTGGGGTCAGGGGAGGGCAATCGCATGAGTGCCAGATTGGCCAAAACTTCCAGGGAACGGTCAACACGATACTGCAGGGAAGAGACGACGGGGGTCTGGATTCCCGCCTGCGCGGGAATGACGGGAGGAGAGGTGAAAGGACCAAGTCAGAACTCATGGAATAGCCCTGGGTCAGGCGAGGACCCGGTAGGCGATGCACTCGACGATTTCGATGAGCAAGGGGGATTCGGCCAGTCCGGTAGTACCGATGACGGCGCGGCAGGGCGGGTTGGGGATGAATTCCCGGTAGACCTGGTTGAAGAGGGGCCACTTCCGCATATCGGTGAGGAACACGACGAGGGTGACGACGCGCTCATAGCTGGTCTGAGCGGCTTCGAGCGTGGTCTGGACGTGCTGGAGGGTGGCCCGGTACTGGGATTCCTCGTCGTCGCCGACGATGACGCCGTCGAACCCGGAGGCGGTGGTGCCGCGGCAGAGGACCTTGACGGCCCGGACCTTCAACATGCGGACGAGGTCTTCCTCGAAATAGTCGCAGTAGAGGCCGATTCGGTGGGAAACGGCATCCGTTGACTGGTGCCGTCCGTCAGCGATGATGAGGTCGAGGAGACGGTCGCGTTCATCGAAGGAGAGGGCGTGGGCATCGGCGATGGTCATGGCGTCGAGGTCGGCGAGAGTGTATTCCATGGTCAACAATTATCCTTGCAACGGTGAAAGGTGGGGTGTTCGGTGCTGGCGGACACCTTGTCTGCCAGCACCCGTATGGTAATCGGTGGCGTGGCTAGGGACAACCGGGGGAGGTGCGGGGATGGGTCCCCGCCGGCACGGGATGGGAGGAGGAAGGGTTTTCTCCGTTTATCACTCTCGGGGGGGTTACGGGGGTCTGGGTCTCCGCCTGCGGGGGATGACGGGAGAAACGGAGGCGGGAGTGACGGTCCTGCGCGGGGATGATGGAGGGAGCGGTTAGGTGGGTGTCATCTCCTTGGGAGGAGATCGGGCGGAGTGTACGGGGCGCGGGGCCGGGGCGGGTCAGACGGTCAGTTCGCGCCGCCGCCCGGCGACGCGGAACTTCAGCTTGCTGCTCGGTTTCATCGACGGCAAGGGGTTGAACCGGAGCTTGAAATTCGCCGGTGACACCTGGAGATCGAAGTAGTGGGCGACCATCAGCACGTTGACGGCCAGCTGCAACTCCATCCAGCGGGAGCCGAGACAGGTGTGGGTGCCCAGCCCGTAGGGCGCGTACCCGGGACTGAGGTGCTCATTGCGGGGAGGCAGGTAGCGGTCGATGTCGAACTTGAAGGGGTCGGGGAAGACTTCCTCCATGTAATGCGTGGCGGTCTGGGCGATGAAGACCTTTGATCCCAATGGCAATTCGCAGTCCTCGACGACACAGGAATTCATCACGTTCCGGATCGACATGGGAACGATGGGGTATATGCGGTGGCACTCCATGAGGAGGCGGTGGGTGACATCAATGTTGGACGGGGTAAAGTCGTTGGGATCCGGATCACCGCCGGCGAACAGGGCGTCGGCTTCGGCCTGGATTCTGGCGCAGAGCTCCGGCTGGGACGCCATAGCGTACAGCGCGAAGCTCAGGGCGTCCCCGAGGTAGGCGCTGGCGACCAACGCGGCGGTGAAGGCGAATCGCAAGTTGGATTCGGGTATGAACTGTGGGTCGCTGGCGTGCAGGCTGAGGTAATCGTCCACCAGATTCCGGTGTTGCCCGGCCCGCTGGGCGGGAGTGTGCACGCTCTGGACCCGTTCGATCAACAGTTGGATGAATTTCGCGCGACGCTTCATGCCGGGGGTTTTCAGCATGAATTTGGGCATTATCTTGATGATGTGAACGCTCAGCGCCCGTTCCTTGAATTTCAACAGGTCGTCGATGATGTCCTGGGTTTCAACCCCGACCATGAGGGGAGAGATTTGAGCGTTGATCAATTTCCGGCTCATGCCCGTTGCCGGGTAGGCGTCCCCGACCTTCCACTGGGCCATGTGCTTTCGGACATACCCGTACACTTCGTCCATCTGCCCGGCCAGCCTGTTGCGGGAATAGGCCGCCGACAGGGACTTGCGCAGCCGGAAATGATCTGCGCCGTCAAGGGAAGGCAACACTCCCGAAGCCCCATAGACATTCTCGAAGTCGACGAAATAGTCCCTGGCCCGGAGGTACATTCGACCCCGCCGATGGACCCAGTGGTTCGTTTCGGTTCCGGCCAGGAAGATAAGGGGCTTGGAGAATGGAGGACGGATCTGGAACACCGGGCCGTACTCGTGCGCGAGGTCGGCAAATAGGGCAGGAACGTTGCCCTGACGAAGGTTGGAATTGAACAGCGTCTTGCGGAGGGAGACGGTCGGGATTCTCCTGGTCAGGGCCGAACGCCGAAGCAGGGGCCCGGCCAGGTTGTGGGCCACCGCTTCGCCTATGGCGCGGCCGATGAGCTCCAACCGGCAGACGGCCTGAATGCGCTCCTCCTGCTCCTCATCCACCTGGAATATGAATCGCAAGACGTCGCAGGTATTGAGCAGGGAAACGATTACGGCATCTCGCGGGGAGGGGATCTCATTATTGAAGATGACGTTCGTGATGCGGGATTCGACAAACTCGACGGCGGTGCCTTCACTGTTCGCGGACCCGGTTCCCCGCCAGGCCATGTTTTGTGAAAGGGTCCAGAACTCGCCGTCGTGGTGCTGCAGGATATTAAGGTCGACAAGGCGGTCCAGGCTCAGGTCGATGACCGACTCGGCGCGGGAGGCGAGCCGCTCGATCCAGTACTGGGCGTTTCGCCGCGCGGGCTCCTCCGCGATCTCCTTCAGAACCGGGTCGAGGATCGGGTTGCCAACTTCCGCCTGGTCCAGAAGGATGAGGGACTCCATGTCCGTGTCGATGCGGTGTATGAGGGACAGTTCGGCGAGTACCGCACCGATGACCGCGCAGTTCAAGTCCCAGCCCGGCACCTGGTGAAAGTAGCCGGTTTCCTGGTTCAGGAGCATCAGGATGAGTTCCTCGGGCAGGCTCAGTAGTTGCGTTGCCGGACCGTCTGTTACCGAAGTCATCAGTCCTGGCCTCCCTGCGTCATTTCAGGTGCTGCAATGCCGTCCAAGTGTTCCGAAACCACACTTGAGTATATCATTGCCCTCGGTTTGAAGGCGCCGTCTGCGGCTCAACGACCGGGTTGGCAAGGCGGCTGCGGATGGGGACAGTCGCCGGTGAGGGATGACGGTTTCGAGGACAGCTTGCGGGTCAATATGTGGGTAATCGGACGATTTCGGGGTCAGAATTCGGGCTGGCGTTTTTCCTTGAAGGCCTGGATTCCCCGGCGGGGATCGGGCGACGTGGTGAAGTATTGGACGAAGGCGGAGCTTTCGAGGGCGACGCCGTCGCGGATGGGAAGGTGGCGGCCGGCCTGGGTGACGGACTTGATCCAGCCGAGGCCGGTGCGGCTCTTGGTGCGGAGGGACGCGACCAGATTTTCCAGCTCCTCGTCGAGCTGGCCGCTGGGGACGGAGCGGAGGACAAGACCCCACTCAACGGCTTCCTGGCCGGTCAGCCAGCGCCCGGTGGTGAGAAGCTCCATCGCCCGCTGCATTCCGACCCGGCGGGGGAGACGCTGGGTGGAGCCTCCGCCAGGCATGAGTCCGAAATTGGCGTGCTGGTCTCCGAGGCGGGCGTCATCGGCGGCGATGACCATGTCGCAGGCGAGGGTTAGCTCCAGTCCTCCGGCGAGGGCGAATCCCTGGACGACGGCGATGACGGGAATGGGCAGTTCCTCAAGCTGGAGGAAGCAGCGGTTGAGGGCGTGGACGTAGCGGTTGAAGAGGGCGGGCTCGTCAAAGGCGGCGTCGAAGTGGAGGAGGTCGGCCCCGGCGCAGAAAGCCCGCCCCTCGCCACGGACGACGAGGGCCTTGATGGTCTCGTCTCCAGCCAGGCAGGCGACGGCGCGGGAGAATTCTTCCAGCAGTTCAAGGCTGAGGGCGTTGAGGGCGTCGGGACGGTTGAGGGTGATGGTGGCGACGGCGTTGTCGCGGTCCAGGCGGATGTTGCTATACTCCAAGGAAGGCCTCCGATGGTCAGTCCGGGGTTAATCCGGCGGGAAGAAAGTGACGGATACCAATATACCAAATGGACGGAGAGATGCGGGTGGCGGCGGGGGAAGGTCCCGGGGCAATCGCATGAGTTGCCAAATTGGCCAAACTTCCAGGGAACGGTCAACACGATACTGTGGGGAACATACGACGGGGGTCTGGATTCCCGCCTGCGCGGGAATGACGATAGGATAGGTGAAGGGACCGAGTCAGAATTCCTGCGATAGCCCTGGAAACGGTCCGGGGAAGGAACGCTCACAACCGGGTTCTCATAGCGTCATCGGGGAGACCACCTTATAATGACGTTGTCCCAAGGAGGCGTCCGGACGGGACGCAGTGGAACCTATCCGCAGGGAGTTGGACGAGTGGCTTACATGAACTTCAGCTGGATCCTGGAGGGGTCGCTGGCCGGCGCCCAGGGTCCCACAAACACCCGGGACATCACCTTCCTGAAGCTGCAGGACATCCAGGCAGTGGTGCGGATGGAGGAGAACACCATCTCGACGGAGCCGTGGGGGCTGAAGGAACTGTACGAGCCGGTGCGGGATTTCACCGCTCCGTCCATGGAGCAGATACATCAGATAGTGACCTTCGTGGAAGAGGAGATGGAGACGTGGGAGCGGCCAGTGGTGGTGACCTGCGCCGCCGGGATCGGCAGGACTGGCACGATCCTGGCGTGCTACTTCGTGAAGGTGGGCTACCAACCGCAGGAGGCGATAGACTGGGTGCGCCAGCTTAGGCCCGGGTCGATTCAGACGCCGGAGCAGGAGGAGGCGGTGCGGCAGTACTGGGAGTACCTGCAGGGATAGCCTCCGGGAACCCGAATCCCGACGCTTTCGCGGGCGGCTGAGGCAACCGCTCCAACACGGCCGGGCTCCGGGGTCCGCAGGCCATCCCCCAGCGGAGAAAAGGGACGGAGCTGGTTCAGGCGGCTTTGCGCTGAGGGCCCGATTCCGCCAGTATCAGCCAGGGCTCCTGATCAGCTTCCACATCGTAGTAGATGCGTGCGCACTGGAGACACTTGGCAAAGACCAATTCGTGGTCCCGCTCCAGATACAGGTCTCCCCGGCAGCGGGGGCACGACTTGAGATTGAACCGGGTCCATGCCTCCGATGTTCCGGTTGGCCTGACGGCAATTTCTTCCCTGATACGTTCTGCCACCACGGCTGTCACCCCTGTCCCTGGCAAAGGACCGGATGAGTTTTGGTCCATCGCCGAATTTGAAGCCTTATGCCGGGAGTACGGGGCAGAAAACCGTTTGGATTTGCCCCCTTGATTCGTGATGATAATTATTCGAGACTGCTGGTCCAAGTTTCCTGTCCAGCGCAATCCGAGAGGTGGTAACTGATGAGCAACCTGCCCGTTCCCCTGCGGATTCCGAAGGAAATCCTGGAAGAGGTGTACCGGCAGGCCCGGGCGTCGTTCCCGGCAGAGTGCTGCGGATGGCTGGCGGGCCCGCGGGAGGGGGAATCGGTATCAACGATCCGGACCTGCGTGAATGACCAGTCATCGGGGAACCATCCGTCCAAGCCGGACCGGACGGCGGAGACGGCGTATGTTTTCACGGCGGCGGACCTTATGGAGTTGAACAACGGCCTGGACGGGGATGAACCTCCCCGGATCATCTACCATTCTCATCCGAATGGGCAGGCCTACCTGTCGGAGACGGACCGCAGCGTGGCGGCGAGCCCCTGGGGGGACGGGCCGGCGTATCCAGTGCAGCAACTGGTGGTGGGGATCGATGGGAACCGGGTGGTGGAGGCGGCCCTGTTCGACTGGAGCGATGAGGAGGGCGGGTTCGTGGAGATAGCGAGGTTCGATGGGGCGGAGGTTTAATGTCCGCCCGGTCATTTGGAGTGACGCAAGGCACCCATTACAGAAAGGCACCCATTACAAAAATGCTGAGGAGGCGAAATGGCGATATACAGGGTATTTTCGGACGGGGACGGCGAGAGCCACTTCGAGGACCTGAAGCTGTCGGAGCACCCGGAGCTGGGCGCACTGGCAAATGTGTCCGAGGTCCAGGTGCAGGAGTTCGACGGGTCGCGCCACAGGGACTTTCACCCGCTGCCCGAGCGCAGGCTGATCATCCACCTGTCCGGGGAGGTGGAGATCGGTACCAGCGACGGGGACAAGCGGGTGCTGCGGACCGGGGACATCCGGCTCATGGAGGACGTCACGGGCAAGGGGCACTCGCACAACGACCTTAGCCCGTCGTCGGCGGTGTACGTGGTGCTGGAGGACTGATCTGCATTCTTGCCGGGCGGCAACCCCTGAGCAGGAGGGGGGATGGACTTCTTTGCCCGCAGACCGGGGTTTTCCCGGCGTTCAGGGGCGAAGGAAGTCTGACTTCCCTCCTTCCGCTAGGACGACGGGAGGTGGTTCGGGGCGTGATGATTAAATCCGGGGACTAGCCACCTGGACCGGGACGCTGCCTGCCATTGGTCCCGTCTCATTGCTTGCCGGGGCTTGTGGTATACTATGAACACGGAAACACGATTCCGAAAACCTGAATTTTGGTTCACTATAAAGGCGTTGAGGAATCGGTTGACAGGACTTGCAGACATGGCGGGGTGGGACTTCATTACCAACCACGGCGGTGTGTTGCTCACCGTGGTCCGGCAACCCAGGATCACCGCAAGGGAGATATCGCAGCAACTGGGGATCACCGAAAGGGCTGTGCTCAAAATCGTCGCCGACCTGGACCAAGCCGGGTATATAACCAGGACCCGACAGGGCCGGACCAATACCTACACGGTGAACCGGGACCGACCTCTCCATGGGCCGATCCTGAAGGACATAGCCGTAGGTGATCTGTTGAATATCCTCAAGCCTGATCCCGTGGAGAAGGGAACAGACAGCTGATTTCGCCATGCCCGGAGGGTCCAGGAAGTTCGTAAAGGATGGCAGTCAATGAGTTTAATGTTCTGGAAAGATTCAAGGCCCCAGTCGGTGACCCCGGCAATCAGCCGGTACCTGGTTGCCGAGTTTGGGGTGGGACCCGAACTGTTGTCGAAACTCCGGGTGTTGGAGAAGAACGGGAAATTTTCCAATAGAAAAGTGAGGATGGTCAGGGTCTTTGATCCTGAACTTGTCGGCGCTGGCGCGGGGCCCTCGCCGAAATACGACGACCTCGGGGTGACCGCAAACGGAAACGCCCTCCGTTTTGAAGGGCGCTTTGAAAAGGACGGGTCGCTCTACCTGGGTGACCGGAGGCCAAAGGCGGCCGGTTAAGACGCAGCCCCCCGTTGGCAGACCCGAGTTGAGACGGGACCGCGCTCCGGGAATGCAATGGGTCCGCCGGAAGCTCAATGGTTCGGGAGCCCACTGGCGCCCATTGTCCGGCTGACTTTCCCCCATAAGTTACACCGCTGCCAACGGTCCGATCCGGTCTGCATTCTGCTTGTACTCCGGGTCCGGCGTTGGGGCCGTGGTGTTGGCAGGAGAAGACGAGCCTTTGCCCTGATCCTTAAGTTCTCAGCCGGGCTGTTCCTCCCCTGTCAGGCCGAAATTCGCCAAAATCAAGTCCCTTCCCTCAGCTGGGGGAAGGGACTTTTTTCACGGGTGCTGATTTCAGGACAGGGGCAGGGACCGGAGGAGAGCTGCGTGCCCTCCGGCATCGGGGACGCCGAGGAAGGCCGCCCAGGCGGCGCCGGCGAGATAGACGGTGACCATGGCAACCAGCCCGACAATGATGACCGGCTGGGAGAAGCGGTTGCGTCCCCAGATGAACAACCCGCCCAACAGTATCAGGGACACTGCAGAGACTCCGGCTACGAAGTGTTCCGGCTCCGCAAAATGCAGAATCACGCCGTCCCGGAAGAAAATGTCGGCATAGGCGAGGATGGTTATATTGAATACACAGCTTCCGTAAAGGCCGGCCACGGCCAGATCCGCGGCTCCCAACCGGGCCGCGCCGATGGTGGCCGAGACTTCCGGCATACTGGTAACCATCGCCACCGCCAGGATGCCCAGGGCTCCCGAAGAAAGGCCGGTGGATTCTGCGATCCATGCCGAGCTTTGGGCCAGAAAAATGCCCGACACGATCACTCCCAGGGAAACGATGCCGAACAGGACCCAGGCACGCCGGAGAGAAATCCCGATATCATCGTCACCTTCATCTTGCGACTTGGGAGGATGCTGGTAAACGATGCGCATACCGATGACATAGACCACAAGCAGGAAAATGGAGGAGAACCCAATCTGCCAGAAGTGGCCCTGGGTCAGGGGTCCCGGTGCGGCGACGTGCCAGGTGGCAAGCAATACTGACAGGCCGGTCAAAATGGCCGCCAGCACTATGAGGTAACCCTGCTCGGGGGCCACCTGCCGCAGAAACTTCTTCCCGCCGAACATCAGGGCCACCACAGCCAGAACCAGAATGTTCACCATGTTCGAACCCAAAATGTCGCCCAACGCCAGTTCGGGTTCGTCGATGCGGACGGCGGTAATGTTGTTGGAAAGCTCGGGCAGGGAGGTGGCCAGAGCCACGAGGATGCTTCCGACGAAAAGGCGGCCCCATCCGGTGAGGGTGGCCAGGGCATCGCCATACTTGGCGAGCTGGATTCCCATGAGGACGACGGTTACGGCGCTGGCTAGGAAAACGGGAACAGAGATAAACAGTCCAACCTGGTCGGGGACGCCTGGCATGTCAGCCTTCCTTTCCTGACTCGGGGTTGACGGCGGCGGCGATGCGGCGGCCCATTTCCACGGTGGAAACCCGCTGGGATGATTCGGTGGCGACGTCCGGGGTGGCCAGGCCTCCGGCGAGGGCGTCTTCCACGGCGCGCTCGATGGCGGCGGCTTCCTCGGTCAATCCGAGGGAGTACCGGAGCATGAGGGCGGCGCTGAGGATGGAGCCAACGGGGTTAGCGATGCCCTGTCCGGCGATGTCGGGGGCGGTGCCGTGGATGGGCTCATAGAATCCCTGGGTGCGGCGTCCCGGAACGGGAACGTCGGCGAGGCTGGCGGAGGGAAGCAGTCCCATGGATGCGGCCAGGACGGCGGCTTCGTCGGTGAGGATGTCGCCGAAGGTGTTTTCGGCGACGATGACGTCGAAGCGGGCGGGGCGCTGGACCAACTGCATGGCGCAGGCGTCGACCAGGACGTGCTCCAGCTCGACGTCGGGATATTCGGGTCCGAGGCGGGTGGCGACCTGGCGCCAGAGGCGGGAGCATTCCAGGACGTTGGCCTTGTCTATCGAAGCCAGTTTCTTGCGGCGGCCCTGGGCGAGGGCGAATCCGACGCGGAGAATACGCTCGATTTCGGCCTCGGTGTAGTACATGGTATCCACGCTGGTCCAGCCGTCGGGGGTCTCGGTGCGTCCCTTGGGCTCACCGTAGTAGAGGCCGCCGGTTAGTTCCCGCACCACCACCATGTCCACGCCATCTAGGACCTCGGGCTTGAGGACGCTGGACTCAACCAGGTTGTCGTAGATGCGGACCGGGCGGATGTTGGCGAAGACTCCAAGCTGGGCGCGGAGCTCGAGGAGGCCATCCTCGGGACGCATGGAAGCGGTGGGGTCGTCCCACTTGGGGCCCCCGACGGCGCCGAAGAGGACGGCATCGGAGGAGCCGGCTAGGTCGCGGACTTCCTCGAGGAGGGGCGTGCCGTGCTTGTCGATGGATATTCCGCCGACATCGCCGTAGTGGAGGTTGAAGGTGTGGCCGAAGGAGCGCTCAACCGCTCCGAGGACGTTGACGGCTTCGGCGGTAACTTCAGGGCCGATGCCGTCACCGCCGAGGACGGCGATGTTGAATTCCATGAGGCAATACTCCTGAAACGAGGGATGCCTGGCTGGGGTTGACGCCGCGTTTCGTTGAGGCGGTGGGCGGATGCCGGTCAAGACTCAGCGGGTCATTGGCAGAGAGAGCCGATAGTTCCGGGGCACGGGACAGTATACAGTCCGTTGGGGGGAGCATCAAATTGGGTTTAAGGTACCTTGGGGGATGAATTCCCCAAATGCCCTGAGAGTGTTGGGTCTGCAGTGAGAGGGCACCACCTGTGGTACTTTGGCCGCTACCGGTTGAAGCCGTGTTCCGGGGTGTGCTAGGCTGGTTTCCGCATGAGTGAACGAGTTGTGGCCGCCATGAGCGGCGGAGTTGATTCCTCGGTGGCGGCGCTGCTGTTGCAGGAACAGGGGTACGACGTCATCGGCGTGACGATGAAGCTGTACAGCCTGGACCAAGCCGACCTGCCGGACTACTACCGCGGGTGCTGCACGGTGGACGACGTCGAGGACGCCCGGAGGGTATGCCAGCGGCTGGGCGTCCCCCACTACGTGCTGAACGTGCAGCGGGAGTTCGAGTCTTTCGTCATCGACTATTTCTGCTCGGAGTACCAGAAGGGGCGTACCCCGCATCCGTGTATCGCGTGCAATGACAAGATCAAGTTCAATTTCCTGTCGCACCGGGCCCAGGCCTTGGGAGCCTCCTACGTGGCGACGGGCCATTACGCCCGAATCGAGGGAGACGGCGAGAGGGGTTTCTCCCTGTGGAAGGGCCTGGATGAATCCAAGGACCAGTCCTATGTGCTGTACGGGATGGGGCAGGAGGAACTGGGGCACACGCTGATGCCGGTGGGGGCGCACTCGAAGGATAGGATTCGCCAGATGGCTCAGGACGCGGGCTTTCCCAACGCGGCCAAGCCGGACAGCCAGGACATCTGCTTCATTCCCTTCGGCGATTACAAGGCCTTTCTGAAGGAACGGATTGAGGCGACTCCCGGGGAGATCGTGGATACGGACGGAACGGTGCTGGGGCGGCACGAGGGCATCGAGATGTTCACGGTGGGGCAGCGCCGGGGGTTGGGCCTGGCAACCGGGGAGCCGCGGTATGTGGTCCGGTTGGAGCCGGAGGAAAATCGGGTGGTTGTCGGGGGGCAGGAGGACCTGTACCGGCGGGAGTTTGCGGTGTCCCGGGTCAACTTTGTTTCAGGAAGGGCCCCGGAAGGGCCGGCGCCGGTGTCGGTGAAGATCCGGTACAAGTTCCAGGAAGCGCCGGCGGTACTGGAAGCAACGGGAGACGGGGCATTGGTGGTCTTCGATGAGCCCCAGCGGGCGATAACGCCGGGCCAGGCGGCGGTCTTCTACGAAGGCGACCGGGTGCTGGGTGGCGGCGTTATTTCCTGAATGGACAGCCAACCGTTGGATGGTCCGGGAAGTGCCCAGGCTAGATTGACCGAAAGAGGGCCTGGTCGATCCGATGGGTCCGGTGTACCGGGGTCTGAATCCCCGCCTGCGCGGGGATGACGGGAGAGACGGCCCTTGGATGACGAAGCGTAAGCCCAAGTCATTGGGAGAGTCTTGGATGGTGCTGCGTTAGGTCATGCCGGGGCTTGAGCTGGAACGGTTGGCCCACCTGCGGGGAAGCACGCTGGTCGCCGGGGTGGATGAGGCGGGGCGCGGCCCGCTGGCGGGGCCGGTGATGGCGGCGGCGGTGATCTTTCCTGCGGAGCTTTCCGGCGCTGAGCCGTGGCTGGCGGCTATCGACGACAGCAAGCGGCTTTCGGAAAAGCGGCGGGAGGAAGCGCTGGAGATCATCCGGCGGCACGCTCTGGCGGTGGCGGTGGCGCAGCAGGATGCGGACGACATTGACGCCCTGGGCATCCTTCCGGCGACGATCCAGGCAATGACCAACGCCCTGCACAGCCTGCGGGTGGAGCCGGAGTATGTCCTCTTTGATTACCTTCCGCTGAAGGCGTGCCCCTTTCCCCACCAGACGGTGGTGAAGGGGGACAGCATCAGCTACTCCATCGCCGCCGCATCCATTGTGGCCAAGGTGACCCGGGACCGGTGGATGCAGCGGGCGGAGCGCCAGTATCCCGGGTACGGGTTCGCGCGGCACAAGGGGTATCCGACCAGGAAACACATCGAGCGGATGCAGGTGTTGGGGCCGTGCTCGATCCACCGGCGGAGTTTCGGACCAGTGCGGGCTTGCGGCGGGGCTGGAGTATCCGGCGGCGTTGGCGGGAGCGCTTGATGCCGCGGAGCCGGGCCGGCCTCGGCAACCGGGGAGAGGAACTGGCCCGGCGGTTCCTGGCGGACAAGGGCTTCAGTATCCTCGAAAGCAACTACCGCTGCCGGTGGGGCGAGGTGGATATCGTGGCGCGTTCGGGGGATGAGTTGGTGTTCGTGGAGGTGAGGACGCGCTCCGGCAACGCCTTCGGGTCTCCCGAGGAGTCGGTGACGGAGGGGAAGGCGCGGCGCTTGGTGGAGACGGCGCAGACGTTCCTTCAGGAACGGGGCATGGAGGACGCTGCGTGGCGGATTGACCTGGTCGCGGTGCGGGTGGATTCGCGGGGGAAAGCGCGGATCAATCACGTGGAGAATGCGGTGGAGGGGTAGGGGGCAGGCCCGTTCGCTCCACGGTGTGGGTCTCCTGGCGGATGTTTCAGCGGAGTCGGCACGGGGACCGTGTCCCCGGTCCTGCGGTGGCAGGCCCTGCCTTCGCAGACAAGACGGGGTTCCGCCGGGACGCGAGGGATTCCTAGAATCCCAGCCCGGTGATGCGGCAGACGACGACGGACAGTAGGAGGAGGGTGGCCAACAGCATTCCCACTATCAAGCAGGTGTTGGCGGCGCAGCGGTTGTTCCTCAAGAAGGACCTCGTAGGGAGAAGCAGTTGACTGGCACGAACAATTCTATATCATCGTTGGCTGGCTGGATAAGGGCCCCGGCGCCAACCCCTTGCTGCCCGGCTCCCTGTCCCGTGGGTTTCTTGGGATCCGGGAGGGATAGTCCCATCCAAGTTTTCCGGCCTGAGGAGGCGGTTTCATGACGATTCAAGCGGACTCCCCGGGTGGCGCACTCCCCGACGCAATCGTGGTGGGCGGAGGGATCGCCGGATGCCTGGCGGCGCTGTTCCTGGCCCGGGGAGGGATGAAGGTTACGGTGCTGGAGGCGGACTCGGTGGGGAGCCATGCTTCGGGGTTTGCCTTCGGGGGCCTGGGCCCGCTGGACGGCAGCGGAATTCCCGACCCCCTGCTGGACTTCAGTGTCTGGTGTTTCAACCGGCACCAGACCATCCACGAAGAACTGAGGGAAGATACGGGGATAGACACGCAGTTCCACCTGCGGGACCGGCTCAACCTGGCTTTCACCGAGGACGAGGCCAAGAACCTTCGGTCCGACCTGGAATGGCAGTCCAGGGTGCCGGGTTTCCGTGTGGAATGGCTGGACGCCGCGGAGGCGGTTAAGGCGGAGCCGAGGACCAATCCCGATTGCGCCGGGGCGGCCTGCGCCCAGGGCACGGGTGCGGTGGAAGCCTACCGTTACAACCTGGCGGCAGCCCAGGCGGCGGAGAAACATGGGGCCGGGATGGTGCAACGGCGGGTGACCGGGCTGCTGGGGGAGGGCGGCAGGTGCCGCGGCGTCAAGCTGGAGACCGGGGAATTGGAGGCCGGCGTGGTGGTCCTGGCGGGCGGGCCCTGGGTTGGGGGCATGTCGGCATGGTGCGGGGTGGAGATTCCGGTGCGTCCTCTCAAGGGGCAGATCATCCGGCTGCAACTGCGGGAAAACCCGATGGTGGCTTCTCTGAACTACCGGGGCAGCTACGCCGCATCCAAACCCGACGGCCTCATCTGGGCGGGCACCACGGAAGAGGAGGCCGGGTTCGACGAGGAAACGACCGGCGCGGGACGGGACAAGGTGATGGGCGACCTTCTGATGATGGCGCCATCGTTGGCGGAGGCAGAACTGGTGCAGCAGACCGCCTGCCTCCGTCCCCTTTCCGCCGACGGGATGCCCGTTGTGGGGAAGGTTCCGGGCTGGGACAACCTCTACGTCGTTACCGGCGGGGGACGCAAGGGGATTCTATGGAGCACTGGGATGTGTGCCGGGGCGGCGGACTTGGTCCTGCGTGGCGAATCCGGCGTGCCCGGGTTGGAGCATCTGGCGGTGGAGAGGTTCAAGGGAGCGTAAGAGAGTGTATGAGAAATACCCATTTGCCCTCCCGTCATTCCCGCCAACTCTCCCGTCATTCCCGCGCAGGCGGGAATCCAGACCCCCGTCCGCCTCGAGAGTCACAGCCAACATGGGAGCGTACGCTTGTTCTCACACACCCTCTAAGACCCGGGCACGTTGGGGGATTCATCCCCCAAACCCCCCTGAATTTATAGGGTGTATTGGCGGGCGACGGGGAGGCCGTCCTCCCGCGTAACCTTCATCGCGAAGGGGTAGCGGCTGATCTGCAACGCCAGCTCCACGTCCTGGGGGTGGTACTGGGGCTGGGTTTCGTCGAAGAACTTGGGGGTGTCGTTGCCGGTGAGCACCAGGGAACGGACGGCGTCGGGGTCTGGCTGGCGTCCCTGGAGGAGATTGCGAAGATAGAGGGCGCACTGCTCATCCTCGTCGGAGCGGTAGCGGCCCCGGTCCCCCATGGCGATGATTGAGACGGAGGGCGGGGCGTCGGCCAGCACGGCGTTGACGGTGGCTTGGGCGACAGCCAGTGATCCCAGATAGATGGTCTCGGCATTGGACGCGGAGGCGACTCCCACGGTGCCGGCCCGGGTCGACTGGACGATGTGCTTGCCAGTGAAGTCCACCTGGGAGACCTCGTAGGGAGAGTTGCCGTAGTCGAACCCATCGGGACGCTTTCCGTCAACCTCTCCCATGAGGATGTCGCCGATTCCCCGGCTTCGCAGGTCGAGGGCTTCCTCGACCTCGGCCACCAGGGTTATGTGGGATGCGCCGTGGTCGAAGACGATGGCGGCGGTGGTGAAGGCGCGGAAGACGTCTATGATGATGGCTGCGCCGGTGGCCTCCCGCGCGTCCCGAACCAGGCTGCCTACGGTGATTTCCATGGTTGGTCCTTTGTGTTGAGGAGTGGTCCGAAGCAATTGGTCTGAAGGAAGTGGCCCGAATGAACGGCGGGCGCGGAAATGGCATCCCGCGCCCAAACTGCTATCACGCTCAGGCTAGCCTTTCTTGACCAGCTTCTGGAGGGTGCGGGGGTCGTCGGGCGGGTTGGAGTAGCTGCGGGTGTGGGTCCAGGAAACTTCGCCGACGTAGATGTCGGCGCGGGAGTCGATGCACACGCCGTGGGGGGCGACGAACTTGCCGGTATCGAAGCCCTCGCCCTGGTTGCCCAGGCGGGCGATGACGTTCCCCGAGGTGTTGTAGATGCTGATGCGGGGGCCCAGCCCGGTGGCGGCCAGGTTGGCGCCGATGGCAGCGCCGAGTTCGCCAACGTAGACCAGCCCGGTTTCCTGGTTGATGTGCAGTCCGCAGGGACGGGCCATGTTGGTCCACTGGGTCTCGAACTTGCCGTTGGAGTCGAAGATCTGGACGCGGTGGTTCTCCCGGTCTGCCACGTAGACCCAGCCTTCCCGGTCGGTGCAGACGTTGTGGGCGATGTTGAACTCGCCCGGGCCGGTGCCGGACTCGCCCCAGGAG
The DNA here is from genome assembly GCA_951812535.1 of uncultured Dehalococcoidia bacterium. Lineage (GTDB taxonomy): Bacteria > Chloroflexota > Dehalococcoidia > Lucifugimonadales > UBA3495 > CATOSK01. Next base: position 501,243 of record CATOSK010000004.1, on the reverse strand, counting down.
AAGAGGTGGTTGCCGTCGGGCGAGTACTTGTGGACCCGGGCGTTGCCGTATCCGTCGGTGACGTAGAAGTCGCCATTGCGCGGGTCGACGGCAACGTGGGTGCAGCGGTTGAAGGGGTCGCCGCTCATGAAGGGGGCGGGCTGTCCGCTGATGCCCAGGGTGAAGAGGACCCTTCCGTCCAGGGTGCACTTGCGGACGGTGTGGTCGCCGTCGTCGGTGCAGAACATGGTGTCGTCCGGGTTCATGGTGATTCCGTGGGCGCGGGGAAAGACGCCCTCGCCCCAGGAGCGAAGGAAGTTGCCGCTCTTGTCGAAGACAATCATGGGATGTTCGCCGCGGTTAAAGGCGTAGACGTTGTCGTTGGCGTCAACTCCGACGGCGGCGACTTCCTTGAATTTCCAGCCGTCGGGCAGATTGCCCCATCCTTCGGCGATTTCGTAGGTGTATTGCTCGGCGCCCAGTTGGACCATGACGTCACCTCGCGTTTTGAATTGGGTTGTCGGGGGGATAGACGACCCGGGCGGGGAGACCGCTCCGGGTGGAGCTTCCGGACAGATTGTATCAGTAACGGGGGTTATTGCAATTGAAATGAGTCGGGGACCCGGGCCTGCAGCATAGGGTAGTTACCACCATGCAGGTGCCGCACGACGGTGCCTGTATTTCTTGTCTGCAACTGTTGTATACATCAAGGGTAATGCCTCGTGATCTCCCGGTTCGGCCGGTTGGCGGGCACGTGAGTCGGTTGGTATGATGCATCCCGAAACGGCTGGTCCGGGGGGCCAATCGGCGCTTGGGAGGCGAGAATGACACAGGAAGGGCGTAGGGATTTTGTGAAGTACACCTTCTACAAGGTGACCCCGGAGTGGCGGGGCCTGACCGAGGAGCGCCGGGAGAGGAGCAAGGCCCAGTTCGCCGAGGTGCTGGAGGAGTTCGCGCCGCGGGTGGATGTTTCCAGCTACAGCCTGGTGGGGACCCGTGGGGACGCGGACCTGCTGCTCTGGAAGGTGAGCCCAACGGTGGAGGCGGTGAACGAGCTGAGCGCCCGGATCAACCGCACGGAGCTGGGAAAATACCTGGCCACCCCCCATTCCTACCTGGCGATGACGCGGCGGTCGGCCTACATCGACGACCACCAGCATGAGGGCCAGGAGGGGACGGGCAACGCGACGATGCGGATGGTGGGGCGGAAGTACCTGTTCGTCTACCCCTTCGTCAAGACCAACGACTGGTACCAGCTCCCCATGGAAGAGCGGCAGGTCCTGATGAATGAACATTTCGTGATCGGGCACAAGTACCCCCAGGTCAAGATCAGCACGTCCTACTCCTTCGGCCTCGACGACCAGGAGTTTGTCCTGGGCTTCGAAACGGACGATCCAGGCGTTTTCCTGGACCTCGTAATGGAGCTCCGGGAGTCCCGCGCCCGCCCCTACACCCTCCGCGACACCCCCATCTTCACCTGCATCAACAAGCCCCTCGACGAGTGCCTCGACGACCTTGGTTGATGAGCCGGCGGGGACATGATGGCCGGCCGGTCAGGGGCAAGAAAAAACCCCCGGAGTCGAGTCTCCGAGGGTCTGCTTTCGAGGGGGAGTTGAGCGGGACTACTTCCGCTGCAGGGTGGAGGGGTCGGTGTCCTTGAAGTAGTCGTAGTTCTTGGCGATGTAGTCGTTCCAGGTTTCGGGCACGGCGTCTTCGGCGAAGATGGCGGTTACGGGGCAGACCGGCTCGCAGGCGGCGCAGTCGATGCACTCGTCGGGGTTGATGTAGAACATGTCGTCGGAGTCCCGGGTGTAGATGCAGTCCACCGGGCAGACGTCCACGCAGGCGGCATCCTTCACACCGACGCAAGGCTCGGTAATTATATAGGTCATTCGTAGTTGCTCCTCTGGAATTTTCCTGGTCGCCGCACTTGTCCGCCGACCGGCGGAGGCAGGGACATTGGCGACATAATTATAAACTCAGGAAAATAGCGTTGCAAGAATAGGGAGACAAGTATAGGAGGGTTTCAGATGGTCTCGCGGAAGGTGCGACGGCCCAGAAAAGAGGCTCGACCGGTAAAGGCCGAGCCTGCTTCTCGTCCGAGGTGACGCCCAATTAGAGGACGAGGCCGGAGGTGCGCTTCTTGATGGACAGGTTGACGAAGGTCTCGGTACGCTGGACTCCGTCGATTATGCCGATCTTGGTGCGGAGGAACTGTCCCAATCCCTCGGCGGACTCCAGGCCTGCCCAAACGAAGACGTCGTATGCGCCGGTGGTGACGGCGACGTAGTGGGATTCCTGGAGGGTGGCGATGGCTTCGGCGACAGCATCGGACTTTCCGGGTCCGGTCTGCAGGCCGATGAGGGCGGTGGTGGCATATCCCAGCTTTTCGAGGTTGGGAACGGCGACGACGTTGACCACGTCGTCCTGGATAAGGCGGCGGAGACGGCGCCTCACGGTGCCCTCGCTGACCCCGACCTCCCGGGCAATCTTGGCGTTGGATGCCCGCCCGTCCATTTGCAGCAGGGCAATGATTTTGCGGTCTAGTTCGTCCATTGTTGACGCTCTCCGTCGTTTTTTTGTCGATTCCCGACTCATAATATTTAAGCGGGAATTTTCTGTCAAGCCGCCGGAATAATCGGATATTAACAAAGAATGGTTGCGGATGTGGATAGTCAAGGATGTTGAAGGCCGCTTGTTTTGACTAAATTCGTCAATGGGCCAAGATTCGGGTGTGCCTGCCATTCAGTCGAGGGGAAGAGGGGAAGGATAAGGCGGGGTTACGACATTCGGAGAGGCGTAACCAAAAACAACAACGGCTCCCAGAGTTTCCGGCCCGCGGTTACACTCATCGCCATCCACGGAGGAGCAGGCGCCTCCAGGAGAAGGGGGACGGGAGTTCGGACAGGGAGTCGGGCGCGGAGGGTCCGCAAGGGTGGAGGTCAAGGTGGAGCCAACTGAAGCGGCGCACCCTTGCACGAGGAACCGGGCTCGGTCTCTTCCGCGTCCTGAAGATACTCGAGGCTCTGGGACCGGCTGCCGGGAGCGGGAGCCGGTTCGTCAGGTGTCGGATTTGAGAAGGGCGGGACGTATCCTGGTGTTCCAGTAGTCGTTTTCACCCGCCTGGCGCAATTCCTCGACAAGGCGGGCGGTCTCCGGCCCAATGGCCTGGGTCAACTGAGAGGTGGTCCGGTCTCCGGCCAACTCGGTGACCGCGGTCCGGAGTTTCATCACGTATTCAGCGACTTCGAAAGCGGCCCGGTCGGAGGCGGACCGGGACTGAAGAGCCTCTAGCTTCTCGAGCCATTCCAGACCCCTTTCGGCGTCGTCGAACCTGTCATCCAGCGCATTGGTAGTAGTCATCGAGGATCCTCCGCTCTCTCACTGGGTCTGACACATTTCAGGGTATGCCAACGGCCAGTCCACACAACAGCCTATATCATACCGGCTGCGGACGCATATTGCACCGATAGCAACTGTCTGGCACTGTCCCCCCGGCGGTTTCTACCTGTCGGCCAGGATGTCGTAAGCCAGCGCCAGCATGATCCGAGAGCCGCTGATCAGGCTGCGAATGCCCACCGATTCGTCCGTTCCGTGCACGTTCAGAAGCATCGGATCATCGTCGGGGTGGGACCCGACCATGCCGTAGGTGGTGGTGCCCAGGTTCCGTGTGAACCGGGAGTCGGTGAACCCGGTACTCAGCGACGGGACCCACTGGATGTCGTCCCGGTCCAGGGCTCGGGCGGTGTTGATCTGGATGCGCTGGGCGAAATCGGTCTCAAAGGGAGAATCGTTGGGGACCGACATATAGTCGATGTCAATCTCAACGTTCGGAATCCCGTCCAGGATATTTCCCAACTCCTGCCGGACGTAGGCCTCGTCCTGATGGGGCAGAGTGCGCACGTCGCAGGTCAGGCGCACCGATTCGGGTACGCTGTTGGACTTGATGCCCCCCTGGATCATGGTGGGCGTAATGGTCATCCGGGACAGCGCCCTCATAATCGAGGCGAACCGGGGGTTCGCCTCCTGGGTATCCGCGACAATCTGGTCGATGTTCGCTGCCGACGGCCTGTCTTCGATGGCGAAAACCGACAGGTGCCGGAACAAGCTGGTGGAGGTATCCCGCTCCGGTTCGTACGCTTCGATCCGCTTCACCACCTCCGAGAGCCCGAACAGCGCGTTTGACCCCTGCCAAGGAGTTGACGCATGGGCGCTCGCGCCCCGGACCGTGATCTCCAGTTGCAGCCGGCCCTTCTCTCCCACTCCCAGCAGATAGGTCAGGTTCCCCGCCGCCTCGATGGGGACGCCACCGCCTTCGTTCACCGCCAGGGGGGCTGCCAGCTTCTCCGGGTGGTTCTCTGCCATCCAGCCAAACCCGTACCGCCCGCCATGCTCCTCGTCGGCGCAGGAAGCCAGGATGAGGCTGTCGTTGAGCGGGACACCGTTCCGCTTGAGGATCCGCAGTGCGATCAATTGGCAGGTAAGCAGCCCCTTGCAGTCCGACGCGCCCCGCCCATAGACCCGGCCATCCGCCACCGTGGCGCTGAAAGGCGGGAACCTCCACTTCTCCTCCTCTTCCACCGGCACCACGTCCAGGTGGGACATGAACATCAGCCCTGCCTGGCCGGAACTGCCCTCCAGACGCGCGATGAGGTTGCCCCGGCCCGGCGCGGACTCGATGATCTCGCAGGGTATACCGTCCTCGGCCAGCCACCCTTCGATGTACCGGCAAAGCTCCGTCTCGTTGCCGGTGGGCATGAATCCGGTATTGACCGTGGGAATGCGGACCATGTCCTGCTCCAGCGCGAGGATCTCATCACGCATTTCATCAACCTGGTCCAGCAAGTCGTTTAGCTCAGGCATCTCTTGTCCTCCATTAATTGCCCATACCGGCCCCGGGACCGGAAAGCGGCGAAGGCCCTGCGTCGTGGGTTCCGCCGCCGTGCCCGCCGGTCCCTATTGTATTGTAATGTCTTCGCCAGGATTCTACTCCTCGCCGGATCATTCAGCGGGGGGGACCGGTCTCCCTGCCCACCTCTCTCGGTGTGAAGGCTCACCGCCTGACTCCATCCAGGACTCGTGGGCGAGCCGCGCTCTGAAACCGCCCGTCCTCCGTCGACGTAACCCTGGACGTAACCCTGATTGTAAATTCGATGGTAACTTCCACCCGGAAAGGGGAGATGGCATTTCCCTGGGCCAACGTCTTCATCCTCATCATGGGCGGCCTTTCCCTCGTGAGCGGCCTCCTGGGCCTCATTGGAGGATCGCCTGACTGGGCGCTTGCCCTGGATGTGCATCGAATCTCCGGGTTCGCCCTAGTCGCGCTGCTTCTTTGGAAGGTCCGCAACGTCCTGACGCCGCTGACTAACACGGGGCTGTGGAAGCGCCGCCCCACCCTGCTTCTCGGCTCCTCGGCCTTGTTCTTGTTGCTCCTCGCGGCCCTCATCATGGGAATAGTCTGGAGCCACGCCGGATACTTCGCCTACCTGGGATTCAGCGGGGTCAGCTGGCACATATACCTGTCGCTGTTGCTGGCCCCCTTCGTGGCCTGGCACGCCGCAACCCACTCCTGGACCCTAAAGCCTCGTTTCTGGGCCGAACGGAGGTCCTTCCTGAGACTGGCCGGCCTCGGCGTTGCCGGGCTCGCCCTGTGGCGTGCGGGGGAACTTGCCGCCGGTGTACTGGCGCTGCCCGGGGAGGACCGGAGGTTCACCGGGTCCTACGAGCGGAGCAGCTTCGCCGGCAACGCCTTCCCGACCACGTCCTGGTTGAACGATGACCCGGACCCGGTCGACGGGGACAAATGGCGGTTGAACGTTACGGGCCTCGTACAACGTGACCTATCCCTGGTGTTGGATGACCTGGCGCACAGCCCTGAAAACACCACCGCCGTCCTGGACTGCACCGGCGGTTGGCACTCCACCCAAGAATGGAAAGGGATCCTATTGAGGGATGTCCTGCAGTCCGCTGGGGTGGAGCCTGGCGCGGGCAGCATCACCGTCCGGTCCGTGACGGGTTACCAGCGAAGGTTCTCGCTGGGAGAAGCCGGCGGATACCTGCTGGCCACCCACGTTGGAGGTGAGCCGATTTCCCACGGACACGGGTCTCCGGTGCGGTTGGTAGCTCCGGGCAAGCGCGGCTTTGAATGGGTCAAGTGGGTCGAATCCATTCACGTGAACGACACTGGGAAATGGTGGCAGTCGCCCTTCCCCCTTACCTGAGCTGGCGCCATCGTCTGGGCTGGGCCGGTCACCTGGCCCGTTCATTCCGCACAAGTCTTGGCAGGATCCGCTCCGGTCAGCAAAAGCCGGGAAGAATCCGGTATTTCACCTGTGCCGAGTACTCCTCCCACTGGTCTGCGCCGTATTTCTCCACGCCGTTCGCTTCTCCAACTCGTTGACGCCACGTGAAAAGCGACACGATGAAGACGAAGCAGGTCCAGGCCCAGGGATTGGCGAAACACCCGAATACCAGCCCGAGGGAAAAGGAAAGGTATAGGGGCATAATCGCCCATACCAGTCTCAACAACTGCCAATCCATGCTCGAGCGAGGTGTATTGCTGGCGGAGTCGTCCGTACAAGCAAAGCCAATGACACGCTTGATAGTAGGGATATTGAGACCAATTCAGGATGCAGTATACCTATCGACATACCAACATTTATGCCGATGATATCAGTTGGAGGTGGCCTAGTCCTCTCGGGGAACTCGAACTTCCAGTGCCGTGGTGGGCGCCACCACCACTCTGGAATCCTCTCCCATCCCTGGAGAGTTGCCCTGCCCTGCACCAGCCACCATTCATCCTGTCACTTCCGTTCTGTGGTAATACACAGAAGGGTCATTGGTAAATTTCTTCGCCGCGATGCAGGCGGAGGGCGATCTGGTAGGTCTGGCCCTGGGCCCGGGGCGTTGGGCAGTGGGCCGCCAGGTAGCGGGACAGGCCGACCATCACCTGGCGGCCGGACTCCGCGCCTCTCCGCGAGTCGAACTGCCGGAACCCGGCGTCCACGATCTGGAAGGAGTGAAAGTCGGCGTCCTCCCGCAGCATCATCCGCCCCAGGGTCGCCATCAGGCCTTCCGGCGCACCGCTGCCGGCGAGATAACCGGATACCGCCTGGGCCGATTCCTCCACCTGTTGTCGGACGTCCACGATCTCCAGCAGCCGGTCCAGCTGCTCAGCGGCGGGAGCGGCACTGGCCGCAGCATCGGGAAGCCGTTGCGGCGGCATGTTGAGGAAGCGGTCCAGGTACACGCTCATGGCCACGTCGAACACGCCGCGCAGCAGCTCAGGGGTCGGAGTCCGCTGCAACGCCTGATGCAGGGCATTGGCCGCGGTAAGGGTGTTGTGCACCGTGTCCCAGTCGCGGAATTCGTTGGAGGTGTGGAAATGGGCCATGCGCAGGAAGGCCGCATGGGCCACGGCAGAACCGAGTTGCTGGGCGGTAGCGCCATTGGCGATGGCCTGCTTGAGGGCGGTCATGATCTCACCCGGCGAGTCTCCCAGTATTTCGGCCGCCAAGGATTCAGCGCCGTTCCAGTTGCCAGAACCCCGTTGGCCCTGCTCCAGCAGCCCCGGGAGCTCCTCCCTGGCCTCCCAGACCATTGAGGCCAGGTCCACCGGCTGCCGCCACTGGCTGAATTCCTGGCTGCGGCGGGCCCTCGCCATCCCGTGCACCAGGCTGGGCAGCACCTGTCCGGCCATCTCCCAGCCCAGGTGGTCCAGCAGCTCGAAGGACTTGTTGGCGAAGTCCACCACGTGCCCGGCGTCGAGATAGATGTGGTCCGTGGCGGCGGCGAAGACCATGTGGGCAATGTCGTCCCGGGGAAATCCCAGCGCAATGGCGGTGGTCAGACACCGCTCGGCTCCCTCCTCGTCCCGGACGTCGATGAAGTCCCGGAACCAACGGGAGAACACCTCCGGTCGGGTCTCGCCGGTGGGCAGCGGTTCCACCGGGAAGCGGGGAGCCTTGCCGGCGCATTCCCGCGCCACATGCAGCAGGCCCTGGTAGAGCGCCCTGGGACGGTCTTCCTCGTGCAGCTTGGGCAGAATGTTGGCGGTGCAGGTCAGGATGCTCATCGCCGCGCCCCACCCGTTGGCCGAGAAAGTGGTGCCGAACCGGGCGCCGACCCGCAGGGTTTCCCGGTAGTCCGAACCCGTTCCCTGCATCCCCAGCACCGATTTGGCGATGACCAGCCGGATGTTGTGCTCCAGCCCGTCCTCCAGGCGTCGCCGCCAATGTTGCCCCTCGTCCCGGGGCGCGGGCTCCGGGTCCACCCACACCTCGCCGTCCACCACGGTCACCGGGAAACTACGCACGTCGTCAGCGAAGGGATTGAAGGTGCCGCCGCTGGATAGGTCGAAGCGGGCATGGTGCCAGTGGCAGGTGAGGATCCCGTCCCTGACGCTGCCCCGGTCCAGGGGAAAGCCCATGTGGGGACACCGGTTGTCCACCGCGTAGGCCTTGCCTTCGTGATGGAACACCGCGATGGCGTGTCCCCCGCCCGTGACCACGGTGCAGCCCCGCTCCTTGATCTCTTCCAGGGTACCCGCCCTGATGCGTCCCTCCAAGGTCGTTGCCATTGTTCGGCCTCCGCTATATCGGGTTGTGGGGCATCGCGGCTATGTCACCCCTGGAGGTTCCCGCTTCCCCCGTTTCAGTGCTGCCCGATGAACTCCAGCACCAGGCCGTTCCAGACCTGGGGCCTTTCCCAGAATCCGGCGTGCCCGGCCTCCGGCAGGGAGACGAACCGGGCCGTGGGGATGCCTGCCGCCAGCATCCGCATCAACGCCGGAGGGGAGAGCAGGTCGGCTTCTCCCGACAGCACCAGGGTGGGAACTGTCATGTTTTGCAGGCGGGCGTAGGTGATGGGCTGGCGAATCGGCTGGGTGGGCACCGCCCCGCCGGGCCTGCTGGCCTGTTCTATTTCCAGCCATCGCCTGGTCCCTTCGGGATTGGTGCCCCGGTAGGAGGGGCCGAGTTCGCGGAGTTCCACCGGAAGGTCCTGGATCTCGGGAGGACGGAGCCGGTTCTGCACTTCCAGGTAGGACTCGTCCTGAACGCCCCCGATGGTGTTGGCCGCCACCAGGCTGCGGACCTTCTCAGGGTGGGTGAGGGCGTAGTCCAGGGCGGTGATTCCTCCCGCTGCCGTCGCCACCAGGTGTACCGGTTCCAGGGACAGGCTTTCCACCAAGGCGTGCAGGTCATCTCCGGCGAACCCGGGCTGGTGTTCAGGAGAGGTGGGCTGGGAGCGGCCCCAGGTGCGCCGGTCGTAGGCGATGCAGCGGTAGCCGGCGGCAGTGAAGGCGGGCAGCTGGTGGATCCAACCGTCGCAGGTTCCGGTGGCGGCATGAAGGAACACCACAGGGGTGCCGGGTCCGCCGGTGTCCTCGTAGTACAGGTCAACTCCAGGCAGAGACACGTATGGCAAAACATCCCTTCCTGCGGAAACGTCGGGACAAACAGGCCGGCGGGGCCTTGGCCGTCGTTCCGCCAGGCGCGGTCGCCGTTAAACCCAGTATAACCGTCGTTCGCCAGGCGTTGTAGACGAAGTTGGCATTTATGCAGGGACAGGAGCAGGACTCTAGCTTAGCTGCCCCGTACGTTGCAGATGTCCTGTGGATCGGGCGCCGGATTCACAACTTCGAGTTGGAACCTATCGCCATTCCGGCTGGCAGATTCTTGCGTTGTCCTACAACGGTTTTACCTGTTTTGGGGAAGAACGCATCGTCTTTAGTTTTTGTCAAGTCGAAATAATTCGGATTCTATCTAGTAAAGAGGCATATTTGATATTATACCGTCTCCAATGCTTTGCTCTGGGGACATTGGACGACACGGTTCCTTGTTCGATCACCACGGCTCGGATACCAGGGTGTTGGCCGCGGGCAGGATCACGATCCCCGTGATGAAATTTCAATTGGCCATCCTGATTATGTCGGAGAAGGCATTTGCCTTCGCAACTTCCGAAGGCGGATTAGTGCGGCGAACCGGCACAACCTACCCTTAAGGTTGTTGCGATTATCCAGGCAATGACCAATATGGAGGAATGAAAGTGGACCGAATCACCGAATATTTGAGCAACTACGCCGAATCTCTGGAGTTCGACAGTCTCCCTCGAGATGTCGTGGATAAGTCCAAACGGTTGATAATAGACACCTTGGGTTGTGCTTTAGGGGGATATTCCAGCGAGCCCAGCAAGATCGCGCGGGGCATGGCAGAAGCGACCTGCCCCAACCCGGCGACTGTCATTGGCAGCGGGCAGAAAACCACCCCGGACCTGGCTGCCTTCGCCAATGGCACTATGATCCGCTACCTTGACTACAACGACATAGTGATGTCCAGGTTCGGAGGCGGGCACCACAGCGACGATATAGCGGCAATCCTGTCTCCCGCCGAGGTGGTGCATGGCAGCGGCAGGGAAGTCATCACGGCCGTCATTCTGGCCTATGAAGTCAACACCCGTTTCCCTGACAAACTGAGTTTACAGTCCAAGGGTTGGGATGGAACCGTGTTTGGCGTGATAGCTTGTGGCGTTGCTGCGGCCAAGGCCTTCGGGCTTGGCAAGGACCAGATATCCCAGACCATCAATCTGAGCGTGGTCCCCAACAGCGGCCTCTACCAAACTCGAATCGGGTCTGTCTCCCACTGGAAAGGCGTGGCGATGCCCAATGCCGCCCGCAATGCCGTATTCGCCGCGATGCTGGCTTCCAGGGGTATGACCGGACCGGACCCTATTTTTGAGGGCCCCGGAGGGCTTTTCAACGCTTTTGGGGAGACTTTCGAGCTGGACCATTTTGGAGGCAACGGACGACCCTTCAGAATCCTGGAAGCCAGCATGAAACATTTTCCGGTCGGAGCCGTGGCCCAGACGGCGGTGGAGGCGGCCCTTGCCATCCGCCAGGAGCTCGACAGTGTCGACGACATAGCCGAGGTGTCCGTGGAGACTTTCAGTTCGGTGATGTCGGGCGACGCCGATAAATGGGATCCCCAGACTCGGGAGGCCGCCGACCACAGCATGCCTTACAGCGTGGCGACCGCCCTGCGCTATGGCCCGCCGCAGGTCTATCACTTCTTCCCTGAATACTTCAGGGACCCAACGACCCTGGAACTGATGCAAAAGATCAAGGTGGAAGTCACCGAAGAAGCCCAACAGGCCTATCCCGATGCGATGCTTGACACGGTGGAAGTAGTTACCAAGTCAGGGGAACGGCTCAAGGAACGGGTTCCGCACCACCGGGGCCATTACATGAATCCGATGACCGACGAAGAACTGGAAGCCAAGTTTTACTCCCTGACCCAGGGACTCCTTAGCGAATCCCAAATAAGCCGGCTTCTGGAACGGCTGTGGAACCTGGAACAAGTGGAGGATATTGGGGAGGTGATGGAGCTCTTGAAGGTCTAGGAGTGTGTCCGAGTCAATTTGGCTTCCCCGAAGTTGACCCGCATGGTGGCGAAACGTTGCTTGCTGACAAAGAAGGAGACCGCCCTGAGACCCTCGGCGATGTTACCGCCGTTTGGGGGCCGGCGGGCAGACCACCTGACCTTGATCCAACCCTATCGAAACATCGGGGTCAGCCGGGACTCCTTAGGAGTTCAAGCCGAATCTTGGTTCACCGTAGCCTCTTGAGCATGGAACCCCCTCCATAGGCCGCTGCTATGGTTCAATCCGACCCAAAAATATAGAGGGACAATAACGGAAGGAGGGTGGGGGATTCCCCCACCCTCGGTGGCTAGCCCGGGACTTCGTCGTAGTGGTCCGACTCGGAGATGACCCGGCTGTCCCTGAGCTTGGCTATCCGGTCCTCGGAGTAACCCAGGATATCGGAAAGCACTTCTTCGTTGTGCTCTCCGACGGCGGGAAGCGAGCCGATTATTGCCGGTGTGCGGCTCATGTGCCAGTAATCGCCGTTGACGGGCATGGTCCCGGCCCGGAAGTCGGGCACCTCCACGATTATTCCCCTCTCCCACGGGTGGGGGTCTTGGGCCGCCATGGGTATGGTGTTGACCGGAGCGATGGTCACGTCGTGGTAGGTGAAGTGCTCCACCGCTTCTGCCGGAGTCATCTCGGCCAGGATTTCGTTGACCGCCTGGTCCACCACCGCCCGGTTCTTGCTCCGTTCGGGTCGGGAGGTGAAACGGGGGTCCTCCAGCCATTCCGGTCTCCCCAGGGCATTGCAGACCCGGTGCCATTGGTGCTGGTCACCGGCGGTGATTAGAACATGGCCGTCCTTGCATTGGTATATGCCGCTGGGCGGGGCGCCGCCACCCTCGCCCCGCTTGGGTTCGACCCCAGCGCCAGCGTAAGCGGAGACGGGAATCTCGGTGTAGCTGTAGCCGGAATCAGCCAGGCAGACGTCGATGGTCTGGCCCATGCCGGACCAATCCCGCTCCCGCAATGCCGACAAAACGCCGATGGCGGCGTGCAGGGCGGTGGTGCGGTCGATGAGGGAGACCCGGGCCTGCACCGGCGGCCAGCCCTCTTCCCCGATGGTCATGGTGACGCCGGAGATGCATTCGCCGACGGGGCCGTAGCCGATCTTTTCGGAATAGGGGCCGAACTGCCCGTAGGCGGAGGCGTTGACCATGATGATGCGGGGGTTGAGTTCCTGGAGCACGTCGTACCCGAACCCCATGGCCTCGATGGTGCCGGGGCGGAAATTCTGGAGGAAAACGTCGGAGACTTTGACCAACTCCGTCAGGACCTCTTTGCCCGCGGCGGTCCTGAGGTCCATGCTGAGGCTTTTCTTCCCCGTGTTGTGGGATGCCCAGTAGGCGCTCTGCCCCCGGACCCACGGCCCGTGGTAACGGGTTTCTTCGCCTCCGATCCTTTCAATCTTGATTACCTCGGCCCCCATGCGGGCCAGAACCTGAGCACATCGGGGACCGGCCTGATGGCGGCCCAGGTCAAGTACCCTGATCCCATCCAACGGTGGTCTGTAGTCCGGCATGTCAACCCTCCTTATCACTAATTGGAGTAATTTCGTAGCATTCGGCAGCAAATGTGACCGTAGGCAACTTGAATGATCGATCTGCTGGTTGCAACTCTATACGGACTACGCCCTTCCCTGCAACAAAGGCGGATTTGCCCATGGTGCATGGCCCCAGTTAGCCCGGAACTGTTCCGAACATTAAGTGTATACCGTAAGGCAACCGTTCTATTACTATTCTTGGCCGTTTGAGATGGACCCCATCGGTTGGACAGGATCAGGCCACAATTAAGTGGGACTCTGAGGTGGACCCCATTATTTGGACAGGATGAGGGGCGAGTTAAGTGAGAATCCCGGCTCTCCTGCCAGTGATTCGGTCCCCTGTCCGGGTGAATCCCTCCTTTCATTAGAGTCCCCTTCTACCACACTCTGCTGCCCATGGAACACCTCGGCCGGAGTCCGGTAGCCTAGGGCCTGATGGGGCCTGAGCCGGTTGTAGAACCGGAAGTAGTCTTCTGCCAGCCCCCACCGGGCCTCCAGGACGCTGGCGTAGGCTTTCAGGTAGACCTCCTCGTACTTCACTGTACTTCACTGTACTTCACCGTCCGCCACAGCCGCTCCACGAAGATGTTGTCCTGGTACCTGCCCCGGCCGTCCATGCTGATCCTCACCGAGTGTTCCTGCAGCATCTGCGTGAACTCCCGGCTGGTGAACTGGCTTCCCTGGTCGGTGTTGAACACGTCGGGCGTTCCCTGATCCAGGGCGTCGCCCAGCGCCTCGGCACAAAAGCCGGTCTCCAGGGTGTTGGACAATCGCCAGGCCAACACGTACCGGCTGTGCCAGTCCATGATGGCCACCAGGTAGAGGAATCCCCGTCCCATGGGCAGGTAGGTGATGTCGGCCGCCCATACCTGGTTCGCCCGGGTGATCGTCATATCCTTCAGCAGGTAGGGGTACACCCGGCGTTCCGGCGCTGGGTGGCTGGTGCGAGGCTGCCGGTAGATGGCCCGCAGGCCGATCAGTCTCATGAGCCGCTGCACCCGCTTACGGCTTACCGGCATGCCCTGCCTTTCCAGCGAAGCCCTCATCCGCCTGGAACCGTAGAAGGGGGTTTCCAGGTACTGGCGGTCCAGCTCCCGCATCAGGGACAGGTCTTGTTGTGAGGTCCCCTTGGCACGGTAGTAGAGGCTGGAGCGGCTGACCCCCAGCAACTGGCACTGCCGCACTACAGACAGGGACTACAGACAGGGACCGGTGTCGCCGGTCCACCAGCTCACGCCGCTGTGCTGGAGTCATGGACCGGACCTTTCCTCCAAGAAATCCCGCTCCACCTTCAGCTGCCCGATCTGCTGATACAACCGGGCCACCAGGGCGTCGTTGTTCTTCGACTCCTTGCCCTTATTGGTCCCGTTGCCGTGGTCAAAGATGGCGGCCGCGCCATCGGCCAGAGCCTTCTTCCACGTCTGAATCTGGTTGGGGTGGACCTCGAACCGGGCAGCCAACTCGGCCACCGTCTGCTCGCCCTTCGTTGCCTCAAGTGCAACTTTGGCCTTCAAGGCAGGGCTGTGCTTTCTACGCTCTCTGGACATTCCCACTCCTCCTCGACAGCCGTCGCTGTCATTGGTCTAGGAGCAGGATTCCCACTTAACTACCTGTCCAGTTTCCTGGGTCCACCTCACGGGGACTGGCTGCGGGACACACTTGACCCCAGGCGCCGGCAAATGTAGGGGATGGAAGACCTCAGGGTGCAAATGGAAAACCACGACGTTGAACAAGATATCCTCCTCAGGGTTGAAGGGCTGAAGACCTACTTCTTCCAGAGGAACGCCGTCCTCAAGGCAGTGGACGGCGTCAGCTTCACCATCCGGGAAGGAGAGGCGGTGGGCCTGGTGGGAGAGTCGGGCAGCGGGAAGACGATGACCTGCCTGTCCCTGATGCGGCTGGTCCCCCGCCCCGGGGCGCAAATCGTCGAGGGTGAAGTCTGGTTCCGGGGCGAGAACCTGCTGGAGCTATCCGAGCACCAGATGCGGGAGTACCGGGGGCACCGCATGGCCATCATCATGCAGGACCCGCAGACATCTCTGAACCCCGTGTACACCGTGGGCGAGCAGGTGGCCGAACCGGTCCGGCTGCACCTGAAGGAGCGGGGGCAACAGGCCATGGACCGGGTGCTGGGGTCGCTGCGGGCGGTCCGCATCCCCAGGCTGGAGCTGAGGCTGGGCCAGTACCCCCACCAGTTCAGCGGCGGAATGCGGCAGCGGGTGGTGGCGGCCATGGGGCTGACGACCGAGCCGGAACTGCTGATTGCCGACGAGCCGACCACCTCTCTTGACGTCACCATCCAGGCCCAGTTCCTGGGGCTGATCCGGGACCTGCAGCGGGAAAGCGGCACCAGCGTCATCTGGGTGACCCACGACCTGGGAATCGTCGCCCAGATGTGCGACCGGGTCAACGTCATGTACGCGGGGCGGATCGTGGAAAGCGCCGGCGTCCGGCAGATTTACAAGGAACCCCAACATCCCTACACCCGGGCGCTGCTGGCGTCGGTGCCGGTAATGGGGACCAAGCGGGACCGGCTCTACCAGATCGAGGGCCAGCCCCCCGACCTGAGAAACATTCCCCAGGGTTGTCCCTTCTGGCCGCGCTGTCCCGAAGCGATGGACAAGTGCAAGGAGGAGTATCCGCCGAGAACGTCCCTGGGGGACCAGGACTTCGTGCATTGCTGGCTGGCGGAGCCGGGGGGCTGAAGTGGCGGAACGACTGCTGGAAGTAGAGGGGCTGGTGAAGCACTTCCGGGGCAGCGGAAGCTGGCTGGGCCGGAACGCCGAGGCCATCCAGGCCGTGGACGGGGTCAACTTCTCCATAGGCGAGGGGGAGACCTTCGCGCTGGTGGGGGAGAGCGGCTGCGGCAAGACCACGGTCGCGAAGATGATCCTGCTGCTGGAGCGGCCAACCGGGGGAGTCATCCGGTTCCGGGGTGATGACATCACCGGGTTGCGGGGCAGCGGACTGAAGGAATACAAGCGGTTGGTGCAGGCGGTCTTTCAGGACCCCTACAGCTCGTTGAACCCGCGCATGCAGGTGCTGGACATCATCGGCGAGCCGCTGCAGGTGCACGAAGGGTTGCACGGCCGGGAACTGCGGATGCGAGTGGGGGAGTTGCTGGAGAACGTGGGGCTCAGCCCGGTGACCGGGTCGTTCTTCCCGCACCAGTTCAGCGGCGGACAGCGGCAGCGCATAGCCATCGCCCGGGCCCTGGCCCTGCGCCCCCAGCTGATTGTGCTGGATGAGCCCGTTTCCGGGCTGGACGTCTCCATCCGGGCCCAGATCCTGAACCTGCTGGTGGACCTGCAGAGGGACCTGGGGTTGAGCTATCTGCTCATCTCCCACGACCTGGCGATTGTCGAGCACATGAGCCACCGGGTGGGGGTCATGTATGTGGGGAAGATGGTGGAACTGGCGGACAAGGACCAGCTGTACGAGAACACATTGCATCCCTACAGCAAGGCGCTGCTGGCCTCGGTCCCCCAGCCCGACCCGGACATCCCCATGGGGACGACCATCAGCGGTGAGGTGGCCAGCCCGATCAACCCGCCCAGCGGGTGCCGGTTCCACCCGCGCTGTCCCATCTACTTCGAGACCGGCATGTGCCGGGAGGTGGAACCCGACTGGCGGGAGATAAACAGCGAACACCTGACCGCCTGCCACAAGGTGGAGCCGGCGGTGGTGGCGGCGTGACAACGCTCCAGTCTGCTCAATCAGGCTCCGCGAACCGTCCCAGACGCCAATGAGTTCCCTGGCGTCAGCTCCGTTCACGGGTACGTAGTTTCCGTGTTCACCCTGGTCACGGCTTCGGCGGAGACTTGGCTGTGTCGTCGGCAGTCGTCAAGAGGGTGAAGGGCGGCGGGAGTTGGTGAACCCGGAGCATCCGTCCCCGTCCATTGGAAGGAGAAGTTCACTGGGAGCAGGAACCGAACTACCGGCAGGAGGCTCGGGACTCTCAGTAAACTCCGCACTGGTTCTGTCCCATAACCAAATCCACCTCAACCGGGCTATAATACGAGGCAACTCAAGGGAAGGTGACGATATGGTAACTGCCATCAGCGACGATATGTTTACCCACGAGGCAATCGCCGACCCCTATACCTATTATGGGCGGCTTCGGGAGGAGGACCCGGTCCACTGGAACGAGTTGTACGAAGTCTGGGTGATCACCCGCCACGAAGATCTGGTTTGGCTGACCCGCCACAACGAACTGTTCTCTTCGGCGGTTTTCAAGAACGATCCCCGGCCTCCCTATCCCACCATCTACGACTCGGACTTGGGGCTCTACGAGTTTGTGCGAGAGTACCAGTCCCGCCAGTTCATCCAACACGACCGGCCGGCCCACCTGGATATGCGCAAGGTTGTCCACGGCTATTTCACCCCCCGCTCTATGGAGCAGTGGCGGCCCATGGTGAAGGAGGTGATCAAGGAACTGTTGGATGAGGCCGAAGAACGGGGCAGCATGGACGTGATGCGCGATTTTGCCACGCCTCTGCCCCTGCTGATTATTGCCGAGATGATGGGGGTTCCCAAGCAGGACCGGCCCTACATCCGGGAGGTGGCGGAAAAATTGCTCTACGTGGGCCGGGGAGAACCTTGGCGGATGCAGAACTTCTCCGAGGGAATCCGGGAAATGATCGACTACGTTTCGCCCCTGGTGGAGAAGCGCATCGTCAATCCAGAGGGCGACTTCATTTCGGTGCTGGCCCAGGGCGAGCGGGACGGCTTCTTCAGCCGCGACCAGGTGATTTCCAATTCATCGCTGCTCCTGCTGGCCGGGCACGAGACCACCATCAACCTGCTTTGCAACGGCATCCTGTCCTTCCTGCGCAACCCGGACCAGTGGGACCTGCTGCGGAACGACCCGGAGGGGATGCACGTCAGGGCCACCGAGGAATGCCTGAGGCACGATTCATCGGTGAAGTCCATCGCCCGCATCGCGTCGGAGGACGTGGAATTGGGAGGGAAGCTGATCAGGAAGGATGACCGGATCCGCTGGTTCATATCTTCGGCCAACCGGGACCAGCGCAAGTTTGAGGATCCGGACCGGTTCGACATAACCCGCTGGCCCAACCCCCACGTGGCCTTCGGAGCTGGCATTCACCACTGCCTGGGCGCCACGCTGGTGCGGGTGGAGGGTCAGGAGGCCTTCCGGGCCTTTGCCGAGCGGTTCGATTCTCTGCGCATGGATACCACCGAGGACCAGTTGGAATACCAGCCCAGCATCACCTTCCGGTCGTTGAAGTCGTTGCCGATTACCTGGAACTGAGGCAGGGGAACGCGGTAGGCGTCACGCGGCTTTAAGAACGAGTTCAGGGCGGGCAGTTTGTCCGCCCTGAGAATTTATCGCCGGGAAACTCAGGAATCGTTCAGATGCGGGCCCTCCGCACCAGTAGCCAGGGATGGGAAGCCGGGCAGACTGCGCGTTGTCCTTTGAACGCCCCCGCGTCACCGCCATGATGGGCCCGGCGTGTGGATCGCGGTCTTGGGGTTGGTCGTCATGCTCTTGTCGTGGAGCGTAGCGGCTGCGAAATACTCCAGACTTTCTTCGAGGACCGCCCCCCGCAGAGTGCGGGGAAGGCCCAGTAACCGTGACCAAGAACGACGGTCGGCAACTCGAGAGGGAAAGCCTCTGGGGACGGATGTCCGAGGAAGAAGTTGACCCCAAATCCATCAGCCTGGCATGGCTCCGCATCGGTGAGGATGAAGCCCGGGAGTTCGGGGCGGTGGTGGAACAACCGGAATCGGTGACAACATAAACGACGTCTTGGGTCGACTGGAGATCCCGGCAGCCCGTTGGGAGGACCTACAGGCTTGCGTGATGCAGTGTACCCAGAACGATTGCGAATCTACCGATCAGAGTTGGCTGGAAGATTCGGGATTCGACAACGCTATGCCAGTTCCCAGGCACTAGGGGTCAGGTCAGGCAACCCGAAATAACCTCAGTAGGTCGGGTACCTAAACATAAGGGATGTAGTGGGAACTGTAGGGGCTTGGTTTGGTTGTTCCAAGCCGAGAACCGGGAAGCCTTTGGTCAGCAACTCTCGCTGCTGCGGAACACCGCGGCTTCCCTGGGATTCGGGGACCAAACCGGCGGCTACTCAATGGTCTCAGCCTTCCCATCCGCAACACCTGCCGAGAGAATATGTCTGCGTTCACGTTTACCCATCTTGGATATGCGATCGAAGCATCCCGAACCGAGGTCTGCCTTCTCATAATCGAACCAGTGGAGGAGTTTATCTCTTCACACAATTGCTTGATGGTTGATCCCGCCGAGAAGAGCGGCTGCTCTCCTTCTGAAAGCAGGGATGAACGTCGGCCACCTCAGCGCCAGGGACGAATTATCTTGGGCTTTCCGGGGACCGGCCATTCCCGAGGCGGAACCAATGTAGCGATTGATGGCGACCCGGCCAACAACAATCCAAGGATGAATCCTATCCCTGCCTCTGAACAACCGGTCCTTGGTACAACGTAGGAGTCCCTAGGGCGTGTTTGCAAACCCAATTGTGGGGTCTAAACTGGATGAGACAGGTTGAGATGAGGAGTGAGGTGTGTGGGACGAGGGGATTTGACGGATGATCAATGGCGACGACTGAGGCCGCTGCTGCCGCCCCAGAAGCCGGCGACCGGACGGCCCAGTAAGGACCATCGCACGGTCATCAACGGGATCTTGTGGATTTTGCGTACCGGCGCCCCATGGCGGGATTTGCCCGAGCGCTTTGGTCGCTGGGCCACCGTGGCCAGCCGTTTCTACCGGTGGCGGAAGCAGGGATTGTGGGACCGGCTGCTGGCTGAGGTGCAGCGGGAAGCTGATGCCCTGGGTCAACTTGAGTGGGAAGTCCATTACGTGGACGGCACCAATGTGCGGGCACATCAGCACGCTGCCGGGGCAAAAAGGGGGAGGGCGATCAGGCGCTGGGCCGTTCCCGGGGAGGGTTCGGGACCAAAATCCACCTGAGGGTCGAGGGTCAGGGCAAGCCGGTGGCATTCGTGCTGACCCCGGGTCAGCGGCACGAGGCCAGCGTATTCGAGGAGTTGATGACTCAAGGGGCGGTGAGACGCTCCGGGCGTGGCCGTCCCCGCATCAAGCCCCATCGGGTCTGTGGCGACAAAGGGTACAGCAGCCGCAGGATTCGAGCCTATCTCAGGCGACGGAGAATTCGCTACACCATCCCCCGTAAAACCAACGAACGACGCACTGGTCCTTTCAACCGGGCCCTGTACCGGCAACGCAATCTGGTGGAGCGGACAATCAACCGGCTGAAGCAATTCCGCCGCATCGCCACCCGGTATGAGAAGAAGGCCGAGAACTATCTGGCAATGCTGCAAATCGGGGCCTTCCTGCTTTGGTTATAGTTTGCAAACACGCCCTAGTACTACAGTCGCAGATTTGATAGACGCCGTTTGTAGTGACATCGTTGGGCTCTGGCCTGGTGGCGGCGTCTCCACCACGACCAGTACAGGATGAAATCCGGTGGTTGGTTCTCTGTCCATACCAAGCGTGTGAGTAGCCGCCGCACCTCCGGGACAGTCACGGGAATCAACTCTTCACCGGGACCGTAGTGGCCCCCTTTTCTCCCTGCTCCAATGCATGATGCCTGATTACCATCAGATAGGCGTGAGCCAGCATGGCCAGGGTGATGTGCCGGTACCAGCCGTCCCACCGCCGCACCTCGTACTGGTCCAGTCCCACCTCCCCCTTCGCCTGCTCAAAGCATTCCTCTATGGCCCACCGGGTCCCGGCGACTCTCACCAACTCCTCCAAGGCCGTCTCCGCCGGGCCGAAGCAAACGTAATAGGCCAACTCGTCGGGCTTGGCGATGCTCCGGCGGGCCAGTAGCCAGTGGCCCTTGCCCGGTTCCCTCAGGGGCCGTATGTCCACTGCGGCCCAATCATAGATCCGTGGTCCCTTGGCGCCATTCCCAGCGCTGCACCGCACCCAAGCGGATTCCGCAACCCCGGACGCCAGACGGTCCGCTCTCATCTGCAGCGGTCCTTTGTCCGTCAAAGCCCACAGCTTCTCGTTGCTCTTGATGGCCATCACATGCGGAATCTCCTCACGTTCCAGCCACAGCCGCAGGTTGCGATCACTGCCGTAGACCTCGTCCCCAGTAAACCAGGCGAAGGGAACACCCGCTTCCAGCGCCCGCCCCAGCATCAGTTGCGCCAGTTGCGGTTTGGTACGGAAGCGGACACTCTCCGGCACTCCGGCTTCCCGCCGCCGCTCCCAGTCGTCCGCCCACACCCGGGGCAGGTACAACTCCCGGTCCAGCAATGCCCTGCCCTTGGCTCCGGCATAGGCCAGGAACACCGCAACCTGACAGTTTTCGATCCGGCCCGCCGTCCCGCTGTACTGCCGCTGCACCCCGGCTGACTTGTCGCCCTTCTTGAGAAACCCCGTCTCGTCCACCACCACTACTCCGTCGGCACCGCCCAGATGCTCCACCACGTAGTCCCTGAGGTCATCGCGTACCAGGTCCGCGTCCCAGATGTACGTGGACAGCAGGTGGTGTACCCCATAGGGGGTGGCGTCGCCAGCTTGTTCTGCCAGTTGCCAGCCGTTCTTGCGTTCCACCGGGCTGAGTAGTCCTCGCAGATAGGCCAGAGCCCGGCGGCGCGGCTCCGGCCGCCGGAACCGGCCGGCGATGCACTGGTGCATCTCCTCGATGCCATTGGCCCACCGGGCCACTTCCGCAACCTCATCACTCCCAACAACCACTGCCTCACCTCTCCACCAGACAACTGCTCCAATTCTACCTGTTCTTAATCTGCGACTGTAGTACTAGGAGTGGGACTTCACTTGCCTACCTGTCCGAAATTCCGCGACCAGCTCAATTGCTATTACGAGCCGGGGGAATGGCAGCATGGAAAGGCGTGCGTGTATGATGGGGAGAGCATTGGCGACGGGACGCCGCGAGGAGATCTGAGATGGCCGACAAACGAATTCTGTGCGCCTTTGGGGTTGACCTGGACGCCGTTGGCGGTTGGCTGGGTTCCTACGGCGGAGAGGACTCACCTGACGATATTTCCCGCGGCCTGTTCGCCGGGGAAGTGGGAACGCCCCGCCTGCTGAGACTCTTTGAACGACTGGACATCAAGACCAGTTGGTTCATCCCTGGCCACTCCATCGAGACCTTTCCGGACGAATGCCGGATGATTGTCGAGCAAGGGCATGAGGTTGGAATGCACGGCTACTCCCACGAGAATCCCATCGCCATGTCTCCGGAGCAGGAGGAGGCGGTGCTGCTGCGCTGCATCGATTTGATTACCGAGGTTTCGGGGCAACGGCCGCGGGGCTACGTCGCGCCGTGGTGGGAGTTCAGCCACGTGACCAACGAACTGCTGCTGAAGCACGGCATCAAGTATGACCACAGCCTGATGCACCGCGATTTTGAGTGCTACTATGTCCGAGTGGGAGACCGCTGGACGAAAATCGACTTTGCCATGCCGGCCGACCACTGGATGCGCGCGCTGGAGCGTGGCGAGGAGACCGACCTCGTAGAGATACCGGCTAACTGGTATCTGGACGACCTGCCGCCGATGATGTTCATCAAGAAGTCGCCCAACAGCCACGGGTTCGTAAATCCCAGGGACATTGAATCGATGTGGCGGGACCAGTTCGATTGGGTGTACCGGGAGTACGACGAGGCGGTGTTCCCCATAACCATCCACCCGGACGTGAGCGGCCGGCCCCAGGTGCTGCTGATGCTGGAGCGCATCACGGAATACATCCGCTCTCACGACGGCGTGCGCTTCGCAACGTTCGAGGAGATCGCGGACGATTTTCTGGCCAAACACCCCAGGCAGCGCCAGTAAGAGGGTGTCTAAAAACGATGTAACGCTGTCGATGTTCTGCGATTCAGTCACCTGCTGACTGTTCAGCGAAGATGTCATCCCCATGAGGGATGTAAAGTTGAATCAGCAGGAACAGGCCAGGATTCAGGTGCTCAACCCGGGAATGCGCCGCTGTGGCTTCCGCCACGGCCTGAGGTTGTTTTTCAGGTGCAGCCGCACCGTCTCGTGGGACAAGGATTCCACCAAACCCAGTTCCACCTTCTTCCCCGCCAGCAGCCGCCAGATGCTGCAGCGACGGGAACAGCCCCGCTTGGCGTTTCTCCCCGAGCCGGAAGCACTTGCCCGGAATGTTCAGCACGTGGCTGTGATGCAGCATCCGGGGCCGAGTGGCTGGGAAGATTGTCGAACTGGCAAGGGGAACGGTTACTCGGGTAGAGGTGCGTACATCTGGATTTTCAACCCTTTTACAACTTGCACATTGGGTTGGTTAATCGCAGGGTACAGCATCATGCCATCCCGGCAATAGCCGCAACCGAAAGCCGCCACCGTAAGAGGGTTGGCTATGAGACGGTCACCCTCACTGCATCCGAGCAGTTATTGCCGGTGTTGGACTCCCCTGACACAGGTTCCACGCACGCGCCGTAGTAGTAGGTCCCCGCATTCCGCTGTGCGGTTAGCAGAATTCTATATTGACGGTCCCCCGATGCGGCGAGAGCCTCCACGAGGCTATTACCCGACTGCGTATCGCTGGTGGAGATGGTCGAGTCACTGGAGAGATAGTAGACCAGCCTCGTCGGTTCCGACGCCCCGCTGCCCCGGTTGTTCACCGTGGCACTGAACGTAAAGCTTGCTCCGGCATCCGGGCTGCTGTCGCTGACCGTGGGAGATTGGACGACCAGGTCGGGACGCTCCACCACCGTAACCTGAACCGCGTCCGAGCAGTTGTTGCCGGTGTCGGACTCCTCGGGCAACGGCTCCACACAGGCGCCGTAGTAGTAGGTCCCGGCACTGGACGGCGCGGCCTGGTCAAGGGACTCGGTGGCGGTCCCGGACGCGGCCAGACCGCCCACAGCGTCCGTGCCCACCTGGATGTCGCTGAAGGAGATGGTTGAGTCGCCGGATTGGTAGTAGACCAGCCTGGCCGGTTTCGATGCCCCGGTGCCCCGGTTGCGCACCGTGGCTGTGAACTTGAAGATCGTTGCGGCATCCGGGCTGCTGTTGCTGACCGTGGGCGATTGGACGACCAGGTCGGGACGGTCCACCACTGTCACCTGAACCGCGTCCGAGCAGTTGTTGCCGGTATCGGACTCTCCGCTGACCGCATCTACGCAAGCGCCGTAATGGTACGTCCCCGCACTGGACGGTGCGGTCAGGTCAATGGACTCGGTGCCGGTCCCGGACGCGGCCAGACTGCCCACCTGGTCCGTGCCCACCTCCGTATCGCTGGTGGAGATGGTGGAGTCGCTGGAGCTGTAATAGCGCAGGGTGGTCGAGCCCGAAGAAGCGCTGCCCTGGTTGCGCACCGTGGCGTTCAGGGTGAAGGAGGCTCCGGCAGCCGGACTGCTGTCGCTGACCGTGGGCGATTGGACGACCAGGTCGGAGCCCGCCGCCGCCGAATCGGTAGTAGCAATAGCGGCGTTGGACGCCGGTCCCGTGCCGGCGGAGTTGATGGCCGACACCCGGTAGTGGCGGGCGCTGCCCGCCGTCAGCCCGGTATGGGAGTAGCTGGTGGCGGAGGAGGTGGTGTTGGCAACGAGATTGCCCCAGGATGAGCCGTCCGTCGAGACCTCGATGCGGTAGCCGGTGATGGCGGCTCCGCCGTTGTCGGCGGGCGCGCTCCAGGACAGGTCGATCCGGGTCTGCCCGCTGGCCGTGGCCGTCAAGTTGGTGGGCGCGCCGGGCACCTGTACGCCGGCTGGGCCAAACAGGTAGAGGTTGATCAGCTTGATCACATCGGCCCGGGTGATGGGATGTCCCCCGCCGAAGAGGTAGTCGTTGATGGCATTGATGACCTCGCTCCGGTCAATCGCCCCGTTGCCGTTACCATCATTAGCAGGGTCGTCGTACCGGGCAACCAGCGGGTCCACGGGGGACACTGTCACCGTGGCAGCGGGCACGTCATGGTCGTTCCCTTCGGAATCCCTCAGGGTTCCGCGGAAGGTGTAGGAACCCGCGTCGCTGGAGGCGGTAACGGTGTAGGTGAAGGATGTCTCCCCCTGCAGGGTGAACGCGACCTCCCCGGGATTGACATCGACCTGTGACGAGTCAAGACTGCTGGATAAGTAGCTGAACCCCTGGGGCAGCCTCTCTGTGACCGTGCCGCCCGAACCGTAGTTGGCGGCGTTGATGGTCACCGTCACCTGTCCGCCCGCCACAACCGTGGCTGGGGAGAAGGACCTGGTGGCGCTGGGACTGGGACTGGGACTTCCCTGGGCGGCAACAGTGGCAGAGGCGAACAGTCCCAGTGCAGCCGTTACTGCAGCAACCATCACTACCACCAACATCTTTCTAGACATATCCCTACTCTCCTCACGGTTGCCTGGTTGGGACTTGATGACGGGGATCAATTCTACTGCGGCATCCGTTGGTGCCGCCTTTGCCGCCTCTTCCCTTCCGATCTCACTGTTGACTGACTGTTGGGCAGGTGCAGTTCATTCCTGGCCCCCTCTGTGCCAATCAGTCTTACACGGTATACACCGGTGGCCGTGCCTGAATCAACCGTTATTGGCACCACGATTGAACGATTTTCGCCGCATTGTACTCTCCTGCCTGTATCCTCAGCTTGTCTCCTCGGTCAGCTGGGCCTTCCCGCGACGCGTGAAGAGGGGAGGCTGTGTATTGTCCAGTTCCTTCGCCGTTCCTGTCGGTCCTGAATCCGTTGAGGTTCACGGCAGTACCGACGGAGATGTCGCCGCGCTGCCCCCGTTCGCTTCGGACTTCGAACCGCTTGGTTCCGACGTGTTCATTAAAGTTATCAACCGTGCAGTAGTCCCCCTCGTTCAACGTAGCGAGAGAAGGAGGGTTCTTCCTGATCCGGTTCGAGCGTGATGGCAGCTTTCCCGCATTGAGCCGCCTGAGTGGGTGCCGGTCCCACCCCGGAGCAATGACCCAGCCGCCGGCGATGCGGGCCGCTAGCCGCAGGGCGGGATCCGCCCCTCCGGCGATCCACATGGGCAACGGCTGCCGCACCGGCTTGGGATCGATGCGGACTCCTCCGTCAATAAGGTCCCGGGACCCTAATTATTGAACGTACTATAGTCGGTGCGACTCAGGGATGGGGGTCGACTCCCGTTGCGATCACGCAGTATACCCTCTTCGGAATTTCAGGCTCGCCAAGACTGCTTCCTCATGCCTTCGTGGATTGCTGGCTCGGGGCGCCGCCCTCCGACCACTAAGTTCGCCGGAACTTGGGCGCAACAAGGGCCAGAACCCCCATTAATGTGATCCCGATGGCGGCGTTCGCGTTGGCGGCCCAGGGCGCGCCCCAGAGGCTGGCCACAGCACCGGAGTTCAAACTCCCGAAGGTGTAGGCGTAGATGGCGAAAGAACGCAGCCCCAGCACCCGCCCCCTGAACTCCGGGCGGGCCGTCTTCAGCAGAAGCGTCAGCATCAAGACCTGGGTCGAGGAAAAGAACGCTCCAGTGAACAGAAGGATGGCCAGCGACAGGTGCAGCGAAGTGGAAGCCGAGAAGACCACCATGCTCAGGTGCCACAGCACCACCGCCAGGATCAGGAGTGCCCCGATGTGTTTCAAATCGGGCACCGAAGCCCAGGCCATCGAGCCCAGCAGGGCCCCAATGCCAAAAGCGGAAATCAACATCCCCAGGCCCGTGGAGCCGGTTCCCAGTACATCCCGGGCGAACACCGGCATGAGCGTGGTGTGGAGGGGCCAGCCGGTGAAATTTATGATTACCGCCAGAATTAAGATGGCCCAGAGTGCTTGCTGGCCCTTGACGTACTTCAACCCGTCCAGGACTTCCCGGAGGAGCGACTCTCTTTCCCTGCTTTGGGAGCTCCCAACATTCCCGATGGCGAAAGCTGAAATCCCGCCCAGAAAATAGAGCGAGGCGACCACCGTGAACGCCCCGGCGGGCCCCATCCCCTGGAACAAGACCCCGCCGACCAAGGGCCCAACCACCGTGGTGAGGTTCCTCCCCATATTGGTCAGCGCGGCCCCGTTGGAAATGCGGTCCGCACTCAGGGTGTCGGCGACCATCGACTGGGCCGCCGGCATCTGAAAGAGCCTTATGACCCCTCCCAACAGGGTTATGGCATAAATGTGCCAGACCTCCAACCGGCCACTGATGATCAGGATCAGCATCCCCGTCCCCAGCAGGGCCATGGAAAACTCTACCCCCGCCAGCAGCCGCTGGCGGGGTACCCGGTCTGCTATCGCCCCGGTGAACAGGGCCAGGAAATTCAGGGCCATCCTGGCCGAGCCGACCAGACCGACCATGAATGGAGAGTCGGTCAGGGTGAGGACGTACCACCCCAGCACCACCTGCTCCATCTGGTTTCCCATGCCCACCAGGGTCATGGAAGTCCACAGGAGACTGAAATTCCGCTGCCCGAATGCCCTCAAGGGAACGGTTGCCCGATTCAGAGTGCCGGTCAGATTCAATTCGTTGCCCAGTGCCCCCCTGGTCGCAGCCAGGCGGAGAGGAATTGGTGGTGTGGCAGGACTGCGGCCAGTGTAGCTTATCCATTCCCGCCCCGCTCACCAGGGTTGCTGTGATTCAAGGCTCACCTTTTTCCCGGCGCGCCACAACCCACCAACCTGCACCCAAACACATCCAGCCGTAACCGGGATGGTTGAATCTTCCCTGGTGGCAGCCGAACTTTAGCGGTTCACGGCACTCCATTCGGATTCCCGCGACCGTTACGTTCAGCGATAAGGACTCGGCGCTGGAATCCAACGATGCCGTTTGACACCCCCGGGGAGCGGGAGTAATGTGAAGTTGTTAACGAAAACGCGCCGGAGAGGTGGGGTTGGGACTGACGGGAGAAATCCGGCCCAAGGAGGACGCCATGGCCAGAATACCAATCGCCACCAGGGAAAGTGTTCCGGATGCCCAGCAGGGTGCCTTCGACGCGATGGTTGAGCGAAGCGGAGCCGTCCCCCGCAATGGCCCCGGTTCGGTGATGGTCCACGTTCCCGAGGCCGGCCGGCTCGCCAACCAACTCTCCAACTACTTGCGGAACGAGTCGACCCTGCCCTCGAAAATCCAGGAGTTGGCCATGCTGGTGGTAGCGCGGGAGCTGGACTGCCAGCACATCTGGAACGCCCACGCCGGGTCAGGACGGCGGGCCGGTCTCAGCGATGCCTTGGTTGACGCCCTTCGGGACCGGGGAAGCTTGCCCGAACTTCCCGCCGATGAAGCCGCCGTCGTGAACTACGGGCAGGAGTTTTATCGAACCCATCACGTTAGCCGTGGTGCTTTCCAGGCAGCCCAGGAACAGTTGGGAGTCCAGGGATTGGTCGAGGTGACCATGCTTATGGGCTATTACGCCCTCTTGGCCTTCAACTGCAACGCCTTTGATACCGACCTGCTGCCCGAAAGGACCGAACCCCTCTTGCCTGTCTAATCAGGACGGTGGGCGCATACCCAAATTTCCTTCGGCGGCAGGAACCTGAAGCATCGGCGACGAGGAGAAAGGGAGGAAAATTCGGAAGGCTGTGCGTCCTGTTCATCTGCGCCCGAATCCTCAGCCAGCCGGAGTGCGGGTTTTGTGGGATGATCTAAACTTGAGGATCGGGAGGGGCCTGGCCTAAAGAAGTCCCGACACGGTCCCGAGCAGGTGACCTCTGCTGTCAACGCTAACTGGACCTTGACCATTTTCGCCGGTGGGTTGGTTACTGCCCAAAGCCTTGGGGCTCAGTATGTGGGAACATCCTTCGGTTGGATCCGTTCAGGCGTGGGGCATGTCCTACCTATGGGCACATTGGTCAACCCAGTGATGGCCCTTTTCGGGTTGCCTTTCCCGATCGGGTAAAGGAACTCCAGCTCTCCCTCTCTGCGCAAGATGGACCCAAGCCTGCCGTTTCCTCGCTGGACTTCCATCTTGGATGTCGTTCAACAAGCTCCTGGTGGACCTGTCTGCGGAACGTCGCCGATATTCTCCCGCCCTATGAATCTGGGATGAAACCCCAGCAGGCATCGGTGCCTCCACTTTGATTCCTTCCGCACCGGCACTTGGGTTGCCTCGACCCTACGTTTGACGCTACGTTTGATGAGGGAACTGGGTCTTTCGGACGGTGTCGGATTGGTGGTAACAACTTCGTCCACCCGAATTAGATCCAGATCCCCGTCAAGGAAGGCCGAGTCAGGGTAGTAGCTTCCCACGTAAACAGGCTTCAGCCCATGCCGCACCGTTATCTTTCCGCCCGGGACATCACTTTCCCGGACAATCCCTAAAAGGCCGGCAAGTTCCTAACCGGCGATTCTCCCCGGTGCAGATATTGAGACTCTCCGAGCGGGGGCATTCACACCTTCCCGGTCATGGATATGGCCCGTTAGCCAAAATGCCGTAGACCTGTAGGTTTCTCCGAACTTAGACCCGGAAACCTGAAAAGGTCTTTACCCCAGGGAATTCTCCGGGTTGGCCCGTTGACTTCGGAGAGATTGATATTATATATTATCCATTGAACTTTGCGATTAACATATCCCTATTGGAATAGTAGGCTCTTTTCCAGTTCTATAAATGCTTATTACAGCGTTGAACCTCATCCAATAGCCATTTTCGCAACGTAACCCTATAACCGTATTCCGCCGGTTTACGACTTGACCCGCGTGAACAGGAGGGGAGGATCTAAAAGCATATTAGAGCTCCTAACACCAGCACGCCGGATGGAGACCATCCGGTCCTTTCTTTACAAGCGCATTGCTAGGACCCACCCAAGCACTTCAATGGTATGGCCCTCTCTCTACCCCGGTTGTTTCCAGGCTGACCCCTTTCCAACCCGTGATACCGGCCGCCGTACCCGGGGATATCCAAGGCATCGGGACAAGTCCAACATTCCGAGCTTCGGGAGGTGCAACCATGGCCACCCATTGGTTCAAGTATTCCACGGCAATCGCACTCACTGTGGGAACCCTTTTCCTCCTTCTGGCGGCAGTGGCTTGCGGGTCTGCCGCCGCACCGGCTGATACTGCGGAACCCGCTGTTGCGGCGCCCGCCCCCGCTGCTTCCGAATCCGCCCCTGCCACAGCGGCCCCGGTCGCCCCCACCGCGGTACCGGAAACGGCTCAGCAACCAGGCGATGAAATGGTGGAGGTCCACCCGGGGAACGTTACCTGGATGATGGCCGCTTGGGGCGACGAGCAGTTTGACAAGGTCTACAGCGAAGGCGCCAGCAACAGCTATGGCCGGATCTTCCAGGCGTTCCTTCTCGAAACCAACGAGAAGACGGAAATTATCCCGGGCATGGCCAGCGAGTGGGGATATTCCAGCGACGGACTCAACTGGACCGTTACCCTGAGAGACGGGGTCAAGTTCCATGATGGGACCGATGTTACGGTGGAGGATCTGGTATGGTCCCTGAACCATGGCCATGGCCCCGAGTCTTTCAACTACACCTACTCCGGCTCGATAGCAGCCTTCTCCAAAGAGCAGACTAAACCGGCCGAGCAGACCGGGCCAAACGAGGCAACCGTTTACTTCAAGACCATTCAGACTGGGTTCCCAGTGCTCTTGATGGCCGCTGGGCCTGCTTGGGGTTCAATGATGCCCGCGCGGCCCGAGGTCCCCGGGCAGGAGTTCATAACGGTGGACGCAGCTCAGGAAGCGGCCTATCAGAAGAACCCCATCGCTCCCGGCCCCATGAAAATGGTTAACTTCGTCCCCTCCGAAGTGGTCGAGTTCGAGCGCTTTGACGACTACTATTTCCAGCCGAAGAACGGCCTTTACGAAGACAGGAGGGTGAACTTCGAGACGCTGGATCTGAGGCTGGTGCCCGAGGAAGCAACCCGGGTGGCTGCCTTGAGGGCAGGGGACGCTGATATCGCCCCGGTGAGCCTTCGGGCCCGGAACCAGGTGGAACGG
This sequence comes from uncultured Dehalococcoidia bacterium, assembly GCA_951812535.1. Classification (GTDB taxonomy): domain Bacteria; phylum Chloroflexota; class Dehalococcoidia; order Lucifugimonadales; family UBA3495; genus CATOSK01. The sequence continues at coordinate 470,459 of CATOSK010000004.1, read as the reverse complement.
GGCGGGGGGCGCATAGTCTGGGCCGGTGAGGGCGGCTATTTCCGCATCATGCTGATGGGCTGCTGGTCCGGTGGAGAGCGGGAGGGGATGGTGAGCTACCCCTGCGAGGACAAGCGGGTGCGCCATGCCCTGGCGTACGCAATCGATAAGTCTCAAATTCAGAAACTCTTCGGGGGGCCGGAGGCACTCGAGGTGGAGCGTGGAGGCTGGAACGTCGTAACCCCCAGCACCATCGGCTGGAGCCCCGACATTAAGCCAGTGGAATTCGACCCTGACAAAGCCCGTGCGCTCCTGGCGGAAGCGGGTTACAAGACCCCGGACAACCCCAACGGCAAGGACTTTGGTCCGCTGATCATCAACACCTGGGTGTCAGCCTTGATGGTCTTCCTCCCCGAGTCGGCCCAGCTGGCCGCCGAGATGTGGCGTAGGGAGTTGGGCATCGAAACCGAGGTGGTCGTCGGGGAGGAGGTTGCCGTAAAACGGGAGAGGTCGGCGGGCAACCTGGATGGTCAGGTGATCTGGAGGGACAACGAGACTCGGGTGGATGCCACGCAGATCATCGGAACAACCTATGGGCGCCGGGACTACCGGGCCCGTTTCCACAATCGAGAAGACCTGTTCAAGCTGACTGAGGAAACCGTAGCGGTTTTCGATGATGATGAGCGGCCGGCGGCCCTGAATGCGTGGTACCGGCGGCTGCACGAAGAGAAATACCAGATTGGCATCGGCACCGTAAACATCCCGTGGGCCCTGGGGCCGGATGTGGCCGACTGGAAGCCGTATCCCGTGGCCTTCTTCCCCAGCAGCCTCCATACGTTGAAGCTTAAGTAGAAGGGAAGCGGCTTGAGGCACAACCTCTGTGCAGCTCTTGCCGGACACGGTGTCAGAATTTTTTCGGAGACCGGCGGCAACACCTGGAACAAAAAGCCCCAACCCAGCAAGTCCGGGTCGGGGCCGTACGGCCCATATAACCGCTTACACTCTGGGGACGGGTCATGCAGCGATATATATTCATAAGGATTGGTCAGGCGGCGATAACCCTGGTGATCCTCAGCCTGGCGGTGTTCCTCAGCGTGCACCTGACCGGCGACCCCGCCCTCTACCTGCTCGGGCCCGAGGCGACGGAAGCGGACTACGAGCAGATGAAGAAGAACATGGGCCTGGACCGGCCCCTGCCGGTGCAGTACGCCAGCTTCCTCGGCAACGTGGTCCAGGCCGACTTCGGAATGTCCCACATCAGGGGGGTGCCGGCCCGGGACATCCTGCTGCAGCGCCTGCCGGCCACGCTGCAGCTGGCCGGAGTCGCCTTCATCCTCACCATAATAGTGGGGATTCCCCTGGGAATCCTGTCGGCCATCAAGCGGGACTCGATCTTCGACCAGATCGGCAAGTTCTTCGCCGTCGTCGGCATCGCGGCCCCCAGCTTCTGGATCGCCATCATGCTGATCCTGCTGTTCGGCGCCATCCTGGGCTGGCTGCCCACCTACGGCCGGGGCGGCATCGAGCACTTCATCCTGCCCGCCTTCGTGCTGTCCTGGCACAGCATGGCGGGGGTGTTGCGCCTGGCCCGGTCCAGCATGCTGGAGGTCATGGACAGCGAATACGTCAAGTTCGCCCGCATCAAGGGCCTGTCCGAGCGGATGGTCGTCTTCAAGCACGCCATGAAGAACTCGGTGATCCCGGTCCTCACCTTCTCCGGGCTGACCCTGGCCGGTCTCCTCAACGGGTCGGTGGCCATCGAGGTTGTGTTCGCCTGGCCCGGCATCGGGCGGCTGATGCTGGAGGGGATCAAGAGCCGGGACTTCCCGGTGGTGCAGGCCACCGTCCTGGCGGCCGGGTTCTTCTACATCGCCACCGCGCTCATCGTCGATATCACCTACGCCTACGTCAACCCCCGGATCAGGTACGACTAACCGGAACGATCAACCTGACCGGAACGATCAACCGATGCGATTAGCAGGTGCGATTAACAGGCACGACTGAACAGGAGGGTTCCCGTGGCTTCAACAGCTACTCTCGCGACCGGCAGACTCGAAGGGATACTGGCCCTCCCGAAAAGGGCGAGACAGGCGCGGCTGCCCTGGTTCCCCCTGGCCATCATGATGGTGCTCTTGCTCTGCGCCCTATTCGCTCCCTTGCTGGCCCCCCATGACCCCACCGAGATCAAGATGCTGGACTCGCACCTGGCCCCCGGGGACAATCCCGCCTACCCGCTGGGCACCGACATCATGGGCCGGGACATGCTCAGCCGGCTGATCTACGGCGCCAGGACCGCCCTGTTCATCAGCCTGATAGCGCTGGGCACCGGAGCCTTCGTCGGCACCGTCCTCGGCCTGGTCGCCGGCTTCCGGACTGGATGGCTGGACCACCTGATAATGCGGACTGCCGACGCTGCCCTCGGCTTTCCCACCATCCTGGTGGCGATGATAATCGTGACGATCCTGGGAGCTGGCATCGAGAACATCATCCTGGCGGTGGCCCTGACGGTCTGGGCCCGGTTTGCCCGGATGATCCGGGGGGACGTGCTGGCCATCAAGGAACTGGACTTCGTGACCTTCGCCAAGATAGCCGGCCTGTCCATGCCGGTGATAATCATCCGCCACATCTTCCCCAACACGGTGAACACGCTGTTGGTGATCACCAGCCTGCAGATCGGACAGGTGATCCTCCTGGAAGCATCGTTGAGCTTCCTCGGTCTGGGGCTCCCTCCGGGGGACCCGGCGTGGGGGATCATGGTGGCGGAGGGACGAGGAGTGATCCTCGACGTCTGGTGGTTGGCGCTGTTCCCGGGCCTGGCCATCACCATCGTGGTGCTGGCGTTCAACTTCTTCGGGGACTGGATGCGCGACACCCTCGACCCCAAGCTCCGCCGGGTCTAGCGGTTGCCTTAGTTTCTCCAGCACTGCAGCCGCGGATTAACTGGTGATGACATAGTAGTGGTGGCCCGGTGGGACCGAGGGGATGCATTAGCAGTCTAACAGTGGTGAAATTGCAAATATGGGGGGTCCTCCATCTGGGAGAGTACCAAGCAAAATGGGTTGTGGGAGGATGGTGATGCCAGCCAAGCAGTACCGGGTGCAATTGAACATGGAGGAGAGGCGGGACCTCAAAGGTTTGGCTTAGCGTTGCGCCATCTGGGGGGGTGGCCCGGTCGACCTGTTGGGCGGCTTCCTTGAAGGAGGGCTTCGGCGGCCTCCGTTTCTCCGCCACCGGGTTCCGCCCCTCGGACACAACCACCCGGTTGGCCGCCGCCTGGGTCCTGGCCTCGGCCAGCCCGGCGTTGGGGTACCCCACCCAGCCCGATGTCCCGGCGCCTGCCGTTGACCCCGGTGCGTTGGACCCAGGACCTGCACCTGGAGGGAGCTATGCAGAGATAGAGCCCCGCGCCGTCACCGTACCTCCCGGTTCGGAGACGCTCTTGACCTTGGCCGCCGTAAGTTGAGGCATCCACGTTCCTCGTCTTTCCCACAAATTATCCCACCTGATTTGTGGAACTGTACGGGATGTTATGGGGACTTACAGGATCACCTTGTGGCGGTCCCAGCACGAAAACGGGGCTCATGGGGCTTCATGGGATGCCTTGGAATATTGAACTGGCGGAGAGGGCGTCCGCCATAGCCCGAATTTTATGGGATCTCTTGAGACTTCCTGGACCTCCCTATAACCGATACTGTGCCTTTATTCTAGTATCAATAAGCGATTTTCGAGGTGTTGCGAAGTCCCAGGAAATCCAGTATATTCCAGCTCTAAGTGGTACACAATTAGGTACATCACGTTGGGGCATCGAATTGACTACTAAGAAAAAGCAGAGCGGTTTATCCGCTGCCGTGGTGCGGGCCTTGATGATACCGGGGACCTACTCCGACGGCAACGGCTTGACCATTAGGGTGGAACCAGGGGGAACCAAACACTGGGTGCAACGGGTGACCATCGGAGGCAGACGCCGCAATATCGGTCTGGGCAGTTTTCCCGCCGTTTCCCTCGCCGATGCCAGGGAACTCGCCGCCGAAAACCGGCGACTCATCCGTCGGGGCAGAGACCCCTTTGTGGAGAAGCATCGCGCCGCGGACGAACTCCGAAGGCCGGCCGTGCCGACGTTCGCCGAAGCCGCGGAGCGCGTCATAGATATGCGCCGCCCGACCTGGAGCAACGCCAAGCATGCCGCCCAGTGGACGAACACGCTGGCCACCTATGCCCATCCGGTGATCGGGCGCAAGGCGGTGGACCAGGTCACCACCGCCGATGTACTGGCTATTCTCACCCCCATTTGGACGGTCAATTCCGAGACGGCCAGTCGGGTGCATCAGCGATTGGAAACCATCTTCGATTGGGTGATCGCCCAGGGATGGAGGTTGGACAACCCCGCTGGGAAGCCCGTTATCCGGGCCCTTCCCCGTGTCTCCCGCCTGAAGAGTCACCACAGGGCTCTTCCCCCAGCCGAGGTGCCGGCGGCACTGAAAGCGGTCAGGGAGTCCAATTCGGACCTGTCCACCAGGCTGGCCTTTGAGTTCCTGGTGCTCACCGTTGCCCGCTCCAATGAGGTCAGGCAGGCCACCTGGCTGGAAATGGACCTGGAAAACGGCGTCTGGACGGTACCGGCGATGCATATGAAGGCCCGAAGGGAGCACTGCGTACCCCTGTCCCGACGGGCCCTGGAAATCCTCGACCAGGCCAGGGAGTTGGCACGCGAAGACGAAGGATTGGTGTTCCCCGCCTTCCGGAGCGGGAAGGCCATGTCGGACATGACATTCACCGTCCTCCTGAGGCGGTTGGAAATCCCTGCCGTTCCCCACGGGTTCCGCAGCAGCTTCAAGAACTGGTGCAACTCCAGCCCCGACGGCGACACCAAGCGGCTCCTGGGGGAGGCGGCGTTGGCCCACAACCTGGGGAATGCTACTGAGGCGGCTTATGCCCGGAGCGACCTCCTGGCACTGCGCAGGCCGTTAATGGAGACGTGGGCAGGGTCCTTTCTTTACCCCGCCAAATGCCCAGTATGGCTCCCGTGGCATGTGTGCGAGAAGCGGACGTGCAACGAGATCTCAATTGATTCGCGTCAGTTAGGCCGATTACGGCTTAGTGCACGGGAACTCAGCAAGGGCTAAAAAGGCGGATGCATTGCAGCTTTGCATCGATTGGGGCGTACCTGTTGACCTTGGCTTACCTCGTGAATCAGTTGGGCCGCTCACTAGGAAACCAGTCGCCCGGTTGCGAAGCGAGTATTCCTGCATATTTGAGAGTTTCCAGCCGCTCCTTTAGAGCGCCGGGATCCGGGATTGGGTCACTTAAGTCTCCTGTCAGATTGAACTCCCGTCGAATACGGGAAATCTGACGCGCGAAGGCGTCTCCATCAAGCGATGAATCCACCAAAGCTTGAATCCGTTCCAAAAATATGGCAGCATCCGCTTTGTTGGCTCTGGGAAGCCGATCTTTGACGAACCGAGATTTCTCTCTTTCAATGCGAGCTTCCAGAGATTCTTGCTCGCGCTCTAGCTCGGCTTTCCGTTGCATCGCGGTAAGTTTTTGGAACAAGGCTACGAACCGGCTCCGCATCCTGTCTGCGACTTGGGAGTCAGCGTTCGAATAAGCAGCAAGTACATTGCGGGCGAACGCCAACTTGTCCAACCGCAGTACACTGCCGGCTCGGACGAGGGCCTCTTGGATTGCCTTGAAAACCCCTGTGGATTCTGACAGGGATTCGTGTACGGCGGCCACGGTCGGGAATTCATGGGGCTCTTCCATACCCAACTCGTGCAAATACACCTTCACGGCATCGAGCCCAATCTCGACTGGCACAAGATCCTCGATATCCAATGGCCCTGATTGCCGATCACTGGTAACCCCTTGGATCGCATCGGGTTTCAGCTGAAGGATATACTCGGGCGGGATCAGTTGCTTGTTACGAGGACCGCCTCGCAGTAGCGTTTTCGCGGCTTCATCTCCTTCTCCGTCTCCGTCAAGTAGGACGATCACTGCTGGTTTAGACGAATCCCGTCCACGTGCTAGGAAAGTCATGTATGGAATGTGACTTGCAGAGCCAGCGGGAACCAAAGTAATCGCGTTCAAATCGAGCCGTTCGGTTATTGCCGAACCGGTTTTGTTTATAAGCTCGGACATCCCGGCCAGGTAAACCTGGTCGGCTAACCCTTCCACCATGAGATTGCAATTCCCGATAAAGGCGGTCTCGCCAACAAACCCACCCAAGGCTGTACGCAGAGGTTCAAAGTGGTTCCGTCCGACATCCCTCAAAACTCGTACACCCTCATCGCGGGAACCTTTATCAAGAACACGAATTCGGTCAGCTCGGTTCTTGTCTATCAGAAACGGAGAGTGAGTCACGTATACAACTTGGCCACCAGGAGCATCCGAAGTCGGCAAGGTAAAGTCATACAGAAGGCGTAGTAGATCCTGTTGGCCCAAACTGGAAAGGTAGGCGTCCGGCTCATCCATCAAAAGAATCTCAGGGCCGTTTCGGTCTGGCGCGTGAGCCAAGAATTGGACGAGATAGCTAAGGAAATATTTGAGGCCGCTACTACGTTCCGCGAATGAATACTCACTACCTGTTCGATCTTGGATTGTAAAAACTATGTCAAAATCCCGCACAGCAATGGCTAACCGGAATCTAATGTCTTGAGACCACCATCTGGCAAGGTTGAGAGAATTCTCCAGTTGGTCGTTCATCCGGGCAACGATGGCATTGGCCAGACCTTCGTCATCCTTACGCAAAGCTTGCTGGAGTTCTTGGAATGCCATTGTGTCGATACCTCCGACCGTGACCAGCAGGTCATAAGCCAGATTCAATTGGCTGCGATAGCTCTCCGTCTCTCGAACACTCATCTCTCCGACGCCCGGGAGCTCTCCAAACGCAGATTGGACCATAGCAGCGAAAGCGTTTGGATCATGACGCTGAGCTAATAGGTTGGCCGCGTTGTTAACGACTGGGGTCACCACTTCCCAACGGTCGACACGGGGAGGACCAGGGTTCGCTCCAGCCCGCTGTCCTCCTTCAACCAAATAAGAGATCGGTACGCTATTGGGGATGGCCCTGGTTGGATCGATCCTAAAGACCGATGGCAGAATGGGACTAAGCGCGGAAAAATCAGGGATCTCGTGAGGGGTTTCGCCTATGTAAACCGTTCCTCTACCAGATTCCGTCCTGAAGACCCGGAACGAAGATTGACTAGCGATTTCTTGGGGACCCACGATATTCGCGAGTTCCTGAGCATGGTGGGCAGGAACCTCATCAAAATGAAGACCGAAATGGGGCGTCTTCATAGCTTCGGAGACCGTGAAAAAGTCGGAATATCGGCAGAAATCTGCAGGCGAAGGGGGATTGTCACCCAACACACAGTCGATGGCTTGAAGCATCTGACTCTTTCCGGATTCGTTGGCACCAACGACGGCCGTGAGTTTAGGATCAACGTCAAGCCGAACGTAAGGGTAAAACGTGCCGTCCATCAAATCCCACGGATCAGGGTGAGAGTCGGGGTGCCCCTTCCGCAAGTAATCAAAATTGAATGCTCGGTAAAACCTAACGTAGACAGTTCTAAGGATCATTCTGTTAAAGCCTCCGTTTCGACAAGTTGGACAAACACGGAGCTACAAAAGGTCGGCATTCTGGTCGGCGCAAAAGGGGAAGAAACGCCGACAAATCTAGCTACGCCAAAGAATCACCAAAAGGGACATAGCGCGCCACTTGTGCCCCACTTCCAGTCAGGTTTCAAAGCGCCAGTATTGGCTGCTAATGACTTCACCCCACAAATGGGGGCAAATTATTAAAGTGATCAGAGTCCACTCTTCGCACCAGCGCCAGATGCGCGACCTGCTGTTTAGGAGGCGCCCAACATCCCAACACCGTTCGTCTGCCGGGATGTCGAGGCTCCATACTCTTGGAATCCTGTTATCCAGGCGGACCTAGAAGGGAGAATCCCTATCCCGTATCAAGTTTGATGGGCATCAAGTCGACCGACAACACCAAGACCTACTCGAGGTTACCGTCCCGGCACCTCAATGGTCAACGCTGCGGTCGCTACTTTCGACCGGCACAATACAACTGATCATGAGGGCCTTTCACTTCCAAGACGGGAAGGAGCGCCCAGACCCGAGAAGGGGCCTGCCGGCTGATGGCGGAGAAGCTTTGCTACAGCCCGAAGGAATTCCCGCCGAGGTGTCGAGGAACTATCGGGCGGTCCGGGAGGTCCGCGCCCTGTGGGTGGGCTTCGAGGCTAGGCTGTGCCCGCTCTACCGGGCTCAGACCAAGGGAAAGGTTGAGAGCGAGGTGAAGTACGTCCGGCGCAACATGTGGCCCAGCCTGCGCTTCACCGACGATGCCGACCTGAACCAGCAGGCTCTGGAGTAGTGTGACGTGGTGTCCAACGCCCGGGTGCATGGCACGACTTACCGGATACCGTGGGAAATGCTGGCCGAGGAGAGGCTTCACCTGGGGAAGCCGCCGTCCCGGGCCACCTTGGCATCGTACCTACGGGAGGACCGGAAGGTGGCCCGGGACGGCTTCGCCAGTTGGGACGACTCCCGCTACCGCGTCCACTGGAGATGGATGGGAAAGACCGGACAACGCAGCGGCACGGTGGAGGTCCGGGCGGGTGACGAGCGCATCGCGGTGCATCCCCGGGCCCAACGGCCTGGTTAGCGCTTCATCCTCCCCAGTGAGTGGGAGGGCCTGCCCCGTGGGGACAACGGGCCTCGGCGGGAAGCGGCGGCGGTGCAGGTCCCCTTGGGTGAGGTGGAGCCACGCTCCCTGGACGTCTATGAGCTAGCGGCCCTAGTACTACAACGACGCATTTAGGGTGGTGGCTCCATCCTGCCTTCACGGCGGGCGGAGCGGCGTCTCTGGTGGGAGCGGCGCGCCCGCTCGTTGCGCAGCTGCGTATCCTCCAGCCACAGCAGCAACTCCTCCGGTCCGAACCGTTCCCGGGGCAGCATTTCCCGCACCACCCGGTACACCTGGGGACGGGTGATGCGGGGCATCTTTTTCCCCCCAAGCCTGCTGCAGGCCCAGCAGGAACGCTCCACCCAGCAGGCACATGGCTATGTGGTGATGCCAGCCGGCCCAACTGCGGGTCTCGTATTCGTCCAGCCCCACGTCGCCCTTTTCCGTCTCGAACTCCGTTTCAATGGGCCACCTGGAACCGCCCACATAGGCCAGGGTCTCCAAGGGAGTATCCTCGGCAGCGTTGGACAGGTAGTAGCGGGGCTCGCTGCCGTCCAGGTTCCGGCGGTAGACAGCCCATGCCTCCTGGCCCGGCTGGCCCTTCCGGGTTACCCGCACCCGCTGGGTGCAGAACATATAGCTCCGCGGACCCTGGCTTCCCTGGGCCACCGTTATCTCCCGCCAGGCCTCATCCGGCAACTCGTCACTGCGCTGCTCCATGGTGCGACGCTGCCCGTCCCTGAGCCTGGGCTTGCGGGGGCGCCCGGACCCCTGAGACCCCGGACTGGTCCAGGCCGGGTCCAAGGGCCAGGCCGGAGTGCTGCCCGGAACATCCAGCACGTAGCGCATCCCCAGGCCCGCCAGGGACTCCCGAAAGGTCGGCGACATCCCGAAGGCGTCGTCCCCGGCAACCCATCCGGCCTTGAGGTGGCCCAACCCCAGGGCTCGCTCCAACAGTTCCAAGGCCAACTCCGTCTTCGACCGGTAGCTCCGCCGCTCCTCGGGCACACCCGCCGCCGCACACCGGTCCTGGTCGGAGACCCAACTCCCGGGCAGATACAGCCCCTTGTCCACCAATGCCCGTCCCAGCGGGCTGACATAGGCCAGGAACATCCCCGCCTGGCAGTTGGCCACCTTCCCCAGCCTACCGCAGTACTGCCGGGCTACCCCCACCGACTTCCGTCCCTGCTTGGGAAAGTCGCTGCCGTCCAACACCCACACCGCCTCGGGGTGAGCCAGCCTGGGGGCCAGGTATTCCTGCAGCCGACCGATGACCGCGTCATCGTTCCACCGGGCCTCGGTCAGAAAACGCTGCATCGCCCGGGCTGAGATGCCCACCGATTCCGACAGGTTCTCGGCGTTGCGCCGCTCCCCAGCCTGCACCAGCAGCCCCTGAAGATAGTTCCGGCTGTGCTCACGCCACTGCTTGCGGCCGAAGGAGGCCGCGAAGAAGGCGTGAAAGTCCTGAAAGTTGTCGTAAACCCGCTCGAAACTCGCACCATCCATCACCCAAACCACCCACTATCATCTTGACAACTATCCTAACAAAAACACGTCGTTGTAGTACTAGGAGGTGCGCGATGATCGCCCTGGAACAGGAACGGCAGCACCTGGAGACCCTGGGCCTCAAGCAGGCCGTCGAGGTCCCGGACAACACCTTGGACTCCGCCGCCGGCAAGCAGCTGACCTATCCGGAGATGTTGGCCGACCTCCTGGAGACGGAAGTGACCGCTCGCAGGGAACGCTACCTATCCGCGGGGGCCAAGCTGGCCCATCTTCCTTTCCAGCGCACCCTGGAACAGTTCGCCTTCGCCTTCCGGCCTTCCATCGACGAGCGCCAGGTCAAGGAGTTGGCCGGCCTGGCCTTCGTCACCGAAGCTGCGAACATCCTGCTGCTCGGTCCGCCCTGCGGGGGCAAGACCCATCTGGCCGTGGCTTTGGCCCTAAGGGCCATCGATAACGGCTAGGAGGCCTACTTCGTCCGGGCCTACGACCTGATGGAGGACCTGAGGAGAGCCCGCCTCGAGCACAACCTGGACCGGAGGATGCGGGTCTACCTGTCCCCCAAGGGGCTGGTAGTGGACGAGTTCGGCATCTGGCCCTACGACCGGGAGTCGGCCACCGCCTTCTTCACCCTAGTGTCCGCCAGGCACAAGCGGGGAAGCATCGTCCTGACTTCCAACAAAGGCTTCGGAGAGTGGGGAGAGTTGCTGTGAGACACGGTCATCGCGTCGGCGGTCCTGGACCGGTTGCTGACCACAGCCACGTGCTGAACATCCTGGGGGAGAGCTTCCGGCTCAGGGAGAAACGCCAGCTGGGACTCTTCCCCTCGCAGCAGTATCTGGCCGTTCCTCCGGAGGAAGCCGGCGATAACTACCCAGGCTGACACAATGGCAGTACATCAACGAAGTGGCTCAATTCCAAGTTGCTACAAGAGAATCATGGCATTGTCGGCGCTCAACCCTGAACCCGAGGTCCCAAGTAACCGGCTGGGTGGGTCAACTCCAACTTGCTACAACTTGGTCAATGTCAACTTGCTATCGACAGGAGCGGCCGAGGATCGGCTCTCCACACCGCAGGGCGGATCTTGGCCTCTGTTCGGGCCCGGTACTACACCAAACTCTGCGCGTAAATTTCGGCCTGCGTCGTCGACCCGGAGTTCATGGTCGCGACCCCGCACGATGATGATCACATGGACTTCCATTCCCGCGGCCCGTGTCCTTGGCGGGTGGGCCGCTAGGGGTATTGTTATAGGTGGAACGCCTCAGTTAATCCAGACCACCGGTGAAGGTCGGTATCCCAAGTACGGGAAGGGGCAATGAACATCCCGGCAATTATCGGGGGAGCGGCTTAACCGGAAAGTCGACATCATTTCGGTCCTGGCAATGCCGGACATGGAACCGGATCCGGCCATAGCCGACCGCGCAGAACAGCGTAGTATGGAAGTCTTGGTCGGGACCCAAGAATCTGGTTGCAGCGTCTGGTGAACCTGGCCGCAAGACCCCGCACTAACGTTCCAGTCAGCAAAGGCCATATCGAGGAAGAGATTGCGGTTGTCATGCCGAATCCTGGAAAGTAGCGGGATCAAAAGGGTAAGGGGAATTACATTCCGCCAAGTGCCCACTTCGTTTCCGGATGGTCCCGAGCCCAATGCATGAACCCATTACCGCCCTGGAGCATGCTCCAGGGCGGTAGCTGGATCCGGTACGGGATTGGACCGTGCTGCTTGAATCCCTTCTGGTCATCCGACAGCGGGACTCAACCCAGGGTGGGTGAGCTCAGCCTGGGCTAATGGTTCTTCGGACGAGAGTCCATCCACTGGCGGACCTCACACTCCCACCATGCCACGCACCTCGGGCTGGTCCGGACCGAAGCAGGGAATTCCCCCCCTTTTTCCAAGCCCAGCAAAACCGAACGGGATAGTCCGGTCATGTGCAGCACTTCCGGAAGCCTTATCAATCGGTGGTGGGGGCAGTTATCGTGATTTTCGTTATCCATGTCATTGACCTCCCGAAAATGATCATTCGGGCGATCCCGGGAGTCGCGGTTCCAAGAGCAACGGACGGAAAACTGTCAGGGACAGCAGTTTGGTACAGATGGTCTCACATCGGCGATGACTTACGTGGCGGTGAGAGACCGAGGTTCCCCGAGAAGGGGTGTTTTAGTTGTCTTGGATTAAACAGAAGTGGGCTACACGCCATGCTTTCGTGACCGATTCAATGCCGGCCGGTCGCGTGGGGTGCCACTTCATCAACCGCCGCGGGTCTGGCGGGGCACCTCTCGTGGAGAGAGTTGTGTGTGCCAATTTGTTCCTCCTCCATTGAGCGGACGAGCCACCGCCTCTGGGGAGAGGCTAGGGGAGGTATTTTGAGAGCCGCCGTGGACTTGGCGGGGCACCTCTCGTGGAGAGAGTTGTGTGTGCCAATTTAATTCGCCGCTGCCGGGGTCAAGCGGGGAATTCTGCCACCTTTGAGCGGGTGGGCCGCCGCCTCTCGTAGCGAGGCTGGGAATGCCGGTTTATTGACCGCCCTGGAACGGGCGGGCACGACCCAACCGAGGCTGTCGTGCTGTTTGTTGCTCCTCCAATCAACGGTTGGACCGCGGCCTCGTGAAAAGGCTTGGGGAGGCATTCATTCTTCGCCATTGAGCGGTCGTGAACCGCCGCCTCGAAACGAAGCTTGGCGTAGGCGTCGTTATAAAGTAGTCCGGGCACCATTTTATGTACCGCCCCCCTTCGCAGGGACGGATTGTCGGGTAGCTATTTTCGTCGCTCTGAGTTCCGCTAGCCTCCTACAAAGAGATCACCTGACACGCCCATATTATCATCCGTCGGCGACAGAGCCAAGTTCCCGTCGCATGCGGATGGGGTTGGCAACTCCGCCCAGTCCCAAGGGGTTGGGGCTACTTGGGCGGACCCAAGCGAACTCCGCCCAGTCGTGCCGTGCTTCCGGCGGGGCTGCACGGATGATAGCGGTGGCGACATCATGCAGGTGCGTTATTCCGGGTTGGCGATTCTCCCCGGTGCGTCCGGTATGATCCTCTTGTTCCAACTCCCGGACGTGTAGGGAAGGAAAATATTCCCGTCTTGTCACGGGTTCCACACCCGATTGACTCCCCTGTGGCCTGGAGCAAGCGGGTCGGTCAAGGGCAGTACCGTGATCATCATGGGTTGGGCGCACCAACTCGATTGAAATTCCCAGCTCCGCACGGGCTCTGGCCCATTTGCTCCCCCAGACCGGATCTGGCTGGGGGGCGAAAAACCTCCGGCAACTGGCCGAGATTTGGGAAAGGTCCCGACCTCCGGCCAGCCTGTCTCCCACACCATCCGCTCCGTCCATGCTGGGAGGGCTGCTATCAAGGTTTTGACGGTGGTGGGATTCTCGGAGGCCCGAACGGACACCGATGGGTGCCGCAATCCTTCATCATCGAATGGATACGGGTAGTACCCTCTACGGCTGGTGAAACCAGGGTGGGCGCCGGCCCCCGTTCAAAAATGGGCTGGCCGGCCCCGTTCCCGGGAGCACCGCAGTTCCAGGTAAATCCACCAGTGGAAAACTTCACTTTGATTTCCAGGCTTCCGGGGCCTCACCGGCCCAGTCCGATGGGGCCGGAAAGACTTCAGCCGAAGGAGGTGCAGCGATGCCTTGAATGCGGCCAAGCCTTCTTCCCGATCCGGCGCAACTACGCCGTGGCGCAGATAAACGGGGAGGGAAACCCGATGAAGGAGGAAGGCGAAAACCACCCCGGCGAGGGGCACGATCCGATGAGTATTTCTGATGGGAGCCCCTTCCGCAAACCCATGGCGGATATCTCCTTCATGGCCGAACTAGCGCCCCAATACCAAACTCGCAGCCCATGGGAGGTGCAAACATGGAACCAACCCCCGGATTTCGGAAACAATTCTACCTCGAGGCGATTGAGTTGCCGGAACTCGTCGTCTTCGGCGACACCGCCGAGGACGGGCCCAGGGAGCAGACTCCGGCAGTTGAAAACCCGCAAGACGGCGCTGGCGCCGTGGACTTCGTCGTCCATGTCGGAAACCTCGCCTGCTTCGGCATACAGGTCACGGGACCCTGGAGCGCCCGATCCGGAGAGGAAGGAGGTGCAAACATGCCATAACCCAACACCCGTCTCTTGACGGGCCTACGACGCGGGCGCGGCGACGCCGCAGGGGTCCCAGGGAGACCCAGCGACCGGAAGGTCCGGAGCATTACTGGAAACCACCGGCGGAATCAAGCGGGCCGTCGGGGGTGATCGCCCCCGACGGCCCGTGTTTTGTGTCCGGAACATCGGACACAACGCGATACGAAAAAACAACGGAGGAAAACAATCTTGAAAGTCACACCAGAATTCCCAGCGCACCGGCGGAAGGACCCAACGCGCCAGGCCGAACGGCGTGTCTACAACGAGCTGGTCAACAGCCCCCGTCCCGGGTACGCCCTCTACGAGGTCAGGGCGATAAGCAGGGCTCCAGAGATCGACTTCGCCGTCTGGATCCAGGGAGTGGCATGCTACGGCATCCAAGTCAAAGGCGGCCAGAATACCAAGGACGGACCCAGTTGGCTGCTGCACACCGTCGATGGAACGGAGGAAGTGTCCTGTCCCATCCAGCAGACCTGGGACGCCGCCCTCGCCATCAAGACCGCGGTAAAGCGGGGGACGGGTCGGAGGACCTACGTCATCCCAGTTCTGCTATTCCCCGACATGCTTCCAGATCGGGAGATACAGCATTTCGTGGAATCTGACGGGCGGGTGAACCTACTTTGGGGGGAGGAAGACCTGATCACCCGCCTGATCGCGCTGCCGGAGACGGACAAGGTCTACAATCCCCCCGATGCCGGCCAAGTCGTGGCGGAAGTCGCCGCGGTACGCCCTGCGCTGGATTTCGACGCCGCTGATGCGGCGGAGCCCGGGACCGAGGCTAAGGAGCACCGGCGGCTGGGCACGGACAGGCCCATCCGCGGACGCATGGACCTGACCGCCCGCCAGGTGGTCATCCAGAGAGCGGACGTCGTCAACGTCTACACCGTCGATTCTCCCGCCGAAGCTGGTGAGGAGGACGCCGGCTAACCCCGGTTGGAAACCCCACCAGGCAAACCCCGCTGCCGCCGGCCGGCAATGCCGGTTGGCGGCAGCGGTTTCGAGGAAACGGGCCGTCCCACCCCATCGTCGGAAGGCGGGATGAGGTCGGGGCGAACCGGGACCAACGGGGACCAGCCGCTCTCCCCCAGGGTTCGCTGAACGGAAAGTGGGACCCTTACCCGAAACTCGAGGGGCCACCCAACCGGGACAGTTCCGGCGGAGTTGCGGTATAGAAGAGGGAACGCGGACGCTCGGCCGGGGTTGCTCCCCAACACAACGCAATTGCCCCGGGGGACGCGGCAAAGGGCTGCCGCCAACCGGCAGCGGCCATGAACCGGCGTTATCGAAACCGGGGTAAAGAGTGCCACATCCCGCTGCCGGATGGCAGGCTTCCGAATACTCGAACCGGCGCATAGATACCCGTGGGACGGCAGAAAACCTGGGGTCCATTTTGAAAAATCGGCCTCTCCAATCCCGCGAATATAATCAATGAAGAGTTTAAACCACGCTGGCCTGTCTCCGGAGGATTGTTCCGGTTCTCGGCCTTCGGGGCGGTGACGGCGGGTTTGGGGAGGTTTCCCGATGAGTCAGTTCCCGTTCCATAGTTCCTGGGTCGACGGCCCACAAAAAGGAGCTGCGGAGATGCCAATCGTCTCCCAGGCCCCGATAGCCGTGTTCGGCGGATCAGGCACCGGAAAGACCCGCACCTGTTTGGCGCGAGTCCGTCACCTGCTGGACAGCGGGGTCGAACCCCGCCAAATCACCTACGTGAGCGTCAACGCCCGGATGGCGGGGAGATTCCGGCAGTTGCTCGAGCAGCTTCCCACGGAGTACTCGGGACCCGCCCAGAACATCTTCGTGGGGACCCCGGAACAACTGGCGGTGCGTTTTCTTCGGGTCTCCGGGGCGGCCACCCTGGGGATGCCGGTGGAGTTCTCCCTTTGGCATTGGACTCAAGCAGGGGAGGTCATATCCGCCAGCTGGGGCAAGGGAGAGAACGAAGAAAGGCTCGAAGACGCCACCGTCTACCGGATCCTCGGGGCGGACGCCATTGATCGGGACCGGGCCGGAGTCCGCCGAACCCCAACCCCGGACTCACTCCAGGGGCGCGTGTTGAGCCGTTACGCCGCGGAAAAGCGGGCGTGTCACGCCCTGGACGTTCCGGACGTGAAGCGGCTGGCCATCGATGCGATGGACCGGCGTCCTGAGTGGGGGAGGGTTTTTGCAGGAGAGTGCACCCTGCACCTGTTGGTGGATGGGATGCAGGACCTGACTACCGCTGACCGGGCCCTGCTTGACCGCCTGATCAGGGAGGACGGGTCGTTTCTGGTTACATGCGACCCGAACCAGGCCGTCTCGTCGCAATTGGGAGGAAATATCCTGGACCCCTGGCCGGGTCCGGAGGCATGGACGCCGGAATCGCTGCATACCCTTCCGTTCATTCATGGGGCCACCGAACCGTTGGCGCAGGCAGCGAGGAGGCTGGCCGCCTCCCCCGCGATGACGGGCCTGTCCAGTTACACCCAGGGCGCGGTTCGGAGCATCGATGGGTCACCGCCCGTGGTCCGCCGATTCAATTTCGGTGGCGAGGCTGACGGCTTTCTCATCGAGGAGGTGAACAAGCTCCATGATGCGGGGACGAATTGGGGTGAGACAGCCGTCATCTGCCGCGACCCAGCCGATGTCCTGCGGTTGAGGGCATTGGTGGAAAGTCGTGGCATCCCATGCGAGGCCTGGTGCGGCGTCCAGGATCCCCCGGACCAGCACGTGCGCCGGGTGGTCGGCCTCATCGCCAGCGTGCTGAATCCACGGGACGTCAGCGCCTTTGCCGCCGCGGCCTTCGGCCGGGACGCCAATCGCTGGGTTGTCGCCCGCCACGTCGTGGAGAACCTGAACGCGATCGTCCGAGAGCCGGATGTCGACCTTTTTGAGGCGGCCCGGCGGCAGCAGCAGAATTTCCAGGCGGACGGCGTCGTTCACACCAGCCTGGACCGGATGGTCAAAGCCAGCAGGACCATGGCCCTGTCCGGCCGGGAGGGGACCATGGAGGATCTTTGCCGGAGGGCCATGGCCCTGCTGGGAATCCCCGCGAACGATCCTTCCCCCGGGCTGCGCCGGCTGTTGGAAATCAGCCGGCGCTTTCCAAACCGGCGCTTCAGTTTCCACCGGGACCGGGCGCTGGAGTTCCTCGACCGGGTGAATCCTGACCTGTATCCAGGGGTACTCTCCCCAGGCGGGGGGGTGACCGTGACCACGGTCGAGGAAGCCCGCGGCCTGCAATGGCAGATGGTGTTTTTCTTGGACGCAGACCTTCCCCAGGAAGCTCGGTCACACGGAGAGGAGCAGCGTCTGCGGTATGTGGCGGTTACGCGGGCCACCCGCCAGCTCTGCTATCTCGTCCCGCTGGACCGGTCAAACCGCGCGTTTCCCGACCCATGGTTGGTCTCCGAAAAGCTGCAGCACCCTGACCCCTGACGGGAACCCGAAAAGGTGACACACCGCCTCCGGTTCAGGGAAGGGCAATAGCCGGAAGGAATGGTCCGGCAGAGACCGTCGAAACCAGCCGTGCACCCGGACCCCAAAGATCGGGACCGGATATCCTACGGAACCCCCCTGCGGAGCTGGGCCGATCGGATTTCTGCGCGGCCGCAACCCCGTCCCGGGCGAATAGCGGATCGGGTACGCAGGGAATCGGGCCCTGGAACCGGCGAACGCCCGTCCGAAGGTTGAGGAGCTTCCAGCTGGTTGCCGATTCCGGTGGAATCGTTACCGCCAAGGCCGAGGATTCCAGCGGTCCACGTAGTGCGTGACCGGCACATGGCTTGGCGTGCAAGCCATCCATGAAATCTCCAATGACCCCGCATGGTAAGGCAGAACCCGACTGCCCCAAACCGAAGGCGGCTTGGAAAGCCCACGAGGTCTCAGCCTCCTTGCCAGCATGACGGTCCAACAGCGGGCCGGGCTCGATCCGCCAGGACCGGATCCCCTTCCTCAAGCCGGACGAAGAGGCAATCCGGACAAGGGGCATACCGGGAGATGCACCCCGACGGGAATGGCCGGAAACGGCCACGGCAGGCCGGCGATGACGCCGCCTCGGTCATCCTCCAGGGTGTTAAAAACAGTCCCCCGTAACCTGGGGAGATGGTGCCGTAGTCTCTATATAAGTCCGCCAGGGTACCCTCCGGTCCCGCCGGAGTGAAAAACAACGCCCTCTTTCATGATGGGGAACACCTCCTCGGACAATAATTCGCCCCGCGCCGCCGTTACCAGGAATGAAAAACACTGCTTCTCAAGGGCGGATTCCCCGAACGGGGGAACGCCCCGTTCCGCAGTGATACCCCATTTGGGCACCCGGGACGACGGGACTCTCGGGGTTGTTGAGGCCTCCCGCCTTGGGCAAGAACAGGCCGGCACCTGCTGTGGAAACGCCTTGAGGTTACTCCATAAGGTAGCTCCGGGGCGGGCAATTTCCGGCCTGCCCGGGAACCTTCTCTTGGCGTTTTTCCATGGGCGGGCCGTCTGTTTCCCCACCGGCGGGGTTCCTCTGTGGGAGCCGGACTGGCTGGCTTTGTCCCTCGCCGTTCCCGCAGGTTTCTCCGGCCCCGTTGAATCCCCCAATCGGACCGGCCAACCCCGCCCGCAACGACCGACAGGAGGTCCTATTCCCGTCGCCAGGTACGATCCCTCCTTGTTCCGGCTCCGAACGGCAAGCTCCGACCGCCGCGTCCGAAAAAGCAAAAGCCTCAGCCCGCCGACTTGTGATTCCATAGAAGCGGTCCCCGTGATGCTAAAGAGAAGCGGAACCGTTGGAACCGTCCGGAGCAGCAGGGCGCGGGCCACTCGGGAACGGGGAACCGGGCACCGCGCAGAAAGGAGGAGTATTGATGGAGCACCTTGAGTTCCCGAATTCAGCCGCCGCCCGAGAGGTATATCGGGTATTGAAATTCCTGCCCCTGGCCACCGCCAAGGAGCTGGCGGGAGTGCTGGGAATGTCGGACCCGCAGGCCCAGGGCGCTTTGAAGAAGCTTGAGGAAGAAGGGTGGGTCCAGCAGGAGCGGCTGGGCAGCTGTATGCCCCATGGGAAACGCAGTAGCCGGTGGTGGCTGACCCCGGAGGCCCTGGCAGAGGAGGGGCTGACCGGGCAGACCTGGCACGAGGAGGGGAATCGCTGCAGGCTCCTGGAGCTACTGCCCATGCTGGAATGGTTCTACCTCATTCTGGGGCAGATCAAGAACCTGGGGAATCTGGAGGACTTCCTGTGGACCGACGGGCTTTCCATGGACGCCGCCGGAAAGTTTGAACAGGGTTGGATCGCCCTCTACTGGAGCGGGCCGCAGGAAACGGAGGAGGAGATCACGGGACGGATGAAACGGCTGATCGACGACGTGGGCGGCAGGATGAACACTCCCAGTTCGGGCTGGCCGTGCCTCCTGGCCTGGGTGGTGGACGACGAATGGCAAGAGGAGCTGGTCCGGCGGGCCGGTGGGGCGTCCGGAATGTTGCATCTGGTATCCATCTGGCGGATCAAGGACGTTGCCAGGTCCGGGGTGATGGAACCCAACCCTGGGCCGGAACTGGGATGGCTTCACCAGCCCGTGCGGGTCCTGGGGGTGGGCGAATGGCCCTGGAAGGCTCGCGCCGCCGGCTCGATCTGGAGCCAGACCAACGGCTGGAACAATTATCGGATGCTCCGTTTGATTCACGGGTTCCCAGGGATGACGGTGGAGATGGGGCAGTCGGCCCTCGGGGAAGGGAACAACGGTAAGTCCGCTGAAAGAACGCTCCGGGACTTCGGGAAGCAGGGCGTGGTCCAATGCGAGAAGGACGGGAGGCTCCTCCGCTACCACCTCCTTGCTCCGGGGATCGAAGTGATGGTCCGGCTGGACAGGGGCCACCACATTGACTACCGGGGCAGGGCCTTGTCGGACTCCTGGGTGACCCGTCCGGACCGGCGCACCCACGAGGCGGGCGCAATGGACCTGTTGACCTGTTTCATGACTGCCAGGCTGCCGGTCGCCCCCGGATGGCGCGCCTCCATCTACCGGGCGAGAGTGACGATCAAACCCGACGGGGTGGTCTGGCTGAAGGATGGCCCTTACGGACCGGGTTGGTACCTACTCGAATACGAACTGAGCGCCCGGGGGAGGTCCCGGGCGAATGATAAACTCCGCAGCTTTGCCGTCCTCCGGCACCTCGGGATTCCCCTCCTCATCGTCTGCTTTAACGATAAGGCTGAAGCGGCTTTCCATGAGGTCGGCGCGAACCTGGACGTCAGGATGGTGACGACCACAGTGAACCGGTTGGCGGAACATGGTCCGCTGGGCAATTACGCCTGTTGGACCATGTACGGGGAACCCGTCCGCATCGGGTAGTCGTTGGGTCATCGATCAACCTCGATTCTCCCCGCGGCGCCGGGGGAAGTCTGGTTGGTGTAGAATTTGTGAAATGTGGGACAAGGTCAAGCCGAACAGCGGGCCATGAACCTCGAGGCGATGCAGAAATCCGAAGCCCTGGACACGGGGGGTGCCGCCGGAGCTGCGCCGCAGTTCCGCTGCGTCTCCGTGGACCTGGAGGTCGGCCCCAGGGACAACCGCATCCACGCCCTGGCGGGAGTCCGTTCGGATACCGGTCGGTCCATGACCCGCTCCGGTTCGGCAGCCCGCCTGGCCGACGCGCTGGCCGGATTAGACGACCTTGCCTTCGGGACCGATTTCGTGCTGGGCCACAACCTCATCGCCTTCGACCTGCCCCACCTGCGGGCGGCAGCCCCGAACTTGCGGCTGCTCAAGCGTCCTGCCGTGGACACGCTGCTGTTGAACCCGATGGCCTTCCCGCGCAATCCCTACCACCACCTGGTCAAGCACTACCAGGACGGCGGCCTGAAAAGAGGGCGGGTCAACGACCCCGAGCTGGACGCCAGGCTGGCGCTGGAAGTCTTCCATGACCAGCTGGAGGCGTTCCGGGGCATGCCGCCCGATCTCCTGACCGCCTGGCACTGGCTTACCACCACGGAAAACGGCGCCGGATTCGACCTGGTCTTCACGTCCCTGCGGAATTCATCCCGTCCTTCGGAGACGGAAGCCGTGAACGCCATCCGCGCCCGCCTGGACGAAAACGCCTGCCGGACCCATGCCCATGAAGTTCTGGATGCCCCAGCCCGGCACGGCTGGCCCCTGGCCTACGCCCTGGCGTGGCTGTCGGTGGCTGGGGGCAATTCGGTCATGCCCCCGTGGGTGCGGCACCAGTTCCCTGAGGCAGGGCGGTTGGTGCGCCGCCTGCGGGACAGCGCCTGCGCCGAACCGGGCTGCGGCTGGTGCCGCGACCGGCACGACGCGGAGAAGGAACTGGCCCGCTGGTTCGGCTTTCCCGGGTTCCGCCCCGAACCGGCCGACGATGACGGGCGCCCCTTTCAGAAGTCCATCGCCGAAACCGCCATGGCTGGAGAGCACGTGCTGGGAATCCTGCCCACCGGCACCGGCAAGTCGGCCTGCTACCAGGTGCCGGCTCTCTCCCTCTACGACAAGACCGGCGCCCTTACGGTGGTGATCTCACCGCTGGTGGCGCTGATGGCCGACCAGGTGGCGGGCCTGGAGGCCCAGGGCATCGGCTCCTGCGTCACCGTAAACAGCCTGCTGTCCATGCCGGAGCGGGCCGACACTCTGGACCGGGTGCGCCTGGGGGACGCAGCCATCCTCCTGATCTCGCCGGAACAGCTGCGCAGCGTGTCCCTGCGGCGGGTTCTGGCCCAGCGGGAGATCGGGATGTGGGTGATGGACGAGGTCCATTGCCTATCCCGGTGGGGCCACGACTTTCGTCCCGACTACCGCTACGTGGGGCGATTCATTCGCGAGCGGGCGGGAGACGAGCCGGTCCCGCCGGTGCTGTGCCTCACCGCCACCGCCAAACCCGACGTGAAGGCCGAGATCGTCTCCTACTTCAAGGAAGAGCTGGGCATCGACCTGAACGTGTTCGACGGCGGGGCCCAGCGCACCAACCTGGAGTTCGTGGTGGTGCCCACCAGCGGCGAGGGCAAGCTCGCCCACATCCACCAGATCCTGGAGGCCGACCTGCCCGAAGACGGGCCGGGAGGCGCCATCGTCTACTGCGCCACCCGCCGACAGACCCAGGAGGTCGCCGAGTTCCTGAGGGCCAAGGGCATGGCTGCGGACTACTTCCACGGCGACCTCCCGCCGGAGACCAAGAAGAACGTCCAGCAGGGCTTCATCAGCGGCCATTTGCGGGTGATTGCCGCAACCAACGCCTTCGGGATGGGCATCGACAAGCCCGACGTACGGGTCGTGGTCCACGCCGACATACCCGGCTCCCTGGAGAACTACCTGCAGGAGGCGGGCCGCGCCGGACGGGACCAGGAGAAGGCCCGGTGCGTGCTGCTCTACACCCAGGAGGACGTGGAGCGCCAGTTCGGCATGTCGGCCCGTTCCCGCCTGACCCGCCACGAGATCCATGGCGTGCTGCGGGCGCTGCGCAACCTGGACCGCCGGAAGCGCATGGAGGGCGGGGTGGTGGCGACCGCCGGAGAAATCCTGGGAGAGGACGATGAGGGGGCTTTCGAGCGGGACTCGGCCACCGACGACAACCGGGTGCGGACCGCGGTCTCCTGGCTGGAGGAGGCGGACCTGCTGACCCGGGAGGAAAACCGGGTCCAGGTGTTTCCCTCATCCCTGCGGGTCGGTTCCGTGGAGGAGGCCCGCTCCAGGCTGGAAAGGGCCGTCATCACCGACGACTACCGGCGCCGGCTGCTCTCCATCGCCGAGACCCTCATCGACGCGGATGCCGATGATGGCATCTCCACCGACGAGTTGATGGCCGCTTCGGGACTGAACTCTGAGGGAGTGCGGGGCGCACTCTACGACCTTGAGCGGTGGGGGATCGCCAGCAACGACACCGCCCTGACCGCCTTCGTACACGCCGGAGTCCAGCATTCCTCCCGAAGACGGTTCGAGGAAGCGGCGGACCTGGAACAGGCCCTGATCTCCTTGATGCAGGAAGCGGCCCCGGATACGGAAATAGGTGAGACCCATCCGCTGCACCTCCGGCGGGCCACCCAGCAGCTCAAGGACGAAGGTCTGTCCACTGCCCTGCCGGAACGCCTGCGGCGGATACTCCGGAGCATCGCCGCCGACGGCCGGGGCGAAGGAGGTGGCGGGGGCAGCCTGTCCCTGCGGGGGCGGGACCGTGAGATGGTGCAGGTCACCCTGCTGCGGGAGTGGGGGCAGCTCGAGAAGATGGCGGAGGTGCGGAGGGCGGCCGCCGGCCGCATCCTGGAACACCTGCTGTCCAGCCTGCCCTCCGGGAGCCGGGGAACGGACCTCTTGGCCGAGACCACCCTGGGCAAGCTGCTGATGGCGGTCAACTCCGACCCTCTGGTCAGGAGCCAGGTCAGGGAACCGTCCCGTCTGGTGGACCGTTCCCTGCTGTGGCTGCACGAGCAGGAGGTCATCCGTCTCAACAAGGGCCTGGCGGTGTTCCGGCCGGCGATGACCATCCGGCTGAAGGAGGAACGACGGGGCTTCGCCCAGGCCGACTACGGCTCCCTGAGACTTCACTACGACGAGCAGACGCTCCAGATCCACGTCATGGCGGAGTTCGCCCAGCAGGGGCTGGCCTCCATGGCCCAGGCCCTCCGGCTTGCCATGGACTACTTCAGCCTGCTCAGGGACAGCTTCCTGTCAAAGTGGCTGCCGGGACGGGACCAGGAAACATCGCGGCAGACCACGCCGGAATCGTGGCAGTCGATCGTGGAGAGCCTGAACAACCCGGTGCAGCGGCGCATCGTGGCCGACGACCGGGAGCAGACCAACGTCCTGGTGCTGGCCGGTCCGGGCTCGGGCAAGACCCGGGTCCTGGTGCACCGCATCGCCTACCTGATAAGGGTAAGGCGGGAGAACCCCCGGGGCATCCTGGCCCTGGCCTACAACCGTCACGCTGCGGTGGAGATACGCCGTCGCCTTTCCGACCTCATCGGCGACGACGCCCGGGGAGTGACGGTGCTGACCTGCCATGCCCTCGCCATGAGGCTGACCGGCGCCAGCTTCACCGGACGGGCCAACCGGCTGGAGGAGGGGGATTTCCGCGAGGTGGTCCAGCAGGCGGTCGCCCTGCTCAAGGGGGAGGGACTGCCTCCCGGCGAGGCCGACGACCAGCGGGCCCGCCTCCTGGCAGGCTTCCGGTGGATCCTGGTGGACGAGTACCAGGACATCGGCCCGGACCAGTACGAGCTGATCTCCGCCCTGGCGGGACGCACCCTGTCCAGCGAGGACGACAAGCTCAGCCTCTTTGCAGTGGGGGACGACGACCAGAATATCTATGGTTTCAACGGGTCGTCGACCGAGTTCATCCGGCGTTTCGAGGCAGATTACCGGGCCCGCCCCGTCTTCCTAACCGACAACTACCGTTCCACCGGGCAAATCATTGGGGCCGCCAACGCAGTTATCAATCCAGCGGCCCAGCGGATGAAGGTTGACCATCCCATCGCTGTCAACCGGGCGCGGGCCAGGGACCCCTCCGGTGGCGACTGGGCCCTGATGGACCCGGTTACCCGAGGGCAGGTGCAGACGTTGCCCGCCGGGGACAATCCGGTAACGCAGGCCCAGGCGGTGGTGGTCGAGCTTAAGCGGTTGGCAAGTCTCGACCCGGAATGGGACTGGTCCACCTGTGCGGTGATCGCCCGGGAGTGGAGCTACCTGGACCCGGTGCGAAGCCTCTGCGACCTGGAAGGCATTCCGGTGCAGATGGCCAACGAGGAATTCACCGGCATCTGGCAGCTTCGGGAAACCCAGGCGTTGGTGGACTGCCTGCGCAGTCGCGATTCTTTCCTGATCAGTGACGATGACCTGGAGGAATGGGTGCGGGAACAGCCACCGGGTCCGTGGGTTGAGTTGCTCCAGGAAGCCGTGTCCGAGTACGTCCTGGAAACCGGGGGCGGCGAAACTCCGGTGGACCACTTCATCGAATGGCTGGCCGAGTGGTCGCGGGAAGTGCGCCGCCGCCAGCACGGCCTGTTGCTCCTAACCTCTCACCGCGCCAAGGGAGCGGAGTTCGAGCACGTGGTTGTCCTCGACGGAGCTTGGGGCCGGGTCGGCCAGGGGGAGGATGCCGACGCCCCGCGCCGCCTGTACTACGTGGCCATGACCCGCGCCCGGAAGACTTTGTCCCTGGTTCACTTCCCCGGGCCGCATCCCTTCCTGGATTCGCTGGGGGATATTCCATCGGTGCTGCATCGCGACGGGCCGGCCCAACTCCCGCTGCCCCCGCCGGAACTGGCCCGCCGGTACCGGAGGCACAGCCTGCGGGACGTTTTCCTCAGCTACACGGGATACCAGCCGGCAGGCCATCCCATCCATCGTGCAATCGCCAACCTGTCCCCCGGTGACCCGTTGCAGGTGCGGCGTGGAACGACCCGCTGGGAACTTCTGGACTGCAATGGACTGGTGGTCGGGCAGATGTCCGGAGGGTTTGAGGTTCCCTCCGGCATGAGTTGCGCCTCCGCAACCGTCCTGGCCGTAGTCACCTGGGACCGTGAGAGTTCCGAACCCGAATACCGGAGCCGCCTGCGATGCGATTCCTGGGAGGTGGTGGTCCCAGAGATGGTCTTCGAACCGCTGGGTTGACCGTTCCCAACTCTCTCGGTTAGGTTGTTCAGAAAAGGGCCAGAGAAAACTAACATGACTACTTCCAGAAGAACCGGAAATCCCCGAGGACGAAAGACCTCCTCCGACGGCAGCACCACCGACGCACCGGACTACCGTTCCGAATACTGGCGGATGGCTGACGCCCTGCGGGGCAGCATGGACGCCGCCGAGTACAAGCACGTCGTCCTCGGCCTCGTCTTCCTCAAGTACATCTCCGACGCTTTCGAGGAAGCCCACGCCAAGCTGGAAGCGGAGCGAGACCAGGGAGCCGACCCCGAGGACCCGGACGAGTACGTCGCCCAGAGCATCTTCTGGGTGCCGCCGGAGGCCCGCTGGGAGAATCTGAAGAGCCGAGCCCGCCAGTCCGAGATTGGGCGCCTCGTGGACGACGCCATGATCGCCGTGGAGCGGGACAACCCCGCCCTCAGGGACGTGCTGCCCAAGGAGTACGGGCGGGACGCCCTGGACAAGCAGCGGCTGGGTCAGGTGGTTGATCTGGTCAGCAACATCCGGATCGGCGGCGCCGAGGCCCAGGCCACGGACGTGCTGGGTCAGGTGTACGAGTACTTCCTGGAGCAGTTCGCCTTGGCCGAGGGACGCAAGGGCGGCGAGTTCTACACGCCCCGGTCGGTGGTAAGGCTGCTGGTGGAGATGCTGGAGCCCTACCAGGGACGGGTCTACGACCCCTGCTGTGGCTCCTCGGGGATGTTCGTCCAGTCGGTGGAGTTTATCCGCGCCCACGCCACGGGAAACGGCAACGGGGGAAAGGCCATCGGCGACATCTCCATCTACGGGCAGGAGTCCAACTACACCACCTGGCGGCTGGCCCGGATGAACCTGGCCATCCGGGGCATCGCGGGGCAGATCGCCTTCGGGGACAGCTTCCACAACGACCGCCACCCCGACCTGCGGGCGGACTACATCCTGGCCAACCCGCCTTTCAACGTCTCCGACTGGGGCGGAGACCGGCTGCGGGACGACCAGCGCTGGGAGCACGGAGTCCCGCCCGTGGGAAACGCCAACTTCGCCTGGGTGCAGCACTTCCTGCACCACCTGGCGCCCCGCGGTATTGCGGGATTCGTCCTGGCCAACGGCTCCATGTCCTCCAACCAGTCGGGTGAGGGGGAAATCCGCAGGAACATCATCGAAGCAGGACTGGTTGACTGCATCATCGCCCTGCCCGGCCAGCTCTTCCGGTCCACGCAGATACCGGCCTGCCTCTGGTTCCTCTCCCGGGGAAAACGGGACGGTAACCGGCCGGAGGAAACCCTCTTCATCGACGCCCGCAAGATGGGCAACATGATCAACCGGACTTTGCGGGACCTTTCCGCTGAGGACATCTACCGCCTCGCCGACACCTATCACGGCTGGAGGGAGGGCTCCCCTGGTTACGAGGATGTCCCAGGATTCTGCAAGAGCGCCGCGCTGGAGGAAGTCCGCCGCCACGGGCACGTCTTGACCCCGGGCCGGTATGTCGGCGCCGAACCCCAGGCAGAGGATGGCGAACCCTTCCCGGACAAGATGGCCCGCCTCGCCGCTCAATGGCGGGAGCAGCAGGAGGAAGCCCGCCGCCTGGACGCCGCCATCGCCGAGAACTTGGAAAAGCTAGGGTTCGGTGAGTCCGGAATGGTCTATTGATGAGAGCGCGGAAAGAGTGTTCCAGGGCATCCCCGAGTTCCTGCGGGGGCGCGTTATCTCTAGAGGTAATCGCAGGAGAAGCAGGAGAAGAATGAACTCCTCGACTAGTCCGGTGGACATCTGCCCCGACCACATCGCAATCGTGCAGGATATCCTGCGAGCCAATCTGCCGTATGAATTCAAAGTCTGGGCGTTCGGTAGCCGCGTCACTTAGAGCACCAAGGATTCCTCGGACTTGAACTTGGTCGTGGCCGGCCCATCTAGGCTCAACTACCGAAGTATGGGAGACTTGGAAATCGCCTTCGAGGAATCTCACCTTCCCTACATGGTTGATGTGGTGGAACTGAACGCTGTCATCCCTGAGTTCAGGGAAATAGAAGAAGATGGGGGTGTTGATGGCATATAGCTCATGGCGAACGACAACAATTCAGGATGTAGCCGAAAAAGTGGCGATGGGCCCTTTCGGGTCATCCATCAAAGTTGAAACTTTTGTTGAAGAGGGAGTGCCCATTATCAGCGGCCAGCATTTGCATGGGACTAGAGTTGATGACGAGCCGGGTTTCGACTTCATCACACACGAACACGCTCAAAAACTGGGAAACGCTAACGTTGTACGGGGAGATATCGTGCTTACTCATCGGGGCACGATCGGACAAGTCGCCTTTATTCCTGTGAATTCACGGTTTGACAGGTACGTCGTGTCTCAAAGTCAGTTTTACCTACGGTGCGACCGTTCACAGGTCCTTCCAGAATTCCTCGTGGCCTATTTTCATTCGCCGGAAGGGCAGCACCAACTTTTGGCAAATACTTCCCAAGTTGGAGTTCCTTCAATTGCTCAACCGGTCACATACCTGCGCACTCTCGAAGTCCCCATTCCTCCCCTACCCGAACAGCGCGCCATTTCCCACATCCTCGGCACCCTGGACGACAAGATCAAGCTGAACCAGCGGATGAACCAAACCTTGGAGGAGATGGTCCGCGCCATCTTCCAAGATTGGTTCGTCGACTTCGGCCCCGTCCGCGCCAAGCTCGAAAGCCGCGAACACTACCTCCCGCCGGACCTCTGGTCCCACTTCCCCGACCGCCTTGTTGACTCGGAATTGGGACAGATACCCGAAGGGTGGCAGGTGAAGCCCCTCGAACAGATTATCCGGCTGAACCCCATGGAGTCGATGAAGAGAGGTACGTTAGCTCCTTACTTGGACATGGCAGCATTACCAACGACTGGTTCCGCTCCACTACGCCCAATGCTCCGTGAGTTCACGTCAGGAACTCGCTTCCGGAACGGGGATACCCTCCTTGCGCGGATAACGCCCTGTTTAGAAAATGGCAAAACTGCGTTCGTTCAAACCCTGCCTGAAGGCACGGCGGGTTGGGGTTCGACGGAATTCATTGTTATGCGTTCCATCTTCCCGGTTCCGCCAGAGTTCGCGTACCTATTGGCTCGTGACCTCACATTCCGATCATATGCCATCCAGGGTATGACGGGGACTTCCGGTCGCCAACGGGTCCAGGCGGAGGCGTTGCGCGCTTACTTGTTACCATGCCCTCCACTCGGGGACTTGGAAGTTTTCGGTTCAGTGGTAAAGCAAGTGTTCCAAAAGGTTAAGTCGAACATGGACGCAATAGATACCCTGAGTGACCAACGGGATGCGCTTTTGCCCCGGCTGGTTGATGGGGAGTTGTCAAAGGCGGCCCTTTCGTGACGTCACACCGCTTCCTCAGGAGATGGTTTGAAGATCAACTCAAATTTAGACTTCCAGACGGAACGGAAGCTGATAGTGTGTTTCTGGGAGCGTCGGAAATTTCTCCTTTTGATGCCGCAATGGAACTTGACATTTATGAGCAAGAGTTCGCGAACTGGAAAAATGAAGAATGGAAACCCCAGCAGGAAGGACTGCGGGAAGAATTGCTTGGAAATTTTGGAAATAGGAATCGTTACCGAGATCTAGTCGATGCGGTTAAGCGGGAGCAGGTAATCCCTTTAGTTGGATCAGGTATGTCTGTCACCAGCGGCCTCCCAACGTGGGCCCAATTCCTCGTCAGAACAGGCCAGTACGCCCAGTGTGATCCCTCAGAACTAGACCAATTGGTTTCTTCCTCAGCTTTTGAAGAGGCCGCGGACCTATTAGCGGACCATATGCCTCAAGCACTTTTCGCAGAGCGCGTAGAACACAATTTACGTATCGACAACGTGGATTCTCTTGGCGGCTCCGTTTGCCTTCTTCCAAATCTATTCCCCAATTTGGTGGTGACCATAAATTTGGACAATGTCCTGGAGAACTTGTATTACTGGTATGAGATCCCCTTCGCCCATACCCTGAGCGGGAGGGATATCGCCCGCTACCGGCAGTTAAAAAACCCTAAGGGACGGTTCCTAATCAAGCTCCACGGAGACTGCAATGACCAGCAAGGGCGCGTGCTGCTTTCCCGAGAATACGATGAAGCATACGCGGAGGACAGCTCCATCAGGGAGGAGATCGCCCTTCTTTATCGCAACAACAGCGTGTTGTTCCTTGGGTGCAGCTTAGGCCCAGACAGGATTGTTCGCCTTGTGCATGAAATCGCTGGGGAAGATCTAAATATGCCCAAGCATTTTGCCTTTCTGGAAAATCCTGTCAACGACGACCACCGACTAGCTAGAGAGTCCTTCCTCACTGAGAGAGGGATCTTCCCTATCTGGTACGAGTTGCCGCATGACGAGTCAATCACGGCTCTCCTCGACGGCTTAGAGGTCGATGGGACACGATGGTGATCTTACCGTCCGGCCTCAATGAAAACGATGTCGAGTCCGCCGCCCTCGAATGGCTTGCGAACCTCGGCTGGCAGACAGCTCACGGCCCAGATATTGCGCCGGACACCCCTGGAGCCGAGCGGGCCGGTTACGGCCAGACCGTGCTCGAGGAGAGGCTGCGGGATGCCCTTTATCAGCTCAACCCATCCCTGCCCCCATCGGCGCTGAATGACGCCCTCCGGCGGCTGACCCATCCCGAAGGCGCAACCCTGGAGACCCGCAACCGCTCCTTCCACCGGATGCTGGTGACCGGGGTGACGGTGGAGTACCGGACCCCCGACGGCGCCATCCGCGGCGAACAGGCCCGAGTCATCGACTTCGACGACTGGGCGGCCAACGACTGTTTGGCCGTGAACCAGTTCACCGTTACCGAGAACCACAACACCCGCCGCCCCGACGTCGTTCTCTTCGTCAACGGCCTCCCTCTGGGCGTCATCGAGCTGAAGAACCCCACCGACGAGGACGCCACCGTCTGGACCGCCTGGCAGCAGCTCCAGACCTACCAGACCGAGCTCCCCAACCTCTTCTCCCTGAACGAGGCCCTCATCGTCTCCGACGGCTTCGCCGCCCGCATCGGGACCCTCACCGCCGGCAAGGAGTGGTTCAAGCCCTGGCGCACCATTACCGGCCAGGAACTGGCCGATTCTGCCATGCCGGAGCTTCAGGTTCTCCTGGAAGGGGCCTGCTATCCCGAGCGTTTCCTCGCCCTGGTGCGGGACTTCATCGTCTTCGACGACGACGGCAGCGGCAGGCTCATCAAGAAGATGGCCGGCTACCACCAGTTCCACGCCGTCGGCACCGCCGTGGACGAGACTCTCCGCGCCGCGGACCTCCAGGTTGCCGCCGAACGTTCTGAGGGACGGTACGAGTCCGGCCGGAGACCCGGCGGAGCCTCCGGCGACCGCCGCATCGGCGTCGTCTGGCACACCCAGGGATCGGGCAAGAGCCTGACCATGGCCTTCTACGCCGGCGCCATCATCCGCGAACCGGCCATGGAGAATCCGACCATCGTCGTCCTTACCGACCGCAACGACTTGGACGACCAGCTCTTCACCACCTTCTCCCGCTGCCAGGACCTGCTGCGCCAGCCGCCGGTTCAGGCCGAAAGCCGCGCCGACCTGCGGAGTAGGTTGTCGGTGGCCGCGGGAGGCGTGGTCTTCACCACCATCCAGAAGTTCCTCCCCGAGGAGTGGGGCGACACCTTTCCGACCCTGTCAGAACGGCACAACGTCGTGGTCATCGCCGACGAGGCCCACCGCAGCCAGTACGATTTCGTGGACGGCTTCGCCCGCCACATGCGGGACGCCCTGCCTAACGCTTCCTTCGTCGGCTTCACCGGCACGCCCATCGAGCTAGAGGACGCCAACACCCGCGCCGTCTTCGGCGACTACATCAGCGTCTACGACATCCAGCGTTCCGTCGAGGACGGCGCCACGGTCCCCATCCACTACGAGAGCCGACTGGCGAGGCTGGTCTTGGACCGTGACGAGCAGCCCACCATCGATCCCGACTTCGAGGAGGCCACCGAGGGCGAGGAGATCGAGCGCAAGGAGCGTCTGAAGACCAAGTGGGCCCAGTTGGAAGCGGTGGTGGGCGCGGAGAACCGTATCCAGCAGGTCGCCCGGGACATTGTCGACCACTTCGAGCAGCGCCTGGAAGCCCTTGAGGGCAAGGCCATGGTGGTCTGCATGAGCCGCCGCATCTGCGTCGACCTCTACAAAGAACTGGTGCGCCTCCGCCCCGACTGGAACGACGCGGATGACGGCAGGGGCAGCATCAAGGTGGTAATGACCGGCTCCGCCTCCGACCCTCCCGACTGGCAGCAGCACGTTAGAAACAAGTCCCGGCGGGAGGCCCTGGCCAACCGTTTCCGCGACCCCGAGGATCCCTTTCGGGTAGTGCTAGTGCGGGACATGTGGCTCACCGGCTTCGACGCCCCCAGCCTGCACACCATGTATCTGGACAAGCCGATGCGGGGCCACGGCCTGATGCAGGCCATCGCCCGGGTCAACCGGGTGTTCAAGGACAAGCCCGGCGGCCTGGTGGTGGACTACCTGGGAATCGCCCAGGACCTGCGGAAGGCTCTGGTCACATACTCAGAGAGCGGCGGCACCGGCCGGACGGCCATCGACAAGGAAGAGGCGGTGGCGGTCATGCTGGAGAAGCACGAAGTATGCTGCGCTTTGTTCCATGGTTTCGACTGGTCCAATTGGACCACTGGCACCCCAGCGGAACGCGTGGCGCTGATTCCTCCAGCCCAGGAACACATCCTCTCCCAGGAAAACGGCAAGGACCGCTGCATCGTGGCCGTGCGTGAGCTGTCACGGGCCTTTGCTCTGGCCGTCCCCGACGAGGAAACCCACCGCATTCGGGACGACGTCGGCTTCTTCCAGCAGGTGCGGGCTGCCTTGTCGAAGGCGTCGCCTTCGCAAACCCGTGCTGAAGAAGACCTGGATCTCGCCGTGCGACAAATAGTCTCCCGTGCTGTGGCTTCCGAAGGCGTGATAGACATTTTCTCAGCCGCTGGCTTGGAGAAGCCCGACGTCTCCGTCCTGTCCGATGAATTCCTTGCGGAGGTACAGGGCATGCCCCAGCGTAACCTGGCCGTGGAACTGCTGCAGAAGTTGCTCCGGGGAGAACTTTCCATCCGGCGGCGCACCAACGTCGTCCAGGCCCGCTCCTTCGCCGAGATGCTGGAACAGTCCCTCCGCCGCTACCAGAACCGGGCCATCGAGGCCGCCCAGGTCATCGAGGATCTGATACAACTGGCCCGCGAAATGCGCGAAGCGAACGCCCGGGGCGAAAAGATGGGCCTGAACGAGGACGAATTGGCCTTCTACGACGCCCTGGAGACCAACGACAGCGCTGTTCAGGTGCTGGGCGACGAAACCCTCCGCGACATCGCCCGGGAGCTCGTCGAGAGCGTCCGCAACAACGTCACCATCGACTGGACCCTCCGCGAGAACGTCCGCGCCCAGCTCCGCGTCGTTGTCCGCCGCATCCTCCGCAAATACGGCTACCCGCCCGACAAGCAAGAAAAGGCCACCCTGACCGTCCTCGAACAGGCCGAGGTCCTGTCGGAAGGTTGGGCTAAGCCCGACTGACCAAACCAACCAACCGACGGTCATTGCGGCAACCGAATGATTCCTCAAGGAGAACGGATTTACAGCTTTTAAGACTACTGAGAAGCAACGCGAGACGACAAGTTATGGTTGGAATGCACTTCCCGCATTGGGTAGAGAAACGAGGCAAAGGAAACCTCAAAAAGTTTACACGGGACTTTCGAGCCAAGTTCGACCAGTACGTGGGTGTGTGCAGCTTCGTGACGAGTGAACAAGGAGAGATCTGCGGACGGCCCGTTTATGACCGCCGCCATGTCATCTCTAGGGCGTCGGTTTTGAACAAGTTGAAGCACCCCAAGTCCGGCAAAGTATTAGAGATGGAGTGGCATGTAGCCGAATGGCAGCGCCTCTACCTTCGGAGTGACGAGGCCCATCCCGTTGACCTAGCCGACCCGGCGACTTTCGCCCCACGCCCCGTCGGAACACACGAAGCATGCACTAGGCCGTTGGCGTGTGAGATTCACGATCCCGAATACTACCTTCTGGATGCTGTCAACCCAGACTTCGGCGACCCGAGAGTCCGATTGCAAACGTGCCACCGCACTGTACTGTGCGGCTTGGACCTTCGCCGACACGAGCGGCGGCTGTTGTCCACTTGGCGGCCTATCGGCATGCGCAACACTACTCCATCCCAACGTGTGGTCTGGCACAAACTCGTCGAAGAGAACGAGACGGCTCGCAGGATGGCCGAGAATGCTTCCCGGTTTTTTGGAAGAGCTTGGTACTCGAATCAATCGGAAGGAAGAGTTTCTTCCGGACTAATAGGGTGGGAAGCCTTAGGTTTTAGATCGAAGCTGAATTTCGCCGCCTGCATCCTTTCCAGAAACGGGGTGATCGCAGTAGTGTTTCCAGACCACGGGGATTCCCACAAAATGGTGATGTTGTATCTGGCGGAAATGGCAGGGTCTGTGGAGGCAGACTACGAACGGTTGACCCGAGCGGCAGCCAAATCACAAGTTGATAACGACTATGGAGTCGATGTAATCCAAGCGATTATGGGAAATGGCTCAGGGATGATGGCAGCTTCGCCGAAGTCTTACTCGACGCTGTGCGAAAGAGACCGGCTTAAGGTCAACCAGTCCTTGTACGACTCCGTAGGTATAGGACCGTTATTGAACGATCTTCCCTTCCCAACTGGTAGAGGAGGTCGAGGCAGTCGGCCTAAACGCTAGGTTCTTGTAGACAAAACCGTTGTTGCCAGACGCCAGTGGGACTTCTCCCAGCTTATTTGCTCGACCAGCGGTGCGACAAGGTTACAGCGATCGCCTTGGCGGAGTGCCCAAAGGGAATGAAACGAAGAAGGAACGGAGCAGCGATTCGAGGTGGTCTCATAGTAGGCCAAGATTTAGCTTGTGAAACCTGGGCCAAGAAGAAACCTAGGAACGAGACACATAAACTTAACGTTATGGCGTGAGAGGTGTGAAAACAAATTGTCCCGTCCCTAATGGCCCTGGGTCTTCCTTGGGAAACGAAACGGTAAAGCCCCCGCCGTCCGGCAGAAGTACCGTCAATTTATCGGTACATAAATTGGTACACAAATCGGGAAGGCGGTCTCAATAACACCTATTCTACACATATCTTAACGATTTACTGGCGGATAGGGCGGGACTAGTATTATTGGTATAACAAGCTTGATATTGGCCTTATTATCAGCACTCTTCCTTATTTTCCCACAAATCTTACCACACAAAAGGCCAGCTCCGGCACGGGCTCCATACGAAGCATTTTTGAGAATGGTACCTCTCCGTTATTTCGACGGAAAGATGTTCCGCATAATCGAGAGATCCACTCAAAACCGCTCGATGTCCTGGTAGATGCAGATCAGCGGCCTCCCGCCCACCGCGACTTCGTGGGCGACGACTCCGCTGGAAATACCGGAGACGGCCCTGCCGTGAACCCGTTCGATGAACTCCCGATAGTCCTGTCGATTCTCCTCCCCCTTTACCTCGTCGTAGAGGGACGTTCTGAAGACCAGCACCAGGAATACCGAGATTGCCTTGCAAATTGCAACCGTCCCCGCCGTGCCGGTGAGAAGCTGATAGCGAATTGGCCCAATGCTGCGTAGCACCTCGTCAATTCGGCCGGGCGCGTACAGCGATACCAGACCCCTGATCCTTCCGGGAACCCTGGTTCCCTTGCCCATGTTCCGGTCAATCAATGCGGCCTGGTAGTAAGCTCCCACAGTTTTGTCGTCAAAAGGTTCGTCAACCTTGGCTTCCACCCCAACGAAAAGGCTCTGACCCTCAGCGGTATGACCGCAGATCCCCAGGTCCAGTTGAGCGGGGTTACGGTACGAGTCGAACTTCGCTGCCATTTCAGGCGTCGCGGTGTCGAGGACGACGCGGGTGGCCAGGACGGTGGCCAGAACCGACTCCAGGTGGGAAGCTCCGTTCCTGTTGATAATGAAATCGGCCAAGGAATAAGCACTCCTGCCGTCCTTCCACTGTTGGGGGTCGCGTCTGGACTTGAACCACCCTTCCCAGTCGCTGAGAGTGGTTATTTCCTTTCCTCCCCCGCTCTTGACCTTCATCGCCCCGTCCCATGGGTTGCCGGTATCATGGCTGGGAAACGCAGGCCGGGCGCCCGATCCCTCTGAAACCCCGAACAACGGGCCGGTTCGGCCTTACCGGACACCAAGGG
Source organism: uncultured Dehalococcoidia bacterium (assembly GCA_951812535.1). Taxonomy (GTDB): domain Bacteria; phylum Chloroflexota; class Dehalococcoidia; order Lucifugimonadales; family UBA3495; genus CATOSK01. The sequence continues at coordinate 434,363 of CATOSK010000004.1, read as the reverse complement.
GTTGTCGGACACCCCCCTGTCCCTGGCATCGCAAGGCCTCCAAGGACCGGCGGAAGAAACCGGCATCGAGGGAAATGGCCTGAAGCCAACCTCATGAAGATTATCGCATGTCCACCGCCGGATTGGTGGGAAGCCGGTGTGCTAACATTCGTCCGAGGACGCCATGAAGATTCTGCAGGTCATCCACGGCTACCCGATGCGGTACAACGCCGGCTCCGAGGTATACACCCAGGGGCTGGCGCAGGCCCTGGCCGACAGGCACGAGGTGCGGATCTTCGCAAGGCAGGAGAACGCCTTCCTGCCCGAGTATGCCCTGCAGGATGAGACCGACCCCGCCGATCCTCGCATCGCGCTCCGCCTGATCAACATGGCCCGGGCGAGAGACGCCTACATTCATCCGGCGGTAGACGGGGCCTTCGGCAACCTGCTGGACGAGTGGCATCCCGACATTGTCCACATCGGGCACCTGAACCACCTTTCCACGTCCCTGGTATTCGAAGCCAGGGAGCGAAAGATCCCGGTGGTTTTGACCCTCCACGACTACTGGCTGATGTGCCCCCGGGGACAGTTCATCCAGATGTACCCCGTCAACCCGTCGGACAACTGGGCGGTCTGCGATGGGCAGGAGGACCGGAAGTGCGCCGAGCGGTGCTACTGCAGGTACTTCGGGGGGAGTGCTGCCGAGTACGAGGCGGACGCCGCCTATTGGACACGGTGGGTGGGCACCCGGATGGCCCACGTGCGGCAGGCCTGCGATGCAGTGGACGTCTTCATCGCCCCCGCCATGTATCTGCTGAGGAGATTCCGGGACGAGTTCGGTCTTCCCGCCGGGAAGCTGGTCTACCTGGACTACGGGTTCCACCTGGACCGTCTCCGGGGGAGGCAACGGGCCGAGGGGGAGCCCTTCACCTTCGGCTACATCGGCACCCACATCCCCGCCAAGGGGGTGGACCACCTGGTCCAGGCCTTCGGTGCCCTGGAGGGCGAGCCCGTCCTCCGGATCTGGGGGCGGGACCTGGGAGTGGAGACGGCGGGGTTGAAGGCCCTGGCCCGGAGTTCGCCCGGGACGGCGGGGGACCGGGTCAAGTGGATGGGAGAGTACCGGAACCAGGATATCGTGCCCGAGGTGTTCAATCGGTGCGACGTCATTGTCGTGCCGTCCATCTGGGCGGAGAACTCGCCGCTGGTGATCCACGAGGCGCTGCAGGCCCGGGTGCCGGTGATCACCGGCGACTACGGCGGGATGGCCGAGTATGTCCACCACGAGGAGAACGGGCTGCTGTTCAACCACCGGGACCCGGAGTCGTTGGCGCGGGAGATGCAACGGCTGGCCGACGATCCTGCCCTGGCGCGGCGGCTAGGCAGCCGCGGGTACCTGCAATCCGCGGACGGGAACGTGCCGGATATGGTGGAGCATTCGCTGGCGGTGGAGAGCATCTACACCGGATTGCTTGGGGGAGGAAGATAGGAATGGCCCAAAAGGAAACCACCTTGCCCAGCGGGTCGCCCAAAGCGGGTCCGGTTCCGTGTGAGAAACCGGGTCCGTGGCGAATCACCTTCGACACCAATCCCGACGATTGCAACCTGCACTGCATCATGTGCGAAGACCATTCTCCTCACAGCAACACCCAGACTGACCGGAGGAAGGAAGGGCGACCACGCCGCCGGATGGACATCGGCCTGATCCGAGGCGTGCTGGCCGAGTCGGCGGGGACCCCGCTGCGGGAGATCATCCCTTCGACCATGGGGGAGCCGCTGCTCTACCGGCACTTCGACGAGATCCTGGACCTGTGCGCCGAGTACGGGGTGAAGCTGAACCTGACCACCAACGGCACCTTCCCGGGGCGGGGAGCGGAGGCATGGGCCGACCGCATTGTTCCGGTGACCTCCGACGTCAAGGTGTCCTGGAACGGGGCCACGGGATCCACCCAGGAGTCGGTGATGCTGGGCTCCAGTTGGGAGCGGGTGCTGGAGAACGTCCGCACCTTCATCCGTGTGCGGGACGCCCACGCCGCGGGCGGCGGCAACCGATGCAGCGTGACCTTCCAGATGACCTTCATGGAGGTCAACTACCGGGAACTCCCCGGCGTGGTCCGATTGGCGGCGGAGATGAGCGTGGACCGGGTGAAGGGACACCACCTGTGGGTTCATTTCGCCCAGTTGGCCGGCCAGTTCCTGCGGCGGAGCCCTGAGGCAATCGAGGGTTGGAACCAGGTGGTAGACCAGGCCTACCTGGCCGCCGAGGAACACCGCCTGCCCGATGGGAGCCGCGTCGTGCTGGACAATGTCTTCAGGCTCGATCCCAATGATGGGGATGACATCTCCGCCGGTGCCGAGTGTCCCTTCCTGGGGAAAGAGGCATGGGTAGCCTCCGACGGGAGGTTCAACCCGTGCTGCGCACCCGACGCCCTGCGCCGTACCCTGGGGGACTTCGGCAACGTCAATGGGACGAGCCTCTACGAGATTTGGGAAGGGTCAGAGTACCAGCACCTGCGGGAAAACCACATGGAGCGCTCCCTGTGCCGGGGGTGCAACATGAGAAGGCCGGTGAACTCGTGACCGCCGGTTGGAGGGAACTCCGCGTTTCGCCCGATGGCACCCATCACGTTGCTTGGGGGAACCCGGCCTACGCATTCCGGTTCCAGGAAGTGCTGAAGTTCCATGCGCCGGGGTTGGCCCCGGTGCTGGACGACTCGGGAGCTTACCACATCACTCCTGACGGCCGTCCCGCCTATAGGGAGCGGCACCGGCGCACCTTCGGGTTCTACGAGGGCCGGGCGGCAGTCCACTCCTCGGAAGAGTGGTTTCACATCCTGCCCGACGGGAATTCCCTGTACCCGGAGCGCTACGCCTGGTGCGGCAACTTCCAGGAAGGACGCTGCCCTGTGCGGGACGGCGCAGGCCGTTACTTCCATCTCACGGCGGAAGGAGTTGCGGCCTACGACCAGAGGTACCGCTACGCCGGCGATTTCCGGGACGGAATGGCGGTTGTCCAGCGGGATGACGGGAGGCATTCTCACATCGACCGGGATGGCAACCTGATCCACGGGCGGTGGTTCCTGGACCTGGACGTGTTCCACAAGGACCACGCCCGGGCCCGCGACTCCCGGGGGTGGCACCACATCGACCCGTCGGGGGAGGCGGTCTATGACCGGCGGTTTGAGAACGTGGAGCCTTTCTACAACGGGCAGGCCCGGGTTCAGGGATTCGACGGCTCCCTGGCGGTCATCGACGAGTCCGGAGAGACGGTGCTGGAACTTCGGCCACCGCTACGCTCTTCCCTGGAGGACCTGTCGGCGGACATGGTCGGATACTGGCGGACCCAGACCATCCGGGCCGCGGTGGAGCTGGGGGTCTTAGACGCCCTTCCGGCCCGGGCCGGCCAACTGGAGAAGGAGTTGGGTCTGGCCGTTGGAATGGGACCCCGGCTCATGAGGGCCCTCGCCGAGCTGGACCTGGTAACCCAGGCCAGGGACGGGACCTTCAGCGCCACGGGCAAGGGCCGGTACCTGGAGCGTTCCCATCCCCATTCCATGGCCGACGCCGCGCTGATGTGGGCCGGCAAAACCCGGGACGCCTGGACCGGAATCACCCAGTCGCTGCGGACCGGCCTGTCAAGCTTTATGGAGACCGTCGGAATGGGTTTCTTCGAGCACCTGGGGGAACGGCCCGAGGAGTTGCGGGAATACCACCGTGCCCTGGCATCCTACGCCAGGCACGACTACCGGTGGCTCCCGGAAGTGGTGGACTTCGGGATTCACCGGCGCGTCCTGGACGCGGGCGGCGGCACCGGCGAGCTTGCCTTCACCCTCGTGCGTTCCTTCCCGGGACTCGCGGCCACAGTAATGGACCGGCCGGAGGTGGTTGATGCAGCCGTGGTGCCCGGGGATGTGGCTGGAAGTTGCGGCCTCGTCGCGGGTGACCTCTTCGAGACATGGCCGGAAAGGGCCGATGCGGTCATCCTGGCCCGGGTGCTCCACGACTGGCCCGACCTTGAGGTGGCGATGATCCTGAAACGGGCCCGGGAGGCCATGACGGACGGTGGTTGCCTGTACCTCATCGAAATGATGGTGGATGATTCCCCTTCAGGCGGCCTGTTGGACCTGAACATGCTGGTCACCACCGGCGGGATGGAACGGTCGGCGGACCAGTATGGAAAACTGTTGTCCGACGCCGGATTCCGGGTGCTGGATGTGGTGGAAACCCTGGCAGTGAGTTCGGTAATCCGGGCCCGGGCAATATGACCCTGCCCGATACGGTTGCCTCCATAGCTGATCGTCTTTCCCTCGTACCCGCCGGCGTCGATGTCTCCCTGGCCCTCCGGCACGCCGAGCGGGAGGCGATTCCCGCGGGCACCTTCGGAGACGCTGTTCCGTTAACCGCCGCCGGCATTGCGTCCGCAGAGGGACTGGGGTCCCTTCTTTCTCCTCGGGAGTTGTCCGTGTTCAGGTCCAGTCCCCTGCCCAGGTGCATCGACACCGCCAGGGCAATGGCCCGGGGAGCCGGCTGGGAAGCTGAGCCGGTCTCCGACCGCCTGCTCGGAGACCACGGCCCCTTCGTCGTCGATCCGTCAGTATGCGGGCCTTTCTTGCTGGAGATTGGGATCCGTGAACTGGTGCGGCAGCAGCTCGACGACGGGCTGCCACCGCCGGGAATGCGGCCCACGGGCGAGGGAGTGAAGCTGCTCCTGGAGATGGCCGCTGGTGACCTGGGAAGGAACGGGTTGCTGAACATCCACGTCACCCATGATGCCATCCTCGCGGTGCTTGTCGGCCACCTCTACCGGCTGGAGGTGGACGATTTTCCCTGGCCAGGGTACCTGGATGGTCTGTTGCTATGGAGGTGGGACGGGCGGCTGCACTTCTCCTGGCCTGGCCTCGATTAGGGTTCTCACCCACTCGGCGGTTAGGCGGACGGCCTCGGCGGCGGGCACGCTGGCGCTGTAACCCAGCACCTGCCGGGCTTTGCGGGTGCTGAAAACCTCGCGTTGTCCCTCCTCCCCGGGCCGGTAGTCCACGTACTCGATGGGGACGCTGGTACCGGCGGTGTCCCGGCACATGACGGCCAGGTCCTCCACGGTGATTTCCTCTCCGCATCCCACGTAGAACTTCTGCCCCACAACATCATCCACCGGGGCCTGGATGGCATTCACCCAGGCCTCCACCACATCGTCGATGAAGGTGACGTCCCTGGTCTGTCTCCCGCCCTCCACCACGATGGGGCGGCCTTGCAATGCGTTCCAGAGCCACTTGAAAATGAACACCTCCCGCCGCATGCCGGGCCCGATGACCACGCCGGTGGACAGTACCACCGAGGGAATGTCGTAGGCTCGGTGCCAGGCCCACATGGCCAGCTCTCCCGCCGCCTTGGAGAACCCATAGGGGTTGTGGGGAGTCAGCGGGTGGTCCTCGTCCATGGGCAGGTAGCGGGGGCGGCCCAGCTCGTTGCCCGACCCGGCGAAGAGGACCTTGGATACTCCTCCGGCATGCCGCACCGCCTCCAGCAACTCGACCGTTCCCGCGACGTTCTGCATCACCGTGTAGCGGGGAGACTCGAAGGCCATTGGGGTGTCCGGCTGGGCGGCAAGGTGTGCCACCACCGAGTGACCGGCGATGTCCGCAGGCTGGATATCCTGGACGCTCTTCCACACGTACCGGAAGTTGGGGTGGGCGAACTGACGCCGTAACGCCTCGGCGTGGTTCGGGGCTAGGACGTCCAACCCGGTAACGGAGTGGCCCAGGTCCAGCAGAGCCTCGGCGAGGCGGGAACCGCCAAATCCGGCTGCCCCGGTGACCATCACCATCAAATCGCCATTCCCTTCCTGACCTTCATCGCTCCGTCCTTCGACTCTGCGGCTCATATCTCCGCAAGCATGGCAAACCCGGTCCCGCTGAATTCTCGACCAAAGGCATGGACGTGGTTCCGGGAACCCCCGTCTCCATTCCATCCATTCTACCCCGGAGGGCTGTTCAAGGCCCGATCCACTTTCCGCTGCCAGTGCCGGATGGACATGCACAACAATCGACCTCGAGTCGTCGGCTACGCTGACTGGAACCCGGCGACAGGACTCCGGATGGTCCGGAGATCAATGACGAGCATGCACAACAATCAACCATAGAACCTCGGCTACGCTAATGGGAACCGGCGCCTTTCCCACCGGATGGCCCGGGGCGGGAGAAAGGCTCTGACCACACGGTTTCCCACCCAGGAGCGTCGGGCGCGATATGAACCGGGGTCTGGGGAACCTGGGAATCAACGAACCTCTGGATGGGGAGGGAATTATGGACTTCGATGATTACAGGCTGTTGAGGCTGCCGGAGGTGATGGAAATCACCGGATTGTCCCGCAGCACGATCGACCGGCTGACCAGGGCAAGGCTCTTCCCCCAGTCGAGACAAATCGGCCCCAGGGCCGTCGGCTGGCGATGGGGGGACCTCCGCGTGTGGTTGGATGGCAGGCCGCCGGCCAACGGGGAGGACGGGGAGTGATCTTTGAATGCCGCAATCCCCGGCTCGCTCCCGCGAAGAAGGAATCCACAGCGGACCTGACCGCAATGAGGAGGTTCCCATGTTGACCGCCCAGAGCGATGACCGGTCGAAGATAGGCCCCAAAGAACTGGATGTCCTCCGCGTGATGGGGCAGTTGCCCCTCGCCGCCATCGAGGACTTCATCGCGCTGGGGAGGTTGCCGCGCTCCCGGGTGTACGAAGCCGTCAAAGCGCTGGGGAAAGCGAAGCTGGTGGATTCGGCCCAACTTGGGTGGACCCGTGACAAGGTCCGACGCTATTGGTTGACCGACGCGGGCCTGGCGCTGGTGTCCGGCACCCCTTCCCCCTGGCATGGCGAATTCGGGCGCTCCAGGCTGCTCCAGCGCCTCCCCGCCGTGGAGTGGGGCTATCCGGCGGCGGCCAGGGTAAACGACCTGGGTCCCTTTGAAACACTGCTGTGGGCGGACCACGTGACCTTCGATTTCGCCGTGAAATACAGGGACGGATGGGTCCTTGCCCTTTGGAGCGGCGCCCTGCAACGGGGCGCAGACATCAACGGGCTGGTCGAATCCCTCGGGCTGGACATGGTGCGGCTGTCAACCAGCTGGGAGCCGGCCTGGCCGAGCCGTATTTTGGTGCTGGCCTCGGACCGGTTCCAGGAAGCGGTGGTCTCCCGGGTCATTCGCCGGTACGGGATGGTCGGCGACCGGGTTTCGGTGTGGTGTACCGCCGATGGAACGACGTTCGGAGCTGACCGTTCCCTGGAAGGCCGGGGCTGGATCCATCAGCCCTTCCAACCGGGTGACATGGGCGGGTGGCCGTGGGTGCGGCGTGTGCGGTCGTCACCCTGGGCCAAGAATGGCAAGGATGAGAGCTACGTATGGGGCCGGGAGGGTAGTGTTCTGACCAACAGCATCCTGGACCTCCTGGCGGAACGGCCCTGGATTCCGGCCCGCGCGATCCGGGAAGCTCTGGGAGAGGTGGACCCGGGCCGAGCCGTGGTCCGGCGGCTGGCAGTCCTGGTCAAACGGGGTCTGGTGCAGTGTCTCCAGCTGGCGAAGGAGAGGGGAAACAGATACGCACTGTCATCCACGGGCCGGAACCACCTGGTCCTGAGGGACCGGGTCAGGTCGGCCACAACGAAGGAGAAGGGCAAGACATCCGGCGCCTCTGGTGGACAGGGCAAGGGAAAGGATAACCGGGGCCGGCGGGGCAGCCGCCAGACCCACGAGGACCGCCTGACCCGCCTCTATGTCCAGCTGTCGAAGGCCGGTGTCCCGGTGGCCACCGGGGAGCGTTCCTGGGAACATATGGGCGACGGCGCCATTGCGCCGGACATCGTCGGTTTCCTGGACAGCGACGTCTTCGGTCCCACCTGGATCTACTTCGAACTGGAACGCACCGCCCGGAGCGGTGAACGGGTGAGGGCCAAGGAGTTGGGATACGCGAATCCCCGCCGTCAGGACGACTGGCCGATGGCGCTGATCGCCGAAACCGACGCGGCGGAACGGAATTTCCAGGAAGAGGGCCTTGAACTGGGGATCCCCATGATCACCACGACCAGGGACCGGCTGGAAGAACACGGGCCCCTGGACAACGACAGGACCTGGTCGGACTACGGGAGCCCGGTGCGGCTTCGAGCACCCGCCGGCGCCCATCCCAGGGTATCCGGTCCCCGACCGCTCCCCGCGGCCCGTTCCAACGGACGGGCCTGACCTGGTCCCGTTCTCGTTCTCGCTGACACCGGAGGCCGGTCCGGAGCACTCCCCGGGTACCCCGTCATCACCATCATCATTGCTGTCATCGCCTGGGATTACCAGCGGCCTCCGATGCCCGGGCCGGTACTCCGGCCAGCAACCGGCACCATCGCCGATGCGGGTTGGCGGTCTTACAGGGGACCCCTGCACAACATCCCCGGAACTGCGCGGACTGCGGCAGAAATCCGGACAACCGGTTCGTCTCTTCCCGAAGGGGTCAACCATGGCTATGTGCATTTTCAATCCGGGCCGACCGGCGCCGGCCTTCAGCTGGGCGGTTCCGGTCGGGCAAAACAGCCGGACGGGGTTCCAGAGACCAGCAGGGGGTGCCCCGGCACAGGGCTAACCGGTTGGGGATGTGCTCGGAGTTTCCGGACAACAAACCGACCCGATGACGGTGGGCCCAAGCATCCCGGTGTGCTCCACGTTTCCCGGTCTCGTACTCGCGGTAGGCCAGGGGGAAGCGGGATGGTCCTTGTTAGGGCCTACAAGCTTAATTTCACCATCCGGGTGTGTCCTCTCCATCCGGAGGGGAATTCCGGCGGTCTTCCGGTTGTAGTCCCGAGTGCCCGGGATTCCCGCCGGTTGGTGCCGGCCCGAAGATTCCCCGAGTCCCGCACATCGCGCTGGTGGTATTGACGGATGGTGCCGCCCTTCTACCAGGGGTCCCGGGGCCCAATCCATATCCGCTCCAGCAGGCCGTCCTCCAGCCCTTCCAGGAGACTGGAGGGCTGGGCATGCCAGGTCTCCCCGCTGATCACCGGGTAGTAGTACCGCAGTTCGTCCCGGGCCCGGGTGGAGGCCTGGTAGAACCTCCGGCGAGCCCGAAGCACGCGTTCCCCGCCATCCTGGCCAGGCTTCCCCGGGAAGCTGGCTTCCGTGGTATTCACCAGGAAGACGGTTCCCCACTCGAGGCCCGCGGCCGCCTCTATGGTGCTGAAGGTCATGCCCCGGCCGCTGTCCAGGGGGTCGTTCCTCTCCAGGGGCAGCTGGTCCCGATTGACGTCGGGGTTCATGGTATACAGAAACCACGGCAGTCTCTCGGGAAGAGTCCCCGGGGCCGAATCCTGCTCCCTGGCCCACCGGAACAGCAACCGGGTCTGGGGGTCGGCGGGTTCCCCCGGGGTTACCCCCTGTCCCACCCGGAGGAGTCTCCACGCCACCTGGCATAGCTCATGGATGGTGGTGTTGCGGTCCGATATCATCCGCTGCAGGATGCGCGACGCCTCGGTGACGTGTTCCAGGTCGCGGTGGGCTCTGCTGCCGTCCCTGTAGCCGGCCAGGCGGATCTCCGCCGCGCTGATGAGGTCGCAGCGCTGCGTTCGCGCCGTGGAATAGACGGCCTGCGCCGCTTTGGAATCCAACAGGCGGGGAGCCCGCCTGGAGGTCGATGCCGCACGGCGGAATGAGCCGGGGTCCCGGGGGTTGGCCGCCAGCTGGAGCATGGCGAGGACCGAGTCAGCGTCTCCGTCCCGGAACCCGTCCCCTCCCAGGACGGTGTGGGGGATGCCTCGGGCGATGGCCATGGTCCGGATCCCGTCGAAGGTCGCGGACCGGTCGTAGAGGACGGCCATCTCCTCCCATGGGCGTCCGTACTGTTCGTGCAGCCACCGGGCGTCGGTCAGCACCCGGGCGCCCTGGTCCACCGGCCGCCCCTCCACCGCGGTCAGTCGGGGGCGGCCCCTTCTCGGTATCGCCCCTCCGTCCGGCCTGGTATCCCCGGCAAGTTGCTGGGGCGTGAGCCTGTCGACTATCTTGCCCAGCGGAGGGGAGCTGCGGTGGTTGGTGGAGAGCACGTAGACGCCCGGGCCCCGGGGGCCCGCTTCCAGCACGAACTGGTCCAGCATGCCGGGGCTGGATCCCCTGCTCACTCCCACCGCCCCGTCGGCGTTGTAGCTGACGGTGATGGAACCCTCGGGTCCGAGGCCCAGCATGAGGAGGTCATATTGGGCCGGGGTGATCTCCTGGAAGTCATCGACCCCCCAGTGGACGTCCCTCTGGTTCCGGTGACGGTCTGCGACCCCGGGCACCGATTTCATGGCGCTGACGGCGGCGGGCACCAGGTCGTCGTAGGCCAGCACGCCATCCTGCCTCTTTCGATGGGACACCAATTCCACCGCTTCCAGCCACCACCTCTCCTCGGCGGGCAGGGGCTCGTCGGCATGCCGTTGCCGGTTCAGGTGGGCCCAGGCGATTGCCCGGCGGATGGCCCGGGGCTTTGGGGCTGGGTCGAAGTGGGCGGCGACCAGGTCCTCGAATGCCTGGTCGGCCTGCCGGCGGTCCCAGAGGGTGAAGCCCCGGGGTGCGCCCGGGATGTCCACTCCCGGGGTGTAGAGGATGTTCAGCGCCAACTCGGGGAACGGGGCAACCATGATCTCGGACAGAACTTCGCGGGTCACTGGGTGCAGTTCCAACCTGTGCTCCAGGTCCAGTTTGCCGTGGGTGGTGCAGGTGAGGCACCGGATCTGGGCCGGAGTTGCCCCGTTCTTCAGCAGTGAGGCGATGGTTTCGACCAGGGTGTACGTCCTGCCCGAGCCGGGGACCCCGGTGATCAGAACAAATCTTTCTGAAGCACCGGCGGCCCGTTCCTGGTCGGGGTCCGGAGTGGTCGGTCGTTGCCGGAGCGTCTCGTCCACGTTCATTGTTCACCTCGCGTTGTGCCCTGGTCGGTTGGACGTGGGGCCTTAGGACCGCTGCCCCATGTCTTCAACATGGTAAGCAAAGTCGCGGGACCCGGGATTTGGCGCGATGGTTGGGCCGTGTCGACACCACCGCTATCGCCATTCAGGCGGCGCCGTTTCCGGAGTGTCCTGAATCCGAGTGTTCATCGATGGAGGCGCTTCCGGTAACCAACCTTGCTTCCGCGGCGTACATCTTCTTCCAGATGGAGGCAATCCCTTTTTCCGAATGGTCGGCGCCGATGAAGTCACAGCGGGTTTTCCGGGCTGCCAGCGCCGACCAGTGCTCGCCCCACATAGCCGGGTTGCACACGCGCTGGCCCGGGCGGGTGAAGATGTCCGTGAGTTCCTCGAAAGCCGCGCCGGTGCGGCCCAGTCCAGGGGGCAAGAGTCCCGGCTCAGGGATACTGATTTGGTTGTTGAGATCCAGAGGGCGGAAGGATTTCTTGCCAAAGACGAGCGCGGGCAGGTGCGATATGGAAATATCATGCGCCCGCTTTTCCAGTTGTATCGGTGGTCCGGCAAGGGCGATGCTCCACTCATCGACAAAGGCCAGCCGGTTGTTGAACAGGCCGTTCAACAGCACCGGGAGGTGTTGACTCAGACCAATGACGACCATTACTCCCCTATCATTGAGGGCATGCACCGCAAATGTTGAGAGCTTTTTGCACGACGCAAGGAGGTCCTTGTCATGATGGACCTTGGCTATTATCGCGTCCACGCTGGCCTGAGGCACGATGGAGTGCAGGTCTTCTACTGGAACCGAGTGGATGGTAACGGTGTCCTTGATGGGACTCCTCCGAATGGATGGGTGTTGCTCGGCATCGTTAGGGGGGAGGCCTCCTGCTTCACCTTCCGGATGGCCCGGGAGATCGTCCTGGCCTTCCCATTGATCACGAGATTCAATGCCCTCTGCTGCACCTCGGGCGGTTCGTCCAACACCTGACAAGCGTCGATGGCTTTGATCTGACCCTGGCGCAGGGCTCTACGCAATTCCGGAATTGCAGTGCTCTCGGGTGAAACAACCTTCTTGCCGTAGCCCACCAGGCGGGGGCCTACCCCTCCCTGCTTCGCTGCCTCTTCCACCGTTAAACTCTGCATTCATGCAGAGTGTTCGTCATCGGCCCGGGGGCGCCCGGGGGGTGACCACAAGCAGAGTTCGGCGAGGTAAGCCGCCTTTTGGCTGTCCGACATGGTCCGCCCCAACACCTGTCGGGCCATCACCTGCCCCTTTACGTCAGCGTCGTCAGGGAGGTCTTGAAACCTGGGCTACAACCCAAGCTCATTGCACGCGTGCAGCCGGTGCCGGCCATCTACGATCTGGTTGCCCCAGCGGGTAATGGGCACCAGTTGATCCAGCTCGGATATGCTCTCCACCAGCACCGCCTGTTCTTCGGGAGTCCTGTCCGGCGACAGAAGCGCCAGCGGGTGAATGGAATATTCCTGGGTATTTTCCATGATCCAGTCTCCTTTTATTTGGTTCCCAACATTTTGAACCAACCTGGGCGAGGCAGGCTTTGGCTTTTTGGGGAGGGCCAATCGCGGGCTGGTTGGGCGCCGAACTGGGCAACCGGGCTTCCCGGGTTGAAGAGGAGTTGGATCAGGAGACCTGCAGGGACTTCCCCATCCGGCAGCACCGGTCCGAGACCACCACCCGGGCCCTTTTCGAGGACGACGGTTCCTGCATCGTGAGCCCGGAGAAGATGGTCACAGGATCTCCTCAAGAGCCTGGCCGGGGGGAAGGACTGGCAGGGACGACCAGACAGCCCTGGGACGGGCCCTGCAGGCTGCGAGGCCAGCACCATCACCGGGAGGGACGAGGAGACCAGCCAGGCTACGCTGGCCGTGGTGTTCAGCAGCCAACGCTGGGCTGAGGCCGCCTTGGATGAGCTGAGGAGATACCTGGTGAAACGCAGGGATCTCGACATCGACGTGGGGGATGCCGATATCAAGGACGGTCTGCTGATCATGAAGCTGACCGTGCACGATTGGCGGGGAATTCCAGACATCGAATCGTTCCAGGGAACCGGAGGGCAGGGTTCGAGCTGTCAAAACATCGAGGAGGCGATGAATGGCTCGACCCGGGATTCGCTGACCGGAGGAAACCAACTGCCCCTTTTGACCCGACGCCGGGCCCTGCAGCAGGTTGAACAGCAGCGGTTCGGCGATGTGGCTCGATGGGCATACGCGAGGATGTCAACGCTGAAGGAGAGAGAGCGTGGAAACGATCCAACGATGGGTGACCTTCCAAACCCTGGATTCGAATATCGCTTTTCCTATTGTTCGTCTGCTGGCGACCAGCCCATCATGAAATTTTGGCGGGCTGACCTTCTGCTCCGGTTGCCCCATGAACTTGGCCGGTAACCCCTGGAGCTGACGTTTTCAACTGGCACTCCAACCCGTCATTTGCTCTAGCAGCGGCATTAACAGTCAGTCCCAGGCCGCTTTAGGCAGATGGGACAGCCGTGATGCTTCCCGCGCACAATCCTGGGCCAGTCCACCCATGGCAGACTGGGTGAAGCCCCAACATGCGAGGAGGTAGCGATGAATCTGAAACGTGTCCAATTGTCCCTGGCCCCCCGGATGGTGACGAACCTGCGTGTGCTGGCTGAGGAGGAGCAACTCTCCCTGGTAGAACTGATCCGAGACGTGCTGCACCAGTACCTGAGGCAGGATGTCCGCAACCGGCGAACCCAAGGCGGGGCCGAGGCCGTCGCCGGCGAGACCTTCGCCTACGTGCTCCGACAGGAGCAGGCCGAGGACCGGGAAGCGCTTCGGGCCTGGCTCAAGATGTCACCGCAGGCCCGTTTGTACGCGGCGGAGAACGGCCTGGTCCAGCCTCCATGGCAGGCACTGGAGGCGGCCGAGCGAGCGGATGAAGAGATGCGGGAAGCCCGCGCATCCCAGGCGGCCAGCGAGGACGGAGAAGACGGCACCGGCGATGATCAAGCCTTCGAGGGCTCCGGTTGCTGAGACTGACCGGAATTGCCCGATTTCGGAACGCTAATGACATGCCCGGGGCAGAAATCCGGTTCAATTCTCCTGACAACCAGGGGTTGTGCCCCCTGAAGGCCCGGATTTGGCGAACATGGCGGAACGGTGGGGCAGCCCCGGACCAAGGCCCAAGAACGGATTGGGGGCGGGCTGGCACACGGGTGCGCCTGAATTCCTCGCAAGACCGCTTGCGAGTCTCACTCGGGCCATGTGTCAGCGCATCGCGGTTCATTCCCGGTCCCAACGGCCTGGTAGCGCTTCATCCTGCCCGGTCAGTGGGCGGGATTGCCCCGGGGAGATGGCCGGCCCCGTCGGGAGGCGGTGGCGGTGCAGGTTCCCTTGGGGGAGGTGGAGCGCCGCTCCCTGGATGTGTACGAATTGGCCGCCCTGGGAGGTGCCAGGTGATCGCCCTGGAGCAGGCCCGCCAGCATCTGGAGACCCTGGGGCTCAAGCAGGCCGTAGAGTCCTTGGACAATACCCTGGACGCCTCCGCCGGCAAGCAGCTGACCTATCCGGAGATGCTGGCTGATCTTCTGGGAGTGGAAGTCGCCGCCAGAAGGGAACGCTACCTCTCCACCAGGACCAAGCTGGCCCATCTGCCCTTCCAGAGGACCCTGGAACAGTTCGACTTCGCCTTCCAGCCCTCCGTCGACGAACGGCAGGTCAGGGAACTGGCCGGCCTGGCCTTCGTCGCCGATGCCGCCAACATTCTCTTGCTGGGGCCTCCCGGCGTGGGCAAGACCCATCTGGCGGTCGCGCTGGCCCTCAAGGCCATCGAGAACGGTCAGGGGGCCTACTTCGTGCGCGCCTACGACCTGATGGAGGACCTGAGGAAGGCGCGGATCGAGCACAACCTCGACCGGCGGATGCGGGTCTACCTGTCACCCAAGGTCCTCATCGTGGACGAGTTCGGCATCTGGCCCTACGACCGGGAGTCGGCCACTGCCTTCTTCACCCTGGTGTCCGCCCGGTACGAACGGGCCAGCATCATCCTGACCTCCAACAAGGGGTTCGGAGAATGGGGAGAACTGCTGGGAGACACCGTCATCGCCTCGGCCGTCCTGGACCGGCTGCTGCACCACAGTCATGTGCTGAACATCCGGGGCGAGAGCTTCAGGCTCAGGGAGAAACGCCAGGCGGGGCTGTTCCCGTCGCTGCAACATCTGGCCGCTTCGCCGGAGGAGGCCGGCGACAACTACGCTTCCTGACAGAATCGCTGACCAGAACGAGGTGGGTCACTTCCAACTTGCTACAACGCCGTCATGACAATGTTGGTGCTCAGTCCTGAACCGGAGGTCCCAGGCAACCGGCTGGGTGGGTCAACTCCACCTTGCTACAGCCTGGTCATTTCCAAGTTGCTATTGATGTCAATGCTCTACGATTATGTCCGGGTAAATTGCTCAGCGAAAATGTCCGTCTATGAAGGACGTGACATTGAACCAGCGAGAGCAAGCCAGACTCCAGGTACTCAACAGCGTGTTGGAATATCACCTACCCACAACCCAGGCTGCCGAAGTTCTGGGGATCAGTGAACGCCAGGTCCGGCGAGTCCTGGCGGCCTACCGGAGGGAGGGGGCCGCCGCCCTCTCCAGGCTTTCCGCGTCGGGATTGCGCCCGCGCAGACAGGCTCGGGCCAGCACACTGAACTCCATCTCCGCCATATTCAGCCAACTCCCGTGCTTGGGGGTGTGGCGGAACTCCAGCCGCTTGGCGATGCGTCGAGCTTCCCCTGGCGGAAAGGCCTCGTACAGCGACGCCACCCTAAGGGTATTGAGGTTGTCCAACACCAGGCGGACCACTGGAGCGTCGGGGTAGGCCTCATCCACCAGCCAACACATCTGCTGGGCGAAGTCCTGCATGGTTCGTCGCTGGGTGATGGCCACGTGGCGCCAGCCCCTTTTCGGCTCACCGGTAAGGAACAGGTTGCGGGTGCCGCACCTCACGTACTCGTAGTCTTGGCGCCTGGGACGCCCCGGTGCCGCTGGCAGGGGCTCCCTGGTCTCGGCCAGCAACTGGGTGGAACTCTCGTCGAAGCAGACCACCGGCCGCTGGGGATCATAGGGTTCAGCGTACAGCTCCAGGACGTCTTCCATGTGGGCCACAAACTCGGCGCTCACCTTGGGGATGCACCACTGCTGCTTCCGCCAGAGCCTGCCCCGTACCTGATACGGGGGCTTGAGTTCGTTTTTTTCAGGTGCAGCCGCACCGTCTCGTACGACAACGATTCCACCAGGCCCAACTCCACCGTCTTGTCGGCCAGCAGCCGCAGGGTCCAGTGGTCGTGACCCTCGGGAGCCGGACTGCAGGCCAGGGCGATCAGGTGGGCCTCCACCTTCTCATCCACCTTGCAGTGGGGCGTGGGCGAGTTGTGGTGCCGCAGCACCTCCTCCAGTCCCTCCTCCACGTAGCGGCGCTTGGCCCGGCGCACCGTCCGCTCCGACACGTCCAGGGCCGCCGCTACCCGGGAAGCGGTCCACCCCTCGTCGGTCTTCAGCAGGATACGTGCCCGGGTGATTGCCTGGGCCGAACTCCTGCCTGAACGGATCATCTTCTTCAGCCGACCCTTCTCCGGGACACTCAGATGGACCCCGTAAACTTCCCGCACCACGGCTGCCCCTCCCACAACACTACTTCACTCCCAAGAATAGCATCCAGGGTCAGACCATTAAATACGTGACATTACAACTTTGATCCAGTACTAGGTTGATTTACTAGAACCCCGGTTGGCCCTGGATCCCGCCGCCGCTCCAGGACGATGGATGGATGGAACGGCGGCGGGAACTGCCAGATGGTTTTGCCCTAGGTCCCCTCGCTCCATTCGGGGTCCACCCACGGGGAGTCCCAGTCGAGGGGCTCGCTGCAGCACATCAGGGCGACCCACTCCTGCAGGTACGCCAGTCCCACGACGATGTTCCGGATGATGAGGACGTTCTCGCGGGACCTGCCGAGGAGCCTGGTGAGATTCGCGGATCCCGTCCAGACGATGCGGGGCTCCCAGACCGGCACCGTCGGCGGGTCGTCTTCACCCTCGTGTCCAGAATCCGGAAGCAGGAGAAGCTTGGCGAAAATCAAGAATTTGTGGTGCATCAACGGATTCGGGCGGCTTCCGGCACCGCGCTGATTCCGGATTCCGAAACACCTCATCCCGGCCATACCCTGGTGTCCCATCAGGGACATCCCGCCCAGGGGGTTGGGGAAATTCTGCCGCAGGAAGAGGTAGTGGCCGGACTCCGCGACGCGGTCGTAGTGCTCCCGCAGGATGTCCCGCCAGCCGTCCCGCTTGCCGTTAGCGTCGTGGGATTCGTCGTCCCGCCGCAGGAAGTCCTCCTTTTGTAGAAGGATAGAGCTCGGCACGGTAGCCATTGCGTCCAGGATGTCCCTATCCGTGAGCCACGCTACGGCTCCCAGGCAGGCCAACTCCTGCTTTCGGGCCTCCTCGAAGAGTTGCAGCAGCCGGGCCTTGTGGCCGCCGAACACCACCTCGATCCGGCCATCGCCGGTGACAATGTTGTTCGGCGGGTCGGGGTCTCCGTCGCCTCCCAGGCCATACAGGTTGATGGGGTCCATCATGGTCCACCTCCAGGAAGAATTTGGGTCGCCATAGCGCCTTGCCTGGAGGGAATTCGCTCCCACCGGTTGATGGGAGCGCCTCCCGCTCCGTCGGGAGCGGATCTTCGGGTTTAACTAAGAAGACCCGCCCCTGTCGGGAGCGGGTCTCGCGTAGTACAATCCTGCACGCGTTACCTGTGCCCTCAGGTGGCGCCACGGCCCGGGGTGTTAGCGCACCGCCGGGTCACTTGCGATGCTACCGCCGTTCCGGGACGGGTGTCAACCCGAGTTTCCACGAACATCCAAGGGCTGGACCGGTTGACGTCTGCCCCTCGATTCTCAACTACCGCGCTAGATGCAGATGTTCTCTGAGTGGTTATCACCGCCATCGCCATTCAGTCCGCAGCGGGTCCGGACGGTCCCGGAGACGGGCGGTTTAATCGACGGAATCACCTCCAATATCCAGCTGTGCTGCCGCATCGTCCAGCTTCTCCCAGATAGCGTCAATTGGGGTTTTCGAATCGTCGGCTGGGTTTTTCGAATCGTCGGCTCGGTCTTTCGGATCGTCGGCGCCGATGAACTGGCAGCCGTTCTTCCAGCCCGCCAGGGCCGGCCAGTGACGTCCCAACATCGCGGGGTCGCAAACCACCTGGCCCGGACTGGTGAAGATAGCCATCAGTTCCTCGATGGCCGCCCCGGTCCGGCTCAGTCCTGGGGGGAGTTGGTCGACAGCCGGGATATGCAGGAGGTTGTTCAGGCCCTCCGGGTGAAAGTCCTGCTTGCCGAACACCAATACCGGCAACCTCGAGATGGCGATATCGTGCCACAACCCCTTCACCTTAAATGGGGGTCCGTCGAATGCCAGGTCAAGCTCGTCGACCCAGTTCAGCGAACTGTTGTACAGGCCGTTGAGCATCGCCGGAAGGAGCTGCCCCAGACCAACCACGGCCAGCCCCCCGGTGTCTTTGAGGGCATGGACCGCGAAATCCGCCAGATGTTTGCACGACACCACGAGATTCCTGTCTGGTCGCGGGGTCGTGATGATGAAGTCCACACTGGCTTCAGGCACAATGGCGTGGAGGTCCTCCACAGAGACGGCATGGAGGGTAACGGATTCCCGAATCGAGGTGAACTTCACCGGTACCCGTTTCGTCGCGTTCTCCTGCTCCCTGATATCCCGCTCAACCTGCCGGACCGCGCCGGTGACGGTCTTGAATTTCCCCTCCTCCAGCAGATCAAGGGCGCGCCGCTGGATTTCGGGCGGCTTCTTCGCCGCTGTGGCAGCATCGCTGACCCGGATTCTCCATTCCTTCACCGCCTGCCGCAACTCGGGCACCGCAGGCCCGTCGTCCTGTAGAACCCGCCGGGCGTAGGACACCATGGTGCGCCCAACTTGCAATGCGCTGGCCGCCTGCACCTGGGTTAAACTGTTCAGAGGTGAACAGTTTCCAGCGTTC
Source organism: uncultured Dehalococcoidia bacterium (assembly GCA_951812535.1). Classification (GTDB taxonomy): domain Bacteria; phylum Chloroflexota; class Dehalococcoidia; order Lucifugimonadales; family UBA3495; genus CATOSK01. The sequence continues at coordinate 415,441 of CATOSK010000004.1, read as the reverse complement.
TCCCGGGGCCGCCCGGGAGCGGACCACCGGGACAGCTCGTGGGCCACGACCGCCCGCTGACTTTCGTCCATTTCCCTACGCAAGCCGTTCTTGGCGATGACATACTTCACCGGGTCGTCGTCGTCGTCGAGGACTTTGTACCTTGGTTCGACGCCGGCTTCTTTGCAGGCTCTCAGACGGTGCAGCCCATCGATAATGTGGCCTTGCCAGACGATGATGGGGTCAAGGAGCCCAATGTCCATGATGCTGGCCACCAGTTCCGCGTACTTCTCCGGAGTCAACGGCGGGAACAACAGGGCCAATGGGTGAACGGGGTATTCCCAGATGTTTTCCATGGGTCAGTTCCTCCTCTTCTTGGTTCCCAACATTTTGGACCATTGAGGGATGGACAAAGTTTGTCATTTAGGACCGGCCCGTTTCGGGGGTTCGGCAACTGGCTTCAACGCTGTTGGCACCGTTACCGGTGTTTCCGCCGGGGGCTCTCCGGAGGAGGGCTGCAGCGCTGGAAGCCTGAAGGCCCTGGAGGCCAGGGCGACGATGAAGACCGGCGTCTTCAGGAACATCCCGAAGGCGTCATCATGACGAGAACCGGTGCAGCCCCGGCTTCGGCGGATACGCTGGTGGTCGCCGTGGCGATGTTGTCCCAGGGCCTCTCGACCCCGGACCGCCGCTCCTCAGCCTGCTCCATCGAAGTCCCGCTCGTGTCTGATCCCCATGTAGTGCATCCCGCCGGTCGCCATCACCATGACGGCTGCGACCGTGATTGTGTAGATCCAGCCGTGGGTCGTGTAGCCGCCTCTGAAGGCGATGACGGCCGCGGGGCCCGCCCACAGGCCGCAGGCCAAGGCTCCCATCGCGAAGCCCGCCATCGTCAGCTTCCACCGCCACCTCATGCGTTGCCACCACCCCGGTATCTTCCCTCCATGCTTCGTCCCCCGCTGTCCGGTGCTCATCCGTTCTCCCTTTCCTGACCGGGTTCCGACATCGGGCCCATGACCGCGCCGGTATCCGTCAGCACGGCCGCGAAATCCCCTCTCTCCATTGCCGGGGCCTTCGGACAACTGGGTGGTCAGGGTGGGCCACCCCAACGATGTCCGATAGGGACATGGCGAACAGTCCCGCGACTGGGAAGGTGAATACCGCCGGCTCGTTCCCAGCCCCGGGCGGTTCGGCAGGAAGCCAGTGGCAATCGGCTTGAAGCCGGCTGCGGCCTCCCCGGGGCCCATTCTCACGGGCCGTTGATCCTGGGGTGCCCAGCAGCTGGCCAGAAAGGCACCGTCAGCCGGATTACCACGCCCTGCCGGTGCTCGACCTGCCGCACCTCTGGCTCGGTGTCGCCGTACATCACCAGCAGGCCCGATCCCGAATGGATCAACAACTGACGGCCAGGAAACCTCATCGCGGTGGCCGTCATCCAGAGCCCGAGGCCCCTGGTCGGGTCACCCGTGCCTGAAACCAGCTCCCGGGTGCCCAGCAGGATGGCTTCGGCGTCCCTCTCCGGCACGTTCAACCCCGGGTTGCGGGCCAGGTTCTCCCGAATGCCGGGGCCGGAGTCGACGATCACCACGTCGAACGCATGACCTTTCCGGCGGAGCATGAAGCGCACATGGGCATGGGCCCCTGCGGGGCTGGCGCCGTGCTCGGCGGCGTTGTCGGCGATCTCCGAGAATATCTCCACGAGTCCCCTGCGTATATTGGGAGCGCACGCTGCCCTGACCATCAGTCCCTGCTCGAGGGTATTGGCGAGATCCTGCGCCTTCCCCGGGTTGCAGAAGGCCGTGGGTGTCAGGATGTAGGATGTCTCCGATGTCATGCTTGCAACCCCTGTGGGCCCGGCCCACACCATTTCATCGGCTTATCAACCATCGTCTGTACCACTATCAGAACCTCCCGGGTCCCCCACGCGACCCGCTGCTCGTCATTCCGTCCCCGTCCGGCCTTCACCAACCAGGGGAACGGGCCTGGATCGCCCCTGGGGACAGCGGCCCGCAGGATCGGTCCCAAAAGCCCGTCCTGGAACTTTACGCCGGGGCCTCTTTCCACCGCGGCCAGGAGTTCCCCGGCCGGCTCAATCCACCTCGCCCTGTCGATGTTCGCGTTGCTGATGTCCCAGGACTTGGCCGGTTCGATGCGGTTCCGGCAGCCGGAGGAGCACCGGCAGCCGGCCGCGATTTCAACACCCTTCTCCAGGGCGACATGCCCCACGATGAACTGCTTCTTCGCGACTCCCATTCTGCCCGGAAAGTTTTCGCAGCGGTATGCGGCTGGAAATCCCATTGTTCGTGCCGGGTCGGTGTTCGGCTCCGATATTGTCATATCTCGATGACCGTGTCCGGGTCGTCGAACGCCTTCCTGAACACAGCATAGTCCAGCAGCGGGTTCTCCCGGATGATCCCGAGGATGCCCGCAATGGAGGTGTCCAGCTGATGGTCGTTCCCCGTCTCCACGGCATGGTGGAGCACCTCACAGAGGGACCACCCAGTAGGAATCATCGGCGGGCCTGACCGCTCCGGTCCTGCGTTCCATTTTCCCTTCCTGTACTGTCCTTCCCGTGTCCTGATGCTCCCGGGCCCAGGTCTGGTTCATGTTGAGACGAATCGCCGATTCACCCCGGGGCACCCCGCGTCGTTCCGGCCGGCGGGAGGGCTTCCACCCTCCGCAACGCTCTTCGGGCGGGGCCGGACAGGGACAGTTCGTTGTGATGAGCGTCCCGAATCACGCCCTCCCGGTCGATCACATAGGTCGCCCTGGAGGCGCCCAGCCCGAACCTCCGCCTTACGTCATACAACCGTGCCACCGTTCCCGAGGGGTTGCTGACCAGCGGGACCGCCACCTTCCTGGACTCTCCGAATCTCCGCAGCCGCTGCACGCTGTCGCGGCTGATGCCGACGACCACGGTGTCGGTCGCCTTGAACCGTTCCTGGAGTTCTACAAACCCCCTGATTTCCGCGCCTCAACCCGGGGTGAAGGCCCTGGAGAAAAAGAAGAGAACCACGTTTGAACCGCGCCAGTCCGACAGGGTGAAGTTGCCTCCGGATCCCAGGAGGGCGGTGAAATCCGGTGCATTCGTTCCAGGTTTGAGCATGTCGGGTTCCCTTCGCCGGAGATGATGTACCACCTTCCGTCATCCATGGATTGAAGGTTGATCCTCACGGGGTCCGATCGGCTGCTCTGAAGATGGGCTGCCCATCCCCTGGGCGTCCCATCCGGTATCCGGTCTTCGGCACCGTGAAGATGTATCTCGGCGACCGGGCGTCGTCGCCCAGCTTCCGCCGCAGGTTCTTGAGGATGGTCCTCAGAGTGCCGGACCGGTCCTTCGGTCCCGGGCCCCATAGCCGGCCGATCAGGGCATCGTGGCTCATGATGCGCCCGGCATTGGATGCCAGCTCCCACAAAAGGTTGAACTCCAACGGCGTGAGCTGCACCGTCCTGCCCGATATGATCACGCTGCGTTGCGGGTGGCTTATGGTCATTGTTTCCAGTCTTATCGTGCCTGGGTCGGCTCTGGCCCCGCGTTCCGCCCGCCTTCTCAGCGCCTCTTCCACCCTGGCCAGGGTCTCTCCCCCTAGGGGGTCTGTTATGCAGTCGTCCCCCCCCGGCCTCGAAGGCCACCGCCACATCCCGGCTGCCTCCCGCGGCGATGAAGAGCACCGGGATGTCGTAGCCCAGGGAGATGTGCCTGACGAAATTGGGGTCCGTGACGTCACGGATCCTCATCGAGATGAGGACCATCCCCGGCGGGTCCTGGCCGACTTGCCGGACCGCCTCCCAGAGCCCTTCCGCCGTGGTGACCCGGTACCCTGCGGATTCCAGGTCCTTCACCATGTGGCGGCGGGTCTCCGGGTCCTCCGTGAGAAGGAGGACTCTGACGGCATCCCCCGGTTCTCGTCCGGTGTCCGTTCGCCTAGGTGCTCTCATCCGGCGATCCCGTTTCGTCTCGATGCTGTTTTCCGCTGTGTCCCGGTCCGGCCTCATCCTGGCCTCAACCTATTGCGCACTCATCCGGGTGGTCGTCGTGTTCCCGATATTCCGCCAAGGCGGGTTGGTGCCCAATGGATCAGCCGGACTCGTCGTGATAGCAGCCCGACCCGAACATCAGCTCGTCCAGCCAGAAGTGCTTTTTCTCGACCTCTCCGTTGGCGGGGTTCAGGTCCTTGTGGGTTCGCCAGCCCCCTCCTCGGCGGGCTGGAAGACCCCGCTAGTTGCGTCGAATAATCCCGCAGGCTGTCTGACCGCCGAGGTCGGCCGCCGCAAAGTAAAGTGTCGGGCTCTTCGTGAATGATGGTGAAGGAGCCGTCGTCGTCAAATATGGAATGGGCTAAGTCGGAGCCCAGGATGATGTCGACCGCTCGGCAGACAGGATGACGCCTTGGGTCCCTGGTCAAGGTTACGGTCCCCATTTCCTTGCCGTCCGGCGATACCAGCAGGCCTCACCGGTCATACGAGCCGGTCTGGGATGTTCCCTGTTGTGCGCTATGAGCATCACCGGCGGAATAACCAACACAGCAACCGAGGGTACCGCAAATATGAACATGTACATCTTCGGAGTCATGAAATGCTTCCCTCCCGCTCCTTTATGCGGGCCTCTTTTATTGCCGGGTTGCCGATGTGGGCATCTCTTCCTACGGCTGGTTTTCCTGCTGGGCCACCGGCGGCGGTAGCAGGTCGTCTTGTCCGCCATCCTGCTGGCCCGTTTCCGGCTTTGGCATGCGGTAGCCGGTCCGGTGTTCGGTGAAGATGTAGGTGGGCCGCCTGGCGTCGTCCCCCAGCTTTTTGCGGATCTCCTTTACGTGGGTACGGATGAGCATCCGGTGGTCGCCGAAATTGAGCGGTCCCCATACCAGGACCGCCAACTGGTCCAGAGACAACACATGCCCCCCTGCGATCGAAAGCTCGAACAGCAGCTTGTATTCCGTCGGTTTCAACTTCACTGGGCGGCCGGTGATGGCCACGAGCCTTTCGCTGTAATTGATCGAAAGGTCGCCAAACAGATAGGGCTCCAAGGGCGGTGCCTGGTTACCCGTCGACCGCCTCCGCAGGGCAGCTGTTACCCGCGCCACGAGCTCGGTCGGTGTGAAAGGCTTCACCACGTAGTCCGCAGCCCCAAGCTCGAAGGCGCGCTTCATGTTTTCGCCGCTTCCGTGTCCGGCCAGAATGATGACCGGAGCGTCGGAAATGAGGTTGATCCGCCCCATCAGATCTAATCCGTCGGTCCAGGGCGGCGTCAGGTCCACCACCACAAGACGGGGCCTTTTCGTATACAACAGGTATTCCACCTCGCTGGGAAGCGCGGTGACCACCGCCGGGAAACCCGCTTGCGAAAGAATACCCCGGATGTACCGGTCCGCCTGTGGGTCATCATTGACCGCCAGAATGGGCGCATAGTCCCTTCCCGGCAGTCGCCTGTCGGCGGGGACTTGAACGCCGTCCCCGGTCCTGGGGGCCAAGGGGATTGTGATCGTGAACCGGGAGCCGCGTCCCGATTCTCCGCTCTCCGCCAACATGCGGCCCCCGTGCGCTTCCACCACCCCTTTGCAGATGGCAAGGCCGAGACCGTCTTTTCTGTTCCACATCCCCTTGTACATGCCGTCCGTGCGGGAGAACTCCTCAGGCTGGCGGGTGGCGAGAATGTCCCTGCCCTCGTCCTCCACGGAGATCACGACATACCCGCCCTGCTGCGACACTCCCACTCTGATGGTGGACGACTCAGACGTTGGCTCGGATGCGTTTGTAAGGAGGTCCCTGAGAACCTGGAACATCCGCCGTTGGTCCGCCATTACCCTGGGCAGGTCCGGAGCCAGGTCGACTTCAATGCCGTTTCTCGTTCCCTCACCGATAACCGCCTCCCTGGCCCAGCCGACCAGGATCCCTACATCCGTCGGTTCGGGGATGACCGTCAGCGCCCCCGCCTCGAGTTGTGTAATATCGACCAGGTCATTGATGAGATGGTGCATTTGGTCGGCCTGCTCGTCGATTATCCGGAGCAACTGGCGGGTCTCGGCGGGATCGAGCGGGTAGGAAGAATCAAGCAGGGCGGCCGCCGAACCCTTGATGGAGGTCAGCGGGCCAAGCAACTCGCGGCTTACCCTACGAAGGAACTCTGTGGTCTGCCTTTTTGCTTCTTCCAACGGGGTCATGTCTGTATGGCGGTGAATACGGAAACGGCCTCACCGTCGTCCCGGTATATCGACCTGATGTTGGCGAGGGTGGTGACGCCCTAGTTGCGTCGAATAACCCCGCAGGCGATCCTGTCGCCCAAGTCGGTCTCCGAAAAGTAAGTGTCGGGCTTTTCGTAAATGATGATCGAGGAGCCGTCCTTATCAAAGATGGAATGGTCTGGGTCGGAGCCCAGGATGTTTTCGGTTGCAACGAAATCGGCTCGTGCGGTACCGTCGCCTCCCGCGTAGATATTGGGCAGGTCGACGGCCTGCGGACCGCCCCCACTGAGCAATCCACGGTTGTTCTTGTGGGGGTTGAACTGGCCTCCGGCGGCCTCGAAGTTCGGGGTACAGGCAGCAACAGAGTTGATGCTGAAGGCGTGACCGCCAGGAGCCAGTCCCTGCACCTCGGCAGACAGGATGACGCCTCTGGGCCATTGGGTGAAGGTTACGGTGCCCATTTCCCTGCCGCCCGGCGATACCAGCACGGCTTCGGCGGTCATGCGAGCCGGAGTGGGATCCTGTTTGCTGTGCGCTATGAGCAGCGCCGGTGCAATGACCAAAGCACCAACCAAAGGTACTGCAAAAATGAACATGTACATCTTCAGTTTCAGAGTCATGAAGTGCTTCCTCTTGTCCCCTTTATGCGTTCCCCTTCCAGGTACGGGAGCGGGCTCCCGTTCCTGCCGCCGCCAAAGGGTCCACTATCTCCCCACCATTGACACTCCTCGCTGGACCGAAATTCCAAGGTGAACACCTTTCCCCGTCGTGGGTGTCCGGTGTGTCCTCCAGGCTGGCGGTCAGCGTCTCCTAGTTCCCCGGACAGCCAATGGAGGACACTCCAGCCTCAATTGGCCGACCCTCTCCCTTCGCCAGAGCGTGGACCGGGCCGGCAGCAACCGCAATTTCGGTGTCCCGGGCCGAGAAACTGAGTTCAGGGTGACACTCCGGCTGCGCCGGCTAGCCCGCCGGAGCCGGCGCAGCCGGAGTGTTGGCGCGGACCCAGTGGGATCTCTCGCTCACCCCATGGTTGTTGATGGCTTGGATGCGGTACACGTATTGTTTATCCGGCTCTACCGTATCGTCGGTGTAGCTGGTGTCCGCCGAACCGGTGTCGCCTGCGATGGTGACGAAGGTCCCCCCTGGGTGGATCGCCCGGTCCCGCCGCAGGATGACGTAGCCGGTAATGGAGTCATCCTGCGGGTCGTCCCAGGTGAGGGAAACTCCGTCGTGGGATACGCTGACGGTGGACAGTCCCGTGGGCTTGGCTGGGACAGGGACCGCCGGTGTGTTGGCCACGATCCAGTGAGACCTCTCGCTCACAGCTCCGTACTCGTTGAGGGCTTGGATTCGGTACACGTACCGCGTTTCCGGCTCGACGGTATCGTCGGTGTAGGTGGTGTTTACCGAGCCGGTGTCGGCTGTGATGGTGACGAAGGTCCCGGACGGATGGATCTCGGGGTCCCGGCGCAGGACGACGTAGCCGGTGATGGAGTCGTCCTGCGGGTCGTCCCAGGTGAGGGTCACGGCGTCGTGGGAGACGCTGGCGGCGGACAGTCCCGTGGGCTTGGCTGGCGGCTCGGGAGCCGCCACCGCCTCCGTTGCCGCGCTGGCCAGGGCCTCCCGGTTGCCGCCGTCGTCGGAGAAGCTCACCCACACCTGGATGACCAGCCCATCTTCGTCGCCCGTCAGGGTATGGCTGGCCCCGGTGGCGTCAGGAATGTCCGTCCCGCCGGCGGTCCAACGGTAGGTGAATACGGCGTTGTCCATGCCCTCGGCGTCGGTTACGCCCGACGTGTCCACGGTGAGGGTCTCGCCTACCCGGGCGGTTCCGGTGATGGTCGGAACTCCGGTGGCCGGAGTGTTGGGCGGTGTCTCGGGTTCCACGGGCTCCGTGCCGTCGCTGGTCCGGGTCTCCGGATTCCCGTCGTCGTCGGTGAAGCTCACCCACACCTGGATGACCAGCCCCTCATCATCCGAGGCAATGGTGTAGCTGGTGCCGGTTGCTCCCTCGATGTCGGCTCCCCCGGCGATCCACTGGTGGGCGAAGACGGCGTTCTCCACGCCGTCCGGGTCGGTTATGTCCGAGGTGTCGGCGGTGAGGATTGCTCCCACCCGGGCCGTTCCCCGGATCACCGGAGAGTTGGGCCGGGGCTGCACCAGGGCGGTCGGGGGGCTGGTCAATGTCTCCTCGTTGCCCGCGTCATCCGTGAAAGACACTTGCACCTTGATGGTCTTGCCCACGTCGCCGACGAGCAGGGTGTAGCTATAACCCGTGGCACTCGTGATGTCGGTGTCCGAACTACCGTCGTTTCTTATCCACTGGTAGCTGTAGGTCACGTGGGTCAATCCGTCGCCGTCAGCGATGCTCGAGGTGTCCGCCGTCAGCGTTTCCTCTACTTGGACGGGCCCGCTGATGGTCGGCGCGCCCGTTGCCGGGCTGTTGGCAACCTGTTGCTGAACAGCAAAGCTAACCTCATCCGTGGCGGCGCTTGCAAGAGTTTCGTCGTAACCTGCATTGTCGGTGAAGGACACTCGGACTTTGATGGTCCTGCCCTGGTCGGCGGCCACCAGGGTGTAGGTGGAGTCCGTCGCACCCACGATATCCGCGTCCGAGGTTCCGTCATTGGCAATCCACTGGTAGGTAAAGAACGCGTTGGTCAGACCGTCGGCGTCGGCGATGCCCGAGGTGTCTGCTGTCAGCGTCTCGCCTACTTGGGCCGTGCCGCCGATGGTTGGCCCCCCGGTTGCCGGGCTGTTGGAACTAGGTGCCACCACCCCAATGGTTAAGGAGGAAACCACCTCCTCGTGGCCGTCGTCGTCGGTGTAGGTCACCCTTAGCCAGCACTCGCATTGGCCCTCGTCGCCATCGACCAGTGTATATTCCGCCGCATCTGTCACCGGCCCAGCGAAGCCGACCCACTCGTAGCTGAAGATCGCGTTGGTCATACCATTCCTGTCCCAGATGCTGGAAACATCGGCAATCAGAGTCTGCCCGGCCTCCAACGTACCGAGGATGACGGGCTTGCCACTAGGTTCTATGTTGGGCAGTTTCACCTCTACGTTGGAGCTGAAAACCGTTTCTTCGGTGCCCCGGTCGTCGGTGAAGGTCGCCCGCACCTTAAGGGTCTTGCCCAGTTCAGCCCATGTCACGTTGTAGCTGGTACCGGTAGCCCCTGGTATCTCGGCGTCGTCAGCAAGCCACTGGTAGCCGAAGGTTGCATTAGCCATCCCATCCCTGTCGGTGATGAACCAAGGACCAACACTCCGGGTTGTTTGTCCGGGGATAACGTAGCCCTTGTACCCGGGCGAGATCACCCCGAGCGGGTGATACCACCACAAGATCCCCCCGGCTGGATTGTTGGGCCGAGGCCTGGAAACGGCCCCCTCAGCGCGGGTGATCACCAGGTTATACCCTACGCTGAGAGCGCAACGGTCGATCTCATATACCCGGACCCATACACGATTCTCACCGTCATAAAGGTCGACCTGGAAGCCGGGTGTGTTGAGATCGGCGTCGGTCAGTTCGACCATCGGACCCCCACTATCCTCAAATCCTGTGGAACAACGGGGATCATCGGCAGGGATAGAAGCAGGCCCCAGTGAGATGGACACGACTTGAGAAACCCCGCCCTCCGTGGTTTCGAAAAAGTCGACAGCGGAACCGGTTTCAGGGGTAGCGGTGATGGTTGTCCGGGTCACTGGGTTTGGCACATCAGGGACGGTGTAACTGGTGGTTTCGCTGTCGAAAACAGGAGTGAGGGTGCCGTGGCTGACGCCTAGCGCGCTCAACTGAGGTGCCGGAGCGTTGGGCCACTGCACGTCAGAAGTGGCTTCGCTGGTCAGAGTCTCCTCATTGCCTGCATCATCGGTGAAGGACACGCGCACCTTGATCATAAAGCCAAGGTCACCAGTCACCGGAGTGTAGGTGGAACCGGTGGCTCCCGCGATGTCACTGTCATTCGATGAACCGAAACTCCACATCCACTGGTAAGTGAAGGTCGCGTTGGTCAGTCCGTCAGCGTCGGCTATGCCGGTAGTATCCGCCGCGAGGATCTCCCCCACCTGGGTTGTGCCGCTGATGGTCGGAGCACCGGTCGCAGGATTGTTAGCTTTCTGTGGCTGGACTGCCGGGCTGACCGTACCCGTGGCCGTGCTGGTCAGTGTTTCCTCATTCCCCGCGTCGTCCGTAAAGCTGACCCGCACCTTGATGGTCTTTCCCATCTCGCTCGTTGTCAGAACATAGACGCCGCCCGTGGCGCCGACGACCACGGCGTTGTTGGCCAACCACTGGTAAGCGAACATGGAGCCGGTCAAACCGTCCGCGTCGGCGATGCCGGTAGTGTTTGCCGTCAGGGTCTCACCCACCTGGGCAGTGCCGGTGATGGCGGGCGCACCGGTGGCCGGTGTGTTTGCCGCAGCCTCCACTGCTGCCGTTGCTGAGCTGGTGACGGTCTCCTCGTTCCCGGCGTCGTCGGTGAACGAGACCGTCACCTTGATGGTCCTGCCTTCATCGGCGGCTGCCAGGGTGTAGGTGGAGTCCGTCGCATTCGTGATATCCGTGTCAGCGGTGCCGTCATTGGCAACCCACTGGTTACTGTAGGAGACCTTGGTCAACCCGTCGGCATCCGAGATTCCGGAGGTGTCCGCCGTCAGCGTCTCCCCCACCTGAGCAGTGCCGACGATGGCTGGCGCTCCAGCTGCAGGTGTGTTTGGCGCAGCCTCCACTGCTGCCGTTGCTGGGCTGGCGAGGGTCTCCTCGTTCCCCGCGTCGTCGGTGAAGGCAACTCGCACCTTGATGGTCCTGCCTTCATCGGCGGCTGCCAGGGTGTAGGTGGAGTCCGTCGCATTCGTGATATCCGTGTCGGCGGTGCCGTCATTGGCAACCCACTGGTAACTATAGGAGACCTTGGTCAACCCGTCGGCATCCGAGATTCCGGAGGTGTCCGCCGTCAGCGTCTCCCCCACCTGAGTAGTGCCGACGATGGCTGGCGCTCCAGTTGCAGGTGTGTTTGGCGCAGACTCCACTGCTGCCGTTGCTGAGCTGGCGAGGGTCTCCTCGTTCCCCGCGTCGTCGGTGAAGGCAACTCGCACCTTGATGGTCCTGCCTTCATCGGCGGCTGCCAGGGTGTAGGTGGAGTCCGTCGCATTCGTGATATCCGTGTCGGCGGTGCCGTCATTGGCAACCCACTGGTAGCTGTAGGAGACCTTGGTCAACCCGTCGGCATCCGAGATTCCGGAGGTGTCCGCCGTCAGTGTCTCGCCCACCTGAACAGTGCCGGTGATGGAGGGCGCACCGGTGGCCGGGCTATTGGGACGGGCCGCGACCGCTGCCGTTTCCCCGCCCGTCAGCGACTCGTCGTACCCACCCCGATCGGTGAAGGCGACCCGCATCTTGATGGTCTTGCCCTCGTCGTCGGCCACAAGGGCGTAGGTGGAGTCCGTCGCGTTCGCGATATCCGTGTCTGCGCTCCCATCGTGGGAGACCCATTGAAACCGGAACTTCACCCGGTCCAAACCGTTCCCGTCCTCAATGCCCGTCGTATCCGCCGAGAGGCTCTCACCGACCTGCGCCGTGCCATTGATGGCCAGCTCCCCGCTGGCCGGAACATTGTCCGGCCTGGCCTGCCGTCCCGACTTGGATTCGCTCGTGGGGGCCATGAAATTGTAATCGGACCATTCCGAGAAGCCATGAGCGTTTCTTGCGCGTGCGCGGAACCAGTAAGACGAGCCTTCAGGTTCCAATTCGCTTACAATGGCCCCCGCCCCGTAGAACGCGACCTCAATGCCGTCTCCCGGCAGGTCAGTCCACTGGCCGTTCCGGTACATCTGAACGTCGTAGGATTCGGCCCTGGCGACGTCGTTCCACTCCAGGTCGACACCTCCGACGAATACCGCAGTTCCGGTGGGACGATCCGGAGTGTCCGGGCTGCTTTGACTTTCAGCTGCCAGTGATGTCGGCCACACTCCTCCGGCTACGATTGCCAGTGATGCCAGGATCGCTATCGCCCAAATAAAATGTCCCCTAGACCATATTGACGTGTGAAGAGTGGCTACTGGCTTGTTCATCATTTCTGCAACCTTGTCGGAATTGGGGAACAACTCCTGCTAATTCCCTAACTGTTGAGAAGGGACCGTCATGACGCGGCCGGTTGTTCCGATCCGATTTACGGTGGTTGTCACCATTCGAAAGTCTACCAAGCAGAAGTAGCACTAGAGTGACAGTCAAGGCTAACTATGTAGCAGTACAGTGGCAGTTCTGACGAGAATGGTATAATTGGAGGCGACTGTGGCTATTTCTCCTGGTTGCCAATCCCAGGCGGCGAGCCGGACGGGCCCGGCCCCCGGGGTGGGCCGCTTTGCAATCGAGGTGATGAATGAAGCGGGCCGAGGAGCTTGCGGTGGAGGTCGAATCCCTTAGAGAACGCCTTTCCAGGTTGAGCGAGGCGAGCCTCCGCTTAAACGAGAGTCTGGACTTTGACACCGTACTGAATCAGGTCGTCAGCAATGCCTGCGACCTGACGGGTGCCAGGTATGGAGCCATGACCCTCCTCCAGGAATCGGGGCGCTACGAGAAGTCCTTTTTCCACGGGTTTACCCCAGAGGAAATCAGGCAGTTGCGGGACTTGCCGGACGGCGTGGAGCTCTTCAACCGGTTCATCAACATTCCCGAATCCATGGGACATCGGGACATGGGCAGCTATGCGAAGTCCCTCGGCCTCTCAATTGGACCGATGCAACTGAACAGCTTCATAGTTGCGCCGATGCATCATCGGGGCATGCATGTGGGAAGTTTCTTCGTGGCCAACAAGGAGGGCGCTGAAGAGTTCCCCCGCGAAGACGAAGAGGTGATCGCCATGTTTGCTGCCCAGGCGGCCCTGGTGATCTCCAACGCACGCCAGTACCGCGACGAGCTGCGGGCGCGGACCGACCTGGAGACGCTGATCGACACCTCGCCGGTGGGCGTGGTGGTCTTCGACGCCCGGACCGGAGAGCCCATGTCCTTCAACCGGGAGGCCAGGAGAATCGTCGAATTCCTGCGGATGCCGGACCGCCCTGCGGAACAGCTCCTCGGGGTGCTGACAATTCGCCGCGCCGACGGCAGGGAGGTCTCCCTTGCGGAGTTTCCACTGGCCCAGGCTCTGAGCGCCGGTGAGACGGTGCGCGCCGAGGAGTTGGTCCTGTCCGTCCCCGATGGCCGGTCGGTTTCGGCATTGATGAACTCTTCGCCCATCTACTCGGAGGGCGGCGAGTTGGAGTCCGTGGTGGTGACGCTGCAGGACCTGACCCCGCTGGATGAGTTGGAGAGGCTCCGCGCCGAATTCCTGGGAATGGTCAGCCACGAGCTGAGGGAGCCCCTGACATCCATCAGGGGTTCTGCCGACACGCTGCTGGAGTCGTTCAACTCCCTGGATACCGCGGAGATCGTGCAGTTCCTGCGCATCATCAAGTCCCAGACCGAGCGGATGCGTGACCTGATCAGCGAGCTTCTGGATGTGGCCCGCATCGAGACGGGCACGCTGTCGGTAAACCTCCAACCGGCGCAGGTGGATTCCCTGGTGGACGAGGCCCGGAATAATTTCCTGAGCGGGGGCGGCCGCGAAAACGTGGCCATCGATCTGGAACCGGATCTGCCCCGGGTGATGGCGGACCGGCGGCGTATCGCGCAGGTGCTGGGCAACCTGCTCTCCAACGCGGCCCGGTACTCCGAAGAGTCGTCCCCTATCCGGGTGACCGGAACGCTGGAGGACCACTATGTGGCGCTTTCCGTCTTCGACGAGGGTCGGGGGGTGGCGCCGGAGCGTCTGAGCGAACTGTTCCGAAAGTTCTCACGGACCGGCGGTGACGATGGGGAGCGGGAGGCCGCAGGGACTGGTCTGGGCCTGGCCATTTGCAAGGGGATAGTTGAAGCCCACGGCGGGCGCATCTGGGCCGAAAGCGACGGCGTGGGCTTGGGAACCAGGTTCACCTTCACGCTGCCGGTGGTCGAAGGGGCCGTTACCGTCGGGGCCGGCGGAAGTGCCCGCGTCTCCACGAGGTCGCGGATGTCGCAGCGGAAAGGCGTGCGCATTCTGGCGGTGGACGACGACCCGATGACCCTGCGGTACCTGCGGGACGCTCTCGCCAAGGCGGGCTACTACCCGACGGTGACCACCGACCCGGATGAGGCACTCCGGCTGGTGGAGTCGGAGCGGCCCAACCTAGTGCTGCTGGACCTGATGCTGCCGGGCAGCGACGGCATTGAGCTGATGCGGTCCATCCTGAGCATAGCCCAGGTACCGGTGGTCTTTCTGTCTGCCTACGGCCGGGATGAAGTCATCGCTCGTGCCCTTGAGGCAGGGGCCGTCGATTACATGGTCAAGCCCTTCTCAGCCACTGAGCTAGCGGCCAGGGTTGGGTCGGCCCTCCGCAGGGGGCTGACCCAGGTTCAGGGTGATCCTCTGGAACCGTTCGCGCTGGGTGAGCTGACCATCGACTACGCTGAACGCGGCGTGAGCGTGGCAGGACGCCGGGTTCATCTGACCCCAATCGAGTACGCTCTGCTCTTCGAGCTTTCGGTCAACGCCGGCCGGGTGCTGCCCCACGACGCTTTGCTGCAGCGGGTCTGGGGCTATAACCACTCCGCCGGCACCAGCGCAGTCCGCACCGCCGTTAAGAGACTTCGCCGAAAGCTGGGAGATGATGCAGTCAACCCGAAGTACATCCTCGCAGAACATCGCGTTGGATACCGCATGGCGCGGCAGGATGCGGCGGGTGAGACGGAGAAATGACCATCAGACGTTGCCGCCCCGGATGGGGATGGTAAAGCATCAAACGCACAGAGTTTGAGACTCGGGGATCTTGGAGGTCGCCCACCAATGCCCTATTGGAGAACCTCCCAGCGAAGAGCCCGCGATACGTACAAAATATACATGAAAAACTGCGGTACTCTTGGGCAGTGGACTCGAAGCCAGGTCATAGTGGGGGGAGACCACCCTTGGCGATTGGCATAGCGATCCTGGAATCCAGCCAATCTGGCGTTGTTAGTTAGTACATGAACCCGGATAGGGTGCTGCCTTGGTGATGGACGAGAAGAAGCCCTGGGTTTGGTGGAGAGGCTCCGGTCCGATGTCATCCTCATGGACGTGCTGATGCCCGGTAAGAAAGGCATCGACGCATGCAGGGGGATCACGACCGCGCTGCTCGGGGCGAAGGTCCTCATGCCGACCGCCTTTCCGGATCGGACCGCAATGGACGATGTGTTGGCCGCAGGTCCGACCGGGTACCGTCCTAAGCTGTGGGGTGGGGACCAACTCCTGAACACCCTGCAACACCTGGTCGACGGACACTACCGCTCGTCCCACCTGAGGGCAATGAGAAAGCGGGTGCAACGGTCAGGCCAGATGGTCCGGGGAATGCTGATGATGAACAGTTGCGGCTCCCTGACCGGCGTGTGTTCGGACTGCTTGAGAGGGCAGGGCTGTCCCCGGCCACCGCATGCCGAAGGAGGACCGACGGGAATAGGACCATCAGCGGTTCTAAGAGCCGTTGCCCTCAGCAGCGCAATACGGACTGATCGTGCTGACATAGGACGCGGTGCAACCGCGGGGCGCCGGTTAAGAGGTTTATTGAGAATAGAGGGGAAGATGGCACCAGGGAATCTCAATTTCAAAAACTCAAGCTTCTGGGACAAAGTGTGGGAAGATGCCGCTGAGGGTTCCCCCCATGGAGGCGGCACCACCCTGCTTCTGACAGTTTTGGAGGGTTTGTCGCCCGGGCGTGCCCTCGACGTGGGGTGTGGGGACGGGAGCAACGGGATATTGATGTCTGAACAGGGATGGCGCGTAACTGCGGTGGACTTCTCACCAAAGGCTTTGGAATCTGGTAGGCGCAAAGCGATCGAAGCCAACGTGGTCGTCGAGTTTGTTCTGGCGGACGTCGCGGGTTACGTGCCCGAGGGTCGGTATGACCTGGTAACTTCGTTCTACATTCAACTTCCACCCGAGGTCAGGGCAACCATGCTTTCCAACCTGTGCGACGCACTTGCGCCGGGAGGGAAGCTGCTTTTTTTGAGTCATGACCGCTCAACCCCTCTCCCGGGATGGTCGGAGGCGGACAACCTGACGCTGACCAGTGTGGAGACGGTGGTATCCGAACTTCACGGCGTGGAAATCGAATTCGCGTCAGTTCTCGGGGATAGGGAGATGGCAGGCAATGATGTGAATGACCACGACCGTCACATTCAAGGTCTGAACAGCACGGTCATTGTGGGAAAGGCCAGGCTGCCAGGGCAACAGACCCCGTCAGCGCATCGTTAGGAACAGAGTGTGGATTTCCAAGAACGGGCCGGTTGAACAACTCGGCCTGATGCTAGGGCCAGGGAGGAGCAGGACTACAACGGCGGTACAGTCCCTTGTTTCCGAGGATGCGCTGGGTTGGCCCCCCGGGCCCCTGCCGCCGGGATTCCACCCTGTTCCAGTTCGCTGCCAAACAGCCGCGGAATTTGATTAACCACAACCAATGGCTCACTCAGATAACCGAGCAACCGGATTTCGCAAGCTGGTTGAACCCTTCAATGCGGCGCAGGATATCCGGAGTCCGCTTCGAGGTTGGGGAGCCCACTGGGTGTTCCATGTCAGCGCCTTCAATTCCATGGCTTTCCCATCAGGTTGTGTCCTTGGCTTCAGAGCGTCCCAATGATACAAACCCCCCTATCCCGATGGACCTTCCCCTATCTTGGATTCCTCCACCCCAGCGGCCCCACTTCCCGCCGACATTGACACCCGTCCCGGGGTTGTGGCTTTCCTGACTTCTTGGACCCAAAGTAGTTGGCATATAATCTGCGAGGCATCATTTTGGTTTTTGTGGAGCGAAATCATCAATGAGCAGCGTCACTGCAAATCAGGACCAAATCACATTTGAGGAATTCCGCGAGGAATGGCTGGCAGAGTTCCGGAACGGAACTCTTACTTCTCTGGAGAAGGGGCAGCAATTCGCCATAAAGCTGGTCACCCAATGGCTGGGCGTAAACGGCGATGACGACGACTTGGTCATTTGTGACGGGTCTGGGGACGGCGGGATCGACATAGCCTACCTTCACCGCGGCGACATCGAAGATGACGTACAGGGCAATCAGTCAGTTGAAGGAGACACGTGGTACTTGGTGCAGAGCAAGTACGGTACTTCTTTTCAAGGGGAGGGGACTATCGTAGAAGAGGGTCGCAAGGTAATCTCCACCCTTGCAGGTGAGAACACCCGTCTCTCTGAAACCGTAACCCAACTTCTAGGCAGGCTTGCTGCATTTAAACAACAGGCTTCTGACCGGGACCGAATCGTCCTAGTGTTTGCCACCGAACAGCCAATCTCCGAGGCGGACCGGCGGGCGCTGGCGGAAATACGCTTGCTCGGGTCCAACAGGTTCCCCGACGTTTTCGACGTCGAGGATATTTCGTTGCGGACCATTTGGGAGGTCAGGGACACAGTTCAAGCACCGGAGGTCTCCCTGCCGGTCACAGGGAATTTCGTTGATCCGGCCCTCGGAGTTCGGGTGGGGACTATCCGTCTGACCGAAATGTATCAATTTCTGGCGGCGTACCGGGACAAAACCGGCAACCTGGATCAACTGTACGAAAAAAACGTACGGCAGTTCCTGGGCAGTCGCCGGAAAATCAACCGCAGGATTGCATGCACTCTCAAGAACAACCCGGAACTCTTCGGACTCTACAACAATGGAATAACCATCGTTGTCTCCGACTACACCACGCGCTCGGACGGATCGTGTCTCCTGTCCGATCCTTATGTCGTCAACGGATGCCAGACAACCAGGACCATATGGGACGTCTTGCGCCAGCGTCTCGACTCCGGGGGTACAGGCAAGAGTGAGGAACTCGACGACTGGCGCCAACGTGCCGAACAGGGAGTGGTGGTTGCCAAGATTGTCAAAGGAGACAGCGCCCAGATTACCGACATTACCCGGTTTACGAACTCTCAAAATGCTGTTCGAGAACAGGACTTCATAGCGCTTTGGGATGACTTCCAGGCCTGGCAGCGTTTGGCCGAGGAACGCTATGGCATATATCTCGAGATTCAAAGAGGCGGATGGGATGCCCGCAAGGCCTTTCAGAAATCTCATCCGGGTGCAAGTCAACTTTCCAGGGCAGCCAACGCTTTTGACCTGCTCAAAGTTTACTCGGCTGGATGGTTGGGAGAGCCCGGGACCGCGAACGGCGCAAGGCAGACCTTCCATCCGGGCGGCAGTACATTCAAACGCATCACGGACGGGGATGAGCGCATCAATGTAGCTGATATGTACGCCGCGTTCCGTCTACAGGAAATGGCTGAGCAGTTTAATTTTGGTCGACGTGCAGAAAACCCGAGCCGTGGCCTTACCAAATATCTGTTCTATTTTGTGGTTCTTGAGTTCTTGCGGGACACCCTTATCAGGGCGAACCGGGCTCACTCAAACCCAGAGCTTACAAAAGCGCTCCTTATCCTTGATCGAGGGGAGAATCAAGAGGCGCTGGAAGGACTGCTGTACTCATCGATAGAGGTGATCGACGAATACCTGAACCGGGAATCTGACGATTCCGTATTCAAAGAGCCGGAATTCCAGGACGACGTATTCAGGTTTCTCAAGTCCGACCGACTGGGAAGAAACGAGGACTTTGCCCCTTTGTTGAAGAGTCTGGTGTCAGAGCACAAGCGCCTGTTCGGCCGGCGGCGTGGCGCAGGTCAATCGTCTCCTAGAGATCTGGTCGCCCGGGCAGTCGCATGACAAGGGACCAACTGTTGCGTCTATCCGTCTAATACACCACAGGGCGGTGCCGTCCGGTTCCTTCCTGGTGTGCCGGGAGACCATCGCCGCGATCTTCCACCCGACCTGCCGCGTTGATTGCTTAGTCTTCGGGCGCTCCGGCCCGGAACTCTGGGCGCCTGCGTAATCAAGCATATAGATCCCTTTCCCTTTCCTGTTGGCTATTTCCGTCGTGACCCTGATAGCTGGTCAATGGCACCGTTGTCGGCAACCAGCGGCTGGGGTCTGGGCCTGAGCTTCGAGTCCTGCGGCAGGTCCTAAGTCCGGGGCCGTCCTTGGGTTGGGTCTCCCCGAGGGGGGAGCTAAGTCCCCAGGGTGGCCGTTCCCGGGACGGGTGGAGATGGATGTGTCGCTGAGGTCCATCTATTGGGTTGGCAATGATTCGATGGCCCTGTGGAGAGCCCGTTGAGCAGCCCACCGTCTGCTGTCGAATTCGATGGGACTCAGGTTCTTATTGTAGAAGTGTCGGTGTAATTGGTCGGCAGCTGCTATGTCGGACTGCCAAGGTACGGAAGGCTGCTGTTCGGCCAGGTTCCTGGCCACTTGAAAAAAACCGCTGTGCCCTTGGCAAGGCCATTCGTTCATCTCCGCGACTGCGATCAGTGTGTGTGCAACTGCTCCCCACAATAGTTCGGCGGCAATCATGGTGTTGCCGCCGTTGTCGAATTCCTGTTCGGAGCGTTGATTGAACTCCAGGCTGGTTTCCAGTCGCTCTTTGGGTGTCATCGGGGCCTGCGGCCAAGCTGGTCGGCCAGGGTTACGGCGGTCCTGGCGAATAGAAACGCCTCATCGTTCGTTCGCTCGGCCTCTTGATAGGCTCCGGTCCGTACGGCATCGGGTTGGCCCATCGCGGCTGCGAAAGCGCTATTTAGGTCCTGGCCCTGCTGAGAGGCTGATTGCAGTAGCTTGTAGACGCTTTCCCCTTCAGTCGGCAAAGAGCCGGTTGCGAGTGCGATCACGTTTCTTAGGTCGTCGTCACTGTCCCGGTGTGGCCATCCCAATAGGGCAGCAGTGGCGGCAATTGAGCAGATGACCGCGCTGCATAGGCATTCTGTAGCTTGCTCTTGCTGGTTTTCCTCGAAATGCGCTGAGGCCTTGCGGAAGTATTCTTCGGCAGTTTCGGTTGCGCTTTCTCGAATTGCGTTGGTCCACTGGTCGGTGATGGGAGTGTGGAACTTACCCAGTTCGTCGTCCCAACCGAAGTTGCGTGTTGGGTGTTGCCGTTGTATGACCGAGTTTGTTGCGACTGCTGCGGCGTGTCCAGCGTCGGTCAGAGCGTCGAGCTCGTTCAGAAGTCCCAGGATAGGATATCGTTCGGTGTATTGGGGAATCCGTGCCTCCAGGTTGGCTCGCAATGTTGCTTCGTCGTCTGCGGATAAGGGTCCGGTGGTGTTACTGATAACCCGTTGGGCTGCGAGTAGGACCACATCCTTGATTTCTTTGCGTAGTACCATTGTATGTCTCCCGGCCAGTTTCGGGTGGTCGCCTTCGTTAAGGTTAACCGGCAGGGTTTCTACTTGTCCACAGTCCCTGGCAGATCTCTGTCTCCGCTTCTTCGTATCCGCTTCTCTCCAGCAGTTTGGTCATTGCGTACCGCAGGTGAGATTTCGCGGAAATTGTCCTCCGTTGTCGGCATTCAGCCCCGGTCCTGGGCATTGGGGTCGCTGCCGGCTGGTCCTGATGTAGCCGTAGGTCGTCATGTCAGGACTATGCCTTCATGTGACGGGCTGGCGCAACGTGAGAACGACAGTTGTGTGACAGTCACGTAAAGGGGCGTTTAAATGACACTCTCGGGGTGAAGAAGAAGGCAGGCAAGGGAGATTCCGGTTGACCAGGACGTCAGCGCCACATCCCGGTCCGCCTGGACCACGTCCTTTCCGGCTTTTATGGAGCAGTGCCGAGCCGTCCTCCGTTGTGCAGAGCATGCGGAACCTGGATGGACATGACGCGAGCTAACTCCGATACGCCCGGCGGTAATCATCCCGGTGCACTGGGCGTTTGTGCCGGCGGGCGGGGTGGAGGACTAGCCACCAGGTGGAGCACGGGGGTCCTCAGGCCCCGACCATACCGCCCCCATCCGGCTGCCGCGCCAGAGCGGACAGTCCCAGTTGTGCAGCCAAATGCCGGTCACCTCAAATCGTCCAAGTCCCGGGCCAGGAACTGCAGTTCTCTGATTCCAAACAGCTCCAACCACAGGAATGGGCCCCTCACCGTTACATCCCGCTCTTCGCTTCTGATCACCGGGCATGTGCCGATGAGCAACGAATGACCGGACCCCTCAACGACGGTGGTGGAAAACGGCGAGCAGGAAAGCGTCACCGGCACCTCTTCCGATTCTATACGAGCCCCTGTGCGGTCATAGTAAAAACTGTTCCAACGCTTCTCAAGCTCCCCCGCATCCCGGTCGGCTGCAGCAGAGTCCGGGTAATACAGGGCCAGCACCGTCTCCTCCGCATCTCCCTGCACCCGGTAGCCGAACAGCGTCAGGCCGTAGGGAGAAAGCTGCCCCCATCGGCCCGGTCCTGCCAGGTACCGGTGGTCCAGCCGGGCCACAGCCCTGGCCTTGACGGAGCCCCGGTCCGTCCGGTCGACAGGCCTGGTACCGCCGGTGCCCCGGTCCAACCAGCCGGCAGCAGGGCTGCCGGCTGCAGTTTTCCAGCTCTCGACCACCCACCCGGGAGGGATAAAGACTCCGCCCAGCAGGCCTTCTCCAGCAGCTTCAACCAATGCCCGGTGCGGCGCACTCTCCAGCAGACTGGGGGATTGACCATGATGGACGCCGATGAGCTGCTCAATGATCCCGGTGGATGGCGCCGTCGCCAACCGGCCGTCCAGGAAAGCAACACGGTTCAGCGGAAGACCCAGAGGACGACCGAAATCCGGGGCAAAGTCCTCAGCGAGCCAGTAGTAGGCTGTCCCCGAGTGGTCGGCCTTCTTGTAATCGAGCGCCTGGAGTTTTCCGGCCACTTTCTCAGGGTCGAAAGGAACATCGACCAGCATGAAGGTGGGCGAATTAAAGTTACCCTGCCAGGACCATACGCTCAGATTGAAAGCGAATACGTCCACTCCCATCAGGTCATTCATCCTCTGAATGCGGGACCTCAGGTGAGGGTGAAGCGCCAGCCCTTCATGGTATCGCTCCCTGGTCCGGTGATCCAGTTGGGACCAAGCCTCGGCGCTGACGGCCTCTTCCAGACCGGTTGCTGCCCTGGACCCGGAGTAATCGGCAAACTCGACCACCTGGCCGGAGAACTCAAGGGGGACTGAGCCCAAGGCCTCTGCGACTCGGGACTCGAGTCCGCCGGTCGAGAAGTCAGAAGCTCTGATGGAGTTGGGAACCTGGGTCGGAGCCCGAGTCGGAATCCGGATCGGAACTTCGGCAGGAACCTGGGTCGGGGCCATGGGAACCTGGGTTGGGGCCGTGTCGGACCCGCATGCGACTCCGGCCAACAGCCATAGCGACACCGCAAATAGCGACAAGGTGCGGATGAGATCCCGAATCTTGCTGCCGCCCCATTTCTCTGCCGTATGCCCGGGGGATACCGGAAGGAAGAACTTCTTCCCAGGGTTTGGACTCATCGCTACACCGCCCTTTACCGGCAGACCAGAAAGTGCAACCATCATTGACCAGGGGATGTCGACCTGGCAAACCTCCGGATGCGGCTCGGCTCCCGGGGTCCTTTGACGCTGGTGCTGCTGGCGTTCCGGTCCTGGGATGCCTGCCCGATCGCCAGGAGACTTTCCCTCTGGTCGAGGCCTGCCTGGTATTCTTCGGTCTGGGATAGGCTTTGCACGAAGGAAGGCGGGGAGCATTTACGGGGGGCTGGCCCTCCCGAAGGTGTTGTCTCCCCAGCATTCGATGCTGCCATCGGGCCGCAGTCCGCAGCCGTGGTCCTCGCCGACGGTGACCGCATTGAAGATGCCCGGCGGCGGCGGGTCATTGATGCCGCCGTATCCCCAGCACCCTATGTGGCCTCCGTCCCACAATGCACATGAAAATGTCTGGCCGCTGTCCATGGCCTTGAGGTCTCCGTCGGGTGCGCTTTCCGGCCCGCCTCCCCATGCTCTGTTGGCCAAGGTAGCCTCCTCGTCCTTCCAGCACCGGTTGCTGCCATCAGGTTGCGGCTCGCACATCGTGACTTCGCCGTCCATGTCCCCCACGATGCTTCCCCAGCACCTGATCTCCCCGTCGGGCCTGAATCCGCAGGTGTGGTAGCCTCCGGCGTTGATGACCTCGAACGGTCCATCTGGGGGCGTCGCCTGGCCGAGGAAATCACCGTCGAACCCCTGGTTGCTGCCCCAGCAGACCACGGTCTGGTCGATGCGGATTCCGCAGGCATGGAATCCACCCACACTGACCGAGGTGTACTCCCCGGCCGGCGGGGTCAGCGCGTCCGAGAGGGAGGCCGCCAGGCCCCAGCACTCCGCTTTGTTGTCATCCCTCACCCCGCAGGAGAACGGGAACCCCGCGCTCACCGATATGAACCGGCCTTCAGGAGGCGCCCACATGGCTTCCATCATGGCCTTTGCCTCGGGAGGCATATCATCGCCCTCTATGAGCAGGCTTCCCCAGCACTTCACCGCCCCGTCCTGGCGTATGGCGCAGGAGTTGTGGTGTCCGGCATCGACCCAGGAGAAGACGCCTGTGGGCGAGTCGAGAAGCCCTGAGGACTCTGTCAGGCGCTCGTCCTCTCCGTGGGCGCCCCAGCAGGTGATGGTCCCGTCCGCCCGCAGCCCGCAGGTATGGAACGGACCGGCGGAGACCTGGGTGAACGGGATGCCTGAGCTCGGGGCTTGTGCGGACACCGTCGGGACCTCGGGTTGCTCCGTCACTTCTTGGGTTGGTGTGGACACTGTCGGGACTTCGAGGTGCTCCGTGGCTTCTTGGGACGGGGTTGATGCCGGCATGGCCGGCGCTCGTCCGTCGGTATCCTGCTCTCCTGGGGAGTGCGTGGGCCCCTGGGTTGGCTGTCTGGTCTGCTGGGATGTTGGTCCGCTCCTGGCGTCCGGTTCGGGTGTTGCTGCTTGGGCGCAGCCCGCAACCACTAGCGCCGGTATGGTTGCTGCGAGAGGGAGAACCGCTGGACTGGATCTCAGCCGTAGCCGGGAAACTACCAATTTCTGTTTTGTCCTCTCACGACGTTGCTCATATCTGAAAGGGATTGTATGCGATTTCCGAGGTTGAGAGCGGCGTAAGGATGGGGAATCCCTTGGGATTTTTCGTGCAGGATTTGTCTGAAATTGCTGGAATTCTTATTATTCGTGCAACGCCCTCTGGGATACCTGATCTTTGGATTTCTCCACCTGCCGGCGGTTTTGGCGCTGATGATTACGGCCATTGCGGGCACGTCCCAGCCCTCAACGCTCCCCAGGCCCGGCCCCGCAACCCTTTAGCCCGGGTTAGATGGCAAAGTGCGCCGGAGGTTCCGGATGAAACGCTTGGTGTTTCCGCCTGTGGTAGCCCATGCATTGGCCTGGGCCGCGTTTTTTGGAGTGTTGTTTTGGCCGGAAGGATACGGTGGGTCAACCAGTTCAACAGATGAGTTGAGAGCGACGTTCTTCACTGCAGCGGGGCCCTTCAGAAGATACCTGGGATTCGAGGAAATAATTCTGCTGCTGGTGCCGGTGGCTCTGACTGGGCTGGCAGTCTGGCTGGCTTGGCCGCGGCGGGACCGGCCGGCGTGGGCCAACCCGGCACTCTGGGGCCTGGGCGTACTCTGCCTGGCGTATTGTTGCATCTGGTTCATTGAGTGGGCCAGACAGGCCCTGTGGGGCTTGGGGGTGTTTTGCCTGGGAGAGTGTTCCATCCCAAGCTGGTTGATTCTTGATCTGGGAATCGAGTTCATTGGAGCCTTCTACTTGCCGGCGGCGGTGGCG
Source organism: uncultured Dehalococcoidia bacterium (assembly GCA_951812535.1). Lineage (GTDB taxonomy): Bacteria > Chloroflexota > Dehalococcoidia > Lucifugimonadales > UBA3495 > CATOSK01. Next base: position 390,613 of record CATOSK010000004.1, on the reverse strand, counting down.
CTGATTGTTTCGGCGGTCATCGGCAGCATGAGCGAACAACCCCCGGATGTCGCTTCATGGCGATGATTGCCCTGCTGGCCATCCCGGTCACGGAGGTTCCGAAGACGGTTCTCCCCGTCCTGTTTCCAGGCGGTCAGCCATGAGGAGCTACCCTTGGACCCGCCGGTCGCCGTGGGGCTGGAGACGACGGCGGGGCGGTCCACATCGGCGCGGGCCTGAGGTGACGGGGTTGCCCGGGGCTGCCGGATCCTCCTGGAGACCGGCGACCGGACGCTGCTCCCAGTGCGATCGGGTGGTGGTGCCGGTCAGGCCGCGGGTTTCCCCGGTTCAGCTCGCTCTCTGGGCCGGTGTCTCCCTGGGGACTCTCGCCGTGTTCGGCGGTGTGGCCCTTTGGCTTGCCCTGGGGCTCATTCTCTGGCGGAACTGCAGGGCGGTCTGTCCGGACTGTGATCACGATCCCATGGGCGGAAGTGTCGGCTGGACCCGGGAGTCCTTCATCCTGCACGTCGCGGGTTTTGCCTGCTTTCTTATCGGTCTGTGGGGGGCGTTCCACCTGGTGCTGCTGCTGATCTGGTTGTTCACCTGGTTGATGTCGGGGTGAGGTTCGGGTGCCGGACCAACCGGCGACGCAGCTCCAGCCCTTCAGGTTCTGGTTGTACCGGCCGAGAAGATTGCGAAACTCCCGTCGCCGCGTTACAGCACCGTAACACGGCAGTTCCATGACGGTATCCGTAATCGCCAAAAGAGCGGTTCCGGGGGTTCCGTTTGCTTATGGGGTATGCCTATGCTCACGGTTACATCATCGGTCGCAGGGGTTGCGGACGTAGTGCTGGTCCACGTGGGTCTCGAACGAGCCGGGTCCCTTCACGGGCGGTGAGTTCGAGGTGTCCACTCCCACAAGGACGTTGTCTTTCACGAACCACAGTCCCGGGACCAGGTCCCGAACGCAGTGCTGCCATTCGCCGGACAGCCGCGAGATATAGAATTCGGCCAGGTATTCCTGGTCGTAGTCGTCGAAGTAGTACTCCGCCAGGGTGCTCCAGCTTCCGGGCGGAGTTATGAAGCTGTCGTCCCTGGAGTACCCGTAGGAGTCTACGTTGGTGCGTTCGGCGCCCGGCGGGACCGGGAGTGAGCGGAGGATGAGCCGGTTTTGGGCGATGTCCTGCTATCCGAACCAGAACCATCCCACGGTGAAAACGATGGCGACCATGGTCGTGAGGGCTAGGAGGACCAGAGTGGCTGTCCGGGGAGGTTTCCCTTCCCGGGTGGTTCTGGAATCGTGGTCGGTCATTCCTGCTTCTTCTGAGACTTCTTTCGGGCCCGTGGTCCCTTGTGACAGAGTGTTGCGGGGATGCTGCGTTAGTCATGCCCCATAAGCAAACGGAACCGTTCCGGGAGTGCGCCGATTCTCCACGGGGTAGCCGGATCGGTTTTCGGGTTGGTTGACCGCTGACGGTACGGGGAAACCCTAACACTCCATCAGGTCTTTCAGTCTATCCCAGTCTTCCTCATCCACCACGTCGACGGGAATGTCCTCCGGTTCGATAGAGATCCTTCTTCCGATATTCTCCTGCAATTCCATATCACCCCCTGCGGGATGGGCTTCAACGTTGCCGTCGTCGGCCTGAATGGTCAAGTCCCATGGGAAGTCGACTTCAACCATTCCGCTGGCGCAGTCGGAGTAGACCGAAAAGGCAGCCAGCGTCCACAGACGGGCCAGGAACACCGGGCCCTCCTGGGCGTCAACCCGTTCCACGTCCCTCAGTTCCGTTCGGACGCCGGATTGGTACTGCTTTTTCAGGTAGTCGACATCAAGATCAACCGCCGCGGCCAGCTCGGGACTATACGCCAGGGCCGCCGTAATAACCGAGCCGGCAACATACTCCCGGTTGGCGTCGAACCAATCGGCCGCTGCCTGGTGGGGGTCAACCTCCGGCGCGGCCGCGCGGCCGCATCCCAGCGTCAACAATACTCCCACCATCATCAGAACTCTTGTCAAACACCTTCCTCCTGCGTACTGGCTTCACCACCCGGCCGGTTGTTCCCCGCCCATCCGGCCTGTGGTAGCTTGGCGATAATACAACCGGAGGGCCGGTGTCGTAAGCACCGGTCCCGATAGGCTGCAGCACGACTCCGATGGTTCGGCAGCGGAAGACCTGCTGTCAGAGTTCGAGTTCTACCAGGTGCCAGGGGACCCGTCCACTCGTCTCGGTCTCCTTATTCAGTGCTGGTGTCCTGACTGTCCACGCTCCCTGGCTGCGGCCGGTCTCAAGAGGCGTGGATTTCTTGCTCAAATGGTGGATTACGCGAAAGAATCTGAGCCATTTGCTGCCCATGTATGCGGGCTGGGCTCCGCGTGATCTGGGGATGGGCCAGGGGATGCAGGAGAGTGCGCCGATCCATCCCCTTCTGGCTCTGCGGTAGATTTCGGCCTGCTCCTGAAAGGCTTGGATTCGCATTCGAACCGCCGACTCCGGTGGAGGGAGTCCGCGGGCCTGCCGGTGCAGGGCTTCTTGTTCAGCGAGGACCTGGTTGAGGTCAGATCGCATCCTGGCTTCGAACTCGGGTTCGCTTTCACTTGTCGCTGGCATTTTTCCATCCCGCGGGTTGGCCGGTTATTGCTGTCGATGGGTCTGACCGGAGGGGCTGGAGGTCCTGGGTGAGCCGGGGGTCCGCCGGCCGGAGGGATTCCGGTTCTCCGGCCATGGTGACCGCCGAATGCATTGACGATCTCGTGGCCCCGAGATCAATCGAGAGAAACGGCGTACTGCCTGGTGATGCGGTGGCAGCCTTCCGTCACCAGCGCCACGTTTCCGGTCAGCACCGCCCTGGGCTCCTTGTCGCCGGACAACCGACTCACTTCACCCGTCCTGAGCCCGTAGGCGTATACCCCGGTCCGAACCCTGCTTCGGAGAAGATCCCGAAACCTGGGAAACCCTCCCACATCGCAGGTCTCCGACACTCTCCATATGACATAGCCCTCGGAAATCGATGGCCTCGATTCCTGACGGCCGCCGGCCCCAATGACCTTCTGCTCCCCGGTGTCGAGGTCCAGGAGAATGATATCGGACTCGTTCTCGCCGCGGAAACGCTGCCAAACCAACAGTCCGGCATGGATGGAGGGGATCACATTGTGTTCACCGGTTTCCACCAGAGTTCGTTTCTCTCCGGTGGCCAGGTTGTACGAGTAGATGTTGAAACGGTTGTCGGGTTTGGCGGTGCTGCCCGGCTTGGCCAGTCCCCGGGGCGGTTTGTTCGGGTTGTGGGTCCAGACCACCGTGTCGCCGTGAATGGCGGGGGTATCCTCCCGCCCGGGCGTCACCGCCACCGGAATCTCCAGGTCGCGTTCCAGGTCGTACGCATAGATGTCGAAATCCCAGCGGCGGTCTTCCAGCAGCCCCTCGCGGTTGTCCTGCCAGACCAGGCGGGCGCCGGAGATGCGGAGGCCGCGTCTGCTCGCCAGCTCGTCGGTGATGCGCCGTTCCTTCCCGGTGTGCCGGTTGCGGACGAACACGTCGCTTGAGATTATGGGGGCGGAATATCCGGGCAGCCGGACCATCCGGCGCTGGTCGGTCCAGGCCACATGGTCGGCAGAAAGGACGGCGTTCCATTTTGGATGACCATCGGAGGTGAGCTGGCTCAAGCCCCCGGTACGGATGTTCATCAACCAAAGCTCGCCCTCCTCGTCAAACCCCACGGCGTCATCACCGAAAACGTCCGTCACATGGATGTCGGTGCTCAGTTCCACCACCTTGGCTTCGTCGAGGGGCACCACCGTTGCCTGGCCCTGGCCGCTGCAGGCCAGAATCGCCGCAATGACGGCCAGGACAATGAGCCGACGGATGGTCTTCGTGTACAAGTTCATCTCCAGTCGCGGTTCCCACTTGGCCGGCTGTTCCGTTGCGTCATGTTCCGTTGACGCATGGGGCCCGGGGTTGGTCTCCCAGGTGGGATTGGTCTAGTACTACAGTCGCAGATTTGATAGACGCCGTTTGTAGTGACATCGTTGGGCTCTGGCCTGGTGGCGGCGTCTCCACCACGACCAGTACAGGATGAAATCCGGTGGTTGGTTCTCTGTCCATACCAAGCGTGTGAGTAGCCGCCGCACCTCCGGGACAGTCACGGGAATCAACTCTTCACCGGGACCGTAGTGGCCCCCTTTTCTCCCTGCTCCAATGCATGATGCCTGATTACCATCAGATAGGCGTGAGCCAGCATGGCCAGGGTGATGTGCCGGTACCAGCCGTCCCACCGCCGCACCTCGTACTGGTCCAGTCCCACCTCCCCCTTCGCCTGCTCAAAGCATTCCTCTATGGCCCACCGGGTCCCGGCGACTCTCACCAACTCCTCCAAGGCCGTCTCCGCCGGGCCGAAGCAAACGTAATAGGCCAACTCGTCGGGCTTGGCGATGCTCCGGCGGGCCAGTAGCCAGTGGCCCTTGCCCGGTTCCCTCAGGGGCCGTATGTCCACTGCGGCCCAATCATAGATCCGTGGTCCCTTGGCGCCATTCCCAGCGCTGCACCGCACCCAAGCGGATTCCGCAACCCCGGACGCCAGACGGTCCGCTCTCATCTGCAGCGGTCCTTTGTCCGTCAAAGCCCACAGCTTCTCGTTGCTCTTGATGGCCATCACATGCGGAATCTCCTCACGTTCCAGCCACAGCCGCAGGTTGCGATCACTGCCGTAGACCTCGTCCCCAGTAAACCAGGCGAAGGGAACACCCGCTTCCAGCGCCCGCCCCAGCATCAGTTGCGCCAGTTGCGGTTTGGTACGGAAGCGGACACTCTCCGGCACTCCGGCTTCCCGCCGCCGCTCCCAGTCGTCCGCCCACACCCGGGGCAGGTACAACTCCCGGTCCAGCAATGCCCTGCCCTTGGCTCCGGCATAGGCCAGGAACACCGCAACCTGACAGTTTTCGATCCGGCCCGCCGTCCCGCTGTACTGCCGCTGCACCCCGGCTGACTTGTCGCCCTTCTTGAGAAACCCCGTCTCGTCCACCACCACTACTCCGTCGGCACCGCCCAGATGCTCCACCACGTAGTCCCTGAGGTCATCGCGTACCAGGTCCGCGTCCCAGATGTACGTGGACAGCAGGTGGTGTACCCCATAGGGGGTGGCGTCGCCAGCTTGTTCTGCCAGTTGCCAGCCGTTCTTGCGTTCCACCGGGCTGAGTAGTCCTCGCAGATAGGCCAGAGCCCGGCGGCGCGGCTCCGGCCGCCGGAACCGGCCGGCGATGCACTGGTGCATCTCCTCGATGCCATTGGCCCACCGGGCCACTTCCGCAACCTCATCACTCCCAACAACCACTGCCTCACCTCTCCACCAGACAACTGCTCCAATTCTACCTGTTCTTAATCTGCGACTGTAGTACTAGGGAGCCAGGAATCCCAGGAGCCGCATCGGCACGAGGCTGGTGACCCCGAACGCCAAGCGGCCGGACTCGTCGCTGTTGGGAATTTCGCACTTGACGCTCAGAGTTGAACCGTTCCCGTGGGCCCTGGCCGACGAGGACCACGATTCGCAGAACTGGTGGACCAGGTCCCACCGGCCCAGTCCAGGCAGATAGGACTCAATGCGTTCGACCAGGGCTTCGGCGTCGAGTCCCGCCCAGTCCGGATGGGGATAGTGGAGGACAAAACGCAGGGTGGCGGTCTCAGCAGTCGCGCCGAACCCGGCTCCGAAGGCTTCCCACTCGTGCAGAGCCTGCCACTCCTCCGGGCGATCATTGCTCCCCGGTACCTGGTCGCCGGGGATTCCCAGGTCGGAATGCAACGCTGCCTGCCTGGTCAACAGGACGGCGGTCAGGGGGGCGGACAGCTCGGCGGCGATGGCGGAGAAGGCGGGGGAGCCGGCCAGGGACGGAATCCTCCCGCTGCGGGCCCGGATGACCTGCAGCACGGGAGTCGTGTCCGGCGATACGACCAGGAGATTATCCCCGACGAAGATGCGGTTGGCGTACCCGAAGGCCGATCGTGTGGCCGGATCTCTCAGGGATGTGTCCTGCTCACGATCGTTCCGGATTGCGTAGTAGACGTCGTCTCCGACAGACTCGGCGCGGTAGCCCAGCTCGGTGAGGCGCTCAATGACGGTTTCCTCGTCGAACTCCCCGGTGAGGTGGTTGGTCTCAAAGGGCAGGAAGGTTTCCATGCCCGTGACCGTGACGGCGTCGATCTCGAAGAAGGAGAAGCCGCAGGCGTCCTCCCAATGGGGCATGGTCTGCCTCATGGTGATCACCAGGCTGGAGACGGGACTGCCGGAGTTCCTGGCGTACTTCTGCTGCTGGTCCACGGGCCAGGACTCGAACTCCCCAAGACCGGCGGGCCTTGGGGCCCCGGCCACCTCCAGGGACTGTTTGGGATTGGAAAACCAGATGCCCCTATCCTGGAACTCCAGGGGCAGGGCCGCCAGAACCCCCAGCAACTCGGACTCGCCGTCGACGGGGGAGGCCGGCCCCGCCACCCTGAGGGGTCCCTGGAGTTCGGTGGATGAGGGAGCGGTTGTGGGAGTGGAGGCGGGCGCAAGCGCCGTCGGGGTGGCTCGTGCCGGGGCGACTGTTGGGGTGGGGGTTCTGGGCTCCACACTTGCAACTGTCGGATCGGGGGTGCGGGTTGGTTCTGGAACGCCGGTGGTGCAACTGGCGGCTAACAGCAAGGCCGGCAGCGCCATTGCAACGATGCGACAGGAAAACCATTTGGCCTTCGAGCGATTAATGAGTCACCTCCTGCGGAGATCAGCAAACGGGCCGCGATGGAACCGAAATTGGGGCCGGTCTGGGCCGATAGCTCCGGCACTCCCGGGGCGTCGTGGCCGGCGAATCCCACGGCTGGGTTGATACCGGGTCGGTGCATCATGGATTCAGGACAAGTGTGTCTGGCTCGAGGGCCGACGGTTGAGTCTCATCCTGACCATGAAGGACACCATGACCATCAGTATCAACAGGACCAGTTCGCTGCCGAAAGCCAGGTATAGGCCCAGCATGGCCCACTCCCCCGGGACCATGCCGCCCGGGAGCGGCAGGCTGCGAAGGAACTCTTGCACGCCCCACGAGGTGAGGAATGTCATGGTGAACCCCACGGTCAGGACCAGGGCAACGGCCAGCAGCCTGAAGCGAAAACTCCGGTCCGGGAGGAGCCCGATATTGCGGACCGTGACCGCTGAAACCACGGCGTAGAGGAATAGCGGGATCATCGGTCAAATGACGGGTCCGAACCTTCAATCATTCTCCCTGGGCCTCCTGGTCTCCCTGAGCATCAGAAACCCGGCGGCCCCGCAGAGGGCCGTGGGCACGACGGCCGTTCGCCAGAGGAACGTGGGAAGGTCAAAAGGAATGCCGAACGCCAACAGGTTGAGCGTGACGAAGCCCACTGGGGCGGCCAGCAGCAGAATCAGGCCCAGTGCCTGCCAGGATCTCGATTGGGGGTTGTCGAGCATGGGTGATGGTCCTGGAATGCGGTTTTGGGAAGGGCCGTTCCGCTGGGTTGTGCCGTTGTTCCCACGCTGGTCCTGGACGGAGACCAGTGGACTAGGGAAAAATCGGCATGATACGGGGGCCGGAGCCGATTGCCGACACGATGTCGAATCCCCCTTCGCCCTCAGGCACCAACTCAATGTCTCCGGCAGCGGAGTCTTCCTGGGTTCCGGTGGCGCCGTCTACCGTGACCAGCATGCCCGGAGTCAGATCCTCGAAGGTGAGGGCCCTGGAGACGGCTTTCGTGGTCTGGTGGATGTTCGTGGCGGCTCCGACCCGGACGTGAAGGGTGCCCCGAGGGGTGGCGATTTCCAGGGTTCTGTCCTCTGTCCGAACTGACAGGATTCTGCCGGTGCGTCCGTGCCTGCTGACGAAACCCCAACTGGCCTGCTCGAAGAATTGCCTCTTCAGGTCCGCGATCTCGTCCTGGTCCATCCGCTGGCAACCTCCCACGCCCTCCTGCAGGTGGCGGCTGGTCCGGATACAGCCAAAGAGGGCCATGTGGTCATGCTACGTTTTTTCCGTATGAGAGGGGTTCACCGCCACAATCCAGTTGATCATCATCGCCACTCAAATGTACATCCAACCTGGGCTTTGGTTCAGGGCCCATGGACATTCAGTTCTCGCCGCCTATACCGTCGATCGTCCCAGACTTCCGGACTTAGCCCGATGGTCCTCCCATCATTGTGAGTCCGCACTCGGCTGCCGCGTTGAAGAAAGTCAGGGGAGGCTCTCCCTCTTTTGCTTCCAGCGATGCCGCGACTCCTTCGGGTCCGCCCAGCCTGTTCATGACGCACTGCAGGCTCTCCCTGCCATCAGGGGGAAGTTCCAGGACAGGACCGGCATTCTGCCACTCCTCTTCGTTCAGGCAGGAGAGCGTGATCAGGAATCCCGCCATGCCCTGAATCATGGCGGCTTCCCCGCCGGACCCTTCCGTGTTGGTGAGCATCATGGCGCGTAGATCGAAGTTCTGGAACCCGGCGCTGACGCAGGCCTGGGTGTCATCGCTCAGCGGTCCGGTCTGGTCAGTGAATCCCTTCAGGAACAGCTTCAGCAGGGTCTCATGCTCCAGGCATCTCACCACCGCGTCCCGTTCCTCCGGCGATGCAAGCTCCGGGTTGTTCATCATCGCCGACAACTGCTGTGGGTCTCCGATTTCCGAGAGGCAGACCTGCTCATCGGCGGACAGCTCGGACATTGCGAATTCAGCATCGTTCATCCCGATGGGACCGGGCGGTTCGGACTCCGGAGTCGTTTCCGCAGGCGGGTCGGTCGGCGCTGGCGTTGGGGTGGGGATTGGGGGGTCGGTTGGAGCCGGGACTTCGGTGGGGACTTCGGCAGGAACTTCGGCAGGAACCTCGGCAGGAACCTCCGTGGGAATCTCGGTGGGCTCCGGAACTTCTGCCTGAGCCAGGGTCGGGGCCGGTATGGATGCTGCCGTTGGGGCCTGGACCGCGGCGGTTGGGGATGAACTCGTCTCCGGGCCGGAACAGGCCAATAGGGTCGTCAGGGCGATGAAGAGCGCGTAATACAGTAGTTTCGACATGGCCAGTGGTGCTACTCCTTGGATCGGGCAGTTTCTCATCAGGGTGACTGCCCCAGGGGTTTGCAGGAGGCTCTGCCCCAGGGCGAGTTCAGTGTCTACCCCGCCTTATCCCGTATCCACCGAACGGGTGGGTGTTAGAGGCATCCTGAAGGGGCGAAAAGTGCTCCTCTGACTCTTGGGTAATGGCTTTGGAAACACGAAGACAAGGAGCATCCATGGAGCATCCATATAGATGCTAACACGTAACCGCCTGGGCCTGCCCCAACTGGTCCAGAAGCACCGGCGGGACGGCCGGCGCTCTCGGATGCGTGGTCAGGGCCCCATCCACCCTGGGGCCTTCCTCCTGCCGTGGGGGTTTCCGCAACCAAGTCTCCCGGCTGAGGGCCTCCAGGGGCGATAACTCCAGCGGCATCGGGAAGTCTGCGGTGTCAACGCCAACGAAGTTCTGACCCGGTATCGCCGGTGGTGACCTGACCCACCATGTCCCTGTTGTTTCTGTCGCCGGTTTAGAGTTGACCCACCTCCTTCTGTTTGATTGCGGTATCGCCGGAACAAAATTGACCCACCTTGTCGCGCCTGGTCAGCGATTCCGTCAGTGCCCAGGCGGCCAGCGACCTAGTCAGTCGGAGTAATTGTCGTTGCCGTTCTCAGCGGCCGCGCCCAACAAATGATGGGAGCTGAAGAGTCCCGCCTGGCGTTTCTCCCGGAGACGGTAGCTCTCCCCCCGGATGTTCAGCACGTGGCTGTGATGCAGCAACCGGTCCAACACCGCCGACGCGATGACCGTGTCCCCGAGAAGTTCGCCCCACTCGCCGAATCCCTTGTTGGACGTCAGGATGATGGAGCCCCGCTCATAGCGGGCGGAGACCAGGGTGAAGAAGGCGGTGGCAGCGTCCCGGTCGTAGGGCCAGATGCCGAACTCGTCCACCACCAGCACCTTGGGCGCCAGGTAGACCCGCAGCCTCCGGTCCAGGTTGTGCTCGGTCCTGGCCTTCCTCAGGTCCTCCATCAGGTCGTAGGCCCGGACGAAGTAGGCGCCGTACCCGTTCTCGATGGCCTGCTTGGCCAACGCCACCGCCAGGTGCGTCTTGCCCACGCCGGGCGGTCCCAGCAGCAGGATGTTGGTGGCCTCAGCTACGAAGGCCAGGCCCGCCAGTTCCTTGACCCCCGCCTGCGCGGGGGCAGGCTCTGACGCTCATCAACGGAGGGCTGGAAGGCGAAGTCGAACTGGTCCAGGGTACGCTGGAAGGGCAGGTGGGCCATCTTGGTCCTGGTGGAGAGGTAGCGCTCCCTCCGGGCGGCCACCTCAGCGCCCAGCAGTTGTTCCAGCATCTCCGGATAGGTCAGCTGCTTGTTGGCGGCGGCGTCCAGGGTGTTGTCCAGGACCTCGACGGACTGCTTCAGTCCCAGGGTCTCCAGGTACTGACGGGCCTGTTCCAGGGCGATGGTCGTCACCGGGCACCTCCCAGGGTGGCCAGCTCGTACACATCCAGGGAGCGCCGCTCCACCTCACCCATCGGTATCTGTACGGCCACCGCTTCCCGCCGAGGCCGGTTGTCTCCCCGGGGCAGGCCCTCCCACTGCCCGGGCAGGGTGAAGGGCTGACCAAGTTGCTGGGACCGGGGATGGACCGCGATGCGCTCCTCGCCGGCCCAGATCTCCACCGTGCCCCGCCGCTGTCCCACCTGAACCGTCTTTCCCACCCATTTCCAGTGGACACCGTAGCGGGAGCCTTCCCAGCTGACGAAGCCGTCCCGGGCCACCTTCCGGTCCTCCCTGAGATAGGGTGCCAGGGTGGCGCGGCCCGGAAGCTTGCCCAGGTGAGTCAGCTCCTCGGCCAGCATCTCCCCAGGTACCCGATGGGTGGTGCCGTGGATCCGCCGGTTGGCCACCACGTCGCACCACTCCAGGGACTGCCGGTTCAGGTCCGCGTCGTCGGTGAAGCGCAGGCTGGGCCACATGTTGCGCCGGACGTACTTCACCCCGCTCTCGACCTTGCCCTTGGTCTGGGCCCGGTAGGGCTGGCACAGCCTGGCCTCAAAGCCCACCCGCAGGGCGAAGTCCAGCATCCGCTGGTTCCAGATGGGCCGCTTCTCCTCATCCCGGCCCAGGGTGATCACCTTGGCGTTGTCGTAGAGGCAGCGCTGGGGAACGCCGCCCAGGTACTCGAAGGCGTTGACGTGGCACTGGATGAAGGCGGCGGTGTCCGCCCGGCGCACCAGTTCCACGTAGCAGGCCCGGGAGCAACCCATGGTCATCACGAACACCCAGATGCGGCGCTTCTTCCCATCTTCTCCCAGGTAGGCCAGCGAGCCCCAGTCGACCTGGGCCTGTTCCCCGGGCGCCGTCTCGAATCGCACTGTGGCATCAGGCTGCCGGCGTCGCCGCCTGGGTGACACGTAGGCCTTCAGGATGGAATAGCCGCCGTCGTATCCCAGGTTCCTCAGCTCCCGGTGCAGCACCACGCAGTTCTCCAACCCATCCTCGAGGCGCTGATCGACGTACCCGACGTAGGGGTCCAGCTTGGAACTCCGCGGTCGCCTCGGCTTCGCCCTCATGGCTTCCGGGGAGTTCAGGTACCGGCGAACCGTGTTCCTGGCAATCCCCAGGTCCTCGGCGATCCCCCGTATGGACCGGCCCGCCCCTTTCTTCTCGTAGATCTCTTTCACTTGTCCCACCTTCAGAAAAGTGTGTCGAGCACCTCCACGAAGTATTCGTGAATGATGCCCTCGCCGTGCGGTGGGTCAATACCATTCCGGCGATTTCGCTCATTTTTACATCGGCGCTAACAGCGGGACCGGTCAGTTGCGGAACACCCGGATTTCCGCAACTAATCCGAGGGTACATGTCGGGAGCGTTTATCATGCTGGGAACGGCCGACTGAGAAGCGAGGAGTTAACTGGTTGCCGGATTGTCCCAGCTGCATCATGCCCAGGGTCTCTCCGAGGAGAGGTCCACGTCCGGGATGCCCTGCTTTCGGTGAACGAGGTCCGTCACCTGGTTGGCCAGTCTGCCCATCCGCTCAGCGAGTCCGTCCCATGAATGGGACCTGTCAGGAAACCCGGGCGGATGGGTTGGCGACGATGGGCCATTCCCAATAACCCAACGTCATCGACCCGCCCGGGTCCTGCTTCCGGTTTCCAGCCCGGGACGGATGTGGGACGCCAATGGAAAAACGCCCCGTGGGGCGTACGAGATTCGAACTCGCCAAACCACAGTAACCCACCAGCTTCGACCCGTCCCGGGTGTTCCGATCTCTTCTCCTCCATGCGGATGTGCTGTGCTCATGGACCGCCCCCTCCCCGGGGAGGGGGCGGTCCTTCGTCGCCCCCCGCATTCAGCGGCTCCTGGCCGCTGTTGGAGAAGCAACCCACTCGCTTCGGTCCGCATGGGATCTTCAGTTATCCGCCCCCGGATGTGAGAGTGCCCGCGGGATGCACCGTACAAAGATAACCCGTGGACTTCGACCCGTGGGGAATCGTCTCTATCCCTCCTCCTGGAGATCCGCCTCCGGTTCGCCGTCGGAGACAAACCCGGCGATGAGCCGGGGTGCGGCGGAGTCGAACCCCACCACGTCCATCGTGCCGGCATCCTCCGGGTCGGCGATGCTGAACCCGTTGGACACCATCCCGACCACCACCAGCTTTGCCGGGATGCCCGTCTGACTCCGGTATTGCCGAAGCGCCTCCATCGGGTGGATGTCCCCGTACCAGGTCTCCGAGTCCGTCAGGACGATGAAGCAGTCGACGGGCATGTTCCGCTTCATGGCGTCCAGCATGGGCTGGGCGCAGTCGGTCCGCCGGAGTGGGAAGCCAGCGGTCTTCCTCATCGCCTCGAGTAGCCGGTCCCTGGCGGTGATATCGAGGGGTGCCATCCCGTCCGCGAAGGCGGCCAGGTGGTGGTTCGGCTCCCTCCGGGCGACGGCCATCGCCATGACGGTGGCCGCCATCCGGGGCGTCAGTCCCTCGACTCCGGCGACTGATCCCCGGCTCATGGAACCGGAGACGTCGATGCCCAGGTAGAGCCGCTTCCCCGTCCGGGGGGCCGCCTGGAAGGACCGCTCGAAGGCTTCGTCCAGGGCGTCCACCACCTGGGCGACCGGCTCCCAGGTGTTCTGTCCGCGTCGCCCCCTCCCTGACCGGTAGGTCAGGAGGGCCTGGATCACGCTGATGGGGTGGACCTGGGGCGCTCCCGGCTGGCCGATGCGCCCGATGGTCTCCACCTGCCGCTGGGACCGCATCGGTGCGATTATCCCGTGGCGGGTCAGGTTGCCCAGGTTCCGCAGCGTGGCGACCAGCGGCATGTCCTCCGCCAGGGCCTCCCACACGGCAGCCTCACCCATCTTCTCCGGCGGCACCATCTCCCAGCTCATCCGGTTCTTCCGGATGAGTTCCGCCAGCTCACCGGTGTCAGCCTTCCTAGCCTGCTCGAAGGCCAGGATCAGCCGGGTGGCATCGGACTCTGTCGGCAGGTCCCCGTGGGTGACCCACTGGAATATCTCCCGGAGCTCGGCATTGTCCTGCTCCACCAGGGCGTGGCACTTCCGGAGCAGGTCCCGGTGGGTCCAGCCCTCCCGCTGGCGGTACTTCACCACCTGGTAGGCCACCTCCTCCGGGTCCTTTCCCAGGTACCAGTCCCGCACGGCGGACCGGAGTCCCCGTCCCCAGCCCCGCATGAGGGTGCTGAACCCGACGAACTGCATCAGATGGGTGGCGGTACGTGCCACCACGGGCAGCCTCGAGCGGGCCAGCTTCCTGGTCTCCTCGTTCCCGCTTGCAGCGCAGACCGCCAGGGCGAAGATGGGCGGGCCGACCCTGGGGGGACGCCCGGTGGCCGCGATCTCCACGATGCGCTCCACCGCCCTCTCCCCGTCCTCCCGGGCGCAGCGCCGTACGGCCTCCGCGTTCTCCAGGGTCAGCTTCCGTTCGGAGGCATAGTAGCTGCCTCCCTCGGAGCCCAGGATGAGGAAGCGGTCCAGGCGGGTCCAGTCGCTGACCGGGTAGGAGTGGCCGCCGGCGCTGTTCGGCGCCTGGCGCTCGTCCAGCGGTTCGGACTGGGGGATTGGTCCGGTGATGACTCGGGTCAAATAGGTCATGGCGTGTACCCGTCTCGAGAAAAAGTTAGGCGGGAAACCCCTGATGGAGCTTCCCGCCTTAGTTGGCGCCGTATGGGGGAAGGGTCCCTGGGTCATCCAAACGAAAACTCGTTCCGCTGCGCAGGGCAGGGGAATCCGAGGGATGTGGACATTTCAGGTGTGCGGAGTCTCATGGTGCGGCTCACCTGAATACGTTAGCACCATCCCCGGGGCAGGTCAATCCGGTCCTGCGGCGGTTGCTTCGGGCGGAGGGCGCGTCAACCAGGCTTCGCCGGTCTCGCTCTGATTTGCACCGGCGGCAACAGCGCGGGCTGCCAGGGAAACGGGCGGATTGTGGAAATACCGCTTTCCCAAAATCTGCACATGATGGTCTCCACAGCGGGGCAAGGCCTGCAGGTCCCGTCGGGGGAACACCGCCGGGGCTTCGCCAGGGTCATGCGGTGGCAGATTCTCAGAATGCCCGTATCCCTGGCTCCCCCGAAGATACGACAGTCCGGGCTTGTTTTTGAAGATAGCATAAACCGATAATTGGAGCCTCGGCTATTCTCATCCCCGCTAATAAGGAACAACGTGGCATCTCCATCCGGACCGAATCGCCAGCCCCACGGTCACATGGTGAACTGCCCGGGCGGTTATCTGGCCTTTGTATCGGCCCCCCTTACACCGCCCCTGGTTTGGGACCAGGACCTAACCGTCAACCTTTCTTCCGCCGACCGGGCGGTCGGCAGGCTGGCCGGCGAGGGACGGCGGCTGCCCAATCCCCACCTCCTGATGCGGCCCTTCATCCGCAAGGAGGCCGTTCTGTCCAGCCGCATCGAGGGCACCCAGGCGACCCTGGGCGAGCTGCTGGCCGCCGAGGCTGGCGCGGCCGTGGACCGGAGCCCCGCCGACCTGCGGGAGGTGGGCAACTACGTGACCGCCCTGGAGTACGGGCTGGAACGCCTGGACACCCTGCCCCTGTCGCTCCGCCTGGTGCGCGAGATGCACGAACGCCTCATGCGGGGGTCCGGGGAGACGTGGCCACCCCCGGGGAGTTACGGCGCACCCAGAATTGGATCGGTCCACCCGGTTGCACGCTGGACAACGCCACCTATGTACCGCCGCCGCCCTCGGACCTCATGGCGTGCCTGGGTCACTGGGAACGGTTCCTGCATGATGATGCCCTGCCGCCGCTGTTGCATGCCGCCCTGGTCCATTCCCAGTTCGAGGCGGTCCATCCCTTTCTCGACGGGAACGGCCGGGTGGGACGCCTGCTGATCACGCTGCTGCTGGTCAACCGGGGCGTCCTTCCCTCTCCCCTGCTCTATCTGAGCGCCTACTTCGAGGCCACGCGGGAGGAGTACTACGCGCGCCTCCTCGGAGTGACGGAGCGGGGAGAATGGGAGGAGTGGCTGACCTATTTCCTGAGAGGGGTCGTTCTCCAGTCCGAAGACGCCGTGGACCGGATTCAGCGTATCGACGACCTGCTCTCCCAGTGGAAGCAGGGTCTGCCCCGGGGCCAGTCCCCGGTTCCGGAAAGGGCGCTGGACCTCTTTGCCGAGAACCCCTTCTGGACGGTGGGAGGCGTGGCCGACCGGCTGTCGGTGGCCTTCACCACGGCCCAGCGGGCCATTGACCGTCTGGCGGCGGCGGGGGTCGTCGCCCAGGTCGGGGAGGGCCGGCGGAACCGGGTGTATTGCGCGGAGGCCATTCTCGATGTGCTGGAGGAGCGCACCGACCCTCGCTTTAGCACGGCCTGATGAGACCCGGTGGACGGCGGTCTCCCGCGCTCCGGGTCCTTGGAGGAAGACTGCGCCCTCCAAAACGAAGATACCACGAAGATGCGATGAGGAGGTTACGCAATGAAATTGGATGGTCAGGTAGCGGTCATCACGGGCGCGGGGCGGGGCATTGGGCGGGCCATCGCCCTGGCCTATGCTCGCGAAGGGGCAAAGCTGGCCCTGGCCGCGCGCAGCGAACCCGAGCTGCAGGAGGCTATCAGCGCCGTGTCGGAGCTGGGCGCTGAAGCGATTGCCGTCCCCACCGACGTCACCAGCCAGAAAGACACGGAACGGTTGGCCCATGGAGTGGTGGAGCGATTCGGGCGTATCGACGTGCTGGTCAACAACGCCGGCAACTCCGGCCCCATCGGCCGGTTGCAGGGCAACGACGTCGCCGATTGGGTGAACACCATCAACGTAAACCTCACCGGCACCTTCCTGGTATGTCGAGCTGTTATCCCCGCAATGCTGGGACAGTCAGGAGGAAAGATCATCAACCTGTCGGGCGCGGGGGCGGCCAATGCGTGGAGCAACATGTCGGCCTATTGTTCCAGCAAAGCGGCGGTGGTACGGCTCACCGAAGTGTTGGCCCAGGAACTGGAGGGCAGGGGAATTATGGTGAATGCCCTCGGGCCGGGCTCGGTTCATACAGGTATGTGGGACAGGATGACCCAGGAAGCCGCCCAAGCGGGCGCGGACTTCATCCACCAGCTCGGGCTGCGGGTGACGTCGGGCGGCGGCGCGTCCATGGACGAGTGCGCGGAGTTGGCGGTGTGGCTGGCCTCAGACGAAAGCGGGCCGCTGACCGGGAGGTTGATCTCGGCGGCCACCGATGATTTTCGCGGCCTGCCGCCGAGGATTTCGGAGATTATGGCCGGGGACGCATTCACGCTGCGGCGGGTGGGTCTGGAGAGGGCCGTGTGACCATGCTCAACGTTTTACTCGCAACCGCCGCAACGGGCAAATGACACCCCCCAATGGTGCGGATAAACCCCCGGTTTATCCGCTTAGGGCGTGTGGACATTCACATAGCCAACATCAGGAAACGGCACCGCTGACTGTGTATGGGCTGTATGTCCACACGCCTTAGAAACCGTCACTCGGTGGAATGTTCTCACGGTTGGGACCTTCGCCAACTAGCGCCAGAATTCTCGCCTCCAACCCAATGCGAAGTTCATCAGGCGTTTCCCAGACGATATGGTGATGTTGCCTTACATCAAAATGGAGCTCGTTGCGGTCTATCACATCCTTCCGGCACGACCTAATCACAGTTAAGCCTAAGCCCAATGCGAATCCGGCCTCGTAATAGACTCCGCCTCTTGCTCCTTTGTCGCCGTGAGTGAAGTCCGCAACGAGAAACCGGGAACGGCGAATTTCGCCGATTATCTCATCATCAATTTTATCCACATCTGGCTTTTCGTTGATGAGACGGGGAGTGTAACCAGTATTCAGTATGGCTGGCTTAATGCCATTTTCGCGCGCGTCCACCATGCTGTCGTCGAACCACATGGCAACGAAGACTCGATCGGAACTTGGGTTGACCTCTTGTTCCGCAATCTGCCGATATCCGTCCACCGTGACGATGCAACCGACGGTGCCAGCCCCCGATTTCCTCAATTCAATCCACCCAGCCGATCCCAGATATTCCAAAAGATACTCTAGCTCTTGGAACAAAGCGGACTCTGATATCGCCATCGCATGGCAGGCGACATCGGACTCTGTTGCGAGAGATGTATCGTCGTACCACGGCTCCATTATGGCGACCCATACTTCACTTCCAAGGTTCGTCGTTTGTTGCGCCAAGAAACCGAGAAGTCGTTTCGCCCTTTCGTCGGCCGTAAGCTCGCGGGCGGATTTGGCTTCTTCAATAAGGGTACCCGTTACTCTGGGAATAGCGTTCCCCAGGCTTCGCTGGTCAACGAGCCGAGTTGTAATCTTCTCCTTGGCGTGCGCATCCAATCCGTCAAGCAAATCCTTGGCCTCCCTTGCCAAGGAATAACTTCCACCGGCTCTGGAAGAATGTTCAACAAAGTATCCGTTTCGCCCGTCCACCTCTTTGTAGACCTTCGCTGCATACCCCGGCCAAATAAGACATTCCTCTCCAAACAGGTCTGCGTAATTCATCCTTGCTCCCCTTACCTTGTCATATCCGCCCTTGTGCGAGGAAGAAACATTCATCCCGTTGCCGGGAGACGGTCCTGCGCGGGCCCTCGATCCTGTCGAGGTAATACTGTGCCGGCATGTTCCGCGGCTCCCTCAGCGCCTTGGCGATGGCTTCGATCGAGATGTATTGACCCGTAATCCGCTCCCGCTCTTCCGAACTCATGTCCTCAGGCAACTCTCTGTTCATTCATTCTCTCTGGCGGTGGGCCGTCCGCCCAACTCTCCGTTCGCTCAAGCACGGCGAACCTTACGGTGATAAGGTTTTCCCGCGCCGTATACCAATCTATGCACCTAACTTCCGCCGGTGGGGATCCAGGTTCCCAGACCAAACTTCTCATTGACCGTGTCGACGAGATCCTGGCGGATCCCTTCCTTCACCTTCTCCAGGTTGCCGGCGGCCTGACCGGCGACCGAGGCGACCACGCGCCGGAGCTCCTTGACCATTTCCATTTCAGTCATCTTGTCCCCCTGAATATAAGGGCTGTGGTCCGTACCAGGGTCACCTCCCAGAATCGGTTGTGCGAATCATCTCTGCCCGCGGCGTTTCTGCCCGCCGTCCTCGGGCAACGGTTCACCGTGCTCATTTCTCCACAGAGTCCGAGGACGCGGCACCCGATAATAGTTCGAGGGGTCTTCGGGATTCGCAGCAGGTTTAGCGACCTCTCCAGGCTCGCAAACAAACCGGCCCTGGGCACCTTTACAGTGATCGTCAAGCATCTCTTGGTCTAACGGAGTTTGGAACAATTCCTCTCTGCTATGACCCTGCTCTCACAACCGACCGCCGAAACCTATCGCAGAACTTCTTGATTTCTGGCGGGTGCTGCCGGAGATCAGTGAACTAGGGGAATACCGGCATGAGACTGGGGCCGGAGCCGACTGCCGGTGTGATATCGAATCCGCCTTCGCCTTCAGGCACCACCTCAATGTCTCCTGCATCGGAGTTTTCTTTGGTTCCGGTCGCGCCGTCGACTGTGACCAGTGTACCTGGGGTGAGGTCTTCGAAGGTGAGCGCCCTAAAGCCGTCATTCGTGGTCAGGTGGATGTTCGTAGCAGCCCCAACCTTGGCGTGCAGGGTGCCCCTTGGAGTGGCGATTTCCAAGGTTTGGTCGTCGGCCCTGACTGACAGGATTCTTCCGGTGCGTCCGTACCTGCTGACGAAGCCCCAACTGGCCTGCTCGGCAAATTGTCTCTTCAGATCGGTAATCTCGTCCTGGTTCATCCGCTGGCGACCTCCCGCGCCCTCCTGCAGGTGGCGACTGGCCGGTGCCGACTGGGGCTGCGGCGGGGTTGGCTTTTCTCCGCCACACGCGACAGTAACCACCATCAGGACGCCTACCATGGCCAGAGCGATCAACTTCATCTTGATTCGCTTAACCCCTGTTACGTAAGCTGGGAGCCCGGCCAGGTCCCGAGGCCGAACTTCTCCCTGACCGCGTCGACAAGCTCCTGTCGGATCCCCGCCTTCACCTTCTCCCTGTTCCCGCCGGCCTGGCCAGCGATCGAGGCGACCACGTTCCGGAGCTCCTTCAGCATTTCCATCTCTGTCATAGCTTCCTCTTGATCGACCGTGGCCGCGGCCACGGTGGGTTTACGGAAGGATTGTTACGCGAATCATTACCCGCCGCCCAGAACCAGGACCACCTTGCAGCGGCCGCACCGCGCCAGCCGCTCCCCGGGCCTGGGCTGGCCCTCGCCGGTGACCTTGAAGCCACAGCCGGGGCACTCGACGCTCCAGCGGAACTTCAGCATGTTCCGGCGGACCGTCCGCTGCTGGCCGCCGCCCTTCTTCCCAGGCAGCTTTTCCGGCTTCGAGGCAGGCTGAGGTTTCGGCTCCGGTACGGCCGCCTGGTCAAGAGCGGCGACCTCCTCCCTGGTAAGCCTCTCGCTGGGCTTGGAGCGGCCCAGCAGCAGGTTGCGGTTGGTCATGTTCCCCCTCCGGTCCCCTGGTTTGGATGGCGTAACCGCACCGTCTTCTCGTTGACCTCAAGGAGCTCGGCGATCTTCCCCCTCAACGCTCCGGCGTCCTTCATCCGCCCCGCCAGATCCACCTCCCGCTCCTGGCCCACCACCCACGCCGTCATGCCGCAGCAGTGCAGCGGGATTGTCCCCGTGCCCCGCGCCGGGGTAGACTCGGCCATAGCACCGGAAGACTCTCCTGCGGTGCGATCATGCCCCGCCGCGCTCACCGGCGGGGCATTCTCTGGTCGGATTCTGGGCCAGTCCAGCTCGGCCGTCAACGCGGACGGTCGCACTTGCCTAACGGTCCCGCCGTCCCATTAGGAGCCAGACGGCCACCAGGGCGACGGCGGTCATCCCCAGAAACAGGAAACCCAGAAACAGGACCGCCATGAGGGCGACTGCCACTTCCTCGCCCTCGCTGCGCAGGACCCAGTGGATGTCCCACAGGCCCCTCCCCAGCCGGAACGCCATGGCAAGGGCGACCAAGGCCGTGCCGGCCAGCATGGCGGTGAAAAGGTGGCGTTCCAGCATCCCTACCCGAATCCTCCAGCTACAGCGCCGCTACCCAACCGCTACCGGTCCGCCTGCTGGATGGTCCAGCGGCTGACCTCCAGGCGTTTGGCCAAGTCCCGCTGGCTCACTCCCTTGGATCGTTCGGCCCGGATGTACTCCCGCTGCTGCTCGGTCAGGCTCGGCCTCCGCCCGGGGAACCGCCCCTCGGCCCGCGCCTTCGCCTGCCCCGCCACCGATCTCTCCTTTATGGAGTTCCGCCACCACTCGCTGAAGGCCAGCACCATCGTGAGCTGGAGCTTGCCGGTGGCCGTGGCCGTGTCGAAGTCTTCCGCCAGGGACCGGAATTCCACTCCCCTGTGATGCAGGTCCTCAATGACCTTGAGCCCATAGGTCAGCCCCCGGGAGCGCCGGTCGATGTGGGTGACCACCAGGGTGTCTCCCTCGACAACCAGGTCCAGCAGCTCCAGGAGGCCGCCACGGTCGTTCCTGGCCCCGCTGGCTTCCTCGGCCCTGATGTTGCCCAGGGAGCAGCCGGCACGGACCAGCCGCTCCACCTGCAGGTCCAGGTTCTTGTCCTCCGGCTCTCTCACCGAGACCCTGGCGTAACCGTAGAGCGTCATCCCGCTGCCCCTGGCTGGAATGGGCAAAAGTATACTGTCCTGCCGGGCAGAAATAAACCAGGTTTTCCAGCCATCCACTCAGGCACAAATGGCGGGCATTTCCAGCCATGGCCGGCTTCGAGTCCGTGACCATGGGGCTGGCCCTGTGGTCCGGCAGAGCTATGGTGGCGAAGTTCACCGGCTGGGTGACCGCGCTGGGGCGCCGCGCCGGTGAAACCGGGGCAAAGCGGACCGCTGGGACCCGAGACGAAAGACGGCTGCTCACCCTGCAGACGCGGCTTTCCCGCCTCGGGCTGCTGATCATCGACGAGATGGGCTTCGTCCCTCTGTCTCCCAGCGGGGCGGAACGGCTTCTCGAGGTCTTCAGCCAGTACTACTGACGCGGGTCCACCTCAATGTGACGGGCTGCCGCAATGTGGAAGGGCCAGGAGTGTAACAGTCACGTGAAGGGGCGTTTACATGACGCTGGCGGAGGCGAAGAAGACCGGGCAAGGGCGACTCCGGTTGGCCAGGGCCGCCAGCGCCACATTCCGCTCCGCCAGGCATGGGCCAACTCCGCCGTCCAACCTGAAGCCAGGGTGGAATCAACATTTGTTGGGTTCTGCCGATTGGATTTGGCGCTACGATGAGACTCTTTCACTGTACACTGTACTTGGCAAGCGTCCTGTGCAGTTGATTGGCTTCCCCGATAAGCGCTTTTCACCTTCAGTTTGGGCGACCAGCACCTTCGGTTGACAGGTGTACCTGAAGGGCTTTGCCATCGTCTAATCGGAGTAAAGGAGTAGTAATGAAAGCGTTTAATCTGTTGTGCCTGCTGGTGTTGGTCGCGGCGGCTGTTTCGCTGGCTTGCAGCCAAGAAGTGTCAGAGCCCGAGCCAGTCGCGCATTCCGGCGCTGATGTAACCACAGCCACCGCGGCGCCGGTTACGGAGACCGTGAATCCAATGCCTACGGCTGTTTCCACGGAAGTGACCACCAGGGACCCCGGCCAAGAAGGACCCCAGGGCACCCATCCAATGCCTACGGCTATTTCCACGGAGGCCGCCACGCCCCCCGCTGCACATAGGTTGGAGGCGGGAACGGGCGGGGAAAATGAATCGTTGGTGGTATTGGGTTCCCATTCAGCGCCCGCGCCGTCCAGACTCGGGGCGGGCAACATCGGCGGGGTGAGGCTGTCACCGCTACCCCAGACGATGGCAATGGAGGGCAGCCTGACGGTTTCCGCCATCGGCACGGTTACCGTCGCTCCGGATGAGGCTTACGTGGTGGTGTTTCCGGAAATGGCCTATGGCCCTTCCGGGCCCCAGCCGCTTTCCTTGGAAGACCGCCAGGAAATTGTGGCGAACCTGGTCGCGATTGGCTTGAACGAAGAAGCGGTCGAGTTCGACCACCGGAGGCGGTACGAACCCTCCACCATCCTCGTCGAGGTGGAGATCGACCAGATCGCAAGTACAGGCGACGCCATAGTGGATGCGGTAGAGGAGGTGGTGCGACGGTCCGAATCCTTTGGCGTGAGGTTCGGTCTGTCCGAGGAGAATTGCGTCCGGGCCATTTCCCTGGCGCGGCGGGAAGCGGTGCCTGGCACCGGAGAAGCCGCCGATGACCTGGCTGACGCTCTGGGGCTGGAACTGGGCGAAGTTACAGGCGCACTGGAATACCAACTGCAGAATGTGCCATATGTTGTTCCAGGCGCGGACCTCAACCCCTGCACCGCACAGAACGACCCCAGGTATGGCGTGTTGCTTCCCTTCGATTCCGAACCGGAGGTGGAGGTTTCCGTGGGATTGCAGGTGTCCTACCGCATCCGGTAGAAAGTTCCGCCGTGGACCCAACGCCAACTTCGGTTTCCTTGGCCATGGTTGGGGTTCGGGCCTCCCGTTGGCATGGGGATACCGGTTCCCATTTGGTTGTTCTGAGCTTGTCGTGGGTTATTCCGGCTGACTTGTCCCACTGGGGGGAATATGTCAACGCATGCCGATGAGATGGGGACGCAGGTGCCGGTCCTTGAGAGTGCGGTCTCCTCCATGACGGGACTCGAAAAACTGATAGCCGCTTCCAATTCCCTGAGGATCTCTTCCCTCCACGAAGCCTGCTCCGAGTTGGAACGTCTGGACTCCGCGCTTGCTGCGGAACGGTGAGAACACCTGAAGGGCTTCAACAAACTCGAGGTCAATGAACGCCTTAACAGACTGGAAGAGCGCTCTGAAACACAGCGTCCCGAATTTGATGCTCTCGAGGATGACCGCGGAAGGGACGGAATGAAAAACCGTGGCGGGTATTAAACCGCCTGAATTGCAGCCTCGTCAGGCGCGACCAACTTCCTTGCCCTTCCCGTGTGGGGGGCGTATGTTCTCCCCATGATTAGATGGAGTTGGCTCTTGCTGCTGGCAGTCGTTCCCGCCCTGTTTTCCGCCTGCGGGAGCGCCGCCGACCAGGCGACTGAATTCAGGGAAGCAACCATGGACTCTTCTGCGGCGAGCATGGAGATGGAGGCCATGCCGGCCCAGCCCGCCGCGGCGGCTCCGGCTCCCACCGCAGCACCGCAGGCGATGGAAGCACCTGTCGAAATGGACAGGTTGATGGGGGGCGACGGCAGACTTCTGGGATACGACGGCGGTCAGGTGCCTTTCATGGAGCAGGTCCAGGCCTCGGTATCCTCCCAGGACCGGATCATCGTCCGGACCGTGCGCATGTCCCTCGTGGCATCGGACGTGGCTCGGGCAGTGGACCAGGTGTCCCTGGTGGCCCAGGAGCTGGGCGGCTGGGTTGTCGGTACGGACCGTTCCTCCCGTCACCACGGCTTTGTGTCGGTGCGGGTTCCGGCCCAGCGGCTGGACGATGCGGTGCTGCGCCTGAGGGGACTGGCCGTGGAGGTGGTCTCCGAGTCCTCCACCAGTGAGGACGTGACGGATGAGTACGTGGACAGCCAGTCCCTGCTCAAGACCCTCCGGGCCACCGAAGCTTCCTTGCTCCAGCTGATCCAGAGGGCGGCCACCGTCGAGGAGGCCCTGGACGTCCGGCGGGAACTGGTGGAGGTCCAGGCCGAGATCGAGGTGCTCCTGGGAAGGATCAAGTTCCTGGAGCAGACGTCGGCGTTCTCCCTGATCAACGTTGACCTGAGGCTGGCGCCGGTGGGCATGAGCGTCGATGCGGGGGAGGACCGGACCTTCAGCGCGGGACAGGTGGCCCGGTTCCGCGCCCACTTCACGCCTCCGGAGGACATGGAGGACTTCACCTTCACCTGGGACTTCGGGGACGGCTCCCAGCCTATCACCGGCACCGGGACTGCCCCGACCACCCAACCTGGCCAGCGGGTCACCGCCACGGTGAACCACATCTACGGCGACGACCTGGACTCACCCTACATCGTGCAGCTGGAGATCGCCGGCAGCGGCACCGGCGGGCTGGTCGAGGGTGCCGACACCCTCATCGCCACGGTGACCGAGGTGCCCTCCCTGTCGGTGTTCGCCGGAGAAAGCCGTACCGTGGAGGAGGGACAGGAGGAGGAGTATGCCGGTTCCTTCACCCGCCCCGAGGGCCTGTGGGACCTCCAGTACCGCTGGAGCTTCGGCGACGGGTCCCCGGCGGTGACGGGAAATCCGCGGGATGGGGAGACCAACGCAACGGCCACCCACACCTACGTGGACTATCGGCCCCGTCCCTACACCGCCACGCTGACGGTCACGGCCCAGAGCGATGCGGGTCCGGTGGAGGGCTCCAGCTCTTTCGATGTGCGCGTAACGGAATCCCAGGGCCTGGTGATCGCCGGTTGGAGCGCGGGCAACACCGCCAAGACGGCGACCCGGGCGCTGTCGGGGGTGGTCCTGGCGGTGGGAACTCTGTTGATCTGGGTGGGGATCTTCACGCCGGTCTGGCTGGCGCTGGGCGGCATCGGCTACGGGTTGCTCCGGCTGCGGCGGCGCTGGCGGAGACGAGGGGATGTCAGTCCCTCCGGCGACGGGTCTCCCGATTCCCGGGGTGACGCGGGTTCCGACGAAGCTCCGGCGGCGGAGGGGACTGAGGGGCAACCATCCTCCCAGGGAACATCTCCTGAAGATGGGCCGGGCCGGGGATAGGAAGCTCGCCCTCGCCCAATGGCTGGCGTCCCCTGCCCAGTCCTGCGCGTGTGCGAGTTTCCCGGCGGACCTGGCTTGCCGGTTGCGGAAGGACTTCCGGGTTGGACCTCCATTCGCGCACAAGTTCAGAATCCCCTCAGTTCCCGAGGAGAAGTCCCACCACGTCGATGTCGGGCACCGCCGCCTGAGCGGTGACGGTGGTACCGTCCCGCCGGACATCGGTGACGGGATGGTCCTCTCCACTGTTGTAGCCGTTGAGGTGCTGTCCGGTCATCAGGGACTCCGCCTCCGGCGCCTGAGCCAGGCTGTCGAACTCCCAATGGAAATGCAGGGTGGACGTGTCGCCCTCATTCATCCTTCCGGCGCCGGCGACGTACATGGAACCCGGTAGACCCAGAATGGAGTTCCCGGTTTCCGAGAACTGGGCGACCAGGAAATCGATGGGACCCGTGTGCGCCAGGAGGCGGGCCAGGGACTCGTCGAGCTCGCCGCCATCCTGTCCCCGGTCAACCATCTCTTCAAACAACCGGCGGGGCAACGCTCCGTCCCCCTGGGCCAGCAGCAACGTGCCGGAGTCCGGCACCGCCAGGTACAGGTCGGAGTGGTCCGTGACCACGAACAGCTCCAGTCCCCGGTGGGTGTGAAGAGCCGCCCCGCCCACCTCGGCGGCCTTCCCGAGGACTTCCGGGAAGGCGCTGAAATCTCCTTGAAGAATCGCCGCCCCCTCCCTTCCTCTGTTGATGCTGAAAGCCGCATTGGTGATTCCCGCCGACTCGACCAGGACCTGGTCGAGGATGCCGTTGGTCGCGCGGACCAGCAACTCCAGGTCCTCCTCCCAGTGATTTCGTTGGCTTGGCCGTTGAGACACTTTCGCGAACTCCACGAACCAGACCTCCGACCGGTCGGTGGGGAGGCCGTTCAGCAGCATGGCGGGGTGGGATTTGGAACCGGTGGATGAGGGAGCGGCTGTGGGAGTGGAGGCGGGCGGAAGCGACATCGGCGTGATCCTCTCGGGGATAGCTGTTGCGGCGGTTGGCCCTGACGAAGGTGGAGCCATCGGCGGGGGCGGTGCTGGCCGTGTGGGTTCAGGAGCCTCACAGGCCACCAGGGCGGTCAGAATCAGGGAAGCCAGGAGGAAGACGACAGTTGGTCCAAGAGGGTTCTTCATTATTCTCCTGTTCAAGGCTTGGGGACTTCAGTGGGTTGAACGGAACGTTGCCGGTGACGTGCGGGTGCTGGGGGATATCCCCAACGCCCGCGGCCTGAATGACTATGGTGGGGACGCCCTTTCGGTCGGCGATCTTCATGCACCTTCCCGGGGATTCGGAAACCCGTGTTCGTGCAGCTTCTCCCGCAATTCCTCCAGCGACTGGCCGCCAAGGTTCCGTATCTCCAGGAGTTCTTTCTCCGACCTCTGCAGCACATCGCGGACCGTGTTGATCCGAGCCCGTTTGAGGCAGTTGTGAGTTCTGGGGGACAGTTGAAGCTTCTCGATGGGAGTCTGGAACATGGTTTCCCCCTGCCTGAGTCAGGATGCCGTCCTGGCCAGGAGGTCGGCCTGAATTCCGCAGTAACACCACGTGCTGCTGTACTGCTCAACGGCTGGAGGAATCGGAAGATGGGCATGCTTCTTCTCTTCTCAGGAGAATGACCCCGGCGCATTCTTTGCCCCAGGGAATCGCCACAGGCTCTGACGCAGCAGGTCACGCCCGTTGAAAAATGCTTTGAGGGTTTGATGGTTGTGGTCTTCCAGGATGTCGGGCATCCGCTCACCGGTGAGCTCCAGGCGGTTTATCCACCAGGTTTTCTCGCGGACACGATGAGGTTGTAAGCCACCAGCTTGGACAGGACTTCATTGACGTGCCCTCCGAATATCTTCGCCCCGAGCTCGACGGGCATCAACCGTTTCAAGGCCGTGATTGTTGCCTCGACATTGGAGCGCGGGTGGTATTCCCGGTAGAACTGCTCCGGATCGGAGTCGAACAGCTTCCAGGCCCCGTCCGCGCCGACCCCATCACATGGAGGGGTGATCGTGTAGGCCTTGAACGGGACGGACAGGTCGAACCCCAACTCCCGGGCCAGTTCATGGTTCAGGCGAGTCGAGTAGGCCTAGTCGGCCATCATCTGGTCGACACCGAAATGCTCCGTCGTCTTGGAGCCCAGCCCTACCCTAGTGCCAGAAGATGCGCCAAGAGTAGTAAAGGCAGAAGAAAGCCCCTCCCGCAAAGGCAAGGGCGAAGATTGGAGCCAGAATCAGGCTGCTGATACTTGGCGAGTGACTGTTCCAGAGCAGGGACACGAGAGGCGCCCCAATCCAATAGGTTAGAAATGCGAAGGTCAGCCCGGCAACCGCCAGACCTATGGCGAGCAACCTAGCTGCGAGCATCGCTGGAAAGCCTCCCCTTAACCAACCTAATGAACACCTCGCGGTGCCTCGCTTGGGGACAGATGGATCGTCATCAGGGACACAACTAGGGAGCCAGGAACCCCAACGCACGAGGTGAGACCAGTTCGACCACACCGGCTCCCACCGCATCCGCGATCGGGATCTCGCAGGTGACGGTCAACACCGAACCGGAATCGTAGACCGTCACGGCGGATTCCCATGATTGGCAGAACTCCCTTACCGGTCGGCCCCGCTCCAGCTCCTCCAAGAAGTGCTCCACCCGCCGGGGCAGCTCCGCCGCATCGAAGTCGGCCCATTCGGGTTGGGGGTAGTGGAGAACCAGCTGGTTGGTAACCACATCAGCAGTCCTGCCGTAGGCGGCGCCGAAAAGGTCCCACTCCTGCAGCCCAACCCACTCAGCCGGCGGCTCGAACTCCACCGGATGCGCGGCCTTGGGTTCCAGGACCATCTTCCTGGGGAGGATTGCCGCCCTCATGGGATCGGAGAGTGCTGACGCGACCCTGGAGAAGGCCTCCGACTCTTCCAGCGATGGCGACAGCCCTGCGGTGGCTTTGAGGACTGGGACCAGGGAGTCCGTATCGGGAGACACCACAAGCACATCATCGGTCACGGATATTCGCAAGGCGCGGCTATTGTAGATGGCCCGGTGAGTGGAATTCCTGCGCCGGTCCCACGCTGTGCGGAGGTCGATGGAGTGGAACTCATGGTCCTCTGTCGAGTCAACCTGGTAGCCGAGCGCATCAAGGTGGCTGCGGACCAAGTCCGCGTCGAATCTCCCCAGATGCACGCTGGTGGCAACGGGCCATTCGTAACTCTCCCCGGTGGCAACCGACGCATCCACATCGAACTGGGAGAATCCAAAACCATCGCCCCACTCCGGCGTTTGACGCATGACCTTGATCAGGTGGGGGCCATATATGCCTCCGAGGGCTTTGCGGTACTTCTCGCCTTCGGCCTCAGGCCGTGACATCAACTCTTCGAACGACCGCGGGTTGGGGACACCAGCCACATCCAGTGCCTGACGGAAATTGGAAAACCAGATTCCTTCGTCTTCGAAAGAGATGGGCAACAAGGCGAGAACCCGATGCAACTCCGAGTCCTGATGGTCCGGATCAGAGCAGCCGGACCATGCCCCAAGCGCGAGGCAACATGTGAGACCGGGATACACCAGATAACGAATGAGACCGGGGGCAACCGTCAGCATATTCTTCCTTCGCCAATACGAGCAAACCACGACCCACGTGCCTGAGTCAAGCACGTGGTCCAGTCGCGATACTCTGGAGTATGCGTATGTATTACAGGAACGCCAGCGGGGAATCAGCGCGAGACCCCAGCCCTGGCGGCCACATTTGGCTCCCCGGTGAACTCCATCCGGGCCGGGATTGCCACCGGTCATATGCGCCCTTCCGTCACGTTGGCAGCTCTCACACGCAGCAGACTCCTACCATGTCCAGCGCGGGGGCCGCACGATCAACACCAGATTCCAGATGGACAGCGCCAGCAGCACCAGAGCCGCCGGAGCGTAGAGGTGCCCCACTCCCGCCACTGACAGGAAGACTCGGACCAACAGCAGGATGTGGGCCACTGCGAACGTCAGAGCGGCTATGCCCCAAAGCAGAGAACGGCCCCGATGAACGCTCCATGCGACACTGAAGCCGGCCGCCGCCCCGGGAACCCCAATGAGCGCGTACAGCACCAAACTGCACCACTCCACGCCGGGGTCGCTGTGCCCAAACGGAAGCAGAAGGAAAACTACCCCTGCCCCCAGGGCAACGCCGCCCGCCACAACCGAAGCTACAAGCAGGCAATTACCCCTCATATTGCTTTGATCCAGGGCATAAAACCAGGGCAAGAGATACCTGTCGGCATAGCACACCCAGTCCAACGGCCCAGGGGGATCCCCGCCGTGGCTGCATTCGCAACCCCAGTCTCCGGGCGAAGCCTTGAACTTGCTCTGCTGCCGGTGTTCAGGGCCGGCAATGAAGCGCCAAACCCCAGGCACCCCGGCCTGTGGGCCCCTATTCGCCAACACCCAGAAGCTGGGAAGGTCTTCCCGGGACCAGTCCTCAGGTATAAATTTGCCAAATTTGCACGAAAAATGCTTTTAATTCAGATGTTTCCTGCAAGGCCGCAGTTAGTCCGAGAAGGTTCCTCATAACTCTCCTGCTCGGGGCTTCGAGCGCTTCAGTGGTTGACCGGAACGTTGCCGGTGACATTCCGGGGCTGGGGGATGATTCCCAGGTTGATGTCGCGGATCATCTCGGTCTGGATGACGCTGGTGGGGACGTCCTTTCCGTGGGCCCGCTGTCATGCACCTTCCCGGGGATTGGGAAACCCGTGCTCGTGCAGCTACTCCCGCAATTCCTCCAGCGACTGCCCGCCAAGGTTCCGTAGCTCCAGGAGTTCTTTCTCGGACCTCTGCAGCACATCGCCGACCGTGTTGATCCGGGCACGTTTGAGGCAGTTGTGAGTTCTGGGGGACAGTTGAAGCTTCTCGATGGGAGTCTGGAACATGGTTTCCCCTTGTCTGCGGCTGGACTGCCGTCCTGCATGGCTCCAGAGACCTCGTCAGGGATGGCACGGACCCGGTGTCAGATGACCTGGAGAGCGGTCTCGATGAATCCAAGCAGTCCCGGCGGCCTGGGCGGGAGCTGGGTCATCTCCTGGCTTTCCTGCCGTCATCCAGGGCGCTGCAGGCATGGCCGACAGTGATGAGGGCCAGTATCCCGACCACGAAGGGAGGATTCTCGGCTTACCGCGACCGCACCACGAACTGTGCCCCCATTCCGCCAAGCGTCCACAGGTGGGTCGTGACGAACCAGGCGCAGACCATGGCCGCTCCGACGCGCACGGGGTACAACAGCGCCGAAGTCAGCGTGACCCTTCCATGCAGGGGTCCCTCGGCGGGTATCATGTACCTGACCTCCCCGACGGAGGCTTCCGGTGCGGGAGCGCCACCCAACCCGAAGCCGCCGTGATGAGCACCCTTAATCAGGACCTCCCCGTCTGGGGCTTCCGGTGCGAGAGCGACAAGGTACGCAAATTCCGCCGGTCCGATCAGGACCATTTCTGCGACGACTACCATAAGCCCCAGCACCCCGACACTCAAGCCCAGGGCCAAGCCGGCCAGTTTGCCGAGCCGGCCGTGCCGCCAACCCAATGCCAGCCCGGTCACCGGTCCGGTGAGGAGGGGAGCAGCGAGGAGAACAACAACGGCCACCAGCTTGATCTCATTGATCGGTGCGATCGAGAGCATCACCATCCGCTACCTTCGTTATCCTTCTTCGATGAACCATCTGCCCACTTTGCTGCCGGAACGCCATGGCGTCATGTGCACAAGGCCGCTAACCTACAGTCTCACGCACCCTGGGCCGGAAGGTTACCACCCCAACCAGCAGCACCGCCTCGACGGCAACGATCAAGATGAACGAGTCCGCGCCCCAGACGTCGAGGCTCCAATCCCAGTAGAAAACCCCCACGGATTCGACCAGCAGCACCAGGGATGCGCCCACCGAGCCCACCCAGGTGATCGCCAGGGCCAGCTTCGCAAAGTGCCGCACCGGAAGATAGTCCGCCATCAGCACCCAGGGAAGGCTGACCAGGCCGCCCCGGACCACCGACAGGATCAGCAGGTCCGTGCCATCACCCCCGGGCAGCCGCAGGGATAACCCCGCCAGCAGAGACATCGCCGCCAGCGCGATCAGCAGCCGCCGTGCAGGAAGGTAGTCGGCGGCCATGCCCCAGAGCAGGGCGCCGATGCCGCCGGCCAAGCCTATGAACTGGAGGTCGGACTCCAGACTGGCCCCATCCTGGCCCATCTGGGAAGTCACCCAGCCAAGGCGGCTCGCCCCCGCGGTTGCCATGAGGGACGTCACCAGGCAAACGGCCGTCACCCAGGCGACGTTGAGCCTGGCCCCTGGAACAGCCAGGGTCTGCCTGAGGGTCAACCCAGGTCCATAGCGCCCCGTGAACCAGCGGGGGAGCAGCAGAAAGAGCAATGCCCCGCCCGCGACGACCATGGCGACGGCCCACCACCCAAGGGGGAGCCCGACCCACCAGGCGGCGACCGCTCCAGTCCCCCACCACATGTTGAACAACAGGCCCAGGGACCCGATCAACGTCCCCTTGAACCGCACGGACCCCTTCACAGCCACCGCATAGAAGACCAGCGACCCGACGAGACCGCCGCCGACTCCGGTGAAGAAATAGCGGGTGACGGCCAAAGCGAAGCTGTCCGAGAGAGCGAGGAAGGGGCCCAAGGCCAGGAGCACGGCCCCGGCCGCCATCATCCCGCGGGGCGGACCCCGGTCCACCCAGAAGGCTGCTACTATTGCAGATAGCGCCCAAAGACTATCCGCCGCGGCGAGCAGACCGTACTGGACCGATGTAAAGTCGGGCCAGCTGGAAGAAGTCTCGGCCCAGAGGGTGCCGGAGGACCCGGAATTGAGGAGGAGGGCGGCGGCGACCAGCAGAAGGCCGAGCCTGAGGTCGGGGTGCCAAGAGGCAAAGGACACACCATCCATTATAGCCATCACGACCGAAGTCCCACGAACCACATCATCAACAAGGAGAACTTCCGCGGGAAAGCCTAGTCCAATCTCCCGAGTGCTGCTCTCCCGGGCGGAGACCGCCACGTTTGGGCTATCGGCTTGCTGAGAAGCTCGTTGACATCCCCTTCAAACTCCTCGTGATCAAGGCCACGCGTGGCGAAGGGTACTTTCGACCCAGACCCCAGACCCTCAGAGCAACCCGGGATCGCGAAGATGATTGTGCCGGCTGTGATTGTCGCGGCGGTCTTCGTCTATGGGATAGTCCAGATCGGCTTCTACACCCTTGGGAAGAAGGGGGCTCGTGCGGGAGTGCTCACCGGAGTGTCATTGACGGTAGTTGTCGCCCTGTTCGGTTTGTGGGTAGTACATTTTCTTGCTTTCCGATCGGATTAGCCCATGGCGGTCCAGTTGCAACCGCTGGCCGCCGCGGTTCGGGCGACCGGCATCATCCCTGCCTGGATTCATCCTGGAGTACATCGCGAGCGATCCGTCCCCCAGTGTTCTGAACGCCACCATCCAGCGGACGTCATCCCCCGCGCCTTGGCCACCCCATACCGGGAAAGCTCATGGAAACACGCCGGCGTTATCCGGAATAGGGGCCAGCCTGCGGGAAATCCCCGAGTCTCTAGGACTTCCCACCCCGCTGGGGGAGTGGCTGATGATAGGGGAAACTCCAACAAACCACCCGGGCAACGCCCCTCCTTCACCCTGACGACCGGCACTCGCACCTGGCCCGCAAACCCGTACTGGAACCTTCATAATCCAGAAACGAAGATGGTCGAAAGTCCCACGGGTAGGGATTACACAAAATCAGGCCGACTCAAGAATCGGATTTTGCACAGAATCGACCGTATGGGTGAAACCACGGGGGAATCCACGGGGGAATCCCCACCAGAACGTCCTGGCAGCCCAGCCACCGCGCTGTCCATCACAGCCTGGGGTCGACCGGCTCGCTTTCCAGGGCCAGGACGGCAAAGGCACACTCATGCACCCGGTAGAGGGGCTCCCCTTCGACGAAACGCCTGAGGCCCTCCACGCCCAGGGCAAACTCCCGAAGCGCCAGCGACCGCTTGGTGGAGAGGCCCCGATTGCGGAGACGTTCCATGTTCTCCGGCAGGGTGTACTCCGGCCCGTAGATGATGCGCAGGTATTCGGCCCCCCGGCACTTCACGGCGGGCTGAACCAGGCCCCGCTTCCCGGCGGCGATGAAGTCCACGGGCTTCACCACCATGCCCTCCCCGCCGTTGCCGGTAAGCTCCTCCCACCAGCGTACCCCTTCCAGTTCTTCTTCAACGGAGTCCAGGTGAACCGTCCGATGTTTGGTGGCCCGGAACAGCCCGGGGTCGGCCTGGCCCAGGCGTTCGGCCATGCCCATGTGCCAGAGGTGGGTCTTGTCCGTGTGCACCTGACCCTCGCTGGCCAGCAGGTGGAAGGGCGCCAGGCGGAGGTCGGCCAGCAAGGTCACCGGCCAGCAGTACCGGGCGTAGGCGTCGCCGTAGAGCCGGGCCAGCCGCAGCCGCTCTTCGACTCCAGCCAGGCTCTCACCGGCGTCGATGCCCCGTTCCGCCGCCTGCCGGAGGAGCGCTGCCGCGGCCGAGAGGCTGGTCCGGGCCGCCGCGCCCACCGCCGCATACTGCTCCTGGAGCAGTTCCTGCGCCTTGACCGACCAGGGCATGAGCTCGCTGTCTAGGACCACCCAGTCGGTCCCCAGCTCCTCCCAGAAATCCGCTTCCCCGATTGCCGAGCCGACACGCTCCAGGAATTCCGCCTCGAGGGCGCGGTCCTCAAAGAACCTCCTCCCGGTGCGGGTGTAGCAGGCGCCGATACCCTCGCCGGCGATGCCGAACCGCCGCTCGATGGCCGCGGCGTCGCGCCCGACCACGACAATGGCCCGCGACCCCATGTGCTTTTCCTCGCAGACCACGCTGGACACGCCGTTGTTGCGGAAGTAGGCGAACACCTCCGCAGGATGTTCCAGCACTCCGGGAAGCCCGGAGCTGTCGCAGGGAGAGATGGTGGGCGGAAGGTACACCAGCCAGCGGGGGTCCAGGGCGAACCGGCTCATCACCTCCAGCGCCGCCGCCGAGTTCTCCTCCCGAACCGTGATGTTGCCCCGCAGCCGGGTCGCCACGATGCGTTTCCCCAGCACGTCATCGATATCAAGGATGTTTGCCGCCCGTGCTTCGCCGTGCCCAGGAGGCTCTTCAGCCTGGGCGGGCTCGGCCAGCGGTTTCGCCGGTTCATAGTGGACCCGCGCCGCCGGGACCGATACCAGCTCCTTTTCCGGGTAGCGCAGCGCGGTCAGCCTGCCGCCGAAGACGCAGCCCGTATCCACGTTGATGGTGTTGTTGAGCCAGGCGGGCTCCTCCACCGGGGTGTGGCCGTAGACCACCATCGCCCGTCCCCGGTAGCCGGCGGCCCAGTTGTAGCGCACCGGGAGGCCGAACTCGTCGGTCTCTCCGGTGGTCTCGCCATAGAGGCAGAAATCCCGCACCCGCGCGGACGCCCGTCCCTGGTATTCCTCCTTCATGCCGGCGTGGGCCACCACCAGCCCGCCGTCATCAAGCACATAGTGGCTGATGAGGCCATCAAGGAAGGCGGCGACCCGCTGCCGGAACTCCGGGGACTCCAGTTCCAGCTGGGCCAGGGATTCCGCCAGTCCGTGGGATACCTGCACATTCCGGCCCTGGAGCTTGCGGGACAGCTTGGCCTCGTGGTTCCCCGCCACGCACAGGGCCGCGCCGTCGGAGACCATGTCCATCACCAGCCTCAGCACCCCGGCGACGCCCGGGCCCCGGTCCACCAGGTCGCCGACGAACACGGCCCTCCGGCCCTCGGGATGGGCTGCCGCAAAGCCGGTCTCCCCGTCGGGGCCGGCCCGGGCTTCCAGTATGTACCCGAGGCGTCCGAGCAGAACGGCCAGTTCGTCGTAACATCCGTGCACGTCCCCGATGATGTCGAAGGGCCCGTGCTCGTGCCGTAGGTTGACCCAGAGGGGCACCCGCTCAACGGTGGACGCCTCCACTTCCTCGGGGGAGTTGAGCACGAAGATGTGGCGGAAGCCCTCCCGTTTCAACCCCCGCAGCGACCGCCGGAGCTGTTCCGCCTGCCGGCGCACCACCTGCGGGCCAAACGCCCGGTCGGGGCGTTCCCGGTTGCGGGCCAGGCACAGCGCCTCCGGCATGTTCAGCACGATGGCCACCGGCAGGCAGTCGTGTTCCCTGGCCAACGCCACCAGGGGCCTGCGGGCCTGGGGCTGGACGCTGGTGGCGTCAATCACGGTGAGGCGTCCGGCCCGCAGCCGCGTGGCCGCGATGAAGTTGAGCAGGGCGAAGGCGTCGGGCGTTGCCGCCTGGTCGGTGGCGTCATCGGCCACCATCGCCCGGCAGGCGTCCGAGGACACCACCTCGGTGGGCTTGAAGTGGCTGGCGGCGAAGGAGGACTTGCCCGACCCGCTGGGCCCGATGAGGGCCACCAGGCACAGTTCGGGAATATTTATCTTCATCGGGTGAAGACCCCCATCTGGGTCGGGGCGCCGTGATCGGGGTGCCCGGGCCCGATGTCCTCGAAACGCACCTGGTACTTCCGCCGCTCCGCGACCCGGGACGACCAGTCCCGAAATTGCTCCCTCGTCCACTCGAACCGGTGGTCCCGGTGCCGGAAGGCTCCGGCGGGAAGGCCGGAGAACAGGGTGTTGTACTCCGCGTTGGGCGTCGTGATCAGCACCGCTCCGGGCCGGGCAGCCCCGAACACGACCTCCTCGAAGGCGTCCAGCCTTGGGGCGTCGATATGCTCGATCACCTCCATGGCCACCGCGGCGTCATGGCCGGACAGCCGCTGGTCCCGGTAGGTCAGGGAACCGTGCAGCAGGGTGATGCGCTCCCGCTGCCGGGCGGGCATGGTATCGAGGCAGAGGCGCCGGCGGGCGGTTTCCAGGGCCCGGTGAGACACCTCCAGGGCGGTCACCGCAAGGATCGCCGGATCCCCAAGCAACTCGCCGGTCAGCCTTCCTTCGCCGCAACCCAAGTCCAGCACCTTGGTTGCGCCCAGTGTGCGGAGGGTGGCCAGCACGGCCTGCATCCGCTGCTCCCCCAGCCGGAGCGGGGCTTCCAGACGTTCCTCTTCCTGCTCCTGCCGTGCCGCCGCGGCGCCCGGGTCCGACTGGCCGACGTCCAGCAGCTGGGCCAGGGCCTGGTGAACCAGGCCCCGCTGGTGCTTCAGGTAGCGGCGGGAGATCAGGTCCCGCTGGGGGTGGCTGCCCAGCCATCCCTCGCCGAAGCGCAGCAGCTTGTCCACCTCCTGGTCGCCGACCCAGTAATGCTTGTCGTCGTCCAGGACCGGCAGCAGGACGTAGAGGTGGGCCAGCAGGTCCCGGAGCCGGGATTCCGAGGTCAGACTCAGGCTGTAGTAGGGACTGTCGCCCCACTCGGGAAACCGCCCGTCCAGCGGGTGTCCCTGGACCTCGACGGCATAGCCGAGGGGCTCGAACAGGCTCCGGATCAGGTCCGCTCCCTCCCTGGATGGCACCGCCGGGACCCCGGCCTCCAGGGGGATGGCCGAGTCGGCCAGCTCCGGGCGCTCCCGGCTGTCGCCCGCCAGGGCGCTGCGGAATACGGAGGCAATCGCCACGCTGAGATGGGATGACGCGACGTAGGGGCGGTCGTTCACGTACTGCTCCAGCCAGCCGCCGGCATTGGACGCGCCGGCCTTCGGGCGCACCAACCCCACCGGATCGATGCTCAGGAGCAGGGCTGCCGTGCAGCGGTCGCGCTCCGCCTCGGGGTAGAAGACGTCGGCCCGCCCGAAGGGCAGCCGGAACGACTGCAACCGGCTCGGGTTCTTGTGCAGCAGGAACCCCAGGTCGGTGGCCGGCTGATGCGTCGTGGAGATGGTGAGCAGCATGCCGTCAATCGTAGGGCAGGAGAGCCGGGCTTTCAAGGACAGCGGCGCCGGTTCCCGGTCAATGCCTTCATGGTCGTGCCGTCACCGGTGGTCGTCCCGCCAGGGACCCCAGCGCTGTTCGTAGAAGCCCGTGGGGACCAGCTGCATCCTGTCCCGTCCCAGCTGGTCGATCAGGAACTGGAATGTGTCCTGGTGACCTTCGCCGATTTGAAAATCGCCCGTGGCCTTGGAAACGCTGGCCATTTCGCCGTCCCGGACGATCAGGTAGAACGGCAACGGCAGGGGCCGGAGGTTCGATCCGGCGGGGGGCTCGACGTTTTGGTGAGCCTTTGCAACGAGCGCGTCCACCATTGCGTCTTCGGGCAACTCCGGAGGAAGCCCCGCCACCACCGGCAAATGGGATTCCCTGGCAGCTTCGGCATCCGCGACCAATTGGTCCGGTTGCTCCTCGGTCATCTCGGGGGCCGGAATGGGCTCGCCGGCAGGTTCGGGAAGGTGCGTGGGTTCCGGGGGCTGGCCGGCCGTCGCCCAGAGGTGGATTCCGACAAAGGCGGCCGCAATCGCCAGCATCGCCAGGGCGGTCAACCATCTCCCCAGGCTCATCGGCCTGCTCCCGCTCGCCTTGGAGTTCGACAGCCTCACCAGGTCCTCAGGCCTCGTTGTCCAGCGGAAGGAGGCGAAACCTGGCGCAAATCCACTGCCAGGTCTCCTCCCCATCCGGTTTCGACGTCACAAAGTCTTGAGAGGGACGTCCACATCGATTGGCGCGTACGGTTTCCTACCGGAAGATTCCCCACACGAAATCCACGGCCCACCTGAACACCCGGTCCATCACGCACCTGGGTTCGTGCGAGAAGGTGGCCCGAAGGCCGCTTTCGTCATGGATGACATTCGAGGAGGTCAGGCAAAAGGCCAGGTCCACGCCGCAGGCCACGAGGCCCGCGGTGGTCAGGGTGATCGCGACGGTCACGCGCCATCGCTTCATCCAGGTTGGGGGTCTCCCGCCGGATTCACCTCATACCCACCTCAGGCCCTCCGCCTGTTTTCCTTCAGCATACCGTTCGGGGCTTCCGGCCCGGGCGGATCCGCACCGTCATTCCACAGATTATCGGTAGATTATACCGGGGGAGCCTATAATGGCCGCTGTGTCGCTCCCCAACCTCCACCCCGACCTCAAGCTCGGCCTGCTGCTGGTGGCGGCGGCGCTGCTCCTGGAAGTCGGCAGCTCCGGCACTTTCGAGGCTTTGCTGGTTCCTCACGACCGGCTGGACCTTTCCGGTCTTCGGTACGGATTGCTCATCGCCGCATCGTCCCTGGGGTCCCTGTTCGTCATGGGCGCGGGCTTCTGGGTGGACCGCCGCCCGCCCCATGGGTTGATGGCGGCCGGAGCCCTGCTCCTGTCCCTCAGTCTCGTCGTGGTGAATATCTCGCGGGGCTTCGGGTTGGCCCTCGCCGGAATGTTCCTGTACGGAGTTGGCGGCGCGTTCGCCGGTCCCCTCGTTTTCTACGCCGTGGCCGTGAAGGGGTCCGGGCGGTTCCGGGGAACCCTGCTCGGCGCCCTGGGCCTGCTGTTCAACGTCAGGTTGAGGTACTGGACATCCGACGCCGGTTGGTCGGGATGGACCAGCGCCGGCGAGGCAACCGGCCTGACGGTCTGGTGGGTGGCGGTGTCGCTGGTCCTTGCGGGCGGGGCATTGCTGCTCGTGCTCCTGCCCCGCTGTTTCTCCGGCAACCACGGACCGGGTCCGACCCTCCGGGAGGCGGCAGCCGTCCCTGGCGCCAGGGCCCGGATCGCCTGGGTATCGGTGGTCTACCTGTTCGGCGCGATTGTCATCACCGCCAGAACACCCAAACTCCAGTGGGTCACGCTGACGGTTCTGTCGGATGGGATAAACACGGATATCAGATACCTGGCCCTGGCCGGCGGGCTTGGCGCCCTGGCCTGGGGGGTTGCCGCCGATTTCTTCCCCGTGCGCCGCCTGCTGATCATCCTGGCGCTCCTGCTCCTGCCGGCCGCGGGGTGGAGTTGGCCGCTTGATGATCCGGGAGGAAGCGTCCTTCTCCTCCCATTGGTCGGGGGCGGCCTGATCAGCCTGCCCTGGGTGTTGATGGCAGAGGTCCTGCCGAAGAATCACTTCGCCAAGCTGGCCCTGCCCGTCGCCTTGGCGGGGTCTTTGGGAAGTCCGTTGGGCCGGATTTACCTGGGCTCGGCTCTTGACGTCTTGGGAATGGGCTCGTTCTTCTGGATCATTGTCGCCGAGGCGGCGACGCTGGCGGGTGTTGTTGCTCTTCGCCCGGGACGGTCTCCTGTCAGCCCTGGGACGGACCTGCCGCAGCGGGGTAGCCCAGGGAACCAGGGGTGGTAACATGATCGGAACCAACGTCTGGTGGATGAGCATGTGCGGAGGAATATCCGTCCCTCCGCCCGTAGCCGAATCCTGACTGAGAGTCCTGGTCAGATGGAAAAATAGGGAGGGTGTTCCGTGAGACCTTCGCCAACTGGGATATTTGGCTCCCCGCCGGGGACGTCGCTTCCTATCTGCCGGGTAAGCTGTTCCAGGCCGGCTGGACGGTTCACTACCTGTTCGGTGACGATGAGGGCGAGGAGTACCTGGACTACCATGCCATCCACCGCATGACCAACCCCCGCCGCGTCCGGATTCATTCCGATGGCCGGGTCGAGGGTCTGAAGACTCCCCGGGAGTTCGTCGTCTATCCAGCGGGGTCGGGCGAGGTTGCCTGCCGTCAGATCAGGAAGGAGTTCGACTCCGACAACCGGGAGGTGGACCGAATCCTGCCGGAGAACGGTTTCGGGCCCGGCTAACCGGGCGTTTCACAAGTTTGTTCCCTCATTTGACGGTTAGCCGTTCCTGATCGTGGGACCGGTATAACCGTGTTGGCAACGACTCGGTCGAGGCTTCGTCGAAACGCAGTTCACCATGGCGTTTATCCAATCCTTCTGGTCAACACCTCGCTCCGGGACTGCCAGGTCCTTTCAACAAGTTCCTCGTGCGAGTCCCCGGGGAATCCCGCTATGGTAATGGCTGATTTGATCTCGTCGGCCAGGGTGGTGTCGAAGATTCCAGGGTCGTCGCTGCCCACCACGAAGGGGACTCCAAAGTCGGCGAACTGTCGGATGGGATGGTGCTTTCCATCGGAGATCCCGCCGATTCTCCGGTTGGAGGTCGGACACACTTCAACCACCGATCCCAGGGCCTTTATGCAAGTGGCCGCGTAGCGCTGGCGACGGCGGACTTCTTCCAGCCTCCCATCATCGTACTCGATCTTGATGAGGGTCTCCGGGTGCATTCTTCCCAAACGTTCCAGTTCTTTCGAAATGGGCAGACTGTCCACCTGGACGCCCGTTGCGGTGAGCCCGTCCCGGTGCCGCAGGTCGTAGTTGAGCTGGTCGATGCGCTCAGCCACGGACTCGTGGCGGGTGTGGACACCGTACATGTCCGGATTTACCCCCAGGGCTATTGCATGACCCAGGCGGTGGACACCCATTTCGGCGGCCTCATGGACCCACCGGACCGCGCTCTCCAGGGACTTGTCCTCGAAGCTCTCACCGACGTGATAGAGGAGCGCCAAGGCCCGTTCCGGGTGCTTCTGGTTGAAATCCTTCACCGCTGCGAAGAATTCCCGTTTCTCCTTTGGGGGATATCCCTCCTCCAGGTAGCAGAAGTCTATGCCGGTCAACAGATGCCCATTGGGCCCGAGGGCGGCTTCCTTGACCACCTCCCAATGGGGCCAGGGGTCGTCCCGGGACAGGCTAATGGCAAGGCGGGGCTGGATATCCGAGTCCCTGTACTCAGCATAGGTGGCCAGCATGCTCCGCAACAACTCTGCCGCTTCGGCTTTCGTAAACCTGGAGTGCAGGGTCATGCGCTGCTCGGCATAGGTGATGTTCTCCTTCCGCTGGCTCGCCAGGATCTGGCGCATGAAGCTGCAGACCTCGGTGACCACGGCTGCGGACGACGAACCTCCCTGGGTAAAGGCAGCCCAGTTGCTGCCCGCGATCAGCATGTTGAATTTGGCCTGGAACCTGGCGAAGTTCCCGGCGTCATCATCCTGGAAAACGAAGAGTCTCCTGAACTCCCCTTCCCCCTCAGGAGTCCCTTTGTAGCAGCGTTCCAGGACTTCTCTTATTGGCGGCCGTTGGCCATACGCATCCAGGAAGGAGTTCTCGTAGGAAGCCCAGTCCACGGAGCGGGTTCTCACGAATTCCAGGAACTGCCGCCAGTTAATCGACCCGTAGAGGTGCAGGTGGAGATCGGCCAGGCCATGGTTTCTGGCAGTCATGGGGAGCTCCAACCGCTGGGTTCTTCTGGGATCTTCACCGGCTTGCTTCAGCAACCAGATCCTCGTTGGACCCATGGATGTCGGGACCAAGACAGGGCCCAAAGAGGTCTCTGTACTCACTCACCTGGGAGTCGATGTCGTACCCGTCCCAGTCCTTGACCTCCACCTCGAGGATCTGGCCCACCCCCTCAACGGTATCCAGGTTGAAGAGCACGTTGTCCTTGGTCCAGAGCTCCCGCTGCTTGCGGACGACCGCCTTGGTGCCCAGGGCTGCATCCAGCACTTCCCCGATTCGAGGGTCGCCGGTTTCCCAGGTCTGAAACCGGCTGGTGCGGGCCCCGTTTTCCTGGCGTTCCCGGTAGTACACCAG
This sequence comes from uncultured Dehalococcoidia bacterium, assembly GCA_951812535.1. GTDB lineage: Bacteria > Chloroflexota > Dehalococcoidia > Lucifugimonadales > UBA3495 > CATOSK01. The sequence continues at coordinate 348,883 of CATOSK010000004.1, read as the reverse complement.
TTCGCCCCTCCCTTTTTCAACCCGCAGCTTGAACCTCCGGGTTCCTTCGGAATAGTCGCCGGCGGGCAGGTAGTAATAGGAGTCCACCTGGTCCTTGACCTCGACGAAGATGGCTCCGATGTCACGCAGAACTTGTCGGACCGGGGCGAAGTCTCCGCAGTGTGCCTTGATCTCCCGGTTGAGGCGTTGGCCCATTGATTCGTTCCTCCTGGCATCCGGTTACCCGGAAATGATGCCATGCCCTGATGGCAGGCACAACCGGTTGGTGACATCCGTTGTCCGCATCCCGGGAGCCCGGCCCTCATGGCGGTGTTGGGTTGGGCCGGTCCGATAGATCGTGGAAAGGACAGATCCCATGGGACTGTGATCAGATGTCCCACGACAATGTCCAGGTATAGTCGGACTGCTTCGGGATTACCCAGCTGCCCTCCGGAATGCACTCCGGGGCTTGGGACAAGGCGTGAATCTTCAACCGATTGACAGTGGGGTGTCCCAGGGCATCCCACTGGTCGAGAAGCTCCATCAGTTCCTGATACGCCAGGTCATCCCCGAATACCATCGCTTTCCCGGGAAACCTGTCGTTGACGATGGCGGCGCTCCCCAGGCCGGTGGCGAAGACCCCGTACCCAGGAGACTGGAACGGCCCACCCTCACCCACCGGCATCAGCCCGAAGGCCCCACGGTGGGTCGTGAGTGACAGGTACAGCCCAGAGTTGAAGTTCTGCCGGTAGAACTGCCCATCGAGTGACCGCCCGATATCCCGGAGTTCCGGATTTTCCGAGCCCAGCAAAGCGCCCAGCTTGGCCAGATCAATCTGGTCCGGCCAGTCAAGTCCAATCGACATGAATGGTGGCTGGCCCCCGTGCCTTGGGACCAGGTAAAACCCCTCGGTCCGTTCCCGCTCCCACCTGAGGGGAATGAAGGTGCAGGGTGATGCGGAGAGTCCCAGCAGTCCAGTGGCCCGTTTTTCCAAAGCCACACTCAGGCTGGACCCTCTGAACCACAGGGGCGCCACCAGCACTCCCCCGTCGGTCAACTGCTCCACCCAGTGGGGTGAGACGTCTCGCGCATCCGCCGTCACGATGATGCGGTCGTAGGGCGCTCCTTGGCTGTACCCCAGGGACCCGTCCGAGCAGGCCACCTCCACAGTCTCGAATCCAGCGGACTTCAGATTCCTCCCGGCCTCTTTGACGAGGGAGGAGTCGATGTCCACCGATACCACATGGCCAACGGCCCCGGTTAGCTCGGAAAGGATGGCCGCGTTGTAACCCGAACCGGTCCCCACCTCAAGAACCCGCATTCCGGGCTCCAGGCCCAGTTGCTCGATCATTATCGCCATCATCGTCGGTTGAGACGATGAGCTGGCTGGCCGCTCACCTTCCCAGCGCAGGACGACAGGCCGGTCGGCGTATGCGGCTGTGATTCCGGCTTCAGGAACAAACAGGTGCCGGGGCACTACCCGGAAAGCTCTCTCGTTTCCAGGGCTGCCGATGGCGCCGGTGTGTACCAGGGTGTCAACCAACGCGTTTCTGAGCGACTCCGGATTCGTGCATCGTGATGCCTCGGGACCCATTTCAATCTCCGCCCACCTGGGATCCGTGCTGAGGAACTATCTCAGAACAGGACGGTTCTGAAAAGGAGGGGGCCGCAGGGCAACCGCATTCTAATTTGCGAGGATGGAGAGCAGGTAGTCGTTGTCCCATGCGGCCAGCTTTCGCCTGGCTTTGATCGAGATTTTGGAATGCCGGTCTTGCCGGAGCAGGTTCAGGGCGGCGTGCCGCATTATCGCCATGTTCTGCGGTGCGTTTCCGGTCCTCACCCGGCTTTCGTCCTCCCGGAATGACACGTCCAATACCCAGTGCACCGAATTCTCAATGCCCCAATGTCTTCGCGTCGCCTCCAGGAATCGCTGGGCCTCCAGGAATCGCTGGGCCTCGGCTGCCCGGCTGGAGATGTAGCAAAGGGACTGCTCCGTAGTGCCGCTGTCCGTCTCACGCCGGCCCACCACCCGAATCACCGACCGCAACCCAGGCCAGTCCTGCCCAGTGCTCAGATACTCCAGGCAGGACGGGTCGCTGATCACCTGGCATTCTCTTCTTTCCATGCGCCCGTGCCCCTTGTTCAGGGTGGTGGAGTAGTCGTGGGGCACTCCCTCGTAGTCAGCTTCGTAGTCAGCTTCCTCCGCCCCCTCGAACAGGTCCCGGATGTCCTCGTACAGCCTCCCCTGGTTCTCCTTGACCGCCAGCAGGCTCGGTGCGGTAGCCCAGCTCGGTGAGGCGCTGGACGATGGCTTCCTCGTCGAACTCGCCGGTGATGTAGTTGGTCTCCAGGGGCATGTAGTTGTACATTCCCGTGGCCGTGATGGCATCGACCTCGAAGATGGAAAAGCCGTAGGCTCCCTTCCAATGGGGCGTCGTCTGCTTCACGGTGATCAGGAGGCTGGAAACCCCTCCACCGGAGTTCCTGACGTACTTTTGCCGTTGGTCCTCGGATAGGGCTTCGAATTCCTCCAATGACCTCGGCCTGGGAACTCCGCTCGCTTCCAGGGACTGTTTCGGGTTGGTAAACCAGATGCCCCTTTCCGCGAATTCCAGGGGCAGCGACTCCATGGCCTCCAGCAACTCGGACTCGCCGTCGTCGGGGGAGGCCGGCCCCGCCACCCTGAGGGGTCTCTGGAGTTCGGTGGATGAGGGAGCGGTTGTGGGAGTGGAGGCGGGTGATAGGGCCGTCGGCGTGATCCTCTTGGGGACAACTGTTGTGGCGGGAGCTCTTGGCTCCATGCCTGGGACTGTCGGATCGGGCGTGAGGGCCGGCGTGGGGGCAGCGGTCGTGCAACCGGCGGCCAACAGCAACGCCGGCAACGTCATGGTAACGATGCGGCAGAAAAACCACCTGGCGATTAAACTACTCATTGGTCACCTTCTGGGGAGATCGGCAAACGGGCCGCGATGGAACCGCAAATGTTGATCGGTTGGGAACGAGAGTCCCAGCCCACCCTGGAACACCGTTCGGCTTCGGTGGATGATCCCTGTCGTCGCCGGAGACCCATCCATGGCGCTTCCTCGTTCGCATGAGTCAACCAACCTACGCCGTCGTCCTCGTTATCGCATGCACCTTCGGCGTGCTGCTGGCCATGGTGAACGGCATCGACGCGCTCAACTCGTGGCTGAGCGGGTACAACCTCTTCCGACGAGCAGGCGATATTGCTGCGATGTTTCTGACGGCCTTCGGCCTGGCGATAGCCGTGACGACCATCATCCTTTTCGCTCGACGCCGGGGCTCCAACGTGAGAAGTTGGTTCAGAGAACCGGAGCAGCGCACGACCGAGGATGAGGACTGAGCGGCGAAGCCCATGGTCTCTGGGATCTTTGAATGTGGGACGCGGGACAGGGAATGGTGATGCTCTCGCTCGAACCGATCAACGAAGTCAAGTTGGTGGCCCTCCTTTTCCTTCTTGCCGCCGCCCTGCTCACCGGGCCCGTCACCGGGGCCGTTTTGGGTTGGCGTCACGGTGGGCTCGGGAAACTGGCGGGCTTGGCCCTGGGCTTGGGTGTCGGAGTGCTGGCGGTTGTCGTCGTCGTGGCCATGTTGGAAGAACCCGACCAGCCGGCAATGGTCTTGATGGGACCTGTGGATACCGGTACTCTCACGCCGGGAGACCCCGGTGTGGAGGTCAGGTACTCGATACCGGCCAATGGGCCTCTGAACGGGGAGGTAACATTGATCGGGGCGTTGCTGTATCCCATCCGCGTCGGAGCGGTTATCGTCTGCACGCGGTTCGCCACCGTCTCCCTGTGGTCGCTTATCCGGATGGGAGCACGGTTCGCCAGACAGTCTCTGTAATCCCCGGTCCTGCGTCCGGCAAGTTTCCATGAAACTTGGTTGAAGGCCCGAAAGTCCAACGGGCTTGATGATTCTCGCAAGAGGCGCCTCTCCACCAGCCTGAAGAGATCCTTCATCAAAACAGAACGGTGCCCTCCCGGGAGCTGGGTGACCGGTGAATCGCCCGGCTGGGTTGATTACACTTGAATGCCCGATGGAGTCAGGATGGGGGTTCTGGGCTCGAGCGCCAGTGGTTGAGTTTCCTCCTGATCATGGATGACGCCATGACCATGAGCATCAAATGGAACCGCAAAAAGTCAAAACGAATATCAAATTCCGCCAGAAGGGAGCAACCGGGGTCCCACAGTCAATATAGCAGAAGCAGGGGCCCCGTTTGCTTGTGGGGAATGGCCAACCCTGGCATACCCCTTCCAGCATTCTGAGGGCGGCAAGACCCGACGGGGTGTCGGTTCCGGTCGGTGTCTAATCGTAGCGCTCCCCGCGGGGGCAAGTGCCGGGGACAAATGCTGAGAGTATCATCGGTCCCCTGTACACGGACCGGCCGGCTTTCTCGTTGTAGATTTCGTATCGCCCCAGGAAGTTTCCCAGGCCGACCCTGGGCTGGTCATCTGGGTCCTCTATTACCTGCGGGGAAGGGCTGGCCATAGCCTGACGATTTCCATCCCCTCGAGCGAGACCGAAAGCCGCAGGAAGCGCACGTTTCTGATGGGCAAGTGGAACCGGGACGCACGTTTCTGCAAGATCGGCCCAGCCAGTTGGACGCGCCGCTCGTCAGCCACGGGCCATTGCTTTTGACGGGCTCGTCCCACTCGACGTACACGTTGACGGCGCGGATCCCGGGTCTGTCTCTCACCTCCGTGATGTCCCAGGCTTGACCGCCGTTAATTCGCTCCACGATTCCCGATGCCCGCACCAGGTCCACGGCGGATCGCTTCTGTGCTTCCGTGAACTGCTTCTGTCCTAACGTGAGGGTTGGCAGTGATCGGTCCAGGTACCTGGGTTGTACGGGATAGAACTCATCCCACAGGCGCACAGCCACCAACTCCGCAGCCGCCAGGGCCAGGAACACCAACAGCAACAACCGCCATTTCCTGTGGGGGAAGGTTCTGATAGAATCTGTCGTTCTCTCGCCTTATCCGGACATCGTTCTGGCTGCGCGCCATTGTAATCACGGGGTGGCAAGGCCCAATAGCATTACGTAACCTTTGCCCGACTCCCATGCCTCACAAGCAAACGGGACCGAAGCAGCGCCTTCAAACGCCCGGAATACTCACCGGTCACTCCCTGCCATCCTGCAGGTGTCGGATGAGTGCCGCCTGACCGCCGTCGCCGGTCAGGAATATGAGCACCGTGACGGCGGCGCTCAGGACCAGTGCGTAAGCAGGGCTTGCGTTCTCCATGCCGGTGCCAAGCACGGTAGTGTGGATGAGGAAGAACGTGATGCCCACTCCGCCCAGCTGTCCGCCGGCTTCAGCCCCGCGTTGGTTGTACCACCTTCCATGTGAATCCGACCAGCACCTGGTACCGGTTTAGGAATGTCTCTTCAGTCTCCCCGCCGATAGGCTGCCGCAGTTCCCCCCCAAGCCTGTGGATGGGGACCAGGAGCTTGACTGCTAACGAATTTTTCGTTAACATGGCTGCCATGAACGATAATCAAAACTCCGCAAGGCAGATCATCAACCGTTTCGGGAACCAGTCAGCGCTGGCCAGCTTACTGGGCAAGCGCCAGAGCACTGTGCAACACTGGGCCAGGACCGGAAGGATACCCTCCCAGTGGCACGAAAGGCTCCTGGAGCTCGCCCGCCAGCAGGGAATCGCCCTGGAGCCCAGGGACTTCGTCTCGGCAGGCACCCCCGGCATAGGGCCACCGGACGGCAGGCTGGGCGTCCTCCTTGTTGGTCTCGGCGCGGTGTCGTCGACATTCATAGCCGGTGTCGAGCATATTCGGCGCGGTTCCGGTCAGCCGATAGGCTCGGTCAGCCAGATGGCAACCATCCGGCTCGGCAAGCGGTCCGACAAACGGTCGCCGTTCATCAGGGACTTCGTTCCCCTCGCGGGCCTCGACCAGCTCGTATTCGGCGCATGGGACCCGATCCCGGACAACGCCCATGAGGCCGCGGTCAAGTGCGGCGTCCTGCACCGGTACGAAGAGATCGAGCCGATCGGAGACTTTCTCAGGACGGTCGAACCGATGGAGGCGGTGTTCGACAACGACTACGTCAAGCGCATACAGGGCGTCAACGTCAAGTCGTTCGGCAACAAGCTGGAAGCCGTCGAAGCCATTCGCGAGGACATTCGCCGGTTCAAGGCCGAGAATGAGTGCGACAGGCTGGTGGTAGCATGGTGTGCTTCTACCGAAATTTTCATTGAGGAAAGCGAGATACACCGGGACATCGAAAGCTTCGTCGTCGGCCTCCGGGAGAACGATGCCAGAATCGCGCCCTCGATGCTCTATGCCTACGCTGCCCTGCTGGAAGGCGTCCCCTTCATCAACGGCGCCCCAAACCTGTCGGTGGATGTGCCCGCGCTCGAGAGGCTGGCCAGGGACGAAGGCGTACCGGTCTGCGGGAAGGACTTCAAGACGGGGCAGACGCTCGTCAAGACGGTGATCGGTCCGATGCTCAAGGCGAGAATGCTCGGGGTGGACGGTTGGTTCTCCACCAACATCCTGGGGAACCGGGACGGGGAGGTGCTCGACGAGCCCGAGAACTTCAGAACCAAGGAGGAGTCGAAGCTCGGCGTGTTGGAGTACATCCTGCAGCCGGAGATGTATCCCGAGCTCTACTCCGAGGCCTATCACAAGGTGCGCATCAACTACTACCCGCCCCGCGGCGACGCCAAGGAGGGGTGGGACAACATCGACCTGTTCGGGTGGCTGCGCCATCCGATGCAACTCAAGATCAACTTCCTCTGCTCGGACTCCATCCTGGCCGCGCCGTTGCTGCTGGACCTCATCCTCTTCATGGACCTGGCCCAGCGCGCCGGCCTGGCCGGAATACAGGAGTGGCTCTCCTTCTACTTCAAGAGCCCCCAGCACGCGCCGACGGTCTACCCGGAGCACGACCTGTTCATACAGCAGACCAAGCTCAAGAACACCCTGCGCTGGCTGATGGGCGAGGACCAGATCACCCACCTGGGGATGGAGTACTACCGGGAGCCGTTCTCCCCGGTCGGCGCGGAACTTCATGCGCGATCCTGACCGTCTCGCCCCCAACCGGATACGAGGTCTGGTCGGAACCCTTGATCCATGAGGAGCCTTGACCATCGGGATGAGCTGTCAATGTACATGAACTTTGCCGCATTCCTTCGCTACGGGAATTTCACAACCGGAAATAACCCACACCCCACGCCATTTCAGTGGCGGAACGCCCTGCATGGCAACCTGGAGGTGGGGTTGGTGATGCGCATGTTGGGCATCCCAACCGGCAAGAGAGTCCTGCAGGTGGGGTGCGGGAACGGGATCGCCCTGCCCCATCTTTCCAGGTTGTGCAGTCCCCGGATCATGGTGGGCATTGACATCGACCCAGCTCTCCTGGGCGAGTCGGCAGACCGGTTGCGTGAGAAGCATGTCCGCTCCCACCTGGTCCAGGCCGATGTGAGAGAGATGCCCTTTCCCGACCGCTCCTTCGAACTGGTCGTCGACTTCGGAGTCTGCTATCACACCCAACATCCCGAAGATGCCCTCTTTGAGATCGGCCGTGTCCTGGGCACCTCCGGCACGTTCGTATACGAAACTCCTCTGGCCCAATCGTTGGCCCATCCGAGGTCCGATCGCCAGCGCCTGCCCTGGGGGACGGCCCCGTCGTTGATTCCGTACCGAAGCCTGGCCCTCTGGGCCAGTCGGAGAAAGGCGGGTTCAGGCTGTTGGCGGTGCCCCGCTCGGGAAACCAGTCCAACCCCTGGTCACGGCGCTGCTGACTGATGGTACAGAAGCTGTGCGCACCGCTCGACAAGGCGCTTGCCGCCAGTGCCGGCACCGACGGCAGGGTATTCCGCTTTCCCAGCGGCTTCCTATGGCCCTGTGTCCAGCTGAGCGCATCAAGCAGCTCAGGCCCCCAATTCCCAGCACCCTCGTCCCGCACAACCTCCCTCCCCACTCCCGAAAACTCTCGCCCCACTATCCAACACCTCCAACGTCCGTTTCTGCAAATAAAAAGGCCCCAGGTTACGCGGGACACCTGCCGCCGAAGCAGGGGAGACGCATCAGACCGCAGGGCTGAAAAGGAAACCATGCGCCAGCGATCTGAGCCGATGCTCGGTGGGAACAGGCAAAACTCCGCTGCCGACGCCCAAGTCCGGAGAACCCCCGTCCGCAAACCCGGGAAGGGATGTTCCCCCTGTCCCTGGCTTCTCACTGGCCAACCTTGCGTGTCATTGCAATGGGAGTCGCTTGTCAGCATCCTTCGGGACTTCGGAACAGTCCCGTACCTGACTCCGGACATCAACCCAACCGTGGGCGCCAACCATGATCACGGCAGGAGGAGCCAGGCATGACCCAAGCCCAATTCGGCGGTGACAAAAAGACCGGCAAATGGGCTTTTGCCCAACTTGAACGGAGCATGGTCAACTGGCTGGTCCCCAAGGTGCCGTCCTGGCTGGAAACCTACCACCTGACGATGCTGACGCTGGTCTGGAGCATTGGGATTGTCGTCGCCAGCCTGGCCGCCCGGCAGAGCCTGCATTGGTTGTGGCTGGTTTCGGCGTTCATTGCTTTGCAGTACCTGAGCGACGTACTGGACGGCGCGGTTGGCCGCTATCGCGACACGGGGTTGGTCAAGTGGGGCTTCTACATGGACCATCTCCTGGATTTCCTGTTCCTCTCCTCGGTCGTGGTAGGGTATTCGCTGGCGCTGCCCCACATCGCCGGGTACTGGTTCGCCGCCCTGTTGGTGCTGGGCGGGGCGTTGATGGTCAATACTTTCCTGTCCTTTGCCGCCACCAACGAGTTTCAGATATCAACGCTGGGAATCGGACCCACCGAAAGCCGGTTGTTCTTCGTCCTGGCCAATGCCGGAATGGTTTTCTTCGGCACGGCGTGGCTGCCCGTGGTGTTGCCCATAATCGTGGGCATTCTCACCCTGGCGTTGATTTGGTCGGTTTGGCAAGCCCACCGCCGCATCTGGCGGATGGACATGGAGTATAAGCGCAGCCGCTCCCGCGGTTGATCCCGGCCCACGCCTCTGTCCCCCACCGGCGCGGAACTCCTCATCCGTCATATGCACCTCGCTTCAGACGACCCCATCCCGCAGACCCCGGAGCAGGTCCACGGATACGCTGATCCGCCGGTGTGCCTTCTGGATCTATCTGTCCCAGTTCCAACAGGTACTCCTTGAGGAGTTCTTGTTCTTCAGCTGTCACCCTTTTCCTCCTATTTCTTCGCGTAAGCCCCGCTGCGTCCAGTTATCGGTTACGTCCAGTTAAATGTTGGACGGGTCGGTCATACGTTCCCGGATGACTTCTCCGCCCAACTCCCACTGGCCGCAGTCAGCCAGTCCCTTCCGGACTGCCCGGGCCAGACACTCCTCGCACCTCCGGGCCATGGGGCGTGGGCCGTCTCCGGCAAGGTAGAGCCGGAACAGAAGATCGTCCCCTGGGCTTACCGTCCATTCACCGCACCGGCCGCATTGTCCAGTGGATGATTCATAGTAGACGTACATCATTCACTCCGGTTCTCATAGGAAGCGTTGAGCGGACAGGCTTCCCGCTCCTGGCCACCTGTCCAGTTTCCTGGGTCCACCTCAGTCTTGCCTGTTCTTTTTGAGTCAAAGTCACATTCTCCATGGGGTGAATGTGACATTTCTGCTGGCCAGTTAGCGAGGACTCTTTTGCTGGTCAGCGACACCCGCGCGGCCCAACTTCCCACCGCCATTGACAGAGAGTGGCACTCGCCGCAATCCATGCGCCCCAACTTCACCCTGGACTGTCTCAATCTTCTCGACTTCCTGAGGTAACTCCGTAGAGTTTACCCAATGGTGTACTATGGGCCGTGAATCCGAAGCGTCCGGTCATGGAATCGACGTTTTAACACCACTATGGTCCCTGATGATGAGATACGACAAGATTCTTAATCACCCTGCGGGTTGGACCGAAGAGGATTTTGCCGAACCACCCGGCCAGAAACGCGCGGAGGACGACCCATGGGAGATGCCGCCAGCAGCGGGGGAGACGGCTTCGGATTCCTCCGCAAATAGTCCTCCGGACAATGGGGAAGAGGCGCTCCTAGTTCCAGACGAACCTTCAGGAATCGACTCGGGAGATGGCGTCGATGTTGACGAAGAAGATGCCGGTTACTGGGACGAAGGCCACCTTGACGTCCTTGAATTGCATAACCGGGATTCGTCTGCGGAATGGGCTGCCCTGCTGGATCTGGATGGAGATACCCCACACTTCAACGGCCCCACATCTGTCAATCACGATGCGTTCAACGCAATAGAAGGCGACGCTTCTTTCCTTGACGAGCCTCCACCCGTAGCAGAATTTGACGGCGATCTGAGGCAGCTGTTGTATGAATCTGACTCATACATTCCAGACCTCCACGGTGAAGTCCAAGTTGACGAGTGGGTCGCCAGCATAGAAGTGATTAGCGATGTAGAGGCTAGGGAAATCGCCGAGTTACTACGGGATTTTAGCCGACCGCGCCTCCGTAGATGGCTGCCTTGGTTGCGTGGGCAACACTGGTCCGGCCATTCCTTGCTGCGGTTTCTCCAGTTTCGCTCCTATTGGGATGACCATTGCGAGTTATGGGAGTGTTTGCGGTGGGCGCCTGGCCTGAAATTCTGGTTGGGTGTCCCTGACCGCAACAGCATGAGTCTAGGTAATTCATACCTGCTAGTACAACGGAGGTTGCATTGTTCAGCCGATGAGATAATAGACCCCGAGTGGTTTGAAGACTGGGACCGGATTGACGTATGGGTGAGGGTGACACAGGGTTTCTTTTCATTCTCTTCCTTTGTTATGTACCGTTCCAAGCTCATATACGCGGAGGATTGGCGCCATCGCCCCGACTTGGATGTTGATCTTACCCAACCCGCGAGGAATGTGGTATTGAAAAAGGATAAATGGGATATGAGAGTTTATTGCGATTGGTCACGTTTGTGGTTTGATGAACAGGACTGGTATGACCCGGCCGAGTGGCATGACGGGCTGGGCTGGTAACGGTGCGTGGAGACGAATCGAGGGATTTCAACATGGTGAACGTTCCAAAGGCACCTTCTCTGATTCCAGGAAAAGGCTGCTTCGTATCCCACGAGGATGAAAATGTCCTGGGGATAGTGGTAGGCCATAATTTTGAACACGAAACACATTATGTGCGAGTAAGGTGGGGAGCCAGCGGGGCAACGAAATTTCATCCTGCGGCCGAGCTTCGGAATGGCTTTCGGGCAGGGCACGTTGTACAGGACCGTCCTGTTTCCAATACCCGCAGGACGCTGGGAACCGGCACAGTTCGGGCCACCCGGCAGGTAGCCGGAAGAGACTTGGTACTGGTGCAACTCCACGACTCTGGCGAGACCCGGTGGCTTCCCTATGAAAACCTGGTGCGTCTCCGCGATGCCAGCATCAAGTATGAACGTGCGGAAGCACCCGAACCTGATCACGGAGAACGGTTCCGCCTCAAGGCTCTTGCCTACGCCTTGGATTCCTGGAATCAGGTTACCGGGGCATTGGACCGTCTGGACGTGGATCCCCTGCCGCACCAGATTAACTTGGTGCACCGCATTATGACTTCCGACCAGACCAATTGGCTCATTGCCGATGACGTGGGTTTGGGCAAGACCATCGAGGTAGGTCTGTTGTTGGCGGCCATGAAACGCCGGAGGCAGGGGCGTCGGGTAATGGTGGTGTGTCCGGCGGGAATGGTCCGGCAATGGCAGGACGAAATGCGCTACAAATTCAACGAGGAGTTTCTGATATACGGTTCCGACTTCAATATAAACCAACCTTCCCTCTGGTCGAGGTACGAAAAGGTAATTGTGTCAATTGATCGCGCCAAGACCGACCGCCATAGCGCTATATTCGGAGATTCGGGCGAGTGGGACGTAATAATTTTCGACGAAGCGCACCATCTCAGTAAGATAGAAGGACAGGCGATCACTCAACGTTATCAATTGTCAGAGGCCCTCCGGCGGCAGACCGACGCTTTCATTTTCCTGACCGGAACACCGCACCAGGGAAACACCGTCCAATTCATCAATTTGCTGCTCTTGCTGCGTCCGGACTTGAGCCGGAGGTTTGCTACCGCGTTCACCGACCCATCAGTAGTGGCTGAAGTAGTCCTGCGTAACCAAAAGAGCCAGGCAACTGACACCAACGGCAACTTCCTTTTTCGGGGGCAAGATACTCGCTTGGTAGAAGTGCCGTTATCGGATTCCGCCAGGTTATTTGACCATCAATTGCAAGAATATCTGCGCCACGGCTACGCTGCCTCTGAGGCGGGAGGCAACACTGGCCGTGCCATTGGCTTCGTAATGACCACGTACCGCAAACTGGCGTCGTCAAGCATTGCCGCTATCGAGCGGGCGCTGGAACGACGGTTGGCTCGCCTCCAGGGCGTAGGAGGCGATCAAGTGGCGAATGACACAGGGCGGGACTTTTCTGAAATTGATGACGCTTTTTGGGAAGGAACCGACGGTCAGGACGATTTGGAAAGCGTTTCAGATGGTGTTGCAGGGTCCGTTGCCGGAGTCAACCCTTTCTTCTCCGGTGAGCAGATGCAAATTTCCAGGTTGTTATCTGACGCAGCCGAAGTCAAGAGAATGGACTGCAAGCTGGAGAAATTTCTATCGGAGATTGTCTCGCCGTTGAATGCGGGAGGGCTGAAGCTGCTGATTTTCACCGAGTATCGCGCCACCCAAGACTATCTAGTGGATGCATTGGAGGCCCGGTATCCCCACAGCCAAGTCTCCCAAATCAACGGAAGCATGTCCCTGAACGAAAAAAGAGGGAACATCGAACAGTTTAACGAAACCTCCCAGTTCATGGTTTCGACCGAGGCCGGCGGCGAAGGGATCAACTTACACCAACAATGCCATGTGATGGTAAATTATGACCTGCCCTGGAACCCCGGTCGCCTTGTGCAGCGGGCGGGCCGGTTGTACCGCTATGGACAACAGGAGCGGGTTATCGTATTCAACCTGATGGCTGACGACGGGTTCGATAACAAGGCCCTCACCATGATGTTGAAGCGTATTTTCACTATCGCTGGGGATATGGTGGAAGTCAGCTCCGAATTTCGGGACGGTTTTCAAACGGAAATCATCGGCGAACTGCTGGAGCGGGTTGACATGGCTTCTCTGCTTGCCGCCAACAAGACTATGGACATCAACCGGACGGAGTCGGACATTCTTGGAGCGGTGGCCCGTGCCAGAGAGGCCAAAACCCAGCAAGAACACCTTTTCTCCAATGTCGAAGGGTACGACCCACACGCCTCAACCGCGTTGTACACGTTCGGGCCGGAGGACGTTCTCGTCTTCCTGGAAGGAATCCTGCACTATAAGGGAATTGGCATCAGGGACCGACTGTACAATGGGCGAGTGCTGGAGTTGGAATTGCCTGAAGATTTGCGAGGTCGATTCTCTGAATTTCCGGCCCGGGCGACATTGGTGCGGATTACCGCAGACCGGTTATTAGCCATGCAGCTCGCGAATGTCGTCCCGATGGACTTCAAGAGCATCTTCTTCTCCTACCTTATAGAATTCGCAAAGTCCCCGGAATTCAAGGGTGAGTACACAAACCTTCCGGGTCCCGAACCGGGCACCCTCGGTCTCTTTAAACTTCGTTGGCAAAATGATCAGGGCGTTCCCAGGGAAGAGGCTCTTCTGCCCATTTTCTTGCCGGAAAATTGCCGGAAGCCCACCACGAATCCGGATTTCTTTGGCAGCCTACTGGTCGAACCACCGGAGCGCATCGTCCAACCAGATTCGCCGGATGTTGGCGTCCGGCGAAATGTCCTTAAGCTCTTGGAAACCACTGCCCAAGGCGAACTGGCAGGCCGTTGCACAACCCTGCGCCACCCTAATGATGTAGTTCTAGTCGCTACTGCGGACCTTATTGAAACTGGTGAAGGCGTAACCAGAGGATGATTTCCCCTTCGCCCTTCCCGTCCTCGTGATCTGCTCCCCAAATCCAGATCACCTGAAGTTGTAAAAGGGGGACCGGACTTAACCGTAGGAAGCACCATCCTTGAGATGTAGGTCGGCATGTGAGCCCATTTTGAGGTGGAACCAGTTATTTGGACAAGATCAGGGGCGAGTCAAGTGAGAATCCCGGCGCTCCTGCCAGTGATTTGGTTCCCTCTTGGGGTGAACAACCCCTTTCCTCAGAGTCCCATTCCACCACATCCTGGTCTCCGTGGAGCACCTCGGCCGGAGTCCAGTAGCCCAGGGCCTGGTGGGGCCTGAGCCGGTTGTAGAACCGGAAGTAGTCCTCCAGCCCCCGCTGGGCCTCCAGGACGCTGGCGCAGGCTTTCAGGTACACCTCTTCATACTTCACCGTCCGCCACAGCCGCTCCGCGAAGATGTTGTCCTGGTACCGACCCTTCCCGTCCATGCTGATCCGCACCCCTTGCTCCTTGAGGACCTGGGTGAACTCCAGGCTGGTGAACTGGCTCCCCCCCGCCTACGCGGGGGCAGGCTCTGGTCGGTGTTAAACACCTCCGGCTGGCCCTGGCTCAGAGCCTCCTCCAGCGCTTCGGTGCAGAAGCCGACTTCCAGAGCCTGCCCCCGACCCCGATCGGGGGGTGTTGGACAGCCGCCAGGCCAGCACGTACCGGCTGTGCCAGTCCATCACCGCCACCAGGTAGAGGAACCCTCGGGCCATGGGCAGGCAGGTGATGTCCGCAGCCCACACCCCCGCCTACGCGGGGGCAGGTCTGGTTGGGCCGGGTGATTCTCACATTCCGCAGCAGGTAGGGATAGACCGGGTGCTGTGGCGACCGGCGGCTGGTGCTGGGCCGCCGGTAGATGGCCCGCAGCCCCATGGCGTGCATCAGCCGCTGCACCCGCTTCCGGCTCACCCGTACGCCCCGCCGCTCCAGCCAGGCCTTCATCCGCCTGGACCCGTAGAAGGGCGTGTCCAGGTACTGCCGATCGATCTCGCCCATCAGGGACAGGTCCTCTGCCGAGGCAGCCTGGGGCCGGTAGTAGATGCTGGAACGGCTGACCCCCAGCAGCGCGCACTGGCGCACCAGGGACAGGGACGGGTGCCCCCGGTCCACCATCTTCCGCCGCCTGGCCGGACTCATGGACCGGACCTCTCCGCCAAGAAATCCCGCTCCACCTTCAGCTGGCCGATCTCCTGGTACAGGCGGGCAATCAGGGCGGAGTCGTTCCTGGCCTTCTGCTCCTTGCCGTTGCCGAAGACCCCGGAGGCGCCCTCCGCAAGAGCCTTCTTCCAGGCCTGAATCTGCCCGGGATGGACTTCGTACCTGGCGGCCAGTTGGGCCACCGTCTCCTGGCCCTTCAGCGCCTCCAGGCCTGCCCCTGCGAAGGCAGGGGGCCACCTGGGCCTTGCAGGCTGGGCTGTGCTTCCTGCGTCCTTGCGACATTTCCTGCTCCTTCCGACAGCAACAGCTGCCCTCAGTTTAGGAGCGGGACTCTCACTTCGCCACCTTGTATGTTGCAGATGCCCTGCGAATGGGCCAATTTGTGGGGTAGGTGGGAGGGGCGCGTCGATAGCCACCTGGCGAGCCGGGTGACAACCCTGGACTGCGCCGACGGACAGTAAGACACCCCTCTCCCATACCGGTCGCTCCGAACGGATACATGGGCGCTGGGCCCGCATCTACAAGTGTGGAGGACGCATAAGTTGGAGTCAGGAGGCAGAACATGATAGTGGCGGGCATTGACGTAGGCAAAGCCAATCTGGACGTTTCTGTTGCGGAAGGTCCTGTCGTCCGGTTCGACAACACCGTGGAAGGCATCTCCAAGTTGCTCGAACATCTAGCTGAGCAGGATGCCACTGTGGCGGTGTGCGAGGCCACCGGAGGTTACGAACGGTTGGTGGTGGAACGCTTGCGCCAGGCTGGAATACCTATGCACCTGGCCCAACCGAACCGGGTGCGAGCCTTCGCTCGGGCCTGCGGTTACCAGGCGAAAACGGACCCCCAGGATGCTCGGATTCTGTCCCGTTTCGGCAGCGTGTTCCAGGAGCATGATGCCGGGACACCAACTCCGGAACCAGAACTCGAGGAGCTGCGAGACCTGCTGCGCCGGCGTCGGCAGCTTGTAGAACAGCGTGTGCAGGAGCTGGGGAGAGTCGACAAGGTGGTGTCACTTGCCGTTGCCGAATCGACCAGCCGCCATATCTCCTGGCTTGAGGCGGAGATTGAGGTGCTGGACCGGGAGTATCAGGAAAAGATTCAGAGCAGCCCAACTTTGACCCAGCGGGCCACCCTCTATCGCACGGTACCAGTATCGCACGGTACCAGGTGTGGGCAAATTAACCGCTGCCATACTGGTCGCTCACCTTCCGGAATTGGGCCTGCTGGACGCCAAGGCCCTTGCTTCCCTGGTGGGCGTGGCTCCATGGTCCCGGGACAGCGGACAAAAGAAGGGCCAGCGGGCCATTCGAGGTGGCCGTAGCGTTGTTCGGCGCGCTCTGTACATTTGCTCCTGGTCAGTGATCCGCGTGGGTGGCCCGTTGCGCGACTACTACCAGGGGCTGCGTCAGCGTGGAAAGCCCGGGAAGGTCGCTCTGGTAGCGGTGATGAGGAAGCTGTTGCTGCATCTGAACGCCGTGGCCCGGAGGGGTACACCCTGGGTGCCGGAGATTGCATGAAACAATCTGCCCTACATCCCAGGGAGAAACTTGACATCTAACACGGATACTGTCCGAAATCCCGGGTCCACCTCACCACCTCAGACGTTCTACGGTCATGTGGCTCCGGCTACTGGTAATTCACCATCCCAAGTCATCGAGAAACTCCGAGACCGGTTCAACTCCGGTAACCAGTAGGTTGTCCCGGGCACGGGTGCAGGCGACATAAAGCAGGTTGCGTTCGGTGTTGTAGACCTCTTCCAGGTCGGATTCGTCGACCATGGCCTCCACCCGGGTTTGGAGAGGGATGACCTCCGAGTCGCACGCCATCACTGCGACGGCGCGGAATTCCAAGCCCTTCGCCAAGTGCATGGTCCCGACCGTGATCTCGTCTTCCATCGCTGCCATGGTTTCGTCGAGCGTGTTATACGGTACGCCGGAATGCTCGGCTGCTCCCTCCGCCCGAGGCAGTTGATCAGGGGACCGGACGAATAGTCCGATTTCGCCGGGTTCCGCACCGTCGGAAATCCTCGCCTTGAGCCAACCGGCGACAGCGGCGGACTCGGCATCTTCGTCCTCAAAGGCCTGGATTGTAGGACGGGCGGCGTTGAATACCGAGATGGTCCCCCTACGTTCTTCCAGGTTGCCGTCGAAGTCTGATATTTCCGGATCGAGCAGACGGTCGGCCTGGGCCCTGATCTGGTGGGAGGTGCGATAGTTGATGCGGAGGGTCTGGGATCGTCCCCGGGCGTCCACGCCCAGTTCTTTCCAGGAAAAAGGCTGCTGGAAGATGCGCTGCCCCAAGTCCCCCGCGAAAAACAGGCCGTTGGGACGCTGCCCGCCCAAAGCAGACAGGAACCTGAGTTGGGCAACGCTGACGTCCTGGGCCTCGTCCACGACAACGTAGTCGAAGAGCGGCTCCGATGTCTCACCCTCCCGGGTCAGCCGCCCAAACACCTGGGAAATGGTGATCAACCCACGGCTCTCAAGTCCTTCGCTGACCTGCTGGAAGATGGGCCACAGGGTGCGGCGCTGGTTTTCCGACAGCCGCCGGTAGCGGCCCAAGCGCCGGACTTCCCGGTATGCGTCCCACGTTTGTAGTTGCCATGCATCAATCACCCGCTCCCACTCCGCATTCAGGAAGGACGGGGAGAAGCTGGTGTTTTCCCAAGCCGCCGCCTCGGCGATGAGTTCTTCCACCGTCTCCCGCTGGGCCAGTTTGGGCGGCCCATATCTTTCCCCGTAGAGGCGCAGGGCGATGGCGTCCAGGGCGCCGACGGCGATCCTGCCGCTTGTCTGGTCTTCCTGATGCGTCAGCCGCTCCAGCTTGGTCCTGAGCAGGTTGGCCAGAGCGTCGGAGAAGGTGGTGAGCAGGATGTGGGCGTCGGGATTAGTCCGTGCAAGGAAGGCGGCCCGGTGGAGGGCCACCACTGTCTTGCCGGTCCCGGCGGAGCCGGAAACTCGGGCGGAACCGTTGTAGCTCCGTTCCACCAGGCCCTGTTGGTCCGGATGAAGGAAGACAGTCCACTTCTCCCACGGGTATTCCAGGGCCGCTTCCAGCTCTTCGACGTTGTGCATGATGCGGAAACGGCGGAGGGCACCGGGATGGTTGAAGGGGTCCGTGCCATCCGGTGCGGGAAGGGACGGCTGGGGCATTTTGCCGACGGCCAGTTCCAAGAGGGCTACCGCGGCCTCGGCGGGCAGGTGGTCGGCCAGGTCAAGGACGCGGTCCTCATCCGCGGCGCGGACATCGTCCAGCCATTCCACCGGAACGCCGTACCCCAGGAGTTGATGGTCGGGGATGTGGCTGAAAAGGAGAGGCTTGGCCGGGATTTCCGGCTCGGCTGCCACGTAGACCGGAACAGGGATTTCGTGGACGACCTCCCGCAGTTCCACCAGTTGCGCGGCGCCGGTGGCGGGATGGGTCTCCAGCTTCCGGCGCTCGGCCCACTGGTAGGCGTCGTCGTGGCGGCCGACGAAGCACAGGGTCATGTCGTCGTCGGCTTGATGGATGATAATCCGCAGGTCCCGGCTGACTCGGGCGGACCAGAAGTTCGGATCCCGGGTGTTAGCAAGCCGGTGCAGGCTCAGGCCGGGGTGGGCTGGATTCGTCTGCAGGTCGAAGGAGGTGGTCTTGGCGGCCCGCTGCTGGTCGTTGGGCAGCCGGGCCAGACTGGCGGTGAAGGTGTCGGCTATGCGGAATTGCATACCCTCTTAATCAACCGTTAGCCAGATTTTCTTGAATCTCGCGGCTACGCCTGCCAATGAGATTTAACTCTTCTATCGACTTTGCCAGCACTTCCATAGGGATTCCGAGACCATTGAGAATATACATACCCAGATGGATGACTCCTTCTCCCGATAATTGATCTTCCTCCTTCGGTGCGCAGTCGAACTCCTTGGTGACTAGAAAGCTCCCTAAATCGGTCCCTTCAGGCACTCTAATTTCGGTCATTTGCACCAGGGGAAAGCCATACTCGTCTATATGCTGCATGTAATTCGAAAGGTCTACAAATGGTATGGTCCTCCAAATATTTTCCAGTCGAGCTTTCAAATAAAATGGCCCTCTGATGCCAGACCGGCTAACGAGAACTCGGTGGCGATGCAATAACGCCCCCAATAAATCCAGAACTAAATTAAGCTCCAAAACGCGCCGGTACTGTAACTCGGTATCTGATAGCTTGGAAACAAAGCGTATTCCGTTGTTATATTCCCCCCAGACGGGGTGAGACCTATCAGACCGCAGGGTAGAAATGGGGATGGTTATGAAGGAGTGACATCTCCTATAGAATTCCCAAGTCAAGATACGGTTATCAGGATTGTTCAGGCCTACTTGCCTCGCGACAAAACCGTCAGGCATGGAGAATAGATTGTCGAAAGGTAACCGATAGCCTCTCATGGCTTCGGAAAAATCCGAAAAACGCCCATCGTACCAATGCCCCATAACTTCGTAAGGGTCCGATAATATGCTCAAGTGAACGAAGGGTTGGTCTTCCTCTCCTTTGGAAACTACTGGACTCCACAGAACTCTCTCTGTCAGCCCAGTGCGAGCCTCCTCTCCCCGTTGAGCAAGTAAGTCGAACGTTGACCTGTCTGTTACCGGCGTGGGCTGGGAGGAATCGCCGACCCGCCGGTAAATTCGCCCATCGTTGTGGATATAAGGGGAATTCGGTCCCTCTGGCACCTGAATTACGATGATGGAACGCCCCACAGGCAATCCTATTGAATCGATAGGCCCTGGGAAAAGCCTGACGTTGTAGGCTACTGGCGGGTTAAGCAAATCCTTGGCGGAGTTTTTTATGGAATCCAGTGCGTCAGTTACTTCGGAATCGGGTATGCCTGGGAAGTCTTCTGCCACATGTGCCCGCCCATCTTCTTTGACACCTAGGAAGAGCCAACCTCCATATTGGTTAGCAAACGAAGAAAGGCTTTTCGCAAGTTCGCGGTTGCCTATCAGTTGTTGCTTGTACTCTACGTACCAGCCTTCGTGTACCTCCCCTAGTCGCCCCAAGTCTTCCGGCGAAACTTCAGACAGGTTGTCAGCAAAGGGCCTGTATAACATCTGATTGCTCTCGTGATGGGTTCGAACTTATGAGTCTGATGTGGATGAGCGTGTGGGCAGCACCTAACTTCCCTCACCCCACCCTGAACACCTTCAACACCTCGTCTCCGAGGTGGTTGATTATCTTCACGGCGATGCGGCCGGTTGCGGGCTTGGGGAAGGGGCGGGAGGTGTCGCTGTGGAGCGTGGCCCAGGCGTCGGCGTCGATTTCGGCCTTGAGGGTGGTCTTCAGGGAACGGTAAGGATCGCTGGCGCCCAGGAAGTAGGCGTGGCGGACGAAGAAGCTCTCCTGGTTATAGTCGGTGTCGATGAACCAGCAGGCGATGCCGTCCGGCCCGTCGCTGCGGACCTCGCCGGTACTGGGGTCGAACACGTCCACCCCGTTGACCTTGACCTGGATTAAGCCGTCGCCGCCTTCCAGGACATCAATGTCCGGCTCGCCGAAGATGACGAACAGGTTGCCGTTGCCCGTGTTCTTCAGGTCGCCGGCCATGTGCAGGTCGGCGTTCATGCGGGCCTTGAGGACCGGGATGCGGCCCAGGCTCTCGAACTCGGTGGTGTGGGCGTCGTAGTTGAACGCGCAGGCGATGAGCACGTCGAAGCCGCACTCGGCCGCCTCCCGCGCCGCCTCCACCAGGTCGGGGCGGGACACGGTGCCGAACTCCGGCCCGATGAAGATGCCCGCCTTCTTCTCCGGACCGGTGGCCTCCTCATCGTCGCCGGACGCGCCCTCGATGTAGCGCCCCTCGGCGCAGACCAGCCTTCCCGGCCATGGCATTAGAGACGTGAAGCTGATGCGGTCCTCCCGGTGGGCCTGCTGGACGCCGGAGCGCTTCAGGTTGTCCAGGATGACCTGGCCGAAGTCGTAGCCGGTGCCGTAGCCGTTCCTGGACTCGGCCACCGTGTCCAGCACCTCGCCGTTCTCGTCAACGCCCAGCACCCGATGGGGAGATATGCTCTCCACGGTGAAGGGGCCGGCGACCCGCACCTTATTCCGGTCCTCGTAGGGCTTGTCGTACAGGTACTCGTAGTCGGCCCGGGCGGCGATGGAGGCGTCAATCTCCTTCTGGCGGGCGATGCGCTGCTCCCACCATTCTTCGTGCAGTTGGGTTGCGGCTGGGTCCCATGGATCACGCGGCTGGTCGGGCACTTCGGCTTTGGACCTGTAGTCCCGGTTTAGGGCGCGGTTGATGTTGGACAACAGCTTCAGTATGTCCTCCGCATCATCGGTACCTTGTAGCCAATGCCACGAGTCGGCGGCAATCCCTTCCCACTGGTCGCCCGATTCACGGGCAATCTCCCATTCCTCATAGTCGCGGCCCAGGGCTGCGTTCAACTGCTCCCGCAAGGGTTCCAGTTTCTCCTGGTACTCCTCCCAAATAACGTCAGTCTCGGTGTTGTTGGCGATGTCCCGCAGGGTGATGTGAGGCACCCGCTCGTAGACGAACCCCTGCCGGACGTTGCCGTAGGTGGGCATCTCGGAAGGAGCGCGGCGGGATAGCTCGGCTTCCTTCAACTGCCCGTCCCGGCTGTCGGCCAGCAGGTAGTAGGGATAGCGGGCGCCCATGATGCGGGCTCGCGCCAGGGCCAGGGCGACCCGGGAGGTGTCGATGGTGATCCACCGCCGCCCCCACTGCTCGGCCACGTAGGCCGTGGTGCCGGAGCCGCAGGTGGGGTCCAGCACTAGGTCGCCGGGGTCGGTGGTCATCAGGATGCAACGTTCTATCGTCTTAGTTGTCGTTTGCGTAACGTAGGCTCGCTCGCCGAAACTACTGCTCGTATCTGTCCATATGTTGGTTAGGGCCATGACGGGGAAATCCATCAAATACCGCTTATAAAAGAGCGTCCTACCAGAGACGATAAGTCTTTCCGACCGCCTTAACCGCGTCATCCCTTCGGGACTAGTAGACCAGTATCGGTTTCTAGGAGTGTATGTTTGGCCTCGGTATTCTACGGGTACTTTACCAAGGCTGTATTCATGACTTGAACTCGCGTCACTCGCCGCGAATACTCTTCCGTCGGATGGGATTAAATCAGGGATTGTCCGTTCTTCGTTAGTCAGCCGCCTCTCAGATCCGGGTTCATCTTCAAACCAAGTGTACTGGCTACCACCGACCTGACCCACAGCCTTCTGCAAATTCAACTGCCTATATTTGCAGTTCGATTTAGATTTCGCATACCAGATGATGAAGTCCGAAACCGTAGGGACGAATTTATCGGTGGGGGCACTGGTCTTTTGTAACACAATCAGCCCGATAAAGTTCCCCTCTCCAAACACCTCATCCATCACAGCCCGCACCCGATGGACGTTCTCATCCCCGATCTGGACGAAAATGGAGCCGCTGTCGGCCAGCAAGTCGCGGGCCACGGTGAGGCGGTCGCGCAGGTAGGACAGGTAGGAATGGATGCCGTCGCGCCAGGTGTCCCGAAAGGCCCGCACCTGCTCCGGCTCCCTGGTTATGTGGTCGCGGTTGCCGTCCCGCACGTCGCGGCTGGTGGTGGACCACTGGAAGTTGGAGTTAAACCGGATGCCGTAGGGCGGGTCGATGTAGATGCACTGGACCTGTCCCCGCAGTCCCTCCCGCTCGGCCAGGGAAACCATCACCTGCAGGCTGTCGCCGAGGATCATCCGGTTGGACCAGTGCGCGTCGTGGCGGTAGAACTCCGTCCTGGCCGCCTCCGAGGGCAGGCCGTTGAAGTCGGCGAACAGGTCGGCGAAGTCCGGCTGGTAGCTGTCCGCGCCGGTGTCGTGGCCCTTCCGTGACTGGCGCACTAGGTCGTCCACCAGCGCCTTGGGATGCACCCGCTCCTGGATGTAGAGGGGCGGTGCGTTGACCGCTAGGTCACCCAGGTCCTGCTCGTCCTTGCCCCGCCAGACCAGCTGGGGGTCTAGGTCCCGGTTGCGGCGCTCGTAGGCGACCTGGACCGGGCTGTTTTCCTCGTCCCGCAGCAGGGGCTGGTGCTCGGCGCTGGGCAGGTTGCGGCGGGTGGCCTCCTCGTGGGCGATCATCTCCACAGACTTGCGGGCAGCGGCACGGCGGGCTCGGGGCCTCGGCATGGCTATGCACCTCCGGCGGGATTCAGGAAAGGGTTGAGCACCTGGGCTCCCAACCCCTCAACATGATGGACATTCCTCGTTACCAGCACCAGGTCATGCACCCGGGCCGTGGCGGCCAACAGCCCGTCCACTACCGCAACGTTACGGATGTAGTACGACTGGCCCCAGGCATCGGAAACCCCTTCGTCTATGGGCAAAATCCGTCCTGCGTAATTTTGCACAACGTACCTCATCCAATGTTCCAGGGCTCCAGCCTGACCGGAGTCGCGGTCCCGAATCAGCTCGATTCCCTTGCGAATTTCTCCCAGCGTCAGCACGCTCAGGAACAGGTCATCGTCCGAGATGCCGGCGTACCAGGCCGCCACGTTCTCGTCGCATCGTTCTCGCTTACGCAATTCTGAGACGACGTTGGTGTCGAGCAAATACACTAAGGGGGCTCGCCGGCATCGTCATACAGGAATGAAACATCCCGTCCGGTATCCGGAGACCGCGTTAGGTCCAGACCGTCAAAGGACGGGCCGGCCACCAGCATCTCCTTGAAGCTGAGGTTGTCATAGTCGTATTCGGAATCGCCTCCGGGAGGCGCATTGTTGTGCGAATCGACCGAATGGAGAATGGTCCGTTCCAACTCAGCCTCGATTTCATAGACGGCGGTGAACTCAGCGAAGGCCCACCGTCCGTACTGCCCCAGGGCGTTGATGCCGGGAAGCCAGTAGGCTTCCATGGTGTTCTTCTTCTCAACGGCGTCCTCGCCCCGGTACCCCTTGATCTCCACGACGAGGTTCAATGGGTCCTCGCCGCCGTCGTCCACCCGGACGATGAAGTCCGGAATGTAGGTGCGGGGAGTTGACCCGTACAGGTAGGGCACGTCCAGTCCCAGGTTGTGGTTCTTGACGTAGGCCAGCACCCGGGGATGGGCCTCGACAGCACGGCAGAACTCGGCCTCCCAGTCGCTGTCCAGCACCGCCAGGTTGACGTGGCAGCGGCGGGAGTCGGTGGTCCAAAGGCCGGTCTTGGAGGTGGTGAAGTTGACGTGCCGCGTCGATCCGGTGGGGTTGTAGGGGTCGAGGAGAGCCTTGATGAACCGTTCGCCCTCCCGGCTGGTGATGGCGGAAGTGATGCGGTTGCAGGCGATGTCGGCCAGGGACTGGTACATCAGCTGGGCCGGATAGGTCCCTCCCTGGCAGACCAGGCAGTTGTCCAGCCACTCCTTGACCACGCTCCGCAGTCTGCCGAAGAGGTGCATTTTCAGGTCCTCGTTGGGGTCCCGCCATTTGGTTTCCAGCAGCCGCTTGGTCAGGTGCAGGACGAGGGTGGAGGTGCGGAGGTCGCCGGTGTGCACGAGGTCGAGGTCCACCCCTTCCCCGATGATGCCCTCGTTCCGCGTGCGGGTCGGCCCGACCTGGTCGGGGGTCAGGTGGAAGACTGACTCGTCGGTGAACCGGGCGACCAGGTCCTCCTTGGGAGGGTCCTCCCGGTAGCCGATGACCCTGGGGAAGGTAATTTCCAGGTGGTCCCGGTCGGGGCGCACCGCGGTGACGTGGACCGTCTGGCGGGGTTTTCCGGGACCCACCACCACGGGACGGGCGGTGAAGTCGAAGGGGACGCCCAGCACGTCGGCGTACTCGACGTTGAACTGGTTCTCTTCGTTGAGGTCATAGGACTGGCGGCGGAGGGCGCGTCCCACCACCTGCTCGCACAGCAACTGGGTCCCGAAGGCCCGCACTCCAAGGACGTGGGTAACGGTGTTGGCGTCCCATCCCTCCGTGAGCATGGACACGGAGACCACGCAGCGGATCTGACCACCGAGGCGTCCTTCCTTGCCCACGGTGTTCATCACCTCCCGCAGCATCTCCTGGTCGGTGATGTTGTCCGCGTCCTCCCGGTTGCCGCTACGCTCCACCCGCTCCCGCCGGAAGCGGTCAATCTGGTCCGCGGCGGCCCGCCGGAAGTCGTCGCTAAGCCTGTCGCCGGACTCCAGCTGTTCGCTGTCGATGAGCAGGGTACGCGGGATGGCGTAACGGTTGCCGTTGTTGTCGAAGTTGCGGAATAGCTCAAGGCGGCCGTTGTTCGGGGTGGTGGAGCCGTCCTCGTTCTCCCGCTCGAACCCGGATATGAAGTCGTAGACCAGCTTGGACGCGGAGGTGTTGTTGCAGACCACGATGAAGCAAGGCGGGACGGTGGAGCCGTCGGCCATCCACTCATCGTAGGTCTTCCTGTAGTGGCCATACAGGGCTTCCAGGGCGGTCTGCAGCTCCACCGGCAGGCTGAGGGGGTCCAGGACCCCGGCTCCCCGCCGTCCGGCTCGGGGCATGTCGGACCGGATGTGTTCCCACAGGTTGCGGAAGACCGGCACCTGCTCCCCGGGGATGTTGTCCGCCACCGGAACACGGGGCAGCTTCACGATGCCGCATTCGATGGCGTCCATCAGGGAGAAGTCGCTGACGGTCCAGGGGAACAGGGTCCCCTCGGCGTAGCCCGAGCCGCGTAGGAAGAAGGGTGTGGCGGAAAGGTCAACAACCTGCCCTACTCCCAGCTTGCGCTGGACCATTTCCAAACCGGACAGCCACACCCGGGCTTCTTCGGAGTTCCTGTTGGCCTCCTGACGCTCTTCGGCGGTCAGGGGGCGTTCGTCGTCGTCCCCCGGCTTGCGGCGGTAACAATGGTGCCCTTCATCATTGAGCACCATGACACCCCTCGTGTTCATCAGCTCGGGCATGACCCGCTGGATCATCTGCCCTTCCGTTTCCAGGGTTTCGATGGGATCGCCGGGCCCCTGGAGCAGGGCCCGCCCCCCGCTGGAAACTTCCATCCGCTCCCGCGGCCGGAGGGCATGGTAGTTGGTGATAACTATCCGGGCCTTCTGGAGGTCGCCCAGCATGTCCGAAGGGACCAGCTCACGGCTGGCGTAGTAGCTGTCCGGGTCGTTGGGCTGGAGTACGCGAAGGCGGTCCCGGATGGTCAAACCGGGAGTTACAACCAGGAATCCCCGGGTGAACCGGCGGCTGTTGGGGTGGCGGACGGCGTTGATGGTCTGCCAGGCGATGATCATGGCCATGACGGTGGTCTTGCCCGCTCCGGTTGCCAGCTTCAGGGCGATGCGGGACAGGTCGGGATTGGCCTCCAGGTTGGCGCTTGCCAACCGGTCCAGGACCAACCTTCCTTCAGCGCCGAGCCGGGGTGCCACCTCGGTCAACCAGATAAGAGTCTCCACCGCCTCCACCTGGCAGAAGAAAGGGCGGTAGTGGCTGAACTTGTGCTGCCTCCAGTGGAGGAGCAGGCGGGCGGTCTCCGGGGTGACACCCCAGTTGTTGGGTCCGGGGATCGCCCGCCATTGGTCCACATGGCGGCGAATCTCGTTCACCGCAGCGGTGACGTCGTACTGTTGCTCCTCGGTTGACAGTCCTTTCCCCTCATCGAATACCATCTCCCGCTGGGCGCCTCTGGCCCGTCCCCTCTGGCGCGGCTTGGGGATTGGGGTGATGAACTCCGCCCCTCGGCGGCTTTCGATCGTCCGCTGGGTCGGCTGCCCCTCGGCATCCAACTCCCAATGCCGGCTGGGATACTCGTACGGGGAGTTGAGAATCGGGTGATCGAAGAAAGGGTTTTCCACGTTGCGCCTCTTGGCCGGAAAGGTAGGTGGAGTTGGGGGGTCCGAGCCCGAAATTCCTTGGTCTTTTCCTCTCCGCCTGATATGACTAGCGAATTGAACGGTCCCCTGTGAAAGGTTGGGTTTCCATGAATATCGTTCTCATCCTAACACGTTGGTGTCCGAGTTTGACCCGTCACCAGAAGAGACGTAGCTCCCCCACGCCTCCATCAGCTCTCCCCGTTGTTCCAACAGGTCGCTGCGGGCGTAAGCCTGCTCCACCGCCGATCCGACTCGGTGGGCCAGCGATAACTCCATCGCCGCGTGCGATGCCGAGGTGGTTTCCGATGCCCAGTCCCGGAAAGTGCTCCGAAAGCCGTGGACCGTGGCCAGGTGGGCCAGACCATTGTCCCTGAGAACCTTCGTCAGCGTCATGTCCGAAAGGGGTTGCCCCGAGCGTCTCGGCGAAGGGA
The DNA here is from genome assembly GCA_951812535.1 of uncultured Dehalococcoidia bacterium. Taxonomy (GTDB): domain Bacteria; phylum Chloroflexota; class Dehalococcoidia; order Lucifugimonadales; family UBA3495; genus CATOSK01. Next base: position 321,605 of record CATOSK010000004.1, on the reverse strand, counting down.
AAACCAAGCCTGACCCGTCCTGGAGTTCTCTCGCGCTAGTCAGCACATTTAACGCCGCGGTGGATAACGGCACCCGGTGTTGCAACCCTCCTTTCATCCGCGCTGGGGGAACGATCCAAAGGCTCTGGTCCAGGTTTATCTCGCTCCAGAGGGCTCCACGGGCCTCCCCGCTTCTCGCCGCCGTCAATACGGTAAACTCAAGGCAGAGCCGCGCGGCAGCGGACGAACGGGACTCTTCGATGATCTTGAACGCCTCCGAAACTTCCCGATAGGGAAGCGCCCGCAGATTGTCCTTGACCCTGGGCATGGGAGGCAGTGCCCCCTCTATCGCCTCTCCCGCCACGTTGTATTCAACAAAGCCATGGGCCATGGCCCAACGCATCACGGTACGGATACGCTGCCGGACCCGCCGCGCAGTCTCCGGCAGTGTGCCCCAGATCGGTGTCAAAACCGCCAGGACGTCCGCCCTGGTGACCTGGTCGACAGGCATGTTGCCGAAAGCGGGGAAGGCGAACCGTTCGAGGGTGCGGATCCAGGCCGCAGCATGCTTGGCGTTGCGCCACCTGGGGAGGTTGGCCTGGTGGACCTGGTGAGCGGCTTCCTTGAAGGTGGGCTTCGGCGGTCGCCGCTTCTCGGCCACCGGGTCCCGTCCCTCGGACACAACCACCCGGTTGGCCGCCGCCTGGACCCTGGCCTCGGCCAGACCGACGGTCGGGTACCCGCCCAGGCCGATGTCCCGGCGCCGGCCGTTGACCACGATGCGCTGGACCCAGGACTTGGACCCGGAAGGAGCTACGTACAGATAGAGCCCGGCCCCGTCACCGTACCTCCCCGGTTCGGTGACAGCTTTAACCTTGGCCGCCGTGAGTTGAGCCATGACCGCCCCCAGATCTTTCCCACAAATATTCCCACCGGTTTTGTGGGATTATAAGGGACGTTATGGGGGCTTACAAGACCTGCTTTTGGGGTCTTTGAACACGGAATCGGGGCTTATGGGGCCTTGTGGGACTTCATGGGATCTGTTACTGGCGGAGAGGGCGGGATTCGAACCCGCGATACCCATAAGGTATACCGGATTTCGAGGCCGGCGCATTCGTCCGCTCTGCCACCTCTCCGCACCGGCATTTCAGCATATCCCGGTTATTCCCCCATTGCAAGGCGAATCCCGCCGCTCATTCTCCCAACCCGGCCGCCGCAGTCCCGGGCTTGCCTCCACAACAGTGCTGCGGGTATAGTGAAGACCCGTGCCGGACGTCTCCCCGGGGTTTTCCATCCGTTCGCCACAGGCCCGACCCTCCATCGCCCAGACTGGAGGAGTCGGCACAGTGTCCATGCCCTGCCGGATCGGACTGGTTGCTTGGGTGAGCGCCGCCGGCGGCAGGCCTCGGAGCGTTGGAGTGCCAATGACCCCTCAGGAAATCGCAGACAGACTAAGGGAGTCGGATGTGCGGGTTACCCCGCAGCGGCTTGCCATTGCCGAAGCCGTGCTCAATTCTGCCGATCACCCATCGGTGCAGCAGATCTACGAACGGGTCCGCGATCACTTCCCCTCAATGACCCTGGCGACCATCTACTCCACCTTGGCCGTCCTGGAAAAAAGCCATCTTATCCAGGAACTTCCCTTCGCCCAGTTTTCCCGCTACGAGTCCAATCTCGAGCCCCACGTCAACCTCGTTTGCATCCAGTGCGGCAATGTGGCCGACGCCACGGCCGGCACCGGAGCCGTGGTCCGGCTGCGGGACGAAGTGGCTGGACAGTCCAACTTCAAAGTGGCCTGGCAGCGGGTCGACTTCCACGGATGGTGCCGCCGGTGCGCCGCCGCCCGGGAAGCCGCCACCGCGGAGTCCTAGACACCCCGTTGCAGGGTTCGGGACGCTCCTGACACTTATGGAAGACCCCCAATGATTACCGGAGTAGTTGGGATCACCCTCTGGACCGACAACCTCGACCGGTTGTTCCGCTTTTACCACGAGACCCTGGGCATCCCCCTGCATTCCAACCACGGCGATTACATCGCCCTGGAACTTGGCGATGTCCGTTTCAACCTCGGCCTCCACGACCGCATTCACGGAGCAGCCCAGGACCCCTTCCGCGTCATGCCTCACCTCGGCGTGGATGATATCCATGCCCTGCACCGCCAGTTGACCGACCTGGGCGTGGAGTTCATCCGCCCGCCGGAAAAAGAGGGATGGGGCGGTTGGGTCGCCACCTTCAAAGACCCCGACGGAAATATAGTCCAGCTTCTCCAGTTCCCCGCCCCGGCCTGACTCATCCCCTCCAGGATGCAAGCCAGGCCCCCGGCGGGGTCTTCAGTGCAGGAACATCGCGTCACCGAAGCTGTAGAACCGGTATCCCCGCTCTATTGCCTCTTCGTAGGCTGCGAGAATGGGATTCCGTCCCGCGAAAGCGGAAACCAGCATCAGCAGCGTGGATCGCGGCAGATGAAAGTTTGTGATCATCGCGTCCACCAGCCGGAAGCGGTGCCCGGGAAGAATGAAAATGTCCGCCTGGCCTGTTGCTCCTTGGGCAGGATCGTCCCTCCCGATTCCGGCCCTCTCCCAGTTCAACCCCAGTTGCTCCAGGGTCCTCACCGAGGTGGTCCCTACCGCCACAATCCGCCGTCCTTCCCGGCGGGCCAGGGAAATCTGCCCTGCGGTTTCCTGTGAAACTTCGTAATACTCGGTGTGAATGTGATGCTCCATCGGGTCTTCCCCCTGCACAGGACGGAAGGTGTCCAGCCCGATGTGCAGGGTTACAAACGCCTGTTCAATCCCTGCCTGGCGGAGCTTTTCCAGCAGTTCGTCGGTAAAGTGCAGCCCCGCCGTCGGCGCTGCCACGCTTCCCGGTTCGGAGGAATACACCGTCTGGTACCGTTCCGGGTTCGATGGCCGCTCGTGGATGTATGGCGGCAGCGGCGTCTCCCCCCAACCGTCCAGGGGAACGTCCCCCGGGGAAAACCTGACCAGCTTCACGCCCTGTTCGTCCGATTCCAGTATCGCGGCTTCAATGCCGGGGAGAGAGTTTGACGAAGAGTTGGACGAATACCGGGCTTCAGGAACGGGACCGTCTAACACCACACGGTCTCCGGGACGCAGCCTCCGTCCCGGCCTCCCCAGGGCTTCCCACAGTCCCGGCGACTTCTGGCGCAGCAGGAGCAGTTCCACCCTGCCGCCGGACTCGGCCCTTGTGCCGTGTAGCCGGGCCGGAATGACCCGGCTCCGGTTTAACACCAATAGGTCTCCTGGCCGCAGGTACTCCCCAATGTCCGGGAACAGGCGATGCTCCGTCATGCCCGTCCTCCGGTCCATGACCAGCAGCCGCGAAGCGTCCCGCGGCTCCGCGGGAGTCTGGGCAATCAGCTCCTGCGGCAGATGGTAGTCAAAGTCGCTGGTTCGCATTCAGGATGGGCGTCGCTTCACGATTACCATTGGAAATGCCAGCGGACGGCATGGTTGGAAATGTCCGGTCTTCGTTCCCGGTCCAGTACGGGCCTCACCCGCCAATCAACGCCGCGGCCGCTCCCGCCGGATCGCGGATGACGCAGAAACGTTCCTCCCCAATCTCCCTGGGGCCGTCCAGGACCGTTCCTCCCAACTGCCGGCACCTCTCTGCGCTGGCATCCACATCCGCTACCCTGATGTAAATCAGCCACTGCGCCGGAAGGTTGGCGTTGGGCCCCCGGGCGTGGCAGATCCCGGCCACCGTATCTCCGCCGGACGGCTGGTTCATGCCGAAGTCGGAGTAGCCGCCCATGTCGTGTTCCATGGATTCCCACCCAACCACCCCCGCGTAGAAGTCCCGGATCTCCCCGGCGTTGGGAACGGTCAGGTCATGCCACACGATGCTTCCGGTGCTGGGCTGTTCGGGATCGGTCATTCGGGTCCTCCTCAGGAAATCTGCTCACGACTAGGCGGATGACGCCAGTTCCGCCGCCTTCAGGGTGTTGGCCAGCAGCATGGCAATGGTCATCGGGCCGACCCCGCCGGGCACCGGAGTGATCGCCTCCACCTTGCTTTCCAGCCCATCGAAGTCCACGTCTCCCACCAGCCGGTAACCTCTGCGCCGGGAAGCATCATCAATCCGGTTGATCCCAACGTCAATCACCACCGCGCCGTCCCGGACCATATCGGCGGTGACCGCCCGGGGACTGCCCACCGCTGCCACCAGGATATCGGCCTGACGGGTGATCTCAGCCAGGTTCTTCGTCCGGGTGTGGCACACGGTGACCGTGGCGTTGGCTCCGTCTACCCGTTGCATCAGCAGCGCGGCCAGGGGCTTGCCCACGATGTTGCTCCTTCCGCACACCACAACGCGCTGTCCCGCAGGATCATACCCGTTTCTCACCAGGATCTGCTGAATCCCTGCCGGCGTCCCGGGAACGAAAACGGGGGACCCCTGAAGCAGCTTTCCCAGGTTGAAGGGGTGAATCCCGTCCACGTCCTTCGCTGGCGACACCGCCTCGATCACCGCCTCTTCATTGATCTGGGCGGGCAGCGGCAACTGCACCAGTATCCCGTGGAACCTGTCGTCCGCGTTGAGCTGGTTGACGAGCTCCTGCAACTCATCCTGCGTGGTCGTCCCCGGAAAGTGGAACGTCTCGCTGAAAATCCCCACCTCCCCGCAGGCCTGCCCCTTGTTGCGAACGTAGACCTCCGATGCCGGGTCCTCTCCCACCAGCACCGCGGCCAACCCGGGAGTTGTCCCCGTCCGTGCTGCCAAATCCCTTACGCCAAGAGCAACTTCCCCGCGGATTTCCCGCGCCAGGGAGGCTCCGTCCAGTATCTTTGCCATCACCCCAAACCTGCTCTTCGTATGTGTTTATGCTCCGAACCCGTCCGCACCTTTACATAATAGGAGAATCTGCTCAATTCCGCCTGCCTGATCGGAACGCCATAAATGCTATGGCCTCAACGGCGGCCACGGCTGCAACTCCGCCAGTATGAACCATATCAGGTTGGAGGCCTCTCCGTCGCCCTCGGCAGGAACGGCATGTACCACCAGAGGCAGGAATCGTCCCTGTCAGCCGGTTCCCGTCCACCCCCAGCGTTGTCGGTTCATCCAGATTGGCCTCTGGAAGCTATTGGTGGTGTCTTGCTCCCCAGGGCTTCGGGAATCCAGCGGTCAATGGCGGCAGGTTCGTTGCGAACCCGAAGCCGCCTGCCCGCTCGGCACTGCTGCTTTCCCGGGAGTGCCGAGTTGGGCATTTATAGTGCAATCGCCCTGGGCATTCTCACAAATCCGTCACCCTGGCCCTGCGGAGAAAACCATGCGCCCCGATTGCTCTGGTCTTCCCAACCTGTCATCTTCACAGCGATAATACGGGTAGCCGTCCAGCGATGTATTGCTGGCGCACCCTTCCCCTGCGAGGTTTTTCCGGTTTGAAACAGCATTTTCCGTTTCCCTCCCGCCTGTTCGCTGCGGTCTTGATGACCGCGCTCGTCGCCTTGTCCTGCGCCGGCGGCGGCCAGGACTCGCCCCCCTTCCGCATCGGCGTCATGGAGTCCCTCACCGGCGCCGGTGAGACCTATGGAACCGTCGCCAACCAGGCCAAGCAGATGGCCGCCGATGAAATCAACGCCGAAGGCGGCATCAACGGGCGAAGGCTTGAGCTCGTCGTCGAAGACTCCCAGTGCGCCGCCAAGGAGGCCATCACCGCCTACAACAAGCTCACCGATGTCGAGGGAATCAAGATTATCCTTGGCACCTCCTGCAGCGGGGCCATGCTCGGCGCAGCTCCCCTCGCCGAGGCCGACGGGACTATCCTCTTCTCCGGCCTGGCCAGCAACCCGGACATCGCCAACGCCGGCGACTACATCTTCCGCACCCAGATCAGCGACATCCACGTCGGGATAAACACCGGAAACACCCTCTGGGCTGACGGCGTCCGCACCCTGGCCACCATCACCGAGTCCACCGACTACGCCGAAGGCGTCCGCCGCACCACCGTCGCCCAGTTCGAAAAGCGTGGCGGGACCGTCGTGGCCGCCGAGCACTACGGGGCCGACATCACCGACTTCCGCAGCCAACTGGAAAAGTTGTTTGCGGCCAATCCCGGTGCCCTGCACCTGGTCCCCCAGTCCGAGTTCTCCGCCGGCACCATCATCAAGCAGGCCCGCGAAATCGGGTACGGCGGCCCCATCTACGCCGAGACCGTAACCATGGGCACCACCTCGTTGGACATCGCCGGCGAAGCCGCCACCGGCGTCAAGGCCATCGTCGCCGACCTCGAGCCGGACAACGAAAAAGCCCAGCAAGTGCTGGAAAACTTCCGGGAACGCTACAACTATGTCACCCTGCCCTGGCATCTCGGCTCGGCCTATGACGATGTCTACATCGCCGCCGAATGCCTCGGCCGCACCAACGACGACCAGGACGCCGACGGGTTCCGTGACTGCATGTACGAAATCACCTGGAGCGGCGCCATCGGCGACAATTACAGCTTCGACTCCGACGGCGAGGTCGTGGGATTGTCCCGCGTCGTCGTGGAAGTCCTCCCCCTCGCCGAGCGCACCCCCGACCGCTCTTACCGCGTCCTCGGCCCCGCCCCGGGGGAGTAAGAAACTGTCTCAAAAGTCCCTTCCCCCTTGATGGGGTAAGAGCCTGCCCCCCGCGAAGGCGGGGGTTAGGGTGGGGGTGATAACTCAATATCCCCCCACACCCTCTTGGGACAACCGTGCCGCCGACTCCGCCGCTACAGCGGTGGAGCCAGGCTCACACCCAGTGCCCGCTCGCACCAGGCCGCCGCGGCCAGCAGCTCCCCCTCCCCCAGGTAGGGGCCGGCCAGTTGGATCCCCAGCGGCAGGCCCGACCCCGCCCGCCCCGACGGCAGCGTGATGGTCGGCAGGCCGCACGACGTCCACGGCCCCTGGAACATCGGGTTGCCGGTGTTCGTCCGGTCCGGCTGGGCTGGTTGGGGAGTGGTTGGCGTCAGCAGCACCCCCGGACGGTTGGCCAGCCGCCGCATGTCCGTCACGAACCGCTGCCGCCGTTCCATTGCCCGCGAATACTCAACCGATGGCGTGCTCAATCCCCGCTCAATTAGCCCCCGCAGCCTCGGCTGGTAGTCCTCCGCCTGCCGCTCGTGCATCGGTTGGTGGAAGGCCCCGGCCTCCACCGCCATGATGATCTGCTGGTCTTCGATTGCGGTGTTGATGCTTTCTGGCATCGCCACCTCCGCCACCTCAGCCCCCGCTTCCGCCAGCCGCCGCAGCACCTCGTCGGTGTGGGCCGTCGTCTCCCCGTCCGCGTTGTCGTAGAAGAAGTCCCTCAAAACGCCGATCCGCGGAGGGGTGTTCGCGTTTAACGCTCCCACATAATTCGTTGCGGGCTCGGATCGCGACACCATGTCCTCGGGATCGTATCCCGCCATCGCCTGCAGCATCAGGGCCACGTCCTCCACCGAGCGGCACATCCATCCCACCGTGTCCAGCGTCCAGCTCACCGGCACCACCCCGTGCCGGCTGATCCTGCCGAAGCTGGGCTTGAACCCCACCACGCCGTTGTACGACGCTGGCCGTAGCACCGACCCCACCGTCTGCGACCCCAGCGCCGCCGGACACATCCGAGCCGCCACCGAAACCGCGGACCCGCTGCTCGACCCCCCCGGAGTGCAGGCCGCGTCCCACGGATTGAACGTCGGCGACGGGTCCATGCAGGCGAACTCCGTCGTCATCGTCTTCCCCATGATGATCGCCCCCGCCTCCTTCAGCAGGCGGACCGAGGTGCCGTCGAACTCCGGCACGAAGTCCGCGTACACCTTGGAGCAGGCCGTCGTCGGGATCCCCGCCGTGTAGTAAATATCCTTCAGCCCGATGGGAACCCCGTGCAGCGGCCCCAGCGGATTCCCTGATCGTGCCTCCGCGGTCTTCCCCTCCGCCTCCGACAGCAACGTCTCCCGGTCCAGGTACACCCATGCCAGCAGCGACTCTTCCCGCGCGTCAACGCGCGCCAGCAGCGACTCCACCAACCCCACCGGAGTCAACTCTCCCCGTCGAATCGCCCGCGCCGCCTCTCCAACGGTCATCTCAAAAGGTTCCGGCATAACCCCGCTCCTCCCGTATCAGGTTACGACTCAATTCTATCCAACTCCTCTATCAGCACATCGCCGCCGACTTGGACTTGGACTATCAACTGGCTGCCCTGCAGCAACTCCATGCCCAGCAACGGAGTTTCCTCAGTCTCGAAAATAAGGATGTTGCGAATATGTCCATGCCAGAGGACATACCCATCCCAGGTATCCCACAATACGTTCTGTCCATCGGCCATTATCACGTTCACAGATAGGTCCGGTTCAAGCCCCAATTCCCTTATCGACTGATGCGGCAGGGATAAGCACCCGTCAAATCCAGTGTCCAGGACAGCTACTGTAGAGTGGAGCTGTCCGTCCTTGCTTTGTACTAACAGCGGAACCAAGGCTTGCAGGTTGGCATCTACCCTGCCCCTCATCATCTTGGGTCTGTCCTCGCCAGCCAATGCGATAGGCGGACGGATAACCGATCCTGGTTCCAAACCTGATGGATTCGGGGCGTCGGTCCCGCAACTGATGAGAGGCGACGATAAGTTCCTCGGCAATCTCGTAGTCGCCGCTCTCAATGTCTATGGCGATAAACTTCCCGTTTTCCTGGGGTTCTACCAGGGCTTTTATTTGCTCCTGGTAGATTTTCTCGGCCAGATCCCCTTTTTCGTCTATCGTGTAATTCTTGGAAGGCATCACAAATCCCTTTGCCGGCAACGTTCCGCTTCTATTAACGCTGATGGTAAGGACAAGGGCACCGACATGGAACAACTCCTCGTTCAACTGCAACTTGGGGAATGACCTCTACTTGAATCGCTGCTTGTGTACCCGTGAGAAGGTATCTCAAAGGGCGTTGGGGGATTCATCCCCCCAAACGAACTCAGTCCCGGAACCCCGATCGTCTTTGGGTTTGAGGCGGCCTTGAGAAAATGCCTAAACCCCCGGCCTCCTCGCCCCCCACTCCGTCGCCTGCTCGTAGGCGTACGCCGCCTGGAACAGCCGCGTCTCGTCGAACGGGCGCCCCGCAATCTGAAGGCCCACCGGCAGCCCCTCCGACGTGAACCCGCAGTTGATCGACAGCGCCGGAGTGTTCGCCAGGTTGAACGGCGACGTGTAGCTCCGTCGCCCCTTGTACCCGTCAATCACCTCCTGCTTGCTCCCGATCCCCGCTTTCTCAGGAATCAGCGGTGCCGGTATGGATGACGTGGGCATCACCAGCACGTCCACCCCTTCCAGTGCCTCCAAAATCTGCCGCCTCAGCATCTCCCGCAGCTTTAGCGCCGTCTGGTGCGCCTGTGCCGGCAGCACCGCCCCCATCAGCAGCCGCACCTGGTTGTTGTGGTCGAACTGCTCCAGGTGCTCCTCCAGGTCCCGCCGGTTCAGCGACGCCGCGTCCGCGCTGATGACGCAGGATGAAATCGCCGCCGAGTGTGGCATCAACGGAATCTCCACATCCACCAGCGTCGCCCCCAGCTCTCCCAGCGCCGCGATGGCGTTCACCACCGCGTCCCGCACGTCCGGCTCCACCACGTCGGCATGGACCCGCTCCTGCACCACTCCCACCCTCAGACCGCTGATATCCCCCGTCAGTGCTCCCACGTAGTCCGGCACCGGAACGTCCCAGGTGTACGGGTCCTTCGGATCGTATCCCGCAATCGCCGCCAGCGTCATCGCGCAGTCCTGCGTCGTCCGCGAGATCGGCCCCACCGTGTCCATCGACCACGACGCTCCGAACACCCCGTACCGGCTCACCCGCCCCCAGCTGGGACGGATTCCCGCCAGCCCGCAAAAGGACGCCGGCCCCCGTATGGAACCGCCCGTGTCCTCCCCCAGCGACGTCGAGCACAGGAAAGCCGCTGTCGCCGCCCCGCTGCCGCTGCTGGACGTCCCCGGGTTCCGCGACAGGTCCCAGGGGTTCCTCGGCCGCCCGTAGGGATGGTGGAAGGCGTCGCCGCTGGCGTACTCGCTCATGTTCAGCTTGCCCAGCAGCACTGCTCCTGCCCGCTTCAGGTTGGCGATAACCGTCGCGTCCTCGTCCGGGACAAAGTTGCCGTGGATGGTCGAGCCGTTGGTGGTCAGGATGCCTTGCGTGTTGAACTGGTCCTTTACCGCCACTGGGATGCCGTGCATCGGCCCGGCGTACCGTCCGGCGGAAATGTCTTCCTCCGCCTGCCGCGCCTGGGCTAGGGCCTCATCCCCGCAGACGGTGATGTACGAGTTCAGCTGCCCGTCCACCGCCTCGATGCGTTCCAGGTATGCCTGCGTCGCCTCCACCGGCGACACTTCCCGGGACTGGATCAACCCGGAAAGCTCGGTTGCCGAAAGAAACGGAATCTGCGACTTGTCCATTACTGCCCTCCCGACGACTGTTCCTGGGGAATAACAATAGGAAGCGGCTCCACCGAGCTCACCCCTTCCGCCGCCGCCGCCGCTTCCAGTGCATCCAGCAGCCCGTTCAGGCTGTAACCCACCTCCGCCACCAGCTCGGCGGGAATATCAATTCGAGCCGCCCTTGCCAGCGCCATGACATCCGAATCCGTCAAATCAGGCATAACTAACGCCTTTCCCCGGGCAGTTGTTCGGAGTCCGGGCCCGGAGGTTAAGAATAGCCGAATTCTCCCCGCCGTCCCGCACGTTGTCAACGCAAACCCCGAAGTCCCGGTTGCCCCTGCTATAATCCCCACCAATCAGGCCGGATGAGACACTGTCGAGCTTCCGGCCCCGCCGGAGGAAACGCCGTGGATAACTGGGCTGGAATCATCCTCGCTGCCGGAGAAGGCTCCCGCATGAAGTCCCGCCTTCCCAAGCCCCTCCACCGGGTCTGCGGCAAGGAGCTTATCCGTCACCCCGTCGACCTGCTTCATAGCATCGGCGTGGGAAGGATCATCGTCGTCGTCTCGCCTGCCAACCAGTCCGCCATCGGCGATCTGTTGGGTGACACCGTCGAATACGCCGCCCAACCCCAACCCCTCGGCACCGCCCACGCCCTTTCCTGCGCCCTCCCCTTGCTGGATGGAGACTGCTCCCACATCCTCCTCCTGAACGCCGACGCTCCCCTCGTTACCTCCCAGTCCGTCCAGAATCTCGTCCAGTGCCATCTGGACCGCGAAAGCGCCATGACCTTTCTCACCGCCGAGGGACTCTTCGCCGAGGACATGGGAAGGGTATTGCGGGACGAAGAAGGCTGCGTCACCGGCATCGTCGAAGCCCGCGACTACGACGGCCCCTGCGATGCCCCCGCCGAGGTCAACGCCGGCGTCTACTGCTTCAACCTCCCCTGGCTCGCCCGCAACCTTCCGGAGATCCCCGCCGCAGCATCGGGGGAGCGTTACCTCACCGCCCTGGCCGCTGCCTGTGGGAACAAGCAGGTCCACGGAGTGCCCACCTCCGACCCGGCCGAGGCCTTCGGCGTCAACAACCGCGTCCAGCTTGCCATCGTCGCAAGCGTTCAGCGGGAGCGCATCCTGGAAAAATGGATGCTGGAAGGCGTCACCATCATCGACCCCGGCTCCGTCTGCATCGACGCCGGCGTCACCATCGGACAGGACACCGTTATCCTCCCCAACACCATGCTTCAGGGGACCACCGCCGTCGGCGAGGACTGCACCATCGGGCCCAACTCCGTCATCCAGGACTCGCGCATCGGAAACGGCTGCCGCATCACCGCCTCCATGCTCGAGGAGGCCATCGTGGATAGCGGCTCCGACGTTGGCCCCTTCAGCCATCTCCGCCCCGGTGCCCATCTCGGACCCAACGTTCACGTCGGCAACTTCGTCGAGGTCAAAAACAGCCGGATGGCCGCCGGAGCCGTTTCCGGCCACTTCAGCTACCTTGGCGACGCATCTATCGGCGCCAACGTAAACATCGGCGCCGGGACCATCACCTGCAACTACGACGGACGGGACAAGCTCCCCACCGTCATCGGCGAGGGAGCCTTCATTGGTTGCAATACCATGCTGGTCGCCCCGGTCACCGTCGGCCCCAACGCCGCCACCGGCGCCGGGGCAGTCGTAACAAAAGACGTCCCCCAGGGTAGACTCGCCGTTGGCGTCCCTGCTAGAATGTTGCCTAGAAAATCCGGCGAGTGATCAACCCCCACCCCTCCTGAGGGCATCATCTTCGTGGTTGCCCGCACCAGGCGGCGAGGGTAGACAATTTGGATACTGATAGTAGCTTATTACCGTCAGCATTAGTCTTCTCGGTATTCTTCCTGCTTTTCTCGTACTTGAGTTTGGCTGAACACGCCGTTGGCGCCGGTTCGGCCAGCGTCCGCCCGCCTCGCGGGGTCGGATTCACCGTCTCCTCCTTCAAGTACGCCTGCACCATCGCCGTCTCCCTTTCCGGCCTCTTCCTGGCGGCCTCCCTCGCCCCGGTCATGGACTGGTGGTATCTCACCCTGCTGGCCCTCGGACTGCTGGTTGCCCTCACCGCCGTCAACCGCGGGGCATACTCCCTGGCTCTTCGCAAGCCGGAACGTGCTGTCGGATTGTCCCGTCCCGTTCACCGCCTTGTCTCTGCCATGACCGCCCGCCGGTCCTCCGTCATCCCCGTTGGCTCCAACGGCAGCGGCTCCCCCGGGGATGCCCGGGAAGAAGCTCACGCCGAGCTCCAGGAGCGGGTTATCGTCGCCGCCCAGGTCGGCAGCATCGACGAGCGGGACCGGGAGATGCTCCAGTCCATCCTCCGCCTCGACGGCTCCACCGCCCGGGAGGTCATGGTTCCCCGCCTCGACATTGTCGCCGTCGAGGCCAACACCCCCTTGCTTGAAGTCGCTGAAGTGATGGCCGTCAGGGGCCACAGTCGGCTCCCTGTCTATCGCGTCAATCTGGACAACATCGTAGGCATCGCTCACTCCCGGGACCTCCTCGCCGTCCTGGGCAAGGGGGAACCCCAAGCCGAGCTTGCCCAGACCCTCCGTCCCGCCTTCTTTATCCCCGAATCCAAGCACCTCGACGACCTCCTCGAGGAACTGCAGGAAAAAGCCCTTCAGATGGCCATCGTCGTTGACGAATACGGCGGCACCGAGGGCCTCGTTACCATGGAAGACCTGTTGGAAGAGATCGTGGGAGAAATCGAGGATGAGTTCTCCCATGTCGAGGACCCCGAGGTTATCCGCAACGCCGACGGGTCCGCCCTCGTGGACGCCGGTGTCAGCACCGACGAGGTGGGCGAACTCTTTGGGACGGTGATAGAAACCCCCGAGGTGGACACCGTCGGGGGCTACGTTTATCGTTCCCTGGGGCGCATCCCCCAGGTTGGCGACTCCCTCTGGGTCGACGGCCTGCGTATCGAGGTCGTCTCCATGCTCGGTCGGCGCCTGCGCAAGCTGAGAATCGAACCCTCCTCCGAAGACCCGGTAGCTTCGGCCTGATCCAACCTGGGCAGCGCCTTTCGTTGGCCCAGGTTAAACCGGGGGCCCATATTCAACCGGGCTCGGGGAACTACCGTGGGCGGGTCGGTAGGACCGCCTGTTCTTGCTGGCCGCGCACGTCTTCCCACTTCATCCCAGGCCTGCGGCGGCGGGCAAAAACGAAAGCCCCCGAAGAGGCGGTTTTGACGTCTAGCGGCCTCGGGGAACGTTCATGCTGCCGGGCGTGATGGGTTCATTCAGGTAGATGTCCCCATTGCGGATCTTTATGTTGAACCCGCAGTCCGGGTTGATGCAGACCCACGCCTTGTAATGGACCGCCGCTCCCTGTCCGCCGTAGTCGGACAACGGTACTAGCTGACCTATGTCACACTGTTGGCACTTCGGTAATGTCCACTCTTCCACTTGACCGCCACCCCCTTTCATTGACGCCGAGTCTAACACCGCCGTTCCACCCAATTAAAGGCAATTTGCTCACGCCTATTTGGCATTTTCTTGCCTTGCCGGTATGACCTGGCTGCGTCATCTCCCTGTACGGCGCCAACTGGCGCAAGGGATAGGCCAAAGCGCCGCCGCGCCCTTACTCCAGGAAGTCCCGCAGCTTCCGAGACCGCGTCGGATGCCGCAGCTTCCGCAGCGCCTTCGCCTCGATTTGCCGGATCCGCTCCCGAGTGACCCCAAACTCCCTTCCCACCTCCTCAAGGGTGCGGCTCCGGCCGTCCTCCAGGCCAAACCGCAGCTTCAGGACTCGTCCCTCCCGGTCCGTCAGCGTGTCCAGCACCTCCGAAACCTGCTCCTTCAGCAGTTGGAAGGAAGCTGCGTCCGCCGGCGCCGGGGCGTTCCGGTCCTCGATGAAGTCCCCCAGGTGCGAGTCCTCTTCTTCGCCGATGGGCGTTTCCAGCGACACCGGCTCCTGGGAAATCTTCAGGATCTCCTCCACCTTCTCCGGCCCAATGTCCATCGCCAGCCCGATCTCCTCGGGAGTGGGCTCCCGCCCGTACTCCTGCAGCAGCCGCCGGTGCTGGCGCATCAGCTTGTTGATGGTCTCGACCATGTGTACCGGAATGCGGATGGTCCGCGCCTGGTCGGCAATCGCCCGGGTTATCGCCTGGCGGATCCACCATGTCGCGTAGGTGCTGAACTTGTACCCCTTCCGGTAGTCGAACTTCTCCACCGCCCGGATCAGGCCTATATTCCCTTCCTGGATCATGTCCAGCAGCGCCATGCCTCGTCCGATGTACTTCTTGGCCACGCTGACCACCAGGCGCAGGTTCGCCTCCGTCAGGTGAGACTGGGCCCGGTCACCCTCTGCGATCACCTTCTGGAACGATGCCCCGAACAGCCGCTCCCGACGCTCCAGCAGGTCGTAGGTCTCCTGCTGGTCCAGCCGGGACGCCAATTCCGGCAGTGTGCAGCGGCCCAGGTCGAACACCGCCTCGTTGGGAATTACCCAGCTGCTCAGCGACAGTTGGATAATGTCCGCGTAGATTTCCGTCTCCTCCTTGTTCAGAGCGTCGGAAATGAACGCTATCATCTCGGTGTTGACCTCGGCGTCGATTGCGTCCCGCAGTTCCTCGTTGACCACAACCTCCTTCAGGGTCAACTCCCGCGGCAGGTTGAGATAATTGCACAGCGAGACCACCAGCGGCTCCGCGTCGGAAACCCGCCGCAGCAGGCGCCGCGTGGACTCCCAGTGGCGCGGAGGACGGCCTTCCAACTCCTCCAGTTCCTTATCCAGGTTCTTCAGGTGCTTCTCGCCCTCCAGCTTGCGGGCCAGCTCCCGCTCGTCCTTGGAGGTAAGCAGCCGCACCCGGCCGATCTCCCGGAGATACATGCGCACCGGGTCGTCCAGCACCTCCATGCTCTCCGTCTCGGCTTCCCACTCCGACTCCTCGTTCTCCACGTCCGTGTCGGTTGGGCCTTCTTCCTTGTCCTTGTTGGACGGCGTGTCCTCGTCCGATTCCGTGCTCGATTGTCCCCACGGCTCCTCGGTGGGCTCGCTGGGAGCCGTGCCTGGGATCACGACGATCCCGCCGCCTCCCATTCCTTCTTCCTCCTCCTCATCCCCCTTCACCTGACCAATAATCCCCAGGATGTTGGGAGGGCCGTGTTCGTCGTCGTTGTTGTGGTTGTTCTCCAGGAAGTCCTCAGGATTGAATTCCCGGTTGTTGCGTCTGACCATGCCCAATTAACCTCCCGCGTTAACTCTGTCCTGCGGCCGCGAGCGCCATTGGCTTCGTGCCGCTTCGTTCTCCTTGATTCTCGTGTTGGTCCCCCGGATGACCGCGGCCAGTTCCTCGTCCACCCTGTCATCGAGTGGGTCGGCCCCGTCTTCCGTGGGAACCCTAATCGTCACTTCATCTGGCGCGTCTTTCCGTTCTTCATCCGCCAGCCGCATCGCCTCTTCCGACTTCAGGCCCCGCAGGTAGCGTTCCTCCAGCCGGTTTATCGCTTGGGCCAACGCCGCCGACGCCTCGTCCGAGTCTGCGGGATGGAGCGGCTTTGCCCGCAGGTAATCCAGGTGCTCCTTCAGTTCCTCTCCCGCCGTCTGCTCCAGCCACGCCACCGCCGCCTCGTCGAACCCGTCCTGCTCCACGTACCGGATGAGTTCCATGATCTCCCGGTTCTCCGGGCGGAAAAAATACTCCGTCTCCAGGCAGGGCGCCAGGTCGTACAGGTCCGGCCGCTGCAAAATCCCTGCCAGGCAATACTCCTCCAACGGGTCGTGCTCCAGCTGCGTAAACGCCGAGTCCGTTCCTCCCGCATCCCGCTGGGCGGAACGATTGGCAGCGGGCGCAGCCCGGGCTCGCTGCGGAGTCAGGCTGCCCATGCTGGCCCGCAGGGTCTCTTCGTTCACCCGCAGGGAGTGGGCCATCTGTTGCAGATAGTGGTCCTGGACTATCGCGTCCGGCACCGCCGCCACGAAATGCCGCAGTTGCTCCACTACCCACGACTTACCCTGCGCCGTACCGATGTCCACCTGCGCCGACAGCGCCGGCAGCAGGAAATCGAACAGCGGCTTCGCATTCTCAATGAACCGCGGCCACTCCTCCGGCGCCCGGCGGATGACCTCGTCCGGGTCCATCCCCTCCGGCAGAGACACGACCTTCAGCTCGCCGCCGTCCCGCCGTTGATTAACGCTGATATTCCCTACCCGGCCCACCGGCTGCACCTGGAAAACTTTCCAGGACGACTCCAGGCTCCGCAGTGTCGCCTGTTGCCCGGCGGCATCCGCGTCCAGGGCCATCGTAATCTTCCCGGACACCCGCCGCGCTTCCGCCACCTGCGTCTCCGTCAACGCCGTGCCCATCGAGGCCACCACGTTCCGGTACCCGTGTTGGTGGGCCATGATCGCGTCCATGTACCCCTCCACCACCACCATCCCCTGCTGGCGGGCATGTTCCCGGGCCACATTCAGGGCAAAGAGTATGCGCCCCTTGTCGAATATCGCCGTCCGTGGCGAGTTCAGGTACTTCGGATTGGAGTCGTCCAGCGCCCGGCCTCCGAACCCGGCCAGTTCTCCCTGGCCGTTCCTTATCGGAATCATCAGCCGCCGCCGGAACATGTCCCGGTAGCTGCCGTTATTCCCGCTGGAAACCAGTCCGGCCTCCGCCAGTTGCTCCGGGGAATAGCCCCGCCCTCCCAGGTGAGTCCTGAGCGACTCCCCATCGTTGGGGCTCAGGCCCAGCTCAAAATGGGCAATCGTCTCCCGGTTCAGTCCCCGGCCTTCCAGGTAGGCCCGCGCCTCCGCCCCCTGGGACGAAGCCAGCCGCTGTTGGAAGTAAGTCTTCGCCGCCTCGTTCAGGTCGAAGGCGCTCTGGACTTCGCTGCGCCGCTCCGCGCTGGGCAGCGTCACCCCGGTCTGCTGCGCCAGTTGACGCAGCGCCTCCCCGAACTCCAGGTTCTCCGCCTTCATCACGAAGTTGAACACATCCCCGCCGGCCGCGCAGGCGCCGAAGCACCGCCACGTCTGCCGGTCGGGAAATACGTAAAACGACGGGGTGCGTTCCTGGTGGAAGGGACAGTTGGCCTTGTATGACTGCCCGGAACGTTGCAACGCAACCTTGCTGGAAACCACGTCCAGGATATCCAAGCGGCTCTTGATGTCGTCGACAACGGTCATGGGACGGCTATCCCTCCCCCGGCCCGTTCCGGTGCGGCACCGGACTAATCTGGAAAACCGTAACCGTTAGCGTGCTGTTCAGCTCCCGGATTCAATTGCGTGTGAAGCGTTCTGAACCCGTATGTCCGATGGGTACAATGCGCCAAAGATATTATACCACCCTCACCCCCGAAGAACAACGTCCAGCGCTTCCAATGCCAACAACGGACCCTGGCCGTTGACCCACCCCATCCCCGGTGCTAGCATTGGGGCAACCAAAAGGTCTTACCTGAATACACCATTAAAGGAGGGGCACAACATGGATTTCGGATTGTTCACTACTTGGAACGCCGTTTACGAGGGCGGAAAGGTCCCTTGGGATCCCGAATACCAGGGTGGGAAGCTTCTTGAGGCCGCTGCTTACAAGCAGAACTTCAAGGAAATCGACCACATCGAGAACAACGGTTGGGACTACGTCTGGTTCGGCGGCGGTCACTTCTCCACCCAGGGCAGCATGGACCCCCAGTCCATCATGCTCTCCGGCATCATCGCCGAGCGCACCGAGAACATCAGAATCGGCACCTCCATCCACCGGCCTACCCTGCGGCTGCCCGGCGAGACCCCATCCCCCAGGGCGCTGCCCCACGAGCGCTATGCCTTCGACAACCTCGCCCCCGAGGACCCCTTCCAGGTCGCCGAACAGGTTGCCATCGTTGATCAGGTCAGCGAAGGCCGCTTCATCTACGGCGCAGGCGCCCGCACCCGCGGCTCCGACGAGCGCCGCGAGTACTTCTTCGAGTACCTCGAGCTCCTCAAGCAGCTCTGGGGCGAGGACAGCTTCTCCGGTTTCGAGGGCAAGTACTTCAACTACCCGGCCTTCTACGAGGGCTACATGGGCATCCCCAAGCCCGTGCAGAAGCCTCTCCCCATGCTCCTCCCGGTGGACAGCCAGGAGAGCTTCGTCCCCATGGGTGAGCATGGCTACCGAATCGCCATCGGCGCTGGCAGCTCCCCCCACAACCTGCGGGGTTCGGCCATCCTCCGTGAGGACGTAAACGCCTACCGCAAGGCGTGGAAGGACGCCGGGCATGAGGGCGATCCCACCACCGTCGTTCGGGTGCCTACTCTCGTAGCCGACACCCAGGAAAAGGCTGACCGCCGCGTCTCCCAACTCATGGATCTCGCCCGCATCTACTACGCCGGCCGCGTGGCCATCGGCAGCACCGACGCTGGCAGCGCCGGACCCGAGGCCACCGAGGAAGTCAACCTCTTCGGCACCCCCGAGGAAGTCGTCGAGAAGATCCACATGTTCAAGGAGGCCTTCACCACCGACGAGATAATGTTCGAGTGCAACTGGACCTCCTCAGTCCCCCGCGAAGTGGTCATGGACACCCTCAAGTGCCTCAGTGAGGACGTCATCCCCCACTTCAAGTAACCCACACTTAAGCTGGACACTGGCAAAAGGCCCCGGGGCGCAATCCCGGGGCCTTGGTCATACATCAAACATCAGGGGGTTTGGGGGATGAATACCCCAACGTACCCCGACCTGTGGACAATGCAAACCCCCGCCGTCTCTCACGAATCCCCCCTCCCTGCTGGAAACAATCCCCTTACCTCCCCTCCCTCGCCAAACAGGAACCCCCGGATCGCCGCGTTGTAGCGCTGGTACACCAGCCCCGTCCCCAGCAGCAGCACTCCCAGCGTCACGAACGCCGCCACCCGGTATCCCCGCTCCAGCAGGAAAACATCAAAGACGAACAGCTTAGCCACCGGAACCGCCAGCAATGCCATCCCCGCCAGCCGCACCACAGCCGACCGCAGGACAATCCCCGCCCCAATTACTCCAATCGCATAGACCGCCCAGAACACCGTCAGGGAAAGGTTCATCGCGCTCGCGTAGTCGTCTCCCGTCCGCGCCTCCAGGCCCCCGAAGAAATGGACAACCTCTGCGCTGACCGCCCAAACTGCCACAACGTTCACCGCCACTACCAACCCTCGGGGAACAGCTTGGTCCCATTCCGTCACGGCTTCCCGTGTCCGCCACCACGCGGCCATCACCGTCGGCGCAGCTGCCGTCAGCATCGCCGCCAGGAAGCGCATGTTCAGGACTGGCCTGAACTCGAACCGGTCCAGCGTCACCACGAAGGTGTCCACCAGCATCAGCTTCAACCCCGCCGCCGCCATCAGCGTCAGGCCCCCCCAACGCGCCAACCGGAGCCGGAACACCAGCCCCACACCCGTCAGGACAAACCCGTAAACGGTGACCATCGCCGTCGTAGCCAATAGCTGGGCACTCAGCAGGGAGTCCCCCAGCCGGCGCGGACCGCTGTATATGCCCAGGATTGGACCCTCCAGCGTCTCCATGTACTGCACTATCTCCAACCCCAGCAGCAGCAGCGTCAGCCCGTTGGCCGCGATGAACAGCCCCTCGGTGATGCCTCTTTCCCACTCGCGCCATGAGTCCCGGAAATGCCGGTACAGGACGCCGGCCGCGTAGCCGCCCCCGATGACCACCAGGAAAATCGCCATCCGCTCGTTCACAACCGGAACGAAACCCTCCAGGTCTATCTCCACCTGCGTCAGCAGCAGGTGCGCCGCCGCCAGCGCCAGCGCCCCTAGCCCGAAAATCCGGGTGTACCACCGCTCCAGCCGGAACCCGGCCCACACCAGGGCCGCCCCCTGCGCTGCCCATGACACCGTGATCCACACCCCGGTGAACTGCAGCGGAATCGCCACCGCCAGGAAGACTATCCCCGCCACCGCGGCCGTCACCACCAGCTCCGACGTTCCCCCCAGCCGCTTCACCGCGGCAAACGTGATCAGCCCGTACAGAGCCGCCAGCCCGAACGCCACGATACCCTGCCAGTCCGGATACTCCGCCAGCACGAACATCGACAGCCCGAAATACGCTCCGGCATTCACCCCCAGCAACCCCAGGTCCAGCGGCCCGGGCAGCCTCCGCCACAGCAGGTGGAAAAGCGTCGTCGCCCCGGCGAACACCAGGAACACACCGGTCAGGGCAACCTGTACCATCACCGGCCCGAAATCCGGGAACTCCACCAGCCAGTACCCGAACAGCACGTAGGAACCCGCCCAACCCAGCAGCGTGAACCACTGCCAGTTGCGGAAGGTCGCCACTCCCAGGATCCCCAGGTCCACCAGCAGGATGTACACCAGCACCAGCCGGATGTCCGGCAGGTCCCGTCCCAGCAGCACCGGCGCCAGGAACGCCCCGATGATCCCCAGCACTGCGATCACGATGGACCCGTAGCGCAGGGACAGCAGGCCCGCCGCCACGACCACTGCCGCGACGCCGAGAAACGCCCCTTCGGCCGGGACCAGCCCATACAATCCGTAAGCCGCGTACAGCGACAGGTAGAGAACGATCGCTCCGCTGGCTGTCACGGGCTGCGCCCACAGCGGTACCTTCCGTTGCGACCACTCCCCCAGGCCCAACAGGATCACTCCCAGCCCAACCCCCAGCAGCACCCGTCCCGTATCGCCGATCCAGTTGTTGTCGAAGGCCAGTTTCAGGAAGAACCCGACTCCCACCACCAGGGCAATCCCTCCGATGATTGCCAGCCAGTTCCGCCCCAGCACCTGCTCCCAGTCAATGGCCGGGACGCGAATGCCGGGCCCCGGCCCGGAGGGTGCCGCCGTTGCAGCGGCCGGTGTCCGGCCTATCCCGGTGGGTCTGGGTGCTTCTCCCCTAGTTCCCCCTGGAACCGGCTCCAATGCCGGCTCCGGTGACGGGGGTATAAGGCCCCTGGCTTCCGTAGTCGCCGGTTCGGTAGTCGCCGGTTCGGTAGTCGCCGGTTCGGTAGTCGCCGGTTCGGGAGTGGATGCTTGCGTCTGCGGGTCCGGTCCGGCCGTGGGTTGTTCCGTCCGCCCGGCCGTCATTTGCTCCAGCCTGGACAACCGCTGTTGCAGCCGGCCCAGCAGCTGCCCCGCCTCCGCCATCTCCTCCCGCACCGACGCCAGCTCCTGCCTGAGTTCCCCCATTTGTCCTTCGGATGCGGGGTGGAGACCGGCGTCCGGCTCTCCCCCGGAAGGCCGGGGCAACTCTGACCCGCACCCGGTACAGAAGCGGCCGTCAGGCTCGTTCGACCGCCCGCAGCCTGGACACTCGATATTTCCGGTCATGCCTCTCTCCCCTGCCCCTGCCCGGCGCTTCTGAATCGCCCTGAATATAACACCGCCCCGGCCCCGGCCCCTTGTGACCATCCATTCGGCTTTCCATCAGTTGCCCCCCGCTCGTCCCCGGGCCTTCCCGTCATCCCCGCATAGACGGGGATCCAGACTCTCCCAAATTCGGGGGGTTTGGGGGATGCATCCCCCAACGTAACCCGGGACTATCGTTCATAGCAGGCACCCGCATCTTGTTTGGACCACAATGGGCCCGATAATCTTCCTCCCGCCGTCCGGGACCGCCCGTTGACACCCAACCTTCCCTTCCATAAACTGCCGCGTGTCCCGTCCCACCCCTTCTCCGGCAGGAATGGAACCAACAGGTTTGTGGCAAGCTACAACAGGCGTCCTTGAGTCCATCGCCACCGGAGCCGGCATCCTCGGTACCGGCGGCGGCGGCAACCCCTACATCGGTCAGCTCCGCGCCCGCCAGGCCATCGAAAAGCATGGCCCCGTCACCGTCCTCTCCCCCGAGGAGCTCCCCGACGACGCCCGCGTCATCTGCGTCGGCGGCATCGGCGCCCCCACCGTCGGCATCGAGAAGGTCCGCGACCTCCAGTCCTTGTACGCCCTCCGCGCCATCGAGGACTACACCGGCGAAAGGGCCACCGCCCTCATCTCCAACGAGATCGGCGGCAGCAACTCCGTCGAACCCCTCATCCCGGCGGCTATCGCCGGTTTGCCCGTCGTCGACGCCGACGGCATGGGACGCGCCTTCCCCGAGTTCCAGATGAAGACCTTCTTCGTCTACGGCGTCCCCTGCTGCCCCATGGCCATCGCCGACGAGAAGGGCAATTCCATCATCATCCGGGAGACCGTAACCCCCGAATGGGCCGAACGGCTCGCCCGCGCTGCCACCATCCAGATGGGCTGCGTCGCCTGCTACGCCGTCGCCCCCATGACCGCCGAGCAGGTCCGCCGCACCGCCGTCCCCAACACCCTCTCCCTCGCCCGCGACCTCGGCGATGCCGTCCAGCACGCCCGCGATACCGGAACAGACCCCCTCGAGGCCATCCTGTCCACCTGTCCCGGCCGCATCCTCTTCACCGGCAAGGTCGTCGACCTCGACCGCCGCACCACCGCCGGATTCGCCCGGGGCGCAGTCGCCATCGACGGCCTCGACGCCTTCAACGGCAGCCGCATGGACATCGACTTCCAGAACGAGAACCTCATCGCCCGCCTCGACGGCGAGATAGTCTGCACCGTCCCCGACCTCATCTGCGCCGTGTCCACCGACACCGGCGAGCCCGTCACCACCGAGCTCATGCGCTACGGCCTCCGCGTCACCATCCTCGCCTTCCCCGCTCCCGCCCTCTGGACCACCCCCGAGGGATTGGCCGCTTCCGGCCCCCGCCACTTCGGCTACGACACCGACTACCGTCCCTTGCAGGTCTGACGCGCTGCCCATGTTCATCGGAGTTGACGTGGGCGGCACCAACACCGACGCCGTCCTCATGGACGGCTCACGCCTCGTTGGAGCCGCCAAGTTGCCCACCACCGCCGACGTCACTTCCGGCATCGTCAACACCGTAACCGAGCTTCTCAAGCAGAACCCCGCCCGCGGACAGGTCGCCGCCGTCATGGTCGGCACCACCCACTTCACCAACGCCCTCTTGGAGCGCCGCCACCTCTCACCCACCGCCGTTATCCGCCTCTCCCTCCCCGCCACCCAGCTTCTTCCGCCCCTTGTCGACTGGCCCGCCGAACTCCGCGACGCCATCGGGGGCGTCACCCGCATGGTCGGAGGCGGCCACGAGTTCGACGGCCGCGAGATATCGCCTCTCGACCGTGCCGCTCTCCGCCAGGCTGCCCGCGACATAGTGAAGGATGGCATCCGCGCCGTCGCCGTATCCGGCGTCTTCTCCCCTGTGGATCCATCGCATGAGACCGAGGCCGCCGCTCTTATCAGAGAGGAGTCCCCCGGCCTCCGCGTCTGCCTTTCCCATGAAAACGGCCGGATGGGCCTCCTGGAGCGCGAGAACGCCGCCGTCCTCAACGCCTGTCTCGGAGACGTGGCCCTTCGGACCGTTCAAGGGATCGAAGAAGCCCTCACTGAATTGGGAATCAACGCTACCCTGTTCATGAGTCAGAACGACGGCACCCTCATGGACGCGGAGTTCGCCGCCCGCTTTCCGGTCCTCACCATCTCGTCCGGCCCTACCAACTCCATGCGGGGCGCAGCCTGGCTGTCCGGCATCACCGACGGTATCGTCGTCGATGTGGGCGGCACCTCCACCGATGTCGGAGCGCTGGTCAAAGGCTTTCCCCGCGAGTCCGCTGTTGCCGTCAACCTTGCCGGCGTCCGCACCAACTTCCGCATCCCCGACATGGTCTCCATCGCCCTCGGCGGTGGGACGGTTGTCCAGCCCGGCCCCTGGCGTATCGGCCCGGAGAGCGTCGGCTACCGCCTCACTCATGAAGCCCTCGTCTTCGGCGGACAGACCCTCACCGCCACCGACCTCGCCGTGGCCGCCGGACGCGCCGAACTTGGAGACCCCCGCCTCGTCGCGGGACTCACCCCTTCCCTGGTAGCGCGGGGCATGGCCGAAATCCAGGAGCGCGTCGAGACAGCCATCGACAGCGTCAAGCTCAGCCAGGACGCCGCCCCCGTCGTGTTGGTTGGCGGCGGCAGCATCCTCCTGGGCGACACCCTCGCCGGAGCGTCCCGGGTGCTCCGCCCTGAAAACGCCGGCGTTGCCAACGCCATCGGCGCCGCCATCGCCCACGTCGGCGGACAGGTGGAACGAGTTTACTCACTGGAAGCTGGCAATCGGGCTGAAGCCATCGCCGACTGCTCCGCCGCCGCCGTCGGCCGGGCTGCCGCCGCCGGAGCCGATCCCTCCACCATTGAAGTGGTGGACGTCGAGGAAGTCCCCCTCACCTACCTCCCCAGCAACGTCACCCGCGTCCGCGTCAAGGCCGTCGGCAACCTCGCCACTCCCAGCTGAAGGGTTCCCGGCAGCGGGGCATCCGCCGCGCTCAGGACGCCGATGTCGTCTGGTGCCGCCCGATGTACCCGATGATGACCTTCTGCAAGGTCCGGTCCCAGTCGAACCCGATCCGTATCGTCCGCCGGGGATCGAACCCGGTGCCCTTGCCGATGTGCTCCCCCAGCCAGATGATGCGCCCATTCACCCGCGTCGTATAGGCGTTGCGGTATAGGGCCATGGTGTTGTCGTTCTGGCTCGTCTTGTACCACATGCCACTGGCCTCCCGGCAGGACACGTCCAGGTCCGGATTCATCGCCACTCCGATGCGCGAGTCGTAGTAGCTCGTCGCCAGCCATTCCAGCGCCTTCCAGACCTGCTCCGGCCACTTGAACGGGTTGTCCTCGATGGTGGACTCGGAATTGCACTGGAACAGCAGGCGGTCCCGGAACCTCTCTGTCGCCAGTTCGACCGCCGCCTTCACATCCTCCAGGATGGGGAACTCTACCTCCTCGACGGAGCCGTCCTCCTTGTATGCCAGGGCCAGCCGCAAACCCTCTCCCACACTGCGGGTCTCATACAACTGCTCCTTTAACGTCTTGACCTGCCGCTCCAGGTCGTCGTTTTCCTTGTCCAGTTCCTGTATCTCCAGCCGCATCAGCAGGTAGTCCTCAATCTGGCACGGCGGCACTTCGTGGAACGCCTCCTCCCTGGCCGCTCCCGTTCCTGTTGCGGAGTGGTTCTGGTTGAGGGGATCGTTGGGGGAATCATTGTGTTCCCCCGTCTCGGACAGAACGAGGCTGTCCCCCTCTCCCACCGCCGTCCTCTGCCGGAACGGCCCTCCCCCGGGACCGTCATCCGCCGCCATCAGATCGTCCAGGGACTTCCCGGCGGAAGTGATGGCCGGCATCAGGTCCATCCTCCTCTTCGCCCTCTCCATCTCCTCCCAAGCCACCGCCGCCCGCTCGTGGATGGGCCCGTATTCCGACAGCAGTTCCTTGAGCTTCACCGCCAGCCCATGGGCCTCCGCCAGGTCAACCCCCGCCGACAGGTTGGCAACGAACCACCGCTCCGCGTTCCACTGGAAGAACTCTGCCAATCCCCCGTACTCCTCGCAGATCTCCGCGAAGAGGTTGTCCACGGAGCGAGCCAGCTTTCGCTCTGACTTCTTGCCTTCGATGATCCCGGCGACACCATCGGAGAAGCCTGGGATTATCTCGTCCCACGCCGCCGCTCCCGCTGGCAGCTGCCTCAGCGCGTCCAGAGCATCCTCCAGCAGCGAAGCCAATTGCCCGCCTCCCGGTTCGCCCTCCTCGCCCGCGTCCAGCAGGAACGTTCCCGTCATCAGCTCCATCACCAGAATCGCCGCGTCCTCGTCCGTCTCCGGGTGGTCTCCTGTGAATGACGCTGCCGCTTCCATCAACGGATGGTCGTTCAGGCCCGCACCCATCTCGCCCCTGGAAAAATCGGGCTCCATGATGGGCACTCCGCAGCTCTCCAGGTGTGAAGCGGCAATTTCCCGCAACTCATCGTGGGATTCGTACCACACCCTCAACACCGCCCCGGCCAAATGGTCATTTCCCTGCACGTCGCGGGTTACCATTGGATTTAGCTTGTAGTGGGGAGCCGACGCGGCCGTCCCCGGCCTGAACCCATCAACGGTTACATAATTGTTGACGGCCCTCCTCAGGGCATCCCGAGCCTCAGTTGAAACCCGGTCCCGGCATGTCAATGCCCGTTTCACCACTGCCTCTCGAAACTCGGGAGACATCTGGAACGACATCAAGCTAAAACCGACGGTATCGTCGCTTCCCGACCAGTTGCCCGGGGTGCCTTGCATCGCCGCAACTTCCTTAACCAGAATGGTGATCCTGCCTTCATCTATCTTATGCGGGCCGCTTTGGCCGTGCAAACCCGGCGGCCCCTTCGGTTAACAATCCCGTGGAATGGCCAATAGCCGCTTCCTCACCGGTTCTCAAACCTCTTCAAGTGAAACTTGCCGCAATCTTGACGCCAATTATCGCCGGGAATATGATGGTGCCGTCGCCTTTATGTGAGGAGGCCAACGCCTTGTTATCGGCTCGGAATCCCCGAATCCAGGGCGGCTATCAACTCAACATAAGGGAGGCGTGGTAGGAAACCGTAACAGCAAGGGACCCCAGCGAGCCGGACGCGACCCCAACGGAGCCTGCAAGGAGTCTTGGACAAGTTACCTTAGTTGGCGACGAGCAGGCGGCCCCTTATAACAAGGCGGCCCCGGAGGGGGAAACTATAGCAGCCCCAGGGACACATTAAAGGAGGAAAGGAATGGCAGACAAGGACATCGCATTAATGGCCCACCTGATGCGCCGTGCCGGGTTTGGCGCGACGTATGAGGAACTTGAGGCCCGTGCCGCCAACGGCTACGAGGCCACTGTGGAAGAACTGGTCAATCCCGAGAGTCAGCCCGACATCGAGCGCGACATCCTCATGCGCTATCAGCCGCAGTGGGTTTCCCAGGCCGGTCTGGAGGGTCAGCAGGAGGAGTGGACCTTCCGCATGATCAACACCAAGCGGCCGTTGGAGGAGAAGATCGCCCTCTTCTGGCACCAGATCTTCTGCACCGGCCACGCCAAGTGTGAGTACCCCAGGCAGCAGCAGATCGAGTTTGACATGTTCCGCACCATGGGAATGGGCAGCTTCGAGGACCTGCTCATGGGCCTCTCCCAGGACCCCGCCATGGTGTTCTATCTGGACAACTGCATGAGCCACAAGGACGCCATCAACGAGAACTGGGGACGCGAGCTTCTCGAACTCTTCTCGATGGGCGTCGGCATGGACGGACAGGCCAACTACTCCGAGGACGACGTCAAGGAGTGCGCCCGCGCCTTCACCGGCTGGACCGTGACCAACTCCGTCCCCCGCTATCCCTATGGCAAGTACGAGGCCGCCTTCATCTACGACCCCTCGGACCACGACTACGGCGAAAAGACCTTCCTGGGCGAGTCGGGAAACTTCAACGGCGAGGACGTCGTGCGCATCATCGCCCGGCAGCCCGGCACGGCCCGGTTCGTCGCCCGCCACCTCTACAACTTCTTCGTGGCCGACGAGCCCCAGGTGCCGGCTTGGCAGAACACGCCGCCCCGGGACCCCGAAGCCATCAAGATGCTCGAGGACGAGTACTTCCGCACCAACTACAACATCCGCTCCATGCTGCGGGTGCTGTTCACCTCCGACTTCTTCAAGAATGCCCGCTTCACCAAAGTGAAGAGCCCGACCGAGACCGTGGTCGGCACCATGAGGCTTGTCGAAGACTTCGACACCCCCAAGCCGGGCCTCAACGCCATGGCCCTCACCATCCGGTACATGGGCCAGGACCTGCTCAACCCGCCGACGGTCGAAGGCTGGCACACTGGCCGCGAGTGGATCGACAGCGGCACCTTGGTCGAGCGCATCAACTTCACCGCTGATGCCGTCGGTGACACCAGCCACCGGGGAGTCCAGGCCATCATCAACCGCCTGGCGTCCCGGGGCGACATCCTCTCTCCCGAGCAGCTCGTTGACGGCTGCCTGGAACAGCTGGGTGCCTACGAGTTGGCCGAGGTCACTCGAAACGAGCTGGTTGAACTGGCCCGTAGCGAAGGCGAACTCCGCACCGGCGCCGATGACTTCGGTCAGCGCGTCAGCCAGATGCTCCAGTCGATCGTTGCCACCACCGAATACCTCTTCGCGTAGACGTATAAACGAAGCCGCCAAGCAAGCCTTTGACTAGTTACCTCGGAAACAGCTTGCGGAGGCGGCGACCCTTAGAAGGAGGAAAGAAATGACTTCCACCAAGAAAGACCCGGTGCTGGTGGTCCTCCAGTTGTCCGGGGGCAACGATGCTCTGAACACCATCGTTCCCTACGGTGACCCCCTTTACTTGGACAACCGGCCCAACGTCAGAATCCCCATCGACCAGGTCCTGCCCATCAACGACAACATCGGCTTCAACCCCGCCATGGGCCCGGTGAAGCGTCTCTTCGATGACGGCAAGGTTGCCATCATCCAGGGCGTGGGATACCCCACTCCCAGCCGCTCCCACTTCCGCTCCATGGACATCTGGCACACCTGCGAGCCGGAAAAGGTTGGCGATGAAGGCTGGCTGGGCCGCGCCGTCAAGGACATCGACCCCAACAAGGAAAACGTGCTCACCGCCGTCAACTTCGGGCGCGGGCTTCCCCGCTCCCTGGTTGCCCCTGGTGTCCCCGTTGCCTCCGTTGGCAACTTGGAGACCTACGGCGTGCTGACCGGCATCGAGGTCGAAGAGCAGCGGGCCAAGGCCCTCGACGTCTTCTCCCGCGTCTACTCTCCCATGATCGGCCAGGGTCCGGTCCTGGACTACTTCGCCCAGACCGGCCTTGACGCCCTGGAAGGCGCTGACATCCTCAGCACCGCCCCCGCCATGTATTCCTCCAGTGTGGAATACGGCGGCGACGTGGTGGGCCAGTACATGAAGAACATCGCCCAGGTGCACCTCGCCAACTTCGGCACCCGGGTCCTGTACACCACCGCCCCCTACAACAGCTTCGACACCCACGCCGGCGAGCTCATGAACCACACCCGGTTGTGGAACGAGACCTCCAACGCCATCGCCGACTTCTACGACGACCTCAAGGAGCACAACGCCTCCGACAATGTCGTCCTGCTGGTCTTCACCGAGTTCGGTCGCCGCGTCCACGACAACGGCTCCGGCACCGACCACGGCTCCGGTGGTATCGCCTTCGTCGTCGGCGACTCGGTTAAGGGCGGTCTCTACGGCGAGTATCCCTCGCTGGAGGAGAACCAGTTGCTGGAGGGCGACCTGCACTTCAACAACGACTTCCGCGGCCTCTACTCTGCGCTCTTGGAGAAGTGGATGGGTCTGGATGCTCAGCCCATCGTC
The DNA here is from genome assembly GCA_951812535.1 of uncultured Dehalococcoidia bacterium. GTDB lineage: Bacteria > Chloroflexota > Dehalococcoidia > Lucifugimonadales > UBA3495 > CATOSK01. The sequence goes on along the minus strand of CATOSK010000004.1, from coordinate 292,103 downwards.
AACGGCTCCTTCGAGCAGATGAATTTCATCTAGGCAATATCCGGACGAATGAGGGCGGCTATCGCAGGGCAACTCGCACCAGCGGTGCCGCTCCAACCAATAATGAGGTGAATGTATGGTCACCACTCCAGCACGAATATCCCACGTACAGCTCCAGTACAGTCACACCATCGGCCGCGGTGAGCAGTTCGGGCCGGGTTTCACTTACCCGATCCACCTCGCCAGGGGCGAGGATGACCTGATCTACGTTGTCTGCCGCTCCTCTGAGTACCGCCCCGAGGGCACCCGCATCACCGTATGCACGACCGATGAGGAGTACGTCAACGCCTTTGCACGGGGCGTCGCCCAGCAGGGACCCCACGAGTACAATTTCGAAGACGGCTCCCTCGTCTGGCCCACCTGCGTCGCCATCGCCTCCAACGGTGATGTCTTCATCGCCGACGAATGGATCAACCGCATCTCCATCTTCTCCCGCGACGGCGAGTACCTTGGCAAGTGGGAAGAGAGGACCGGCAGCGGCGACGGCGAGCTCAGCCACCCGTCGGGCATTGCCTTCGACGCCGACGACAACGTTTACGTCGTGGACAGCCACAACCACCGGGTGCAGAAATTCACCCGGGACGGCCAGTACCTGTCCCAGTTCGGCAGCTTAGGTGACGGCGACGGCGAGTTGAACATGCCTTGGGGCATCGACATCGACAACCAGGGCAACATCTTCGTCGCGGACTGGCGCAACGACCGCATCCAGAAGTTCGACTCCGCAGGCCGCTTCCTGATGAAGTGCGGTTCCTCCGGCGACGGCGAGGGACAGCTCAATCGCCCCACCGACGTTGCTGTCGACAACGACGGCATCATCTATGTCGCCGATTGGCTGAACAACCGTCTCGTGATCTTCGATCCCGACGGAAACTACGCCGCCACGAAGACCGGCGACGCCGGTATCTCCAAGTGGGCCAAGGACAAGCTCGACGCCAACCCCGAAATGTGGGGCGAGCGCGAGCGGGCCCAGGGCCTCGAACGGGAGAAGGACTTCTGGGCTCCCAGCGGTGTGGTCGTGGACGACACCAACACCGTCTACGTCTGCGAGGGTCCCCGCAACCGCATCCAGGTCTACCGTAAGCAGACCGCCACCTTCATGGGACCCCGGTTGTAAGCAACCAACGGATTGGACCTTATGGGAAGGCCTCCGAGTAATCGGGGGCCTTCTTGGTTGGTGTGGGACGGGGCCTTCCGGGTTCGCTGCATCCTTCGGTGTTCGCTGTACGGTGCTCGCTGTACAATGAACCCGCCGTCCAACTATACTGACCAAGCGTTGTTCCGAGATCACGAGACCTCCTACCTGGTAGCCTCCGTCCTGCTGGTTACGGCCTTCATGGCCGCAGCTGTCTGGTACGAGGTCTGGTATCGCGGCTCCGACTCCCCACTGGAAACAGCCGCTGCCGTAATTAGATGGGTAGGACCGGCCATCGCGCTTGCGGTGGCGATCCTTGCCTACCGGGAGGTAATAATGGTATTCGCGGAAAGATACAAGGCAAAGCGCTACAAAGAAGGCCGCCAAGAAGGCCGCCAAGAAGGCCGGGAAGAAGGCCGCCGCGAACGCGACGCCCTATGGGAAGCCTGGCTCAAGCGCCGCGACTCAGCCCTGGCTAACAACCAACCCTTCGACGAACCTCCCCCTTCGGCCCGCCCGGCTGTCGGATCATAACCGGAGCTTCAATTCAAGGAGCCTCAAGGAGCCGCCTTAACCATGCCCGCCAGGGTAGCCCAGATACCCAACCTGGAATGCGAGGCGTTCTACTATGACATGGAACGCCGCGGCATCGAGCTCGTCCGCTTGGAACCCAACGCCGTTGCTGAGGCCTTGGAGAGTGGAGAAATCCACGCTGGCCCGGTCCCCTTGGTGGACCTGCCCGGGATCGAAGACCGGGCTGCTCCCATCCACGGATTTTGCGTGGCTTCGGTGACTTCCTCGGCTTTTAGCCTCCTCTACTCCAGGGAACCCATCGCTTCCTTGGGCAGCGAACGCATCGCCGTCGGCAGCGTCGACTCCGCATCCATCGCCCTTCTGCGCGTCCTGCTGGAGCAGAAACACGGTGTCCGTCCCGAAGCCTTCGTCGGCGAGGAAGACGAACACGAAGCTGTCCTTCTAACCGGCAATTCCGCCCTGCGTCGCCGTCGCGGCAACCGCGGCTACCCCCACCGATACGACCTTGGCGAGGAATGGAACTCGTGGACCGGCCTCCCCTTCGTCTTCTCCCGCTGGATGATGTCCAAAGACATGGACCGGCAGGACCGGGTGGTTCTTGAGGACGCCCTCTTCGTCGGGCAGGAAGACTGGATCAACAACCTCTACAAGGCCACCGGCCCGCGCGACGACCTCTTCATGCTTCCCCGCGAAGTCCTCGAATACGTCCAGGGCCTCCGCTTCTTCACCGGCGTCCCCGAGGAACGCTCCATCACCCTCTTCCAGGAAAAGCTCGCCCAGTTGGAAGACTAGAGACCCTTCTTCTTACCGCGTTAGAAACTCCACGATTCTGGGGTTCACCTCCTCCGGCTTCTCCTGGTGCATGAAATGCCCAGTCCCCGGGATGATTACTTTCTCCAGTCCCCCCGTGAAAAACCGGTCCATCGCCTCGCTCTTAAAAGCATCCAGCCGCCGCGGACGGTCTCGCGTTCCGTGCAACGCCAGCGTGGGCACCGTTACCGGACCGGCACTAACCCGTTCCTGCGCTTCCTTCATTGACGGCTCCTGGAGTCCCGGATTGTACCGTGCCCGGTAGTAACCCAGCGCCGCCTCCACAACCCCGGGCTTCCGAAAGGTCTCCCTGATGCTGTCTAACGACTCCTGCGGAATGTCCCACTCCGGGGAAGCGTCCCGCCACCACTCTTCCACGAAGGCGAAGTCGTTGTACGCCAGCGCTTCCTCCGCCATCGGAAGCTGGAAAAAGTAGGAATGCCACGTTCCCTTCAGGTACTGATAGCTCATCTGCAGGTCGTGGTCCACCCTGCCTGACGCTAGGATGACCAGCTTGCGGACCTTCTCGGGTCCCAGGACCGTTGCCCCCGTGACCGCCCCAGCTCCCCAGTCGTTCCCGATCAGGACCGCATCTTCCGTTCCTAGGGCGTCAATCAGCCCCAGCGCGTCGTAACACATCAGCACCGCTTGGTATCGGCCGTCTTCGGGCGCCTCGGTGGGAGCATATCCCCGCATGAACGGCGCAACCGCCCGAAACCCGGCGTCAGCCAGGTCGGGTAGAAGATGACGGAACGACCACGCGTGGTCCGGGAACCCATGGAAGCACAGCGCCAGCGGTCCCTCACCCATCTCCAGGTAGTGAAAATTGATCCCGTTGGCTTTCACTCTACCCTGCTTGAAGTCGGCCATCATCACCTCCGTCAGGTCGTACGAAAAGAGATCGGAACTCAGAACTCCCTCATCCTCGGCAAGACTTCCCGCCCGAACAGGTCAATTTCCCTCATCACGCGTTCGTGGGGGATGCCCGGCTGCTGGAAACCCAGATCAACCACACCCACTCTGCAACGGTCGTGGAACGCTTGCAACTGCTTGGCAACCGTTTCGGGACTCCCCACAAATCCCACCATTCCCCGCAACCCGCGTCCTCCCCGCACTGCCGGGTCCCCTCCAAACACTCGCTGCCCATCAAACGCTTCTCCCGCCCGCGCCGATTGGATCGCCCGCGTCAGGTTGGCGCCCACGGCCAGCCCCCGCTGGACTCCCCTGGCCTCCAGGCTTTCCAGAAGGGACTGTGCTTCCTCGTCCGTCTCTCCCAGGCAGATCCCTCCCCGGTAGACGATCTGCTCTGACGACGGCTCCCACCCTGCTTCCCTGCACAACTCAACGTACCTGTCCGTCACCCGCGCCGTGTCCTCCACCGAGTCGTAGGACACCCCGATCCCCAGCCGGTGCTCGGCGGCGTAACGGAACGCGTCCTCGCTCCGCGTCGCCACTATCACCGGAGGCATGGGCTGTTGCACCGGCTTGGGCCACACCGAAACCGTCCGGTAGCGGTAATGTCGCCCCTCCCACGAGAAAGGCTGCGGCTCCGTCAGCGCCCGGATGACCAGGTCCATCCCCTCCGTCAGACGTTCCCGGCCCTCTGCCGGATTCAGGTCGTATACCTGGTCCTCGCTGATAACCCCCCGCATGAACGCCACCACCAGCCGCCCGCCCGTCAGGTTGTCCAGCATCCCGATTTCCTCAGCTGCCCGAACCGGATTGATAATCGGAAGCAGTTGCCCCAGCAGCGCAATCTTGGCCCTCGTGCACCGTTGGCTCACCGCTCCCGCCATCACCGCCGGATTCGGCGTCATCCGGTTGCCCGAGTAATGGTGCTCCGACAGGCTGATCCAGTCGAATCCCACCGCTTCCGCCAACTCGCACTCGGCCATCCCTTCGTCGTAGCTGCGCATGGTGGTCTCCGGGTCCTGGTGCGCGGCCGGAACCGGCCAGTCCGGAGGGAACTCGTGGCGGTTGGCGTACCCCATGCAGGCGAAATATGATGCCTTCACAAAGACCTCGGTGACGTCCGTCCCATTAGCGTTTGACGGATGGTATGGGAGGGGCCGTATCGTGTCAACGAACGCCTCCACTGGCAGCTCCATTACAGGTATCTCCCCCGCACGCCTTGTAATATACTTGGGCGCAACGTCAGCCTTCGGAAATCCTGGCAAGGGCTGCTCTTCCCAGCTTCCCCATTCTTCCGTCGGAGGTGAACTTCCATGCCGGCCAGAACCGGAGCCGAATACATCAAGGGCCTCCAGGAACACCCCCGCGAAGTCTGGATCGACGGAGAACGGGTGGATGACGTGACCACCCACCCCGGCCTGCGCAACGGCGTCCTGTCCGTCGCCGCCCTCTACGACATGCAGCATGACCCGGTGATGGCCGAGGAGATGACTTTTGCCTCCCCATCCACCGGCGATTCGGTCGGCCTCTCCTACCTCATCCCCCGCACTATGGATGACCTGGAACGCCGCCGCCACATGATGACCAGGTGGGCTTGGGCCAGCTGTGGGATGATGGGCCGCTCCCCCGACTTCCTCAACGTCATCTTCTCCTCCTGGGCCGGCGCCTCCGGCTACTTCGCCCAGGACCGCCCCGAGTTTGAGAAAAACGTCGTCAACTACCACGAGTTCCTCCGGGAAAACGACGTGGCCTTAACCCACGCCCTCGTTAACCTCCAGCGCCGCCGCACATCCAACCCCGCCGACACCCTCACGGAAGACGTAGCCCTGACCGCTGTCAAGGAGACCGACTCCGGGATCGTTGTCCGCGGCAGCCGCGTCCTCGCCACCCTCGGCCCCATCTCCGACGAGATAGCCATCTACCCCGTCGCCTCCCACCGCCTCGCCGACACCGACAACCGCCAGTCCTTCTCCTTCTCCATCCCCTGCGACACGCCCGGTGTGAAATTCCTCTGCCGCGAGAGCTTCGACCTTGGCCGTTCCCGCTTTGACCATCCCCTCGGATCCCGCTTCGAGGAAATGGACTCGGTGGTCTTCTTCGACGACGTCTTCGTCCCCTGGGAGCGCGTGTTCCTCCTGGGCAACGTCGAGCTCTGTAATGGATACGCCCAGGGCACCAACTCCGACGCCCACACTGGTCACCAGGTCCTCACCCGCTGCCTCGTCAAGGCCGAATTCATGCTGGGACTGGCTGACCTCATCGTGGACACCCTCGGCTCCGGCACCATCCCCCACGTCCAGGAGCAGGTGGCCGAGCTTATCATCCAGCGGGACACCCTCCGCGCCTGTCTTCGCGCTGCCGAGGCCGATGCCGCCCCCAACCGCTACGGCGTGATGAGCCCCGCCCTGCCCCCTATCCGCGCCGGCCGAACCCTCTTCGGCCGCTCCATCTACCCCCGCATGGTGGAGATTATCCAGCTTCTGGGCACCAGCAGCCTCATGGCCCTCCCCGCCGAGGCCGACTTCGATGCCGGCATCGCCGCCGAAGTGGACCAGTACCTCGCCACCGACACCACCAACGCCCGCGACCGCGCCAGGCTCTTCCACCTGGCCTGGGACGCCTCCTGCAGCGCCTTCAGTGGGCGTCAGGTCCTCTACGAGCGCATGTTCGGCGGCAACCCGGTCCGCAACGCCCTGGCCCTCTACACCAACTACGACAAGGAACCCTTCAAGCAGAAAGTCCGCGATTTCTTGGACCTTGACGAATAACGCCGTTGGGGCAGATATAATTGGGGAACGCAAATTAAGCGTGGATCAAAGGAGGAACGACCATGGGCTACACACCAATGAGGCTGGGACACTTGGTTATGCGCGTCCGCGACATGGAACGCTCCCTCGACTTCTACACCCGGGTCATGGGCCTGACCATCATGGAACGGACTCCCAGCGGCACCGTCTTCATGTCCGCCGACACCGAAAAGTCCCACGAGCTCGCCATCCGCGCCATCGGGATGGACGCCGAAGGCCCCGACCATTCCCAGGTCGGGCAGGCCCACATGGCCTGGCAGATGGAGAGTTTCGAGGACCTCCAGGAGCTCTACCTTCGCCTCAAGGAGAACAACGTCCGCATCCAGCGCATCGGGGACCACGGCCTGTCCCTGGGCGTCTACCTGCTGGACCCCGACGACAACGAGATCGAGGTCTACTACGAGCTCCCCAGCGCCCAGTGGGACCGCCGCGAAGGCAAGGGCCTCTTCGAAGGCAACTTCCCCCGCCAGCTCGAAGAACCTATCACCGTCGCCGGCGACTAAGCTCCCCCCTTGTAAGGAAAGAGTAAATGCAGCAAGCAACGACATACCGGGAGCGAAGCAGGGATTTCCTGGCCAAGGCTTCTGTCGAACTCGAGGTTGACTTGGCACAGGCTTCCGAAAAGGGTTGGGGGGCTGCTGCTGCCATCGTGAAGGCAGTTGCGGCTGAGCGGGGCTGGAACCACCAAAGCCACCGCTCCTTGTACGCTGCTGTCAACAACCTGGAAAACGAGACCGGCGACTCCGAATTTGGCACTCTCTTCGGAGCCGCCGGGGATCTTCACACCAATTTCTATGAAAATTGGTACCCTGAAGCTTTTGTGAAGTCAAGACTTCGGGATATCGAACGGTTCGTGAACAAGGTCGAAGCTTTGTTGTCGCCCTTGTCCTGAGGGCCGGAGGGTGGAGGAGGCCCTTCCCTTTGGTTACGGGTTTATAACCCCCGACTCCCGCCCCACGATGAACGTCTCCCGCCTCTCCACGAAATCCGCCACCGCGCTGATTACCGCCTCGGGCCGGTCGCACAGCAGCGCGTGCCCCGCGTCGTAAACCAGGGAGACGTTGCAGTTGGGAATCCGCTCCCGGTACACCCGCGCCGCCTTGCCTGAGACCAGCCGGTCTTCCAACCCGAAAACCGCCAGCGTCGCGCATCCAATCTCCCCCATCCTCTCCTCCAACTCCGCGTCATGGACCCCGGCGGAAATGTACTGCATCAACCGCCGCCACTCCTCCGATACGGGGGAAGGAATCGTACCCCCTCTCTCGGGATGCGCCACTAGTTCCTCCGGCCCAGCCTGGGATGGATCGCCAGTGGGCCTGATGCCGATGGGCGAAAGCAACGCCAGTGCCTCTACCTGCTCCGGTGCCAGCAGCGTGTGCCACATCGCTGCCGTGGCGGAAAGAGAGGTGGCAATCAGCGTGTACTTTTCCACGCCTATCAAGGCGATGGCTTCTCCCAGCAACCGCGCCATGCCCACGCCGGACTTGGGAAGCAATCCACCGCCCAGTTGCCCCAGCCCGGACAAATCAATCCGGACCACCCGGTAATCGTTGGCCAAAGCCTCCGCCAGAGGGGCAACATCCCATGAGGGACCATCGAGGATGACGACGGATTCGCCGCTGCCTCCCTCCCAACATCGGAGGGAAACCCCCTCCACCTCAATCTGGCCCGGTTGAAGAGTCATCGTGTGTCCTTGGGTCATACCGGAATGTACGCCGGATAGCTCCGGCGAAAGTCGTTCTCCACCGTAACTAGAGCTCCCTGAGTTGCGGCAGGACCTCCCGCCCGAACAGGTCAATCTCGTCCATCACTTCCTGGTGGGTCAGGGTGGCCTGCTGCATGAAAAGGTCTACCACCCCTACGCCGCACCGGTCGTGAAACTCCTTGATATGCTTGACCACCGTATCCGGATCGCCCACGAAATTCAGCCCTCTGGCTACCCCGACCACGTCCCCTTGGGGGCTTCCTGCCAGCACGCTCCTCAGGTCGAATTCCTGCCCGCTCCGGGCGGCACTGATCGCACTGGTCACCAGCGGGCGCATGACTATTCCCCCCGGAACCGGCGTGCCGATGCTCTGCCGCTGCACCCATTCCTGCGCCTTTTCGTCCGTCTCCGCCACGTATATGCTGCCCCGGTACACCACCTGGTCAGCCTCCGGCTCCCAACCTGCATCTGCGCACCACTGGAAGTATTTATCCGTGATGGCAACCATCTGGTCCACCGGAATAAAGGATACCCCCAATCCCAGCCGGTGGTCCGCCGCGTACTTCACCGCGTCGTCGCTCCGCGTGGCCACGACCACCGGAGGTAATGGCTGCTGCACCGGCCGCGGCCAGACCGCCACCGTCCGGTATTGGTGATAACGTCCCTCCCACGAAAAGGGTTGGGGCTCGGTCAGGGCTTTCAGGATCAGGTCCATCCCCTCGAACAGCCGTCCCCTTCCCTCCGATGGGTTCACCCCGTAGGTCTGGTCCTCGTTCGGGGTCCCCCGCAGGAAACCGCCGATTACGCGCCCGTTGGTCATGTTGTCCAGCATCGCCAGTTCTTCGGCGCAGCGTATGGGATTATTGAGAGGAAGCAGTTGCCCCAGCATCGCGATCTTCACCCTCTTGCACCGCTCCGCCACCGCCGCCGCCATCACCGCTGGGTTCCCCGTCGCTATCCGCCCCGAGTAGTGGTGTTCGGAGAAGCTGATCCAGTCGAACCCCATCTCCTGGGCGTACTCGCACTCGTCCATCCCCTCTTCGTAGCTCCGCACCGACGTCTCCGGGTCGTGGTAAGCCGGAGGAACGGGCCACGTCGCCGGGAAAAACCGCCGGTCGGAATACCCCATTGCCCCCAGGTAAGATGCTTTCATCGTGTTCCTCCGCCGGACTGACGAATCCGGACTGACGAATCTTGGACACCCTCTTGCCCCGGGGCTCGCCCGGCTCAGGATACCATGCCGCAGGGGGGCGTGACTGTTTCCTGTAAATCGTCTCCCATGTTCCGCCCCAACTATGCCGGGACTCGCCCGGCCAACTCCGGGAAGACGGCTTCGTTTCTACCTTATAATGGTTATTAGCAGCTACCCAACATGGCGAAATCACGCTTGCACTGTTGACAACCTATTTGGCCGGGAATATCATTTCCCCTGTATATCAAGGTTCAGAGGGACGAAAATCCCCCACCAATGGTATTGCAAATAATTGGAAGGAGGCAACGGATGTCGCACAAGGATGACTTGGCTCTGATGGCCCACCTGATGCGCCGCGTCGGTTTCGGGGCGTCTCGTGAGGAATTGGAGCGAAGGGTTGCTCAAGGGTACGAGGCCACTGTCGAGGAGTTCCTGAATCCGCCGGAAGAGGTTGAAGGCGGCAAGATGGCGCTGATGCTGCGGTACCACCCCAGCTTCTTGCTCCCTGGCGGTACTCCCTTCTCCGGTCAGGCCAACTGGATGTACCAGATGGTCAGCACCGAGCGCCCGCTGGAAGAGAAAATCGCGCTGTTCTGGCACCACGTTTTCGCCACCGGCAACTCCAAGGTGGACAACTGTGACCAGCTGCTCGAGCAGATCGACATGTTCCGCAAGCATGGTCTTGGCAACTACAAGGAACTGCTCGTCGAGCTGTCCAAGAACCCCGCCATGATCTTCTGGCTGGACAACAATGAAAACCACCGTGACGCCGTCAACGAGAACTGGGGACGCGAGCTCCTCGAGTTGTTCTCCATGGGCGTCTCCAACTATACCGAGGTAGACGTTCGCGAGTGCTCCCGGGCCTTCACCGGCTGGACCATCAGCCCGAAGCTCCCCCGCCAGCCCTACGGCCGCTACCCCTGGAAGTTCGAGTATAAGGAAGAGGACCACGACGAAGGCGAGAAGACCTTCCTCGGGGAAGTCGGCAACTTCGACGGCACCGACATCATCGACATCGTCGTCAACCAGCCGGCCACCGCCCGGTTCATCTGCCGCCACCTCTACAACTTCTTCGTCGCCGACGAAGTTCAGGTTCCCGCTTGGACCATCGAGCCGGCCCGCGACGAAGAGGCCCTGGACATGATGTGCCAGGTCTTCGAAGAGAACAACTACGAGATGAAGCCCCTCCTGAGCTTCATGTTCAATTCGGAGTTCTTCAAGAACGCCCGCTTCTCCAAGATCAAGAGTCCCGCCGAAGTCGTCGCCGGAACCCTCCGCATGGTCGGTCTGTTCCAGAACCCCGACCCCGGCGTCCTCCAGATCGGCAAAGAGCCCACCTACATGGGGCAGTCCATCTTGGATCCCCCCAGCGTGGAAGGCTGGCAGACCGGCACCGAGTGGATCAACAGCGGCTCCCTGCTGGCCCGCGTTAACTTCGTCGCCGACCGGGTCTCCGACACCGACCTACCCGGCGTCAGGAGCATCATCGAGCACATGAAGTCCGAGGGTGTCTCCACCCCCGAACAGCTCATTGCAGCCGCAGCCGAGCACATGGGCTTCGTCAACCTGAGCGAAGAGACTATGGACCAGCTCATCGAGAACGCCCAGGGCGGCGGTAACTTGGACTGGAGCGACGAGGCAGCCGCCGGTCAGCGCATCGGCGAGACCATGGCCCTCATCGGTGCCACCACCGAGTACCAGTTCGGCTAAACCTTGAACCAGGCGGGCAATGCCCGCAATGCGCCCCGGGCCCGGTGAGACCACCCCGGGCCCCGGCGCCTCCGGTACCCAGAAGTTCGGTACCACCCAGAAAGGAAAGGAGCAGAAAGCATGACTTCGACCAAGAAAGACCCGGTCATAGTCGTATTGCAGCTCACCGGCGGCAACGACTACTACAACACCGTCATCCCCTACAACGACCCCTTGTACTATGACAACCGCCCCAACGTGAAGTACGAGCGGGACGACATCATCAAGGTCAATGACGACCTCGGCTTCATGCCCACCATGGGTCCCATCAAGGAGCTCTACGATCAGGGCAAGGTCGCTGTCATCCATGGCATGGGATACAAGGACTCCCCGCGCTCTCACTTCCGCTCCATGGACATCTGGCACACCTGTGAGCCGGACAAGGTCGGGACGGAAGGCTGGGCCGGCCGCGTCGCCCGCGAGCTCGACCCCAACAAGGACAACGTCCTGACCGCCATCAACTTCGGTCATGGCCTCCCCCGCGCTCTCGCCGTCCCCGGCGTCCCTGTCGCCGCCATCGCCGACCTGAGCACCTACGGTCTGCTGACCAGCATCAGCGACCAGAACCAGCGGGCCAAGGCCCTCGACCTGTTCTCCCGCATGTACTCTCCCACCGTCGGCGGCAGCTTCGTCACCGACTACCTGCGTTCCACCGGTACCGACGCCATGGTTGGCGCCGACATCGTCAAGGTCGCGCCCGAGATGTACAGCTCCCCGGTCGAGTACCCCAACTCGCCCATCGCCATGCACCTCAAGGACATCGCCCAGGTCTACTTCGCTGACCTCGGCACCCGCATCTTCTACACCCAGCACGCCAGCTTCGACACCCACGCCGGCGAGATGGGCGGACACCCCGTCCTGTGGAAGGACGTCTCCGAGGGCATCGCGGCCTTCTTCGAGGACCTGAAGGCCCACGACGCCGGCGAGAACGTCATCATGTACCTGTTCTCCGAGTTCGGCCGCCGCGTCCATGACAATGGCTCCGGCACCGACCACGGTGCCGCCGGCGCTGGTTTCGTCATCGGCGACATGGTCAAGGGCGGAATGTACGGCGAGTATCCTTCGGCCAGGGCCGAGGACCTCGAACAGGGCGACCTCGTCCCCAACTACGACTTCCGCGGCGCCTACTCGACCATCGTGGAAGACTGGTTCGGCATGGACGCCAACCCCATCGTCAACGGCAACTTCGAAAAGCTGGACTGGCTCAAGAAGTAAGTCCACCGTGAGCTTGGAGCTTGCGGAGGTTCTGCCGTGGACCAGGATAGGCACAGTTGGGGCCGGGTGAGTTCCTTCGCTGAGGGGCGGCCCGGCCCTTCCTCAACCTAAAGGGGCTATCGGACGCCCCGCACCTTGAAAATGGAGGCCCAAATATGGCGCTCAACACTATAGCGGCCGGCCGGGCGTGGCTGTATAGCCACAACATCGGCCGCAATGCCCAGGCCGGCATGGGTTTCAGCAACCCGGTTGGCGTGGCCCTCGCCGCCAACGGCATCGCCTACGTTGCCAACCGTTCCGGTGAGCAGAACCCCAGCAGCCGGATCAGCAAGGTAAACTATGTCGAACAGGAATTCATCACCGAGTTCGGCCGCACCGGCCCCGCCTATGGTGGCGGCGGTTCCCACCACTTCACCTGGCTCACCGGCGTTGTGATCGACAGCCAGGAGAACGTCTACACCTCCGACGAGTGGAAGAGCCAGATCAGCGCCTTCGACAGCGAGGGCAACCTCCTCAGCGTCTGGGGAGAGAAGGGCAGCGGCGACGGCCAGTTGGATGGCCCCGCCGGCATCGTCCTTGATGCTGACGAAAACCTCTGGGTTGTCGACTCCAACAACGACCGCGTCAAGAAGTTCAGCAAGGACGGCACCCTTCTCGGCGGGTTCGGAGAGAGCGGCGAGGCCGATGGACAGTTTAACAAGCCCTACGGCATCTGCCTTGACGGCTCCGGCAACATCTACGTCGCCGACTGGGGCAACGACCGCGTCCAGAAATTCGCTCCCGACGGCGCCTTCCTCATGACCTTCGGACATGGCGGCAAGGGCGCCGGCGCCCTGAACCACCCCACCGGCGTCTGCGTCGACGGCGACGGCGATGTCTACGTCGTGGACTGGCTCAACGAGCGCGTTGTGATCTACGACGAAGACTCCAAGCCCATCACCTACCTCTACGGCGATGCCGTGGAAGTCTCCAAGTGGGGCGAGATTGGCCTGAACTCCAACCCCGACATGGTCAAGCGCCGGAACCAGGTTCAGGACCAGGTCGAGCAGCAGCGGAAGTTCCGCCTCCCCACCGGCTGCGCCTTCGATGTGGCGAACAACCGCCTCGTCATTTGCGACACCCAGCGGGGACGCCTGCAGGTCTATATCAAGGACCACTCCTACCAGGACCCCCAGTTCAACCTTTAGACCCCGTCTACCGGCCAGAACGCAAAACAAGCCCGGCGCCAAAGCGGCGCCGGGCTTTCTCGTCTACCGTCCCAGCGGCGGGCTAAATGATGGTGCGCGACTTGAAGGTCATGGCCTTGAAGGAGTTCTTGAACGGCGACTCGCCGATCTTCCTGATCCGGCCCTTGCCCAGCTTGAAGCGGTAGCGGTTGGTGATGGGGTCGGGCACCCGGTGCACCAGGCTGTTGGACTCAGTCTCGGGCCACCCGGGCGAGTAGAGGAAGTTGGTGTACAGGACGCCGGGACGCACGTCGGCGGACACAATGGCCACCGCCCGGCAGCTCCCCCGCCCCCGCCGGATCAACCCCTGCTCGTCCAGCTTGCTGAACAGGAACCCGTCTCCCTCCACCGGATGGAAACCCCCGGTCTGCACCAGCACGTCGTCGTTCTCCATCAAGACGTCGTCGCCGCTTTCGATCCCCCGGGGACCGGCATCGTCGGGATGAATCTCAACGTAGGTATCGGGCCAGCGCTGGTGGATGTACGGCTTCCGCAGGTCGTCGAAGGCCGACTGCCACAGCTCGTTGATTCGGCCGTTGGTCACCCACAGCTCGTCCCCGCTGGGCGTGACTCGCTCGTAGAAGTCGCTGAACCATTCCCACGGAGACTTGTTGAGGACGGCCTTCCCGGAATGGGTGCCAAAGCTGGTCAGCCATTTCCGGTGGATGGTCGGCCCCTGGGGCGGCCCCAGCTCCAGCGTGGAGTCATGCAGCCGCTGGGTGCCCACCAGCTCTCCGTCCACCAGGCGGATGGGGGTCTGGATGCCGGTGGTGCCCAGGTCTCGTAGCAGGTCATGGGCCCGGCGCCCTTGCTCCCTGGCCTGCACCACTAGCGCATGGTAGTCCAGTACCCCGCCCCGGCTGGCCCGGGAGGACTCCTCGAATACCTCGTTGGAGTCCTTCCAGTCGTAGCCCGGAAACCCCATCCTCTGGGCGAACTGGCCGATGATCCACCAGTCCGGGCGGGAGTCGCCGGGCGGGTCGTTGAACTTCGAGTACAGCCGCAGTCGGCGCTCGCCGTTGCACCGGGTGAAATCGTGCTCTCCCCAGGTGGCGGCGGGTAGAACAATGTCCGCCAGTTCGTCGCCGATGGGGGATTGTAGGTAGATGTCCTGGTCGACGATAACCATGCCGCCGCTGTCGGCCCGGCGGATCAGGGCCGCCGCCGCTTCGCCCACGTCGGCGGAGGATACCTGGTGCTCGCTCCCGGTTGTCATGCGGACGAAGGTTTCGTGGAGTTCCTGGGATGCGGCCATCGCGTTGATCCAGGTGGTGCCGATGACCCAGGCGAACCGGACCTCCCCCGCCTCGACCCATCGGTCCAGGTCGATTTCCTGCCGACGCCGTCCGGGAAGCTGGTGGGGCGACTTGTCGATGGGATAGGGAGCAGCGCCCATCCATCCCCGCTGGTGGCCTCCCAGCCGGGAAACCACCTGCCCTGGTCGGTTGCCCGCGCCGCATATCAGCGCGAGGGCGGCGAAGGATGCGGTGTTGCCGTAGTTGTTGGACCAGTAGTTCCCTTTTTCCAGCCCAAATGATGTCTTCGGGCGGCGTCCGTCCACCGGGCGGGCCAGCATCTCCGCCGCCTGGATGATCTGGTCCCGTGGGATCCCAGTGATCCGCTCCGCCTCGTCCAGCTCGGCGTGGGGCTGCTGGAACAGCCACTCCCGGTATCCCTCGAAGTCGGTGCCCAGGCGTCCCCAGGTGGTGCGCCACTGCCAGGGCGTGTTTCTCGTCCCCCGGCCCATGCCGGCGTCGATTTCCCAGGAGTTGGCGATCCATTGCTCGATGAACTCGGTGTCCTCCCACCCGTTTTCCAGGATAACCCTGGCGATGGCCAGGTGTAGGACGGTGTCGCTTCCGGGGATGAGCTGCAGCAGCATCCCGCCGTTCTGCTCGGCCCAGGCCACGCCGGTGGTGCGCCGGGGCAGGGCGAAGATGAGCTTCTTGCTTGGCCCGGTCATCATCCATTCGGTGAAGACGATGGTCTTGCTCTCGAAGGGATCGGTGCCGGACAGAAAGATCACCTCGGCGTCGGACCAGTCCTGGTATGACGCGCTGAAGGGATTGATTCCCGAATCGTCCAGCCCGGCGGTGTCCGCCCCGGGCCCCGGCTTGTCGTGGGGCGAGTAGGCCGGGGTGCCAATGGAGCGGAAGGCTAGCTTGGAGATGGCGTAGGTGTTTTCAAAATACTGGTACGAGAAGGTCTTCATCGCCCACGCCGCCTCACCGTAGTTGTCCAGGACGTGGCGGGAAACCCGGGCCATTATCTCGAAGGCGTCGTCCCAGGACACAGGCGTCAGATCCCCGTTCACCCGGAGAAGAGGCGTCTTGAGCCTGTCCCTGGTGGGCCCGTCCGGGTTGTGGACCTTCAAGGCCAGGGTGCCTCCGCGGATGCTGTGATTGCCGGCCCGGTTGACCACGGTGGCGTTGGGGTCGGGCTGGACCACCACGTGGTGACGTTTCCCGTCGATGATTGCCATGTTGTGCTGGTTGGGGCTGATCCATCCCTGGAGCAGGCGGGTGGGAAAGTCCAGGCCCAGCGCGTTCTCGTGGGCTAGGGGGCCGCCCTCCTGCCCTTCCGGCCAGGTGAACACCCGATAGCCGCAGGCGACGATGCAATAGTCGCAGGCCGTGGTGTGGACGGCCGCATCCGGCGGGGGAAGGGGGACCCTGTCCATTGGAACGTATTCTTCCGGCATCTGCTATCCCCCCTCTTTTGACACTTGCATAACAACCCCCTCCCGTCAGCCCCGCTCCCATGATTTCCGGTCGCTCCTGTCACCCCGCTCCCCCTCCCGTCATTCCCGCGAAGGCGGGAATCCAGACCCCGTCCGCCTCTTTGGTCACCATCAATATGAGAGCCTACCCTTGCTCCCACACACCCTTTTGGGTTGCAACTCCCACCCGGGCCCTCCCGGTATAGGGTTGCCAGGGTCTCCCCCCTTCTAGGCCTGTTCCGGGTCCCTTTCATTGTCGGAGAATCCGTAGATAAGGGCCATGACTCCCACGGCGTAGATGTCGTCCCCCCTGGTTTCCAGCAGGATCTGCGGCAGGCCCTGGGTGGCGTGTCCCGCGACGATCATTCCGTGCCGGGTCAGGTCGTAGGTGCTGAGATGGAGCGGGCAGGGGCCCAGCACCTGGGAGTCGGGATGGAACTGGCCGACCAGGGGCATCCCCATGTGGGGACACAGCGTGTTGAAGGCCACCACGTCCTGCTCTGGCCCAACGCCGCCCCCGGCTGGCACGCCCAGCTTCACCAGGTAGTTGACGCAGTTGGGGTCGTCCCAGGGGTACCGGAACTCCTGCGGCTGCCCCACTGGCAAAGCGCTGAGGCTGCCGATCTTGGCCCCCTCGTAGCTGGCAACTTCCGCCTGGAACAGGGAACCCGGCAGCACCTGCGAGAGCGTGACGGTTGTGACGGCCGCGGCGGACAGGAACAGGAAGCGCCTCCGGGTGATTTGCGTTTCCAGCAGTCCGGCGGGGCCTGTTGTCTCGGCCCTTGCTGGATTGTCGGGCGGATTGTTGTCGTTCACGGCAAGACCTCGTATTCGGGAAGGTCAGGGGGTTCCACGATAATGGCGTCCCCGGTGAGACTGAGCAGGAACTCCACGATGTCGTCCTTTTCCTGCTGGCTCAGGCCCAGGGGGCGCAGCAATGGGTCCTTGCCCGGGTCGCCCCCTCCCCGGTCGTAGAAATCAACCACCTCGGGAAGGGTCTTGAACACCCCGTTGTGCATGTACGGCCCGGTCTGGCCGGCCTCCCGCGCGGTGGGGGTGCGGAACTTCCCCTTGTCCGCCTCCTGCTTCGTTGTGTAGTAGAGGCCCAGGTCCCGGTCGGCGCTCCGGTAGAGCTCCTCCGGTACGCCCCTGGCGCGATGCTGGTAACGCAGAGTTATCTGGCGCAGCACACTGGTCTCAAACTCCGCGTTGGGCGGAACGCCCATGTTGTGGAAGCTCTGGTCGGTGAACAGCGGCCCACCGTGGCATTCGACGCATCCGGCCTTGCCCACGAACAGGCCGAGGCCCCGCAATGCCGGCTCCGGCATGGCCGAATCGTCTCCCTCCATGTACCGGTCGAACGGCACGTTCCGGGAGACGATGGTCGCCTCGAAGGCGGCCACGGCCCGGAGGGCGTCGTCGAAGGATGGGGAGTCCGCTCCGAATACCTCGTTGAACCGTTGCACGTATTCCGGCATCTGCCGCAGCCGCTCTTCGGCCATCACCGGGTCCAGGTTGCCGGCCACGTTGCCCGTGAAGGCGGACTTGGCCTGGGCCTCCAGGCTCTTCGACTCCCCCGCCCAGAATAGCTTGTGTTGGTAGGCGCTGTTGATGATCGTCTGGGAGTTCCGCCAGTGCAGCGTCCCGGGATAGCCCAGGGACAGGGCGTTGCCGTCCCCCCAACCCAGCGTCGCCCCGTGACAGGTGGCGCAGCTCACTGCCCCGTCCCCGGACATGCGCGGGTCGAAAAAGAGCAGCTTCCCCAGCTCCACCTTTTCCTCCGACAATGGGTTGTCCGCTGACATGGTCACCGGCGGCAGCGGCCCCAGGCCCATGGCCCGTAACTCCTCCCGGGACGGTATTTCCGCTGGAGCATCCACCGGGGCCGCGCCCGGGGAGGCCGCCCGCCGGGAGGTATCATCCCTGACCCCGATTCCCGACACCCCGAGGAGGGCCACGAAACCCGCGACGGCGACGACCACGATGATGGTAAACGCGAAAACGTTACGGTCGAAGGTGGTCATCAGTTGCTGCCCAGCACCCTCAGTTCGTATGGCGGCATTTCTGGCGGCGCAACGGCTTCCTCCTCGCTGCCCATGACCGACAGGAAGGCGGCCAGGGACTCTATCTCGGTGTCGGTCAGACCTAGGGGCTTCAACTCCGGCGCGATATTCTCTCCCGCGCCTCCCCCGTCGTTGTAGAAGCGGACCACTTCCTCGAGGTCCGTGAAGACGCCGTTGTGCATATAGGGAGCGGTGCGGCCCGCTTCCAGCAGGGAAGGCGTACGGAACTTGCCCCGGTCCGCCTCATCGTTGGTCACCGCATACAGCCCCGGGTCGGACCGCAGCGAGACATACTCCGGTACTCCCTGGAGCCGCATGAAACGGCGGAATGTGATATGCCGGAGGGGATCGCTGAATATCTCCGGGTTGTCTGGCGCCCCGATGGCGTGCATCCCGCCGTCGGACAGGAGCTCCCCGCTGTGGCAGGCCGCACATCCCGCCTTCCCCTGGAAAAGCTCCAGCCCGGCCTGCTGCTGCGAGTCCAGGGCGCTCTCGTCGCCCTCCAGATAGCGCAGGTAGGGGTGGTTGACCGAGTTCCGGGAGGATACGAAGGAGGACAGGGCGTTGAGCACCTTGCCGTAGGAAACCTCGCTTCCGTATAGCCGCTGGAAGGCTTCCTCATAGACCGGCGTCTGCTTCATCCGCTCGACCAGGAGGCGCCCGTCAATGTTCATGAAGTGGGCCTCGGCAATGTGGTCGCGGACCAGGCTGTCCATGTCCCGGGCGGCGAACCTCCCGTCCCAGTCCAGCCGCTCCATCCGCCCGGCGTTCAGGATGGTCGGCGTGTTGCGGAAGTGGAGGGTGCTCCGGTATCCGGCGGACAGGGCCTGCCCATCCGTCCACGCAGTTTCGGGAGCATGGCAGGAGGCGCAGGATACCGAGGCGTCGCCCGAAAGCCGGTTGTCATAGAACAGGAGGTGGCCCAGCTCTTCCACCGACGCGGGGGTCGTGGCTCCCTGCTGCCGCGAGTCCGTCGGCGGCTGCGGATCGTGGAGGGCATTGGCTGACAAGGCGCCGGCGGAAGCCGCCAGGACCGCTGCAACGGCCAGGAGCGTAACGAAACGGTTGACGAACATTCCCCTCCAGATCTGCCCGGTCATGCCGGCACCCTGGGATCCCCCGGCAGAGAAATACGCTGGATCACGTTAAAGCCATCGTAAATGGGCATTACGCCCCGCGTCAACGAAAAACCCTCGCCTTCCAGGCTGGCCCCACACCCCCGCCTGCCCCTGCCTACGCAGGGGCAGGGACCCAGACCCCGGTAAAACCCCCGCCCCAAGAACGGCAACCGGAGCAAGCCCCGCTTCCCGTCATCCCCGCGCAGAGCCTTCCCCTGCGTAGGCAGGGGCGGGAACCCAGACCCCCGCCCATCCCCCCGCTCCGGCGCACCACAGGAGAGGGGACTTGAGGGAGGCGGGATTAGTTTTGAGGTAGTTGCTTAATTCGGCACCCAGACCATAGCTCCCACCTCCGTGAACTCCCGCTTCAGCTTCCTCCACGACTCCCCCGCGTCGTCGCTGGAATACACCTCTCCCATCAGCGTCGATGCCAGCACCACCTCCGGGTCCGCCGGATGCGTCGCGAACGCCCACAGGTTGGAGTTCGGCTCCACCGGCAGCGGCCGTGTCTCCCACGTCCCGCCTCCGTCCCTAGACCGCTGCAGCGCCCCGGTGCTCCCGATGGCCGTATCCCCGATCGCCGAGAAAATCACTTCCGGGTCCCCCGGCTTGAACGCGATCCCCCGGCTGTACGGCAGCGGGAACCGGTCCGTCGTCACCACCGACTCCCAGCTCTCCCCCATATCCGTCGTCGCGTAAATCTCCCGAGGAGTGCTCGCCACCACCCGCCCGGAGTCGCCCGGGCTGATCGCCATCCCGTGAATGTCGGGATTCACCCCGCCCTCAACGTGCGTCCACGAGTCCCCGCCGTCCAGGCTCCGGTAAATCCCGTCCACCTCCACTCCGGCCCACACCGTGTTGTGGTCCTTCGGATCAACCATCAGCATCGTCACCATCGGCGGCCCTATCGGACAGTCCTGCGCCATCTGCACCCCCAGCTTCGTCCAGCTCTGTCCCCCGTCCTTCGACCGGAAAAGCGCCGCCGGCTTGATCCCCACGAATATCGTCTCCGTGTCCACCGGATCAATCGACATCGACCAGATCGGCATCCCCTCCATCGGCGACCACAGCTTCTCCCACGTCGCCCCCTTGTCCTCGCTCCGGTACACTCCGTTATCCGCCCCCGCCAGTATCCGGCTCGGATTGTCTGGATACACCACCAGGCTCCTCACCTGGCTGCCCAGCGGGAACGGCTGCCTGATCCGGCTCCAGCTTTCCCCAGAGTCCGGGCTGTGCCAAACCCCGCCTCCAAACCCCGTCGCCCCTACGCAGATGCTGATGTCCTTTGCCATAACTTCCACCGCCTTCCATAATGAAATTCAGAATGATATTTCCCCACGCGGGGATTCGCCAACCCTGCTCACCCCGAGTATACCGGATTACGCCCCTCCTTTGTGCCTCCCGTACGCATTCCGCCGCCCTATCGTCCCGCCGCTTCCCTTCGCCTCCAGCGCCGTCCCCCAGGACGACCGCAAAGTCCCTGTCCGGCTAATCGCAACTCCCGCCTGCATCGCTGCCATCCTTCCCACCCAGGAACGCCACCCCGCTTTCCATTTCTCCCCGTCATCCCCCGGCAGCCCCTTCCCCCGCCTACGCGGGAGTTAGGAAAGGGTGAATAGCGGCTACTCCACGAAAATGTCCAGCGGCAGAAACGCCGACACCACGAAGTTCGGCACGTCCACCACCTCGCTCACCTTCAGGTCCACCGCCACGCTGCAGATGCAGTACGCCTGCTCCCGCGTCCAGCCCCGCTCAATCAGCAGGTGGATCATGTTCAGCAGCGCTTGCCGCGATGCCAGCGTCGCGTGCTCCGACTCGTTGGTCCCGTCGGAAATGCACATCCCGGTAGCCGCCAGGAATCGCCTCGGAGCGGCCATCTCCGGAGCAGTGAAGTAGTCGTCCCGCTCAAAATACGGAAAGTTGATCCCCCGGCTCGCCGCCTCGCCCTTCCTCACCTGGAAGGACACATGCAAGGTGCAGTCCATCTCGATCGCCGTCCCGCAGCACTCCGAGTCTCCCTGTGCATAGTGAGCGTCCCCGGCGGAAAACAGCGCCCCCGGGACAAACACCGGCAGGAATAGCCTCGTCCCCCCGGTCAGTTGCTTGATGTCCACGTTGCCCCCGTTTTCCCGCGGCGGGATCGTCCGCAGCCCCTCCGTGGCGAACGGCTCATCCCCCGGAACCGCTCCTGCCGGAGTCGGCCCCACTACCATGCCTCCCCTCCTCAGCAGTTCATCCTCCCGCAACAGGATTTCTTGCCGCAGGACCCGCGACGGTGCCACCCCGATCGTGCCCATGAAGGACGCTTCAGGCACCCGCAGCCCGGGAAGCTGCTCCGATTGCGCGTACCCGTCCCGCATCTCCCAGTGGACGATATATGGCTCCGTGTACACGTCTCGCAGAAACCCGAACCCCGGCAGAATCGTCGTGAACCCCCACCCGGCCGGTTCGATATTCTGGATATTGATCTCCAGCAGGTCCCCCGGCTCCGCCCCGTTTACGTACACCGGCCCGGTCAGAGGATGCACCAGGTTCAGGTCCGCATTCAACAGGTCCGCCGCTTGAGATGCAGGAGTGATCTGCATATCGAACGCGTTCCTCGTTTGCATCACCACTTCCTCGCCCAGATCGGCTGTCACTGCCGGAGGAATATCCGGGTGCCACCGGTTGTGCCCCTTCCCCGGCTCATCTCCGCATCGCTTCGAGTAGTCCACCTCAATCGTCTTCATCGCCCCCTCCTTTACGTATTGTCTTCCCCAGGCGGCGGACCCCCTTTTCCCAGGGGGTTTGGGGGATGCATCCCCCAACGTCTCCCCGGTTATCCCCCCGGCTCCCACTTGTAGATCTCCCGCAGCGTCCCGCCCATCAGCGCCGCCCGCTCCGATTCTGAAAGCTGGTCCGTCACCCGGAACGCCTCGACCCCCTGCTCGTAGGTCAGCAGATTAATCGCCCGCGTCCAATCCGTCCCCCACATGCACCGCTCGAAACCAAAGGCATCGAAAATCATCCGCAACGGCTCCCAGATATCCCCATAGGGGAACGGCTCATGGGCCAGCGTCCCGGCCCCGGAAATCTTGATCGCCACGTTGTCCAGTTCCGCCAGCGACAGCACCAGCGGCAGGTCCGCCCACGCTTCGGGCGGGGCAGGCGGCTCCGGCGGTTGGACAATCCCCAGGTGGTCAATCACCACTCGCGTGTTCGGATTCTGCTTCGCCAGTTCACCCAGGACCGGCAGCCTCGTCGAGCACATCACGTTTACCGGAACACCCGCTCGGCCCGCCGCCGCCATGATCCGGTTCAACCCCGGGTGGTCCGCCCAGAAATCGTAGGCCGTTAGCATGATCCGCGCCCCCACCACACCCGGCCTGCCCGTCCACTCCTCCATCTCCGCCTCGATGCTCTCCGACGTCGGATCAAAAGGCCGGATCACCCCGAACCGTGTCGGATGCTTCTCGTACACCGAAAGCGCATAACTCGGATCGTACCGGTAAATCGCAAACGGCGACACCAGCAGCGCCCCGTCTATCCCCAGCCCGTCCATCGCCGCCACCATATCGTCCCCCGTCATCTCCTCCGGCCCCTGTATAAACCCCGCCCACGGCGTCTCCGCCGTGTTCCTCTGGTAGCAATGCACCTGCACATCAATCACCGGACTCCTACTAACCATAATGCTGCTCCTTTCCTCTCTGACCGACTATCCAAAAACCCCTGGGATAACCCTTACCTTCCGCTTGTTAATCCTTCCGTTATTCGCCAACCCCCTCCCGTCATTCCCGCGCAGGCGGGAATCCAGACCCCCGTCAATCCCTGGAACGCTGCCCGTCCTACCCAATCATCCCCTCAGATGTGGGTTGTCCTGCTCGGTCTGAAAGCCCGCGAACTTGGTGCGAAGGTGGTTTCATTCGAAACGGGGGAAACAGCCGCCAAGGTCGCGCCTGGTTCAATTTGCGGATGTCCGTTTATCTATTCGCTATGGACTCGCGACTGGCCCGGTGAGCGTGTTTAGCATTTGGAGGACGTCTTCGACCACGTAGTCGGGAAGTTGGCAATCAACCTTGCCGTTCCTGCTTTTCCAGTCCAGGCTCTTCACATGGTCTGCCAGGACTACTCCGTGTACGCCCAGCCCTTCCGGTATGTTGACCTCGAACGGGTATCCCTTCGCCTGTGTCGTAATCGGGCAAACTATTGCCAACCCCACCTTGCTGTTGTATGCGCGGGGGGAAAGCACCAAAGAGGGGCGCCGTCCTGCTTGTTCGCGCCCCGCTTGTGGATCGAAATCCAGGTAAATCGCATCGCCCCTTTTTGGCGCCGAAGTGTTGTCGGCTACCATTCCTCTCTTCCGGAGGCCGGCCCCGTTGAAGTCTCACCGTGAAGGTTGGACTCGTCCACCTGTTCGAGAAGTTTATCCAGCAGGTTGGGCTGCCTTGCCGGACGGATAATTATCGTTCCTCCAAGGGTCGTCACCGACACCTCCGTACCGGGTTCAAACCCAAGTTCCGAGGCAAAGTTCTGGGGAATCTGCAAGGTCAGGCGGTCATCTAGTTTGCGGGTCACAACCTCCATAAAGCTGCCTCCTCCACCTGTGAACCAAAAATTGAGCCCCCGCTTTGGTTGCGTCGCCCCCCTGTCCGGGATCGTCGGTTAAGCCCATCACCCGGCAGGCGGTTATTGGCCTCGTTTCGCGGCCCTCGCGAGTTGCGATGATTTCCCAATTTTACATCGTTGCCCGCCTACCGGAAAGTTGGGCTGGTCGGACCAGGGTGTCGCCCCCAGTCTCTGTTCCTCAATCATTCCTGCCCCAATATTCTCCGCTGTCCTGCCACTCCCCCTATCAAAACATCCCACTAATCCCCAATCCCCTCCCGTCATTCCCGAGTCCCCTCGTCATTCCCGCGCAGACGGGAATCCAGACCCCCGTGGACCGCTCCAACCGCCGCCGCTTTGCCCAAACCGAACACCTTTTGACTGTCAATTGTCTCCTATTCTTCCTAATTGCCACTTCGCTTCAAACCCCTAATTTCCCTAACGCACACGCCAAGCCTCCAAATATTGACGCATTCTATTGTCGTTTATGCTCTACCCTTCAGGTTTCCCGGGACTCAAACCGCATGCAATTGTCCCGGAAACGCAACATCACGCTGCCTGTGGGGCCATGACGATTCTTGGCTACGATAATCTCTGCTGCTCCGCGGGGATAGGGGTGGCCTGGGAACACTTTGTCCCAATCTTCTTCAGAGTAAAGGGCATCTTCACGGTGGATAAATAAAACGATATCCGCATCCTCCTCTATGCTACCACTGTCACGAAGGTCGGTGAGCACAGGGCGGCGTTCTGGCCGGTTGCTCACTGACCGGCTCAGCTGTGAGCACACAATTATGGGAACGTCCAATTCTGCGCAAATACCCCGCAATGCGCGGGTAATCGAACCGATTTCCTGCGCTCGGTTGCTGCCACTCAGCATACCCTGCTGCGATCTGATTGCCTGCAGGTAGTCCACGACCAGCAGATCCAACCTATCTTGGCCCGCAATTTCCCGGGAGGTATCATGTATGTCAACAATGTTGGTTAACGGCGGATGGTCAGTGTATAAACGCATGCCTCGCAGTTCACCGACCGCTTTGACGATCAACGCTTCCTCGGCCTCTGTGTACAAGCCCAAGCTAATTCGTTGTGCGTCCACTCCAGCTTCGGCCGCAAGGAGCCGTATCGCCA
Source organism: uncultured Dehalococcoidia bacterium (assembly GCA_951812535.1). Classification (GTDB taxonomy): domain Bacteria; phylum Chloroflexota; class Dehalococcoidia; order Lucifugimonadales; family UBA3495; genus CATOSK01. The sequence goes on along the minus strand of CATOSK010000004.1, from coordinate 267,170 downwards.
ATTGTTGGCGGTTCATACCCAGGTCGAAAATCCCAACTGCCCCTCCGCCGCGGGCAACGTTGACTGCGATGTTGGTCGCCAATGCGCTCTTTCCCATCCCGTTCAATGCCCCTAGAACGACGAGGCTGGACCGCTGCAACCCACCGAGCAACATGTCCAAGTCTTGGAATCCGGTATGGATATCGGTTTGCCCTGGAAGACCGTGCGCCATCATCTGGCGGAGGATGTCCCCCAATCGCACGAATCCGTGCGACTCCGGTTTATCTCTGTTGATTCCATCTTGCCGGTCGTTAGTTGCGCCCACGTTGGCCAATCTCCCCAGACCAAGTCCCTGTGGCTTGGTAGCAATAGTCAAACACCTGCAACAAAACTCCTTGAAACCCCAAAGTCTCCGTGCAGAGGTCGCCCCACCCTCTGTTACTCCCTCACCAACCCGCAATCCCCCTCACCCCCGAAACCTCCACATAACCTCCTCGCTCAACAGGCGCAGCGACCTCTCCGTCTTCTCCGCCGACATCAATCCCCGGTTCGTCAGCATCAGGTTTCGGATGCCAACCTCCCGCATTTGCTCCAGCTGCTCCGCCACCCGCCTCGGACTGCCCACAATACTCTCCGCCGCCCCGGGATCAGGATGCGCCGCATAGCCCTCCGGCCCCATCGGCGGGGCCTGCCGGTCCATCGAATACTCCGGCGGATTCCATCGTGTCCGGTAGTGCTCCATGCTCTTGTACGCCTCCAGCTGCGCCCCGAGAAACTCCTCCAGGGCCTCCTCGTCCGTGTCCGCCAGGTGCATCTCCCGCCACACCCAGATCTGGTCCAGGTTGGCCTCGATAGCCTCCTCCTCGAACCCGGCTTCCTCCATCGCCTCCCGGTACACCCGGATTGCCTCCCCCGTCGCGTTCGTAGACCGCCCCCGCAGCAGCACCGGACGCCCGATCTTCCCCATCGCCCGTATCGACCCCTCGTCCAGGCACGCCCGCGCCAGCCTCGGATGCGGCTTCTGGTAGGGACGCGGCCGCACCGAAGGAAACGCCGCCTTGTAGTGCTTCCCCTCGAATTCCACGTTGTCCGTCGTCCACGCCTTCACCAGCAGTTCCTCGGCTTCCTCCAGCTGCTCTACCCCCAGGTCCGGATTCGACCCGAACCCGATGTACTCGTAGGCGTTGTAGTTCGAACCCTTGGCCGTCCCGACGATCAGCCTCCCCTGGCACAGGTTGTCCAGCAGCGCCGTTTGGATCGCCACCCGCACCGGATTGTGCAGCGGCAGCTCCAGGATGCCGAACCCGATGTCCACCCGCTGCGTCTTCATCGCCACCGCGCTGGCGAAAACCAGCGGGTCGCCGTAGACGCACTCCCCGGTGAAGTAATGCTCCGCTATCCAGATGGCGTCAAATCCCAGCTCCTCCACCAGTTCCGCCTCCGCCAGGCATCCCTGGATTTCCGCCTCATCTCGGGAGTCATCAAACTTCATCGGATAGAAAAAGTGACCAAACCGCATCGCCCCTCCATCTGAAATATATCCCATCGTCGTTCCATCGGAGGCAGGGATCCATCCCCTGTCCCTCGAGAACTCCACCCCCTTGCCTACCCTCTCCCCCGTCATTCCCGTGCAGGAACGTCATACCCGCTCCCCTCCCGTCATACCCGCTCCCCTCTTCCGTCATTCCCGCGCAGGCGGGAATCCAGACCCCCGCAAAAACTTCGCCAGAGCGCTACCGTGGGGCAACCCCTCCCTGCCGCCGTTCTGCCACAGGAACGCGACCCCCATCCGCCATCTCTCCCGTCATCCCCGCGCAGGCGGGGACCCAGACCCCGGTAAGACCTCCCCTCAAGAACGGCAACCGGAGCAAACCCTTCTTTCCGTCATCCCCGCGTAGGCAGGGACCCAGACCCCGGTAAAACGTCCCCTCAAGAACGGCAACCGGAGCAAACCCTTCTTTCCGTCATCCCCGCGCAGGCGGGGACCCAGACCCCGGTAAAACGTCCCCTCAAGAACGGCAACCGGAGCAAACCCTTCTTTCCGTCATCCCCGCGTAGGCGGGGACCCAGATCCCCGTAAATCCCTCCCCCTCTGGAACGCCAACCCAGGCAAACCCTCCCCTGCTCCCGCCGCCCTCGTCCCAAGCCGAGTATATAGACGCCCCGGCCCCCCTTCAACCGTGGAATCGGGACCGGTTTGTTGGGCTCACACCTTCATGGTGGTGCCGCAACCCGATACCCTTCCTGGACAGAACGCAATAGTTGCATTTCGACGTTACTGCGTCTGTCAGTCCTTGGATTTGTCGTTGAGCATCCCGCTTGGAACCTCTGGGAAGCCGGAAGTCGGACCATTTGCCGCGGCCGTCAACCAGCGTTGTTACTGCCTCCAGCTCACCGTATAATCACCCCTGACCCGCAACACCTTGCACTAAATTGTGGAGCGCAACCATGACCACCTCGTCCCGTCCCCTCGAAGGAAAAGTCGCCATCGTCACCGGAGCCGCCAGCCCCATCGGCATGGGACGCTCCATCACCACCGGACTCGTTCGCGCCGGCGCCCGCGTCGCCATGCTTGACATAAACGACGACTGGCTCGACCAGACCGCCAACGATATGCGCGAGATCGGCGGCGACGATGCCGTCCTGCCCATCATCGCCGACGTCACCGAACCGGAATCCGTCGACCAGGCCGTCCAACGCACCATCGAAGAGATGGGAGGACTCCACATCCTCGTCAACAACGCCGGAATCAACCTCCGCTCCGGCGGATTCACCTCCCCCGATGTCTCCGGTCGCCGCACCGACTTCTGGGACATCGACCCCGCCGGCTGGCTCCGTGTCATCGCCGTCAACCTCAGCGGCCCCTTCATCATGTCCCACGCCGTCGCCCCCCACATGGTCCAGCAGGGCCACGGCCGCATCATCAGCGTCACCACCAGCATGGACACCATGTGGCGCAAGGGCGGCGCTCCCTACGGCCCCTCCAAGGCCGGCCACGAAGCCCTCGTCGCCATCATGGCCCAGGACCTCGAGGGCACCGGCGTCACCGCCAACGTAGTAACCCCCGGGGGTGCCACCGCCACCAACATGGTGATACCGCCCGGCGGCACCAGCCCCCGCACCCTCATCCAGCCTGAAGTCATGCAGTCCCCCGTCGTCTGGGTCGCTTCCGACGACGCTTCCGGCTGGACCGGCCGCCGCATCATCGCCTATCACTGGGACGACGCCCTCCCTCTGGAAGAACGCTTGGAAAAATGCGGCGCCCCCTGCGCCTGGCCTCAGCTCGGCCTGCAGGCCGTCCACCCGGACTGGTACGGCCAGGACTGACCGGCCTGCCCAAACCTCCCCTGGTTTCAGCTCCGGTTAAGGATGGCCTCCTTGGACCCGCCGGTTCTCCATCTCTGCGACCCGTGCCCCTTCCTCCACGTTCACCCACCTCAGGAGGATCGTACCCGCGACGATGATCAACAGGATGGCCGTAACCGCCACCCGTGTGTCGAACACCGCCGTCGCAATAACGTAAATCATCGGCCCGAACACCGACGACGCCCGGCTCATGAACCCGAAGAAGGAAAAGAACTCCCCGCTCCGGGATTGCGGCGTTATCTGGGCAAACAGGCTCCGCGCCAATGCCTGGCTTCCCCCGATTACGACTCCTACCGAAACCCCGAGCAGCAGCCATTGGTAGCCCGCATCCAGGCCCAGCGGCCGCCACACCGTGTCCCTCACCAACCCCGGCCACCAGTCCAGCACTCCCCTCCCCAGCACGGACGGATGCTCCGGTCCAACCGCCGATTCCCCATCCATCGGCCCGCCCCGGAACGAAAGCGTATAACCGATTCCATGCTCCCCCGCCACCGCATCCCGGAGGGCCGGCCCGGTTTCACTTCTGAACATTGCTCCTTCCTTGAGTTCCCAACTGTCCCCTTCGGATTTCAGCACCCGGCCGCCGCCGTCTAAATGCGGGGCTGCGGCAACGACATAAACGCTGGAGCCGTCCCGGTAGTCCAATTGGAAATCAAAGTCTTCGTGCTCCTGTGGCCCCAGTGGTGCGATTCCAATCCCGAACAGTATGACGATGATCCACCCGATCAGGGCGGTTCCCAGCGCCCGTTTCGTGGTGATCTTGTCCGCCAGCCAACCGAACCCCGTCGCTCCCGGCACCGCTACCAGTTGGATGATCACGATGGTCGCCATATTGAACGCCAGCGGAATCCCCAGCGTGTCCGCCGCGAAAGCCCCTGCAATGGCCAGGACCGTCTGAATTCCGTCGTTGAACAGCACGTACGCAAAAAGGTACCTGATCGCCACCCGGAATCGGGACAGCTCCCTTAATGTGTTTCCCAGTTCCCGGAATCCCATCCCCAATGCGCCGACCACGGGTAGGCTGCCTGTGGTCCTCACCACCGAAGGTTCGGGCAACACTCTCACTATCCACAGGCTCCACCCGAACCACCAGGCGCCAATGGAGACAATGGCTAACCGGGTCACCAGGTCGGCTATGTCGGAACCCTGGGTCGCCAGGATCAACCCCAGGTGGACGAGTAACAGCAACCCTCCGCCCGCGTACCCGTAGGCGAATCCCCGGCTGCTGATGTCGTCCAGCAGGGTTCTGGGTCCAATGTGAGGCAGGAACGAGTTGTAGAACACCAGCGAACCCGCAAACCCGATGTTCGCCAGTGTGAACATCCCCAGCATCCACGCCCAGGGCTGGGAAGTGTAAGCCGAGAAGAACGCCAGTGCAGTGAAAAGCGACCCCGCGCAAATGTATGTTCGCAGCAATACCTTCTTGATTGGTATCCTGTCCGAAATCACGCCCAAAACCGGGCTGGACAACGCAACGATCATCGTGGAAATCGCCACCCCTACGCTCCAGGTGGAACTGCTGGTGAAGGTTATCCCCAGGAACGTCCCGCTCTCCCCCAGCGCTTCTTTGAACAGGAAGACGAAGTAAACCGGGAAAATCGCCGCCACGCCCGACGTGGCGAACGCCGAATTGGCCCAGTCGTACATGCACCAGGCCCGTATAACCCCCCGTTGCTCCCGGGGAAGGTCCCTTATCCTCGTTGCCTCCGCCGCTCCCAATTGGCCCTCTCCTCCGGCGTTTCCTGGCCTGTCTTTCCGGGGGCGCCCGGTCCGTTCGCTCCGGCCCATCCTACCCGACGCTCACGACCGCTGCCGTGGCCCAGCATTATATCCTTGCCCATCCCAACCCTCGGCCCAACAGTCACCACGCGCGTTGAGAGCGCTTCCCCGTCGGTCCTTCCGTCGGTCCTTCCGTCATTCGTATGTTGCGAAAGCTGCGCAGAGCCTGCTCCCGCGTAGGCGGGGGCAGGAATCCAAACCCCCGTTGTCTGTTCCTCACAGTATCGTATTGGCCGTCCACTGGAAGTTCCACCAAACTGGCCCTCATGCGATAGACTGTGTCCCACTGACACCCGCCCCTTTCCAACCCCCACTCTCCTAGGCAAATATGGAAGTGATGACTATTCTCGCCGGAACCTTGGCCCTTACCCATCTGACCCAATGCGACGGAATGCAACTGAATGCGACAGTAATTTCTTCTCCTTGATTCAGCCGCGACAATACCGGACTCCAACCGGCAACTACAGGACAAGACTCCGGTTGCCTCTGCGCTCAACTGTCCTGAAATGCCCGCTTTTGTCGTAGTCTAAGGCATTCGCTCCGTCCCCTGTGGTATCCTTGGCCCAATGATTTGGCTGCCGTGAGCATGGAAGGAATTGGGAGGCATCTATGACCGCTGGCCGCATAACCGTCTACGACCCCACGGCTGATGAGCGCGTCGGCCAGGACAACTTGGCTCCCCGGCCTACCACCCTCGACGGCCGCGTCGTTGGTTTAATCGACAACACCAAGGACCGTGCCGAGGTAATCCTCCGCCAGGTGGAAGACCAGCTCCGAGCCCAGTTCCCTGAAGCGGAGTTCCGCTACTACCGGAAGCAAAGCGTCAGCGGGATGGGCCCTCAGTTGGGGCAGAAGCTCACCGATGAAGTCGATGCGGTGATCGCCGCCGTAGGGGATTGAGGCTCCTGCACGTCGTGGAGTGTCCACGATTGCATGGCTCTCGAACGGCACGGCATCCCGTCCCTCACCGTCGTCACCCACTCCTTCGCCGACTACGGCCGTAGGCTCACCCGCCTTCAGAAAATGCCCGACCTGCCCATGGCCATCATTCAACATCCCGTGGCGGCCAAGCCCGAAGACCTCGTCCGCGAAGACATCTCCAGCCAGTATCGGGATGTCGTCCGGGCCCTCGTCCGGGAGTAGCTGGGGCAACCCCGTGCCCGACCTCGGCCCCTCCGCCCACACCTTCGACGTCGAACCTGACGCCTCCGCCATTTTCGACCGTTACTACGACGCTGGCTGGACCGATGGTCTACCCATCATTCCCCCAACTTCAGTACTGGTTGAGGCCGCTCTGCGTTACACCGACCGGGACCGCCGCGAGGTCATCGCCACCCTGGAACCCCGCGGCGGCGAGGCCACCGTTGAAAAGATCGCCATCAATGCCGTCATGGCCGGCTGCCGTCCCGAATACCTGCCCGTTGTCATAACGTGCGTCGAGGCCGTCGCCGACCCGCCCTACAATCTCTATGGCCGCCAGACCACCACTCACCCTGGGGGCCATCTCGTAATCGTCAACGGCCCCATTCGCAACGAACTCGAGATCAACTGCCGTCAGAACGTCTTTGGACAAGGCTGGCGCGCCAACGCCACCATCGGCCGGGCGATCCGCCTTATCTGCGGCAACATTGGTGGCGGCCTCCCCGGCGTCACCGACATGGCTACCCATGGCCACCCCGGCAAATACTCCTACTGCATCGGTGAGGACGAAGAAAACACCCCCTGGAGTTCTCTCCACATCGAACGCGGATTGCCCGTGGCCACCAGCTCCGTCACCGTCTTCTGTGCCGAGGGTCCCCACAACATCAACGACCTCGTCAGTCAGACCCCCGATGTTTATCTGGAAAGCGCCGCCTCTGCCATGCGTCATCTCGGCGCCAACGGCGTCTACCGCAGCGGTGTCGAGGGCGAGCAGATGCTGGTGGTCACTTCCGAAGCCGCCAACTGGCTCGACCAGCACGGCTGGGACAAGGAACGGGTCCGGGACTACATCTACCAACGTGCCCAGAACCCGGTCGGCGCCCTCCGCAACCGTGGCGGTTGGGGCACCGTCATCCCCCCTGATTTCGTCGACATGGACGACGACAACGCTATGATGCCCATCGTCCCCCGGCCCTCTAACATTCTCCTCGTCGTCGCGGGTGGGTATGGCCGTCACATGAACGCCGTCCTTTCGTCCGCCTACAACCTCAGCGTCACCCGCCCCATCGCCTTCAAGGACGGTGAGCCTGTCGCCTCCGTCCAGGACTTCCTCCGCCGCTGAATCCCCAGCCGTGGGAAGCCTTCGATCACTTCGTCGTCAGCTTCAGTCCCACCAGCGCCACGACAATCAGTCCCAGGAAAAATATTCGCCAGAAGTCCCTGGACTCGTCGAAAAGGACGATTCCAAGCGCCGCCGTACCCACCGCCCCGATTCCCACCCAGATCGCGTATGCTGTCCCCAACGGAAGGTCGCGCACTGCGAGGCCCATGAAAAACATGCTCCCCAGCAGGAACACTCCCGTCAGCACCGTCGGAATGATTCGGGAGAATCCGTCGGTGTAATTCAAGCTCACCGCCCATCCGACTTCCAGTACCCCCGCAACCGCAAGATAAATCCACGCCATAGATTCCTGCCTCACCGTCCGACAAGGAATGCCGCGGCTCGTTTCTGGAGAAGCCCGGCCCAAGCAAAACCCCCGGCGGTCAGGCCGGGGGCAAATACGCCGTTGAATTCAGGCGGCGGCTCACTCCCGCAACTTCGGCCCAACCTCTTGCCCATAGAGCCGGATCGAGTTCAGCACCTGTTGTGCCGTCAATTGACCCCCGACGTTGGGTTCCATGATGACGCCCGACAATCCCAACTCGTTCTTCAGATTCAGCAATTTGCGGGTCACTGCTTCCGGGTCTCCGTAGGCCAACCTGTCTTTCAACAAGTCTTCGTAGGTGACCTCCGAAAGGCGCTCGTACCGTTCCTGCCTTTCCTCCGAGATCGTGGTCCCCGCCGCGGACGCCGACTGCCGGAACGTTTCCGCCAGACGGCGGTAGGACCGCATCGTGCTTTCCTCGGGTTCCCCTATTCCCCGTTCGTAGTCATCACCCACATATATCGGCACCCGCAGGTAAACATCCCCGTGCCCTTCGTGTCCTGCCTCATGCCAGGCAGTCCGGTAGGCTTCCAGGTTCTGCGCTACCTCTGGGATGGTGAAGCCCCGCAGCCCGGAGACGACCGGGAACCCCATCTGTCCCACAATCGGGAAAGTGTCCATGGTGGTGGCAGCAATGCGGATCGGCGGGTGCGGCTTCTGGTAAGGCCGGGGCATCACTGACAAGTTGTCGAAGGAATAATACTTGCCCTCGTAGGTGAGCCGGTCGTCATTCCACGCCTTGCAGATAATCTCCAGGTTTTCCTGGAACCGTTCCCTGCTCTCAGCGTAAGGTATCCCGTATCCGATATAAGACCTCGGGAACCCGCTCCGTCCCACGCCGAAATCCAGCCGCCCCTGGCTGATCTGGTCTACCGTTGCCGCCTCTTCAGCCAGGCGGATTGGATGGCAGAGAGGGAGGACGCTGACTCCGGTGCCTATTCGCAGGTTCTTGGTCCGGGCCGCTATGGCGCCCGCCCACACCAAGGGTACGGAAACCACCGACGGGATGCCCGCGCCCATTGGATCACCGGGGCGCCGGTGGGTCGCGAAGTGACGTTCCGCCAGCCAAACTCCGTCCACACCGTATTCTTCGGCGGTCTCCGCTATGTCGAAAGCCTCCGAGAAGGCTTCCTCTTGGGTGCGATCCTGCCGGTAGTCGCACTCCATAACCAGCCCTACGTGCATTGCCTGCCTCCTAGTTGTCCTGAAGGAACGGAAGATTGCTCTGTGAATGCTAGGTGCGGATTGTTGCTCCGAGACGGTTCCCTCGCCAATCCCGCCATGCTGACGCTTCTAATCGGCGTAGTTGGATGGGCTGGCGAGGAATTTCGTTCGGCAATCCAGGCTGCAGAAATAGTACCACTGCCCGTTGTGGAAGCTTCGGGTTCCCATGTTGGGGTCCACTTCCGAAGCTCCGAACGCCGTCTGGCCGGTTGTCGCCCGGGCGCCGGACTCGTCGATTTCCTTGCCGCAAACGGGGTCCTTCGGCATTTGCTTTACTCCTGGAGTGTGGTAACGGGACCGGAGTATTCCGCGGCACCCGTTTGAATCTAACCTAAACTGCTGCGAGGTCCATTCCCAGGCGCACCCGGCCCGGCTGGTCCAGGAGGGCGCTGGCAACCCTGTTCCGGTGCTCGAAACTTGTTCCCAACCTCATGCTCCACGCACAAACCCGCCTGTACCACAGGTGCAAATCGAACTCCATCATGAACCCCATCCCGCCGTGGAGGACTTGGCTGCTTCGAACGGCGGCCTGGCACTTGTCGTTGCAGAACGCTTTGGCCTGGGAAACTTCGACGCTAGAAGGGAGGTCATTGTCCATCTTCCACAGGGCCTCGTAGGTCAGCAGTTGCGCTCCATCCACCCAGATCGTCATGTCCGCGCACATGTGCTGCACCGACTGGAACGCACCTATTGGACGGCCAAACGCTACCCGGTTCTTGGAATATTCGATTCCCATCTCAATGTCTTTTCGTGCTGCCCCTACCATCTGCGTACAGAGCAGGACGGTGGCTTGGTCCAACATTCGGGAAGCAATCGGCCAGCCCTCGTCCAGTTCTCCTATCAGGGCAGACTTGGGCACCCGGACCCTGTTGAAGTCCACCTTGCTCTGCTTGTCCTTGGCCAGCGTCGTTAGCGCCGTTTGGACAATCCCTGCAGCATTGGTATCCACCAGGAACAGCGAAAGTCCGTGGTTTGTGCCGGATGCAGGGGACGTCCGGCAAGCCACCAGGCATTTCTCCGCGACATTGAAGTTGTCCACGAACATCTTGGTGCCGGTGATGACAAATTCGTCGCCCTCGGCAACTGCCTGGGTCTGGACTGCTTCCGGGGTTAAGCGCGGGTCGGGTTCCTGAAACGCCCACGTCATAATGATGTTGCCTTGGCTGACCCTCGGCAACACTTCCTGCTTCTGTGCGCCGGAACCGTATTCCGCGATGGTAAGAGCCGGGACTACCGTTGAATGAAACGGCACCGGGGCTATGGCGCGTCCCACTTCCTCGAGAATCAACCCCAGATATGTTAGAGGGAGGCCCTGTCCCCCGTAAGCCTCAGGAACCGATGTGCCCAACCACCCGAGGGCAGCCATCTTGGTCCACAGCTCCAATGAATACCCCGCTTCGTCTTTCTCCATTTCCCTGGCCAGCAGCGGAGGACACTCCGCCTCCAGGAATTCCCTGGCCAGGTTTTTCATCATCAGTTCTTCTTCGCTGGGTAAAACGTCCATCCGACCTCAGACCTTTTTGAATATTCCGGTAAGGTATCTCGGTTAACCCCGTGGCATCCCGAGCCCTCGTCGGGCCACCTGGTCCCGCATCACCTGGGTGCTGCCGTGGTTAATTCCCGACTGGAACGCCCCCAACAGGTTGTGGGCAAATATGCCTTCCTCCACCGCATCTTCCGAACCGTGCAGCAGTTGCGCGTATGGCCCGAGGATCTGCGCGATTGTCTCCGTAGTCCGCACTCCATGCTCGGGCGCCCACACCTTCTCTGCGGACCCTTCGTATGTGAAACTTCCTCCCCGCTCGACCAGTGACATGCTCCGCATCGTCATTAGGCGGCACACCTGGGCTTCGACCCAAAGCTCTGCCAGCCGGTCCCGCACTGCCGGGTCTTGGGCCGGACTAACCCCGCTCAAGTCGTTTTCCTTCACCCAATTGACAATGTCCTCGTCCCGCTGCACCGAAATCAAATAGCGGCTGGCTCCTACTCGGTCCAGGTTCAGGCCCATCGCCCCCACGTACCAGCCCGTGTTCTCTTCGCCCAACATACACGATGCGGGAACTCTGACGTCCTCGAAAAACACTTCGTTGGTACGCCGGTCCCCATAGGTGGTGCGCGGCGGAGCCACCGGATCGTTCTGGATGGTCCAAAGGGGACGCACAGTAATTCCCTGGGTTTCCATGGGAACCAGGAAAATCGAGATGCCCCGGTGCCGGGGTGCGTCGGGGTCAGTGCGGGCCATCAGGTAGATATGGGTGCCGTAGTGGGCGGCCGTTGTGAACATCTTCTGGCCGTTGATGACGAACTCGTCGCCATCGCGCACTGCGCGGCACTGCAAGCCCGCTAGGTCCGCACCGGCTTGTGGCTCGCTAAATCCCAGTGCGAATGCAATCTCTCCCCTGATAAGGCCCGGGAGAAAGTACTTCTTCTGCTCCTCCGTCCCCGCCGCTAGGATGGCGGGAGCTCCGCTTCCGGCTCCGCCGACCGTTATCCCAACCCGGGCGAACTCCTCTTCGACGATGTACTGGTCGATTCGGCTGCCGCTTTGACCCCCGTACTCTTCCGGCCAGCTTATCCCGATCCAGCCTTTATCCCCGATTTGCCGGTACATCTCGCGGGTCTTGGGGCCCCGGTTTCGGATCCCGGACTCTTCGATTTCTGCCAGGATTTGATCCGTGACGTGCTCGGCAATAAACTCCCGCACTTCATTGCGCAGGGCTTCCTGTTCCGGCGTAAATGCAAAGTCCATGGGCGGCCTCCCAAGGGGGAGCAGTTCAACGGGGACGGCGCTAGTGTTGACCGCTGCCCGAAATCACCGCAATTATAGTGCCTACTGGGTTCAGTGTCACCCGCAACCGAACGTCAGCCCGCCAACCTCCGCAACCAATCAGGGCGGCTCGCGCATTCTTCGATGCGGTCTGCGAGTGACTTTGTCCCGCCCGCGATGCCGGGAAGATCGGCGCTACGCCATGTCTGCCAGGACGGGCTTCAACTCCTCGATGAGAGGTGGCAGGAAATCCTTCCAGTCCCCCACTATTCCATAGTCAGCCGCCTTGAACATCGGTGCGCGGTGGTTCCGGTTGATTGTCAGGATCACTCCCGCCTTTTGAATACCTACAGTGTGGTTGAAGGCCCCCCGAATTCCAATGGCGATGTACACCTTCGGAGCGATCGTGCGCCCGCTTATTCCCACCTGCACCTGGTGAGGCAGCCAACCCGAATGAACTACGTTCCGCGTCGTTGCCACCGTGGCGCCGATGGAACCGGCCAGGGCCTGGACTTCCGGCAAACTCTCCGCCCCGCCAATCCCCATGCCCACCCCAAGAACGATCTGGGCTTGCGTCAGGGCGATGGCTCCCACGTCTTCAGAGGCGTGTTCTTCGAGCACCCTTATATCAGCCCCTTCAAATCGTATGGCCGGAATCTCTTCTATCCTCGCCTCGACTGATTCGTCGGGTTGTGCTGGGGACAGCAATCCCGGCCTCAAAGTCACCAGGTTGGGCAGCGTCTTCGACAAGATCGGCGCTACAACGTTCCCTCCCAGCGCCGGTTTTAACTGGACCAGCTGCCCGTCGCTGTTGATTTCCAGGTCAATTGCATCTCCGGTCAGGCCCAACTGCAACTGGGCCGCGATTCTCGATGCCAGGTCTCTTCCGTCCGGGGTTGAAGCAAAGAGCACGCCGTAGGGACGGGCATTCTCGATCGCATCGGCCAGACATTCACTGACGGCCCGGCTGCAGACCGGCCCCAACGCGGAGTTGTCCAAAACCAGGATCCTGTCCGCTCCGTACGCTGCCAGCGCCGAGGCAGAGGCTGTGCCCGAAAGGCCGATCAAAACAGCGACGACCTCACTTCGGGTGATCTCTGATAGTTGACGCGCCTTGCCCAGCATCTCCAGGGTTACATGCCTAATTTCTCCGCCGGCAGTCTCCGCTACTACCCAGATGCTTCGTTCCTGGCTGTCGGGATACCGTGCGCTTACCACTTCTCCTGGGCCGGCGGCGCCTTCCGCGGATATTGCGGCCAATCTTTCCTTCAGCCGTTCGGCTACTTGGCGAGCCGCGTCGGACGGTTCCTCCCCGGTAATCACTTCCCCCAACCGGCTTGGCTCCACCAGCCGGATGTCCTCCACCCACGTCGGCGATCCTGCGCTCCCGAACAGGGAAAGGTCGCCCGTAAGGTCTGAACAACTAATCTCTTCGATCGGTTTGTCCTGCGCCGCTGTCAGGTCCTCCCTGCTGGGAAACCGTTCCTCCGCCACCCCTTCGGTGACGCAGACCACTGCGGGCAGCGGGCACTCGATGACTTGATGCCCTTCATCCGTCGCCCGTTCCACCGTGACCGAGTCTCCCCCCGGGGTGTACTCGAGCTTTCGTACCTGGCTGACGTGGGGCAGTCCCATCAGTTCCGCCAGCTCCGGCCCGACTTGGCCCGTCTCCGCGTCGGCGCTGTTCCTGCCGCAGATGATCAGGTCAGGCTGTTCCTTCGCCAAAGCCAGGGACAACGCCCGCGCCGTGGCCAGGGTATCCGAACCGGCGAGCGCCCGGTCCGTCAGAAGGACAGCCCTATCTGCCCCGAATGCGATGCACTGGGTCAACCCTTCCGTTGTTTGGGGAGGCCCCATTGATAACGCGAACACCTCATCCGAAGATCCAGACTTCAGCTCCACCGCACGGGTCAGGCCCAGCAGGTCGAACGGGTTGACCTCGGAAGGAACTCCCTCCCGGATGATCGTCTTGTTCTCATAGTCGAACCCCATGCGGGCGACCACTGGAACGTATTTCACGCAGACAGCTATCTTCATGGCGTCAGGTCCTTCTGCCCAGGCTTTGAGGATAGTTCGACTTCAGGATGTCTGCCCGGACTTCGTCAGTGAGTTCTGCCAGCTTTGGGCTGAACGTTACGGGATACCGTTCCGGCGAGCTTATATCTTTGTATTTTCCATCCAGCCTCTCCAGTTGTGCTGACAAAGTCTCCCGGATTTCATCCAGCGATGGATCAGCTCTCAATCGTCGGCCGCCGTGCATGACCGGACTCAGCAGCGGGACCCCCTGTGCAGGTGCTTCCTCCTCCGTGCCCACGACATCCCCGGCGAACATTCCGTCGGGGCCGACAGACCGGAAAACCTGCTTTGACCCCGGGGGTGAGACCTTCCCTTCGCTCAACTTCATAACCGGACGCTCGTCATACACCACCAGCTTGTATGACATATCCGACCACGGGGCGTCCCCTGACACACCAACCAGGGTGCCCACCCCGAATATATCGATTGGCGCCCGGGCTCGCGCCAGTTCGAGGATACTGTATTCGTCCAGGCCGCCGCTGGCGACGATTCTGACGTAACCCAGGCCTGACCCGTCGAGGATGCGCCGGACATGTCGGCTCAGTTCTCCCAGGTCCCCCGAATCCAACCGGACACCCGTCAATCGGTGGCCATTGGCCTCCAACTCTTTCCCGACCCTGACCGCGTTGCGGGCCCCGTCGATCGTATCGTAAGTATCCAGCAGCAGGACCACACGGTCAGGAAAGGATCGGGCGTATGCCGAAAATGCGTCTTGCTCCCGCCGGAAGCTTGATATGAACGAATGGGCCATCGTGCCCACCGGAGGGATGCCGTAACGCCTGGATGCCAGCAAGTTGCTCGTTCCCTGGAAACCTCCGATGTACCCGCACCGGGCCATCTTCATGGCGGCATCCGTTCCGTGGGTACGTCTCGCTCCAAAGTCTGAGACCGCCCGGCCCTCAGCCGCCGCTACGCACCGTGCCGCTTTGGTGGCTAGCAGGGACTGCAAGTTGACCTGGTTGATTGCGAACGTCTCCGCAATTTGGGCTTCGGCGATGGGAGCCGTTATCTCCAGGACCGGTTCCTCCTCGGAGAATACTGTCCCCTCTGGCATGGCCCGGACCGAACCGGTGAATCGGAATCCTTCCAGGGAGCGAAGAAAGTCCCCCGTAAATATCCCCGTGGATTCGAGGAAGGCCAGGTCGCCGCCATCAAATCGGAGTCCCTCCAGGTATTCCAGGACGTCTCCTAGCCCGGCAGCCACCAGGAACCCCCGGTTGGGGGGAAGCCGGCGTACGAACAGCCCGAACGTCGCTGTCCCGCTCATTCCGTGCTCGAAATAAGCCTGCGCCATCGTTAGCTCGTAAAGGTCGGTAAACAGGCCCATGGGAGGTGCCCCAGCCGCCTGCCAAACCGGGTTCATCGGCCGCAACTCTCCGCTCACTCCGTATTCGCGCTGCTTGTCAATGAAGCGGACCTCACCGGGTCGTTGCGCCATTATGGTTTCGGCTCAAAACACTGTCAAACTTCGCCGGGACAGTGCCGGGTTGGTTTTTCCGCTCCCTGTGATCGGCTACGTGCCCCCGGTTGGCTTGGTTCAACGCAGCGTCGCTGCTTCTCCCCTGGCCTCTCCAAAACCCTCCGTTCCTTGACACGAAAATCCCCCCTTAGTAGTATTGTTGAAGCATTTACAAACGAATAATCTTCTGGATCCCTTATCCAGAACGGCGGAGGGAACGGCCCGATGAAGCCAGGCAACCGGCCTGTCTGTCGGCTAGGCGGCGGCAGGACACGGTGCCAAATCCGACGCTTCTCTAGCAGGAGCGAAAGATGAGGGAGCTTGAGAATCAGTTGAGCTTCTCTCCTTGGAGAAGCTTTTTTTGTGGGATGCGAAAACATCCCTTTCCAGTTAGTCTTTGTGACCCCTCTTGGAGTAATCCACATTGACCGAAATCCGACCGATCCTCTGGGAGAACGGCAGCCTTAAGCTGCTCGACCAGACCCAACTCCCAAAGAGCGAAACCGTAATAGAAGTCACCGGCTATCACGGCGCAATCTCGGCCATCCGGGACATGCAGGTTCGGGGCGCCCCGGCTATTGGCATCACCGCGGCTTACGGCGTGGCGATGGCTGCCCGTGACATCCGTGTTGATTCCCGCGCGGACTTCATGACGCAGTTGCGGGGGGTTGCCGCAGAGATAGAATCGGCTCGCCCCACTGCCGTCAACCTCCAATGGGCGGTGCGGCGCATGTTGGCTGTTGCGGAAGCTGAACCCGACCCGACGCGCCTTCCCCAGGCCTTGTTGGCCGAAGCCTCCCGAATTCAGGAGGAAGACGAGACGGTCAACCGCCGCATGGGGAATGCCGGCCAGGGTCTGATCCCCGAAGGCGGTTCCGTCCTGACCCATTGCAATGCGGGAGCCTTGGCGACCGCCGCCTATGGCACCGCCGTCGGCGTTATTCGGGCCGCTTGGGAATCTGGCAAGCGGTTCGATGTGTTCAACACCGAGACCCGTCCCTTCCTTCAGGGCGCACGGCTCACTGCCTGGGAGTTCCACCGCCTGGGCATCCCCTCCCAGCTCATCGTCGATTCCGCCGCTGGAATGTTGATGCAGCAGGGACGCATCGGATGCGTAATTACCGGCGCCGACCGCATCGCCGCCAACGGGGACACCGCCAACAAGATCGGCACCTATTCCCTGGCCGTGCTGGCCCGGGAAAACGGCATCCCCTTCTATATAGCTGCCCCGGTAAGCACCATTGATCTAAGCCTGCCCGATGGCGCCGGAATCGAAATCGAGCAACGCTCCCCGGATGAAGTCACTCACTTCCAGGGCGAGCCCACCGCTCCCGATGGAGTTGAAGCCCTCAACCCTGCCTTCGACGTAACCCCCCACCGGTACATCGAAGCTGTCGTGACAGAAAACGGGGTTTGCCGCCCGCCCTACCTGGAGAGCCTGAAACTGGCCGCCGGTTAACCCGTACTGGGCCCACGTATTGCCCTGCTATCCCGACCACCAGGAGAAGCAAGCCATCACTGCCATTGACCAACAGACCAGACGGAGAATGTCCCTCACCGGCCTGACGGCGTGGGACCCCGACAAAGCCTGTCCCGGATACGTCCTGTACGCTCCCATGAGTGGCGACGGCGAGTTGTATCTCGTGGGCCAGAACGGTGACGAAGCCCACACCTGGAAACTCCCTTACCCCCCGGGCCTCTACGGGTACCTGCTTCCCAACGGCAACCTTTTCTATGGAGGCAAGGTACGCGACGATACCTGGGAACGTTTTTCATCCTGGAAACGGTTCAAGGGCGGCGTCATGCTCGAAGCCGACTGGGACGGCAACGTGCTTTGGGAGCACCACGACAAAGACCACCACCATGACGCCCGCCGCACAGAGACCGGGGGCGCCATATACCTCACTGTCGAACTCCTCTCAGATGAGGTCACCTCCAGAATCCAGGGGGGCGTCCCTGGATCCGAGCGCCACTATGGTATGTGGTCCGACGTTATTGTTGAAGTGGATGCCGCCGGAAACCGTGTCTGGGAGTGGCGCGCTGCGGAACACCTCGACTTTTCGGAGGACGTCATCACCTTCAATGACCTTCGCGATGAGTGGAGCCACGCCAACACCGTTGTCCCCCTGCCCGGAGATCGGGTCATGTTCAGCTTCCGCCATATCTCCACCGTCGGCATCATCGACAAGCCCACCGGAAAGATAGTGTGGAAACTCGGCTACGATGTTCTGGCCCAACAGCACGATCCCAGCCTCCTGGACAACGGAAACGTTCTCATCTTTGATAACGGCTCCCATCGCAAGGAGGTCGCCCTGCCTGCCTCCCGGATCATCGAAGTGGACCCCAGGACCAATGAAATCGTTTGGCAGTACCAGGATAGTCCCCCATACAACTTCTTCAGCCCTTACATTTCCGGAGCCCGGCGCCTGCCCAACGGCAACACCCTGGTGACCGAGGGGATGTTCGGCCGAATCTTCCAGGTAACCCCTGAAGGAGCGGTGGTCTGGGAATATATCAACCCCTACTTCTATCCAGATGTGGAGGGCGTGGTGACCAACCGGGTCTTCCGTTCCACCTTCTACCGGGCTGAGGATATTCCGGCATTTCGCCAGTAGACTGCCCTCACCTCAACTGCAGTATCCACCTGGAAGACAGGTTCATGCGGACAGGTTCATGCGGAGAAGAGAAGCAAGCATAGCAATCATCGGCGGCAGCGGCCTCTACGAAATCGAGGGCCTTGAAGCTGCCACCACGCTCGAGGTTGACACGCCTTTCGGGGATCCGAGTGACGCCATCGTCCTGGGAGAGTTGGAAGGGCAGTCCGTCGCCTTCCTCCCCCGCCACGGCCGGGGGCACCGGGTCAACCCCACCGGAATACCCGCCCGCGCCAACATCTACGCTCTTAAAATGCTCGGCGTCGAGCGCATCATCTCCGTCAGCGCCGTCGGCAGCCTTCAGGAGCGCTACGCCCCTCTCGACCTGGTCATCCCGGACCAGCTGATCGACCGCACACGCCAGAGGGCCAACACTTTCTTCGATGAGGGCGTTGTTGCCCATGTCGGGTTCGCCGAGCCTTTCTGTGCCGATTCTTCCCGGGTCATCCAGCAGGCCGCCGGGGAAATGGACCTTAACATCCATTTCGGCGGCACCATGGTCGTCATGGAAGGCCCGGCCTTTTCCACCCGCGCCGAGTCCAAAATGTACCGTTCCTGGGGAGCCGACATTATCGGCATGACCGCCTTGCCCGAGGCCAAACTCGCGCGGGAAGCCGAAATCTGCTACTCCACCATGGCCTGGATAACCGACTATGACTGCTGGTACGAGCACGAGGACGACGTGACCGTCGAGATGGTCGTCCAGAATTTGATGAAGAACACCGCCAACTCCAAGGAGATGATCCGAAAGGTTGTGGGGCGGTTCGGCTCTGAACGGGCCTGTCCCTGCTCCAATGCACTTAAGGACACCATCATCACCCACCCTCAGGGTATCTCCGAAGCAACCAGGCACAGGCTCGCGCCCATTATCGGGCGTTACCTGGATCCATAAACATTCGGGAGGTTACACATGCCCAGGCAGCAACCTGGTGAGCCTTACTACCGGGTAGATTCCAACGAGGCCCGGCAAATTCTCGACAGCGATCCCGACGGGACCGCCGTCGTGGATGTTCGCCGCGATGACGAATGGGTCACTGGCCACGTTACCGGCGCTGTTCACATTCCCATCGACGACTTGGTGGACCGCATCGACGAAGTCCCCCAGGACAAGCGGCTTCTGTTCATTTGCGCAGCCGGCGTCCGCAGCGGACTGGGCTGCGAAGTCGCTGCCTCCATGGGATTCGACCCTGAAACCTTGTTCAATATCGACGATGGCACGCCCCACTGGATTGCGGGCAACCATCCGACCTCCTACGGCACCGATCCGTAGCTCAATTCACCCTGCTGACCCTGTTAACCAATTCGGAAAAGGAGAGGAATATTGACCACGAATAACACCGCCGGCGATGTAAAGGATATGTCTCTGGCGCGAGAAGGAGTCAACCGCATTCAATGGGCCGAGCGGGAAATGGGCGTCCTGCGTTTGGTCCGAGAGCGGTTTGAACAGGAAAAGCCCCTGGCCGGATACAAATACTCTTTGTGTCTTCACGTCACCACCGAGACCGCCAACCTGGCCATCACCCTTAAAGCTGGCGGCGCTGATCTGGTGCTCTGCGCCAGCAATCCCCTCAGCACTCAGGACGATGTCGCAGCCGCGCTGGTTAGCGAGTACGGAATACCCACCTACTCGATTAAAGGCGAGGACAACGAAACCTATTATCGGCACATCAATGCTGCATTGGATCACGCGCCCCACTACACCATGGACGATGGGGCGGACCTAGTCAGCAGTCTCCATACCCAGCGTGCCGACCTCCTGTCCAACGTCCTGGGCGGTACCGAGGAGACCACCACCGGCGTCATCCGTCTTACCGCCATGGCTAATGACGGCAAGTTGGCCTACCCCATCATCGCCGTAAACGAGGCCGAGACCAAGCACTTCTTCGACAATCGCTACGGCACCGGCCAGAGCACGTTGGACGGCATCACCCGCGCCACCAACATCCTCTGGGCTGGTCGCAAGGTTGTGGTTGGCGGTTACGGTTGGTGCGGACGCGGCGTCGCCAGCCGTGCCCGCGGGATGGGCGCCCATGTTATCGTCACCGAGGTCAACCCCATTCGCGCTCTCGAAGCTGTCATGGACGGTTTCACCGTCATGCCCAGCGCGGAAGCCGCCGCCGAAGGAGAGGTCTTCATCACCGTCACTGGCGGTTACCACACCATCAGCGGCGACCACATCGCTGTTATGAAGGACGGCGCCATTCTGTCCAACAGCGGTCACTTCAACGTGGAGATCGACATCCCTGCCCTCGAAGGAATGTCCGTCGGCCACCGCGGGGTTCGCGATTTCGTTGAGGAGTACACCCTCAAGGACGGCCGCCACATCTACCTCCTCGGAGAGGGGCGGTTGATCAACCTCGCCGCTGCCGAGGGACACCCCTCCGCGGTGATGGACATGAGCTTCGCCAATCAGGCGCTGAGTGCCGAGTACCTCGTCAAGAACCAGGATAGCCTCGGAAAAGGTGTCCATGTCGTTCCCCGCGAAACCGACCAGGAAGTCGGCCGTCTCAAGCTCGAGTCCATGGGCATCAACATAGACAGTCTTTCCGCCGAGCAACAACACTACCAGGATAGCTGGGACCAGGGCACCTAGGCCCGTTCCGGCAGGAGAAATAACATGCCTTTGCTTTTTACTGAGTCCCCCAAGTACCTGCTTACTTCCGAGTCCGTCACCGAAGGGCACCCCGACAAAGTTTGTGATCAAATTTCCGACGCCGTCCTGGACGCCGCCTTCACCGTGGATCCCATGAGCCGGGTCGCCTGCGAGACCGTCGCCGGCAAGAATCTGGTCATGGTCACCGGAGAGATCACCACCAAGGCGGAGTTGGATTTCGACGCTATCGCCCGCCAGACCCTGCTGGAAATTGGCTACACCGACATCAAGTACGGGATCGATGGCCATTCCTGCGGCATCATCCGGAACGCCAGCCAGCAGTCCCCGGACATCAACGCCGGCGTCAGCACCGCCCTTGAAGCCCGGAACACCGCCGATGCTGACGACGCCCGCAGAGCGACCGGAGCCGGCGACCAGGGCATGATGGTAGGTTTTGCCTGCAACGAGACCGAGGGCCTCATGCCGCTGACTGTAGACCTTTCCCACCGCTTGGTCGAGCGCCTCGCCAAGGTCCGCAAGAACGGTACCCTCCCCTATCTTGGACCGGATGGAAAGTCCCAGGTCACAGTCGAGTACCGCTACGGCAAGCCCCACCGGGTTGACGCCGTCGTCATCAGCACCCAACACGAGGACGCCGCCGACCGCGCGGCCTTCACCGAGCAGCTCCGCGGCGACATCATGGATAACGTGATAACCCCGGTCGTTCCGGCTGATATGCTTGACGAAGATACCAAGTACTACGTGAACCCGAGTGGATGGTTCGTCGTCGGGGGCCCCTTGGGAGACACTGGCCTGACCGGCCGCAAAATCCTCGTCGACACTTACGGCGGGATCGCCCGTCACGGCGGCGGGGCCTTCTCTGGAAAAGACCCCACCAAGGTCGACCGTTCCGGGGCCTACGCCGCCCGTTACGTCGCCAAGAACCTGGTCGCTGCCGGATTGGCCGACCGTGCCGAGGTCATTGTCTCCTACGCCATCGGTGTCGCCGAGCCCATTTCCGTTTCCGTCGAGACCTTCGACACCAACCACATCCCCACCGACCAGTTCGACGGCCTCGTCAAGGAACATTTCGACCTTCGCCCGGGCGCCATAATCGAAGACCTTGACCTCCGTCGCCCCATCTACCGCAGGACCGCGGCCTACGGTCACTTCGGACGCACCGACCTGGACCTGCCTTGGGAGCGCACCGACAAGGCCGAAATCCTCCGCAAGGAGGCTGGCCTGTAGCCCGTTCCCGCAGGAGTCCGGGTAGCCCGGCTCCCGGTCCCAGAAAGGGATTATCGGTGTCCCCTGCCTCTGGTCTACTGCCCGCGTCGGGTTTTAGGATGGGTGGGGGACATCTTCTTTGGAGGAGCGATGACCAACCCGAACGTCATCAAGTTCGGCACCGACGGCTGGCGCGCCATCATCGCCGAGGACTTCACCTTCGAAAACGTAGCTCGTTGTACCCAGGGATTGGTCGACTATCTCCGGGGCCGATCTGACGCCGAAAAAGGCTTGGTTGTCGGCCACGATACTCGCTTCCTATCCCGCGAGTTCGCCGAGACCGTCGCTTCCGTCTGCGCGGCGAACGGGGTCAAGGTTTTCCTGGCCAACACCGCCGCGCCTACCCCGGTCATCAGCTTCCAGGTTCTGGAGCAGGAGGCGGCGGGAGCCGCCATCATTACCGCCAGCCATAACCCCGGCATCTGGAATGGCTTCAAGTTCAAGCCGGAGTACGCGGGCAGCGCTACCCAGGAAATCACAGACGTTCTTGAAGAGCATATCGCCGCCGCGCAACCGCCCAAAGGGATGGGCCTTGCACAGGCCCGCCAGAACGGGCTCGTCGTCGATATTGACCCCGTGCCGGCTTACCTGGACCGGATGGCCTCCCTCGTAGACCTCTCCGCCATCCGGAACGCCGGGCTAAAGATTTGCGTCGATCCCATGTTTGGTGCCGGCGCGGGATACTTCAACCGTCTCCTGGATGGCGGGACCACATCGTTGGATGAAATCCACGGCTGGCGCAACCCCGCCTTCCCCGGAATGGAGCAGCCCGAACCCATAGCCCACAACCTCGCCGAGCTTTCCCAACGGGTTCCCACTACGGGCGCTTCCGTCGGGATTGCATTGGATGGCGATGCCGACCGCGTCGGCCTCATCGGCGAGACCGGAGAGTTTGTCAGCACCCTCGAAGTATTTTCCTTGTTGGCCCTCTACCTCTTGGAGGAAAAGAAGTTGACCGGCGACCTCGTTAAGGGCGTTACCGCTTCCATGATGCTCAACAAGCTGGGCGAGCAGTATGGTGTGGGTGTCCACGAGATGAAGGTCGGCTTCAAGTACATCGGTCCCCGCTTCTCCGAGGTCGATGCCTTGATTGGGGGTGAGGAGAGCGGAGGGTTCGCCTTCCGGGGTCACATCCCTGAAAGGGATGGCATCCTTAGCGGCCTGTTCCTCCTGGAATACATAGCGAAAACGGGAAAGACCCCCTCCCAACTGGTGCGGGGGCTTTTCGACCGGGTTGGAGCCCACCACTACCACCGGCGCGACGTCACTTTCGACGCAGCCCAGCGGGAAACCATAGAACAGCGCCTCTCAGCGGGGGACCTCACCGAATTAGCTGGACTTCCCATACGGAGTTCCGACGAGATAGACGGGCGACGGCTCAGGTTTGACCATGCTTGGCTGGCGTCCCGGTTCTCTGGCACGGAGCCATTGCTGCGTATTTACTGCGAGGCCGAGACCCCCGAATTGGTCACCGAACTATTAGACGCCGCCCAGGAATACCTCGGGGTTTGACCACAACCGCTTCGCTCTTGACTCTCCTCATTGATGCCCCGCGCATCGTCCCCCTCAGCGGTCTTCGGGCGGACCGAGGTTCCTGAAACCCGTAGCGATACCCTCAACGTAGTTCCCAATGAAACTTTCTGAACTTGGGAGGGAACACCATGGCCGCGGACAGGACATTCTCCACCAGTCTCCGTGACCCAGGATTTTGGTATCGGATGCTGTGGCCCGCCGCCATCGCGGTCGGCGGTGTAGCGTTGGCGGTGATCGCCACCCTGGTCATCGGCCGGGAAAATGACATAGACGCCGTCAACGGGTTCGTCGAGCTGCTGTCTGGAAGGTCCGGTTCCGCCTTGGGCGGGCTGGTCAACGCCTCCTTCCTCTTCGCCTTTGCCGCCGGACTGGCCTCGGCCGTCAACCCTTGCGGATTCGCGATGCTCCCGGCCTATCTCGGCCTCTACCTGCGCGGCGACTCTGCTGAGGACAACGACCCCAACTTTGTCGTGCTCTTGGCCCGGGCCATCCTGATCGGCGCTGCAGTTACCGCGGGTTTTATCGTCCTCTTTGGCATCACTGGCACCGCCATTGGACTCGGCGCCTCCGTCCTGGTCGACGCCCTGCCCTGGACCGGGTTGGCCGTGGGTATTCTTCTCATATCCGCCGGCGCCTGGATAGTCACCGGCGGCAAACTGTATTCCGGCCTTGCCGCCCAGGCCGCGTCTCACATCGGCGAGGGTAACGAGGTCGGGGTCAAGGGATACTTCCTTTTCGGTCTCAGCTACGGAATCGCCTCTCTGGGATGCACCCTTCCCATATTCCTGGCTGTTCTCGGGGTCAACACGGCTGGAGTGAGCTTCGCGGAATCTGCCGGCCAATTCCTCCTCTACGCCCTTGGCATGGGCACCGTGATCATGGTCCTCACCCTGGGTATGGCGTTCTTCAAGGGCGCCGTTGTCAAGGGATTGCGTAAGGCCTTGCCCTACGTCCAACCCATCGGCGCCGCCCTCATGATCATCGCCGGCATATATATAATCTTCTATTGGCTCACCCTCGGCGGCTTGCGCGCCAACTTCGGGCTCTAGTATCCGTCCCTTCGCCTCGGTTGGATTTTCCGACAGCCAGCAACGAAAACGGGTGGGGGTCAACCCCACCCGATAACTCTCGGCGATTGCTCCGGCTCGGCGCCGGCCCGTCCCACTACCGTTTCGTATACTGGGGAGCCCGCCTCGCCCGCTTCAGACCGTACTTCTTGCTTTCCTTGATGCGGGAGTCCCGCGTGATCAACCCGTGACGCCGGAGAGTTGGTTTCAAAGATGGATCAAAGACTATCAGGGCTCTCGCGATGCCGTGACGTATCGCTTGCGCCTGCGCATTTACGCCTCCCCCGGTAACCTTGGCCACCACCCGGAAGCGGTTCCCCGTGTCGGTGACCCGGAAAGGCTCGTTGATCGTCACCTGCCAGGGCTCCCAGTTGAAATATTCGTCCATCGGCTTCCCGTTGATGATAACCGGTCCCGGGTCATCAGGGTACAGCCGTACCCTCGCAATAGCTGTCTTGCGCTTTCCGGTTCCGTAGTGGTAGTGCTGGGAAACTTCCGATTGAACCAAGCTGCTTACCTACCCTCCGTTATCTTCTGTCTGTGAGGACACTTGGGCCTCATGGGGATGGTCCGCTCCGGCATATACCTTCAGCCGTCGCAGCATCTGGCGGCCCATCTTGTTGCGCGGGAGCATCCCCTTCACCGCCAGCTGGATCACCCTTTCGGGTCTTTGTTCCAGCATATCCCGCAGCATGAACGTCTTCAAATTGCCGACGTATCCGCTGTGCCGGTAGTACATCTTTTGCAACAGCTTCCGGCCCGTCACGTTCACCTTTTCTGCGTTCACCACCACCACATGGTCACCCGTAATTACATGCCGGGTGAAGGTCGGCTTGTCCTTCCCCTGCAACGCCACGGCGATGTCCCGGGCCAATCGGCCGAGGTTCTGACCGGAGGCGTCAACTACCCGCCAATTATCGGTCACCGCCCCGGGCTTTGGAAAATAAGTGCTAGTCCGTTTCATTAGCGTTCTTGCCCTTGTTCCAGTTGTTTGGATATTTGACATTTATTAGGCAAAGGCCCCGTGCTGGGAGAGACAGCGGCTTCCGGGGCACCCTTTCCAACCCGTCCAAGACTTCCCCTGTCGCCGTTTCGGGCCATCGGCCTTTCCCAACCTCAACCAGGATGGCGTTGGCCCGTCGGATCATGTGCCGGAGAAACCCGGTCGCCTCACACTCAACCACCACCGCGTCCTCTTCCGCCGTCACACCCCACCGGAAGACTTCCCTCACGGCGCTGCGGTCCCGGGGAAACCCCGTGGACAACGGCCGGAAATCATGCACTCCAGCCAGGGCCTGCGCCGCCCTGTCCATCTTGTCAATGTCCAGGGGGTCCCGCTCCCAATGGTGGTCAAACCTGTGGATGGGCGAAGGCCAGGGCCGGTTCATGATTCGGTACCGGTATGTTCGGCTCTCCGCATCTCTGCGGGAGTTGAAGCCCAGCCCGACCCGGTGCGCCTGCTGCACCCTGATATCCGGGGGAAGGTAGTGGTTCAGCGCGTGGGGGAAACGGTCCATCGTGTAGGGAGCTTGGCTGAGAAAGTCCACAACTTGGCCCTGGGCGTGAGCCCCGGAGTCGGTCCTGCTGGCCCCCCGTATCCTGGTACGTTCCCCGGTGAACCGGTTTATTGCTGTTTCGATCTCTCCTTGTATCGTAGGTTGGCCGCTTTGTAACTGGAACCCGGCGTATCTGGTGCCGTCGTATTCCACCACCATCGCAACCCGGCTCCACGGTTGCATGTCATGTGCGTTCGACACTTCTGGTCTGGTGGAGCCCTCAGAAAGGTGGCGCTCGCGGTGCTACTCCACCAGTTCGATCACCGCCATCTGTGCCCCATCCCCCTGGCGCGGCCCCAGCTTCGTGATTCGGGTGTATCCACCCGGCCGGCTGGCATACCGTTGGGACAGGTCGTCGAACACCTTCTTCACCACCTTCTTGTTCGGCACCTGGCTCAGTGCCAGTCGCCGGTGGTGCAGCGTGCCTTTCTTGCCATGGGTTATCAGTTTTTCGGCCACGATCCTGGTTTCTTTGGCCTTGGCCAGGGTCGTCGTTATCCGCTCGTGCTGGACCAATTCCGAGGTCAACCCCCGCAACAGGGCCCGGCGTTGGTCCTTCTTTCTGCTTAGATTGCGCCCGGAAACGCGGTGGGAAGCCATTCTTACTCTGTGTCCTCCTCGTCGTCGTTGTCCAGTTCTTCCTCTTCTACCCCTTCCGCGTCTTCATCAAACCGGGCAGTTTGATTCCAGGCCTCTGCCAGGTCCGCCAAGCCAACGACCGTCGCCGTGGCCGCCTGCGCTTCTCCGCCTTCCGATCCAGGACCGAAACTTCTCGGGTATCCATTGATCCCGCGTTCCGCCAGTTTTTCCTGCAGTTCCTCCAGGGATTTTTCCCCGAAGTTTCGGATTTTCAGCAGTTCTTCCCCGCTTTTCTCCAGGACCTCGCCTACCCGGGTTATATGAGATCGCTTGAGGCAGTTCAAGGTTCTCGGAGAAAGTTCCAGGCGCTCTATCGGCATCTGGTAAATCTCGGGAGAAACCTGGACCGTCGGCCCCATCTCCCAGGCGGTTCCCTCTCGGTTCAGGGATATGAACAACTGGAAGTATTTGGACAATTCGTCCGCCGCTTGTCGTACCGCTTCCAGGGGAGAAATGGTCCCGTCCGTCCAAACGTCCAGCACCAGCCGTTCCAGGTTGGTTTTCTCGCCCCGCCTGGTGCGCTCGATGCTGTAGTTCACCTTCCGCACCGGGCTGAACACCGCGTCCAGGGGCATGACTCCTACCGGCCGGGCTGTAAATGGATCATGCTCCTCCACCGCCCTGTATCCGAACCCGGATCCCACGTCAAACTCGATGGATAGCGACGCATCATCCGAGTCCAGCGTGGCCAGGTGCAATTCCGGATTGACGATATGGAAGTCTTCCGAAGTCGATATATCCCCGGCACACACCGGCCCTTGGCCCATCACTTCCAGTCTCATCTTACCGTCGCGCATCGACGGGGAGTTGATCCGGATCCGCTTGATGTTCAGAAGAAGGTCCATGACCTCTTCTTTAACCCCGGGGATGGCCGAATATTCATGCACCACGTCACGGATCTTGACCTGCGTAATCGCGCTCCCCTTGATCGAACTCAACAGGATGCGGCGCATCGGGTTCCCGATAGTTATGCCATGCCCTTCCTTCAGGGGCTCGATTACTATCTTGCCGTAAGTCTCGTCGGACTCGGAAAGGTGAATCTCGGCTGGAAAGTCTTCCAGCGAGCCGTCCGGTTGCACCGGTGCGACTATGACATTTTCTAACATTAACCCAGTTACCTCGAATAGAACTCAACGATGAGTCGGGAGTTGATTGACTGTTGCAGTTCCTCGTCCGGGGGCATGGTCACCACTTGTCCGCTCATATCCCCCTGGTCCAGCGAAAGCCACGACGGAATCGGCCGCTTCGGTATCCCGTCGGTTCGTTCCCGGTAAAATTCCGTCTGCTTGTCCGCCTCCTTCCACGAGATAGCATCTCCTGTCCGCACGAGGTAGGAAGGAATATCGGTCTTCCGCCCGTTGATTCGGAAATGCCCGTGCGTCACCAGTTGCCTGGCCTGCTTGCGGGAGTCGGCGAATCCCAACAGGAATATCACGTTGTCAAACCGGCGCTCCAACGTGCGGAGCAGGTTCAATCCCGAGATACCTGGCGTGTTGAAAGCGTCGTCCATGTACGCCCGGAACTGGCTTTCCATCACGCCGAACATCTGCCGGGCCTTCTGCTTCTCCCGAAGGTGAATTCCGTAGTCCGACGAACGCCGCCGCCGGTTGGATATGTCCCCCGGAGGCGCATGACGGCGTTCTACCGCGCAGCGTGGAGTGAAGCAGCGGTCTCCCTTGAGGAACAGCTTTTCCCCCGCCCGCCGGCACAGCCTGCAGGAGGGTCCCGTGTATCTGCCCATAAACAGTCGGTCCTTAAACTCGTCGTCGTTTTGGTGGCCGGCACCCGTTGTGCGGAATCGGAGTCACGTCCCTGATGCTGGTCACCACCAGACCTGCTCCCTGCAGCGACCGTATCGCCGCTTCCCGCCCTGACCCGGGCCCCTTGATGTATACGTCGATCTGGCGCATCCCCATATCGATTCCCTGCCGGGCAGCCTGTTCGGCCGCTCGCTGGGCCGCGAAGGCCGTCCCCTTCCGTGAACCCCGGAATCCCGAGGTGCCGGCGCTGGCCGAGGCCAGGACGTTGCCGTCGGGATCGGTGATGCTGACCAGTGTATTGTTGAACGTTGAGTAGATATACGCCCGCCCCTGCGGAACGTTTCTGCGCTCTCTCCGCCGTGCTCTGGGTCTTGGCATCGTTTACTTCTTGCCTCCAGTGCGGCGGCCCCGCCCAGCCACGGTCCGGCGTGGCCCCTTTCGTGACCTGGCATTGGTTCGGGTCCGCTGCCCGTTAACCGGGAGGCCCCGACGGTGCCTCAGACCCCGGTATGATCCAATCTCGATCAACCGCCGGATATTCTGGTTGACCTCCCGCCGGAGGTCTCCCTCGGTGAGGTATTCCCGGTCGATGATCTCCCGCAGCCGGTCAACCTGGCCCTCGCTCAGTTCGTTCATCCTCGGCGGGAACGACGGGTCAAGGTCTGCCTTCTCCAGGATCTCCGCCGCCATTGTCGGCCCAATCCCATAAATACTGCGGAGCGCAACATGCGCCCGCTTCCGGTCCGGAACGTCTACCCCAGCAATTCTTACCATTGCCAGACTCCTGTTATTGGGTTTATCCCTGCCGCTGTGCGTGGCGGGCGTTCGAGCAAATGATCCTCACCACGCCCTTCCTCTTGATTACCCGGCAGTTGTTGCACCTGGGTTTTACCGATGCGCTTACTTTCACAACAAGGCTCCTTGGATACCGTCCCCGGGGCTACTTGAACCGGTAGGTGATGCGCCCGCGGGTCAGATCATAAGGTGAAAGTTCCACCAGCACCCTGTCACCGGGAAGGACGCGGATGAAGTGCATCCTGATCTTGCCCGAGACGTGGGCCAGCACCTGGTGGTCGTTGGGAAGCTCCACCCGGAACATTCCGTTCGGCAGGGCCTCCGTCACTTTTGCCTCTACTTCAATGGCCTCTTTTTTCGCCATACTGCTGTTCGCTACTCCTTCCCACTGCCGTGGTCGGAACCAATTCGGATTCTGTATTGAATCTGGTATTAGGAATGGCCTGTCAGAATCTTCGGCCCTTCCTCAGTGATCGCTATCGTGTGTTCAAAGTGGGAGGACAGGCTGCCGTCTTGGGTAACCACCGTCCATTGATCGTCCAGGATGCGGGTGTGCCAATCGCCTATGTTCAGCATCGGCTCGATCGCGATGCACATCCCTGCCCTTAGGAGCTGTCCCTTCCCGGGTTCACCGTAGTTCGGGACCTGTGGGTCCTCATGGAGGAATCGGCCTATCCCATGTCCGACGAACTCCCGCACGACCCCGTATCCCTTCCCCTCGGCATAGGTCTGCACCGCCGCCCCAATATCCCCGATGCGGTTCCCTGGCTGCGCCGCCTGTATGCCCAGCTCCAGGCTCGTCCGCGTCGCGTCCATCAGATCGATGGCTTCCTGCGAGATTCCTCCCACGGCCACCGAAACCGCCGCGTCTCCTATGAACCCGTCAAGGGTGGCCCCGCAGTCCATCTTGATGACGTCGCCCTCTTGGAGCACGCGCTTGCCGGGAATCCCGTGGACGATTTCTTCATTTACCGAAGCGCAGATCGTTCCCGGGAAGCCTTGGTACCCCTTGAATGCGGGTTTGGCTCCGCAGCGCAGGATTTCTTTGTACGCGATGTTGTCCAGTTCTCGGGTTGTGATCCCTGGCTCAACCGACCGTTTCAACAGGGTTAACGCCGAACCAACTATCGCCCCCGCCTTTGCCATCGCCTCCAATTCTTCGGGGGACTTGATAGTAATCCCCCCTTTGTAAGTGGATGGCGAGTTGGAGGCCGTCTGGTTTTTTCTCCGGCGATTCATCAGGAAATTGTACTCCTATTCGGCACGATTGTGAACAGCGCGTTAACCCCGGCCTGCTCCCAGAGCTTCCAGCACGCGCCCGTTTACTTCCTCGACGCTCCCCAGCCCGGGTACGTCTGCTAGGATCCTGCGCTGTTCGTAAAATCCCAGTAGGGGAAGGGTCTCTTCTTTGTATACTTCCAACCGTTTCGCGATCGCTTCCGCCCTGTCGTCCTCCCGCTGGTAGAGTTCTCCCCCGCAGCTGGAACACTTCTTGGGCGCTTCCCCTTCCTCCGATGCCCCGTGTGGCGCCTGGCACTCCCTGCATGTGTATCTACCCGACAAGCGCCGGATCAGCTCGTCGTCGGGCACATTGATGAACACCACGCTGTCTAGCCCCCGAGAACGCTCCGACAAGGCGGCGTCCAGCGCTTCCGCCTGATTCAGGGTCCTCGGAAACCCGTCCAGCAGGAACCCCTCTTCTGGAGCCAATTCCAGCACTTTGTCCATCACTATGTCTATCGTCACCTCGTCGGGTACCAGCAATCCCTGCCGCATGAACTCGCCGGCCCGTTTCCCCAGTTCAGTTTCATTCCGCAGGTGGAAGCGGAACAGGTCTCCCGACGTGATCTGCGGGATGCTCAACTGGTCCTTCAATAATTGCCCCTGGGTGCCCTTCCCTGCCCCCGGGGGCCCGAACAGGACCAACCTCAACGACAAATTGGATTCAGCCATAGTCCACCCGGGATAGCCGCTGCGTCCATTACCCGGACCGCTCTATCTCAGGAACCCCTCGTAATTCCGCATCAACAACTGCGCTTCTAGCTGCCGCAGGGTATCCAGTCCTACTCCAACCATTATCAACAGGCTGGTGCTGCTCAGGGATACCGCCTGTACACCCGTAATCAGCGACGCTATATAGGGGACGATTGCCACGAACCCCAGGAACAAGGCCCCGCCCATGGTGATGCGGACGATCACCCTGTTCAGGTAGTCCTGCGTCGGTTGCCCCGGTCTGATGCCCAGGACGAACCCGCCGTTCCGTTGCAGATTTTCCGCTATGTTCTGCTGGTTGAAGACGACCAGCGTGTAGAAGAAGGTGAATATCACCACCAGGATAAACACCAGGACCCAATACAACGGGGCCGTCGGCGTAAACAGGTCTGAAACGTAAGTAGCGACGTTCCCAACCCATCCCCCGCTGGTCGCGAAGTAGGTCGCGATGGTTCCCGGCAGGATCACGATGGAAAACGCGAAAATCAGCGGGATCATCCCCGCCGAGTTGATCCGCAGCGGAATGTACGTCGAACCGCTCTGCCGGTACATTCGCCCGCTTCGGAACACGCTCCTCCCGTACTGCACGGGAATCCGGCGTGCCGCCTCGTTGAACAGTACTATCAACGCGATAATCAGCACCCCGATTATCACGAAGAATCCGATCCCCAGCAGGTTGTCCCGGTCGATGAACCCCTGCGTCACCAGGGACGGGAACCCCACCACGATGCCCGCGAAGATTATCAGCGAGATTCCGTTGCCGATGCCCTTCTCCGTGATCAGTTCGCCCAGCCATACCAGGAACATCGTTCCCGCCGTCATCGACAGGATCGCGGCCATCGTGGGCAGCAGGGCATCTCCGGTGAACCCCACATTGGTCAGCACCGCGCTCTGCTGCAGCAGGACCAGTTGGGCGAAAGCTTGCGAAATCGCGATCGGGACCGTCAGCCAGTGAACTATCCGGTTGATCTTGACCCTTCCGGAGTCCCCTTCCCGCGACATTTGTTGCAACGTGGGAATCACCGGGGTCAACAGCTGTATTACGATGGACGACGTGATATACGGGAAGACGCCCAGCGCGACGATGCTCATGCGGCTCAACGCGCCCCCGCTGAACAGGTCCAGGAATCCCAGCAGCTGGTTGTTGCGGAACAGGTTGTCCAGTTGGAACTGGTCTATCCCCGGGATGGGAATATGGGCCACCGCTCGGTACAGTACCAGCATCCCCAGGGTGAACAGTATCTTCGCCCGCAGGTCCGGCAGGCTGAACGCATCAATCGCGGCTTGAATCAGCCGCGGAAAACGCCCTCCCTGGGTTTCCGTAGCAATCATCTGCCCTAAAGTTCCTCGACCGAACCGCCCGCGGCTTCAATCTTGGCCCGGGCCGCTTGCGAAAACTTGTGCGCGGCCACCGTCACCGCCTTGGTCAGTTCTCCATTGGCCAGCACCTTGACCGGCATCCCCTTTTCCCGGATTAACCCTCGTTCTCTCAGGACTTCTGGAGTGATCCGGTCGCCGGCGTCGAACAATTCCAGCATATCGAGTTGGACCAGCGCGTACTCCGTCTTGAACGTGTTGGTGAACCCGCGCTTCATCGGCAGACCCTTGATCATGCGCATCTGTCCGCCTTCGAATCCACCAACGATGCCATGCCCGGAACGGGATTTCTGCCCCTTTAGGCCCCGGCCCGCATAGCTGCCCTGCCCGGCCGCGTCACCGCGCCCGATCCGCTTTCGCCCTTTTCTGGCTCCCTTGGGAGGGGTTAACAAATGTTCTCTCATCAGTCGTCTCTTCCGCTTGTTTCCACGGTGCTTTATCGATGGCGTCCGGGGTTCCCCGGGCGCCACCGACTTCGTGACCAATTGGCCGGGTAAACAAGACTCTGGGTTGGTGTTGCCTCGACCGGTTGTCGAGCGATTCAGAATCTTTGGAGAGGTAGTATCACGCGGCGTACTAATCCTCCGCCACTTCCTCCACTGCCAGCAGGTGGCTCACCTTGTTGACCATCCCCCGTATCGTGGGAGTGTCACCGTGCACCACCGTGTGGTTTAGCCGCTTCAAACCCAGCGCCTCAATAACGCGGCGTTGATTGCGCGGCTTCCCGATATAGCTTTTCTTCCAGGTAATCTTCAGTTGGGCCATTCATGCACCTACAAAAACCAGGACCCTTCCGGAATCCAGACGGCTTACCGCGGATTCGCTGTCCCGAGTCGCCGGGCCAGTTCCTCCGCCGGGTCTCTCAGCTGGCGGAGCGCTTCCAGCGTAGCCGCCACGATATTGATCGGATTCCTGGACCCCAGGGACTTCCCGACCACGTCGCGAACCCCGCCCAATTCCAGGATGGCCCTCATCGCGCCTGCCGCGATAATCCCCGTCCCGACCCTGGCGGGTTTGATGACCACAATCGATGCTCCCACTTTAACCGTGATCTCGTGCGGGATGGTGCTGCCCTTCAGCGGTATCTTCACAATGCCCCGCCGCGCGATCGCGTTCCCTTTGCGGACCGCATCCGGTATCACCAGGGCCTTGCCCATTCCGG
This sequence comes from uncultured Dehalococcoidia bacterium, assembly GCA_951812535.1. Classification (GTDB taxonomy): domain Bacteria; phylum Chloroflexota; class Dehalococcoidia; order Lucifugimonadales; family UBA3495; genus CATOSK01. The sequence goes on along the minus strand of CATOSK010000004.1, from coordinate 233,478 downwards.
CGCCCACATTCCCTGCTCCGTCGCCGACTACGACCAGCGCGTTGAAGCGAAGGCGCCGTCCCCCTTTTACCACCTTGGCGATACGACGTGTGTAGACCACTCTTTCGGAAAAACCCGAAGGGTCCTCTTCTTGGAACCGGTTGCCTCTGGGTCTCGCAGGTGCAAAAACCATTAGAACTCAAGACCCCCTTCTCTCGCTCCGTCCGCCAATGCCTTGACTCGGCCATGATATTTGAACCCGCCGCGATCAAACACCACGCGGGTTATTCCTTGAGCTTTGGCACGCTCGGCCAACAGTTTCCCAACCGCAGCGGATGCCGCAGTCTTGGAACCATCTTCTGACGTCTCGGCGCTGGATGCTGCTACCAGCGTCTTCCCTTCAGAGTCGTCTATGACCTGCGCATAGATCGATTTTAAGCTTCGAAAAACACACAGCCTGGGCTGTTCCGGCGTCCCCTTGACCTTCTTGCGTACTCGGCGGTGCCTGACCAACCGGAGCTTTCGTGAATCTTTGTCCTTGGGCATTTCCGATTTGTGACCTCATTACCTTCCCGGGGGAAGTCCCCCGGGCTTGATTTCTAATTGGACGTTAAGCCTTCCGAGCCGCTGCCTTGCCCGGCTTGAAGTGCAAAACCTCTCCCTGGTACCGGATTCCCTTTTCCTTGTAAGCGTTGGGAGGCCTCACCTTGCGTATCTGCGCGGCCTGTGCACCGACCTTCTGTTTGTCCAGGCCTCGCACGTGGACCCGGTTATTCCCTTCCACCGTTAGCGTCACCCCGTCAATCGGCTGTATCTCCACCGTGTGACTGTACCCGACGCTCAACGTGATTCCGTCGCCCGTCTGCTGGACCCGGTAACCAACGCCCATTAACTCCATGGTCTTAGAATAACCTTCAGTGACCCCGGTGATTGCATTGGCAATCAGGCTTCTGGTCAATCCGTGCAGGGAATGGTGGAACTTGCGCGGGGAACGGCGTTCAACTATGACCTCCCCGTCCTCCAGCTTGACATCCACCTCGGGATGATAGGTTTGGGTGAGGGTTCCCATTGGCCCCGTCACCGTCACTCCGTTCTCGAAGATCTCAACCCTCACCCCGGACGGAACCGGAATCGGCTTCCGCCCTACCCTGGAAAGTGTTCGTTCCTCTAGCTGTTCCCGGACTAATGGACTACCAGACATAACAGAGCAGCTCTCCTCCGATACCAGACCGCCACGCTTGCCGGCCGGTCATCACCCCTTGAGAGGTCGAAATTATGGCGGTGCCTATTCCCCCGTAGACCCGGGGAATCTCCCCTCTCCCCACGTACACCCTCAACCCTGGCTTGCTCACCCGCTTGAGACCGGTTATAACCGGTTCCCGGCCGGTTCGATATGAGAGATGCAGCCGTAGATTCGGGAAAGTCTGCCCCCTGGGTATATCGAAATCCCGGATATACCCCTGGTCCTTCAGAATCTGTGCGATCGCCAACTTGAGCTTGGAATGGGGTACTAGGACCGAATCATGACGGGCCTGGAGCCCATTCCTGATTCTGGTCAGCATGTCAGCTACTGGGTCGGTTACTGGCATCCGTTACTCGCTCCTCAATGTTCCTGGCTGAGTGAGGTTCTGGCTGAGTGAGGCCCCTACCAACTGGCTTTCCGCACCCCGGGCAGCTCCCCGGTCAGCGCCAACTCCCGGAAGCAAATCCGGCATAGTCCGGTGTATCGGTTGTACGCCCTGGGCCGCCCGCACCTGTTGCACCGGTTGTATGCCCGCGTCTTGTACTTCGGCTCTTTCAGCCAGCGCTGGATCATCGACTTCTTGGCCAACGGTTCCTCCTCAGCTCTCCCGGACAAACGGCATTCCGAAAAGTTCCAGAAGCCTCGTGGCCTCGGCGTCGTTTTCGGCAGTTGTCGCAATCGTTACCTGGAGACCCCTTATCCGGTCTATCTGGTTGTAGTCGATCTCCGGGAATATTATCTGCTCCCGCAGCCCTATCGAGAAATTGCCCCGTCCGTCAAACCCCCGGCGCGGAATCCCCCGAAAGTCCCGGATGCGGGGCAGAGCCGTGTTCACCAGGCGGTCCAGGAAGTGGTACATCCGGTGCCCCCGCAGGGTGACCGATGTTCCAATGGGGTTGCCTTGCCGGAGCTTGAAGTTGGCGATGGACTTCCGCGCCCGCGTGATGACCGGCTTCTGTCCGCTAACAATCGCCAGGTCGTTCGTCGCCGCTTCCATTGCCCGCCCGTTGGTCAGGGCTTCTCCCAGCCCAATGTTCAGGACAATCTTCTGGACCCTGGGTACCCGCATCACGTTCGGGAACCCGAACTCGGTCATCATCGTCGGGACAATTTCGTTGCGGTAGGTGTCTAGCAGCCTGGGATGGGGCTTCCCGTTGGTGGCCTCAGTTTCGGCTCCTGCCTCCGCTGCTCCGCCCGAACGGCCCCGCCTCTGCCTCGACCCTCCGCCTTGATTACTGGCTGATGTCATCGATAACTTCCTTGCACTTCGGACATGCCCGGACTCGCTTGCCCGTCTCGAGCCGCATCATGTTGGGCCGCGTCGGACGGTTGCACTTGTTGCAAATCAGCATGACATTGGAAATATGAATCGGAGCTTCCTGCTGGATAATCCCCGATTGCCGTACCCCGGGACGAGCTTTCATGTGGCGGGTCACCATGTTGACCCCCTCGATAACCACACGGCCCTCCTCCAGATTCTGTCGGTCTACCCGGCCGGACTTGCCTTTTTCCTTGCCGGATATCACCAGGACCGTGTCGCCGCTCCGAATATTCACTACAGGACCTCCGGTGCCAGCGACACAATCCGCATGAACCCCTTGTCCCTTAGCTCCCGCGCCACCGGCCCGAAGATTCTGGTGCCCCGGGGCATCAGGTTTTCCTGGATGATCACCGCCGCATTGTCGTCGAACCGGATGTATGTCCCGTCTGGCCGAAGCAAAGGCTGGGCTTGCCGGACCACCACCGCCTTGACAATCGTTCCCTTCCTCACCGCAGAGTTGGGCACTGCTTCCCGCACGTTGCAGACGATCACATCCCCAACCTTGGCATACTTCCGACGACTCGCTCCCGGTATGTTGATCAGCCGGATGCGCTTTGCCCCGCTGTTGTCCGCGACGTTCAGTCTCGTGTAGGTCTGAATCATTATTCGGTATCCTCAGGTTCCTCGTCGGCCTCGTCGTCAACCACCGCATCCGCCGGAGTCTCGGCCAGCGCCTCTCCGGTCATCACCGGCGTCACCTCGGTCTCCAGCTCGATGGGGCGGACTTCCGCCACCTGCCGCCTCTGGATAATCTCCAGCAGCCGCCAGTGCTTTGTCTTCGATATCGGACGCGTCTCTTCAATCCGCACCGTGTCTCCCAGCCGGCACTGCCCCTCGGGATCGTGAACGTAGTACCGGGCGACCCGCCGCATTTGTTTCCGGTAGATCGGATGGCGCTGCTTCCAGACCATCTGAACCACCGCCGTCTTGTCCATCTTCGTTCCGACCACCGAACCGATACGGACTTTCCGCATCTCCTTGGCCATGGTTAGCTCTCCATTCCCTGTCGCTCCCGGATGACCGTCTTGAGCCGCGCAATGGTCTTGCGGACCTTCTTCGGCTCATTGGTGTCCGTCAGCTGGTTAGTCGCCGCTCGAAACCGGAGGTTCATCAGTTCCTTGTAGGAACCCTCCAGCTCCTCTTCAAGTTGCTGGTTCGTCAGGTCCCTTATCTCGTGAATCTGCATCGCTTCCGCCTACCCAACCCCGCCGCCGGCCATCGCCGCCACCCGGTCCCGTTGGACCGTCTTGGTGGGGACCGGCAGCTTGTGTGACGCCAGCCGCAGGGCTTCAACGGCCTGGTCCGCCGGGACCCCTCCGACCTCGAACAGGATCCGCCCCGGCTTGACCACGGCTACCCAGTGGTCGTTGGCCGCTTTGCCTCCACCCATCCGCACCTCTGCCGGCTTCTTGGACACCGGCTTGTCCGGGAATACCCGGATCCATACCTGTCCGCCCCGCTGGAGATGGCGCGTGATGGCGATCCGGGCGGATTCGATTTGCCGCGCAGTGATCCACTCGCAGGCCATCGCCTTCAGCCCGAACTCACCGAATTGGACGCTGCCTCCGGTAACCGCGTTGCCCTTGCGTCGGCCCCGGAACATCTTGCGGTACTTGGTTCTTCTCGGTTGTAGCATGGATGCTTCCCCTAGATTCCGTCGTCCGGCACGATGTCATCCGCAATGGTGCCGGTCTCCATCTCTTCCGTGCCTGGCTCGACCCTGACTTCGATGGTCTCCAGTTCCTCCGCAGCTTCTGGCGGCGGCGGCAGGATTTCGCCCTTGTATATCCACACCTTGATGCCGATGCGGCCCATCCCCGTGTGAGCTTCCGCCAGCGCGTAGTCGATATCGGCCCGCAGCGTATGGAGCGGCACCTGCCCCAACATCAGCTTCTCGGTTCGGGCGATCTCCGCTCCCGATATCCGCCCCTTGGTTATGATCTTGATGCCCTCGGCTCCTGCCTGCATCGCCCGTTGCGCCGCTTGGCGCATCGCCCGGCGGTAGGCCACTCTGCGTTGCAGTTGGTCGGCAATGTTCCGGCCCACCAGGTACGGGTCCAGTTCAGGATGCTCAATCTCGATGATGTTCAACTGGACCCGGCGGGTCGTGATCCGCTCCAGCTTCGACCGCAGGTTCTTGACCCGCTCCCCATCCCGCCCAATCAGTATTCCCGGGCGCGCCGAATGGATGTTTATGACGCTGTCCTGCGCTCCCCGGTCGATCTCTACCCGCGCGATGCCCGCGTCGGAAAAGCCTCGATACTCGGCGTGAATGCAGCTTCGCAGTTTCAGGTCCTCACCGACCAGGCTCCGGTAGCCCGCCGCGTTGTTCGCGTACCAGTGGGTCTTCCAGTCCTTGATGATGCCCAGGCGGAATCCGTAGGGATGGGTCTTGTGTCCCATGAGCTAAAACTCCTCTGCCACCTCGTCCACGACCACCGTGATGTGGCTGGATCTCTTCGTGATTCGCCCAATTCGACCCCGGGCCCGGGGTCGAAACCGCTTCAGCGGCGTTGCCTGGTCCGCGGTAATTTTCACAATCCGCAGACTGTCCCGGTTCATGAACATGTTGTTCTCGGCGTTGGCCGCCGCGGATTGCACCACCTTGGAAACCACCTTCGCCCAAGGCGATGTCAGGAGTGTCAGCGTATCTACCGCGCTGTTGACGTCCTGTCCCCGCACCAGGTCCAGGATCGGCTTCAACCGCTTCGGGGACGCTCCTACCTGCTTCGCTACCGCTTGTACCTCCGGCATCGCCCTACCTCACCCCGCTTCGGCGCTCGGAGCGGGCCACATGCCCACGGTAGGTCCGTGTTGGAGAGAACTCTCCCAGCCGGTGTCCCACCATGTTTTCTGTAATAAAAACCGGAACGTGCCGCCTCCCGTCGTGGACGCCCAGCGTCAGGCCCACCATCTCGGGCATGATCATCGACGCCCGCGACCATGTGCGGATAACGGTCTGGGCCCCTGATTGCTGGACTGACAGCACCTTCTTCATCAGCTTGGCCTCGACGTAAGGCCCCTTTTTCACCGATCTGGACATGTTCCCTACCGTCTTCTGCCTCTCACGACAAACCTGCCGGAGGCCTTCTTCTTGTTTCTTGTCTTGTGACCCAGCGTCGGCTTCCCCGTTGGCGACTTCGGGCCAGGCATCCCTATGGGAGACCGGCCTTCCCCGCCGCCGTGTGGATGGTCCACCGGGTTCTTGGCTACCCCGCGAACATGCGGACGGCGCCCCAGATGGCGGCTGCGCCCCGCCTTGCCCAGGCTCTCGTTCTTGTGGTCGGGATTGGAAAGTTGCCCAATGCTCGCCCTGCAGTTCAGCAGCACCCGCCGCATCTCCCCGGAAGGCAGCCTCAGCAGGACGTACTCCCCCTCCCGGGAAAGGACCTGCGCGGACGCTCCTGCGCTCCGGACCATCTGCCCGCCCCGGTCCGGCGTCAGCTCCACGTTATGCACCACCGTGCCGGTGGGAATGTTCCGCAGGCGAAGCGAGTTCCCCGGCTTGATCTCCGACCCCGGTCCGGCCTGGATCCAGTCGTCGACCTGCAGCCCCACCGGGGACAGGATATAGCTCTTCTCCCCGTCCGCGTAGTAGATCAGCGCAATCCGCGTCGTCCGGTTGGGATCGTACTCTATCGACACCACCCGGCCCGGAACGCCTTCCTTCCGCCGCTTGAAGTCGATCAGCCGATACATCCGCCTCGGACCGCCGCCCCTGCTTTGGGTCGTAATCCGCCCTTTGTTGTTCCGCCCGCCGTGCTTGGCCAACGGGGTCAAAAGGGATTTTTCCGGCTTCCTCCGGGTAATCTCTTCAAAGGACGGCCGCACCGCGTTGCGCGTGCCCGGGGTTATCGGCCTTAGGTTCTTCAGAGGCATAACTATTCCCTTTCGGGCCAGGACCGCCTTGCCCTACAACCCCTCGACTAGAGTGATGCGGTCACCGGGTTTCAGTGTGACCACTGCCTTCTTGATGTCCGGCATCTTCTTTATGCGTGGGCCGTACCGCTTCCGCTTCCCGTGCTGCTTCGTGATGTTCACATCCGTCACGGTCACGTTGAAGTTCTTCTCCACCGCTTCCTTGACCTGGATCTTGTTGGCCCGTGGATCGATCTGGAAGGTGTACCTCCCTGATTCCTGCAGGAGGGTGCTCTTCTCCGTGATGGTTGGCTTGAGCAAAACCTGGTAGATGTTCATTACTCGGCCTCACCTTCGCCGCCGTCCTCCGAAGCGGTGCCCTCCGGTGCTACACCCACTCGACGGCCCCCTCGGTTTATCTCCGCCGTCCAGAAGGTCTCGGCTTTACGGGCCGCCGCCACCGTCATTATCAGGATTTCCCGCTTCAGCAGATCGTTCGCGTTCAACTGGTTCAGCGGCAGCGTCCAAATGCCCTTGATGTTGTGAGCCCCGCGGGCCACCGCGCCGTCTGGACCGTCCGTCACCACCAGTGCCGAGCCCGTGACCCCCAGGTTGGCCAGCAGGCTCACCATAGACTTCGTCTTGCCGTCCTGCCGGTCCATGCTGTCAATGCACACCAGGTTTCCCCGCCGCGCCTTCTCCGACAGTACGCACTTGACCGCTTGCCGGCGCATCCGCTTCGGCAGGGCCTTGCGGTAGTCCCTTGGATGCGGGCCGAAGACAACGCCGCCGTGGCGCCATTGCGGTGATCGGGTGCTGCCTTGGCGCGCCCTTCCCGTGTGTTTCTGAATCCACGGCTTGCGCCCGCCGCCGGACACCTGGCTCCTCGTCTTGGTGTCGTGGGTGCCCTGCCGCTTGTTCCCTTGGTAGATCACCACCGCTTGGTGCACCAGGGTCTGGTTCATTGGTACGTCGAAGACCGCATCGTCCAGGGCGATGGCGTCTATCGTTTCCCCGTCTTGGTTCTTGACCGGAATATCCATAACTGGCTTGAAGTCTCCTAACTCGCGGCGGTCGCCGACCTGCCCGTTTTCCTGATGGTTAATAGACCGTTCGGCGCGCCGGGGACTCCGCCCCTCACCATTATCAGGTTCCGCTCCGGGTCAACCTGCACAACCTGTAGTTTCTTCACCGTGATTCGGACATTCCCCATGTGCCCCGACATCTTCAACCCCTTGAACACCTTGCCCGGCGTCGTTCCTCCACCGATGGAGCCGGGTGCTCTGGCCCTGTCGGACTGACCGTGGGTCCTTGGCCCGCCTCCGAAGCCATGCCGCTTCATAGTGCCGGCAAACCCGCGGCCCTTGGACCGCCCGATGACGTCTACCAGCTCTCCCGGTTCGAAGATGTCCGCCTTGATCTCCTGGCCCACGGCAAGGTCGCCCATGTTGTTGGACTTCACTTCCCGCAGGTACCGCAGGTTCTTTACGTTCTTAAGATGCCCGGCCCGTGGCTTGTTGAGCTTCTTTGCCTCTTCAAACCCTACTTGGACCGCGTCGTATCCGTCCGTTTCCCGGGTCTTGATCTGGGTCACATAGCAAGGCCCGGCTTGGATCACAGTCACTGGTACCACGTTGCCCGACGGATCGAAAATGTGCGTCATGCCGATTTTTTTGCCCAGGAATGACCGGAGCATGGTTAACACCTGTCCTTGGTTCAGATCCGCGGCCCGCACCCCGAGGCTGCGGCCCGCCTTGGCCAACCCCCGCGGGTTGGCAGTTCACCTTCCGCTGGAGCTTGCCGCTAAAGCTTGATCGAAATATCGACCCCCGCCGGCAGGTTCAACCTGGTCAGCGAGTCGATTGTCTTGGAGGTCGGCTCCAGGATGTCCACCAGCCGTTTGTGCGTCCGTATCTCGAAATGTTCCCGCGAGTCCTTGTCCACGTGTGGCCCCCGGATTACGCAGAAACGCCGGATATGCGTCGGAAGCGGCACCGGCCCGGCGATGCGGGCACCCGTCCTCTCCGCCGTCTCCACTATCTGCTCTGTGGAGGTGTCCAGCATCTTGTGATCGAATGCCTTGAGGATAATTCGTACTTTTTGTCTGGTAACCATTCTTCCAGTTTCTTCCGCCTGCCGCTTCGCGCTCGCGCCTCTATACCCTTCTGATCAGTTGCTGCGCCACGTGTTCCGGCACCGGTTCGTAGTACTTGAACTCCATGCTGTATGATGCCCGCCCGCTGCTCAGGGATCGCAGCGCAGTGGTGTAGGCGAATGTCTCCCCCAGGGGAATCATCGCCCTTACCGCTTGGATATCGTTCTCGCCTTCAATGTTGCGGATTTGGGCCCTTCGGGTCCCCAGGTCCCCGATTATCTCTCCCAGGAACTCCCCCGGGGTGACGATTTCCATTTCTACCATCGGCTCCAGGAGCACTGGCTTTGCCCGGTTGGCTCCCTGCCTGATCGCCAGCATCCCCGCGCTTCGGAACGCCATCTCCGAGGAGTCCACCGTGTGGTAACTTCCGTCAACCAGCCGCACCTTCACGTCAACCAGCGGATACCCGCCCAGCGGTCCGTTCTGCAGCGCCTGCTTCACTCCGGCTTCAACCGCCGGAATGTATTCCCGCGGAATCACGCCCCCGGTTATCCCGTTCTCGAATACGATCCCTTCGCCGCGCTCCAGCGGCTCCATTTCCAGCCAGACGTGCCCGAACTGCCCGTGCCCGCCGGTCTGCCGCACAAACCGCCCTTCCGTTCGGATGGCCTGCGTAAACGTTTCCCGGTATGACACCCTCGGCGCCCCGACCCTGGCTTCCACCTTGAACTCCCGGCGCATCCTGTCCACCAGGACCTCGAGGTGCAGTTCCCCCATCCCCGAAATGACCGTCTGGCCGGTCTCTTCGTTGAAAATTACCTGGAACGTCGGGTCCTCGTCCGACAGTTTGTGCAGGGCGTCCGACAGCTTGTCTTGGTCCGCCCTGGTATCGGGTTCAATCGCAATTGATACCACCGGCTGGGGGAACGTTGGCGGCTCCAGGATAACCGGCTTGAAGTCCGTGCAGATCGTGTCGCCGGTGAACGTGTCCTTCAACCCCACCGCCGCGCAGATTTGCCCCGCTGTGACTTCCTCCAGCTCCTCCCGGTGGTTGGCGTGCATCCGCAGCAGCCGCCCCATCCGTTCCCGCTTGGACTTGGTCACGTTCAGGACCCCCGCTCCGGCTTTAACCTCGCCGGAATAGACCCTGAGGAATACCAGCCGCCCCACGTAAGGGTCCGTGACGACCTTGAAGGCAAGCGCCGAAAACGGCTCCCTCGCGTCCGGGAATCTCTCCACCGGCTCCTCGGTCTTGGCATCCACCGCTTCCACCGGAGGCACATCCTCTGGAGAAGGCAGGAATGACACTATCCCGTCAAGCAGGGGCTGGATGCCCATACCCCTGAGCGCCGTTCCGCAAAGCACCGGCACCAGGTTCTGCTGGACCGTTGCGTGCCTTAGAGCCTGCTTCAGGTCCTCTTCGCCAATCTCCTCGCCTTCCAGGTAGCGGATTAGCAGTCCCTCGTCTGTCTCGACGATCTTTTCGATCATCGACTGGCGGTATTGCTCGTACTGCTGCCGGTAGTCTTCTGGCACCGGGCCGATCTCAGACAGGTCCAGGCCGTGCTTGCCTATCCCTTCCTTCCCGTATTGGAACGAACGCCCTCCGATCAGGTCTATGACTCCCTGAAACTGGTCTTCCTCTCCCATGGGCAGTTGTATGGCGACCGGATTGGCCTGCAGCCGCCGCCTCATGGAATCGATCGTCCGCTCGTAGCTGGCTCCCACCCGGTCCATCTTGTTGACGAACGCAATTCTCGGCACCTTGTAGGTGTCCGCCTGCCGCCATACCGTTTCCGATTGTGGCTGGACCCCCGCCACCGCGTCTAGGACCACGATGCCGCCATCCAGCACCCGCAGGCTCCGTTCTACTTCCGCCGTGAAGTCCACGTGACCCGGCGTATCTATGATGTTGACCCGGTGGTCGTTCCAGTACGTCGTGGTGGCCGCCGCAGTAATCGTGATACCCCTTTCCCTTTCCTGGGGCATCCAGTCCATCGCCGTGGTCCCCTCGTCCACGCCGCCGACTTTCCGGATCCTGCCTGTCAGGTACAGTACCCGCTCAGTGACTGTCGTCTTGCCGGCATCGATGTGGGCTATGAACCCGATGTTTCGAATTTTGCTGGTTGGTACTGCGGTTTCCATGGGGTTGTTGTGAATATCTCCGTTGCTGGGACCAGATTTTCTCGGTTGCGAGCGTTGGACTCTTGTCTTCAGTTAGCGGTCTGTTCCACAGAAGCGATCTGGCGTTCTTACCGTAAGTTGTTCTTACCGCCGGTAGTGGACGAACGCCCGGTTCGCCTCCGCCATCCGGTGCAGTTCTTCCCTGCGCCGCACTGCGGAACCCTCTCCCCGGGATGCGTCCATGAACTCCGTCGCCAGGCTCCGGCGCATCGGCGTTCCCTTCCGCCCCCGGGCGCCCCGGATAATCCAACGCATCGCCAGCGCCTCGCTCCGGTTCGTCCGCAGCTCCTGTGGCACCTGATAAGTTGCCCCGCCTATCCGGCGGGGCTTGACTTCCACAATAGGAGTGGCATTACGTATCGCCTGCTCAAAGATCTCCATAGGATCCCGCCGGGACTCTTCGCGGATAATGTCCAACGCGTTATAGACCAGGCGCTGCGCGATGGACTTCTTGCCCTTCAACATGAGCCTGTTGATGAACCGGGACAGCACCAGGTTATTGTACCTGGGATCGGGTGGAATTATTCTCGGTTCCGCTCTTCTTCTTCTGGACATGGGACCCTTCCCCTGAAAATAATCTGGCCTGGTTGCTTTGGGTTTCCCTCCGCAACCGGCCAGCTTTGGTAAGCCTTCCTGCTCGTTTACCGCCTGGCCCCGTACTTGCTGCGGCCTCGCCTGCGGCCCTGCACGCCTTCCGTGTCAAGTGCGCTTCGGACTACGTGGTATCGGACTCCCGGCAGGTCCTTCACGCGGCCTCCCCGCACCAGCACCACCGAGTGCTCCTGCAGGTTGTGGCCTTCCCCGCCGATATAGGCGGTCACTTCCACCCCGTTCGTCAACCGGACTCGGCATATCTTCCGGAGGGCCGAGTTGGGCTTCTTGGGTGTCATCGTCCGCACTTGGATGCAGACTCCCCGCCGTTGCGGGCATCCCGGGCCCCACTTGGTGCGGTTTCGCAGTGAGTTCTGGACCCAATGCAAAGCCGGTGCTTTCGTGCCCTTCTTCGAAGGGCTCCGCCCTTTCCGGACCAGTTGGTTTACAGTCGGCATAACTTGCTCACATCTTTCCGAACAATCGGTTGCGCGTAAACCGGAATGCTACAAACAATTAACAGGGATGTCAACCGCAGAAGCTACTCTCACCGGCAAATCTCAGTGAGTTGCAGCCCGGTGGCACCCTGTGGGCCCCGGCAGTTCTGATCATGCGTCCTGCCAAGGAGGGCCAATTATATCACGCCGCCGTGAATTGGAAAGCAGCGTCGCAATTCAGGTGTTGCCATTTAATTGATGGTTTCGTTCCCGGCCCGCCTTTCCGCTCTCCCGCCTTCCCCGCGCCGGACCCCGAGCGACAGCCGCTGCCGTTGAGACAAGCCTGCCCCCGCGCAGAGCCTGCCCCGCGGAGGCGGGGGCAGGGGTTGCCTTGCGCCAGCGGCGGAGTCGCAAAAAAGGAACCCCCCCTCGTACCCCTTGAGATGCACCGCCTAACACGGAACCCTGCGGCAGTGGAAGGCGTCTCCCGGTCTTTAATGTATAATGCCCTTGCCAAAAATACTCTCCTTGTCCAGAGCGCGCCCAGGGGCCATTTGGACAAGTTCCCGCCAGGCAGGCCCCGAAAACGCGCCGTATCAGAGAGGTCGTCTCAACCATGTTCAAGCCTGTCTCCAGCCGGGTTAGCTTCCCGGAAATGGACGCACGTATCCTCGATTTTTGGAAGAAGGAAGACATCTTCCGCCGCAGCGAGTCCGAGCGGGCCGCCGGCCCCCTCTTCATGCTGTTTGAAGGACCCCCCACCGCCAACGGCAGCCCCGGCATCCACCACGTCCTCGCCCGCGTCTTCAAGGATGTCATCTGCCGCCACCGCACCATGAAGGGCTTCCGCTGCATCAGGAAGGGCGGCTGGGACACCCACGGCCTCCCCGTCGAGTTGGAAATCGAAAAGGAACTCGGCCTTACCTCCAAGCGCGAGATCGAGGAATACGGCATCGAGAAGTTCAACGCCCAGTGCCGCGACAGCGTCTTCCGCTACGTGAAGGATTGGGAGGTCCTAACCGACCGCATCGGCTTCTGGGTGGACATGGACGACCCCTACGTCACCCTCGAAAACGACTACATCGAAAGCGGCTGGTGGATTATCAAGCAGCTCTGGGACAAGGGTCTTGTCTACCAGGGCCTGCGCGGCACTCCCCACTGCCCCCGCTGCGAGACCAGCCTCAGCTCCCACGAGGTCGCCCTCGGGTACAAGGACGACACCCCCGACCCATCCGTCTTTCCCAAGTTCCGCATCAACGGCTATGACTCCGCGGTCCGGAGGCGAGATGCTTTTGACGCTTCTTTTGACCAGTTAACTTCGTTTGACGGCCCCGTGTACCTCCTCGCCTGGACGACCACCCCCTGGACCCTCCCCGGCAATACCGCTCTTGCCGTGGACGCCGCCGCCGAGTACTCCATAGTTAAAATCCAGGGTGTCAACAGCAACGAATATCTGGTAGTCGCTGCTGCTTTGGTACAGAGTGCGGTCCAAGGAGAGTACTCTGTCGTTGGTTCCATCGAAGGTCGGGCCTTGGTCGGTCTCACCTACGAACCCCTGTACGACCCCCTCGAGTACAACGCCAACATCCGCCGCTTCGTCGAACAGGCAGGTGAGGAGGGCGGCTCTGGCACCGTCCTCGAACCCTCTGAAAGCTTCCAGCCCCGCGTCGTCGACGCCGGCTTCGTTTCAATGGAGGACGGCACTGGCATCGTCCACATCGCCCCCGCCTTTGGTGACGAAGACCTCAACCTCGGCCGCAGCCGCCTCCTTTCCTTCGTCCAGGAAGTCGACCTGCGCGGCGTCGTCACCGGCAGCTACCCCTTCGCTGGCAAATTCGTCAAGGACGCCGATCCCCTCATCATGGCTGATCTCGAGGAACGCGGCCTCCTCCACCACAAGGCGACCTATCGCCACACCTACCCCTTCTGCTGGCGTTGTGACACCCCCCTCCTCTACTACGCCAAGTCCTCCTGGTACATCCGCACCACCGCCGTCAAGGACCGCCTCGTCAGCGGCAACGACGCCATCAACTGGTATCCCGGCTACATCAAGGACGGCCGCTTCGGCGAATGGCTGCGCAACAACATCGACTGGGCCATCTCCCGCGAGCGTTACTGGGGAACCCCCATCCCCATCTGGGAGTGTCCCGACTGCCGCCGCCAGGTCTGCATGGGCAGCGTCTCCGAGTTGGAAAAACACGCCTCCGGCGGCAGCCGGTCGTCCGTTACCGGCCTGGATCTCCACCGCCCCTTCGTGGATGACATAACCCTCGACTGCCCCGCCGAAGGATGCTCCGGCATTATGCGCCGCATCCCCGAGGTCATGGACGCCTGGTTCGACTCGGGGGCAATGCCCTACGCTCAGTGGCACTACCCCTTTGACAATCCCGGCATGGACGACGACGGCCGCTTCCCCGCCGACTACATTTGCGAGGCCGTCGACCAGACCCGCGGCTGGTTCTACTCCCTCCACGCCCTCGGAACGCTTCTCAAGGACCAGCCCGCCTACGACAACGTAATCTGCCTCGGCCTCATCCTCGACGACCGCGGCCGCAAGATGAGCAAGCGGATTGGAAACGTCGTTGACCCCAACACCGTCCTCGACGCAACCGGCGCCGACGCTCTCCGTTGGTATCTTTTCACCGCCTCCCACCCCGGCGAGCCGCGCCGCTTCTCCGACCGCCTCGTCAACGAGACCCTCCGCCGTGTCCTCCTCACCCTCTGGAACGTCTACTCCTTCTTCACCAACTATGCCAACATCGACGGCTTCACCCCCGATCAAATCCCAGCCGATTGGACGCCCGAGAACGAGCTGGACCGCTGGATTCTATCCGAGCTTAACCTCCTCATCACCCAGGTCGACGACCACCTGGAAAATTACAGCCCCACCGACGCCGGCCGCCGCATCCAGGAGTTCATCGACGGGCTCTCCAACTGGTACGTCCGCCGCAGCCGCCGCCGCTTCTGGCGCAGCGAAAACGACGGGGACAAGCTCTCTGCCCATGCCACCCTCTACCAGTGCCTCGTCACCGTCGCCAAGCTCATGGCTCCCCTCGCCCCCTTCATGGCTGACGAGATCTACCAGAACCTCGTCAGTGCCGCCGACCCGGACGCCCCCGCCAGCGTTCACCTCGCCGCCTTCCCCGTCGCCGACAACTCCCTCGTCGACGCCCGCCTCATGGATGCCACCCGCCTCGCCATGCGCGTTTCCAGCATGGGCCGCGCCGCCCGCTCCCGCGCTGGTCTTAAAGTCCGCCAGCCCCTGCCCGCCATCGTCGTCAAGACCCGCCTCGAAGAGGAGGAGCAATACCTGGAATGGGTCGAGTCCCAGGTCCTCGAGGAACTCAACGTCAAGGCCCTCCGCGGCGTCTCCCACCAGCCGGGCCTCTTCCAGGAAGCCCGCGCCGCCGCCGGGGAAAACGCCGACGCCATCCTGTCCATCGGCGGCTACTCCGTTAACCTGGAAGCTGGATACATGGTCGCCCTGGACGCCACCGTGACCCCCGAGCTCGCCCAGGAAGGCCTGGCCCGTGAAGTCGCCCACCGCATCCAGAATCTCCGCCGCGCTGCCGGGTTCGACATCACCGACCGCATCGTCACCTACTATGAAGGGCCCGACGAATTGGCCGCCGTCATGCAGGCCCACGCCGGATACATCGGCGGCGAGACTCTCAGCGACGATCTTTGTCAGTCCCCTCCCCCGGACGGTGCCCACTCCGAGACTCAGCAGGTGGAAGGAATGGAAATCACCCTCGCCGTCCGCCGCGCCTAGCCCCTATGCCCGAACTCCCCGAGGTCGAAAACACCCGCCGCTACCTGGTCGAAATCGGCCTCCCCGGCAAGACCATCGCCCTCGCCACCATCGGCTGGGCCAACACCGTCAAGCACCCCTCCCTGGAGGATTTCGTCCTCGACCTCCCCGGCGGCACCATCCAGAAAGTCGCCCGCCGCGGCAAGTACCTTCTCGCACCATTGGACACCGGCCAGACCTGGGTTCTCCACCTCGGCATGACCGGCGGCCTCCGCATCCACCCCAGGACCCAGCCCCCGCCCGCCATGGTCCGCCACACCGTAGACTTCACCGACGGCACCCAGCTCCGCTTCATCGACCCCCGCAAGTTCGGACACCTCTGGCTCGTCGACGACCCCGCCCAGGCCACCGGAAAAATGGGGCCCGAACCCCTCTCCGAAGACTTCAACGACGCTGCCTTGGCACTAGTCCTCTCCAACCGCACCGCCCCCATCAAGGCCCTTCTCTTGGAGCAGCACATCATCGCCGGACTCGGCAACCTCTACGCCGATGACGCCCTCTACCGCGCCGGCATACACCCGGAACGCCCCGCCTCCGGCCTGTCCCCGGAGGAAATATCCCGCCTCCGAAACTCCATCGTCCAGGCTTTGGAACACTCCCTCTCCCAGTACGACCAAAGCCGCCGCGACCACTGGCCCGACCCTCCCTTCGGCCTCTCACCTTGGCTCATCCCCCGCTCACCGGACGCTCCCTGCGTCCGCTGTGGGAGCGGCACAATGGAACAGGTCAAAGTCCGCGCCCGTACCACCTTCTACTGCCCCGTCTGCCAACCTCCCACTCCCTGATACCCTGTCTATACCCTCTCTCCCCGCACCGATGGCCTGCCTTTCCCTCAACCGCCATCTACCTGACAGTTGCCGATTGACACCCCCGGTGCCGGGACACTAACGTTGGTAGAGTAGGCCATTCCGTCACCTCCTCGCCAGGATTGCGCTTTGAGTCCCGCTGGACATTCCTGTTCACTCCAAACAATCCCGGACCGTTCAACCCCGGCCCGTTCAACCAAAGAAATGTCCCTTGCCCACGCTCAAATGTCGCAAAAATGTCTCAATCGTGTCCCATTCACGTCCCGGAATAGCGCAAAGGGGACCCCAATTAGGCGCCAATGTCCCGTGAATCTAGGGAGTCTTGAGCACGAAAAACCCCGAAGTGTCCCGAAATGTCCCAAAATCGAAGAGCCGTGTTCCCGGTTGGCTTGACTGTTCTTGACCCACGGTCCAGGCAGCCACGTTTATTGACGTTGCCGCCCCCACTGCGTAAACTGGATAGGGCTGAATTTGGCCGCCTCCGCGCCGATGGTGACGACTGAGCGGCCTTTCTTGTGCCTGCGACCACCCGGAAGCCTCGCGTTTTCCGGTCCCGTCGGATGGTGTCTCGCCGTCCCTCTTATCCGCGTTACCCTCATCTACTCTTGCAAGAAGGTGAATATCATGGCGGGCTACCAGAAACATGAAGCGCAGGATTGGGCTTGGGAAAACCTGCGCGGGCAGTGGAGCACCCTCGTCACCCCTTTCACGCCCGACAAGTCCTTTGACGAAGAAGGAATGCGCCGGAACATCCGCTACATCCAGTCCCTCGGCACCCGCGGCGCCGGCTGCACCTGGGCCATGGGCGAGTTCTGGAGCCTCACTTTTGACGAGCGAAAGCACGTCATGTCCACCGTCGCCGGCGAGTCCATTGGAAAGTGGCTCTCCGGCGCTCACGTCACCCACACCTCTACCCGCGAAATGCTGGCCCTCGCCGGCCACGCCGAGCAGGTCGGAATCGACCTCCTCATGGTCGCCCCGCCCTACATGGTCGCCAAGACCGAGGACCAGGTCTTTGAGTACGTGAAGCTGCTGGCTGATAACACCAATCTCGCCATCATGTTCTACAACTCCCCCCAGTTCGGCTTCATCATGAGCCCCCAGGGACTGAACCGCCTCTGCCAGATCCCCAACGTCGTCGGCGTCAAGGAAGCCAGCTTCAACCAGCAGACCTCCATCGAGACCCATCTCCTGGTTGGCAAGAAGGCCATAATCAGCACCCCCGACGAGTGGATCTTCCCCAAGGCCCAGGAGCTCGGCTTCCACCAGCAGGTCATGTTCGCCAACACCTCCGACTGGCGCTTTGACACCCCCGAGGCCAACTACTACGTCCAGTTCATCGACCGCGCCACCAATGGCGACCTTGACCTCGACTTCTACAACACCCACCTCAAGGACCTCAAGGCCCTTTCCGACAAGTGGTGGGGCGGCACGGTCAAGAAGTACAACGGCGTCATCCCCACCACCATGTGCAAGCACTGGGGCGAGCTTATGGGAATGGCCGGCGGCGGCGTCCGCTACCCCCTCATCGACCTCACCCGGGACGAGAAGGCGGAACTCGAACGCGAGCTCACCCCCCTGATTCCTCATCCCGAACCCGCCAAGGTTCCCGCCCGCTCCCGATCCCACGCTGCCTGGCTTAACGAAAAGAGCCACCGAGAAGTCGACTTCTCGGGAATGATGCTCCTCGTCAGCGTTCAGAACATGGAGGAAGCCCTCGAAGCCGACCGCGGCGGCGCCGACATCATCGACGTCAAGAACCTTCAGGAGGCCCTTGTCGGCTCCGGCCACCCCGATCTCGTTGAAGCTGTCCGCGAGCGCATCCCCGAGGAAAAGCACGTAAGCGTCACCCTCGGAGTCGTTCCCAACCAGGCCGGCACCGTCGCTATGGCTGTCCGCGCCGCCGGAATGCTCGATGCCACCTCCGTCAAGGTCGGCTTCTGCGAGACCGACTACGGCTCCGCCCTGGAGGTCCTCAAGGAGTCCCGCCGCGCCCTCAGGGGATTCGACACCAAGCTCATCGGATCCCTCTTCGCCGACAACCAGCTTTTCGGCGGCCTCGAACCCCGCCAGATGGTCAAGCTAGCCCGCGAAAGCGAGTGCGACGGCTTCCTTATCGACACCCTCACCAAGGACGGCCGCAACCTCTTCGACTTCATCCCCGAGCCCGAACTCCGCGAGATGGTCATGGAGGCCAAGGAGTACGGTCTCAGCACCGCCCTTTCCGGTCACCTCCGCCTTAGTGACCTTGACGAGCTCGCCCGGATTAACCCCGACATCGTCGGCGTTCGCGGCGCAGTATGCCGCAGCGGGGAGCGGGAAGCCGCCGTCGCCGCCGAGGCCGTCGCCCACTTCAAGCGCGAGCTCGACCTTCGCAAGACCGGTATCATCGACCCCCGCGCCAACGGCAACGGTCACAGCAACGGGATCGCCGCCGCCCCCAGCGGCGCCCACGCGGGTGGATGGGCCGTCGTCGACGGTCGCGGCAAGAACTGCGCCGGCGTCATCGCCGCTCTTAGCCGCCAGATCGACAACGACAGCGACTCCTTCGTCGAAGCCATCCTCCACGACGCACTGAACATCTACGACGTCCTCTATTGGGCCGAGCAGGCAGGCCACAAGCTCATCACCCAGCGCCGGGAGGATGGCGGCCTCGTCCGCGTCCTCATCCAACCCGGCTCCAACGGCCGCTAACCCCGGTCCGGCAACCAGCCGAAGCCAATGAGCCCCCGGCCAGGCTTGGCCGGGGGCTCATGCTTCATTGGAGACAGGGAGACAGGCCCAGTCAGCCAACCACACGCCGGGGGCTGGGGGACGCGTCCCCAGCGTAGCCCCTTTCCTCGCCCCCGTTGACCCCCTTTTCCACGCCACCCTATAATCACCCCACTTCCCAAGCCACCCACCGCTTCCCACCATGCGGGAAGGAAGGCAGAAGCACTATGCCCCGTTTCGACTACCTCGAACCCCAGACCCTTGAGGAAGCCCACTCCATGCTCCAGGAGCACGGCAGCCGCGCCCGCATCGTCGCCGGCTGCACCGACTTCCTCGTCCGCTGGCGGACCGGCTTCTGGACCCCCGAGTTCGTCGTCAACCTCCTGCACATCCCCGGCCTGAACATGATTCGCTTCGACCCCGCCGACGGACTTCGAGTCGGTGCCCTCGTCACCATCCAGGACTTGGAGGATCACCCCGCCGTCCGTGAGCACTACCCCGCCCTTGCCACCGGGGCCACCTCCTTCGCTGGCATCCAGGTCCGCAACCTCGCGACCCTCGGCGGCAACGTCTGCAACGCCTCTCCTGCCGGGGATACCCTTCCCGCCCTTCTGGCCCTGGATACCCAATGCCGCATCAACGGTCCCGCCGGTGAGCGTTGGCTTCCCTTGGATGAACTCTTCGCCGGTCCCGGCCGCACCAACCTGAAACCTGCCGAGATCCTCACCGAGTTCCACTTGCCCGCTCCGCCTCCCAACAGCGGCTCCCTCTACATCAAGCATAGTCCCCGCGGCGCGATGGACATCTCCTCCGTGGGAGTCGCCTCTTGGGTATCCTTGGAATCTCCCGGCGGCCCCTGCCTTGGCGCCAGGATCGCTCTCGGCGCTGTTGCGCCCACCGTAATCCGCGTCCCCTCCGCCGAAGCCATGCTTCAGGGACAAGCTCTCACCCCCGAGGTCATCAACGCCGCCGCCGATGAAGCCCAGCGTGTCGCCACGCCCATCGACGACGTCCGCGCCACTGGGAACTACCGCAGGTCCATCGTCGCCGTCCTTACCCGCCGCACTCTCCAGCACGCGGCGGCCATTGCCGGCGGCGCGGACACATCCTTCGCTGCCCAGCGCCGCCTCGCCATTCAGACTGCTTTCTGACCAACTTTTGCCTTTCCTGCCCTCGCATGACATAAGGAGACCGGAATGAAGAAACCCCTTCAGTTGACCGTCAACGGAGAACTTCGCCAGATCTTCGTCGAGACTTGGTACTCCCTTCTCGACACCCTCCGCGATGAGCTCCATCTCACCGGGGTCAAGAAAGGATGTGACGAAGGCGACTGCGGTGCCTGCACCGTCTTCCTTGATGGCAAGCCCGTGACCTCATGTATGGTTCTCGCCCACAACGCCCGCAACTCCAACGTCACCACCATCGAGGGCCTCGGCTCCGTGGAAGCCCTCCACCCCGTCCAGCAGGCTTTCGTTGACTATGGTGGCCTCCAGTGCGGCTTCTGCATACCCGGCCTCATCATGTCCGGCGCAGCCCTCCTCGACCGCAACCCCGACCCCACCGAGGAGGAAGTCCGCATCGCCATCGGCGGCAACCTCTGCCGCTGCACCGGATACTCGAAAGTTGTTCAGGCCATCCTTGCCGCCGCCGAGACTGCCCGCTCCCGCTGACCCGTAACCCGCTGTCATACCCAACCCTATCCGCTTAAGGAGACCGCGATGGTTGAGTTCAAAGTCCTCGAACAGAATCACCCCCGCGTCGATGGCCTGGACAAGGTGACTGGCCGGGCCACCTACGCCGCCGACGTCTACCTCCCCGGCATGGCCTGGTGCAAGCTTGCCACCAGCACCCGCTCCCACGCCCGGATCGTCAGCATCGACACCACCCGCGCCCGCGATTTGCCGGGAGTCTACGCTGTGCTCAGCGGTTCTGACTTCCCCGACATCCATTTCGGTTCCGGCGGCCTCAAGGACCGCTACGTCATGGCCCGCGACGAGGTTTACTACGTCGGTGAACCCGTCGCCGCCGTCGCCGCCGTGGACGAAATGACCGCGCAGGAAGCCGTTGACCTCATCGAAGTCCAGTACGAAGACCTCCCGGTCGTCGTCGATGTCCTCGACGCCTTACGGGAAGGTTCGTCCGCCGTCCATCCCGACCTTCCCGATTTCGAGGGGTTCGGATTCGCCCTCGGCGGCGAGAACGTCTGCACCCTCCTTGACGCCGACCGCGGTGATGTGGACGCGGCCTTCCAGCAGGCCGACCTCGTCATCGAGGACACCTTCCGCAGCCAGGGAATCAACCAGGGCTTTCTCGAACCCATGGCCTGCGTCGCCAGCGTCGAAGCCAACGGCCGCCTGACTGTCTGGGCCTCCACCCAGGGCCCCTACCAGGTCCGCGCCCAGCTCGCCTCCGTCTTGGACATGGCCCTCTCCAACATTCGCGTCATCCCCATGGAGCTTGGCGGCGGATTCGGTGCCAAGCTCCGTTTGGCCTTTGAGGCCTTTCCCGCCCTCCTATCCATGAAGACCGGACGCCCTGTCAAGCTTGTCAACACACGTGAGGAGGTCTTCACCCTCAACGGCCCCCGCCTTCCTGTCGCCAACTACATCCGTTCCGGGGTCATGAACGACGGGACCATCATCGCCCGCGAAGCCTTCAGCGTCTTCGATGTCGGCGCCTACCTCGGCGCAGGCCCCAACTCCGGCGTCGGCCACGGATTGGGCGCCTACAACGTCCCCAACTTCCGCCTCCGCTCCTACGGCGTCTACACCAACAAGGTCTACGTCGGCTCCTACCGCGCCTCCGGCGTCGCCGACATGACCTTCGCCGTCGAGTCCCACACCGACAACATCGCCCATAAGCTCGGAATGGACCCGGTCGAGTTCCGCCGGATCAACTGCCTCCGCGAAGGCGACACCGCCGTCAATGGCTCCGCCATGCCCCGCAACGGTCTCCAGGAATGCCTCGACGCCCTCAAGGATCGTCTTGACCTGCCGAAGAAGCTCGGTCAGCGTCGCGGCGTCGGAGTCGCCCTCTGCGAGTGGCGCAGCGGCAGCGGCCCCTCCACCGCCTCCATCAGCGTCAACGAGGACGGCACCGTCAGCCTCCTCACCGGCTCCGTGGACATCTCTGGCAGTGACACCTCCCTGGCCGCCATCGCAGCCGAGACCCTCGGACTGCCCATGGAGCGTGTGATTGTCGCCAAGCGCGACACCGACCTCGCCCCCTTCACCGGCCCCAGCGGCGGCAGCCGCATCGTTTACAGCCAGGGCACCGCCGTCCAGCGCGCCGCCGAGGACACCCGGGATAAACTCCTCGCCATCGCTGCCGACCGCTTCGGCGTCCCGGCCGACGCCCTCTCCTGCGAGGACGGCGCGGTGTTCGTCCAGGACAACCCGCCCCAGAAACTCACCATCAGCCAGCTCGCCTCCATGAGCCTAAGCTCCCGCGGTGGCCCCATCATCGGCACCGCTTCGCTATCCACCATGCCCTTCACCCCGGTCTACAGCGCCCACGGCGCTGAGGTCCTCGTCGATGAAGACACCGGCCAGGTCCGCGTCACCCGCTACGTCCAGGCCCAGGACGTTGGGACCGCCATCAACCCCATGGCCGTCGAGGGCCAGCTTGATGGAGGCGCCGTCCAGGGCATCGGACGCGCCCTCACCGAGGATATGCTCTTCGACTCAGAGACCGGCGCTGTCCGCAACCCCTCTTTCGCTACCTACCTGATGCCCTTGGCCGTTGACCTTCCCGACATCGAGAACGTCCTCGTCCGCGTCCCGGCGGAAGACGGCCCCTTTGGCGCCCGCGCCGTCGCCGAGCCTCCCGGATTCGGTGCTCCCGCCGCCATCGCCAACGCCGTCTACGACGCCGTCGGAGTCCGCATCAACGAAATGCCGCTCTCCGCCGAGCGCGTCCTCGCAGCTCTCCAGGGCCAGCCAGCCCCGGAAATCCCCATGGACGTCAACGCCCTCAAGGAAGCCGAAGGCTTGACGGCTTAAACCCTTCCGGAACTACCCACCGCAACGCAAAACCGGGGCAGGATTCCAACCTTGCCCCGGCCTCGTCCTTCCCTCCCGTCATCCCCGCGTAGAGCCTGCCCCCGCGTAGGCTGGGGCGGGGATCCGGACCCCGGTGATTAATTCCGACAACTGCCGGACCCTTGAGCGCAACCCTGCAATCGTCCTGCGAGTCCTGGGGGTTCGGGGGATTCATCCCCCGACGGACCCGGTTCTCCGCCCAGCATCACGCCGCCGTGCCGTAGACTCGTCTCGGAACCACAATCACCGCCGACCGCCTGTCCGCCACCATAGCCGCGTCATACTCCTCCCAGTTGGGATGCTCCTCTCCCGACGCCGTCCGGTAAACGTCACGCAGCACATCCCTGTACTCCTCGGGAGATGCGTTGTCCGTGGAAACGATCTCCGCCGACCCTTCCAGCACCACGAATCCCCACCAGGTTTCGTTGGACACCAGCAGCGAACAGCGGGGATCCCGGTGCAGGTTTACCAGCTTGGCCCGGTCCGCCGTCGTCGTAAACGCCACTCCGTCCCGGTATGGCCCGCAGCTGACGATGCTCATCTGCGCCGCTCCGTTCCGCCGGAAAGTCGTCAGCACCCCTCGGTGCGTCTGTCCGAGAAACTCCCTGACCCTGTCACTCAACATAAACTACTCCTCCATCCTGTGGGTTGTCTCCTTGCGGTGTGTAACGTGAATCCCCGGCAGACCCCGAACCGCCATATCGGACCCAAGATTTCAGGGGGTTTGGGGGATGGAATCCCCCAACGTGCCCCGTCACTTGGCGGTTCCCTCGGAGAGTCAGGGGCCCCACCCATGAATCCCCCGCTCCTAAACCAGCCGTGCCATCCCCCCCTAGCTCAACCAGAACGTCGAACCCTGGTCATCCTTCTGGACTTCGATCCGCACCGGAAACATATCCTTCAGATCATCCAGGTGGGTAATTACAATGATTTTGTCAAACTCGTCCTGTATCGCACTGATGACGTCCAGGATGCGTTCGCGTCCGGCCCCGTCCTGCGTTCCGAACCCCTCGTCGATGAACAGCGTCGGCAGCGGCGCTCCCATCCGTTGCGCCAGCACCTTGGATAGCGCAATCCGCAGCGCCAGGTTCACTCGGAACGCCTCACCGCCGCTGTACATCTCGTAGCTGCGGGGCCCCAGTTCATCGCTTACGTTTATCTCCAGCGTCTCTATCACCTCCCCCCGTCCGCTCCGCCGCTCCCTCTGCGTCTCCAGCTTCACGTGCATCCGGTTGTCCGTCATCCGCCCCAGCAGCAGGTTGGCCTCCTCTTCCAGCCTGGGCACCACCGTTTCTATCAGCATTGCCTGCACGCCCTGCCTCCCGAACGCCGTGACCAGTTCTTGGAAGATGCTCTGCTCCTTCTCATGCTCCCTCAACCGGCCCGAGTGTTGCTCCACGTCCCTATGTACCTCTGCCAGCCTCTGCGCCTGTCCCTCCAGGTAGCCTTTGCGGGCTAGGTAAGATGCCCGTTCCCCGTCCCGTCCCGCCACTTCCTTCTGCGCTTCCTCCAGGCGGCGTTCCAACCCCGGGAAGCCCTCCAGGGATGCTTCGATGGTATTCACCCGGCCCTCCAGCTCTGCCAGTTCGTCCTTCCGTCGGCCCAGCAGTTCCCGTGTCCGTTTCAACGCCTCCTGTTCCTCCGGAAGTCGGTCCAGCGCCTGCGCCAGTTCCTGCGCCCGTGCTTCGAACCCCTGCAACTCCTGGATTTCTTGGTAACTCTCACGCCAGTCCGATTCCCGGTACGGCACTTCCTTCAGCCGACCTCCCAGTCGGCCCAGTTCCCCCATCTCCTCAGCCGCGAACCCCCCCGACTCCAAATCGGCCCTGGCCCGCACCAGTTGTGGCTTCAACCTCCCCACTTCCTCCTGGGCCGCCCGGGATTCCGCCAGTTGCCGCTCCAGGTCCTGCAGCCCCAGTTGGGCATCCCGCCGCTTCTTCTCCAGGGCCAGCTCCCGGATCGGGAGCGCCTTCTCCACTTCTTCCTGCTCCCCCTCCAGCTCCCTCAGCGTGGTTCGGCCAGCCCGGAACATTTTCCTCAGCTCTTCAACTTGGGACTCGTACTGGCTTGCCAACCGCCCGCAACCGTCCATCCCCAGCGGCGTGCTGCACAACGGGCACACCGCCCCTTCCTCCGGAGTCTGCGCCAGCAGGTCCAGCTTGCCGCGGATCTCCTTCCCTTCTCTTTCATAGCGTTCCACTAGCCCCTTGGTTTCCCCGATTTGCGTCGCCAGTGCCCGTTGCCGCTCCCTCTCTCGCGCTATCCCCTGGTCTTCCTTTGCCAGCGAAGCCAGCTCCCCCCGCTGCTCCTCTGCCGCCGCTGCCAGCTCGTGTTCCCTCGCCGCCTTCGGGATCAATTCCTCGTCGATTCGCCGCGCCAAATGTGCCAAATGTGCCTCCGCTTGGACTCGCTTCAACGCGATCCCCTGCGTTAACTCCTCCTTCCTACCGTTCAACTCCTCGTAGGTGTCCCTTACCTCTTCCAGCGCCCGAAATCGTTCCTGCGCCTCCCGAAAACGCTTCAACCCTTCGTTAATTTCGTCGGCCTTATCAGCGATAACCTGGGATTCCCTCAACCGCCGTTCCATGGCGGAAACCTGGGTTTCCAACTGGCCAATTTCCAGGTTTGCCCCGCTCAGGTTTCTGCGAAGATCGTCCAGTTCGGCTTGCCGTCTCAGGCCTGTATCGACGGCGTTCCTGGCTTCCCCCTCGGCTTTTCTGGCGGCGCCCAGTCTGGCTTCCACGTTTTCCAGTTGCTTCGCCACCAATTCCAGTTCCGCTGTTGGATCCCCAATCTGCTCGATCTGGGATCTACCCTGTTCCACCAGGGCGGCGCTTTGCGCTGCCCCCACTCGCGCCCCTTCCAGGCTTCTCCGGGCCCGTTCCTGGTAGGTGTCGTAGGCTTGCAGGTCCAACAGCGACGCCAGGACCGCTTTCCGTTCCGCCGGCGTCTTGCTCGTGAATTCGTCCGCCCGCCCCTGCATCAGGAATGCCGAGTTTATGAATGTGTCATAGTCCATCCCCGTCAGCTGTTCGATCTTGGCCTGCGTCTCCCGGACCGTGTTTCCGCCGACGGATTGGGCATCGACTCCATTCAGCGCCTGCAATTGCAGGTCCGTCGCCCCCGGCCGGTTCCGCCCCCTCGCCCGTGAGTGGCTCCGGATCACCCGGAACAGGTCGCCCCGTGACAGGAACTCCAGCTCTACCCTCGCTTCGGGAGACCCGTAGTTGATCAGTTCGTCCTGTGTTCTCCCTCGTGCCTTCCCCCACAGGCACCACGTAATGGCATCCAGCAGCGCCGACTTCCCATGCCCATTGTTTCCGCACAGGCAGGCCACGTGAACGTCTGTCAGGTCCAGTGTCGGCGCTCCCTCCCGGTAGGACAGGAAGTTCTTTACGGTCAGCTTCACGGGGATCATCGTCAGGTCTCCAGAACTTGGCGGGTTCGGTCCCTCATCGCTGAAATTCTAACACCCGGACACCGGCGGCGGCCGGTCCTTGGGCGCCGTCCGGGGCAATCGTGTTTTGAAGGAAAACGCCTGTCCTTCCCTGCCTGCCACCCCTGCTCATCTCCCTTCATTCCCGAGCAGAGCCTGCCCCGCGCAGGTGGGGGAGGCAACCCATACCTCGGTCATCCCGGTCTCTCCCGTCATTGCCGCGTAGAGTCCGCCCCGCTTTCCCCCAGCCCGCTCCCCGTTGGGACAGCCCCACCTATGATAGACTCTTGCTAGCGCTCCGAATAATTGGATTCATTCAGGTGATTGGGCTAACCTGTAACCTGCCAAATCATCCATGCTCGAACCCTTCCCTTCAAAGATGGAAACCGCCGCAACTCCCATCATAGAAGCCGCCAACCTCCGCAAGACCTACGGCTCCCACCAGGCCGTGGACGGTGTCTCTTTCCATATCCTCCCCGGGGAGGTTTTTGGCATCCTGGGCCCCAACGGCGCCGGAAAGACCACCACCATCGAAATCCTGGAAGGAATGCGCCGTCCCGACAGTGGGACCGCTTTCGTCAACGGCATCAACGTTGTCGACGACCCCCGCGGCGTCAAATCCATCATCGGGATCCAGCTCCAGTCATCCGCTTTTTTCGACAAGCTTTCCCTTGCCGAGATTCTCTCCGTCTTTGCCTCCTTCTTCCGTCGCCGCGTTCAGCCGGCGGACATCCTCGCCCAGGTTGAAATGGAAGACCGTACCAGGGCGCGTTACAAGGACCTGTCTGGAGGACAAAAGCAGAGGTTTTCCATCGCGGCCGCCCTCGTCAACGACCCGCCCATTCTCTTCCTCGACGAACCCACCACCGGTCTCGACCCCCAGTCCCGCCGCCACATGTGGGAACTCGTCCAGAAATTCCAGTCCCAGGGCAAGACCATCCTTCTCACTACTCACTACATGGAAGAAGCGGAGGAACTCTGCGGCCGCGTCGCCATCATGGACCACGGTCAAATCGTCGCCCTCGACAACCCCGCCTCCCTGGTCTACAGCCTCTTGGCCCGCGGCTTCACCAAGCCTCACGTCGAACGCCAGGCCAACCTCGAGGACGTATTCCTGGACCTTACCGGCCGCCAGTTGCGGGACGGCTGATCTTGTTTTCCAATCCCACCCTCGTCCTCACCGTCGCATCCATGAAAATGTGGTTCCGCGACCGTCAGGCCCTCTTCTGGAACCTCTTCCTCCCCCTCCTCTTGATGGTCATCTTCGGCCTCTTTAACTTCGGCTCCTTCGGCCGGATAGACCTCGGCGTAGTAGACCACGCCGCCAACCGCGAGTCCCGCGCCCTCGTCGCCCTCCTTGAAGCCTCTGAGGGATTCAACATCACTCCCGGCGACAGCGAGGATTCCGAGGTCCAGGCCGTCGGCGCTGGAAAACGCGATCTCGTCCTGATTATCCCCGCCGGCTTCACCATTGAGGGCGACCCCGTCCCCCTCAAAGTCCTTTACAACCAGGGTCGCCCCCGGGAGTCCGGCGTCGGACAGGCCGTTCTGACCCGCATCCTCGACGAGATGACCTTCCAGTTCGGCGACGCCTCCCGGCTCTTCGTCTTCCACGCCGAGCCCGTGGACAGTCGCCGCCTCCGCTACATCGACTTCCTGACCCCCGGCATCATCGCCTTGGCCATCATGCAGATGGGACTGTTCAGCGTCGCCTTCGCCTTCGTCCAGCTCAAGCGTCAGGGAATCCTCCGCCGCATGTTCGCCACCCCCGTCAGCCCTGCATCCTTCCTTGTCTCCTACTCTGCCACCCGCCTCGTAGTCTCCATCATGCAGACCCTGGTCCTCATCGGAGTGGCCATCCTCCTCTTTGATGTCCAGGTCGTCGGAAACATCCTGTCCCTTCTCGCCGTCACCCTCCTCGGCGGCGCAGTGTTCATCACCCTCGGATTCGCCGTCTCCGGCTGGGCCCGCACCGAAGAAGTCGCCGCCCCCTTGGCCAACGTCGTCTCCCTTCCCATGATGTTCCTCTCCGGGATATTCTTCCCCCGCGAGGTCATGCCCGAATTCCTCCAGTCCGTCACCGACTACCTGCCCCTGACCTACCTCGCCGACGCCATGCGGAGCATCTCCGTTGACGGCGCCGCCCTCTGGTCCCAGTGGTATAACCTGGCCGGACTCGCTGCCTGGCTCGTCGTCAGTTTCGCCCTAGCCGTCTGGCTCTTCCGGTGGGAATAACCCGTTAATCGCGGCCTTCCTTCCACCCCTGCTGACAGTTGCCCATTGCCATTAGCGCTCTCACATCGCTACTATTGACTCAGAGCATGACCCAAGGCTATGGCTACGTAAGCCGGGACCCCGGCCCGTTTCCTCAAATGCGACAAAATGCAACAGAATGCGACAGTAAATTTTCCCGCCCCGGCTTCCATGTTCTTTAATTCAGGGGGTTTGGGGGATTCATCCCCCAACGTGCCCGTACCTCCCTCAAAACAAGCCCCTGGCAAGCCCCTTCCATTGCCTTGACCGCCCAGTCTGACCCAACCTACAATCCAACTAAACACGACGTGAGGATGGACGTGGGGATAAATGTTTGACAATTTGACCGACAAGCTCACCGGGATATTCAACCGCCTTTCCAGCAAGGGTCGGCTCACCGAGAAGGATATCGACGAAGCCCTCAGCCAGGTTCGCCGGTCCCTCCTGGAATCGGACGTCAACTTCCGCGTCGCCCGCGACTTCGTCGCCAGGGTCAAGGAGCGCTCTCTCGGTACTGACGTCATGCAGAGCCTCACCCCCGGCCAGCAGGTCGTCAAGATAGTCCACGAGGAGCTTACCGAAATCCTCACTGGCGACCAGCACCGCCTCACCCCCTCCAGCCAACTCCCCTCCGTTCTAATGCTCGTCGGATTGCAGGGCTCCGGCAAGACCACCACCGCCGCCAAGCTCGCTCTCCAGCTCCGTCGCCAGGGCAACACCGCCATCCTCATCGCCGCCGACCTCCGTCGCCCGGCCGCCATATCCCAGCTTCAGACTCTCGGAAAGCAGCTTGACGTCCCGGTCTATTCCGAAGACCCCGGAAAGTCCACCGTCAAGCAGGTCGTTTCCAACGGCGTAGAGGAAGCCCGCCGTCTCGGACTCCACTGGGCCATCGTGGACACCGGTGGACGCCTCCACATCGACGATGACCTAATGACCGAGCTGGAAGAAGTCAAGGATGCGGCCTCTCCCCACGAGACCCTCCTCGTCGTGGACTCCATGACCGGTCAGGATGCCGTCAACGCCGCCGAGGAGTTCCACAGCCGCGTTCACCTCACCGGCCTTGTCATGACCAAGCTCGACGGCGATGCCCGCGGTGGAGCGGCCCTTTCCGTAACCCGTGTCACCGGCGTCCCCATCAAGTTTGTCGGCACCGGAGAACGTCCCGACGCCCTGGAGGAGTTCCATCCCGACCGCATGGCATCCCGCATCCTCGCCATGGGCGACGTCCTCACCCTCATCGAACGCGCCCAGCAGACCGTCGACGAAGATCAGGCCAAGGAGATGGAGCGCAAGTTCCGCCAGGCCTCCTTCGACCTGGAGGACTTCCTCAAGCAGATTCAGAGCGTCAAGCAGATGGGGTCCCTGAGCCAGATTATGGAGATGATCCCCGGCATGGGTCAGATGGCCAAGAAAATGCCCACCGAGTTCGACGACAACCAGGTCAAGCGGGTCGAAGCCATCATCCGCTCGATGACCCCCGGGGAACGCAAGCGCCCGGAAATCATCAACGGCAGTCGCCGCCGCCGCATCGCCCGGGGCAGCGGCACCACCCCCCAGGACATCAACCAGCTCCTCAACCAGTTCCGCCAGACCCAGAAGATGATGCGCCAGTTCAACCGCACCAGGAACCCCCGCACCCTTATGAACCTCTTCCGCTAGGAAGCCCCGTATCCACCGTATATACCCCTGGGAGATAACTTGAAAGTCCCTTCCCCCTCGACGGGGGAAGGTTAGGATGGGGGTGGAAATCCGATTGGTACACCCCCGGCCTACGCCAACCCCGCCCGCAGCGCTGCGAATAGATACGCCGTGGCGTAGGCCCGGAAGGGACGCCACCGCTCGGAAAAGTTCTCCACCTCTCGCTCCCCCTGTTTCTCCCCGCGGAAATACAGGTTGGAAACCGCCCGCTGCAGCGCCAGGTCCCCCGAAGGAAAGGCGTCTGGGTGCCCCAGCGCCCGGGTCAGGACCCAGTGCGCCGACCACTTCCCCACCCCTCGGAGCTCTGTCAACCGCTCCACCACCTCATCCTCCGGCAATTCCTTCAACCCCTCCAACCACCCCGAGGAGTCCATCGCCGCCGCCGCGATCCCCTTCACGTACTCTGCCTTCCGTTGGCTCAGCTTCAACCCCCGCAGCTCCTCCACCGTCGCCGCTTGAATCGCCTCCGGCCGCGGGAATGCGAAATACTCCACCCCGTCGAAGGTCTCCGAAGGCCCGTACGTTTCCACCACCAGCCGCCGCACCACCCGTGCCACCGGGGCCGCGATCTGCTGTCCCAGGATTGCCAGCACCAGCGACTCGAACACCGTGAGGGAATGGGTCAGGTGCATCCCGAAAAACCGCTCGGTTATCTCCCGCATTACCGGGTCACTTCTGGTACTGTCGTAAAACGGTTTCACGTCTTGGCCTGCCCCCAGCACCCACTCCAGTTGCCCGGCGGCGGCGGCCGCATCGTCGTCCGTCAACCCGCCACCTAGCAACTCCACCTCCAGCGTCGGATCACCCACCCCGCCTCTCGGCCGGACAACGGCCAACGCCGCCTTCTCCCTCAGGTCCAGCAGCCTCCGGTACCCGTCCTTCGTCCTATTGTGCTCCCCTGCTCCTCGGAAAAATGGCTGTTCTGGGGCCGTCATTCCCTGGTCATACGGGGCCTTTGGCTCAATGGTGAAAGTAACTCTATCCATTGGCCGGCCCCAACCGGACGCACCCCAGCGAGATGTACTCCGGGGTCTCCGGAGGCAGCACGCTGTGTATCAGGTGCATCTCATCCACAGTCCACTCCACCGCGGGAAGCGCTGGCCAATCCCAGACCGCCGTCGCCAGCGCCCGCCCGGCTTGGCGGTTTCTCGCGTTCCGCGGACGCCCCAGCGTCATGTGAGGCCGGTACGGCTGCCGGTCGGGATCAAACCCGGCCTGCACCAGCTCCCGGTCCAGGACTCCGTGCAAATCCCCCAGGGCCTCCACGTCCCCACCGGATCCCGCCCAGACAACCCGCGGGTTGCTTGGCTGCCCGAACGTCCCCAACCGGGCCAGCCGCAGCTTGAAACCACCCCGGTTGAACTCCGCCGGCACCCTTGCCATTGCTTCCAGGATAGTGGCCGCCTCTCGCCTCGGAAGGTCCCCGAAAAACCTGAGCGTCAGGTGGACCCGCTCCGGCCTCACCCACCGCGCCAGGTTCGGCGCCCCCGCTTCAAATTCGGCCATCGTCTCCCCCAGCGCCCGCTGCGCCTCTTCCGAAGGATAGACCGCCGCAAATAGCCGGATTGTCGTCTCACCCACCGCCATTGGCCAACTCGTCCCGCAACCGGCCCAGATTGCGGTACCATTCCGTCAGGACTTCAACCGAATACTGCGCGTTGGCCGGGCTGGGATTCGGCACCACGAACAGCCGCGTTTCACCAATCGTTCTCGGTTGTAGCCCCAGTTCCGCCTTGGCATTGCAGCCTTCGCCGTATTTCAGGAAAGCCCTGTACCCCGTCAACCCATGAAAGCAGGCGATTCTTGGCTGGTACGCCAACAGTTTCTTCTTGACCAGCGGGCATCCCTTCCTGAAGTCCCCCGCTTTCAGGTCCGACGCCTGCGCCGACGCCCGCTTCACCAGGTCGGTAAACCCAAATCCGTATTCCGGAAGCGTCCTGTCCAGCTCCGGGCTCAGCTCCGCCCCCACGATTCCCGAGGCGTTCAACGCCCTCCAAAACCTGTTGCGCGGGTTGGCGAAGTAGTGTCCCGTTCGTACCGACGGCAGCGACGGATTGATCCCCACCAGCACCACGTCCAGCCCGGGAGCCAGGTAGTCCGGGAGGGTCGCAAAATCCTCCACTATCACCTTACCCTTTCTCCGGCGCAGTCTCTTTGGGCGAAATCCCCGCCCCCAACAGTCTCGCCGCATTCCCCCCCAGGATCGCTCGCTGGTCTGCCTCCGGCAGCCCGCTTTCAGAGACTTGGCGCAAGAGCCTTCTATGGTTGATCAGCGGGTAGTCCGTCCCAAACAAAATCCTCTCCGCTCCTGCCAGTTGGGCCACTCTCTCGAACACCTCCGGCCCATACAGGAAAGGCGAAGCCGCCGTATCGAAATAGACGTTGGATAGGACTTTCGGGACCTCCGGCATCATGTAGTAGAACGGCAGTCCCCCTCCCCAGTGAGCGCATACTATTGCGTTCTCCGGGAATGCTTCAATGAAACGGTAGAGCCTGTCGGGCGTCGTACTCCCCTTCCCAGGGTAAAGGTGTCCCACCGGCTCCGATGAATGGACCACCACAGGCCACCCCAGTTCCCGCAACTCCCCCATTACAGGAGCCATGACGACGGCGTCGGTGATCTCAAACCCCTGCGTGTCCGGGTGGAGTTCCCCAACACCCCCCAGTCCCATGCCCGCGCACCGGCGTATCTCCGCTGCGGCTTCTTTCCCCCAGGCCGGATTCACCGAACCGAATCCGGTCAACCTTCCCGGCTCCATCGCCGCGGCCTCCGCTAGGTAATCGTTGACCTCCCTCGCCACCTCCAGCGTCTTCCAGCCCATCCCCATGATCACGGCGTGGGATACGCCCGCCCCTTCCATAGCCGCCAGCAGCCCTTCTACCGTCGCCATCTTCGGATTTGGCTTGGGAAACAAAGCGGCGAAGGTGGCATCCTTCGCCGCTAGTTCGCCGTATCTTTCGCAGAAGCTGTCCGGCAGGATATGGCAGTGGGCGTCGACTATGTAGCGTGGAATTGCCTCTCCGGGACTTTCGACGGGCTCCCGGGATGGCTTCCCTTTATTCACGGACCTGTCCGGTCCCCCGCGCCAGCCACTTGTAGGATGTTAGCTCCCTGAGGCCCATCGGCCCCCGGGCGTGGAACTTCTGTGTGCTGATACCCACCTCTGCCCCGAACCCGAACTGCCCTCCGTCCGTGAACCTCGTGCTGGCGTTTACATAAACCGTGCATGAGTCCACTTCGGCCAGGAACCGTTCCGCCGCCGCCGGGTCTTCCGTCACTATCGCATCCGAG
Organism: uncultured Dehalococcoidia bacterium; assembly: GCA_951812535.1. Taxonomy (GTDB): domain Bacteria; phylum Chloroflexota; class Dehalococcoidia; order Lucifugimonadales; family UBA3495; genus CATOSK01. Next base: position 199,719 of record CATOSK010000004.1, on the reverse strand, counting down.
TGGCCGGAACCGTATATCTCGATGTGCTCCAGTGCGTCCTCCAGCGAGTCCACCACCCTCACCGCCGCCGTCAGGGAAAGGTACTCCTGCCCCCAGTCTTCCTCCCTCGCCGGGACCACGCTGCCCAACGGTTCCGGGCCCAGGATCGCCAGCGCCCGTTGATCGCACCTCAGCTCTACGCCCGCTTCCGCCAGCCTCACGGCCACTGGCGGCAGGCATCGCGGTGCCGCTTCTGCGTGGACCAGCACCGTGTCCAGCGCGTTGCACACCGTCGGGCGTTGGACCTTGGCATTGAAGATGATTTCCGACGCCATCCCCGTATCCGCCGATTCATCGACGTAAGTGTGGCAAACCCCAACACCTCCGGTCACCACGGGCATCGTCGCCTTCTCCGCAACGGAGTTGATCAGCGCCGGGCCCCCTCTGGGCACCAGCAGGCTCACGTAGTCCTTCATTTGGAGCAGCTGGTCCACCAGGGACCGGTCGGGATTGTCAATGTACTGGACCGACTTCGGGTCCAGCCCTGCCTCTGACAATCCCCGGTGGATCAGCTTCACCAGTTCTACGTTGGACCGCACCGTCTCCTTCCCGCCCCGCAGGATGCAGGCGTTCCCCGATTTAAGGCACAGCGCCGCGATGTCTATGGTAACGTTCGGGCGGCTTTCGTAGATGCTCGCGATGACCCCCAGCGGGACCCGCTTCTTCTCCAGTGACAACCCGTTCGGCAGCACCCTCGACTCTATCGTCTCCCCCAGGGGATCTGCCAATTCGGCGATGTTGCGAACGTCCTTCGCCATCGCGTCCAGTCTTCCCGGCGTCAGCAACATCCTGTCCAGGAAGGCGTCGGTTGTCCCCTCCGCATCCGCTTCCTCATAGTCCTCTGCGTTCGCCTCCAGCAGCTCTTCCCTGTCCTGTTCCAGGAAGTAGGCCAGACGGATCAGCGCCTTGTTGCGCGCCTCCGTTGGCGACCTGCCCAGGCTCCGGGCCGCCGCCTGTGCCGTCTTCCCCATAGCGGTGATAGTTGTGAGCCCCGCCTCGGTTGTCATGCCTTTGCGTTTCTCCGGAGTCCCGTTTTCAGGATAGCCCTCTTGGTTCACAGCAAAACCAGGTTGTTCCGGTGTACCACTTCCTGCCCGTAGTGGTAACCCAGAACCCCCGGTATATGGTCTGACCGCAGCCCGCTTATCCGCGCTATATCTTCTGACGAATAGTTCGCAATCCCGCAGGCAACCCGCTCCCCGCTTTCCCCGGATATATACACGATGTCTCCCCGGTGAAACTCTCCCGCTGCCCGCTTGACCCCTGCCGGAAGCAGGCTGACGCTCCGCTCCGCCAGGGCCTTCGCCGCCCCAGCGTCAACGATAACCTCACCCCAGCCCGAGTCCAGCACTCTGCTCAGCATCCACCTCTTCCGCGCCTCCATCCGCGCCGTCACCGGACGGAACCACGTCCCGATCTCGTCTCCCCTCAACGCCCTGAGAATCGCACCCTCGGCCCGCCCGTTGCACATCACCATTCCGATTCCGCCGGATGTAACCAGCTTGGCCGCCTCAATCTTCGTCGGCATTCCGCCTCGTGCCCAGGGATTCTTGTGCGTCCCGGCCATGGCCTCCACCGACGCGTCCACCTGCTCCACCACCGGCAGCAGTTCAGCCTCCGGGGTAGTCCTCGGATCAGCGGTGAACAGCCCCTCGGTGTCCGTCAGGATTAACAGCAGATCAGCATCCACCAGAGTTGCTACCAGGGCTGAAAGCCGGTCATTATCACCGAAAACCTCGCCAATTTCGTCCACCGCCACCACATCGTTTTCGTTGATCACCGGCACCACTCCCAGTTCCAGCAGTGCCATCAGCGTGTTCCGCACGTTCAGGTATGACAACCGATTCGAAAGGTCGTTGATCGTGAGGAGGGTCTGCGCGGTGCGGATACCGTGCCCCATGAACAGTTCCTGGTACGAGTTCATCAGTGGCCCCTGCCCTGCCGCCGCCAGCACCTGTCGGGTCACGATGTCTCGACCGCCTCCCCCGGCCTTCTGACGAAGCACCTCCCGTCCGGCTGCGATCGCTCCCGACGTGACCAGCAGGACTTGAACGCCTGCACCTTGCCTGGCTTCCGCAATTTGCCGCACGAGCTCGGCCATCGCATTCCTGTCCAGCCTTTGTTCCGCGGTCTGGTCGGTCAGCACCCCGGTACCGACTTTCACCACAACTCGGTGGATCTGTCGAAATTCACGGATTGCGGATTGCTTGCTGGACGAACTGGCGGACAATGCCATTACTGTCAACGCTTTCCGTTCGGTGGGAGACTCTTCGAACGCCTCGTGGACACCTGCCTCTGGGCCCGAAAATTATAACATGGCGGTTCTGGATCCCTCCGTAGGCGCCGCGCTCCTGCCTGGAGGACACTGGCAAACTCGGCGGTCCGCCAGATTGTGCAAATTCCCCCACCGGCTTACAATTCCCTTGGGACTGGCCCCTGTGGCCAGCCCCGTTTGTGCGTCTACGTAGGGTTCTCGGAACTCCCAGCCGTGATGCCAACAACTCGTAAACAACAACTTGGAAAGGACTGATGCCCCGCCCATGCCGCTGAACGGACTGATAACCGCCGTCGCCGACCTGCCCGAAATTACCCGGTCCCTTGCTGACCTTTCATCCCCACAAAGGAAAGCCGGACTGACCCTCCGGCGCGGGGCCCGCCCAGCGGTTCTCGCCGCTCTTTGGCAGCGTTGGGGTCGTACCGTGTTCGCCTTGACCCCCCGGCCCGAGGACGCCCGCCAGCTCCACGAACAGCTTCTGACCTACCTCGGCGACGATGCTCCGGTCTACCTCCTCCCCGAGTCCGAAGTCCTCCCCTTCGAGCGTCTCGCCGTTGACGCCCACACCGGAAACCAGCGGCTGGTCGCCCTCGCCGCCCTTGCCGGCGCCACCTCCGGCGAACCCCAACCCCTCGTCGTCGCCTGCCTCTCCGCCGCCTCTCGCCGGACCCTCCTCCCGTCCGTGTGGGCCCCGCCGGAATCCCCTGGGCCCACCTTCCTTCAGTCCGGGCAGCGCATCCCCAACGTGGAAGCTATGCTTTCCCATTGGGTCGACCTCGGATACCGGCATGAGCCCGTCGTCCAGTCTCCCGGGCGTTTCACCCAGCGCGGCGGCATCATCGACGTATTCCCCCCGGACCGGGAGTTGCCCGTCCGCATCGAACTCTGGGACGACGAGATCGACACCATCCGGTCCTTCGACCCCTATACCCAGCGTTCCGTCGAGCCTCTGGATTCCATCCGCCTGATGCCCGCTCGCGAGCATCTGCCCAGCTTGGCCGAACGGGCTGAGGTCGATGCCACGATCGAGTCCCTCGACTGGGACCGTTCCCCCGAGGAGGTCCGGGAACGATTTCGGCAGGACTTCGTTGACCTTTTCGGAGACCCGGACTTGGAAACCCTCTACTTCTACAGCGGACTCCTCAACTGCACCCACATTCTCGACTACCTCCCCAGGGACGCCCTCTTCGTCGTGGACCGCATCGGCCAGATCAGGACCGAAGGAGAGGAACAGGAGGAAAAACACTCCCGTATGCGCTCCAGCCGGGAAAAGCGCGGCGAGCTTCCGGCCAACTTCCCTTCCCCCTACTTCCCTTGGAGCGACTTCGCCCCTCGCCTTGACCAATGGAAGGGAAGCCGCCTCGACCTCGCTGGATGGCTCACCGGCGAAGGCGACCCCACCTTCTCCGCCGCTCCCCCCTACTACGGCCAGTTGGATGAATTCGTCTCCAGCCTCAGGTCAACCCAACAGGCAACCGTCATCGTCAGCCACCACTCCCGCGGACGCATTACTGAAATCCTCGAACAAGCCGGCCTCGACCCCGCCACATCCGACGCCCTCGAAACCGGGTCGTCCCCTCAGCCCGGCCGCATCCACCTCGTCATCGGCACCCTCGCCGAGGGATGGGAACTCGCCGGAACGAATGGCCAACCAGGCATCACCCTGTATTCCGACGCGGAGCTTTTCGGGACGTCCAAGGAGCGCCGCCGCCGCCCGCCCCGCCACGTCCACGACGTCAGCAACGACGTCAACCTCGCCGATCTCGAGCCCGGCAGCTTCGTCGTCCACATCGACCACGGCGTCGCCCGTTTCACCGGCACCACCAGGATGGGCAACGAAGACGACGACCGGGAATACCTCGTCCTCGAATATGCTGAAAACGACAGGCTCTACGTCCCCACCGACCACCTCGACCGCGTCGGGGCCTACGTCGGCCCCACCGGGCAGCCGCCCACCCTTACCCGCCTTGGCACCGCCGAATGGTCCCGCGTCAAGGAGCGAGTCAAGGGCGCCGCCCGGGAGATCGCCCAGGAGTTGATCCAGCTTTACGCCGCCCGGCAGGTCTCCCAGGGGCACGAGTACGGCGAGGACACCGTCTGGCAGCGGGAGCTGGAACAGTCCTTCCCCTACCAGGAAACCCCGGACCAGGTCCAGGCTATCGACGAAGTCAAGAACGACATGGAGGAACCCAGGCCCATGGATCGCCTTGTTTGCGGCGACGTCGGCTACGGCAAGACCGAGGTTGCCCTTCGCGCCGCCTTCAAGGCCGTCGCCGACGGGAGGCAGGTCGGCGTCCTCGTTCCCACCACCGTCCTTGCCCAGCAGCACTACGCAACCTTTTCCGAACGGCTCAGTCCCTTCCCGATATCCATCGAGGTCCTCAGCCGCTTCCGCACCAACCGCGAGCAACAGGAAGTCGTCTCCGGCCTCAAGCAGGGCTCCGTTGACGTTGTCATCGGCACCCACCGTCTCCTCCAGAAAGACGTCAGCTTCAAGAACCTTGGCCTCGTCGTCGTTGACGAGGAGCAGCGCTTCGGCGTCACCCACAAGGAGACCCTGAAGCGGATGCGCCGCGAGGTCGACGTTCTGACTCTAACCGCCACCCCCATTCCCCGTACCCTTCACATGGCCCTCTCCGGGATTCGGGACATGAGCGTCATCCACACCCCTCCCGAGGCCCGCCTTCCGGTGAAGACCTTCGTCGCCGAGTATGACGACGATGTTATACGTGAAGCCATCCTCCGGGAGATGGAGCGCGGCGGACAGGTCTTCTTCCTCCACAACCGCGTTCGCACTATCGACCAGACCGCTGCTGACCTTGCTGAACTCGTTCCCCAGGCCCGCGTCATCGTAGGCCACGGCCAGATGCCCGAGACCGATTTGGAAGACGTCATGGACGCTTTCGGCAGCCACGAAGCTGACGTTCTCGTTTGCACTACCATCATCGAGTCCGGCCTGGATATGCCCAACGTCAACACCATCGTCATCGACCGCGCCGACCGCTTCGGCCTGTCCCAGCTCTACCAGCTCCGCGGTCGCGTCGGCAGGGGTGAGCATCGCGCCTACGCCTACCTCCTTGTCCCCCGCGACCAGCGCATCACCGAGACTGCGGAAAAGCGCATCGAGGCCATCCTCGAAGCCTCTGAACTCGGCTCCGGCTTCCGTGTCGCCATGCGGGATATGGAAATCCGCGGCGCCGGCAACCTCCTCGGTGCTGCCCAGAGCGGACAGATTCACTCCGTCGGCCTCTCCCTCTACGGCCAGTTGCTTAAGGAAGCCGTCAGTGAACTCGCCGCCCAGCAGGACCCCGCCAATCCCGCCGAACCCGTCGAGCCCATTGAACTGCCCCGAATCGAGCTTCCGATGCCGTCCAACATCCCCGAGTCCTACGTCGAGCACCTTCCCACCCGCCTCGCCTTGTACCAGCGCCTCGCCCAGGTCACTGACCGCGCCCAGGTCAAGGAAATCGAGGAAGAACTCCGCGACCGCTTCGGCCCGCTCCCGGAAACCGTAGAACGGCTCCTTCAACTCGTGGACTTGAAGGCTCTCGCTGCCGCCGTCGATGTCGAGTCCATCGTTCAGGCTCAGGAGGGTATAACAATGCACTTCCGCAACCCCGTCGGCAGTGCCCGGGTTCCCCTTCAGCGTGCCCTCGGCCCGTCTGTCAACGTCGGCAATCTACGCCTGACCATCTCTCAGCGGGAACTTGGCGACAACTGGTTGACCCGGCTCACCCGTATATTGGAAAGACTCCGGGTCTTCCGCTCCAGATTGCAGACCGCCGCCGTCTGATCCCTGCTCATCGTCTGCGCTTAACTGTTACAATGCCCCCAACCTGACCGCGTTGGAACCTATCTCGGAGAAAGGAAACTCGTTATGGATAAGCCCAAGGTTTACTTCGCCCCCGGTTGATTCACCTGCGGACGAACGAAAGATTTCCTTTCGTCAAATGGCATAGACTTTATTGAGGGCGACGTCGAACACGACAAAGCGTCGATGGACGAGTTGCTGGCTAGGAACATCAAGTCCGTCCCGGTAACCATCATGGCGGAACAGGTGGTCATCGGCTTCAATCCAAAGGAATTGGCTCGCATGTTCGGCCTCAACGCCGATGTGGCCGTAGCCGATCTACCCACCATGGTCGCCAAGTACGAGACCGTCCTCACCGCCGCCTGCCGCGCCTTCCGCCAGTTGTCCGCCGAGCACTGGGACTGGGAGTCGCCGGAGCGCCAGCGTACCCTCGGACAGTTCTGTTTCCACCTTTCGGACCGGCCCGACCGTGCTCTTAACGCCTATCTCACCGGTCTCTACGCCAACGAGGACCGGGGCCGCGATGTCGCCGACGTTCTCGGAGACGTGGGCTTCGAGGAGGTCGCGCTGAACATCGAAGATGTTCTCCGCCGCGTCAACCACGCCCTCACCGGTGAGGCCATCATCGACCTCGACAAAGTTCTCGACACCTACATGGGCCAAAAGACTGCCGGAGAAATGATGGACCTGGCCCTCGGCCACTCCGTCCACCACCTCAAGCAGCTCTACGAGTACGTGTCCATCATAGGCATCGACCCTATTGATCCCCTCGGCGCGGAAGACTTCGAGGGCATCTCCGTCCCCACCGAGCTCTTCTGATCGTCAAGGCCCCGCCGGTAGGATTCGGCGGGGCCCAGAATCCCCGTCACCCCCGCGCAGGCGGGGGCCCAGACCCACGTCCTCCCTTCCCTGCCAAACCCGCCGCCGGAATCCAACTCGCCTACTCCAACCCCTTCCCCCTGTAAACCAGCGTCTCTGGCTTGAACGCCGCCCACGCGAACCAGAAATGGTTGGCGTGGACCACCGGAGTCAGCATCGTCCCCTTCAGCTCTCCCTCCACCGCTGTCCCAGCAAAATCCCACACGCTCCCCGTCTCCTCATCTATGAACCGCCCGTCCTCCCGGAAAAACTTCAACGCCTTGCCGTCCACTTCTGCCAGGAAAATCCCCGTGGCTCCCACCTCCTTCGAACGTTCAATTAGGGAATGGTCCAGCGCGGAACGCGTCCCCGGCTGGAAGAACACCACCAGCTCATTTCCTCCAACCCTGCAATTGACCGCGCCTTCTTCCGCCAGCACAGTGAACGGGAACGCCACGTCCACCCCTCCTGCGCTCACCGCCGCCACTCGCTCCTTCGGTAGCAGCCGCCCGTCCGCCTCCCCGAAGAACAGGAATGGGGGTTCATCCGCCCGGTCATACCCCACGTAGGGATTCTGCCCGTAGTCCCTGGAATATCCCGTATCCCTCGACAGCACCATCCCGGCCGGATGGAACCCCTTGAAGTCTGCCCACGAAACGATCGTCGAGGGCAGGAAGGTCAGCAGAGACCCGGTTAGTTCCCCTACGATTGCCTCCCCTGTGAACTGTTGCCACCAGGATTCCGTCTGGCGGTCCCACATCACTAGGTCGCTGTTTCGCAAGTTGCCCGACGTTCCGAAGTCGTACACCACACCGTCCAGCCTCCGGTCGAATGTGATCGCCGAGTTGCACAGCGGGCAGAACGTCACCGACACGGGAGTGCCCCCAACCTCGTCGTTCACAATCTCGTGCCAGGTCATGATCTGGAGTGGAAACGCCCGCGCATCCCCGTCAATTTCCACCAGGATCACCGGCTCCAGGTCCTCCAGCCATTCGTCCGCTTCTCCCACCTCCACGTACCTCGGGTCATCCAGCGGCGGTATTCCGTCCCGGGAAACGCCTCCTGAGGTTATCTCCTCCAACGGCACGCTGCTCCTGGAAAAGTCGGTCTCCCAGCCCTGACGCCGGAAGCGTTCCGCCAACGGACCCTCCTGGCCTTCCCGGTCCACCACCGCCGCCGGCGCTCCCCCTGGCTTCGCCGCCGTCCCGCAAGCCGGAAGCGCATCAACCGACGCGGACGGAAGCGGGGTCGCGGAGGCAGTGGTTGGTTCCGCCTTCGCTGGCACAACCTCGGAAACCGGTGCGCTTGAATGCTCGGCCCCGGCGGCCGGCTCAATCTCCTGGTTAACGACGGATTGCTCCACCGCCCCGGGCGGTTTCGGCGGATTCGGGGGCTCCGCGGTAGCCGCCGGTCCGCACCCCAAAATTAGCATGAGAACTGCCCAGGTCCCAGGGATGACTAGCCAGCCGGTTTTCCTGGTCAAATTCGAAATCAGCAAAGTTCGTCTCCATCATCACCCCGCTCTCATAATCTCCTGCTGCGGGTTCATCTGGTCGATTGGGCCTGGGGTTGGATTGGCCCGTAGTCCCGTTCTGCGGCGACGACCGATTATTCCATCCCCTCGCATGGTGTTACGATTTGCGTCAACAAGTGGATGATGGGTTAACCCCTCAACCCTGAATCCCCTCCCGGTCGGATCGCCCGCCGGACCCGGGAAACCCACAGCCACAACAGTTTGAGTTATAATGGGAGCAAGTCGCAGCCTGACGGCCTGCGGCGGCTCATAGTCGGGGTGTAGCGCAGTGGCTAGCGCGCTTCGTTCGGGACGAAGAGGTCGGAAGTTCGAATCTTCTCACCCCGACCATCGGGTAAACCCATCACCGTCGTTGTGACCCGACGTCGGCGGGACGCTAGTCTCCCTTCCGTCACGCCCCTTCATCGGGGGCTTCCAGTTCCAGTAACCGCGTCCCCCGGTCCACCAGGTCCCCCTCTTCCACCGCTACCCTCTTAACTACGGCGTTTCCCGGAGCGTCGATGATCAGTTCCATCTTCATCGACTCCAGGATAACCAGCGGTTCCCCTGCTCCAACCCTCTGCCCGTTCCCCGCCAGCACCTGCATTACCCGCCCCGGCATCGGCGCGGACACATCCCCCGGGAGAGCCCCGGGCCGCCGACCGCCGGCAGCTTCCTCAAACGCCGCCTCGAACACGAACACCCGGCCGTCCAGCCAGACCTCGATTTGTCCTCCCTCTCCGTAAACTGCGTAGGAGTGGATCGCGCCATCGGGGCCGGTGCACCATCCCCGTTTGGGATCGCCCTGCCTCCTGTGAATTTCCACCCCGATACCGTCAACGGTGACCCGTGATGCCTCGCCCTTGTCCTGGACTTCACACTCCCTCACCGGCCCCTTGGCCGGATACGTTGCCTGTAATCGCGTCATGGTCACGGCAGCGTCCGGCTCCCCACCGCCCGCCACGGCGAAATCTCCCCTTGTCCTTCTGGCTCCCGGCCTTCTCCGGCCGGATATTCTCTCTGTGCGCTTCTCTTCGACAACTCCAACGCCGCCACGGCGGCTGCGATCCCCTCGACATCCTGTCCGACCTCCGGAGAGAAGAGCCTCCTATCCCTCTCCAGGAAGCCCGTGTCGTACTCCCCCTCCCGGAACCTCGGATTCCGCACCACGTCCCGCAGGAAGGGAATGTTTGTGACTGTCCCCAGCACCACGAACTCCGACAGCGCCCGTTCCATCCGCCCCAGCGCTGAATCTCGGTTCGGCCCCCACGCCGTCAGCTTGGCCAGCAATGCGTCATAATGTTGCGACACCTCATCCCCCTCCGCCACTCCGCTGTCCAGCCGGATACCCGGGCCGCTTGGAGGCTCCCACAACGCCACCTTTCCTCCTGTGGGCAGAAAATCGTTATAAGGGTCCTCGGCGTAGACCCGGCACTCAAGGGCATGTCCTCTGGGATCAATCTCCTCTTGCCCGAAGCCCAGTTCTTCCCCAGCCGCAATCCGTACCTGCCATGACACCAGGTCCATCCCCAGCGTCTCTTCCGTAATCGGATGCTCCACCTGCAGGCGGGTGTTCATCTCCAGGAAAAAGAACTGTCCTTCCCTCGGATCGAACAGGAACTCTACCGTCCCGGCATTTACATAACCCGCTTGTCGCGCCAGCGCGACCGCCGCCTTCCCCATCTGTTCCCTCAGGTGCGGTGTCAGCGCTGGAGATGGCGTTTCCTCGATTAGCTTCTGCCGTCGCCGTTGGATGCTGCACTCCCGCTCCTTCAGGTGTACCGTGTTGCCATGCCTGTCCGCCAGCACCTGCACCTCGATATGCCTTGCCCCGGGCACGAACCGCTCCAGGAAGACACGCCCGTCCCCGAAAGCCCCTTCCGCCTCCCTCCGTGCCATCTCCACCCCCAGGGCCAGTTCCCCTGCGCCGTTCACCATGCGAATTCCCCGCCCGCCGCCGCCGCCCGCCGCTTTGATGAGCAATGGGAACCCTACGGTGTCCGCGTAACGGTTGAGGTCTTCTTGGCTGTCCGTCACCGGGCTGCTCTCCACCACCGGCACACCCGCCCGCTCCGCCAGGATCTTGGACCGGACCTTGTCTCCCAGGTCCGCCATATTCCTCGGCGTCGGCCCGATGAACACAATCCCTGCCTCCCCGCAGGCATTCGCGAAACCCGCATTCTCCGACAAGAATCCGTATCCCGGGTGAATAGCCTCCGCTCCGCACTCCTTGGCGATGCCGATGATCTTTTCAGCGTTCAGGTATGTTTCTTCAGGAGTTACCCCGCCCAGCGGAAACGCCTCGTCGGCAAGACTCACGTGGAGTGCATTCCGGTCCGCCTCGGAGTAGACGGCTACTGTGGCGATCTCCATTTCCCGGAGAGTACGCTGAACGCGCACTGCAATCTCCCCCCTGTTCGCCACCAGCACTTTTCTAAACATCGCAATTGCTCGGACACGGCATTAACAGCCCCACCCGCCCGCCTTACATACGGAAAACGCCCCGGGCGGGTTCCGGAAACGGCCCGTTCAGCGCCGCCCGAATCGCCAGCCCAAGCACGTCTCGCGAGTCCGACGGATCGATTACCCCGTCATCCCACAGCCGCGCCGTGCTGTAGTAAGGATTCCCTTCCTCCTCGTACTTGCTTAGTATCGGTCCCTCCAGTGCCTCCCTGTCCCACTCCGAAAACTCCCTTCCTTCCCGCTCCAGTTGCCGCTCTCTGATGGTTGACATCACGGTAGCCGCTTGCTGCCCTCCCATCACCGAAATTCTCGCGTTGGGCCACATCCACAGGAACCGGGGTTGGAACGCCCGGCCGCACATTCCGTAGTTCCCGGCCCCGAACGACCCTCCGACGACAATAGTAAACTTCGGCACCGCAGCATTGGAAACCGCCATGACCATCTTGGCCCCGTCCTTTGCGATACCTGCCGCCTCGTACTGACGTCCCACCATGAACCCCGTCACGTTCTGGAGAAACACCAGTGGGACTCCCCTTTGGGAACAAAGCTCCACGAAGTGCGTCCCCTTCAACGCGCTCTCGGAAAACAGGACTCCGTTGTTCGCCACGATCCCTACCGGGTATCCCCAGATCCGGGCGAACCCGCATACCAGCGTTTCCCCGTAATTCGCCTTGAACTCGTGGAAGAAGCTCCCGTCCACTATCCGCGCAATTACTTCCCGGCAGTCATACGCCCGTCGCCGGTCCGCCGGAACAATCCCATAAATCTCCGCCGCATCATAGACCGGGGGCGCCACCGCCTGCTGTCTCAAGGGCGTGGGGTTCGGAAAGGGAAGGTTCTCGATTACATTCCGGGTTATGGCCAGCGCCTCCCCGTCGTCTGCCGCGTAGTGGTCTGCCACCCCCGATAGGCGTGTGTGAACGTCTGCGCCCCCCAGCGTCTCCGCGTCCACTTCCTCTCCCGTGGCCGCCCGGACCAGCGGCGGTCCGGCCAGGAAAATCGTTCCCTGTTCCTTGACGATTACCACCTCGTCGCTCATCGCCGGAATGTACGCCCCGCCGGCCGTGCATGACCCCATGACCACCGCCACCTGTGGGATCCCCAGCGCCGACATCTGCGCCTGGTTGTAGAAAATCCGCCCGAAGTGGTCTTTGTCCGGGAAAACCTCGGCCTGTAGCGGCAGGAACGCCCCGCCCGAGTCCACCAGGTAAATGCACGGAAGCCGGTTTTCCAGGGCAATCTCCTGTGCTCTCAGGTGCTTCTTCACCGTGATCGGATAGTACGTGCCCCCCTTCACGGTGGCGTCGTTCGCCGCCACCATCACCTCCCGCCCATGGACCACTCCAACCCCCGTGACAATCCCCCCGCAGAGCACCTCGTCGTCATACATTCCCCACCCGGCCAGAGGACTCAGCTCCAGGAATGGTGTATTCGCGTCCGTCAGGCGACCTATCCGCTCTCGTGCAGTCAGCTTTCCCCGGTTTCGGTGCAGCTTTACCGCTCCCTCGCTTGCTCCTCCTCGGACCAGTCCCAGCCGCCCCTTTAACTCGGCAACCAACTCCGACATCTGCCGTTCGTTCTCGGCAAACTCAGAGCTGTTCCGCACGACCCGTGATTCCAGTCTGTTCATCCCCAAACCCGGCCAATTATAAGCCGGCTATCCCTCGGCCCTGTTCACACTCATTGAACCCTCTTACCCACCCGAGTATCCTGTTCTCAGATACCTTCTCTCAAGGGAAACGATGCGCATGCCCGCCTCCACCGTCCTCGGACTCGTCGGAAACACCCCGCTGGTCGAGCTCGCCCACATGGCTCCCAAACCTGGCATCCGCGTCTTGGCCAAGCTGGAGGGACAGAATCCCAGCGGCAGCATCAAGGACCGCATCGCCCTTGCCATGATTGAAGAAGCCGAAACCGAGGGTCGGCTCCGTCCCGGCGGTACGATTGTCGAGGCCAGCAGCGGCAACACCGCCATCGCTCTCGCCTTCGTAGGTAAGCAGAAGGGATACGCTGTGCGTGTCGTCATACCGGGTGAGGTCGCCCCCAGCATCGGCGACCTGCTCCACCTCTACGGGGCGGAAATAACCTGGTGTGAACCCCGCGCTGGAATGAAGGGCGCCATCGACCTCGCTCAGGAAATGTCCCAGTCCGAGGGGTTCCACTACGTCGGACAGTTTGACAACCGCATCAACCTCCGCACCCATTACCACCACACCGGCGCCGAAATTGCGGCGGGCATGCCCTCTGTTGACGTCTTCGTAGCAGGTATCGGGACCGGCGGTACCATCACTGGCGTCGGCCGGCGCCTTCGCGAAATCAACCCGCAAGTTAAGATCGTCGGCGTCGAACCTCGCATGGGAGAGTCCCTTCAGGGGTTGCGTAGCTTGTCCGAGGGATATGTCCCGCCTCTGCTTGACCTCGGCCTCCTCGACCGCCGGTTCCTGGTCGACAACGCCACCGCCATTGACATGTCCCACCGCATTGTCGAACACGAGGGAATCCTCGCCGGAATCTCCGCTGGTGCCGCCCTCCACGCCGCTTACCGGGTGGCCGAGGACATGGACCAAGGCAACATCGTGGTCATGTTCTCGGATGGCGGTTGGAAGTATCTCCCCGCACGCCCCTGGGATGCCGCTCGCGCCGGCTCTGAAGACCTGGACGATACCCACTGGTGGTGAAGGGCCTTGATTGGGGCCTGCTGTTAACCTCCCTGGATGGGAAATCCCCGACCTTACCGCGTAACCGCTGTCCCGACCACCGCCTCAACTTCCTCAGCTTTCGACGGAATCGCCGACGAAAGCACCCTGTGCCCGTCATCCGTCACCACGACATTGTCCTCTATCCGGATCCCGATCCCCCGCAGTTCCTCCGGTGACTCCGTCGCCAGCGGACCGAAATACAGCCCCGGCTCCACCGTGAACACCATCCCCGGTTCCAACTCCGTCGACTTATCCCCATGCCGGTACTGCCCGGCATCATGCACGTCCAGCCCCAGCCAGTGGGAAGTACCGTGCATGTAGTAAGGAAGGAAGGCCCTGTCTTCGATGATTCCATCTATCTCCCCGGATAGGGCACCCAGGTCCTTCAATCCCTGGATCAACGTCCGCAGCGCTGCCATGTGAACGTCGTCGAACAGAGCCCCCGGCCGCACCTCCTCGAATCCACGCCGTTGGGCTTCCAGGCAAATGTCGTACACCGCCCGTTGCTCCGGGGAAAAGCGGCCGTTGACGGGCCATGTCCGCGTGATGTCAGCTGTGTAATAGTCCACCTCCGCCCCTGCGTCGATCAGCAGCAGGTCCCCGTCCCGCATCCTGTCCCGGTTCGTGATGTAGTGGAGCGTGCAGGCGTTCATCCCCGACGCCACTATCGACGGATACCCGTTCCGCGGCGACCCCAGTCTCCGGAACACCGCCTCCATTTCCGCCTGTACCTGGTACTCGTGGTCTCCCGGCCGGGTGGACCGCATCGCTGCGTCAAACCCCTTGGCCGTCAGATCGATTGCCTGTTGCAGCGCCTCCACTTCTTCGGAGGACTTGATGAGGCGCATTCGGTCGATCACGGGCTTCGGGTCCTGGATGCCCGCCAACGCCTTTCCGCCCCGCTGCGCCCCGGCCCTCCGTCGTCGCGCCAGGTCCCCGATGATTTCGTCCATGTCATCGTCGCTGCCCAGGCCATAGTAAAGCGAATCTGCCTCTTCCAACAGCTTAGGCAGCTCTTCCTTCAGATCATCGATCGGGAAAGCCGCATCCGCCCCGTGTTCCTCCCGTGCCCCTTCCACGCCGGCCCTGTACCCCACCCAGATCTGGAACCTTTCCTCGTAGGGACGGACGAACAGTGTGTATGGCTCCTCGTGCCCCGGCCGCAGCACCGCCACCGCGTCTGGCTCGTCGAACCCGGTGAAGTACCAGAAGGACGACTGCTGCCGGAACTTGTAGTCCACGTCATTGTTCCGCGGCTTGTCCCGCCCGGCCGTCAGGATAATCGCCCCGTCGGATAGCGAGTCCATCAGCCGCTTTCGCCGTTGGGCAAACTGTTCGTTGGTAATGAGGCCGGCGGTCGTCGCCATGGCTCCTCCCTCGTCGTTGGATCGCTTTTTCAGGCGGGATGGTCTAGGCGCCGACTCCCAGCTGTTCCTTGATGTCCGACAGCACCTTGTCCCGCGTCCGCGTCTGCCACCGGGTCCGCCGCCCTATCGGTTCGTTCTCAATCTCCGGAAACACCTTCATCGTGACGAACACCGGCCCGGGCTTCTCCAGGATCTCCCCAATGTTGTTGGTGAAGTCCTCCAGGTTGTCGAAGGCATAAGTGTGCGGATATCCCGCTCCCTCCGCGATCACGTCGTACCTCACCTTCTCGGCGTTGGGCACCGGCTGCCCTCCCGTCGTGGCGTAGCACTCGTTGTCTAGGACAAAGTGATACAGGTTCTCCGGCGCCTTTTCGGCAATGGTCACCAGCGCCCCCAGGTTCATCAGGATGTCCCCCTCCGAGTCGAACAGGATGATCTTCTCCTCCGGCTGCGCCAATGCCATCCCCAGCGCAAAGGATGCGTGCCCTCCCATGGCCGGGTCTCCCAGCGGCACGTCCCGCGCCTCAACAGTGCTGATCCCCGTCCAGTGCTTCCCGCCCCTGCCCGGGATCACCACCGCGTTCCCCCGGAACGGCTGGAAAATTCGGAACATATCGGCCATGTGGAACATACTTCCCTCCCTGGTTTCGGGCGGGGACCGGACGCCGCCCTTTCTGTCTCTTCACTTAGTTTGCTTCGATTAGCTCTGGTTACCGGTTGAACCCGTGGTACTCGTCCCCCACCAGGATTGCGACCGGCCGCTGTGTCCGTTCCGCCTCTTCGAACGCGATGGAGATCCGCTCCGAATCTCCGTCGTTCTCCACCAGGTAATACTGGATTCCGAACGCGTTCAGGAACCTCTCGGTGTACGTTGCCGCCGTGTCCGAGTTGACCCCATGCCGCGTATAGCCCCGGTAACCCACCATCATCACAACCGGAATGTTCAACCCCAGCGCCCAGCCTCGCAGCGAGTCCCCGGATTCCATCATCCCGGTGTTCTGTATCAGGATCACCGGCCTCTTCCCGCCAATGGACAGGCCCGCCGCCGTGGAAAACGCCTGTCCCTCCCGGCTCACCGCGATCAGGTCCAGCGTCGGCTCCTCCTTCATCAGCATGTAGAGCCAGTTGGTCTCGCTGTCCGGCAGCCAGACCACATGGGTCACTCCCGCCTGTTTCATCTGGTCTAGGACCGTCTGTGGGTTTAGCTGTGCTTGCTGCGTCATGGTGGTTTCCTCCCCGGGTCATTGGCGACCGGTCCCCTTCAGCGGGCTTTGCCCGGCCGCCGGTTGGGCTGATTATATCCCCGGCCCTTCCTTCCGTCATCCCCGGCAGATGCCGGGCCGGTCCTGTCCGGCCAGGCACAAAAGGGGAACCATGACGCCGGGGGCGTTGGGAAGATTCAGGGAGTACATGACAAAAACGGAAGGATGCCAACTCTCGCCGTCGGTTGGCATCCCTCGGCATGGTGGATATAATCGCCGGGCTATTGTTTGTGTGTTTCATAGGTTGGTCCGTGGTCAATATCTGCCTCCTGGCTAAGGCCCCTCAACAGGTCCAGGCCCTTGCCGGCGTCGCCGCAAAGGCCGGCCTTTCTTATAGTATCTGCGAGGACCCGGACTATTTCGCGGGCCCTGACGAAGACCCGTCGGCCGAAGCGGCCCTCCTGGACCTGGCTTCCCTTGGAGCCTCCCAGACCAGGTCGCTGGTCACCCGCTGTCGGGAGTCCAGGCTCCCGGCGGTGGTCGTGGTTCCCCGGGATGGAGCCGCGGAATACGATCCGTCCCTGAACCCCGACGAGTTCATCCTTGCCCCGGTGCATCATGACGAGTTGCTCGCCCGTGTCATGCAGGCGATCTTCCGCGCCAGGGGTCCATCGGGCCGCCAGGTCCTCCGGGTCGATAATCTGGTCATCGACCTTGAGAAGTACGATGTCACCCTGGGGAATCGTCCCGTCTCCCTGACCTACAAGGAGTTCCAGCTTCTGGTCCTCCTGGCTTCCAACCCGGGGCGGGTCTACACCCGCGAGGCGCTCCTCAGCCAGGTATGGGGCTATGACTACCTCGGCGGGACCCGGACCGTCGACGTCCATGTCCGGCGGTTGCGCTCCAAGATTGAAGACCCCGACCACTCTTTCGTGGAAACCATCTGGAACGTGGGCTATCGCTTCAAGTCCGCCTCCAGCGACTGAAGGCGCCATCGAGAGGCATCGGGCCGTTGCCAGGTTCCGGAGCCAGTGTCCGGTCTGTCCGGCTTCCTAGCTCACTTCCCCGCTGGCATGTTCAAGGAAACGTGCAACCTGGCGGGACAGGGCCCTGTGCTCTTCGGCCTCCATGCCCGGGTCCGACTCCATCAGCCTCGACGCTTCTCTCCGGGCGGTTTCCAGCAGGTCCCGGTCGGACAGGGAAGCCATCCGCAGGTCGGGCAGTCCGCTTTGCCGGGTGCCGAAGAAGTCCCCTGGCCCTCTCAGCCTCAGGTCCTCCTCGGCCAGCTCGAACCCGTCGTCTATATGTTCCAGCGCTGACAGCCGCTCCTTTGCCACTGACGAGGGATCATCCGACATCAACATGCAGTAGCTTTGGTGTTCACCCCGGCCGACCCTGCCCCGGAACTGGTGCAGCTGGGACAGCCCGAACCGGTCCGCTCCTTCCACCATCATCACCGTGGCGTTGGGTACGTCTATCCCCACCTCCACCACCGCGGTGGACACCAGGATGTCCAGCTCTCCGTCCCGGAATTGCCGCATCACCCTGTCCTTCTCCCGGGAGGCCATGCGCCCGTGCAGGAGGCCCACCTTCAGGTCCGGGAAGACTTCCTCCGACAATCGCTGGTGATCATCAACCGCGGCCTTGGAGTCGACGGCTTCGGACTCTTCGATTAACGGATAGATTATGAATGCTTGCCTGCCTTCGCTCACCTGCCTGCGGAAAAACCCGTAGGCCGCGTCCCTCCGGTCTGGCTCCAGCCAGCGGGTGCGGATTGTCTGCCGCCCCGGCGGAAGCTCGTCTATTACCGAAATGTCCAGGTCGCCGTAGAGAGTCAGCGACAGTGTCCTGGGGATGGGGGTGGCCGACATGACCAGGCTGTGGGGATTCTCCACGCCTTTCTGCCTCAGTGCCGACCGTTGCAGTACGCCGAACCGGTGCTGTTCGTCCATCACCGCCAGGGCCAGGTTGGGGATCTCTACCCCCGACTGGATCAGGGCGTGGGTGCCTACCAGCAGGTCCAGTTGGCCTTCCGCAGCCAGCCCGGTCAGTTCCCGCCGTGCCCGTTGGCCGGTGCTGCCCGTGAGCAGCCCGACGGAAACCGGCCTCCCCAGAGACTCCATGTAGGCCGTGACCCGGTGTTCCTCCTGCACCGGACGGGCCAGTCCGCTCAGCAGGTTCCCGATGGTTCGGAAGTGTTGCTCCGCCAACACCTCGGTCGGCACCATGATAGCCCCCTGGTATCCCGCCGCGGCGGCGGCCATCAGTGCCGTCAGCACCACGACCGTCTTGCCGCTGCCGACCTCCCCCTGGAGCAATCGGTTCATGGGAGGGCTGCCCCGCTTCAGGTCCCCCAGGATTTCATCAACGCAGCGCCGTTGGGCGCCCGTCAGGGGAAAGGGCAGCGACTCAACGAATTTCCCGATGACTTGCGGGTCGGCCTTGATCTTGACTCCCTCCAGCCCTTGGCTCCACTGGCGGCGCCGGGACAGCACCGCTAGCTGCAGGGTGAAAAGTTCCTCGAAAGCCAGCCGCCGCCTTGCCGTGGTTGCCGCCTCCGCGTCTTCCGGGAAATGGGCCTGCATGATCGCCTGCGGCAACGGCATCACACCGGCGCGGGATCGTATTTCCTGGGGTAAAGTCTCCTCCACGCCTCCCAGCCATTGACGCAGGGCCTGCCACACCAGCCGCCGCAGGTTCCGCCCGGTCAATCCCGCCGTCAGCGGATACACCGGCGCCAGCCGCGCCGTGTGGATGGGTGTCTGCCCTTCCTGGAGGGGTTCATAGTCTGGCGACTCGAACACCAGCCGCCCCTGGTTCCGGGAGGCCCTGCCGCTGATTGCGACCCGGGAGTTGGTCTTGAGGGAACGCGCGATATAGCGTTGACCGAACCATATAACCCGCACGTTGCCCGTTTCATCGCTTAGCACGGCCTCGGTTGCTTTCAGCCGGCCGTTGCGCCCCAGCGAGACTTCCCGCGTCTCCCAGACGTGTCCTATCACCGTGCAGTCCGCGTCCGGTTCGACCTCGGCGATCTTGACCACCCTCGTATAGTCTGAGTGCCTCCTGGGAAACAGGTAGAGCAGGTCCCGGATGGATCGCACCCCCAGTCGGCCCAGCCTCTCGGACAGCTTTGCGTCGACTCCCCGAAGTCGGTCCACCGGCACATCCACCGTCAACCCTGCCGGTGGCCGCGAATATGGGGGATCTGGAAGCTCCCTTCCGCCGGTCTTGGTGGGAGGGGCAGGAACACCCCCGGGGGGTTGCCCGTTATCCTCCGGCAGCGGTCCCGATTCCACCGGAGGCCCCGACTCGGGTGCGGCGGGTGCCTCATTCCCCAAACTGTCATCGTCCCCGGGCCAAATGGCAACTGTGTCGGGAAACAGAACGGCCCGCAACCCCTTCACCCACTCTTCCCGCTGTCCCGGGGTCATCTCCCCGTACTCCCCGGATCGGACCGCCTCTTCCGACCCGGCAGCCGCCAGGGCGCTGTTCAGCGGTTCCAGCCAGCGATCTATGAAGCGGTCAACGCCGCCGGAGACCGCCCGGTTGTTGAACCCCCGGGACTGTTCCAGGTCGAGAATCCCGCCCAGGGCCGCCAGCCACGCTGGCGTTTCAGTCTGGCGCTGGTCCATAAGTCAGCCGTTCCCACGAACCTCTTCGCCGGGATGATTATATTACAGGGTCCCGCCCCCAGATACGCCGGCATGACATAAAGCCCCCGTATCGGCAGCATCCACCCTCCGGCACACTACCGCCGGGAGTGTATGCCCGTCCTTGACGCCTCTCCGGGGCCA
The DNA here is from genome assembly GCA_951812535.1 of uncultured Dehalococcoidia bacterium. GTDB lineage: Bacteria > Chloroflexota > Dehalococcoidia > Lucifugimonadales > UBA3495 > CATOSK01. The sequence goes on along the minus strand of CATOSK010000004.1, from coordinate 179,695 downwards.
ACCTAGAATGAAATCCATCCCCGCTCTTCCCTTGCTCCGCCCATCATCCTCCCGAAAGGCGGCATATCCCAGATGGTTTCCCAGCCCGACGGCCCGCCCGTCGAAATCCCCGGCTCCGAGAAGCCCCGCAACGGCTCCGGACGGATAATCTCCGGGGACTCCCAGCCGGGCGACGTCAACCTGGACGTCTCCCTCCGTCCCCGCCAGTTGGACGACTTTGTCGGGCAGGACCAGGTCAAGGACAACCTCCGCATCGGGATTCAGGCGGCCAGGCTCCGCGGCGAAGCCCTCGACCACGTCATCATTTACGGCCCCCCCGGGCTGGGCAAGACCACCCTGGCCCACATCATCGCCAACGAGCTGGGGGTTAACATCAAGGTCACCTCCGGCCCCGCCATCGAACGGGCCGGGGACATGGCTGCTATTCTCACCGGCCTTCAGCCCGGTGATCTTCTCTTCATCGACGAGATTCATCGCCTCAACCGTGCCGTCGAGGAGGTCCTCTACTCGGCCGTGGAGGACTTCTTCCTGTCCTGGATGGTGGGCAAGGGGCTCGCCGCCCGCAGCATCAACCTGCGCATCAGTCCCTTCACCCTCGTCGGGGCCACCACCCGCTTCTCCCTCATCAGCTCCCCGATGCGCGACCGCTTCGGCTCGGTTTTCCGCCTCGACTACTACAACCAGCCGGAAATGGAGGTAGTGACCCGCCGGTCCGCCGCCATCCTGGAGTTCGACGTCGAGGAAGAAGGCGTCTCGGCAATCGCCTCCCGGGCGCGCGGTACGCCCCGCATCGCCAACCGCCTCCTGAAACGCTCCCGGGACTACGCCCTCGTCGAGGCCGACAACCGTCTTACCGGCAAGGTGGCCAGGGCCGCCCTGGACCTGCTGCGCGTGGACCGGCTCGGTCTGGATGAATCGGACCATCGTCTCCTTTCCAGCATCATTGACAAGTTCGACGGCGGGCCAGTTGGATTGGATACCCTCTCGTCCTCCCTCAGCGAAGACTCTGACACCGTCATGGAAGTCTGGGAACCCTACCTCCTCCAGCTCGGCTTTCTCCAGAGGACCGGACGCGGCCGGGTCGCCACGCGCCTTGCCTACGAATACATGGGCCGCACCCTTCCCGTTCTGGAAGCTCGCCCGGACCAGGGCCGCTTCGCCGGTTTGTAACCCGCCGGCCTTTTGCGCTCCGGCCTTTACGCTGTTCCGCCCAAAGGGTTAGTATGGCCGGGCCCACCTTGGGAAACGCTTGCTGGGCATCCTCACACCCTAAGGAGAGACCATGATCTACGAGCTTCGCATCTACGAGACCATCCCGGGACGGCTTCCCGCTCTTAACGACCGCTTCGCCAACCACACCGTCGGCTTTTTCCAGCGCCACGGCATCCACGTCGTCGGCTTCTGGACCGAGGATATCGGCACCAGCAACCAGTTGGTCTACATGCTCGGCTTCGACAGCCTGGCCGACCGGGAACAGAAATGGGCAGCCTTCCAGGCCGACCCCGACTGGAATCGCGCCCGCGCCGAGTCCGAAGTGGATGGCCCCATCAACGCCCGCGTGCGGAACGTCATCCTGCGCCCGACCAACTACTCCCCAATGCAGTAGCCCCCTTCCGTCCCGTCGGCGGCAGCGGACGCCCTGCGGCTGGTCTCTAACCCGCTCCGTGATTGAACGCAACGGGGAAGGGGAATAGAATAGCCCCACTTCAGAAGGCCCATGGCCTCCTGCGAAAATGTTTGCCCCCGAGCAGGAATCGCGCTGGGAGCCGCTCCAGGAATTGTTTAGGTGAACACCAGGCTTGCCACAATGCAGTCCCCCGCCTCTTCCCTTCCGGCGGAAGAGCGGGGCATCGTGGGTTTGCTGGATCGCGCCGCCCGCAGCTCTCGGCTGTCGGCTGATGACGCCCTTGCCTTGGCCGGCGCTGGTCCATCGGCCGCTGCCGAAATGGCCGCCGTCGCCTCCGCCCTGCGCGATCAGGGCCGCGGAAAGGTGGTCAGCTTCTCCCCCAAGGTGTTTATTCCCCTTACCCGCCTCTGCCGCGACTTCTGCGGCTACTGCACCTTCCGGCAGGATCCCGGTTCCGCCGCCGGACTCTACATGACTCCCGAGGAAGTCCTGGGAGTGGCCCAGTCCGGCGACAAACTAGGCTGCACCGAGGCCCTGTTCACCTTGGGAGAGCGTCCCGAGCAACGCTACCCGGAAGCGGCGGAGTGGCTCCGGCAGCAGGGGTATGAGACCACGCTGGACTACCTGGCGGATATGTGCCGCTTGGTCCTCGAAGAGACTTCGCTGATGCCCCACGCCAACCCCGGCACCATGAGCCGCCGCGAGATGGCCCGCCTGCAGCCCTTCAACCCGTCGATGGGCCTGATGCTGGAAAGCGTCAGCCCCCGCTTGTACCAGCCGGGCGGCCCCCACGAGTTCGCGCCCAGCAAGCGCCCGCGCGTCCGCCTCCGCACCACCGAGATCGCCGGCGAGTTGGGGATACCCTTTACCAGCGGGATACTCATCGGCATTGGCGAGACCCGCCAGGAGCGCATCGAAGCCCTCCTCGCCATCCGGGAACTCCACGAGGCCCACCGCCACATCCAGGAGGTCATAGTCCAGAACTTCCGGGCCAAGCCCGGTACGCCCATGGGCGCGGAACCGGATGCCGAGTCCCTCGAATTGCTCTGGACCGTCGCTGCGGCCCGCCTGGTCCTCGGTCCCCATGCCAACGTCCAGGTCCCGCCCAATCTTAGCGCCTCCGATTATGACCTTTACCTCGACGCCGGGATAAACGACTGGGGCGGCGTTTCTCCGCTGACCATCGACTACGTCAATCCCGAGGCTCCCTGGCCCTTGCTGGCCGAGTTGCGCGGCCGCACCCTGGCCCGCGGCTTCGAGCTGCGGCCCCGCCTGCCCGTCTACCCCGAATATTTCCTAGGAACCTGCGACTACCTTCCCGAGTCCCTGCGCTCCCGGGCGCTGGATCTGACCGACGAATCGGGCTACGTTAAAGGGGGAATTGAACGCTATGCCGGAACTAACTGACGGGACCCCGGATATCCGGTCCCTCGAGTCCCTCATCGGGACCCTTCAGCCCGCCGTCGCCGGCGTTTTGGATCGGGCCCTTGCGGGAGAGGACATCACGGTTGACGAAGCGGGGGCCCTCTTTGACGCCACCGGCCCCGAGTTCAACGCCCTCGGAATGGTCGCCGATGAGCTCCGCCGCCGGACCGTGGGGGATATCGTCACCTACGTTGTAAACCGGAACATCAACTTCACCAATGTTTGCATCAAGCGGTGTGGTTTTTGCGCCTTCAGCCGCGACTACCGCGAGGAGGAGGGGTATTTCCTGCCCGTCAGCGAAATCATCCGCCGCGCGGAGGAGGCCCGGAGTTACGGCGCGACTGAGGTTTGCGTCCAGGCCGGTCTCCCTCCCCAGATGGAGGGTGACCTCTACATCCAGCTTTGCCGGGCTATCAGCGAAGACCTCCCCGACATGCACATCCACGGGTTCTCGCCCGAGGAAGTGCTCTACGGGTCTATCCGCTCCCAGTGCACCATCCGCGAATATCTGGAAGGCTTGAAGGATGCCGGCGTCGGCAGCCTCCCCGGGACATCTGCCGAAGTGCTCGACCAGGAACTGCGCGACCTCATCTCTCCCGGCCGCATTTCCGTCCAGCAGTGGGTTGAAGTGATTACCACCGCCCACGAACTCGGCATCCCGACCACTTCAACCGTCATGTTCGGCCACGTCGAGACCAACGAGCAGATTGCCCGCCACATCGCTCTATTGCGCGACATCCAGAGGGACACCGGCGGGTTCACCGAGTTCGTCCCCCTCAGCTTCGTCAACTCTGAAGCTCCCATGTTCCTCAAGGGCCTTGTCGAAAACGTCCGCTCCGGCCCCACTGGCATGGACGTAATCAAGGTCCACGCCGTCGCCCGGATCATGCTCAACAACTGGATCCCCAACATCCAGGCTTCCTGGGTCAAGGAGGGCAGCCGGATGTCCCAGCTCCTCCTCACCACCGGCGTTAACGACCTGGGCGGGACTCTCATAAATGAGAGCATTTCCACCGCCGCCGGTGCCCAGCACGGCCAGCTCATGCGCCCCTCCGAGTTCCGCCAGATGATTCGCCAGGCGGGACGGGTTCCCGCCGAGCGTTACACTGGCTACGATCTCAAGCGCATCTTCAACGAAACCGACGAGGAACTCGATCCCCTAGACCTCGTCGGCGACAACGTCGAGGAGATCTTCGGCTCCTACAACCGCCTCGTCAAAATGGAAGGCTACCGTTTCGAGCATCCCCGCAGGGCCTCTAATGCCGGAGTCTCCAATGCCGGGACCTCCAGTGCCGGGGCGCAAGCTCTCCCCTGAACGGCGGCGCGCTTCCGTGGCACCAGGCAAAGTGCTGGCCTTGGCCGGCGGCGTGGGCGGAGCCAAGCTGGCCCTTGGATTGTCCCGGGTCCTCTCCCCCAATGAGCTGTCCGTCGTCGTCAATACCGGCGACGACGAGACCTTCCACGGCCTCCACGTTTCCCCCGACCTCGACACAATGACCTATACCCTAGCCGGACTGGTCAACCCGGAAACTGGTTGGGGCCTGTCCGGGGACACCTTCCACGCTCTGGAGATGCTCCGCGGCTTCGGCGTGGAGACCTGGTTCAACCTTGGCGACCGCGACTTGGCGACCCACATCCGGCGCACCCAGCTCCTTGCCCAGGGATGGTCCTTATCCCAGATCACCCGGGAGTTGTGCGCCCGCCTCGGTGTGGAGACTCCGGTGATTCCCATGAGCGACCAGCCCGTCCGGACCGTCCTCCACACCCTGGACGGCGACCTGCCCATGCAGGACTACTTTGTCCAGCGGCGGGCCGGACCGGCCGTCACGGACATAACCTACGTCGGCTCCGACGCCGCCCTTCCATCCCCTGGCTTCCAGGCCGCCTTGGACGAAGCTGGACTCGTCGTCTTCTGTCCCTCCAACCCCTGCCTCAGCGTATTCCCGATCCTGGCAATCCCGGGGGTTCGGGAATCCCTGGAAGCTGCCGGACAACGGGCCTTGCGCGTCGCTGTTAGCCCCATCGTTGGAGGCGACGCGGTCCGCGGTCCTGCCGGCAAGATTATGGCCGAGCTTGGCCACGAGGTGTCCTGCGTCGGCGTGGCCAGGGCCTACCGCGACATAGTGGACGTCCTGTTCATTGATGAGCAGGACGAGCCATTGTCCCCCCGAATTCGCCAGTTGGGACTGGAACCCGTCGTTGCCCCTATCATCATGGACGACGAAACGGATAAAATACGGCTGGCCCGTACCATCCTGGACCTGAACGGCGGCTGAACCATGACCGACGCTCCATCCACCATTCCCATAATTCCCATGAAGCCCCTTTCCGAGGGCAAGTCCCGCTTGGCTACCGAGATGACCCGGGAACAGCGGGCCGAGTTGGTGGTCGGAATGCTCCGGCGGGTTATCGGCGCCATCCGCAGCGCAAATATCGGGCTGTTCTGGGTCGTCGGAGGCGATGACCGGGTCATGCACCTGACCCGCAACTCCGATGGCGTCTGGTTCGAGGAATTGGGCCGTGACCTCAACGATACCGTCACCCGGGGCTTCGAGCGGGCCTTCAACGACGGTCACTCCGCCCTTTATCTCCCCGGGGACCTCCCCTTCATCAAGCCCAGCGATGTCATCGGCCTGCTTCGCTCCTCCGAGCGGGGCAACAACATCACCCTGGCCCCCGCCCGGCGCGACGGCGGCACCAACGGAATCGTCGTGCCCCACGGCATACCCTTCCTCCCCCAGTTGGGCCGGCGCAGTTTCGCCCGCCATCTCGCCCAGGCCGCCTCCATGGGAATCTCCGTCGCCATCAGTTACAGCCAGGGACTCGGGTTCGACCTCGACACCATCGACGACCTGGAGTCCTATGAGCACATGGAGCCCGGGCTCCTCCGGCGTCTCGTCCCCCAGTGGGACACCCTCGCCCACCGCTAGGCCCCACCAGGATTCCATGCTTTCACTGTACCCAGCCATGAACGCCAATGCCTGAAATCCTTCCCAAGCTTGGAATACTCCTGCCCACCCGCGGCCTGCTGCTCCGGGATGAAGCCCCCTCCGACGCTGAGCTGGTCCTGCGCCTGGCCCGGGCGGTCGAAGATGCCGGGCTGGACTCCGTGTGGGTCGGCGACAGCCTCACCGCCAAGCCCCGCTTGGAACCCCTGGCAACCCTCGCCGCCATCGCCGCCCGCACCGAACGCGTCCGTCTCGGCACCGCCGTGTTGCTCATGGCCCTGCGCCATCCCCTCCTCCTGGCCCAGACCCTCGGCACCGTGGACCTAATTTCCGGTGGCCGCGTCATCATCGCCGCCGGGGCTGGTGGCGCCTTCAACGAAGAACAGCAGCAGGAATGGCGCAGCGTCGGAGTAGACTCCTCCCGCCGCGCTGGCCGCCTCGTGGAAATGGCCCGCATAGTCAAGGGTTTGACTTCGGGAGAGACTGTTTCCCTGGCCGGCCGCCACTTCGACCTGGAGCCCACCGCCATGCTCCCCCGCTCGCCCCGGCCCGGCGGAGTGCCCTTGCTGCTGGCCTGCCACGGGCGTTCGCAGGTTCGTGACCGGCAGGTCCGGCGGGCCGCCCGCTGGGGAGACGGTGTCATGTCCATCTCCGACACCCCGGATGAATACGCCCGCATGGTTGCCGACTTCCGGGCCCTCGCCGTCGATCTCGGACGCGACGCTGCGTCCCTCGAAGCCGCCATGTATCTGACCGTTAACCTTGACCCGGACCATGCCCGGGCGGAAGCCGAGGCTGAGGAATGGCTGTTCGGGTACTACGGCGCAAACATCTGGGGGACCCGCTGGGGCCCCTTCGGCGGCGCGGACCACGTCCGGGACCGCATCGCCCAGTATGCCGAGGCCGGAGCCCAGACCGTCATCGTCCGTTTCGCCTCTTTCCAACCCGAGCGTCAACTGGACACCTTCCTGGAGCACGTAGCTCCCTCCTTCCAGTAGACCTCCGGTCACCTATCTGTCGCCCCCTGCGCCCGTCTCGTCCCCTGGGCAGCCATCTCCGGACCCCTCCCAAGATGGAGAGGGCCGGGACAAGGTGAGGGCCGGGACAAGGTGACGGCTGGAAACATGGTGGCGGCGCATCGGCCGTCACCGCATTTCTGATAAGGTTCGGAATCCGGTGACGCCTGGAAAGAACAATCCCGGCGGCTGAGATCCCCCATTGTCATGGGTTCCCGTCCGGCCATCCAACACCCGGTCCGGCAAAACCTTGCTACAATTCCCTAAACTCCGGGGTGGAGGATGTTCAGCGGAGGATGTTCACTTGTACCCAATAGACCTTTCCGGCAAGAACGGCGTCATTCTCGGCGTCGCCAACGACCGCAGCATCGCCTGGGCCATCGCCCAAGTCCTGGCCCAAGCCGGCGCCCGGCTTGCCTTCACCTACCAGAACGACCGCCTGAAGGACCGCGTCGAGCGGTTGGCCGACACCTTGGATGGCTCCATCTCCCTACCCTGCGATGCTTCCGATGACCAGCAGATTATCGACCTGTTCCAGCGGATTGGCGACTCCTTCGGGGACCTCTCCTTCCTGGTCCACAGCATCGCCTTCGCCAACCGGGAAGACTTGGCCGGCAGGTTTTCCGACACCGGCCGCGACGGGTTCCGCCTGGCCCTGGAAATCAGCGCCTTCTCCCTGATCCCCCTCGTCAAGCACGCCGGGCCTCTCATGGCCAATGGCGGCAGCGTCATCGCCATGACCTTCCAGGCATCGCAAAAGGTCTATCCGGGATACAACGTAATGGGCACCGCCAAGGCTGCCCTGGAGCACGAGGTCCGGCAGCTTGCCGCCGAGTGGGGACCGGACAACGTCCGCGTCAACGCCATTTCCGCCGGTCCTTTGGATACGTTGGCCGCCCGGGGAATCCACGGCTTCCTTGACATGAAGCGCATCCATGCCGAGAAGGCCCCCCTCCAGCGGAACATCACCGCCGACGAGGTGGCGAGGACCGCCCTCTATCTCTGTAGCGACCTGTCCAGCGGGGTCACCGGCTCCGTCATTCCCGTGGACGCCGGCTACCACATAATGGCCGTGTAGACCCGGGCCGTCCCCGCCGGATTCAGGCAAGGGCCCCGGTGCGCCTCGGTTAAGGCTGCGGGTCTTCCTCCAGGCTGTTCAGCAGTTCCTGGTCCTCCGCGGCCTTGGCGTCGAGACCTAGTTGCAGATACGCTTCCCGGCGTCCCTCCAGCGCCGCCCGGTACTGGCCGTCCAGGGCAATCGCCTTTGTGAATTGGTCCACTGCTTCCTGGAACCTGCCTTCGCCTCTGTATTCGGCGCCCCGTCCGGTGAACAACGCCGGAGTCAGCGGTTGCCTGAAGGTCGGCACCGAGTCAAAGCCCGACCGTTGTTCGCCTGCTGGTTCCTCCATCTCCACCGGCACGGCAGTCACGGACGGGTTGGAGACATCTCCCCCCGCTGCCGGCTCCGGCGGAGCCCAGTTCGGAACACTCTCAGTGGCAGGCTCCCCGACTTCGGCCGCAGGCTCCGTGGCCGGGTCTCTCCCTGTGCTGGCACTGTCCGCCCCTGCTCCCTCCAAGGCTCTTTCAGTCCCTTCGGACGCGAGGCCCGTCTCCGCTGGGTGTTCTGCGTCGGAGCTGAATTCCGCCCCTGCCGGTTGTCCAATGACCTCCGACCCTTGACTCTCCGCCTCCTCCACCGGCCCGGAATCCGCAATGCCGGGGAACGTCTCTTCTACTCTGGATTGCTGCTCCATCGGGGAAACTTCCGGCGGAGGGGCCCCCGCCGCTGACGTTGCCTCTCGCGGAGGACTCTCCACCACCGTGCTCCTCCTCGTCTCCCCGCCCGCCTGTGGGTCATCCACGTAGGGACGCCGCAGCTCCCAACCGCAGTTGACGCAGTACGAATGCCCAGCCGCATGGTAAGCGTGGCACTTGGGGCAGGTAACGGCTTCCGGTGCTGGTTCTGGTGCCGCCGTCGGAACGGGTTTCAAGAATAGCAGGGCAACCATCGGAGCCATGCCGATAATAGACGGAACGTCGGGTACCATCGTTTCCGCAACAACGATCAACACCAGCGCAATGCCGCCCCATACCAGGGGATTGCGCCGCTTCACCCGGGCTAGGCGGACCGTCCACAGCACCACCAGCCCCAGCGACACGTAAACCAGAACGGTTAGCAATGGGGATTCGGCTAACATGACCGCTTTTCGCCAACCTCCCGCTCAAATAGCTCTGACACTGCTTGACTATACACGCAAATGTCGCCCGCCGACAACTTGCTTTGGCCGCTCGCCGGACCTTCCTGCGCTAGGAATCGCCCGCCGAAGCGTCCGGCGGCTTGACCCCGTTCCATCGCGCTTCAGTTTGCCGATTTTTGAGCAAACGGCGTGTCCAATATATACTACGTTACAGCGATTCTCCCCGATTGAAGACAATGGAAATAACGATAGAAACATCGAAACCCCCAGGAGGCTCCCTATGGCAACCAAAATGACTCTGTCTGTCCTCAAGGCCGACGTGGGCTCTATCGGAGGGCACACTAAACCCTCCCAGCGTATGATGGACGCCACCCGCGCGGCTGCTGCTGGCGCGGTTAGAAACGGCCTGTTGATCGACACCTTTGTTGACCACACTGGCGACGACATCGCCATCATCGCGTCCCACACCCGTGGCACGAACGATACCGATGTCCACCAGTTCGCCTGGAACACCTTCCTGCAAGCAACGGACATTGCCCGGGAATACGGTCTTTACGGTGCGGGCCAGGACCTCCTGGCCGATGCTCCATCGGGCAACATAAGAGGCGCCGGCCCCGCGGTGGCGGAGATCGAATTCGACCACGACCCGGTCAAGACCAACCCTGTCCGCCCTGCCGAGTCCTTCATGGTCCTGGCCGCCGACAAGTGCGGGCCGGGTGCCTACAACCTCCCCATGTTTCTTGGCTTCGCCGACCCCATGTATTGCGCCGGACTGATGCTCCCCCGCATCGGCGAAGGCTTCACTTTCAACATCATCGACATGGACAACACCGACGGGGACAGCATCATCTCCCTCCACGCCCCCGAAGACTACTACAAGATAACGGTGCTGCTGCGGGACAACGAACGCTTCGGGATCGATTCCATCGTGTCCCGCCACACCGGGCAGGTGGCCGCAGCTGTGTCTGCCACCCGCCTGCACAACATCGCCGGTTCCTACACCGGCAAGGACGACCCGGTGGCCATAGTTCGGAACCAGGGCATTTTCCCCGCCCCGGAGGAACTGATCTCCCCCTACGCCAAGGCCCACTACATCGGGGGCGACGCCCGTGGTTCCCACACCATGCCCCTCATGCCTGTCCCCATCAACACGCCGGTCGTCGGAATGTACTGCCTCCCCCTGGTCTCCTGCGTTGGATTCTCCCTCAACGCCGGGGGCAAGTTCTCCGACTCCCACATCGACTTCTTCGACAACTCGGCCTGGGACCACGTTCGTATCCTCGCCCAGCAGAAAGGCATCGAGATGCGCTCCCAGGGATGGTCCGGCCCCGCCATGTTGCCCTACGGGGAGCTGGAGTATTCCGGTTTCCGCCAGAGCATCGGCGACCTCGTGGAACGGTTCGCCTTCCGCAACGGCCACCAATCGGGCGTCCCCGAACCCCAGAAGGCCGGCGCAGGTGACGGCAACGCCGATTAGCGGGAGGCAGCGTTGCAATTCAGGAGGTTTCGTTCCCCGCAGACCCTCCCGTCATCCCCACCGCGGACCCCGCGCGACAGTCGCCGGCGTTGAGACAAGTTGCCCCGCGCCGGCGGTGGAGTCGCAAAAGGGGACCCAGACCACCGTTTCCACTGTGCGGCACTGCTTCCCTCTACTAAAAGGAACAATCCCCGGTGAGCCGGGGATTGTTCAAAGCTGAAATCAAGGGTTGTCTACTGGTGGATCAAATCATCCCAAGACGTTTGGCATCAGCTTCGGTCCAGCGGGCACTATCAATTATATTCTTCTAAGTGCCGAGAGGTACTGTTTCATTGGGCCTAAGGTAATGAGTGAAAACCTTCCTCCTGTCAGGATGAATGTAGGCCCTGCTCGAACTCCTGCTCTTTGACGACTGAGCGAAACCATCGCGCTCCAGTGCCCTGACTATCTCCCTGACGGGAACATTCCGAAGTTTGGATACTTGAACAAGAGCAAGGTTCATGCCTGGACTGGGATGCTTATGCTCTCGCCATAGACAGAAACCCCGCTAACGTGGCCCGCGGCGTCTGCGGCCCTCTGCTCCGAGGAATTTCCATTCTCTACCCCGTCAGGGCGCACCGGCTCGCCGGCATCCTCCATGACCTCCAAAAACACTGTGGCCATGTCGGTCAGTGCTTCCAGGGCTTCTTGCTTGGTGTCTCCCCAGGCTCCACAAGCCGGGTAGGAAGCCAGCCAGGCACTCCAACGCCCGTCTTCTTCCAATTCCAATGTGACCTTGAGAGTGTAAGTTTCCACTGTATCTCCTGATTCCAAGGATTCCAGTGATCAGAACACCTGAGCATACAAAGAACTGGTTGCGAAGCCTGATAAAGCCACGCTATCCAAGCAACCGCGCTTTGTCAATGCGTTGTTTGGCCGCTCATTTCGACTCCCCGCAGGGCAATAGAGAAGTCTTCTAGCCGGTCAAAAGCCATTGCCCCGGGCTCAGCCCGGGGCAATCGCATCACGTACCTGTTTCCAGGGAGTATGGAGAAGCGCTGTCTATAGGACCCCGTGCCGCTCGAAAATTCGGGCCAGCTCCGCCACCCCGTCGTAGTTGGTCTGGGGCGAAGGATGACCGTAGCAGAGCCGCGCGCAGTTGGCCCCCCGCCCCTCCGGCGAGAACATGGCCCCGTTGTAGTAGCCCACGCCCTCCTCAAAGGACTGTTCCTGGAGCGATGCCAGGTCGGTTCCTTCCGGCATCTCCAGCCAGACGTACAGCCCACCTTCCGGCTTCACCCACTTGGCCGCATCCCCGAAGTTTTCCCCCAGCGAGGCCAGCATTGCATCCCGCTTGGCCCGCAGCGCATCGTTCTGCTCGTTTATATGGTCGTACATATTGTTTCGCAGGTATTCCTCCACCGCCAGCGCCGCGAACTGGTTTACCCCGCCGCCGCCTTTGAAGCTCATCGCCCGCTGCCGCACCTCCTGCGGGGCCACCATGTAGCCCAGCCGCATCCCCGGGGCTACGATTTTGGAGAAGGAACCTACGTAGAGCACCTGCCCGTTGTCGTCCATTGAGTGGAAGGATGTCACGTCCTCGCCCTCGAACCGCAGGTCCACGTAGCAATCGTCTTCCAGGATGGGCACTCCCCGTTCCCGGCAAATGTCCAGCACCCGCCGCCGCCGCTCCAGGCTCATCGTCCAGCCCATCGGATTCTGGAAGGCAGGGATGGTGTAAAGGTACTTCACCCGCTTCCCTTCCCCTTCCGCTGCCCGGATGATTTCTTCCAGCGACTCCGGGATGATCCCCTGGTCATCGCAGCGCACCCCCCTGACGTCTCCTCCGAACAGCCGTATCTGCCGCAGCGTGCCTAGGTAGACGAACTCCTCGGTTAGCACCACGTCCCCCGGGTCCGTCAGCGCCTGGATAATCATGGAAATGCCTTCACCGGAACCCGATGTGAGGACGATGTCGTCAACGTTGACCGTCATGTTCCGGTCCCGCTGTAGCTTATCCGCCACCAGTTGCCGCAGGGATGGCAGGCCGGCGGGAACCGGATAGTACGCCAGATCCCTCCCCTCCCTGTCCAGTGCCGTCTTCAGCGCGTCCACCAGTCCGTCCAGGGGCAGCGTCTCCGGGTCGGGGTACGCCACGGCGAAATCATATCTGGCGTTCCGGTTGCCCCCTCGGTTGCTCACCGGCGCATGGGCGGAGAAAAAACTGTCGTAATTGAACCCGCTGGGGCTGGTCATATTCACTTCCTCCTGCGTGGTCAGTGATTCACGCTGCGTGGTCAGCTGCGTGGTCAATTTTAGATTCAGGTGGACGCCCCGGGCCTCCGCGGCATCGGGTCTTCCCCCTCGTGAAAGTGGATCGGATACTCGGCCAGCCGCAGGGCCAGATCCCGCAGTTGCGTTGCATCTACCGACGCTGGGGCGCCGAACAGCAGGTCCGACCCGCTCTGGGTCTTGGGAAAGGCGATCACGTCACGGATGGACTCGGCCCCCGTCAGGATCGCAACGAATCGGTCAATCCCCGGCGCGATCCCTCCGTGCGGCGGCGCCCCGTACTCGAAAGCCTCCAGGATATGCCCGAACCGCTCCTCCACGTCCTCTGGCTTGTGCCCCAGCGCTCGGAACACCTTCTCCTGCAGTTCCCGCCGGTGAATGCGGATGCTGCCGCTGGCCAGCTCCGACCCGTTGCACACCAGGTCATACGCCTGCGATTCAATCCCTCCCAGCTCCTCCGAGTCCAGGAGGCCCTCCTTCCCCGGCGCCGGCGCGGTGAACGGGTGGTGCGACGAGTCCCAGCGGTTGGCATCACCGTCCCATTCAAACAGCGGGAAGCCCGTAACGAACGCAAAGGCTAACGTATCCGGGTCCGCCAGTTCCAAGGATTGTCCCAGGTGGTTCCGCATGGCGTCCAGCCACTGGTTCACCCGTCTTGGCTGCCCAGCCATCAGCAGGACCAAGTCCCCCCGGTTTGCCCCCATCCGTTCCGCGACCCCACGGGTCCACTCCACCGGCATTCGCAGCCCGGGGGACAGAAGGGCGGATTCTTCGCCCAGGCCCTCCAGCGGCCCATCGCCTCTCAGGCGGATGTGGCTCATCCCCGCCGCCCCGAATCCCTTGGCCGTCTCCTCCAACCGCCGCATGTCCGAACCCGTCTGTTCCGCCAGCCCCGGGACCACCATCCCTTTGATGATGCCCCCCTGCGCCGCGGTGTTCAGAAAAACCCGGAACTCTGTCTCCCTGGCCAGGTCGGTGATATCTGTCATCTCCAGCCCGAACCGCAGGTCCGGCTTGTCGCTCCCGTAGCAACCCATCGCCTCATCGTAGGTCAGCCGTTGGAAGGGGGTTTGCAGCTTCTTGTGGGGCGCAACCGCCTGCACCATCCCCGTGTAGAGCTCTTCGGTTAGGGAGAGGATGTCCTCCTGCTCGACGAAGCTCATCTCCAGGTCCAGCTGGGTGAACTCCGGCTGCCGGTCCGCCCGCAGGTCCTCATCCCTGAAGCAGCGGGCAATCTGGAAATACTTCTCCACCCCGGCCACCATTAGCAGCTGCTTCAATTGTTGCGGCGACTGCGGGAGCGCGTAAAAACTTCCCTTTTGCAAACGGCTTGGCACCAGGAAGTCCCGGGCCCCTTCCGGCGTGCTCTTGATCAGGATCGGGGTCTCCACCTCCAGGAACCCACGGTCGCTGAGGAAATCCCGGATGTACTTCACCACCCGGTGCCTCAGCAGCAGGTTCTCCTGCATCACCGGCCGCCGCAGGTCCAGGTATCGGTACTTCAACCGCAGCCCTTCGTCGGCGGAAACGTCGTCCGTGATGTAGAAGGGAGGCGTCAGTGATGAGTTCAAGACCTCGACGTCCTCAACCATCACCTCCACCGTGCCGGTGCGCATGGACGGATTCTCCGACCCCTCCGGGCGTTTCAGGACCGTCCCATGCACTTTGATGACCCACTCCGACCGAAGTTGGTCGGCAACGTCATAGGCGCCCGGGGACACTTCAGGGTTGAACACCACCTGCGCTATCCCTGACCGGTCCCGCAGGTCTACGAAAATAACGCCGCCGTGGTCCCGGCGGCGGGCCACCCACCCGTACAGTGTGACCTGGGATTCGATATTTTCTTCGCTAAGCTCGCCGCAGTTTGTGCGTATCAGGATTTTGCGCTCCATCGGGGTGTGAGTCAGCCAGATCGGGGTTCAGCTCCCGCCAGAACGGCCAGGAGCCGGCTTGATTCATCGGCGGCTCAGATGCCGCCGAACTGTTGGAAAATATCCGCGAAGGGACTTTGCTGTGGCGACAGGGCTTCCGCCACCAGGGGGGCCAGCTCTGCCGGTGCCTCCACCGGCGGCCAGCAGACCGTATCCAGGCAAACGTGGGCTTGGGCCGGGGAGCCGTCCCCTCGCCTCACCAGCTTCACCACCGGATTGGGATGAGTCAACCCTGCCGTGGCCCGCATCATGGCCCCGGTTCCGTCATACCCCGGTCTCCCTTCAATCGTGATCTCCACCGGATTGCTCAGGAAACGTTCAACGGCCAGCGCGTAACCCGCGGCATGTTCCCCGTAGGCCCGGTTCACCTCTGCGAAGGCGCTGAGTGTCCGTCGCGCCGCCTCTAGGCAGTCCGGGTCGCCGGTGGAGTGGTGCAGCTTCATTAGGCCCTGCACCGCAGCCACGTTTTCCGGCAGCGGCTTCTCCCGCAAGGCCAGGTACCCCAGGGGTTCTTCGGTCTGTTCTATGTCGTAGAACCCGCCGTGGGCGTGGTCATAAAAACCGTCCAACATCTTCGTGGCCGCTTCCCGCGCTCGTTCCAGGTATGCTTCGCTTGCCCCGCCGGAGAGATTGGCAGCGTCCGCCAATCCGTTCAGCAAATGTGCCCAGTCCGTCAACAGTTGCCCCCCTGAAGATGGCACGGCCCCCTCGGCCGAAAAAGCGTGGGGCAGATTCCTTGCCGCTGCCATGTCCCACAGCCTATCCAGCACTCGTTCCCCAGTTTCCAGGAGTTCCTCTCGCCCCAACCCCCACGCCGCCGCCATCAGCAGTGACGCCGCCTGCCCGCTCAGGCTCGTGTAGCACCACGGATCGGTTGGCGGAGGAGATTCGCTGGCCCGCGCCTCCGGGGGAAGGTCATAGTACTCCGAGTGCGCCCCTTGGCTTCCCCTGAATCCTTCCGTTGCTGGGTCATACAGCTGGCCCAGCAAGTAGTCCAGCGTGTCGTTGGCGGCTTTTCCATAGTCGGGGTTGTCCAGCAGGAGATGGGCCTCTAGGAACACCCTGGCCAACCCGATGTTGTCTTCCAGCATCTTCTCATGCTGTCCCTGGCTCCAGTCGTCATCATTGCAGTAGCGGAAGAACCCCCCGTCCACCCGGTCCGCCAACTCCCCGCCAAGCATCGCGTCCAGGGTTTTGACCAGCGCGGCGCGGTAGAAATCCTCCTGCGTCGTCCGATACAGATGAAGCAGAAATTCCAGGACTGGCACACCCGGAAACTTGGGAGCCTCTCCGAACCCGCCGTTGCGCGCGTCGTACGTTCCCATCACCCGGCGGGCCATTCGGTCCACCATTTCCGGCCCAAGCTCCGCGCCCGCCGACACCTTGATGACCTCCTCCCGCCGTTGCCTCAGCAGGATGTTGGCCTGGTCGTACAGCCCCTGCTTCCCGGAATCGTAAGCCCGCCGGACTTCGTCCAGCATGGCCAGAAGCTGGTTTGGCGGAAGGTAGGTGGCGCCCGCCACGTATCCGCCGTGGCCTGTCAGGAACACCGTGGAAGGCCATCCCCCGACATTGTATCGGGAGTTGATGTCCGGCCGGTGGTCGTTGTCCGCCTTCACCGCCACGAAATGCTCGCTGACGAAAGCCGCCACGTCCGGATCAGTGTAGGTGTCTTCGTCCATGACGCGACACCAGTAACACCAGACCGCGCCGATGGAAAGCAGGACCGGCTTTCCCTCTTCCTGGGCCAGCGCGAAGGCTTCCGCGCCCCACGGCAGCCAATTGATGCGGCTGCCAGGAGAAGGGGAAACGCCGCCCCATTCCACCCTTTGGGTCATCGGAACACCAACTTTGACAACTCTCGGAAAAACTCGCTGGAATCTGGTTATCAATCGGAACCCGGTTCGCCGGATTACGTTAGCATAGGGCAGGCCGATTTTCAACGAATAGGCGAATAGGAATGTACTAACCCCGCCGGGACAATACGAAACCGCCCGCTGCCGCCATACGTAAACCATGCCTGAAGGGCACCGTCTTCCCTTGCTCACCCGCACATGCGGTGCCGGTCACAATTTCGTCAAGATTGTTATCCTGGTCTTTGGTAAGATTAATGTGGCATTTGAGAAGGCATCCCTGCTGACATTGTGGAGGGTTGAGGCCTTCAAATCTTTGGTCGCCCTGAATCGTAAGACTATCACCACCGATCGCTGCTGCGAGAGTTGAGCCATGTTCAATCTTTCCTCCTCCATTCCTGGCGCAATGGCCCGATCCCTGACCCCTTCCCGTTGGCGTTCCCGTTGGTTGGGAATGACTATCTCGGCGCCCATGTTCGCCCTGTTGTTCCTGACCGCCGGTTGCGCGTCTATCCCCTTCAGCAACCCCGTGGACCTGGACCGTACTTCCCGCCAGGAAGGGCCGGCCGAGGCAACCGAAGTTGCTGCCCAGACCCAAATCCCCTCCAGTGCGGCTGCCGAACCTGCAAGGGAAAGCCCGCCGGTCCTTCAGTCGGAACGTCAACCCCAGGCTCCGGCTGCCGCTGCCGCCGAATCCCAGCCTCCGGCTGGACCGTTGGCCTCGACTCCTCCAGCCCTTCCCCAGGACCTCCCCGTGTCGCCCCTCGACTTGACGCCCGATGCGATTCTCGCCGCCACTGAGCAGGTCTTGGTTGACATATATGAGCGTGTCAGGCCGTCAGTCGTCCAGATCAGGGCTGTCCGCCGCTTGGATTTGCAGGGAGGCCCTTCTGGACGAGCGCCCCTGCCCTTAGATGTCCGCCGCAGCGCTGGGTCCGGTTTCGTGTGGGACACCGGCGGCCATATCGTTACCAACCACCACGTCGTCGAAGGCGCCGACATTGTATTGGTCACCTTCTCCGACGGGATGGAGCTGGAAGCCACCGTGATGGGTACTGATCCTGACTCCGATCTGGCCGTCCTCAAGGTGGATGCCGAGCAGGAAGCTTACGAATTGACTCCCGTCACCTTGGGCGACAGCTCCGCGGTGAAGGTTGGGCACCTTTCCAGCGCCATCGGCAACCCCTTCGGCCAGGAATTCACCATAACCAGCGGGATCGTGAGCGCCGTTGGGCGCACAATTAGGAGCGGTAATAGCCCCTTCTCCATCCCCCGGGTCATTCAGACTGACGCTCCCATGAACCCCGGGAATTCCGGTGGGCCGCTGCTGGACCGGCGGGGTTGGGTTATCGGGGTTAACACCCAGATCGCCAGCAACACCGGGGCCAGCGCCGGCATTGGCTTCGCCGTCCCCATCAACACCGCCAAGCGGGTCATCCCGGAGCTCATCGAGACTGGCAAGTACGAATACGCCTGGCTGGGCATTTCCGGCGCATCCCTCACTGCCGAGTACGCCGAGCTCAACGGCCTGCCCCGGGACACCCGGGGGGCCCTGGTCATCGAGGTCGCCGCCGATAGTCCTGCCAGCAGTGCCGGGCTTGAAGGAAGCGATCAGGTTGCGGCCCGTCAGGGTGTCGAAGTTCCCGTGGGAGGAGACGTCATCATCTCCGTGGACGGCGCCGCTATCGCTGACATGGACGAACTCATCGCTTTCCTGATCGAGGAGACTCGTCCCGGCGATACCGTCCGCATCGGCGTAATCCGGCAGGGCGAGGAGAGCGCCACCTTGGAGGCAACCCTAGCCAGCCGCCCCAGCTTCTAAACCCCTTTATCAGACCGCCTCGCTGCCTGGTCCCGGAGGATGCGATACAATCCGGGGCCAGTCCTGTTTCCTTACCCGTCGCCGCCCGGCCGGTCCTCCACCCGGCGTTTGACTGGCAAAGGCCTTCGGATTAGACTCGCCGTCGGACCCCCTCGTATCCGCGGCCCCTTACCGGGTGCCCGATCCCGCCGTGAAGGAGCGACGCATGGCAACCCTCGTTACCGGCGGCACTGGCTTTGTAGGAGCCAACATCGTCAGGGAACTGGCCGCGTGCGGTCACGACGTCGTCAGCTTCGACATAATGCCCGACGACTCCCTTGTCCACGCCTTCCTGGGTGACCTCCGCTCCCGCGTAACCTTCGTTACCGGCGACATCCTGGACACCGAAGCGCTGGAAACCTTGGGCCGGGACCACTCCTTCGACAAGATCGTCCACGCCGCTGTTTTCACGGTCAACCGCACCAGCCTGGAGACCGCCCGCAGCAAGGACATTCTGGACATCAACCTGTCCGGCACCGGAAACCTCCTGGAGTTTGCCCGGGTGGGCGGCGTGCAGCGCTTCGTCTACGTCAGTTCCGGGGCTGCCTACGGGCTCACCCGAGACCCCGACCAGACCTACAACGAAGACGATCCTGCCCGCCCCGACAACCTCTACGGCATCACCAAGTACGCCAGCGAGTGCCTTGCCCGCCGTTACGGGGAGCTCCACGGGTTCTCAACCGTCAGCCTGCGCGTCAGCACCCCCTATGGTCCCATGGAGCGCGTCACCGGACACCGGGACAACATGTCCACCCCTTACCAGTGGACCGGCCAAATGCTTCGGGGCGAACCCATAAGCATCGACCACACCGATTACGGCCGTGACTACACCTACTCCTTGGACACCGCCTCCGGTGTCGCTGCCGTCACCGATGCTCCCGAGCTTCCCCACGACCTGTACAACATCACCAATGGCGTGCCTGTTACCGGTGGCCAGATCCAGCGCACCCTCGCCGGGCTTTTCCCTGATGCTCGCCTTGTGGAACCTGAGCGGGTCTCCGAGCCGCCCTCATCCCTGGGCCCGACCCGCGGCCCTCTCTCCGGCTACCGCCTCTGGCATGACCTCGGTTGGATCGCCGGTTATGACCTGGCCGCTGGCCTCGCGGACTACGTCAAATGGCGCCAGGAGAACGAATTTCTGGACTGAACCCGCCCGGGAACTGTGGGGAAGCGGCCCTCCCCGGACCTTCCACCTTCCTCTAGGAGTCAATACCTATGGCTCTCCCTCCTGACCGGATCGATTACCTTCCCATCATTGACCGGCCTGTGATCAAGTGGCCCAACGATGCCCGGGTCGCCCTTTGGATCTCTCCCAACGTGGAGCATTACGAGTACACACCGGTGAACGAAGGGGTGCGTGACCCCTGGCCTCGAACCCCCTATCCCGACGTCCAGCAATACTCTTACCGGGACTACGGAAACCGCGTCGGTTTCTGGAGGATGCTGGAACCCCTCGACAAGCACGGAATCCGCTGCTGCATATCCCTCAACATGGCGGTTCTTGAGCACTTCCCGGAGATCGCCGCAGCCATGATCGAACGGGACTACGACTTCATGAGCCACGGCATCTACAACACCCGCTACCTCTACACCTGCACCGAGGACGAGGAGCGGGCGTTCTACCGGGACTGCATCGACACCCTGAAACGCCACACCGGCAAGGACCTCAAGGGGATGCTTGGCCCGGCCATCTCCGGCAGCGTCAGCACCCCCGACCTCATGGCCGAGGCTGGCCTCATCTACCACACCGACTGGTTCCACGATGACCAGCCTACCCCCATCAAGGTCAATTCCGGCAAGCTGGTCTCCGTACCTTATTCCATTGAGCTCAACGACTCGTCCGTCCTTCGGGATAACCACTACGGCGCCGACTACTTCGCCGACATCTGCAAAGCCCAGTTCGACCAGCTCTATCAGGAAGGCGCCGAGAGCGGCCGCGTCATGTGCATCGCCCTGCATCCCTTCCTCATCGGACAGCCCCACCGGATCAAGTACCTGGACGACATCCTGGGATACATCATGGCCCACGACGGCGTCTGGCAGACCACCGCCGATGAGATCGCCGACTACTACATTGCCAACTACTACGACCAGGCGGTGGCCCACGCCCAGCGTTTCAACCGCCCCCAAACCGGATAGCTCCCAGATCATCCAACACCACAAGGAGCGTTCCCGCCATGCCCGCCAACCGTACCTTCGGCATGGACCATCCCCACCACGAATGGTCCCCCATCTCCACCCGCCCCGTCCTCCGCTGGCCGGACAATTCCCCCGTTGCCCTGTGCGTCATCCTTGTCCTTGAGCACATGGAATGGCAGGCTCCGGCCGGCAGTTTCCAGGTCGCCCGTCTCGCCGGGGGCTCTGCCCCCCGCGACTTCCCCGACTACGCCCGCCTCTCCCACCGCGAGTACGGGCACCGGGTGGGTATCTTCCGCCTCCTGGATGTCCTCGAAAAGCACGGCGTCCCTGCCACCATCGCCCTGGACGCCCTCACCGCCGAAAACTACCCGTTTCTCGTTCGCCACTGCCTCGACCGTGGCTGTGAAATCATCGCCCACGGCATCTCCGTCAGCCGCATGATAACCAGCGGGATGTCCGAAGACGAAGAACGCACCTATATTCGCGATTCGGTTGACGCGATCACCAACGCCACCGGTTCCACGCCCCGTGGCTGGCTCGGCCCCGAGTACGGCGAGTCCGACCGCACCCCCCGGCTCCTCGCTGAGTCCGGCTTGGATTACGTCTGCGACTGGGCCAACGATGAGCAGCCGTATCGGATGACCGCCGGGGACAACCCCTTTTTCGCCCTGCCAATCCTCTACGAACTGGACGACGTCGCGGCCCTCGCCCAGCGCAGGGTTACCCTTGAGACCTACCAGCGGATGCTAACTGAGAGCTTTGACACCCTCCACTCCGACGGCGTCTCAAATGGCCGGTTGATGACCCTCAACCTGCACCCTTGGCTCATCGGCCAGCCCTTCCGCGTCGGCCTTCTTGACCGGGCCTTGGCCCATATGAAGGACAACGGCGGATTCTGGCCTGCCACCGGATCCGGCATCATTGACTGGTTCCAGTCCCAGCCTGCGGGCCAAAGGGTGTGAAGGAGGTCTGGCGTGGCGTCTTCACTCATTCGCGGCAAGTACCTGATAACCCCCACCGTGGGCGGGGACACCGCCATTCTGAACGAGGCGGCGGTCTACCAGGAAGACGGGATCATCCGCGCCGTCGGCTCCTACGAGGCGTTGCGTTCCCAGCATCAACCGGAGGAACACCTCGGCGGCACCAACTACGCCATCATTCCCGGACTGGTCAACTCCCACCATCACGGACGCGGGGTGTCCACCCTCCAGATGGGCACCTGCGACGATTGCCTGGAGATGTGGATCATCGCCGGATGGGGCCGCCGCCCCTACGACTACTACCTGATGACCCTTTACACCGCTCTCAACATGATGGAGTCTGGCACCACTACCGTCATGTACAACCACCCCCAGACCGCCGCTGCCACGTTGACGGACGACGTTGACGCCGTCCTTCGGGGGTTCCTGGATGCCGGTATGCGGGTGGCCTTCTCCAGCTACCTGCGCAACCAGAACCGGCTCGTTTACGGAGACGACGAGACCTTCCTCTCTGGTCTCCCGCCCGAACTTGCCGGAGGTTTGCGGAACTTCCTGGCAGTTTCGGACATGAGCGATGACGACTACTTCGACTTTTTCGAGGAGACGCACCGGCGGTACAACGCGCATCCCTCGGGGAAGGTGCGGGTGCTCGTCAGTCCCGCCAACGTGCAGTGGGCCTCCGACGATTTCCTGCAGCGGGTCAAGGAATACGCCCTCCGCTACCGGACTGGCATCCACATGCACCTTGTCGAGAGCATCTACCAGAAGTACTACGGGGTTCGCACCTGGGGCAGGACTCCGGTGGAGCACCTCCAGGACCTGGAGTTTCTTGGCCCGGAGCTGTCCTGTGCCCACGCCGTCTGGCTGACGGAGGGAGATATCGAAATTCTCGCTGCGTCGCGGGCGACAGTGTGCCACAACGCCAGTTCCAACCTGCGGCTCAAGAACGGGATTGCGCCGGTCAACCCCATGCTGGCCAGCGGCGTCAACGTCGCCATGGGCACCGACAGCACGGCCATCAACGACGACGACGACCTGCTCCAGGAAATGCGGCTGGTCAGCAAGCTTCATCGCCAGCCCGGGATCGGCTCACCGGCCATCACCTCCGAGCAGGTCCTGGCCATGGCAACGGCCAACGCCGCTGCCCCCACGGGATTCGGCGGCGAGATCGGCGTTCTGGAACCGGGGCGGCGGGCCGACATGGTCCTGGTGCGTCTCGATGACCTGGAGGACCCCTACCTCGACCCGGACACTCCCCCTCTGGAGGCCATCCTTGGCCGGGCCGGGAAAGGCGACGTTGCCGCCGTCATCATTGACGGCGAACTGCTCGTCCGGGAGGGTGCCCATCAGAAAATCGACAAGACCGATGTCATGAGCGAGCTGCGCCGCCAGTTGTCCCGTCCCCTGGAGCCGGAAACCGCCGCCACCCGGCAGATGGCCCGCCAACTCGCGCCCTACGTCGAGGAGTTCTACCGGGGCCTGTATCCGGCCACCGCAATGCCCCCTGTCGGGGTTCCCCACTACTCCTACAACAGCCGGACCTGATTGCGGCCCGGCAGTCCTGGAGGGAAGCATGGTCCTCGAAATCGAGTCCTCCCTTGGCGCCATGACCGGCGCCCGCTACATCGAAAGCCTGAAGGATGGCCGAGAGGTATGGCTGGACGGGGAGAAGGTGCCTGATGTCACCCTGCATCCGGCTCTCACCGGAATGGTCCACGAGCTGGCCCGCATTTACGACCTTCAACATTCGGATCGTTTCCGGGATGAAATGACGTTCGTTTCGCCGGAGACAGGCAACCGGTGCAGCCTGTCCTGGCTGCTGCCCCGCTCTGCTGGCGACTTGAAGCGCCAGCGGCGCAACAGCGAAATCTGGAACGAGGAGTCGTGGGGGCAACTGGGCCGCAGCCCCGACATCCTTGCTCCCCACATCATCGGACTCTACGCCATTCGCGACGGGCTGGCCGAGGTCAGGAACCCCCACTGCGACTTCGGCGAGAACATCACCAACTACCACCGCTACTGCATGGAAAACGATTTGTTCCTGACCCATGCGCTGGGGGACCCCCAGGTGGACCGCAGCCAGCAGCCCCAGAACGAGAATCCAGGGGAAGGCGAAGCGGAAGTCGCCCTCCACGTCGTCGAGGAAACCGCCGAGGGAGTCATCGTCCACGGAGCCAAGCAACTGGCCACTGCCGCCCCAATCAGCAACGAGACCTATGTTTCCCTGTCCGCCACCTTCATGCGCCGTTCCGACCTCCGCTTCATTCTTGCCTTTTCCATCCCTACCGCCACCCCGGGGCTGAAGGTTCTATGCCGGGAGCCGGTGTCCCAGTGGTACGGCAGTTACGGCCATCCCCTGGGAGCCCTCTACGACGAGCAGGATGCGATGCTGTTCTTCGACCATGTGCTGGTGCCGTGGGATCGCATCTTCATGCTCTATGACTCAGGACCTCTGCTTCAGCGCCTTGGAGCCGAGGCCAATTTCCGCGGCTGGGGCAACCTCTGCCGCATCCACCACCGAATGAAGCTGATGACTGCCGTCGCCACTCTGATCGCAGAATCCATTGGCGTCATCGAGTACCGGGAGGTCGCCGCCAAGCTGGGAGAAATGGCCACGTACGCCGAGATGTGGCGCCATGCCATGGACGGCGTCGAGCACGGGGCCTACCTGGCGGACAATGGCCTCATGTCCCTGGGCGCTATATCAGGGATGAACATCTACTTCACCCAGGTCTCGGCCCGGATGGTTGAGTTGCTGCGGGAAATATCAGGCTCCGGAATGGTTATGCAGCCCAGCGAGGCTGACCTGTCCAACCCCGAGTTCCGCCCTTACCTCGACCGCTACATGCCCGGCAAGGGGG
Source organism: uncultured Dehalococcoidia bacterium (assembly GCA_951812535.1). Taxonomy (GTDB): domain Bacteria; phylum Chloroflexota; class Dehalococcoidia; order Lucifugimonadales; family UBA3495; genus CATOSK01. The sequence goes on along the minus strand of CATOSK010000004.1, from coordinate 155,108 downwards.
TTGGAGTCGAGTACAAGTCCCGCCTCTTCCGCCTCGCCCACGACCTCGCCGCGTCTTCGTTCGGAATGCGGCAGGAAATCTACGAGTACTGGCACGGCGGCGACCCCAACCGCAACCGGATTAACCTGCTACGGACCTTCGACCAAAAGGACATAACCGCCCGGATCAAGGACCTGGTCTCCCGTCCGCTTCGGTCCTGAGCCTCCGCCGCTTTACATAAAGGAATCGGAGCGTCTCAGCTCCAGGTGGCGAACCCCATCGCGCAGCCCGTCCCTGCCGGGGAGCGGTAGCACGGCACATAGTCCACCACGTTCATCTCCAGGTGCTCCGTCGCTCCCGTGACGACCATCCAGTTGCGGATTTCCGAGCTGCCGGAGTTAATCCTCTCGCGGGGCAGGGCCATCAACTGGTCCACGCTCTTGGCCTTCATGGCCGCCAGCGCCTGTTGATCAAGCTCCTCGTCCACCACGAAGTGGCTCAATCCCCCGGACGCCAGGATTCCCACCCGGATGTCCTGGGGCCAGGACTCTATCGCGGACCGCAGCGCTCGTCCCAGGTTGTAGCACCGCTTGGGAGTGGGTTGATTGGGCGGATAGTAGGTGTTGAGCATCACCGGAACGGCGGTAATGATCCCCTCTGTCATCAGCCGGTTGTAGACATAAGCGAAGGCGTGGCCGATGCCGCCCTTGGTCCGCCCACCCTTGCTGGGATCCAGGAAGCTGGAACGGCCCACGTCGAACTCCTCGTCCATCAGGGACTCGATCATGTGCCTGCCCAGGGACGCGTCCGTGGGCACATGCTGGTCCTCGGTGTTGTACCCGATCAGCAGCCGGTTCCCCGTCGACGGACCGGCTTCGTGGCCGGAAACCTTCACCTTGTCTCCCCAGTAGATGCAGAACGCCGGCATGTTGTCGTCCAGCAGGTACTCTTGTTGGTCGTCCCCGACCATGACCAGCACGTCCAGCCTGGCGTCATACATCTTCTCGGACAATTGGGCGATGGCTTTCTGGTTCTGGTGGTGCCGCCGCTCAAATTTCTCTGGGGTTATTTCATTGGCGATGCGGCCTGTGTCAGCCCGCTCCAGAAGGTCCTCATAGTTGGACGTAATGCCGTCCGTCCCGATCAGTTCGGGATTCCCCTTGTCCCTCTCGCCCCGTCCCGCCCAGCCGTCGGCCGGAGTGCTCAGTTGCGGGCTGTGGGATGAAGCCAGACCCAATACCAACTCTGCCATGGACCCCTCCTCATATCCTGCAAGTATTGAACGGGACCTCTCGTCCGGCCCAGGCGTGGACCGCACCAGGCCCTTTAATTTTGGATGGGATGTTAGCACGCTGCCGTTGCCCGTACAACGCCGGCCAAACGGCTCTATGGGGAAAGGGGTTGGAGGTAGACTTGGGTTGGCGCGCCCGGCAGGATTCGAACCCGCAACCCCTGGGTCCGAAGCCCAGTGCTCTATCCGTTGAGCTACAGGCGCAGCAAGGAGCGAACAGAAAAGTTGGGGCGAGCGACGGGATTCGAACCCGTGATCTCCTGTGCCACAGACAGGCGCCTTAGGCCTCTTGGCTACGCTCGCCGCGCTGAACGAAGTTGGACCCCTCGGAATCCGTAACAGCGGCAATATCGTAACAAAAACAGCCAATGGTGACAATAAGACTGCGAGTACTCCGCTCGGTGGGAAGTTGAAATAGCGTATCGGCAATCACTACAATGAAGCGGCCGGGTTTTATGTTCACTGTTTGTTCGCGTCGGATTCTTTCTGGCGGGCGAAATTTAACGGCAAGGTGGGAACTGATGGGTTGGAAATTTCTGCCAGCAATCGCTGTCCTTTTCGCGATTCTCTTCATTCTGGGCTGTGGCACCCCCACATCCACCGATGAGGGAGAAAGCGCGTCGGAGGCCGCACCCCAGGCCCAAGCATCCGAACAGGCCGCCGAACCTGACCAGGCTCCTGAAGCTGTTGTGGAAGAGGACACCAGCGGGGGTAAGCTGGTCCGTCTCTGGGCCGACCCGCCCACCCTTGACCCGCACCTGGCCACCGACAACATCTCCGGCGGCCTCGTCAACGAGATCTTCGGTGGCCTCGTCACCCTGAACCTGGACCTCAACGTCGTCCCCGACCTGGCGGAGTCCATCCAGACCAGCGACGACGGCCTCGTCTACACCTTCAATCTCCGCGACAACGCCTTTTTCCATAACGGCAAGAAGGTTACCGCCCAGGACGTGAAGTGGTCCCTGGAACGGGCGACGGATCCTCTCACCGAGTCTCCCGTCGCTGACACCTACCTTTCCGACATAGTCGGTGTGTCCGAGAAGCTGTCCGGGGACGCCGCTGAAATATCCGGCGTTCGCGTGGTCGACGACCGTACCGTCGAAATAACCATCGACGCACCCAAGTCCTACTTCCTCGCCAAGATGACCTATCCCACCGGCTTCGTGCTCGATCGGGAAAACGTCGAAGGCGCGGAGGACTGGCTGCGGGAGCCCAACGGCACCGGACCCTTCAAGCTGGCCCAGTACGATATCGGCGAGGTCATCATCTTCCAGCGCCACGGTGCCTATCATCTCGGGCCCGCCCGTGTTCACGAGATCGAGTTCATCCTCAGCGGCGGCACCGCGATGCTGATGTACGAGAACGACGAAATTCACCTTACCGGCGTCGGCCTCGCCGACCTGGACCGGCTCCTCGACCCCGCCGAACCGTTGAACGCCGAGCTCCAACAGCTTCCCGCCAGCTTCAGCGTGGGCTACATCGGCATGAACGTTGCCGAACCACCCTTTGACGACCCCAAGTTCCGCCAGGCGTTGAACTACGCCATCGACAAGCCTTTGATCGCGGATAAGGCCCTTTCCAACCTCTCCGCACCGGCCAACGGGGTGATCCCACCCGGGTTCCCGTCCTACAACCCCGACCTCCGTGGTTATAGCTACAACCCGGAAAAAGCCAGGCAGTTGCTGGCCGAGTCCAGGTACGGCGACAGCATCGAAGACCTGCCCCGCATTACCCTGAGCCTCTCTGGCAGTCTGGGGGCGGACGTCCCGCTGGACCTGGAAGCCATTCTCAAGTCTTGGGAGGAAATCCTGGGAGTGAGGGTTGAGATCCAGCAGACCGAGTGGGCCACCTTCCTCCAGGACCTGCATGATAAGCGGTTCCAGATGTTCAGCCTGGGCTGGGTTGCCGACTATCCCGACCCGGAAAACTTCCTGGACATCCTCTTCCACTCGGAGAGTGACAACAACCACGGTAACTACTCCAACCCGGAGGTGGACCGGCTCCTGGAAGAGGCCAGGGAGATCCGCGACCAGGAGACCCGCTTCCGGCAGTACAACCAGATCGAGCAGATGATCATCGACGACGCTCCCTGGATACCCCTCTGGAACCGGGGAGAGCGGTACGCGCTCATCAAGCCCCAGGTGCGGGACTACCACCTGACCCCAATGACCATTCCCAAGTACCGCCACGTCTACCTGGAGGAACAATAGGGCCGCAGGGTTGACCGGAAATGTGGGTTTACATAGTCCGCAGACTGCTTTGGACGCCGTTCCTGCTCTTGATGGTGTCCTTCATCACCTTCGCCTTGGGTCAGTTCGGCCCGGGCGATCCGATCCAGATCCTGCAGGGGCAATACTCCGACCCGGAAACCGTGGAGCGGATCCGCAAGCAGCGCGGCCTGGATGACCCCATCTTCATCCAGTACGCCCGCTACATGGGCGACGCCCTGCGGGGAGACTTCGGCGAGAGCTTCCAGTTTCGCGGTCGCAGCGTTACCGAGCTCCTCATCAAGCGTATCCCCGTCTCGGCCCAGCTGAACCTGGCCGCCCTGATCATCTCCTTGGGGTTGGGAATCCCCATCGGGCTGTTCTCCGCTCTCCGGCAGGGCACCCCGTGGGATACCGGAGCGGTCGCCATGACCCTGTTCTTCCAGTCCATGCCTGTGTTCCTCACCGCCCCCGTGATGCTCATTGTGTTCGCGCTGTGGCTGGATATCCTGCCGTCCCGAGGCTGGGGTGGTTTCTTCGACACCCGCATAATTATGCCCGCGATGGTGCTGGGGATCCCCGGCGTGGCCATCATCACCCGCCTGACCCGCGCCAGCACGCTTGACGTGGTCCACCAGGACTATATACGGACGGCCCGCGCGAAGGGGCTGCCCGAAATGGCCGTCAGGACCCGCCACATCCTCCGCAACGCCCTGATCCCGGTCGTGACTACCCTGGGGTTCGCCCTGGCCGGCCTCGCCGGGGGGTCGTTCATCGTGGAGATTTTCTTCGGCATCCCGGGCGTGGGGCTTTTCACCATCAATGCCCTGTTTGCCCGGGACTACCCGGTGATCATGGCCGTCGTTCTTATTGGCACCACGCTGTTCGTGCTGGCCAATCTGATCGTCGACCTCCTGTATCCGGTGTTGGACCCGAGAATCCGGTTGGGAGGTGGCTACGTTGCAGGCTGAGTCCGCCGCCGGACGCCTTACTGCTCCGCGGACCGAGGGACGCAGCTTCATCGGCCTGTCCCTGCGCCGCCTGGTGCGGAAGAAGCTCGCGATGGTGTTTTTCGGGATCATCGTGGTGATGTACGGCTCCGGGATTCTCGCTCCCCTGGTAACCCCCTACGGCTACAACGACCAGAATCTGGAGATTGCTAAGGAACCCCCCTCCCTTAAGCACCCCTTCGGCACCGACCGCCTCGGCCGCGACCAGTTGACCCGGGTCATCTACGGACTCCGTACCACGGTGATCATAACCATCACCGCCCTCGTCGGAGGCAGCCTTGTGCTCGGGATTGTCCTGGGCCTGTTGAGCGGTTATATCGGCCGTTGGGTGGACGGCTTGATCATGCGGATTGGAGAGGTCACGTCGGCCTTCCCCGAGATCCTGCTGCTGCTTATCATCGTGGCGACCATCCGGCCCCGCATCATCGCGTGGGTCCACGCTTTTGAGGACAGCACTGGCATCGACTGGATCGCCCGGCTGGGCTTCGTTGACTTCGCCATAGTGTCCTTTGCCCTGGCGGTGTTCTCCTGGTTCGGGATGGCCCGTCTCGTGCGGGGACAGGTCCTTCAGGTCCGTGAGAACCAGTACGCCGAGGCTGCGCGGGCCACCGGCGCGACTACCGCCCGGATCCTGAGGGTCCACGTCTTTCCCAACGTGGTCAGCCCGGTTATCGTTTCCATTTCTGCCGGGTTGGCCGCCTTTGCCGGTGCGGAGCTGTTCCTCAGCTTCATCGGGATCGGCGTTCAGCCCCCGACGCCCAGCCTGGGCCGGATGATTTTCGAGAACAGCAACATCTCGGTGCTCCGCAGCGATCCCCACCTGCTGTTGTGCCCGGTGATCACCATCTCCGTCCTGTTGTTCTCCTTCAACCTGCTCGGAGACGCCGTCAACGACGCCTTCAACCCTCGTACCCGTTGACGGAGCCGGGCTGAATCGGGAAAGCGCTGGACCTGCCTATTCTCCGGCTTTGCGCCTGCTGCCCCAGGCCAACCCGAGCCCGCCCAGCACCAGTAACGGCAGCGCTGGGTCTGCTCCCTGGAATCCGCGTGACGCCCCGCATCCGGGGGTGGATTGTTGTGGGCTGTTGGGCCCCCCTGTTGCTTCCTCCACGTCAGGTTCGGTCGCCCCGGTCACTCTGATTGGCGTCGGAGTGGGTTGCTGGATAACCCCGCTGGGGGCTTGCACCGGTTTGATCGGACGGGCCGTTGGGGGTGCCAGCCGCTGGCGCGTTTCCCGCGTCGGCGGAGGCGGGGACGCCTCCAAACCCACCGATTTGCGCCATTCCGTGTCCAGGTCGTAGAAGGTGAATCCGTAGGTCTGCTGGAGGGCCTCGTCAATGTCCAGGGTGTCGGCGAGAGTGGACATCAGGACGGCCATCTTGTCCTCTCCGTGGTTGTCCAGGAGATACTCGACCACCGACTTCCCCTGCCCGTAGGCCACGATCACCTCGTCGGGAGTGCCGCTGAAGGTGTTTTGGAACCATAGCGGCCTCACTTCGTCGTCCCGGATTGCTCGTGCCAGGGCGGAATCGTAGTCCGGCGAAGGGTGCAGGTTCCCATATTCCGCCAGCCCTTCGTTCAGCCACCGTGGGACTCGGCTTGCGCTTGCTCCCGTGGCGTCAGCTACCAGCAGGTGGGTGAACTCGTGGGAAGTCGTGCCCAGGTAGTCCGTTCCGCTGGCCAGGACCAGCAGGGAGCGGACTTCGGAAAACGCTGTCCCTTGCGTGATCAACCCTGCCCTGGTCGCCTGGGACGTGAAAGGCAGCGAGTGCACCATGTCCCGGTAGTCCGAGTAGGCAACAATGTGTAGGGGATGTTCCAGCTCGACCCCCAGGATGGGGCCCATGTGTCCCAGCGTCTCCGTCGCGGTCTCCAGGATGCGCCCCGCGCGGCCCTCGATGATCTCTTCGTTGTAGTAGACCGTGACGGACCCGTCCGACTTGGTTTGCCAGTCAAAATTGTGGTCCAGGTAAACGTAAACCTGGTCGTCGGTGCGAAGGGAGCGCCCGGCCGTGTCGCGTATCTCGAAGGAATACTCCACCCGGGTGCCGGGCGGAATGTGCTCCCCTCTGCTCCCGCTGTGCAGGATCGCCTCCCCGCGAATGGACGTCCCCGGCTCGAACTCCATGGCCCGGTAGGCGCTTTGATTCTTCTGCCCCAGCAGCTTGAAATAGACCCGGATGTCGTCGATCTCATCCGGCCCCGTTGCCGCGAGGTGGAACCTCACTCCATCGGGGAATATGCTCTCCACCAGTTCCTCCGTCACCGTGATATCTGCCGGGTTTTGCTGGTTGGGAGTGGCGGCCAGGGCAGTAGCCGTGACCACGACGGGCAGGAAGAACAGCAGCAGTAATTTCACTCGACCTCGATTCCGAACCCCGGGACAGGGTGGGGGATTCAGCCGGTAGCCCAAGCCATGCCGGACACTTCGTACAATGGACTCCTGGCTGGATGCGTCACCGGGCCCCGTCTGGCCCGGCCCAACCATGATACATGGCCCCGCTTGCAACCAACAATCTGCCAAAACCAGGAATCCGCCCCTCGTCCGTTGTCCGCTCGTTCCCCTTGTCCACCGCCGGAACACAGTTTGCCTTGACGCCACTTCGGGCAAAACCTACAATTTCCGAGTCGGTATACTCCTCTGCTTGGGGAAATCAAACCCCGTGATAACCCAGCGAAATGGTGGCGGTTGACGCGTATGGCGATAAAAGTAGCCAAGATACCCTACATCCACGACGATCCTTTCTACTATGATATGCCCCGGCGCGGGGTAGAACTGTATGAAATGCTCCCCAGCGCCGTCGCTCCCGCTGCCGAGGAGGGGACCATCGACGCAGGCCCCGTTCCCATCGTTGATGCCTTCCGGCTTGAAGACAGGTTTCAGCCCATCGCCGGATTCTGCACTGCCACCAACGACGCCTCCGGCAGCGTTCTCCTTTATTCCACCAAGCCAATTGAAGAGTTGGACGGAGCCCGTATCGGCATCATCGACGGCGCCAGCACCTCCCCCAAGCTGCTGGAAGTCCTGCTGAAGCTCAAGTACGGGATAGAACCGGGCGAATTCGTGGGACTGCAGCCCCAGGAGTACGACGCCTTCCTCCTCATCGGCAACCGCGCTCTCCGCCAGCGCCGTGGCGCCCGGGGATTCCCCCACCGCTATGACCTTGGCCGCGAATGGAACGAATGGACCGGGCTTCCCTTCGTATTTTCCCGCTGGATCGCCCGCAACGACATGGATACCAGGGAACTGGCCCTCCTGGAAGACACCCTCTACGTTGGACTGGAAGACGGCGTGGATACCCTCTACCACCTCAACGAGCCCCGCGATGACCTTCTCATGCTGCCCCGGGACGTCGTTATCCACCTGCAGGGCATACGCTACTTCATTGGCCTGTCCGAGCAGAAGGGCATCACTCGCTTCCGAGAGTGCCTGGGACAAATCGACGGATAGCTCGGTTCTCCTGTGTCCCGGAGCATCCCTGGCCGAACATAAACATATCGCCCGCCAGTTTGACCGATGGCCCGCGTAACCGAGCTCTGCCACGAAGCCACCGGACGGCCGTGCATCATCTGCGACTTCTCCCCGCCCCGTTCCGGCCGGCCCGTCGCCGAACTCGCCGCTTCCCTCAACGTCGACCTGGTCTCCGTCGCCTACAACCCGGGTCGTTCCGTGCGGACCGACTCGGCTATGCTGGCATCCCATATCAGGAAAGCCACCGGACGGGAGGCCGTCTTCACTCTCGCCACCCGGGATATGAATGTCCTCGCCCTCCAGTCCCACCTTCTCGGCGCCCAGCTCCTGGAGCTTGAAAACGTCATTGTCGTCCAGGGAGACCCGTTCCCGGACCGGGACTTGCGCCTCGGGCAAAGCTATCCGGCGACCGGCCTGATTAGGGGAATTGCAGGGATGAACGAGGGCGTCGACTTCCGGGACACCCGTTTGGACGCCCCCACTAACTTCTGCATCGGCGCCGCCGTGGATCTCGGCAAAGGCGTTGACCGCGAAGCCCGCCTCGCCCACCGCAAGGTGCAGGCCGGGGCAGAATTCCTGATTAGCCAGCCCGTCTTCACCGTGGAACAGGCTTCTGGATTCGAGAACGCCTACTCCCGGATTGCAGGCCTCCCCCCTCCCGTGCCCGTGTTCTACGGTCTCCAGGTCATGGAGTCCGACGGCTTGAGCTTTTCCCATGTGCCCCGCGAAGTTCAGGACAAGCTGGCCGCGGGATGCCCCGGACCGGAACTTGCCGCGGAGCTGTACCGCCGGTTCCGGGCGTCAGGCCGCCACAACCTCTACCTGGTCCCGCCCATCCGGAGAGGCGGTTCCCGTGGTTACGCCGCCACCCGGGACTTCCTCGCGGCCATCGGCCGATAGCGGAAAATTCAATGGATAAGGGTCCCCAAAAGGCAAGGCCCCCGGAACCACTTCCGGGGGCCTTTCAATTTGCGGGATGCCTGGCGATTACGGCGCCCAGGCCCGGGGAGCGATCCCGCCTATGTCGGAAACAGCGTCAATCACCGCCGGTTTCCCGGAGGCCAGGGCCTGTTCCAGTGCGCTCTGCATCTCGTTGGGGTTTTCCACCCGGATCCCGAAGCATCCCATGGACTCCGCTACCCGGGCGAAATCCACGTCGGACAGCATCCACAGCTCGTCGGAACCGGCTGTCTGCCCGCCGTAGGTGACCTCGTTGCCTCGCTTCTCCTGGTTTAGCGAGCGGTTGTTGTTTACCACTGTAACCGTGTTGATGCCGTAGCGCAGCGCCGTCTCCAGCTCCGTCAGGTGGTACCAGAACCCGCCGTCCCCGGTGAAACACACCACCGGGCGCTCCGGCGCGGCGCACTTCGCTCCCATCGCCGCCGGAAATCCCCATCCTAGGGAACCGGCGCACCGGATGTAGCTCTGGGATGGGTGGTTCAGGTCCAGCATCGTCCCCGTCCAGATGCCCGCGTGCCCGGTGTCGGACACCAGGATGGAATCGGATGGCAGGAAGTCGGAGACTTCCTTGCACAATCTTTCCGGCCTCATGGGGGCGCCGTCGGAGTTGACGTGGACGGAAACTTCTTGTTGCCAGTCGCCCAGCAGTTCCTGGGCTCTTCCCACCCACTCGGACCGCGGGCCCAACGGCTCCATCACATCCATCAGCTTCCGCAGTGAAGCCTGGACATCTCCCTGCAGCGACGCTTGCGCCGGATAGCTGCGTCCCAGTTCGGATGCGTCGATGTTTATCTCCACCGTGGGAGTCCCGGGAGCGGGGACCTGCCACTCGTTGGTGACCTGGCTCCCCGTGCCGCTGCCCAGGTAAATCGCCAGGTCAGCCTCGGCTACCAACCGGTTGGCGCACCACCGGGAATACGCTCCGACCACCCCGATGGCCAGCGGATGGTTCTCCGGGATGGACCCCTTGGCGTTCAGCGAAGTCACCACCGGAATGTTCAGCATCTCGGCGAACTGCACCAGCTCCTCCTCCGCTCCCGATGCTACCACTCCCCCGCCGGCCACTATGACCGGCCGTCTGGCCTGGGATATAACCTGCGCCGCCTGCCGGACCAGCTCCGTGGCAGGCTCGGGCCGGAAGGGAGGCACCATGGTGAAGGGCTCATCCACCAACACTTCCAGGTCGGCCTCGCCCTCGCCGATGACCGTTCCGGTGGTGCCCTCGAAGTCCAGGTGGACCGGACCGGGAATTCCCGAGGTCGCCGCCCTGAATCCCTGCCGCAGAAACTGGGGTAGCTGGTCAGCGCTGTTCACCAGCACGTTGTACTTGGTGACCGCATTGAACGGTTCCGTGTGGTCAATTTCCTGGTAGGAATGGCGGTACTGGTCGGGCTGCGGACGCCGCCCCGTGATGGCCATCACCGGCGAGTTGGCTAGGAAGGGGTCTTGGAGCCCCGCCGCCAGGTTGGCCGCTCCCACCGACTGGGCCATGCAGACACCCACTTTGCGGGATGCTCTCGCGTACCCGTCGGCCATGTAGGCCGCCGCCTTTTCCCCGTGGGTCATTATCCGGCGTATCCCCAGGTTCTCCATCTCCAGCAGGGCCCGTTGGATTATCACCGGCATGAAAAACACATGGGTGACCCCGTATCCCTGGAACGTCTCCGCGATGAACCGGCCCCCCGTCATCCTTGGCATGACCTACCTCCCCAATATGAGCGCCGCCCGGTCAAGACACCACGGCGGCGCGTTTCCCTGTCGTTGCAACTTGCTTCCCGCCTGTTGGAGCGACATAACCCGGGACCACCCTTGAATCCGGGTGTCCCTGGGTCACGCGCCTCTGTTGCTAGGCCCGGGAGTCAAAGACCTCTTTCGCCACCCTCACCGCGTTGGCCGCCGTGGGCCAGCCGCCGTAGAAAGCCATGTGGGTGATGACTTCGCCGATCTCTTCCTTGGTTACGCCGTTGTCCAGGGCCCGCCCGATGTGCCCCCGCAACTGCTCGGTGCGGTACAGGGCCACTAGAGTCGCGACCGTAATTAGGCTGCGGTCCCTCTTGGAAAGGCCGGGGCGCTCCCAGACGTCCCCGAACAGGACATTGGCGCTCAATTCCGCCATCTTTGGAGCAACTTCTAGGCGGGGGTCTCCGCTTGGTGTCGTCATAACGCAAGCTCCTTCCTTGTGTAGATTGGGCTCATAGTGTGGCACCGGGAGTATATTACTTGCCCGGTAATTGCGGTAGTGTAGTCCCGCAGACCCCGCCGCAGCGGGAGCGTGAAACCGGCTAGGGGGCTGCCGTGGTTGGCCCCCACGTCCGCCCGAACTCGGCCCGTTCCACCAGGTGTCCGGTGAAGGTGCCGGCGTTCTGTTGCGCCAGCCAGACCGCCGCCGGAACTACCTCCTCCGGCTGCACCATCGGAATGTGGGCCGTTCCGGGCCAGTCCCCGTTGCGGTTCATCCAGGTGTCTATCCGACCCGGGCTGAAGACGTTGACAGCAATGTTGTGCGGACGGACTTCCTCGGCCAGGTTGAGGAACATCCGGTCCAGGGCGGCCTTGCTCATCGAATACCCCACCCGGCCCGGCCTGTACCCGCGGGCCGCCCCCGACGTTACCGCGAAAATCGAACCTCCCGACCCCCGCCCCATCATAACGGGAAGAACGAACTTGCAGAGCACCAGCGGAGCCCGCACGTTGGTCGCCAGGCAAAGGTCCAGCAAGTCCAGGTCCAGTTCCGGCACCGGGGCCTCGCAGTCGATCCCCGCGTTGGAAACCAGGATGTCGATTCGCCCGTAGCGGTCCACCGTCTCCCGGACCAGGTTTTGAATATCCCGGTCCATCGTCAGGTCACACCTGATGCTGTGGGCGTCGCCCCCATCCTGCCGGATGTCCGCCACGGTGTCGTGAATCGTCCCGGAGGCGTACCTCTGGAACCGCTGCTCAACCGCTGCCTCGCTTTCGGTGCGGGATGCTACGACCACCCGGCACCCTTCCTTGGCCAGTCCCCGGCTGATGGCGCGCCCGATCCCCCGGCTCCCGCCGGTGACAATGGCGACCTGGCCGGTAAGGGGTCCGGAGCTGCTGGTAGTCAAACCCGTCTGGCCTAAGGGAAAGCGGCCCGTCTAGGAGACCGGCCGGAAATACGGGAGGGAGATGTTCTCGTCCAGCTCCTCGAAGACCACCTCCACCTCCATGCCGCACTTGACTACCGATGGGTCGGCTTCCACTTCCACCAGGTTGGTCGCCATTCGCCCGCCGCTGGCGAACTCCACCACTGCCACCACGTAGGGTGCCTTGTCCCGGAAGGCGGGGATCGGCGCCCGGTGGACAATCGAGAAGGTATGGACCGTGGCCTTCCCGTCGGTCTTGACCCAGTCCGTGTCCCGGGAGAAGCAGAGCGGGCAGATGTCCCTCGGATAGAAGTAGGTCTGGTCGCAGGATCGGCAGTGGCGCAGCCACAGTTCGCCCTCCTTGCACTTTTCCCAGTAAAAGTCCGACTCGGGCTGCGGCACCGGCGGAGTGATTCTCGGAGCAGGTTGGGTCATGTCTATCTCCCGGGAGTTGGTTGAAGCAGGCTGCCTGCAATCTCCAGTGAGAATAAGGACTGGCGCCCGGAGCGTCAAGCGGTCCGTTGTCCCTGCGCCTCGTGCCGGTTGCATCTGGTAAGCTTGCCTTGGCAAAGGCATCTGGACCCTTGGGAGGCTGATATGCGTATCGCGGTAATGGGCGCGGGCAGCATCGGCGGATATTTCGGCGGTATGCTCTCTCTGGGGGGTAACGACGTCACCCTCATCGCCCGGGGCCCTCACCTCGACGCCATCAGGACCAATGGCCTGAGAATAATCACCGATCACCGGGAACGCACCGTGTCCTGCGCCGCCACCAGCGACCCGGCGGAAGCCGGAGCAATGGACCTGGTCCTCCTGACCGTCAAGACCTACCACAACGCCCAGGCGGTCGAATCCATGGCTCCGATGGTGTCCGGCAGCACCACTGTCCTGTGCCTGCAGAACGGTATTGACAGCTACCGGCCCGCCGCCGACGCTCTCGGGGACGGCCGGGTCATGCCCGGCGCCGCCTACGTCGAGGCCGGCCTGCTTGGACCGGGCACGGTCCGTCAGACCGGGTCCGTCGTACGCATCGAATTCGGAGAGGTTCATGGCGGCGATTCGGAACGGGGACGCCGTATCCGGGAAACCCTGGAATCTTCGGGTATCCCGGCCCGGTTCAACGAGGACATCCACCGGACCCTCTGGGCCAAGTTCCTGTTCATCGCCACCATGGCCGGCACTACGACCCTGGCCCGCGAGGAGTTGGCCGGGTTAATGCCCCGCCCGGAGTGGAAACGCGTCGTCGTCGGCTGTCTCCAGGAAATCGAGGCCGTGGCCCGCGCTTCCGGCATCGCCTTGGAACCGGATGTGTCCGGCGAAATCCTCCGCTACATGGAGGAGAACCTGGCGCAGATGCACGCCTCGATGCACTCCGACATCATGGCCGGGCGTCCCCTGGAGTTGGAGGCTCTCAACGGCGCTGTCGTGCGGGCCGGGCTGGCGGCCGGGGTTCCCACTCCCATCAACGGCCTAATCTACGCCATGCTCAAACCCTGGGCCGACGGCCCCCCGGAATAACCGGGTTCGCAGCGGCATGGCTTTTTGCCCCCAACGTCCCCTTGGAGTAGACTTGCGAAACCGTCCCGGCATAGGACGATACCTGACAAGGAGTTAAAAATGCCCACTGAACAGGAGAAACAGGCAGAACTGGAACGGGTCGTCGAACTGCGCGGGTTCCGCTACGGGCTCCATGATTTCTACGCCGAGTACGACTTGGACGCCCTCAAAGCGGTCAATCAGCACGTTGCCGACAGCTACATCAACACCACCACCCTGGACCGCAAGACCAAGGAACTGGCCCTCGTCGTCGCCTGCGTCGCCCAGCAGGACCTCGTCTCCCACATCCAGATTCACATGCACGCCGCCAACAAGGCCGGTGCCAGCCCCGAGGAAATCATGGCCGTCCTCGACCTCATCGGAGGTTGGATCGGAAACGTCGCCAAGATTAACGGCTTGGAGGCGTGGCGGGCCCTCTTTCGCCCGGATATCCCCACCATCGACCGCGTCGTCGAACTGCGTTAGCCGCCGGACCGGTCATCCGCCCAAGACACTGCGAGGGGGATTAATAAGATGTCAACCGATTTGGAACGCGAACTTGAACGGACCACTGCTCTGCGGGGATTCCGCTTTGGCCTCCACGATTTCGTGGGCCACTTGGGCGGCGCAGAGGCGTTGGCCCACCACAACGACAACACCGAGGCCAATTACCTGAAAGAGGGCCTCATCGACCGCAAGACCAAGGAACTGCTTATCGTCGTCGCCTGCGTCGCCCGGCAGGATCTCGTGTCCCACGTCCAGCTGCACATGCACGCGGCACACAACGCCGGGGCGTCCCCGGAGGAAATCATGGCTGTGCTGGACCTGGTGGGCGGCTGGATCGGCAGTGTTGCCAAGATCAAGGGACTGGAGGCTTGGCGGGCCACCTTCCGCCCCGACATTCCGACCATCGACCGGGTAGTGGAGCTCCGCTGACCTCAACCCGGCCTTGGAAACTATCTCAAAAGTCCCTTCCCCCGTCGAGGGGGGAACAGCCTGCCCCCGCGTAGGCGGGGGTTAGGACGGGGGTGAAATGCCACCCTTTCGGACAGATGTACCGCACACACTATGTTCCCTAATAGTTTTTGGATAGTTTCTTAACCCCCACTTGCCCCCCACTTGATGGAAGGCGATCCGGGCTGTCGGATGGTCCATCCGGCCCCGCCTCGCCCCCTGTTCTTCTTGGAAACTATCTCAAAAGTCCCTTCCCCTCGACGGGGGAAGAGCCTGCCCCCGCGTAGGCGGGGGTTAGGATGGGGGTGAAATGCCCCCGTACCACACAGATGTACCCCACACAGTATGTTCCCTAATAGTTTTGAGATAGTTTCTCACTCCGTCGGCGTGGTCCCCGCCAGCAGCGTATCCGGGATCCACTCGCCAAGCAGTGATTCCAGTTCTTCGCCGCACTCCTGCAGACGGTGCTCCGCGCCGTCATACAGGACTATGCGCTTCGGCTCGTTGGCCCAGTCGTAGATCTGCAGCCCGCAGCTGAAGGGCAGGCGGGTGTCGTTCTTCCCATGCACCACCAGCAGCGGCTTCGGCGACAGCAGCCCGGCCATGTTGGCGCCGTAGGTCTGTGAGGCCAGGGCGGCGACCCCGCAGACGTGTCGGCTCGCCGCCCCCGCCGCCACCACCACCGCTCCTCCAAAGGAGTGTCCCACCAGTGCCACCGGCGCATACCCCGTCTTTTGCAGGAACATCACCCCTGCCAACAGGTCCAGCACGCATTCCGGGAAGACATTGGGCTGGCGGTAGTTCAGCCGCAGGGAGCTGACCCCCCTGTCCTTCAACGACTCCCCCAGCCGGGCGTACATTCCGCCGGCCGGCCCGCCGAATCCCCCTCCTGCGCCGCAAACGTAGATCGCCGCCAGGCGGGCGTCCGGGGCCGGGTGGAAAATGGATGGGACATCGCCCCGGCTGGTCCTGAACAAAAGCCCCTGCCCGGTCTCCCCCTCGTGGGGCGGCCCGGTCAGCACCTCGTGAATCTGCATTTGCGGGCCGCGTATCGAATCGCTGCGGGAAGGTTGTTCAGTCATGGGATTCCCCCCTTGCTGCCGGATGGCCCGATTATATCCCCTGTGGTCCCCGGCCCGCAGGACAGCCCCGTCTGTCCCGCCTCCTTCTTTCCCGTCTTTCCCGCGTGTAGCCTGCCCCGGCGCCTGGGCCAGGCTGCCCCTTCTCCTCCCGTCTTTCCCGACACGGACTCCACGCGGCAGCCCCCGGCATTGAGACAAGCCTGCCCCCGCGCAGGCGGGGGTTACCTTGAGTCGGCGGTAGAGTCGCAAGAGGGGAACCCAGACCCCCGCCGCCGCTGGGCCGCGCCACCTGGACCGGAACCCTGCCCTGCCAGAAAAACGGTTTACACCGCTTGACTCGTCTGGTAACATTTGCCTACCAGTCCGTTTAAATGGGCCGTGGGCTGGTTCCTTTCAGGTGGCGCATTCGTCTAGCGGCCCAGGACACCGCCCTCTCAAGGCGGAGATCGGGGGTTCGAATCCCCCATGCGCTACCAAATCCCTCCCCTCCCTCCCTGTCCAATGCAGCGTCGCCCGGCGCTTGTTGCGCCCCATGTCGGCCTGAGACACGCGGCCCCGGAAGGCCAGTCACCTGCCTTGCGGTATAATGGCGCCAATCGTCTCCTCCCCAACCTGCACAAACCGAGGTACAGCCCATGATTGACCAGGACCGGTTGGTCGGGTCCTTTTGCGACCTGGTACGAATCGACAGCCCATCCGAGGAAGAGGAAGAGGTCGCCCAGCACCTCATTCCCCGGCTGGAAAAACTTGGCCTGACCGTTGAACGCGACTCCTTCGGCAACGTCATCGCCAGCCAGGATGGCGACAACCCCCTCCTCCTCTCCGCCCACATGGACACCGTCGAGCCGGGGCGGGGGATCAAGCCCCAGATTAACGGTGACCGGATAACTTCCGACGGCACCACCATCCTCGGCGGCGACTGCAAGGCCGGTGTGGCCGCCATTATGGAAGGTCTGGAATCCATATACGAGGACAACCTCCCCCACCGTCCCGTGCAGGTGGTGTTCACCCGCGGCGAGGAAATCGGCCTTGTCGGGGCCAACCACCTCGACTGGTCCATGCTGCATGGCACCGAGGCCGTCGTATTCGACGGCAACGGCCCCGTCAACACCATCACCGGCTCCAGCCCCACCTACATGAGATTCGACGTCACCGTCCACGGCCGGGCCGCCCACGCCGGAGTCGAGCCGGAGAAGGGCCTTTCCGCCATTCGCATCGCCACCGACATCATCAACCGCCTCCCCCAGGGCCGCCTGGATGAGGAGACCACCTTCAACGTGGGCTTGATATCCGGCGGCACCGTCCGCAACGCCGTTCCCGCCCTGACCACCTTTGGTGGAGAGTTCCGCAGCCGCAACGCCGAGACCTTCGACCTCCTCAGGATGCAGCTTCTCTCAACCTTCGAGGAAGCCCGGGACCGCTACCGGGAGGCCAAAATCGAGGAAGACCTCGAGGTCATGTTCCACATGTACACTCTTGACCCGGAGGAGTCCATCGTGAAGCTCGCCACCCGCGTTATGGGCGACATGGGAATGGCCCCCAACATAAAACCCTCCGGCGGCGGCACCGACGGCAACGTGTTCCGCCTCAACGGCATTTCCAACGTGGTCGTGGGAATGTCCACCAACGAAATGCACACCGTGGACGAGTACGTGGTGATCCCGGACCTGGTGAACACCGCCCGCTTCTGCCGGCAGGTCGTCGCCTTCGGACACTAGCCCGGCCCGGACCCTTTAGAACCCTCTGAAGAAGTCCCCTCCCCCTTGACGGGGGAAGAGCCTGCCCCCGCGAAGGCGGGGGTTAGGATGGGGGTGACGGCATTGCCCCTATACCCTGAACGCGGGCGTTTCATTCCTGAATCAAGACCGTCGCTACCGCACTAGTGACTTGTTCCGGGGCTCCTTAAACGGATGCGTAAACGGATCGGCCAGGCCCCGGCCGGCTTCAGCCGGATGCAGCCTTCCCCGTTTCCATCACGTCCGCCCATCGCTCAGCGAACTCCCGGCGCTGCCAGTTCCGCACCTCGGTAGCGCCGTTTTCGGCCGTCTCCCTTAGCCACTGCTCTGGGTCCAGGGCCATCCGTTCCAGGCTTGGCGCTGGCCAGACCAGCGACGGGTCCACGGACAATCCTTCGCCAATTTCCGTCCGCCGTTGCTTCAATGCCTGCAGCAGCCCCCGGCTTTCGCTCGTCCACGGGTTGAACCGCCGGGGACGTTCCGGTCTCACGAAAGGCCCGCTTTCCAGTCCCCGTCGTGCGGCTAGGATCAGGGCGGAACCTCCTCCCCCGGAAAGGTGGCGGCGCAATCCGGGGGCGGTGTCATCCAGGATGGCAGCTAGGGTGTCGCCTCCTCTTCCATGCCATGCCGCCGCCTGGGCCGCCTCCAGCAGGTCACCGTTGGCCGCCACCTTGAACGGCGGGCGGTCCAGCCTCTCCGCCAGTTCTTCCCGCCAGCCGTGCATCTCCTTGAGAACGGCCAACTCCCGCTCATCCAGCCGGTCGGCGCCCTTGATTCTCAGGAACGCAAGTCCTTCCGGCACCGGCGGGGAATACTTGGTGTGGCTTAATCGCTCGCACTCCTCCTCGACCCAGTCCAGCCGATCCAGCTCCTGGAGGCGCTCCCGCAGCGTTCGCGCCAGCCGGACCAGGTGCTGAACGTCGTTGGATGCGTACTCCAGCGAGGATGCGGAAAGAGGACGCCGCGCCCAGTCCGAACGTTGCAGTTCCTTGCTCTTCCGGATCGCCACCCCCAGGTAATCTCCCAGCACCGACCCCAGGTTGGGAGTGTTCGATCCGAGAAACCGGGCGGCGATCTGCGTGTCGAACAGGTCCCGGAATCCGAACCCGTAGTCCCGGTCCAGCGAGCGGACGTCGTAATCGCAGCCGTGCCCGTCTTTGGTAATCCCTGGATCCGCCAGGATCGTCCCCAGGGCGCTTAGGTCCTCTACCGCCAGCGGGTCGAGGACAAAGCACTCCCTGTCCGTTGCCAGTTGGATTAAGCAGACCCGTTCCCGGTATGCGTGCAGGCTGTTGGACTCCAGGTCCATGGCCAGTTCGGTCTGTTCCGAAAGTTGCGCCGCGATCTCATCCCAGGCGGCTTGCCGGTCAATCAACATACAAAGTGCCCAAGGCCCTCCATCCAACGTCGGTCCTGCGGGAAATCACGGATTGTCTGGGGGAGTATAACAATATCCTCCCGGACAGGCCGCCGGTTCTTCAGCCTCCATCGTTCCTTCACTGTCCAGGGGCCGGGTGATATACTTGCGCCGCCCTCCGGGCTTACAACTATCGAAAGGAAAAATTGCCAGCATGAACGGTGCAGAACTGAAGCAGGTGTTGCAGTCGGGTGGCCGGGTCTTCGGGACCATGATCAGCGTCGCCCGCAATCCCAAGTGGATCCCCTTCATGGACGGCGTGGGGCTGGACTACGTGGTCATCGACACCGAGCACAACTCCCGCAGCCGTGGCGAATTGGGCGATTTCCTGGGCGTGTTCAATACCACTGGCGTCGTGCCCATCGTCCGCATCCCGATTCCCGACTCCCACTACGTGACCATGGCCCTCGACGCCGGCGCCCAGGGTGTGCTGGCCCCCTACTGCGAGACCGTCGAGCAGGTCAAGAACGTCGTCGCTGCCGCCAAGCTGCGCCCCCTGAAGGGGGAAGCCGCCATGCAGGTAGTCAATGGAGGCAGCATCGCCAGCGAAGAAACCAGGCGCTATCTCGACGACCGCAACCGGAACAACATCGCCATCATCGGGGTTGAAAGCGTCGTAGCCGTGGAGAAACTGGAGGAGTTCCTGTCCGTCCCCGGGATCGACGGCATCTTCGTCGGCCCCAACGACATGAGTATCCAGCTCGGCGTTCCCGACATGTACGACGAAGAGGTCTACAAGGCCACGGTCAAGAAGGTCATTGACATCTCCGAAGCCCACGGCGTGCCGGTCCTGGTCCATCACCAGACCCCCGAGCTTTCCAGGTACTGGATCAGCCAGGGGGCCCGGTTCATCCTTCACGGCACCGACCGCCGCGCCCTGGTCGAGGGCTTCAAGGCCGATTTCGGCCAACTCCGGGAACACGCCGGCAGCGCTTAGATACCATCTTGTCAAATCCCTTGCCCCTTGATGGGGCAAGAGCCTGGCCCCGCGAAGGCGGGGGTTGGGATGGCGGCGACAGGTGAGTGCAATGTCGCCGAGACAAGCAACCTCCTTATCAAATCCCTTCCCCCGTCAAGGGGGAAGAGCCTGCCCCCGCGAAGGCGGGGGTTAGGATGGGGGTGACAGGTGAGTGCAGTGTCGCCAAGACAAGCAACCTCGAATTTCGAGGTTGGTCTTGAGACAGTTTTCCAGTCCTGGGAGGACAACTTCCCTTCAAGGAAGCTCCTCCCAACGCCCTGCCGTCCGGCCCCAGGCTAGTTGCCGGGCCGCTCCCACCGTTCCCGGAGCTGTTCCACGTAGACCCGGTCGTAGTCGCCGTGGTGCCCGTTCTGCGGATGGGCCGTCAACTCCTCCGCCCATAGATAGTCCACGTCCCGCCACTGGATGGGGAACGGCGACTGATCGAAGAAGTGGGTCACCGCCGTCCGGGAGTCTTGGGCGTCAACGTAACCCATCATCTGGAAGTTATCGTAGAAGTTCCCGTGGTCCGAGACGAACCGGCCCTTCATTGCTGCCAGGATGATGTATGTGGGCATAGGTGATTGGACTCCGGCCCCGGTCTTGTGGGCCGCGGGCCGTGCTACTTGGCCAGGATATGCACCGTCGTCACGTCGCCGGCCCCCGAGCACTGGGCCAGTCCCACCCGGGCGTTGGAGACCTGCCTCTGCCCCGCTTCTCCCCTCAGCTGGGTGACCGTCTCGTGGATCATGCGGATGCCGGTAGCCCCGAAGGGGTGGCCCATCGCCAGCAGGCCCCCATCCGTGTTCGTCGGGATCCGGCCCGATAGCGACGTCTCCCCGTCCAAAGTCGCCCGCCACCCCTCGCCCCAGGGGACCAGGTGCAGGGCTTCCAGCTGTTGCAGCTCCCCTATCGTCGCAGCGTCGTGGACCTGAACTAGGTCCACGTCCTGCGGCCCCAGCCCGCTCATCTCGTAGGCTTGGAGTGCCGCCGGCTCGGTGCGGTACGGGCTGAAGGCGGAATGGTCGCTCCCCCGCCCGTTGTAGCTCCCGGAGGTCAGGCTCGCGGCCGCCACCCGGATTGCCCGGCTCTCATCCAGTCCATACGCCGCCAGCTCTTCCCGCGCGCACAGCACCGCCGCCGCCGCCCCCTCACTGGTCGGACAACACTGGTACAGGGTCAACGGATCGGCTATCAGCCGCGATTCCAGGACTTCGTCCACCGTGTAGGTCTGCTTCCGGTGGGCGTAGGGATTCATCGACGCGTTCTGCCGGGCTTTCACCGAGACCTCGGCGAAAGCGTTGGCTGGCGCCCCCGTCTCCTCCATGTACCGCCGCATCCGCAAAGCGTAGCCGGCCATCATGTGATCCGCCCCGATATACCGGTCCGGGCTTTCCTCCGACGTGACCGTCACCGGCCCGCCGGGGACCTTCTCCGCCCCGAAGGCCAGCGCCATGTCGAACATCCCCGACGTTATCCCCCAGTACGCTTGCCAGAAGGCAGTCGACCCACTGGAGCAGGCGTTCTCCACGTTGATGATGGGCACCCCGGTCAGCCCCAGCTTGGCCAGAGCCGTCTCTCCCACCGACATTCCGTGGTAGTAGACGTGCCCGAAGTACGCCACCGGAACATCCTTCCACCCCACGCCCGCATCCTTCAGGGCATCCACCACGGACACCACCGCCATTGACGCCAGGTCCTTGCTGGCAAACCTTCCAAAGGGATGCAGCCCCACACCCACGACCATGACTTCCCTTCCGGGACGGAACTGGCTCATCAGGAAACCTCTCTGCTCCCGCTTTTCCCGTCATTGCCATGAAAATAGCCGCTTCTCATGGACCTACGTGGCCAACAACCCGTCGGCAACTCCCACGCAGGAACGTCCCCCTCACATTCCATCTCTCCCGTCATCCCCGCGTAGAGCCTGCCCCCGAGTAGGCGGGGCCGGGGACCCGGACCCTCGCAATACCCTCCCCCAAAAGCGATAACCGGATCAAACCCTTCCTCTCCCGCATCATTCCCATGAGACAGCCGGTTGGCACGCGCTTGCGTAGCCAACAGGCCATCGGCAATTCCCGCACAGGGGGGATTCGAGCCCCCGGTTGTCGTTGGTCTGATCGCCTAGAGCGGAATCCTCCCGCCTTTCGCAGACTGACTGACGCCGGCGGGCCTCCACTTGTACGCCGACATGCCGTCCCCCTTCGGATGCTCCGGGACGGGTGCTACCGCCAGTTCCATACCCATCCCGACCCTCAGGGACGGGATGTCCGCATCCACCACTTCGGCCAGCACGTGAGGGCCTTCCGGCAGCTCCACCTCCCCCAGCACGTAGGGAACCGGACCGGTCCACCCCGACGGCGGCACCCGTACCACTGTGTAGCTGAACAACATCCCTCGCCCCCCGAACTCCATCGGGGACAGGTTGTCCGAAGTGCATGATTGGCAAAAGGTGGCTGGCCCGAACACGCACACTCCGCATTCCAGGCATTGAAACCCGACCAGGGCTCCCGACAGTCCATCGTCGGACAGCTTCAACCGTTGCAGGTCAATGGAAGTGGGCATAAAAGGCGGCGCCTTTCCGTAATCCCCGCGGAGAGCCTGCCCCCGCCTACGCGGGGGCAGTAATCCAGGCCCCCGCGACGTTCCCGGACATGGCTGCGAGCATTGCAACCCGGCCGTCCAGGTGCCCCGCAGTGTAAATTTGGAGGGTTGGGTTGTCAACGAAACCAGGTTGCTGTTCCGGCCCCCGCCATTGACCCGGCCAACCCCCCATGTTAGCGTGAAACCCTGGCGGCCCAAAATAGCGGCGTGTTGCGGATCCCTGTCTGCCGCATCTGGCCGGAATCGGGCGGTGGATTTATGAGCGGAATAGTTGGATTGCAACCCCCTCCCGGACGCCATCCCTGGGAGTGGTCCCTGGGCGAGTTCATGGGCTTGGCCGCCCAGCGTGCTCCCGACAAGACCTTCGTCGAAGTCGCCGGACAGGCCGTTACTTACAGCCAGTTCCAGGAGCGTGCTCTCCGTACCGCCGGAATGTTCCGGAATCTTGGCATCGACACCGGCGACCGGGTCTGCCTCTTTTTGCCAAACTGTCCCGAGTTTCTCTACTGCTGGTTTGGGTTGTCCGCCATCGGCGCCATCGCCGTCCCCGTCAACACCGCCTACAAGCGCGACGAGACCGCCTACATCCTCAACAACTCCGAAGCCGCCGGACTCGTCTCCCACCCCTCTCTGGTAGACGTGGCCGAAGCAGCCTCCCGGCTTGCCCCCAGCGTCCGGGCCAGGCTCCTCGTGGACGACGCCTCCGCAGCCGTGAGCCCCTCCGGCCCTGCCGGATGGGACGGCTTCTCGGAGAAGTTGGCCGCCGCGGCACCCGTTAGTGAGCTGCCCCGGGTATCCCCTCTGGACATCTCCATGCTCGTCTACACCTCCGGCACCACTGGCAACCCCAAGGGTGTCCAGGTCACCCACCAGATGTACGTCTCCGCCGGGCAGGGATTCGCTCACTGGACCCAGGCCACTTCCGAAGACCGTTTCTTCACCTGCCTGCCCTACTTCCACGCCAACGCCCAGTACTACTCCACCATGGGAACCTTGGCCGCCGGCGCAACCCTCGTCGTCGCCGACCGGTTCAGTGCATCCCGTTTCTGGGACGAGGTCCGGGCAGCCGATGCCACCGTCGTCAACTTCATCGGAATGATGATGCCCGTCCTCGCCAAGAACCCCGAGTCCGAGTCGGACCGGGACAACCGCGTCCGCCTTTTCTACGGCTCCCCGGCTCTCGCCCCCGAGTTCCTCGACGAATTCCAGGAGCGCTTCGGCACCGGCATCATCGTCGGCTTCGGGATGACTGAGACTTGCTACGGCACCATCGAAAGAGTCGGCGACCGCCGCCGCGCCAATTCCTCCGGCCTGCCCCGCCAGCATCCCGACCCGTCCTTCGTCAACGAAATCAGGATCTCTGACGACGCCGGCAACCCGGCCGCTCCCAACACCGTCGGGGAAATCACCATCAGGAACCCCGCCACCATGCTGGGCTACTGGCGCAACCTGGAGCAGACCGGCGAGGCCTTGCGCGGCGGTTGGCTCTACACCGGAGACCTCGGCTGGCTGGACGACGACGGCTTCCTCTACTTCGTGGACCGCAAGAAGGACGTCATCCGACGCCGCGGCGAGAACATATCCTCCCAGCAGGTGGAGGACGCCATCAAGGACCATCCCGACGTGCTGGACTGCGCCGTCATCGCCGTACCTTCCGAGCTGGGAGAGGACGAAGTGAAGGCCTATGTGCTCCCCCGCTCCGGTGCCTTGGTCCGCCCGGAAGAGGTCGTCCTCTGGTGCGCGGACCGGCTGGCCTACTTCAAGGTGCCCCGCTACGTCGAGATGCGGGACGAGTTTCCCCGCACTCCCAGCCTCCGCGTCCGCAAAGACGTCCTCCGCCAGGAACGCGAAGACCTCATCCAGGGCTGCTTCGACCGTGAGGCGGCGGGGATCAATATCCGGCGCTAGAACCGCTGCGGGTCGGGAGCCGGGCCTCCGGGACCTAAGCCTCCGGGACCATAGTAGCTTGCGCCCGGACTTGGGTTATAATTGATGGCAAGAGACGGGAGGCGGTTATGCAAAAGGTAGAAGCAATCATCAGGCCCGACAGGCTCAACCACGTCAAAGATGCGCTGGCCGATGCCGGGTTGGTCGGAATCAACGTGACCCAGGTCACCGGGCGCGGTGCCCAGCGGGGCATCGAAATCGGCGGGCCCCGCGGCGTCGGTTCCTATGTCGTGGACATGCTCCCCAAGGTCAAGCTGGAAATGGTCGTTGCCGACTCCGACGTCGAACGTTCCATCGAAATAATCATCGAGTCGGGCCGGACCGGGAACATCGGCGACGGGAAAATCTTCATCATCCCGGTTTCCGATGCCATCCGCATCCGCACCGGCGAGCGGGGCGACATCGCCCTCTAACCCCCGCACCTCGAAAATCCTTCGCAAGGCAGGGCGCGATGGCAGAGCGGAAATACTGGCTCTTCAAGTCCGAACCCGGCAACTACTCCTTCGACGACCTCTGGAATGAGGAAGACCAGGTCGCCGAGTGGGATGGCGTCCGCAACTACCAGGCCCGCAACTTCATGCGCGATGACATGCAGGTCGGAGACGCCGTCCTCTTCTACCACAGCAACGCCAAGCCGACCGCCGTGGTGGGTGTCGCCTACATCTGCAAAGAGGCCTACCCCGACACCACCGCCTGGGACCCTTCGGCCAAGTACTACGACGCCAAGAGCAACCCGGACAGTCCCACCTGGCTCATGGTGGACATCAAGGCTGGCGAACGCCTGGCCCGTCCCGTGACCCTCCAGGAGATAAAGCAGAACCCCAAGCTCGACGGGATGCTCTTGGTGCGCCGCGGGATGCGCCTTTCCGTCCAGCCCGTCGCCAGGGAAGACTTCGACGAAATAGTGCGGCTGGGCAGCGACCCGTAGCCCCGGCCCTTGCGCCAACCCGAAACGGCCCGCCGGATGAGCGGGCCGTCATTTTTGGCAGCGTTCCTTGGGAAGTTCCCTCCCCGAGAAGTTTCCTCCCCCGCGTCAAACGTTGTACGTCATGAACTCCAGCAGGTTCTCATCCGGGTCCCGCAGGTAGAGGCTCAGGGATGGAGTCGTTCCCCGTCCTCGGCCCCCCGCCCGCTGCACCGGACCCCGGATCACTTCCGCCCCGGCTCCCGCCAGCATTTCCTGGCACTCCTCCACCGTCCCGTCCCACACGAAGCAGATGTCGGTGCAGCCCGGAACCGCCGTCGGGCCCCGCAGCGACGCCGTGTGCCCCTCCGGGTGAACGTTGATCTTCGAGTCCCCTACCTGTATCGAGAAGGTCGGTGTCTGTCCCGACCGCCACTCCTCCTCGTTGTTGATGAGGAAACCCAGCTTCTTGTAGAACGCGATGAGCCGCTCCGCGTTGGCGGTGGGCATGGCTATGTGGTCAATTCCTGCCGTGGGCATGGCGTACCTCCGTTCCCCGATGCTTTCTGCGATTAGAACCTAACTCAAAAGTCCCTCCCCCCCTTGAAGGGGGCAAGCCTGCCCCCCGCGAAGGCGGGGGTTAGGATGGGGATGACGGGCTAGTGCAGTGTCGCCGCAGCGGGCAACCGCGAAATTCAAAGTTGGTTTTCAGTTAGTTTCTTAGTCTGCGGCGGACCCGGCCGGTATGGCCCGGCGGGAAAGAAACTCCAGGATCACCTTCCGCATCAACGCCGGTTCATTCCCCATCAGCCCGTGCTCCGCACCCGGGACCATGAACCACTCCGAACCCGCGATGCCCCGGTGCAGTTGCCGCCCGCACTCCACCGGAATCCTCGAATCCTCGTCGCCATGCACCACCAGCGTGGGCATCGTCAGCTCTGCCAGGCGGGACTCCAGGCTGTCCCTGATGTCCAAATAGCTCTGCATCGTCTGGGCTATCCCGTCGTACCTTTCCAGGTTCAGCTGGTACAGCCGCTGGAACCGGTCTGGCTCCGCCGCCCTTATCCCGGGCCACCGCGCCTCCAGCGCCCCGGCTATCGACGCTTCCCGTCCCTTCTCCGCCTCGTTGGACCGCATCTGGTCCAGCTCCCGTTGGCGCACCGCCCGTTCTGACTCCTGCACGTAGGACATCGTGTTGATGAGAATCAACGTGTCGGTCATCTCTGGGTGTTCCAGCGCGAACCGCAGCGCGATGGGTCCCCCTGCCGATGACCCCAGGATATGGGCGTGCGTCACCCCCAGGTGCTCCAGCAGGCCCCGCAGGTCTCGCGCGCAATTATCGATCGTGTAACCGCTATCGGGATTGCCCGACTTCCCCGCCGACCGGCGGTCGTAGACGATCAGCTGGTAGTCCGGGGACAGGGCCGCGGCGTGGTGCTCGACAAAGCCCGCGCACCCCTCGCCCCCTCCCAGCCCTCCGTGGATCATCACAAGAGGTTGACCGCTGCCGTGGGTCTCATAATACATCTGGTAGCCGTTTATCCGCGCTTCGGACATAAGTACCTCCCGTAAGAAACCCGGTAGTGAAACTCCGTAGTGAGAGTGAGAAAGCCTGGCCCTTGGATTGCTCTCGTTCGGAATGACGGTATCTTAGCCCCAACCAAAATCCTGAGCAAGACACGAACAGCTTGCATCTCAGCCGTGCGACCCCAATGGTTCCGTTCCCTCCCAGGCCTGTGCCCACCCCAGCCTATACCCACCCCTCCTCTCCTCCCTCCGTTTATAAGCCGCGTCAATCGCGTAGAGCCCGCTACCCATTCCCCCGTCGTTCCCGCGCAGGCGGGAATCCAGACCCCGGTCGTCATTTCCTCGGAGCCGCACCGTCCCGAAGTCTCCTTCCCAGTTGCCGGACAATTACCCAGCGAACCTTTCCAACGCCGCCCGATGCCGTTCCAACTCCGGTACCGCCGGATGGTCTAACCGGCACCTCACCAACCCCTCCACAAACCGTGCCAGCGCCCACGAGTTTTCAAGGTGGTGCGCTTGCCACCAATTATTCGTGACGTAGAACTCGTCCCCGAACACTTTCGACCAATACCTTGGATGTCCACTAACCATCCTCCCCTCTTCCGCCCGGCTCAGGAGGGGAAACCCTCCCAATTGCAGCCCCAACTCGCCCCTGCACAATTCACCATCCATCATGTTCCGCAGGTCAGTCTCCCCTAACAGGTCCGGATGATCTTCCAACACTGTCCGCATCAATCCCCTGACAAGGGGTTGCAATTGGCCGGATGGCGTCCTTGGATTGATAAACCCAGCTCCTCCAGGTTTCGAACCGGCCTCTTCAATCGCCGCTCGCCCGCTCGACGCCGTGGAGTCTCTGGCATCACTGCTCCTCCGCCGTCCGCTGCCCTCCGTTCTTGGCCCGCCCAGCTCCAACAACTTCGCCGCCCTCACAAACAACTCCGAAGTATCCGAAACCTGCCCCCCCTTCTCCAGCGTCGGAGCCAGCAGCTCCCGGTTGAACTCTTCGTTGGTCAGCAAATGCCAGTCCACCGAGGGATACTCCGCCGCCAGCATCCCGAACATCTCTTCCAGCGGCCCCTGCACCCCTTTGTGCACCTTGGGAGACGCAAAGTATATGTGCCGTTCCACCTCCGCCGGATGGTAGGCCTCCAGGATAAACAGCGTTCGCAGCAGCTTCTTCAGCACCCGCTTGTCCGCCCCTCCCAGGTAATTCAACCCGTTTTCGTGAAACGCGACGTCCATCGCGTGAACACTTCCATCCTGTCCGAGGCCTACGGCATCAATCTCGCCCTGCTTCAGGAATTGACCGCCGTCCTTCGTTCCCTTGAACACGCTCCGGTCCGGGTCAAACCTCTCCCGCATCCCGCGGAAACGTTCCTCCAATTCTCCCTCGCCCAGCAACTTCCCCCAATGCTCCGAGACCTTCCAGTTGGCCTGCACCACCCAGCACTGCTGCACGTGCCGCAGGAAAGAACAACACAGCGATTCCCCCATCTCGATTTTCATTCGGTCAACCCTCTTCCATAAACTACCCCGATTATACCGGGCATACGGGGTTCCTTTACCAGGCCGGAAGCTATCTCCCCCCACCCCCAAAATTACTGACACTTCCCCATTGCCAACCCCGCTGCCCACTGTCTAGCATTTCCTTATGGGATGTTCCTCACCCAACCCGCTCCGGACGGCCGGTTGCTCATCATCCCCACGTCGGGATCACCTCCAGAAAACCGGAATGTCCCAAGAATGTCCCAAAATGTCTCAGGATGTCGCAACATGACTCAATCCATGTCTCAATCCGACCCACAATTGTCCCCAAAACGCCCCAGAAAACACCGCCAAATGACGGTGCCCAAGCACGAAAAGCGTCAAATGTCTCACCAACTAAAAAATCGGCAACTCTCTCGGCGCAAGCTGGAAGTCGTCTGGGAAATGTCCCGCGCCCGCACCATCACCGAAGCAGCGGCGGCCACTGGTATCAGCCGCCGCACCATCCATCGCTGGCTCCACGACGACCACTTCTGCGAAGCCCTCGCCGAGGTGCGTGGCCATCAGACCAATGACCTTCGTCAGCGGTTGCACCTTCTCGTTGACGTCTCACTGTGGCACTTGCTCCAGGACACCAATGACCCCGATCCAGCCATCCGGATCCGCGCCGCCCGCGCTGGCCTGGAAGCCGCCCGCCATTTCGCCGAATGGGGACACATCCAGGACGCCCTCCGCAACTCCTCGGACGTGCTTCCCTCTTGGGCCGCTCAATCTCCCAATGGCCCTGCCTCTGACTCCCCGGCTCTTCCCCAACCCGCGCTCCCCCCTCCCCTTGCCTTCCCCCCGCCGCCGGGAGTAGATTAACCCGAACCACCTGACCCCGGATGCATCCCATCCGCCCCCACATCAACATCCAGGAGGACTCCATGAGCGACGCCCCCGTAAGCCTCCGCGACTACGAAGCCCGCGCCAAGCTTTCCCTTCCCCACAACCACTGGGAGTTCATCGAAGCCGGCGCAATGACCGAATCCACTACCCGCCGCAACACCTCTGCCTTCGAGGACCTCAAGCTCCGGCCCCGCTTCCTCCGCGATGTGGAGAACCGCAAGCTCTCCACCACCGTCCTCGGCTCCGAGATCAGCCTCCCCGTTATGGTCTGCCCTGCCGGTGGACATAAGCTCGCCCACCCCGACGGCGAGCTGGCCACCGCTCGCGGTGCCGGCATGTCCAACACCCTGATGATGCTCAGCACCTCCTCCCACTACCCCATGGAGCAGGTCGCCGAGGCTGGCGCTGGCCCCAAGTGGTTCCAGCTCTACCACCGCGGCTACGAAGTCACCGAGATGCTCGTCCACCGCGCCGAGGAGGCCGGATTCAAGGCCATTGTCCTCACCGTCGACACTCCCGTCCCCAGCCCCAAGGAGCGTGACGTCCACAACCACTACGAAAACCCCTTCCCCCTCGGCAACTTCATCGCCTCCGCCGAGCAGACCGCCGCCATGAGCGGCACCGACGAGGCCCCCAACTGGCGTCCCTCCCAGGTTCCCGCCCTCAAGTGGGATGAGCTGGAATGGCTCCGCGGCCTGACTTCCCTTCCCTTGGTCCTCAAGGGGGTCCGCACCGCCGAGGACGCCCACATCGCCGTCGAGAACGGCGTCAACGGCATCCTCGTCTCCACCCACGGCGGCCGCCAGATTGACCAGACCCTCGGCGCAGTCGAAATGCTCCCCGAGATCGTCGAAGCTTCCCGGGGACAGGCCGAGGTCTACCTCGACTCCGGCGTCCGCCGCGGCGCCGATGTCCTCAAGGCCCTCGCCCTTGGCGCCCGCGCCGTCGCCGTCGGACGCCCCCTCTATTGGGGACTCGCCGTCGCCGGAGCCGAAGGCGTCCACGGGATGCTCGAGGTCCTCCGCCGCGAGCTCGACCACGACATGGGCGCCTGCGGCCAGACCGACGTCGAAGAGCTCGAACCCGGCATCATCCACGTCCCCCAGGGCTGGGGCACCTTCGGCGCCACCAACATCCCCTAACCCCGCAACCCCAACCCGCAGAAACGGAGGAGGAAGGTCAAGCGGATGGGCAGACCTTCCTCGTCCGCCTTCGAACCAAGGGAAGCGCAGGATATGCCACTACTCTGGTTTCGTTGGTGTCCACTCATTTTGATCGGCATATGCATGGTCGTCTCCGGCTGCACCCCGGCGGAGCCAACCTCCACTCCCGATTTTCCGAGGATGGTGGCCGAAGCCGTCGCGGCTTTGCCTACACCAACCCATGCTCCGACCAACGCCCCCACCCAGGCTCCGGCCCTTACCCCGACATCTGTGCCCACTCCGGCTCCCGTACCCACGCCCACCCCGACTCGTGCTCCGACGCCTCTGCCGACTTCAACCCCCACCCCCGGCCCGGAACCAACCCCAACCCCAACCCCTAACCCGGCCCTGATGACCCCGTCCCAGGCATCGCCACCGGCGGGCGCATTCGACCCACCCCCGTACTCTCCCAACGCACATCTGGACAGCTTCCGGCACACCGTCGAAATCACGTTTGGGCCGGAAAGCCTGGAATCAAGTATTTCAGGTTCCATCAGCGGAGATTTTCAGGCTCCCGATCGCTTCACTTGTAGTGAACAGTTCAGTTTTGGTGGTCTGGCCTTTACGGGGGATAAGGTGGTGGTCATTGGAAACGAAGCTTGGATGGATACCGGCGGCGGCTGGAGCGCCACCACCATCGACGACCCTGCGGTCCTCGACGCCATCGACTCTTGTGCCGCTTGGCCCGTGTTCTGGGAGGATTTCGGCGTGGTCACCTTCCAGGATGTTGAAGGACAAGCCGACGAACGGAACGGGGTCCCAGCCGTCCGTTATGATCTAAAGGAAGTCCTGGATGTCCTGGAAGGCCTCCCTCTGCGCATATCGGGATCAGACCAACTTTCTCTAATTGAAGAGTTCACACTATGGACAGCGGATGAGGACCAATGGATGTTGGCTCTGGCTTTGGACTTCGCGGGTGATGCGGAAGACTTCGCCGAGCTTATGGACACGGACGTGTTCGATACCAACGAAGGGGACCAGTTCAAAATGACCATGTCCGCAGAAATCTTCGATCTGAACAACCCGGACATCCGCGTGAGTCCGCCTTCACCATAGGCCTGCTTTGGCAAATGGTTCACCCGGAAGCGTTGAGTTGCCGCGTGTCCGGCCGAGCGGCTGCTTGCCCTAATCCCCCGTCGCCGCCACCGCCTCCCCTGCCCGGATAGAGGCAAAGAACTCCCCCACCAGCCGGTTGAACTCCGCGGGCTGCTCGTAGTGCGTCGAATGAGCCGCCCCCGGAACAGTCTCCAGCCGCGAGTTGGGAATCAACCGCTGCGCCGCCTCCATCACATGCACCGGAAAAATCAGGTCCTCCTCCCCAACCACCAGCAGCGTCGGAACGGACAACTCCGCCAAATCCGCCGCTTGCGGCCCCTCCGGATTCCTGAACAACCCCGACACCACGCTGATCGGCATCGGCGGATTTAACGCCCCTATCTGCCGGAACAGCACCACCCGGTTCGCGTGGTCCCTGATGAACCCCTCGGACAAAGCCCGCCCCAGCGGATGCTCCGGCGGATGCACGTCCTTTAGCAAATCCACCACCGCAGGGTCTCCAATCCCTCCCGTCGTATCCCCCAGCACCAGTCCCAAGACCCGCTCAGGATGCCGCAGCGCAAACCCCAGGTTCGTGATCCCGCCCATCGACTGCGAAACCAGGAACGCCCGCTCGATCCCCAGTTGGTCCAGCAAAGCCTCCAGATCATCCACGAAGCCCGCCGGACCCGGCCCGCCCGGAACATCCTCCGTTAGCCCCCATCCCCGGTGGTCGAACACTACGCACCGGTACTCATCCTGGAACGCCGCCACCTGCTGGAACCAGCTGAAATGGTTCCCCCCTCGCCCATGCGCGAACACAATAACCGGCCCCTCCCCGTACTCCTCGTAATAGACCTCAATCCCGTTAACCGCCGCTCTGGCCATAATCCCTCTCTCTGTCCTCAGCTAATCGAGTGACCCCTGCCGTGGCCAATCCCCCCTACCAACCCCACTCAGGGGGTTTGGGGGATGAGTCCCCCAACGTAACCCCGGCTCACACCGGCCACTCCTCCTGTCGGTACGCCATATCCCAGAACATAAACTCATACCGGCTGCTCACCAGGAACGCCTCCCGCATCGCCTCCCGCTCCGCCGCGCTGCAGTCCAGCGCCATCCGGTCCACGAAACTCCGCCATGCCGCCACGCTGTTCTCCAGCAGCCCCGCCACGTAGGCCCCGGTCCACTTGGAATACAGCGGATGCTCCGACGCACCCACCTCATCCTTCAGCAGATGATACGTCCACGGGCACGGCAGCAAAGCCGCCGCCGTCGGCCCCAGCCCATGCAGCGAAGCCGTCACCAGCATATGGTTCACATAAGCCGTGTTCGTCGGAGACCTCCCGATGGCCTCGATGTCCGCCATCGTCACCCCCGCCTCCTCCATCAGAGAGTGATGCAGCGGCCGTTCCACCGGCGTCAAAACCCGGTGCGAAAGCTCCTCCACCATCCCCGAGTCCGGCGCCTTGGCCAAAGCCATCGCCACTCCCCGGGCAAACCCTTCTAGGTACTGGTAGTCCTGCGTCAGGTAATACCGGAACTTCTCCACCGGAAGCGTCCCATCCTTGATCTCCCGCAAAAACGGATGCGAGAAAATCCGCTCCCAGATCGGCTCCGCCTCCACCCTCAACTCCTCGCTAAAACTCGCCATACTCCCCTCATTCTGATGACAATGCCTGCTCTGCCCGTCATCCCCGCAACCAACCCAAATACAGGGGGTTTGCGGGACAAATCCCCCAACGTAACTCCCCGGTTATTCCTGCCCAGTTGGAAACCCGCCTCATGTGACCGGACGCGCCTCCTCCCCCCGCGCCTGCGTCCACGGACTCGGAACGGTGACTTCTGCCCGCCCCGCGCACGTCTGCACCCCATCCTGGTTCTCCAACCAGCAACGCAACTGGATCACCGCCCGCCCGTCATGGGTATCCACTTCCTCCACCACCCCCCACGCCGTCACCCTGTCTCCGCCGTAGACCGGCTTCAGGAAGGTTACCGAAAGGTCTCCCCCCTGCCGGAAGTCCGCCCCGAACCGCCGCGCCAGCAGTTCATGAAGGAAAGCAAACGACATCTGCCCCGACGCCACCGGACGGGTCAACCCCATCTCCCGCGCCCGAGCATCGTCCGTGTGGATGTTCACCGGAGGCGGCCCGTTCCCGTCCTGCCCCGCCGCATCCTGCCCAACGTACTCGAACCGCTCTATCGCCTCCTGGTTGATAACCTTGGCGACCCCAATCAGCTCATCCCCGGGGTTGAGGTTGACTGTTCTGTTACTGCTCATTGCCCTGCCTCCAACCCGCCGATCAGGAATGTGTGCTCGCTCCGAACAATTTCCCTGCCGTCCTCGTCAATCGCCAGGGTCTCCACCACCAGCCACCACCGCCCGCGCCGTTCGTACTTCTCACGCACCCACCCGGACACCTGCACCCGCTTCCCCACAATCGGCGGATGGAAATACCGGTCCCGGTGCTTTGCGCTGATGATGGGTACCGGCCCATGCTTCCGCCGCAGCACCTCGATGTACTCCTTCACCGCGATGTGGGGAAACCCCGCCTCTGGATACCCAACCGCGTCTTGGAACCCCCCCAGCAGCTCTTGGGTAACCACATACTCCAGGTGCCCCAGTTGCTCATCCACCACCAACCCGTCATACACCGCATTCCCGCTGCTCACCAGTCCCACCTCCTGACCGTTCAGATGAACACCACCCCGCCCAAATTCAGGGGGTTTGGGGGATTCTTCCCCCAACGTAACCCTACCCACCTCCAACCAACCGCTCATACTCTGCCCAGTCCGCATCGGCTCCCCCGTCGTCCCCCAGTTCCCGCCGCGCCAGGCTCCGCCCCCGGAACGCATCCGCCAGGTCCCCTTTCAGGACAATCGCCGCGTCGAACGCCGGCACTGCCTCCCCCAGACGTCCGAGATTCGCCAGTGCGTTCCCCTTCCCCAGGTGGGCCGACGGCAACCCCGGATCAAGCGTTAGCGCCCGTTCAAACTCTCCTAGCGCCGCCGCGTACTCCCCCATATCGGATCGGGCTATCCCCCTGTTGGAATACAAGCCGCCGGACTCAAATCCTGCCCGCGCCGCCGCGTTAAAGTCCTCCAAAGCCCCCAACGGATCGCCTCCGTTCCGCCTCGCAATCCCCCGGTTGTACAGTGCGTTGGCAAACGTCGGCACCAGCCGGATCGCCTCGTCGTACTCCCCAACAGCCTTTGGATACTCCCCCATGTCGCTGTAAAGATTCCCCAGTGCATACCGGTAATCAGGATCATTCGGCCGCAGTTCAATCGCCTTGGAGTAGCACTCCAGCGTCCGCTCCCGGTCTCCCAAATCCCGGAACGCAATCCCCAGGTTGTAGTAGGCGTTGGACATCTGCGGATTCCACTTCAGCGCTTCCTGGAAATCCTCAATAGCCCCGTTGTAATTCTTCAGGGAAGCGTGGGCTACTCCCCGCGCATAGTAGAAGTCTCCGTCCTCCGGCTCCAGCTCAATCGCCTGGTTGTAGTCCAGGATGGCCCGTCCAAACTCCCCCAGCTCCCGGAAGGCCACCCCCCGCGCATAGTAAGCCGCCGGATAGTCCGGCTCCACCCGCAGCGCCTCCGAATAGTCCTTCACCGCCTCCTGGGTAGCTCCCATCCGCCGCAGCGCCAGCCCACGGTAGTAGTAAGCCGGAGCCAGCGACGGCTCCAACTCCAGCGCTTGGTTGAAGTCGGACACCGCCTCTCCCAGCATCCCCCGCTGGTAGTAGAACCGCCCCCGCTCCAGGTAATCGTATTCCGATGGTGCGTCCGCCATGCCCTCTGTTCTCGGGATCCTTCCTATGCTTCCCCGGAAAGATAGAACATCCCCCCAACACCGTCAACCGGATAGTCGAGGGGGTCCGGGGGACTCGTCCCCCAACGTAACCCCGTCACCCGAACTCCACCTCGTACATCAGATACCCCGAATCCCCCATCCCCAGCCGCTCGTACACCCGCTGCGCCCCAACATTCTCCTTCGCAACGTACAACCGGATACCCCTGACGTCCCCCGCAGCCTGCGCCATCTCCCGCACCCGTTCGTACAGCCGGGAATAAACCCCCACCCGCCGGAACTCCGGCTTCACATAAACGGATTGAATCCACCAGAAAAACCCGTTCCGCCAGTCGCTCCACTCCGTGGTTATCATCAGCTGCCCCACGACCTCTGCCTCCACCTCCGCCACCAGGTAAAACCCCAACTCCCGCCGCCGGACAATCGCCGTCACGCCCTCCAGGACAACTGCCGGCTCCAGTTCCTTCCCCTCCGTCTCCACCGCCATCGCGCGGTTGAACCCTGCAATCGTCTGCACATCCCCCTCAACCGCTTGCCGGACTGTTATATTTGTCCCCGGATTGCCCATGCTCGGATAACCCTCCCTCAACCCAACCTAACCCCCACCGCCAACCCTGTCAAACCGGACAGGACCGCCGGAAAACCCCCAACGGAGCAACCCACCATGCCTGCCACCCTCAAACTCGAAAACATCCGCTACCTCGTCACCCTCGACCCCGGGCGCCGCATCATCACCGGCGCCGCCATCCTCGTCGAAGGCAACCGGATAACCCATGTCGGAAAGACCGCCGACCTCTCGGACGCCTCTGCCGACCGCACCATCGACGCCCGCAACTTCGTCGTCACCCCCGGCTTCATCAACGGGCACATGCACATCAGCTACGCCCACGCCGTCCGCGGCCTCTTTCCCGACGACCTCGGCCCCTCCTACCTCCCCAACGTCTTCATCCTCCAGGCCGCAATGACCGCCGACGAAGAATACCGCACCTCCCTCCTCGCCATCACCGAGCTCCTGAAGTACGGCACCACCACCTTCCTCGACCCCGGCTCCACGAAACACCTCGACGCCTGCCTGCCCGCCTACCAGCAGAGCGGATGCCGAATCATCGTCGGCTCCCACGCCTGTGACCTCCCCAACCCCCTCAACCTACCCGTCCTGGATACCGCCCAGGCCATCCGCAACATGGAGGCAACCATCCGCGACTACCACGGCGCCCTTGAAGGCCGCGTCCGCGCTTGGACCATGCCCTTCGCGCCTCCCTACTGCTCCCCCGATCTCCTCACCGCTGCGAAGGGGCTCGCCGACCGCCACGGCACCGGAATGACCACCCACTTCAACTTCACTCCCCGCGCCGCTGCCCAATGGATGCAGCAGCACGGCAAGCTCCCCTCCCGCTACCTGGAAGACCTCGGCGTCCTCGGCCCCAACGTCCTTCTCGCCCACGTCCTCGGACTGGACCCCGCCGAGGTAGACACGCTCGCCGCCACCAACACCAGCGTCGTCGTCTGCCCCACCGCCGCTCTCAAGGGCGCTTCAGGGATGACCCAGACCGGACTGCTTCCCGAGCTTCTCGCTACCGGAGTTACCGTCGGACTCGGCACCGACGCCGGCAACAACTCCAACCTTCTCGAAACCCTCCGCTCCATGTACCTCGTCGCCGTCCTCTACAAGGACGCCCGCCAGGACTGGCAGATGGTCCCCGCCGAGACCGCCCTCGAGCTCGCCACCATTGGCGGCGCCCAAGCCCTCGGACTCGGAGATGAAATCGGATCAATCGAAGTGGGAAAGAAGGCCGACCTCGTCCTCTTCGACACCCGGCGCCCCGAGTGGAGCGCCCTCCACAACCCCGTCAACTCCCTCGTCTACAACGCCGACGGCCGTAGCGTCCACACCGTCATCATCGACGGAAAAATCGTCGTCGAAGACCACACCCCCCTCTTCGTCGACGATCGCGATCTCATCCCCCAAGTCCAGACCGACGGCCAGAACCTCCTCACCCGCACCAACCTCTCCTTCCCCCCACGCTGGCCCATCCTCTAGCGGAGCTCCACCCGGAGAATCGGATCCCAGGCACGCAGTTGGCTCATGCATTTACTGACATTTGCCGATTGTCAGGAAGAAAGCAACGGTATTATCATCCTCATACCCCGGACAGAACACGACCATTAGACAATAGCGTCGTGCGAGAGGTTCCATTGCAACCGGCCCTTATCGGAGAAATTGACAAAACCACGGATGGTTTTCAAGACCCGGCTTTCGTCCTCAACCGGATTGTGCCCGTTCACCGTTGGGTTCCTTGGATAGCCGGTTACTCTCAAGCCTTCGCCTCCGATGCAATAGGCAAATTTACCCGGGGCCCCGGACACGTCGTTTTGGATCCTTTCGCCGGGGTGGGGACAACTCTGATCGAGGCCGACCGGGTAGGACACCAGGCAGTGGGTTTCGAAATCAATCCTTACGCTGCATTTGTAGCTACGGTGAAATTGAATGCTCACTGTCTGAATACAGGGGTGTTGAGAGACGCCATCTGTCGGTTGCGGCAGTACGGCGAACATAGCGAAACGACCGGAATACTGCCCGAATTTAAGCCACCGGCAGGATTCAAATCCAGGTCTCCTTTCTTCAGCCCCATGGTTTTGCAGAAAGTTCTGCTGGTGTTGGATTTCATCGAGCTTGAAGGGCGTGCCCACGAGGATATTGCCAATGTCATCCGGCTTGCGTTTGGAGCGACGATGGTTGGTTACTCCAACTACTCTTACGAACCTAGCCTGTCGAGGAAAGTAAGTGCAGGCAAGCGCGAGGTTACGGATTTTCCGGTGATCGAGGGGCTATGCGCCAAGTTGCAGGAAATCGCGGAAGATGCAGATTGGTACCGTGAAAACCGCGCTGGTGGAACACGACGGGATGGGGTTGTATACAGAGCGTCCTTCTTGGAAGACTACCGGGCTATGGAACAGCAAAGCGTGGACCTTATTGTGACCTCGCCCCCCTACATGAACAACTACCACTACAACCGCAATACCCGCCCCCATTTGTACTGGTTGGGTTTCTGCGATTCACCGAAGGACTTGAAACTGCTTGAGCACCAAAATTTCGGCACCTACTGGCAGACCGCTCGCGATTTGGAAACCGTCGAGTTGGACTCCGCAATCAAGAGCAAGGAAATCCACGATACGGTCGCAGCAATCAGGGAACAAAACCCTGACAAGGGAGTCTATGGTGGCAACGGTTGGGCTAACTACGCAACCGCTTACCTGAATGATTGTGTCCGTTTCTTGCAAGGCGTCCGCTGGGTACTGCGTAACAACGGCACCGCACTCATCGTCCTAGGCAACAGCATACTGCAAGGTGTTCCAGTTCCTACAGATAGGTTTATGGCAGCGATAGCCTCAGATTGTGGGCTGGACGTCCGCGAGATATCCACTCCCCGGGAAACTCGGGTTGGGAACAGCATCGTTGATTCGGGCGCACGGACAAGGCAATCTCGTGAAAGCGTCCAGCTTTACGAATCCGTAATCGAGGTCCGCCAACCCGGATAATATGCCAGAACTCTATGACCCATTTACATACGAAACCCTGATGGCCGGGATCGTGATTAGGTTCGAACAACAGCCCCTACTGCCTTTAGCCGAAGAAATCAGCATCCAGGGTCCGGGAATCTATTGCCTCTTCTACAACGGAACTCATGAAGCGTACAAGTCGATCTCGCAGACTGCCCGGCCGATATACGCTGGCAAAGCTATTCCCCCGGGTTCAAGGCGAGGCGATGAAGGGGATGTCAGAGCCCGAGTTTTGCAACGAAGAATCAGAGAACACCAGGTGTCGATTAGGGAAGCTAACAACTTGGAAGTCGAGGACTTCGCGTTCAGGTCACTTGCAGTAGTTCCCGCATGGATAAACCTTTCCGAAAGAGCTGTTATTCAACATTACAGACCCGTTTGGAACGCGTCCCTCGACGGCTTCGGAGACCACAACCCCGGCAGTGGCAGACTATCAGGGGAGCGGAGTTGGTGGGATACTCTGCATCCCGGTCGCACTTGGGCGGACAGTCTCCAGGACAACAAGACCGCCGATGAAGCCCGCGCTAGAGTGTCGGAGTTTCTTTCTGTGCAAGCACCCGGGAGCGGCTGAAAGCTATCCGTCCTTCCCCCCTACCCCACCCCCACCGTCACCGACCGCGTCGTCCCCCCGAACGTCGGTACCCACGAAGAATGCTTCCCCGGACCGCCCAGCACGATGATCGCCAGGTCCTCCCGCGACCCAACCATCGGCACCGGCCCATCCGGCACCCGCCCGAACCGCTCCAGCATCGTCTCCTCCGTATACCGCTCTAGCGGAATCCGCGCCCTCTCGTGCAGCCAGTCCCGCACATCGTCCTTGCTCAACCCGTCCCGCGCAATCGTCGCCGCATGCTCCGGTCCCAGCGCCAAAAGCGTCTCCCCGCCCGTGTACGCATTGTTCGCCCCCGTCACCGCCATCGCCCCCGCCACGATTGTCAGGATGTCCTCCGCCGAGCTCCCCGTGTGATCGTTGATGTTGTGCGGCGGCTCCCCCGCCACCACCGTCACCGTGCTCCGTTCCGGAGAGAATCCCCGCTCCACGTGCAGCGGCTCCCACGGGTTCCCCTCCTCGTTCTCCGCCACGCAGTAGCTGTACTTCGACGGCGCCCCCTGTGTGGACATGTCCCCCGACCCGGGATGTGCTCCCCCCACGTTCAGCAATATCAGCCGGATCGCCCGCCCGATCACCGCGTTGGCCCGCCACCCCGGACCGTAGGCCCCTGACCCGCTGTTCATCCCCAGTTGCTCTCTTATCGGCCCATTTACGATGACCAGCGGAGCGCACGGATGCGTCGTCGCCTGGATTGCATACAGGTTGAACGCCGGGGCAGTCATCGCCCGCACTGCCGCAACCACCACCGGAAAATGCTCCGTCCGGCACCCTGCCATCACCGCGTTGATGGCGATCTTCTCTAGCGTCGCCTCCCCCCAGTTGGGAGGCACCTCCATCTTGCCCGTATCGCTGAAAGTGTCCTCGATGCTGTCTCGGCCTTCCACCCCTCTATCGGCCAGCATCGCCTCCACCCGACCCGGCGTCGGAGGCACCACCGGCAACCCGTCCCCCCAGCCTCTGGCTAGGAAAAGCTCCTGCACCGCCTCGTATTCGTCGGCAACCTCAACTATTGGCGAAACAAACTCAACCAACGCCGCCTCCTGTCCTACCCCGTCGCCGGTGCATTTCCCCACCGCGAACCTGGACTCGGGGGGTTTGGGGGATGAATCCCCCAACGTAACCCCTCCCTATCCCACCGTCAGCCCCGAAACCACCATATCGAGCAGCCCATCCGCCTTGGAGACCACCGCATCCCCTTTGGTCCCCCCAATCGGATGCTGCGTGATCGCCATCGGAAGCTCCGGCATCCCCAGCGCCCGCTTTTCTGTCTCCCCCAGCCGCACGAAAAGGTGGCTGCCCACCGTAACCGTCGGTACGCCTCGCCGTTCCAGTTGCACCGCGTCGTGGATACTCCACGACGTGCATGACCCTCAATCCGCCAGCCCTACCACCGCAATGTCAACGGAAGCCGCCATCTCGTCTATCACCGCTTCCGTCGCTGGTGCCGATGACGTAGGCTTCCTTCTGTACTGAACCCCGCTGATCTCATATTTCTCCCTCAGCAGGTCCTCCAGCCGCCCGAACAGAACATCCCCGTTCGGCTTGCTGTTCCACAAAAACCCCACCGTCTTCCCCCGCAAATCCTCCGGCCTCAGCGCCAGCTCTCGCTCCAGCTTTCGGGGCGGAGCGGTCGGGTCCAGCACAAAAATCTTGTTCTCCGCTTCTCCATTCGCCATCCTTCAACTCCCTCGTGGTCCGCCTGTTCCCCCACTCCCTGCCATGAAACCCAATCTGAAGCGAAGCCTATTTCCTCCTCCTAACCCTGTCAACAGCATCCGACCCCATCGGTTTGACAGTATATCCACCTGATTCTAAACTAACCGATGGACATCGGTGGGAGGATTGCCGGTGCCCGGGGAGGGCTGGCCAGACTGACCGGCTCCCTTTTCCTGCGCAATCATTTATTAACGGGGAGGAGAACCGAAATGGTTACCGTTGAACCAACCCGCGAAGTCGTTTCCGGGTTATACCAGACTCTGGACCGGCACCTTGGCATTGTCCGCCAAAGCGTTGACCGGCCCCTGACCTTGACCGAAAAAATCTTCCTTTCGCACCTTGACGACCCCACCCAGACCGACGTTGTCCGTGGCGAGTCCTACGTGAACCTCCGGCCCGACCGGGTGATCCTCCAGGACGTGCTCGGACAGAGCGCCGTGCTGCAGTTCATGCAGACCATGCGCCCCTCTACCGCCGTGCCCACCAGCATCCACTGTGATCACCTGATCCAGGCCCGCGTCGAAGGGAGCTCTGACCTCCGCGAGTCCCTGCTGGAAAACGACGAGGTCTACAACTTCCTTCGTGCCGCAGCTGCCAAGTACGGCATGGGATTCTGGGGCCCCGGCGCCGGAATCATCCACCAGGTTGCTTTCGAAAACTATGCCTACCCCGGCCAGATGATGCTCGGCACCGACTCCCACACCCCCATGGGCGGTGGCCTGTCCTCCGTCTCTGTGGGCGTGGGCGGAGCCGACGCCGTCGAAGTCATGGCCGGCCTTCCTTGGGAGGTCCTCTATCCCCGCATCGTCGGCGTCCGCCTAACCGGCCAGATGAGCGGCTGGACCGCTCCCAAGGATGTCATTCTTTACCTGGCCGGCGAACTCACCGTCTCCGGTGG
This sequence comes from uncultured Dehalococcoidia bacterium, assembly GCA_951812535.1. Lineage (GTDB taxonomy): Bacteria > Chloroflexota > Dehalococcoidia > Lucifugimonadales > UBA3495 > CATOSK01. The sequence goes on along the minus strand of CATOSK010000004.1, from coordinate 113,211 downwards.
GACCAACGCCGTCATCGAATACTTCGGACCCGGCTGCGCCTCCATTAGCGCCACCGGCAAGGCCACCATAACCAACATGGGCGCCGAGCTTGGCGCCACCACCTCCGTCTTCCCCTACGACGATCGCATGTCCCGCTACCTCCAGGCCACCAACCGGGGAGAGTTGGCGGAACTCGCTGACGAGTACAAGCATCTCTTCGCCGCCGACCCCGAGGTCGAGGCGAACCCGGACCAGTACTACGACCGCATCGTGGAAATCAACCTCTCCGAGTTGGAACCCCACCTCGTCGGCCCCCACTCTCCCGACCGCGCCCGCCCCATTTCCCAGATGGCCGCGGAATTGGCACAGGACAGCGGGTTGGTGGATAACATCGCTTCTGCCCTCATCGGAAGCTGCACCAACTCTTCCTACGAGGACATGAGCCGCTCCGCCGACGTCGCCGAGCAGGCCAAGGCCCGCGGCATCAAGGCCGCCGTCCCATTCATGGTCACCCCCGGATCGGAGCAGGTGCGCGCCACCATCGAGCGGGACGGACAGATGCAGTCCCTCCAGGACATCGACGCCACCGTTCTGGCCAACGCCTGTGGCCCCTGCATCGGACAGTGGCGCCGCCAGGGGGAGTCCGTCGGGCGGGCCAACACCATCGTCACGTCCTACAACCGCAACTTCCCCGCGCGCAACGACGGCGAGGCCTCCACGATGAATCTCATCGGCAGCCCCGAAATCGTTACTGCCCTGGCCCTGGCCGGCCGCTTGTCCTTCAACCCGCTGACCGACACCCTCACCGCCGCCGACGGCTCCGAGTTTATGCTCGAGCCCCCCAAGGAGGCCCCCGAAGTCCCGTCCCAGAACTTCGCCGCCGGAACCTCTTCCTACGAAGCCCCTCCCGAGGACGGCAGCGATATCGAGCTGACCGTGGATCCCAACAGTGAGCGCATCGAACTGCTCCAGCCCTGGGCGGCCTGGGACGGTGCCGACCTTCACGATATGCCCGTGCTCCTCAAGGCCCAGGGAAAAACCACCACCGACAGCATCTCTCCCGCCGGAGTTTGGCTTCGCTACCGGGGTCACCTGAGCAAGTTCAGCGACAACATGTTCATGGGCGCGATCAACGCCTACAACGGTGAGGCCGGCAAGGGCCGGAACGTCATCAGTGGCGAAGAGGGCCTCTGGTTCGCTCAGATCGCCCGCGACTACCAGTCCCGGGGCATCAAATGGGTCGTCATTGGCGACTCCAACTACGGCGAAGGAAGCAGCCGGGAGCACGCCGCCATGTCCCCCAGGCTCCTCGGTGGCGGAGCGGTCATCGTCCGCTCCTTCGCCCGGATCCACGAGAGTAACCTGAAGAAGCAGGGCCTCTTGGCCCTCACCTTCCCCGACCCCGCCGACTATGACAAGATCCTGGAGGACGACCGGATCAGCTTGGTCGGCCTTAACGACATCGCACCCGGAAAGCCGGTCCACTGCATTGTCAAGCACTCCGACGGCACCGAGGAGACCCTGGAGCTCCTCCACTCCTACGGCGACAGCCAGTTCGAGTGGTACCGGGTCGGTTCAGCCCTCAACCTCTTCCACCAGTAAACCATCAGTTTGGAAGAGGCAACCGGCAACCAACGGAAGGCGGGCCACCGGCTCGCCTTTCTTCATCATCGCTCCCCCGTCATTCCCGCGCAGGCGGGAACGTGGACCCCCACCGGCTCCCAACCTCTACCAGGCGGGAAGAAATCATGAGGATCACCAGCGTCGAGGCCCATTGCCTCAGCGTTCCCATCAAGATCCCCATTAGTGGCGCGGACAGCAGCCTCGGCATCATGGTAATCCAGGTCCACACTGATGAAGGCATCACCGGGATCGGGATCGGCCGCGACTATGAGCAGAAGGCCACGCGGGAGTTGATAGTCGGGGAATTGGGTCCTTTCATCACCGGCCGGGATCCCCTCGACATCGAGCGCATCTGGCGCGACGCCTCCTGGGACATCAGCGCGTCCTACAAGGCCTCGGTCGGCGTCGTGGCCCGCGCCATTAGCGGCGTGGACCTGGCCCTCTGGGACATCAAGGGCAAGTTCCTAAACCAACCCGTGCATCGCCTCCTCGGGGGCGCCTCCGACTCCATCCCCTGCTACATCACCTTTGGCCTCGCCGTCCTCACCGATGACGAACTGGTCCAACTGGCCAGGCAGGTGGTCGCCGAGGGACACGACCGGATGAAGTACCAGGCCGTCGCTGCTGACCGGGGCCAGGACATTTCCGTCGACGCCCGCCGCCTCGCAGCTCTCCGCGACGCCGTCGGGGATGACGTGATGATCCTGGTGGACGGCAACGGCAAGTATGATTTCTACCACGCCAAACAACTCCTGAAGCGCCTTGAACCCCTTAACATCGGCTGCTTCGACCACCCCGTCTCCATGCGCGACCCCCGCCTCATGGCCGAACTCCGCCGCACCACCACGATCCCTCTCGCCGCCCGGGCTTACAGCGGCAACCTCTGGGACAACCGGGACCTCATCGCCGGCGGAGCGGTGGACATAATGCACACCAACGTCCTCGACAGTGGCGGCTACACCGGCGGATTGAAGGTCGCCCACATGGCCGAGATGTACCACCTGCCCATGGCCACCGGAGGGGCCTTTCACCTCCACAACTCCCACATCATCGGTGGTGTCGCCAACGGTCTGATGACCGAGTTTCACCTGGGTTCTTCCCAGACCACCGACGCCGTATTCGTCAATCCGCCCCGGCCCGTCCGTGGCCGGCTCCAACTGTTGTCAGGGCCCGGCCTGGGACTGGAGCTGAATCACGACGCCCTGGAACAATACGCCATCCATTAATCCCGCGAGGTAACCCTTGGACCGCATCGTCGACTACCTGAGCTCCTACACCAGTGCCCTGGCCTACGAGGACCTTCCCCCCGATGTCATCCACCAGTCCAAGCGCCTCTGGCTGGACACCCTGGGATGCGCCCTGGGTGCCTACTCCAGCGGCCCCAGCAAGATCGCCCGGGATGCGGCCCGCCGGGTTTCCAGCAACCGCCCCGCAACCATCCTGTGGAGCGGAGACTCCACCTCTCCCGACCTCGCCGCCTTCGCCAACGGAATCATGATCCGTTACTTGGACTTCAACGACTTTTACCAGGGACCGGAGGCCAAGGAAAGCGGGCATCCCACCGACGGCTTCGCCGCTGTGCTGTCCGCAGCGGAGATTAACGGGCAGGATGGCAGGGCCGCCATTCTCGGAGGGGTTCTCGCTTGGGAGGTCTACGCCCGCTTCGCCGACGCTGCCGCTCTCCGTGACCTCGGTTTCGACCAGGCCATCAACATCGGGGTCGCGGCTTCCTGCGGCGCGTCTAAAATGATGAATCTGACCCCGGAACAAACTGCCCACGCCATCGCCCTGACCGCTGCATCCAATATCGTCCTTGGGGAAATCCGCTTCGGCAACGTCTCTATGTGGAAGGGCTGCGCTGCCGCCAACGCCTGCCGCAACGCCGTCTTCTCCGCCGAGTTGGCCGCCGATGGCATGACCGGGCCTTTGGACATCTTCGAAGGCAGCCGGGGGATGCTCAAGGCCGTCACCGGACCGTTCGAGCTGCCTGAGTTTGGGGGAAACGGAAACCCCTTCCGCATCATGCAGTCCAGTTTCAAGCACTACCCCGCTGGCTCCGTTGCGCAAACCGCCCTGGAATGCGCCATGAAAATCCGGCCCAGGCTGGATAGTATCGAGGACATTTCGGAGGTCAACATCCAGACTTTCGCCTTCGGGGCCAATGTCATGGCCGACGGACCGGACAAGTGGGACCCGGAAAACCGCGAGACCGCCGACCATTCCATGCCCTACGTCATGGCCGTCGCCCTGATGTACGGCGAGGTGGACGGCCGCTACTTCTCCGACCGTTACATCCACGACCCCCAGCTGCGTGCGCTGGTCCACAAGATTCGCATCGAGGCTTCCGAGGAATGCACCCGGGTCTTCCCCGAACAGCGGTTGAGCATCGTCGAGATCGTCACCAGGGACGGCGCCCGCTACTCCGAACGCCTCGGCTACCACCGGGGCCACCCGGAAAATCCCATCAGCGACCTTGAAATCGAGGACAAGTTCCGGTCCATGGCCGATGGTCTCCTCACCGAGCCGCAAGCCGGGGAGATAGTCCAGCGGGTATGGCATCTTGACGAAGAAAAGTCCCTCGAACCCCTGCTCCAACTTATGAGGATTTAGCCCTGCATGGACACCATATCGAACAGCAACATCCGTAACCTCGCCATCATCGCCCACGTCGACCACGGCAAGACCACCCTCGTTGACGCCCTCCTCAAACAGGGACATGCCTTCCAGGAGCGCCAGCAGGTCGGTGAGCTCATCATGGACTCCAACCCCCTGGAACGGGAGCGGGGGATAACCATCCTTGCCAAGAACACTGCCGTCACCTGGCGCGGCGTCAAGATCAACATAATCGACACCCCCGGCCACGCCGACTTCTCCGGAGAGGTCGAGCGGATTATGAACATGGTCGACGGCTGCCTGCTCCTCGTTGACGCCGTCGAAGGGCCTATGCCCCAGACCCGTTACGTGCTCCAGCAGGCCCTGGAACAGAAGGTCCGCCCCCTGGTCGTAATCAACAAGATCGACCGCCCCGAAGCCCGGGTGGAGGAGGTTGCCGAGCTGGTCCAGGACCTCTTCCTGGAGCTGGCCACCGACGCCGACCAGCTCGACTTCCCCGTCCTCTACGCCTCGGCACGCCGGGGATTCGCCGTTGCCGGTCCGTCCGAGCCGGCCCGGAGCATGGAACCCCTCTTCCAGGCAATTCTCGACACCGTTCCTCCCCCATCCGGGGACCCTTCCGCCTCCCTGCAAATGCTGGTGGCAGCCCTGGACTACGACAACTACTTGGGCCCCATTGGCATCGGCCGGGTTTCCCGCGGGACCCTCAGGTCCCGCACTCCGGTCGCCCGCATCGAGCGTGACGGGGACACTCGGACCCACAACCTGGACCGGGTTTTCGTTTTCCACGGCTTGGAACGTCACCTGGTGGAAGAGGCTGCTGCCGGCAGCATCGTGGCCATTACCGGGGCCGGCAACCTCAGCATCGGCGATACCATCTCCGACCCCGAATTCCCCGAGGCTATGCCCTCCATCGCCATCGAGGAACCGACCGTCAAGATGACCTTCGGAGTCAACACCTCCCCCATGATGGGCCGGGAAGGTGAATACTGCACCTCCCGCAACCTGCACGAAAGGCTGCTGCGGGAACTCCGCACCAACGTCAGCCTCCGGGTGGAACCCACCGCAGCCCCGGACGAGTTTCTCGTTTCGGGAAGGGGCGAGTTGCACCTGTCCATCCTCGTGGAAACCATGCGCCGGGAAGGGTACGAGTTCCAGGTTTCCAAGCCCGAGCCCGTGACCCGAGTGATCGGAGGCCAGGTGCAGGAACCCGTTGAACAGCTCATCATAGACACCCGGGAGGAGTTCATCGGCCCTCTCACCGAGGACCTCGCCGGTAGGCTGGGACAGTTGACCAACGTCCGCCACGACGGATCAGGCAATGTCCGCCTGGAGTACCGCATCCCCACCCGGGGATTGATCGGCTTCCGGTCTTTTTTCCTCAAGACGACCCGGGGCAACGGCGTCAACCACAGCCGCTTTGTGGAGTACGAACCCCTCCGCGGCGAGGTCAAGCCTTCCCCCGGGGGAGTCCTGGTCGCCTCCCAGGGTGGGAGCGCCGTCACCTATGGCTTGCTTAACGCCCAGGGAAGGGGTTCCACCTTCGTCGAACCCGGGACACCGGTCTACGAGGGCATGATTGTTGGACTGCACCCCAAGCAGGGCGACATACCCATCAACGTCTGCCGCGAAAAGAAGCTCACCAACATGCGCTCCTCCACCGCCGACATTGCCCAACGCCTCAGTCCGCCGGTGCGCCTGAGCCTGGAAGAAGCCCTGGACTTCATCTCCAACGATGAACTCCTGGAAATCACCCCCCAGACTTACCGGATGCGAAAGCGGGAACTCACTCACGAAGGGCGCCTCAAGCTCCGCCGTTGATCCCCGCTATGTCCGGTCAGTCCCCGGCGCCGTGCTTTTTTACTGACAGACGCCCATGGCCAAAGGGAGTACCTTGCCTGTACCATGGAACCAGTCACAATGTTCGGCCAGTCCATTTTTGCGGCCCCTTCCCCGTGGCCAATGCGACAGAATGCAGCAAAATGCGACAGATAAAAACTTCTCCCGGATCCCATCGCCGGCAACGCCTCGGGCCTGCTCTCTGATTCCCCCAGGACTAACTGTCCTGAACTCCAATTTGCTATACTTGGCTCAACCCCATATCTCCCCCAATCCCCGGCTCACGGCCATGCCCGGACCGGAGGGACAGGAGTTGGCCCATGACCACCTTCGCCACCATCGGAAAACCCGTTACCAGGCAGGAAGGCCCCGACAAGGTCTCCGGCGCCTTCACCTACTCCGCCGACGTTAACCTACCAGGGATGCTCTGGGGCAAGGTCCTCCGCAGCCCCTACCCCCACGCCCGCATCCTCTCCATCGACACCTCCCGGGCCGAGGCCATGCCCGGCGTCCATGCCGTCATCACCGGCAAGGACACCGCCGGAATGCGGGTGGGCCGGTCCGTCCGCGATGTCCCCTTGCTCGCCGAGGACGTGGTCCGCTTTGTCGGAGAGAAGGTGGCCGCGCTGGCCGCCGACGATCCTGACACCGCCGAGGAAGCCCTGCTTCTCATCGACGTCGAATACGAGCCCCTGCCCGCTGTCTTCGACCCGGTCGAGGCCATGGATCCCACTTCCCACAAGGTCCACGAAGGCAATCCCGTCTTCGAGTCCTCCTCCGGCCCTGTGCAGGTGGACGGCAACGTCGGCAACCACTCGGTCTGGTCCGGCGGCGACACCGAGGAGGGTTTCCGCCAGTCGGCCCGCATCTTCGAACACACCTTCAGCACCACTTGGGTCCACCAGGCCTACATGGAACCCTACGCCTGCATCGTTGACATCGACGAAACGGATCGGATGCAGGTATGGGCCAACAACAAGGTGCCCTACACCCTACGCGCCCAGCTCGCCGACTCTCTCGGAATGCCCGAAGAGCGCATCCGCGTCAACCCCTGCGGGATCGGCGGCGACTTCGGGGGAAAGTCTCCCGCCATGAACGTTCCTTTGGCCTACATCCTCGCTCAAAGGGCCGGACGCCCGGTCAAGATGATAATGAGCTACATCGAGGAACTGATGGCCGGCAACCCTCGCCATCCCTCCCTCATCACCATCAAGACCGGCGTCGACGGGGAAGGGCGGTTCCTCGCCCGTGAGAGCCGGGTCATCTACAACGGCGGGGCCTACTGCGGGTTCCGCGGCCGTCCCGGCTTGGCAGGCAGCCGCGACGCCGCCGGCGGGCAGTACCACATCCCCAACTTCCGCATCGACAGCTACATGGTCTATACCAACAACGTTCCCTGCGGCTCCTACCGCGCCCCCGGACAGCCCCAGGTCGCCTTCGCCGTCGAGTCCCACACTGACATGATCGCCCATGAGTTGGGAATGGACCCCTACCAGCTTCGCCTACTCAACGTTGTCCGCGACGGCCAGATGTGCGCCACTGGAGCCCTATACAACAACATCCGGGGCGAGGAAACTCTTAGAGCCGCCGCCGAGGCCGCTGGATGGGACTCCCCCAAGTCCGGGCCGTATGTAGGCCGCGGCATGTCCCTGGGACAGCGTCCCCAGGGACAGAGCGTTTACTCCGTAAGCGTGACCATGGACCAGTATGGAAAGGTCACCTTCCACACCCTCGTCCCCGAAACCGGCACCGGCTCCCACACCGTCGGGCGCCAGGTGATCGCTGAGGACTTGGGTATCCCGGTTGGCGACGTGACCGCCGTCCAGTTGGATACCGACGGCGGTCCCACCGACAGCGGCGCCGGCAGCGGCAGCAGCGTCGGCGGCACCAACGCCGCCCTGGCCGCGGCCCAGGGTGTGCGCCGCGAGCTGACCCTGATGGCCGCCGAGTTCTACGGCTGGCCCGAGGAGCGGGTCGTATTCCGCAACGGCCGGGTGTACGTGGCCGGGGACACCGAAGGCGGGGTGACCACCGGCGAATTGGCGGGCCGGGTGGTAGCCGCTAGGGGAGAACCGGTAACCTTCTCCATAACTACCCCAGCCGAAGAACCCGACGTAACCTGCTTCTGTGCCCAGGTGGCGGAAGTGGAGGTGGACCCGGAGACGGGAGAGATCAAGCTGAACAAGTTCGTCACTGCCCACGACGTCGGCACCATACACAACCCCATCACCCACCAGGGCCAGATCGACGGCGCTGTCGTCCAGGGGTTCGGTTACGCTTTGATGGAAGTCCTTCTCGCCGATGAGGGACAGATTTCCACCCTCAGCATGGGGGATGTTAAGATACCCACCATTCAGGACATCCCCGAACTGGTGACCGTCCACGTCGAAGCGCCGGGGGGCAATGGGCCCTTTGGCGCCAAGACCATCGGGGAGCAGCCCCTGCCCCCCGTCGCTCCCGCCATCGCCAACGCCGTGTTCGACGCCGTTGGCATCCGAATACAGGACCTGCCCCTCACTCCCGAGAGTATCCTCACCGCCCTGAAGGAGCGGTGATACCCTTCCCGGAATCCGGGTCCAGGCCCGTTAGCCCCCGGCGCGGTAACCGATGGCACTGACAGGTTACCTGGTCCCTTTCCCGGACCCGGGGGCCTTCGACCTGATGAGTCGCTGGCTGGAACAGGACGTGAAGGCGACCGGGCAGGGAATAATAACCGTCCGGGTCACCATGCCCCGAATCATCCGCCGTCCGGCGGAAACCGGCGGGGCACCCGCTGAGGTATCCAACGCCGGGTTCGCCCGGAAAAAATTGGAATTGTTCCGTCACTGCGGTGGAGAATGGATACCGTTGGCGGAATCGGTGACCGCAAGCCCGGAAGCCGCCGAGGAGCTAACCTGGGCCGTAACCGACCCTGGTCTTTACCGGACCAGGCTTACCAACATGGGAGGAATGGAGGGCCAGTTCTCCTTGGACTGCCGTTTCCGCCCGGGCTGACTCTCAAAGGGCCCGTTTCCTTCCATCCGGCCGTGGCCGGAGCCGGGTGTTTCCTTGCGACTTGACCGGGGCCCTTGGTTTCAACCAGTCCGTTGTACGTAACTTCCCCGACGATAAAGCAACGTAAACCCGGAATACTTGACAGTATACCCCGCCCTTCATAAACTCAAACCTACCAAAGTAGCCGGCAGCGACAGACGGGAAGTTGAGCCGGGCCGCGGAGAAAATAATGGCTGACGGCAATGCACCCCCGCCTAGGGACTCGCTTTGGCAGGGACTCCGTCGCCACCTGCGCGGCACCTTGGTTGCCGGCCTCCTTGTCCTGGTCCCCTTCGCCATCACCTACATCGTGCTGGCGTGGGTGTTCAATGCGATCGACCACATCCTTGAGCCTGCCTTCACCGCCGGATTGGGTTGGTACGTTCCAGGATTCGGGTTCGCCGCCCTCATCTTCCTCGTTTACCTGCTGGGGCTCATCTGGAACAAGCGCATCGGCCGCCGCATTATTCAGACCGGGCAGCACTATCTTCTGAATTTCCCGGTTGTCGGCGCCATCTACGGGCCGGCCCGGCAGCTTATTGAGTCCTTCGGGGGGAACCAGACCGCCGGCTTCAAGCGGGTGGTCCTCGTCGAATATCCCAGGGACGGTGCGTGGATGGTGGGGTTCCTGACCGGAATCTCCAACGTTACCCCTGGAGACCTGATGGGAGTGGTTTATCTCCCCACCGCTCCGACCCCCAACTCCGGTTGGGTAGCCATTATCCCCGTCCGGAACATCTACGATACCGACATGAACGTCCAGCAGGCCATGACAATGGTGCTGTCCGGCGGCATTTCCTCTCCTCCCCAAATCGACCTGAAACTGATCGACCCCCACGAAATGCTTGCCCATATCGAGCAGTCCCTGGACCCCGACCACAACATGGTGGCCGGAGCCTTCCGTCTTCCCTTCCTGAACCGGGGCAACGGGAACAGCGGTAGGCCCCCGCGTTAAGCTGCTGGTAAACTGCCTGCCCGTCAGGACCCGGGTTGGGTTACTCGGATCGTGATGATGTCGGTGCCGTGGTACTGCTGGTGCCTGACGGATGACGCGTAGTTGCGGAGCAGGCGCAGCGAAAGTTCGTTTTCGACCATTCCTTCCACTTCATGCTGCTGGAGCTGGCTGACCTGGTCCTCAACGTTGGCCCCGCTTCCGCCGCCGATGAACTCTAGGTCAGCGGATTGCCCATCGCTGGATGCCAACACGATTAACTGCCGCTCCTCTTCCTCCACGTCGTCCCCTTCCAGGTCCAGCGGGGCCAGGGTTAACAGGGTCTCCTCCGCGGCAGCCCTGAGGCGCTCCTTCATCGGCTCCCCCCAACCCCGCCGGTTGGAGAACCTGATGATGAACCCGTCCAACTCCGGCAGCGAGCCCGCGTCCAGGCTGGAGTGGAAGCGCATCCTTCTTGAGTTGGTTAGCTCCAGGTACAGGATCATCAGGACAGCGGCCAGCCCGCCGGTGGTCACCCCGCTTTTCAGCAGGGTCCCCAGGACCGGTCCCAGGTCAGGCAGGCTGAACAGCCCGAATTGAAAGGACGCTCCTACCCAGAAGCAAACCCCTCCCATGACGATCTTTTGGCGGTTTGGCTCGTTCTGGAGCAGGGTGCGGGCCCCATCCACGAAAAGCGTTCCGGTTACCAGCACCAGGTATCCTGTCATAACCGGGCCCGGAATGGTGCTCAGCAGCCCGGAGACCTTGGGCATGAAGGCCGCGAGAATGAAGACGCATCCGATGCAGTAGCCAACCCTGCGCGAAGCCACCCCGGTAATCTGCGTGAAGGCGACGATGCCGGGGTGGATGATGTTGGGGACAGCCCCGGCCAGTCCCGCAAAGACGTTGCAGACCCCGGTACCGGCCATGGTCCCTTGGATCTGTCGGAAGTCCACCGCGCGTTCCTCCCGCTGGGAGGCTCGCTGGAGGCCTATGGCCTCTCCATTCGCCTGGATGGAGATGATCACCCCGAGAAACAGGAATGACGGCAGCAGGGTCCAGAAGGGCACACCAAAATCGAATGCCAGCCCTGGCGCTTCTGACGGCACACCGATCCACGAGGCCCGGACCACGTTCTCAAGGTCGTAGATCCCCAGGGCGGCCGCCACGAGGCACCCGCCGACTATCCCGGCTACCGGTGCCCAGAGGCGCACCACTGCCGACCCCCGCAGGGCCAGGGCGGCTACGATCCCCAGGGTGGCCAACGCCGTCAGTAGGGACGGGACCGCCCGGTCCGGGTCCGCCGTGGCCCGGTCCAGCAACCCGAACACCACGGACGCCAGGGTTATCGACAGGATCATCATCACGATCCCGCCAACCGTCGGCGTTACAATCCGTCTGAGGATGAACAGCCACCTGGAAATGACCAACTGCGCCGCGGCCGTGACCAGCACCAGCGTCGTTAGTGTAGCCGGCCCCCCGTCCGCCACCGCAGTGATGCAGAAGGGGATCGAGAACGCGGCGGTGAACATTGGGGCCACCGCTCCGGCCCCCACCGGTCCCAATCGCCGCACCTGCAGGATGGTTGATACTCCCACCACCAGCAGGGATGCAAAGACCATCCAGGTTAGATACGAATGTCCCAGGCCCGATTCCTGGGCCACCACCACCGGCGTCACCAGAAGCGTGGCGGCCGCCAGTGCGGTGAATTGCAGGCCGAACCCCGCCGTTTGCGGCCAGGGAGGATTCTCGTGGGGTTCGTATCGGGGATTTTGGGTGGGTGCCGCCGCCAAAGTGGTCTCCGTGGTAGGCAGTCAAAAATCGATAACTATGTGCTCGCTACCATACCACAACGGGAAAATCCGTCGGGTCAATCCCAAGGCAATTTTCGGGAAAAGGAAAGGGAACACGCACCGGTCGTAAGGAAGACGAGGGTCGACGGAAAAAGTGGGCAGTGGAGGACTCGAACCTCCGGCCTCCTGCGTGTAAAGCAGGCGCTCTAACCATCTGAGCTAACCGCCCTGGACTGTGCCCCGTTCCAGGTTTGGACAGGGAAGACTAGGGAACCGGGATGCGCCGCGTTGGGCGACGCCACAATTATCCTTGTCCCAATCAGGGCAGTCAACGGGTGCACAATGGAATCGCCGATCCCGGCCAGTTCGGCTGCCTGGGCCGTCGGGAAGGCTATGATATTATTGGGCTGCTCCAAAGCCGCGAACCGGATCGCCTGTGTACTCTCCTGCCCTGCCGCGGGGCCCATATTCTTCGGGAATCGGAGGTTTCGATATGCCGTTTGGTGGTAACGACTGGCTTGCCTTGACCCAGGAGGACGCCCTGGAACCTGACCTCCCCATCTGCGACCCGCACCACCATTTCTGGGACTTGCGGCCGCAGCGTCTTCCCCACCAGCGATACCTCCTTCACGAGTTGCTGGACGACATTGGTTCCGGGCATAACGTGAGGTCAACCGTGTTCGTCGAGGCCCGCTCAATGTACCGCGCGGAAGGACCGGAAGAAAGGCGGCCGGTAGGAGAAGTGGAGTTCGTGCAGGGGCTGGCCGCGGCTGGCGCCAGCGGAGTCTACGGGTCCGCCAGGCCTGCCGCGTCCATTGTCGGGCACGCCAATCTCAACCTTGGTCCCGAAGTCCGGCCGGTGCTGGAGGCCCTGCAGGCAGCCAGTCCCAACCGATTCCGGGGAATCCGTCACTCGGTGACCTGGGATCCTCACCCGGAAATCGAAAACACGGCGGCCCACAACATGCCCGGGCAACTCGCTTCGGCCAACTTCAGGGAAGGTGCCCGGGTCCTCTCCGGAATGGGGCTATCCCTCGAAGCGTGGATGTATTTCCCCCAACTGCCCGAACTGGCGGACTTCGCCAGGGCAGTCCCTGACTTGACCATCATCCTCAACCATATCGGCGGGCTGGTCCGCGTCGGCCCTTACAGCGGCCGGGACGGCGAAGTCCTCGCCACGTGGCGCAACGGTATCGCAGCCGCGGCGGAGTGCCCCAACGTCACCATCAAGTTGGGCGGGATTGGCATGCCTCGCACCGGGTTCGACTGGCACGAACGGGACATCCCCATTGGGTCCGAAGAACTGGCCGAATCCATGGCTCCGTTTATGAATTACTGCATCGAGCAGTTTGGGCCGGAACGGTGCATGTTCGAGAGCAACTTCCCCGTGGACAAGGTCTCTTACTCGTACAGCGTGATGTACAACGCCTTCAAGCGGTTGTCCCGGGGATACTCGTCGTCTGAGCGGGCGGCCATGTTCCACGACACCGCCGTCCGGGTCTATCGGGTCAACGAGGAATAACTTCCCAACGCGCCCGTCATACCCGTCATAAAGGATAGGGTTGCGCCGGTTGTGGGGTCTCCCTATAATTGTGCGCGTTCAATCACCCCGTCGGGCGGTTAGCTCAGCGGTTAGAGCGCCTCGTTCACACCGAGGAGGTCGGAGGTTCAAATCCTCCATCGCCCACCATCGATGCCCCCAGTGGCGGCAGCATTAACAACTTCAATTTGCCGAGGTGGCGAAACGGCAGACGCGCTGCGTTCAGGGCGCAGTGTCCTTATGGACGTGTGGGTTCAAATCCCTCCCTCGGCACCAAATCCCGCCACCCCCCTGCCCCAAGCGAATTTCCACAGGCACAACCGGTTATCACGCTGGAGAAAACCCCCGCCCGGTAGCCGATTCAACGATCATGGCCAGTGCCTCATAGCTCGTCATCGACCCCATGAACCTCTCGGTTGTCGGATCTACCACGGGAAGCGCGGTCAAGCCCGAGTCGATCATCCGTTGCAGCACATCTTCGACCAAGTCTTCTGGAGAAGCCTCGGGGGTCACGTGGCGGAGGATTTCGCCAATGCGGGTGTGGCTCCATTGACTCCTTGGAAGGTACCGGAGCATTCCCAACGACACGATCCCCTGTAACTGTGTCCCTTCCACGACCACATAGTCATGCTGCTCCGGCGAGATCCAGGTCTCCACGAACAATCGGACCGTGATGGATGGCTCCGGGTGTTGCCGGGACCCGTCCAGAATGTCCTTGACCTTGATCCCTTCTAGGACAAACCGGTCCACGGCCAGCGGCAGCGGCTCGCGGTCCCAAGCCTCCTCCAGGGGCTTGACCCTCCTGACCGCCCATGTGATGCCGAAGGGTGTCAGCAGGATGTAGACGAACATCGCCAGGACCAGCAGCGAAAAAACGCCCGTCCCGATAGCTCCGGTTTCCAACAGGACCAGCAACAGGGCGATTTCCGCCACCCCTTTGGCCATCAACCCGGCCGCAATGGCAAGAGGCTCTTCTATCCGGGTCACGAAGGCTCCCAGGAACGCCCCGACGAATTTTCCCGCCAGCGGGACTAGCGTTAACGCAAGGATTGTGCCAATGGGTAGGTCCAGAAAGTCTAGGCTCAGGTTCAGCCCCGCCGAAGCGAAGAAGAGGGGTACGAACAACCCTTCGGCGGTGCTCTTCATCCCCGGCATCAGGTCGTGGCGCACCTGGTAGGGCAAACTGGACAATGCAGCCCCGAATAGCAAAGCTCCAATCGACCCATGCAGCCCCACCGTCTCCGCCCCCACCACCACTAGGAACAAGGTGCCCAACGACATTCCGTAAGACAATTGCGGGACGTGGATGAATCTATGCAGCTGGACCAGCACCCACGGCATAATCTTGTTGCAAACGAACCAGGTGACTACGGTGAAGCCGATTATCTCACCGATAATGATGACGACATTCAACCAATCGAACTCATGAGCACCCCCAAAGAGGTGGTCGCTGATTCCGAACCCGACTACAAACAAAGCCAGCACTTCGGCGATGACCACGGCGGTAAAGATTTGTATCCCTACCGGTTCCCTGAGGCGCCCCTCATCCATCAGCACCTTGGCCACCACACCCAGGCTGGAAAGGGAAAGCACACCGGCCAGGGCCAGGGCTTGGGTAAAGCCTAGGCCCAGTTGCAGGTCGAAAATCACGTCGGAAGTAACTGCCAACGCTGCAGCATAGATACCGTCAGTGACAACACCGCCGCCACGACCAGCTTTCCCGAATCGCACGCAGGAATCCGCCAATGTCCAGTTCGTCCAGTCCAATCAGGAAGAAAAATACGAATATCCCAAGGCTGAGCAGCAATTGGGTGCTGTCGCTGGTTTCGACTACCCCGCTCACAGGGCCAAGGATCACCCCCGCCGTGGCATAAGCGATGATCGCGTTGAGGCCGAAACGCTTGAATACCCCTTCAAGCAACTTGGCAAAGGCCAGTAGCAGCCCTATGGCTAACAAGTCGTGGTAAATGTCCACAGATGACCCCTTTTTCCCGCTGTCAAAGAACCGGTCACTTGATCTCCGTCGCGGGATCCCCTTGGATCTCCAGGGAAGTGCCGCGACACCGGCGTTCTCACAACTCCGGCATTCTACCCCATATGCTGGGGGAGAGTTCCCCCGGTTGGGAGTAACATCCTGTCTGTTTCCCGGGAAGCGCTCACGGTGAACATCCGGAATGACCGCCGCTTTGGACGAAGCAACTTGGTTGCAGCCGGGGTTGTGCCCCTCCAGCCTTTCGAATGGCGGCCCAGCCGAGCTTGTCAACCAGAATCAACGTTGTTATCCTTGACTGAGACTCCGGCCTCAGCCCGCGTCCTCTGGCCGGATCGGCCGATATGACCTGTGTGGTTTTCCCTGTCCCAATCGGGATGGCAATCTGGATACCGGCCAGGCCACATTCGCCAACCATGCGCTTGTAGCTCAGCGGATAGAGCGCTGCCCTGCGGAGGCAGAGGTCGTGAGTTCGAATCTCGCCAAGCGCGCCATTCCTTCCCTGTTCCTTGGTTGGGCGCTGCAACTGTCGGCTCATTCCTTGGTCCCTCTCGCCCGGCAGTAACGTCAACTTTCCTTGACGGTTTTCGTCCCGCCCCAATATAATTGGCTGTGCTGGAGTTTGTCTTTGTCATGCCAAAACGCACCTACCAACCCAAGAAACGTCGGCGGGCCCGCGTTCACGGATTTCGCACCCGCTCCCGGACATCCGATGGCCGCGAGGTGTTGCGTCGGCGCCGCTTCAAGGGCCGCCATCGGTTGACCGTCTAGCTTTTCCTATTGTTCGCAATGCAGCAAAGGTTCCGCCTCACCGGAGACCGCCGATTCTCGCAAATTCACCAGGAAGGCCGCAGCGTGGCCAACAAAATCCTGGTGTTGCGGGTTCTGGCCAACGGTCTTCCGCACAACCGCTACGGTTTCATGGTGAGCAAGCGCCTCGGCAACGCGGTGGTCCGCAACCGGATTCGGCGCAGGTTGAAGGACATTGTGCGTCAGGCTCCGACTGTCCCCGGGTGGGACGCCGTTTTCATCGCCCGCCGGGGTGCCGAGCAAAGCGGCTATTGCCAGCTCGAACGGGCCGCCGCGAACTTGTTGCGCCGCACTAGGTTGACCACCGGCCCGGGCGGCGGTCCGGTGCAGAGAGAGACCGACTACAAATGACCCGGTTCGCAATCCTGACCATCGGGTTTTATCAGAAGGCCATATCGCCCTACCTGCCATCGTCTTGCCGTTATACACCCACTTGTTCTGACTACAGCCGGCAGGCTCTGCGGCAGCACGGGTTCGCCAAGGGCGGTTGGCTCACCGCAAAACGCCTGGCCCGGTGCACCCCTTGGGGAAGCCAGGGATACGACCCTGTACCTTAAACAAAACATAAGACGGCAGTTTTGTCCCTTTTTGTCCTGAACTCTACCAGCGTTACACCCGCCAACAAATACCAAGCCGGAACCTCAGCACCTTCGACCAGAAGACTTCCTGTCCTGGCGGGAAGGTTGGCTTGGCTGTGGCTCGCCTTCATTGGGGCCGTGGTGCTAACCGGATGCACGCCCAACTTGGGCTCCTCCACTAGGGGTTGGTCTCCCGCCGTCGCTAGCCAGGGGATGGTCTACGTAGCGACCCAACAGGGCCAGATCAAGGCCCTGGCCGACGGGGGATTCGGCGACGTCCGCGTACAATGGACTTCCACCGGGGGAGAGGAACAGGTCATCGGCGTCTACAACCCCCCCGCGGTTGGGCGGGAGTTGGTTTACATAAGTGGCATCGACGGCTCCCTATATGCCTTGGACAAAGACTCCGGCTCCCTCAGCGAAGGGGGATGGGTCAAATCCCTCGGCGATGTCCCGGAGCCGATTCCCTTGGTCGGCGGCCCCGCCTTGGATGAAGACCGAGGGTTGGTGGTCGTTGGTTCAGAGGATGGCAACCTGTACGGCCTGAATTCCCGCACCGGGGAGGAGCGGTGGCGCTTCACCGCTGAAGACAAGATCTGGTCAACTCCGGTCATCGCCGGCGGGAGGGTCTTCTTCGGCTCCCACGATCACAACGTCTACTCCATCGACGCTGAAACTGGCGCGGAGCGATGGCGCTTCACCACCGGCGGAACCGTGCTGGCCCAACCCCTGGTATCCCGCGGAATGGTGTTGATTGGCTCTTTCGACCGGAAATTGTACGCCTTGGATGCGGACGATGGCATTGTTCAATGGACTTTCGACGGGTCGAGCAACTGGTACTGGGCCGGGGCTGTCGCCAGCCATAGTTCGATATTCGCCGCGTCTATGGACGGGAACGTCTACGGTCTCGACCGGGCCGGCAACCTTATGTGGGAGCATGATACGGGCGCGCCCATCGTGTCCACTCCTGCCCTGCTCCCCAGCGGCTTGGTGGTGGCTTCGCGCAAGGGAAAGATAAGCCTCCTCAACACCAACCCCGGCGAACTTGGGACTGCTAGGGAAATCTCCACCCTTTCGGTTGATCCGGCGGAGATTAAAGCGCCCATCTTTGCCCTGCCGGTTGACGAAGGCTCTCTTAGCCAGGCCGGAATCCAAGCCGGCGGGGACGACCAGCGCGAGTCCATTTATGTCGGCGCCCAGGACGGCACGGTTCGGCGGATCCAGGTCAAGGCAGCCCAGGTATTGGTCTGGTGTTACGACACCGAGGAGGACAGTCCTTGCAGTTGACCCACCGCTCCCTCCGGAAGATGGAGATTCCTTGGAAATAGTCTTTACCCTCTGGACGGAGATCATCATTCGGCCCATGCTCAACACCCTGTTGGTGTTGTACGTGATCTTTTTCCACAACATGGGCATCGCCATCATCATGTTCACCGTCCTGGTGCGGTTGGTGACCATGCCTCTGACTCTCAAGCAGATTCGCCAGATGCGGGCCATGAGCGAACTGCAGCCGCGTATGAAGGAAGTGCAGGAGCGTTACGGCGGCGACCGGTCTAGGGTTTCCCAGGAAACCATGAAGATGTACCGGGAGGCGGGCGTCAACCCCATTGGCTGCCTTGGCCCTCTGGTCATCCAGATGCCCATCCTCATCGGGCTGTTCCGCGTTTTGATTCAGACCCTGTTCGTCAATCCCGACGATCTGGTCAGTTTGGCTGACAAGCTGTACCCGTGGATAACCTTCGTTTCCATTTACGAAGCGGCCCCGCTGAACAACCTGTTCTTCGGGATGAACCTGGCCGAACCGGACCCAACGAAATTCGTTCTTCCCGTGCTGGTGGCCGCCTCCACTTGGGTCCAGCAGAAGATGACCATGACCCCCTCACTGGACCCGCGGCAGCAGTCTAGTCAGAACATGATGCAGTGGATGATTCCCCTGTTCCTGGGCGTGTTCTCCCTGGGCTGGCCCAGCGGATTGCCCCTTTACTGGATAGTCTCCAACATCATCGGAATCTCCATCCAGTATTTCATTACCGGTTGGGGACCCCTGTTCCCGTTGTTTCCCAGGGCTACACCCGCTCCGGCCCCCGCGCCTAGGAGTGGCGGTAGCGCCGATACGACTTCCGACGAGGTAATTGATAATGGAATCAGTCGTACGAACCGCACGAACCGTAGAAGAAGCCGAAGAACTGGCTCTGAAAGAACTCGGCGCCGACCGCAGCGAGGTCGAGGTAGAAGTACTAAGTAGGGGAAAGTCCGGTTTCCTCGGCCTGGGCGCCGAAATGGCCCGGGTTCGGGTCGCCCGGATTTCGGTCACTGGTGCTCCGGTCACTGGTGCTTCAGACACTGCCGCTTCGGAGACTGGTGCTTCGGACACTGCCGCTAACGTCGCCATCGCAACCGTCAACCGCATCCTGGACCACGCCGGCGTCAGCGTCGTCAGCACCCTCCGGTCAGTCCACGACCCGGATGTCGGAGGGCCCATCATTGACTTGTCCGGCGAAGATTCGGGTCTCCTTATCGGGCGGCGTGGTCAGACCCTCCAGTCCCTCCAGTTCTTGGTCAACATGATCACCCGCAAGCAGCTCGGCGATGACGTCCGGGTGGCCTTGGACGTTGAACACTACCGCCAGCGCCGGGAAGCCTCTCTCCGGGACATGGCCGGCAAGGTCGCCGCCCGGGTAGCCCAGACTGGCCACAGCATCACCCTCGAGCCCATGTCCGCCGCCGACCGCCGGGTAGTCCATCTCAGCTTGGCTGACCACGATGCGGTGAGCACCGAGAGCGTGGGATTCGGGGATGAACGCAAAGTCAGCATCATCCTCAAGCGCACGCCCAGCGGATAACCTTCTTGCCCTTCGGGGTACGGAACCGGGTAAATCCCAACCTATTACGCCCACCGCATGGTCGGGTCGCCGTTGACCACTCAAAGGGTTGGCCTTAGAATAGGCCCGTGAATTGCGGGCGTGGATTGTCCAAACCCGGGATCCCCTTCGACCACCCTAGGGAAGAATGTGGTGTGGTGGGTGTATACACACCTGGGGACGAAGCCAGCCAGTTCACTTTTTTCGGCCTTTTCGCCCTCCAGCACCGAGGACAGGAAAGCGCCGGCATTGCAGCTTCCGACCACCGCCGGATTCGGTCCCACACCGACATGGGCTTGGTCACTCAGGCGTTCCGCAGGGAGGACGTCGCTCCTCTCGTCGGCGAGTTGGCCATCGGGCACACGCGCTACTCCACCACTGGCAGCAGCCGCCTTGCCAACGCCCAGCCCATCGTTGTCGACGGCCAACACGGACGGCTTGCTCTGGCCCACAACGGCAACATTATCAACACCGCCGAAGTTAAGCGGCATATCGAGGAGCGCTGGGACTGCTCCTTTTCCACGACCACGGATTCCGAGCTGATAGCCCACCTCCTCGCAAATGCACCCGGGCAAACTTGGGAAGACCGGGCATTCTACTGTATGGGTGTCCTTAAAGGGGCCTTTTCATTCACCGCCCTCACCGTCGATACGATAATCGCCGTGCGTGATCCCTTGGGCATTCGCCCCCTCTGCATCGGAAGTCTCCACGGAGGCTGGGTGGTTGCCTCCGAGACCTGCGCCACTGAGCACTTGGGAGCAGACCAGATCCGCGAGATGGAACCTGGAGAGGCTGTCGTTATAGACCGGAACGGGATGCGCTCCCGGCGTTGGGAGCGGGCAACTGGCGATCGCGCTCTGTGCGTCTTCGAGTTGATCTACTTTGCCCGCCCGGACAGCGTGATGGACGACAGCCTGGTTTACTCCATCAGGCAGGACATGGGCGCCCAGCTGGCCCGGGAACACCCGGTGCAAGCCGATCTGGTCATCGGAGTCCCGGACTCCTCCACCCCCGCCGCCGTCGGCTACGCCCACCAGTCTGGTATCCCTTACAGCGACGGATTGATCAAGAACCGCTACGTCGGCCGGACCTTCATCGAACCCGAACAGCACCTGCGGGACTTGGGAGTGCGCCAAAAATTCAACCCCCTGTCCCAGGTAATTCGCGGAAAGAAATTGGTTGTCGTAGACGACAGCATCGTCCGCGGCACTACGACGCCGCACATCGTTGGACTGCTCCGCAGGGCCGGGGCCGCCGAAATCCACATGCGGGTCTGCGCTCCCCCAATCAAGCACCCATGTTACATGGGGGTGGACATGGCCACCCGGGCCGAACTGATCGCTGCCAACAAGACTATACCCCAGATCCGCGAAATGACCGGTGCCGATTCCCTCGGCTACCTCAGCATCACGGGACTGTTGCAGGTCGTTGGCGGCAAACACGGCGGGTTCTGTTCCGCATGCTTCACCGGCAAATACCCGGTGCCTGTCCAGCTTGAACTCGGTAAGTTCTCTTTGGAAAGGGCATGACCTACCGGCCCATTCCGGTTGTCATGCTGGCCCTCTTCGGATAATCTTGTAACGCTCGACCACCGCATCCCGCGCCTTCAGGAGCTTTCCTTGTCCGGCAACACCTACCTGGCCTCCGGCGTTCACCTCGATGAAATGGAGGGGTTCAAGGAGCGGGTCAAGGCCTTTTCCGCCATGACCCACGGGCCCGAGGTCATTGACTCGGCTGGCGGTTTCGCGGGATTGTTCCGTCTTTCCGGGTACCGGGAACCGGTGCTCGTTGCCAGTGCCGACGGTGTTGGCACCAAGCTCAAGATTGCCGCCCTGCTGGGGCATTTCGAGTCAGTGGGCCAGGACCTTGTGTCCCTCAACGTCAATGACATTCTTACCAAGGGAGCCAAGCCCCTCTTCTTCCTCGACTACGTTTCCTTCAGCGACCTCGATGAACAGCGCATGGAAACCCTCATGCGGGGCATCGTATGGGGGTGCAAGGAAGTGGGGTGCGCCTTGATCGGCGGCGAGACCGCCCAGATGCCTGGGCTATATTCCGCCGGCGACTTCGACCTCGCAGGATTCGTCGTCGGCGTCGCCGAAAATCAGTCCCTGATTCGGCCGGACTCCATCAAAGAGGGAGACTGTATCCTGGGGTTCCCTTCCAGCGGAGTCCACACCAACGGTTTCTCACTGGTGCGGCGCGTTTTCAACATCGACGACAACCCGTCCGTGCTGTTCGATGATATTCCCGGCTTGCCGCGGCAGCTCGGCGAGGAACTCCTCATCCGTCATCGTTGCTACCACCCTTTATTGGAACCCGTGCTCTCCTTGTTCAAGGGACTGGCCCACGTTACCGGCGGCGGGCTTCCGGGGAAGGTCCCTTCCATCCTGCCCGACAACTTGGCTGCGGAGTTCGACCCCGGTTCATGGACTGTTCCGCCCATTTTCACGGCCATCCAGGCCCGGGGCCAGGTTTCCGACTCGGAAATGTTCCGGGTTTTCAACATGGGCCTTGGAATGGTCGCCGTGTGTGATCAGGAGACGGTCGCCACCATCCTGGACACGGTCCCAGACACCCAGGTCGTCGGTTCCATAGTTCCCCGAACCGGAAGCCCCCAGGTCAATCTCGTCTAGCCCAGGGCTCTTTTCCCCTGGGGGACTCTCCAAACTAACCGATTGGGACATTCACCTTGCTAGCGTTAATCAGCGTATACGACAAGACCGGAGTGGTCGAATTGGGCCGCAAGCTGAATCAGGCTGAATATGAGCTCGTAAGCACTGGCGGCACCTTCAATACCCTTGCCAACGATGGCGGGTTGCCCGTCCGACAGGTATCCGAGGTCACCGGCTCCCCCGAAATCCTCGACGGGCGCGTCAAGACCCTGCACCCGGTCATCTACGGGGGCATCCTGGCCCGCCGCGACCTCCCGGACCATCAGGCCCAGATCCAGGAACACGGCATCGCATCTGTGGACTTGGTGGCCTGCAATCTGTACCCCTTCGTCGATACCATCAGCCGGGCCGGTGTCACCCTGGACGAAGCCCTGGAAAACATCGACATTGGCGGCCCCACCATGCTGCGGGCCGCCGCCAAGAATTTCGCCTCCGTGGCGGTGTTGGTGGATCCCGCTGACTACGGCTGGGTCGCCGAAAAACTCGGATCGGGAGACCTTACCCTCGAAGACCGCCGCGGCTTGGCTGCCAAGGCCTTCCAGCATGTCGCGGTCTACGACGCCGCCGTTTCCGCCTACCTCTCCGGGACCTCCCAACCCGGCGACCTGCCGGAAAACTATCCGGTCGGACTCACCAGGCTCTCCGGCTTGCGCTACGGAGAAAACCCCCATCAGCCCGGCGCTCTTTACACCGTCGCAGGGATGGCGTCCGGCGGCATCGCCACCGCCACCCAACTTCACGGAAGGGAACTGTCCTTCAACAATCTGATGGACGCCGACGCCGCCTGGCGCACCGTCAGCGACTTCACTGGCCCTTCCGCCGTCGTCATCAAGCACGCCAATCCCTGCGGGCTGGCCACCGACCGGGACCTGAAAGAGGCATATCTCAAAGCCTACGAAGGAGACACGGTTTCCGCCTTCGGAGGGATCGTCGGGTTCAATCGCATGGTCACCCCGGCAGCGGCCGAAGCGATGGGGCCCGTATTTTACGAGGTTGTCGTAGCGCCTGACTATGAACCTGAAGCACTGGAGATCTTGCAGCGAAAGCGCAACCTCCGGGTCCTTTCCGTGGGGCAGGCCGACGCTGCCAGTTCACCGCGCCCTTATGACGTTCGCCCCCTCACCGGCGGGATGCTCGTTCAGGCCCACGACACCCTCGACGAAGACCCATCGGAGTGGAAGACCGTCACGCAACGGTCTCCGACCCCGGCTGAACTGGAAGACCTGGCCTTTGCTTGGACCGCCGCCAAGCACGTCAAGTCCAACGCCATCGTTCTGGCGAAGGGCAAGACCCTGGTCGGAATGGGCGCGGGCCAGCCCAACCGGGTCGTGAGCGTCCATCTCGCCCAGCGGGCCGCCGGGGACCGGTCTAGGGGGAGTGTGCTGGCCTCCGACGCCTTTTTCCCCTTCCCCGACAACATCGAGCTTGCCGCCGAAGCCGGCGTCACTGCCATCGTCCAGCCCGGCGGGTCCATCCGGGACGACGAGGTCATCGCCGCCGCCGACCAGCACAACCTCGCAATGGTGTTCACCGGAGTCAGGCACTTCCGGCACTGACGCCAGGAGAACAACTCTCCGCAGTTAAACTCTGACAACCCGTCGCGCTCGGCCCCTGGCCGGCGCCTCCCGTATTTCGAGCTGCATGACCCAGGCCGTTGACATAACTATTCCCGTCTACAATGAAGAGCAGGATCTTCCGGTCTGCATCTCCCGTCTGACCGCTTTCCTCTACGCCAATCTGGAGCGCCCTTGGCGGGTGACCATCGCCGACAACGCTTCCTCGGACGGCACCAGGGAAGTGGCGGAGCTCCTGTGCGAAGAACATCCCGCCGTCTCCTACTTGTACCTCCCCCAGAAAGGCCGCGGCCGCGCCCTGCGGACTGCCTGGCTCGCCAGCGACGCCAGCATTGTCAGTTACATGGATGTGGACCTGTCCACTGATCTGACTCACTTCCCTGAGTTGCTGGATGCACTGGACTCGGGTTTTGACGTAGCGGTTGGCAGTCGGCTCAGCCGCGAGTCCCGCGTCACCCGGGGCATCAAGCGGGAGTTCATATCCCGCTGCTACAATCTGTTGATTAAGGGAATGTTCTTCACTCCCTTCCCTGATGCCCAGTGCGGATTTAAGGCTCTCACCCGTCAAGCGGCGCATGCCATTGTCCCGCTGGTGGAAAACAACAACTGGTTCTTCGATACCGAACTGCTGATAATCGCTGCCAGGAACCGTTATCGCATCAAGTCTGTCCCGGTCAAGTGGGAAGACGACCCCGGCAGCACTGTCCGCATCGTCGGGACCGCCGCCGAGGACGTGAAAGGACTTTGCCGCCTCCGCTTCAGGGGCGTGCCGGATACCTGTCGGCCAGGGTAACCCGGCCCCACTGGCATCAACCCGTCCTGAGGACTTGCTAAACCTCTTCCTATCCTGGGCACCTTTCCAGTCCCTGGGTTTATTTCCGGCCAACAGGAGCAGAACTATTCATGGAGCTTGGTCTTCAAGGGAAAGACGTAATCGTGACCGGCGGCGGGTCCAACATCGGGCGGGCTATCGTCCACGCCTTTTCCGAGGAGGGCTCCAACCTGGTCATCGCAGAGTTGGCCCCGGAACAGGGAGAACGCGTCGCGGACGAAGTCCGAGCCAGGCATCCTGATGCGCGGGTTCACGTTATTCCCACCGACGTCACCAGCCTCGAACGAACAGAGGCGATGGTCAACCAGGCAATAGCGGCCCTCGGCGGAGTGGACGTTTTGGTCAACAACGTCGGCTGGACCATAGACCGTCTCTTCCTCGAAAAACCCAGGGAAGAGCACGAGAAGGAAGTCCAGGTGAACTTGTGGGGGGCGATCAACTGCATCCAGGCCGTCCTGCCCCACATGGTTGAAAGCGGCAGTGGTTCTGTGGTCAGCATCAGTTCCGACGCGGGCAGGATGGGCGAGTTCCGCGAAGCCGTCTACTCCGCCTGCAAGGCTGGTGTAATCGCCCTGCACAAATCGGTGGCTCGGGAGAACGGACGTTACGGGATACGGTTCAACGTCGTTTGTCCGGGTCTGGTGGTTCCTCCCCGGGACGAGAGTATAAGTCCCGAGAGCATGTGGAACCAGATGAGGGATATCTTCACCGAAGACGTCATCGACCGCGTGGAGCGAAACTATCCCCTCAGGCGCATGGGGACCGCTTCGGAGGTCGCCAACGCCGTCGTCTTCCTCGCCTCCGATGCTGCCAGCTTCATAACCGGACAGACCCTCAGCGTCAGCGGCGGTTATACCATGATGTGACCGGCAGGAATCCTCATCAAGCGCAAAAAAGACCGGGACGGGGCACCCCCGTCCCGGTCTCTCCTTGGCAGGTGAAGCGTTGATTTACTTCTTGTTGGCTTCCACCAACTCCCAGGACCGCGACTCGATCTTGGGCATCAGCTCCTGCAGCAGTCCCTCGTCCACGCCGTTGGCGATGGACGGATATCCCGCCCGCTCGATCATGGACTTGATGTTGCCGGTCTTAAACTGGTCCAGAGTCCAGGCCAGCGTGTCGCCGGAAGTGGTCGTGTCCCAGTAAATCCGGACGTCCTGGTTGCGGGGGCCGTAGTGGTAGTGGGGCCCCACCTCGAAGCAGTCGAAGGCCAGCAGTTCGACTTCCTGGTCTGCCACGTCGGACAAAACGTGGATCGCCAGACCACGGTCGTTGGCCAACTCCCGGAACTCCAGTCCGAACCGGATGTTTCCGCAGTGGACCATATCGCCTTCCAGCAGCCGCTCCAGCTTGTGATGGACCGTGCGGCGCTCGTTGCGGGCGAGGTTGCGGGCAGTCTCCTCGACTTCGTTCATGACCTCGCTGGAGATGGGTGACGCCTCCACCTTCCCGGACAGGCCTTCGTACCCTGCCCGTGCCACCATCGTCGGCAGGTTTTCCCTGATATTCCGCAGCGTCCAGCCCACCGGGTTTCGGACCGTGGTCTTGTCCATGTGCAGCCGGATGTTGTGGTTCTCGGGCCCGTAATGGTAGTGGGGGTCCTGGTCAAAGCAGTCGAAGCGCAGGATCTCGGTGTCCTTCCCGTCCACGTCACCGTAGACCTGGATCATCAAGCCCTGGTCCGGCATGAGTTCCTTGCGGTAGCTCATGGCTATGCTGACTGCGCCGGCATCGATGACAGTTTCGCCTTTTTCCACGATTAGCCTCCTCCTGAAATATTGTGTAAGGGTTGTTAGAGAACCATGGCCGGGGCTCCCAGCCAGTTGGCCCAATTATAGCACTCGGCCCCCTGTTGGCAAATTTCCCGAATGAAACGCGGCAATCTCGCGTACCCCACCCGCACCTTTCGTGCCGCAGCGTTGCACTTCAGGGAACCTCTGTACAAGTCCCTCCCCCCTCGACGGGGGAAGACCCTGCCCCCGCAAGGACGGGGATTAGGATGGGAACAAGAGCTCAATATTCACACACCAAGGCAATCGCACTTGGGTTGTCGAAGACCCATTGACGTTCCCGGTCCCGCCTTCCTCTTGATTAAGTGAGGGTATAGATGGCCGAGAAATTAAACAGGGCAATAGTTGATAATGCGGTATATAGGTATCGAATTGCGGCGCCTGCATGGTGGTATCTTTCAGATGCAATAGCCCTGTTTCACACATCCGCCAGGTTGTCATTTGTTCCCCGGGCAACTAAATTGTACGGCACTCCAAGACATCCCTAGTGCATTTTACCTTGAAACCTACCTTCCTTAATCATGGACTCACCCTAACCCTGTTCTGTTGGGTCGTCGTCGTCGGATCCGCCACAGCCTGCGCGTCCCCCGTTTCCGCTCCCGGAACAACCCCCGTACCCGCGCCAACCGTCCTCAACGTCACCGCGGCGCCGCCTACTGCGCGGGTCATTCCTTCTCCCTCCCCTGCCCCGGTCCAACCGGGATCATCTCAAATGTTCGCCGGATTGTTGATGCGGCCGGACATCTCGCCGTTGTCCCCGGTGACTCCTGCGGCAGCGGCGATTCCGGTCCCCTCGCCCACTGCGTCGCCCCAA
Organism: uncultured Dehalococcoidia bacterium; assembly: GCA_951812535.1. Classification (GTDB taxonomy): domain Bacteria; phylum Chloroflexota; class Dehalococcoidia; order Lucifugimonadales; family UBA3495; genus CATOSK01. Next base: position 85,935 of record CATOSK010000004.1, on the reverse strand, counting down.
CCCACCGGAGCATCCTCGCCATCCGTCGTTCCGTCCAGCGCTCTGAAGCCGACGGCGACACCCCATCCTGCGGGCGCTTCTGGTTTGGAATCCGCAGACGGGCCCGCTTCCTCCACGCCGGCGCCAGTCCCGCCACCTGCGCCGCCCGTCTCTGCTCCTTCTCCGGCCCCGACGCCCTTGCCTACCGCGACACCTGCCCCGTCTCCGGTCCCCACGTCCCTGCCAACCGTGACGCCTGTCCCGACACCCGCTGCCACCTTAACCCCAACCCCAACGAATACCCCGCAGCCCACTGCCACCCCATTGCCACCGCCAACCGCCACGCCCCTTCCAGCGCCAACTCCCGCACCGGCTCCTCCTCCCGCGGGTTCTTGCGGCGCGGGCCAGGTGGACATAAACAGCGCATCCATCTCGGACCTGGACAAGATCCGCCACATAGGACCGGCCCGAGCCGCCCAGTTGATAACCCTCCGTCCATTTTCGTCCATCGACGACATGGTGCGGATCAAGGGAATCGGTCCCGCCCGGCTCCGTGAAATCAAGGACCAGGGCCTCGCCTGTGTCTCCAATTGACTCCCCAGGAGGCAGCCGGTAAGCTGGCCCGGATTCACCATCGGCCAAGGAGCGATTCGTGGAAATAGCGTTGAGCATCCCTCGGCTCCCTGATGGGGACGCCATCCGCCGGTTCTGTCAGCGGGCCGAGCAGTTGGGTTTCCAGGCCGTGCTTGCTGGAGACCATATCGTGCTGCCCACTGGAGGCACCGACCAGTACCCATACACCGCCGACGGGTCCTTTTCCCGCCCGGCCGAAGAACCCTTCCTGGAAACCATGACCATGCTTGGATACATGGCCGCCTGCACCGACACGATTAAGCTGGGCTCCACCGTCATCATCCTCCCCTACCGGAATCCGGTGGTCCAGGCCAAGATGTTTGCCTCGTTGGACGTCCTTACCAACGGCCGCATGATCTGTGGCGTTGGCGTTGGCTGGCTGGAAAAGGAATTCGACACCCTTGGAGTACCCTACGCCGAACGCGGGCCCATGAGCGACGAGTTTCTCCAGATATTCAGGACCTTGTGGACCGACTCCGACCCCAACTTCCAGGGCCGTTTCTATCAAATTGACGGCATCCAGTTTTATCCCAAGCCCATCCAGAAACCCAGCATACCGATATGGATCGGAGGCCACACCCGCCGCGCCCTGCGCCGCACCGCCGTCATCGGAGACTGTTGGCACACCACCCGCCAGACCCCGGACTTCGTCGCCGGGAACCTTCCCTACTTGCGCCAACAGACCGAGGAAGCAGGCCGTGACCCGGACAGCATCTCCATCTCGCTCAAGCGCTCCCTCCACTTCACCGACCTGGGAGAAAACGAGGGAGAGTCGGTACGAACCGGAGGCCTCGTAATTGGGACCACCCAGGAGGTCATCGACGACGTCTACTACTGCCGTGAGCTCGGCATTGACCAGCTTACCTACGATTTCCGGGTGGACGGCACGGAAGCCACTCTGGAAGTCATGGAACACCTCGCCGACCGCGTTTTGCCCGTCGCCAAACGCCTCGGCTGACCGCTCGCCAAGAAGGTCGGCCGCAAAAACTGCGGGGGAGCCTGAAGGCTCCCCCGTTCGATCCTTGGCCAATCCTCTGGCAGTTACAACCCGTTCTCCTTGAACTCCCTGGCGTGTTCCACCAGGCTCAACGCAGTGTGTTTCATGTTCTCCAGTTGCCCGTCGCTGACCTGCCGCTTCACCTCCCCCGGTATCCCGGTGACGAAGGACCGTTCAGGAACATCGGTGCCCGACAGGATCACCGAATTGGCCGCGATCAGGCAATGCTTCCCCAACCTGGAGCGGTGCAGGAACGTGCAGTTGTTCCCCAGCAGGCAGCCCTCTCCGATGAAATCCCCGTGGACCACGACGGCGTGCCCGATGGTCGCGTAGTCCTCCACCACCAACCCGCTTCCGTGGATGACCGCGCCTTCCTGGGCGTTTACATAATTTCCGATGACTATGCCCTTCTCTCCATCTCCCCGGATGGTCACCCCGGGCCAGATGCTGGAATGCTCGCCTATCTCCACGTCCCCCACAACGTAGGCAAACTCGCTGACCCACGCCGTATCCGCTATCTTCGGTGTCTTGTTGCCCAGGCTCCTGATCAATTCTTCCTCCCGATATTTTGATCCAAGATTTTGCGGTGCCGGATTGCCCGTAGGTGCTACCCGTAACTCCGCACCGCCCGCCGCGCCGCCATGTCCAGTTCCCGTTCAATGATGGCCCGCCGCTTATCGTACTGGCGCTTGCCTCTTGCCAGGCCCAACTCCACCTTGGCCACGTGGTTTCGGATATAGATCCGCAGGCCCACGATGGTCAGCCCTTTCTGCGCCACCGCCGCGCTCAACTCCGCGATCTGCTCCCGGTGGAGCAGCAGCTTGCGCGGCCGTCGCGGGTCGTGGTTGTTGATGCTTGCCGGACCGTAGGCCGCGATGTGCGCGTTGAACAGCCACATCTCCCCGCCATCCGGACGGGCATACGCGTCCCGCAGGTCCACCTTGCCGCCGCGAATCGACTTGATTTCCGTCCCGGTCAGGACCATCCCTGCTTCGTATTTGTCCAGGACCTCGTAGTCGTGACGTGCTCGTCGATTGACGGCAATCGTGCCGTCTCCCCCCGTGGCCGCCTTTGCCGTTTTCTTCTTCGTCCTAGCCAATCCCTACCGCCTGCTCCGCCAAGACCTCAATTGCCCGTTGCAGCTGGACGTCTTCTTCCGCCTCGACCGGGGGTTCCACTATGATATTCGGCGTGATCCCCTGTCCCTCTATCAACGTCCCCTTGGGGGTGTACCACCTGGCGATGCTGAAATATATTCCCGACCCGTCGCTTAGCGGACGGAGCGTATTGACGCTTCCCTTGCCGAAGGAGGTAGTGCCCACCACCGTGGCCCTCTTGTGGTCGATCATCGCGCCGGAAAACACCTCGCTGGCGCTGGCGCTGAACTGGTTTATCAACACCACCAGCGGGACCGCCTCGCCAATCCCGCCCGACTCGACGTTCCAGTCTCTGCGCTGTCCCTGGGAATCGATCTGGTATACAACTATCCCTTCCTCCAGGAACTGGCTCGAAACGTCTACGACAGATTTCAGCAACCCGCCTGGATTGTTCCGCAGGTCCACGATCAGGCCGGCGCCCCCGGCTTCCTCGAATTGCTCCAGCGCCTGCTTCACCTCATCGTTGGTCGTGTCCGAGAAGTTGGATATTGTCAGGTGTCCCAACCCGTTGTCCAGCAGCTCGAAACTGACGCTGGTCAGTGGGATAACGCCCCGCTCGACTACGATGGTGACCGCCTCCGTATCATTCATGTGGAGCACCAGCAGTTCCACCCTCGTCCCCTTCTCACCGCGGATCCTCGCTACGGCTTCCAGCAGCGTGATATGGTGGGTGCTTTCTCCGTCAATCCCCAGGATCACATCCCCTGGAAGAATCCCAGCCTTGTGCGCCGGAGCCCCCGGCATGGGGGCAATGATGGTCAACTGCCCGTCTCGGATGGCCACCTGCGCCCCAATCCCCTCGAAGTACCCCTTGTAGTCTTGGGTCTCAATCCCGAACTGCTCCGAGTCAAGAAAAGATGCGTAGGGGTCTTCCAGGGCCTCGAGCATACCCCTTATTGCTCCTTCGCTGAGTTTCTCCGGATCAAGCTGTTCCCGGTCGACGTGCTCTGCTTCCAGGTAGTCCCACACCTCCACCACCCGGCCGAATTCGCTGGGCAGCCCATCCATGGCTTGAGGAGCGGGCGGCGTATCGGCTTGGGTAACCCCGTCCCAGTCCCACGACAGCCAGAATCGCGCCGTCAGCACGGCTGCCGCAGACCCCACCAGGATTACCAGCGCTATCAGGACCCAATGGGATTTGCTCAACCTCGAACTCCGCCGACGCCCCTTTGCCAAGCCTTGCTGGCCGGAATTTCTTCCATGCCTGAATGGCAAGAAGGATACCCATAAGGGTATCCACCGCCGGAAACCGGCACCCTAATTGTACCATAGCGCCCGCGCCCGGCCGGTTCACCCGCCGCTTGTTCCCCGGTTTCCACCGTGAATTCCACGTTTGACACCCCTCTACCCTTTGGATAGCATGGCCTGAATTCCCCCGTAAGAGTTTGCCTGTGCCAGGAATCACCGCCTACGGCGCCTACGTTCCACGCTACCGGCTGGGGCCCGATACGTCGGGTTGGAATAGCCCCGGGGAGCGGGCCGTTGCCAACTTCGACGAAGACAGCGTGACCATGGCGGTGGCCGCCGGAGCCGATTGCCTTAGTGTCATCGACCGGAAGTCGGTGGACGCTCTGGTCTTCGCAAGCACCACTCCACCCTACGCCGAAAAGCAGTGCGCGGCCATCGTTGCCACCGCCCTCGACCTCCGTCCCGACATCTTCACCGCGGACGTCACCAACGTCCTGCGGGCCGGCACCGCTGCCCTGAAGACCGCCCTCGATTCCGTTATCGCGGGCTCCGCCAGTCGTGTCCTCGTCGTCGCCTCCGACCATCGTCAGGGACCGCCCCGCGGCGAAACCGAGCGCAACTCCGGTGACGGTGCCGCCGCTTTCCTCGTGGACTCGGAAGCCCTCCTCGCGGAGTGGGAGTATTCCTACTCCCTCACTGAAAATATGCTCGACGCCTGGCGTTCGTCCGGCGACCCATTCGTCCGCACCTGGGAAGACCGGTTCGCCACCGAGGAAGGACTGGAGCGGATCGTTGGGCAGGCGGTGGCCGGGTTCAACAGCCGCCATCAGATGACCGTCACCGACGTCGACAAGCTGGTCTTGTATGCGCCGGATGCCCGCCGTCACTCGGCCCTCGCCCGCGCTCTTGGGTTCCGCCCCGGCCAGGTGCAAGACCCCCTGTTTGGACGCCTCGGCAACACCGGCGCCGCCTTCCCTTTCATGCTACTTGCCGGTTCGTTGGAGCGCGCCCCTGCCGGACAGCGGCACCTTGTTGTTTCCTATGGCGACGGGAGCGACGTCATGTCTTTCAGGACCACCGGCGCCCGCTGCCAGACCTGCGGAGTGTCCGGCTTCCTCGATTCCGGCCGCGTCCTCGAGAGCTATGAGACCTACGCCCGCTGGCGGGATGTTTGGGAGATGGACGATGCCTCCCGTCGGCCCCAGCCCAACCCCCCATCCGTCGCCGCCATGTGGCGGGAGACGGACAAGAATCTTCGCCTCAACGGGGCCAGATGCTGCGCCTGTGGCTACGTCCAGTACCCTGCCCAAAGGGTCTGCGTCAACTGTCGGCAGCGGGACAACTCCCAGCCAGTTCGGCTCAGCGACCGCCCGGCAACGGTGTTCACCTACTCCATGGACTACATCGCCGGCGCTGTGGACACCCCTCTGGTTGTTTCCGTCGTTGACTTCGACGACGGCGGCCGCCTCCTGTGCATGATGACCGACCGGGAGTTGGATGAGGTTGCCGTCGGAATGCCGGTGGAGATGAGCTTCCGCAAGCTGCGCGTCGTCAACGGTGTTCACAACTACTATTGGAAAGCCATCCCCAAGCGGGTCTGATCCAACACAGGTAGCGCCTTCGGAGGTTTCAGATGAACGGCATTCGCGATCGTGTGGCAATTGTGGGAATGGGTTGCACCAAGTTCGGTGAGCGGTGGGATGCCGGCGCATCCGACCTCATGGTCGAAGCCGCCTATGAGGCCTTCGAGGACGCCGGAATCGATCCCGCCGACGTTCAGGCCGCTTGGCTCGGCACCGTCAGTTCATTCCGCACCGGGCAGCCCCTGGCCGAAGCCCTCAAGCTGGACTACATTCCCATCACCCGCGTCGAGAACGCCTGCGCGACGGCCACCGATGCCCTCCGCAACGCCTGCTACGCTGTGGCCGCGGGCATCTACGATATCGTCCTCGCGATGGGTGTGGAAAAGTTGAAGGACTCGGGCTTTTCCGGCCTTGCCATACCCGAAGCCCCCGGTGCCGACGTTGCCCCTCCCACTCCACCACCATCCCAGTTTGCCATGGCGGCCACCAGGTACTTCCACCAATATGGGATCCCCTACGAAGAGGGCAAGCGCACCCTTGCCCAGATAGCCACCAAGAACCACCACAATGGCTCGTTAAACCCCAAGGCCCACTTCCAGCGCGAGGTCTCAGAGGAACAGGTCGTGAACGCTCCCATGATCGCCTGGCCCCTCGGACTCTTCGACTGCTGCGGGGTAAGCGACGGTGCCGCCGCTGCCATCATCACCACGCCCGAAATCGCGGCGGGATTGAGAAAAGACTACGTCTTGGTAAAGGCCCTTGGCTTGGCCGTTGGCGCTTTCGGCATCCTCCGCAACGATTGGGACTTCACCCACTTCCCCGAGACAGCCCGTGCCGGCCAGGCCGCCTACCAGGAAGCAGGCATTGCCAGTCCCCGGGAAGAAATCGACCTCGCCATGGTCCACGACTGTTTCACCATTACCGAGCTCATCATCTACGAGGACCTGGGTTTCAGCGGCCGTGGCGCCGGCAGCCGGGATGTGGAATCCGGCGCCTTTACTCTGGAAGGCGACCTCCCGGTAAACACCGACGGCGGCCTCAAGTGCTTCGGCCATCCTGTGGGAGCCAGCGGAATCAGAATGGTTTACGAGGTCTACAAGCAGCTCCAGGGCAAGGCTGGCCCCCGGCAGCTGCGGAAGGCCGACCTTGGCCTCACTCACAACCTCGGTGGCAGGCCCGGCTCGTTCACCTGCTCCGTGGCGGTTTTCGGCCGCCCCGACTGAAAAGGGGCCCGAAGAATGTCCTGGGCTTGCACCATTGTCCTCAACCCCTGCCACCAAAGATGACAAAATCGCGAAACCCAAACGTCAAAACAACCACAGGACCGGACTCTTCAGTCCCAGCCCGCGACAACAGGTGGCCCGGCCGGCGCTCAGATGTAGGCAAATGTCGCAGTTTGTCACACCCCGCGAATTTCCCCCAATCCCGGTCGTATCGATAACGGAGGGTCACATACCCGGAATCGCTCACCGCGGCCCGGCCTCTTGCCAAGTCTTCGCTCCGGTTGACCGTCTGACCTCGGGGAGTATAATGCGTTAACACTGCCAACCCAGCGCGTTCGGATCGATTCCTGTTGATTCCTGCGCGTCTGAGCGTTCTCCCCCACCCGCTAATATGGATTCCTGCTCTCGCCAGGCGGGGTGAGACGAAATTAGGAGTAGCCCCATGGCTGCAGCGCAAGCGCCTCAACGAGGTTATTTCTCAGCCAAGGCCAACCGTTTCCTCGCCGCCCTCGTATTCCGCGACTACCGGTTCCTGGCCTTCGCCACTCTGTGCAGCGGCAGCGGTGCATGGGCTCTCATCGTAGCCCGAGGCGCATGGGTCTTCGGAATTCCCGAACTTGAAGGCACCCGCGGGCTGTGGGTTGGCCTCGTCACCTTCGCAGCCATGTCGCCCCGCTTCTTCGCCACCCCCTTCATCGGTTACCTGGCTGACCGCGTTACCCGCAAGTCCCTCCTTCAGTGGATATACATCCTTCAGATTGCCCAGGCTTCCGTCATGGCGGTCCTCGTAATGATGGGCATTGGCAACCCGCTCTATGTTGTCGCCCTTGCTGTGATCAACGGCACCCTTCGCGCTACCCAGCAGACCGCCGCCCAATCCCTGGCCCCCAACCTGGTCGACCGTGAACGGCTCCCCAACGCCGTGGCCCTCAACGAGGCCATGCAGCAGGGTTCCCGCCTCTTCGGCCCTATGATCCTGTTCTTTGTGTCCTACCTCGCCGGGGTTGGCGGCCTGGGCCAGGGAGACAATTTGCTGGACGCCGAGGCGGTTGCTTCGGGGCTCGGGACCTCGGCCCTGGTCTTCTGGGCCTGCGCCACCTTCTATCTCCTGGCGTTGATTTCCGCCCTGAACATCCGCACCGTGTCCAGTGGGGTGATCGACCGCCGGCGCAGTTTCTGGGCCAATACCACCGCCGGCTTCGCCTACGCCTATAGCACGCCTTTGGTGTTTGGCATCATCCTGATGGCTGTCGCCCACTGCGTTCTGGTCATGTCCTTCGAGTCCATGCTACCGCCCCTGGCCCAGGAGAAGCTCACCCCTGCCGGGGCAAGATTCAACCAGGACCACGTGTTTCTCCTAATGTCCGCCCTTGGGCTGGGAGCCCTCGTCTCCTCTGTATTCGTTGGGGGGATAATCAGCCACCTGACTCGTGGGCGGATCTTCCTCCTGCTCGGTTTCACCAGCAGCTTGACCCCCATAGGCTTGGGATTATCCGCCTCGACGGGCATCTCCCTGACGGCTGCGGTCCTCATGGGTTTGGGTACCGCCGGCTTCATGACCATCACCCACACCATCATCCAGCAGGTCGTCCCCGACGAGATTCGCGGACGGGTGGCCTCGGTGTACTCCATGCACGTCGGCGGCAGCATGGCCTTCGCGAATCTGCTTTACGGACGGTTGGCTGACATCTGGCCTGTTGGACTGGTGATGGCATTCGTCGGTGCACTGTTCACCGTGGTGGTCCTTTTCACCATCCTCCTGCCATTCTGGAGGGGCATCTACTTCCGGGGAGAAGCCCGCCCGGTTGCCGCTCCGGCTGTTGCCGCCGCTGGCGATGACTGAGCCCGGCCGCCAATCTGCTCCACTCTGCGCCAATCGGGGCCACCGCGGTGATAGCGGTGGCCCCTTCGCATTGCTGTGTTTCCCGATAGACATAAAACTCGCGAATCAGTCGCCCAAACTCCTTGAAATTACATAAACGCGATTGATATAAAGCAGAGGCAACCCCGGGTGGATGTGTTTGGGCTGGGCAGTTGTTTCTCCTGTTTCCCCCTGCCGGCTCCTGTCGCCGTCTTTTCCCTCATCCCCCGGCGCGCCGCAATCCTTTGGCAAGCCAACTTTCCGAATGCGGAAGCGGGCGGGATTCAATAGATGTCGGATAACGATCTGGTCCGGGTCATCGGCCGAGGTTCCAACGTCAGCGTCAACATCGACGACGATGCCCCCATAGGCAAAGCCCTTGATGCCCTCCGTTCCCACGTCGCCGGGAACCGTTTCCTGTATTCCAATGGCACCGTGGCAGTCAGCGTCGGGCGGAGGATGCTCCGCAGCAACGAACTCGTCACGATCAAGGAACTCCTGGATGCCGAGACCGGAGTGACCGTCTCCCGGTTCTTGGGGGAGTTGTCCATCGAAGAAGCCGCGGTGGATCCTGTCCCCAACTCCGGTGATCCCTCACCCGAACCTCTCCTTCCAGGCCGGCAGGAAGCCTCCGGCATCTCGCACAACGACCCAAAGCTCCTCCCATCCAAGATGGGATCGGCAGTGAGAAAAGGAGCCTCCCGGACCACCGTGGCATCCTCCGCCTTTCAAAGTGGTGAAGCGGCAGCATCCGGCCGCTTGGAAGGGTCCTCCAACACTGCGAAACCAGCCCGCGACAGCCACGCACCTTGGTCGGCTGGGAAGGCGGCGCCCCAGCCCGGTGCTCCAGAGCAATTGGACCGGGGCGAAGTAGCATTGCTCCTAAAGACAACCTGCCGCTCCGGTGAAGTCATCTCCTACCCCGGAGACATCGTGGTCCTCGCGGATGTTAACCCGGGGGCCGAGTTGATTGCGGACGGCGATATCTTCGTATACGGCACCCTTCGCGGCGTTGCCCACGCTGGAGCTTCCGGAGACCCGACAGCGGTAATAGTTGCAACGGTTCTGCAGGCTCCGCGGCTCCAGATCGGTCCCCACGTCGGCATCGCTCCCGAAGGAAAGAAGCGCCCCAGGGCCGGTCCAAGCAGGCCCGAGATAGCCTACGTCCGCCGGCAGTCGGTTTTCGTCCAGAACTACGCCGGCCGGTTCGCAACCTATATGGGAGGAACACTGTATGACGGGTAAGACCATCGTTATTACTTCCGGAAAGGGTGGTGTAGGCAAGACCACCACCACTGCCAACATTGGCGCCGGGTTGGCCATGCGTGGCCACCGCGTTGCCGTGATCGATACCGACATCGGCCTCCGCAACCTCGACGTCGTCATGGGGTTGGAGAACCGCATCGTATACGACCTCGTGGACATAATCGAAGGCAACTGCAAACTCCACCAGGGATTGATCCGGGATAAGAACGACTCGAATCTCTACCTGATTCCGGCTGCCCAGACGAGGGACAAGAACTGCATCGACCGGGAACAACTCAAGACGTTGTGCGGCAGGTTGGAAGGCGAGTTCGATTACGTTCTGATCGATTGTCCCGCCGGCATCGAGCAGGGGTTCAAGAACGCCATTGGCGCAGCCCACGAGGCCATAATCGTCACGACCCCTGAGGTCTCCGCCATTCGCGACGCTGACCGGGTGATCGGGCTGCTGGAAGCGGAAGGATTGCACAACCCGCGGCTCATCATCAATCGCGTCAGGCCCGGCATGGTCAAGAGAGGGGACATGATGGGCAAGGAGGACATTGTCGAACTGTTGGCCATCGATGTAATCGGCATGGTTCCCGCCGACGACCGCCTGATAATCGCCACCAACCAGGGCGTTCCTGTCATCCACGACAAGCGTTCCACTTCAGGCGCAGCATTTTCCCGCATCGCGGCCCGCATTGACGGCGACGATGTTCCTCTAATGGAATTGCGGCCCAAATCCGGTGTCATGGACAAGGTGCGGGTTATCATGGGCATCAATCGGGGAGCGTACTCTCATGCGTGATCTGATACGGTGGGTCGTCACCAGAAAAAGCGAAACGAAAAACGCAGCCCGGGACAGGCTTCACCTGGCTTTGATGCGGGACCGGATGGACCTCGCCCCGGAAATGATGGAAGCTCTCAAACATGACCTGAGAGCCGCGATGTCCCAGTACCTGGTGGTCAACGACGAGTTCCAGGAATTCGCCATCCGCAGGCTGGACGAATCGGTGTTTCTCGTCTCCAACATTCGGGTCAAGGATATGCGGCGGGCCCCAGCCCAATAGCTGCTTCACCGCATAAGCAGGACGGGACTTCAGCGGCCGGAATTTAATTCCGGCCGCTGTTTCGTTCCCCGGCGCCCGAATCCCGGCGCCTTGCGGCGCTGCCGTGCTATTATGGGCGCCACATCCCAGCGAGGAGACCTGCAAAGATATGGTCCGCACCGACAGCGAGTTGGAACGCTACCTGCAACTGACTCCAAACTCCCGCGCCCTTTGGGAAGACGCCAGGGAATACCTCCCCGGGGGAGACAGCCGCAACTCGATCTTCTGGAATCCATACCCCATCTTCATTGAGTCCGCCTCTGGGTGCCACGTGGTTGACGCCGACGGCGTCGACCGGCTCGACTTCATCAACACCATGACCACCATGATCCTCGGTCACGGCCCCGAACCGGTCCTCCGGGCCGTTGCCGAGCAAGCGTCGAAGGGCTTGGCATACAACGCCCCCAGCAGGACCCAGGTACGGTTGGCCAAGCTGCTCTGCGAGCGTGTCCCGTCGTTTGACCAGGTAAGGTTCACCAATTCCGGGACCGAGGCCACCCTTAACACCCTCCGAGCCGCGCGGGCCTTCACCGGCCGCCAGCGGTTCGCCAAGGCCGAGGGGGGTTATCACGGGACTCACGACTCCGTCAGCGTCAGCGTGCGGGTCGACCCGGCATCAGCCGGCGACGCGGACAATCCCCGTCCCGTTCCAGCCAGCGCGGGACTGCCGGACTACGTCGCGCTCGACGTAGTCATCATACCCTTCAACGAAACACAAACGGCACGACGGATCCTCGAGGAAAACCGGGAAGACCTGGCAGCGGTGATTGTAGAACCGGTGCTTGGGTCCGTGGGGATGGTCCCGGCAGACCCGGAGTTCCTGGACATGCTCCGCGACTTCACCCAGGACAACGGAAGCCTGCTCATATTCGACGAGGTCATCAGCTTCCGAGTGGCTCAGGGAGGGGCCCAGGAAACCTACGGGGTTACCCCTGACCTGACTTCCCTGGGCAAAATTGTCGGCGGAGGATTTCCCGTCGGCGCCTTCGGCGGGCGGAAGGACATCATGGACTTGTACGACCCCACCAGGGGGCCCAGAGTCTCCCATGCCGGCACGTTCAACGCCAACCCGGTCACAATGGTTGCCGGAGCCACGACTATGGAGTTGCTCACGCCGTCCGTTTACCGCAATCTGGCCGAGCTGACCGAGACGCTCAGGCAGGGCGTCAGGAAAGTCTGCACGGAACTGGAAACGCCGGTGCAGGTCACCGGCCTGGGTTCGCTTTTTGGAATCCACTTCACGTCTGCGGAGGTCCGCACCTATCGGGACATTGCCGCCGAGGACGCGGACCTGAGGCACCGGATGTTCCTAGGCCTCCTGAACGAGGGCGTATTGGTTGCGTCCAACCTGGTCGGGTCCTTGTCTACCCTGATCACTGAGGAAGACATCGCGGATTTCTGCGCGGCCTTCCGCAAGGTGCTGGAACGCAACCGATAGGAGTCCAATAAAACAACCGCAGCCCCATTGAACGGGCTGCGGTTCTTGGGTCTGGCCAGAGGCGCGGCTAGTCCACCGGAGGGCGCTTCTCCCACTTTTCCGGCGGCGGGTAGACCGGGGTGGCTAGCCGGCGGACGTTCTCGGTGGCGAACCAGTCCGCGCACTCCTCACGCCACTTGAGGTAGTGGGGGGCGTTGCGGTGGGCATCCACCGCCGCATCGTCCTGGTAAACCTCGAACAGGTGCAACCGGTTCTCGTCCTCGTTGTCCTGGAGGACGTCGAAGCGCAGGCACCCCGGCTCGTCGTTGTTGGAACCGCGGGCATCCCCCAGCATGGACTCCATGAACTGGTCCTTGAATCCAGGTTTAATGTTGATGGTTACTACAAGGGCTATCAACTTTCCTCCTCTTTGCCGTTCGGGGAGCGTGACCCTGAGACTGGACCCGAAGGCATGGGCCAATTATATCGGCGGGGGTTTCCATGGACAAGGTTGGGCGCGGAGCATGGACCGCCCCGACGCCCCGGTTCGCGCCCGTAATGACATCACAGTGCGCGCATTGTAGAATTGCCGTACCTAGCCCAGCGGGAGGCTCCCATGGCCGACATTCCCATCGTCTATACCCTCACCGTTTGACCAGCCAGCGACCGGTTGCGCGACGCGTGGCGCCGCCAGAAGATCCAGTACGAGGAACGGCGGGTGGACCAATCCCAGGAGACCCTTGACGAAGCCCTGGACTACGGGGATACCGTGCCCATCATCGTTTACCCCGACGGCACGGTGGAGATCGGGTTCGAGGGGCACACGGGTTGAGAAATCGGTTGACGGGCCGTTGGCCCGCTCCCGTGGACCCAGTTCGACCGGATGAGACTCGGCAGTCCAGACCAATTGCAACCATATAGCCTTGGAGGTTTGTTATGGCCCGTGAGACCAGCGTGGTAACTCCCCAAAGGTTCAGCGAAGGGTTCACATATCCGGACTACATGGCCCAGATCAATGTGAACAAGGCGCGGATGGACGCCTATTACGATGCCTTCCAGGTTTCCGATGAAGAGACCCAGGCCCTCCAGTCTCTGAACCAGCGTCCCGACGGCCCAGCCAGGATGCTGGTGCTATGCGAGGACTGGTGCGGCGACGTGGTGCGGGGACTGCCCATCCTGGCCAGGATTGCCGAAGCCGGCGGTTTCGAGATGAGCGTGTTCCCCCGGGACCAGCACCACGACATAATGAACGAGTTCCTCAAGAACGGGGAGTGGATGTCCATCCCGACGGCGGTCTTCTACACCAGGGACCACCAGTATATCTGCCACTGGATCGAGCGTCCGGAAGCCGCGGACCGGGAAATGGTCGAGATCGAGGAAGCCATCCGCGCGGAGAATCCCGACATTACCGACCAGGAGTTCGGGCGGGAACGGCGTGCCCGCACTGGCGCGAAGGCCGAGGACTGGCAAAGGGCCAGCGTCACGGAGATTGTCGAGCTGCTGCAATCCAGCGTCGGCTAGGGGGCCCTTGCCAGTCCCCTCCGGCGGGATGCATGGGCAGGGCATCCACCGGAAAACCTGAGACACAGCACATTGAGAGACCACCGGGGCGGTCAGTCCGCCGGTGGTCTCTTCCGCTTCCTCGCCTGTTGGTGGCCGGGCAAATCCCGATACCTCTCCCCTTACCCGACAGCCAAGCCGCGTACTTCCTTGGCATCGATGGGCAACGGATACGCCGTCCAGGTGGAACCTTCGTCGGATGACCCAAAGGCCTCGCCGTCCCGGGCGACGCAGAAGACGTTGGCCGGGGCCCGGGTATCGGCGCGGACCGCCATCATCGTGCTGTTGGCGGTGATGCCGGACCCGACCGGCTCAAAGGTGCGGAAAAGGTCCCGGCTCCGGTAGAGGGCTCCCTGGCTGCTGCGGGCGGCTGCCCCGATGGATACGTACATGAGGTTGGGGTCGTAGGGAGCGGCCCACAGGTCCCTGGTGTAGGTAATCTCCGAGAAGTTGCCGAATTGGATGGGTATCCATTCTCCGCTGCCGGCCCGGTCCGGGCTGAGGAATGGCCCCTGCCTGGTCGTGATGAACACCGTGTGAGGGGACGCGGCGCTGCACTGGACCCCGTGGAGGTCAAGGGTATCCTCGCTGGGGGCCAGGTTACCCGTCACTTCATCCCAGGTGTCGCCTCCGTCGGCGCTCCGGATAACGCCGGCGACCTCCAGGGCGGCGTAAATCTCGTCGGGGAAGTTGGGGTCGGCAGCCAGACCGATCACCCGGGTGGGGAAGGCCATCTGGCACTCGTTGGAGCCCATGGCAGCGGGCAGCTTCTGCCAGGAGTCCCCCCCGTTCACGCTGCGGTGGATCTCCCCGGGAGCTGTGCCCAGGTACATGACCCTGGGGTCACCGGGGCGGAACATGAAGGACCAAACCCCGGGGCCATCGGAGGGGTAATCCAGGCGTTCCCAGTGGTCTCCGGCGTCGGAGCTGCGGTAGGGCCCCCGATTGGTTCCGGCGAACACCACCTCCGGCTTGTCGGGATGCAATGCGATCCCCTGCACCTGGACCCGTTCGGGCAGGCCGTTGGTGAGGACCTCCCATTCGTTGGCTCCCGGTGAGAGGCGGTACAGACCGTGACTTTCCGCGCCGACGTAGACGCGCGTATTACCGGCCAAAGGCATGAGGATCACCTCCTTGGTTGTTGGACATAAGGTTGAGACACCGGGTCATTCCAGCAGACGGGTCAAGGGTTGTCAAACCATCCGGAGCCGCTGACGGACATGGCATTGGGAACCGCTAGAGACGCCAGAAAAACAATTTGTGGGACATTTAGAGCCAAAGGGGAGCTTCGACGCTCAATCGCGCTGAAATCCCGACCCAAAGGGAGACATCAACGTGCCGATATCGAGGCATGATTGTGCCCCTATGAGACAAGGTGGGACAAAGTGAGACATAAATGGGACAAATGTGAGACGACTTCCCTGTCGTGTTCTGGGACAATCGCCGGACCCCACTGGAACCGCGGCTTTACGGGAGGAGTGTGCCGTTTCTCTGCGTTCCCGTTTCCATGCACTCATTGTAGGGGATGATCACCAGTGCCGGAAAGAGGCAACTGTCAGCAGGGCCGGACCGGTGCCTGGGACCACGCCGCCCAGGACCGCCGGGCTAATCCGGGATTTCCGCGATTTCAAACCGGTACTCCTCGATGACCGGGTTGGCGAGGAGCTGATCGCACATAGCAGCTACACTGGCTTGGGCGGAGGTCAAGTCAGGAACGTCCAGCCGCACCTCCAGGTATTTCCCCAGCCGCACGCTGTCCACGGAGTCGTAACCCAGATTCTTGAGGGTATCCATGACCGTCAGACCCGGGGGGTCGTTGACGCCGGGCTTGAGGGTGACCACAACCCTGGCTAGAAACACCTGTTCCAACTCACAACGGGCCGGTTAGGGCATCACGCCGCTGTTAAGGCACGGGATGTTTCCTTCGGGCCCGAGCCGGCCGGCGTAGGTCTCGAAGAATTCCCGGATGCGGTCTTCGTCGATCCCGGTCATCTGGTCGGAAACACCCCAGGCGGTCAGGGCCACATCGCCCTCCGGGATTTGCCGGTAGGCACGGGCGACCCCGTGAACATTGGACAACCCGATGTCGTCGAAAACATCGCGGAGCTCATCAATCCGGGCGGAGTCGGTGAAGTTGTAGCTGACCACGATGTTGCCGTGCTCCAGGTTGTGCACCACCCGCTCGTCGGGCAATTCCTCCTCGAAGAAACCGCATTCGGACCAGCGGGCCCAATGGTCGCCGGAGGTTCCGGGAACGGTGTTGTACTCGACGGTCTGGGACTCCGGGAGATGGTTCTTGGTGAGCATCACGTTGTGCTGGAGTCCCAGCCCTTCAACGTAGCCTTCGGCCGATCCCTGGGTGCCGCCGCCCCCGATCCCGGCCAGGCCGCCTACGGCGAATCCGGCGATCACCAGGATTGCGATAAACGCCGATGCGATGATGTACAGCCAACTGTTGCGCCGGGGGCGCGGCCTGGTGGTTGCCCCGGGCGCTCCGGCCCCCCTGTTGGAAACCACGGGCCGGCCGCGGCGTCTCCGTCTGCGTGACTCTGGCAAGTTCTCTCCTCCGAATATATCCCCGGGTGCGCCAGGTCAGGCCGGAAGGTGCTCTCCCGTGAGGAGGTGGTAGGCCTCGATGTAACGCTCCGTGGTCCTGGCCACGATGTCGCCGGGGAGCTCCGGCGCCGGGGGTTCCTGGTTCCAACCCTGTTCGGTCAAATAATCGCGGACGTACTGCTTGTCGAAGTTGGGCTGGGCCTTCCCCGGCTCGTAGCCGGATGCGTCCCAGAACCGGCTGGAGTCCGGGGTCAGCAGCTCGTCGATGAGGATGAGTTCCCCGTCCAGCAGGCCGAACTCCATCTTGGTGTCCGCGAGAATGATGCCCCGCTCCTTGGCGTACTGGTCGGCGAAGGAGTAGACCGCGATGCTGACTTCTTCCAGCTTGCGGGCCATTTCCGCGCCCACCATGTCCACGACCTGCTGGGGCGTCATATTCTCGTCGTGGCCTTCCTCGGCCTTGGTCGTAGGCGTGAACAACGGCTCCGGGAAGGGAGTTCCTTCCAGCATATCCGTGGGCATGGGCAGGCCCCATACGGTCCCCTGGCGGCGGTACTCGCCCCAGGCCGAGCCGGTGATGTAGCCCCGGACGATGCACTCCATGTCGATGCGCTCCGCCTTCTTGACGACCATCGCCTGCTGGGCCAAATCAGGTTGGAGGCTGCCGATGGCCTCGCTGCTCCTGTACCTGGATGCCACCTCCGGCGCGTCGGCCAGGCAGATCAGGTGGTTGGGAACGATGTGGGCGGTCTTGTCGAACCAGAACCCGGAAATGCGGTTCAGGACCTTCCCCTTGCTGGGAATCCCGGTGGGCAGGACCACGTCAAAGGCCGAAATGCGGTCGGTGGCGATCATCAACAGCGTGTCGTCATCCACCGAGTAGGTATCGCGGACCTTGCCGCGGTGCAGGAAATTGGGCAGTTCAGTTTCTATATACATAATGTTCCCGGTAACTATACGTAAGAGTTTGGGTTTTGGCTTAGGGGGTTTTCTGCGATTACACGGCAACTTTGGCCGGAAGCAGGCCGATCCGCTGGAAGGTGTCGTCCACGTACCGCGTGTAGTAGGAATAGTCGAAGATCTGGTCCATCTCGCCAGTGGACAGGTGGGCCAGAGCTTCGCCGTCGGCCTTCAGCAGATCGCGGAAGTCGCCGTTTTCATCCCAGGCCCGCATCGAATTGCGCTGGACGATTTTATAGGCGTCCTCGCGGGCCATGCCCCGGTCAACCAGGGCCAGGAGGGTCTGCTGGCTGAAAATCAGCCCCCGGCTGCTTTCCACGTTGGCCCACATCCGGTCGGGGAACACCCGCAGGTCCCTGACGATGCGGGTGAAGATGCTGAGGATATAGTCCAGTCCCAGGCAGGAGTCGGGGAGGATGATGCGCTCGGCGGAGGAGTGGCTGATGTCCCGCTCCCCCCAAAGCGCCACGTTTTCCAGGGCAGTGACGCTGTGGCCGCGTATGAGCCGCGCCAGCCCGCAAATCCGTTCGGCCAGCTCCGGGTTCCGCTTGTGGGGCATCGAGGATGATCCGGTCTGTCCTGACCCGAAGGGTTCTTCCAGCTCGTGGACCTCGGTGCGCTGCATACCCCGGATCTCGGTGGCGAACTTTTCCAGGGAGGCGGCGATGAGGGCCAGCGTGGTCACAAAGTGGGCGTAACGGTCCCGCTGGATGACCTGGTTGGAAACCGGGGCCACTTCCAATCCCAACTGGCGACACACCCGATCTTCAACGGAAGGGGGAATGGTCGCATGGGTGCCCACCGCACCGGAAATCTTGCCATACCGCACGGACTCCACGGCGCTGGCCAGCCGCTCCCGCTGGCGGCGCATTTCGTCCCACCAGAGGGCCAGCTTGAGGCCGAAGGTCATTGGCTCGGCGTGGACGCCGTGGGTCCGGCCCATCATGATAGTGTCCTTGTGGGCGACGGCCTGGGTTGCCAGGGCCTCAATGGCGCCGTCCACCTCCTGCAGCAACAGGTTACCGGCCTCCACCATCTGAAGGGCCTGGGCGGTATCCAGCATGTCCGACGAGGTCATGCCCAGGTGGAGCCAGCGCCCTTCCGGCCCGATGCCCTCGGTGATGGAAGTGAGAAAGGCAGTGACGTCGTGCCGCGTGGTTTCGAAAATCTCCATCATGCGCTGATGGTTGTATTCGGCCTTCCCCAGCCGGGCCATGTCTTCCCGGGGAATGACTCCTTCCTCGGCCCAGGCATGGGCGACGGCAAGCTCGACATCCAGCCACTTGCGGTACTTGTTCTCGTCGGACCAGACCTGCTTCATCGCGGGCCTGGAATACCGGTCAATCAATTGAGAGCCTCCTGGCGATAGTGCCCTCTGGAGAGCCCGGGCGGGAGTTCCAGCACCCGGACGGCCCCCTTCCTGGCAGCTTTTCCGAAGGGCTTGTTCATCTGTCCCGGGCCGCCGCCAGCGACCACGTCAATGCTACCACCCAGCCGATGAATGTCCAGCCGGTCAGCACGTTGACCAGCACAATCCAGATAGCGCGGCGTTTCTTGAATGCCACGGCAATGATGGTTGGGAGGAAATACAGGAAAAAGAAAACCAGCAGGGGAGCGATTCCCCACAGTCCAAACGTGACCGGGCCCAGTGAAAAGTCCATTATTGATTCTCGGGTTGGTCCAGCATATTAGCGGAGAATGGTCACTGGTCCGTCAGCCAACCAGCTCTTTCAAGGCGCGCAGAACGTCCCCGAAGTCCCGGAAAGGACGGAATGGAATGTTCCGGCTGGAACACTCCTCAGCGAGGATCATGTGGGCGAACACCAGGTCGGCCCGTTCCGCGGGTTCCAGGTCGGAGCGTCCATCACCGACGTAGATGACAAACCTGCCCTCCGACCGGTAGCGGTCCACGATGATACCCTTGGAGTTGCCCCGGTGTTCTTCGCCCGGGTAGGGGAAGGGATAGGAATACTGGATCCCACCCGGTTCAAAGGACGTGGTCACCGAAAAGACCGGAACCTCTTCCATTCCCTCCGACCGGAGCACCGCTTCGATGTAGAAGTCGAGCCCGTGACTGACGACCGCAACGGGTATGTCCCGTGACCGGCAGTAGGACAGCATCTCGCCGAAATGGGGCCGGAGGTTGGCATTGGCCTTGACATAACCCGCCATCGTCTCCTCACCGGCGGTCACGTCCCTGAAGGCGATCTCCTGGTAGTCCTTGAGGGACAGTTCCCCAGCGCGGAAACGTGCCCTGACTTCTTCCCAGGAGGGGTCTCCGAACCGGCGCAGGAGCAACTCGGCGACGTTCTGCTTGGCGGCGGTATCATCGAAATCGGTCAGGACCGCCAGGGGTTGTCCCGTCCTGGGACCGGAGGCAGGCACAGTCACGCTACCGTTCCCGGAGGCCCCGCCGGTAGTCCTCGTAAGCCTCGCGGATTTCCTCGTGCCTCAAGCCCAGGATTTCGGCGGCGAAGAATGCTGCGTTGCGGGCCCCCCATTCTCCCACGGCCATGCAGGCCACGGGGATTCCGGGCGGCATCTGGGCCGTGGCAAGGAGGGAGTCCCAGCCGTTGAGCTGGCTGGACGCCAGCGGGATCCCGATCACCGGAATGGTAGTCCAGGACGCCAACACCCCTCCCAGGGCCGCCGACCCGCCGGCCGCCGAGATCAGGACTTCGATGCCCCGGTCCCGGGCCGTGGTCGCGTATTCCTGCACCCGCTCCGGAGTGCGGTGGGCCGACATGACCCGGACTTCATAATCAACCTTGAGCTGTTCCAGCACTTCGATGGTCCCCTTGACCACCGGTTCGTCGCTGGCGCTCCCCATGACAACACCAACTAGCGGCACAACAAATATCTCCTTCTATACCTGAAGTTCATCCCTGAAAGCTTCTATCAGGGCCTGTTCCAGCGCCTCGCGTTCGATGCGCGTGTCTATTCCATTAACCTGGAGATAGACCCCGTCTTCCCCGATTCCCAAGTCTACGGCGATTTCCCGTTCCCCGTCTTCATCCCAGGTGAGTTCGGCGCTGATGTAGTCGGCTTCCTCTTCGTCCTCTTCCTCGTCGCTGGCCAGCATGGGAAGGGGTGAAGGGGATGTTTCTTGGGACGGTTCCCAGGAGGAGTAGGAGTCCAGCGTTCCGGAGTCCTGGAGCAGCACCCGGTTCATATCGGCCACCAGGGATGCGATGCCCAGGGACTCGGCGATTTGGGACAACTCCTCGCGCTGCACCCGCCGCTGCTGTTCAGCTTCCGACGCCTGCTGCTTGCGCTGCCTTCGTGTATCATCCAGCTCGGTTTTCAGGGTTTGAAGCGTATCCAGCCACGCCATGGAATCGTCCTCCAGGTTCCGGGTCGTTTTCCGACGGATTCGGGTTGCGGATTTCAGTCGCTGACGGGCTCTTTTTGCTGGGCGGTCCAGGCCGCGAACCGGTCGGCTTCAGCCAGGTCGGACAGGCCGAACCGGGCAGCAAGCCGTTGGAGGGCGTCCAGCAGGTCGATGTAACGGACTCCCCATTGCCCCCGGTTCAGAGTACCGGGGTGCAGTCCCAGTCGCCGCAACGCCCGTTCAGCCCCGGTGTTCCATACCCCAAACAAACGGGGGTCCCGAAGGCACAGTACAAAGGAGGCGAATTCTTTCCCCGCTCCGTGGAGCTTGTACGCCCCTTCATCTGCGACGCATTCGTGGAACCGGCCTTCCAGTTTGATAGTATCATAAAGGAGAAAATCGAGGGAATCCCTAATCTCTTCGACGGGATTGTTCCTGAACTCCCGTCCCCTGGCGCCTCCGCAGGCCCGGTACAAGGCGGCCGCCTCGTCCTCGGTCAACGACGCCAGGGCGTCCTCCGAAAGCAGGGCCGCCAGCCGGTCGAAGTCCTTCCAGCGGCGCGACGCCGACGGCGGCAATCCCCCCGACTGCTGGGCCGCGAGGAATCCCTCTCTCAGGGACGCCGGGTCGGCAATGCGGGACTGAGACGCCATTATTGGGCCAACTCCCCGGTGGGCGCCGCTCCGATGTCGGTCCGCCAGAAAGCCCCTTGAAAGTCGATGGCCTGGACCCGCTGGTAGGCGCGTTCCCGGGCGACCTCCACCGTGTCTCCGGCTCCGACCACGGTGAGCACCCTTCCTCCACTGGTCACAACCGGGGCATTTGTTCCATCCCCTGCCCACCGGGTGCCGGCGTGGAAGACCTGGGTGTGGGGCAACCCGGCGTCCAGCCCCCGGATCTCGAATCCGGTTTCATAATGGTCCGGGTACCCGCCGGATGCCATCACCACCCCCACCCGGGCCTCCCGAGACCATTCAACGGGCAATTCTGCCAATCTCCCTTCGACACACGCCTTCATCACCTCGATGGGGTCGCTGACCAGCAGCGGAAGGATGACCTGGGTCTCCGGGTCCCCGAACCGGCAATTGAACTCCAGCACCCTGGGGCCGGATTCGGTGACCATCAGCCCGGCGTACAGAACGCCCCGGAAGGGGGTGCCCCGCTCCGCCATGGCGTCCACCGTGGGCCGCATGACCAGGTCCATCGCCATTGCCGAGTCCGCCGTTGACCATCCCGTCGGAGGAGTGATGCTGCCCATCCCGCCGGTGTTGGGTCCCAGGTCTCCGTCGCGGGCCCGCTTGTAATCGCCGGCCGCCACCGGGTTGGAAAGGTGCTCGCCGTCGCAGAAGGCGAACAGGCTGACCTCGGAGCCGCCAAGGCATTCCTCGATGACCACCGTCCTTCCCGCCGGCCCGAAAACGCCCTGCTCCATGCAGTCCCGGACCACCAGGCAGGCATCTTCAACCGTGGAGCAGACCACCGCCCCCTTCCCCGCCGCCAGTCCGTCCGCCTTGACCACCACCGGAGCGCCAACGGCCTGGACGTACTCCACCGCCGGGCCGGACTCGTGGAAGACCCGGTAAACCGGGGAGGGCACCCCCGCACCAGACATAATCTGCCGGGCGTAGCTCTTGCTGGACTCCAGTCGGGCCGCGGCCTGGGAAGGCCCGAACACGGGTATCCCCTCTGCCCCCAACCGGTCTGCCAGGCCCAGGGCCAGCGGCACCTCCGGCCCCACCACCACCAGGTCGATATCGTGGGATTGAGCGGTTCCGACAACCCCTTCAACGTCCTCCGGAGAAACGGGGAGATTTTCCGCCAACTGGGCCGTTCCGGCGTTTCCTCCGGCCACCCAAAGATCGGTGAGGTTGGGACTTTGCGTCAGGCGCCAGGCCAGCGCGTGTTCCCTGCCGCCGGATCCGACAAGAAGGACTCTCACGGCAAAATCCGAACGTCAAACCCCGGGAAAACCGGGTAGCCGCACATTCCAGTCTCCTGTCCGATTTGGTGGGTCACTCCCATTCAATCGTCCCCGGAGGCTTGCTGGTGATGTCGTATACCACCCGGTTGACTCCCTCCACCTCGTTGACGATGCGGGTGGAGATCCGCCCCAGCACATCGTAGGGGAGCCGCACCCAGTCGGCGGTCATGGCGTCGTCGCTGGAAACGGCACGAATGGCGCAGACGTATCCGTAGGTGCGGAAGTCCCCCATCACGCCGACGGTCCGGTTGTCGCTGAGGACCGCGAAGCTCTGCCAAATTTCCTCGTACAGCCCGGCGTCCCATATTTCGTCCTGGACTATCGCATCGCAGCCTCGCAGGATGTCCAGCTTTTCCGGCGTGACCTCGCCAATGATGCGTATGGCCAGCCCGGGTCCGGGGAAGGGCTGCCGGTAGACAATCTCCCGGGGAAGCCCCAGTTCCAGCCCGACGGCCCGTACCTCGTCTTTGAACATATACCGCAGCGGTTCCACCAGCTCCAGTTCCATGTGTTCGGGGAGTCCCCCCACGTTGTGGTGGGTCTTGATTCGGGCGGAGGCCTGGTTTTCCGGCGTCTCGCTCTCGATGACATCCGGGTAGAGAGTGCCCTGGGCCAGGAAGCCAGTGTCGTGAAGCTCCGAGGCAACTCCCTCGAACACCCGGATGAACTCTTCCCCGATGTTTTTCCTTTTCTGTTCCGGGTCGGTCACTCCATGGAGACGGTCGAGGAAACGCCCGGTGGCGTCCACGTACATCAGGTCCAGCCCCATGTTGCGCTGGAACACCTCCTGCACGCTTTCCGCCTCCCCCGCCCGCAGCAGGCCATTGTTGACGAAGATGCACTTGAGCCGAGGACCGACGGCCTGGTGCAGCAGCGCGGCGGTCACCGCCGAGTCAACCCCCCCGGACAGGGCGCAGATGACACGTTCACCGCCGACTTGCTCGCGGATGCGCCGGATGGACTCGGTTGCCACGTTCCCCGGGGTCCACTCCGGCCCGCAGCCGCAGACTTTGTGGACGAAATTGCCCAGGATCCGCATTCCCAGGGGCGTGTGGGCGACTTCAGGATGGAACTGGAGGCCGAATCTGCTCTCGCCGTCGCCGATGGCCGCCGTGGCCGAATTGCCGGTGTGCGCCAGGGTTGAAAAACCCTGGGGAAGGGACTCAACCCGGTCGCCGTGGCTCATCCATACTTCCAGGGACTCGGGCAGCCCGTCAAACAGCGGCCCTCCGCGGCCGTTCTGTC
Source organism: uncultured Dehalococcoidia bacterium (assembly GCA_951812535.1). Taxonomy (GTDB): domain Bacteria; phylum Chloroflexota; class Dehalococcoidia; order Lucifugimonadales; family UBA3495; genus CATOSK01. The sequence goes on along the minus strand of CATOSK010000004.1, from coordinate 61,910 downwards.
GGAGCTCGGCGTGGCCGTACTCCCGCACGTTTCCCGGTTCGACCTGCCCGCCCAGTTCCTGGACCAGCGCCTGCATCCCGTAGCAGATGCCCAGCAGGGGAAGGCTGTTGTCCAGCGCCCAGGGCGGGATGTACGGAGCGCCGTCGTCGTAAACGCTGGCCGGCCCCCCGGAGAGGATGACGCCGCGCGGCGCAATGCGCTCTACCACCCGCTCCCACTTCGCGGAGGCGGGCACGATTTCGGAGTAGACGTTCAGCTCCCGAACGCGGCGGGCGATCAGGTGGGTGTATTGGGACCCGAAGTCCACGACCACGATCCCCGGGTTGCCCTCGTGGGAACCTTCTTTTCCGGCGGCCCGCATCTCGTCCCCTGCCCTGAAATTCCAGCCGGTATTATCGTGCAAATCAACATAAAATTCCACAGGCTGCAACGGTCCTGCCGGCCGGGACGGCCTGAGCGGAGAGCGTTCCGGGCGTCCGTCCCGGCCGGTGTCCTCCACCATGGAATCTCGACCCGTTTTTTCCAACGTGCTAAACTCAAGCCAGGATGACAGAAGCCGCCGAAATAAGCGTCGGGTCAACCTCCGGGGCCCTGGATGCGGCCTGCCGGGCAATTCAGGCCGGAGGGGTGGTGGCCCTGCCCACCGACACCCTGTTCGGGTTGGCCGCCAACGTGTTCGACGAGGACGCCCTCCGGCGGGTCTTCGAAATCAAGGGCCGCCCCGCCTCCCAGCCGATACCCGTCCTGGTTAACGGGCTGAACATGGCTGCCCGGGTGGCGGAGCAGCTGCCGGACTGGGCGGAGCGACTCGCGGAAAGGTTCTGGCCCGGACCCTTGACCCTCATCCTGCCGGCCAGTGGAGCCCTTTCCCCGCTGATCACAGCGGGGGGCGACACGGTGGCGGTGCGCAGCCCGGACCACTGGGTGCCCCAGGAACTGATGAAGCGCCTGGACGCCCCCATCACCGGCACCAGCGCCAACCCCAGCGGCGGGCCCGACCCGAAGACCCCACAAGAGGTGAAGGCCCAGTTGGCAAGCCTGGTGGACGCGGTGGTTGATCTGGGGCCCGCTCCCCGGGGAACGGCGTCCACCATAGTCGCTGTTGACAGAGGCGAGCTCCGGCTGGTCCGCCAGGGAGTCCTCTCATTCGAAGAAGTCGCAGCGGCAGCCAAGGGGTAGCCCGCCGCCGGACCGGGGCAGCCGAGGTTTGAAGTTATTCCCGCGATAACCGTATACGAGACTTACCGGGAAGCCCTCAACGGGGAGCTGACGGCCACTTTCTCGGGCCGCCAGGGGTTCCTCTACGACCTGTTGCGGTACCACCTGGGCTGGACCGATGAGCAGGGGCAGCCCTCCGGCGGAATCCCTCCCATTCACCTGCCGGGGGTACTGGCGTTGACGGCCTGCCGGGCCGTGGCGGGGGAGTTCACCCCCGCGCTCCCCGTGGCGGCCGGCGTCGAGTTGGTGCACAACTTCACCCTCGTCCACGGCGAAGTCCAGGCTGGCCGGCTCGACTCCCAGGACAAGCCCAGCATCTGGTGGGTCTGGGGACCGGCCCAGGCGATCAACGCCGGCGACGGCCTGCACGCCCTGGGGCGGGTGGCTGTCATGAAGCTGGCGGAGAGAGGAATCGAGGCCGCCACCGCCCTCAACGCCGTTCGGCAATTGGACCGGGCCTGTCTCACTCTCTGCGAGGGCCAGTTCCTTGACCTGACTTTCCGGGACCAGTTGATGGTTACCGCCAGCGATTACATCAGCATGGCGACGAAGAAAATCGGGGCGCTGGCCTCCTGCGCGGCCCAGCTCGGCGCCCTGGCCGGCGGTGCCGACGAAGACGAGGCAATCCGCTTCGGACAGGCTGGCGAGCGCATCGGCATCGCCTGGCAGATTGTCCAGGACATCGAGGACTCCTGGGGACGCGGCGGCGATGGAATGACCCCCAGCAACGTCGTCAACAAGAAGAAGAGCCTTCCCCTGATCCATGCCATGGACACGGCCAGTCCCGGTGAAAAGCGCCAGCTCGGCAGCATCTACACGAAACGGGTGCTGGAGCCCGAAGACGTGGCCCAGATCACGGCCATCCTGGACTCGGCCGGGTCCCGGGATTTCGCCATGGCCACGGCCACCGGATTCGTCGAGGAGGCGGTGGGGGAGTTGAATGCCCTCCAGCGCTTCCCCGGTGCGGGAGACGCCTTCCGGGAAGTTGGCCGCGACGTATTGCAGGGAGAGCTTTAGGCGGACCACAAAGGCTCCGTCCCGGCGCAGGCCACTCGATGAAAGTTGACATAACGTTCCGGCCCGGTGGTGGTCAACCCCTGAACACCCCCAATCCATCAGGAGTAACCAACAAGGAATGAGCAAGCGAAGCCTGGACAGCCTGGACGTGGCCGGCAAGAGGGCTCTCGTGCGGGTTGACTTCAACATTCCCATCGAGCAGGGGGTTGAGGCAATCGCTTCCTACGACCAGCGGCTCCGGGCAACTCTGCCCACCATCCGCTACCTACTGGAGCGCGACTGCCGGGTTATCCTGTGCTCCCACCTGGGCCGCCCCGGCGGAAAAGTCGATGACGCTGTGCGGCTGGGCCCGGTAGGCGACCGTCTCGCGGCTCTCCTGGCCCACCCGGTGGAAAACCTGTCCGACTGCGTGGGGCCGGAAGTGGAAGCCCGCATCCAAAACATGCGCCCCCGGGATGTCGTCCTGCTGGAAAACCTCAGGTTCCACGCCGGCGAGGAGCAGAACGACCCGGCGTTCTGCCAGGGCCTCGCCAGGATGGCGGACTGCTTCGTGATGGACGCCTTCGCCGTGGCCCACCGGGCCCACGCATCGACGGTGGGAATCACCGACCTCCTGCCTTCGGCGATGGGCCTGCTGGTGCAGCGGGAAGTGGAGTCCATGGGACAGGCTCTGGAGTCACCGCGCCCGCCATTGGCCGCCCTGATGGGCGGGGCCAAGGTCAGCGACAAGATCCTGGTGCTGGAAAACCTGCTGGACAAGCTGGACCAGTTGTACATCGGCGGCGGGATGGCGGTGACCTTCCTCCACGCCCAGGGACACTCCACCGGAGCTTCCTCCATTGAAGAGGACCGGCTCGACTTTGCCCGGGACGTGCTCCGGCGCGGAGCGGAGGGCGGCACCAGGGTCTTCATTCCCTCGGACCTGGTGGTGGCCAGCGAGTTCGCCCCCGATCCCTCCCAATGTCAGACCGTAGACGCGGAAGCAGTGCCGGATGGGTGGTACATCATGGACGTAGGGGCTGGTTCAGCCCAGGCGTATGCCGACGGCCTCCGGTCCTGCGGCACTATAATATGGAACGGACCCATGGGCGTCTTCGAGATGCCGAGGTTCAGCGAGGGCACCAGGACGGTTGCCAACGCCATCGCGGGCCTCCCCAACGTCACCACCGTTGTGGGAGGCGGGTCCACGGCCGAAGCCGTCGAGGAAATGGGGCTGATGGACCGGATGACCCACGTCTCCACCGGCGGCGGCGCATCGCTGGAATTCCTGGAAGGAAGGGAACTCCCGGGAATCGCCGCCCTGCCCGACATCTGAGCAAATCCCCGACCGGCGGCGGCAATTCTTCCCACCGTCACCAACAGAGCGTCACCGACAGAACCTTGCCAAGAGAACGTTACCAGACAGGCGGAACGACATGATTGACCTCGAACAAGTCCACGATTGCTACATATCCACCGAGTCCAAGATTGTCCTGCTGGTGGTGGACGGTTTGGGGGGCCTTCCCCACCCGGACACCGGCCGCTCCGAGCTTGAAACGGCGGACACCCCCAACCTGGACGCCATGGCCAGGGAAAGCGCCTGCGGGTTGACCACTCCCGTGTTGCCCGGGGTGGCCCCCGGGAGCGGCCCCGGGCACCTCTCCCTGTTCGGCTACGACCCGTTGAAGTACATCATCGGGCGCGGCGCGTTGGAGGCCCTGGGCATTGACGTCGAGCTCAGGCCGGGGGACGTGGCGGCCCGGGGTAACTTCTGCACCGTGGACCCGGACGGAAACCTCTCCGACCGCCGGGCGGGCCGCATCCCGTCCCACCTCAGCGCTCCGCTGTGCGAAAGGCTGGATGGTATCGAGCTGGATGGGGTGCAGGTGGACGTATTCCCGGTCCAGGACTACCGTTTCGTGCTGCGGCTGAGGGGTGAGGGCCTGTCGGAAATGATCTCCGAGACCGACCCGCAGATCAACGGCGTCCCCGCCCTGGAAGTGAGACCCCTGGAGCCGTCCGCCGGGAAGACGGCCGACTTCGTGAACCAATTCGTTGCCAAGGCGGCGCAGCTGCTTTCCGAAGAGGAGCGGGGGAACATGGTCCTTCTCAGAGGGTGGGCCCAGATGCCGTCTCTCCCGCCTATGGGCGACGTTTACCGCCTTAACCCGGCTGGTATCGCCGCTTACCCCATGTACCGGGGTCTGGCAACGGTGGCGAACATGAGGATCATACCCACCGGTCACTCCTTCGGTGACGAGGTGGAAACCCTGAAGGAGAGCTACGGTTCCCACGACTTCTTCTTCATTCACTACAAGCCCGCCGACGCCGCGGGCGAGGACGGTGATTTCGGCGCCAAGGTCAAGACGCTGGAAGACCTGGACCCCTACATTCCCCAGATCCGGGCGCTGAATCCTGATGTGTTCATGGTGGCCGGAGACCACTCCACCCCCGCGATCATGGCGGCTCACAGCTGGCACCCGGTTCCGTTCATGCTCCACTCCCAGTTGACGCGGGGAGAAGGTATACCCGGGTTTGACGAGCGGAACTGCGCCACCGGGTCCATCGGCCGAATCCCCGCCACCAACGTCATGCTCCTGGCCATGGCCCACGCCGGCAAGCTGACCAAGTACGGCCCCTAACCCGGCAAGCTGCCGATGCCCCAGCCTTACCCAGAGGAAGACATTCCATGCCCAGGACGCTGATCGCCGGCAACTGGAAGATGAACACCACTCCGGCGGAGGCGGTTGCCCTCGCCCGGGCCATCCGCTCATGCCTGGATGGAGTGAGCGCCCGGGACGTTGACGTGGCCCTGTTTCCCCCGTCCGTGTCCTTGGCCGGAGTTGCGGACACCCTGGACGGTTCCCCGGTGCGGGTCGGAGCGCAGAACATCCACCATGAAGACTCCGGTGCGTTCACCGGAGAGATTTCTCCCGCGATGTTGTCCGGCATCTGCGGTTACGTCCTCGCCGGCCACTCGGAGCGGCGCCAGCTTTTCGGGGAAGACGACGGGACGGTCAACCTGAAGGTGCTGGCGGCCCTCCGCCACGGCCTGCGCCCGGTCCTCTGCGTGGGGGAAACGCTGGAGCAGCGGGAGGCGGGCGACGCCGCGCCGGTGGTCGCATCCCAGGTCCGCAGCGGCCTGTCCGGCGTGGTTGACATAACATTAGTGGTGGCGGCTTACGAGCCGGTCTGGGCCATCGGCACCGGCCAGGCCGCAACCCCGGATACAGCCTCGGAGATGATGCAGGGAGCCATCCAGGCTACCCTCATAGAAATGTTCGGTCCCGCCGCGGAAGACGTTCCCTTGCTCTACGGAGGCAGCGTCAACCCGGCCAATGCCGCCGGTTTCCTCGGCCAGTCCGCCATCCACGGAGCTTTGGTTGGTGGGGCCAGCCTTGAAGCGAACCAATTCGCCGGCATCGTCAAAGCGGCCATTGCCGCCAAGGGCACATCCTGACCCAGCCGCCAGACTGGACACCTCCTCTCGTGGCCGTGGTCGGTCCCACGGCATCAGGCAAGACCGCGCTCTCAGTGGACCTGGCGGATCGTTTCAACGGGGAGATAATCAACGCGGACAGCCGCCAGGTCTACCGCCACATGGACATTGGCACCGCCAAGCCTTCCCCGGAAGAAAGGCAGCGTGCTCCCCATCACCTCCTCGACGTCGTATCTCCCAACGAAAACTTTAGCCTGGGGACTTTCCTGGCCTTGTCCCGGGACATTGCCCGGGACATCAGCCAGCGCGGACGCCTGCCTCTCGTCGTCGGAGGCAGCGGCCAGTACATCTGGGCTCTGCTGGAAGGCTGGGACGTGCCCGCCATTCCGCCGGACGCGGACTTCCGCGATGAACTCAAGGCCATCGCCGAACAGCAGGGTTCGGACACCCTGCACCGCCGCCTGGCCGAGATTGACCCACAGCGCGCCGCCAACATCGACCCCCGCAACGTCCGGCGGGTCATCCGCGCGCTGGAAGTCCACCACCACACCGGAGTCGAACCCTCAAGATTCCGGCCCAGGCTACCCAACCCGCCGCCGTCGCTGGTGATCGGGTTGACGGCCGAGAGGGAGCATCTCTACAAGCGGATTGACCTGCGGGTGGATGCCATGATGTCCTCCGGGTTCCTTGCCGAGGTGGAGAGCCTCCTCGAAATGGGATACTCAATGTCCCACGGCGCCCTCAATTGTCCTGGATACCGGGAGCTAGGAGAGCACCTGGCGGGTGAGTGCTCCCTGGACGACGCCGTGGCGCGGACGAAGTACCGCACGCACCGGATGGCCCGCCGCCAGTACACCTGGTTCAAGCCGTCCGACCGGCGGATTCACTGGCTGGAGACCGAAGCCCCGGACGTGGTAGAGCGGGCTTCCGGCCTCGTGGAATCCTTCCTGAAGGAACATCCCCCTGTGGTACAATGAGCAACCGGCCGGGATACCGGTCATACCTCGGGAGCGGGTTCCCTGGAGCGGACTCCAATGAAGTTCACCAAGATGCAGGGCGCGGGCAACGACTACATCTATGTCGACGCCCGTCACCAGGACGCCGACTGGCCCGATCTGGCCGTCAGGATGAGCGACCGCCACTTCGGAGTCGGCAGCGACGGCCTCATCCTGGTCCAGGACTCAGATGTGGCCGACCTGAAGATGCGGATGTTCAACGCCGACGGCTCCGAAGGCGAAATGTGCGGCAACGGTATCCGCTGCTTTGCCAAGTACGCCCTGGAACACGGCGTCATCGACGGGTCCCCGTCAATGGTCTCGGTGGATACCCTCGCGGGCATCCGCCAGGTCACGCCGGTGCTGGAGCGGGGAAAGGTAACCCGGGCCCGGGTGTCCATGGGGCTGCCCCAGTTCCATCCCGATGAGATCCCGGTGGTTGTGGACCCGGACCTGTGCCGCGAGGGATGGCCCTACCTGCAATATCCGGTGACCGTCGGGGAGGTGTCCTTGGCCATGGCCTTCGTTTCAATGGGTAACCCCCACGCCGTGGCATTCATCCAGCAATCCGTGGCCGGCTTCCCCCTGCACACCATCGGTCCGATGGTTGAGCACCACCCCATGTTCCCACGGCGGGTCAACTTCGAGATCGTCAACCTCAGCGGCAACAACGCCCTCGCCGCCCGGGTGTGGGAGCGGGGGTCTGCCGAGACCATGGCCTGCGGGACCGGAGCCTGCGCCATCGCCGTCGCTTCCCGCCTCCTGGGTCACACCGGCGACTCCGTTGACATAACCCTCCCCGGCGGAACGTTGAACATCCAGTGGGACGGCCGCGGGGAAGTTTACCTGGAAGGTCCCGCTGAAGAAGTTTTCAGCGGCGAATGGAACAAGTAGCAACAATGGAATTTTCCAGCCGCCTCGGCAAGCTCAAACCCTACCCCTTCGTCGAGATCTCCCGCATCATCGCGGCAAAGCGGGCCGCGGGGGCCGACGTTGTCACCTTCGGCATCGGCGACCCGGATATCCCCACACCCCAGCCGATTATTGACCGGCTCCTCCAGGCTTCCCAGGACCCCCCCAACCACCGGTATCCCGAGACCGACGGCCTGCCGGAAATGCGCCGCGCCATGGCCCACTGGTACGAGAACCGCTTCGGCGTGTCCCTCAACCCCGATACCGAGGTCCTGCCTTTGATTGGCGCGAAGGAGGGTATAGGCCACGTCGCCTTCTGCTTCCTCGACCCCGGCGACATAGCCCTGATTCCCGATCCGGCCTATCCGGTCTACGAGGTGGGGACCATGTTCGCCGGAGCGGAAAGCCACGTGATGCCCCTGCGGGAGTCCAACGGGTGGCTGCCCGAGTTGGATGCCATCCCCTCTGAGGTCGCCCGCGCCGCCAAGGTCATGTGGCTGAACTACCCCAACAACCCCACCAGCGCGGTGGCCTCCCAGGAAGACTTCGCGTCGGCCATCGCCTATTGCCGCGAGCACGACATCGCCCTGCTCCACGACGCGGCCTATTCCGAGGTCGGGTACGATGGCTACCGGGCCAGCAGCTTCCTGGAAGTGGACGGCGCTCGGGAAATCGGGCTGGAGTTCCACTCCCTGTCCAAGAGCTACAACATGACCGGCTGGCGCATCGGCATGGCCGTGGGCAACGCCGACATGGTCAAAGCGCTGTTCCAGATCAAGGCCAACCTGGATTCCGGCATCCCCCAGGCCATCCAGGAGATGGCGATGGAGGCGCTGACCGGTCCGCAGGACTGCGTTCAGGACAACATAACCATCTACCAGAGGCGACGCGACCGGGTTATCCTGGCGCTGCAGCGCATGGGCTTGCAGGTCGAGGTGCCCCGTTCCAGCCTGTATATCTGGCCCCGGGTGCCCGAGGGTTTCACATCTGCCGAGTTCGCTGCCCGGCTCCTGGAGGACATCGACATAGTCGTCACCCCCGGCTCCAGCTATGGACAGTACGGGGAGGGATACATCCGCCTGTCCCTCACCACCCCGGATGAACAGGTCGAGAAGGGGTGCCAGCGCCTCGAGTCCTGGACTATCCCTTCGCCTCAGGGAGGGTAAGTCATTCCCAAGAAGCCCGTTTCCACCGGCCCCGAACCCGAGAAGGCCCTTCTTGTCGCCGTTGAGTTGAAGGGCCGCGCCCAGCCATGGGCTTTGGACGATTCCCTCGGCGAACTGGCTTACTTGACGCATGCTGCCGGTGCTGAAGTGGCGGGGCAGATCACCCAAAAGTCGGACCGACTGACCCCCACCTACGTGGGCAAGGGAAAGCTGGAAGAGATTAACGACATGGCCAGGGAACTGGGCGCGGAGGTGGTCATATTCGACGACGAACTGACTCCCACCCAGCAGCGGAACCTGGAAGCCGCCCTGGCGACCAAGGTGATTGACCGCACCGCCCTCATCTTGGATGTTTTCGGCCGCCACGCCCGCACCCACGAGGGCAAGCTTCAGGTCGAACTGGCCCAGCACCAGTACCTCCTGCCCCGCCTGGTGGGCCAATGGTCTCACCTGGAACGTCTCGGCGGTGGGATAGGGACTCGTGGACCTGGCGAGACGCAGTTGGAAACGGACCGGCGCATCATCCGGCGGCACATCCAGAAGATCGAGGAAGACCTGGATAAGGTCAAGAAGCGGCGGGCACGGCACCTGGGACGACGTAAACAGGCCGGTATTCCCATGGCGACCCTGGTTGGGTACACCAACGCGGGCAAGAGCACCTTGTTCAATGCCCTCAGTGACGCCGGCGTCACCGCCGAGGACCAGCTCTTTTCCACCCTGGACCCGGTCACCCGCCGCATCCGCCTGCCCTCGGGCGGGGAGCTGCTGCTGAGCGACACCGTGGGATTCATCCAGAAGCTGTCCCCCACCGTGGTTGCTGCCTTCCGGGCTACCCTGGAGGAGTTGTCCGAGTCCGACATCCTCATCCACGTGGTGGACATAACCCATCCCAAGGCCCCCGAACAGGCACAGGTCGTGGAGAAGACCCTGTCCGAGCTGGGCCTGGACGACAAGCCCCGCCTGATGGTTATGAACAAGATGGACCTGCTGGAAGCCTCGCCCGAAGGGACCGTTTCCGGCCTGCTCCCCGAGGACTCCCCTTACCCCAACGTTTTCGTTTCCGCCGCCAAGGGTTGGAACCTGGAAACTCTGCTGGATGAACTGGAGTCCTGCCTGGTTGACATAGACGGGCCGTTGACCGTCGTGACCTCGGCGTAGAGCAACTGAATACCAGTTGCCCTCCGGTCGCTGCCGGAGCCGGAGCTTTCGCGCAATCTCTGAAGAGTTTGGACAACCGCTCCCGAAATGGCAGATTTTTTGTTTCAAGGATGTCCGGCACCTGCGGTTTCAAAAAACAGCCGTTTTGGGCCATTCTGGGCCAAAAAATTCTCCGACAAGTTGGTTCGCACAAGGTACGTTATGTTGTTTCCCGCCCGTTTGGGGATTAACATAACTGTTTTCCGGCATTTTGGACGTTTTTCCGGCCCAGCCGGCTTGGTTAGCCAGGATGCGGTTTCCGCGGAAAGTTTTGGCCTGGCAGGCCGCCGGACTTTTCCCACCGAGTTTCTCCGAGGAGGTCTGGACCATGCGAGTTGAAGGAAAGGTTGCGTTGATCAGCGGCGGCTCCCGGGGAATCGGCGCCGCCACCGCCGAACTGCTGGCTGCCGAAGGAGCGGCCGTGGTCATCGGGGATGTCCTACGGGATGAAGGCTTGCAGACCCAGTCCCGCATCAACGAAGCCGGCGGACGCTGCACCTTCCTTGATCTGGACGTCACGGACGAATCCAACTGGGAACAGGTAGTGGCCGCCACGCTCTCGGAGTACGGGAAGCTGGACGTCCTGGTAAACAATGCCGGCATCAGCGGGCGCACCCGCGTGGAGGAGACCGACTCCGAGCTCTGGGACCGGGTCATGGACATCAACGCCAAGGGTGTCTTCCTGGGAACCAAGGTTGCCATTCCCGCCCTGCGGAGCGCGGGCGGCGGCTCCATCATCAACATTTCGTCCATCTACGGCATCGTCGGCAGCGAGACCTCCACCGCCTATCACACCTCCAAGGGAGCGGTGCGCCTACTCACCAAGGCAACGGCCGTCCAGTACGCCCCGGAAGGTATCCGATGCAACTCCGTACACCCAGGCTTCGTGGACAGCCCCATGACCGCCCGCTTCCACGCCCAGCCGGAGGTCAGGGCGGATCGGGTTGGCCGCACTCCCCTGGGACGGCTGGGCATCCCCCGGGACATCGCCTGGGGTATCCTGTTCCTGGCCTCCGACGAATCCTCGTTTATGACCGGAAGCGAGCTGGTTATCGACGGAGGCTGGACCGCCCAGTAGCCTTCCTGTCCCGAGAGAGGCTGGCGTGCGAAAGCGTACTGCTCCCGCCGCCCCGGGACACCTGGCGTATACCTCCTTCCAAAAGGGCGCCGTGCTATAATTGTGCCCGCAAGCCGAAGTGGCGGAATGGTAGACGCGCCGGTCTCAAAAACCGGTGGGGGCAACCCCGTGTCGGTTCGAATCCGACCTTCGGCACCACCGTTCCGATCCAGGATTATGCAAACGAAAACCCGCGGGAGCATCCCTCCCGCGGGTTCCTTTTTCCTTGCGCGGCAGGAAGGCGATTACCGGAATTCCGGCGGTGCTGGGAAGGACGACAACAGCGGTGAAACCGTGTCGATCATCGCGTCGGATATGCTCTCGACCGTAGGGCAGCCGCACATCCCCATGGTGGCGTCCAGCTCGTCCCGCAGCAGCTCGATGACGCCCTTGACGCCGTTCTCTCCGTCCACGGCCAGCCCCCAGAACAGCGGACGCCCCATCAGCACCGCGTTGGCTCCCAGGGCCATGGCCTTGAAAATGTCCGTGCCCCGCCGGATGCCCCCATCCAGGTAGACCTCGGAGTTGCCGTTGACCGCCCGCACCACCTCGGGCAGCACCTCGATGGTGGCGGGAGTCGTGTCCAGGTACCGCCCTCCGTGGTTGGAAACGATGACTCCCTTCGCCCCGTTCTCGGCTGACAGCCTCCCGTCCTCACCGGCCATGATTCCCTTGACCACCACCGGAAGCCGGATGCTGGACGCAAACCACTCCAGGTCCGACCACACGGAACCCTGGTCCCTGATGTCGCTGGGGCCGGCGGGAGCGTCGGCCGCGAACTTCCAGGTATGCTCCCCCAGCTCTATCTGGGCGTAGTTGGGCGACTCGCCTCCCACGTAGTCGTTGCGGATGTTCCGCTCCCGCTTCGGCTTGATCTTGGCGTCCAGGGTCATGCAGATGGCCGAGTAGCCCGCTTCCTCCGCGCGGGCCGCCATCTCCAGCGTCAGCCCCCGGTCCTTGAAGAAATACTGCTGGAACCACAGGGGGCCCGTCGCCACCTCCGCCACGTCTTCCAGCGTGCGGGAGGCGTGAGAACTGAGTACCATCAGCGTTCCGGCGGCGCCGGCGGCCCGGGCGGTCGCCAGCTCTGCGTCCGGATGGGCCGAGCTGTGGTTGCCTGCTGGGTCCATCATCAAGGGAAGGGAGATCTGCTGCCCCAGGACAGTGGAGCTCAGGTCCCGGTCGGCCACGTCCACCATCATGCGTGGCCGCAGCATGATGGAGTCAAACACCGCCCGGGTGCGCCGGATGGTTATCTCGTCGGTGGCGCCGCCGGCGATGAAGTCGTAATGCCCCTGCTCGATGCGCTCCCTGGCCAGTTCCTCGTACTCAAAAATGTTCACCGGCTCGGTTGCCATGTTATGTCACCTCTTGCTCTGGATTGAGGAAGGACCCCTTTATTCCTGGAAAGGCTGCCCGAACCGGTCCCGGTGGGCAATCTCGGCCATGGGTTTCCGCGGTATCCCGCGCCCTCGCGCTCCCGGAACGCGGTACCCGTAGGGCATGAGAGTAATCAGCTCCATTTCCTCCGGAATTCCCAGCAGTTCCTTCACAGCCTTCTGCTGCTCCGCCTGCCTCACACCGACGAAGCAGGTGCCGAGGCCCTCGGACCATCCCACCAGCTCCATCTGCTGGAGGGCTCGTCCGGCGTCCAACTGGGGACGCACCGAGTCGGCGGCAATGACGATAGCCATGATCAGCGGAGCGTTGGCCATGAAGGTCCCCTGGGTGGCGATCTCTCCCAACCTCTTGATGGTCTCCGGGTCCTGGATGGCGATGAAATGCCAGGGCTGGGAGTTGCTGGAGCTGGGCGACCACCGCCCCGCCTGCAACAGCTTCAGCACCAATTCCTCGGGAATCTGGTCCGGCTTGTACTCGCGGACCGTCCGCCGGCGGCGGACACAATCAAAGACCTCCATGCTTCACCTCGAAACGGACCCCGCCTTTGACCCGAAGAACTCGGGACTGCAACGGCAGGAGATAGGTGGGCCAATTTTGCCACACCACACTTGGGAATGCACCCGCCGGCCGCCGGAGTTTATGTTGACACGCCTCTCGCTCGAATATCATAATCACCGTCAATTCCGGGGCAATTCCTGCTCCGGTTCGACGCTGTAATCCCCCCATTGGAGGACAAGCGCATGGCATCCGAAGAACTGGCCCTGATGGCCCACCTCATGCGCCGCGCCGGCTTCGGCGCATCCCGCGATGAACTGGAAGCCCGCGTGGAACGCGGCTACGAAGCCACGGTGGAGGAACTGCTCAACCCGGAATCGCAGGAACCCGCGGACCGCCTGGAATTCCTGCGCTACCATCCCGGATTCTGGAAGCCCGTTACCTCCCCGGGGATGGGCGCTGCCACCTGGCTGTATGACCTCATCAACTCCCAGCGGGTGCTCCAGGAGAAGATGGCCCTGTTCTGGCACCAGGTCTTCGCCACCGGCCAGTCCAAGGTGGACCACTGGCACGAAATCCAGAACCAGATCGACCTGTTCAAGGACCTGGGGATGGGCGACTACCGCGGGCTTCTCATTGAATTGGCAAAGAATCCCGCCATGATCTACTGGCTGGACAACTGTGACAACCACGTCTACGCCGTCAACGAGAACTGGGGCCGCGAGTTGCTGGAGCTGTTCAGCATGGGCGTGGGCAACTACACCGAGGACGACGTCCGGGAGTGCTCCCGGGCCTTCACCGGCTGGACCATGTCCCCCAACATCCCCCGCAACGCCTACGGCCGCTATGACTGGCAGTTCGAGTACCGGGAAGAGGACCACGACGACGAGGAAAAGACCTTCCTCGGCCACACCGGAAACTTCGACGGCGAGGAAATTGTCGACATCGTCTGCGCCCAACCCGCCACCGCCCGCTTCATCGCCCGTCACCTGTACAACTTCTTCGTGGCGGATGAAGCGCAGGTCCCCGCGTGGCAGGTGACTCCTCCCCGGGACCCGGAAGCCATCGAAACCCTGGCCCAGACCTTTACCAACTCCAACTACGACATTCGCTCCGTCCTGCGGGTCTTGTTCCTATCCGACTTCTTCAAGGAAGCCCAATTCTCCCGGATCAAGAGTCCCGCGGAAATGGTCATCGGCACCCTGCGCCTCGTCGGAGGCTTCGAGTTCCCCGCCCCGGGCATCGGCAACCTGTCCAAGCAGCCCGGATATATGGGGCAGGAACTCCTCAACCCGCCCAGCGTGGAAGGGTGGCACACCGGCTCGGAGTGGATCAACAGCGGCACCCTGATGAAGCGCATCAACTTCGCCGCTGACATGATGGGAGACCCGGCCCGCCCTGGCGTCCAGTCCATCATCGACCGGGTCCGCCGCGAGGGGGACATCAGCCCGGAGCGCATGGTGGACGCCTGCCTGGACCTGCTTGGTCCGATGGAAGTCACCGAGACCACCCGCCAACAGCTCGCGGGACATGCCGCCGAAACGGGCGCTTTGTCCTGGGCTGCCGATCCCGAAGAGTCTGCCAACCGGGTCGCCGAGATGCTTCAGCTAATCGTCGCCACCCGCGAATTCCAGTACGCCTGACCAAACCCTGACCCGCGTCCGTGTTATGTAATGCTGGCGCAACTCGCGTCCCGTACAAAGGAGAAAACCGATGACCAGCAACAAGAAAGACCCGGTCCTGGTGGTGCTCCAGCTTTCCGGCGGCAACGACTACCTCAACACCGTCGTCCCCTGCGATGACCCCATCTACCGGGACAGCCGCCCCGTGGTCGCCATCCCGGAGAGCGACATCCTCCCCCTCACCGGCGAGATTGGCCTGCATCCCACCATGGGTCCAATCCAGGACCTCTACCGGCAGGGGAACGTGGCCATCGTCCATGGCGTCGGCTATCCCAACTCTATCCGGTCCCACTTCCGCTCCATGGACATCTGGCACACCTGCGAGCCGGAGAAGATGGGCACCGAGGGCTGGCTGGGCCTGGCCACCCGTGACCTGGACCCCCACAAGGAAAACGTGGTCACCACCGTCAGCTTCGGGCCGTCCATGTTCCGCGCCGTGGCCGTTCCCGGCGTCCCCGTCGCCTGCGTGGACAACCTGGAGAGCTACGGCCTCCTCACCGGCATCGCCGCCCAGCAGCAGCGGGAGAAGATTCTCAACCGGTTCACCCAGATGTACACGCCGGCCATCGGCTCCGACTTCGTCATGGACTACCTGGGAGACACCGGCCTCGAAGCCATGGCCGGAGCGGACATCCTCAAGGTGGCGCCCGAGAAATACTCCTCCACCGTCGAATACGCCGACACCACCATCGCTACCAAGCTCAAGGGGATCGCCCAGATTCACCTGGCCGATGTCGGGACGCGCATCTTCTACTGCGACCACGGCAGCTTCGACTCCCACGCCAACCAGCTTGGGATGCATGCCCAGCTTTGGACCGACGTTTCCAACGCCATCGGCGACTTCTTCGCTGACCTGCGGGAGCACGACGCCGCCGACAACGTGGTCATGGTCCTCTTCTCCGAGTTCGGACGCCGCGTTCGGGACAACGGCTCCGGCACCGACCACGGCGCAGCCGGTCCCGCCTTTGCCATCGGCGATCCGGTCATCGGCGGGGAGTACAGTGAATACCCCTCCCGCAAGCCCGAGGACCTCACCCAGGGCGACCTGATGCCGAACCTGGACTTCCGCGGCTTCTACTCCACCGTTCTTGAGGACTGGCTCGGCTTGGACGCCGTTCCCATCGTCCACGGGAACTTCGAAAAGCCCCGCTTCCTCGGTGCGTAACCAGGCGCACGGATAGCCTTCTCATGGAACAGGGCACAACTTTGGTCAGGAGTCAGGAAGCATGGTTACGCAGCTAGTTGCCGGAAGGGTCTACGATTACGCGCGCACCGTTGGACGCGGGGGCATCTCCGGCGCAGGTTTCAACTCGCCTGCAGATGTCGCGCTGGGCGACGGCGATTATGTCTACGTCCTCAATCGGGGTTGGGAGTTCGTCACCAACGTGCCCTGGAACCGCACCGCCCGGGGCACCCGCATCAGCATCGTTTCCATCGGCGGCGAGGACGGGGACGAGGAATTCACCTCCGAGTTCAGCAAATACGGCGACGGCGACGGCGAGATGATCTGGCCCGCTGGCATCGCCCTGGACAGCCGGAGTAACGTCTATGTCACCGACGAGTGGCTCAACCGGGTCTCCGTCTTCGACAAAGACGGAAACTACCTGGCCGCCTGGGGTTCCTCCGGGGACGCGGCCGGAGAGTTCAACGGCCCTTCCGGCATAGCCATCGACCCGGACGACAACGTCTACGTGGTGGACAGCCGCAACCACCGGATACAGCGGTTCTCCACGTCGGGCGAGTTCCAGGGCGCTTGGGGACAGCACGGCGCTGGGCCAGGGGAGTTTGACAGCCCCTGGGGCATCACCCTGGACGGCGAAGGCAGCGTCTACGTCGCCGACCACAAGAACGACCGTGTGCAGCAACTGTCGCCCGACGGGGAGCCCGTCACATCCTTCGGTTCTTCCGGCTCCGGGCGGGGCCGGTTGTCCCGCCCTGCCGGGGTCGCGGTGGATCCGGACGGTGACGTCTACGTGGCGGACTGGGCCAACAGCCGGGTCCAGGTCTATGGCAGCGACGGCAAGTTCGTCACCACCTTCCGCGGCGATGCCCAGGAACTGAGCAAGTGGGCCAAAATGGTGGTCGACGTCAGCTCGGAGACCATCAAGCGCCGCCGCGAGGTCCGCAGCCTTGAGCCTGAGTGGCGGCTGGCCCTCCCCCGTTCCGTCGCATTCGACTCCCGGCGCAACCGCCTGCTTATCGTTGACACCCAGCGCAACCGCCTCCAGCTCTACGCCAAGCTCAGGGAATACTCCGAACCCCAGCGGAATATCTAGCCAATGCGAAGCGGCCCCTAAAGGCCGCTTCTCTTTCCCCCTCATGGATCCCGACCAGCAAACCCACTACCTCGAATTGGCCGCCGCCAACCCTGATTGGCTGTGCTCCGACGTCCCTGTGGAGATTCTCCAGGAATGTTCCTTCGCCGGCGACGAACCCACCGGCTTTCTCAGGACATTCTTCGCCGCCGGCCACGGCCAGTGGCTGCACCGCAACCACGGCATCCCCCCTTCGGCCGTCGAGCCGGAACGGATGCAGTGCGCCGCCCTTCTCCTCTGGATTCGGGCCTGCGAGCTGTACACCAGCCACGTCTACGGGCGGCCCGACCCCAACTGGGAGCAGCCCTTCTTCTCCGACGAGGGTCTTTACTAGCGCTCCAACAGCACCTTCTTGCACTGTGTCGCCCTCTGTCCCGCTCCCCGCGTGTTTTACTGACGCCCGGCCCATTCCCAACTATCCGTTATGTGTACTACCATATTGACAGGTTCCTCCCCTTTCCTGCCGGTTCAACCCTGGTGATCGACCGATCAATGAAATTGTATGCCGGACCCCGGGAACCCTTGGAATGCGACAGAATGCAACACAATGCGACAGAATTTTTCTTCCCGCCCCGGACCAACGGCTTTGACATGCTCGTTTAGCCCGTCTCCCTCCAGGGTTGCCCCACTGGATGCGCCCCCATCGCTTTTCTGCTAGAGTCCCTTGGGCGGGAACTCCAACGTGTCCCGCAGTCATCCAAATTCCGGGAGGAAATACCTGATGCCATCCTTCACCGATACCCTTACCGTCAACGGCGAGAGCATGGAGATGTACGCCAGCATCCCCAGCGGCCCCGGGCCTCATCCCGCCGTGGTCATCGCCTTCCACGTCGGCGGCGTTGACGAGTTCGACAAGGTCATGGCCGACCGCCTCGCCGAGGAAGGGTACGTCGCCGTGGTGCCCGATCTCTTCCACCGCTTCACCGACGAACAGCTCAACGGCCCCCGCCTGGAGCGCCTCACCTACCTCAGCGACCCGGACATCATCGCTGACATGAACGCCGCCGTGGACTTCCTCAAGGGACAGTCCGCCGTGGACAACGAGCGCATCGGAGTCACCGGCTTCTGCATGGGCGGCCGGGTCACCTGGCTCATGGCCGCCGTCAACCCCATCTTCAAGTGTGCCGTCCCCTTCTACGGCGGCAGCATTATGTCTCCCTGGGGCGCTGCCGAAAAGACGCCCTTCGACCTGACCGACGGCATCAACTGCCCCATGCTCTTCCACTTCGGCGCCACCGATGGCAACCCCTCTCCCGAGGACGAGGTGAAGCTGGACGCGGAACTGACACGCCTCGGCAAGGAACACACCTGCCACTCCTACGAAGGGGCCGGCCACGCCTTCATGGACTGGACCAACCCCGACCGCTACCACCAGGCCGCTGCCGAGGCCGCTTGGCCCCGCACACTGGAGTTCTTCGCGTCCCACCTCAAGTAACCAGGGTGGAGGCAAGCCTCCGGATTATGATGGGCCGCCGGTCATTCCGGCGGCCCGCCTTCGGTCTCAGCCCCACGCTCTAATCCCGGAAGAAGGCAGGCGTTTCATGACCGCACGAATCAGGATGGCCCAGGAACTCGACCGGGTCCCGTCGATGACGGTGCCCCTGGATTCCCAGCAGGAACTCCGGTTCCAGCGCTTGATGGAACGGGTCATCCTCGTCGACCTGCACCAGCACCCCATGGTCCTTCCCGAGCGCATGGAGGAACTGACCGACTATCTTCGCACCGACGACTACCTCTGGGGGTACGATGCCGTCAAGGCCGGAGGATGGACCGCCGTCGCCACGGCCAACTTCTTCCGCGGGCTGGTCGGCACCCCCGACCTGTCCATGGTCCAGTTCGACGATGTGGCCCAGGAAGTGGCGTTGATGCTATCCGACCTCAACCGCCGGGACGACATCGCCCGCATATCCGGCCCGGACGACATTGTGGCGGCCAGGGAGCAGGGCGTTGCCGGATTCTTCCCGACCCTCGAGCACCTGGCCATTGGCAACGACCTGAACCGTCTGGACGTCCTTTACGGGATGGGGATTCGTCTGGCCGGCCTCACCTACAACCGCAAGAACTACATCGGCGATGGGCAGTTCGAACGGAACGACGGTGGGTTGAGCGACTTCGGCATCGCCGTCGTCGAGCGTATGAACGCCCTCGGCATGGCCATCGACGTCTCCCACGCCTCCTTCAACACCGCCATGGACGCCTGCCGCTTCTCCCGCGCCCCCATCGCCTTCAGCCACAACGCTGCCTATGCCCTTCGCGCCGTTCCCCGCTGCCGCAACGATGAGGAACTCCGCGCCTGCGCCGAAAAGGGAGGGATCATCGCCATCACTGCCGTTCCCAACTCCCTCAGCGACGACCCGAACCAGGACATTGAATGCGTGCTGGACCACTACGACTACATGGTCAAGCTCGTCGGGATAGACAGCGTGGGAATCGGCACCGACACCAACGTCGGCAACCATGTGGACTTCCACCGGGTCATCCTGGGACGCAACCCGGAACAGCTGCCCGCTCCCTACCTGGACGGGCTGGAATCACCCCAGGACGGGAAAAACATCGTCCGCGGTCTCATTCGTCGCGGCTACTCCGACGACGCCATCGAGAAGATTGCCGGCGGCAACGCCCTGGGGTTCCTGCGCAGGGTCATGGACTGACCCTGACTGGAGAAAGCGGAGGTAGCGTTGCTAAACGTTTATCTCAATCCCCCGTGCTTCCGCTTCGGAAACGCAATCGGGACACAGAACCTCCGGGGACAGGCTGGTTGCCGTCCAGATATTAGCGCTCTCGAATCCGCACAGGAACTGGGGAATCATCTCTTCAAAGGAAGACGCGAATAGGGCCTCTACGTAATGGACGCTCCCGGTGCGTTCCGCGTTGGCCCACCACCACGGGATGAACGTCCGCCCCATCTCGGCCGCCACCGCCGAGCTCACCCAACCTTTTTCCGGCATTTCCACCACCCACCCGCGCTCATTGGGGTCGGGATTGCGGTAAGCTGTCAACTCCCCATTGTGGATGCACTGCCGGATTTCCGACGTGGCGAGATGCAATCGCCGGGAGGCTTCCTGGATTGAAACCAGTTCCATGTTGGCGCCTTCCTCTTGGCTTGACGTGCGGTAACGGGATTCTACGGCCTGGCTTGGCCTTGATGATACCACCCCAAGGCAAATGGACCGCTTCAGCCGCGCCGGTCGGCCAACAGCAGAAGTTCCAACAACACCTGCGCTCCGTTGGCGCATGCCTCCGGCGTGGAATACTCCCCCGGGGAATGGCTGACTCCGTCCACGCTGGGAACGAATATCATCGCCGCGTCGGTAATGCCGGCCATGGACTGGGCGTCGTGGCCCGCCCCGCTGGGAACCCGCTGGTGGGCTAACCCGGCCCGCTCCGACGCGGCGGCCACCAACTCCTGCATGCCTGATGAAATGGGCGCTGATTGCGTGGACTCGAACCTGTTTATGTCAATGGCCACCCCGTCCCGCGCGGCGATACGGGCCGCCACGGACCGTATTTCCGCGTCCGCCGCTGCCAGGCACGCCATTTCCAGGTCCCGGAACTCGAACCCCACTTTGACCTGCCCCGGGACGACGTTCACTGCCCCGGGATAAGCCTGAATGGTCCCCGCCGTGCCGACGCGGCACACTTCCAGTTCCGAAGCCATCCGCTGCACCTCCAGCACCAGGCGGGACGCGCTGACCAGGGCATCGTGCCGGCCCGACATCGGAGTCGTGCCCGCATGGTTGGGCACCCCGACGATGTCGGCTTCGTAAACCCAGCGTCCGGTGATTCCGGTAACAACTCCGATGGGTACGCCGGATTGGTGCAGGGTCGGGCCTTGCTCGATGTGCAACTCCAGGTAGGCCGCCAGTTCCCCCGGCTGCCGACCCGCCCGCTGCACCCGGTCCATGTTCCCCTGGATGTCTGCCAGGCGGGAGCTCATCAACACGCCTTCGTCGTCCACCGCCGTCAGGTCGCCCGGTTCCAGCGTTCCCGCCATGGCCCGGCTGCCGAACAGCCAGCGGTGGAATCGGGTGCCTTCCTCATTGGTGAACACCAGCACTTCCACCGGATGCCGGAGGGATACATTGGCGTCCGACAGGGCCTGCACCACCTCGATACCGCCCATCACGCCCAGGGAGCCATCATACTTCCCCCCGTTGGGCACGGTGTCGAGGTGCGATCCCATGGCGATGGCAGGCAGGTTGGGGTCCGACCCTTCCCGGCGGGCGATGATGTTCCCACCCGGGTCGATACGCACCCCCATCCCCGCCCTCCGCATCAGGGACATGGCGTAGTCCCGCCCGGCCACATCCGCAGGCGTGAAGGCCAGGCGCTGCATTCCGTCCGGGGAGTATCCGAAACGGCCCAGTTCCTCCAGGGTTTGGTTCAGGCGTCGCGAGCTTACTGCGGCTTCAGCCATGGGCCCTTCCTTCTTGCATGGTCGGTTGGGTATTGCGGGACCGAGTCAGGTCTCGCTCCCCATGTAGTAGTCGTACTTCTGGAGCGCCCGCTCCATCACCTCGTCCGTGTCTTCCGCCAGCATGTACCCTGCATCAACGAGGCCGCTGACGGCGTCCTTGACTCTTTGTTCGTAGTCGTTCCGGTCTGCGTAGCGTTCCTCTATGGAAAGCCTTGGGTCGCCCGACTCTTCCCGCTCCTCCCGGGTGGCTGCGAAAGGAATGGTTGACCCGGCCAGGCCGCCAGTGATGCCGATGAACAGGTCTGGATTCCCGATGTCAGGATGGCGGAGGTTCCAGCCGGTGTACGTCGCCACGGGGACTTCCACGTCGGGAAGCCTGATGCCCCGGACCTCATTGCCGTCACCGTCCAGGTCGGACACCAGGGCCGGATACGGCTCTCCCACGTCCGCTGGCAAGACCGTCGCCCGCCCCGAGTGGACATCCGGCCCGTAGTCCAGGCGGATGGCCTTTGGCGTCCTTTCCGGGACCGCCAGGCCTGGAATGGCCCGCAACCTATCCAGCAGCGCTTCGGACTCGATGGCTGTGCCCTCATCGAGGCTGGGATGGCGGCTGGGCGGAGGAGGTTCTTCGGTGCTCACCCAATGGTCCAGGTTGACCAGGGCAGCCCGAAGCAGAGGTGCATAGTCCACGCTGTTGAACAACTGCTGCCCCTTCGGACCTTCTCCGACCCGCACTTCCAGCGGCGGGAACTCTCCCGAGCCGTGCTGCGTCCCAGCGAAATGGTAGCGTCTGACGAACTCGGATTCGGCCGCGTCGGTCATGGTTTCCAGGTTGGTGTGGATCAGAGCAGCGTCGCCCCGCCAATACTCCGCCGAGGTGTTCGTGAACATTATCCTGGGAGCCTTCCCCCTTGCCTCCAGCGCCTCGAGCATCGAACCGGGTTCACCCGTCACCGGGTCCCTTTGGGGCGTGTCGGTGAATGGGAAGAACTCCGGCGTCAGGTAGCAGACGTCCATTGAGGGCTGGCCGAACCGGAGGTTGAATTCCCCCCGCATTGCGCCGCCGACGTGAGGAATGAACCCGTCCAGCGCGATGCGCTCCTCCTGGTCCTCGTTGAGCCCCAGGTGGATCATTTGCCGCAGGAACCGGCCGCTCTGGGACCTGCCAAACCCGTAGGCGTAGTCAATCTGGCCGGCACAGGGATTATCGTGAGGATCGGTCTCGTACTTGAGGAAAGAGTTTATGTCACGTACCGAGGCGAAGCCGAGGCCGACAATCCGGCTGACCGTTGTGTCGTAGACCAATTCGTAAATGCGGCCGGGTTCGAACCCCGCCGGAAAGTAGATATGGCTGGGCTGTGGCTCCTCGTTCTCGTCTTCAACCCGCACGAAGGACCATTGGTCGCGTTCGATGACCTGCCGGGCATCGTTGGGATGGTTCCTTACGGTAAGCGTCGCGGATGGGTCGTTAATGCCGGCGGCTGGATTTCCCATGTGTCCCCGGTGAGAAAGATGCAGAACGGTCGCAGGTTCGTCGCACTGGAAAAACCCCATGATGCGCCCGTTGAGCGGTCCATCAGGCCCGGCCGCCTCCGGGGCCTGGAGTCCGATGAGCCCCGGGGTCGGCGGAACGTCGGCCTGCCAGCCGCACCAGACCACTGTGTAGCCATGGCGCATCAGGAACCCGTTTCCGGGCAGCAGCGGGGCAGTGGGTTCCCCGGTTGGGACGTTGTTGAGGCTGAGGGCGGTCTTGCGTCCCCGGTTGACCACATCAAAGAGGATCCGGCGATTGCCCCGCTGGGGGTCGACCGGCTGCAGCACGGCGAAATCGGCCCAGAATCGGACTGACCCGTCGGGATGACGCGGGGCCAGGTCAAGGTCCGTTATTGCGGTGTTCCGGGGATGGTACGGGTCGACGCCAAAACCGGCTGTCCCCGTCAGGAGCCGGTATTCCCCCACGTCTCCGAAGGACTGTCCCTGGGCGAAGGGCGATTCTTCCGCGATATCCAACTGCAATACGGGCGACATGGGCCCCTCCTGGGAAAAATTTCGCCGAGCGGGGGGTGCAGGGTCGAGGGGGACCGGCGCTACAGCCGGATGTATCCCACGTCGTCCTCAATGTTTATCTCGGTGCCGAAGGGCTTGGAAACGTCTTGCAGCCACCGCAGCGTTTGCTGGGCTATGGGCCCCTCCGCCAGTACGGGGCGTCCCCTTTGCCCTATGGGCCGTCCGAACCCCATGTCGATCGGATGAAGGACCACCTCCCGGAGAGTGCCCCCGGCATAATTGCAGGTGGCGACCACGCTCTGCCAGAAGACCGGGTCTGCGGCAAATGCGCGATTGCCTCCTCCCGACCTGGTGTCCAAGTAGTCCCCGGGGGTCTGGTCATACCCCAGCTTGAACCGCCGGTAAGCTTCGTCAGGCAGCCAGAGGACGCTCTCGTTCTGGAATATGAAGTTCCCCAGGCTGTAGAAGATGGGCCGGTTCTTGTATATCTCTATGCCGCGCAGGAAGTGGGGCCCGTGCCCGGCGAAAAGGGCGCACCCCTGGTCAATGGTCCAATGGGCGAACTCGACCAGGAACTCGGGCGGGTCAAGACGGCAGGGGCCGTGGAATTCTCCCGCCGCGCCGCTCTCGTGACAGTGCGCTCCATACACCAACCAATCGGACTGCTTTTGCGCCCCCCGGATCCATTTTCCAATGCCGTCCATGTCCTCGCGATTCACCGAGGTCTTGACCGAGAATTCCTCGCCCAGGGTGAACTTGTTCTCCAGGAATTCGAGCTCTGAGTCATTGTGACCTTCTTCCTCGATTCCCCGGAAACCGAATGAATGGAGCGCGTCGTCGTGGGATTGATACCCCAACTCCTCCCTGGCCTTTTGCAGGGCTTCGAAGACGTCCCTTTCCACGTGGTGGTTTATGTCATGCCGGAGGGCGTTGACCCCTGGCTTCCCGCGGAAGTCCGGCCTTCCCGGACCGGCGCGGGACGTTTCGCTGAAAGTGCTGGTGGCGGACATGATTGCCACCCGGCCCCGGGGGGAGTCCACATAGGCCGGAGAGCGCGCTTCGTCAATATTCCGTCCGCCTCCGGCATGGGGCAGGTCCACTTCCCTGCAATGATCGAGGGTGGTCAGGAACCCGCCTTCGGAGAAGTCGAAGGAATGGTTGTTGGCCGTAGTTACGGCGTCGATGCCCATCCATTTCAGCTCTTCCAGATTCCTCGGGTCGGAACGGGTGTACGTCGCTCCGCTCCATTGCCAGGTGTTTTCATAGTCGTGAAACAGCATCTCCAGGTTGGCCATGCTGACGTCGGAACCTTTGAGGACGTCGACCAGCTTGAGGAACCCGGGCTCCTGGAAAGCCCGCATCCTCCGGGTGATCATTGCGTCGCCCGCAACAGTGATGGACAGGTCTCGGCGTTCTGCGTCGTAGAGCATCGCGACTCCTTGGGGCGCCCGGCGGCGGGATTGCCCCAGTGTAGTTGGCGCCGCAAACCCAGTCAACGGCGGGAACTGGAGCGGTGTTACACTTGCAGCGAGACCTGAAGCCGGCCCCGTCAATCCCGGGACGGCGCCAGGAGGTAGATCATGCAAGCCGGAAAATTCCCGACAAGCCTGCTCCAGAAACTGCTGGCCCGTCACGCCGGCGGGGACCCTCAACTGTTGGCCGGACCGGCCCTGGGTGAAGATGCCGCTGTTCTGGATCCTGGTGGGGAATTGATCGTCGCAACCAGCGATCCCATCACCTTCGCTACCAGTTCAGCGGGCTGGTATGCGGTACAGGTCAACGCCAACGACATAGCCTGCAGCGGGGGCGTTCCCCGCTGGTTCTTCCCCACCGTCCTAGTCCCCGTAGGCTTCGACGAGCAGAGCGTGGAGGAATTGTTTAGCCAGATGGGTGAGGCATGTCGGGAGTTGAACGTGGTCATCTCCGGTGGGCACAGCGAGGTCACCTTGGGGATTGAACGGCCGATCATTGCAGGAACCATGCTCGGCGTTGTGGAACGCCACCTGATGGTCAAGACCGGGGGAGCCCAGGAAGGCGACAGCATTGTGTTGACCAAGGGCATCGCCATCGAGGGAACAGCATTGCTCGCGCAAGAACGCCCGGAATCCTTGGCTGAAGCAGGGGTCTCCCAGGAGACGATCAGCCGGGCGGCAGGGTTGCTCAACTCACCGGGGATCAGCGTGGTGGCAGACGCGGGAATAGCCTGTTCCGCAACTGGAGTGAATTCGCTGCACGACCCCACCGAAGGGGGACTGGCCACAGCCCTTCGGGAGCTGGCCGCCGCTTCCGGGCTCGGACTGGCCGTCGAAGAGGGGAGTATCCCCGTACTGCCGGAAACACAGGAACTTTGCCAGGCGCTCGGGTTGGACCCCCTGGGTCTGCTGGCCTCTGGGGCCCTGCTTTTGACCCTGCCTGCGGAGAATGTTCCGGTCCTGCTGCGGGCCCTGGAGCGGAAGGGCATCACGGGTTGGGAAATAGGGCAGATGCTCGCGCCCGAAGAAGGCCTGCTGAAAATTGGCTACGACGGAGAGATGCCCTTGCCGGAATTCCCCCGGGACGAGTTGGCCCGGTACTACTCGGAGCTGGAGGAAAAGGCTGGTTGACCCCTTATGTTAAGGATTAGTTTATGTTAAAGATTAGATGTTAAGGGTTAGCCTGCGCCGCAACTGAAGCTGCGGCAAGTTGCTCCAGCGTCACGTTGCCCCCCGATACAACTATCGCCACCTTCTTTCCTTTCAAGCGGTTCTTTTCCTTTAACGCCCCCGCCGTTGCCGTGGCTCCCGCCCCTTCCGCCATTGTGTGGGCCTTTTCGACCAGCAAGGCCATGGCCTCCCTGATCTGCTGATCGCTGACCAGGACGAAGTCATCCAGCCTGTGACGGATTATCACCTGCGGTAGTTCGTATCCGACTCCGGTTGCGATACCTTCAGCAAAAGTATTCATAGGGGCCTGGACCAATTGCCCCTGCTGCCACGACAGGTACCCCGCTGGCGCAGCCTCGGATTGGACGGCGAACACCTGAATGTTCGGATCGACCGCTTTGGCTACGATACAGGCGCCGGCAACCCCACTTCCGCCGCCGAGCGGAACCCAAATAGCGTCAACATCGGGTAGGTCTTCGATTATTTCAAGGGTAGCGGTCGCCACCCCGGAAATCAGGAGAGGCTCATCCGAGGGGTGGACAAACCGGTAGCCCTCCTCGTTGGCCAGGCGTTCAGCGTAGGCCCGGGTCTCGTCGTACATTGTGCCGTGGTAGACCAGCTCCGCCCCCAAAGCCTGGATCGCGGCGGCTTTCAACGGGTTTGCGCCTTCCGGGAGCGCGATCAACGCCCTAGCCCCGAAATGCCGGCACGCGCTGGCGATGGACTGTCCGTGGTTTCCCGTCGAAGCGGTGATAACTCCCCGGTCCCGTTCTTCCGGCGTGAGGTGAGCCAACAAGTTGATTCCCCCGCGCTGCTTGAAAGCCCCTAGGGGGAGATATTCCTCATGTTTAAGGTAGATATCGGCTTCCATCAGTTGACTCAGGCCTGCTGAGTAGGTCAATGGCGTCCTGGGCAAATGGTGGGCTATCAACCTTTTGGCAGCGTAGACGTCGCGCAGCGTGGGGATTTCCATTGTTTCACCTCTGCAAGAACCGGCTAAACGGCACGGGAAATCCCGGGATCGGGTTCCAACGGCCCTGGAACCACATTTTATCCCGAACCGGCCTGTGCCGCCTCTTTCTGGGTAATCCCTTCGCTTTCGGTTCGGGAGTTGCTCCGGCAGCCCACCAATACCGCCGAAGATGCGCTGCACTCCAATTACACTAGTACTCGTGAGACCGCTAATCGCCCATTATATTTGTAGGACTGCATTACACTCCTCGCCATCTACTGCATGTCTTGAGGGCCGTTAGTACACGCCTTGCACGCATTGGGAATGTAACATGCTGTTGCATCGCCGTGTAGTGAGAGTGTCGCCATGCAGCGATCCCAGGAACATGCATCATATAGGTAGATACACTATTTGCTCCGACAGCCTGGAGTAGAAAGGGAGTGTTGCACGCGGCACACACGGCCAAAACCCGGCTCGATCACGCCGCGATAAGCCATTTCCGCCCCCGATATACCGCGCCGAGCCTGGATGCCAGCGGCCCGGACATCCCCCTGGAACCGCGCGAAGGCCCCTCCGCATGGGACTGTGGAAAACTTCCATGGACCCGCTCATAGAGGCCTGTTTCCAGCGTCAGGTGCCAAATGAGCCTCTGACCGGCTTTTCCCGCCTCTCTCCCCGCCCTCCTTTGTGTTCTGGCGGTTTCTTAAATTAATATAAAAGAAAATATGGCCAAGTATTGACAAAAGAGTAAGTTGGTGGTACCATGCCCTGCACTGCGGTACTTCCAGGCTGTACACGCAAAGAATGAATACTCTTATTCGTTGGAGCAGATAGGAGGAACGGACGTGGCCCGCAAGACGAAGTTAATGCAACGTGTAGAAGATGAGCACCAGCGCCCGTTGGAAAAACTTTTACCCGAAATGGTCAACGACATCGGTCTCTCCGCTACCGCTGATACATTGGGTGTAAGTAAAGCTACATTGGGATACTGGCTCTTGAAGCTGGGGATAAGTGTAAGAAGGGTGGCACTGGCGCCGGGAGAGACCCTGGAGGTTAAGAGGGTCAGCTAGCGGCCGACCATCCAGGAATCCACCCGGCGGGGTCTCCAGGTGCCCCCGGGAACCCCGGGGGTTGTCTGGCGGCGGATTATCCTCGCCTGGGGTCCAAAAAGGAGGAAAATTAGGCTGGCAGGGTCCAGAGTACCCTACCAAGCAAAAAGAGGCGGTTTTGCCGCCTCTTTCTTTTGCTCCCGTGGAGGATTCCCAAGAGCCAGTTTATCTCGGCTATAGCGGATCAACCTTGAAAGATATCTTCCGGAAGAAACGCAGATACCGTCACGTTCGGAAGGTCCACCGCGTTGCTTATTCTCAAGTCCACGGTGACGCTGCAAATTACGTAGGCCTGCTCCCGGGTCCAGCCCCTTTCCTGGAGCAGGTCTATCATATTGAGCAACGCGTTGCGGGCTGCCAGCGTCAGGTCCTCTCCCTCCTGGGTGCCGTCCGCCCGGATTGGCATTCCCATGGTGGCGATGAAGTTCCGTGGCGCAGCCCATTCGGGGGGCAGGAAATAGCCGGGATGGGAGTACCGGGGAAAGGTGATGCCCCTGGTCTCGGCGACTCCCTTATGGAGTTGGAACTTCACGACCGCCGTGGCGCCCATTTCGATGGCGGTGATGCAGCACTCGGAGTCACCCTGGGCG
The DNA here is from genome assembly GCA_951812535.1 of uncultured Dehalococcoidia bacterium. Lineage (GTDB taxonomy): Bacteria > Chloroflexota > Dehalococcoidia > Lucifugimonadales > UBA3495 > CATOSK01. The sequence continues at coordinate 33,260 of CATOSK010000004.1, read as the reverse complement.
AAGTGCCCGTCGCCCGCCGAGTACAACGCCCCGGGAACGTTGACGGGAATTAACAGCTTCGACCCCGTCGTCAGTTGCTTCGCATCCACGTTCCCGCAGTTCTCCCGCGGCGGAAGAGTCCGCAACCCTTCGTTGGCGATGGTCCCTCCTGGCGGAACAGCGTCCTCCGGGTCGGGAGGGAACGCGATGCCGCCCCGCCTGACCAGGTCCGCTTCCCGGGCGGTCCACTGCGCCAACTGCGCGTGGGATGGGGCGATGCCGGCTGTGCCCATGAACGAACCGTTGGGAATGCGGACGCCGGGCAACTGGGGCGATATTGCCCAATCGCCATCTATCTCCCAATGGACGAGGTAAGGTTCCTGGAAGTAATCACGCAGGAACCCCGCCCCGGGCCGGTTGCGTGTCCACCCATGGGGTTGAGGAGTTATGTCAACGTATTCTATCTCCAGGAGGTCCCCGGGTTCGGCGCCGTTAACGTAGACTGGGCCCGTCAGCGGGTGGGCGACCTTGGCATCCAACCCAACGAGATCAGCGACGGTCATTCCAGGCTGAATCTGGCAATCGGAAGCGTCCCTCGTCTCCAAAAGCGTTTCTTCACCCGGCTCCACTTCAAGAACCGGGGGGATATCAGGGTGCCAACGATTGTGGCCTTTCCCGGGTTCTTCCTTGAGGCGCTTGCTTCGGTCGATGGTGATGCTCTTCATAGCGAAAACACTTGTCCTTGGCTTGTAGTCACCGGGGTATCAGCATGGGCCGTTCCGAGGCGGCTTCGGGGTACTGGACCAGCGGCCCAAGGAAATAAGGGGATGCCCTCCTCCTTTATATAGCCAGATAAAGGCGGGGTTATTTCCTAAGCGTACCCGCGTGTCAATGCCCAGCGACACCGATTCTCAAAAGGCTCCCAGCAACGGTGTTGCTTTTGTTGACCGTGGACCGGGGCGTCGTGAGTGATTATCTCAAAACCAGTGAGCGTAACCAAGGATCCCCGCGTCTCCCACCCGTGATTCCCGCCCCCGGCTACGCGGGGACGGAAATCCAGATCCCCTTCGTTCCCATTTCCCGGGTCCAGGCCTCTGGTTTGTACGTCTTGAGGTAGTTTCTGAAGCCTAGTCCACCGACCAATCGTCCGGCAGTTCGGGGGTCCGCATGGGCTTGATCATGACTTCCACCAGGGCCGCCTGTCCTTCTTCGGTTGTCCGAATCGCCCTCTGGAACGCCGGCAGGATCTCCGACGGCTCCTCCACCCGCTCCGAGTATGCTCCCAGGCCCCGGGCAACCTCGCTGAAGTTGCCGCCCAGTTGGGCAACGGTTGGAGGTGTGCCGCCCGCGCGGTCCATTCCCATCATCCCGCCGCCAATACCGCCGTTGTTTATCACCACGGTGAGAGTGGGCAGGTTCATTCGGACGGCGGTTTCAATCTCCATGCCGGTCATGCCGAAAGAAGCGTCGCCCAAAAGGTGAACGACGAGACGGTCGGGATGGGCCAGCTTGGCCCCAATGGCAGCTCCCAGCGACCATCCCATGGGGGCCATCCCGCCCATGGCCACGAAGCTATGGGGAATGGTGGAAACCCAGAAGGGCGTTATGTAACCCCGGCTCCCTCCCGCGTCGTGAAGGGCTATGGTTTTGGTCGGGTCCACAGCCCGCATCAAATCATGGACGACCCGATAGCCGTTGGTCGGCTTGGATTCGTCGGTAAAGATTGGCATCCACTCCCCCATCCACTTGGCCTTGGCTCGGGCGATTTCGCCAACAACTTCCTCCTGGATGCCCCCACTCTGCGGGCCCAGCCGGTCACGCACAGCATCAATCAGGGCTCTAAGCGCCAGCTTGGCATCCGCGAGAATCGGCACATCCGCCTGGTATTGCTTGTTGAGGTCTTTCTCATCCGCGTTGATGTGGATGAGCTTGACGCCCTCCGGAATCGGACGTCCGTCGGTCCCGTTGGGCAGCCGGAAGGAGTTCCCCACGGCGAGGACCGCGTCGGTCTGGCGGTTCATGTGCAGCGCGGGGCCGGAAGCATACCGGCTGCGCGGGTAGACCCCCCCACCCAACGACAGGGGATGATCCTCGGGAAACACGCTTTTGCCCAGCAGAGTGGTGGCCACCGGCATGGATAGTAACTCGGCAAGTTCGCGGACCTCATCGGCAGCTCCGCCTCCGAGGGCTCCCCCACCGGCATTTAATATAGGAAGCTTCGCGTTCACGAGAATGTCGGCAGCCCTTTCGATATCCCGGGCATCAGGGGCCGCCTTGCGTCCTTCTCCGACTGCCTCGTATTGCAAAAGAGCGTCATCGGCTTCCGCATTCAGGACATCCTGCGGCATCTCCAGGACGACCGGCCCGGGCGAACCGGAGCGCAGCGCGGTGAAAGCCCGCCGCATAATTCCCGGGATTTCGTCGGGCCGAGTGAAAGTTCCCTTCCATTTGACCAGGGTGTCAAAGATGCTGGAGGAGACTTCCTGCTGGTACTCTTTCCCCAGGTTCCGGAGCGGATGTTGACCCATGAGCAGGAGCACCGGCACGTTGTCGGCGAAACAACTCGCGATTCCGGTGAGAGTGTTTGTCGCCCCCGGTCCGGTGCCGGTCATGGCCACCGCGACCTGTCCCGTTGCCCTGGAATAGCCATCCGCGACTTCGACTCCCAGCCGCTCATGCCGTGTGGCGAAAGCGGTGATGGTGGGTGATTCCCGGAGCGCAGGCCATAAGGGCGCCAGGCCGCCACCGGAGAATCCGGTTATGTAACGTATCCCTTCCTTTTCCAACGCATGGACAACCGCATCTCCACCGTGCATAACGCCTCCTTCGATCTGGCAATGGATCGGGAACCGGCATTTGCTTCCCCCTTGGGCTGCGTTTGCAAGTCAACGCAAACCCGCTGAACACAGGCGGGAGAATTGGGGCGATTCTAAGGGAGTTGAGGTTGGGGGTCAACGCCGGAGCATATCTTCCGGACGCCACTCAATGGACCCTTCACGCAAAGGGCGGTTCAGTGTGCCGGCAGGTATCAGAAAGTTGTCGCCCTCAATCGGGTGGTGTATACTGCCGCAAATTTCCGAACAGGACAATTGGTCGGTTCACTGTCGGAATCCGACATTCCGATTTTTGCAACCTCGCGGTACCGTAAGTCCAGATACCCCCTTGGCCTTTACTAGGGTAATAGCGTCTCACAGCCAATCTCCGCCGCGGTGCAGCTCCCCATCGGGATTCCTCCCGCTGGCCGGGAAGTATAGGCAAACCGGGACGGGCGCATTATACTGGCGTTCAAAATTCGTTCGGCGTGCTGAGGCCGCCTTGAAACCATAAACAACTAGCGAGGGAACCTTCGTGCGCAATTACATGATCCGTCGGGTGGGACACTCGATCTTCATTATCCTGGGGTTGATGGCGTTGCTGTTTTTTGCCATCAATATCCTGGGGGACCCGGTACAGTTGCTGGTCGACGAAGACGCCTCCCAGGAAGCTATCGACGCCTTGCGGGCCAAGTTCGGCTTGGACCGGCCTCTTTATATAAGGTTCGCTGACTTTTACTGGGACCTGGCCCGCGGCGACTTCGGCAAGTCCATCCGCCACCGGATCGACGCCAGGGAAATGATCTGGGACCGGTTGCCGAACACGGCTATCCTGGCGGTGGTGGCCTGGATGTTGGGGTCCATCGGCATTCCGTTAGGAATGCTGGCGGCAAGACGGCCAAGGGGGATCATGGACCGGATAGTCAACGTCCTGTCCTTCGCCATAATCTCCGTGCCCGAGTTCTGGCTCGCCCTCATGCTCATCTTGGTGGTTTCCGTCCAATTGGACCTGTTGCCAACTTCGGGGTTCAACGGTTTGGGGCCCGCCGGATGGAAGTTCATGATTCTCCCCGCCATAGCCCTGTGCCCCCGTGTTCTGGGAAGAAACGCCCAGATTACCCGGGCGACTATGATCGAGGAAATCAGCAAGCAATACGTGGCTACTGCGCGCGCCAAGGGCTTGGCCGAGAACACCGTCCTTTACGCTCACGTGCTCAAGAACGCAGCCATATCCATCGTTACCCTGATGGGCGATGAGCTTGCCGGATTTATGAACGGGTCCACCGTGGTGGAGATCATCTTCGGTTGGCCTGGAATTGGAAAGTTGCTGATTGACGCCATCAACGCCCGAGACCTGCCGGTGGTAACTGCGGCGGTGTTCGTGATCGCGCTAATGGTAATGCTAATCAACCTTACAGTTGACCTCATTTACACTTGGCTCGATCCTCGGATCTCCTACAGTTGACCTTGTCGCGGTTATTCTGCCGCCGGTGACCCTGGACCTATACTCAGAATCAGGCAAGCGGGTTTATAAGGACTCCCCAACATGATTCAAGAAGAAACAACGACCCTGGAACAAAGCCCGAACAAGATCGTGGCGCTCTGGCGCCACGCCTTGGTGCAGGCGTTCTTCAGCGACACCGTAACGCTTCTCTCGGCTTCGTTCCTGCTTTTAATCATCCTCGCCGCCGTCTTCGCGCCGGTTGTCGCACCTTATGACCCTCAGGACCAGCAGCTGCGGTTGCGGCACTTTGCGCCTCTTGCCACGGGCACCGCGGTCGACCGCACCGTCAGCCCTACGACCGAAAGCACCCGCTTCTTCCTGCTTGGAACTGACCACCTGGGCCGCGACTACCTCAGCCGGTTGATTTACGGCGGCAGGATCTCCATCCTCGTGGGAGTGCTGGGCGTTGTCATTTCCAGCGTCATCGGCGTCTTCCTGGGATTGGTCGCCGGTTACTACCGGGGGCTGTTGGACGACGTGATTATGCGGGCGGTAGACGTCTTCATGTCCGTGCCGACGCTGCTGCTGGCGCTGATGGTGCTGTTCATATTAGGACCCAGCTTCACCAACATCATCATCGTGTTCGCCGTGGCCCGGTGGATGTTGTACTGCCGCGTAACCCGGGGAGTGGTGCTCTCGTTGCGGGAGCAGTCCTTTATCGACGCGGCTAGGGCCATCGGTTGCAGCGACGGCAGAATCGTGGGCCGGCACATCCTGCCCAACTTGATCACCCCGTTGTTGACGCTGGCGGCGCTGGACGTTCCCAGGAATATTTTGACGGAGTCCACCCTGAGCTTCCTGGGATTCGGTATCCAGCCCCCCGAATCGTCCTGGGGCCTTATGTTGTCCCAGGGACGGCAGTACATCGTAACCGCCTGGTGGGTGGTGGTCGTACCAGGAATGGCAATCTTCCTCACGGCTCTGTCTTTCAACCTGTTCGGAGTCTGGATGCGGGCGGTCAGTGACCCGCTTCAGCGGTGGCGGTGGTTGAGGGCCACCAAGGAAGCCAAGGAAGCCGGTATCCGGATGTAACCCGCCTTTACTCGCGCAGAACGTCCGCGAAACTTCGCCCCGCGCCGGTCGCGGGGCGAACTCTTTTCCCAGTGGCGGCGGGGCCCCGGTTGTAGACTTGGGCCGTTGACGGGCCCGTGTGCCGCAACTTGACCCGCAAAATGCCCAAGGTTATCATCCGTGCGGGATTTGCCGGCCGCTACGGCCAGTCCCCCATGTTCCAGTGCCCTACGTTAAGGAGGGTTCATGCCCAAGGCCAATGAGCTCATAGTCCAGGCGCTTGAGGAAGCAGGCGTTGAGTACGTGTTCGGGATCCCGGGGGGCGGGACCGGACAGATTTTCAACCTCTTGTACGGGAAGGAAGATCGCATCAAGGCCATTCTGTGCCGCCATGAGCAGACGGCGGCAATCATGGCGGACGCTTATGCCCGGGCCAGCGGAAAGCCTGCTGTGGTGATGGGCCAGGGACTGTTTATCGGCTCCAATGCGGCCTTCGGGATCATGGAATCAATGTTGAGCAGCTCTCCAATGCTGGTCCTCACCGACACTTCCGATGGTGGGTCGGCACAACATCCGGCCAACCAGTCGGGAGCTGGAGAGTACGGCAGCATCGACCTGCAGAACATCTTCAAGTCGATGACGAAATACACCACCCTCGCCACCAGCCCTAAAGAGGCGGTGGTGGGCACCCAATTGGCTTTGAAACACGCGACCAGCGGGCGGCCTGGCCCTGCGGCCGTTGTAATGCGGAGCGCCTCCATCGGAGGGGAAGTCGACCTGGAGGCCCCACCTTTCATCCATCCCACCGGCGGATACCTGAATACGGCGAAACCGCAAAGTTCTCCCCAGGACATCCAGCGGGCCGTGGACATCCTGGCGTCATCCCGGAGGCCGGTCCTGGTGGCGGGCAATGGGGTCCATGTGGCGGGGGCCCACGAACAACTCCAGCGATTGGCCGAAATGTGGAGCGCACCCGTAGCCACCAGCTATAAGGGAAAGAGCGCCATTTCCGAGACGCACCCGTTGTCCCTGGGCATGGTCGGGGTTTACGGACAGGCGGCTGCTAACCAGGTGGTGGGTGAAGCGGATACGGTGGTTATCGTCGGCGCCAAGCTCAGTCCGCAAGATACGATCAGGGAGAGTCCCAACGTCTTCAACCCCCGCCAGCAGCACATCATCCAGATTGATATCGACGACCGGAACGCGGGATGGACCTTCCCGATTGAGCTGGGTTTGACCGGCGACGCCGGCGCGATCATCGACCAACTGCTGGACGCATCGGAAACGGTTGCGGAAAATACAGCAACTCAAAGGGAAGAATGGGCGGGAAGCCTTTCACGAAAGAAGGCCGACCGTAGCTTTTATAGCGACCCGTCCCTGGGGATCGAGTCGTCTCCGGTTACGCCCCAGCGTTTGGTTGCAACGCTTCAGGATACCCTTCCCGCGGATACGGTCTTTTCGCTGGATGCGGGGAACAACCGCACGTGGATGGCTCATTTCTACCAAGCCCAGCAAGCCAAGACCTTCTTCGCGCCGGGTGGGACGGCCGGAATGGGTTGGGGTCTTCCTGCGGCAGTTGCTCTGAAGCTGGTATACCCCGACCGGCAGGTGTGCTGCGTTACGGGAGACGGCGGCTACATGATGACGGTTAACGCCCTGTCAACCGCGGTCCAGTACGAGCTCCCTATTCTGTGCGTGGTTTTCAATGACAGCGCCCTGGGAATGGTCCTGGACCACCAGGAGCCGGGCCGGGAGATTGCCTCCGAGTTCGTGCAGACGGATAACGGGGCCGTTGCCCGGGGCATGGGAGCTTTCGGCATCCAGGTGAACGACTCCAGGGACCTTCCCGACGCGATCCGGCAGGCGCAGGCATCGGGGTTGCCGGCAGTGGTGGACGTTATCGTCGACCGTGAGCCGAGTCCCGACGATTGGCGGGCCGATCTGCGCACGGCGGGGGAGACCTAGGCCCCAACCTGGAACAGTTGAACCAGTCAATGGGAGAGATTTTTGATGGCAACCTGGAGTGACAGTCAACTCGCCTCGATCCACAAGATGTTGAACCCGGAGTCGGTGGCCATTGTCGGCGCGACGCCTAGGATGCAGTACGGCGGGCGGTTCCTCAACGCGATGCTCCAGTCGTGCCAGGACCGGGTGAGAATCTATCCGGTCAACCCCAACTACGACGAGGTTATGGGGGTCAAGGCCTACCCCAGCGTCAGTGAACTGCCGGAAGGCCCGGACCTGGTGGGAATTGTCGTCCCCTACAACCGGGTGCTGGACGTGCTGAAAGAGAGCCATGAGAAGGGGGCCAAGTCGGCGGTCATTATCTCGGCGGGGTTCTCGGAACGTGGAGAGGATGACCGGAGCGACCTGCAGGCCGAGTTGAGCCGCTTTGCCCGGGAGTCAGGGCTGCGGTGCAGCGGCCCCAACTGCCTGGGGCTGGCCAACGTGCGGGACAACATCTGGGCCAGCTCCTCGTCCCGAGGGTCGGACGGACTGACCGGCCCGGTGGGCCTCATCTGCCAGAGCGGCGCCTCCGCCTTCGGCCCCTTCCTCACCAGGGCGGTGGAGGAAGGCATCGGATTGAGCCACATCATCTCCACCGGCAACGAGGCTGACCTGGACTTCTGCGACTTTGCCCGTTACCTGCTGGACGACGACGGGGTCAAGGTAATCGCAGGTTTCGTGGAGGGTTTCAAGGACGCCCGCAAGTTCACCGAGGTCGCCAGGCTGGCGGCGGAACGGGGCAAGCCGATTGTCCTGATCAAGATCGGGAGGTCCGACCTTGGAGCGCGGGCGGCGCAGTCACACACGGCGGCGCTGACGGGATCCGATGCGGTGTACGACGAAATATTCGCGCAATACGGCGTGATCCGGGTCCAGGACTATGACGAATTGCTGGAGGTCTCCCAGTTGCTGGCCAACCTTCCCAAGCCCACCCAGAAGGGTGTGGCGGTGGTCTCCCACTCTGGCGGGATCAGCTCGCTGACTGCGGACATGTGCGGACAGGCGGGGTTGGACCTGCCGCTCCTGACGGAGCGGGCGCGGGACGGAATCAACGGGGTGCTGAAGGGATTCGGTTGGGCCGCGAATCCCTCCGACGTGACCGGGTTCGCCAACAGTGAGTCCTTCCCCGAGATAATGGACTTCCTGATCTCCGAGCCGACGGTGGGCAACCTGGTGGTGGCCAGCGCCGGAGCGGACGCCCAGGCGGAGCAGGTGATTGCCCAGCGGGACGCCGGCGACAAGGGAGTAGCGTTTCTTTGGACGGGTACCCGGGGGGCAACGGCGGGGTTGCCCAAGCTGAAGGAAGCCGGGATACCCATCTTCTACGTGCCGGACAAGCTGGCCATGGGCCTCAAGTCCCTGCTGGACTACCACGAGTGGCTGGAGGGACGGAACGCGGACGGATTCGGCAGCGCTTCGGCAATGAGCGGGACCCAGGCCGCGGCCGTGGAACGGGTCACCGGCCTGGGTCGGGCGTCGCTAACGGAGTACGAAGGGAAGCAGCTGATTGTGGAGTGGGGAATCCCGGTTACCCGAGAAGAGGTTGCGGGATCTGCTGCTGAGGCGGCCGACGCGGCCCAGCGCATCGGTTACCCGGTGGCGCTTAAGGTGAACTCGCCGGACATCCTGCACAAGACGGAGGCGGGCGGCATCCGGCTTGGGTTGAAAAACGGGGCAGAGGTCAGCGAAGCCTTCAACGGGATCATGGAAGGGGCGCGGCGGTACGACCCCCAGGCCAGGGTTGAAGGAGTGCTGGTCCAGGAAATGGTGAGCGGCGGCGTGGAAGTCATCGCAGGAGTCAACTACGACACCCAGCTGGGGCCGCTGGTGCTCTTCGGGACCGGCGGCGTGATGGTGGAAGTCTACAACGACGTGGCGGTGAGGCACTGCCCCATCACGAAGACGGAAGCGCTGGAGATGGTCCACCAGGTCAAGGGAGTCAAGCTGCTGCAGGGCTTCCGGGGCTCCCCGGAAGCAGACATTGACGCGCTGGCGGACACCCTGGTGCGGGTCTCCCAGATGGCCGTTAACCTCGAAGGGAAACTGTCGGAGCTGGACATCAACCCCCTGATGGTGATGCCCAAAGGTCAGGGAGTGAAGGTTGCGGACGCACTGGCTGTGCTCCAGTAGGGAACGCTTCCGCAAGACAGCCGGACCAAAGGGAACGCCGTCAACCGGCGCTCCCTTGCTTTGTTGACATTCAGGCCTTGGCTGTCAGGGCCTCCAGCACGTCCAGGAGCTCTCCCATGCTGGCTAGGTCCTCCCCAATGGTCACCGGGTCCAGGTCGCCGGTCAGCTCGTAAAAGTTTACGTGCAGGATCTCCGCCCGCCCATGCAGGAATGGAAGGCGGTCGTTGCCGCTTAGGCGGCGGGCCTGGTTCATCACCCGGTGGAAGTGGCTGTGCCGGTCGTACTCCCACCCCTGGACGATGGCCACTGCCTTGGCCATGTGGGCGGCTGCGCCCCAGCCCTTTTCCGATGCCTGGCGGAGGTCTCCGTCAGCCAGGTTCTGGTCGGCCCGGTCGAGGAACTCGCGTGCCTGGGCTGTGTGCCTGACCGCTTCGTTGCCGCTTCCGTTGGCCATATCTTTCTCTAAATGGGTCGCTCATCGCATGAAGACCAATCGGCGCGCCTAGTCTTTTCCTGGAGTACCTCGCCGGAAAGGGCGGTGACCCGGTCGACGTGGACCAGGACAGCCGCTCCGGTGCGTTCCGGGTCCCGGTCGAGTTCGCCCTGCACGGTGCGGGACATGACATCCTCGCGAACCGGACCGCTCTCCAGGACTTCCGCAGTCCCGTGGAACCGCCAGTTAATGCGGCGTTCCGCGTTCCGGTAGAACACGACTACCTGGGGATTATCGGCCACGTTTTCCATGGCCGAGCGGCGGGCGCGTTCCCAGTAAGCCAGTGTGGTCGGATCATAAACCAGCACGCTTCCCTTCATGCTGATCTGGGGGCGTCCCTCTCCCGAGGCGGTGCCCACGATGCAGCAGCAGCCGTCGGCGAGGGCGTTGTCCAACAGTTCCTGCATTTCTCCGCTTATGTCAATCAATGTCCCCCCCAGATCTCCACCGACCGCCAACTCTCGGGCCCGTTCGCTGAGAAGCGAGTCGGGGAGCGGTCAGACGAAGCCGCCGGCAACGGCGGCCAGACTGAATATAGTATAATGCGCTGGATTTCCCGGAAGCCCTCCAGCGCCTTCGACCGGCTGACACCGCAGTCCGGGATGCGCCGGCACCGGGCCTAACAATTGCGAATATCGGCCGATTCTAGACCACCGGTTTCCGGTTGGCAACGACAGCGGCGCCAGTACCGGGGCCAGTCCAGCGTATACAGGAGCAGGCAGTGTCCCAAGCGATTGAGATTCACGACCTAGCCCAATCCGGCCAGCTGAAGGTTGTCTACCGAAAGCCGGATGCCACCCTGGAAGCCCCTCCTTCAGAATTCTCCAACCCCCTGGAAGCCTCGGACCAGCGGGAACTTGACTGGTACTTCCGGGAGTACGCGGAGCAGCCCTTCGGTGCCGCCAAGGCCCGTTCGGAGGCGGTGGAGACCGGGTTGAGAAACCTGGGACGGGTGCTGTTCGAATCAACCTTCAACGCCAACCCGGAAGCGGCTCGCATCTACTCCCGGGCTTCCGGGGAGGGCCTTGGGGAAACCCGGCTCGAAATCGTTTCGTCCCGGCGGGAGTTTCTGCGCCTTCCGTGGGAGCTCATGAACGAGACGGAAGCAGGGTATCCGGCCACCCTGATGGCAAGCGTCATACGTCGAGGGCCATCTGAAGCCCTCGGTGAATTTGGCGCAGACTTGCCAACGGACCAGCTTAACGTCCTGCTCATCGCCCCGCGTCCATCCTTGGAAAACAGCCTCTTCCCCAGCCTTTTCCGAGGAGGGTTGGCTTCCGAAGCCGCCGTTGCCCTGGAGGGCCTGGAAGTGCAGGCCGAGCTGGAATACGTCAGCCCATCCAGTTTCAAGGGGCTGACCGATGCCCTGGAAACCAACCCCCGGTACTACCACGTTGTCCAACTCGATGGAATCGCGGCAGGGGATGAACCGGGGACAGTAATCCTGGAAACCAGCGTGGGACCGGAGACGGTGGAGATTGCCCAATTGGGCCGGACGCTGGAATCGGCGCAGGTGCCGGTGGCGTTCCTTAACGGGCCTGGAGAGGAGCGCCTGGGATCCTTGGGCAGCCTGGCCGGGGCGGCCTCGGACCTGGCGGAGCACGGGGTGCCGGTGGTGGTATGCCTCCCCTATCCGCTGGCGGACTCGGCAAGCCGCGAATTGTTTGTCCGCCAGTTCTACCAGTCCCTGGCGGGCGGGATGGATGCCGCGGCCAGTGCAGCCAGGGCGCGGAACGCCCTGATGGAATCGCCCGTGCGGGTGATTCTGTCCGGCAAGCAGGTGATGTGGGACTGGGTTGCGCCGGTTACGTTCCAGTCCCGTGAGTATTCTCCCAGGGCAATCGAAGGGGAAGCGCCCGACCCATTGGCGCCGCCCATGCTCCAGCCCCAGCAGCAGGATGTGAACGTGGAGATGCAGCTGCCGGCTGCGGGAGCCTTCGGCCTGGTTGGCAGGCAGGGAGAACTGCACCGGCTGGAGCGAATTTTCACGGAGTCCCCCACGGTGTCGCTGACCGGTCCGACCGGGAGCGGCAAGACCGAGCTCTGCCTGGGCCTCGCCCGGTGGTTCCAAAGGATCGGCCGGAAACAGCGGCCTGGCGGGGTATTCTACACGACCTTCGAGGCGTCCCACCCGTCGGGGCTGGAGCGCATTGTTCACGAAATCGGGACGAGCGTGGCGGGTTTGGAGTTTCCCGATTTGAGCCTGGACCAGCAGCGGAGCTGGGTGGTGGAGTACCTGCAGCAGCACCCTTCACTGCTTATCTGGGACAACGTGGAAAACGCGGCGGGTTTTCCGTCAGGTTCGCCCGGGCTGCTGGAGCCCGAGGAACTGGAGGGGCTGAACGAGTTCATCGCCAGCGTAGCCGGTGAGGAACAAAGCTGGGTCCTGCTGGCAACGCGGCGGGATGGGGAGGACTGGCTGTCCGTGCCCCATCGTACAATGACCCTGCCCGGCCTGCAGGGCGGTGACTGGAGGGAACTGGCCGCCGCGGTCGTTTCTCAGGCCGGAGTTGACCCGGGGCGGTTGTCCCCGGAAGTGGTGGATATCGTCGACTTCGTCGAGGGCAACCCGCTGGCCATGAAGATCGTGCTGCCGCGACTGAAGGACGTGCCCGCTACCGCGCTGCTGGCCGAACTCCAGCGGACGCTGGAGAGCCTCCCGGAATCGGCCCAGGAAGAGGGCAGGCCGCCTTCGCTCACAGCGGCGATGGAATTCTCATGGGGAAAGATGTCCCGCCGGAGCCGGGCCCACCTGCCCTTCCTTGCCCTGTTCCAGCGGCGCGTGATGATGGACATCCTGAACCACATGACCGGCGAGGCCGGCTACAAGGGAGCGATGGGCGAGGAACTGGGTTGGGGGGCGACGCGCACGCTTTTGCGGACTGGGCAGGCGGATGGCTTCCTGGAAGGGGTTTCCCCCAGCGTGTACCAGATCCATCCGGCGCTGCCCTGGTTCTACGGGCGCAAGCTGGGACAGCAGGTTGCGGCGGCCCGGCTGAGAGACCTGGAACAGGAGTACGTGCGGGTCTACGCGGACACGGCGGACTACTTCATGGAGTCCCTCTACGAAAACCAGGACGCGGGCGTGACGGCAATCCTCGCGGAGGAGGGCAACCTGACCCAGGCCCTGGGCCTGGCCCTGGAGGCCCGTCATTGGGACAACGCCCAGCTGCTGGTCCAGCCTCTGGCCCAGGTCTACCGGATGCAGAAGCGCTTCCCGGAGCTGCGGCGCTTGCGTCGGCAGCTGCTGGAAGTTGTCGGCGTGACTGCGGAAGAAGCGGCATCCAACTCTGCCGAGGAGTTCTGGACCTACCTGCTGGGCACGGAAGCCAGCGAGTCGGTGGACGTGGGAGACCTGGAATATGCCGAGGACCTGAACCGCCAGCTGTACGAGTACCTTGCCGGCCTGGAGGGAAGCTCCGAGGATCCCAGGGTGGCGGCAGTATCCCACCAGTTCGGGCAGATTGCTCTGCGGAGGTTCCGGCTGGACGAGGCGGCAGGATGGTTGGAGCAGTCCCTGGGAATTATCGAGAACGGGGAGGACCGGGCCTCTGTGGCCGACGATTATTTCGCGTTGGGGCAGGTGAAGCAGCACCAACGCTACTACGCTGAGGCCAAGGAGCTGTATCAGAAAGCCCTGGATATCCACCAGCGCCTCCCGGACGAGGAGGAGATGGTCAAGGACTACCGGGCCCTGGGAGCCGTGTCCCATCTGAGGTTCGAGTACCAGGAGGCGGAGAGCTGGTACCTGCGGGCGCGGGCCATCGTCGAGGAACAGCGGGACGAGGAAACGGCGGTCCTGATTTTCCATGAGCTCGGAACGGTGTCTCACTCCCAGTACCTGTTCGACGATGCCATCGACTACTACGAGCAGGCCTTGAACCTGGCGGACCGGCTGGGGATGGAAGTGCAGATGGCGGTGGAGTTCCACCACCTGGGCCTCCTCCAGCAGAACCGGGGAATCATCTACGACGAGGCCGAGGAGTGGTACGTCGCGGCGATGAACCAGTGGGAATTGGTGGGCAACCGGCGGGCGGTGGGGGACGAGTGCCGACAGCTAGGAGTGCTGTTCCACGAGCAGAAGCGGTACGAGGAAGCCGGCAGGTGGTACCACCAGGCGCGGGAGGTTTTCGAGGAGCTGGGGGACCTGCTCCGCGCGGCCCGCACCTACGGTCAGCTGGGGATGGTGGCCGAGGAACAGGAGGATATTCCGGGGGCCCTGGAATGGGTCGCGCGGACGTACCAGCTGGCCATGGACTACAACCTTCCCATGGTGGTGCAGGTGAAGGCGCACTTGGCGCGGCTGCGGGACAAGATGGGGCTGGACGGGTTCGAGGAGTGGTGGCAGGACTTCACCGGCGAGGCCGCTCCGACGGACCTGGACGTGGATACCAGCACGGTTTTCTAGCCCGGCAGCCAGGGCATCGCATCGCTATTCCAGGATAGTGAGGACCTATGGATAAGCTGCCATCTGGGAGTGGCGCCAGCGGAGGTTAGTCATGGGAATATCCAGGGTGGAGGTCAATCACCGGCAGCCTTACTGGGGCGGGAAGTCTTTCGGGGAGGCCGGTCCTTACGAGTTGATCGAGGGCAAGGCGTTTTTCTCGGTTGACCCGGGCCATCCCGACAACAGCCTGATAGCGGATATCGAGCTTGCGCCGCGGGACGATGCCGGGATGGTCTGTTTTTCGGCGCCGTTCCGGGTGTTGCGTCCGGTGGAAACAAGCCGGGGATGCCGCACGGTTTTCCTGGATGTCGTGAACCGGGGACGGGGGCGGGCGCTGAAACTGGTCAACGACGCGCCCGATGATGGAGACCCGGTAGACCCCCCGGACCCTGGGAACGGGTTTCTGATGAGACAGGGCTACACGGTGGCGTGGTGCGGCTGGCAGCACGATGTTCCCGACGCGCCTGGTCTGCTGGGAATAGACGTTCCCCACGCGGTGCGCGAGGACGGGCCGGTCTCCGGCCGGATGGCGGTCACATTCCAGCCCTCTGAGGCATCGGCAGTGCAAATGCTTTCGGAGCGGGGCCACCGCCCCTATCCGGCCAACCACCTCGAAGACTGGGAAGCCACGCTCACCGTCCGCGATTCGGAGGAAGGGGAACCCCGTCCGGTGCCCCGGGAGCAGTGGCATTTTGCCCGGGTCGAAGGTGGGCGGCGGGTCCCGGATCCCGCGCACATTCACCTGGAGTCCGGGTTCCAACCCGGCCGGATCTACGATGTAACCTTCTCCACCAGCCACGCCCCGGTGGCGGGACTCGGACTGCTGGCCACCCGGGACTTTATTTCGTTCTTGAGGCACGCGTCCTCGGAAGCAGGCAACCCATGCGCTGGGGAGGTTGACCTGGCCCTGGGATTCGGCCAGTCCCAGAGCGGACGGTTCCTGCGCCACCTGCTGTTCCTGGGGCTGAACCTGGACGAGCGGGGCAGGAAGGTATTCGACGGTGTCATCGCCCACGTAGCGGGAGCCCGGCGGGGAGAGTTCAACCAGCGGTTTGCCCAACCTTCCACGGCCCACCGCCGCAGCATGAGCAACCTGTTTCCCTTCACCGGAACCCCTGAAACCGACGCGGAACTCGGCGCGACCGCGGGGCTGCTGGACCGCCAGCGGGCCAAGGGCGGCGTGCCCAGGATCTTCCTGATGAATTCCGCCTCGGAATACTGGTGGGCGCACCTGTCGCTGATTCACACCGACGTCAGCGGCGCCAGGGACATGGAACCGTCGGACGATATCCGCATCTATTACTATGCGGGGACGCAGCACGCCTCGGGGAACTTCCCGCTGGTCGGCGGCCGGGGCCCGGGAGAGACGCGGGGACAGCAGCCGTTCAACTGGGTCGATTACCGCCCCGTGCTGAGGGCGTCCGTTGCAAACCTCGACGCCTGGGTCCGGTCCGGCACAGCGCCGCCTCCAAGTTGCCACCCCCGGCTCTCCGACGGAACGCTGGTCGCTCCTGAGGCGGTGGCGCCGGCGTTCCGGGCGATCCCGGGGGTAAATTTCCCGGTCCACTTGAAGCGGTTTTCGCGGCTCCATTTCGACCCCGCAACAAGCCCGGCGGAGAACCTGCCGGCCAGTATCGGGAGCCCCTACCCTCTCCTGGCCCCGGCGGTGGACGCCGACGGAAACGAGCTGGCCGGAATCAGGCTGCCGGACATTTCAGTGCCCATCGCCACCAACGCCGGGTGGAACCTCCGGCATCCCGAGGTTGGAGCGGAGGGACAGGTGATAGGAACAACGGGCGCGACAATCCCCTTCGCCGTGACCAGGGAAGGCCGGGAAGCCCGGCAAGACCCCCGTCGCTCCATAGAAGAACGTTACGATTCCAGGGAGGCCTACCTGGCCCAGGTCAAGGAGGCAGCCTCCGGCCTGGCCGAGCAGGGTTTCCTGCTTCCGGATGACCTGGCCACGGTAACTGAGCACGCCCAAGAACGATTTGACGCCCTGGCCGCCGGTGCCAGGCAGCCCCAACCGGCGGACAATTAGCAGGCGGACGATTGACGGAACCATACCCGCGGCCAACCACCGCAAGGAGACAGCGATGAACGTAGGAACCTCGGTACCCTTGCCCGCTTACACGATAGACCCGGCATTCATGGCCCGAAAGGCCGAGGAACTCGGGTTCGATTCCATCTGGTACGCAGAACACCCCATTCTGCCGGTCAATAGTGACAGTCCCTTCCCCAGCGGCGGTCCCATCCCCGAGACCTACGCCCACTTCTCCGACCCGTACATTTCCCTGGCCCGGGCTTCCGCGGTGACCACCACCATCAAACTGGCAACCGGGATTACCCTGGTGCCGGAACGCAACCCGCTGGTTCTGGCCAAGGCCATCGCCACCCTGGACCGTTACAGCGGAGGCCGGTTCATGTTCGGGATCGGCGCCGGCTGGAACCGGGAAGAAACCGAAATCATGGGCGGGGACTTCGACCACCGCTGGACCCAGACCCGGGAAGCGGTGGCGGTGCTGAAGGAGCTGTGGACCAAGGACGAAGCCGAGTTCCACGGCCGCTACTACGACTTTCCCCCGGTCAAGTGCAACCCCAAGCCGGTGCAGGACCCGCATCCGCCGGTGATCCTGGGCGGGATGGCGCGCAACGTTCTGCGAAGGGTGGCAACTTGGGGGGATGGCTGGATGCCGAACCGTATCAGCCCTGCGGACCTGGAACGGAGCCGGGCAACCCTGGATAACCTGGCAGCAGAGCTGGGCCGGGACCCAGCCTCTCTGACGATAACCGTCTACGGCCAGGAGCCCATTCTGGAAGAGATCCGTTCCCTTTTCGACGCTGGAGCCGACCGGGTGGTGGTGCGCCCTGATTTCGTGGAAACCGAAACGGAGATGGGAGAGCAACTGGAGCGGATCGCGGAAGCTGTAATCCGCTGATCCCATTGCCCGCGCCATCGTGCCTGTCAAGCTGAAGCAACCTGGAGGACCGCGAGGAATGGATCGCACATCACAGCTACTGAGTTCCTACGCCTGCCGGCTTTCCTACGAAGACCTGAGTCCGGCGACAGTACACCAGATCAAGAGAACGGTAGTGGACACCTTCGGGTGCGCCATCGGGGGGTACCTTTCGGAGCCGGCCAAGATCGCCCGGCGGCTGGCGGCCGGGGTCAACAGCGTTGCCCCTTCTCGCATCATCGGCACCGGAGACTACAGCTCGATGGACCTGGCCGGGTTCGCCAACGGGGTGATGGTGCGCTACCTGGACTGCAACGACTCCTATTTTTCCCCGGGGGGAGGACATCCCAGCGACATGATTCCGGCAGCTCTGGCGGTCGGGGATACGCTGAGCACCGACGGGCCGTCGTTGATCACGGCCATCGCCCTGGCATACGAAGTATTCTGCCGGATCTCCGACGAAGTGCCCGAATCGGGCTGGGACCAGGGCATCTTCAGCGTCATCGGTGCTGCCTGTGCCGCCGGGAAGCTGATGGACCTGGACGAAGAACAGATGACCCATGCCATTTCGCTGGCGGCGGTCCCCAACATCCCCCTGAGGGTGACCCGCATGGGTGAGCTTTCCATGTGGAAGGGATGCGCGGCGGCCAGCGCAACCCGGGCCGGAATCTTCGCGGCGCAGCTGGCAGCCGAGGGGATGAACGGCCCCTTCGAGCCCTTCGAGGGGAGAAAAGGACTGTGGGAATCGGCCCTGGGACGGGACATCCAGTTGGAAAAGATGGGGGGAGGGGATGAACCCTTCCTGATTACCCAGAACACCTTCAAGTTCTACCCATCCCAGATTCACACCCAGAACCCCATCGGGCTGGCCATTGAGTTGCATTCCCAGGTTGACGTCGCCGATATCGAGTCCATCCACATCAAGAGCTACCAGAGCGCGGTCAGCAGCGCGTCGACCGAGCCCGAGAAGTGGGACCCGAAGACCCGGGAAACAGCCGACCACAGCATTCCCTTCCTGGTGGCGGTGGGCTTGCGGGATGGAGCGGTCACCCCGGCAACTTTCGCCGCCGACCGCATCGCGGACCCGTCGCTCCGCCCCATATTGGCCAGGATGACGATTGAAGAGGACCCGGCCTTCACGGAAAAATACCCGTCCGAGTACAACTGCCGGATCGAAGTCAAGACCAAATCCGGGGCGGGTTATGTCGCCTCCGGGCCTTATCCCAAGGGGCACCGGAACAACCCGCTGAGCGACGCGGAGGTCAGCGAAAAATTTCGGCGTCTGGCAACTCCGATGCTCTCTGACGAACAATGTGACGAAGTACTGGGACTGTTGTGGAACTTGGAGCAGCAGCCGGACATGGACGACGTATTTGATGCGCTGGTAGTATAGGCGCGGTTTTCGCCGGAAAACCGTGACCCGGTAGGTTTTATCCGCGGGTTTTTGCCTGCGGGTTCGTGCCTGCGGATTTGTGGAGGTGATGTGGCGGCCGAAACGTGGGGAATCCGGTACGGCGGCCGTAACGTATTAGGGGAGACAGGAAACGCTGTCTTCCGGCGCCTGGAGACGGGCGGTGGATAGTTACAATGAGTTGGAAGACCTCCAGCTCATCCAAATGACCGCTGGTGGCGATGGTCACGCTCTCGAAGAGCTGTATTCCCGCTACTCGACAGCCGTTTACTCGCTGGCCCGGTATATGCTGCGTAACGAAGCTTCGGCGGAAGACGCGACGCAGGACATTTTCCTCAATATATGGACCAAATCGTCGAGCTACAAACCGGAACGGGGCGCGCCGCGGTCGTGGTTGATGAGCGTGGCCCACAACAAGATTATCGACATCATCCGGTCCCAGCGCCGGCACCAGAACCTGGGAGACCAGGGGGATTACGAAACGCTGGACCTTCTTCCATCCCGGTCCCGCCCCACGGACGAAGAGGCCGAACTGAACATCGAACGGGAACGCATAGTCAGGGCTCTGGAAGGCCTGCCGGAGGGGCAGAGGTCGGCCCTGGTCCTGGCCTATTTCGAGGGGTACTCGCAATCGGAAATCGCAGCCAAGCTGGGACTCCCCCTGGGAACGGTGAAAACGAGAATGCGGCTGGGAATGCAGAAGTTACGGCTGGAACTGGAGGCCGATGTCGCCTAACCTGAGAGACCATCCTGACGATCTCTTCGAAGCCTACGCTCTGGAAGCGCTGGATGCTTACGAAGCGAATCTGGTCGACCAACACCTGGAAAGCTGCTCCCGGTGCCAGGTCCTGGCCGGCCGGGCGTTGGAATCGGTCACCCGCCTCGCCATGGCCGTGGAGCAGGCTCCCGCCCCCCCGGGGATACTCGGGCGGGTGATGGCGGAGATTAACCCTCCGGCGCCGGCGGTGAATCTGGAGGCGGATAACCGGGCGCCCCGGTGGTCGATGCCCCGGTTCATGCTTCCTCCTTGGTTGACTCTCAGGGGACTGGCTCTCCCCGCGGCTGCCGCGGTGGTTCTGGCCCTTTTCGGGCTGTCGGTGGCTTTGAACCTGAGGCTGGCCGAGCAGGTCGATGACATGGCCCAACGGAATTCAACGGTGACGGTGCAGATGGCCAATGCCTTGAAGGAGAGGGAAAGGCTGCAGCGGGAAACCTCGGTCCTTGCCGCCCAGATGGAGAGTTCCGGGCTAGTGTCGCTGGGGAGAATCTCGGATTGGACCTCCACCCTGATTGGCAGCTACCTCGATGCCTTCCCGGAAGCCCAACCCGTGATGTTGGAACCGTTGGAGGAACATTCCGGCCACGAAGGGTTCCTGCTGGTTGAGGACGAAGGCATGAAGGCGACGATGATGATTTCCAGCCAGAATCCGGCGACGGGCAACACCCCGTACCTGGTCTGGCTGGTCCGGGGGACAGACTGGACCCCGGCGGGAGAGCTGATGGTGAACAAGTCCGGGCAGGGGACGCTGAACATCGAATCCGGCCAGTCCCTGTTCGAGTTCGACTCGGTGAACGTTACAATGGAGGGGCAGGAGCCGGCCCATGACCAGGTGGTGTTGACCAGCAGGATTCCCCATCGGGCGAACCCCAAGTAGGAGACCCGAGCTTCACGGATGACTCCGGAGCCTCGGAAACCGGCGCCGGCGCCCGGGCCGGCAACCCCCCAGTCGCCTTGCGAGATTTGCGGCGGGCCCACGCTGGAACTGCATTGCAAGATCCAGTGCCGGAACTGCGGTTACACCCGCGACTGTTCCGACCCCTAGCCCTTCCGGCGGCCATTCACCCTGGACCCTGGCAGATCGGGTTCAAGCATCGAGTCCCATGGCGCCAAGTCCGATGAAGGCGAGTTCCTCGTCACGGACCAGCCACCCTCCTACTCCGATCCCGCCCATGATGACGCCCTCCGTGGACTTGACAACCACTCCGCCTTCGCCAGGGGTCAGGTTCGGATCGCCGTAGTCGCTGACAGTGCGGCCGCGTTCCTTGAGCTGCTCACCGTGGGCCCCGGTGTCCATTCCCATGATCGCGGCGGTGTAGGCTTTGCGGAAGGCGTGGCGGCGGGCATAGAGCCGCACGTGGTCCATCTGGGCATAGGCAACCATGTTTCCGGCGTCGTCCACGATGGAGATCGCCACGGGCATTCCTCCGGGCTTGGTAACTTCCTCGATGATGGCCCTCATCGCGGACTGGGCCTGCTGGAAGGAAATGTATGGCTTGTCAGGCATGTCTATTCTCCTTGCGGTTTCCAGGGACCCCGGGCTTGGCCGGGATACCGAAAGACGATCCCGGGACGGCTCCCGTTCCTGTCACTCTGCATGTGGGAAAGGCCACCAGTCCGGGTAGTCTCGGAGACGCAGGTGGCGGAAGAGTTCGGGATGGGTATCCACCGCCAGCTTCATCGCTTGGGAGACCGGTTCCCGGATAGCGTCGTGGGCCAGCGCGGACGTGCGCAGCTTGAACAGATGGTAGCACTCCCTCAGGTTGACGTGGGCCAGGGCG
This sequence comes from uncultured Dehalococcoidia bacterium, assembly GCA_951812535.1. Classification (GTDB taxonomy): domain Bacteria; phylum Chloroflexota; class Dehalococcoidia; order Lucifugimonadales; family UBA3495; genus CATOSK01. The sequence goes on along the minus strand of CATOSK010000004.1, from coordinate 11,949 downwards.
CGGCGGTAGTGGGCGTGGGTAACCAGGTACTGGGCGGCGGTTGGGGATACTTCCTGCACCCGCCGGAAGGTCTCCTCCGCCCGGCCCAGCGCGGACTCGAACACTGAGGCCATTCCCGCCTCGTGGACCAAGGGGGGCAATCGGTATCCCAGGGCTACCGTGGCGGGTTGGGGTAGGCAGGTCAGCATCCGGTGGCGCCTGAACTCCCGGAATGCGCCGTAATCCAGGATAAACTCGAAGGTGTACTGTACGGTCTCGAATTCGCGCCCTGGAAGATCGTGGGGCCCGGTCCCATCCACGCAGCGGTGGATTATGTCATGTCTCCGGGACTCGGGCATGGCCCGGACGGTTTGAAGCACGTCGCCATAGCTGGCTCCCGAGTAGCGGTAAAGGAGGGCGCCGGCCAGCTTTTCCACTGCATCGGTATCCCACCCGACGAGGCGGGCGGGGACAACGGGACCCGGCACGGTGTCTCCCGGGATGGTTTCCCAGTCCTTGGTTCCGGCCTCGGAAGCCAACTGCTTCTGCTGTGCTGAGACGCCGGAGAGATAGGCATTTTCGTCGGCGTACTTGATCAGGGTGGGAGTGATGGTGCGGGCCTGCTCCCGAATTTCCAGCCCTAGGTCGCGTTCCTCGGCCAGTTCGGAGGACAGGAGCTTGGTGACCGCGTGTTCCAGGGTGCGGGCGTTGGCGGTGACTCCCACGTTCGTCAGGGTGGCGGCGGGCAGCGCTTCCCGGCACTGGTCGGTAGCGAACCGGCTTAGCCGCAGGTGGTAGGCGGATTCCCCCTCGCCGTCCCTCCGGGGATGCCTCTTCGCCAGGTGGGCGATGCAACCGTCGAGGAGCTGGGCGTAGGCGTCGAACAGCTGCCGACAAGTGCCGTGGTACTGCTCCAGCAGTTGGGGGAAGGGTTCCAGTTCCCGGGGAAGGTGGAAGCTCCCGGGAGGCAGGACCTGGTACCGGGATGATTTCTCGGTGTAGGAGGCCAGACGGTTGTCCTCCAGGGCGTCGCAGGCCAGGCGGGAGACATTCTCAACGGCCAGGTGGACCACGGCGTGCTCCGCGACGGAGGCATGGCCGTATCCCAGGACCCATCGCTCGTGGAAGTCTGCGGCGCGTTCCCGGCTGACCTGCTCCGCGATCTCGTCGAAGGGTTCGGCACGGCGCGAGGTCATGGCGAAGACGACCGCGATCTGCTCTTCGGTCAGACCGTGGGCATCCAGCGGGTAGACCCGGCGGCTGGGGGCGTGTTCAGTGCTCACTCATACAATTGTTGATGAATGCCGGAAAAACAACCTAGAGTCTGCCAAACCGCCTTTAGGAGGTTTACGGCCCAGGGCACCGGGGGCTAGGGTTTACGGCAGACTAGCATGGCCCAGCGGTGTCTGAACATTAGCTGCCCGTCTTCCAGATACGGATACATCCCGGTTTCGGGGCCGCCGGACAGCTCGGATTGGAAATCTTCCAGGATTGCGGCCCGAGACTCGTCGGGGGTTTGGGTCATGTCCATCCAGATTTCAACGCTGCGCTGGGCCTCGAAGGCGGAGGTGCGGACGATTTCCAGACCGCACTCCCCGGCCATGGCCCGGAGGCGGCTAACGGGCAATGCGTTGGTGTGGGATGGGTCCCGGAGACGCTCCAGGCTGTTGTGAGCCTCGGCGGTGGCCGGTTCCTCGGCGGTGGTGAGGTCAATGATGACGACGTGCCCTCCGGGACGACAGACGCGGACCATTTCCCGCAGGCACTGGTCCGGGTTTTCCACCTGGTGCATCGCCAGGCGGCACGCCACCAGCGAGAAACCGCCGTCATCGTATGGGAGGCTGCGGGCATCGCCCAGGTCGAAGGTGACGTTGGTCAAGCCCTCTTCGGCGGCCAGTTGGCTTCCCCGGGCGACCATCTCCGGGGTTACGTCAACGGCAACGGCCTGGGCAACCATCGGGGCCATTCCCCGGGCCAGGACCCCGGTGCCGGCCGCGACGTCCAAAACCCGCATATCCGGGCGCAGCTCCAGGTTCTCCAGACTCCAGGCGAGGGCATGTTCGTTGCCCCCGGACACTACGTATGTATCCCAATTGGCGGCCTGCTGGGAAAACTGCTCCTGGATCAGCTCGTCGTGCGTCCTTTCCTGAGACATTCCCTGCCTTTACCTCTCTGCTTTCCCGCGGGCCGCGCCCCGCCGGAGTCCCGGCTACACCAGCGCCCCGAATCCGCCGGGGATTTCCACCTCTATCAATTGCACCCGGTCGGCACGCACCGCCTGTTCCAGGGCCTTCGACAGACCCTCTACCGTGGAGACTCGGGTTCCGGCGATGCCGTAGGAGTCGAAGAGCTTGATGAAATCAGGGTTTACCAGGTCTGTGCCCATCAGGCGGTCGTTGAAGCGGGCGCTCTGGTATCCCTTGAGGACTCCCCAGGCGTTGTCGTTGAAAATGACGACTATGGGGTTAATGCCGTACTGAACGGCGGTCGCCAATTCCTGGGCGTTGTACTGGAACCCGCCGTCGCCCGTGATGCAGACTACCGGACACTCGGGTTTGCCAACCTTGGCGCCCAACGCGGAAGGGAAGCCAAACCCCAACCCGGCCCAACCCCAGGGATACATGAACTGGCGGGGCTGGTCGATGGTCAGGCAGCGGGCAGCGCGGCTGGCCGGGACAGTTGCATCCAGGGTGAAAATAGTGTTGTCGGGTGTGGCCGCGCGGATGGCCTCGAAGGTGCGCAGCTCGTTGCCCCACGTATCCTGGAGGACCTGGTATTGTTGCCCTTTCAGGGCGGCAACTTCCTGCCGGTACTCGGCGGAGCTCTCCACGTCCCGGCTTCCGATACCCTGCAGCAATTGGGAGACGACGGCCCGGGAATTGCCCGTGATGGCAACCGCCGCCGGATAGTTCTTGCCGATGTATTCCTCGTCCAGGAGGACGTGGACCAGGTTTTCCGGCAGCTTCAGGTCCACGCCGACGGTCGAGCGGTAGGCGAGGGCGGAGCCGAGGACCAGCGCGACGTCACACGAGCCCAGCCAGTCCTGGGCCGGATTTTCCCCCCAGATGCGGCGGCCCAACGCGGGGCCCAGGGACAGGGGATGGCTTTCGGGGAAAGCCCCCTTGGCTCCGTCGGTGGTGACCACCGCCGCTCCCAGTTTTTCGGCCAGCTCGATAACCTCGGCCGCGCCGCCCTGGGACTGTACCTCCTCGCCGACCACAATGACCGGGCGTTCCGCCTTGAGCATGACCTGGAGAGCCCGCTCAACCATCGCGGGATCACCCTGTGGGATGTCCGGCTCCCGGGGACGCAGAATCTCCACCTCCGCCCTTTCTCCCAGCATATCGGTGGGCACTTCCAGCTCAATGGGCCGGGGGCGGCGTTCCTGGAAGCGGCGGAACGCTTCGACGAAATGGTCGGGGATGGCCTCCACATCGCCGATCATGGCGTTCCAGTCGGTGACGGCGCGGAACATGCCCAGCTGGTCTTTGGTCTCGTGGGTAGCCAGCTTGTTGCTGCCGACGAATTCCCGCTCGACGTTGGTGGTCACCTGCAGGATGGAGGAGCTTGAAAAATAGGCCTCCCCCATGGCCCCCATGGAATCGGCGGCCCCGGGGCCGGTGCTGGTCAGCAGCACTCCCGGCTTGCCCGTGGCCCGTGAGTAACCGTCCGCCATGTACCCGCAGCCCAATTCCAGCCGGCCGCCGATGAACCGGAGCGAGTCCTGGTTGTCGAAGAGAGCGTCAAATAGGTCCAGCGTATGGACGGAAATGATCCCGAATATGGTGTCAACATCCTGGGCCTTCAACGATTCGGCGATGGTCTGTCCACCTGTCATTAGCGGCATGGCGTATCTCCTTGCGTGGTAAATGGGCCGGCGGGCCTAAGTAACTATCTCAAAACCGATCTCCTCCCTCCCGTCATTCCCGCGCAGGCGGGAATCCAGACCCCCGTCGTTCCCGTTTCGCGGGTGTCGGAAAGTACGTTTTCAGATAGTTTCTAAAGCAGCATCGCCACCGGGTTTTCCAGGATGCGCTTCACTTCCATGAGGAATTGGGCGGCCTCCGCGCCGTCTGCGACCCGGTGGTCGGTGGACAGCGTTGCCTTCATCATCTGGCCCACGGCCAGTTGGCCGTCGCGGACCACGGGCTGCTCCTTGACGGAACCGACGGCGAGAACGGCAGCGTGGGGCGGGTAGATGATGGCGGCAAAGCTCTCCACATCGAACATTCCCAGGTTGCTGACGCTGAAGGTGGTGCTGCTGTACTCGTCATTGCGGAGGTGGCCGCTGTGGGCCCGCTGGATGAGGTCCTTGCTGGCGGCGGCCAACTCCACCAGGCTCTTTTCCTGGCAGTTGGCGATGCCGGGGACCATCAATCCCGCTTCCAGGGCGATCGCGATGCCGATGTTGACCTGTGTGTGAAATTCCAGGGCCCCGTCCGAGAAGGAAGCGTTGAACTTGGGATGCCGCCCCAGGGCCAGGGCGCACGCCTTCACGATAAGGTCGTTGACTGTGACCCGGGAGTCGGAATCAACCGCGCCGTTGATTTCCTGGCGAAGGGCCATGGCCCTTCCCATGTCAATCTCGGCGGTGACATAGAAGTGGGGCGCATCCCGCTTGGAGTCCGAGGTGACCCGGGCGATGGCCTGGCGCATCCGGGAAAGTTCTACGCGTTCTGCGGCCTGGGCTGTGACGGCCGCCGCAGCGCCCTCCGGTCCGGAGGGCGCTTCTGATACCGCGGCTGGGACGGGAGTGGGAGGACGGTATTCCAGCACGTCCTTCTCGACGATGCGTCCACCGGGACCGGTCCCATTGATTTCTGTCAGGTCGACGCCCCGTTCCCTGGCCAGGCGTCGGGCGAGGGGCGATGCACGGACCCCGCCGGGGGGTTCTGCCGGAAGGTCGGGAGTCTCGTATTCCAGCACGTCCTTTTCCACAATCCGCCCGCCTGGGCCGGTGCCGTTTACATCCCCCAAGTCGATGCCCCGTTCCCGGGCCAGGCGGCGGGCTATGGGTGACGCCCGGAGGCGGCCCTCATCGGATGTTCCGGTGTCGGCTGTCCCTGTGTCGGAAGAGGAAGCGGCCGGCTGGGAGGACCGGGCTGCTTCGTCCCCAGAAGAGGCCGGGGCTGCCTCAGGCGGCGAGGCCGGCAGGTCATCATCCGGTAGGGCCTCGACAGGAATGGCCTCGCCGGGAGCCGTGATGATGGCGATGAGTTCACCCACCGGGACGACCATCCCCTCGGCGGCAACGATTCTCCCGACAACCCCGCCGGTATAGGCTTCGAACTCGACGGTGGCCTTGTCCGTCTCTATGTCCGCCAGGACTTCGCCGCGGGCAACGGTCTCGCCTTCCTTCTTGTGCCAGCGGACCACGGTCCCTTCCCGCATGTCGTAGCCCATCTGGGGCATCACTATGCTTGTCGCCAAGACGGCCTCCCTGCAGAGAATTCCGGCGTCACAGTCCGGTGATCATCCAATGGTCAAACGAAGGAGGGTGCCCGTGCCGGCTGGAGTCTATCCATGGATCGCCCTTCCCTCGGCTCCCAGCGCCGCTTCCTTGAGCATTTCCGATAGGGACGGGTGGGCGTGGACTGCCCAGCCCAGCTCCAGTGAAGTGCCCTCCAGCAGGCGGGTCAGGGACAGCTCGCCCAGCAGCTCGGTGACTTCCGGCCCGATGAGATGGGCGCCCAGCAGCTCTCCGTAGCGGGCATCCATCACCAGCTTGACCATGCCCTCCGTCTCCCCCATGGCCATGGCCTTGCCGTTGGCGAGGGCGTTCATCTTTCCAACCTTCACCTCGTGGCCCAGGGCCACGGCCTGTTCCTCCGTCAGACCGAAGCTGGCTACCTGGGGCTGGCAATAGGTGGCCTTGGGCATATAGGTGTAGTCCAGGGGCTGGGTTTCCTGACCGGCTATCGCTTCGGCAGCCGTGACCGCCTGGGCCGACGCGGCGTGCGCTAGGGCCAGCTTTCCGGTGACGTCTCCTATGGCGAACACCCCGGGAACGTTGCTGGCCATGCGGTCATCAATGTTTATGTAACCCCGCTCAGTGGCAACACCGATCCGGTCCAGCCCCAGGCCTTCGGTGTTGGGCTGGATGCCGACCGCCACCAGCACCTTCCCGGCTTCGATGGTGTGCTCAACCCCATTCTGATCGACGGTGACGGAAACCCCCTCGGCCGTGGGAACGACCCCGGAAACCCCGGCCCCGGTCATGACGTTGATGCCGTGACGGGAAAAGGAACGCTCCAGCTGGCGGCTGATTTCCTCATCTTCGTTGGGCACAAGGCGGGGCAGAAGCTCGACCACGGTGACATCCACGCCATACATCCGGTACACGTAGGCGAACTCGACTCCAATGGCGCCTCCCCCGACGATAACCATGGACCCGGGAGGGTCCCGAAGGACGATGCTCTCCCGGCTGGTTATGACCCGCTCTCCATCCACGGGCAGGGACGGAATGCTGCGGGGACGGGCCCCGGTGGCAATGATGATGTTCTTCGCGTTGATCCGGTCGCCCTGGGGAGATATTTCAACGACGCCGGGGGAGACGATGGAACCCTCTCCGGCGATGTGGTCAATGTTGTTCTTGCGAAGCAGGTACGCAACGCCGCGGACGTTGCGGTCCACCACCCTCCTGCTGCGGTCGATGGCGGCGGAAAAGTCGGCGTGGAAGTTATCGAACCTGAGGCCGAACTCATCGGCGCGGCGCACGTAGGAGAGTATTTCGGCGTTCTTCAGCAGCGCCTTGCTGGGGATGCATCCCCAGTTGAGGCAAACTCCGCCCAGGGCGTCCCGTTCTACGATGGCAGCCTTCATGCCCAGTTGAGCGCAGCGGATCGCAGACACGTATCCGCCGGGGCCTGCGCCTATTACCACAACGTCGTAGTCGTTAGCCATTTCATCCTGTGAGGTCATGGGTAGTTCCAGCCGGTTCGCAGTGTACCCGGTTCGGACCGTACCCGATTCCGGGTGTACAAGGACCACCACTACTGGAGCAGGCTGGGACAGCCAATTATACCGTCGGCCCCACCGACGGGCAACGAAGGAGGTTGAGACTTCACCTTCTGGGGCGGGCCAGGTTTGTCCGCAGCCGGGGGTTCTGGTATCATTTGTTCCAATATTCCGACCAAGCCGACCAAGCCGAACCACGAGGTTGCGATGAGACTAGGACCCTTGGGCCTGACGGAACTGCTGATTATTCTGGCGGTGCTGTTGCTGATCTTCGGGGCCACCCGCCTGCCCGAAATCGGATCCTCCTTGGGCAAGGGAATCAGGATGTTTAAGACATCGGTCACCGGCGAAGACGAGCCGGCCAAGCCGCCCGAGAAGCAGGAGACTGCCAAGGCAAGGAGCAACACCGACGACCTGGCATAGCAGACAACAGCCCATTCTCGCGGAGCAAACCAAAGGACCGGCGTTTTGGCCGGTCCTTTTTCGTTTCCTGTCCGCCCCCTCCGGAGAACTCACGGCTGGCCGCCCTATCCTCAGTCAACGTCGGAAACCGGCGAGGTGGACCCCGTCACCCGGCTTCTCCGGTTTCCCGCAATCCTGGCCAGCACAACGCCGAGCTCATAGAGGATCAGCAGCGGGACCGCCACCAATATCTGGTTGACCGGGTCCACCGTGGGCGTTATGACGGCGGCGAGGATGAAAGCGATTATCAGCCAGTAGCGGCGGAACCGGGAGAAAGCCCTGGCCGGAACGATCCCCAGGCGGGCCAGCAGGACCATGATCAGCGGGGTCTCGAAGACCAGCCCCATCCACACCAGCAGGCGGATCATTACGTCCACCAGGCTGCTGATCCGCACCATGGGCTGTACAACCCCATCCCCAAAGGACAGGAGAAACGGGAGCGCCTGGGGCGTCAGGACAAAGTATCCGAAGGCCAGTCCCGCCGCAAAGGCCACCACCGCCGCGGGCATGAAGACCAAAAGGTAGCGCCTTTCCCGCTCCGTCAGTCCGGGGGCGGCGAAGCGGATCGCTTGGTAAAGGATGACCGGGAAGGCCAGCACCGCGCCGCCCACCATGGATATCTTGAAGCTGGTCGTCAACGATTCCGTGACCTGGGTCGCGATCAGGGTGACGCCCTGTCCGTCGTTGAGTTCCTGGGCCGGCCGCTTCAGGAGCAGTACGACATCCTCCCAGAAGGCGAAGACGACCACCGTGCCGACGAGGAGGGCGATAACCGAAATCAGGAGCCGCCGCCGCAGCTCCTGGAGATGTTCCCGGAGCGACAGTTCCCGGTCGTTCACCGTGTGTCGGGCCCGGGAGGGTCTTCCCTGGGGCCCGGTCCGGTGGGATTGGGTGGGCCGGGCCGGCGCTCATCCCCGGGCCGGCGGTCATCCAACGAAGCCGCTTCGGTTATCTCGCCGATCGTCCGGCGGACTTCGCGCCAGACCCTCCCGGTGGTGCGGGCCATTTCCATGGTCCTGGCCGGGCCCAGGACCAGGAACCCCACAACCATTATCAGGGCGATTTCGGGAAGGCCAACACCGAACAAGTTCACCGGGCTTTCCTTCCCTGGAAGGGGCAGTCAACCCGGCAGAGCGGCTGCGGCGGCGCGCACCAGTCCGGTGGGCGCGGGCAGCCCAGCTGGTCCAGCATTTCCAGGAGGCGGCACAGGGGCAGACCGACCACGTTGGTGTAGCACCCATCGACCAGTTGCCCCGGCTTCAGCTCCTCATCCTGGATGGCGTAGGCCCCTGCCTTGTCCATCGGCGTCCCGGAAGCAATGGACGCCTCGATTTCCTCAGGCGCCAGGTCGCGAAGGGTTATGTCTCCCGTCATGCAGTCGGTCAGGATGCGGCGCGTCGGGACGTCTATGACCGTGACGCCCGTGGTGACGTGGTGGCTGGTGCCGCTGAGTTCAGTGAGCATCCGGCGGGCGTCATCCTCGTCGGCTGGCTTGCCGATTATCCGTCCGTCGTGGACGACGGTGCTGTCGGCGGCGATGACCACCGGGTTTTCGCCCCGCCCGATGAGGTCGGCGGCGACGGTGGCCGCCTTCTTTCGCGATAGCCGCTGCACCATTTCCTGGGCCGTCTCGTCCGGCAGGACCGTTTCGTCGGCGCCCGAGGGGATGATCCTGTACTGCAACCCCAGGTCGGACAGCAGCTCCCGGCGGCGGGGTGAGCCGGAAGCCAGCACGATGTCCGGCGGTGATTGGGCTTCTTCGAGGACGGCAACGCACTCGACGTGGTGGGTTTGGGGGAACATGTCGAGGGGCTGGAGCCGCTGCATCCGGTACGCAGGATGCGGCCCGCCGCACAGGAGCTTCAGGTCGCGGGCGAGCGTCTCCGGGTCGCAGGACACGTAGACCACCCGGCGGGGAGCCAGCCGGATGAGACCCCGCAGAGCGCCGGCCTGGCAGCCGGCCCGGGGCGGGTCGAGAATGACAACGTCTGGGACTGTATCCATAGTCTGGAGAACGTCTTCCGTCTTGCCCAGGACGAAATCAACGTTCTCCAGGCCGCGGGCGTTGGCCCTGGCGTCTTCCACTGCCGCGGCTGATTCCTCCACGGCAATCACCCGGCGGACGTGGGGAGCCAACAGGACCGCAAAGGCCCCTACGCCGGTGTAGGCGTCCAGGACGGTTTCATCCCCCGCCAACCCGAGGGCTTCCCGTACTATCTCAACCAGGTTTTCCGACTGGAGGTTATTAACCTGGAAGAAGGAAGGGGAGGCGACCCGAAATTCGCGGCCTCCGACGGATTCGCGATAGTGGGTCTGGCCGGTGGGGATGGGGATGGCGTCGGCCGACAAAGTGGGCTGGACCAGGAAGTCGCCGGTCTGCTCCCCGGCTCGAACGGACAGTTGGGTGGTCTCCCCACACCTGTCCTGGAGCTGGGCGATGATCTTGTTGACTCCCGGGTGCATCAGGCCGCACCCTTCGATACGGACAAAACGCCGCACCTCCCGGTGAACGAACCCGAGAGCGCCATCCGGCCCCACGGTCATGCGGGCATGGTTGCGGTACCCGAACTGGCGCGGAGAAGGCAGGACCGGCAGGACTTCTATGTCCTCAAACCCGCCAACCCGTCGGAGGGCGCTGACGACCTTGGCGTGTTTCGCACTCAGCTGAGCGGGGTAGCTGATGTGTTGCCATTGGCACCCGGTGCAGTAACCGTAGTAGTCGCAGGGCGGGTCAACCCGGTCTTCGGAGGGGGTCAACACCTCGACCACCTGGGCCGATACGTAACCCCGTCGGACTCGCAGCACTTCGGCCTCCACCTTCTCCCCGGGAATGCCTCCCAGTACGAAGACTTCTCGCCCGTCATGGTAGCCCACGGCCTCACCCAGCCTCCCCCACGATTCCAGGGAGAGGGTCAGGCGCTGCCCGCGTTCCAGTCGTTCTGCGGTTGTCTTGCTGCCGTCTGTGGCCATATTGAGGAAACTCCAGAGGATACTATAATCCAGGAGACCTGAACATTGAAAGGTTGAGGCGGGCAGCGTTGCCATCCGGGTCGTTTCGTTCCCTGTCCGCCTCCTTCTCACCGTTTTCCCCACAAGGCCTCCCGTCACCCGCGCGACGGACTCCGCGCGACAGCCGCTGGAGTTGAGACAAGCCTGCCCCCCGCAGGCGGGGGTTACCTTGTGTCGGCGGTGGAGTCGCAAAAAGGGAACCCAGACCCCCGTCAACCTTCCCCCAGGAACGGCAACCGGCGCAAACCCTCCCTCCCGTCACCCCGCAGCCGCTAAGGTGAACCACCTGAAACAGAACCCTGCCCGCCCACGCAGGACGATTGCAAAGTCAGGTAGGGGAGGTTATAAAGACGGGGAAGTGAGATGAGGGAGTGTGGGGATATGGAAGCGGCGGAATCTCTGTTCAGTTGTTTGGAGCAGGTGCCGGATCCCAGGAGGGCCAGAGGGGTCAGACATCCTTTTCAGGCCATTCTCCGTCTGACCCTGCTGGGCTTGGTCTGCGGTCAGACCACCATGGCCCACATTGCCCTCTTCGCCAGGATGCACTGGCCGGTGCTGAAAGAGCCGTTGGGCTTTGTACGGGACCATCCGCCCCATGCCACCACCATCTCCCGCACCTTGGCCGGGGTTCGCTATGAGGAGTTGCAGGGGGCCCTGACCGGATGGGTGGCCCGGGTGGTGTCGGACCAGGAGATGTACGCCTCGGTGGATGGCAAGTGGGCCAAGCAGTCCGAGGACGCAAGCGGGAACCCCTTGGTGATGGTGAACGTACTGGCCCACGACCTGAAGCTGTGCCTGGCCCAGTGGCCGGCATCGGAGAAAAGGTACGAACCCGGGGTGTTGCGGGAACAGGTGGGGCAACTGTTTGAGCGCTACCCCGGCCTTGGGCTGCTGACCATGGACGCTCTGTACGCGGAGCGGGACCTGTGCCAGGCCATAGTGAGACACGGACGGGACTACTTGGTGCGAGTCAAAGGGAACCGGCCCGAGTTGCTGGCCGCGTTGGCAGAGGGATTTGCCGAGGAGGAACTGGGGGAACCCGAGGCTGTGAGCGTTGAAAAAAAGCGGGGGTGATTGAGAGTCGGCGTGTCTGGACCGATGAGGAACTGGCAGGCTATATCCGGGATGAGTTGGGCTTTCCGGGGGCTATGCAGGGGGTGATGCTGGAGAAGGAGACGGTGGACATAGCCACCGGGGAGGTGAGCCGGGAGCACTGGTATCTGCTGACCAGCCTGAGTTCCCGCAGGTGCAGCCCGAGAGAACTGCTTCGGGTGATCCGCAACCACTGGAGGGTGGAAAACAGCCTGCATCACGTGAAGGACCGCAGTTGGGACGAGGACGTCCACACGCTGCGGCGTCCGGGTTTGGGCGAGGTGTACGCCAGCCTAGTCAACACCGCCCTGAACGCCCTGCGCTTGGAGGGCTGGTTCCCTCTCCGCATGTCCATGCCCCTGCGAGCCAAGACCTGCGCCTTCCGCCCAATCCAGACCATCGCCCGCCTCTGCGGCCTATCCTCCTGACTTTGCAATCGTCCTGATCCGC
>CATOSK010000003.1:35000-525019 GCA_951812535.1 uncultured Dehalococcoidia bacterium | reverse complement strand
GACGAGGGCCCCTTCAACCCCTCGACCATCGAGGACTGGGCTCCAGTGGACCAGTACACCGGCGGAGCGGAGCATGCCGTCCTGCACCTGCTGTACGCCCGCTTCTTCATCAAGGCGCTGCGGGACATGGGGATGCTGAGCTTCGACGAGCCGTTCCTGCGCCTGTTCAACCAGGGGGTAATCCTGGGGCAGGACCACGAGAAGATGAGCAAGAGCCGGGGCAACGTGGTCAGCCCCGACGAGGTGGTCGGACAGATGGGGGCCGACGCGGTGCGCTGCTTCCTCATGTTCATCGGCCCCTGGGACCAGGGAGGCCCCTGGAGCGACGTGGGAATCAACGGCATTGCCCGCTGGCTCAACCGGGTGTGGTCGATGGCCGACCGGGACCCGTCCCACCTGGACAACGGGCAGGTCGATGACCAGGTCGTCCGCGACACGGTGCGGCTGATGCACCAGACCATTCGCAAGTGCCACAACGACCTGGACAGATTCAAGTTCAACACGGCCATCGCGTCGCTGATGGAGTTCTCCAATCACCTGAGCAAGACCTGGGCCGAGGCCAGCATCGATGCCACCACGTGGCGGGAATGCGTCAAGTCCTTCCTGATCATCCTGGCGCCCATCGCGCCCCACCTGGCCGAGGAGTTGTGGGAGCGCACCGGCCATCCGTACAGCGTCCACCAGCAGTCCTTCCCGGCCTGGGACGAGGAGCTGGCGGCGGAGGAAACGGTGACGCTGGTGGTGCAGGTCAACGGAAGGGTGCGCGACCGGATCGAGGTTCCGGTGGGAATAGACCAGTCCGCCGCCGAGGAGCTGGCGCTGGCCAGTCCGCGAGTGCAGCCCTACACCGACGGCAAGACGGTTAACCGGGCGATCTACGTTCCGGGGAAGCTGGTGAACGTGGTGGTTGGCTAAAACACAACAGTCCGCCAGGGAAGATGTGGTGCGGCGGAGGGAGGGAACGATGCCGGACTCAACAATGGAACTGATTGCCCGGGCACCGTGGCGGGAGGCGGTGACCTACCGGGAAACCTGGCCCCACGAATATGTCCTCGTCGAGACGGACAAACAGTGGGACCTCCTCGCCGCCGTCTGCCAGCGGTTCCGCGCCGGGGAGGGCGTGGCCTGCCGGTTCTTCGACATGAAGAACACCTACCTGTTCCTGGGCGAGTACAAATACTGGCTGATGTCCCACTGGGACGACATCGAGCCCTACGGCAACTACGTCATCAACCGGGCCCGCCTCTACGGGGACCGGCGGGACTTTGTCATCCAGCCGGGGGACACGGGGAAGGCGGAGGACTATCCGGCAGGGCCGGCGGTGCCGAGGGAGGGAGATTGAGGCGGATTATCGTGGCTGAGACTGATACTTTGCTGGCTTATTTGGTGCCCAAGACTCAATTCTCAGGTGGAGAATGCCGCAACCGACGCTCTGGGACACATACTCAACAAATCTGAAAGGTGCCTTGAAGCATTAAACCGCTTGCTTCAATACGGTAACTTCAACGTCGAACTGGTCGCTAGAGTCGTCACTCAGGTTACTTATCAAGACCGTTCCCGGCCGGACATGGCAGGTTACGGCGAAAAAAACACGGTTCGCCTGCTTGTGGAAGCCAAGTTCTGGGCCACACTTTTGCAAGGGCAAGCCAGCGGATACATGCAACTGTTTGACACGCCAGACCCTGCGGTCCTTCTGTTTATTGCCCCCAGGGTACGCATCCGTACAAAGTCCATCGCAGACGCGATAAACGAGGCCGACGCGGCCCGACCTACCCCGTAGCACTCCCCGCCAACTCCTCAAAGTAGTCGGGGAAGGTTTTGGAGACGCAGTCGGGGTAGTTGATGGTGATGGGGGGGCGTCGCCCAGGGCGGCTCACGAAAGGAAACTCTCCACCTTTCCGACGAACCTTTCAACCGAATCAATGTCGTCACTTATCTCTTCGGCGGTTAGCCGGTGCTCGTAGAAGTTGTGATGCAGCCCATTGGCATCATTGAACAACCTGCGCAATTCCCGGTCGTCCAATTCCCCTGCCACGACACGCAGGACTTGGAAAAGGTGGTTGTGCGTGTCGTGGTCCAATCCTCTCTGTTGGGCTGCGGCTTTTAGCATGAGGGAGGCCGCGCCCCATGCCTTCTCGGATGCCTGCTCCAGATCTCCCGCCGCCAGCTCCTCCCGGGCCTTTGTTAAGAAAATCCTGCTTCGCTCTTTGTAGGTCTGTGTTTGCTGCATCCTGGGCGGCTCCTGAAGGCTGCGAATGTCATAGCTGACGAAGATGGGGTTTGGGGTCCTAAGGACGATTGACGAGCTGTCTTGTCCTGGATCTCAGCCATTGTACAATGAAACCGGGGCCACCTGCTTACGTCTGCCAAATCCCAAAATCCATACCGGCTCCCGCTGGGTTGGTGAGTGGTTATGTCGGGGGATTCTGGTCTCCCGCGGGCAGCCCTGGAGAACACGGAGCCGTTGGCCGAAGCTGGCCCGGAACCGGAGACGGTGACTACTCCGCCGGTATCGCCGGTTATCCCGGCGACGCCTGGCATACCCGGCCCCCGGCCCATATAATCCGGGTTACACCCGAAGCAGGGGATAGCAACATGACCACGAGGTCAGTTAGTGTCGTAGGCATCGGTGGCGGCTTCAACGGCGCCGATGCCGGTTTCTCCGGGCGCGGCTTAACGCTGTCTCCCGTGACGGGCCGGATGGTCGCCGGGCTGGTCATGCACGGGGATAGCAAGGACCACCCCGCGGGAGACTTCCGCGCCAGCCGCTTCGCCGAGGGCAACCTCCTCACCGGCGATGATACCTGCGAAGGGCGGGCCCACCAGTAATGGACCCGGTCAACGTCTCTGCTTTCTTTCCCAACGGGCTGAGCCTGGACGACGGGCTGCGGGTCCTGGGGCCGGTGGCCGTCTACGTTCTCGGCATGGCCGGCTACGCCGTCTTCGTCTTCAAGTTCTACCGCTTCGTGGCATCCCGGGACATGTTCTCCCTCGACCTGTCGCGGTACGAGGAGTCCCGTATCAGCATGGTGCGGGGATTCATGCACCTGGTCATGTACGTGGTCAAGTACATCGTGCTGTTCCCGGCCTTCGCCTTCTTCTGGTTCGGCGTGCTGACGTTGATCCTGGTGTTCCTGTCCAAGGACAAGGCGTTCGCCGACGTGCTCCTAATATCCCTGGCCACCGTCAGCGCCATCCGGGTAACGGCCTACTACAGCGAGGAACTGTCCCGCGATCTGGCCAAGATCCTCCCCTTTGCCGTGCTTGGCATCTTCCTGATTGACGCCTCCTTCTTCGATATCAACGCATCTCTGGAAGTGTTGCGGGAAGCCAACATGCACCGGGAAACCATCTTCTACTACTGGGTTTTCCTGGTGCTGGCCGAGTTCGCCCTGCGCTTCATATTCGGGTACTTATCCCTGTTCTTCGTTGCCCGGGACCGCCGTCCCGCGCCCCCGCCGCCTGACCCGGAGCCCGCCCCTGCCGATGACTGACTACCGGGCCGTCCCTCAGCGTTCCTGCGTAGGCGGGGACGCACACCTCCAAGAAAAAGAGCCGGATGATATAACATCCGGCGGTGTGCTTTTTCTAGGTGAGGTTCCAACGCCCCCTACTCTAGCAGGAAGCCTTCGTAGCCCTTGGCCGCCACGTCGGCCCGCTTGGCCCGCATCACCGGAGCGGTGTCGGGGCTGGTCAGCAGGGCCCGCGCCTTGCCCGGAATGTTGGCTCCGACGAACCAGGAGTTGGCCTGGCTGCGGAGGATCTTCGACCCTTCCTCGTTGACGTGGTTGACCCACTCATCCTCGGCCTCCGCCGTGGGCGAGATGCGGACGTACTCGTTCTCGCGGACATACCGGATGCACTCTGTCACCCACTCCACCAGCGGTTCCGCCGCCCGCACGAAGTTGCCCACCGACGCCGCGTTGACGGTGAACATGTTGGGAAAGCCCGAACTCTGGATTCCCATGTAGGTGCGCGGCCCGTTGGCAAACTTGTCGGTCAGCTTCCCGCCGCCCACGCCCCGGATGTCGATGCGGGTCAGCGACCCGGTCACGGCATCGTAGCCCGTGGCGAAGATGATCACGTCCAGATCATATTCCGCGTCCGCCGTCGCCAGCCCGGTGGGGGTTATCCGCTGGATGGGCGCCTTCTTCACGTCCACCAGCAGCACGTTGTCCCGGTTGTACACTTCGTAGTAGCCGCTCTCGCAGGGCAGCCGCTTCGACCCGAACATGTGGTCCTTGGGCGCCAGCATTTCCGCCACTTCCGGGTCATGCACCCGCTCCCGGATCTTGTTGCGGACGAACTCGGCGTAGTCCTCGTTGGCCTCCCCCGGCAGCATTACGTCGTAGAAGTTGGATAGCCACTTGGCGAAGCCCGGCTCGTGCCACAGCCGCTCGTACTGCTCCTCCCGTTGCTCCGCCGACACCTCCAGCGCCGACCGGGGGTCGAACATATGGACAAAGGAACCCGCCGTCTCCGCGCACCGCCGGAAAATCTCCGGGTAGTTGGCCCTTATCTCCCGGTGCTCTTCGTCGGTAATGGGCCGGTTGCGCAGCGGAGCGCAGTAGTTGGCCGTCCGCTGGAACACCGTCAGGTGCCCCACCTCTTTGGCGATTTCGGTGATGAGCTGCACCGCCGTCGCTCCGGTGCCGATGACCCCGACCCGCTTTCCGGCCAGGTCCATGCCCTCCTTGGGCCACCGCCCGGTGTGGCACCATTGCCCCTGGAAGGTGTCCAATCCCTCGAAGTCCGGGACGTAGAAGGCCGACAGCAGCCCCACGGCCGTTACCAGGAAGGGGGCGCGGGCCTTGTGCCCATCCTCAATTTCCACCCGCCAGGTGTTACGGTCCTCCTCGAAGTAGCACCCCTTGACCCGCGAGTTGAACCGGATGTACTGCCTCAGGTCGAACTTGTCCGCCACGTAGTTCAGGTAGCGTTCGTTTTCCGGCTGCCCGGAGTACAACTCCTTCCAGTCCCATTCCTGCAGCAGTTCTTCGGAGAAGGAGTACCCGTAGGTGTAGCTTTCCGAGTCAAACCGGGCCCCGGGATAGCGGTTCCAGTACCACGTTCCGCCCACGCCGTCGCCGTCCTCGAACACCCGCACCCGCATACCGTGGTTCCGCAGGCAATAGGAAGTGTAGAGGCCGGTAACCCCGGCACCGATGACAATGGCGTCGAACTGCTCGATCTCCTCCGCTGGATTGACCCCGTTGGCTCCATTCTGTTGCGCTGGACTCACCATAATGCGCTCCTCTAACCTGTTTCGGAAACTATACCAAAAGTCCGCCCCACCCAGCGCGCCTGTCAAATAACGTAACCCAAGCCCGCTAGGATGGAGGAAACCCGGTGCCCGTTCTGCTCGGAGCCCTCAAATACAGGGGGCTAGGGGGATTCATC
Source organism: uncultured Dehalococcoidia bacterium (assembly GCA_951812535.1). GTDB lineage: Bacteria > Chloroflexota > Dehalococcoidia > Lucifugimonadales > UBA3495 > CATOSK01. The sequence continues at coordinate 519,619 of CATOSK010000003.1, read as the reverse complement.
CCCCAACGTGCTCCAACCGGCCCCTACTCCCCCTCCAGGTCCGACGTATCGTCGCTGTGCTTGCCCCGCAGGACGCAGTGCCCGCACTTGCGGCACACCGGATGCAGGTTGTTGTACTGGGGATGCCGCATGGTGCAGAAACCGGCGTCCGCATCCTGGCAACGGGGACACCCCTCGCAGTAGCGCCCTCCCGATCCCTGGGAGACCCGCGTCTCCTGCTCCGGCAGCGTCACGACGCTGCCGGGCGGCTTGGGCAGTTCCTGGAAGGGAAGCACCGTGCTACTCAACGACAACCTGCTCATCCAGCAAGACTCCTCCATCCCGGTAAATCTGCGAAATCGGGTCCCGGAGCAGCGCCGCCTGCACCAGTTCCACCGGCGTCGTTCGCGGCGTCCCGGGGACGGTGACCCGCCGCAGAGCCGGACGGGGCGCAACTATCCCCTCCGCCGCGTTCCGTTGGGCCTGTCCCCGCTGTCCCCCTGGCGGAAAGGCCATTTCCACAGTCAGGTGGGACTCCCCCGCTCCGGCTGCCGGAAGCAGGCGTTGCAGGGTCGTAGCCGTGGACGCAGCCCAGGCCGCCTGGGCCAGGGGGAATGGGGAAGGCACCCATCCGGCCGAACTGTGCCCGGCCAGGATCATCCAGCGGCTGGTGCGGGACAGGTTGCCGCACTCCATGGAAACCTTGGTCTCCCCCTCGTGCTCCATCTCCCCGTGGTCGTCGTACTCCTTGGTATCCAGCAGGTACTTGACGTGGACTGTCCCAGCCGGCACCGGTGGCAGCTGCCCCGCCAACCCGGAAAAGCCGGACGTACCGCCGTCGGATTGGGACAGCGCGGTGACTTCCCCGGAACTCCACCGCACTTCATCCTCCACCGCCACCGATCCCTTGTTCAACGCCTGCCCCACGGGACAGAACCGGGCCGCCCGCTCCAGCCGCAGCCGCTCAGTGTCGGAAAGGTTCCCCTTCAACGTCACCACTTCCCGCACGCCGTAGCCAACGCCGTTGGGCCGCTCCACCGGCTCAATGCCGAAGTCAACGTGAATATCCTCCAGGGGAATGTTGCCGCGATGGGCCACGCCCACCAGCGTCACCACCGTTCAAGCCGCCCATGCCGCCACCGACAGGTAGGCCGGTGGCGGCCCAACCATATCCGCATCGCCGTTCACGATTCCGGTCACCACCGGCCACGGCCCTCGCTGCTCCGGCACCACTCCAATCACCGTCAGGACCGATCTTCCATCCACCACCCGCGAAACAATGTTCCGGTCCGCCAACTCAACCATCATCCCTCCGTTCATAGCCGCCGCTCAAGGAAAACCCTCTTAATCCGGGGGTCTGGGAGACGAGTCCCCCAGCGTCTCATCCCTCTCGCAACCCCAGCCGTTCCAGCCTCGGCAGGACTTCATCCCGCACGTACGGAAAATGCTCCAGGTAATTCACCAGCCCCACCGCCAGCGCCGACACGCCCCCCTCGGACAGCCGCCGCATCGTCGCCGCCACTTCATCGGGACACCCGATTACCGGAAACGCCCCGTTGCCTCCCGCGGCCCGCCGCCGGATCTGCGCCTTCTCCTCCGCCGATTGCCCCGGCTTGTTCAAGCCGCGGCCCTCCACCATGTTCTCCACCGCGTCGGCGTCGGCGTTTTCCACGGCGTAGTAGTGGAAATACTCCTCCGCCTCTTTCCGCGTGGGACGGCAGATTACCGCCACGTTGGTGAACACTCCAATATCCCGGCCGTACCCCGCGGCCATCTGCCGCAGCGCGGCGGTGGTTTCGGAAACATCATCCAGCCCGGCCCGCAGGTTGGTGAACATCATGTCGGCGTTCCGCGCCGCGAAGTCCCTCCCCGTCGGCGAGTTCCCCGCGCAGACGATCAGCGGCCGCTCCCCCTTGTGCGGCTTGGGATGGATGTCGGTGTGGCGGACCCGGTAATACTTCCCGTCGTAATCGAAGGCTGTGGGACACGACCATGCCCGGGTCACGATGTCCAGCCACTCCTGCCCCTGCTCGTACCGGTCCTCGTGTTCCGCCAGGTCCACGCCCAGCATATCGAACTCGTCCCGGTTCCACCCGCACACCAGGTTCAGCGCGAAGCGCCCCTGCCCGATCAGGTCCGCGGTGGCAATCTGCTTGGCCGCCACCACCGGATTGAACAGCGAGACATGCACCGTCCCGAAGGCCATGATCCGCGACGTTGCCGCCAGGATTCCCGACGCCCACGTCAGGGTCTCGAAGCTCGACCCATTGTGGTCGGTCTCCCCGCCGTAGCCCTTCCAGCGGCCCAGGGGGAGCATGAAGTCCAACCCCGCCTCTTCCGCCATCACCGCCAGCCTTCGGTTGTTCTCCCAGGATGCGTCCCACCGCTCCGGAACGGTGGTCACGGCCAGCCCGCCGGAGCAGTTGGCTCCGAACAACCCCAGGCTCAGCTTGTGCCGGTCAAGACGTCTCATTCAAATACGTGCCGGGGCATACGTACAGGCGGCGCGGGATCATTGCTCCCGCGCCGCCATTACCAGGCCCCTCAATCTGGAGATCAGGCCCGGGCGGCCTGCGCCATCTCCTCGTCCCAGGGACCGGACAACCGGCCCTTGGGCGCGCTTCCGATGACGTACTCGCCCTCGGGGACGTTCCACTCCTCCGCCGGCAGCTCGTAGGACACTTCAATGCCGTTGCCGTCCGGGTCGTGGATGTAGATGCCGATGGACATCCCGTGGTCCGACACGCGCTCGATGGGGATGTTCCTCTCCTTGATGCGGTGGTAAAGCTCCGCCAGGTCCTCCAGGCTGTCCATGTACCATGCCATGTGGTTCAGGCCCACCTGCCCCCGCTGCGGCCCCATGGCGTCGTCGCCGACCTGCGTCAGCGCGATCTCGTGGGAATTGCCGGGATCGGCGGTCATGAACGCGGCCCGGCCCGGGGTAAACCCGTAGGTGGTCAGGCCCAGCAGGTCCTCGTACCACTCCCGGGAACGCTCGGCGTTGCGGACGAAAAGATTGATGTGGCCCAACCCGCGCGGCTTGTAACCCATAATCTGCCTCCTTTAATTCCATTTCTAAGGGTCGCCGCTTTCGGGCGCGAACTGATGCAACTTGTCTAACGCGCCCTGGGCGGCTCCGTCTCTGGTTGCAACCGAGATTACCACACCCCCTGTCCACCGCTCAACAACTGTTGAATCAGGGGAGGGAATCGCAAAATTCCCTCGCGGGTTCTTCGTATGTCCACACCTTCTTAGGGGATGTCGATTTCCACCACTTGGCCCGGGGAAATCGAGTTGACGGCTTCCACTATTTCCTGTTGGCGGTTTCTTATTCTTGGCCAGGTGGCCTTCATCAGCACGATGATCGATATGCCCCGGTGCGACAGGTCTTGCTGGTATCGGATGCTCTGGTCAGTAGTAATAAGGACTTCATACCCATCCTGTTCCGCTGCCTCCAGCAGAGCTCCGTTCTGCAAGGTGGACCACCCTTTCCTGCCGGGGATGTCCACCGTATGGCCGGTCAGGCTTCTTCTCAGCGGGAGCGGGGTACCCTGGTCGAAAAGTATCTTCAAGTTACTCTTTCGGCCTTGAGTTGAGCTGCCTCGTGTTTGAGGACGGCTCTCACATGCCACTCTTCCACTCCGTCAAACCATTTGACGAACTGTTTCACGGTGGCCCCGTCCTCCAGGTTTTCAAAGAGGCTGTGGACCGGCACCCTGGTGCCTGCGAATACCCATGCCCCGCTGACTACCTCAGGGTGCCGTTCGACTGCGGGACAGTCCTGCCAGCTCATCTTTCCTCCTTTTCAGTGTTCCTTACTCTCCAACCGGAGGTTCGGCGATAATCCCCCAACGGAACCCCGTGGTTAATCCGCGGGCTGTGCCACCTGCGCCCCTTTGAACGCCGGCATCACTTCCTGGGCGAACCGGGTCATCTGCTCCCGGAACTGCTGCGCCGTTGCCCCCATCGGGAACCCGATCATTATCTGCTCCAGCCCCGGGTACTTCTCCTCCAGCTCCTTCAGGTACGCCACCGTGTCCTCCGGAGTGCCCGCCCACCAGGCCCGCTTCTGGATCACGTCCTGGAAGTCTACCCCCGCCGCGATGTGCCGCGCCACGCCTCCCGGCCCCGTGGCCTCCATCTGCCGGTCATTGTAGCGGAGCATCCCCAGGGGAGCGGCGAACTTCACGTGCTCCTCGAACATCGGCTCCAGCGCCTGCCGCGCCTTCTCCCGGCTGTCGTCCATGTAGGACCAGATCCCCAGGGCCAGGTTCTCCCCCAACGCGACCTCTCGTCCCGCCCGCTGGTACGCTTGTTGGAAACGGTGAATCCAGTCGTCGACGTACTCCTCTCCAGTTCCCAGGATCACTCCCTTCATGCCCCACCTGGCCATGAAGTCGAAGGCCCGGTCCGTGCCGCTCACCACCGGCTGCCACACCTCCACCGGGCGGTTGACCGGCCGTGGCACCAGCGTCACCTCCTGCAGCTCATATCCCCGGTACGGGATGTTGGGCGGAATGGTGTAGTGCTTTCCCTGGTGGGAGAAGGCATCCTGATTGAACGCCTTCATGATGACCTCGAACTGCTCCTCGAACAGCTCCCGGTTGGCCTCCGTGTCCCGCATCGGCGCCCCGAAGCTCTCCACCTCGCGGGTGTGATACCCCCGTCCCACGCCGAAGACCACCCGGCCTCCGGTGAGGATGTCGACCATGGCGTAGTCCTCGGCCAGCCGTATCGGATGCCACATCGGCACCACGTTGAATCCGCACCCGAACTTGATCCGCCTGGTGAACTGGCACAGGTACTGGCTCATGATCAGCAGGTTGGGAATGCACTCGTACCCCTCCCGCTGGAAGTGATGCTCCGCCATCCACAGCACGTCGTAGCCCAGGTCGTCCATCAGGATGGCCGCTTCTTTGGCGATATCGAAGGCCTGGATGAGCCGCTCATTGGGATACCACCGGTCATCGTGGGGCGTCCCCGCAAACCCAACGCCCTCCCCCTCCAGGACATGCCCCGCATACAGGGCCGAAAAACTCTTGATCATGGGTACCTCCCCCGGATGCTTCTCTCATGATTATTCTTGACTTTACACCCAAACCGGCCCGAATTAAACTCCGGCAAACTCTAACGTTAATCGCGGGGAGGCCGATTGCATGACCACGCCGGATGCTGAAGAAACCGTATCTATTGCCGACCGGGTCCGTTTCTGGGAAGAGCAGGACAAGATCAACCAGGAGTTGATCCCCCGCGTCATCCGCCAGCATGAACTGCTTACCGGGCACATTGCAGACCATGTAAACCTGCCCTAGGTCGCCGTCAACGCCATCAGCGAGGCATTGGCCGAAGCCCGTCAGGAACAACAGGAACGATACGACGCAGCGTTAGCCGAGCTTAAGGCAGAATCGGAAGAGCAACGCCGTCAGCACCAGGCTCAGTTGGAAGCGGCCCAGGCCGAGCGCGAAGAACAGGGCCGCCAGCACCAAGCGGAGTTGGAGGCGGCGAAAGCCGAGCGCGAAGCGCAGGCTCGGCAGCACTCTAATGAAGTTGCCACTCTGCAGGAGCAGTTGCGCAAGACAAAGACCCTGCTCATAGGAGTTGCCAGCGTCGCCGTTGTTGTCTCAGTTGTAGCCCTGGTCGTGGGCATCCTACTTTAGGGGGGAAGGACAAGAATATGACCATGCGATCGCTCAGCTTGCTGCCAGCGTTGCAGGAACTGCCCAGCGACGAAACCACCCGGCAACGCTCCTTTCGAGAAATCATCACCGGCTTGGTGAGTATGGACCGAGCTATGTACGGGGCGGAGTTGGCCTCCGGCGTTTCCTTTGGAATGTGGGGTATTTTCGACCGTTTCAACGTCGATGACCGTTTACTTAACGCATATGAAATTCGTTGGCCCGATATGTCCGGCGAGGTTTTATTGCATGACAAAGTTCGGGAGATGACCGAAAGTGGTGAGCTCATCGAGGAGGGCAATTGGCTTTTCTCCGGTTTGAAGGGGAAACTGGCGGAGTTTGAGGCCGAAGATTGGCTAGAGTCAAGCGGTTATTCGCATATATCCTTCCCCGATACAGAGGTTAACCCGGGATGGGACATTAAGGCCGTCAACCCCGAGGGCCAAGAAGTATTCATCTCAGTTAAGACCGGAGTTAGCGATTCCCAGTACTACGTTACCCTAGAGGCTATGCGTGAGTCAGACTATCCTTTCGCGGTAGGGTCAGAGTTGTATGACAGAATCTCGGAGAACTCTCCTGAACTTGCTGATCGGCTAATTGACATCGGCTCAGACTACGATCTGGTAGAAGGAATCCAAGACGGCCTGGGTACTCTCAGCGATAACATGGGCATCGACGTTCCAGACGGGGTGGGCGACATCATCCCCTACGCTGGCGCAATCATCGCGGGAGCACGCCTAGTCTATAGTGTTTTAAAAACCGAAAAGGAGTTCAAGGCCGTCGACCGCACTACGAAGAACAAAATTCAAGTTGTTCAGTCTTTGACCCTAATGTCAAGGATAGGAGTAACCACCGCTCTGGCAACGGCAGGGGGTATGGGTGGTGGGGCAGTCGGCAGCATAGTTCCAGGTGTAGGCAACTTGGTAGGTGGAATCGTGGGCTCATTAGGTGGTGCGGGGATGGGGATGTACCTGAACAAGCACCTGCAACCTCACATGCTGAACCTTGCCTTGGACATCACCGGCCTAACCAACGACGACTTGTTCTACTACAAGAACAAGGTCCGGGTAGACGGGGTCGCTGTTAGTTACCAGAGTACCTCCCGTGAATTGGCTGCCCTTCCCGCTTGGTGAATTTGGCATAGCTTGCCCCAAGCGGGAATGTTGCCTGCCCCCTACTGACGCTCCGCCCCTTCCCAACCCCACCCTCCATCCTCTACCATGTCTTGTAAAGGAGCGTTCTCCGCAGCCCACCTCGCCTCTGACCCGTGGAATGCGACAGAATGCAACAAAATGCGACAGTATTTTTTCTTCGCAGGGGCTTCTTGACCGGCTCGTGCCTTTACACCCCCTTCCGGCGTGAATTACACTCGCCGCAACCTTGGAACGACGCCCCGGCTCATAAAGCCATGAAAGTAATCATCCGAAATCCTCGCCGCCGTGAGCTGGAAATCGAAGGAAGCCGCCGCGTCGACGCCCTGCTCAAGGAGCTCGACCTCAACCCCGAGCAGGTCCTCGTGGTGCGCGACGACGACCTGCTGACCCGCGACGTCATGGTCCGCAGCGGCGACACAGTGGAGATCGTCACCGCTATCAGCGGAGGAAGTGGCGTGGGCGGCACGTCGGACGGTGCAGGGGGTGCCGGATGAGATGCACCAAGTGCAAGGGAACGGCGTCCATTGAGCTGCGCCGCCACCACTCTGCCTTCTGCAAGCCCCACTACCTGGAGTTCTTCGACCGGCAGGTGGAGCGCGCCATCCGCCGCCACAAGATGTTTGCCCCCGATGATCACATCCTGGTCGGCGTGTCCGGCGGCAAGGACAGTCTGACCCTCTGGGACTACCTGCTACGCAACGAATACAATTGCACCGGACTGCACATCCACCTGGGCATCGGCGACTACTCGGACAACTCCTTCGACCGGACCGCCAGCTTTGCCCGGGAACGCGAAGCCAGCCTGATTACCGTCGACCTTGCCGAGTCCTACGGGATGGGTGTTCCCGAGCTGTCCAACGCCCTGCGCCGCGTTCCCTGCTCCGGCTGCGGCCTCAGCAAGCGGTACATTCTGAACAAGGAAGCCTTCGATCGCGGCTTCGACGTTGTCGCCATGGGACACAACCTGGACGACGAAGCGGCCACCCTCATGGGGAATGTGCTCCACTGGGAGGTGGGAAGCCTCGCCCGCCAGCAGCCGGCCCTGCCCTCCAACCGGGACACCCTCATCAAGCGGGTCAAGCCGCTGTACACCATGACCGAGCGCGAGGTTGCGGCCAACGCCATCCTGCGCGGCATCGACTACGTGGAGGAGGAGTGTCCCAACTCCGTCGGAGCCCGTTCAATTGTCTACAAGAACGCCCTCGACGACATTGAGGCCAAGTCTCCCGGCACCAAGCACGGCTTCGTCTCCACCTTCCTGGACCGCATCCGCCCGGTGATGGAGACCTCCCAGGAAGACTTCGACCTGCGGGAATGCACCATCTGCGGTCAGGCCACCACCGGGGAGGTCTGCGCCTTCTGCCGGATGTGGCAGCAGGCCCGTGCCAAAAAGGAAAAGTCCTCAAAGACCCACGGATGAGCGCGGCGTATCCAGGCACTCACCCCTGTGTCGGTAAGGACTTCTTCTATTCAGGGGGTTTGGGGGATTCATCCCCCAAAGTACCCCGGTTTCTGATCCCCGCTAACTTTCTGCCCTAGACCCCCAGCAGCGTCTCCAGATTCTTCCACAGGATAGCTTCTTTCTCATCGTCGGTGAGGCTCTCCATCCCCAGCACCCAGGAGACCGGCCAGTCGGTGCACATGTCGAAGGGCCAGTCCGTCCCGAAGAGCACCTTGTCCACGCCGACGCTGTCAATCAGGTAGCGCAGCGCCTCCTCACTGTGGGTCAGGCAGTCGTAGTAGAACTTGTCCAGGTAGGCGCTGGGCGGCTGGGAAATATGCTCCCGCGCCTCGGGCCGAACCTGCCAGCCCCGGTCCATGCGGCCGATGCCGTAGCAGGTGTATCCCCCGCCGTGGCACAGGCATACCTTCAGGCCGGGATGCCGGTCCATGACCCCGCCGAACACGAAGGCCGCGAAGGTTATCGCCCGGTCAGCCAGGTTGCCGATGGTGTTGGGCAGGTGGTACCTGGTGGACCGGGTGCTGACGACCGTCGCACCGCCCTGGTGGACCAGCAGCAGCGCTCCCAGGGACTCCGCCGCCTCCCACAGCGGCTCGAACTCCGGCTCGTCAAAGGTCTTGCCGTTGACGTGGTCGCCGATCATGGCTCCCTTCAAGCCCAGGTCCCGCACCGACCGCTCCAGCTCCGCCACCGAGGCGTTGACGTCCTGCAATGGAAGGTTGGCCAGGCCCGCGAAGCGGTCCGGGTACTGGCGGGTCAGCTCGGCAACGTAGTCGTTGCACTCCCGGTCCATCTCCGCTACCTGCCCGGCGTTCCGCTCGTAGAAGTAGAAGAAGGCGCCGGTGGAAAGGACGTGAACGTCCACGCCCAGCGAGTCCATGTCCTCGATGCGCTGCTCGGGCGTCCATAGCGTCCTCGGGTTCCCGTAGTGTCCGCTCCGGATCTGCTCAGGAGTCAAGCCGTGCCAGTTCTCCCCGGCCCGCATCGCGTCAAAGCACGACTGCGGGGATATGTGGGCGTGAATGTCGATGGTCCGCATGGTTCAGTTTCTCTCCTTGTTATTTGAGGTGTCTTTCCGTGGGCCAGCAAAATCCCCCATTCTCTTGTCGTGACCGAGGATGGGGGATTGATGTCCGCCCGGCGGTTGTGGTCTTGGGGGGACTTGGCGCTACCGCCCCCGCTGCTTGGGATCGAAGATGTCGCGCAGGGCGTCGCCGGCGAAGGCGAAACCCATCACGGTGATGGTAATGGCCATTCCGGGGAAGATAAGCATCCACGGCGACGAGGCCAGGTATTGCGCCGCCTGTCCCGTCAGCATCCGGCCCCAGGAAGGCGTCGGCTCCGAGATGCCCAGCCCCAGGAAGCTCAGCCCGGCCTCGGTGAGGATGGCCGTGCCGAACATGGAGGACATGATGATCAGGAAGGGCGCCACCGTGTTCGGCAGGACGTGCCTGAGCATGATCCGCAAGTCGGAAGCTCCGATGGAACGCGCTGCCAGGGTGTAGTCCATTTCCCTGATGGAAATGGTGGACGAGCGAATGACCCGCACGCCCCGGGGCATGATGGTTGCCGCTATTGCCAGAATCACATTGGGGATGGTGTTGCCGAACACGGCCACGATGGTCAGGGCCAGGATAAGGTCCGGGAAGGACATCCACATGTCCACCAATCTCTGAACAATGTGGTCCGTCTTTCCCATGAAATAGCCGGAAATCAGGCCGACGACGGCACCCGCCCCGGTGCCGGCGATTACCGCCAGGAAGCCCACCATCATCGAGATCTGCGCGCCATAGACCACCCGGGAGAAGATATCCCGCCCGAACTGGTCGGTGCCAAAGGGAAACTCCAGGCTGGGCGCCACCCGCACTGCCTCGTAGTTCTGCTCCTGGTAGGTGTGGGGAGCGATCAGCGGAGCGAATATCGCGGTAAGGACCATCAGCAGGACGATAGAAAAGCCGATGGTCCCCAGCGGCTTGCTCCGCAGGTAATAGAGGATATACCGGCCCATGCCCGGGCGGCGGGAAGGCTCCGCGTTGATCAATCCTTCCCTGATCTCCTCCGCGCTGGTGGTCTCTCGTGGAGTGGTCATTTCATTCCCTCGTCATACGTCCCAGAGGATGTTCCCCGGGAGCCCATCGCAGCGGCTAAGAGTAGCGGATGCGGGGGTCAAGCCAGGCGTACATGACATCTACGGTGAGATTGGCCAACAGAACCACGCCCGCGATGAACATAACGATAGCCTGCAGCACCGGGTAGTCGCGCGCGGCCACCGCCTGCACGAACAGCTTGCCCAAGCCGGGCAGGTTGAAGATCGTCTCGACAATGATCTGTCCGCTCATCAGGAAGACCACTTCGAATCCGGCCAGGGTCGCCACCGGCAGGAGGGCGTTCCTCAGGACGTGCACGAACAAGACCCGGCTCCGGTGCAGCCCCTTGGCATCGGCAGTTCGGACGAAGTCCTCCTTGAGGACCTCCAGCACCGAGGAGCGGGTCATACGCAGGATTTCAGCAGAGCTGCGCAATCCCACGATGAAGGCCGGCAGCAGCAGCACCTCCAGGTTTCGGAGGGGATTATTCCAGATGTGCTCGTACTGGATGGACGGTATCCACTCGAAGACCACCACCAGCAGCACGATGACGATGAGGGCGAGCCAGAAGCTGGGCATCGCCTGGAGGGTCATGCTGGACGCACGCAGCGCGTAGTCGATCCACTTGTCCTGCCTCACCGCGGAAATAACCCCGCCGACCACGCCCATCCCGCAGGCGATGGTGACCGCCAGCACCCCCAGCTCGAAGCTGGTGATGATGCGGGTGCCCATCCGCTCCGCCACCGACTGGCGGGTGTGCCACGATGTGCCGAAGTCGCCCCGGAAAAAGTCCCCCAGCCAACGGATATACTGCTCCGGCATCGAGCCGGAGAGACCCAATTTCTCACGGACTTCTTCGATCTGCTCCTGGCTGGCGTTCTCGTACACCTCTTCCCCGCCGAGCAGCAGGGCAGTGGCATAGTCGCCTGGAATAGTGTGGAGCATGGCAAAGATGATTACCGAAACCCCGAACGCCGTCGGGACAAATAGCAGCAGCCTCTTGAGCAGGTACGTTCTCATCGACTGGTCCTCAACAAGTTCCGGGTAACCCCGTTCGTCGCCTGGAAGCCCCGTTTCGGCCGGCGGGCGCCGGCCCAGGGATTTAGCTGCCTCAGGCAATCCGGCGCCGGGTGCATCGGTTGGCTGGCGCCGGTTCGGATATGAACTTGCCTGGGCTGGATTAGTCACAGGGGCAGGCCTACTGCAAGACCTGCCCCTGTGAAATTGCCTGGGTTAGGACTTAGAAACCGCCGGGGACGCCGGTGGTCTGGCCGGAGTAGCCAGTGTCGTCCCGGCGATCTTCGTCAATCCACATGTGCTGGTGCTTCCGGAAGGAGCCGAAAGGCGCCGGGAAGTGGACGTACCCACGGACCTCGGGCCAGAAGGAAACGGCTTCCTGTTCCCAGTAGACCGGGAACTTCCGGTAGTCCTTCATCGCCATCAGCTCAATCTTGTTGGAAAGAGTCCTGCGGGCGGTCCGATCGCTCTCGGTCTGGGCCTCGGACAGCAGGTCGTCGTAGGTGGAGTCGCAGGGATATCCGGGGGTCCAGAGGTTGCCGGTGGACTCGCAGGCCAGCAGCCGTCCCATACCGGCATTGGGGTCGTCGGCGGCCATGGTGTCGTTACCGGGGAGGAAGGCTCCCCATTCGCCAGTGGCTTCCAGCGTGCGGTAGGCGATGGTCTCGACCAGGTCGAAGTCGGTCTTGATACCGAGAAGGCGCAGCTGCTCCTGCAGGAAGGTGGCCCGGGCCTGGACCTGCTCGTCGCTCTCGACGGTGAACAGGAACTCCTGGTCAAAGTCGAAGTCCTCTTCCTCGAGGATCTTCTTAGCCTCGGCACGGACCGAATCCATGTCGTCGGAGACGCACCAGCCGGGGACGGCGCAGCCCTCTTCCTGGGACAGATCCCAAGCGCCGCCCGGGGGCATGATGAACCCGGCCGCCGCCCGGCCGTCCTGCAGGATCTGGATGGCGGCGTTGCGGTCGATTCCCATGATGATGGCTTGGCGCACCCTTATATTGTCCAGGGGCGCGATGCGGGGGTTAATCCAAAGCTCGAAGTTTCCGCGGGTGGGCCGGATGACCGTCTGGATCTGTTCGTGGTCGACATACTTGTCGTACTGTCCCCAGTTGCGGACCCAGTGCCAGTTGGTCTGGTGGGTCAGCATGGCGGCTTCCTGGGCGTTCTCGTCCAGAATGCCGTGCATGACCAGCTCGTCGACGTAGGGCAGGCCGGGGATGAAGTAGTCGTCGTTCTTGTCGAAGTACTGGACGTCAACGCCGACGGTCTGGCCTTCCCTCCATACGAAGGGGCCGGTGCCGACGGACACGTCCTTGAACATGGCGTCTTCGCCGCCGGCCTCGAACCAGGCCTTGTTGAAGACGGAAGCGCGGCGGTTGGACAGGGCCAGCAGCGGGGTGCCCGTGGGGGCGCTCCAGCGGAAGGCCAGGTCCATGTCGCCCTCACAGGCGAGGGCGCTGGTGTCCATGTGGCCCAGGGACCCCTGCATGTAGCTGGCGGTCAACCCGGTCCCGGTCGCCATGGTCTCGAAGCTGAACCGGGCGTCCTCGCAGGTGAGGATGTCGCCGTTGTGCCACTTGACGCCTTCCCTAAGGTGGAAGGTTACGCCCTGGTTGTCATCGTGAATCGTCCAGCCTTCAGCCAGGTCGGGAATGACCGGGCCGCTGGGATCGTAGGGGTCTTCCATGACCAGGTTGCTGGTGGTGGGGTTCCGGTAGCGGTCAGTTACTCCACTGGCCGCGCCCCAAACGTTGGCGTGTTCCAAGGGGTCTTCGTAGTTGATGATCAGCGTACCGCCGTAAACCGGCTCGCCGTAGTAGTCCGTGGGAGGCTTCCAGTAGTCGGGGACGTCGCCGCCCGACTCCTTTTCCGCCATCATGCTGTCGGCCGGGGTATCGGCCTGTTCTGCCATGGCGGTTGGGGCAGCGGTGGGGGGAGGTATTTCGGTGGCTGCAGGCTCCTCAGCTGTGCTGCAGGCCAGCACGGCGGCCAGGGCCAGCAACAATACAGGCAGGGCCAATGCCGATCGGCGCCAATAAAAACGGGGAATCCTCATTCCGTGTCCTCCTAGAGTAATGTCGAGATTACTGTGTGGCTCGCGTTACTCGGTGACCCCGGAACTGGTCTTCCCTTGCTAAGCGCAGCTGCCAATAACCCACAGGAAAAGGCCGCAAGAATTCTTCTCCGGCGCTACCCTGCCAGCAATCGTGACGGGCAATATACATACTAACTATTTGGTTGTCAACATTTTTGCCGCCCGGGGACACTTGCATAACCACTTTCTCTCGTCCCCGGACTCCGCGCTGTCCGCGGTGGTTTTCCAGGCTTGTTCCTGACGAGGGTGGCGTTGACGTAATCCCTCCCTCTTCTGGTATCGTAAACGTACGGGAACTACCGGGCTGCCGCACGTGGCCATTAGACAAGTTGCCTGAATTGGGTCCGAATGAGGCGGGCGTTACAAACAATCCCGGCCCTTGCTTTACGAGGCTGGGACGGATAAGTTGTCATTTCCCACGGTTCCGCCTCCCCTGGGGTATGTGACGGAGTATGTGACAAAACTGGGCAAAGACATGACAATCCAGCGGCAAAACTGGACCAGGATGCGACAATCCCGGACAATTCCCGCCTTGCCCGCAAGCACAAATGTCACGAAAGGTCGCAGTTTGTCGCATTTTCTATCAATTGGCTCTTTCGTTCTCGTAGTTGACCCCCAAATCGCCCGTTTCTAAAATGTACGTGTCTCCGAGTCCAGACGGGACGAATCCCGCCGACAGCTGATCGACCGGGTGTGCTCCACAACTCGGAAAACCATGAATTACAAGAAGGCCACCATCAATTTGAACAGTCTTAACAAGAGCATCCTCTGGATCGTCATCGTAGGGGCCTGCATTGCGACGGTCCCCCTGGCCGCCAACACCGGGCTCCTGATTCTGGAAACCGCTCCCAATCCCCGTCACCCACCCCAGGACCTCCTCGGAGAAGCCGTGGGATGGGCCGTTATCGGGCTGCTCATCAGCGCCGTTTGCACTGTCATCGGCGAGTCGATAACCAGCGTCCCCGATCCCCGCAGCGTTTTTTCCAGGCACAAGGGCCTCATATTGGGAAGCGGCGTCGGAGTCATACTGGCCCTGTTGATAGGTTCCAACCTGGCTTTCCTGCAAATGTCCAGCGTTGACGGACAAGCCATTACGTCCGTACCCCTCGGGCTGGTGTCCGGGGCGACGGTGGCGTTCATCGGAGCGGTCGCCGGCGCCGTTATGGGCTCCGTGCTGCGCCGCGCCGTTCTGGCGGCGGCCAATTGACCCGGTCCGGCGGCAGTCCCCGGCGGCCGTCATCGAGTGAACCAGCTCTATTCCAGCTTTACTGAGGAGGCGTCATGCGCGAAAACACCTTGAAGCAGAAATTGAACGCGGGCAAAGCGGTCTTTGGAGTAATGATTACTTTTCCCTCCTCGCCGGTGGTGGAGATGCTTGGGCAGTTGGGCTTTGACTGGGTGCTGCTGGACAACGAGCACGGCAACATCACCGTAGACAACGTCGAGGACCTGGTCCGCGCCGCGGACCTGACGGGAATCGCTCCCATCGTCCGGCCCGTGGGCAACCGTCCCGAGATTATTGCTCCTTTCCTGGACCGGGGCGCCTGGGGAGTGCAGGTCCCGCACGTGAATACCGCCGGGGAGGCGCGCGCCTCCGTGGACGCGGTCAAGTACTATCCCCTGGGGCACCGGGGCATCTTCAGCCGCAGCCGCCCCGCCGACTACGGCTTTGCCGGATCCACCCAGGACTACGTGAATGAGGCCAACGAGAACACCCTGGTGTGCCTGATGCTCGAGGAGGTCGAGGCCATCGACAACCTGGGAGAGCTGGTCACCGTCGACGGCGTGGACGTCTACTTCATCGGTTCGGGCGACCTTTCCCAGTCCATGGGATACCCGGGGCAGCAGACCCATCCGGAAGTCCAGGAACAGATGGAAAAGGGCGTCAAGATTATCCGGGACGCCGGACGCATCGCCGGCGTGAGCTGCCCCGACAACCTGGTCCCCAAGTTCCTGGACCTGGGAGTGCAGTACTTCCACTCCAACGTTGGCACTCTGCTCCAGACCTCCAGCGTTTCCTACTTGAAGACCATGCGCGAGTCGGCAGCAGGGGCGGGACTTTAGCCGGGACTCCCTTCCGTCATCCACCTGCTTCGGCGTTCCGAATATACAACCGGGGGTAGCTGGCCATGGCCCGAATACCGTTGGTGACCCGCGAATCGGTGCCCGAGGAACTGAGGGCCGTCTTCGACGAGGTATCCTCGGGGCCCGGCGGCGTAGGGACCGGTCCCATGTCGGTGCTGAAGTACAGCCCCGAAGTGTCCCGCCGCGCCATCCCCCTGTTCGGCTATGTTCGCAACGAGTCCACCGTTCCCCGGAAGCTGCGGGAATTGGCCATGATCACCACCGCCCGCGCCTGGGACTGCCCCTACATCTGGCACGCCCACGCGGCCCTGGGGCGGGACGCGGGACTGCCCGATGCCCTGGTGGATGCCATCCGGGACGGCGGGGCCCTTCCCGATATGGCCGCCGATGAGCAGGCGGTGTACGACTTCGGGATGGAACTCTTCCAGTCCCGCCGCGTATCTCCCGACACCTTCACCGCGATCCACGAACTGCTGGGCACCCAGGGACTGGTGGAACTCTCCACTCTCTATGGCTTCTACACCATGCTGGCATTCAACGCCAACGCCGTCGAGCTCGACCTGCCCCACGACTCCGACGAAAAGCCTCTCCCCGTTTAGCGAAGGTTAACCGCGTCAGGCCAAGATCGCGTCCGGTTCGGTCCGACGCTGAGATTCCAGACCCTTCACTGCGGAGCCTCACGGCAACCCGGCGTTTCCGGGCTGGACTGCCGCTGAATTCCCGTGGTTGTCCGGCTTCTGGCCAGTCATTAAATTCACATTATGCCAATGCAATTCTTCCATATACGGTTTTCAGCATATTAATTGAGGATTATTACGAAACCACTACGTTATTTGCCCGATGGCCCGGACGTTGCAATTGTCTGAGGGGCAGTATATAGTGAAGTCGGCATAGCTAGGTTTTTATGGGCTTCGCCCTCGTATCCGACCCAGGGTTTCTCTCCCGGTGGTGGTCCGCCTGCTGAGCCGTAATTTCACCGAGACCAAGGAGGTCAGGCAGTGGCATTATCCGATCGAACTCTGGTATGCGTGGACTGCGGGGCGGAGTTTATCTTTTCTGTGGGGGAGCAAGAGTTCTTTGCCTCCCGCGGATTTGTCAACGATCCCAAGCGGTGCCAGTCCTGCCGCTCGGGACGCCGCGCCGAACAGCGCGCGGGCGGGTACGAGGGCGCCCCCCGGGAAATGCACCCCATCGTCTGCGCCCAATGCGGCGTCGATGCCATGGTCCCTTTCCGTCCCCGCGGCGACCGGCCGGTTTACTGCAGCGATTGCTTCAGCAACGCCCGTAACAGCGGCTTCTAAGCGTCACTCCTCCACCAATATATAGCCTGGGGGCAGCGGCTTTGTGCCTGTCCCCGGGCGTCCATGACATCTGCCCACCCCCAGCCCCCACTGGGCAGCCCCCTCTTACGTTTGTGCCACCTCCCCCGCTGGCCCGCCGGTAACGGGGTGCTGCCCCGCCTCCAGCTTTTACCCCGGGCGAACAAGGCATGACCGCGTGGCGCAGGGCCAATGGGTGCCCTGCCGAGGCTGCCGCACCCGGATGTGCCGAGTCTCTTCTCCCCGCCGAAACAACCCTCTGCGGGGCCCCAATCGCCGCTCCTCCCCCTGCTTTCCTCTTTGAAACCCCCATGCTCCAGTGAGCCGGGCGGTCGTATCAGATACCGGCTGCGCGGTACTCCCGCCCAGGCGCTGAATCAGGGACGTCGGGGATTGAATTGCCCCGTGATTCCGTTGCTGCACAGTGTAAAATTGCGGGACGGAAGTCGGGTTCCGGGAACCCTTCCAGCGATAAACTATGAATGAAAATCTTCGCTACGAGGCCGACGAGGGTTGCCCATACTGGGTTTCCCTGGGGGTTGGCCTTCAGGGCACGGTGTTCGCCATCGCACCGCTGGTCTTGATCGTGGCGATCACGGCCCGAGCGGGGGGACAGGACCAGGTCTACATCTCGTGGGCGGTTTTCGCGGTCCTCGTGATCGCCGGGGTCCTCACCGCCCTGCAGGCCAGCAGATTCTGGCGGTTCGGGGCCGGGTACGTGCTCATCATGGGCACCACGCCCAATTTCGTGCCCATCTCGGTCCTGGCTCTGACCGCGGGTGGACCGGAGCTGCTGGCGAGCCTGATCGTCGTCTCGTCTCTCTCATACCTCGCCCTGGCCGTATGGCTGCCTTTTTTGCGGCGCATCATCACACCGGTGGTTTCGGGGGTGGTCCTGATGCTGATTGCGGCCGCAGTCCTGCCCATCGCCCTGGACCGGGTCAATGAATTGCCCGAGGCCGCCCCGGCGGCGGCCGGACCCACCATAGCGGCTATAACATTGGCCGTCGTTGTCGGACTTGCGTTGCGCGCTACGGGGGCGCTACGCCTCTGGTCGCCCATAATTGGAATAGGAGCGGGCTGCCTGGCCGCCGTCCTGTTCGGGACCTATGACGTCACCCCGGCAGCCGATGCGGCCTGGGCCGGCATTTCCGCGGGCGGTTTCCCCGGGTTCGACCTGACCCCGGGCGTCGACTTCTGGGCGCTTCTGCCGGTCTTCATCGTGGTAACCTTGGTGGGCGGCATCAAGAACATCGGCGACAACGTTGCGATCCAGCAGGCATCGCGGCGTGTGCCCCACGCAACCGAATTCCGCCGTGTCCAGAGTTCTCTCAACACAAACTGGCTCGGCATTGTTACGTCCGGAATCGCGGGCACGCCGCCCACAACGGTCTATTCCTCCACCAGCGTGTCCCTGGTCAATCTGACCGGGGTTGCTTCCCGAAGCGTGGGATATGTGATCGGGGGCTCGCTGATTCTGCTGGCGCTGTTCCCCAAGCTGCCGGCGGTCCTGCTCACGATTCCGTCTCCAGTCGTGGGCGCCTACTTGCTGGTGGCCATCGGATTCCTCTTTGTGGAGGGTATCCGGACCGTGGTCCAGGCGGGGCTTGATTCTCAGAAGGTGATCGTCGTGGGGATTTCATTCTCGCTGGGCGCCGGCCTCGAGCAACAGACGATCTTCGCGGACCTGCTTGGAGGCCCCTGGGGGGGCTTGCTGGACAATGGAATGCTGGTCGGCGCCCTGGCTGCGATCCTGATGACGCTGTTCCTCGACCTGACCAACACCCGCAGGGGAGGACGGCTCCAGGCAAGGCTGGACACATCGGCCCTCCCCGACATCCACAAGTTCGTTGGCGAGCTGGCCCGTCGGCTCGGTTGGAATGAATCATCCACCGCCCGTCTGCTCGCGGCGTCCGAGGAAACGCTGATGAGCCTGGTCCAGAGAGGTGACGGAGAACCGGTCGATGACCCTCCGCGTTTGATGCTGGTTGCGCGACCCGGCACCGGGGTGGTGGAACTAGAATTCATGGCTGTCTTCGACGAACAGAACCTGGAGCAACGGCTGGCCAATTTGAGTGAGGAAACCGAGGGATTGGAGGAAGGCGAAGTATCGCTGCGGCTGCTGCGGCATTATGCCTCCTCGGTGCAACACCAGAAATACTACGGCCTGGACATCGTCACCGTGCAGGTCAAGGGCTCCCCGTAACGCGGGAACGCCGGTTTGCGGGAGGCCGGTCTGGAAGAAGCGCTCGAAGAGATAACTTGTTCCCGCCGATAGCCGGTAAACCGTGTCCGGGGATGCCCGGGACAGCATGGAGCAGTGCAGTTCGGTCCGGGTTGACCTGCTACCCTCGTCTTGTTACGCTCTTGTCGTTCTTCCATCGGAAGAAATCACACGGAAGAAATCACACGGAAGAAATCACATCCTTTTGGAGGACCTCTTAATGGCTTCAACCGAGGAACGCCTCAGAACACTGGTGGACGACAACCTGGAAATAGGGGGCAGGTCGGCAGGGGAGCCGCTGCACATGGATGCGAGCTTGAGGGATTCCGGTGTCTCTTCTGTTGACTTCGTGGCGTTTGTCAAGCTGGTAGCCGATGAATTCGGCGTGGCCTTCAACCCAGAAGATTGTGCCAAGTACAACACGGTGGGCGAGTTGATAGTCGCACTGGAAGGCTAGGCTGGGCAATCAGCTTGTCCGATAAAACCGCGGAGGGACTCCCGGCAGCGCAGGGCGTTCAAGGTGGCCGGTAACAGCTTTGTCGACATCCTGGCGCCTGATGACTGCTCCTGGTGGAGTCCCTTCCTCGCGTCCGGGGATATCACGGTGGTACGGGTATGCCTGAGACCAGACGCCTCCCGCGAACGCACCGCTCTACCCTGGCTCGATGAGGCAGAGCGCTTCCGCAGCGAAAAATACCTGCCTGAACCCCGCCGACGGTTTGTTCTCTGCCGGGCCGCGCTCCGGGCGCTCCTTTGCAACGCCATCGGTTGCCACAACCGCCAGTTGTCCTTTGAAGAAAACTCCTACGGCAAACCCTTTGCGTTGGTTATGGGGACACCCGCTCCCCTTAGTTTCAACGTGAGCCACAGCGGCAGGCTTGGTTTAATTGCCTGGGCTTCAGCCGGACGTCTGGGCGTGGATGTGGAGGAGACAACCCCCAGGCGCGACCTGGACTCACTGATCGAAGCCGTGATGGGGCCCGATGAGCAAGCCGAGTTGGCTGAAATGGCGGGAACTGCCAGGCTCAGGCAGTTCTACCGGTTTTGGACGTGCAAGGAAGCTCTGATCAAGGCCCTGGGAACGGGGTTTTCCACCGATATCTCCCGGTTCCAGGTGCCCTCCGACATTCGCGGGGGTGGAGTGACTGGGAAATTCCGCTTTCCGCACCTTCCCTCTGTGACGTGGTGGCTGCAGGATATCGGAGGGGAAGGATTTGCCGCTGCGTTGGCTTACGAGCTGCCCGGTCCAGGCGGATATTCCCCGCCGGGTGATTGCACCGGACTCGCAACTGTCCGCCACCATGGTGTGAAGATTGACCGGTAACCTGGAGTTCGCATGGAAATTGCCGGAGCCGGTCGAAGTCCACGAAGTAGCTGTGGACGCGGGAACCACGATATTTGTGCGCCGCCACGGCAACCCGGACGGTCCCAGGCTGATACTCAGTCACGGCAACGGCATGGCCATAGACCTGTATTATCCCTTCTGGTCGCTACTCACCGGCGAGTTTGACCTGGTCGTTTTCGACCTGAGGAACCATGGGTGGAACAAGGTCAGCGGGCTGGATACCCACAACGTCCCCACCCTGGTTTCCGACCATGACCTCATCCTGGAAGCCATCGACCGGCGGTTAGGGGAGAAACCCCAGGCGGGCGTGTTTCATTCGGTTTCGGCGCTGGTCTCGCTCCTCTCTTCCGGCCGGGGCGCACGGTACTCTGGCCTGGTGCTCTACGACCCGCCTCTCTGCAAGCCCGGCCGCAGTCACCAGCAGTTCGACGCAGCCGCGGCTCAAGCTGCAGGATTCGCCCGCCGCAGAACGGAGAAGTTTCGTCGCAGGGAGGAATTTGCCCACATTCTTCCCTTTCTGCCTCAATTCCAGAAGTTCCCGCCCGGTGTTTGCGAACTTATGGCCGAAACAACACTGAGGCCCAGCGAACTGGGAGACGGCTTCGAGCTTCGCTGCCCCAGGGAATACGAGGCGCAGATCATCGATTACGCTGGTGTGTACGGGGTGGCGGTGGATTTCGATGAAATCAGGTGTCCGGTGAAGGTGGTCGGCGCCGACCCGACGCTGCCTTTTTCCTACCTTCCCACCCTGGGCCTGAGCGACATTCTCAATGTTGACTACGACTTCCTGCCGGAAGCCACTCATTTCCTACAACTGGAAAAGCCCCGCGAGTGCGCTGCTGCCCTGACGGAATTTCTCCGGTCCCTCGGCATGGTATAACGACGGAGCGTACCTGCGTCCATCCCAGCTTCCCTTCACCAATTCCGGCCCTTCGACAGTCCAATTCGGGAACGACTCCCCAGGGAATATCACAGGAAGCGGGATAATGGAACTGGGGCTGAAGGCCGGCCTGGTCTACCGGCTTCGATTGCGGGAAGCGAACCAGGCGGACCACACGAAGAATATGGACGCGGCGGTCAGGCAGGCGGAAATCAAGAAGGCCAGGAAATAGTCTCCCTGGAGGTCGAAGAGCAGGCCGGCCATGACGGGCCCGGTGCCGATGCCAATGCCCCGTCCGGTTTCCAGCAGGCCCATGACGGTCCCCAACATGCGGGGCGGGTAGAGGTCAGCGGCCTTGGCCCCGATGAGCAGGCCGCTGATCCCCTCGCTGAACCCGTTCAGGGCCACGAAGGCCACCAGGGCCCACCAGACGCCTGCCCCGCCGAAAAAGAGGACGACCATCACGGCGGCTACGGTCATGGCCATGCTGAAGGTGTAGACAATCTCCCGTCCCAGGAAGTCGGACAGGAGACCGATGCCAGGGCGGCCCCCGATGCCCAGCAGGCCCGCGGCGCCGATGGCGACGGCGGCCTGCATTTCCCCGTAACCAGCCAGGAAGAGGTAGGCCAGCATGTGGACGATGGTCATCTGGCTTCCGACGGAGCCGACCGCCCGTGCGGTCAGAAGGAACCACACCGCCGGTTCGCGGAGGGCCTCGGCCATGGGGGACCCGGAAGGAGATTCACCCGGCGACGGGGAATCCGGCAGCCCTCCGGGGCTTTCTTCCCGCTCCAGCCGGTCCGCTTCGGAGGCGCGAAGTTCCCGTTCCGGGTCGGGGGGGCGTTTCTGCAGGAGCAGGTTGGGAAGGGCGATGACCAGGAAAAAGGCGACGCCGAAAATCCGGTAAGCCCACTGCCATCCCAAGGTCGAGACGATGAGCTGCGCGAGGGGGACTATGATGGCCTGTCCGGCGGGGTTGCCGGCGTCGGCAGTCCCAAGGACCACTCCCTTGGACCGGGGGAACCAGGGGGCCAGGGTGGCGGTGGCGGAGAAGGAGGAAATGCCGACCTGTCCCACTGTCGCGATGACGCTGTAGAAGATGAACAACTGCCAGACTTCGCTTGCGATACTGCTGGTCAGCCAGCCGACGAGGATGAAACACCCGGCCAGCGGGAACATGACCCGGGGGCCAAAGCGGTCCAGGAAGCGTCCCAGGAAGGGGGCGGCAAAGGCGCCGAATAGTCCCGAGGCCGAAAAGACACCCGCGGTGAGGGCGACGCTGCTTTGGAAGTGGTCCCGAAGGGCAACGAGGAAGACGCCCTGGACGTTCTTGGCCCCCCCTTCGACGGTGAGATTGGAGAAGGTGAGGGCGAAGATAACCCACCCGTAGTGGAGCCTGCGCTTGACAGTGGCTATCAAGGGTTACAACGACTGCGGGAACTGCCAGGGTGGGCGACGCAACCCGGCGGGAGATTGAGAACCCCCCCGGCAGGGAACAGGTTTTTCAGTCCCACGCAGGGGGCGAGGGTTCTGGGGAATAGGGATACACCGCCTCCATTAAAGGTCCGCCCGAGTTTACCACCTTCCTGGTGTGGCCGGGAACGGGACTTCCATTACGCGATTGTGGGTAGGGTCCAGTTACGCGAGGTCATCCAGGGCGAGGCGGGCTACCTGGCGGCCCATGCGGACGGAGTAGTTGGTTCCCCGGTCTTCGGGGTAGATCTGGGTGGTGTTGGCGAGGTAGAGGTTGCGGATGGGAGTGCGGTGGTCGGGAATTTCCGATCCGTAGTGGGTGCCGATGATGGGCTGGGCGCCGTCGACTTTGTGGTAGTGGAACTCGACGATCCAGCCCAGGTCGAAGCCGGGGTTGATGCGGCGCAGGTGGGGCAGGTATTCGGCCAAGAGCTCGCCGGGGCTCAGATCGTACATGGGGTCGTCGCGGCTGAGGTAGTTGGTGATGTAGACGATGTGGTGGCCGCCGTACAGGCCGGGGTCAATCATGTTGGTGTGCTCGATGATGCCGAGGAAGGGAGTGGTGCGGTCGGCGATGTTCATCCAGTAGACATCGGACAGGGGCTCGTTGAGGGCGAGGATAATGAGGACGGCGGAGAGATAGCGGGCGGAGCGGAGCTGGTTGACGTAGTCGGCAGGGAGGCCGTCCACCAGGGATGGGAAGATGTAGGAAGGGGTGGTGGCGATGACCGCGTCGTATTGGCGGGTCTCGCGGAAGAACTCGGCGGAGGAGAAGGTGAGGCCGGCGGCCCTTCCGTTGGATACCTCGACGTGCTCGACGGTGGTCCCGGTGTGGACGCGGCCGCCCTGCTCGTGGATGCGCCGGGCGACGGCGTCGAAGACGTCGCCGAAGCTGCAGAGGGGGTAACCGAGGCGCTCCTTCTGCCAGGCCTTGCCCCGGGAGGCGACGCGGAGGCGGAACTTGCTCCAGAGCCAGGCCATTCCGATCTGGTTGTAGGAGTCACCGAACTTGCCCCGCAGAAGGGGCTCCCAGATGACCCGGTAGGCATCATCGCCCATGTGGCCGATGATCCAGTCCCGGGCGGTGATGTCTTCGAACTTGCGCCAGTTGCGGGTGTTCTGGAGGAGGAAGGTCCAGAAGCCGACGCGGAGGCGCTGGCCGAAGGACAGGGGAGAGAAGCGCAGGAGGTCCAGTGGCGAGGAGAAGGGCCAGACCCTTCCTCCGTGGAACAGTCCGACCTTGGACTCGAACCAGCCCATGTGCTCCTCCAGGCCGACTTCTCTAATGAGTTGGACCATGTCCCGGTCGCTCCGGAACAGGTGGTGGTAGCCGCGCTCCAGTTGCCCGCCGCCGATGGTGAAGGTGGAGGCCTGGCCACCGAGGATGGGAGCGGTCTCGAAGACGTCGGCGGTGTGCCCCCGGCGGGACAACTCGTAGGCCGCGGCCAGGCCGGCTGCGCCTCCGCCAATGATTCCGAAGTTCACGGGGTGTCCTTTCCGGAGGCGGGGGTTGCACTGGAAGGAGGGGCCCCGGAAGATTGGCAGGGTCGGGCCTGCTCTGCGGTGACCTGGCTCATGGACAGGTGCGCGCGCCACCAGAAGGCCAGTCCGACGATGTTGACCGGAAGCCAGAGGATGACAAGGTGGAGGAAGGTAGCGTAGGCCGCTCCGACGGAGGCGGCAACCCCCAGGGCGACGAGGGTCTGCTGGGAGGCGACCTCGAAGGCGCCGATGCCTCCAATGCTGGCGGGGAAGGCGGTGGCGATGTTGGAGGTGGCGGTGACCAGGATGGCGGTTAGCAACAGGGCCCAGAAGGAGGTGATCACGCCGTCGATGCCGAAGGAGTAGAGGATCAGCAGGTAGGTCCCCCCTTCCAGGAGCCAGACCGGGAGGGAGAGGACGAGGAGAACCAGGTGCTTCTTCGGGGAGGTGAGGACGGATAGTCCGGCGATGAATCCGAGAGCCATACGGAAGAGCCAGGGCCGGAAACGGGCGGGGCACAGGGTGAGGAGGCGCTCCACGGCGTGGGTGAACCAGGGGAAGTTGGCGGCGGTGAGCACTCCGGCGGCGGCGATGCAGACCAGGACGACGACGACGGTGAGGATTATGCCCGAAGTGCGGTAACCGGCGGGCGCGGAGTCAAGCTCCCCCAACAGAAGGAGCAGGGGGCCGGTTACGGCGGCGAAGAGGGCCAGGGTCAGCCCATCGTAGACGCGCTCGACAGCGATGGTAGCCAGACCGGAACTGCCGCTGACGGGTTCGCGGCGGGCCAGTACGTAGGCGCGGACCAGCTCTCCAATGCGGGCAGGGAGGAGGTTGTTGGCCATGTATCCGATGGAGACGACAGGGAAGAGACGCTTTGGCGGAATGTCCGCGAGGGGGGCGAGGAGGAAGCTCCACCGCAGGGACCGGAAATAGACGGCGGCGAAGTACAGGGCTACGGCGGGAACGGCGTACCAGTAGTTGGCGCCAGCCAGGGCGTGGGTTATTTCTCCCACGTCGGCGTAGTAGACCATGAGGGCGAGGAGCAGAAGCCCGGTGACTAGACTGAGCCAGAACCGCCAGTTGTTAATCTTCAATGCTGCTGCTCACGGCGGCCACGTCGTTGATCCCCTTCCCAGTTGTGCCCACTCCCAGCGTGGGCCGGCGGAAAACACCGGCGGGATCCATTATCCCACAACTGTTGCGGATACCGGCAATGTCGCGGATTGCGGGTATGAGGGGTTTTCATAAGCTGCGAACCGTCCAGGTTGTCACTTGGTCCAGGTGCGGTACTCGGAGGAATACCAGTCCCGCCCGATGTCTCGGGAGAGGGTGTAGTCGATTGCCTCCTTCCAAGCGGACTTGCTGGAGGCTTTCTCGGCGAAGAAGGGCAGGTCCAGGGAGAGTTCTTCCCATATTGTTTCCTTCTGGCGGTCTTCCCCGGGGCGGCGGTAGCTCTCGGGGAACCAGAGGAGGTCGTGGGAAGGGCCGGTTTCCCGGTAGCCGTCGGGGAGCTTGCCTTCCTCAAGGGGATTGGCGTTGCTGACCAGCAGAGAGGGGGCATCGGTCTCGCTGGGGATTGCGCAGTCGGCGCGGTAGCCCTCTTCCCCCATTTCCTTGAAGCATGTCAGGCGTACCGAGCCGTTGTCGGTCTCGTGGCGCAGGTACCACTGGAGAGGATACCAGAGGCCGTAGTCGACGAGCGCGGGGTTGTTCGATGCCCCGGGAATGGATGCCGCCTGGAGAAGCGGGGGGTATGCCTCGAGGTGATCGGCGCTGCCCTGGGCGTAGGCCAGGATTTCGACCCGGGAGTCGTCGAAGGTGTAGGCGGCTTTTCCGGCGGTCCAGACCCCGAAGGCGAGCAGCACGGCGGCGGCGCCCAGGCCGATCAGGGCGCGGCCCTGGCCTCGGGCGGCGCGGCGGACCTGGAAGGCGCAGACGAGGCATAGGCCCAGGATACTGAGCAGGGTCATCCACCAAGTGGGTTCGGGAAGGTCATGGGTGGAGACGTAGCCCCGGGCCAGGTAGACGCCTCCGATGAACACCGCCGCTGCCAGGGCGGGCAGGAGGAAGGTGCCGGTGGTGACAATGCTCCGCCACCGGATGCAATGGGCCAGATCTCCCAGGTATTTTCCGGCCAGAAAGATGAACGGCAAGGTGATGTTGACCAGGAGCCAGGGCATCTTTTCGCTGGCGACGGTGTATGCGGCGAGGGTGAGTCCGGCCCACAGCGCAAGAACGATCCCCAGGTAATCGCCCTTGCGCAGGTAGTACAGTCCTGCCAGGGTGGCGAAAACCAGGGGCAGGGTCTCGTACACGGACAGACCTACTAAGTAGTAGTACCAGGGCTGGTTGCCCCGGGCGACATCCTGCTGGGCCACCCAGTATCCCATGCTCTGCCAGACTCCGGTGAAGGCGCCCGCGGGGTTGGTGAACACAGTAGTGTAGAGGGTTAGCCACACCAGGTAGAAGATCCCGGCGCAGATGAGCCAGGTCCGTCCCCGCCAAGCCGTGCCCAGGGCCACTGAAACTGCCAGGGCGGCAGTGACCAGGGTGATGGCGGCGACGTAGTTCCAGGGAAGACCGTTGGCGGAAGTGTCGACGGCAACTCCCGCAGGGAGCACCGATGCGACCACTCCCCCGACGCTGACCAGGGGGGTGGCGAGAACGGCGTATAGCGCTCCCAGGAAGGCTACGAGGAGTGTCCGTAGCACCAGCGGTCTGAAAGGCGGACGGGAGAGGAAGAGACATTCCGCCGCCACCGCCAGCAGGACAGCGGCGAAGGCCAGGTCGGCGGCCCAGGCCGGCCCTCCAGCACCAGCGGCGTGGGCGATGGGGCGGAAGAGGACGAAGACTACGGCAATGGCGATGGCCAGTGGGGATACCACCATCCCCAGGAGGCGGCTTAGGTCATTCCACCGCCGTCCGTTGAGGGCAACCAGGCCGGCGGGAAGCACCAGGAACAGGGCAGCGGACAGCCAGACAGGGGGATGTATCACGGGGAGTCGCAGGATCGCTCCTCCCCAGACCGGGGTGCCGGTGACTCCGGTGTGTTCGACGTTCCGGTTGATGAGTTCGAGTCCGACAAGGTCCTGGAACAGACCGGCCAGAGCCGACCACTGGGGGAGAGTCAAGGTCACCAGCAGTAAAAGAAATCCGGCAGGGCCGGCTAGGTTGCGCAACCGCTCGCGGCGGAAGGCAAGGGGGGCAAGCTGGGGGATGGCCAGGAGGAAGGCGATGGTTCCCAGGGTGGCGGCGACGATGAAGGCCGTTTCCTTGGTGGCGAACATGAAGCCCAGCACGGCGGCGGACAGGTAGAGGTAGCGGTCTTTGTCCTCCTGGAAGTAGCGCCACATGAGGATGAATAGAAGGGAGGCCCAGACGGCCATGATGATGTCGTTGCGGCCGAAGCGGCTGAAGTACAACAGGGCAGGGGAAACGGCGAGCATTGCTCCGATGATGAACGAACCGGCGTTGCCCAAACTGTTACGGAGCAGGTAGGGGAGGGCAATCAGGGCGGTGCCGAAGAGAGCAAAACCGAGGCGGGCGGTGGTGTCGGAGTCGCCCAACAGCAGCAGCAGGGCGGCCACCATCTCGACTTGGAAGGGGCCGTGCATCCAGGGGGAGTGGATGTACTCCTCCATGTTGGCCAGCTTCCACGCGAAATGGAGGTGGATGGCCTCGTCGTAGTGCATGGTCCGGCCATCCAGTTCCCAGAGACGGAGGCCGAGGGCCACGACCAACAGGGCAAGGAAGCCGATTTCAAGCCATCCTAACCTGCCCTGCAGGAAGGGCCTTCGATGTTCAGCGTCGGGCATGAGGTCCCATAATCTCTCGAGCTGGTGCGCTTCCGGTTGACCCGGAGGGGAGCGCGTAGATTGTTACGCCGTCGGCGGTGAAAACGGTTTCCATGAAATCTTCGAACCGTGTCAACCCGGCAGGGCCGTAGGTTTCCCGTTCCCGGCTCCCCACGTAGACGTAGCGGATCCCGTACTTGTCGAGGAGACGAGCGACTTGCTCAATATCTCCTGCGGTGTAGATGCTGCGCACGTCCTCCTCCCGGCCGGCCAGGAGTTCCAGGGAGCCGCGCCACTGGTGCTCGTGGCCCGGCCAGCCGAGGACGGTGGGGCGTCCGGTGCTGGAGGAGACGCGGCCATAATCAGTGTAATCGCTGCCCGCCGCTTCCACCAACCGTCCGGGAGGGGCGGTTTCGCGGAGCCATCGTATGGCTCCGTACTCTCCGGGGTCTCTTTCCTGCGCGAAGGCGAGACCGTCGAGGGTCTTGCCGGAGAAAATGTACCCCGGACCGCTGATGCCGGTCCGGTCGAGGATGGCTCCGGCGGGGTAGTACAGGGATATAGCCAAGAGCACGATTCCGAGGGTAGCCAGGGCGTACTTGGCGGTGGTGGCAGGTAGGCTGGAGGTCCGACGGTTAACCCAAAGGTAATAGAGGCCAACGGAACCGGCGACCATCAGGAGCAGCCAGGACTGGTAGTAGACCTTGAAAATGGTGTTCATCCGGCTGCCGAAGAAGTCCAGCACGAAGAACAGCTCGGCCAGGGCCAGCAGCCCGAAGGCGGCGGCAGACAGCAGCAGGGGGAATCCAACCGGCGGGTTGAGGCCGAGACGATTGCGGCGAAGGGCAGAGAGTCCAGCGAGTCCGGCGAGGAGCAAGAGGGGCACCGTGATGACCAGGCGGTTCACGATGCTCAGGTTGCCGCTCTGGTTCGGTCCGGCTATCCAGTAGACGAGCCCCAGTCCGATGACCCAAAGGATAAGGGGAGCGATGGCGACGGACGCTGCCAGAGAAGCGAGCGTAACCTCGGAGGGCTGGTTGTGTTCCGTCCCTGCGGTGAAGGCCGGCAGGGCCTGACGGAGGCTAAAGACGGCTGCGACCAGTACAGGGAATCCCATAACGACGAGGAAGAGGAAGGGGCGCGTTCCTGGGCCGGTGACGGGCAGGGGCGCCCCGGCTTGGCTGGTGAAGGTGAGGTAGAAGGGCAGAAATAGAGCGAATCCCAGGATGGTTATGGGGATAGTGACGACCAAACTACGAGCCAGCGAGGAAAGCACCGGATCGTTGGACCGGCTGTCCCGGAGGGATTTGGCAAATACGACGCCGGTAAGGACGGCGGCAAAGACAGGGAAGTCCCAGGTGTTGATGAAGGCAAGCGCTCCCAGGATGAGCGCGAGGGCGGCGGCTTCCAGGGGATGGCGGCGGAGCCACGCAAGTCCCGCAGGGGTGTTCGACAGGTAGAGGTTGAGAACGGCGCCAAGGAAGAGGACGACGAAGGGCAGCCCGGTCATGTGAGGGTGGAGGTCTCCCAGCAGGAAGGAAAAGAAAGGGAACTCGGTGATGGTGTAGTCCAGGCTGACGCCGTTGGACAGGGTGTCGATGACCCGGGTGGCCCGCCACCACCACCAGAACTGGTCGGGGAAAAAGGAAGAGACGCGGCCGGGGCCGCCTTCCAGACCCTTGATTCCGACCCATTGCCAGAAGCCTTCGCTGCCCCATCCGAGGGAGTGGATGAGCTCCAGCCCTCCTTCCAGGTTGCCGGTAAGGACGAGCAGGGCGGGGGCGATGACTCCGAAGATGTATCCGTGGGTGCGGGACCCGCCGGACAGGCGGACGAGGGAGGCTACCAGGGTGAAGGTCCCAGCGGCCAGGAGGGCGGGGATGGTGGCGACGGCAAGGTTGTATCCGATTGGAGAGGCCACGCCGGTCAACTCGACGAGGAAGGCCATCATCAGGTGGCCGAAGTAGTAGTAGCTGACGGAGTGCCCGGCGAGCCAGGGATCTTCGGGGGGGAAGGTGTTGGAGTAGAGGACGGCGTTGAGGAAGCCGAAATCCATGGGCTTCTCGGTGTGATTGATTGCCGGCGCATGGGCGGCGACGGCGAGCCACAGGGCGAAGAAAGCAAGGAAGACCAGCTCGGTGACCAAGACGGTGGGCCATTCCCGGCGGAGGTAGCCCAGGATGGCAGGCCACTTGCTTCGAGCCAACCAACCGGACAGGACAGCGGCGGACACCAGCAGCAAAAGGATGGTTCCGGGAAAATTGGCTAAACCGGGAATGTGCCCGATGAGCCACCAGCAGTATCCGGCGAGGAGCAGGGCAAGGGGCTTGGTGAACCCGTAACCCCGGCCGGGGAGGCGGCCAAAGAGGAGGAAGGCCAGGGGGAAAACGAGCAGACCGAGGAGCTGGAGGGTGGCGAACCAGATGATGGGTTGGGCCACGGCGGTCACTCAACTGCTATCCGACTCGGTGACTGCTGGGTTAAACGTCGCCCAATGGCGCCACGGATTCCTGCCCAGGATCGAATCGGTCAGGGAACGGGAGCCAGGAGGGAGTCGACGAAGTCCTGGGGGTCGAAGGGAGCGAGGTCATCGAGGGACTCGCCGGTGCCAACGAAGAGGATGGGCACCTGGAGGTCCTGCTGAATGGTCAGGGCAACGCCGCCCCGCGCGGTCCCATCGAGCTTGGCCAGGAAGATGCCAGTGCAGCCGACGGCATCCCGGAAGGACTGGGCCTGGGCGATGCCGTTGTGTCCGGTGGTGGCGTCAAGGGTAAGGAGCACCTGCTGGGGGGCGGTCTCGTCCAAGCGGGAAATTACGCGGTGGACCTTCTTCAGCTCCTCCATGAGGTTGGACTTGGTGTGGAGGCGTCCGGCGGTGTCGATGATCAGGACATCGGCGTCCCGGGCGCGGGCGGCGTGCCAGGCGTCGTAGGCCACCGCCCCCGGATCGGCGCCGGGTTGGTGGGAGATAACGTCCACTCCAACTCTCTGGCCCAGGATTTCCAGTTGCTCCTCGGCAGCGGCGCGGAAGGTGTCGGCTGCGCCGAGGAGGACGGACTTCCCGGCCTGGCGGAAGTGATGGGCGAGCTTGGCGATGCTGGTGGTCTTGCCGACGCCGTTGACGCCGACCATGAGGACGACGTAGGGCCGGGCTACGTCTTCCGGCTCAAGCCAGACGCCGGCGGCGTTGTCGGAGTGGAGGCTGGCGGCCAGGGAGTCCTTGAGGACCTGGAAGGCGGCGTCGGGATCGGTGATTCCTTCGGTCCTGACCCGCTCCTTCAGGTCTTCGATTATGCGCAGCGACGACTCGACGCCGACGTCGGCGGAGATGAGTATCTCTTCCAGTTCGTCCCAAAGGCCGTCGTCGAGATTGGAGGAGCGGAAGACGTCGAGAACGCGGCCGAACCAGCGGTCGCGGCTGCGGCGGACGCCCTCGTCCATCTGTTTCCGGTTTTCGGAGCGGTCGCGCTTGAAGATGCTGAACATAAGGTTGGGTTGTGAAGGGGAGGCGGGTCAGCCGGCGGGTGCGGAAGATGGTTGCCAGCGGTCCAGGGCGTCCTGGGCGGCGGCGCGTTCGGCGTCCGACTTGCGTCCGCCCTCTCCGCGCCCGATGACCTCTCCGCCCAGCAGGGCCTCGACGGTGAATACCGGACGGTGGTCGGGGCCGGATGCGCCGGCGAGACGGTAGGTGGGGGCGGGCTCGCCCAATCCCTGGAACAGTTCCTGGAGGGCGGACTTGGGGTTTTCCTGCGGCGCGCCGTGGCGGCAGGTTTTTTCCAGGGGGGCGGCCAGGGTTTCGAGGACGAAATCCCGGGCGTCCTGATAGCCCCGGTCCAGGAAGACGGCGGCGATCAGGGCCTCGAAGGCGGCAGCGAGGATGGTGTTGCGGGAGCGGCCGCCGGTGGTCTCCTCGCCCCTTCCCAAGAGGAGGGCATCACCCAATCCGATGGAGCGGGCGGCTGCGGCAAGGCTTTCCCCGCAAACGAGCTGGGAGCGCAGCTTGGTCAGCTCACCCTCGGCAAGGGAAGGCAGCCGGTCATAGAGGGCGGTGGAGACGGCCAACTCGAGAACCGCGTCTCCCAGGAACTCCATCCGTTCGTAGGACTCCAGGGAGAAGTCGGGGTGCTCATTGAGGTAGGAACGATGAACCAGGGCCTGCCGCAACAGGCCCTGGTCTTCGAAGTCCAATCCAAGGACGGAAACACATTCCCCTGCGGGATGAGTCAACGCTAGATGACTCCGTGGGGCCACGGCGGCTGGGGGCGCTTGACCTCTCCGACGTGCTGGTGCTCGGAGACCAGGGTAGTGAGGTTTTCGTAGATGGGGCCGGCCTCTTCATCGGAGGGCGGGAACATCTTGATGAAGGCGGAGCCGCCGCTGGGGAAGACGTAGGTGGGAACGCCGAAGGCGCCGTGTTCCTCGACGGCCCGGGTGTGGCTCTCACCGATAATCCGCAGCAGGTCGGGGTCCTTGAGGTCTTCCTGGAACTGGCCGGCGTCGATGCCGGAGCGGGCGAGGGCCTCGTCGATAACCTCAGGGTCGTTCAGGTCCTTCTTCTCTTCGTGGCGGGACTTGAGCAGCTCCCAGAAGAAGGCCTCGAATGCTTCCTTGCCCTGGCGCTTGGCGGCGAGGCCGGCCTGGTGGGCCAGGAGGGTGGTGTCAGACCCGTCAATTATCTCGGGGCGTTCCCAGACCTTCAGCTCCTCGTCGGGGCTGGCGTTGATCTGGGCCAGGGAAAAGGGCTGCCAGTCAACGTCGACGGTCTGTCCGGTGGTCTCCCTTACTTTCGTCAGCCACACGGCTGCGTTGTAGACGAAGGGTCAACGGAAGTCGTAGTAGGTCATGAAGTTGGCTTCGGTCATGGCGCACCTCCTTGCGATGGGGTCTACCTTCAGGGTTGCCAGCCTGGTGGGGCCAGATGCGCTTTCCAGCGCCTTTTCTGGCCGGCCAAGTTGGGAAGATTGTAGCACAGGGGCCGGGGACGGGCCAACGGGCGGTCAGTCCGGACGGCGGGTTCCCCGGAGCGGGAAATTGCTTGCCCTGTGCTATAATTGTGCCTCAGTTATGGAAACCAACCCCTCCTTTGATCCGTCCAGCAATTCCTGTCCGAAACAGTCCGTCGAGAGGTTCCTGAGCGTGGACCTGGATGGACATAAACGGGTGTTCTGGGATGCGTTGCGGCGGAAATTGGGGGCGGAGGGGTTGCCGGTCTTCCTGGTGGGGGGCCCGGTGCGGGACGCACTTCTGGGGCTGCGGGTGAAGGACCTGGACTTTGTAGTGGAAGGGGATGCGGTGGCTCTGGCCCGGGAGTTGGCAGCGGAAACCGGCTGGGACCTCGTTGTCCACCAACGATTCGGTACGGCCACTCTTGCCCGGGATGCGGACCGGGTGGACCTGGTCACGGCGCGGCGGGAGAGCTATCCGGTGCCGGGGGCGTTGCCGGAGGTAGTTCCGGGAACAATCTCGGACGACCTGGCGCGGCGGGACTTCAGCATTAACAGCATGGCCATGCCGGTCGGGGGGTCCGGCGGTGAAATGCTGGACCCTCACGGGGGAAGGGATGACCTGTCGAAGAAGCAGGTCCGGATTCTTCATCCCCTGAGCTTCGTGGATGATCCGACCCGGCTGTTCCGGGCGGTGCGGTACGAGAGGCGGTTCGGGTTCCGGTTGGAAGCAGAGACGGAGCAGAGGCTGCGGGAGGCCCTGGCGCAGCGGCGGCCGGATGCGGTCACCGGAGACCGGCTGCGGCATGAACTGGAGAGGATTTTCTCTGAGGACGACCCGGGGCCGGCCCTGCGGCGGGCGTCTGAAGTGGGACTGCTCGCGGCGATCCACCGGGAACTGGGAGCAGACGTCGCTGCATCCTCGGAAATTCCGCGGGACACCGCGGGACCGCCGCCGGACATGGTCTGGTGGGCGTCCCTGGTTTATCCGCTGGGGGCAGAAGCATTGGGAGCCGTGATGCGACGGTTGAATGTTCCCTCCCGGTGGAGGAGAGTAGCTGAGGACACCGTGGAGGTGCGCCGGCTGGAGGAACGGCTGGCTGTGCCTGAGCTTTTGCCCTCGGAAGTATCCGAACTGCTGGATGGCCGGGAGGCGGCGGCGTTGGTGTCGGCATCCTTTCGTTTCGGGGATGGGGTGGCGTCGCGTCGCCTGTTGGAATACTTGGAGGAAGGGCGCGGCGTCCGCACCGTGCTGGATGGAGGCGCGATAATCGCGATGGGGGTCCCTCCGGGCAAACAGGTGGGGAAACTGCTGCGCCGGTTGAAAGCAGCCCGGATGGACAGGGTCGTCAACTCAGAGGACGAAGAGCGGGCGCTGGTGGCTGATTTCCTGACCGGGACGCGGGCAGGCGGAACGGGGAAGGAGGGGAGGCCGTGACTCAACCCAACGACCCAGACGAAGAGCGGGAAGTGTGCGTCATCTGCGATGGCCCGCTGGACGGGTTCAACCAGACATCCTGCCAGATGTGCGGGGGATCATTCCATATACCCTGGTCGGAGGGAAGCGCGGTCCCGCATTGCGGACTGATCGGGAGCCATGACGACACGCTGGCAGTGGTGTTCATGTGCAACGACTGCTACGACGGCAGGCAGTAACCGAAGCAGATCAGCGGTTCTCCCCGAAACGCCCGGTCCTGTTTCCTCGCGCTATGTGTCCCCAGCTGTGCTAAGGAGATTTTCTGCTTATGAAAGCGGTTTACATCGAAGCCCATGGCGGGCCGGAAGTACTGACCTACGGGGAACGTCCGGACCCGGAGCACGGTCCCAACGAGGTCCTGGTGAGGGTGCGAGCCTCGGCCCTGAACCGCCTGGACCTGTACACGCGGGAGGGTGGACGCGGCCTGCGCCGGGAGTTCCCGCCGCCGTTGATCCTCGGAGGCGACTGCGCCGGAGATATCGCCGCGGTGGGCAGCGGGGTCTCGGGCCTGTCCGAGGGAGACCGGGTGGTCGTGAACCCATTGGTTGACGGCAGCCAACTGAGCGCTTTTCCCCCGGAGGCTCGGGCTCCACAGCCGCGTTTCATGGGCAGCGCGTCGGACGGGAGTTACGCGGAGCTTATCGCGGTACCGGCGGTCAACGCCCATCCCATCGAGGAGGGCGTGTCGTTCGAGCAGGCGGCGGCCGCTCCGACGACGTTTCTGCCGGTGTGGAACATGGTGGTGCGGCGTGCGCAGCTGAGACCGTGGGAGACTGTGCTGGTCCTGTCGGCGTCGGCGGGCGTGGGAACGGCCGCGATACAGGTGGCCAAGAGAGTCATTGGAGCAAGGGTGATCGCCACCACCAGCACACCGGAGAAGGCGGAACAGGCGAGAAGCCTGGGGGCCGACGAGGTTATCAATTACACGGAAGAGGATATCGCCGAGCGGGTGCAGGCGCTGACGGGACGCCGGGGCGTGGACGTGGTGGTGGACCACGTCGGCGCCGAGTTTTTCACGGCTGCTTTCAACTCGCTGCGTCCCGGCGGGCGGTATACCATCTGCGGAGCGACCACGGGACTGCGGACGGAGCTGCACCTGGGGATGCTGTTCACGCGGCAGGTGGAGATTTACGGCGGCTTCATGGGCACCAACGAGGATATGCGGGAGATAGTGGAGATGCTGAACCGGGGGGTTATCCAGCCGGTGGTCCACAAGGTGTTCCCGCTGTCCGAGGCGGCCGAGGCCCATCGGGAGATGGAGGGGACCAACTTCTTTGGGAAGCTGTTGTTGAGGCCGTAGTGGCTGGGGTGCGTTGGGGGATGAATCCCCCAACCCCCCTGCATTAAGCAGGTCCACCGACAAACAAGGATGTCACATCCGAGGGGAGCCTTCACCCACAAAAGCGCCTCCTCCTACGCCAGCCTCCGGCCGTGGAAGAGGTATTGGTTGGCGTAGCCGGCATAGTTGCCGAAGTAGTCGTGGGCCCACTGCTCGAGGACCGGGTTGGTGGGTGGCTTCTGCCCCGGGAAATACCACTCGGCCAGGGCGCGGCGCACCCAGACGTCCACCGGAAATGCCTGGGGCTTTTCCAGCGAGAACAGCAGGACGCAGTTGGCGATCTTGGCGCCGATGCCCCGGCACTCCATGAGCCTTTCCCGGGCATCCTCGTAGGGAAGGGCGATGAGCTCGTCCAGGTCGAGGGAGCGTTCCAACACCTTCACGGTGACCTGGTGGACGTTGGGGGAGCGGAAGCCCAGCTTTAGGTCGCGAAGCCCCTGCTCTCCGGCTTCGACCAGCTGGGCGGGAGTGGGAAAGGTGCGGCGCACGTCCCCATCCAGGAAGATGGGGTTTCCGAAAGCGTTGGAAATGTTCTCCAGGTTGTTGTGGATCTGGCGGATGCTGTTGTTGGCGGAGCAAACGTAGGCCACCAAGCATTCCCACGGCTCCTGCCGGAGGATGCGCAAGCCGGGGTACTGTTCGACCATAGCGGCAACCCGGTCATCGAAGCAGATTCGGTCGTAGACCTCCATCAGGTCGTCGTCCAGCCGGAAGTAGTCCCTGATCAGTGGCACGAGGTCGGTTTCCAGTGCGGGGCGCGAGCGGAACTCGATGCCGTCGCTGGTCTGACGCATCTTGATGAAGTTCCCGCGCAGGACGCCGGAGAACCAGTCGCCGTCGGTCTTCCAGCGGTGGGCCTGGCCGCCAACAAGGGTGGCTGCCAGGTCGAAGGGTTGGGGGAAGGCGATTTCCAACGCGGTATCCGGCGAGCTATCCGGTCCACTCGGCGGCCAGATCTCCGACCGAGGCCAGGTTTGAGGGTTTGAGGCTGCAGGGGGGGATGGAGCGCAGGAAGGCCTGGCCGTAGTTGCGGCCGGTGATGCGCCGGTCGAGGACGACGATGGCTCCCCGGTCGGTCTTGCGCCGGATGAGGCGTCCGATGCCCTGTCGGAAGCGGAGGACGGCCTGGGGAATGGAGTACTGGTTGAAGGCGTCGCCGTACTGGTCGGAACGGGCCTTGACGATGGGGTCGGAAGGGACCTGGAAGGGGAGGCGGGTCAGCACCAACGCCTTGCACAACCCTTCTGGAAGGTCGACGCCTTCCCAGAAACTGCTGGTGCCCAGCAGGACGCTGTTGGGGTTATCCGCGAAGCGTCGGATGAGCTGCTGGGGAGAGCCGTCCATTCCCTGCGCGAGGACCCGGACTCCCTGCGGGGACAGGCGGTTGCGCACCTGGTGGGCCACAGCGCGGAGGGCGGCGTAGGAGGTGAACAGGGCCATGGTGTGCCCTTCCAGTGAGTATCCCAGGTCGGTGACGACGCGGGATACGGACTCGATGTAGCGGTCGGCGTTGGGCTGGGGCATGTCGTCGGGGATCATCAGCAGCGCGGCCCGCTGGTAGTCGAAAGGAGAGCCGACGACAAGTTCGGGTGTGGTCTCCGCCACTCCGAAGCGCTGGCGGAGGAATTCGCAGTTTCCCTGGCTGCTGAGCGTGGCGCTGGTCAGGACGACGCTCTTCTTCTGGTCGAAGAGCATTTCGGCGAGGAAGCGGTCCACCCCCAGCGGAGCGCAGTGGAGGGAGAGGTCTCCCCGGTTCTGGTCCTGCGCGATCCAGATGATGCTCTCAGGGGTGGGAGCGCCGATGATGGCGGAGAGCTGCTCACGCAGCTCGGACAAGTCCTCCTGGAGGGCGGCGGATTCGGCGGTGAGGGAGTCATCTCCCGAATCGTCGGCTGGCTGGATGCCGTCCAGGGTGTTGTGCAATTGGGCGAGGACGTTCACCGTCCGCCCCAGCGACACATCCAGGTTCTCCCAGGCCAGGGCGAGGTCGCGCCAGGACTGGTGGTGGTGCATGGGAGGCGTGATCAGGACCTGGGCGGAGTCGGCGTTCTGGTTGCGCTGGCCGGACAGGAATGCGGAAACCGATGCCCACACCCGGGCCCACAGCTCGGTGAGGCGGGGAGTCTCATTCTGCAGGTCGGTGGCGGCGCGCTCTCCGGTCTGGCGGTCCATGGGAGGGACGTCGGGCTGGGCGAGCTGGGCCATGGCCCCGTTGATGAGGCGACCCGAGGGTTCCAGCTTTTCGTCCAGCGTGTTCTGGAGGATTTCGAATCCGAGCTGACGGGTGGCTTCCTCCTCCAGGTTGTGGGCCTCGTCGATGACCAGGTGCTGGTATTCGGGGATGAGACCTCCCCCGCGGGCCAGGTCGATGAGGAGGAGGGAGTGGTTGACGACGACGATGTCGGCCTGCTCGGCATGGTCGCGGGCGTTGCGGTAGAAGCAGGGGCCGCCGCTGCGGAGGGTCTGGCACCCGCTGCGCTGCCCGGCGGAGATGCGTCCCCAACCGGCGGCGTCCCGTCCGGCCAGGTTGACCTCGTTGCGGTCGCCTGATGCAGTGTCCTGGAGCCAGACGGCGGCCTTGCTGACCAGGCGGGCCTCGTCGACAGTCAGGGTGGCGCTGCGGGCGAGGTTGCGCCAACGCTCCAGGCAGAGATAGTTGGCCCGTCCCTTGAGGAGGGCGGCCTGGACCTGGCCTTCCTCGATGATGCCGGCCTGTTCCAGAACCTCGATGACGGCGGGGATGTCCTTGTGTACCAACTGGTCCTGGAGGTTGATGGTGTTGGTGGATATGACCACCCGCTGTCCCTGGGTGGCGGCGAACACCATCGCCGGCAGCAGGTAGGCCATGGACTTGCCGACGCCGGTTCCGGCCTCTGCGACAAGATGGTGTCCCTGGAAGATGGCGTCAGACACCTGGGCCAGCATCCGCTCCTGCTCGGGCCGGTGCTCGAATCCTGGGAAGTTGGCGGCGAAGGGACCGCTGGGGCCGACCAGGGCGGCCATTTCCTCAGGGCTTGGGACAGGTGGTTCGGTGGCGTTGTCGGAAGTTGGTCCCGTCCGCCGGCGTTGAGGCCGGGCGAGACGGGTGCTCAGGCTCTCCTGGTCCACTCCGGTCAGTCCCGAAATGCGTCCCAGGGTCCCGGGTTCGCGGGGAAAGGACAACAGGGAGTCGAGGCCCCATCGGCTGGCGGAGGAAAGGGTGTTGATGAAATCCAGCAGGCCCGGGTCGGTCTGGCTGGCGCGCTGGAGGAGGGCGATGAAGACTTCACGGGTGGCCTGGGCGTCCTCCAGGGCTCGGTGGGGGCTGGTGTGCTCCACAGCGAGGAGGCGGGCCAGGGCGGCGAGGGAGTATTCCATGGTGGTGGGCAGGAACACCGACGCCAGGTCCCAGGTGTCGTAAGCGGGGTTGGGGAAGGTCAGACCGTGGCTGCCCAGGAACCGCAGGTCGAAACTGATGTTCTGCCCGACGATGGGACTGTCCCCGACGAACTCTACCAATCTGGCGACCACGTCGGGGAACCGGGGAGCGCGTTCCACCTGGCGGGGGGCGATGCCGGTGAGGTGCTGGATGAACTCGGGGATGGCGCGGCCGGGATTGACGAAGGTCTGGAAGGTGTCGAGTACGCCGCTTGCCCTGAACTTGACGGCGCCGACCTCGATGATCGTGTCGTTGTCCGGGTCGAGGCCGGTCGTCTCCAAGTCGAGGGCTACGAAGGTGCGGTTGGATATTGCCCCGGCTGTGGGAGCCGTCATCTGTTTCCCCTCCGGGGTCGGCTGCGGTGAGTGTCGGGCCCGTCCGGCATGGGTCGGAGAAGGGTCAGGGTGAGTAGGGCCGGAGGTTGCCGTCCCGCAGCCCCACCGCCGGGAAGAAAGAGCCGGCGTGGAGAGCCCTGAGAAACTCGGCTTCGTCCAGGATTTCGTCCCGGAAGGCGGTGACGAACTTGCCCAGCCCGTGGGTGGAGTGGGCATCGCTCCCCCCGGTGACGGGCATCTTGAGCAGTCCGGCCACCTGCATGGCAAAGGCATTTTCCCGGTCGTCTGTGCCGCCGTTGGCAACTTCAACGGCGTGGGCCAGCTTGAAAACCGGGTGGTCAAGGGCTTCCGACGGTTCTTCCGGCAGCGGGTCGGGCATGCTCCGGTAGAGGTAGGGACGCTCGCGCATGTGCCTGCCCAGCACGCCACGGAAGGGATGGGCGCTGACTACGAATCCGCCAACGTCGCGGGCAGCCTTGCAGAGGGTGGCCGCGTCGTGGAAGCCGGACTGGTACCGGTCGATGCCGAAGGCGAGCATATGGCCCATGTTGGTGTCCGCTTCCATCGCCCGCACCAGCACCACGTTGTGGCGGGCGGCGAACCGCTCGAACTCGTGACGATCCCAAGGGCCGCTGTGCTCGGTGATGCACAGCCCCCGCAGTCCCAAGCGTTCCGCCTCAAGAATGAGGTCTTCGGGGGTGAGGCTGCTGTCGGCGCTGCCCTTGGTGGTGTGGATGTGAAGGTCAAACAAGCGGGCCATGAGTCGTGCCAATTCTATCGGGGGCCGGATGCCCCGTCAACGGCGGGGTGTCACAGCGACAGCGTTCCGCGTCCGGCGGCATTGCGCCGGGGCGCCAGAGTCTGGATCCCTGGCTGCTCGGGAATGACGGGAGATAGGCGGGGTTCAGGCCGGTTCGGCCACGAAGACGGGGATTCTGCGCGTGGTCCGGTTCTGGTAATCCTCGTAGGGAGGGTAGGCTTCTACCGCCAGTATCCAGAGGCGGGCGCGCTCATCCGGGTCGGAGACCTCCCGGACCCGCATGGTGAACACCTCGGCCTCGTCCCGCACCTCGACGTTGGCGTCGGCGCGAAGGTTGAAGACCCAGGAAGGGCTCTTGGGGGCGCCGCCCTGGGACCCGACCAGTACGTAGTTGTCCCCGTCCTTGACCCGCATGAGGGGGGTCTTCCGGACGCCCCCGGTGCGGTGCCCCCGGTTGGTTACTATGACGACGGGCATGCCGGTGTCGCGCAGCGTCGTCCCCTCCGCCCCGTTGCTGCTCTCGTACAGCTCCACCTGATCCCGGACCCAGTCCCTGGTCGACGGCATGTATTCGGGCATTGCTGGCTGGTTCCTCCTGTCATTGGCTGAGAGTGCGCCTTCCGGGGCCTGGCCGCCGTTCCGTGATTGCCATGCCGGGCCAAGCGGAACAAACATAACACACTATAAGGACACGCTCCAGGGGCGGCGGGCAGGGACATGGCGTCGGCGGAGTTTGGCTTCAACAATTCACCGCGAATGTATAAACTAGGGAATGCTGCGTGGCGGGAATTGGCGCCCGGCTTCGCCGGTCCCACAGACTCGCGGTTGGTGCAGCGGCTCGTCATCCCAAGGGAAAGGGTAGGGAAGAATCGTGGCGAGGGCTTTGTCTGAACATGGCTGAAATTCTGGGCAATTCCATCTGGTGGGTCCTGGCAGTCTTCATTGCCTATTTCGCCGGATTGATCGCCATCGCGGTCGGCAGGTCCCGTCAAATGCGGGACATGGAAGATTACGTTCTGGGCGGTCGGCGGCTGGGGGTGGTGACTTCGGCCCTCAGTTCCGGATCATCGGCTGTCAGCGGCTGGACCATGCTGGTCTTTCCGGCCCTGGCCTTTGCGGCGGGATTACTGCACCTGTGGACCCTGGTTGGGATAGTGGGCGGGGCCTGGCTGGCGTGGACGGTGTTGGCGAAGCGCCTGCGCCGCTACACGATGGCCACGGGCGATTCCCTCACCCTGCCGGAGTTCCTGGAAAGGCGGTTCAACGACGGGACGGGAGCGCTAAGGACGCTGGCCGCAGTCATATCCCTGTACTTTATCGTCCTGTACGTCTGTTCCGGCCTGATTGCCGGCGCCAAGCTGCTGGAAGAGGTGTTCGGTCTGGACAATAGCGGGGGCGGACATGACCTCGGCGTGTTGATAACGCTGGTAGCCGTCGTTTCCTACACTTTCATCGGCGGATTCCTGGCCGTTTCGCGGACCGACGTGTTCCAGGCGCTGATCATGCTGGCGGGCTTCTTCATCATTCCCGTGAGCCTGTTGATCATCGTTGACAACCCGTTCGAGGGGTTGGGTTCCACCGCTCCCGGCTTCTGGAACCCCCTTACCGACACGGACAACAACCCGCTGGGATTGGTGTTCTTCCTGTCCTCCATGGGCTGGGCGATGGGGAGTTTCGGCGCACAGAGGCTGCTGGCCCGCTTCATGGCAGTCGACCGGGAAAGTCACATCAATACCAGCCGGAACGTAAGCTTCGTCTGGGTAGTCTTGATATTCGCCCTGGCCCTGTTGACGGGGCTGGTGGCGGCGCCGGCCCTGCTGGACCGGGGTGTGGCCCTGCCTGACCCGGAGCGGCTGTACCTGGTGGTGTCGTCGGTTTTTTTCCATCCGGTGATCGCGGGGCTTTTGCTGACGGCCGTGGTCGCGGCGGTGATGAGCACCGCCGATTCTCAACTCCTCCTGGCCTCGGCCGTGGCCTCGGACGATTTGCCGGTGCTGAAGCGGATAACGGCGTCGATGCGGACCCAGAGCCGGGTATGGATGGGACGCCTGCTGCTGGTGGTCGTGGGAATAATCGCCGCGGCTGTTTCGATTGTGTCCCCCGATTCGGTCTTTGCCCTGGTGTCCCTGGCCTGGGGAGGAATGGGAGCGGCGTTCGGGCCGGTGACAATACTCGCCCTTTACTGGCGGCGGTTCAACCTGTGGGGAGCGCTGTCCGCGGTGGTTTCCGGCGCGGTGGTTTCCACCTTCTGGTGGATGATGGGGTTGGGGTCTGAAGCTCCGAGAAGCCTGACCGAAGCCCTGGGTTTCGGCGCCACAGTCAAGTACCTGGAAGCGGCGGGAGCGTGGCACATGCAGCCGGCCGTCCCCGGGTTCGTGGCGGCGTGCGTGTTCGGCGTCGCAGTTACGCTTTTGACCGCTGCCCCCGAGCGGGAAGTGACGGACCTGTTCGACCATGTGAACGGCCCGGACTGGGTTGAGCCGTCCCTGGGAGCGGCGCCGGCGGCGGACTGACGGGTTGCTTCGGAGCCTAGCTCCTGGGGACCTTGGCAAGGAACTCGGCGGCGCCACGCCCAACCCAGGCGTTCCAGGACGTCATGAGGAACTGGACTCCCTTCTCGGCGTAGGCGGCAACGTTGTCGTCGTTGACCAACGTTCCGGCGACGCGGCCCGCGGAAACGATCTGCTCGATGGCGTCGTCGATGGCCTTCTGCACCTCCGGGTGGCCCGGGTTGCCGATGTGGCCCATGGTCTGGGAAAGGTCCGACGGAGCGACGAAGAAGACGTCGATGTAGTCCACCCGCAGGATCTCGTCCAGGTTGTGCAGGGCCTCCACTTCTTCCAGGAGCACTACGACCATGGTCTGGTCATTGGCGGTGTGGAAGTAGTCCGGCACTCCGAAGGACTGGCGGCCGCCGAACATTCCCCGGTAGCCGTAGGGGGCGAACTTGGCGGACATCATGGCCTGCTCGGCGGCGGCCCTGGTGTTGACGTGGGGAACGACGATCCCCATCGAGCCCCGGTCCAGGGTGCGGGTTATCAGCCCGGGGTCGTTGGAGTTGACCCGGGTGACCGATGCCATGCCCCAGAGATCGCTGGCGCGGGTCATGTCGCTGATCTGCTCCCAGCTCACCGGCCCGTGCTCGCACTCGATCCAGGCGGCGTCGAAACCCATCGGCCCGATGAAGTCGATGATCTCGCTGGTCATGTGGCCGGAAATAACCGACACAGCCTCCCCGGCCTGCAGCTTCTCCTTGGCGCGATTGATCCTGATTCCGGGCATTTGCGTCTCCTTGCGGTCAGGTTGGGAATGATAATGGCGGGCAGGGTCAGCCCGCAGAGGTCTTGTTTTCGTAGCCCCGGGGAGTGACCATGAACCCCTGGTGGAGGTAGGTGTTGGAATTGCCGATTACCACCGTGGTGAACATGTCCACGTCGGTCATGCGGTCTTCCAGTTCCTGCAGATTGGTCACGATTATCCGCTGCGCCGGGCGGTAGGCATCCCGGATGAGGCCCACCGGGGTCTCCCCGCCGCGCTTTTCCAGCAGGATGCGGCGGGCTTCAGGAAGCTGCCAGGTCCGCCTCTGGCTGCGCGGGTTGTAGAGGACGACGACGAAGTCCCCGAGAGCCGCCGCTTCCAGGCGTTTTTCGATGGCCTCCCAGGGAGTGAGGAGATTGCTGAGGCTGATGGCGCAGAAGTCCTGCATCAGCGGGGAACCCAGCAGAGAGGCGGCGGACTGGAGAGCGGAGATTCCGGGAACGACCTCCACCGATGGATTGGCGCCGTCCCATTTCCGGTCGGTCAGGACCCGGAACACCGGCCCGGCCATGCCGTAGATGCCGGCGTCGCCTGAAGATACTACCGCAACCGATTTTCCCTCGTAGGCCAGGTCAACAGCCCGGCCTGCCCGCTCCAGCTCCTGGCCCAGCTCCATCGAGACCAGCTCCTTGTCTCCCGCCTGGTCCGTGATCTGATCGATGTAGCCGCGAAAACCCACGATAACGTCCGACCGGGACAGGGCGCTGGCAGCACCGGGGGTCTGGAGGCTGGGATCACCGGGCCCGATCCCCACCAGGAAGAGCTTTCCGTTCACGTCGTCGGACATCGCTTAATCCGTTGGCCCTGTTTTTGTTGTCGTTCCATGTTGCTTGCGGGCGACCGCGATGGTGGCCCTGGCCGCCGTCTGTTTGGGCACCAGCAATTCCGGTGCTCCCGACGCCAGCAGCGCTGCCGGCTCCGCCACGCCCCAGACGCCAACCAGTCGCCGTGCGTTGGCGGATGGATGCAAGGCGAATCCTGCGCTGAGGTTGTCCGGTACACAGCCTTCCCCAACCGACGTTACAGCGGCGGGTTCCGCTATTTCTTCCGGGAAGACGGCGTTCAGCTCGTCTGCTC
This sequence comes from uncultured Dehalococcoidia bacterium, assembly GCA_951812535.1. Classification (GTDB taxonomy): domain Bacteria; phylum Chloroflexota; class Dehalococcoidia; order Lucifugimonadales; family UBA3495; genus CATOSK01. The sequence goes on along the minus strand of CATOSK010000003.1, from coordinate 474,875 downwards.
CATAACAGACCATTGTCGCTCCATGTTCTTCGGCCAACGCGATGAGTCCCGCTTCATCCTGCTTGATGGTGGCCGTGGCCACAACGTCCAGGCTGTCCGGGGACAGGTTATTGGCAAGGAAGGTATCCACCAGCAATTGTTCCAACTCTTCCACCGGGACGCCCCGGCGGCAGCCCATTCCGGCGGCCAGGCTGCGTGGCCGGTACAGGATGGTGTGGACATAGGACAGCGCCTGGCGGGATGCTTCGTCCACGTCACCGAGCGGGTCCAGCCTGTCGGAGACAATCAGGGCGGCGGCACTCCCCGACTGTGCCAGCGATTCAAGGGACAGGTGGATGGTGATGTTGTCCGGCAGGGGACAATCCGGCGGCCACCAATTCGTTTCTCCCGCTTCCTGGTATATGCCCACCGGGTCCCGGTTGACGACGGCCGCGCTGGCCCGGGTGACGGCGTTGGGAGAGGCTTCCAGTTTCCACCCGAACTCCCGTCCCAAGAGGTCCACGGCCAGGGTTTCGGTAACGTGGGAAGCCGAGGTGATTACCGGTTGCGCTCCGATGGCCTGGGCGACTTGCTCGGCCAGATGGTCGGCGCCTCCCAGGTGGCCGGAAAGAACGCTGATGGCAAAACGGCCCGCGTCGTCCACGCAGACCAGCGCCGGATCTCTGTGCTTGTCCCGGAGGAGCGGGGCTGCCAGCCGGACAGCGGCGCCTACGGGCAGGAACAGCACAACGGCGTCGGACTCGTTCCACACCTGCCCCAGCACGGGCCGCAGGGGAAGGTCAAAGGCAAGAGCCTGGCTGGACTCATCCCAGAATCGGCGTTCCAGGTAGAGGGCCGTATCCGGGCCCAAAGCTCCGGGCAAGCGGCGGGCCAGGGATGCCCCCTGCCGGGAAAGGGCGATGACCGAGGTGCGGGGCATGGTCACCCCGGCTAGTCAGCCGGTGAGTCTCCGGCGCCGGCCAGCGCCCGGGATTCCTGCTGCTCGCGGGAGAGGCGGAACAGGTGGGTGTAGTCCTCGGAGTACAGGTGAGAAACGGCCGAGCCGTGCTCCTCAACGTACTCCGGGGAGCGCAGGTCGGGATTCATGGCCTCTCCCACCATCACCAGGGCCTGCCGGTTGATCTTGGAATCTCGCACCTTGGCGGCAATGTCGGTCAGGGTGCCGCGGATGACCTGTTCCTCGGGCCAGCCGACACGGTAGACCACGGCCACCGGGGTCTCGCGCTCGTAGCCGGCGGCTCGAAGCTCACGCACCACCTTGGTCATTCGGGTGACGCTGAGGAAGAGGACGAGGGAGCAGCCGTGGGCGGCCAGGTCGCGAAGCTGCTCCTTGGGAGGCATGGCGACGCGGCCCTCGGTGCGGGTCATGATGATGGTCTGGGAAACCTCGGGGACGGTCAACTCGGTCTTGAGCAGGGCGGCGGCGGCGAAGGCGGCGCTGACACCGGGGATGATTTCATAGTCCACCCCCTCCCGCTCCAGAACGCGCATCTGTTCGATGATGGCGCCGTACACCGCCGGATCGCCGCTCTGCACGCGGGCGACGGTCTTGCCCTGGGCGACGGCGGTCAGCATGATCTCCATTATCTGCGGCAGGGCCATATCCTTGCTGCCGTAGACGGCGGCGTCGGGACCCGCGAAGTCCGCGATTTCCTGGGGCACGAGGGAGTCGGCGTAGACCACCACATCGGCTTCTTCGATGATGCGCCGGGCCTTGACGGTAATCAGTTCCGGGTCGCCGGGCCCGCTGCCCACGAAATAGACCTTGCCCTGCTGGTCACTCATAAGCGGTCACTTCCTGATAATCAAGAGGGAGAAATAGTCGAGGTCTTCCTCGGTGAGTTGCTGGAGGTCCTGGACCACCCGCTCCCGGTCGGTGCTGGCGCGGCGGACGTAAATGCCCTTGCCGGCCAACCCCAGTTTTTCCAGGTTGGCCAGGGCCTGGAGCAGGGTCCGGTTGACCTTCATCAGAACTATGGTGTCGTAGTTGGCGATGGCCTCCCGGAGGTCGTCAATCCCGTAGACGGCGGGAAGGATGGCCAGGCGCTGTCCGTGGGTGACCAGGGGAGCCACGGCCGATGCTGCTGCGGCCATGACCGATGAAACGCCAGGAACGATTTCCACGGGAATATTTGGGTGGTTGGCGCGGATGCTCTCCAGCACGTAGGAGAAGGTGCTGTACAGCATGGGGTCCCCTTCCGTGATGAAGGCGGCGTCCTGCCCCGCGTTGAGGCGCTCCGCAACCATCTCGGCGGCGTGACGCCAGACGTCTCCGGCTGCATCCTCGTCGTCGGTGGGGAAGGGAATGCGCATGATTTCCTGGGTTTCCCGGTCAAGGAACTCCCGGACAATGTTGAGCGCGTAGCTGTCGGTGCTGGTTTCGGCCTGGGGCACACAGACGATGGGCACCTGCTGGAGGATCCGCTGGGCTTTCAGAGTCAGCAATTCCGGGTCCCCGGGGCCCACGCCCACGCCGTAGAGCTTTCCACAGTTGACGTTTTCAGGTGTGGTCATGCTGTCTGACTCGCTGCTTGTTCCTGCCCCTGTTGGGCAGACACGATGAACACCGGGTTCATGGCTTCCAACCGCACCGTCCCGTCGGGCATCTCCCTGCCCCGCGAGGCACTGATGGTGGTCAGTTCCACGGTCATTCCTTCATCCTTGAGGTGGTGGTACACCTCCTGGGTGCGTTCCAGGGCGGCCAAGTTTACCACAATGCGGCCTTCATCCTTCAACCGTCCGGCCACCGCATCCAGGATCGCCGAGAGATGGCCGCCGCTGCCGCCGATGAACACCGAGTCCGGGTCGGGCAGTTCCGCCAACGCCACTGGTGCTTCCCCGACGACGATTTGCACATTGTCGCCGGAAAGATTCGCAACGTTGCTGCGGAGGAGGTCCAGGCTATTCTCATCCCGTTCGATGGCGAAGACCTGTCCCCGGTGGGCGATGAGGGAGGCTTCTATTGAGACCGACCCCGTGCCCGCGCCGATGTCCCAGACGACGCTGTCTGATTTGAGCCCCATGCTGTACAGGCTGACGGCCCGCACCTCGCGCTTGGTTACCTGGCCCCGCAGTGGACGGCGCTGCTCGAAAGCATCGTCGGGCAGGCCCAGCGGACGGGATTCCACCGCGGCGGCAGGCTTAACCATCGTCACCGGCGGATGCTCCCGTCACCATCGGGATGCCGTCGGGAGAGGTGGAAGCCCATCCCAGCAAGGCCCCGTCGAAGTCGAAGCACATGGAGTCGACGATAAGCGATCCGGCGTCGTCGCCAAGCAGTTTCCGGCTTTCGTCGCAGACCATCTGGCACATAATGGGGATGACCTGCATCAGGTCGTTGGCCTGGGCAATTTCCTGGAAGTGACGGGCGCTGCTGGCGCTGCGGATTTCCTCCTGTACCTCGGGAGTGGCCCCGCATTCGGCCGCAAGCTCGGCGAGAAAGTTGGTGTCCACCTGGTTGCCGGCGACGTGGGTGACGAAATATCCCATGGCCATCTTGGAAAACTTGCCAACCATCCCGACGTGGGTTGCCCGCTGAATGTTCCGCATGACACACCGCTTCATGGACGGCCCGCTGAAGATGCCAGCCTCGATGTATGCCATGTCGGGCAAATCCAGGTGGCGGCGGGAGTATTCCTCGCTGCGGGTGCCGGTGGAAAGGACTACGTGGTCCAAACCGTTGGTGGCGGCCACGTCAACGGCCAGATGGACGCTGGCCCGCCAGGCGGCGGTGGAAAAGGGTTGCACAACTCCGGTGCTGCCCAGAATGGATATCCCGCCCAGGACGCCCAGGCGGGCGTTGGTTGTCTTCAGGGCGATTTCCTCGCCACCCGTTACGGCGACCTGGGCCACGAACCCGGCTTCGGCATCAAGACCGGCGCTCTGGGCTGCCGCGCTTACCGATTCGGCCATCATCCGGCGGGGAACGCGTGTCACCGCCGGTTCTCCCACCTCTATTCCCGTTCCCGGGCGGGTGACGGTGCCGACCCCTGGGCCGCCGGTGATTTTCAGGCCGGACTGGTCGGGGGCGCGGCTCACGGTGACGCAGATTTCGGCGCCGTGGGTGGCGTCGGGGTCGTCGCCCCCGTCCTTGATGACGGAGCAGAGCACCCGCTGGTCATCAACCCACTCGCAGCGGTGGATGTGGAAAGCGGCGTCCTGTCCCACGGGCAGGTGGATGGTCACATCCCCGGTGGGCTGTCCGGTGAGCAGGGTCGTTACGGCAGCCTTGGCCGCGGCGGCGGCGCAGGAGCCGGTCGTGTAACCGGTCCGCATCCCCTGCCGGTCCCTCACCGTCGTGCGGCTGTAATCGCTTTCCCTGGATTGATTGTCGTCTTGTGCTTGCGTCATTGCTGGCAATTCGCCATCGACTGGATGGGCTACGGGCTCCAGACCTCGCGGACCCGGTCGGCGGCCACGGCCACCACCCGGTCATCCACTCCCAGCGGAGGGGCCACGTGCATTTCAACGTTGGGGTACTTTTCCCGGGCGGCCTGCATCCCGCCCAGCACATTTCGCTTAAGGATCATTCCGGGAAAGAACAGGTAGGGAACGCACAGCACCGCCGAAACGCCCCGCTCCTCCACCAGCCGAGCGGAGGCGTACTCCATGGTCGGGTCGCCGTAGTGGGACTGGGCAATCTCAACGGCGTAGCCCTCTCCCAGCTGCCCCTCGGCCAACCTGGCCAATTCCTGGAGCCAGAGGCAATCGTCGTACTGGGTCCTGGTGCCGGCCTTGACGATGAGGATTCCGATGGTGCGGCCTTTATCGGGCGTCAGGGAAGGCGTCCCGTCCAGGTCGCGCACCCGCTCGACCACGAGGTCGGCCAGGCGAGGGTCGGATCCCAGCCCCCGGGTCAGGGCCAGCTGCACCTGGGGTGACTGCTCCCGCAGTTCCTCCAGCACCTCTGCCAGCTCCTCGGTGGCATGCTTTCCCTGCCCCAAGAGATAGGGCATGATCACCACCTGGTCCCGGCCCCGTTCCGCCAGGACTTCCACGGCCTGGTCCGGGTGGGGCTGGATGAACTCCAGGCAGGACAGCAGGACGTCGGCCTGGGGCTCCCCCAGGACGCTCTGCAGCCGCTCCGAGGCCTCGGCCAGGCCAACCCGCGTATCCGGGCAGTGGCGGCACCACTCGGGCCAGTCTCCTCCCTGGGCCGCCCAGGAGCAGGAGCATTCGTCGCGGCTGGTGCCCCGCTGGCTGCCGTGGCACAGCAGGATGACCCCGCAACGCTCGGGAGGCGAGCCGTTGGCCCTGTCGGTTAGTGCGTTACCTGTATTTTCTGGCGAAACCAATGTCTGGTCTACTCGACTTTTAGAAGGTCCAATAGGGCGTTAACCGTGGCTGCCGCCGCCGAGCTTCCGCCGCGACGGCCCAGGACGGTGATATAGGGAACGTTGCGCTTGACCAGTTCGTCCTTGGATTCGGCGCAGGCCACGAACCCGACCGGCATCCCGATAACCAGGGCCGGATTGACCTCTCCTGCATCAATCAGATCCAGCAGGGCCAGGAGAGCCGTGGGAGCGTTGCCGATGGCGCACACCGCGCCGGTCGTTTTCGGGGCCAGTTCGCGTACCGCCGCCACCGAGCGGGTGGTGCTTTCCCGCTGGGCCCTCTCCGCAACTTCCGGGGCGTCAATCATGCAGTTGGTGGTCACGCTGGCGCCGCGGAGGAGTGCCTTGGAGATGCCCATCTCCACCATCCGCACGTCGGTTACCACCGGCGCGGACGCCTTCAGCGCACCCAGTCCGGCGTCCACCGCGCCTGGACTGAATTTCACCGACGGAGCGATCCCCGCGTCCCCTTCCGCCCTCACGATGCGGCAGAGGACGTAGTGCTCCTTTGGAGACAGCGTCAACCCCGAAGGAAGGTCCGCCTGGACCATCTTCAGGCTTTCCCGGTCGATCTCGTCGGGAAGCAGCGCGTATTTTTCTACCAGGGTCATTCGTTGGGGCAGCCTCTTTCGCCTATCCGAGGGACCGGGTCGATTCCCCTGCGAAACAAAACCCCCCGGCTCAACGGCTCAGGGGGTGTCAGAGTTCGAAGTCCGCCCGAATCCAACCCTGATGTTAATTGGCGGTTGGAACCCGAACGTACCGGAACCCTTTCTGTTGCCGCAGATCGGGTTCTCACTCCCGGGGCAGGTCTCCTGACTCGTGGATCGCCGCTGGACCGGCGCCTTCCCGCCCGCCGGTGCGGGCAGTGGCATTGTCACCGGGCAGCTCCCCACACACAGTGGCGCAACCGTGACGGACTTCCACCGTCTTCCCTATTAAACCCTCAAGATTCCCCGGGAGGAAGTTTCGCTTGTTAAAACTGCCTATCCGCAACCGCGAATAGGAGCACGGGCAACTATAGCCGAGGGAATGTGGGATGTCAAATTCAGGCTTCGGGCAGGGCAATCGCATTTGGGTTCTCGAAGACCCATTGACGCTCACGATCCGGCCGCCCCCTTTGATAAAGTGAGGGATCGATAGTCGAGAAGTTACCCAAGACAATAGTTGACAATACGGTATATGGGCATCGAACTGCGGCATCTGCATGGTGGTATCTTTCAAGCGCGATAGCCCTGAGGCTTCGGGCCAGGAGCCTTGAAAGCCGTGGTTGGGATACGTACACTGGCGGTGCCAATGCGTGTAATTGTCTGGTGGTCCCAGCCGGTGTGAAGCAAAAGCTTACCATCAGGATTGACGCTCAGGATTGACGCTGAATTGATTCCGATGGCCAAGCGGTACGCGCGGGCCCGTGGAGTCTTCCTCCAGTCCCTCATCGAGAGGGCCCTTCGCGAGATGGCCGCGGAAGCCCACCCTTCGTTTGCCTCCCGGTGGCGGGGGTAGACCGGCTGAATGGTACGACCCGCGTTACGATGCATTGGCCAGGAAACGCCTCTAATTAATGAAACTGCCCTATACGGAGCGTCCCGATGGAACAACTGGTGCTAAACCCCATTTCCCGGGTCAACGGCGAGATTTCCCTACCCGGATCCAAGAGCCTTTCCAACCGGATCCTGCTCCTGTCCGCCCTTTCCCGTGGCGTCACCCAGGTATACAACCTCCTCGAGAGCGATGATACGAGCCGGATGATTGACTCCCTGCAACGGCTCGGCGTCGGGCTGGAGCTTTCCCGCAACAATACCGTCTGCCGGGTGCAGGGACTGGGCGGCCCCTTTCCGCAGCAGCAGACGGAGCTGTTCCTCGGCAACTCCGGCACCACCATGCGCTCGATATGCGCCGCCCTGTGCCTGGGAGAAGGGGAGTTCACCCTGACCGGCGAACCCCGGATGTATGAGAGGCCCATAGAGGACCTGGTGGACGCCCTCCGTCCCATGGGCGCTGACATTGAATACCTGGACAAGGACGGCTGCCCCCCGCTCCGCATCCACGCCCGGGGCATCCCCGGGGGAAGGGTTTCCGTTCGCGGCAACGTCTCCAGCCAGTACCTCACCGCCATCCTCCTGTCAGCGCCCCTGGCCCGGGAGGACATGGTCATCGACGTCGTTGGCGACCTGGTTTCCAAGCCCTACATCGACATGACCGTGGCGGTGATGAGGCGGTTTGGCGCGAACGTCGAAGCCGACGGCTACCAACAGTTCCGCGTCGCGGGGGGCCAGGGATACCAGTCCCCGGGGAGCGCGCTGGTGGAGGGAGACGCCTCCTCGGCGACCTACTTCCTCGCCGCCGCTGCCATCCGGGGCGGCACTGTCCGAGTCCAGGGGGTCGGACTGTCCAGCGTGCAGGGGGATGTCCGCCTCGCCGACGTGCTGGAGCAGATGGGCGCTCCCGTACGCCGGGGTGAAGACTGGATCGAGGTGGGCCGCGGCGACCTCCACGGAGTGGACCTGGACCTGAACCACATCCCCGACGCCGCCATGACGGTCGCCACCGCCGCCCTGTTCGCCCAGGGCCAGACCACCATCCGCAACGTGGGCAACTGGCGGGTCAAGGAGACCGACCGGCTGGCCGCCATGGCCGCCGAGCTTCGCAAGGTGGGCGCCCGGGTGGAGGAAGGGCCCGACTACCTGAAAATCACTCCGCCGGAGCGCATCACTCCTGCCGCCATAGACACCTACAACGACCACCGCATGGCCATGAGCTTCTCCCTGGCCGCCCTCGGCGACGCCCCCATCACCATCAACAACCCCGACTGCGTCTCTAAAACCTTCCCCGACTACTTTGAGCAGCTGGCGGGGATTTCGGGGTAATGCTTGTAGGTATGGTTGCTTACAGGGCATCGGCGATGGACTTCAGTTGGTTGAGGACGTCTTCCAGCCACTCATCGAACTCAACATCCGGCTTTAGGCGAACGGGGATCCAGCTCTTAGATGGCCCATACAGTTCCGACTCCGCCCACAAATCGACCACTCTGACCCCCTTGGCAGGATAGGGTTCCACCCACAAGGGCGTTTCCCCATTGTCTCTCCACAAGTCACCGTTGATGCCGAGCCAAACAACCGTGTTGGAAAGCAGAAGGTAACGGCCATAGCCGTAGGATCGAGGAGTCCGGTTGAGTCCTCTCTTGGATGCCCATCCTTGCGCGACCCCTCGGTCCGTCGCCATATCGATAACATGCTGTAAATCACGGGAGCGCTGCGAGTCAGGACCAAAATCTTCGCCGCTTTCGCGAATCGGAGCGAAGGTCCTGTCCTCCCCATACTGGGCAAGGCTTCGTAATTGCTGAATATCCGATTCTACGCTCGACTCTCCTGCTTCTCTGGTCTTCGCAGCCATTGTATCCAGCAGACTTGACCAACTGACTACCATTAGATGCCTGCCAGTATCGTCCACACGCACACATTTCCGCTCGCCATCAATGTCGGACAGTTTCTTTCCCCTGCGGTCGGCCCGTTGCCGTAACTCTGGCCATAACCGGGCAATTCTGTCTTCGGGAACGACAAACATGAGCACCGACAGTCCCTCTTCCGGTAGCCGGTCTAGGTAATCATTGGGTTGACGTGCAGTTAAATCAGCACGGAACTTGGCTTCTATGAGCACCCGTTCTGTGTTTCCTTCGTCCATGCCAGATAGGTCAGGCCGGGTGCCGTCGCCCCAATCTTGTTTTTGAGTCAGCACCTTGGACACGGGGGCAACACCACTGACGCCGGAGCGGACTACGTCATCCAATGCTTCTCTGGAGGCTGCTGATTTATCGAAGATGAAGCCGAGAGCTTCGGTAGCAACCTCCTCGGTGCGATTGGTAAACCCTCGTGACAAGTGGACCAACAAAGTATTGCTGTCAGCCATAATTCCCCCTTACCCATCCTTCCTCGGCAACGCCGGCCCAGCCGGATAGTCCTCCGGCTTCCCCGTATCCCCCGGCTGGATTGCCAAGTCCCGCCGGTCCCGGCAGAGGCGGACCTGGTTCAGAACGTAGTTGCCGTAGTGGCGGCCAGAGCCGCATCGGCGTGGCCTCCCCTCAATTCGGCTTTACGGCTTGTTGGCGACGGCCTCTCCGTAGGCGTAGGCCACCGCCGCGTCGGGCAAGTCCTTCCACTCGTCAATGGCGGCGCTCAGTCTTTCAAACAGGCTCTGGGTCATGCCGGGCATGTCGTATGCGCTGGCCGCTCCCAGCATTTCCGGCGACGAGAACCATCGCCTGGCGAGAGAGTGGATCAGGGCCACTTCGGCCGGGGCGCTGTGAGTGTCGAAAGAAGCGGACACCTGAATATTCGTGAATCCGGCCTCCAGAATATGGGCCTTCATTTCCTTCCCCATCTGGGGATGCCCTTCGTCAAAATACAGCAGGTCCTCGAGCGCGTTCCACCCAGTCTTCATGATTCCCAGGTCGGGATGGACGAAGCAGGACTCGCAGATCATTTCGCGGCAGGCGATGAGACCTCCGGGCTTCAGCACCCGCTTCACTTCCGCCAGCGCGGCCTGGGTATCCGGGACGTACATCAGGACGGTGTGGCAGTGGGCCACGTCGAAAAAACCCTCTGGGAAGGGCAGGGCCGTCACGTCCCCAACCTGGAATACCGCGTTGTCTGTTCCCGCCGAAACGGCCAGGGACCGGGCCAGCTCAATCTGCGCCTCTTCCGGGTCAACCCCATGCAGCTCGCCGGGCGCTACGGCCTCGGCCAAACCCACCGATATGTCACCGGAGCCGCAGCCGAAGTCCAGCAGGCGCAGGCCGGGCCTGAGCATCGGGAGCAGGTAGGCGGCGTTGGTCCTGGCGTTGTGCAGCGGCTGCAGACCGGCGAACGCATCACCGTAGCTGAGGGCGTAATCAGGCGTTGGCGATTCCGGTTGAGTCAATTTCCCTTGCTCCTTTTCGTGAGTGGCGGCTATTGCGGCCTGTTGGCGATTGCCTCGCCGAAAGCCAGCGCGCACATGGCCCCGGGATGGTCCTTCCAGCGGTCGTAGGCTGCGCCCATCTCTGCGCACAGTTCCGGTGTCGCCGCTCCGTACTTGATGGCTGCCTCCACGATTTCCGGCGCCAGGAACCACTGCTTGGCGAAGCCGTGGATGAAAGCGACATCGGCGGGCGCGCTGTAGATATCGAAAGAATTGGTCGACCGGACGTTCTCAAACCCGGCCGCCAGGATATGGCCCTTCAACTCCCTCCCCATCTGTGGGTGGCCGTCATCGGCCTGGAGAAGGTCCTGGAACATATCCCAGGACTTTCCGATAACGCCGAAGTCGGGCTGGGTAAAGCTGGACTCGCAGATCATTTCGCGGCAGGCGATGAGACCGCCGGGCTTCAGCACCCGCTTGACCTCGGTGAGCACGGCATGGGTATCCGGCACGTGCATCAGCAGGTTGTGGCAGTGGGCCACGTCGAAAAAGCCGTCCTCGAACTCCAGGGCGGTCACGTCCCCCACGTGAAATACGGCTTTGTCCTGTCTGCGGAACTGGGCGATTTCCCTTGCCTGGTCAATCTGCGACTCTTCCATGTCCACGCCATGGAACTCGCCCGGGTGGACCGCCTTGGCCAGTCCCACCGAAATGGTGCCCGGCCCACAGCCGAAGTCCAGAACGCGCAGGCCGGGCCGGAGATGCGGGAGCAGATGGCCGGCGTGAGTCTCAGCAGTGAACCGCCTGAGGGACTCAAGCATTTCTTCGCTGAATCCCATCGTATAGTCGGGCGTTGACGATTCCTGGGCACACATTGACGCAGGACCTCCTTTTACTGCAATTGCGAAACCTTTACGGGGGTGGAAATGGCATGTACCGGACCTGGCAGGATTTCAGTGGACGGGTTTGGGTCTTACCTATCCTTGTCAATGGGCGCACGCGACGAGGGGAACGCCGCGGGCGCAGGTGTCCCAACAGCTAACGGCGCGGACCGCCGGCGCCGTGTTCATCCTGGGTTCTGGCCGGTTGATGTACAAGCACATTTCTCCCCTTGCCTCCACATGGGCGGGAACAACGGCGGAAACTATAACACATTTATGTAACCTATCCGTTACTTTTGCCGCGTATTTTCATTACTTCTTGCAACTTTTCCTAAAACCCGGCATAATTGCCCCGGTCGACGCCCAATCCTGCCGCCAAGAACCGGAGGGCCGGGCCCTCCCCGGTGCAACGAAGGTCATGAAACGAAGGTCATGAGATGAACCCACCGGAAGAGCTGATTCGAGAGATCGAAGCGCTGCGGGAGCGCCTCGCCCGGTTGAGCCAGGCCAGTCTCCGCATCAACGAGAGCCTGGACTTCGAGACGGTGCTGCAGGAAGTCGTGGACAGCGCCCGGGCTTTGACGGACTCACGCTACGGAGCGCTCACCGTCCTGAACGATGCCGGGCAGACGCCCGAATTCTTCGTCTCCGGCGTCACCAGGGAAGAGCATCAGGGATTGTGGGACATGCCGCAGGGGCAGGCTTTCTTCGAGTATCTCAGCGGGCTGGGACAACCCCTGCGGGTTTCCAATGTGGACAGTCACCTGAGCGCGATGAACATGCCCAGCTTCCTGCCCTCGGTCACGGTGATGTCCCTGCTGGTGGCTCCCATCCGCCACCAGGGGGCCGGGGTCGGCACCATATACCTGGCCCATGACACCGACGACCGCGAGTTCACCCAGGAAGACGAGGAAACGCTGGTGATGTTCGCCGCCCAGGCGGCCATGGCCATCGCCAACGCCCGCCGGCACCGGGAGGAGCGGCGGGCCAGGGCGGACTTGGAGGCGTTGATAGATACCTCCCCGGTAGGCGTGGTGGTCTTGGACGCCGTAGCTGGAGCCCCCAAGTCTTTCAACAGGGAGGCGCAGAGGATCGTCGACAGCCTGCGGAATCCCGGCCAATCGCCGATGGACCTGCTGGACGTGATGACCTGCCGGCGGGCCGACGGGCGGGAGTTCTCCCTGCAGCAGTTCCCCCTGTCCGGGCTGCTGAGCACCGGGGAGAAGGTCCAGGCCGAGGAGATCGTCCTGGAGGTCCCCGACGGAAGGAGCGTGAAGGTGCTGCTCAACGCCACGCCCATCCTCTTCGATGATGGCGGCGCGGTGGAGTCGGTGGTGGTCACCCTGCAGGACCTGGCGGCGGTGGAGGAGCAGGAGCGGCTGCGGGCCGACTTCCTGGCCATGGTGAGCCACGAGCTGCGGGCGCCCCTGACCTCCATCAAGGGTTCCGCCGCCACGGTGCTGGGCTCGTCGGCTGATATGGACCCGGCGGTGGTGCGCCAATTCCTCCGCATCATCGATGAGCAGGCGGACCACATGAACGGCCTGGTGGCGGACCTGCTGGACGTGGCCCGCATCGAGAGCGGCGAACTGCCGGTCAGCCCGGAGCCGGCGGAGGTCATGGCGTTGGTGGACCGGGCCCGCAGCGCATTCAGCAGCGGCGGGGCTGGGAACCCCCTGGAAATCGACGTCCCGCCGGACCTGCCCCTGGTGCTGGCGGACCGGCGCCGGGTGGCCCAGGTGCTGGGCAACCTGCTGGCCAACGCGGCGCGCCACTCGCCCCAGTCGTCGGTGATCCGGCTCGGAGCCGTGCGCCAGGGCGTCCACGTTGCCTTCTCGGTGGCCGACGAGGGCCGGGGCGTCCCGGCGGAGGGGCTTCCCCGCCTGTTCCGCAAGTTCTCCCGGGTCCAATCCGAGGAGCAGGGGGAAGACACGGGACTGGGGCTGGCCATCTGCAAGGGGATCGTGGAGGCCCACGGGGGACGCATCTGGGCCGAGAGCGACGGGCCGGGACGGGGGACGCGTTTCACCTTCACCCTGCCCACGGTGGAGGAGGCCGGGAGCGGTCCGGCGGTGTCAACTTCCTCCCCACGCCGCGTCCATCAGGGGGAACCGGAGGAACGGGTGCGGGTGCTGGCGGTGGACGACGATCCCCAGGCCCTTCGCTACATCCGGGACACCCTGGCCCGGGCGGGTTACCAGCCGGTGGTGACCGGGGACGCAGGGGAGGCCCTGCTCCTGATGCAGGAGGAGAAGCCTCACCTGGCGCTGCTGGACCTGATGCTGGCCGGCGCCGACGGCGTCGAGCTGATGCAGGACATCCTTGGTTTAGCCGACGTGCCTGTGATCTTCCTTTCCGCCTACGGGCGGGAAGAGCACATCACCAGGGCCCTGGACACCGGAGCCGTGGACTACATCGTCAAGCCCTTCTCGCCCACGGAGCTTGGGGCGAGGATCCGGGCGGCCCTACGGCGGCGGGAGGCGCCGGGGCCGGCGGAACCCTACGTGCACGGCGATCTGGTTGTGGACGTTGCCCAGCGCCGGGTGACCCTGGGGAACCGTCCGGTGGATCTTGCGGCGATGGAGTACCGGATGCTGACGGAGCTGGCGGCCAATGCCGGGCAGGTGTTGACCTACGAGGACCTGCTGGAGCGGGTCTGGGGTGGGAGCAGCGACGTGCGGCCCATGCGCACCATCGTCAGCAAGCTGCGGCGCAAGCTGGCCGACGACGCTGACCGTCCCAGCTACATCTTCACCGAACCCCGGGTGGGCTATTGGATGCCCAAGGGTGAGAGGAGGGAAGCGGCACCCCCTGCAACTTCCTGAGACGGTTTCTAAAACGCTGTCCGCTGCAGGCCGCGGACAGCGTCAGGATTGCACACTCCCCCATCACGCCTGCCACCCAAACCAAGCCTTGTAACTTCTGCGAACTATTCATCGCAGATACTTCACGCAACTTGTCAGGACCATAGCCCTTGTCACGCCGTGCGGGTCACTATACCACACTTGTATTACATGACTGTAATCTTTGGGCCTATTTCCCATGACCTATCGTAACTTTTCGGAAAATCCGGCATAATGGCCCCTGACAACCTGCGTATTCCGCCACGGCATCGGCTGGCTGAAGCGGTTGCTGATCCGGGCCCGGCCCTGGAGCCGGGTCTGTCGGCTGCCTAAACCCTGGCCCCAGCCCAAGTCCGATCTGGAGATTAGCCGCCATGCCCCTGCTTGAAAATACCCTACATACCCTGGTCAGCCGGTTCTCCCGGGGCCTGAAGCTTGCTGCAACCACTCGGCCAGGACAGAGATTCCGGCGCCTCTGTCTCCGCACACTCCCATACCTGTCATTCCGATCGTTTAAACCCCATTTCCGACCTTGCAATCGTCCTGGGGCAACACCGGCGGAAGATTGGAAAGCCCGGGCCGGTTTGTCAACATTCGCGCCTGTGTTATCCGCTTGCCACTCCACGAAGTTGTTTGTCCCCCGGGCCAAGAGGGGTTTTGTGGGATACGCTTCTTCCCTGGCCTCCGGCATTGCCATTGTATCTCTGGCAGCGGCGTTGACCGCCTGCGGCTCTGCGCCTCCGCCCGCAACGGCGGAGTGCGGCATTCTGTGCGAGGCCTCATTCTGGGCTTCGGCCAACGAGGCCGAGGTAAAGGCCCAACTTGAGAAGGACCCCGATTTGTCGGCGAAGGGCGGCAAGCTTGGCCTTACCCCCCTGCACATGGCCGCCTCCCACACCATGAATCCGGCGGTAATCGGACTGCTGCTGGACGCCGGGGCCGACATTGGAAGCAAGGGCGATGCCAACGGCGCGACGCCGCTGCATACGGCGGTTGCCTTTAATCCTGAACCGGCAGTCGCCGAAGTCCTCCTTGACCGCGGGGCCGATGTTGCAGCCACGAACAATCCCGGGGCGACGCCGCTGCATGTGGCTACGGCTTTGAACCCCAACCGGGAAGTCGCGGTTTTGCTGCTGGACCGGGGCGCCGATCCAGCTGCTCTTGTGGGCGGAAGCGGGAGCGTGCTGCACACCGCCGCCTTCAACCCCGAGGCAGGCATGGTTGCCCTGATTCTGGAGTATCCCGTCGATACCGCGCTCCGAGGGCAAAACGGACGGACGGCCCTGCACACCGCCGCGCTGCACAACCCCAACCCAGAGGTACACAAAATTCTGATGGAACACGGATCTGAAATTTCAGCCAAGGATGACGACGGCATGACGCCGCTCCACTCGGCGGCGGAATCCAACCCGTTGCCCCAGGGCGTGATCGCCGTCCTGCTGGAATACGGCGCCGATACTGCGGGCGTCAACAGCGAAGGGCTGACGCCGTGCCGGGTAGCAGTGGCGCGGGAGGGCAAGCCGGAGGTCAGGCAGGAGGTCGAGCTCCTGCTCTGCAGATGAACTCTGCCGTTAAATCAGGGCTGCGGGGTCGGAGCCGGTCGGAAGACGGGAGTTGGCACCCAGACGTCAAACTCCATCCCGGCGATTTCGTCGAACACCGCCGGCGGCATGAAATCGCACACGCTGGCGCTGAAAACCAGGGCAATGCCCTGGTGATTGGACACCACTATCCGGTCGGTGGCGAAGGAAACGCAGTGCTTCTCGGTTTCCTGCCAGTGGTACTGGATTACGTATTGGTCAAGGGGTTCGCCATCGCGCTCGACCGTGGATTTCTCGGATTGAATGTGAGTGAAACTCTTCCAGCCGCTGCCTCGCTCCGCCAGGTTGTCGGACCACCAGGCTGAGAAATCATCGAGAGTCTCCCCGTCGTTCAGCGGGTAGTCCCAAACATGTATGGCCCCGGCCCGCATATCCCCTTCCAACCTTCCCAGGGAAATCCGGCAGCCGGCGTCTTCGCCGACCTTCCACCATCCCGAGGGCACCCGCAGCGAGTAGTAACAAGTCTCGTTGTGGTAAGCCCGGAACTCCCCGCTGACCTGGGTCAGGGTGCTCTGCTCGGCGGCCAGGGTACGCAGATTATTCTTTACTTCGTCGATTGAGACAGCAAAGGAGATGCCCTCGTACTCCCGGAAGGTGGCGGTATTCACTCCGATGACTTCGCCGGCCCTGTTGACCAGCGGTCCCCCGCTGCTGCCGGCGTTGATGGCCGCGTCGGTCTGGATTCGCTCACCCGGCCCGACTTTGCGGCGGGAAGAGACTACTCCGGTGGTGACCGTATAGCTGTTTCCCAACTGATCGCTCAGTGGAAAGCCCATCGCTATAACGGTGTCGCCGGTCCGGACTTCCGACACTTCTCCCAGGGGCATCGCTTTTATGTTGCCCGGCATCCCGATCTTGACCACCGCCAGGTCCAACTCTTCATCCTTGCCCCGCACCACTCCGGTGTATGCCAACCCTGTTACGGAGCGTACGGTGACGGTGTCGTGCTCTCCCACCACGTGAGCGTTGGTGATGATGAGGCCGTCGTTGGAGACGGCAAAGCCCGAACCGCTGGCGGAGGGGGTGATTATCTGCACCAGTCCGGCCTCGAGGTTCGCGACGATGTCCGAAACCGAGGTGCTGGCCGACATGACCGGCGACGGTATTGGCGATGGGGTAGGAGGGGCGACGCGGGTCAGCACGGCGGCAACAGTGGCCTCCACGTCAATCGTGGGGGCGGGCACCGGGGCCGTGCGGGTCAGCTCGGCTGACACGGTGGCGGGCACGTTTACCGGTTCAACCGGATTGTCAGCGGCCCTGGCCGTTTGGGAGGAGCTCACCCGCGCATTGGCTATCCGGACCGGCTGGGTGGCGGGCTCCACTTCGGCTTCCTGACTGTTTACAGCGCTGCAACCCGTGGCCAAGGCTAACGACGCCATGGCCAGGATCAGCCCGGTGAGCACATATTTGCAGGTGGCAGCCAGCGTATAACTTCCTCAATGGGCAAACCAGCCGGTTGGTTGCTGTCCCTTTCCGGGTTCAAACCCGCGATGCCGAATAGCTGCTCCGGCCTGCTGACAGCTATTGCTCGCCGCTGCGAACCGGACACCAGGTTCCGCCAGTCCCGGTTGCGGGACTTCCAGCGACAGAGCACATTAGAAGTATATCCCAACAGGCTGTTCACCGTAACCCTGCGAGTTGCTGGTGTGCTGACTTCCGCCGTGTCCGCCAATTCTCACGCAAGCTGCAAGGAACATCCGTAAAGGAACATACGAACAAGTACCTGGCCCCGCCGCCGGGGCAGGTGGGGACAGGTGGACCGGCATTCTTTTTCTGGCTGAAGCCTGCTCAATCGGAAATGCTCATTGCGTCGTAGTTGTCCATCATTCTTTGGCTGGCGGACAAGAAGACCGCCAGGTCCGCATCGCTGACGCCCTCCATCAGGGCATCGTAGAACCCCTGGACCAGGGCATCCATCCGCTGCACCAACTCCTCTCCCTCCGGGGTCAGTGTCAGCATGACTACCCGCCGGTCGTCTTCGAGACGCCGCCGGCCCACCAGGCCCGTTTGCACCAGGCGATGCACCAGCCGGCTGATGCGGGACGGGTCCGTGGGCAGTACGCCGGTCATTTGGGTGGCGGTGCATTCGCCCCGGTCCCGGCAGAACCTGAGCAGCTCCAGCTCAACCGGTATGAGGTCGTGGGGGGCCAGGGCTCCGGTCAGCCCCCGGTCCACGGCATGCAGCAGGGCCGCAACACGGCGCTGAAGCACGTCGGGCGCGAATTGGCCCGATTCCTCGGGTTCTCTTTGGGGTTCGATGGGGTTTGTCATTCGTTTCCAATCCAGGGCTGGCAGAAGGGACAGGCCGGAATAGATACATTATGCAATAATATGTCGGCCTTTTCAAGTGGTTAAACAATTAAATTGGGTTAACAATCAAAAGCAATCCATATTAAAAAGTATTGACAACTAATAGTCCGGCCAATAATATGTCCTCCAGCACTAACCCGGCCCCAAGCATGACGAGACGAAAGGAAGACAACAGTGGACGGCTCAAAATATAGGCGCCCAGCCCTGCAACAGGACTGGGCGCGGCACGGGCAACGCTCCGGTGCGGCCGACTCTCACCTCGAACCCGCACCAGGCGCTTCAGCCACCCCCATACTACCTTTATCCCCCGCTAATTTTCAAGCGGTTTCACCCGCGCTTGGCCCCAGATCCGCGGCCCGCCGGCTGGACCGCGTCCACCGCCGAGTTCTGCGTTCACCTCCCTAGCCGCCGCCCACGGTCCCGAACGCCGGGACCAACCAACCGCGGCCCGGAACCCGAACGCTAAGGCTAATGGTGGATGCATCCAATGAACGCTCATGCAACTCGTCTCAGAATAGTACTCCCGCTTACGGCGGCTATCGCCCTGCTGCTCGCCGCAGTCGTGGCCTTGATTTCGCTCCAATCGGCTTCCGCGTCGGCTTCCCCGCAGGAGTTGAGTCTCCCAGAGACTCCAGTGTCCTATATAGAACTGATACCCGCACCCGCGTCGGAGCGGCTTCCTCATTCGCTGCTTGCTCCGCCGGAAAGGCCGAGTCCCAAATCGGCGCTGGCGTCCAAGCAGGGGCCTGCGCTGGAGTCCGAACCGTCGCCCCACTTGTCGGACGTTTCCCGCAGGTACAATTTCGACCAGGACCAGGGCATCGGCACCCAGACGCCGCCCGAAGCCGCGGGAGGCGCCGCTGGCTTCACGGACAGCCTGTCGCCGGCCCGGCCCGACGGACTGTCCTTCAACCCGGCCACCCGCGCCCTGACGGGCACGCCGTCGGAGGCCGGTGAATACGCTACGGCCTACACCGCCACCAGCGAGGACGGCGGCCAGGCGTCACTTGACTCCGCCATCGCCGTGCAGCCGCCCCCGCAAATGGCCCCGCAAAAGGTGCGTTTACAGGCGAACCAGCCCGACGCACCCGGATCGCTGACGGCGGTGCGCGCGCCGTCAACTACGGTGATGAAGCCGGCGCTGGACGTGACCTGGACGACCCCAGCCGACAACGGCTTCCCCATCACCAAGTACAACGTCTACTACGGCACCGACAAAACCAACATGACGAAGCTCTCCCCCGACCCTGGGGCGACCGCCACCAGCGTGAGGCTTACCGGGTTGGATGCTGGTACGACCTATCACGTGCGAGTGCTGGCGTTCGCGGGGAATTCCGAGCAGCACGGTGTGCCCGGCAAACGCGCGGACACTACCGGCACGACCAACACGCCGCCGAAAATCACTACCACCTACATCGCCGAGCAAGACATTCCGTGGCGCGACAGGGTAGTGGACCCAAATCCGATGTCGGATTTTTTCAGCGACGCAGACAGCGACACCCTTACCTGGTCGATATCTTCGCAATATCCCGGCATAGTCGAGGCCTGGTTGGATGGTAACCCTGGCCTCTACTTTGGGGTGAGGGCCGTCAACCCCGCCAGCTCGTCGATTACCTATGGCGCCAGCGATGGGTATGGCGGCTATGCCTCTCGCACCGTTAAGCTCACCGGCGCAGCGAACCCGACCCGGAGCATCCCGGAGAATTCCCCCGCCGGAACGGCTGTGGGGACTCCGGTGGTGGGAACGCCCTACGACGACGGCAACGATCAGACCGACGATGCTTTGAGTTACACGCTGACGGGTGGGGCGACGAGCGCCTTCGAGATCGACTCGGCCACCGGCCAGATCAGCGTGAAGCAGGGCGCGACCCTGGACTACGAGACCAAGAGCTCCTACACCGGCAAGGTGAACTGGACCGTGCAGGGGCAGGCAGCCGTCGCCAACCTGACCATCAATATCGGCGATATCGCGCCCGACAGGCCCGCCGCGCCGACGCTGGCCCGCACGGAGTTCAGCGGGCGTTCGCAACCTGCCCTGGACGTGACGTGGACGGCCCCCAACGCCAACGGCACGACCATCACGGGTTACGGGGCCCAGTACCGCATCAAGGTAGCCCAGGGCCAGACGGAGAACGCCTGGACCGCGTACTCCGGCACACTGAACGCTGACGCCCGGACCCTGAACCTCGCGGGCCTGACGGCGGGCGCCACCTACGAGGTCCAGGTGCGCGCCCACAGCAATGAGGGCAGCGGCCCCTGGTCATACGCTGGTATGGGCACGGCCAACACTCCCCCGAATACGACCACGTTATCCATCACTGCGACGACGATCCCGTGGGGAGAGACCAGGAAGTTCGATCTCACCGCTTCCGGGAGCGAGTATTTCGAGGACGCAGACGGCGACACCCTGACCTGCTGGGCCTCCACTACCTACCCCGGCATCATTGGCGTCAACTGTCAGGGTTCCGTGCTGTCCATAGGTGCCCACAATCCCGCCGCGTCCTCCATCGTTTACGGTGTGACCGACCCCTACGGCGGTCAGGTCTCCCGTACCGTGACAATCACGGGCTCGGGGAACGTCACGCGGGAGGTGCCGGAGAACTCCGCCGCCGGAACGAATGTGGGCGCTCCGGTATCCGCCACCCCCTACAACAAGGACGATATCTCTTACGGGTTCGATGGCGAGGCGGCGACCTCCGGAAAATTCGTCATCGACAACGAAACTGGCCAGATTAGCGTGGCGGACGGCGCCACCCTGGACCACGAGACCAAGTCTTCCTACGCCGGCCGGGTGCATTGGGTGATGTACGGTGACCAGTATCCCTCGGCCAACGTCACTATCAACGTGACGGACGTGGGGCCCGGCAAGCCCGGCACCCCCACGGTCACCCGCACCAAGTTTTCCGAGGAGACCGACCCGGCGCTGGACGTGACCTGGACGGCGGCGGCCGCCAACGGGTTCACCATCACCGGCTACAAGGCCCAGTACCGCAAGAAGGGCGCGACGGGGTGGACGGACTACACCGTCGACGATGGCAACGGCGGACAAACCGCCGAGCTGCCCGCGACGGCCAGGACCTTCAACCTGCCGGGCCTGACGGCGGGCACAGCCCACGAGGCGCGGGTCCGCGCCCTCGGCAGCGGGGATGAACCCGGTCCCTGGTCGGACATCGGGGAAGGCACGGCCAACCGCCCGCCGACCAACAGCAACATCTTCATGATCGACCAGCCGGTGGAATGGGGTTGGGTGCTAGCAAACAACCCTTCCCATTATTTTCTTGATGACCCGGACGGCGATACGCTGACATACGAGGCGAGTTCGACCTACCCCGGCATCATATGGGCTCGGGTTGATCCCGGACCGCGTTTGCGTATCAGCGGTGTCAACCCCGGCCCGGCAACAGTTACCTATGGGGCGCTTGACGGATACGGTGGGTACACCCATCGCACCGTTATCATTACCTGCGTCGCAAACGAGACCCGGAGCATCGCCGAGAACTCCGCTGCGGGAACGGCGGTGGGGAGAACGGTGGCGGGAACGCCCTACGACGACGGCGACGATGACACCGACGATACTTTGACCCACACCCTGACGGGAGACGCGACGAGCGCCTTTGTCATCGACGCGGCTACCGGCCAGATCAGCGTGAAGCAGGGCGCAACCCTGGACTACGAGACCACGGACTCCTACACCGGCAAGGTGAACTGGACGGTGCAGGGCCAGGCCGCGGTGGCCAACTTGACCATCAACGTGACCGACCTGGAGGCCGGCAAGCCCGGCACCCCCACGCTCAGCCGCACCAAGTTTACTGAGAAGACTGACCCGGCGCTGGACGTGGAGTGGACGGCGGCGGACACCAACGGCCTGACCATGAGAGACCTCAGGACCCAATACCGCAAGAAGGCCGCCGAGGGTGAGACCCCCGCCGCGTGGATCGAAGGAACTGCGAAGGCGACGGCGACGAGCCTGAACCTGTCTGGCCTGGATGTGGGCGCGACCTATGAGTTTCGGGTGCGCGCCCGGAGCATCGAAGAGAGCGGAGGTCCCTGGTCGGACATCGGCGAAGGCACGGCCAACACGCCGCCGCACACGAACGGTTTCATTCTCGACGCCACGATTCCCTGGGGACACTCCTACGGGTATACCTTCGATGGCCATATCTTCGGGGACACCGACGGTGACGAGCTGACCTTCTTCGTCAGGGCGGCGAACCCGGGGATCATGCGGGCCAGTATCGGCGAGGGGACTCCGCACGACTCCCTATTCATGGTCGCGTCGAACCCGGGGTCAACGAAGGTAACGTACGGGGTCCGCGACCCGTACGGTGGGTTTGTCGCGCTCACGATGAACGCCACTGGCGTCGCAACCCCGACCCGGAGCATCGCCGAGAACTCCCCGGCGGGAACGGCGGTGGGGAGAACGGTGGCAGGGGCGCCCTACGACGACGGCGACGATCAGACCGACGATGCTTTGACCCACACCCTGACCGGCGAGGCGACTGACGCCTTTGTCATCGACGCGGCCACCGGCCAGATCAGCGTGAAGCAGGGCGCGACCCTGGACTACGAGACAAAGAGTTCCTACACCGGCAAGGTGGAATGGACGGTGAACGGTCAGGACGTCGAGGCCAACCTGACCATCAACGTGACCGACGTGGCGGGCGTCGTTGCCAACGCGCCCACGGTCACCCGCACCGAGTTTTCCGAGGAGACCGACCCGGCGCTGGACGTGACCTGGACGGCCCCAACAGCCACCGGCCTGACCATCACCGGCTACGAGGCGCAGTACCGCGTCAAGGTGGCCGTCGGCCAAGCGGAAAACGCCTGGACTGCCTACAGCGGCACGCTGGGAGCGACCGCGACGACCTTCAACCTGCCGGGCCTGGACCCGGGCGTGACCTACGAGGCGCAGGTGCGGGCCATCACCACCCAGGAGGGTGTCGGCCCCTGGTCGGACACCGGCGAAGGGACGGCCAACACGCCGCCGAACAAAAGCAACGTCTTCCTGTTCGACCAGCCGATGCCATGGGGTGCGACGGTAGCAAGCAACGCTTCGACATATTTTCCTGATGACCCGGACGGCGATACGCTGAAATACGTGGCGAGTTCGACCTACCCTGGCATCATATGGGCTCGGGTTGAAGGCGTAGAGCGTCTTCGCACCACCGGTGTCAACCCCGCCCAAGCAACAGTTACCTATGGGGCGGTTGACGGATACGGTGGGTACACCCATCGCACCGTTATCATCACGTCCGTCGCGAACCCGACCCGGAGCATCTCCGAGAACTCCCCTGCGGGAACGGCGGTGGGGAGACCGGTGGCGGGAAGGCCCTACGACGACGGCGACGATCAGACCGACGATGCTTTGACCCACACCCTGACGGGCGAGGCGACTGACGCCTTTGTCATCGACGCGGCTACCGGCCAGATCAGAGTGAAGCAGGGCGCAACCCTGGACCACGATACGAAGGACTCCTACACCGGCAAGGTGAACTGGACGGTGCAGGGCCAGGCCGCGGTAGCCAACTTGACGATCAACGTAACCGACGTGCATCCACCTCGGACGCCGGAAGCGCCGTCGGTAACCAAGTCGGCGGACAATCCTACGGACACGCTGGACGTGGGCTGGACGGAGCCGGACACCAGCGGCAAACGGCCCATCACCGGCTACGACGTGCGCTACCGCGTCGATGGTGAGGCCGACTGGACGCAGCATCCCCACAACGGCACGGCCACCGACACGGCGATTGGAGGCGTAGAGGCCGGAATCACCTACGAGGTGCAGGTGCAGGCCCGAAACTCTGGAGGCAGCAGCGGCTGGTCGGAATCCGGCAGGGGTGGAATCGCCGTCATGGTGTCCATCCATGCGCCACCAAACCCGGTTCAGGAGGGTTCCAGCGTGGAGCTGCCGGTCACGCTCTCCTCATCCATGGACGTTGAGGTCGCGGTGTCGTGGCACACCGCCGGTCAGGCAGGCCTGGGTGCCCCTGATTTGGCTCCCTCGAATGGGGCACGAGGATCATCAGGGGCCTCGGTTCAGGATGCCCCGTCACTGGAACACGAGCACGAACCCAGCTCCGGCACGGTTACCTTCCAGCCCGGAGACACTGCAGCGTCCATCAGCATAACCATCATGGACGACGAGGAGCACGAGGACCTGGAGAGCTTCCAGATAGAGCTGGGCGAGGTGACCGTCCCATCCTCAAACCTGGTCGAGCTTGATGAGCGCCTGGCGCAGGTCAGCATCCGGGACGACGACGCGCCGCCGGTGTTCACCGAGCTCGAGAAGGCCGTCCGCTCCGTGGCGGAGAACACGCCGCCGGGTCAGCCCATCGGCGCGCCCATCACGGCGACGGATGCGGAAGGCGACTCGCTTACATACACCCTGAGCGGGGACGACGCCGGCTCTTTCACCCTGGACAGCGGCACCGGCCAGCTCCGCACCAGTGCGCCGCTGGACTACGAGAGCAAGCGGGTCTACACCGCCTTGACCGTAACCGTGGACGACGGTCACGGCCACACGGATACCATCTCTCTCACGGTCAACGTGACCAAGGTGGACGAGCCTTCAATAGGACCCCCGCCCACGCCGAGTCCCACGGTCGCGCCGACGCCCGGGCCTACGCCGAATCCCACGGTCGCGCCGACACCTGCGCCCACGCCGAGTCCCACGATCGCGCCGACGCCCACCCGGCGTCCGCCGGGTGGCGGTGGTGGCAGCCCGTTCCCGACACCGGCACCCCCGGTCACGCCGGCACCCACGGTCATGCCGACGCCTCAGGTCATGCCGACGCCTCAGGTCATGCCGACGCCTCAGGTCACGCCGACACCCTTGGTCACGCCGGCGCCCCTGGTCACGCCGGTGCCGCCGGTCACGCTGGGGCCCCCGGTCGTGTCGGCACCCCCGGCCATGCCCACTCCGACGGTCATGCCGGTACCCCCGGTCACTCCGGCACCCACAGTGTCGCCAGCACCCCCGGTCACTCCGGCGCCCACAGTGTCGCCAGCACCCCCGGTCGCGCCGCAGTCCGAGTCGGGACCCACGATTGCGCCTACGCCGGAACCCACGCCGGGGCTGTCTCTGGTTTCCGACATACGCCCGCCCCAGCGGCAATTGGCACGGCGGGAAGTAGGACGGGTTGATTCTGGCCTGCCGATCCGCCCGGCAAACGATACCGGGAAGGCCTTGGACGCATCGTCGGAGGACGACATCATCCCCGGGGCGGGCTCCACGTTCGCCCAGCTTGTGCCGGACGGCCGTCCTGGCCTATCCCTGCCGGGCCTTGGGCTTTGGTTAGCCCTCAGTCTGGCGCTGCTTCTTCTGCCCATCTTCTTCCTGGTGCGGAGGCGGAGGAGGAAGAAGGAGGAAGCCCAACGGGGCTACGCCTGATAGGGGCCGGATTGTTATGGTCTGAGGATGGGAGAGGCGAAGCCTTCCCATCCGCCTTTTGGCCAAGTCCGAACCCACCGAGTTGCCTGAACCCCCCGGCTCTTCTTGGATGACCCGCTGAGAAAAACTGAAGCGGCGGACCGTGGGGCTGACATGGCTGTGGGCTGTTGAAACGCGCTGCATGGTACAGTCTCCCTGCTCACTCTATCCCAGGGTGCTTGCGAGGACGCGACGCCGGCGAAGACCGCCTGGAAAAGTGGTGGACGCCTGTGTGTCAGCACGCAACCATGTAGCGGACGCCATTAACCGGCGCTTCACTGTCGGTGATGCCCGAGCGAAACTCCGCGGGCTCTAACCCTGCCACTCTTGATTCGACTTAGCCCTAAACCAAAGCCGAGGTGAAATACGCAGGTGGGCAGGTTGGATTGGTGTCAGGGCTGGGCGAGCCTAAGCGGGGATACCAAGGGCAATTGATGGGTGTGAAAGGCATGGAGCAGTATCTCGTAGATGGGAGATCAAAGCCGAGCAGTTGCACCGGCGGATGATCCTGGAGCCTGCTCCAAGGGAGAGGGAACGCTGGCACGCCAGCTGTCTACCGGCTCGAGGCTGGGCCGCGTCGGCCATGGCGAATGGGCTGGATCCGCACCCCATCGGGCGTTGGGTGCCGGCCTTCGGTGAGGGCGGGCCGGCAGTCCTGATCTTCGAGCAGACCGGGGGTCCCCCACGCCATTGGTCAAGCGCAGCAGGAGGAACTGAAGGAGGCGGTACAGGAGAAGGTCGGCAGCTTCCTGTACGGGGCTGGCCCACTGGAGAGAAGGGGTCCGGCGCCCTTGCCGGGCGGTGCTGCAATCAAAGGCCGAGTCACTCCTGTGAAACCTTACGCCCGATCCCCGGTGTCAGGGAAATGAACACCCACCTTGGCTTCGGTTTACGAATGGGTCTTTAGCGCCATGGTGGTTCTCCACCAGATATTTCTGCTTGTCATGGTATGCGCTTGCCTCCCTTGGGAATAGTGTCTGGCAGGCAAGCGAAGCGGGGAGGAGCTGACGGGTGGTGAAAACAGGCAGTGTGTCGGACTGGTCATTTGGGATGATAAAAACGGGCCACTTGGACTGTTGCCGTTGACCAAAAGGCCCGAAATCGCGCTCAAACGGAGCACACTTGGCGTCCCAGGCAGGATTCGAACCCGCGACCCGCTGCTTAGAAGGCAGCCGCTCTTTCCCCTGAGCTACTGGGACGCATTGGAGCATCGTCTAGGAAGGTACCGCGCTGCTTTCACGCGGGGCTGGACGGCACGGCAGATTATAGCAGTCAGTCCTCCAAAAAACACCCGGCGAAGGTGTCTCAAGTTGAGCACCCCCGCCGGATTTTCCTCCAGGCCGCCTGCTGCGGTAAAATGTCGCCAGTTTCCCAACAACAGGCAGGTTGAGACCGCCAAATGACGCAAGAAGCAAACCCGATCAGGGTCTTGGTCGCCAAGCCCGGATTGGATGGACACGACAGGGGGGCCAAGGTGATCGCCCGTGCTCTGCGGGACGCGGGGATGGAAGTAATTTACACGGGTATCCGGCAGACGCCCGAAATGATCGTTCAGGCGGCGGCCCAGGAAGACGTGGGCGTGGTCGGCCTTAGCATACTTTCCGGCGCTCACTTGGAAATCGTGCCCAGGATAGTGGAGTTGCTACGTTCCCAGGGCATGGATGACGTCCTTGTTGTCCTGGGAGGTATCGTTCCCGAGCAGGACCGGGAACCGCTGGCCCAAATGGGGGTTTCCGCGGTGTTCGGACCAGGGACTTCCACTCAGCAAATCGTCGAATACATCCAATCCAATGGAGCGCCAACCGCCGTATAGCCGTGTAACGGTTGGTAAACTGTCGATTGGTAAACTGTCGAAACGTTCCGGATGAAGCTGTCCGGGCCGCCGTTGGTGGTGTCCCACGAGCGAAATCGGCATGTTGACGCGATGGACACCCTTGACACCACGGCGGTCGCTTCTCTTATAATCCTACGAATCAACTGAACGGGCGGGTATGCGGTTCGTGTGGGAAGGTTGACGCTGAAACCGATGCATTACAATGTTGCGCAGTTGCTGAAGGATCCGATCGGCTCCACCAGGAACTACAGGCTCGAAGAAGCGTTCACTGGAGTTGCCCGGTTGGCTGATGGTGTGTCCGGGCCTTTGCAGCTGATGAAGACCCACCAGGGAATCCTGGTAACGGCTAAACTCTCTGTTGAAACCAGGATATGCTGCGCCAGATGTCTCGCTGAATGTTCACTTGGGATAGCATTGAGCGTTGAAGAGGAGTTTTTCCCCATAGTGGACGTTCAAACCGGGCGTCGGCTGAATGTCCCCGATGGAGCCGAATCCCTTAGGATAGATGCCTCGCACAATCTGGAATTGTCCGAGATGCTGCGACAATATATCCTAACGGATACCCCGCTGAAGCCTTTGTGCCGGCCGCAATGCCGGGGCTTGTGCCAGGGTTGCGGAATTAATCTGAACGATACGGACTGCCAGTGCGACCGCGGCGGCGTCGACCCGCGTTGGGGCAAACTCGCCGCGCTGCTCGGATCGGCAGGCAATGACTAGGAGTCTAGATGGGCGCTGTACCGAACAAGAAAGTTACCCGAGCGCGCCGGGGAAGGCGCCTCACTTCCTACAAGTTGAAGCCGCTGCACCCGGCTTACTGCTCCAGATGCCGGTCTGCCAAGTTGCCCCATGCCGCCTGCCCAAGCTGCGGGTACTATCGTGGACGAGAGGTGTCTGCAGTACGGGGGTAACCAAGAGTGTTGGGGGACGGGGGGTTGAAGATGAACGCTGCCATGACGTTGGCGCACTTAGCCCGGGTTGCGGGCACGGGTCGCATCGGTGCTGCAGGCAATAACACGCCGGCCCATCCGGGGTCTTGGGTTTCCAGCCGTGCGGCGGATCATAGGTAGATGGTTGTAACCGGCGAAATCTCCCAAACTTCCCGGTATTCTTACGTCTTTCCCGGTCAGGGGTCCCAGTCCGTAGGGATGGGCAAGGATCTCTTCGACGCGTCCAGGGCAGCGCGGGATGTTTTCGAAGAAACCGACGACAGCCTGGGAGTCCACCTTTCCGACTTGATTTTCAACGGTCCCGCCGACGAATTGCAGAACACGATCAATTCCCAGCCGGCCATCATGGCGGTCAGTATCGCCTGCTGGCGGGCGTGGAGCGAGTTTCTTGGCGACCGCACTCCGGCTCCAGCGGCGGTTGCGGGGCACAGCCTCGGCGAGTACACATCTTTGGTGGTGGCCGGGGTAATCAGTTACGCCGACGGCCTGAAGCTGGTGAGGGAGCGGGGCCGCCTGATGCACCAGGCTTCGCTGGACCATCCTGGAAGCATGGCCGCCGTCCTGGGTCTGGCTGAAGACGTGCTGGAACACATCTGTGCGGAGACCGGCGTCGAGTTGGCCAATATAAATTCTGACGACCAGATTGTGATCAGCGGAGAGAAGATCGCCGTAGCCCGTGCCATGGACCTGGCCACGGCCAGGGGAGCGCGGAAAACGGTGCCATTGTCCGTCAGCGGGGCCTTCCATTCCTCGTTGATGGGACAAGCCCAGGACGGATTGACCGAGGCGGTCCAGTCCGTCGAATTCCACGACCCGTTGGTGCCAATAATAGCCAACGTCAGCGGCTCGCCGCTGATGACGGGGGAACAGGTCCGGACCGAGTTGATCAGCGGCCTTTGCCACTGTGTCCAGTGGCGCAACTCGGTCAGGTTCATGGTTGACTCCGGCGTTTCCCAGTTTGTCGAGTTCGGTCCGTCCCGGGTTCTTTCCGCCCTGATCAAGAGAATTGAGCGTGGTGTTCAAGCTTCAACCCTCTCCGACCCTGACTCCATTCAAAAGTTGTCCGAAGGTATCGTGTAGCCCCCTCAGCCCAGGCTGTGCTAACCTATGACCATTGCGGGCGGGGTTGACCCCAGACGGAGAGCGAGAATGGCAACGCTTCAGTGCCTCTTCGCCCTGGACGTAAGGGAATGGCCAGTCGAAGTCCCCTGGGAGTGGGTGGTCGAAGAAGACCCGCTGCCCGGCGACGCGGACAGGTTCGCTCAAGATCTCGTGGACGGCGTGAGGAACAGTCTCCCCCATTTGGACATGTTGATTCATTCATACGCTCCAGCGTGGCCGGTTAAACAACTTGCCGTTGTCGACCGCAATATCCTGCGCATCGCCCTGTTCGAGTTGCTGTTTCACAACGATACTCCCCGCAGGTCGGCGGTCAACGAGAGCATCGAGTTGGCCAAGATGTTTGGAAGCGAGAGCTCAGCGAGATTCGTAAATGGAGTGCTGGGATCGATAATTGGAGACTTGGAATCCGGCGCACTGCCGTAGGGACAATCTGCACATGAAAGGGGAATCTAGTTGCCCACTGTCTACGAACGGGTCAAGGACATAGTTGTCGATAAACTGGGTAAGGACGAAGAGGAAGTCCAGGAAGTATCCTCCTTTGTGGACGATCTCGGAGCTGACTCTTTGGATCTGGTCGAGTTGATCATGGCTTTCGAGGAAGAGTTTTCCACCGGCGACAACCCGGTGGAAATCTCCGACGACGATGCCGGCAACATTGCCACCCTCCAGGATGCGGTCAACTACCTGAAGGAACACGGTGTCACTGACGAGTAAGCCTGTGCTGCCCTCTGCCCCAGCGAATACGCCGTCGGCACCATTGGAAGCCCATGTATGGGCTCCCCTGGCTGCCGTACGCTTGTAGCTGGACACGAAGCTGCATGGACACCCTCGGCGAAATCGCTCACCTGGTGCGGGGCTGCACGGATTGCGAACTGCACCAGGGCCGGACGAACAGTGTGCCGGGGGAAGGCGCTCACGATGCCGAATTAATGTTCATCGGCGAGGGCCCCGGTTACCAGGAAGACCGGCAGGGGCGTCCCTTCGTTGGCCCGGCGGGGCAGTTCCTCGAGGAACTGCTGGAGTCCATCGGGTTGACCCGCGAGGATGTTTTCATCGCCAACATGGTCAAGTGTAGGCCCCCCCAGAACCGGGACCCACTGCCAGGCGAGATCCGGGCCTGCAGCAAGTATCTGGACCGCCAGATAGAGCTGATTGATCCTTTGCTCATCGTCACTCTGGGACGCTTCTCCCTGGCCAGATTCTTCCCGGGCGAGAGCATCAGCCGCGCTCGGGGGCGGCTGCGCCGGCATGGCCTCCGGAACCTCTACCCCGTGATGCACCCGGCAGCGGCTCTGCACCGCGCCGCGAACCGGGAAACCATTGTCCAGGACTTCCAGGCCATACCTGCAATCCTGGACCGGTTGCGTCAAGGCGATGCCTCCGCTCCTCAGGACCCAGCGCCCCCTCCCGCCGAACTATCCCCTCAATCTGAACAACTACCACTTTTTTAGGACTCACGAGTACTTTGAACCCGACATTGCGCGTCATTCCCCTGGGAGGCCTGGGGGAAATTGGCAAGAACATGATGGCCCTGGAATGCGACGGCGACATCATCGTCATCGATTGCGGGGTACAATTTCCCACTGAGGACATGCCTGGGGTAGACCTGATCATCCCCGACATCACCTACCTGGCTGGCAATATCGACCGGGTGCGGGCTATCCTGATCACCCACGGGCACGAGGACCACATCGGGGCCTTGCCCTACGTCCTGCCCCAACTCAACGTTCCGGTTTACGCTCCGCAACTGGCCCACGGCTTGATCTCAGTCAAGCTCAGGGAGAGAGCCTCCTCCCGGGGAGCAATCGCGGAAGCCGTCGAGCCCAACGTCCCGTACAGGTTCGGAGACAACTTTCAGGTCACGTGGTTCCGGGTCTGCCACAGCATCCCCGACGCCATGGGAATGGTCATCGAAACTCCGGTTGGGACGGTGATTCACACCGGGGACTTCAAGATCGACCACACCCCTGTCGACGGCCACACGATTGACCTGGCCACTCTGGCCGAACACGGCTCCCGTGGAGTCCTGTTGCTCTGCTCCGACTCCACCTACGCCGAGCTGTCCGGCTTCACACCGTCCGAGCGGATCATGGACGAGGCCTTCGACCGGGTCATCGGCCAGGCGGAAGGGCGGGTCATGGTGGCGACCTTCGCCTCCCTTATTTCCCGCATCCAGCAGGTGGTAAACGCCGCGCACAAGCATGAACGGAAAGTGGGCATCGTGGGCCGGAGCATGGTGGACAACGTAAACATGGCCTGCGACATGGGATACCTGCACATTCCAGACGGGGTGCTGATTCCCCTGAATCAGGCCCGGGACCTTCCCCCGGAGAAGGTTGTGCTCATGACCACCGGCAGCCAGGGAGAACCGACGTCGGCCCTGGTGAGGATCGCCAACGAGGAACATCGGGACGTCGGTATTCTCCCCGGAGACACGGTAATAATTTCCGCGACGCCCATCCCCGGCAATGAGATCCACGTTAGCCGGACCATCGACAGGCTCCTCCGCCAGGGAGCCAAGGTCCTGCACGACCGGGTCGCCCTGGTGCATGTCCACGGCCACGCCAGCCAGGAAGAACTGAAGATGATGCTCGGAATGGTGCGTCCCAGATTCTTTGTTCCGGTCCACGGCGAGTACCGTCACCTGGTGGCCCACGCCCGGCTCGCCTGGGACATGGGCGTGGCCGAATCGGGCATCTTCGTTTTAGAAGACGGCGACGTCCTGGAGTTGACCAGCGACTCGGCGGAAGTGGTGGGAACCGTTCCGGCGGGCCCCATCTACATCGATGGCCCGGATATCCACGACAACACCAGCCAGGTCCTCAGGGACCGCCGCGCGCTGTCCCGGGACGGCGTGGTGACGGTGGCGGTGGCCATCGACCCGGTTTCTGGGTGCCTTACCGGAACTCCCCGCGTAACCGGCAGCGGTTTCATGGAGGAGCCGGAGGTGGCCCAGGTGTTTGACGCCCTGGGTTTTGAATTGGAGCGCATGGTCGGCGAAGATCCCTCGCTCGCGCTCGACGCCGATGTCCTGAAGCACCGGGTCCGGGAGTTCACCCGAAGGTTCCTGCATTCTGAGACACGGCGACGCCCCATGGTACTGGCAGTGGTGCTGGAAAGCTGACCCAGGGCAAACGTGTCGTTTCTTGAGCGTAATCTTCTAAGGCGAAGAGCGGGACGCAGCCTATAATTTCCATAACGCGAGCTTACCCAGGATCCGCCGGATCGACATAACGGCCGGCGGAACACCCGGCAATCTGCAACGCGCTAGTGGAGACTATATGGCCGCATCAAAAAAGCAAGCCCGCGGGCCGGCTTCCGACAAAGGTGGCGGCTCCCCCTTTCCCCTCGGGTTCACCATTGACCTGCTGGCAGTGGTGGCGGCAACCGCCGCCGCCGGACTAACCCTGGTCCTGTATCCCGGGGCCCTGGAGTGGCTGTTCCAAACCCTGGCCCTGGGATGGGCCCCCGTAATCGCCTGGTCCCTGGGAACGGTGGTTGCCCTCCGGTATTGGCCCCAGGGCTTTTTGCGCAACTGGAACTGGTGGCTGGCCTCGGCCGGGCTGACAGCCATGACTATCGGGGTCCTGTCCTTCTTCAGCCCCGGTTACGGAATTTACTCCGAGGTCAGCCTGGGCGGCCCGTGGGGGGCCGTGCTGGGTGGAGAGCCCCTCTGGCTGGGCATTCTCAAGCTGGCTGCCATGGCCGTTGTCGTTCCCCTGCTGGCCTTTCCCCGGGTGGTGGGCCTGGGTTATCTCAAGGGCGGGCGCTGGACAGGTGCCCAGGCCGGCACCGCTGCCCAAAAGGGAGGTAGGGGAGGTTTCCACGCCCTCAAGGGAACGGGGCGCGCCATTGGGGCTTTTCTGCATCCCCGCACCCAGCGGCGTCTGTTCCGCAAGCTTTTCCGGTCCCGCTCCGGCACCAAGGCGGACGGCGTTCAACCCACCCCAACAATGGGTGAGGAAGCGGAAGAATATACCTACCTGGACCGGGGCTGGGAAGCCTCCGACGGGTTGGACGACCTGCTGAACGGAATCAACTCCAGCGCAAATGATCCCAGCGGCAGGTCCGAGTGGAAGCTGCCCGCGATGAGCCTGCTCTCTCCGCCGGAGCCCTACTCCACTCCCGAAGAGCCCCTCAAGGAGATGGCCCGCCACATCGAGGAAACCCTGGGCGACCACGGGGTGATGGTCGAGGTGGGCTCCATCAAGGCCGGTCCTCGCATCGTCCAGTTCGGCCTCGTCCCCGGATGGGTGCCCCGCCGGGGAGGCGACTCCCGCAAGAAGGAAGGCGAAGACGCTGCCATGGAGCGCAGCCGGGTGAAGGTCCAGAACATCCTCACCCGGGAGAAGGACCTGGCTCTCGCCCTGAAGACCCCGTACTTGAGGATCGAAGCGCCGGTCCCGGGGGAGGCCCTGGTGGGCCTGGAAGTCCCCAATCCCGTCCCGGGGAAAGTGCCGCTGAGGCAGGTGATGGAGGATGAGTCCTTCGTCAAGATCGCGGCCAAAGGCGGTCTTCCCATAGCCATGGGGGAGGACACCGGAGGGGACGCGGTGGCGATGGACCTCGCATCCCTTCCTCACATGCTCATCGCCGGAGCCACGGGCAGCGGCAAGAGCGTCTGCTCCAACACCATCGTTGCTTCGCTGCTCTTGACCAAGCCGCCCGACCAACTGCGCCTCCTGATGATCGACCCCAAGCGCGTGGAGTTAACTCCCTACAACGGAATCCCCCACCTGGTGGCGCCGGTAATCGTTGACGCGGACGAGGTCAACCCGGCCCTCCGCGGGATGATGCAGGAGATGACCAAGCGTTACAAGCTGATGGAGGAATCGGGTACCCGAAATATAGCGGGATACAACGCCAAGGCCCAGGAAAAGATGCCTTTCCTGGTCCTCATCGTGGACGAATTGGCAGACCTGATGATGGTCGGCGGGTTCGAAATCGAGCAGAACCTGGTCCGCCTCGCCCAGCTGGGACGGGCTGCGGGAATCCACATGGTGCTGGCAACCCAGCGTCCTTCGGTCAACGTCGTGACCGGGCTGCTCAAGGCCAACATTCCCGCCCGCGCTGCGTTTGCGGTTGCCTCCCAGGTCGACTCCCGGGTCATCCTGGATGCGGTGGGAGCGGAGAAGCTGATGGGCAAGGGCGATATGCTGCTGCTCAACAACGACTCCCCGAAGGCCCGCCGGGTGCAGGGAACGTTGGTGGTGGACGATGAGGTGGACAAGCTGGTCGAGTTCTGGGTGAACCAGGAAGGGCCGCCTTTGCCCCAGATTTCCCTCGACGAGGATGATGAAGAGGACGAAGGGTTCAGCGAGGTTGAGGACGAGTTGATGGAGCAGGCCCGGGACCTGGCCGAGCGCAATCCCCACCTGTCCGCCTCTTACGTGGAACGGCGTCTCAAGGTGGGCAAGTTCAAGGCCGACCAAATCATCGACCAGTTGGCGGAGGAGGGACTGACCGTCCCAGCCGATTAATAATCTCTCCCTATGGACCTGGGGACAAGCGGAAAATGCCGGAGCGCTGGGACAGCAGGTACAGCTCTCCGGCGTTGTCTTGTCCAAAGGACACGACCCGCAGTCCGGTGGCCGCGAGCAGTGCGTCCGTGTAACGGTCGTCATCCTGCCGCAGGCCCATGACCTGTCCGGTGCAGAAATCGCCAAAGACGTAGACACCGTCGAGCCAGGGGATGGCTTCCCCCCGGTAAACGTACCCGCCGATTACCGAACATGCCCCGCTCCCCAGGGGATATTCCCATGCCGGGAGAATCGTTCCATTCCGCTGGCAGCCGTCGCTGGGAGAGAAACAGTGGCTGCCCTCCAGGGCGTTCCACCCGTAGTTGCCTCCCCGCTCGATCCGGTCAATTTCCTCCCAGCGGTTCTGGCCCACGTCTCCGGCCCACATTTCTCCCGTGGTACGGTCGAAAGAGAACCGCCAGGGGTTGCGCAGCCCGTAGGCCCAGATTTCCCCGCGGCCGCCGCCGAAGGCGAAAGGGTTGTCCGGCGGGACCCGGTAGGGCTCCTGCGGCGCAGATGCAGATACGTCGATACGGAGGATCGATCCCAGCAGGGTCGAGGTATCCTGCCCGCTCCCCAATGGGTCGCCCGCCGAGCCCCCGTCGCCCAGGCCGATGTACAGGTGTCCGTCCGGGCCGAAAGACAGTTGTCCGCCATTGTGGTTGGAATAGGGCTGGGCGACTTCCAGGATAACCAGTTCGCTGTCCGGACTCACCCGTTCCGCCCCCGCTTTGCTGGCGAACCGCGAGACTACCGAGCGGCGGGGATCGGAGGCCGAGTAGTACACGAAGAAATGTCCGGTTTCGGCGAAGTCCGGGGACAGGGCCAGGCCGAGCAAGCCCTCCTCCGAACCCCTGGTCCTGACCCGGTCGCGGATGTCCAGGAGTTCCCCGATGGCCGGGTCCGCGCTGGACAGAGCTTCCTCAGGGAAAGAAAGGACCCGCCCTTCCTGCTCGGTGACAAACATCCGTCCATCCGGTGCCTGGGCCAGGTTGGTCGGAGATTTGAATTCCAGCCCACCCAGCACCGGCTCCAACTTCAGGGAACGGATGACCTCGGGTACGACCTCAGGAATCGGCGGAGCCACCGGCGAGGCCTCTCCAGTTGGAGACCTGTTCGGCCGCGCTGCGGCCGGGGTCGGACGTGCCCCCGATGCCCCAGTTGACACCGGCGCCGCCGGAGGTCGCGTCACATCTGGCGGAGCTGTCGCAGCCATCTGCGGCGGCGGGCCTTCCGTTGGCGCAATGGCCTCCGGCCCGCTTCCGCATCCGGCAGCCCACACAATCAGGGCCGCTGTCAGTGCCGGGATCCAGCCCTTACCCAGGATTTGCCCTATTCCCAAGTCTCCATCTCCCATGACAATCAGGGGTTTATAATCCCAGTATCGCAGATTCCATTCGCGGGGAGTTGCCATGAGCGCAGTTGATACTTGGGGAGAGATGGTCCGGGTAGAACACGAACAGTCGGACCGGATGCGGGGCGCCCGTCCCACCGACCACTGGACCCAGTACGCCCGCCAGTTCAAGGCTGACCCCCGCCGCACCGGCGACGTCCTCGTGGAACGGCTGCGCACCCACCTCAGCCCAGAGGATTCCTTGCTGGACGTGGGGGCCGGGGGCGGGCGCCTGGCGTTGCCGCTGGCCCTGTCCTGCCGGTCCGTCGCCGCCGTCGAGCCGTCCCCCAGCATGGCTGAAGTCCTGGGGGAGACTGCCAGCGAATCGGGAATCGCCGTCCACGTGGTCGAATCGGAGTGGCTCGACGCTAAGGTCGAACCGGCCGACGTTGTGCTGTGCAGTCATGTACTGTACGTCATACGGGACATTGAACCCTTCGTTCGGAAGCTGGAAACCCACGCCCGGCGGATGGTCCTGGTGGTGATGTTCCAGGCGGCTCCCCAGTCCCAGCTGTACGGGCTGTGGGAACGGATACACGGCGAACCCCGCCACCCATTGCCCAGCCTGCCCCAGTTCCGCGAAGTCCTGGACGAACTTGGAATGGTCTATGAGATTGAAGAACTTCCCCCCGATCCGGCCCGAGGCTTCGGCAGCGAGGAGGAGGCCCGGGAAATGATTGCCCGCCGCCTTTACGTTTCCCCCGGCACGGCCGCGGCGGGGAGGCTCCGATCCGTCCTGGACGACTCCCTGGAATGCGGGGAGGACGGAACCTGGCGCATCAAGGGGACCCAGCCACTCCAGGCCTGCATCGTTTCCTGGACTCCCCGCTAGATCACCGCGCCACCGAATTTCCCAACCTCTGCTCCCATTTGGTATTATCTGCCGGAAATCCTCGGGAGAAGCAGCTGGGCACAACTTGTTGATCGACCTTCACACCCACTCATACCCGAAGTCCGACGATAGCTTCATGGACGTGGACACCCTCGTTGAAAGAAGCAAGGCGCTGGGCCTGGACGGGGTCTGCCTCACCGACCACGATGCCTTCTGGAGTTGGGACGAGGTCCGTGCCCTGCAGCGGCGGCACGACTACCTGGTGATACCGGGGACCGAGCTAAACACCGACTCCGGCCACGTCCTGGTTTTCGGACTGCACCGCTATGAGTTCGGCGTCCACAAGCCCGAATTCCTGCGTCGGCTGGCGGACCGGCAGGGTGCGGTGATCATCGCCGCCCATCCCTACCGGCGCCGTTTCCTGGAAGACCCGGGCCGGGACCCAGGCGCCAGGAAGGAGATGCTGGGACAGGCCGCCCGGGACTCCTTCTTCGGGCTGTGCGACGCCATTGAAACCCACAACGGGCGGGGCACCAGAGAAGAGAACCGTTTCTCCCGCGACATCCAGGGAATGCTGGGCCTGCCGGGGGTGGCCGGCAGCGACGCTCACCGGGCCGAGCAATTGGGAACGGCGGCCACTCGCTTCACCCGCCGGATCCACGGCCTGGAGGACCTGGTAGCTGAGCTGAAGCGGGGAGCCTGTCTTCCGGTGGACCTGGCCAACCAGGGCGCAGGTGAAATTCCCGCCAGCGGGACGGCTGCCGCCGACTAGACCGCTTTCTGACAGCGGGGAGTGTACCCATCCCCGTGGTGCCGGACCTGGTGAGCCACGGACGGGAGGCCGAAATGGCCGAAATTCTGAGAATCGAGGACCTCCACGTCCACCTCGACACCAACACTGGGACGGTCAAGGCGCTGAACGGCGTCAACATCGTCCAGCAGTACGAGGAGGTCTATTGCCTCGTTGGAGAGAGCGGCGCGGGGAAGAGCACCCTCGCCCTGGCCATCATGGGCCTCCTTCCCGACACTGCTACAGTCCCCGCCGGGCGCGTCATCTTTGACGGTGTCGACTTGCTTCGGGCGGGGGACTCCCACCTGCGCCGCATACGAGGCAAGGACCTCTCCCTGGTGTTCCAGGACGCCCAGGCTGCCCTGAACCCGGTGCAGCCTGTGGGACAGCAGCTCCAGGAAGTTATTCTCGCCCACAGCAACATCTCGGGCCGCGCCGCGGCGTCCATGTCCCAGGAAATCCTCAAAGAGCTGGGCCTCCCGGAGCCCAGCCACATCATGAACCAGTACCCCTTCGCCCTCAGCGGCGGAATGTGCCAGCGGGTCATGCTGGCCATCGCGCTGGTCATGCGGCCCAAGCTCCTCATCGCCGACGAAGCAACCTCTGGCCTGGATGTGACGCTCCAGGCCGAGATACTGGAGCGTCTCAAGAACCTTTGCCGGGACTTCGGATCAGCCGTCCTGCTTATTACTCACGACATGGGCGTGGTCGCGCACATGGGCAACCAGGTGGGAGTGATGTACGCCGGAACCGTCGTTGAATCTGCGGAAGTGCTGCCACTGTTCAAGGAACCCCGCCATCCCTACACCTGGGGCCTGATCCAGGCCCTGCCCCGTCTGGACGACGCCAGGAAACGGCTGGAGCCGCTGCGGGGCGTCCCACCGGACATGGTTAACCTGCCGGAGCAATGCCCCTTCCTGCCCCGCTGTCCCAAGGCCGTCAACTCCTGTCGGCTGGAGCACCGCCCCCTGATGCAGGAATTGGAACCGGGCCACCACGTCGCCTGCTACAACCCGGTCATCCCGGAGCTTTAGGGAAGGACTCTAACGTTGTCGGACGCTCCCGGCCAGGTCTGCGACCATCAGTTCCAGGGCCGCGTCGGGCTCCTGAAGGCCCCGCTTGATGGCCAGGTCGGCGTCCAGCAGCCTCCGGTAGCGTACCTTGAGGTCCTCCCAGGACAGCCGCCGCGACTGCTCCAGCGTCTTTCTGAGAGGATATTGGGCGGTCACGCCGATCTGGGCCCCGATGTCGTTCTCGGCCGCCCCGCCCTGGCCCAACTCCTTGGCCAGGGTGATCAGGCGCAACTGGCGGGCCACCATCGTAATGATGTAGGACGGGTCCCGCCCGTCCCGCGCCAACTGCCGCAGCAGCCCCACCGCGGTTCCAGGATTGCCCTCGAGGATGGCGTCCACCGCGGCGAATATGCTGGCCTCCCGGGCCTGCGCCACCATCTGCCGCACGTCGGCTTCCTCGATGGGCCGGCCGGAGCAGTACAGTGAGAGCTTCTCCAGCTCCCGGTCCAGTGCCCACAGGTCGTTGTCCAGCAGGCCGGCCAGGGCGCCCACCGCAGGGGGGGCGATGGATGCTCCCTTGGTTTCCGCCCGGTTCTTGATCCACACTGCCAGCGCGTCACGGGTGGGAGCGTTCAGAGCATGAACCTCGCACAAGGGCTGGAGCACCCGAAGCAGGGGATTGTTCTGGGAAACACCCCCATCCGTGAACACCAGGATGGTAGTTTCCGGCATGTTGGGAATCACGTCGGTCAGCGAAGCCCATTCCCCGACGCCCCGTTGGGACTGCCGTCCGCCCGTCTGCCGGCCCCTCCCCCCACCCTGCCGGGTCTCGAAGGTCCCCAGCAGGCCCTCAACGATGATGAACCGCTGGGGGTCCAGGAAGGGCATGACGTTGCACAACCCCACCAGCTCGGCGGGATTGGTCTGGTTGCCGGCCAGCCGGTGCCGGTTGGCGTCCAGCGGTGGGGACTCGCTCAGCCCGGCCTCCACAGCCCTGAGCCGTTCTGCAACCAGGAAGCTGTCCCCGAAGATGACGTGGGCCGGCATGGCTGTATTCCTGGAAAATGATGCGGGTCAGGACCGGCGTTCTAGCCCCGGTCGTTCTCCACCAACTCGGTGAGGACGCCGAAAACGGATGCTGGGTGGAGGAAGCCGATGGCGCCGGACAGGCCCTCTCTGGGTTCGCGGTCCACCAGACGGATGCCCCGCTCATCAAGCGCTTTCAGCTTTCCGGCGATATCGTTCACGTTCAGGGCCAGATGGTGAAGGCCCTCACCCCGACGCTCAATGAATCGGCCCACCGCCGATTCATTGGACAGGGGTTCCAGCAGTTCGAGCCGGGTCTGGCCCACTTCCACCAATGTTGCCCGGACGCCCTGGTCTTCCAGCACCTCCACCTCAGACGGAGGCGCGCCGAACACCTCCTGGAAGAGGCGGAGGGCCGCGTCGATATCCTTGACCGCCACGCCCACGTGGTCGATGTGGTTGAAGGGACAGGTCGCAGCCACTATGCCGTCCTCCCTGACTGGTTCAGATGGGGTACTGCTGGAGCACCTGCCGGGCGATGACCAGCCGCTGCACTTCCGACGTGCCCTCGTAGATGGTGGTGACCCGGGCGTCGCGGAAGAGGCGCTCCACCGGCGAGTCCTTGAAGTAACCATAACCGCCGTGGACCTGGAGGGCCTGGGAACTGACCCGGACGCACATCTCCGAGGCCAGCAGCTTGGCCATGGACCCCTCGTTGACGTAGGGCAGCCCGTGGTCCTTGAGAGTAGCCGCCTGCATGGTTGCCGTCCGGGCGGCGTGTACGTCCGTTGCCATGTCCGCGAGCATGAACTGGATCGCCTGGTGCTGGGCAATGGGACGCCCGAAGGACTCCCGCTGCTGGGCATAGCGCACCGCTTCTTCGAAGGCCGCTTGGCCGATGCCGACGCACTGGGCAGCGATGATGATGCGGCTGGAGTCCAGGATATCCATGGCGTAGCGGAACCCGCGGCCTTCCTCTCCCAGCAGGTTTTCGGAGGGAATGGGCGTGTCCTGGAACACCACTTCGTTGGTGCTGGATGCCCTCATGCCCATCTTGCCGTGCTGCGGGGTGATGGTCAGGCCCGGAGACCCCTGAGGAACGACGAAGGCGCTGATGCCCCGGTACCCCTGGGAGCGGTCCTGGGTGGCGAACACCACCATGGACTCGGCAATCTCGGCATTGGTGATGAAGTGCTTGGTGCCGTTGAGAAAGTAGGTGCCGTCCCGCATAGTGGCCGTGGTCTGGAGGGCCGCCGCATCCGACCCGCCGCCGGGCTCGGTCAATGCCCAGGCCGCCACACCTCTGCCGGAGGCCAGCGAGGGCAGGAACCTCTGCTTCTGTTCCTCGTTGCCGAAACGGGCGATGGTCGAAGTCCCCAGTGACAGGTGGGCGATGAGAGTGACGCTGGCCGACGAGTCACCCCGGGCGGTCTCCTCGGCAGCGATGGACACCTGGCGGTAGCCGCCGCCGCTGCCTCCGTAGGCCGTATCAATGCCTATTCCGGTCAGGCCCAGTTGGGCCATTCCCCTCCAATTTTCCCACGAGAACTCCTCGTCCTCATCCAGTTGACGGGCCCGCGGCTTCAACTCTCGATCGGCGAAGTCCCGAACCAGGTTGTGCAGCATCCGTTCTTCTTCGTTCAGGATTTGTGTGGTCACCAGGTCACTCCCATTTTCCAATTTCTCTGGCCGCGGCGGCAAACCGGGCCGGTTAGAACCCCACCGCTTCCCGCTGCTCTCCGAAAACTCCTCGGAACACTTCGCAGATCTCGCCCAGGGTGCAGTAGCTTTCCACGCATTCGAGGACCGCCGGAACAGTGTTGTCCTCGCCGCGGGCCACGGTTTCCAGCCGGGACAGGGCTGCTGATGCCTGCCCCCCGTCCCGCTCGCTGCGTAGACGGTTCAGGCGCGCAACCTGCTGCCGGGCTGCCTCGGCGTCAACCCGCAACAGGTTACCCATTGGAGGCTCATCCGTCATGTAGCGGTTGACACCCACGACGATCCTTCGGCCGGAGTCGATCTCCTGCTGGAGCCGGTAGGCCGACTCCCCGATTTCCAGCACCTGATAGCCCTGCTCGATGGCGGTGACCGCGCCGCCCATCTCGCCGATACGGGCGATGTACTCTAGGGCCCGCGTCTCCAACTCGTTGGTCAGGCTCTCCACGAAGTAGGAGCCGCCCAAGGGGTCCACCACGTCGGCCACTCCGCTCTCCTGAGCGATGATCTGCTGGGTCCGCAGGGAGAGCTGGGCGGACTCCTCAGTGGGCAGTCCCAGGGCCTCGTCCCGGGAGTTGACGTGGAGGGACTGAGTGCCCCCCAACACCGCAGCCAGAGCCTGCACCGTGCTGCGGACCAGGTTGTTGTCCGGCTGCTGGGCGGTGAGCGTCACTCCGGCGGTCTGGGTGTGGAAACGGAGCATCATGGAGCGGGGGTCTTCGGCTCCAAACCGCTCCTTCATTATCCTGGCCCACATGCGGCGGGCCGCCCTGAACTTGGCCACTTCTTCAAACAGGTTGTTCTGGGAGACGAAGAAAAAAGAGATGCGCGGAGCGAAGTCGTCCACGTTCAGCCCCGCGTCCGCCGCCGCCTGCACATAGGCGATGGCGTTGGCGAAGGTAAAGGCCAGCTCCTGCACCGCCGTTGCCCCGGCCTCCCGCATGTGATAGCCGCTGATGCTGATGGTGTTCCAGCGAGGGACCCGGTCGGCACAGTACTTGAAGACATCCACCACCAGCCGCATGGAAGGCCGGGGCGGATAGGCGTAGGTGCCCCTGGCGATGTACTCCTTCAGGATGTCGTTCTGGAGCGTCCCGCTGAGCTGATCCTCCGACACCCCCTGCTTCCTGGCAGCGGCGATGTACAGGCAGAGCAGCACCGACGCCGTAGCGTTAATGGTCATGGAAGTGCTGACCTTGTCCAGGGGAATATCCTTCAGCAGCAGTTCCATGTCTTCCAAGGTGCAGACCGGCACGCCCACCTTGCCCACCTCTCCCTCGGCAAAGGGATGGTCCGAGTCATACCCGATCTGGGTCGGCAGGTCGAAGGCGACCGAAAGGCCCGTCTGACCCTGCTCCAGGAGATAGCGGAAGCGGCGGTTGGTATCCTCGGCTGTTGCGTAGCCGGAATACTGGCGCATGGTCCACAGGCGCCCTCGGTACATATTGGACTGAACGCCTCGAGTGTAAGGGTACTCCCCAGGAAACCCCACCGATTCCAGGTAATCGGCATCAGTCGGCGGCGCATCCTCGTCAGTGTAGACGGTGTCGATGGTTATGCCGCTGTCGGTCTGGAAGGTCTCC
Source organism: uncultured Dehalococcoidia bacterium (assembly GCA_951812535.1). GTDB lineage: Bacteria > Chloroflexota > Dehalococcoidia > Lucifugimonadales > UBA3495 > CATOSK01. The sequence continues at coordinate 431,807 of CATOSK010000003.1, read as the reverse complement.
TCCCGCTGGGGAAACCGCCGGACCGCTGGTTCCAGGGTGTTCCTGCGCCACTCTTCCTTGCTGTCGGACACCCGGGCCTCCCTGTTGCTGTATTCGGGCGGCGAGCTCTGATACCGCCGCAATGCCGCCTGTCCCACAGGCTCCGAAGGTATTGTACCCTGCCGGACAGGGTAAGCAACCCTCTAAATGTTGCCTCCTTCGTCGCCAATTAAGGCAACTTGTCCAAGGTTCCTTGTCGGCTGCGGAGCGAACGTCGAGCGCTCTCCGAAGGGACAGGGGCGGAGGATGGCCGGAATGGCGATTCTAAACTTGGACGTGCGAGGTTGGGTTGGGAAGCGGACGCTCTAAATCCCGACTTTTTTGTCGCCAATGGTCGCCAATGAAGTAACTTGTCCGGGACTCCTTGGCGGCTGCGGTTGGCACGTCCGGCAGGCGGACGGGGCGGAAACCGTTACACGGCAATCGTGACGGCCTGATGTTCTCCCGGGGCCGTTGGGACGTGGAGGCGGTGGCTTGGGGATGCTGGGGAAGGTGCCGAGGGACAGAATCGAACTGTCGACACCGGCATTTTCAGTGCCGTGCTCTACCAACTGAGCTACCTCGGCGGGACGCAGGACAATGTATCCCACTACAATGGGGGTGTCAAGAAGATTTCCCGGTCTTGCCTAATCTGAACAGTCGGCCCAGGGCTGGGTAGTTGCACTCCGCATTCCCCACCTAAACTAAAGCCAAGGTGAAATGTAGATATCACCGGACAGCACTGTTGGGGGTCAAGGGTGATATCAAGGGTGATATGAGGAGCGGTGGAGTCCCTTTGGTTGCCTTCAACATCCCGAAAAGCACATCCCACTTTGGTATCGGTTTAGTAGGCTGCCACATTTAAAAAGATGGACGTAAGGATGTAAAGGTCAGGAATTTGAAGGAAAGACAGGGGAGTGAGCGGGGGGAAGTGTGAGATGGTTTCTGATTGGAGACAGGGTGTGAAAAGTGCAGGAAAGCTGTGGTACTGAGCCGACCGTCTTGGGACTTTTAGTGGGAATGCCCCAATGCGATGGGACTTGTCTGGCGGGCTACCGGGGCAGTCTCATCCGGCAAAAGCCGCGAAGGGATGGGGGTGCCCCTGCGGCTCTGGCGGCCTTTGCAGTCGCATTGTTACCTCCCGTTAGCGGGTGGTCTTGCGTTCTCTTACCCAGAAACTGCGGCGCTGGAAGGGATATTCAGGAATAGCTATGCGGCGCCGCTCCTCTCCCGCAAAAAGCCCCGGGAACGAGACCTGCACCCCAGCTTCGTACGCGGCGGCAACGGCCTGGAGGAAACGACCGGGTCCGCCCGATGAATCCACCCCCGGGCTGAGGCGGGAATCAAGGACTGGAATTGGAGCGAGGTCCACCATTTCGCTGCCGCCGGCCACCAAGTCCAGGACTACTGCCAAATCGATGCCGGCCTGAATCAGGGCCTTCGACCCATCCTCGAATGCGGCGTCTCTCACCGCCAGCCTCCGCCAGAAAGCGTTGTCCACTTTGGCGATGTCCTGGACCGGGCCTCCGTTGATGCCGCTTACCCAAGTCAGGGCCGGTGAGGCTACAGGAACTACTGGCAGCGCGGCCTCCGGACCGGTCAGGGCCGCCGCCAGTTTCATGCCGTCCTCCAGGCTCAACACCTGTGCGGCGTGGGCTGCGGCGATTTCCCCGATGCCCCGGCCGAGAGCCGCGCTGGGGAGGATTCCTATGCTTTCCCACAGGGCGGTCGAAGCGACTTGCAACGCGTATAAAGCGGAGTTGGCCCAATCCGGTTGACAGAGGCGCTCTCCGGCCACGCTGTCGCCAAACATCACTTCCAACAGTGATTGACCTGTCTCCAGACTCACCAGTTGGTCACAGCGGTCCAGAACTGCGCGGAAAACCGGCTCTGTCCGGTATAAGTCCTCTCCCAGGCCGGCCCACGGGTTATCCAAGCCTGTGTACAGGAAGGCGACTCCTACTGGTCCGGGGGATTCCGGTTGGCCGGAACCATTGGCATTGTTCAACACTTGGTCCAGACCAGCCCTGAGGCCGGCGGAGTCATCGAAAACTACCCCGGCCCGGTGGGAGAAATGACTGCGGCCGGTGCCAGCGGTCCATGCCATGTCCGCCAGGAACTCGCTGGGGCGGGTTTCCGAAGCCTGCTTTACCTGGCTGCGATCCAGCCACGACAGGTAAGCCTCCGCCAGGCGGCGCAGGGCCTCGGGAGACTTCCCGGACAGGGGCAAAATCCTGGTGGTGCGAACCGGTCCGGGTTCATCCAGGGTTGGTATGTCGCCGCATTGGGCCGGCAGGACCAACGGTACCGGTTGGGGCTGGCCCGAAGGCGGCACAGATTCTCCATCATCGGACTCGGGGTCACTATCGAGGTCACTAATGGAGCTTGGGCAGCCTTCCAGCACGACGTGAGCATTGGTGCCGGAAAGGCCAAAGGTGTTCACCGCCGAACGGGGCGGCCGGTCAGAAACCGCAGGCCACGGGGCTTTTTCTGAAGTAATCCTTACCGGCAATTGCTCCCAATCGAAGTTGGGATTGGGGTTTCGAAAGTGGAGGTGGGCGGGAATTACGCGCCGCTGCATTGCCAATACGGCCTTGATGATGCTGGCCATCCCCGACGCCCATTCCGTGTGCCCGATGTTGGTCTTGACCGAACCGAGGAGCAAGGGACGCTCAGGCTCCCTGCCACGGCCGTAAACTGAGGCCAGAGCGCGTAGTTCTATCGAATCTCCCAAGTCGGTGCCGGTACCGTGAGCTTCCAGGTAGTCCACGCCGGCGGGATCAACCCCTGCCATGGCGAGGGCGTCGTCCATTGCCCGTTCCTGGGCAGGCCCGTTGGGTACCGGCAGGGCAGCGCTGTCCCCGCTCTGGTTGACCGCCGTCCCCTTCACCAATCCCCAGATTCGGTTACCGTCGGCTTCCGCCCGGCTGAGATGCTTGAGGACCAACACTCCGCATCCTTCGCTGCGGACAAACCCATCGGCGGCGGAATCGAAGGCATTGCACTGACCAGATTTGGAGAGCATCCCCAAATCCCGATGGAACCGGGCCACCGCCATAGACAGGGTTGCGTTGACGCCGCCGACCAAGGCGAGGTCCACCTCTCCGCGCTGCAGGGCGGCAACCGCGTGGTGCAGGGCGGCCAGGGAAGAGGCGCAGGCCATATCCACCGGCATGGCTGGCCCCTCGAGACCCAGAACAAAAGCCACCCGCCCGGCGGTAAGGGCGCCGCTGGTGCCAAAGTACAGGTCATCTTCGCCCTTGGCAGATATCACATCCCGGTATTCGCTGCTGCCCAACCCGACATAACAGCCGGTCCGGCTTCTCCTGAGGGTTTCGGGGTCAATTCCGGCATCTTCCAGCGCGTGCCAAGTGGTCTCCAACAACATTCGCTGCTGGGGGTCCATCAACCTGGCCTCTATGGGGGAGATCTGGAAAAACCGGTGATCGAACCGGTCAAGGTCATTGACGAATCCACCGCGCCGGAAAATAGCGTTCTGGGCCGCAGGATCCCCGGGCAGCCCTTCCCAGGGTCCCGCATCAGGGCGGCCGTCGGTAACTGCATGGCGGCCGGTTTCAAGCAGGTCCCAGAAGGCTTCCAGGTTGGGGGAGCCCGGGAAACGGCAAGCCATGCCGACGATGGCTGTGGAATCGTCGGAGGTGTTGACCGGACGTTCTGTCCTCCGGAAGTTATAGGCCTCCACCGGTTCGGGGGTGGGGGATCCGAAAACCGGCTTCAGCTCTGCTCCCAGGTGTCCGGCGAGGGCCACAACATTGGGAAAGTCGAAGACCGCGGTATTGGAGACCGTGTATTGGCCGGCCAAGGTGCGATTGAGGCGGTTTCGGAGTTCCACGGCCATGAGGGAATCCATGCCCAGGTCGAAGAACCCGACCGTGGGTGCGGGAGGTGTGGGCAGCCTCAGCACCGCTTGCAGCTCTCGCTGGAGGAAGGGGACCAGGATGTCGGCCCAGGCATCGGGCGGACCTTCCCTCAACTGGGACAGCAGGTCAGCTGCAGATGAGCCGTTTGATGAAGCGGCGCTTTCCTCCTCATCCAGCAGCAATTCGGCCAGGAAGGATGGGGGTTCGTCGAAGTTGTCGGCCAGCACCGGCCAGTCAACTGACGCCACCATTCCGAAGGTAAGTTCCCGGCGGACCAGTTCCTCAAAGGCTTCGAGGCCCTGCTGGGGGCTGATCCAATGGGTGCCCGAGGCCTCCAGCTGCCGTTCGATTCGTTCCCGTTGTTCCTCGGCCTCTCCCAGCCCCGACCAGGCTCCCCAGGCTATCGATTGCCCCGGCAGGCCGAGGGAGCGGCGGTATCCGGCAAGCTGGTCCAGGTAAGCGTTGGCCGCGGCGTGGTTGCCCTGCCCCGAGTTGCCGACTACGCCGGTAATGCTGGAGAACAGTACGAACAAGTCCAGGTCCTTATCCAGGGTGGCCTGGTGCAGGTGCCAGGCCCCCAACACCTTGGGCCACAGGACCTGCTCGAAGCGTTCCCAGGTCTGGTTACCGAGAGAGCCGTCGGAGAGGACGCCCACGCTGTGAATGACTCCGGCGAGCGGGGGCATGTTTGAATCCACCCGTGCCAGCATCTGATCGATCGCGGCGGGGCTGGTCATGTCGGCCAACTCCACCCGGACATCGGCTCCCTGCCGCCGGAGGGCATCAATAACCTCCTGGGCTTCGGGGTCCGGGGGCCTGCGACCGTTCAGGACGATGACCCCCGCCCCGCGCTCGGCCAGCCACCGGGCAATAACCGTGCCGATGCCGCCGAGCCCGCCCGTTACGAGGTAGGTGCGGTCGGAACGTAGCCGGCCCTCTGCCATGGGCGGCATAATGATGACGTTCTTGCCGACGTGCCTGGCCGACCGCATGAACTCCATGGCAGGAATGATCTCGGTCATGGGCCAGCGGGTTAGGGTGAGGGAAGTCAACTCTCCCGTGGTCACCCTTTCCATGACGCGCCGCAGGGAAGCACCGGCGGCGGCAGGATTCCGGCGTTTCAAGGCGTCCACTTCAAGGATGTGGTAGGCGATATCAGGCCGCTCTGACGCCATCTGATCCGTGGTCCAGATATCTCGACGCCCCATTTCCACGAAGCGCCCCCCGGGAGCGAGGCAAGACAGGCTGGACTCGATGAAGCCGGGGCCGGTGAGGCTGTTCAGCACGACGTCCACACCCTTTCCTCCGGTGGCCGCCAGCACCTGGGGGGCGAAGTCGGTGGTGCGGCTGTCGAAGACGTGCTCGATGCCCAGCGATCGGAGGAAGGCCTGCTTGGGCGCGCTGGCTGTGGCGAAGACCTCGGCTCCCGCCGCCCGTGCCAGCTGAATGGCCGCCAGGCCCACGCCTCCAGAAGCCGTGTGGATGAGGACACGGTCGCCGTCGTTGAGACCGGACATCTGGAAGGCCAGCTCGGCGCTGACGAAGGAGGTGGGAATGGTGGCCAACGCCGCTGGGCGAATGCCCTCCGGTGCTGGCACAGCCATCTCGGCCCTGGTGATCAGGTCGGGGCGGAAAGTTCCGATGCCCAATCCCAACACGCGATCTCCAACCTGGAAATGGGAGACATCGGGGGCCACTTCGGTGACACGGCCACAGAATTCATCTCCCAGCATAGGATCCATTTCCACAGCGCCCACGCTGATGAGGACATCGGAAAAGTTGAGGCCCGCCGCCTCCACCGCCACCCGGACCTCTCCACTGTTCAAGGCTCGGGGAGTCGCAGGTCCGGCATGGAGGCCCTCCAGGCCCTGCCCCGCAGTGGGGACCAACCGCCAGTTTCTGTCCTCGGGCAGCGTAATGCGAGGCCGGTTTGCGCCGGTCCTCACCAAGCGGGCGGCCAGGCGGTTGCCGGAGCGCCAGGCGATGTGGTTTTCCTGGTCGGGGAACATCAACTCGTTTACGAGGTCTTCGGGGGACGGGTCGACGTCCGGGTCGAGGTCGATCATCCTGGCTTGCAGATAACCGGCTTCCCGGGCTACCGCCTTCCCGAAACCCCACAACAGGGAACCGGCCAAATGGGCGGCGACTTTCCAGCCGTAGTCCCGCTCCAGGGCCTGGGCGCCCCGGGTGATGAACCACACGCCCCGGGCCGGCGTCATGTCGCAGTCCTGCAAGGCCTGGACCAGGGCCAGTGCGCTGGCGGTGGCTTCTTGGGCATCTTCTGTCAGTTCCTGGGTGGTTGCATTGATACCATGACCTGCCAGTGAAGAACCATGGACTATGCCCTGCAGGGGCAGGTCTTTGGGCAGACCCTGCAGCAGTTTCCGCCACGAGGCCCGGTCGTCCGGGGCTACCGGCAGATGAGTTATCAGAGCAGGATCCGCGCTTTGCGCTTCGCAGCTATTCCTTCCCGTCACCACCACCGCCTGATTTTGGGAAGCAAGGGCGGCCGCCAGCGGTGTCGTGATAGCGTCGTCATCTTCCAGCACTACCCATAGGCCGGGGGGCCAGGATACGGTGGTAGGCCCCTGAGCGATGATCACACCGGAGCCCAGGGGCCCCTCGTGTTCGCTCCTGCTTTCTCCGCCGAGAACGACCGGGTCCTGGAAACCGGCGTCGAGGAGGGCCTGGCGCCATGTACCGGGCGAGGCAATGGCATGTTCGGGTCGGTAGGCATCAGAGTAACGCCACCAGCCGTCCAACTGGCCGAAGGTCATGTCCTGCCAGCCCCGTCCACGCAGGCTTTCGACGGCAACCAGTTGACCGGAAGCCGCCAGCAAGTCACGGCAATGGCCGAGGGTCTCGCCCAGATCCCGCGTGGCGTGGAGGACGTTGACAGCAATCACGAGATCATAGGCGTGAAGATCGAATCCCTGGGCCGCCGGGTCGCGTTCGATGTCGAGGGGGCGGTACTCTATGGGGGCGCCCGAATCCCTGAAGCGGTTCTCCGCTTCGGCGAAGAACCCTGCCGAAATGTCGGTGAAGACGTAGTCGAAGTTGTTCTCCGGGAGTTCCGGCAGCACAACGGATGTACCTGAGCCGGTGCCGGCTCCTATCTCCAGGATCCGCAAACGGCGGTCCTGGGGCCAGTTGGCTACCAGGGCTGCAACGGCATCACCCAGCAAACGGTTGGAGGCCCGGGAGGCGGGTGCGGTGAAGTAAAAGTCCGAGGCTCCGGGCCCTTCCCTGGGAAAGAGAATCGACAGGGGGTCCACATCTCCCTGAAGCACTTCTGCCAGGGCGCCTCCGCTCCGTTGGAGCAGACCAAGTTCGTTTACTCCGTGGGGGTGAAGTTCGGCCAACCGGCCCGCAAATGCTTCCGGATCGGCCAGGGCATCGCCGGGCAGGGGGTCGCCCTCTCCCACCAGAACCTGATATCGCGGACCCGGCGATTTTTCCAGAACACCGGCGTCGGACAACAAGCGCAGCATTCTTTCCAACAGCCGAGAGTGCTGGGGAACAACCCCCATTTCTTCGGTCAGCTGCTCCGGCTCAATGGATGCGCCGGCCCGCCGGCTCCAGCCCAACCGTTTCAGGGCGGCCAGGGAGTAGGCGCGGGATAATTGTTCCAGGCCGCTCAGCAACGCGGCCCGGTCGTCAATCTGGACGCCTTCGCGGGCGAGGTACTCCGCAAAGTCAGCCGTCTCTGCAGCAACGGCAGACGGAGCGGCCAATTCCAAGGCGGGGCGGAGCCTGTCCCGCAAGGGACGGTCACGCCATGCCACCTCGTACAGCAGGTCTTGCAGGCCCTCGGTAGAGGAGAAGAGGGATGAACGGTTGGCCCGCTTCAGGGTGAAACCGGTCAGGTCGCCCAAGGCAATGCCATCGGTGGAATAGAACACCAGATCCCCGGTCAGGGTTTCCGGCGAAGAGGCCGCCTCAGCCACTGCCGTTTCCGGCGTTTCCTGGCGCAGCCGGGCGTGGCAGACCAGGCTTTCCGGCATTGGCCCGTTGAGCCAAAGGCGTTCCCAGGCGAAGGGCAGATAGGTCGCTTCCCCACCGATGTCCGACAGGTGACGGGCGGCGGACAGGACCTGGAAACAGCCGTCAAGAACCAGGGGATGCGCAGCCGTGTTGTACCCCTCATCCGGTCCCCGCAGACAGACTTCGGCAAGGGCCTCGCCGCGGTCGCCCCACAGAGCTTCCAACGTGCGGAAGGAGGGGCCCAAATCGATGCCCGTGGCGGCCTTGGTGCGGTAGTAGGCCGACAAGTCCTGGGGGAGCAATCCGGCTTTCAGGGACTCGAGGTCGATCCTTTCGGCAGGCGCAGGACGCCCGTCCGGCGGGGAAAGTCGCCCCTCCGCATGGAGGACCCAGGATTCGTCCCCATCCCCTTTGCTGAATATTTCGAACCGCCTGGGTTGACTGCCACTGGCACCATCCACCACCAGGCTGATCCGCTTGCCCGGCTCCTCCGAGCCACCTTCACCGTCAAACTCGGGGTAGACGAGAGGGCTGAGCAGCTGCAACTCGTCGATGGCGAGGCCGGAACCCCCCTCTGTCCCCGATACGGCGGCAGCCATGGCGCCGAAGAGGGCGCCGGGCATTATCACGCGGCCGTAAACCCGGTGGTGCTGCAGCCAAGCCGGGTCGGAAGGGTACATATCCGTTTCGAAGGTGACCTCGCCCCGGGGTGATTCATGTCTGGTGCCCAGCAGCGGATGGGAGTCTTCGGAAACTCGCCGCTCCGGGGCGGAGACCCAGAATCGCCGACGCTGGAATGGGTAGCCGGGGATGCTTATCTTGCGGCGCCGTTCGCCGGCGAACAGGCCTCTGAAGTCCACCGGGAGGCCTGCGCGGTAGGCCCCGGCCACCGCGCTCAAAAAGGCATCCGCCCGTTCCGGCTCAGAACCATCGAAGGATGGGCGGAGCATACTCTGCAGCACCAGGGGGGCATCGGCCGCACCGGCCGACCGGGGCCAGTTCAACGAAACCAGGGGTCCAAGGATGGCGTGGGGGCCAAGCTCGATGACCGCGTCGACATCCAGTCCGGCGGCCAGGGTTTCAACACAACTGGCGAACCGCACTGGCTGACGAGCGTGCTGTCGCCAGTAAGCGCCATCCATCGTCTGGTCGGGCCCCACCGGTTTTCCGGTCACGTTGCTGACCAGGGGGAGGGAAGGCTGGGATACCGGAATGTCATCGAAAACTGCCTGGAGGCCATCGAGCCCCGGTTCCACGAGGGGGCTGTGATACGCGGGACTGGGGCGGAGACGCCGCACGTTAACGCCGCCGGATTCCAGCTGGTCGGCGAAGGCGTGCACCTCAGCGGCCGGTCCGCTGATGACCTGGTGGGTGCCGTTGTCGACGCCTATGGAGAGGTCCGATCCGACATGGTCCGCCCGCCATTGGGAAACTGCTTCGGACACCGCGGCAGCAGGGGCGAAAACAGCGGCCATGGCCCCGGCACGAGGGAGATTCCCCATAAGCCTCCCGCGGGCGGAGGCAAACTTCATCCCATCTTCCAAGCTGAACACGCCGGCGGCCTGGGCAGCGGCTATCTCTCCCAGGCTGTGTCCCAGCACCGCGACGGGTCCAATGCCGACGCTTTTCCACAGGGCGGTGAGGGAACATTCCAAGGCGTAAATGGCTGGTTGAGTCCACCTGGGCTCGTCGAGATCGCCTTCCGAGCCGGACCGCCCGAACATAACATCCAGGAGGGATGTTCCCCGTTCCTCCCTGATGCAGCGGTCGCAGCGGTCCATCACTGCGCGAAAGACGGGCTCGTGCCGGTACAACGCTTCGCCCATGCCCACCCACTGGTTGCCCTGGCCGGTGTAGACAAATGCGACCCTGGCGGCCCGTTGGAGGGGAGGGGGATCTGGGGCTCCGGCAACGGCATCCAGAACCTGGGCCAGGGAACCGGCATCCCGAAAAACCAGGGCGTCCCTGAAGTCGAAGTGGCTTCGTGCCACGCCGGCGGACCAGGTCAGGTCGCAAAGGGTTGACTCGTCCCCATGTTCTTCCAGCCACGCCCGGTAGGCCCGGGCGGAGTCGCGGAGGGCGTTTTCGGACTTGCCGGACAAAGGGAGAAGTCGTGCGGGCCGTTCTTCCAGGGCGTTGTCCCGCCCGGACGACTGGGCGTCGCCCTGGGAAGGATATGCCGAAACGGGTAACGAATTCCCGGAGGGCCACGATATGGCTGCCTTGCCGGCCACAGGGAGGTCTGGCGGCCCATAGCCTTCGACAACGACGTGGGCATTGGTCCCAGACCAACCGTAGGAGCTGATACCGGCCCGGGGAGGACGCTCCGGAGAGAGGGGCCAGCCGGTTTTCTGGCTGGTTATTCGAACCGGCAGGTTGGCCCAGTCCATGCGGGGGTTAGGATTGTTGAAGTGCAGGTGCTTGGGGATGACGCCATGCCTCATGGAAAGCAAGGTTTTCATCAGTCCAGCAACGCCTGCCGTTGGTTCCAGGTGCCCCACGTTGGTCTTGATTGAACCGACCAGCAGGGGGCGGTCCGTTGCACGGCCTTTGCCGTAGGCCTCCGCTGCGGAGTTTAGTTCAATGGGGTCTCCAACCTCGGTACCAGTGCCGTGGGCTTCCAGGTAGTCGACCTCTGCTGGTCCGATGCCAGCCTGGAGCAGGGCGTCTTCGATAACCTTGACCTGGGCATCGGCACTGGGCACCGTCAGGCCCGCGCTGGCGCCGTCCTGGTTGATGGCGGTTCCCAGGATGGTGCCCCAGATGGGATCGCCGTCGGACTGGGCGTCACTCAAGCGTTTCAGGACGACCACGCCGCAGCCTTCACCCCGGACGAACCCGTTGGCGGAGGAGTCGAATGCCTTGCACTGGCCGTCGGGCGACAGCATACCGGCCTGGGCCCGCAGCTGGGTCAGGCGGCCAGAAAATATGGCCTGCACCCCTCCCACCAGCATGAGGTCCGCCTCGCCCTGCCGCAGGGCCGTTACGGCCTGGTGCACCGCCACCAGCGAAGACGAGCAAGCGGTGTCGAGGGCGACGGCCGGCCCTTCGAGGCCGAGGGCATAGGCGACTCTTCCGGCAACGGTGTTGAAGGATGTTCCGCTGACGGTATAGAGGCTGGCTGCCGGCTCACTGGTTTGGCTGGCGGAAGCAAGGCTCACGCCCCGGTAATCGTTGTTGCTGATGCCAATGTACACGCCGCTGCGGGTGTTTCTCAGGCGTTCGGGGTCTATGGCTGCATTCTCCAAAGCCTGCCAGCAGGTTTCCAGGGTCATTCTCTGCTGAGGGTCCAGAAATTGCGCTTCCACCGGTGAAATGCGGAAAAACTCGGCATCAAACAGGTCTATCTCATCCACCAGGGCGGCGAACCTGCACGCAGGGTATTGGGCGGCAGACCTGGGGTAAAACTGGCCGATACGCCCAATACCGGAGCCCGGTTCCCCTTCGGTAATCGCGTTCTTTCCGGCATCCAGCAGGCGCCACAGGGCGGCGACATCCGGCGCGCCGGGGAACTTGCAGGCCATCCCCACCACTGCGATGGGTTCACCGCCGCCGGATTTCTTTCGCCGGTTGCATCCCACATTCCCGCCGGATGGTTCACGGGATGTGTTGTCGGGTCCCAATCCTGTCATATTCTGTTCACCGCAATGCATGGGTGCTGAGACGGGCCGCTGAAACGCTGGAGCGATGCGGCCGTTCCAAAAACGCAACAGGGTACCGTCCATGTCTTTGCAATATCTTCAGTATAAGGGGCGGGGATCGGAAAAGCAGGTTGCCAACGCGGGCATGCCAAGCCTTACCGCTTGGCTTGACCAAGGCCAGCATCTAAGGTGCTTCCGGAGGCGTTTCGTCATGCCCCGCCAAGTCCGAGAAAACGGGTCCCGGGCAACTTCCCTGGAACTTTCCGGGCCTCTGACGGGCAGGGCAGGTCATTCTGAGGAATCTGGACGAACACTCGACAACGGCACGTAATCCACGCCACCGGTCTCTTGGGGGCGATGCCCGCAACCGCCGATTCAACCTATTGACTCCGAGCGCTCTGGAAATATATACTTTCCGAGGAACATTCAGTGGCGCCCGAGAAGGTCCCGACGTCGCGGGGCCTTTTTCTGGTGTACCGGGTGTTGAGCACCAATGCCCCTGTGGCGCAACGGTAGCGCAGTCGATTTGTAATCGACAGGTTAGGGGTTCGAGTCCCCTCTGGGGCTCTGCAAGTTATGTCCACACCCATTGACCCGGGTGTGCGGGAGGACAGCAAACAACAGATTGTTGGTCCAGGACATAGACTCATGGAGGGGTGGGTGAGCGGTTAAAGCCACCAGACTGTAAATCTGGCCTCCGGAAGGAGTTCGCAGGTTCGAATCCTGCCCCCTCCACCACCGTAATCGCACCGGGAACTTTCCATAAATGGTCCGTTCCCGGACGAAAATCCTGGCAATGTTCCGGTGCAACAGCCGTCCGGGGTCAACTGCTCCGGAGAGACGTCAGGGGTCAAGGGCCCAGATAGCTCAGCGGTAGAGCACGTTCTTGGTAAGAACGGGGTCGGCGGTTCAATCCCGCCTCTGGGCTCCAGCGCCACCAACCGGAAGAGCAGGGGTGAACAGCAAGACCCGCAGCGCCGGGTCCGAACGGGCAACCATCAGGTGAAAACCACAGGGCGAGCATAACCCCGGTTAACCAACCAAAGCTCGGTTAGCAGAATCTAAGGAGAGGAACCCCAAATGGCAAAGCAGCAGTTCGACCGGTCCAAGCCCCACATGAACGTGGGCACCATTGGTCACGTTGACCACGGCAAGACCACCCTCACCGCCGCCATCACCCGGGTGCAGGCGGAGCGCAATCTGGCCAGCTTCCGCGGCTTGGACGAGATCGACAACGCTCCCGAAGAGAAGGCCCGCGGCGTGACCATCGCCATCGCCCACGTGGAGTATGAGTCCGAAGCCCGTCACTACGCCCACGTTGACTGCCCCGGACACGCCGACTACATCAAGAACATGATTACCGGCGCGGCCCAGATGGACGGCGCTGTTCTCGTCGTCAGCGCTCCCGACGGCCCGATGCCCCAGACCCGGGAGCACATCCTCCTGGCCCGCCAGGTGGAAGTGCCCAGCATCATCGTCGCCCTGAACAAGGTGGACATGATGGACGACGAGGAGCTGCTGGAGCTGGTGGAGCTGGAAGTCCGCGAGCTGCTCAGCCGCTACGAGTTCCCCGGCGATGACACTCCTATCGTTCGCGTCAGCGGCCTGAAGGCCCTGGAAGGCGACCAGGAGTACGAACAGGGCATCACCGACCTGGTGCAGGCGATGGACGACTATTTCCCTATGCCCACCCGCATCACCGACCAGGCCTTCCTGATGCCCGTTGAAGACGTCTTCGGGATCAAGGGCCGCGGCACCGTGGTGACCGGCCGGGTCGAGCGCGGCTCCCTCAAGGTCGGCGAGGAAATCGAGATCATCCGCTACGGCGACGTCCGGAAGACCGTGGCCACGGGCCTGGAAATGTTCCACAAGCTGCTGGACACCACCGAGGCCGGCGACGCCGTGGGAATTCTCTTGCGAGGCGTTGACCGGGACGAGGTGGAGCGCGGCCAGGTGATTGTGAAGCCCGGCTCCATGCGGCCCTATTCCCGGGCCGAGGCCGAGGTCTACGTCCTGAGCCGTGAGGAAGGGGGTCGCCATACGCCCTTCTTCCCCGGGTACAAGCCCCAGTTCTACATCCGCACCAGCGACATCACCGGCGAGATCGGTCTGCCCGAGGGTGTGGAGATGGTGATGCCCGGCGACAACATCACCATGACCATCAACCTGATCACCCCGGTTGCCATCGAAGAGGGTCTCCGCTTCGCCATCCGCGAGGGCGGACGCACCGTCGGCGCCGGCGTGTTCACCAGGCTGCTCGACTAGAAACACCACGACCGGCTGTCCGACGAGGACAGCCGGGTATTCATATATCGCCATATCGCCGGCCCTCAGGGACCGTCAGGTTGGGAGTTAGCAGATGGCCAGAAAGACCACCGATGTCCGCGGCGTCATCACCCTGCAGTGCAGCGACTGCCGCGAGCGAAACTACGGCACGGTGAAGAACCGCAGGAACGACACCCAGCGCATGGAGCTGCGGAAGTATTGCTCCCGGTGCCGTACCCACCGGGTCCACCGCGAAGTGAGATAGGTCATGGCAAGGGCATCCGCCCGCCGTCCCAACCCCATCGCGCGGGGCGCCATGGGGCGGGTCAATCCGGTCACCTTCATGCAGGAGGTCATTTCCGAGCTCCGCAAGTCGGTATGGCCCAGCAGGGAGGAGACCGCCCGCCTGACCATGGTGGTCATCGTGTTGGCCATCGCGGTGGGCGTTTTTCTCGGCGGTCTTGACCGGGTGTTTGCCGAGGTCTTCAACCGCTTCATCTTCTAGCGCCTTACGTTCGACCCTAAGGTGATACGCACCCGCCTGACTAAGTGACGTGTCCGGGCGAGGGGGAATTCGCCATGACTACCTACAATCTGAATAGAATTGAAGAAGACCAGGATCCTCACTGGTATATCGTTCATACCTACTCGGGGCAGGAAGACTTGGTCAAAAGGAACCTGGACCTGCGGATCCAGAGCTTGGACATGCAGGACCGCATCTATCAGGTCATCGTACCGACCGAGGAAGAGGTCATCTTCAAGGAAGGCAAGCGCCGCTCCGAACGGCGTAAGCTGTTTCCGGGTTACATCCTGGTCCAGATGCAGATGGACGATGAAAGCTGGTACGTCGTCCGGAACACTCCTGGCGTCACCGGGTTTGTATCCAGCGAGGACGATTACGACAAGCGTCCCAAGCCGGTTCCCCTTGAAGACAGCCAGCTTGACGCCATTCTGAAACAGGTCGAGTCCGGGCCCACCCGGGTCAACATCGGCCTGCAGAAGGGCGATGCGGTGCGCATCACCGAGGGACCCTTCGTGGATTTCATCGGTTCCGTCAACGACGTGGACCAGAGCAAAGGCAAAGTCCGGGTTTTGGTGTCCTTCTTCGGCAGGGAAACACCGGTGGAACTGGACTTTCTACAGGTGGAAAGGACCTAAGGAGGACCGGTGGCCAAGAAAGTACGCGCGATCATCAAGCTCCAGCTGGAGGCCGGCAAGGCGACTCCGGCCCCACCGGTGGGACCGGCCCTCGGTCAGCACGGTGTCAACATCATGAACTTCGTCAAGGAGTACAACGAGCGGACCGGCACCCAGGCCGGCACCATCATTCCAGTACACCTGACGGTGTACGAGGACCGCTCCTTCACCTTCGTGACCCGCACCCCGCCCGCCTCGGATATGCTCCGCCGGGCCGCCGGCGTGGAGAAGGGCCGGGGCGACTTCCACGAAGGAGCCGTCGGTGCAATCGACCGGCAGGCTCTTCGGGAAATTGCCGAAACCAAGCTCAAAGACCTCAACGCCTCCTCGGTGGAGCAGGCCATGGCCATCATCGAAGGGACCGCCCGCAGCATGGGCATTGAAGTCAGCGGCTGAGATAGCGAGGCCAGGAGAGAGGAATAGAGAGATGCCCAAACACAGCCGACGTTATTCCGGCGTTGCCGCCACGGTGGATGCCGACCGCCCCTACAATCCCCAGGAGGCCATCGATCTCCTTAAGGAATCGTCAGCCACCAAGTTTGACGAGACCATGGAAATCCACCTGCGCACCAATGCGGACACCCGCCACGCGGACCAGATGGTCCGGGGCGTCACCGTCCTTCCCCACGGTTTGGGCAAGCAGGTGCGCGTCGTGGTCTTCGCCAACGGAGAGGCCGCCGACATTGCCCGCCAGGCCGGGGCCGACTTCGTCGGAGACGACGATCTTATCGAACGGGTCGAAGGCGGCTGGGTCGATTTCGAAGTGGGACTGGCCGTGCCCGAGATCATGCCCCGCATCGGACGGCTGGGCCGGGTCCTGGGCCGCCGCGGCCTGATGCCCAACCCCAGGACAGGAACCATGGTCCAGGCCCGCGATCTTCCCCGCACCATCCAGGAAGCAAAGGCCGGGCGCCTGGAGTTCCGCACTGACCGGACTTCGATCATTCACAGCCAGTTCGGCAAGTGCAGCTTCGAGACGGAAACCCTGATGGAAAACCTCGCGGTGCTGATGGACTCCATCGTCCGTTCCAGGCCCGAGGCTGTCAAAGGCGCTTTCCTCAGGACAGCCTATATGACCACCTCGATGGGCCCCAGCGTATCCATCGACTTGGGAGCCCTGCAGGGACTTAAACCACCCGAATAATTGGTGTATAATCGCGAAAACTGAATAGCCGGAGACAGCGGGCCCCCAAACGGGGTTAAGGGTTGAGTTCCAAACTCCAGCCGCCCGCCGAGGCGCAAGAACACCTTGGGACACATGCCCTTCATAGCGTGCAACCCAGTTCAAACTGTTCCCTGCGCTTCTCAACCGGCGCAGGGTTTCTTTTTCCCGCCAAACAAACCCGAACCAAACTCTTCAGACCCAAACTCTCCAAAGGAAGGGGACTACCGTGCCCACCCAAACCAAAGTAGATAAAGTGGCCGAGCTCCAGGAGAAGCTGGAACGTTGTTCCATAGCGGTTACCACCGGGTTCAGCCGGATTCCAGTCAACGAAATGACCGACCTCCGTCGCCGTACCCGGGAGGCGGGAGTCGAGTTGGTCGTCATCAAGAATTCCCTGATGAGCCTGGCCGCCGATGCCGCCGACATGCCCCAACTCAAGGACATCATGGAGGGCCCCACCGCCGTCGCCTTCGGTTACGACGAGCCGGTGGACGTGGCCAAGACCCTCAGCGACTACATCCGAACCACCCGCTCCGCCCTGACCATCCAGGGAGCGGTGGTGGGCGGCGGCCCTGCCCTGCCAACCCCGGAGGTGGAGCGTCTTGCCGCCCTGCCGCCGCGGCCGATACTGCTATCCCAGCTCCTGGGACAGATCCAGGCCCCGATTTCGGGGTTGATCAACGTTCTCAACGGCCCGTTGTGGGCCTTCGGCGGCGTGCTCCAGGCCCGGATCCGCCAGCTGGAAGAAGCCGGAGAAGGAGCGGAGGAGTCCGACGATTAACCCGTGATGCAGCCAACCACCGGCATACCACCGTCGACCAGCCGGACGACGATCAGGAACCACCCCGAACGGGCGGCCCCTGAGGAAGCAGTCAGCATACTGTCCTCGGGACTGGTGGCCCACGTGGGTACCATTGAGGATGGCGCTCCGGTGGTCATCCCCATGTCCTACCACTACGATTCCGCTCACCCGGACCGGATGTACCTGCACGGGTCCATTCGCAGCCGCCTGCTCAAGCACCTGTCCGACGACGCTCCGGTGTGCGTTTCCGTTACCATCACCGACGGGCTCGTTTACTCTCGCAAGGCGATGAACCACTCCATGAACTACCGGAGCGTGGTGCTGTTCGGCCACTCCCGGGAGGTTACCGACGAGACGGAAAAGTTCCAGCTGTTTGATCAGATGGTCCGGCGTTACTTTCCCGGCCGCACCGGAGGTGAGGACTATCACGAGCCGCCGCCCCAGGACCTGGGCGTCACAGCCCTGGTGGAGGTCACCATTGAGGAATGGAACGGGAAAGTCCGCAGCGGCAGTCCGACGGGCCCGGAGGATGACGACCCTCATGCCCAGGGCAGCGCGGGCGTCATCGACCTTCCCGGGACATGACACGATTTACATCAGCGTTAAAATCTGGAACAATCCAAAGAACCGTTCGCAAACAATAACTAGGAGGAAGATATGGCTACCAAAGAAGAGATCCTGGATGCAATCAAGGAAATGAGCGTTCTTGAACTGTCCGACCTGGTCAAGTCCCTTGAGGAACAGTTCGGCGTGACCGCCGCCGCCCCCGTTGCCATGGCGGCCCCCGCCGCCGGAGCCGCCGCCGAAGCCGCTCCCGCTGAGGATGAGCAGTCCGAGTTCGACGTGATGCTACAGAACTTCGGCGACAACAAGATCAACGTCATCAAGGCCGTCCGCGAGGTCACCGCCCTCGGCCTGCGGGAAGCCAAGGAACTGGTCGAGTCCGCCCCGGCCCGGGTCAAGGAAGCCATCGCCAAGGACGAGGCCGAGTCCATCAAGGCCAAGCTGGAAGAGGCCGGCGCTGCCGTCGAGGTCAAGTAACCTCTCCAGCCACAGGAAATTCCACGGATACGCACAGGGGCGCGCCATGGCGTGCCCCTGTTTTGGTTCCCGCACCCGAGACCCCATCCCGGCTTTCCCCGATCCACCAGTCTCCCCCTGGCGGTAGTAACCGTTCCATGCTTGGGTTACAATTGGCCCGCAACCAGACAGTTGGAGAGGTCAGCGACCATGATCAAAGTTTCGGTGTACTATCCCAACGAAGAGGACAAGAACTTCAACATAGACTACTACGCCAACACCCATATGCCCCTGGTGAGGGAACGTCTGGAGTCCTTCGGCCTGGGCCGCATCGAGGTGGAAAAGGGTATCTCCGACGCCGACCCCAGCGCGCCGCCCCGGTTCGTGGCTATCGGGACTCTCTACTTCGACACGGTGGACAACGTCCACGAAGGCTTCAAGACCCACGGACGGGAACTCATCGGCGACGTCCCCAACTTCACCGACATCACTCCCCAGTTCCTGATCAGCGAAGTGGTGGAGTAAACGCACGCCTGACCCTTCGCGACGACACCGGTCCCACCACACGGCAAGTTGCAATCTCTACTGGCCCCCAACGCTGATGCGCGTTGCGGGGCCGGCCAATTTATCACCCAGCGGAGGCCCTTCATGTCCAGCAACGCCGCCTTCGACGCATTCGACCGACTGGCCCGGGAGCAGGTGCGCAATCACTGGGAATTCTACCCCACCGCCGGTTCCCGGATCGGGCTTCACGAATATGACGGGCGACTCCCGGACCTGTCGCCGGGCCCGACCCGACGCCGAATCGAGAGCCTGCGCCACGGCCTCGCCCAGCTATCCGGCCTGGATGTCACCACATTCACTCCGGAGCAAATGCTAAGCGTGAGGCTGCTGGACCTGTTCCTGCGGCGGGAGTTGTTCAACCTGGAAGAGATGCGGCCGGTGGAGCGCAATCCGATGCGGCAAGTGGGCTACCTGAACATGGGCGGCTACGTCCGGCGGAACTACGCCCCGCTGACCGACCGCCTCCGTTCCGCAACCCTTGCCATGACGCAGGTGCCGGACTTCCTCCACGCCCTGGACACCTACCTCGAGTCCCAGGTGGGGGAGGCCGTCCTGGATATGAGCATCGAAAGCTACGCCGGAATGGCCCGATTTTACCGGGAAGACCTTGCCCAGGCCGCCGCCGATTGCAGCGACTCCGGTGTGCTGACCGGGTTCAACGAGGTCAGGGAAACCGCCGCCGCCGCCATCGACAATTTTGTAGAGAGTCTCCGAGACCGCCGGAGGGCTGCTCACCAGGACTTCGCCATCGGCAGCCGCCTCTACTCGGACATGCTCAGTACCGGGGAGGGCCTCTCCGTACCTCTTTCCCAAATCATCGAACTGGGGCAGGCCAACCTCCAGGCCAACCTGGACCGGCTGGCCGAAGCCGCCGTGGCCATCCATCCCGACCGTTCGGTGCGGGAGACGGTGGCGGAGATCAGCCGGAACCACCCCACCGCGTCAGGACTGATCCCCGAGACCCGCGAAATGCTGGAAGATATCCGCCAATCCCTCATTGACTTCGACGTTGTCAGCCTGCCCTCGGAGGACCGCTGCCAGGTGGTTGAGACCCCGGCTTACATGCGTTACGCCTTTGCCGCGATGGACAGCCCCGGTTCCCTGGAGAGCCGGGCGACGGAGTCCTTCTACTACGTGACCCCGGTGGAGGATGACTGGCCGCCGAGCCAGCAGGAGGAATGGCTGTCCAACTTCAACTATGCCACCATGCGCATCATCTCCATCCATGAAGTTTACCCCGGCCACTTCACCCACCACCTGCATAACCGGTATGGGAGCGATCTGCCGCTAATCAACCGGGTGGCCACTTCCTACGCCTTCACCGAAGGATGGGCCCACTACACTGAGGAGATGATGCTGGAGACGGAGTACGCAAGGGGCGAGCGGGAACTGCAGGTGACCCAGCTGCTGGAAGCCCTGGTCCGCAACTGCCGCTACCTGTGCTCTCTGGGCATGCATACCGACGGCATGACCGTGGACGAGGCCACCCGGTTCTTCATGGACTACGCCTACATGGAGGAGTACCCGGCCTGCCGGGAAGCATTGAGGGGAACCTTTGACCCGGGGTATCTCAACTACACCTTGGGGAAGCTGATGATCCTCAAACTGCGGGAGGACTACCGCCGCCAGGAGGGTTCCTCATACACCCTCAAAGGGTTCCACGACGCCCTGCTCTCCCATGGGGGCCCACCCCTGCCGCTGCTGCGGGATGTTATGCTGACGGAACCGGGGGAGTCGCCCATCTAGGGAAACTCGATGGCAGCGGAAAAATAGAACGCCCGGCCGAAGCCCGGGCGTTCCTTTGATACCTGGACGATAAATGCAGCCTATGCCTGCGACTTTCCCTTGCCCGATCTAGGTCGTCCGGAACGTAACTCGCCGGAACGCCTCGGCGTATTCCAGGGAATCCTCTTCCGAGGCGGCTTCCCTCGCCTGGTCCTGGACGAAACTGGAAACCTCGTCCTCGCTATAACCACCCATCTGGGACCGGCGGGTGCGCACCAACTCGATTTTGCGGTCCAGCGTGCTGGATATGTCGACAAATACATTGGGCCGCTCGGTGCCCCAGAACAGGACTGTTCCCGTTTTGTGGGGCTCCAACCCCTCGTTGCTCCACAGGTCTCCGAAATGGAGGTGATCGCGGGCGTATGGAAAAACGGCGTCCAGGGCTACCTGTCCGGCTATCCGGTGGTCCCGGTGCCAGGTCAGGTCCATCCGGTAGGGTTCGGAGACGATGACTGTGTCGGGACGAATGCGGCGGATCTCACGCACCAGTTCCTTACGGAATTCGCTGGTGTCTTCCAGTTCCCCGTCGGGGTGGTTCAACATCACCACATCGTCCACGCCCAGGATGCGCGTTACATCCATCAACTCCCGGGCACGGGCAGCGGCCAATTCTTCCGAGGTGATTCCGGGCAGGTCCGTTCCCCTGCCGCCGTCGGTGCAGACGACGTAATGCACTTCGGCGCCCTCTTGGATCCATCGCGCCAGGGTACCGCCGCACCATATTTCCGCGCTGCCCGGATGGGGAATGACTACCAGGACGCGCTCTGGAGTTTCTGCCATGCCCGGTATACCTCCATGGAACCTACATCTTTAAACGGGGGGAGCCAGGAAGGGAGAATTCGTTGAAACCGGTTCCGGCATTCTGTTCCTAACCCACAGACAGGGACCTGCCCTCTACTGCGGATGCCCTGCCTGCTCATGCTCGTAAATCGCCAGCATCCGTTCTGCCACCCGTTCCCAGCTCATATCCTGGGCCCGGAGCCGGGCAGCATCTCCCATGCTGTCCTGCAGGGCCTTGCTGGACAGGATCATTTCCACCGAGTTGGCGAAGGCTTCGGGACAGCGCCAGGATTTGAGATACCCGGTGCGCCCGTGCTGCACCACCGTAGAAAGACCGCCAACCCGGGAGGCCACCACGGGAGTGCCGCAGGCCATGGATTCCAGGGCCGCCAACCCAAAACTCTCGTAGAAGGACGGGACGACGCAAACGTCCGCGGCACTGTAGTACACGGGTAGCTCCGCCTGGTCCACCCTCCCCACGAAGTCGAATATGTCCTCAACTTTGAGGTCGTGGGCCAACCGGCGAATGCGCTCTCCCTCCCCCTGCTTGCCGTCGTCTCCGCCGACCACCAGCACCCGCATCCCGTCGCCCGGCTCCATTTGCGCGGCGGTATGCACCAACAGGTCCAGGCCTTTCAGCTCCTCCATCCGGCCGACGAAAAGCAACACCTTCTCCCCGTTCAATCCCAGCCGCAACCTCGCTTCCGAGCGTTCCAGAGGCTGGAACCGGGACAGGTCCACGCCGCATGGGGCCAGGGTAATCCGCTCGGCATCGCCGCCGTAGAGCCGGACCATGGAGTCCCGCTCGTGCGGGCTGAACGCAACCACCCGGTCGGCATCGGCTATCAACTCACGCTCGACCTGCTGCCGTTCCTGTATCTCCGACTCGCCCGCCCGGGCCTGCATCTTGATCAGCGCCATGGTATGGAAGGTGACCGCATGGGGCGCTCCCATGCGCCGGGCCAGACGCTGCCCCACCCATCCGGACATCCAGTAATGGGAATGGACCGCGTCGTAGGTCAGGCCCTCGTCCGAGCAGAAATCCGCCACCGCGTCGAGGAAGCACGGAAGGTGGTCGAACAACCCTTCCATGGCAACGTCATCCCCGCCTCCGGGGAGGTGGACGACCCGCACCAGCGGACCCGCCTCCTCGATGAACGAGGCAGCGTCCGGGTGCTTCCGGGTGAAAACATCCACTGCAACGCCCAGTCCCCCAAGGGCAGCAGCCAACTGCCGGACGTAGACGTTCATACCACCGGCCTTGCCCACCCCCGGGGCGGCTAACGGACAGGCATGAAAGCTGATGAAGGCGACCCGGTTGACACTCAACTCTTGGTAACCACCATCTGGTACAGGGTGTGGTTCCGGCCGCCCAGGTGGTACTTGTACGGTTCCGACCCGCGCAGAAAATCGAAGTAGGCCTTCCCATGCTCGATGGCGTCTCGCAGGCACAACGCGTTCATCAGCAGCCCCACGCTGTAATACCGCAACTCCGGGTCGTGCCCGCTGTTGTACAGCAGGCGTGTGGACCCATAGTCGAAACAAATGCTGGAAGCCGCCAGACTACCATTGACCTCCATGAAGAACAATTTGATCAGACCCAGTTGAGCGGTGCGCCGCGCCATTTCTCGAAAGAACTTTTCCCGCTTTGGCGTCATGAACTCGGACTTTTCCGGGTCGCTCATTCTCATCAGCCGAAGAAAATCGTCCAACCGGTCCACAACTTCGTCCTCGGTATCGACCACGTACCAGCGCCATTCGTCCAACCCATCGAGGCGCCGGAACTTGCGCCGGAGTTCATGGCGATCCTTCTTGGAAAGCATGGAAAGATACTCGTCCCAGGTATTCGGCAGGTCCAGACCGGGGGCCACGTCCTCTTCTGACACTTCCACTGCGTAGCCGCTGTTGCGGGCCATGCCAGGCAGGAATTTGAGGGTCGGAGAGGACTCCCGGAGGGAGTAAAGCTCCAGCCGCGCCGTTCCCTGAGAGTCCAGGCGGCGCAGCAGCTTGGGAAAGAATTCCGTTTCGTACCCGGGGCGGACCATGAAGTCGTTGTAGTCGAAAGTCTCAGGGCTTCCCACCAGCGACGCCACCCCGTCCCGCCGGGACAGGGATGCGATAGCCAAAACGCTGCCCGAATCCTCGGGGTCTTCGACATAAAAGCCGGCCATCTCGCGGCCGCAGCCGTAGTTGTCCCACCAGATTTTCTGCCACTGGGGAGTGAGATAGAGGGTGTCGACCGAACACACCGACAGCAGGTCTTCCCACTGCCGCTGGATCGTCTCGAAGGACTCGAAGGGTGTGAACGACATCTATGCTGCCTATTGACCTAACCGGCTATGCCCGTTTCCCCAGAGTCATCAATCCGCCTGTCATTCCCTCAACAGGGCCAGCAGGCCCGCGCTGTCGAAGGGGACTCCTTCGAAGCTTCCCCTCACGGCCACGGTTGTCATCTCGCTGCCCGGTTTCCGTACCCCTCTCATGGACATGCACAGATGCTCTCCCTCTACCCGGGCCACGAGGCCGGCGGGATTCAACACCGTAAACACCGCGTCGGCCCACTGGCTGGTCAGCCGCTCCTGCACCTGGGGACGGCGGGCAGCCACTTCCAGGGACCGGGCCAACTTGCTGATGCCGGCCACCCGTCCGCTGGGAATATAGGCCAGGTGGGCCCGCCCGAAGAAGGGCAGCAGATGGTGTTCGCACACCGAATAGAACGTCACGTTTCGCAGCACCACCGGATCCCGGTGCTGCTCGTCGAAGACGGCATCAATGGCATCCGCAGGGTCCAGCCCCACGCCCGAGAAAAGCTCTCCGTACATGGTAGCGACGCGATGGGGGGTATCGCGCAGCCCTTCCCTGCGGGGATCGTCCCCAATTGCGTCGAGGATTTCAAAGACCGCTTTTTCGATGCGCTGCTGGATAACGGCTCCCTTGCCCTGGGTGTGTTTCCCGCAAAAAGCTAGTCAACCGGATGGGTCTCAGCCGGCGGCGGACAGAGCCACGGCCTCCACCGCTTCCATGGTGGGTTCCACTTCGACGGTATGGGCCTGCACGCTGCTGACCGCCAGGTCCGGGTCTTTCAGACCCGTTCCCGTGATTATACATACTACCCGTTTGTCCGACAGATCCAACCCTTGATTGACGGTCTTGATCAACCCTGCCACCGATGCCGCCGATGCGGGTTCCCCGAATACTCCTTCCCGGGACGCCAGCAGGCGATAGGCTTCAAGGATTTCGTCGTCCGTTACCGCGTCTATTATGCCCCCGGACTCGTCCCGCGCCTGTAGCGCACTCTGCCAACTGGCCGGATTGCCAATTCGGATGGCCGATGCGATGGTCTGCGGGTTGTTGATGGGGTGTCCCCGGACTATGGGCGCCGCTCCGTCGGCCTGGAAGCCCATCATGCGGGGCAGACGGGTGGTCATCTCTGCGGCACGGTACTCCTTGAATCCTTGCCAATAGGCGGTGATGTTTCCCGCGTTGCCAACGGGGATAAATATCAGGTCCGGGGCGTCCCCGAGAACGTCGGATACCTCGAAGGCGGCAGTTTTCTGTCCTTGCAGGCGGTGCGGGTTGACGGAGTTGACCAAGGTGATGTGATGCTTGGTGGTGAAGTCTCTGACCAGCTTCAGGGCGACGTCGAAGTTGCCGTCGACCATGATTATCCGGGCCCCGTAGGCCATAGCCTGGGCTAATTTGCCCAGCGCCACCTCCCCCTTGGGAATTAGGACCAAGGCCGGCAGTCCGGTGTAAGCCCCGTAAGCCGCCGCCGATGCGCTGGTGTTCCCGGTGGAAGCGCACATGACAGCCACACTGTGCTCTTCCAACGCCTTGGCAATGGCTACAACCATGCCCCTGTCCTTGAAGGATCCCGTAGGGTTGCAGCCTTCCAGCTTAAAGTACAGCTCTCCGCAACCCAGTTCCGCTCCCAGCCGATTGGACTTCACCAAGGGGGTATCGCCCTCGCCTAGGGTGATCATGGGAGTGGAGTCACTCACCGGCAGGTAAGCCCTGTATTTCCCTAAAACCCCGATTCCCATAAATCGTTGCGCGGCCGCCTTCTGACCTTGCCGCCGCGCCTGGGCTACTCCTCTATCCTCAGCATATTGCTTACCCGGTTAACCACGCCCAAGCTCCCCACCAGCCGCAACGCTTCTTGGACCGATGCCTCCCGGGACGGGTGGGTGGTTATGACCAATTCCGCGGTCTGGTCCTGGGGAAAGGTGTCCTTCTGGAGCACCGAGGCGATGCTGATGCCCAAGTCGCCCAGGATTCGGGAAATCTGGGCCAGCACCCCGGCTTGATCAGTGACGTTGAGGCGAATGTAATACCGGGTGTGAAGATCGTCCATGGACCTGACCGGAAGGGGCTTGCGGCCCGAGGACCCGGAAAAACCCGCGTCCGCCGGGGGTTCCTTGGCCTGGATGCGCCTGCCGATATCAATCAAGTCCCCCACCACCGCACTGGTGGTCGGGCCCCTGCCGGCACCCATACCATGAAGGAGAACCTGTCCGCATAGGCTTCCCGTGACTTCCACAGCATTATACACCCCGTCCACCTTGCCCAGCATGTGATCGACGGGTATCAACACCGGGTACACGCGGGCGCCGACTCCCTCAGGGTCCAGCGTGGCGATTGCCAGGGACTTGATGGCGTATCCCAACTCCCGCGCGTACCGGAAGTCCTGGGGTTCCAGCCTGGAAATACCCTCCCGGTAAACGTCTTCCGGCGGGACCCGCTGGTGAAAAGCCAGCGATGCCAGGATAGAGATCTTGTAGACGGCGTCATACCCTTCCACGTCGTTGGTCGGGTCGGCCTCGGCGTATCCCTGCTCCTGGGCCTCGGCCAGCGCATTAGAAAACTGGGCGCCCTGGTAGGCCATGCGAGTGAGGATATAGTTGGTGGTCCCGTTGATGATGCTGCGGATGGACCGGATTTCGTTGGCTAGGAGCTGCCCCATCAAGCTGCCGATGATGGGTATGCCCCCACCGGCGCTGGCCTCGAACAAGAGGTTGGCTCCTCCTTGGCGGGCAGCCTTGAAAAGCTCCGGCCCGTGCTTGGCCATCACTTCCTTGTTGGCGGTGACCACGTGTTTCCCGGAAGCCAGGGCCCTGGACAGGTAACGGGCCGCGGGGTCTATCCCGCCCATCACCTCGACCACCATGTCGATATCTGGATCGCCCAGCAGGTCTTCCGGGTCGGTCGTCAGCATTTCCACGGGAACGGATGTGTCCCGCTGCCGTGACGAGTCCCGGACCAAGACCTTCTTTAGAGTCACCGGCATTCCCACCTGGGCGGACACCTGCTGGTCCGTGTCCAGCAGGACGGAGGCCACACCACCCCCCACGACCCCGAGGCCCATGAGGCCAACGTTTATCTTCCTGGCCTGGCTCATGCGGGCGGGTTACTGCCCTCCCAGCGGGAACCCGCCCTGGTCGGGACGGGCCGGCTCGTCAACCCTGGGGGCGGTCACGCGGACCTGGTCTGCCACCCACGCGTACCGTTCGCTGTCGAAGTTGATCTTCAGCCAACCTTCCTTGGAACCCCGGGAAAGCTGCTCATCCCGCCATTCCTGCACCAGCTCCCGGGCCAGCTTGGCGTGCATCAGCGGCTCTAGGTTCCGCTCTTCAGGACCGGAAATCTTGCGGATGATGTAAACTCCTTCTCTCAGGAAGACGGACTCGCTGATCTCGCCCACCGGCAGGGGTTCAATCTTCGCACCATCGGCGGATGCCTCTCCTTCCGCCGGTTCAGCAGTGCCGAAAATCGTTTCATCCAGATCTGGGAAGGCCCCGCGCGGCACCCATCCGACGTAGCCGTCCGGGAGTGAAAAGCCCGATGAGCTATGCACCTCTGCCGCCACGTCGGCAAACTCCTCCTCGTCCAGGCGTTCCCGCACTGCCCTCGGGTCCAGAGTATTGTCCTGCAGGTCAATCCGGATCCACTCCACTTCCACCTGCTCCGCGGTTGCGGGAATGGTGGAGGCAAACATGAGCGTCAGGTCGCGGCCCAGGAGTTGCTCCTCCAGCAGGTCGCGGTACTCGTCGTCGGTAAGCCTCACTTGGGTCAGGAAACCAGTGTAGTTGTTGTCGAACTCGCGGTCGAGCTGCCCGGGATCGGCCTCCTGGCCTTCAGGAGGGTTCGGATAAAATTGCTCCCTGAGGGCTTCGTCCAAGTCATCGTCGGTGATTGTTATCCCCAATCCCGGGGCAGCCTGGCGTATGATTTCAGAGTTGAGCATGTCTTGGAGATACTCAAAGGGGACGACGCTCAGGTCGACGAACCCGCCCTCGTACCGGCGAATTCCTTGCAGCACTCGGATGCGGTCCACCAGGTCTCCCATGGTGAACTTGACCCCCCGGATTTCACCGGCGGTGACCCGGGGAGGAAGCCAGAATTCCAGGTAAACCCCGACTCCAACTATGGCCATAACCGCCAGGATGAGCACTGAACCGACGGTTATGGCGAGACGCTGCCGCCGTCGTTCCTGCTGGGCCCGCTCGGTCTGGCGGCGGGCCTGTTCGGCGGTTTCACGGCGCGATTCGCGCTCCGATTCCCGCTGGCGGCGGCGGGATCGCCGCCGGGAGAGCGGCTCCTCTTCCGTCGCAGTTGCCCGCCTTCGCCAAGGGAGAGCCATAACCAAACAAACCTCGCCGGATATTGGAAAATGCCGGGTGGATTACCCCGCCAGAGAAACCGCCCCCTTGTACAGGGCAGCAAAGAGCGGGTTGGGAACAATCCTGGAGGAACCCCGCCGGCTAGCGGCGGTAGCCCAAGCCCATGGAGATGATTGACGGATTAGGCGCGAAGGGCAACAGGGCAAGGTGACGGGCCCTCTTGATTGCGGACCTCAGCATACGTTGGTGCTTGGCGCATACTCCCGTCTTGCGGGTGGGTTCGATTTTGGCCCGGTCGGACACGAACCTTCGCAGCCGGTCAACGTCCTTGTAGTCAATGTGCTTGGTGTGCTCCACACAGAAGGAACATACCCGCCGGCGCGGGCCATACCGTCCCCGGGGCCTTCCGCCCTGCCTCGGCCCACCACCCGGACGGGGTCCGCCACCGGGACGAAAGCCTCCGCCGGGACGGAACCCCGGCCTCGGCCCGCCACCCGGACCCCCCGGACGAGGACCTGGCCCCGTTTGAGGTGCGCCCGCCGGCGGAGCGCCTGCCGGTGGTGTTCCAACCGGAGCCGTTCCGGTCTGGGGCGCTGCGGGAGCGGGAGCTTGCGTCGCCGCGCCCGGCTCGGGCGCCGCGGGTGAAGGCTGTTGTGTCGTGGTCATAAGCGGGATGTTCCTCCCCAATAATTCGATGGACTAGAACGGCAGGTCGTCAACGTCATCGGGCGGACCGCCGCCGAAGGGTGTTCCCTGACCGCTGCCATATCCGGCCCCCTGGCCGCCACCGTATCCCTGGCCCGGGTTGCCCCCGTAGGAATCGCGGGCGGGACCCTGGTTACTACTGTAACCCTGGCCGCCGCCAGTGGGAGCGCCTCCGTAGCCTTGTACCTGGTCATCTCCATAAGGAGCCTGGTCGTACCCGCCGCCCTGGCGGGCGCCCAGCATTTGCATCTCAGTCACAAACAAGTCTAGGGAGAAACGCGTTTGACCGTCATTGCCCTGGTAGCTGCGGCTTCTCAGGCGACCTTCAACGTAGACCTGCTGTCCCTTGGTCAGGTAGCTGTTGCAAGTCTCGGCCAGCCTCCCCCAAGCGCTGCAGTTAAACCACTCCGTTTCCTCCCGCTGCTCGCCGTTGGTTGTGTACCGACGGCTGGAGGCCACGCTGAACGAAGTAACCATAGCCCCATTGGGGGTATATCGCATCTCAGGGTCGCGCCCCAAGTTACCGATAACAATGACCTTGTTCATCCCGATCCTCTATTCGGCAGATTCGGGCGGGGCCGGTTCGGCTTCTGGTTCGGACGCGGCTTCAGTGGGAGCCTCCCCGGGAGCGGGAGAGTCTTCAGCAACGGGTGGCGATTCGGCGGCCGGTGCTTCGGGTGCGCTGGCTTCTGTCGCGGGAGCGTCCTCTGCGGAGGGTACAGCTTCAGCGTCGGCGGATTCCTCCGCGCTGGTTTCCGCTTCAGGGGCGACCTCGGCCGCAGGCTCTGCGGCAGCTTCTGCCGAAGGTTCGGCGGTACTTGCATCGGGAACTTCGCCAGCCGGAGCAACAGCAGCCTCTCCTTCGGCGGGCGCAGTCCCTTCCGCGGGAGCTTGCTGAGCGGCGGCGGCCTGGGCTTGCTGGGCGGCGGCGGCGCGGGCTGCAGCCATTCCAGGCTGGGCCAATGGCAGATTCGGATCGGTCAATGTCACCAGCGACCGCAGCACCCGCTCGTCCAGCCTAAGAAAAGTCTCCAACTCGATGTTGAAGGGACGCTCGGTCGCGAACTGGGTCAGATAATAGCTGCCCTCGAGAAAGTTGTACGAACCCTTGCGGATGGGATACGCCAGCCGTCGAGTTCCCCAAGCCTGTTCCCGGGTAATCTCAGCATCCCGGTTGGTTATAAAATCCTTGATCTGCCCCCACGCCTCCGTGGCCTGGTCCTGGTTCAGCATGGGGCTAAGGATGGCTACCAGTTCGTAGTTACGCAAAAAGGACTCCTCTACAGTTTGACACTGGCGCAGATTATATCATCGGCACCAAGGCGGCTCAACACGGGCCGTGCGGCGTTTCAGTGTAAACGGGCTGCGGTCCCCAAGGCATCCCTACGTTTCCCCAACCACCTCTCTGTCTTCCGCGTCCTCCCCGGCATCCCCATCCTCCACATCAACAGCCTGCGGCGCCTGGCTCCATTGCTGGACGAAGTAGACCCCGATTTCCTTTCCCATTGCGGCCAGCGGGGGCCCCAGGATGACTCCCCAGAACCCGAAGTAGTTGCTGGCAACGATGATCACCAGGATGATCATCACTGGATGCAGCTTCAGAGACTCCCCCTGTATGCGGGGTACCAGGAGGGTGTTCTCCAGCAATTGTATCGCCAGGTACAGCAGTATGACGTAGGGGACCTTTTCCGGCGCTGTCGCCAGGGTTACCAGGACCCCGGCAGCCCCACCGATCCACGGCCCGATGATGGGAACCAATTCCGTCAGGCCGGCCACGATGCCCAGCATGAAAGGGAAGGGCACCCCCAGCAGCAGCAGTCCCACTGTGACGATCGCTCCCACCACCAGCCCCAGGAACAGCTGACCCCGGATGTATCCACCGACGGTCCGGTCTACGATGTCGAGCACATCCTGAAGGTAAGGGCGCAGGGCAGTCGGAAAGGGAGCAGCCAGCGAGGACTTGACGTTCCCCGAGTCCTTCATCAGGTAGAAGATCACTACCGGAGCAGTCGCCAGTCCAAGGATGAAGGCGATGGACCCGGAGATTATGGACAGCACCTGGGAGACAACGCTCCATGCTGCCCGGCCTATGATCCCACTCGCGTCTGCCAGGGTTGACTCCGCCCGGTCCCGCAGGTCCACCGGAACCAGCTCGGCGTATTGGGTCAGCCACCCCTCCACCGTCGCTCGCGCCGAGTTAAGGAAGCTGGGGAAGTCCCGGATAAACCGCTGTCCCTGCTCAATGGTCGGCGGGATCACTGCCGCCAGCAATCCAACGAAAACTGCCACAACGGCCAGGAAGATTATCCCTATTGCCAGTCCCCGGCTCAGCCCGGGACGGCGTTTCCGCCAGGGCATTCCCCGTTCCAGCAGCCGGGCCACCGGCAACAGGACGTAGGCCGCCACTGCACTGATTCCCAGGGTCAGGAGCACTGTGCCCAGGAAATACAGGACGCCGACGGTGATCGCGATCACCGCAGCGGTTCCCAGGAGCAGGTAGCGGTGCCGCTTAAGACTCATTGCTGTTAATACCCGCTCCCATTCACGCCCATTGTTCCCCCGCCGGGGGAAGCTTGGGGATCACTATCGTCCTTAAACGCCAACGGGCACGGTTAAACAAGTCATCCGCGCCCGAAGTCGATTGCCGGGGTTCCGGGACCCGTGCTTACAAATCCAGCCCCGGCACCGGGAAGTTTGCCGTCAGTTCCTTGACGCCGCCGGCCACTTCCCGCTTCACGCCGTCATCCTCCATGTTCGTAAGCAGCCGGACTATCAATTGCGCCACCTGCCGGGACTCGGACTCCTTGAACCCCCGGCTGGTTATCGCCGGAGTCCCGAGGCGCAGGCCGCTGGTTACCCGCGGCGGCCTGGGGTCGAAGGGAATGGCGTTCTTGTTGGCGCTGATCCCCACATTTTCCAGGGCCACTTCCACCGCCCGCCCCGTCAGCCCCAGCGGGGTCAGGTCCACCAGGATCAGGTGGTTGTCCGTTCCTCCAGAGACCAGCCTCAACCCGGCCTCCGAAAGCTCGGTGGCCATGGTCTGGGCATTGGACACAACCTGCCCGGCGTAGCGGGCGTAGTCGGGACTCAGCGCCTCGCCAAAGCACACCGCCTTGGCAGCGATGACGTGCATGAACGGCCCGCCCTGCATGAAGGGAAACACCGCGAAGTCTATCTTCCGGGCCAGGTCCTCCTGGCACAGCACCAGTCCGCCTCGAGGGCCCCTCAGCGTCTTCTGGGTGGTGGACGTAACCACCTGGGCGTGGGGGAAGGGAGAGGGGTGGGCCCCGCCGGCAACCAGCCCCGCAATGTGGGCCATGTCCACCATCAGCATCGCCCCCACCTCGTCGGCGATGGCCCGGAAGCGGGGAAAGTCGATGACCCGGGCATAAGCGCTGCATCCTGCGACGATCAGCTTGGGCCGGCAATCCTTCGCCAGGCGCTCCACCTCATCGTAGTCGATAAGCTCCGTTTCCCGGTCGACGCCGTAGGGGATGAAGTTGTACAGCTTGCCCGAGAAGTTCACCGACGCGCCGTGAGTCAGGTGGCCTCCCTGGTCCAGCTGCATCCCCATCACCGTATCACCCGGCTCCAGCAGGGCGAAGTAGACCGACATGTTGGCCTGGGCGCCGCTGTGGGCCTGGACGTTGGCGTGTTCCGCGCCAAAAACCTGCTTCACCCGGTCGATGGCCAGCTGCTCCACCACGTCGACGAACTCACATCCTCCGTAGTAGCGCCTCCCGGGATACCCCTCTGCGTACTTGTTGTTCATCACGCCCGACTGGGCTTCCAGAACCGCCCGGCTGGCGTAGTTCTCCGACGCGATCAGCACCACGCTGTCGCGCTGGCGGCCGTTCTCTTGCTCAATAGCCCGGGCTACGTCCGGGTCCTGGTTTTTCAAAAAAGACATAACACTCCTGGGTCCCATTCAGTTGGCCGAGAATTTGGGTGAGAGGGGGAGGCAGAGGAAGGGACAAACCCCTGGAAAAACCGGGGTTTCCACACACAAGACAACCCCGGGAAAACATCAACGACAGCAGTTCCAGTATACCTTCACCCCAAAACCCAGTCAAAAACCCGCCAGCTCATGACGGGTTTTCGTGAATCGTCCGGCCCCCTGGGCTTGTCGGGATGGCAGCCCATCAAGGCAGAACAACGTCCAGGTGCGTCCAGGTGCGTCCAGGTGCGTCGGTCCGGCGGATGAATCCCCCAACGCGCCCGGTCACGTCCGAACCCCCAGCCTCGATGGGTTATACTTCACCGATGCACGAGTCCCTGGCCGGTTTCTTGACGACCTTCAGCTCCCAGTCCCCCATCCTCTGGGCCCTCCTCGTGATGGCGGTCATCGCCGTGACCGGCCTCGTCCTGTACGGGTTCTGGGAAATCGTTCTCCGGGGCATATCCCTGGTTTTTTCGGGCGGCTCACGGAAGGGAAGCAATGATTCCGCTGCCCGCGGAGGCCACTAGCTCCCGGATGCTTTTCCCCAACGCCGACGTGGTGGTCAACCCGGTCCTGCTCCTGCTCCTCGGCCTAATCGTGGGGACCCTTGGCGGCTTCTTCGGTGTCGGCGGCGGGTTCCTGATCACCGGGGGATTGCTGGTCTTCGGAGTCCCGCCCATCTTCGCCGTGGGGACCGGCCTCACCCTGATAATGGGTTCCTCGATTATCAACATGCTCAAGCACCGCGGGCTGGGCAACGTCGATTTCAAGCTCGGTATCATCATGGTCTGCGGGACGGTTCCCGCCGTGTTCTTCGCCGAACGCCTGAACAGCACCCTGGAAGCCGCCGGACTGGCCGGCCCAGTCATCCGCTACGTCTACGTAACCGTGTTGTTTCTCCTGGGGGCCTTCCTGATCTATGACTACATCAAGACCCGCCGGCGCGCCGGCTCCGCCGCTCCCTCCGGGGAAAACGTTTCCACCGCGCAGTTGACCCGCCGGGTACAGGCCATGCGGATTCCGCCTCACTCCATCTGGCTGCCTGGGCTGGGCGTCCGGTCCACCTACATCGCCCTTCCCGTTTCCGGCATCGAACGCATCTCGGTTTTCGTGCCCTTCCTGGTGGGAGTTGGCATCGGATTCTTCGCCGGACTGTTGGGTGCCGGAGGCGGGTTCATCCTCATGCCAGTCCTGGTTTTTGTGGTCGGCATCCCCACCACGGTGGCCATTGGCACAGACCTCTTCCAGGTGATCATCACCGGCTCCTTCGGGACATTCGTCTACGCCGTGGGCGACCAGGTTGATCCGCTGATGGCCATCATCATCCTGGCCGCCGCCTCGGCCGGCTCCCAGATCGGGGCAACGGCCACCCGCTTCGTGGACCCGGGACGGATACGTATTCTCTACGGCATCACCGTGCTGAGCGGTTGCGCCGCCGTGGCCCTGGAACAGGTGGCCAGCACTTCGGAGGGGCTGGAGTTCCTGGGAGACATCGCGGCCTTTGTCCTCCTTGGCGTCTCTGGGACGATGGGGCTGGTAATCGCTGGCCTGCTGGTACGGGCCCTCCTCCGCCGGTCAGCGGCAAGCCACTGACCGTCCCGGGCCGCCATGTGCCGGTTGGGGTAGAATATCAGGGGCAGAGCTTATTGTCCCAAAGGGTTGCATGACCGAATCCCGCTTTTCCTTCCGACTTCTCAACACGGACGGGCACGCCCGCGCCGGTGAGTTGATGACGCCCCACGGCCCGGTGGCGACCCCTGCCTTCATGCCCGTGGCCACCCAGGCCACGGTCAAGACTCTCACTCCCGACGAAGTGAAGGATGTGGGAGCGGAAATCGTCCTGGGCAACGCCTACCACTTGTACCTGCGTCCCGGCGTCCCCATGGTGCGGCGCTTAGGGGGCCTGCACCGGTTCATGGGCTGGGACCGTCCCATCCTCACCGACAGCGGCGGCTTCCAGGCCTTCAGCATGGGCTCCCTCAAGACCGTCGACGAAGAGGGCATTACCTTCCGTTCCCACATTGACGGCAGCGAGCACCGTTTCACCCCCCGGCTGGCAACCCGAAACCAGGAAGGGCTGGGCGCCGACATAATCATGTGCCTCGACCAGTGCATCGAGTTCGGCGCTCCCCGGGACCGGATCTCCCAGGCCATGGCCCGCACCCACCGCTGGGCCCGGGAGTGCTACGATACTCACTCGGAGTCGGAGACCGCCCGGGCCCAGGCCCTGTTCGGCATCGTGCAGGGCGGCACCTTCGACGACCTGCGGGCCGAGTCGGCCGGGTTCATCACTGCCATCCCCTTCGACGGATACGCCATCGGCGGCCTTGCCGTTGGAGAGTCCAAGGCCCAGATGTACGAGACGACGGAGCAGGTTACCGCATTGCTGCCCCAGGACAAGCCCCGCTACCTGATGGGTGTCGGCTCCCCGGAAGACCTGGTGGAGGCGGTGCATGGCGGAGTGGATATGTGTGACTGTGTCCTGCCGACCCGGGTGGCCCGCAACGGAGCCCTGTTCACCAGGCACGGGCGCGTCAACATATCCAACCGACGCTTTGCCGATTGGGACGCCCCGCTGGAGGCGGACTGCGACTGCTACTCCTGCCGCAACTTCACCGCCTCCTATCTCTGGCACCTGTTCAAGGCGAAAGAGGTGCTGGGGCTGCGGCTGGCCAGTGTCCACAACCTGCGTTTCATACTGCGCTTGATGCAGGAGGCGCGACAAGCCGTCCTGGAGGAACGGTTCGATCGATTCCGGGAGCAGTTCCGGGCCGAGTACCGTCCCACCGACGAAGCAACCCGGCGTCAGCAGAAGGAGAGATGGCTGGCGGCCCGGGGCGCCTGACTGCCCGTTTTGCCCGCCGCAACACTCCCCATCAAAATTCCATCCGAGATTCAATCTACGAGGAGAACATGACCATCCGCAGCTATCAGGGCAAGACACCCAAGGTACATCCCACCGCCTGGGTCAGCGAGGCCGCCTACGTCATCGGCGACGTGGAAATCGGCGCCTACTCCAGCGTGTGGCCCGGGTCGGTGATCCGCGCCGACACCATCAAGATTACCCTCGGAGAATACGTGGACATCCAGGACAACTGCGTGCTCCACGCCGACAGCGACGCCACCTACGAGGACTACGTGACGCTGGGACACGGGGTCACCAGCCACGCCAAGCACATCAAGACCCATTGTCTCATCGGCAACGGAGCAACTCTGAACGACGGGGTCATCCTGGGGGAGAACTCGGTCATCGCCAGCGGCTCGGTGGTGCTGGAGCGGAAGGAATTTGGCCCCAACTCCTTCGTGGTCGGAGTGCCGGCGTCGGCCCGGGAGGAGCCGACCAACGAACGCCACCACGCCATGATCCGGCGCACCGCCGAGAACTACGCGCGGAAGGCTCAGCTCTTCAAGGCCGAGGGGTTGGGAGGGACCGAGGTGCAGGGGTAGGCAAGCCACCGCTCCGGTCAATCAACGGAGCGGTTCAACGGAGCGGTTTAAAGGAGGGCTGTGACTCCTCGCCACAGCATCATGGCCCCCGACGCCGTCAGCAACCCTCCCATGATGAGCAGGAGAAGGTTGACGCTGATGCGTCCCGTCAGCCTGGCGCCGATGTAGCTGCCTGCAACGGCGGGGACTCCCAGGATAAGCAGAAGGGCTAGGTTGGTAGGTTCGTTGAACAGGTGGCCTATCCAGCCCAGGGCTCCCATGATCATTCCAATGAACAGGTTGGAACCCGCTGCGATGCGGGGGTCCACCTGCAACACCCGGATGATCAGGGGAAGCCTGACCGAACCCAGGACCAGTCCGATGGCCCCGGCCAGCATTCCCAGTCCAAAGCTGGCGACGCCGCCCCCGACAAGGCGGGTTGGCGTAAAACGTCCCTCGGAACCGGTCAGGGTGTCGTCCTCATCATGGCCGCCGCCGGCCCGCCGTTTCGCCAGCAGTCCCAGCTCGATCCCCTGCCACAGAATCAGGACTCCCGCCGCCACGATGAGCAGGTTCACCGGGGCGCGGGCGCTGAAGAATCCTCCCAGGAAGCCGGCGGCGAAGGCCGGCAGGCCGACGACCAGCACCAGCGGGAGTTTAACCCGGCCATCGCGGAGGTGACGATAGCTGCCGCTGATTGCGGTCAGGCTGCTAATCAGGATGTTGGCGCTGGCGGCGGCGGGCAGGGGAATGCCGAGGAGCAGCATGGCCGGCAGCCTCATCGTGCCCAGGGACAGGCCAATCAGTCCTCCCATCATGCCGATTCCAAAGGACAACGCCAGCAACAGTCCGGCGAGCCAAAGGGGCAGGTATGACGGAAACCCTAACTCCGGGATGAAGGTCACTTGCCGAGGGTCCCGGGGCCCCGGCAAGGTTCGGGAACGAAATGACGCTTCCGACGGGACGCTGCTTCGGTCGAGGCAGTCTGTTCAGGCATTTTCACGAAAACCGCTCTTGTCGCTGAAAAAGAAAAAGGCCCGGAGCTCCGGGCCTTTTTCCGGATGACGGGGGAACCGGGAAACCGAACCGGGTCAGCCTCCGGCGACGGCGGGGACGATGCTGATTTCGTCGCCGGACTTGGCGGTGGTGCCCAGGCCGTCGAGGAAGCGGACGTCCTCTCCATTGAGGTAGATGTTGACGAAATAGCGCAGTTCGCCCTCCTCGTCGAGGAGGCGCTCCTTGAAGCCGGGGTAGTTGGATTCCAGCCTGTCGATCATCTCGGACAGGTTGGACTCGTCCATTTCAACCTGGGACAACCCGTTGGTCATGCGCCGCAGGGGCGTGGGGATGCGAACCAAGACGGCCATGTGAGGAACTCCTTTTCTGATTGCGTGGTGGAAGGTTAGCGTCCTTCGAAAGATCCGGGATGATGGGTGGCGGGACAAATCAGCCTTCGATTACGTCTCCTCCCACCGGGTCGACGCGGACGCCGGTGGAACTGACCCACTGCAAGCCGCGCTCGATCTCTTCCTTTTCCCCGTCCAACTCGAGGATGACCCAGCCCATCTGCTCGCCGACGTCGGCGCGGCGGATGTTGGTGACGATGTGGAAGTCGTGCCCCAGCCGATAGATTATCGGTTCTTTGACCAGCTCACTCTGGAACGTGAACCGGACTCTTCGACGGTCCATCTTGCGCTAACTTCCGAAGACTTACGGACTCACCAGGTTAAGAACTCACTGCGGTGCGGCCGCTGAGGGCTTCCTCGAAGGAACTGAGGGTGGGCTTGACGGACAGGGGGTTGACCACTTCCTCGACGGCTTCCTGGGTTTTGAGGCCGTTGCCGGTGATGTAGGCGACGGTCAACTCGTCGGGGCCGATGGCCCCGGACTCGGCCAGGTCTTTCAGGGCCGATATGACGACGCCTCCGGCGGTCTCGGTGAAGATGCCCTCGGTCTCGGCCAGGACCTTGATGCCCTCGACGACCTGGGACTCGGGGACGGAGTTGCCGCTGCCCTGGGAGTTGTTGATGACCCGCAGGGCGTAGATGCCGTCGGCGGGGTTGCCGATGGCCAGGGACTTGGCGATGCTGTTGGGGCGCACGGGACGGACATGGGACTGTCCCTCTTTCCAGGCGGTGACGATGGGACTGCACCCCTCGGCCTGGGCCATGTGCATCCGGGTGGTGACGGCGGGGTGATGCACGGTGTTCTGGTCGACGCCGAAGGACATGGCGTCAACACCATCCAGCAGGCCGAGGCAGGCCAGCTCGTTGAAGCCCTTCCAGATCTTGGTGAACATGGCCCCGGAGGCCGACGGAACGACGACATGGTCGGGAAGACGCCAACCAAGCTGTTCAGCGACCTCGTAGCCCAGGGTCTTGCTGCCCTCGGCATAGTAGGGGCGCATGTTGATGTTGACGAATGCCCAGGGATAGTTGTCGCCGACCTCGCTGCAGAGGCGGTTGACCTCGTCGTAGGTGCCGTCCACCGCCACCATCGTGGGGCCGTACACGGCGGCGCCGATGACCTTCCCCCGCTCCAGGTCGGAGGGGATGAAGACTACCGAGCGGATTCCGGCTCGGGCGGCGTGGGCAGCAACGCTGCAGGCCAGGTTTCCGGTGGAGGCGCAGGCCAGGGTCTCGAATCCGAACTCGATGGCCTTGGTGGCCGCCACGGAGACCACCCGGTCCTTGAAGGAGTAGGAGGGGTTGACGCTGTCGTTCTTGATGTAGAGGTTGTTCAGCCCCAGCCGCTTGCCCAGGTTACGGGCCTTGATCAGCGGGGTAAAGCCGGCCATGATGTCCACGGGGTCATCGCCGCTGGCGGGGAGCAGGTCCTTGTAACGCCAGATGCTCAGGGGGCCGCGGGCGATCTCGTCGACGGTGACGGCCTCGGAGATGGTCTGGTAGTCGTACACCACCTCAAGGGGGCCGAAGCAAAAGTCGCAAACGTTGAGGGCCTCAGCGGGATATTCCCGGCTGCATTCCCTACACTTGAGTCCACTTACAAATGACACAGGTCAGGCAACCTCCGAGGTCTGCGAAGGGGTGAGGGAAAGTCGCGAAGGGGCCATTCAAGAGCACAGGGGATGGTAGCAAAGCCCCTATTTTGTTGTCAAGGAAACCATGCTTGGCCACGCCATCCGGGGGGATGGGATCCGGGCCTGGGCTGGGAGAACGCTGAAAAGCCGGACGAAAGCGGACATTTCAGGATATTTGAGCGAGGGAGGATGGGGTGCATTGCCCTTCTTGCCAGCTAACTTTCCGCCTTTTTCCGTTGAATGTCCGCTGTTTGCCCGGATTTATCCAATCCCGTCCATGAATTCGGGAAGGGTGGAGATGGAGGCGACCAAGGAGAGTTTATTTCTGCCACATTTTGCTACATTCTGTCGCATTCCGACCCGTCGCATTGCGGCGGACGCCCGGGCGAGGGCCCAGCGGCTGCGCGAATATCGCTCAGGACCATGGTAGCAAGGGAGAGCCGGGGTTGGGAAGGGGCAACTGTCAGCAGGCAGGGTGCCCTGAATTGCAGCCCCCCGCCCACGCGGGGGCCAAGGGTTGCCGCGGCCAAGAAGCACGTTGCCGGAATTTTAGGCTTTGAGTTATCATCGCGGCACAGGGCAACTCCCGGAGGATCCGGGGAGGACGTTCCCGATCAAAGCGGTGGCAGGGCATGACGACAGGCGCGCAAGCAGGCAATTTGACGCTGGGAACGGAGCAGTTCGAGCCCAGTCGTTCCATCTGGGAGCTTCCCGAGCCCAGCGGGATGCACCGGGGATACATGGGCCAGGATGCCCCGCCCACCGCGGTGATTGACGTCGGTTCCGGTTCAGCACGCGCGGTGGTGATGCAAGTGCATGAGGGCGGAGGGATCGAGGTCCTGGCCCAGCAGCGGATGAACCTGGAACTGATGAGCCGGATCGGCCCTGACGGCGCGCTGGAGAGGGACGCGCTGGCGCTGACCCTGGCGGCCCTGGAAGATTTCATCCAGGTCTGCCTGGCCCACGGGGTGCAAAGCATCAACGCCGTCGGCACGGCAGCTCTGCGGGAGTCGCAGAACGCCAGCGAGATCATCGGGGAGGTGGGGCGGAAGTTCGGGGTGACCTTCCGCATAATCAGCGGTGAGGACGAGGCGGCGTACTGCTTCATTGGGGGCGTCCACGGCCTGCCGGTGACCAACGGGATGCTGGCTGACCTGGGCGGAGGCAGCATGGAGGTGGTGTCCTTCGCCGACCGGACGCTGGAGAGCGGGCACACGCTGCCCCTGGGAGGCCTGCGGATATCCAATAGTTTCCGTTTGAACGACCGGCCGTCGACGGAAGACGCGGCCATGGCGGTGCGGCACATCCGGGAAAGCCTGGAAGAAGAAGGCATACCGTACCTGGGCGCTTCGGGCACACTGGTGGGATCGGGCGGGTCCATCCGCCTGCTGTCCAAGCTGGACCGGCGAAGGTCGGCGTACCCGATCCTGAAAATGCACGGGTACTACATTACCGGCGAGGGGCTGGACGGCATGACCGAAACCCTGGTCCACTCGACCAGGGCGGAGCGGGCAGCGATGACGGGCATGAATCCCGAGCGGACTCATTCCATTGTTGGGGGTGCGCTGGTGGCCCGGGCCCTGATGGAACACACGGGAGCCGGTGGAATACTAGTGTCAGGCCAGGGGCTGAGGGAGGGCCTGGCCCGCCACCCGGATCCCCTTCCGGGGGGATGGCCGGTGACGCTGCCGCACCGGGAGCGGATAAGAGACGCAGGCGTGGCCGACCTGGTGAAGCGTTTCGCCCTGCGTTTCTGGAGGCGGGGCCCCCGCCGGGCAAACCTGGCTCTGCGATTGGCCAGGACGGCGTGGATGTTTCGCCACCGCCGGATGACATCTTCGGTGCGGTGCGCGGCTATGCTGCTGGATATAGGAAGCGCGATTGACTTCTACAACCGGTTGGGACGGACCGCGGCAGTGGTCGCCCGTTCTGACCTTCCCGGGTACAGCCACCGGGAATCGGCGCAGGTGGCGGGAATGCTGCTGGTGGCGGAGAGGGGAAGGCTGCCGAGGCAGTACCGCCATACGCCGGTGTTGACCGGTGGGGACAAGCGGCTCCTGGGACAGGCGGCGGCGGTCTTGCTGGCGGCAGACGAACTGGACCGGCGATTGCCCCCGGACTGTCCGCCGGAAGCGGTGTCGATAACTAGGGAAAACGGGGTGGTGGCGGTGACGACTCCAGTGTGGACGCCGCTGAGGGCGTCGGGACTGGTGGAGCGCTGGGCGAAAGAGTTTGAACAACCAATCAACGTTGAGTCCACCAACGGATACGGAGGGAGCGTATGAACGGCCACGAATTCAACACGAGCTTTCCGATGGGCGAGCGGTTCGGAGACCATCCCTACGACGGAGAGTATCCGGGGCGCCTCATCATCGTTGAAGGGATCGACGGTTCGGGAAAGAGCACCCAACTGGACCTTTGCGGCAAGTGGCTGCGCAACATGGGGTTCGTCACGGTGTTCACCGAGTGGAACTCGTCCCCAATTGTCCGGCGGACCACCAAGAGGGGCAAGGATGGGAGGCTGCTGACCCCCATGTCGTTCAGCCTGATCCATGCCGCGGACTTCGCCAACCGGGTATATACCCAGATTCTGCCGGCGCTGAAAGCAGGGACGATTGTGCTGGCGGACCGGTACGTTTACACGGCCTTCGCCAGGGACGCGGCCCGGGGAGTGAACCGGGACTGGCTGCGCCGCATCTACTCCTTCGCGGTCCAGCCGTCGCTGGCCCTGTATTTCAAGGTGCCTCTGGAGGAGTCGATCCACCGGATCACGACGGGGCGGGAAGAGATCGGGTTCTACGAGTCGGGCGCGGACATGGGATTAGCGTCCAACCGGGCGGACTCCTTCCGTGCTTTCCAGGGGAAGTTGCTGGATGAGTATGACAGCCTGACGGAAGAGTTCGGGCTGGTGACCATCGACGCGACGAAGCCGATTCCTAACCAGCAGCAACTGGTGCGGCAGTATGTGGAGCCGCTGCTGGAGGGCGTGATGAAGGCGCCCGGGCAGACGGTTACCGAGGCCCTGAGCAGCCTCGGCCTGACCGGCCGTTACATCCGGCCTCCCGGTCACCACGACCGGGACACGGCTGAGGTGGTCGACGGGTAGCCCCTGGTTTCTAAACCGCAGCCCCTCAACCCCTTCCGCCGCTCTACCCCCCCGTTTCGGGCCTCAGGGGGCTGGCCGGAAGATTCCGCCATAAGGATTCAAGGGTGACGACCCGGAGGTTACAGGAGATTACAGATGGTTACGCCCAAGTCATACGGCCATGCTCCGCTCCAGTTCGGTCAGGACCCAATGCCCGGGCGGCTCATCGTGGTGGAGGGCACCGACGGGGTGGGCCGGTCAACGCAGATCGCCCTGCTGAAGGAATGGTTGGAAAACGCGGGCTACGCAGTGCAGGAAACGGGGTTTCGCCGGTCGGAGCTGACCGGTTCGGGAATTGACCGGG
The DNA here is from genome assembly GCA_951812535.1 of uncultured Dehalococcoidia bacterium. Lineage (GTDB taxonomy): Bacteria > Chloroflexota > Dehalococcoidia > Lucifugimonadales > UBA3495 > CATOSK01. The sequence goes on along the minus strand of CATOSK010000003.1, from coordinate 389,525 downwards.
CGATGCGGGGCCACACGCTTGACCACATTACGCTGAACCTGTTCTACGCAACAGATTTCTGGGACCGGCTGGAGAAGAGCATCATCCCTGCGCTCCAGGCGGGCAAGATCGCCGTCGCGGACCGGTACATCTATTCCATGATCGCACGGGCGCGGGTGCGGGGAGTTCCGGCCCGGTGGCTGGACGACGTCCTGGAGTTTGCGATTGTGCCGGACCGGATCCTGTACCTGGACATCGACGTGGACGAGCTTCTGCCCCGGGTGCTTTCCTGCCGGGAGCTGGATCATTGGGAGTCGGGAGAGGACTTTCTGAGAGGGGCGGATCGTCATTCCTGCTTCGTGGAATACCAGGGTTCGCTGCTGGAGGAGTTCCGCAATCTCAGCGACCAGTACGGGTTTGAGACGATAAACGCGCGCCGGAGCGTGAAGGACGTCTTCGAGGACCTGCAGGAGCGGGTGCTGGCGACACTGGAGACAATGGACAACTAGGACATGGAGGAGGAATAGTGCCGATCCTTTGCTATCTACACTTCAACGGCAACTGCCGGGAGGCCTTCGAGTTTTACCGGTCGGTGTTCGGCGGGGAATTCGCCATGATGACGACCTTTGGGGAAGGTCCGCCGGATATGGGCGTGCCGGAAGCCGAGGCCAACAACGTCATGCACGTCAGCCTGAACATGGGGGATTCGGTGCTGATGGGGAGCGACATGCCCTCGAACTTCGGCCCGCCCCGGGTGATCGGGGACAACTTCGCGCTGACCTATCCGACGAGCAGCCGGGAGGAGACGGACGATCTGTTCGGGAAGATATCTGAGGGAGGCACGGTGACGATGCTTCCAGAGGACGCCTTCTGGGGAGCGTACTTCGGGGCCTGCACTGACAAGTTCGGAATCAACTGGCAGTTCAACTACGAGCCTCCGCAGGAGGGTTGATCGTTCTCCAGGGGGACGGAAGCGGACCCAAAACGGGCCTGCCTGCCGCCCGTTGTTGCCCTACCGGGCCGATGTTAGAATTCCTGCGCACAGGAGCGCGATGAAAGTACGCAAGGCAGTCATTCCCGCGGCCGGGTTGGGGACCCGCTTCCTTCCAGTTACCAAGTCGGTTCCCAAGGAGCTATTGCCCATCCTCGACCGGCCCATGCTCCAATACGTCGTTGAGGAGGCCGCCGAAGCCGGAATCGGGGAGGTCATCATCGTCACCGCCCGGGGGAAGGAGTCCATCGCCGCCTACTTCCAGCCGGCACCCGCCCTGGAGCAGCGATTGTCCGGGTCAGGCGCCGCCGGCTTGCAGGAAAAGGTCCGGCATGCTTCTTCCCTGGCCGATGTTTCCTTTGTGATCCAGGAAGAGCCTTTGGGGTTGGGTCACGCGGTGCTTCAGGCCAAGAACGCCGTTGGCGGAGAGCCCTTCGCGGTCATCCTCCCCGACGACATCATCGCTCACTCGCCGGGGGCCCTGACCCAGATGCTCGAAGTAGCCGGGCGCCTTGATGCCGGAGTAGTCGCCGTGGAGGCGGTGCCGATGGAGCTGGTGCCCAACTACGGCGTCGTGGCGGCAACCCCGAGAGAAGAAAGGGTGCACCAGGTCCACCGCATGGTTGAGAAACCTCCCGTAGAGGAAGCGCCATCAAACCTGGCCGTAGTGGGACGTTATATCCTGCCGCCCGAAGTCTTCGATTGCCTGGAGCGTACAACCCCGGGCGCGAAAGACGAGATACAGCTTACCGACGGAATGTCCCTGCTCCTCGAAGAACAGGACCTGTATGCCTACGAGTTCCTGGGAACACGATACGATGGAGGGAATCCTCTCGGACTCCTCCGCGCTTCTCTCGAGTTCGCCCTCGCCCAGGATGAGACCCGGGAAGCAGTGAAAGCCCTGGTGAAGAACCTTCCCTTATGACCCCGCCCGGCAATCCGCCCGCCGCACTTGGGGAACAACCATGACCACATCCAGGGAACAACACCTCGACAACATCCGCTCTGTCCGCGAACAGGCCCGGTCCCTCCTCGACGGGATGGACTACTGCCTCGACTGGAAACCGGGCCCGGACGATTGGTCGGCCCGCGAAGTCGTGTATCACTTGGTGGACACGCCGATGGGAGGCATCGGAGCGCTGGTGGCCGGCCTGCTGGACGGCGCCGTCACCGAGTTCGAAGTCACTCCCGACCTCAACAACATGGACCCGGCCCGCCTGGAGCGCGACTACGATCAGGTCTGCGGAGATTTGACGGGGGTTCTCGACTCGCTGGAAGCGGCCGTGGCCAACGCCAATGACCACACTATTCAGAATGCGGCGGCCATCGCGCACCTGACCGCCCGGGGGATTGACGAGGAACGAACCCCCGACATGCTGTTGCGGGGTCTGTTCCACCGCCACTGGACGGAACACTTGGGGCAACTGCGGGAGTTAAGAGAGAGCCTGGGGCTGTAAGCCGGGGGCGCGCGTCATTCGGCTGGCAGCTAATTGCTTCCTTCGCCAATTCCCAACAGGCTCAGGAATGCCTCCTGGGGCACTTCCACCCGCCCGATGCTCTTCATCCGCCGCTTGCCTTCCTTCTGCTTTTCCAGCAGCTTCCGCTTGCGGGTGATGTCGCCGCCGTAGCACTTGGCCAGCACATCCTTCCGCAGGGCCCGCACCGTCTCCCTGGCGATCACCCGGCTTCCGATAGCGGCCTGGATGGGGACTTCAAAAAGCTGGCGCGGAATGGTCGAGCGCAACTTCTGCACCACGCTCCTCCCCAAAACGACCGACTGGTCCCGGTGCGCGATCATGGAGAGGGCCTCCACCGGAAGGTGGTTCACCAGGACGTCGATCTTTACCAGAGGCGCGGCCTGGTACCCCTGGAAGGTATAGTCCAGCGACGCGTATCCCTGGGTGCGGGACTTCAGCTGGTTGAAGAAGTCAGCCAGCATCTCCGCCAGGGGCATGGTGTACTCCATCATCACCCGGGACTCTCCACCGTCATCGCCGGACAGCCCCTGTATGTATTCGACGCGTTTGTACTCGGAACGGCGGGAGTGCATCAGCTCCATGATGGTGCCCACGTGCCGGCTGGGAGCGACGATGGTGAGGTCCAGGATGGGTTCCTGGATCTGCTGCACCTCGTTGGGCGGCGGCAGCTTGGAAGGGTTATCGACGCGAATGGTCTCGCCCGACGTCAGCACCACCTGGTAGGCGACGCTGGGGGCGGTGACGATCAGGTCCAGATCGTACTCCCGCTCCAAACGCTCCTGGACAATTTCAAGGTGTACCAGGCCCAGGAACCCGCAACGGAACCCGAATCCCAGGGCGGTGCTGCTCTCCGGTTCAATGGTCAACGAAGCGTCGTTAAGCTGGAGTTTCTCCAGCGCCGCGCGGAGGTTGGAATAGTCCTCACCGTCCGCCGGATAAAGTCCGGCAAACACCATGGACTTCAGTTCAACGTAGCCCGGGAGCGGCTGGGTCGCGGGGTCCGCGAAGCTGGTCAGCGTGTCGCCGACCGCGCATTCCTGGACATCCTTGAACCCCGTGGCGATGTACCCCACCTGTCCGCTGTGCAGGACATCCACCGGCTGCGGGCCCGGGGCGAACACTCCCAACTCCACGATCTCCGCGTTTCGTCCCGAGGACATGACCATGATCTTGTCCGACTTGCGCACCTGCCCGTGAGCGACCCGTACGTACCCGATGATCCCCTTGTACGAGTTGTAGACGGAGTCGAACACCAGCGCCCGGAACTGTTCGTGAGAAGCCCCCGGCGGAGCCGGCACCCTTGCCACCACTGCATCCAGGATGTCCCTGGCCCCGGTTCCCGCCTTCGCGGATACGAACAGGATCTCTTCCGGCCGGAACCCGAACACCTGCTGCAGCTCCGCGGCCACCCGCTCCGGCTCGGCCTGGGGCAGGTCGATCTTGTTGACCACCGGAATCAGTTCCAGATCGTATTCCATGGCCAGCAGCGTGTTGGCGATGGTCTGGGCCTCGATTCCCTGGCTCGCGTCAACCACCAGCAATGCGCCTTCGCAGGCGGCCAGCGCCCGGGAAACCTCGTAGCTGAAATCCACATGGCCTGGAGTGTCGATCAGGTTCAACTGGTACGAATGGCCGTCCGAAGCCTGGTGGTTCATCGTCACGGCCTTGCCCTTGATCGTAATGCCCCGCTCCCGCTCCAGGTCCATCTGGTCCAGGTATTGGGCCTTCATTTCCTGGGCGCGAACGGTGCCCGTGATCTCCAGGAACCGGTCCGCCAGCGTGGACTTTCCGTGATCGATGTGGGCGATGATGCAAAAATTGCGGATTTGCTGAGGGTCCATAACCGGGAAATGGTAACACGGTGGTGAATCACTCACAAGCACGCCTCAAAGCCGGAACCCGCCTTTTCTAATGTGGAAAAGGCTGAGGGGACTGGTGGAAAATAGGGGCCTGAGTTTGAGGAGAGTGCAGGAGCATTAGGTGGGAGGGTTGTGTGGGAGGAGAATGTCGGCAATTGGGATCCGGACTGTTGAATAACCTGACTTGGAAACCATGACTTTCTGGGGAAACGGCGCACGCGTCCTCCGCCGGACGTTCGTCTATTCCGGGCGGGCGAGCCGCGCCGAATTCTGGTGGTGGATGCGGCTGCTGTTCGTCGTCGTTCTGGTGGTCTTCGCCGTGCTCGCTGTCTTGGACACATCCTCCACGCGTGCCGTCCCTAGCCCGGGCATACTGTGGCTGGGATTCGTGAATGCCAGTGTCCTCGTTGCCCTGGCTGGCTTCTTCCCTACCTTAGCCCTCACTGTGCGCCGCTTACACGATACCGGGCGCAGCGGTCTGGCGGTGTTGGTTTGGTTCTTGCTTCCCTTCTTCGCGTGGCTCATCTTCCTTGGCCTTGCGTTTGCGGCATTGGGCCAAGCCCTCACCACGGGTAGCTCGGAAGACGCCCCCTTGCTGGTTGCGCTTGCCATCGCCGTGGGCGTCTCTCTTGTCGTTGCTGGCTGGGCGATCTGGTGGCTGCGGCAGGACGGAGACGACGGCCCCAACCAATTCGGAGACAATACGTGGTGACGGGTCTCCTCCGCAGCTTTAACTGGAAGAAAATGAAGTGGCCCGGTAAAGCGGGACCAAGGTATTCCCTCTCTCAGAAAGTGAAAGCCCCGGCTGGTATGACAAGCCGGGGCTGAAAGGCGACAAGAGCCAGGCTGGAAGCTAGTACGAGCCGTAACCCGGGACTCTGATGCAGGAAGCCCAGTGCCCGGGTTCTACCTCCCGAAGGCTGGGGATAGCCTGGTTGCAATCGTCTATCGCGATGGGGCACCTGGGATGGAACACGCAGCCCGAAGGCGGGTTCAGCGGGCTGGGCACCTCGCCCGAAAGGATGATCCGTTCCCGCTGGGCGTCAATCACCGGATCGGGGATGGGCACCGCAGAGAGCAGCGCCTTGGTGTAGGGATGGAACGGGTTCCGGTAGATTTCGTTCCGGTCGGCGATTTCCACCAGCCGCCCCAGGTACATCACGGCCACGCGGTCGCTGATGTGACGCACCACCGACAGGTCGTGGGCGATGAACAGGTAGGTCAGCGAGAACCGTTCCTGCAAGTCTTCCAGGAGGTTGATCACCTGGGCCTGGATGGACACGTCCAGCGCTGAGACCGGCTCGTCGCAAACAATCAGCTTCGGGTCCACGGACAATGCCCGGGCGACACCGATCCGCTGCCGCTGCCCGCCGCTGAACTCGTGGGGGAAGCGGTCCGCCATGTAGGGATTGAGTCCCACGTTCTGCAGCAGCTCGGCCACTCGTTCCCGGTATTCTTCCTTGCTCTTGACCAGGCCGTGAACGATCAGCGGTTCCCCGATAATGTTCCCGGCAGTCATGCGGGGGTTCAGCGAGCTGAACGGGTCCTGGAAAATCACCTGCATCTGCCGGCGCATCTGCCGCATCTGCCGGGTGGACAGGCCCACCAGCTCCTGCCCTTCGAACACGATCTGCCCGTCCGTGGGCTTGTAAAGCTGGAGGATGCAGCGCCCGGTGGTCGTCTTCCCGCAGCCGCTCTCTCCCACCAGGCCCAGCGTCTCTCCGCGCCTCACGAAGAAGGAGATGTCATCCACCGCTTTGATCTGGGCAACGGCCCGCTGGAAAATCAGGCCCGCCGTGACCGGGAAATACATCTTTAGGTTGTTGACTTCGAGCAGGAGATCATCCTGCACGCCGGTGGTTCCGCCCTGGGGTTCCGCGGAAGGCATAGTCGTCATCTCAATTAACTCTCCGTGCCCTGATTTCCGAACTCCACCTGACCGGCGGTGACCTGTACATCGCCTTCGTCAGCCAATTCCTGGGAACCCCGCATGAATTCCAGTGCTTCCGGCCCCAGGACGTCCGACCGCCAGCAGGCGGTCAGGTGCCCGTCGGTCCACTCCACCAAAGGTGGTTCATCCGTGGCGCACTTGTCGATGGCCCACCGGCACCGGTCGCGGAAGGAGCATCCCGGAGGTACGTTGACCAGGTCGGGGGGCTGCCCCTCGATGGGGTCCAGCTTGGCCCGCCTGGGCAGGTCCAGCCGGGGCACCGAGTTCAACAACCCGACCGTGTAGGGATGGCGGGGATTGCTGTAGATCTCCCGGGCCGACCCTCTCTCGACGATCTTGCCCGCGTACATAATGTTCATCCGGTCAGCGTATCTCGCCACCACCCCCAGGTTGTGGGTGATAACGATAAGGGCTACACCGAATTCGGTGGTCAGGCTCTTCATCAACTCGAGAATCTGGGCCTGAATAGTCACGTCAAGCGCGGTTGTCGGCTCGTCGGCGATGATCAGCTTGGGGTTGCAGCTCAGGGCCATGGCGATCATCACGCGCTGCCGCATCCCGCCGCTGAACTGGTGGGGATACTGCCGGACCCGCCGTTCCGGGTCGGGGATTCCCACCCGTCCCAGGAGGTTGACCGACTCCTGGCGGGATTCTTCCCGGCTCATTCCCTTGTGCAGCTGCAGCGTCTCGCTGAGTTGCTTCTCCAGGGTCAGCACCGGGTTCAGGGAGGTCATCGGCTCCTGGAATACCATGGACATCTTCGCGCCGCGGATCCGGCGCATGTCATCCATGTCGATCTTCAGGATGTCCTCGCCCTCAAACAGCACTTCGCCGTCGGTGATCTTGCCGGGCGGGTCGGGGATCAACCTCATCAGGGAAAGCGCGCTGACGCTTTTCCCGCAGCCGCTTTCCCCCACCAGGCCGAGGGTCTCGCCTTCCTCTACTTCGTAGCTAACCCCGTCCACCGCCCTCACCACGCCTTCAAAGGTGAAAAAGGCAGTCTTCAGGTTTTTGACTTCAAGCAGTGATACCACTTGACCTCCTCACAGGGACCGGTGCTTAATACGTTCGGGCAAGGCTGGAGCCGCTCCCTTCCTTACACAGCCACGATGCCGCCGAAGGCGGTGGTGGGGAAGGGGAGACTCGAACTCCCACGCCTTTCGGCACATGATCCTAAGTCATGCTCGTCTACCAATTCCGACACTTCCCCCTTACCAGGGGGCCAGCAACCCCAGACCGTTGGTGACCCGCCTCGGAATCGAACCGAGAACCTACTGATTAAGAGTCAGTTGCTCTGCCAATTGAGCTAGCGGGCCCTGAACGCCTTGAATCTATGGCAACCCAGACTATCAACATGAAATTTACTTGTCAACACGGGGAATCCGTCCGCTGACCATCCTCGCGGACACGATGGCTGGATGTCCTGCGGCAACTCCACGGCAGCCGGCGCACGGCGGGCGTCATACCCTGGTTGCGTTACGGATTCGGACACCGTCCGCCGGTCATACGCCATCGCTTAGCCGCGCCGCCAGGTACTCGGGAAGGCCGGCCTTCCTGATCTTCGCTTGGGTAGCAGCGATGTCGTAGGTCACCCGCCGGTGTTCAACCGTCCCTTCAGCGTCATCATATATGGCGTAGTTCGCCCTGGGGTCCCGGTCCCGCGGTTGTCCCAGGCCGCCGGGGTTTATTATCCAGCGGCGTCCGTCCAACGGATAGGAGCGGCCTTCCTGGAACTCCACAAACGCCGGCGAGCCCTCTTCTTCTTGGCAGAGGAAAGGATAGTGAGAGTGCCCCACCATGCAGAACTGGGAACGCATCAGCCGCAGAGTTCCCCGCGCCGATTCTTCATTTAATAGGTATTCGTGAATCGGAGCCCGCAAGCTCCCGTGGACCAGGGTAAAGGCTCCCCGGAAGACCACCAGGGGTAAGCTGGACAAAAAGAGGGTTGTATCGTCGGACAGTTGACCGCTTGTCCAGCGGGCGGCCGCCTCCGCCGCATGGTTGAAAGTCACCGGGTCGAGCTTGCCCACGGCCGCATGGTCGTGGTTCCCCGCCACCGCCGACAGGGGAAACTCGCGAAGCAGCCTGACACAGGCTTCCGGGTCCGGGCCGTACCCTACCAGGTCCCCCAAGACCCAAACTTCCTCAAACCCGCCCCGGGCATCCGCATCGCTAAACACAGCCTGCAGCGCTTCCAGGTTGGCGTGAACATCGGTACATACCAGGATTCGCAACGGTCGCTCCCTCCCTTGTGTTGCCTGTGTCTTGCTCGGTAGTGGTCCTTGACCCGTTGTTTGACCGGCGCCCGTTGTTTGACAGGGATTGCCGCCCAGCCTACCCTCGGAGAAACCCAGCCCAATTTCCTCCCGCCGGTTAGCAGGCCACTATAAAGTACCGTTCCGCCCATCGCTACTGCGGGTTAGGAGTACGTATGACGACCCAGTTGCCCAGCATCCACATTGTAGCCACCGGCGGCAGCATCGCCGGCGTTGGCCCCGACCGCCTCGATTACATCCTGTACCCTGAACTGGGACAACACCTTACCATCCAGCAGTCCTTGGAACGCATCCCCGAGGTCATGTCCGTCGCCCAGGTCTCCTCCGAGGATCTAATCAGTGTGGGAAGCACCGCCATCGGAGCCCCGGAATGGGTGCGTTTGGCGGCCCGGATCAACGACTTGCTGCAGGGTCCGGTGGACGGGGTCGTCGTCACCCATGGGACGGCGACGCTGGAGGAGACCGCCTACTTCCTGCATTTGACCGTCAAATCTTCCAAGCCGGTGGTCGTCACCGGGGCGATGCGCCCTCCCACGTCCATTGGCACCGACGCCGACCTGAATCTGTTGGACGCCGTCCGGGTTGCCGCCTCTCCCCAGGCCGCCGGCCTGGGAGTGCTGACAATCTTGAACAACGAAATCCAGTGCGCCCGGGACGTAACCAAGGCCAACACCTTCCGGGTAGAGACCTTCAAGCCCAACGAACTCGGCTTTCTCGGCTACTCCGATTCCGACGGCCAGGTTGTCCTGTACCGGGCCCCGCTCCGGAAACACACTGTCTCAACCCCCTTCCAGGTAGACTCGTCCACCGTGCTGCCCCGCGTGGACATCGTCTATTCCTATGCCGGCTCCGACGGAATGCTGATCGACGCCGTGGTAGGCCATGGCTCCCCGGGCCTTGTCGTCGCCGGATTCGGCGGCGGCACCTTCCCTCCGCAGGTCATCACCGCTGCCGCCCGGGCGGTCGAAAGGGGCATCATCGTCGTGCTGGCCTCCCGGTCCAGTGCCGGCCGCGTGGTCATGACCCCGGCCAAGGAGCAGCAGGGATTCATCGTCTCCGACAACCTGCTGCCCCAGAAGGCTCGGGTCCTCCTGATGCTCGCGCTCATCCAGACCACCGATCGCGAACGCATTCAGCAGATGTTCCTGGAGTTCTGAGGAAGGCGCTGTATACCAGTGCTTTCCCGCTCCCTTGGCCGGTTCCCCGCCTCACGTCCCTGAGCTGCTCGCATAGCCCTCCCCTCCCGTCATTCCCGCGCAGAGCCTGGCCCCGCGCAGGTGGGGTGCACACTCCAGACCCTGGTGAACCCTTCCGGTTCCAATCCCCACCGGAGGCCGCCCGGTACATTTTGCAAAGGGTAGCGTCTGGTAAAAGGTAGCGTCCCTCATTGCAGTTGATTGCAGGGGCAGTTGATTGCAGGGTGTATACTTGGCCCAGTTTTCCGGTATCGCCTGCTTCAAGAGGTTCGTGATGGCACAGTCTGCCCCCAGCACGGCCACTCTCCCTCAACAACCCGGGTCCCGCACCAAGGACAGGGTCATGGCGACCAGCCTCATTGGCGCCCATGGCCTCGAGCACATGTACGCCCACGGGTTCCTGGCGCTGATCCCCGCCATCTACGACAGCTTGGGCCTGATCCCGATTCAGGCCAGCCTTTTGACGGCCGTCCGGCAACTGGCCAGCGGATTGACCAGCGTCTTCGGCGGCTTCGTGGTCGATATGTTCCAGGAGCGCCGCGGGCCCATCCTGGCCTTCTCCATGTTTCTCATTGCCGCTGGCTTCTTCCTGGTGTCGATCCTGCCGGTTTACTGGCTTATCCTGGCAGCGTTGGTCGTCGCGTCGGCCGGCAGCGCCTTGTGGCACCCGCCGGCCCTGGGACTGTTGTCCCAGAGATTCCCCGAGCGGAGGGGACTTTTCATTTCCCTCCACCGTTCCGCTGGCAACGTTGGCGACACCGTCGCTCCCATCGTGGTCGGTTTCCTGTTGGGCGCCGCTGCCCTGGGAGCGCTGGGGATCGCGGACGAGGACCGGTGGCGCTGGATTGCCGGTGGGGGAACCCCCATCATGCTCTTCCTTGCCTTCATGATCCTCGTGTTCCTTTGGAATGTGGGACTAACCCGTGCCCCCGCCACGGCCACGGCTGGAGGAACGGGCTCCAGCCGTGGGCCGGCGCCGGCAGTGGCCCACGTTCATGGCGGCGGGCACGGCAACACCAGGGACCGCCTCCAGGCCCAGTGGGGCAGTCTGCGGGATGCCATGAGAGGCGGCGGGTTTTCCGCCATCGTTCCCATCTTCATCGTATCGGCGGTGCGCGGCATGGGAGACCGGACCGTGCTTTGGGTGCTCCCGCTCTACCTGACCCAGCCCATCGAGAAGGGCGGTCTTGACCTCAGTTATTGGGTCATGGGCGTCCACTTTGCCCTCCTGACTGCTCCGGGCATCATCGCCGGACCCCTGTTCGGAAGCCTGTCCGACAGCATCGGGCGCAAGCCCGTGATCGCCTTCATCATGGGCGTGGCTGTGCTCCTTCCGTTGGTCATTGTCTGGGGCGGCAACCTTCCCGTGGCCGCCCTGGAAGAGCCGTTCTCCGGAATCTTCGTGGTTCCCGTCCTGACCATCGCCGTGGTGCTCTTCGGACTGTTCAGCTATTCGGTGAACTCCCTCACCCAGGCGGCGGCCATCGACGTGGTCGAGGGGCGGCGACTGGAAGGCACCTTCATCGGGCTGATGTGGGGCAGCAACGCTGCCTTCGGAGCCGCCGCCGCCGTGGTGTCGGGGGTTATCGCCCAGTTCGCCGGCTGGAATGCGGCCTTCTACTTCGCCGCTGCCCTTTACCTCGGAGGGTTTCTGGTCTCGCTCCTGCTTCCCATCACCGGCGGCCCCCGGACCAGGACCGCCTAGCAAGCCGCGAGACTCGGGATCAGCTCTGGACCAGATTGACGCAACAGGAAGCATCTCACAACCTGCCCCCAGCGAACGCAGGGGTCACCATTTACACCGACGGCGCCTGCATCGGGAACCCCGGGCCCGGTGGTTACGGCGCCGTCCTGATCGCTGGCGAACATCGCCGGGAAATATCCGGCGGATACCGCCGTACCACCAACAACCGCATGGAAATTCTCGCCGCGGTCATGGCCCTGGAATCTCTCACCAGGCCCTGCCGGGTCACCTTGTTCAGCGACTCCCGTTACGTCGTCGATGCCATGACCAAGGGATGGGTCCGGCGCTGGAAAGCCAACGGGTGGAAGCGCAACCGCCGCGAAGCAGCCATTAACCCCGACCTCTGGGAACGAATGCTCCAGGCCTGCGCCGCCCACCATGTCGATTTCCGATGGGTTCCAGGACACGCCGGCGTCCCCGAAAACGAGCGCTGCGACCGCCTCGCTGTTCAGGCCGCTCACGGGAAAGACCTGCCCCCAGATACGGGCTACGAGTCCGCTCCCGCTGCCGCCCCTCCCCGGCTCCCCTCCTGAACCGGCTCCAGGGACACCCTGTTTAAGATCCCATGCCAGGCGTCCGCCCAGGCCTCCGGGGGAGCCCGGGCTCCATCGTTTGCCCCATCCCTCTGATGACACTCCCGCAATAATAAGTATTGGATAATAAGTCAGACCAATTTCGCCCAAAAACCGTTGACATCCACTTTCGGCGGGTGTTAACCTGATTTTGTAGCAAGCGGGGACCAGTTCTCCTGCTTGGCTCCGAAAGCCCTCCAGGAGGTGGAATATGGTTAAGGTATTCGTACTGCACCATAATTGGAAGTTTCCTTGTTGCCTCCCTGTTGGTGGGCGTTAGGAGTCGAGGGGCAACCCTGACGGCCACGGCGTCCATCGGCAGGGAACGGGCAAGGCGCAGACAGGCGCCGGACGCCCCAGCATCGGGTCCAACGGACCCGGCCCCTCCGGTAGGAATACCGGTCGGCGCGCTCAAGGAGCCTTGGACGAGTTACCTAATTGGGCGACGGAGGGCGCGGCTATTTAGAGGGGCAAAAAAGGTCAGGACTCGGCGCTACCCGCCGAGTCCTGACCTTTTTCTCGTCCAATGATCGGGAAGGGGATCAAGCCTTCAGCCACTTCCCTCCATAGCCATGCGGTATTGCTCGGGAGTGTTCAGATCCCACAGGAGTTCTTCCAATCCCAGCTCCAGCCGTGTCGTCCGGTCCCGGTGCCGTTCAGTGACGGCGCGCATTCCCTGGGTTTCCTCCTCGATACCCAGCATCTCGTCCAGCAGCGAGGCGTCCGCCAGGATCGGATGTCCCCCCTTTCCGTTGCAGCAGGGAATGGTCAGGAGCGCATTCCCGCCCTGGTGTGCATCAACAATTCGCCGGATGGTCTGGCTGCTCCGGGGCTGGTCCACGTTGAGGAACATTATCGTGCCTGTGCTGCCGCGGTCCACTGCCAGCAGGCCGGCCTTGATGGATGTGGTCTTGCCGTCCAGGTAATTCTGGTTCAACACCCATCCGACCCCGTCCCGGCCCTCGAGCAGTGGCCGCAATTCCTCTGCCCGGTGTCCTAGCACGACCAGCACTTCGTCCGCCCCGCCACCTTGGAGGACGGCGACTTGATGCTCCAGCAAGGTTAAGCCCTGCCACGCAAGCAGGGCTTTCAGTTCCCCCATCCGGCGGGACTCCCCCGCCGCCAGAAGGATTGCTGCGACCTTCCCGGTACGGCTTGACAATTCCCCCGCCTTCCCGCTAGGCGTTGACCATGCGGGCGACCTTCTCCGCCGACCGTTCCAGGAACCAGTCGTCCATCTTCAGCTGACCCCCGTTGCCGCCGCGGCGGGTCATGATAATCTCCGACATCACGCTCACGGCAATCTCTTCGGGTGTCAACGCGCCGATGTCCAGCCCAATGGGAGACTTGACCTCCCTCAGCCGGTCCAGCGTGACCCCCTGCTGGAGCAGCCGCTGGTAGATCATCAGCGACTTCCGGCGGCTCCCCATGAGTCCAATATAACGGGCCCGCGTGTTCAGCGCCGACTCCAGGGCCATGTCATCGTAGCGGTGGCCCCGTGTCGCCACCACGATGAAGGTGTTCACGTTCAGCGAAACCTTGCTCGACCAGTCGTCGTAGGGGGTTACCACCGTTTCGTCGGCATAGGGGAACCGCTCGCTGTTGGAAAATTCAGGGCGGTCGTCCACCACCACCACCCGGTATCCCAGGGTCGTGGCTAGGTCCGCCGTGGCCTTGCCGACGTGTCCCCCGCCTACCATCACCAGGGTTGGCGGAGTCGTGAACCCTTCAATGAAAACCTCTACGCCCGCGTCCGTGATGAAGCTTTCAATATTGCCGACGTCGGCAACCTGGCGGCACAGGTCCATCGCCCGCTGGTCCAGTTCCGGATCGCCCAGCGTGCCGGAAACCTGGCCTCCGCTCCGGAGCAGCAGCTTGGCTCCCAGTCCCTGGACTCCCGGCGGGACATTGACCACCGTGGCCAGCGCCACCGGCTCCCCGCCGTTGTAGGCGTCCAGCAGTTCCTGCCCTACCTCCGCGAAATCCGCCGCTTCCCGGAAGGGTTCCAGGTAGAAGTACATCGTCCCGCCGCAGACCAGGCCGTCCCTGGCCGCGATATCCTCGTTCAGAAAGTAGTCCTTGAACTCCGGCCCCCCGTGGTTGCGCAGGATCTCCTGCGCGGCAAACCAGATGTCCCCTTCGACACAGCCGCCGCCCAGGGTGCCAAGTCCGCTCCCGTCGTCCCGGACCAGGAGCATCGCTCCCGATTTCTGGGGAGTGGACCCCTTGGTTCGCACCACCGTCGCCAGAACGCAGGGCTGTCCTTCCTCGAGAAGCTTCACCGCTTCCTGAATGACTTCTTTCATATCTCTTGCCCTCTCGGAGAAAGCTGGTTCTTTAGTTCCCTGAAAGACGCGGCAACGCCACCGCCACCGCTTTCCCGACTCCCTAATTATATCCCAACCATACCCGGTTGTTACAACGAATCCAGAATCCCGCGTGCAACTGGCCCCGTGCTGATTCCCCGCATCGTCCCTCGATAGAATGGCACGGAAGATGGGAGGGGACCGGGGAGGCCCCTGGACAGCCAAAATGCCGCCTCCGGGTGTCCTCGGAGTACAATTATCCCCTGATCGGCTTACGAAAACCTGTCAATTTCTCATCAATTATAGTAAAATATCCTTTGAATCTCTAACTGTAGCCTGGCCTAATGACCACCGTCGCCATCACTTCAGTAGATCAGGAAAATGCTGAAGAATACGCCCAAGTACTGGAATCCCTGGGTGCGGAGGTACGCATCCTTACTCCCGGCGCCTCTGGCTATTCCGGGCAGTTGATGGACGGCGTGGGTGGTCTGCTCCTTTCCGGTGGTCCCGACGTGGACCCCGGGCTCTACGGGGCGGACCCCGAACCGGATGCCGGGCTGGACCTCTGCCGTCCCCTGGACGATATGGAGCTGGGAGCCCTGGAATACGCCTTGACCGAAGACATGCCGGTGCTGGCCATCTGCCGAGGGATGCAGCTGCTCAACGTCGCCTTCGGCGGGAGTCTCATCCAGGACCTGCCCGGCCATCGGAACGGCGACGAGGATACTCCGGCCAAGCACCTCATCTACCTCGCCCCGGGGGCCAAGGCAGCCGCCGTGATTGGTTCCGCCGGATTCTTCCGGGTGAACAGCATCCACCACCAGGGCCTTCGCGAACCCCAGCGGGCGGAGGGGTTGATGACCACCGCCTACGCAGTTGATGACGGCCTGATCGAAGGGCTTGAAAGCCCTCGTCACAGCTGGGTGATCGGGCTGCAATGCCATCCCGAGCGGCAGAACGAAGTTCCCAGAAGCTTTAACAACCTGTTCGCCGCGTTCATCGACCGGGCCTCGGACTACCTCGGCCGGACCGGCCGCCGCTAGCAAACTGGCGCCCCCTCGCCTGGGAAACGCCGCTCTGGCGCCACATTCCGGGCGCCGGTTGGTGTCATAACCGCGCGAAGCCGCCGCGAAACGGACCGGGCCCCGCGGATAACAGGACCTCTTTTAGCAGGACCCTCTCTTAAGTCGGAACGGATGATAACCAGAAGGAGCACAGGTTCATGGTAACCGCCACCACGCCCCCGGAAGACCGGATTAACCCCATCCGCATCGAAGAGGAAATGCGCACCTCGTATTTGACCTACGCCATGAGCGTCATCGTCGCTCGGGCCCTGCCCGACGTGCGCGACGGCCTGAAACCCGTCCAGCGGCGCATCCTCTACGCCATGCACGACATGGGAATCCGGCCCGGCTCCCAGCACCGCAAGAGCGCCCGCATTGCCGGAGAGGTATTAGGGAAGTTCCACCCCCACGGCGAATCGTCCGTTTACGACACCTTGGTACGCATGGCCCAGCCCTTCTCCATGCGCTATCCGTTGATAGACGGGCAGGGTAATTTCGGCAGCGTGGACGGGGACCCGCCTGCCGCCATGCGGTACACCGAGGCCCGCCTCCCCGCTATTGCGGAGGAGCTCCTGGCGGATATAGACCAGAACACCGTCGATTTCCTTCCAAACTTCGACGATTCCATTGAAGAACCGACCGTCCTGCCCAGCCGCCTCCCCAACATGCTGGTTAACGGCACCACCGGGATCGCAGTGGGCATGGCCACCAATATCCCGCCCCACAACCTCGGGGAAATCTGCGACGCTCTCACTTACCTCGTTGATAACCCCAACTGCACCGCCGAGGACCTGATCAAGCTGGTGCCCGGCCCCGACTTCCCGACGGCCGGGATAATTCGAGGGACCTCGGGCATAGTCGACACCTATAACACCGGCCGCGGCAGAATCGTCATGGAAGCCGCCACTGAGATCGAGGAAGTCCGCGGCGGGCGCCAACGCATAATCGTTTCCGAACTTCCTTACCAAGTCAACAAGGCCAACCTTGTTGAGAAGATCGCCCAGCTCACCAGGGACAAGCGTGTCGAGGGGATCTCCGACATCCGCGACGAGTCCGACCGGCATGGAATGCGGGTCGTAATCGAGTTGCGCCGGGACGCGCAGCCCAACATAGTGCTGAACAACCTCTACAAGCACACGTCTCTCCGCAGCGCCTTCAACTCTATCGTCCTGGCCCTCGTGGACGGACAACCGCAGGTAATCCCGCTCAAGCGGGCCCTGGCCCTCTTCATAGAGCATCGCGAGGAAGTAATCCGTCGCCGCTCCGAGTTCCGGCTTCAGCGGGCCCGCGACCGTGACCACATCGTGCAGGGACTACTCTTGGCCCTGGACCAGATGGACGAGGTGATCACCACCATCCGGGCTTCGGCCGACGTGGAAGAAGCCCGCACCAACCTGATGCAGAATTTCGACCTGAGCCAACCCCAGGCCCAGGCCATCCTCGACATGCAGCTCCGCCGCCTGGCGGCCCTGGAAAGGGAACGCCTGGAGAAGGAGCACCAGGACCTCCTGACCACCATCGGCGAACTCGAGGCGTTGCTGGCCGAACCCGCCAAGGTACTGGAAGCCATCAAAGAGGAAACGGCCAAGCTCAAGACCGATTTCGGGGACCGCCGAAGGACCGTCATTTACCCGGACGAGGTTGAGGAGCAATCCGCTGAGGACTTCATTACCCACCAGGAAATGGTTATTACTCTCAGCCAGCGGGGATACATCAAGCGTGTGCCCCGGGAGACTTACCGCACCCAGCACCGCGGCGGCAAGGGCGTCCGGGGGATGAACATCAGGGACGACGATGACCTGATGCAGTTGGTCAACGCCGACACGCACGATACCCTGCTGTTGTTCACCAACCGGGGACGGGTTTATCCGCTGCGGGTTTTCCACATCCAGTCCGACACATCCCGCACCAGCCGCGGAACCCTGATGGTCAATCTGGTGCCTCTGGCCCCGGGGGAACAGGTCCAGACCATGCTCCGCACTCAGAACGCGCGGGAGGAGGACCTGCTTATTCTCGCCACTAGGCAGGGGCAGGTAAAAGCGCTCAAGGAAAAGGAGCTGGGCAACATCCGGCCCAAGGGTCTCAACGTGATGAACCTGAAGGACGACGACGAACTTATCAGCGTGTGCCCCCGCGCCGAAGGCGACGACGTGGTGATGGTTTCGAAGCAGGGAATGTCCATCCGCTTCCCCGTCGACGACCTCAGGACCCGCACCCGCTACGCCGGCGGTGTCAAGGGAATTACCCTGAGGCCCGGCGACCAGGTCGTGGGAATGGCCGTGGTCGCCGGCAGCCCGGAGGAAACTGCCGACCCCGACAATTCAGCCCCGAACCCCGAACCCGGCCAGGTCAACGACCAGCTGCTCGTGGTCAGCGAGCGGGGATTCGGCAAGTGTTCCGACCTCGGACTCTACCGCACCCAGGGCCGGGGCGGACAGGGCATCATCACCTTCAAGGTGACGGAACGGACCGGGCCGGTCGCCGCCATCATCAAGGTGGAGCCGGAGTCGGCGGACGAAGAATTGTTCATCATTTCCGCCAAGGCCCAGATCGTCCGTATCGGTCTGGACGGCGTCCGCCGCGCCGGCCGCGCCACCCAGGGAGTCATCCTCTGGCGGGACCGGGTTGACGAAGACTACGTCGCCTCTGTATCCCTCTGCCCCCGGGACCTGATCCCGGACGAGGAGGAATCCAGCCCTGGCCAGTCCCGCAACGGCCACAGGCCAAATTCTTCCTCCGGGAAGTAGTTCCCTCCCCGTGAAAAGGGCCCAGTCCCGGACAATCGCAGACGGTTCCCCGGGACTGGGCTTTGCCTTTCCTTCCCTGGAAGGCCAGGTGCATGTTTCGTAGAAAGTCTGCCGGAAACCCGTCCCGGAGTTCTCTGGACTGCGTCCGGGAACCCGCTATCTGCCAGAATGTTCTTCAGTTTCCTGACTTAACAGTACGAATAGATGACGGGAAAAGGCAATTATTACTCCCATTCAGGCCTCCGTGCTTACGTTTTCTTGAACATTGCTTTCGAAATGCTTGATACGCCAATAATTGTTCGATATAATCCCCGTCGGCCTGAGCAACGATTTCCAATCACCCCTTGTGCTACATTCGTATAAACGGGCAAGTCTAATGAAATTGGTCTTCCTCCACGGAGCCGGGAACTCCAGCCTCTCCTTTTATTACCAGCTCCGGCACTTCCGAAATTCCAAGGCGATAGATCTTCCAGGCCACCCTGCTGGACAGCCATGCAGCACCGTGGATGGCTATGTGGAATGGGTCCGGGGATTTATCGCGGCCCGCCGCTACAAGGACGTGGTCCTGGGCGGCCATTCAATGGGCGGCGCCATTGCAATGCAATACGCAATGCAATACCCGGAAGAACTTAAAGGGCTGATCCTTGTCGGCACCGGCGCCAGGCTTCGTGTTCACCCGGATTACCTGGACCAGTCCCGCCTGGCCGATCCCGCCGACCCGGATTGGCTCGAGCGGCAAAGGTCCTACTACGCCGGAGTCGAGCAGGACATCGTCAACGCGCTCATGATGCGGGCCAAGGAAGTCGGGCCTTCCGTTGAGCACAACGACCTGGTGGCCTGCGACCGCTTCGACGTAATGGAAGAAGTCGAAAGCATTCGACTTCCAACGCAGATTATCTGCGGCAAAGAAGACGGGATGACCCCGGTCCGGTACTCCGACTACCTGTCAGAGCATATACCCGGATCCAAGAAGGTTATCATCGGAGGGGCGGAGCATTTCGTCCAGCTCCAGCAGTACCGCCAGGTCAACCTGGCCATTGAGAAATTCGTCAAGCGGCTGGGCCGGCGCTAACCCGGCCACCAAACCGCGCTGAGATCGCCCCTGGGCTCCCGGTCACCCCGCGTTCGGGTGGTACCACCGGCTTTGGTAGAACATCAGCGGCGACCCGTCATCGTGTTGTTGCAGTTCCTGCACTTCACCGAAGTAGACCGTGTGGTCCCCGTAGACATGGGCGCCGACCACGGTGCATCCCATGAAAACCATCGATTGGTCCAGGATCGGGATGCCGGTTTCCGTCATCGTGTAGTTGTACTCTACTGAACCCGTCCGGTCTTCGGGACGCTTGGCAAAGTATGCCCCCAGGTCCTCCTGGTCCTCGAAAAGGATGTTGACCCCGAACCCGCCTCGGTGCTCTAGGTAGCCGTGGGTGTGGGTGCCGTGGGCCACGCACACCAGCACGGTGGGGGGATCCAGGCATACCGAGGTGAACGAGTTCGCGGTCATTGAGTGGGGGACACCCTCGTCGTCAACGCTGGTTACCACGGTTACGCCCGTGGCGAACTTGGACATCGCTTTCCTGAACTCGTCTCTTTCTACCAACTTTGTACCTTCTTCAGGGGAATTCTCTTCCGGGAAATTCTCGATTCAGCGGGGCATCGGAGGGGTCTAGTCCGTCGGTCCGGCTGATTTTGGGCAATTATAACTCCACCCGTATTCTCTAGCCAACAAACTCCCCCGTCGCGGCCAGCCCAATGCCCGCGCCATCGTCGTCAGTTGGGGAAGGGCCGGAAGCAGTCCGCCAGTTCCCCGCTCCCCCCGCGGCCGGGTTCCAGCTTTGCCACCGTGCCGGGAAGGATCGAACCGGAAAGCAGGCCAGGATGAATCAATTCCGCCAGCATCTCCAGTCCCTGCACTATTCTGGGCCCGGGCCTGCTGAAGAAAACGTGGTCAATGAGATACACCTCCCCGGATTGCACCGCCGGAATTCCCCACCAGCCCTTTTGCTCCGCCAACCAGGAAACCTCCCGCATGTGCCTGCCTAGATCAGACGAGCAAAGGTCAATGAACAGCTTTTCCGGAGCGTAATCCAGCACCTCTTGCCAGTCTATCCGGGCAGCCGGACAACCCGGATCGTACAACTCCTGTCGTCCTCCCGCCCGGAGCAGCAAATCCGGGATCCAGTGCCCTCCTATTACCAGCGGGTTGATCCCCTCCACCGAGTAGACCCTTGGCCGGTGTGCGGCGGTGGAGACCGCTGCTTCCACCGCCTCCACCCTGGAACGCATTTCCGCCGCCATCCTCTCTGCCGCCTCCGCCGCCCCGCAGACCCTTCCAACTTCGCAGATGCTGTTGAAGATTTCCTCCACGGTCCTCGGGTTCAACACCAGCACCTCTGGTTGGACCGGCATTGGCTCCACCGCCCGGCCCACGGTTGCAGCATCAACCTCGCAAAAGTAGCAAAGGTCTTGGGTCAGCACCACATCCGGCGGATTTCCCCTCAGCCATTCCTCGTCCAGGTCGTAGGGACTCTCCCCCGACTCCAATATCCGGCGCATGGCTTCTTCAACTTCCTGGCTGGACATTACCGATGGATCGATTTTGCTGCGGCACACCACCCGCTTGTCG
Source organism: uncultured Dehalococcoidia bacterium (assembly GCA_951812535.1). Taxonomy (GTDB): domain Bacteria; phylum Chloroflexota; class Dehalococcoidia; order Lucifugimonadales; family UBA3495; genus CATOSK01. Next base: position 368,736 of record CATOSK010000003.1, on the reverse strand, counting down.
CAAGTCTCGGGCGGATAGTCGCATAGGTCCGTCAACCCGCAGATGTGGTCACCCAACCCCATGGCGAACAGGATTTCCGTCGCACTCGGCAGCAGCGAACAAATGCTGGGAGAATTGGCCATTTGATAAACCTTCCTTGACCCCGGGCATAAGCCTCATGCCGGCGTCGTTGGTTCAGCCCTCCGGGAAATTCCCCGGTGGCCGGCGGCAGTGCTTCGGACCAACTGGTGTTGTATTATAAACGCCGTGGCCGCATCCAACATTCCCGGGGCCGGACGCCCCGCAGACGCACCGTTCATCGCTTCCGCCCCTTTCTTCTTCAACGCACCCGTCTGCTAATGAGTCAAGCTGACCCCCACGCGCCCCAGGCCTGGACCATCCCGTCCTTGACCGGTCTCGCCGCCTTCGGTTTCGGCATTACCGGCATGTTCCTGGCCATGGAAGCCGTCATTATTCCCAGCCTGATCCTGGAGCTGGCTCCGTCCGGCGCCAAGAACACTTTCCTGGGCGGATTGGGTTTCGCGGGAATGATCGTCGCCGCCCTCGTGCAGCCCATCGCCGGATGGTACAGCGACCGCACCTCAACGCCCCTGGGGAGGCGTGTCCCTTTCATCGCCTGGAGCACAGTGTTCGTTATCCTCGGCCTTTCCGGCCTTGTGGTAGCCGATGATTACTGGTCTCTGTTCATTCTTTGGTTATTCATCCAGGCCAATGCCAGCATCGGGTTTGGGCCTTTCCACGCCCTCATCCGCGACCTGGTCCCCACCAACCGTATAGGAGTGGCCTCATCGCTGAAAATCCTGGCCGACGGTGCGGGCGGCGTAACCCTGGTGGCCATCACCGGACTCGTCATGAGCCGTTACACCGGGGATGAGACCTCCTTCTGGCTGGGAATTGCCCTGTCGGTAATCGCCGCGGCGGTCATAGCATCAGCCCTGGTGAGTTCCTACACCGTGGTCACCCGTGAACGGTCTCGGCGCTTCAACTACCGGCGCAACACCGAGACCCTCAGGCATCCATCTGGACTGCACCCCCACCTGCCCTGGTATCTTGTTTCGCGTTACCTCCTCGTCACCGCCGTAATCGTATTCCCCACCTATGGACTGTTCTTTCTGAACGACGTCGTGGGGGTTGACAACCCTGCCCAGACCCTGGGACTGATGATCCTTTTTATCGGGGGAGCTTTCATTGTCAGCGTATACCCCGCCGGGCAGTTGTCCGACCGAATCGGGAGGAAACCCGTGGTGGTCGGCGGGTCCCTGGCATCCGCGGCGACCACCCTTGCCATGCTCGCCGCCGGGAACCAGACCGAAGCCCTCCTCGTTGCCAGCCTCATCGGCGGTTCCGTGGGAGTGGTCCTCAGCGCCAGTTGGGCCATGGCCAACGATCTCGGCACCGAAGGGCGGGAAGGCCAGCACATGGGCATCGTCAATCTGGCCACCATTGGGGGAGCGGCATCGGCCAAGTTATTGGGGCCGGGCGTCGACCTCCTGAACCTGGCATCTCCTGGGCTCGGGTATTCCGCCCTGCTGGTCGGTTGTGCGGTCGTGTTTGTGGTGGCGGCGTTGTTGATTCTTCCCGTCGAACCGCACCCTGCGTCCGCCCCTGACACCCCGGTCTAGTGGCACGGCCTGTCGTTCCCCGCCAACCACCACCGCCATTTCCGCCCAGGAACGGCCTCCCCCGTTCCCATCTTTCCCGCGACGGAGCCGCCCAGCGCTCTTGGACAAGCCTGGGCCCGCGTAGGCGGGTGTTGCCTATGAAGGGCGCGAAAGCGGCGACCCTTGAATCCCGGGAATCCAGACCCCGGCGGGCCCTTCCGGCAACTGCCCGCCTCTGGGGGCAACTTGGCAATCATCCTTTTGCCGTGACGCAAACCCTTGTCACCGGGGTTAGAATACAGGCAGAATCACCGCAAGACTGGCGGACGCCCGTTCCGGCGCCCACAGACTGAACCGCATACCTGAAGGACCCAAAAGGAGGCATCGCCCATGACCACTGAGACCGAGCACGAACACGGCCATTCCCATGGCAACGGCCACTCTCACAGTCATACCGCCGCATCCGAAATGCGGACCGCCGCCGTCGCCTTCCTCAACAGTCTGTCCAGCGATCAGAAGGCCGCTGCCACCTTCGACTACATCGACGGCGAACGGATCTTCTGGTACTACCCGCCCCTCAACCGCCACGGCCTCCTGCTCCGCGACATGGAAGGCCCCCAGCGCTCCCTCGCCTACGGACTCATGGCCACCGGACTCAGCCCCGAGGCCAACCTCCAGGCCCGCGCCATCATGGACCACGAGTTGATCCTCGGCCCCCTGGAAGTCGAGCAGAACGCCGTCACCTACCCCCGTGATCCCCTCCTGTACAGCTGGACCATCTTTGGCGACCCCGAGGACGCCGGCCATCCCTGGGGCTGGCGCGTCGAGGGACACCACGTCTCCCTCCACTACTCCGTCTGGGCCGACGAGGTCCTCTCCATGACCCCCTTCTTCTTCGGCGCCAACCCGGCCCGCGTCCCTCATGGCTCCCAGCAAGGACTCCGCATTCTCGGACGCCGCCAGGACCTGGCCGTGGAGCTCATGGAAAGCATGGACTCCGGCCAGCGCTCCAAGGCCATCATCTACAGCGAGGCCCCCGCCGACATCATCACCTTCAACTCCTCCCAGGCATCCCTGCCCGAGGAGGCCGGCATCCCCGCCACCCAGCTCAACGGCACCCAGCGCGAGGTCCTCACCGCCCTGGTCACCGACTACGTGATGAAAGCCCGCGCCGACCTGGCCCAGGAGCGCCTCGACAACCTCCTTCACGAAGGCGGCCTGGACAAGATTCACGTCGCCTGGGGCGGTCCGGTAGATGTCGGCCAACCCCACTACTACCGGCTGCACGGCGGCAACTTCGTCGTCGAGTACGACAACCGCCAGAACGGCGCCAACCACATCCACTCCGTCTGGCGCGACGTCAAGAACGATTTCGCCTACGACGTCCTCCGCCAGCACCTGATCATGTACCACATCGTATAGGGAGCCCGTCTTTCGCGGTGGCTTTAACACCCGAAGCAGCGGCCAGGCGGTATCGCCGGGCCGTTGTTGTTTGATTAGCCTTGACACCATTTCTCTCCCGCTAATAAACTCCCCCTGCAACCGGGACCGAATACGGCCCCGCAATTAACTTCAACGGAGGAAACACGCCAAATGGTCGCAGTTAAAGGTTTTGCCAACGGGCAGATTACGGCGGAAATCGCCCAAGCTTGCAATAACTGGCTCAACAGCCTCAGCCCGGAGCAGAAAGCCAAGGGTACCTACGACTTCCGGGATGGCGAGCGCATCTTCTGGTACTACCCGCCCCTTAATCGCCACGGCCTTGCCCTCCGCGACATGGACCAGGACCAGCGCAACCTCGCCTACGCCATCATCGACTCCACTCTCGCCCCCGACACCGCCGAGAAGGCCAAGCTCATCATGGAGCACGAGCTCGTCCTGGGACCCATCGAGGTCGAGGAGGGAAACTCCAACTGGGACCGCAATCCCGAGCTCTACTACTGGACCGTCTTCGGCGAGCCCGGCAGCGACGGCCCCTGGGGCTGGCGCGCGGAGGGACACCACGTCTCCCTGCACATCAACTGCTGGGACGACAAGATTATCTCCGTCACCCCCTTCTTCCTCGGCGCTAACCCCGCCGAGGTCCTCAAGGGCGACAAGCAGGGCCTACGCATCCTCGACCGCCGGGAAGACTTGGCCATCGAGCTGATTAGCAGCTTCAACGATGAACAGAAATCCCGCGCCATCCTCCACGACAAAGCCCCCTGGGACATCCTCACCTATAATTCCAGCAAGGCCGCCGTTCACAACGACGAGGGCGTCGCGGGTTCCGAGATGACCGGCTCCCAACGCGAGACCCTCATGTCCCTCATCACCGAGTACGTCAACGGAATGCGCTCGGAGTACGCCGAAAGCAAGATGGCCGACCTTCGCGCCGGCGGACTGGACAACTTCCGAGTCGTCTGGTCCGGCGCCCTCGACCGCAGCCGCGACCACTACTACCGCATCCACGGCGGAAACTTCATCATCGAGTTCGACAACATCCAGAACGGCGCCAACCACATCCACTCCGTCTGGCGCGACGTCGAAAACGATTTTGGTGAAGACGTCATGCGCGACACTAAGAAGCAGTACGAGATTCTCTAGCTGCTTCCCCGCCGGACGCACCTCCGGCAGCCGTCCCACCGTTTGCCACCGCTGGCCCCGGCTCAACGCCGGGGCCAGCCCTCTATTCGGGGGTTTGGGGGATGAATCCCCCAACGCAACCCCTTCCCCCGGTTTACACCCACCGGCCCCGGCATTAAGCTTGGCCCAGCCTGCTCCCCGGGCCTCACCCTTCCCGGTCATCCAACCAACGGAGCCACCTACCGCCATGACCACCGCCGGACACAGTGCCATCCGCCGCGACCTCCGCGAAAAACTCACCGGCGAAGCCATGTACTCCGCCGACCTCAAGCTGCCGGACATGGCCCACGGCCTGATCCTGCGCAGCCCCCACCCCCACGCCGACATCCTCAGCATCGACACTGCGGAGGCGGAGTCCCTCCCCGGAGTCCATGCTCTCATCACCCCCTTCGACATCCCCGCCGGAAGGCTCGCCCCAGACCTGCTCATCCTCGACACCCGTGCCCGCTTCGTTGGAGATGAGGTCGCCGCCGTCGCCGCAGCCGACCTCGACACCGCCCGCCGCGCTCTGGACCTCATCCGGGTGGAGTACCGTACCCTCCCCTTCACCCTCGACCCGTCGGAAGCCTTGAAGCCCGGCGCAATCGCCATCCACCCCGGCGGCAATCTCGCCATCCCTGAACCCCTGTCCCTGGAGCGGGGCAACGCCCAGCAGGGGTTCGCCGAAGCCGACCTCGTCTTCGAGGAACATTACAGCGTCCCCACCCACTCCGCGACCCCTCTGGAACCCCGCGCCGCCCTGGCATCCTGGGACGGCGATAACCTGACCCTGTGGAAGTCCACCCGCGGCGTCCACGTTGACCGGGACGCCATCGCCGGAGCATTGGGTATCCCCGCCTTCCGCGTCCGTGTCGTCGGCCCCTTCCTCGGTGCTGGATTCGGCAACAAGGACGAGTCCCGCCTCGGCGCCATCGCCGCCCTCCTGTCCCAGCGCGCCGGACGCCCCGTCCGCGTCGAGTACTCCCGCGCCGAAGAGTTCGTCGCCGGCCGGACCCGCCACGCCGCCGAGATCGACCTCAAGATCGGTGTCAAGCGCGACGGCGCCATCACCGCCATTCACGGAAAAGCCCTCCTCAACACCGGCGCTTACCAGGCCTCCGTCGCCGGAGTGTCCCGCCGCCTCGGCCAGGGGATGCTCTATCTCTACCGCTGTCCCAACGTCAAGTACGAGGCCTTCCCGGCCTACACCAACTGCCCGGTCGCCGGCTCCTACCGCGCCCTCGGCGCTCCCCAGGGACACTTCGCCCTGGAAACTCTCATGGACCGCATCGCCGGAGACCTGGGTATCGACCCCCTGGAGTTCCGCCTCGAAAACCACGTCCCCGTTGAGGGCCAGCCCGGCCAGCGCCAGTCCCCACCGGACCAGATCATAGACAGCCAGCCCCTGGAAGGAGGCATCCCCTTCTCCAGCAACGAGCTGGACCAATGCCTGCGCCGCGGCGCTGAAGCCTTCGGCTGGGACAATCCCCTGCCCGACTCCGGCGACCCCTTCCTCAAGCGCGGCAAGGGAATGGCCATGATGATCTACCGCGGCGGCCCCGGCTCCGTCTCCGCCGCCGAAGTCCGCATTGACCGCTCTGGCCGGATAACGCTCACCTCGGGCTTGATGGACGTGGGGGAAGGCGCATCCACCGTCCTTCCCCAGGTGGCCGCCGACGTTCTCGGAGTTTCTGCGGGAGATATCGCCACCCACTTTGCCGACTCCGCCGATACCCCTGACGCCCCCATCACCGCCGGTTCCACCGCCACCTTCTCCACCGGCACCGCCGTCGTTCAGGCCGCCACCGAGGTCCGCCGGCGCCTCCAGGAAATCGCCTCCATTGGGCTGGAAGCCCCGGTCAGCGAGCTTGAGGCCGCCGGCGGTGCCATCTTCGTCGGCTCCGACCCATCCCGCCGCATGACCATCCCCGAAGTTGCGGCCCGCATGGATGAAGACCACATCTCCGCCGAGGCCACCATCACCCCCGGTAGCCCCGACTGCATCGTCAACTCCTTCGGTGCCCACTTCTGCGAGGTCGAGGTCGACACTGCCACCGGAAGGGTCCGCGTCCTACGCTACGTCGCCGCCCACGACTCCGGCCGCATCATCAACCCACGTCTCGCATTGAACCAGGCCGAGGGCGCTGTCTCCCAGATGCTCGGCTTCGCGCTGTCGGAAGAACTCGTCACCGACGGTCCCACCGGCGTCACCCTCAACCCCAGCTACCTGGAGCACAAGAGCCCCACCATCCTCGACTACCCCGACCTGCAAGTGATCTTCGCCGACAACGTCGACCCCGTCGGCCCCCTGGGAGCCAAGGCCCTGGGAGAAGTCCCATCACCCGGCCCTGCCGCCGCCATCGCCAACGCCATCCACCACGCCACCGGCCTCCGCCTCACCACCCTCCCCTTCACCCCGGACCGGGTGCTGGCTGCATTGGGTTCGAATAGCGCACAATAATCCCGAGGCAAGTTAGAATAGGAGTCAGACCCGCCCGCAAAGGAACAACCAGCATGACAGCCCCAGAACCGGCACCGCCGGAACCAGCAAAGGGGATGACACCCCTCGAGTACATGGACCTGGCCGACCGCGAACTGGCTGGCGGCAACCACCGCCATGCGGCTGCCCTCCTCTGGAAAGCCACCGAAGCCACCTTCATTGACCTCGCCAAAGAACGGGGAATCGACCACAGCAACCCGGACCTCATCGACGTCGCCAAGGCCCTTGAAGCCGACGGCTCCGTCCCTAAGCTTCACTACCGCTCTCGCCTGGTCTGCGGAAAGTTGATGCGCGACCACGCGGAAATGGATGTCCTAGAAGACTATGAACTCGAAAGCGCTTTTCAGGTGGCTCGGCAATTCATCGTAGAGCACCACGGTGAGCCTGAATAGGCCTGGGCCCAGCCTGGCGGCCCGGCACGAAGCCATGGCCAGGAATTACCGGAGCAGAGCCCGCTTGCTGTTCGGCCAGTACGGTGACTTGGACTCTGCCGGAGCGTTGCTGTACGAGTCTGCCAAGCAGTGCATCAACGCCGTTGCTAACCAGAACGGCATCAATCCCGGCCCTATCAGGGCCAAGATGCAATTCCTCGTTAGCATCGCAGACCGGGATTCCGCAACCCTGGACCTGATACGCCATTGGGAAGGAGCCGGAGCGCTCCACATCCACGCCGACCGCGGCCATCTTGCCCGTCAGGACTTCGTGGAGGCCTGGACCAGCGCCCAAGCCTTTATCGACCAGATGCTCCTCGTCTACCGCGCCCCGGAGTAACCCATGCCCCCCTGCCAACTCCTCACCCCTCAAACCATCCCCGAAGCCGTCGCCCTCCTCTCGGCCGCAGACGGATCGGAAAACGTCCTCCCCATCGCCGGAGGCTCCGACCTCCTCAGCGAGATCAAGGAAGGCGTCGTCCGCTCGGAAACCCTTGTCAGCCTCGCCAGCATCCCCGGCCTCCACGGAATAACCGTCTCCGGCGAAGAACTCCGCATCGGAGCCGCCGCCACCATCGCCGAAATCGCGGACCACCCCATCATCCGGGAAGAATTCACCGCCCTGGCCCAGGCCGCCGCCGGACTGGCCACTCCCCAGATCCGCAACGTCGGCACCCTGGGCGGCAACCTCAACCAGCGGCCCCGCTGCTGGTACTACCGCCACCCGTTGACCAACTGCCTCAAGAAAGGCGGGGACCACTGCTTCGCCATCGCCGGAAACAGCAAGTACCTCTGCCTCACTGGCGGCGACCGCTGCTACATCGTCCACCCTTCCGACACCGCCGTCGCCCTCCTCGCCTTCAACGCCGTCATCGACACCGCCGGACCCAACGCCACCCGCTCCATCCCCATCGGAGACTACTTCATCACCCCATCCGCCGACATCACCCGCGAAAACTGCCTCCGGCCCGGCGAAATTCTCACCCAAGTCCGCATCCCCCGTCTGGCCAGCGGAAACACCACCCGCCGCAGCCTCTACCTCAAGGCCCGCGAGCGCGAGGCCGGCGACTTCGCCCTCGTTAGCGTCGCGGCTCTGATAGACCTCCAAGACTCCCCGGGCGGCCCAACCATCGCCCACGCCGCCGTCACCCTCGGCGGAGTCGCCCCGATCCCCCACCGAGCCTCCGAAGTCGAAGACCACCTCACCGGACAACCCATCTCCGCCATCGACCCATCCCACGCCGGAAGCCTAACCCTCCCCGACGCCCGCCCTCTCACCCAGAACGCCTACAAGCTCCCCATGGCCCGCAACCTCGTCCACCGGGCCATTGCCCAGCTGTTGATTGGCTCAATTTGAGCCCGGCAGGTCCTCATATTAGGGAAGGACTCTTCTAAACTCGGGAAGGTAGCTGGAAGGCAGGTTCATCGCAGTAAATGGGACGAAGGCGTCGCCCCTGGGGGATTGGACCCAAGGGTCACCCCGCCAACCCCGCCAGAACCTCGTAAAGCGCCGCAAAATCCCGGTCCCCCACCCCGAATCCCCGCGCCGCCGTCAGCCACTGGTTGCTCAGCGCGGTCGTCGGAAGCGGTACTCCCAGCGACTCGCCCATCTCCAGGGCCAGCTTCAGGTCCTTCTGCATCATGTGTACATCGAACAGCGGCTCCTCCGGCGGATCCACGATCAGCGGAATCCGGTACTGCAGCGCCGGCGACGCCACCACGCTGTTCAGCAGCACCTCAATCGCCGTGTCCCGGGCAATTCCGCTCTTCTCCGCCAGCAGGATGCTCTCGCAGAAGGCCAGCACCTGCACCGGCAGGCTCAGGTTCGTCGCCACCTTCATCGTCACCGCCAGGCCGTTCTCCCCCACGTAGTTCACCGTCGGGCCTATGGCCTCCAGGATCGGCTTCACCCGCTCGAACACATCCCGTTCTCCCCCGACCATGATGGACAGCCGGCCCGCCAGCAGCGTCACCTGACTGCCCGACACCGGCGCGTCCAGCATTCGCGCCCCCGTCTCCGCCACCCGCGCGGACAGCGCCCGGCTCGCTTCCGGGCTGACCGTGCTCATGTCCGCGAACACCTTCCCCGGCCCCAGTCCCGCCAGCACACCATCAGGTCCTTCCGCCACATCATGGAGCGCCTGCGTGTCCCGCAGCATGGCCAGCGTAACCTCCGACGCCTCCGCCACCGCCCTCGGACTGTCCGCCAGTTCCACCCCCAGGTGAGCCAGCCACTCGGCCCGGGCCCGCGTCCGGTTGTACCCCGTAACTTCGTGCCCGGCGTCCAGCAGCCGCTGCGCCATCGGCCCGCCCATCGTCCCCAATCCGATAAACCCCACCTTCGCCATCTGTTTCCCTCCCGGTCTACCCGTAATTCCCCGGAAAGCCACCCGTGGACTTCGGTGCCCTCCGTAACCGGCCAGCAATATACCATGCCGGACCCTTCTCTTCCCCGGCATCCCCCAATCCCTTCCCCTTACTGACAGTTGCCCCTTCCCTACCCTGCCGTCACTCGGATACCATATCTTCAGTCGCAGACCAGAGACCCTGCAAACCCAGCCTGTACGGGCCGAAATGCGACAGATTGCAACAAAATGCGACACAAAAAATTCTCCCGCCCCGGCGGGTCCTGTGGAATTCTTCCTGGCTCGCTACCCTTGCGCGTCGGCTTGTATGTTCCCTTCACCTTTGCTAAAATCGGGCCAACTTGGGAAGGTGCTGCGCTCCACCGCAGTTGTGCCGCCCAGGACATGTGAAGTTGCTCCCCGGGGAACCCCTGGCCTGACCCGGTGGTCGCTGGAGCGTTCCCGCTTATAGCGGCGGAGCCCTTGAACTCACTTAAGGAGGAGGAGGCTAAGTATGCCATCACTTTGGGAACATCTACGGTTTGCCGGTGGCGAAGGCGAGGACCACCCCGGGCAGAGCTATGACGCTAACATGGGCGCCGAAAGCCAGGACATGGCTATGTACGTCAGCCATCCCCTGCCCAGTGCCGGCAACAGCTGGCCGACCATCATCGTCATCCAGGAAGCCTTTGGCGTCAACCGCCACATCGAGCGCGTCTGCGACAAGTTCGCCGCCGAAGGGTTCGTCGCGGTTGCTCCCGCCATGTTCCACCGCGAACATCCCAATCCCAAGCTGGGCTATGGCGACGAAGACGTCCCCGCCCGCACCCGCTACATGGAAGCCCTCCGCGATGACGAAATCGTCGAGGACATCAACGAAGTAATCAAGTGGACCCAGTCCGAACAGTTCCGCCGCACCAACGGCAACAAGATCGGCATCGTCGGCTACTGCGTCGGCGGACGCATTGCCTACCTCGCCGCCACCAGCTGCGAAGGCCTCAGCGGCGCCGCGGTTTACTACGGCGGACGGATCCTCATCCCCTTCGGCGACGGGTCTGCCCCCATTGACCTGACTGGCAACATCAGCTGCCCCGTGCTGGGCAACTTCGGCGGCCAGGATGAAAACCCCTCACCCGCCGATGTTGACGCCATTGCCGCCGCCCTATCCTCGGCCGGTGTCGCCCACGACTTCAAGTCCTACCCCGACGCCGGGCACGGCTTCAACTGCGACGAGCGTGGCAGCTACAACCAGGCCGCTGCGGACGACGCCTTCGCCCGCACCGTCGCCTTCTTCAAGGAGAACCTGGCCTAACCAGCCCGCTCCAACCTCCGAAGGGACAATGTCGAAAGCCCGGGCGGTCACCGCCCGGGCTTTCTTTTTTCAGGGCTTCCGGCACAAGCGCCCCGACGCTTACGCCTCGGTGCCGCGTTACTCCTTGAACGAGTTGCGGAACCGGTACAGCGTCATCTCCGGCTCAATCGGCGAGACCGGCATGTACCCCGCCTCCTCAATCTTCGCCACTATGAACCAGGGCCCTTCCTGCTCCAGCGCCTGCAGCAACGCCCCCTCCAGCGACTCCAGGTCCCGCACCGTCTCCGTGTGCTCAATGCTGCAGCTGCGGGCCACCTGTTCCAGGTCCGTGCCGTGGGCGGTGTGGCTGGCTTGGTGCCCCGTCTGTCCCCACTGCTCGTTGTCCCAGACAATGACGATCAGGTTCTTCGGCTGCTCCCTTCCTATCGTCGCGATGGTCCCCAGGTTCATCAGTAGCGACCCGTCGCCATCGAGCGAAATCACCTGCTCGCCGGTTGATACCGCCATCCCCAGCGCGATGGATGAACACAGCCCCATGTTCCCGTAGGTATAGAAGTTCCGGTCCCGGTGCCCGGCGTGCCACAGTTCGTCCGTAGTCGGCCCCAGGTTGCTGACGATGGGCCGGTTTCCAGCGTGTTTCAATACCAGTTGCGTAGCTTCGAACCTAAGCAATCTTCCCTCCGTGCAGCAGTTGGGTCAGGCAGATCGCTACCGGCTGCCGGTTGGCGTGGCACAGCTTCATCGCCCCGTCGACGATGTTGTCCATCCGGTACTCGTCTTCCAACGTGAAGTGCACCAGCCCCAGTTGGTCCAGGATCGGACGGGTCGAACGCCCCATAGGCACCTGCGCGATGTTGAACTCACCCGGGCCGCCCCGCAGGTTGAGGAACATCGGGATCGGGGTCCGTGCCGGAATGCACAGGCTGGCGATGGCATTGACGCTGTTGCCGAACCCGCTGGACTGCATGAACACCGCCGAGTTGCGGCCCGTCGCGTAGGCCCCCACGGCCACGCCCACCGCTTCCTCCTCCCGGCTGCATGAAACCAGGTGGAAAAACGGGTCCGCGTCTATCCGGCTGGTCACCCTGTCAATCGATATATCCGGGACGTAGGCAATCAGCGAGGTGTCCCAGTTCTTCAACGCCTGCACAATCGTCTCGGCCCAGTTCATTCCGTTGCACCCTCACCCAGAACATGACTTGGATAGGCTCTCTCGACCCCCGCGCTCCCTTCGTTCGCACCCGGCCGAAAAGCACCGTAAACCTTAGCAGTGTTGCCATTCTCTGTCAAAAGAACCCCGGACGCTCCGACGCCATTTCCTCGTCCGGGGAAACTCAGCAACTGGCTCCCCATCGGAGCAAGACGCTCCCAATGTACAATGGGCCCAAGAGTCGCCGGCTAATGGTCCCCGGACGAGGACGCCGTGCAAACCTGCGTGTTCTCCGTAGTTGTCGAACCCAACAAGGAAGGCTGGAGGGCGTTTTACCCTTCTTGGGAACACATCGGGGCCTCCACCTGGGGACAGACCCGCGAAAACGCTCTAAAAAACATCCAGGAAGTCCTGGAAATGATCTTGGACGAGTTCGAGCAGGAAGGTAAGCCTTTGTCCGAGACCCGCAGCCAACAGTAAAGGCGGCAATCCTCTTTCCGTCATCCCCGCGCACATCCTGCCCCCGCGCATCCTTCTCTTCCGTCATCCCCGCGCAGGCGGGGACCCAGACCCCCGTCAATCCTTCCGGTTGGAACTCGCACCCGAGGCCTCCCAACACCGTTTTGCAAATGTCTCTAGCCGATCCGCAGCCATGCCCGCTTTGCACATCCCGACGGACGTCGGGTGACAGTGCCTTACAGCCGTCCGGGGGAAGCCTTCGCGTTGGCGACGTTGCGCAGCATCATCGTGGTCCAGGCTCGTTGGTCCGAAGGGGACTTGATCAGGCTGCATCTCCTCTGAGGTTCGGCCGGACATCTTCAGCACCCCCGTTCCCGCCCCCCTTACTGACGCTCTCCCCCTTGCGCGCCGTTGCCTCACCCGCGTACCATCAAAGGGTGAAACGTCCCATCATCATCCCCCCGTACAACCGCCTCCCAGGATTCAGGGATAGCCGACCCGCCGCCACCTCTCCACTGCCCCGAATACCGCAAAAAGCACCAGGAAAAGTTCCTCCGATCCCTCGCAATCCTGCTGGTCCCAACTCCCTCCGAGCCAATGTCCCGAAATGTCCCAAAGTGTCTCAAAACGTCCCACCTCGTCCCGGTTCTGGCCCAAACCGGAGACACTTTGACGCTCTATTGACATACTTTGGGACTCGCCGCGCCATGAATCCGTGCTCAAATCCTTCGAAAACACCCCAAATGTCCCACAAACAAGAAAAACCGGAAAAACGGACGCTCCGTCGCCGCTTCCAATAACTCCCTTGCGGCCTTCGCCGATGGGACAGAATTGGACCAATAGGACCCTTTTGGTTTTCGTCCCAGCCACTCCTGCCTCCTCCTTTGTCCCCATCCCGGCTTCTATGGCATAATGGCACCGCCCCGTTTCAGCCCCCTTTGGAGGATTCTTTATGGTCGACCTTAAGCACGGCGCCGCCATAGTGGGCATCCACGAGCACGTTACCCGTTACGCCCCCGACCTCAGCGAGCTCCAGATCCAGGGCGAGAGCGTCATCAAGGCCCTCGAAGACGCCGGCCTGACCAAGAACGACGTCGACGGCCTCTTCACCGCCTCCAGCAGCATCCGCAACAGCGGGATGAACCTGGCCGACTACCTCAACATGTACCCCAAATACGTGGACAATACCACCGTCGGTGGCGGCTCCTTCGAGTTCCACCTCTCCCACGCCCTCACCGCCATCGCCGCCGGCCGCATCAACTGCGCTGTCATCACCTACAGCAGCCTCGCCCGTTCCGGCGGCGTCTCCGTCGGCACCGGCGGCGTCGGACGCTACGGCCACCCCCGCCTCGACCCCTCCCCGGACAGCTTCGAGGAAATCTATGGCCTGACCACCGTCGGGCTCTACGCCATGATCGCCCAGCGCCACATGCACCTCTACGGCACCACCTCCGAGCAGCTCGCCGAGGTCTCCGTAGCGATGCGGCACCACGCTTCCATGAACCCCGACGCCCTGTTCCGCACCCCCATCACCGTCGGGGATGTGGTCAACGCCCGCGTGATCTCGTCGCCCCTCCACCTCCTTGACTGCTGCGTCATCACCGACGGCGGCGGAGCGGTCGTCGTGGCATCCCCCGAGGTCGCCCGCAATTGTCGGCAGCATCCCGTCTGGGTCCTCGGCACCGGCGAGGCCATCGCCCACCAGGGCGCCGGTCAGCGCGACCTCATCTACATCGCCGCCCACCAGAGCGCGCCCCGCGCCTTTGAGATGGCCGGCGTCACCCACGCCGACATCGACATGGCCATGGTCTACGACTCCTTCACCATCACCGTCGTGGAGACCTTGGAAGACCTTGGCTTCTGCAAGAAGGGAGAGGGTGGCGAGTTCGTCTCAGGCGGGCGCCTCAAGGTCGGCGGCGAACTGCCCATCAACACCGACGGCGGCGGCCTCTCCTCCAACCATCCGGGGATGCGAGGCATCTTCCTTCTGTTGGAAGCCACCCGCCAGCTCCGGCACCAGTTCGCGGGAACACCCCGCCAGGTCGAAAACTGCCAGATCGCCCTGTGCCACGGCACCGGCGGCGCTCTCGGCTCCCGCCACAGCGGCGGTACCGTAATTCTCGGGAGGGACTAGCATGCCCGAATGGACCAAGCCTTTACCCACCGTCGTCGGAGAGACCCGTCCCTATTGGGAATCGTGCCGCCGCGGCGAGTTGGTCATCCAGCGCTGCGACAAGTGCGGCGAGTACCAGTTCTACCCCCGTGGAATCTGCGCTAACTGCTGGTCCACCGACATCCGCTGGGTCAAATCCACCGGCCGCGGCACCGTCTGGACCTACACCGTCACCTACCAGAACCGCACCCAGGGATTCGCCCAGGAAGTCCCCTACGTCCTCGCCCTCGTCGAGCTGGAAGAGGGCGTCCGCATGTTCAGCAACATCGTCGAGTGCAACCCCCGCGATGTGACTATCGGGATGCCCGTCGAGGTAACCTTCGTCCAGGCCACCGACCGGATCAGCGTCCCCTTCTTCAAGCCCTCCGCTGGCTAGCCGGTTGGGGATAGTTCCCGGACAGGACCACCGGCAAAAAATACAGGGGCGCCGCATGCGGCGCCCCTGTAAAACTCCCTGTCTTGGGGAAGAGCCGGGCTAGCGCGGGACCAGGTTGGGAGTGGGCTCTTCGGGCAGAGGCTGGGCCTGGATCTCCCGGGCGCGGGCTGCCAGGGCGGGGAAGATCTCATCGACCACGCGCTGGTCGTAATCGGCGGCCACGCCGGGGTACCCGGCGCGGGCGATCATATCCCGCAGCTTGCCGGTGCGGAACTGCTCCAGCGTCCACTCTAGGGTGTCGGCCACCACGGTCTTGTCCCAGAAGATCCGGTGGTTCTTATTGCGGGGACCGTAGTGGTAGTGGGGGTCGATCCGGAAGCAGTCGAAGGCCAGCATCTCGGTCTCTTCCATGTAGGTCCGGCCGGGAGTGCCGGCCAGGTCGGCCAGGACGTGAATGGCCAGGCCGCCGTCGCCGCCGGCCTGCTTCCGCATCTCAAGCCCGAACCGGAAGTTGCCGGCCTCGAACATGTCATGCCCCCGGTTGTGCTTCACCGTGTTGCGGCCGGTGGCGAAGAGTTCCCGGGCCGTCGCTTCCAGGTCCTTCAGGACGCTAGCGACTTTGCTCTTGTCGATCTGACCGGCGATCTCGGGATACCCGGCCTCGGTCACCATCTCGGGCAGGATGTTCCGAATCTGGCTGACGGACCAACCGATTGGATTCCCGTCGACCGTTGGATCCATGCGGAAAAGCTTGTTCTTGCCTTCCGGACCATAGATGTAGCTCCGCTCAAGGTCGAAGCAGTTGAACCGAAGTACGGTGGTGTCGTTCCCACCCTGGACCAGGATGGCTACGCCCTGGTCGGAGTGGTCCTGAATGTTGCCGTCCCAAAGCTCGTGCTGAACTATAAACGAGACAGCACCGCCGTCAAATCTTTCCCTGGTACGCTGCTGCATAAAGCCGAACCTCCTTGAGGTGCAAATATTCTGGCGACGTCCTTGTGCCGCCATCCGTGGTGTATTATAGCATTAACGGGATCCGAAATTTGCACTTTGTCTAATCGCGGAATGGCAGGCTTGTCGTTCCTGGCCGGACAATATGGCGGAAGAATGAGCTTATCAACCCTCGCTACCTGGCTCGGGCGCATGTTGGCGGGGTTCGCCTTCGCCATCGTGATGAGTTTTGTCGGAGACGTTTCGGGTCGCGTTTTTAACCTGCTGTCGGAATACCCTTGGTCGTTCGTCGTACACTTCAACATCCAGCTCGTATTCATAGGGGTCGCGGCGGGCATCGGAGCCAACCTGGGCTGGATTAGCCTTCGGTGGAGCCGCTACTATTCTTTGACCATGTGGGTTGTGGTATGTGCCGCGGCCGTAGCGGGAGTCTACGGGGCCCACAACTTTGGGCCCGGCGTCACGGAGAGTTACTGGTGGAGCCGCTTCGCCATGGACACGACGATACACATCACCGCTGCGGTCACCGGCACCCTGGTCGCCACTGCTATCGGGGTTACGCAGCAGGCCATCGTCATTTACCGCGCCGAAAGTCGCGCCAAGTTGACCCCGATGACCACTCAAGCCGCACCTGTGGGGGCCGACGAGCCCACTTCGTCCCGATAACTTCAAGGCCCCCCAATCCCGAGGCCATATCCGGGCCAAAAGCCGTCGTCGGGAAGTTTGTCCCCACCGAGTATTACGCCTTTCTCCGGTCATCAAGGTTACCATTGGCGATACCCCTAATCGTCGGGGCCTCCTGACGGGGTATCCTGTCAACTTCAGATATATACGAATCGCCTGTTTTTATCCATCTTCGGCTCATGTTGTACGATTTCCGACAATGACCCGCATTGTGGCAACCGGATAAATCTGACTATGCGGCCATGAAGATTGACACCCCACTAACGTGTTGCTAGACTACCGCCAACTTTTCCCGGGTGCGGAGGAATCCATATATCCACTATTCGTGCCCGTGGCCGATATATCTCCTTGAATATAGCCGTTCTGAAGCCAATAGGAGAAGAAAATGATGGACATCAGGCATGCTTTTGTTAGTTTTCGTCCTTGGATGGTTCCCGCCTTCGTACTCTTGTTGATCTTCGGTGTAGCCTGCGGCTCGGCAGCACAGGATGCCTCCCCGGCTGACGCCCAGCCGGCCGACTCCCCCGCGTCGGCCCCAGCCGCTGCCCCAGCGGCCGCACAACCGCAACCGACCGCGGCTCCCGCCGCCGCTGCCCAACCGGCCCCTGCCACCACCGAGGTTCATGGAGGCACGGTAACGTGGATGATCGGCGGCTTGGGCAGCGAAAACTTCGACTATGCCTTCGACGTCGGCGGTAGCAACAACTACATTCGCTTCTTCGGAGGATTTCTTCTTGAGACTAACGACGTAGGAGAGTTGCTCCCTGGAATGGCGTCAGAATGGGGACTCGCCAACGACGCCCGCACCTGGTGGGTAAAACTTAGGCCAGGCGTAATGTTCCACGACGACACCGAGGTGACCGCGGAAGACGTGTTATGGACCTGGCAGCACATGTGGAATCCCGAGTCCGTAGAGTGGACCACTCAAAGTGGTGCTCACTCGAGGGCACGGATTGTGGAGATAATCGAGCAGACCGCACCGGACACGGTGAGTATTACTATTGAGATCCCTGACGCGGGCTTCGACGTGGGCAGTTTTTCCGCGGCCAGTCCCAGCCCTTACGTGATATTGCCCAAGCGGGACCAGTTGCACGAGGAAGCCGCAGTGGAAGCGTATGCTCGGAATCCGATTGGGGCTGGTCCCATGGCCCTTACGAACCATATCCCCGCCGAAGTCATGGAGTTTGAACGTTTCGATGACTACTACTACCATCCTGGGAACGGCTTTCCTGAAGACCGTCGTGTAAAGTTCAGCAACCTGGATCTTCGCCTAGTGCCTGAAGAAGCCACCCGAGTGGCAGCCATTCGGGCTGGCGAGGCAGATTTAGCCCCTGCCAGCCTGGATGCTCGAGAGCAAGTCGAAGCTGGCGGCGGAAAGTTGATCTTTGGTCGGGAAGGAATTTACTTCCGTATCATGCTGATGGGCTGTATGAACAACTCCGCCGAGCCTTACCCGTGTGACGACATCAGGTTCCGGCAAGCCCTGGATTACGCCTTGGACAAGGAAGTTGTAAGGGACCAGTTGTACGGCGGATCCGAGGTCATGGAGGCCAAGGGATGGGCGGCCACGACACCTAGTACCATCGGTTACAGCGAAGAATTGGACCCCAGGCCCTTCGATCCTGAGAAAGCCAGGCAACTCCTGGCAGACGCGGGTTATCCAGGCGGGGAAGGGGTCGGACCTCTTATCGTGAACACCTGGACTTCCACGGCAATGCCATTCCTGCCCGAATCGGCGCAGGTAGCCGCCGACTTCTGGAGGAAGGAACTCGGGCTGGACGTTGAGGTCCGGGTGGGAGACGAATCGACGTTGAAGAAAGCCACATTGGCTCAGGAACTTAACGGTCAAATCCTCTGGCGGGACAACGAAGCCCGTATCGACGCCGCCAGCATCAGTCGCAGCTCCTATGGGACTCCGGACCACAAAGGCCGCCGGCACAATGACGCTGAGTTGTTCCAGGTAGTGCAGAATGCCTTGGCGGAGACTGACAAAGATGCGAGGCCAGACGCCCTTAACGCAATGTATAAGAGGCTCCGGGAGGAAAACTACGAACTGGGCATTGGGTATGTGAACATCCCCTGGGCAGTCAGCTCCAGGGTTGAAGATTGGAAGCCATTCTCCCTCGCGTTTTATCCATCAGCCGTCCACACTTTAGTACTGAAAGATGAGTAACACCTCGTAACGGCACCCCCCTGAGCCCGCGATGCCAGGAGTTGATCACCGGATGATTGCTCAGGACATCGCGGGTTTGGTATAACGTGTCACTCTTGGCTATCCCCGACAGGCGTAAGGAATATCCGTGCAGCGTTACATCTTGCTCCGGGTTGTACAGGCTCTTTTTACCTTATGGATCCTCAGCATCGCCGTCTTTTTGAGCGTCCATCTTAGCGGCGACGCGGCTGTGCTCCTGCTCGGACCCGAAGCGCTGGACACCGATTACGAGCAAATCAAGAAGAACTTGGGACTCGACAGGCCCCTGATCGTCCAATATGGCGATTTCCTGACCGACATCGTCCGAGGAGACTTCGGACGTTCCCACCTTATGCGCCGTTCAGCTCGGGATGTTCTTCTGGAACGTCTGCCGGCTACGCTCCAACTCGCTGGCGCGGCGTTCTTCCTGAGTGTTGTGGTGGGAGTGCCCCTCGGAATCCTGTCCGCTCTAAAACGCGACACCTTCTTGGATTCTTTCGGCAAGTTCTTCGCCATCCTGGGCATCGCCACGCCAAACTTCTGGATAGCCATCATGCTTATTCTGCTTTTTGGTGCTATCTTAGGGTGGCTGCCCACTTATGGCAGGGGCGGACTGGACCACTTCGTCTTGCCGGCATTTGTCCTAGGCTGGTCAGCCATGGCCGGCATGGTGCGTCTCGGCCGCTCCAGCATGCTGGACGTGTTGGACAGCGAATACGTCAAGTTCGCCAGGGTCAAAGGCCTGACTGAGCGACTGGTCGTCTGGAAGCACGCACTAAAGAACGCAGTGATACCTCTACTGACCTTCGGAGGCTTGACGCTTGCCGGTTTGCTGAACGGTTCCGTCGCCGTTGAGGTCGTCTTCGCTTGGCCCGGAATCGGTCGCCTGATGCTCGAAGGGATCACCCGCCGGGACTTCCCCATAGTTCAGGCAACTATAATGGCAGCCGGACTGTTTTATATCGTAACCGCTCTCTTGGTAGACATACTTTACGCTTACGTAAACCCCAGGATCCGCTACCAATAGGCCAGGAGGATCACTTTGGCTACGGATGCCCAAATCGTATCCCGCGACATAGGAAAAGTTCAGCAACTGCGCGACCGGCTCCGCGTTCTCCGCTTGCCCTGGATTCCGGTTGCCATCATGTTGGTTCTGCTCATCTGTGCCATGTTCGCCCCCTGGCTGGCCCAGCACGACCCCACCGCCATCAGCATGCTGGACCGCCGGATAGCCCCGTTTGAGAATTCAGACTACCCTCTGGGGACCGACATTCTGGGGCGGGATATGCTCAGTCGCTTGATCTACGGCGCCCGCACCAGCGTTTTCATTAGTCTGATTGCTTTGGGGACCGGAGCGTTTGTGGGTACGGTCTTGGGTTTGACCGCGGGATACCGGGGCGGCTGGTTCGATATTCTGATCATGCGTGCCGCCGACGCCGCTCTGGGGTTCCCCACCGTCCTGGTTGCGATGATAATCGTGACCATATTAGGGGCAGGCATCGAAAACATCATCCTGGCCGTGGTTGTCACCGTTTGGGCGCGGTTCGCGCGGATGATCCGCGGCGACGTGCTGTCGATTAAAGAATTGGATTTCGTAACGTTCGCCAAGATTGCGGGCTTATCCTCACCCGTGATTATCGCCCGCCACATTTTCCCCAACACCATCAATACGCTGCTGGTTATCACAAGTCTGCAAGTGGGACAGGTCATTCTTCTGGAAGCGTCTCTTAGCTTCCTCGGATTGGGCCTCCCTCCCGGTGACCCCGCTTGGGGGATCATGGTTGCTGAAGGCCGATCGGTAATGCTCCAGGTCTGGTGGCTATCTCTATTCCCTGGCCTGGCCATCACTATCGTAGTCTTGGCGTTCAACTTCTTCGGCGACTGGATGCGCGACACCCTCGACCCCAAGTTGCGACGCGTCTAACGGCCTCTCAACCCTCAAGTCCTCCCCAATGGGCAGTCACGGCCGCTTTCCCTTTATTGCCAACTGGAAGGCAAGCAATGACCCAGCCATTAGGCTTACTGGTTGGTCCGCAACGGTTTCGTGACAGTCTACCTATGCTTTGTGTTGCCCCAATCTAACTATCGGAATTGAATATAGCGGTGGTATTACTAATATCGTAGCATAACCTTGTATTACCCACGGGTTTTGGATCGTTCGCACCGCCAAATTGACACTATCCTACGCCGATGCTAAACTGCCTCCACCTTTCGACCACCCCCGGCGGAAGGAGTGCCAGAACCAGCGCGACGGATGGGCCACGTCGGAACAAGGCTCCACAGAGCGGAGGTCCCGTCAGGTTATTCCCCACCTTGGGTTGTTACCGCCTCAAGGAACCCCTTGGGTACCTCGGCAGTGGCGAAAAGGCCCTGCTGAAGACCCGTCCGAAGCTGGTAAACACGAAAGGGGTATTCGACAAGCACCCTGCTCAAGGTTCGGAGGAAGACTACATGCAATATTGGTACGCTAGTAGGAACAAACCAGCATCTTGGCTGATGTCCGTTATGGCGCTAACCCTCATTTTGGGTATCGCCTGCGGGTCAGCTGCCCAGTCTCCTGAAGCACCCGAGGAACCCGCCCAGCCTGTCGCGCCAGCCGAAGCGGAACCAGCTGCCGCGGCTCCCGCAAGCTCCGTGGCGAGCGCTCCGGCGGCAGCAGCGGCCCCAACGGCTGTACCCCAGCAAGCGGCAGAGCCCGCCCAAGCCATGGCCGAAGTGGCGGACATCACTCTAACCGTGATGGTCGGTGGCTGGGGACACCGGTTCCTTCCAGTGCATGGGACCAACTGCCACAACCATTACAACGTAATTCATGACTTCCTCATTCGCACCGATGCGGACCGTGCCTCGATCCCTGGAATGCTCTCTTCTTGGGAACTGTCCGAGGACGGTCACACTTGGACCGCCACCGTAAGGGATGACGGTTATTTCCATGACGGGAGCCAAGTCACCGGTAACGACCTGCTGTTTACCTGGTTGCAGGCCTGGGGCCCCGGAGCCCAGGAAGTGGCGACTAGCTCCAGCGCTGCGAATATGGCCTCCAACGTGGAGTTGATTGACCTGATAGGACCCCAACAGGTCAGCATAACCCATGCAAACATTGATTCCAGCTTCGAAGGATTTATTTCCGACGCCAGCGGAGCTTGCCAGGGCATAATTCGCCCCGCGGGCGATATGGCAACAATTCATGACGCCGAAGCGATGGTCGATTACGACCAGAATCCTATCGGCGCCGGCATTATGGCGATGACCCGTCAAGTCGAGGACGAGGTCATGTCCTTCGAGAGATTCGACCAATACTACGCCGAGGACCGCCGGGTCCCCTTCAAGTTCCTCGACCTTCGCAAGATACCGGAAGAGTCTACCCGGGCTGCCGCGTTGCGGGCTGGGGATGCAGACATAGCCCCGGTCAGCTTGGCTACCAAGGATCAGGTAGAGGCAGGGGGCGGACAAGTCATCGTCGGTCCTGAAGCTTCTTACCTTCGCATAATGTTCATTGGTTGCGGTTGGGACTACTATCCTAACCTGCCTTGCAATGACAAGCGCGTCCGGCAGGCCTTGGGCTATGCCATCGATAAGGATGCGCTCCGCGACGACCTTTTTGGCGGACCGGAGATTTTCGAGGCCAAGGGTTGGGCCCACGTGACTCCAAGCTCCATTGGTTACAGCCCCGCGCTTGATCCCTTCCCTTACGACCCGGACAAGGCCAGGGAACTTATGGCCGAGGCCGGCTATCCCAATGGAGAGGGATTCGGAAAGCTTATCGTAAATACGTGGTCGTCTCGGGCCGTGCCCTTCCTGCCCGAATCCGCTCAGTTGGCTGCCAACTACTGGAAGGACGAGCTCGGCCTGGATACCGAGGTTCGCGTCGGCGACGAGACCGCCCTGAAGAAGGCCACCAAGGCCCGCGACCCGCTGGCTGGCCAGATCTTGTGGCGGGACAATGAAGCTCGCCGGGATGGCCGCAGTGCTGCCCGCTCCAGTTATGGAACCGCTCCCAAGGATGGGTCGAAGGGCGGCAATTGGAGCCACACGCCGGAAATCGTGAACCAGGTTCAGGAAGCCCTGTCGGTGTTCGACCCGGCCCAGATTGACGAAGTCTGGCATGACGTCTTTGTCAGGCTCAGGGAAGAACACTATGAAATGGCGATGGGCTATGTCCATGTTCAGTGGGGCGTGGGACCTCGCATCGAGAGTTGGGAACCGCTGCCGCTAGCGTTCTACCCCTCTGCTTACCACACCATTGTGCTGGCGGACCAATAAACGGGCCCAAGGCTCTTCCCTGGAGCCACTCAACCAGCGTGTAATCAACCGGCCAGCCGGCGGAGAGGCAACGACCTCTCCGCCGGTGGCCTTGGCATATCCCCGGGCAAGGACACTTCATGCAACGTTACATACTCACACGGGTAGCCCAGGCAATTATGACGCTGCTAATCTTGAGCTTGGCTGTGTTCCTTAGTGTTCACCTTACGGGCAACACGGCCGACTACCTGCTTGGGCCGGAAACCACTGAAGCAGACTACGAGCAACTCAAAAAGAACTTCGGGCTGGACCGGCCTCTCATTGTCCAATACGCAGACTTCCTGACGGACATAGCGCGACTGGATTTCGGCACCTCCTTCCTCAAGGGACGGCCCGCCCGGGATATCCTGATGGCCCGTCTTCCGGCCACTCTGCAACTGGCGGGTGCCGCTTTTGCGCTGTCGGTCATCGTCGGAGTCCCTTTGGGGATCTTGTCGGCAGTTAAACGAGACGGGTTCCTGGACAACTTTGGCAAGCTTTTCGCGATCATGGGAATCGCCACACCCAACTTCTGGATCGCCATCATGCTGATCATGTTTTTTGGCGCCATTTTGGGGTGGCTACCCACCTTCGGAAGAGGGGGTATCGAGCACTTCGTTCTGCCTGCCTTCGTTCTGGGTTGGTCCGCGATGGCGGGAATGGTGCGGTTGGGACGATCAAGCATGCTGGAAGTCCTGGACAGCGAATACGTAAAGTTTGCCCGGGTCAAGGGACTAAACGAGAGATTGGTTGTCTGGAAACACGCCCTTAAGAACGCGGTCATTCCTTTGCTGACATTCTCAGGACTGACGTTGGCTGGACTCCTCAACGGTTCAGTTGCCGTAGAGGTGGTCTTTGCTTGGCCAGGTATTGGCCAACTAATGCTGCAGGGAATCCAAACCCGGGACTTCGCCGTAGTCCAGGCAACGGTGTTGGCAGCTGGGTTCTTCTATATAGTCACTGCCCTGTTGGTGGACATCCTGTACGCCTACGTCAACCCCAGAATCAGGTACGATTAACCCCGGAGGAATTTGTGGCATCTACATTAACAACTGCAACCAACCGCCCCATGACTCGCTTCCGGGTGTTTCTGGGAGCAACCCAGCGTGGCCGGTTGCCATTGATACCTCTGGCGGTAATGTCGGTCCTGTTGGTTTGTGCGCTTTTCGCTCCCCTTATATCACCGCACGACCCCACGCAAATAGGCATGAGCAATGCCAGGCTAGCCCCGTTCGAAAACCTGACCTACCCGCTGGGTACGGATGTCATGGGTCGGGATATGCTCAGCCGCCTGATTTATGGGGCCCGCACCGGGGTCTTCATCAGCCTCGTGGCCTTGGGGACCGGCGCGTTTGTCGGAACCATTCTCGGGCTGGTCGCCGGTTTTCGTGGTGGTTGGATCGACAACTTGATCATGCGGGCTGCCGATGCTGCGTTGGGTTTTCCGACAGTCCTGGTCGCAATGATCATCGTCACCTTGCTTGGAGCGGGCATCGAAAACATTATCCTGGCGGTAGCGTTAACCGTATGGGCCAGGTTCTCGCGCATGATTCGAGGGGACGTACTGAGCATCAAAGAATTGGACTTCGTCACCTTTGCCAAGATCGCGGGGCTCTCAACCCCGATGATCATCCTGCGTCACGTCTTCCCCAATACGATTAACACGCTGCTTGTCATCACCAGCCTGCAGATAGGACAAGTAATCCTCCTGGAAGCTTCCCTTAGCTTCCTGGGTTTGGGTTTGCCACCAGGGGACCCCGCTTGGGGAATAATGGTCGCAGAGGGCCGTACCGTCCTGCTCCAGGTCTGGTGGCTGTCTCTGCTCCCCGGTGTTGCCATCACCATTGTAGTGCTGGCCTTCAACTTCTTCGGCGACTGGATGCGCGACACGTTGGACCCCAAATTACGGCGTATTTAGCGCGAAGGACCGTGGCCAACAAACAAAGCCGGCGGGAACTCCCGCCGGCTTTGTTTTCCCCGGCCCGATCCTGCAAAATTATTGAGTTTTCAGCCATCGTTTCGGTTTCCGCTCCGTGTCACCGTTCTTGCTCCGGTAACGACAAGCATCATCCCATAGCGTATACCACATTACGCTATCGCGTTTTTACTACGATTATGGATTCCTGTGTGGCATATATTGAATGGATATATCCGTACAACTAACATAATTGACAGTATACTATCTCAATGCTAAACTCGCTCAAATTTCGACCATTTCTGGTCGGAATAAGTGCCGACTCAGGGATTCAGAAGAGGGTTTCGGGCGCTCATCAAGGTGTGGAGTTCCGCTTACTTGCTCAGAAATGCTCGTGTAATGCACGCGAGACCAGGGCTAAACAGCAACTCCATCCACCTAGAAAGCCACGATTCCCGTATTCCCCACCCGGGGTGGTACCAAAACCAACAGCCGTTGGGTGAGCCAACAGGGACCAATGTTCAAGTTTGGAGGAGGGATTCATGCATTATTGGTACAGTGGTAGAACGAAACCTTTCGCGTGGTTGATTCCCGTTATGGCCCTGGCTCTCGTTTTGGGAATTGCCTGTAGTTCAGCGGCGGAGCAGGAAGCCGACACCGGCGCTTCGGCCCCGGCTCCAGCGGCGGAACAGCAACCGGCGCCCACCGCAATTCCACAGGCCGCTGCTGAACCCGAGCCGGCCATGACCGAAGTCAGTTCGGGACGGGTTACATTGATGCTGGGCGGCTTTGGCGCTGAGGTGTTCGACAACACCGTCGGCAACTTGGCCAAGGAACCCCGCAAGCATCTTCACGGAAACTTGACCTCCTGGGATCGCATCGATGGACAGATGGAGATCGTCCCGGGTATCGCCACCAAATGGGAACTCGCCAACGGTGGCAACACCCTGATTTACACCATAATGGAGGGGGGCAAGTTCCACGGTGGGGCAGACATCACGATGGATGATGTGTTGTGGACCCTCCAGCACACCGTCGGCCCACAAGCAGGGGAGTACGGCGGCAGCGTTGCCATTGCGTTCTCCAAGATATCCGAAAAAGTGGAACTGGGCCCCGGGCCGAGACAGGTCAGCATCACGGCCCAGGTGCCCATACCCGACGTAGCTGTGTACTGGTCTGAAAACGAGGGCGGAGCTTCGTCAGGCCAGGTGATGCCCAAACGTCCAATAACTTACAGCGCGGACAAAGCCACCGAATACCGGGAACTGGCGGACGCCTATAACTTGGATCCGGTCGGAGCAGGTCCTCTGGATCTTGTAGAGCACATCCCGCAGACATCGATGCTCTTCGAACGGTTCGACGAGTTCTACTACCAGCCCGATAACGGCTTCCCCAATGACAAGCGCGTGCAGTTCAGTGAAATGCTTATGACGCTGGTCCCGGAAGAGGCCACCCGCGTCGCCGCATTGGCCACCGGTGAAGGTGACATCGGGCGCATTAGCCAAGCCACCTTTGACCAGGTCGAATCGGGCGGTGGCAGCGTCGTATTCAGTCCCGAATCGGTGATTATTGAGTCATATCTGTTCGGGTGCTACGACCCTGCCCTCCCTTGCAACAGCAAGGGAGTCCGGCAGGCCCTCAACTACGCGATCGACAAGGAGCAGATGCGTGACGGTCTGTTCGGCTCGGAAGTGTTCAAGATTAACGGCTTCTGGATCGTAACCGAGAGTACCATCGGTTACACCCCTGAGTTAGACCCGTATCCCTTTGACCCGGCCAAGGCCCGCCAGTTGTTCACCGAAGCGGGATTCAAGAACCCGGACAATCCGGGCGGCAAAGACTTCGGGCCAATGGTCCTGAACACCTATCCCGACCCGTTGCTGCCGACCCTGATCGAGTCAGCGAGGCTGGCGGCCGCCAATTGGGAAGAGGAGTTGGGTCTGGAAGTCGAGGTTCGTGTCTTTGACAAGGTGACCTACGGGAAGATCCGTACAAAGACCCCCGAGGACTTCGCCGGGCAGGCCGTATGGGTCGCCCAGAACACCAGGATGGATGGTGCGGGCATCACCCGGGCCGTTGCGATAACCCCCCAGAGGGAAAGCGAGGCCAACAAGCCGTTCCAGCCCAACACCAGGGTGCACAATGATCCGGAGATTTTTGACCTGTTAACCGAGACGATGCTTTCCACTGGTGGGGCAAACGCTGAAACAGATTGGAATGCAGCCTACACACGGATGCGGGACGAGTCCTATCACCTGTCCCTCGGTTACGTCAATGCCCCTTGGGGCGTGGGTCCACGCATCCTGACCTGGAATCCCTTCCCGGTCTGTGAGTACGCGTGTGCCTACCACACCATAACCATACCGCAGTAGCCCATGGCACCGGGCCGTTCCGCTCTTAGCGCGGTTTGCGGCTTAACAGTTGACTTGGCCCCACCCTCCAGCCCCCAGTTGGAAGGGTGGGGCCTCGAACGACCGTTTGAACGACAACGGGACCACTGTTTTCTCTGAAGAGGTAGTCCGTGCAGCGCTACATCTTGATTCGTTTAGTTCAGGCAGTAATTACTCTCCTCGCCCTCAGTATAGCTGTATTCATCAGCTCGCATCTGACCGGAGACCCCGCCTTGTATCTGCTGGGCCCCGACGACGGTTTGGCAGAGTATGAGGAGATGAAGAGAAACTTGGGTTTGGACAAACCGCTGCCAGTGCAATACGCCAAGTTCCTTGGCGAGGTTTCTCGGGGGGATTTCGGCCGCTCCCACACCATGAACCGCACTGCGCGGGAGTTGCTCATACAGGCTGCCCCAGCAACCTTCCAGTTGGCGTTCGCCGCTTTTTTGCTGACAATCGTCATCGGTGTACCATTGGGAATAGTCTCTGCGATTAAAAGGGACACTCTTTGGGACAGCTTTGGCAAATTGTTCGCCGTATTGGGCATCGCCACCCCCAGCTTCTGGATCGCGATCATGCTGGTCCTGCTGTTCGGCCCAATACTGGGTTGGCTCCCCACTTTCGGGCGCGGGGGGCCGTCTCACTTTGTCCTGCCTGCCTTCGTCCTTTCCTGGGCCAGCATGGCTGGAGTGGTCCGCCTATCTCGCTCGAGCATGCTGGAAGTATTGGATAGCGAGTACGTCAAGTTCGCGCGAATCAAGGGCCTGCGCGAACGAGTAGTCATCTACAAGCACGCGATGAAAAACGCAATCATTCCCGTTTTGACCTTTGGCGGCTTAACGTTGGCAGGGTTGCTCAACGGTTCGGTGGTGATTGAGGTAGTTTTTGCCTGGCCCGGGATCGGACGCTTGTTGCTCCAGGGCATTAACCAGCGTGACTTCCCGGTGGTTCAGGCCACGGTGTTGGCCGCTGGTGCCTTCTATATAATTTCTGCCCTGTTGGTAGACATCCTTTACGCTTACGTAAACCCCAGAATCCGGTACGACTGATTGGGGAGGTTTTATGGCATCGCTGACAGTTGCCACCGGCAGGTTTGACCGGTTATTGTCTATTCCTCGAAGGGCCAGGCAAGCGCAATTGCCTTGGATTCCCCTGATCATAATGACACTGCTGGTTGTCTGCGCCGTTTTCGCTCCGCTGTTGGCCCCCCACGATCCCACGGAGGTCAGCATCCTTGACGCCAAGATAGCACCAGGGGAGGACCTCACTTACCCTCTGGGTACCGACATCTTGGGGCAGGATATGTTGAGCCGTCTGATATACGGGGCCCGGACCGCCGTATTGATCAGTCTAATAGCCCTCGGAACTGGGGCCTTCGTCGGCACCGCGTTGGGCCTGGCCGCCGGTTTTCGGACAGGTTGGCTGGATATAATCATCATGCGGGCTGCTGACGCCACTCTGGGATTTCCGACTATTCTCGTGGCGATGATCGTGGTCACCATACTGGGAGCAGGGATCGAGAATATTGTCCTGGCGGTAACCGTGACCGTCTGGGCACGTTTCGCCCGCATGATTCGCGGAGACGTGCTGGGCTTAAAAGAGTTGGATTTTGTTACCTCCGCTAAGATTGCTGGTTTGTCGTCGTCGATGATCATCGCCCGCCACATATTCCCCAACACTATCAATACATTGATGGTTATCACCAGCTTGCAGGTCGGCCAGGTGATCCTGCTGGAAGCTTCGTTGAGCTTCTTGGGCTTGGGCTTGCCCGTCGGCGCCCCTTCCTGGGGGATCATGGTGTCAGAGGGACGGGCAGTGATCTTGGACGTGTGGTGGTTGGCTCTGTTACCAGGCTTGGCAATAACCGCCGTGGTGCTGGCGTTCAACTTCTTCGGGGACTGGATGCGCGACACCCTTGACCCCAAGCTCCGACGCATCTGATTGCCGCGGCAGGGGATTAGACCTTTCGAAGCGGGCGGCGGAGGCTGCCCGCTTCGTCTTTGGTTAACCTCGGCGGTATAATGTGAAGCGTAGCTTAACCTTCCCTATCTGCTGGTCCAGAGGCGCCAATGATTTTGTCCGATACTCACGTCCACGTTGCCCTGCATACATATGAGCCGGTGGAGATGCTGCTTACCCAGATGCAGTATCACGATGTGGAACATGCGGTGCTGGTGCAGTCATCCACTACTACGGATAACGGGTACGTCATTGAGTGCATGCGCCGGTTCCCCAGGCGGCTGGCGGTGGTCTGCCGGGTGGATGTGGACAGTCCATCGGCAACCAACGACCTGGAACGCTGGCGGAACGAAGGGGCGGAGTCGGTCAGGCTAAGGAACTTCAACCGCTCCCCGGGGGACGACCCCCTGGCCATCTGGCGGAAGGCGGCTGACCTGGGCATGAGCGTCAGTGTTGGCGGGCCTGTGGACGGGTTCCTGACTGCTGAATTTACCGGGATGGTGGAAGCGCTGCCTCAGTTGAAACTCATTATCGAGCACCTGGGAGGGATGGGGTTCAACGCGGTCAGTGACTACCAGGACGCCCGTCCGTCCGATGCCCAGTACCGGCAGGTGCTGGAGCTGTCCGGTTTTCCCAACACGTACATCAAGCTGCACGGGATGGGGGAGTTCTGCAACCCTCCCTTCCCCTACCAGGACATCCCTCCCTACCTGAAGATGGCCTACGACGCCTTCGGCTCCCACCGGATGATGTGGGGCAGCGATTACCCCCGGGTGATCCTCCGGGAGGGGTACCGCAACTCCCTGAAGTACACTATGGAAAATCTCTCCTTCTGCAGCCAGGACGACCTGGAGTGGATTTTCGGGCGTACCGCTCAGTCCCTTTGGCGGTTCTCCTGAAGCAAATCTGGTACACTGATTTGCGCCCCAACCCAGGACAATCTCAAGGGATGGATGGTTGCTAACTTACTTGACGCAATAGTTGTGAATAGGATGTATGGGTGTCGAGCTGCGGCACCTGCATGGTGGTGTTTTTCAAGTGCGATAGTCCTGGACACCATCCGCAACTCTCCTTCGTAGATCCGTAGCGTTCCGTTATTTGGGGCCCAGTGCGGCGGCTACGGAGACCTGGATTCCCGCCCCGGCGGCGCGGGGAAGGCCCTGGGCGGGCCGGGAACGAAATCACCTGAATTACAACGTTGCCTCGGAGGTCCCATGGTTTCACGAGGGTTCTTTGGCCGGCGGCGGCCTGAACCGCCCCGCCCTATCCCACCAGGGCAATACCTGGAGAACGGGTTCCCGGTGCTGTCGGCCGGGCCAACTCCCCGTACGTCCCTGGAAACATGGACCTTCAGCCTGGTGGACAGCATGGCTGAATTGCTGGTCCAGTGGTCATGGGAAGAATTCATCGCCTTGCCCCAGACCGAGATCTTCGTGGACATTCACTGCGTCACCAAGTGGAGCAAGCTGGACACCACCTGGAGGGGGGTCGCCTTCGACACGCTCCTGGAAGCAGCTGGAATCACCGACCCCGACCCTTACATCATGGCCTTCTGCGACGGGGGATATACCACCAACGTCCCAACAGCGGACCTGCTGGGCGGCAGGGGCATGGTAGCCCTGGAGTTTGACGGCGCTCCATTGCAGCCGGCCCACGGCGGCCCGGCCCGCCTGCTGGTGCCTCACCTATACTTCTGGAAGTCGGCCAAGTGGGTGCGAGGGCTTCATTTCATGACCCAGGACCGCCCCGGTTTCTGGGAGGAGGCGGGATACCACATGTACGGCGACCCCTGGAAGGAACAGCGCTACTGGGGCGACTAGGCCCGGTTCCGGCGTCCCGCAACCATCATGCCCGGACCTTCTCCACCGCCTTCCCGGCTACGCTGGCAAACCGGCGTGGTGACGCGAATCATCGCCGAGACCTACAGGGCCAAGACCTTCTCCATCGACCTGCCCGAATGGACTCCCTTCCGCGCCGGCCAACATTATGATGTCAGGCTCACAGCTCCCGACGGGTACCAGGCCCAGCGCAGCTACTCCATTGCTTCCGCGCCCGAGACTCGCGGTTCCATCGATCTGACCATAGAAGAGATTCCCGACGGCGAAGTATCGCCCTACTTCCACAATGTTGTGGAACCAGGTGACCGGATCGAGTTGCGGGGGCCCATCGGCGGTCCCTTCACTTGGGATGCGGTAGATGGCGAACCGTTGCTTCTGCTGGCCGGGGGGTCCGGAATAGTCCCGCTGATGTCGATCATACGGCACAAGCTGGCCGCTGCCCCTGATGTCAGAGCAATGCTGCTTTACTCGGCCCGTTCAATGGAGGACGTCATCTACCGGGAAGCTCTGGCTGACGCTGTGGACGGCGCTCCCAACCTGTCGGTGATGTTCACGCTGACCCGTCGGAAACCCGCCAGTTGGGAAGGGCACTCGCGGCGCATCGACCGGGCAATGCTGGAAGAGGTGCTGGGCAAGTTGGGAGAACCGCCCTTGAGCTACGTTTGCGGGCCGACGCCCTTCGTGGAGACGGTGGCGGACGCGTTGGTGGAGGCGGGAGTGCTGCCGGAGCGTGTCCGCACCGAGCGGTTCGGCCCGTCGGGGAGCTGAACGCCGGCACCCAGCAAGCGTATGGTCAGGGCAACCAACCGGGATCAGAATCCGGTGGCGAGGGTCATCAAAGTTGTGACGACCGGGCCGATGATGCTCCAGAGGATGCCGATACGGAACACCACGTCGACCAGGACGACCGCGATGAGGACGACGGGCCCCCAGCGCTCCACGTGGGCGTATTGGCCCGCCCAGCGAGAGGGGATCAGCCCACCCACGACCCGTGAACCGTCCAAGGGGAAAATGGGGATGAGGTTGAAAACCCCCAGCAGAAGGTTGAACAGGACCACCATCATTGCAATGTCCGTCAGTCCTTCCCGCAACCCTCCGGTCATGACCAGGTTGGTGCGGCCGATGGCCAAGGGACTGACCCCAAGAATGCCGAGCTTGATGGGAATGGCCACGAGGAAGGCGACCACCAGGTTAGACAAAGGACCGGCGAGGGCGACGAGGGTCATGCCCAGCCGTCCGCAGGAGAGACGATGATGGTCTACCGGCACAGGCTTCCCCCAGCCAAATCCGACAATCAGGAGCATCAGGGTGCCACTGGCGTCGAGGTGTCGGACGGGATTGAGGGACAGGCGTCCCAGGCGGCGGGCGGTGCCGTCGCCCAGCCCGGTGGCTATGAGGGCGTGACTGAATTCGTGGACGGTAACAGCCACCAACAAGGAAAAGGCGACCAGAACCATCAGGCGCACGAAAGACGCCGGATCGTTCAGCAGAAGCTCATAGGCGCCGAGCAGCATGGCCTAGCTAGACCCGCAGCCAACCGGGGAGCAGCTAACGGGGAGCACGGTTTCCGGGAGGCTCGAGGTTAATCGTCGTCATCGTCCTCGTCGGGCTCCGGCTCGGGAGGCGGAGTGTACCCGCTGCCAGGCAGGATGGGACGACTGCGGGAGCGACTGCGGGGAGACGGCCGAGGCATGTCCAGCAGGGCGGCGCGAAGCTGGGACAACCCGCCGGCTCCCAAGGAAGCAACGTCAACTACGAGGGCATTGACGCCCACATCCCGAAGGGTCTCGAGGTCCTTGCCCCCGGGGGCCTCGGATACTTCCAGCAATATGTACCTGTCGACGCGGCGGCTGACGGTGCCCAAAGCCGCCAATTGTTGCAGGGTCCAGGGCCCGGATACGTCTTTCATGGAGATAAGGAAGGCGTCCACGGGCAGAGAAGCCACCGCCCGAAGCTCGGCCTCTTCGAGACCGGTATCCACACAGAGGATACGGGCGATGTCTTCGGATGCCATGGCGGAAGCGGCGGTGCCTTCCAGGCCGAACACCAGGAGGTCAGAACCGCTCGACTGGTAGGCCTCGGCATCCTCGGCGCTGAGGGAGGCGACGCGGGGGCCAAAAGGCACGGAAACCGGGGCGGCGAGCTCCTTGAGACTTGCCGGAGAGGCCGCTCCGGAAACTATCACCGCGTCGGTCGAGGCACCGGCAGCGTCAAAGCCATCGGGAGCAGATGCGGAAACGTGTCCCACGAGGGCGATTCCGGGGAGCTTCTCAGCCCGGGTGGCGGCGAATCCCAATGGAGCGGTTACGCCGTCCCTGACCCGCTCCAGAACATCGAGAAACTTGCTCATCGGTTTCCTTTCACCATGACTTCCAAGATTGGACCAAACCGCGGGCACAGGAGGCCAGCGCAGGCGCCCAGCAATTATAACCCATGCCCCGGCCTCTTTGGGCAAAGTGCAAGCGAGTTACGGGACACATTGGAAGGGATGAAGGATTGGCAGGGTTGGGTGAGAGGAAGAAATGGCCGCCAAAAGAGGGGCAGGATTCTTTCCTGCCCCTCTGAAAGCCTCGAGGGAATTAAGATGCGCGGGAAATTACAAGGGTTCCCAGTGTCGGGTGTTGCCCTCCCGAACAACCTTGCCAATCTGCTTGCCAGGAGGGAAGTGGCCCGCGGCGACAACCCAGCCCTCCTTCTCGGCAAGGTCCAGCAGCCTCTCCCGGCTGGCGGCGCTGATTTCCTTGTTCCAGTCTACGCCAGCGCACCAGGTGGGCTCGGAAATCTGGGCAATGTTGTGGAGCAAGTCCCCGGCGACCATCGCCTTTTGTCCACCGGAGTTGATCAGGACAACCTGGTGTCCGGGAGTGTGCCCGGGGGCCGGCACCACCATGACGCCTTCGGAGACTTCGTGCTCGCCTTCGACGATCTGCTGGAGTCGAAGGCGCCGGAGGGGTATGACCTGCCGCTGGACGTGGGGGCTCTGCTCCAGCATCTTCTCTTCGGTGTAATAGTCGTAGTCGTCCCTGGAGATGATGTAGCGGGCGCGGCGGAAGTTGGGGGCGGGCATCCCCCCGGAATAGCGGAGGTTCCAGCCGACATGGTCGGCGTGAAGGTGGGTGTGGATTACGAAGTTGACCTGGTCGGAGGGGGATACGTTGGTGTTGCGGGTGTTGTCCGGAGGGGCAAGAACGTCGCTGACCAGCTCATACAGGTTGCCAGTGACGTTGCCGCGGTCGGGATGGGGCCCGGGACCCATCCCGGTGTCGACGAGGATGGTCCTGTCGGAACTGACCAGGACCAGGACTCCGTAATAAAGCTGCAACTGGCCGTCTTCAAGGGTGTCCTGGTAGGGGTCCCAAGCGCTTTCGGGGACCTCGGGGAACATTGCGGAAGGGGCGCGGGACGGGGGAACCATATCGATGACCGCGGTCATCTCAAAATCGCCAATCGTAGCCTTGTCTGCCATCTGCTCCTCCTGATTTCGCTTTGTGTTGAAGCCGTTCCGGTCAGGCCAACGCAGGGCTCTGGGATGGACGTGGAGGGCCTGTGTGGAGGCGGCGAACACCGGCGGTTTTCCGCCGGTTCAGTCCGGTCTAATATTGCACCAAGGAAAATACGTCATAATTGGACAGGCGCTCGCGGCCACCCAGTCCGGTTAGCTCGATGACCAACCCGATGCCGGCCACCACGCCGCCGGAAATCTCCACCAGCCTCGCGGCGGCTTCCAACGTCCCGCCGGTAGCCAGCAGGTCGTCCAGAATCAGCACAGGCTCACCCGGGGCGATGTCTCCCGAGTGGATTTCCATGACGTTGGAGCCGTATTCCAGGGAATACTCGGCGGAGTGGGTGTGGGCGGGCAGCTTGCCCTCCTTGCGGACGGGGACGAAGGGCTTGTTCATCTGGTAGGCGAGGGGCGCGCCGAAGAGGAACCCCCGGGACTCTACGCCCACGACGGAGTTGAACTCAAGGTCCCAATACCGGGCGATAAACCCGTTGACGACGGCGCTGAAGGCGTGGTGATCCTTGAGCAGAGGCGTGATGTCCCGAAACAATATGCCCGGCTTGGGAAAGTCCGGGACATCGCGGATGTACTGCTTAAGGTCCATGAATCGGTCGGTCGCCCGTTTGCCCGCCTGTGCGGGCACAAGGTTGGAAATGGTCGGTGAAAATCACGAGAAGTGTAGTTTACGCGGCGAATCGCGTCAAGGCAGCTTTCGCGAACCGTAGATTGGGGCGAGTGCGGGGGAAAGGGGGATGAGAGCACAAACAGGGCCGGTCATTGGAAAAACAGGAGGCGGACGGCATTCAGGGCGACGGCGCCGTACAAGCCTGCGGCGAGGTCGTCGGCCATGATTCCCAATCCGCCGTGGAGGGATTCCAAGCGGCGGGCGGGCCAGGGTTTGAGGACGTCGAAGATGCGGAAGCACAGGAAGGCGGCGGCCAGCCACACGAGCTCCTTGGGGAGAAGCAGGCAGGTGACCCAGAGGCCGATGAACTCGTCCCAGACGGCCTTTGATGGGTCAGGGTCGCCGGGGGTTATCAGGGTCCCAGTTGCCCAGATCCCGAGCACAAAACCTACGACGATCATTCCGTAGAGGGCGGGTGAGGTGCTTCCCACCGGCAGCAGCCAGTAGATAATGACGGCAGCAAGGCTACCCACCGTTCCGGGGGCAACGGGGGAGAGTCCGGTTCCAAACCCGGAGCCGATGAAGCGGCCGAGGGAGGTGAGCCAGCGGGAGGTCAAGGCCAAGAGGGCGGTTACCCGTAGCCGAGGCGGTGAAGGGCGTCCTCGTCCATGCCGAGGTAGTGTCCCACCTCATGCCAGAGGGTCACCCGGACTTCGTGCTGGACTTCCTCCAAGGTGGAGCAGCTTTCGAGGATGGGACCACGGAAAAGGATGATCCGGTCGGGCAAGGCCGGCCCGACTCCCTCCCTTTCGGTGACGGGTACGCCTGTGAACAATCCGAAGAGGGTGCCGGGAGACTCCAACAACTCCAGGTCGTCGGCACTGGGCCAGTCTTCGACGGAGATGTCCACGTTTTCCAGGCGGCGGTGGATGTGAGCGGGCAGGGCGCGGTAGGCGTGGCGTACCATGCTGGCAAACTCGCGGGAAGATACGGGAACCATCAGGGGGCTATTGCCTGGCTCCGACCCGCCGGCGGATGTCCTTGAGGAGATCGATGTTGGGCTGGTCGGGGCCCTTGCCACCAAAGCCGGGGACCTCGAGGAAGAAAGGCACGTCCTGGAAAGCGGAGTGGGCCATGAGGGCCTCGAACCCTTTCTCTCCAATGAGGCCTTCGCCGATGTTATCGTGACGGTCGACGCCGGAGCCGCAGGGCTGCTTGGAGTCGTTGGCATGGACGGCGGCCAGCTTGTCGTTGCCGATGTCGGCGTCGAATTCTGCCATCATGGCGTTGACTCCGGTGGCGGTGGTGAGGTCGTATCCGGCGGCGAAGCTGTGCTGGGTATCGAGGCAGATGCGGAGGCGGGGGCTGTCCACCGCCTTGATAATCTGACCCAACTCCGCGAACTTGGCGCCGATGTGCTGGCCCATCCCAGCCATGTTTTCCAGGCAGAGGCATGGTCCGTCGGGGGACTGGTCGAGGACTTGGCGGATGCCGGTGACGGCCTGTTCGAAGATGGCGTCGTAGCCGACTCCCTTATGGCTGCCGGGATGGAAGATTACCCCGCCGGCCCCGATTTCGGCGGCGAG
Organism: uncultured Dehalococcoidia bacterium; assembly: GCA_951812535.1. Taxonomy (GTDB): domain Bacteria; phylum Chloroflexota; class Dehalococcoidia; order Lucifugimonadales; family UBA3495; genus CATOSK01. The sequence continues at coordinate 331,863 of CATOSK010000003.1, read as the reverse complement.
GGTCATGTAGTTGACCAGGGACTGGATGCCCTTTTCCAGGTTCACCTGGTTGGGGGTGCCCATGTTGATGAGGTAGATGGCGTGGAGGAAGGCGGGGGCCATCCCGGTTTCCTCTGATTTGGCGAGGAAGGCGTCAATTTCGGCGTCCGGCACGGGTTTGAATGCCCAGCTCTGGGGCGAGGAACCGAATATCTGGATGGTCTCGCAGCCGATGTCCGCGCCGCGGCCGACGGCCTTGCTGATTCCACCAGCGGTTGAGACGTGCGCTCCGATTTTCATGTCGGCCTCCTATTTCCCGGGGTGGAGATAGTGGCTGCAAGGGTCGAGTTCCGGCAGTTCTTATTTCCCTATCAGGGAAAGGAGCGCGGTTCCGGCGGCGGCGGGGGAGCGGCGCATCCAACGGAAGATGTTCCCGAACTCGCGGCGGTCCCAAATGACGAGGAACTGAGCGGCGATAAACACGGAACTGTACGTTCCGACCACAACTCCAATGGCAACCACCAGCAGCAGACCTCGAATGCTGGGGCCGCCGATCAGGAGCATGGCGAGGAGAACCATGAGGGTGGTGAAGCTGGTGTTGAGGGAACGCCCGATGGTCTCGATGATGCTCAAGTTGACCAGGGAGTCGAAGGCCCGCTCGGGATGGCGAATGACGTTCTCCCGGATCCGGTCGAAAACGACGATGGTGTCGTTGACGCTGTAACCGGCGACGGTGAGAATCCCGATGATGAAGGTTGAATTGACCTCCAGGTTAATCAACCGGCCCAGGATAGAAAAAATGCCGAGGACGATCAGGGTGTCGTGCGCCAGTGCGATGATGGCACTGATGCCGTATCGGTAAGCGCGGGGAGCGCGGCGGAATGCGTACCAGATGTAGAGCAGGATGAAAACCGAAGCAGCCAGGAGGGCCAGGAAGGTGTTACGGACCGTTTCGGCGGCGATGATGGGCGAGATGGAGTCGAAGGCGATGGACTCGATTCCAGCGATGTTTTCTTCCAGGTCATCCTGGATGCGCTGGCGTTCGGATACACCGCCAAACTCGGCCTCGTCCAACACCTTGGTCCGAATCAAAACGGAATTGCTGCCCGTGCTCTGGATCAACGCCTCGGGGTGGCCAAGAGCATCCATGCGTTCCTGTATCTGCCCCTGGGACACCGGGCGTGCGAATCTAACGTCCATGACGGAACCGCTGGTGAAGTCGATGCCCGGGTTCAAACCGGAGTCCAGCGTGGACCAACCCGGAGGGACAATCATGGAAACCAGACCGGGCAGGATAATCAACGCGGAGATGAGGAAGTACCAACCGCGCTTTCCGACGATGTTCAACATGACTAGCGGCCTCCCCGCGCGGCCTGGGGTCTTCCCGCAGCTGCCGGCTGACGTTCGACCTTCTCCGGCGAAAACAGGTTAATTCGCCGGGACAATCCGGCCCAGGCCAGCAACTGCAGCACGTTGCGACTGAGGACTACGGCGGTGAACATGCTAACGCTCACACCGATGAGCAGGCTCAGGGCGAAGCCGTTTATCAGCCCTCCGCCCAACCGGCTGCCGAACCAGAGGAGAACGCCGCAGGTGATGATGGTTGATACGTTTCCGTCGCGGATGGCGGGCCACGCCCGGCTGAAGCCCACTTCCATGGACGATGCTAGGGTCCGGCCGACGCGAATTTCCTCCTTCATGCGTTCGAAGATGAGGATGTTGGCGTCGACGGCCAGACCGATGGAAAGAATGAATCCCCCGATGTGAGGCAGTGTGAGGGTGACTGGGAGCATCTTGAAAACAGCCAGGACCACGATGGAGTAAAAAACAAGAGCCAGGGCGGCTACCACACCGGCCATGCGGTAGTAGACAAGCATAAACACGATGACCAGGCCCAGCCCGATGATTCCGGCCAACAGACTCTTTTCCAGGGACTCGGAGCCCAGCAAGGCGTCAACCTCGCTTTCCTGGATCAGCTCCAGGGGAACAGGAAGGCGACCGGACTCGAGCTGGATGGAAAGGGTGCGGGCCTCCTCCCGATTGAAATTGCCGGTAATCTGGCTGCGTCCGTCGCGGATCCAGGCGCGGGCCACGGGAGCGATGACGAGTTGGTCGTCGATGAAAACAGCGATGCGCTTGGCGGGGTCGCCGACGATGCGGCGGGTGAGCTCGCCGAAAATTTCGGCTCCGCGATCGTTGAACTGAATATTGACCGCCCACTCTCCGGTCTGCTGGTCGGTGGAGGCGTAGGCGTCGACGAGGTCGTCACCCGTCAGGTTGAGTTCAGAATCGGTGAAGGCGTTACAGGAGGCATCGGTACAGATCCGCTCGCGGAATTCCAGCAGGGCCGTCTCACCGATGAGAGACTTGGCGGCTTCAATCCCTCCAGTGACGCGGAAGCTGTCGACAGCCCCGATCTGGTCCCGGAAGGCATCTTCCAACTCGTCCTGTTGGCTGCGGGGCAAGGAAACAGGCATCCTGATACGGTACCCGCGATCTCCTTCGGCGGAAATGGTGTAGTCGACGAACTCCATCTTGCGGAACAACCCGGCGATATCTTCAAAGTCGGCGGGTTCCACGAACTCGACGTCGGTGACGGAGCCGGAGGCGCCGGGCAACTGGACGATGATGCGGTCCTCGCCGAACTGCTGGACGATGGGTTCCTCGGTCCCGAACAAGTTGACGCGGCGGGAGATGATGCTGATGACGCCTTCCATGTCGTCGGCATCCGGGGGGAGGGTCTCGGTGAATTTGGGGGCTTCGACCACGCCAAGTTCGTCCAGCAACCCGCTTTCGACGGCGGCGCGGGTTGGCTGGTCCAGCAGGGGAGCCTCGATTTCGACGGTGGCCGGGTTGAGCAGACGAGTCTCATAGCCGATGACACCCGCTTCATCCAGCATCTCCTCGACGGCGGCTACGTCCACCGCTTCGGGGAAGGTCGCGCGGATCTGGGTACCGACATCCGCCTGGTAAACCAGATGAGCGCCGCCGCGGAGGTCCAATCCCAGCTTCAGCCCGAGGGGGCCCGTGCCCCCCCGTTGGACCTCGGGGAAGCCGGGGATATCTATGTTGATTTCCGAAAAAGCCAGGGAAGCGATAGAAATCGCGAAGATGGCCAGAATCAAAATTGTCAGCCGGATGCTGCGGCCACGCATGAATTACTCCTGGTCGCCTGAATGACCGTTCCGGCCATTTACGAGAGTCGCGGCGAGTTCCAGCGCTTCCTGGGGGCTGGCGACCTCGCCGGCGGCATGGGCTTCGTTGATTCGTTCGATGAGTTCGCCGATGAGCGGGCCCTGGGACAGGCCCATCTCCCGCATCAGATCGTGTCCGGTTATGATCCGGTCCGGCCGCTGCGGGGACAGCTGCTCGGTGCCGGTTTGCATAATGTGCGCCATAATTTTAGCATGGCGGGCCCAATCAGCGTAGGAAACTTCCGGGCCTTTTGCGGCGAGATAATCGGCCATTGCCAGGTAGACAGTGTCCAAGGCGACCTCGCCGAGGTCCCGGAAGTAGCGGTAGACGGCGCGCCGGGAGGGCAATTCGGAACCCTGGTTCATGGAGGCAGGGCGCAGGTGCTGCTCCACCATCTTGGAAACCATGGCAATGCCCCTGGAACTAAGGCGCAGTTGGCCCAGCCTGTCCTCACAAATCCTGGCGCCCTGCTCCGAGTGGCCGAGGAAACGGGTGCGGCCCGCAGCGTCGACGGCCTTGGTCTGGGGCTTGGCGATGTCGTGGAGCAGAGCGGTGAGCTTGAGGATGGTCCGCCGGGTGTGACCGTCGCTGACTATCTCGCCGAAGTAAGCTTCGGACTCGGGGGTCCAGGGGACCATGGAATAGACGGGGGAGTTCTGATGCCCCCGCGTGACAAGTTCGGCGGCCTCCACGGCGTGGATGGAGTGGCCCCAGACGTCCCAATAGTGCACCCTGGGTTGGTCGACGCCCTTGGTGACGGCCAATTCGGGGATGATGCGGCAAAGGAGGTCGAGGCGGTCCAGTATCTCCAAAGCGACGCGGGAACGGTCGCCAGCGAAGATGGCCAGCAGTTCATCACGGACCCGCTCCGGCGAAACCCGATGAACCAGGCTGGCATGGCGGCGGATGGACTGGGCGGTCTTGGGGTCCAGCCGGAAATCGAGGGAGTTGGCCAGTCTGACGGCCCGCATGAGCCGGCCGGGGTCGGCGTCGAAGACCGAGTCGTCAGTGGCGCGGACAACCTTGCGGGAGAGGTCGCCCCGACCCTCAACAGGATCGATAATCTGCTCGGCCCAGTGGTCGGCGTCCCACAACTCCAAGGGCAGAGCCATGGCGTTGACAGTGAAGTCGCGGCCCTGCAGGTCTCCGCAGATTTCCCCGGGGAAGCCGGCAAGGTCCAGTTGCCCCTGAAAGTTACCGCCGGCGGGCAGGACTATCCGGCAAATCCGCCGGGCCGATATGGGGACGGGGGTTCCGCCCAGGAATTGGGCCAGATCATGGCCGCATTCCGATGGGTCACCGTGAATTGCCAGATCCAAGTCGTGGGATGGGCGTCCCAAGAGCTGGTCCCGGAGAAACCCGCCGACCAGAAAGGCAGGCTGACGGCGTTCCCGAAAGAAGGCCGCAATACGCGGGAGAAGGTCCTGGGAAAAGTTTGGTGCGGACAAGATCGGTTCTCAGGAGCGGGAGAGATGGATGCCGACACCCGAGGAAGGGCTGGCGCCGAAGGGAAGACCGAACGGGCTGCCGACGCCTTCCAACGTAATGAGCAGAGGGAGCGGGGGGCCGATCATTCCTGACGAGGGTGGGCAGGCTCGGATTCGGCGTCTTCCGAAGCACCTGCGCCGGAACCCTCGGAGGAAGGTTCGTACCCGATGCGGTGGAGGGTGTCCTGGGAAACCAGCCGGTCGATGTAGAGGATGCCGTTGAGGTGGTCGGTCTCGTGTTCCAATGCCTGGGCCAGGAGTCCCTCCGCCCGAATTCGCACAACCTTTCCGTTCAGGTCCAGGGCGCGGGCGCGAACCCGTTCCGAGCGTTTGACGGTACCCCGGTAGCCCGGGATGCTGAGGCAACCTTCTTCGACCTCCCGTTCCCCCTCACGGCGGACGATCTCGGGGTTGATGAGGACCATGGGTTCGTCCCAGTCGGGCAACTGGATGACCGCCACCTTCTGGAGAGAGCCAACCTGGTTGGCAGCCAATCCGACGCCGTTTTCGGCATGCATCGTCTCCACCATGTCGGCAGTGTACTGCTTCAAGGTAATGGGAATCTTACCGATCTTCTTGGCTTTCTCGCGGAGAATGCCATCGGGGACGAGCCGCATCTTCAACAGGGCCACGGCGACAACCTTTCAGCAAGGAAATCAAATAAGGGTACGCAACGATTATAAACAGACGGTATTGAGAGTGCAAAGGCGGGCAGGCACTATGGCCGGGGCCGGAAAGTAATTGGCAGGGGTCAGACGAGCCGGACGGGGTCGATGTCCACGGTCCAGGACGGGGACAGGGTCAGGTCCTCAAGGAAGCGATGGATGCTGCGGCCACGGAGGGTGAGGTGCCACCGGTAGCGTCCGCGAACTCTCTGGGGGATGCCGGGAGCGGGTCCGATGACCTCCAGGCCAGAAAGGCCCCGGGCGGAGGAAAGCTGCCGGCAGAGGTCAGCGGTGGCGAAGGCCTGGCGCCGGCAGTTGTCCGAGTTGGTGTCCTGGTACACCAGGTGGGCCAGTCGGTTGAAGGGAGGGTTCCCCTGCTCGCGGCGGGCGGCGATTTCCTGCCGGTACATGCCCAGGTAGTCCTGACCGGCGGCGGCGGCGATGGCGTAGTGGGAGGGATTGTAGGTCTGGATGATTACCCGCCCGGGATCCGCACCTCTCCCGGCCCGGCCCGCGACCTGGCAAAGAAGGCCGAAAGCCCGTTCTCCGGCGCGAAAGTCCGGCAAACTGATTCCCACGTCGGCAAGAACGGCTCCAACCAGGGTCACGTTGGGGACATCAAACCCCTTGGCAACCATCTGGGTGCCGACGAGCACCTGGGACTCGCCCGACGCCAAGCGGCGCATCATCTCATGGGGGCTGTCCCCGCCGCGGGAGGTATCCATGTCCCAACGGTCCACCCGGACGCCGGGCAGGAGACGGGATGCTTCCTGGGCCACGCGCTGGGTGCCGATGCCCAATTGCCGGATGCGTCCACCCCGGCACTGCCGGCAGGCCGCGGGCATGCGACGCCGGCGATTGCACTGGTGGCACAATAGGTGAGGCCCGGCGTTGCGGCCGCCGGAAGGACCGTCCGGGGAGTGGTAGGTCAGTGCGACCGAGCAACCGGAACAGACCGCGACGTATCCACAGTCACGGCATTGAACGAAGGAGGAGTTGCCGCGGCGATTCAGGAACAGGATGGCCTGTTGTCCCCTGGTTACGCATTCCCGCAATGCCTGCTGGAGGGCGCGGGAGAAGATGCTGCGGTTGCCCTGGCGCAACTCTTCCCGCATATCGCAGACTTCGGCCTGGGCGAGGGGGATGGCGCGGTATTGAGGGGCATCGCCGGGTAACGTTCCTTTGGGCAAAGGGGCCGCCAGGGAGATGCGGTGGGGGAGGCGCAGGAGGCAATGCCTGCCGCGCTCGGCCATGTGGTAGGACTCCACTTCCGGAGTGGCGCTACCAAGGACGGCCACCGCTCCGGTGACCCGGGCGAGTTCCAAGGCAACCGTGCGGGCGTGATACAAGGGGTTCCCTTCCTGCTGCTTGAAGGTGGCCTCGTGTTCCTCGTCGATGATGATCAGGCCAATTGAGGGCAGGGGAGCGAACAGGGCGCTGCGGGGGCCAACGACCACGTCGCAGCGGCCATCCCGGATGCCCCACCACTGGTTGAACTGCTCCCCGGGTTTCTGGCGGCTGTGGAGGACTGCGACCTTCCCTGGAAAGCGGGCACTGACCCGTTCGACGGTTTGGGGCGTGAGGCTGATTTCCGGGACGAGGAAAATGGCCTGCTTTCCCAGGGAAACGGCGTGCTCGATGGCGCGGAGGTAGACCTCGGTCTTGCCGCTGCCGGTGACTCCGTGGAGCAGGAAGCTGCGATGGCGGCTGTCGGACCCGTCCAGTGCGGCGGAGATGCGTTCGACGGCGAAGCGTTGTTCGGGGGTGGGGGAAAGGGTAGGCTCCGAGGACGGGGAGGCAAGGCCAGGGACTGAGGGCGGACCGGCCCTGGTCCATTCAAGGCCAACCAAGCCTTTGTCCACGAGGGCGTTTAAGGCGTAGGCGCCGAATTCCTTGCGGGCCAAAGCCAGGGGCATCCGTTGCGCCGCGTTGGAGACAGCGGAAAGGAGTTGGGACTGGCGTTCGGACAGACCATCGGAAATAAGGGTTTCCAGGTCAAGCCCCGAAAGGGGGACGACGTGGCTGTCGTATTGGAAACGGCCCGGGTGGGGCAGGGAGACATTGCGGTGAATCGTCCCGCGTTCCACCAGGCGGTTGACGGTACGAATTCCGCCGCGCCCCAGGGACTTGGTGAAATCGGCTTCGGGCATCCTGCCGGCTTCGCGGAGGTTGTCCAGGGCTGACGAGGCGGATTCGGGGACTTCGGAATCCAGGTCTCCCGGGGTTATGGTGGAGGTGACGTGGGCCTTGAACTGGGGCGGAAGGAACAGGGCCAGGGAATCGAACAGTCCGGCGAGGTAGTAGCGGCTGATCCAGTCACCGATCTGGAGGGCAAGGGGAGAGAGGAGGGGGGACGGCTCAACGGGTTGGAGGATGTCCCTGGTTACATCGACCTGGGGAGAGGCGGCGAGCTTGACGACGATTCCCTGGAGAGTGCGGCGGCCGAAGGGGACCCAGACCAGTTGTCCGGGTTCGACGGGAAAGCCGTCCGGGGTGTGGTAGGAGAAGGTGCGGGATGGACCCACCGGTGCGTCAACCGCGACTTCTGCGTAGTCCATAAGCCAGCCATCGGGGAACGGCTGCGCGCCCGAGTTGGGCAGCGGGGACTGGAACCAGGATCAGGACTGCTGGGGACGCGGGCGCCGGGCCCTGGGCTTTTCCTTGATGCGGGCGGCACGCCCCTGGAGACCACGGAGGTAGTAGAGCTTGGCGCGGCGGACTTTGCCCTCACGGGTCACTTCCAGGGACTCGACCAGGGGGGAGTAGAGGGGGAAGACCTTTTCCACGCCGATGCCGCCGCCGGCGATGCGGCGGACGGTGAAGTTGGCGGCAGGACCCTTGCCGTTCTGGCGGCGGATGCACACCCCCTGGAAGGCCTGGATCCGTTCCCGCTCGCCTTCGCGGATACGGAAGTTAACACGGACGGTATCGCCCGGACCGAAGTTGGGGATCTTGGGGTTGGATTCCGTGGGAACGAGCTGGGATGCGTCCATGCCGATGGCCTCTATGGTTGTCTTATCCCGGAGTCCCGGAACGGGGAACAGGATAACACAACGTGGGGGGTTTGGGTATTTGGGCGGTCGCTCGGGCTGTCAGAGGAAAGGGCGAAGGCTGTTTTCCTGGTGCATTTTGGTGCTTTTGACAGGTTATGGAGTCAGTTGGGCGTTTTCTGTCTCAGGCGTTGCCGACCCATCCATCGTAAAGGTCAAGGGTCCCGTTCCGCAAGGCAGCAAGCGTCATCAATTTATCCGGCAGGAAGCGGGCAGAAATTTGATGACAGGTGGAAGTTGCGTAAAGAACGTGCGTTCTATATTATGTCGCACCAAGAGGCTATGAGCGACAAGCGAGGGTAAGATGATTGGAACGGTGAGTCCGGTACAGGCAGTGATGGACCTGGGTCTAAACGGTTTCGAGGAACACAGGGAAAGGCTGCCGGTGGAAGTCCTGGAACGGGACGGAAGCGGCCGGTCCTGGCTGAGGCTGGGCGGCCATTGGAGGCGGATTGTGGACATCGAGAACCTGTGGGAGTTGTCCGCCATAGGCGATGGCACTGATGCGGGAGTGGGCCTCCGTTTTCGGGCGGTTACGGAAGATGGGCGGACAGTGCGGCTGTTGCAGGACCTGCGCCGGGGTGAGTGGTTCCAGGAGAGGGTTTTGGCCGAGGCGGCCTTGACACGGTGACCCGGCGCGGCAACTCTGGGTGGGATAAGAGGGTGAATGAGAACGTACTGTCCAAAGTTGGAACCGCCCGAAATGGGGACGAGACGGGGGTCTGGATTCCCATTTTGCGACTCCTCCGCCGGCGCAAGGTAACTTGTTTCAACGCCAGCGGCTGTCGCGCGGAGTCCCTCACGGGAATGACGGGAGAGTGGGCGGGAATGAAGAAATGGGGGAAATCGGTGTTGCTAAAGGTGGCGCTGGAACCACTCGAGGGTGCGGGACAGGTACTCGACGCGCATCTTAGGGTGGCCGGTGCGGGGGAAGGAGTGGGAGCCTCCCGGGAAGCGGATGAACTCGACCTCCTTGCCCAGCCTCTTCAGCATGGTGTAGTACTCCTCGCTCTGGGAGATGGGACAGCGGGCGTCGGACTCGCCGTGGAGGAGCAGGACCGGGGTGGTGACGTTGGGGGCGAAGGTAATGGGGGACCGTTCGAGCAGCTTGGCCGCCATCTGGTGGAAGCCGTCCGGGTTGTATCCGTCGCCGTCCAGTCCGGCCTCGGCGGCGGCTTCAATGGACGTGCCCCACTGGAGTTCGCCGAAGGTGGCGCCGATATCGGAAGTGCCGTACATGCTGAGAAGATTGATGCAGGGGGCCCCGACCACAGCGGCGCTGAACCGGGGGGTGTGTCCCACGGTCCAACTAGTCATGTATCCGCCGTAGCTGTACCCGTGGATGCCGAGGCGCGACTCGTCGACGTAGGGGCGGGCGGCGACGGCATCGAGGGCGGCGGTGAGGTCCAGGTAGTCCTCACCGCCCCAGTCGTCGAGGACGGCGGACATGAACTCCTCCCCGTAGGTGGATGAGCCGCGGGGGTTGGCAGCGAGGACGAGGAATCCGGCGGTGGCGAGGACCTGCTGCCAGGCAACGAAGGAGTCATAGAATGCGCCGTTGGGGCCGCCGTGAATGTCCAGCACCAGGGGGTAACGGTTGGCTGTGTCGAAGTCCGGGGGGAAGTAGAGGCGGCAGTCGATGTCCCATCCGTCCCGGGAAATGGTGAGCTTCTCAAGGGAAGCGGGGCGGTTTTCATCGAGGTACTCGCTGTTGCAATCCGTGATTTGCCGGGGCTGCGCGGAGGACAAATCCAGATCGTAAAGGTCGCTAGGGGAATCGGGGGAAGAACAGACGATGACTCCTTTGTCACCGACCGAATCGAGAATTAGGTCGGATATGAGTCGTCCTCCTCCGAAGACCGTCTCGGCGGTACGGGAAGGGATGGAAACGCGGTAGACGAAGGACTCCCCGTGCCGCTCTCCCAGGATGGTGATGGTGTCGTCGGCACTCCACCGAATTTCGGGGAAACGGAAGGTGGGCGGAAAGGCCAGAACGGGCTTGAACGAATCGTCGGTGATGATTAATGGGGATTGGCCCGGCTGGAGCACGTAGAGCCAGCCCTGCCAGAAGACCTGGAATCCGGGGGCCTGGGAACCGACGGTCATGATGCGGCTACTGTCGGGGGACCAGGCCAGTCCGCCGACGCTGGAGAGGGTTTCGGACCAGAGTTCCACTTCTCCCCCACCGGCGGGCACCACGTAGACCTGGGTCTGGGCGCGATGGTCACGGTCGGGACGACGTTCGGATATGAAGGCGATGTTCTGCCCGTCGGGGGACCAGACGGGGTTGATATCGTCCCAGTCTCCATCGGTCAACTGAGTTGAGCCGCCGCTCTCAGCGTCGGCGACGAAGAGATGGAAATGGGAATCGCCGCGCCAGCCAAGGCCATCGAAGCGGTAGCGGAGGCGGTTGACTTCCTTCGTCTCGGGCACGCCGGAAGGTTTGTCCCCGGCGGTCTCTGCCGCCGTTTCAGGTTTAACGTCGGCGCAGTATACGATCCGGGACCCGTCAGGACTCCAGGCGTAGTCCACGATTCCGGCGGGGGATGAAAGCAGGAGGGAGGCTTCCCCTCCGGCGGCGTCCATGACCCACAGCTGCTTGTGGTCATCGTCATCGGCGCGGAGGAAGGCCATGCGGCGGCCGTCGGGAGAGAAGCGGGGGCAGGAGTCCTTGGGGCCCTCGGATATCTCGTGGGTCTGCCCGCTTCCCATGTGGGTCATGATGATCCCCGAATGGACCTGCCAGTCCTCGGGGTTGATGGACGTGAGAGTGTAGGCGAGATGGGCGCCGTCGCGGGCCAGGGAAGGTTCGGCGACGGTCTTGAGGCGGTACACCAGGTCGGGTCCGATGGGTTGGGGCATGACGCTCCTCGGGGTGCTGTGGGGCGTTTGGGACGGAATGGATGATACGTTACTCGATTCGCTGGAAGATTGCCAGAAGAATCAGGGCGACGAGAGCAACCGACAGAATCCACAGGCTGCAACCCCGGAGGGAAGGCCTGCGCCTCCTCGGGACCGGCGCCCGGGTCGCCCGGCGGTGCTCCCAGGGGCGGACCGGGTTGGGATCATTGGCCCAGACGCCGCGGCGGTGGCGTCTGGCGGTCCGTTCTGCCCGGTAGAACCCCAGGCGTTCCACGGCGGCGCGGGAGCGGTGGTAGGTGGAAGCGAAGGCGTGGCCGGAATGGACCATTCCCAGGTTGACCGAGCGTCGCCGGCCCTGCCTGCGCCAGTAGAGGAGGCCAACGGCGCGGCCGTACTGGTCGAAGGCTACCGTTTCCAACAGGAGGCGGTCGTCGACGTCCAGCAGTTCCTGGAGCTGATGCGCGGATTCCCAACCGCCGGGCTGGTCGACTTCCGGAGCGTCGATGCCGAAGAGCCGGACGCGCAGGAAGCCCCGTGCGCTCCTCTGGTCGATCTCAACGGTGTCCCCGTCGATGATTCGGCGGACTGCCACGGGGACGGTTCGGCGGCGGCTGGGCATTCCTCATTCTAGGCAGACAAGGCAGACATCCTTCCAGCGAAATGGGAGCCAGATGGCTGATGTTATGGTGGGCGGCCGGGAGGTATTAAAACAGAAGGGGCCCCGTCGCCGGGGCCCCTTCCAGGCGGGTCGGTTAGGAACGGAAGCCTAGAGCTGGCCGCCGCCGAAAAGGGCGTGCTGCTTGTGGTACACCTGCAGACGCTGGCGGGGACATTCCAGGACGAAAATGCGTCCCTCGTCGTCAACCTCGACGGAGATGGGGCCGTGGAACAGCTTTTCGCGCTCGTGAAGGTTGTGGGCCATTTCCCTGGCCTTGACGATGGTGGGATCGAGCTGGACGCGCTCCCTTCCCCAAGAGGACAGGGTGGCCTCGCCGAGCAGCTTGGTGATGAAGTTGCCCTCGGAGTCGAAGACCTGGAGGCGGTCGTTCTTGAAGTCGGCGACGTAGATAATGCCTTCCTTGTCCACGGCCACCTTGGTGGGGTGGTTGAGCTGGCCGTCGCCGTCGCCGGAGGAGCCGAACTTCATCAGGAAGGCGCCGTCGGGGGCGAACTTCTGGATGCGGTCGTTGCGCCAGTCGGCGACCCAGACGTTGCCGTCGTAGTCGATCTCGATGCCCCACGGGAAGCTGAACTGCCCGTCGCCCGTGCCTTCGCTGCCCCACTGGAACTTGTACTCTCCGTCCCTGGAGAACACCTGAACCCGGTGGTTGTAGCTGTCCACAAGGTAGAGGTTGTTCTGGGAGTCGAAGGCCAGGCCGGAGGGCTTGTTGAACTCGCCGTCGCCGCTTCCCTCCCGGCCCCATTTGCCGGTGCACTCACCATCCTTGTTGAAGACGGTGATCCGCTGGAGCCACTCGTCGGCGACGCAGGTGTTCCCCTCGCTGTCGACGGCCAGGGCGGTGGGCCACATGAAGGTACCGGCGGGAGCGTTCTCGTCGGCCTCCTCGGGGGGGATCTTCTGGCCGAACTCCTGGACCAGTTCCTCGTCCACGGTGAACACCGTCACCCGCTTGCAGGGGAAGAAGGCGGGGGTCTCGGAGCCGCGGCTGATTACTGACAGCTGGTTCTTGCCGCTGCGGGCGATGTCCACCGGATAGAAGAAGCCGGAACCGCTCCGGTTTTCCTGCCGCCCGATGGTATGGCTGTACTGGAAGGTTATGGGCGCAATCTCAGCAGTAACCATCTTTCCTCTCTTATGCTCAGTTGGCGGGACGGAGAAGGGCCGGCAGCGTTGCGCCGCCAGCCCTTGCCGTCAATCTGCCGTTGTTATTTGATGAAGTCGAACTTCTCGAAGTTGCCGTTGAGGATGGGCTGGGCGTCCAGGCCCATCCAGTCCTCCAGCAGGGTGGCGTAGGTACCCCGGAAGTCGTTGTTCCACCGCAGGTCGCCCTCATCCAGCTTGTCGGGCTCCAGGGAGGGATACTCGCCGTAGAGTCCGCCCTTGACCGCGTCGCCGATGACGAAGGCCACGCCGCCGGAACCGTGGTCGGTGCCGGAGCCGTTCTCCTTGACGCGGCGGCCGAACTCGGTGAAGACCACCATCACGACTTCCTCGTTGGCGTTGTGCTCCTTGATGTCCTGGTAGAAGTCGCCGATGGCGGTGGTGACGTCGTTCCACAGCCTGGGAAGGGTGATGTGCTGGTTGGCATGGGTGTCGAAGGTGCCGGGGTTGACGCCGGTGTACAGCACGCGGGTGCCGAAGCCGGCGGTGTGGACCTGGGCGATGTTCTTCAGCCACTGGGCGAAGGGGCTGCCGCCGTACTCGATGCTGGAGGAGTAGGTCTCCGGGGCGGTCTTCAGGATGTCGGCGCCCTTGAGGGCGTCCAGGCCGGTCTGGGACAGGTAGTCGTTGACCGGGCCGGAGCCGATCATCGGGGAGTACATGCGCCCGAAGATGTCCAGGGCGTCCATCCGCTGGTCCTCGCCGTCGATGCCGGTGAGAACGCCGTAGCTGGCGAGGTCGCCCACGGAGGCGACGGACACGCCGGGAGCGGCGAGGGCGCGGGGAAGGCCGCGGCCGAAGTTGACAGCGGTCAGGATGTTTTCCTTGTTGGGGTCCAGGTCGCGGATGGCCTTGCCCAGCCAGCCGTCGGTCACCATCTTGTCCGGCTCGGCGGTGTGCCAGATGTCCAAGGAGCGGAAGTGGGACCGGATGGGATTCGGGTAGCCGATCCCCTGCAGGACGGCGACCTTGCCCTGGTCATAGAGTTCCTTCATGGGCCCCATCCCGGGGTTGAACCCTACATAGTCATCCACCGCGTGGACATCCTCCGCCGAGAGACGCAAGACATTGCGGTAGTCCTGATAGTGGGGGTCGCCGTAGGGGACGAAGGTGTTCAGCGCATCGTAGGCGCCGGTCATCTGAAGGATTACCAAGACCGGGTCTTTCTTGTTGGTGGTCATCGTATTCTCCTTAGCGGAATTCGATTTGGGTTTCCCTTTCTAAGTCCCGCCCCTTTCGCGCCCGGGTCAGGTAACTTGTCTAAGGGCGCTGGGGGGTGGGGCGCTGTTTGTTCGGGTGGTTCTCGGCCAACCGAAAGCTCCGGTCAGGCGTAGAGGTATTCCTTGGTTGCCACGATCATCTGGAGCATCTGGGCCACCTGCCCGGGGAACTCCTTGTTGGTGGTGGGCAGGTCGCCGCTCTTCTCGGCGTGGGTTATCAGCATCCGGCGGGTCTCCGCCTCCAGCTCGTAGCAGCCCAGCATGCGGAGGCAACCGTCCACCAGCTCGGGAGGCGACATGGTGGGGGCTTCCGCCTGGAGCTTCCGGACGATTTCCTGGATGCCGGGCTGGGCGAGGTCGCCCACGTAGTCGGCGATGAAGTTGATCCGCCGCACCAGGGTGCCGCCGTCAATCCACTCCTTGCCGGTGTGCCAGCCTTCCACGCTGGGGGGGTTCAGGATTTCCTGGCCCATGTGCTTCATCTCGTCGAAAATGATCTCAAAGCCGGGCCTTGGCGTGTCCCAGTCGCCAACCAGGCGGATCGTCCCAATCACCGTCTCGATGGGGCCCTTGATGCGGGAGAAGCGGGCCTCCATGAAGGCGTCGGAGTGGAGCAGCGCCCGCAGCATGGACTTGATGTCGTAGCCGGAGCGGAAGTACTCGTCCTCCAGCATCTTGATGGTATCCATGTCCCGGGGCGGGGTCTCCATCCAGGAGGGAACCTGGGCTTCGTCGGCCACGAAGAAGTTGTAGATGTGGCGGGAAAGGAAGCGGGCCGTGGCCGGCTGCTTGCAGATGATGTCTACGATATCCTCGCCGTCGAAGTTGCCGGTCTCGCCCAGGAAGGTCTTTTCACCCTCGTCGTGGTCCACAGGATTGAACACGAACTGGGAAGTATAGCGGCCGTAGGGCTGGCGGGGATGTTGTTGGCGATGGTCCAGCCGGTGAAGGCGCGGGCGCATTCCTTGACGTCGTCCTCGGTGTAATTGAACTGACCGTCCATGCCCACGCCCATGGAGAACAGCTCCAGCAGCTCGCGGCCGTAGTTCTCGTTGATGGCTTCCTTGTGGCTCAGGCAGTTGTCCAGGAAGTAGATCATGGCCGGGTCTTTGGAGATTTCCATCAGCAGGTCCCGGAAGTTGCCCATGCCGTTGCGCCGGAGCATGTCCAGCTCCGCCTGCGAAGTAACATAACTCTGGGTCTTGCTGTCGGCGGTGCACAGGATGCCGTGCCAGAACAGCACCATCTTTTCTTCCAACTGGTTCCTGGAGTTGATCATCCGCCAGGCGACGTACTCGGGCACACAGCGGATGAAGTGGTTCCATTCGAGGAAGCTGCGCTCCCATAGATCGAGGCTCATGCCGTGGGATTCCTCGGTGGGGTTGAGCAGTTCCTCCACCGTCGCCTCGTACCCCTTGTTGGCGCGCTCGACGATCTCGTCGTACTGGGCGCCAAACCCGGCTCGCCGCATGAGGTGAGCCATCAAGCCAATGTCATGGTCATCCATAGCCTGTCCTCCAGAGTGGGGTTTTGCAACCATCCTTTCCCGTTAATGGCAAAGTTATACCGATGAATCCTGCATTTTGGGCAGGAAATGTCATCCCATCGACGAGACAATCCCAAAACCGTGGAGCCCGGAAAGGGGACTTCGAAAAACGACGGAATTGTTGATGATTACACTGTCCGCCTTTCGCGGTCGCATTAATCCTTAATGATATTGAACGCCCCCTCAGTCCCAGCTATCCTTGCCCGCGACGGATCAGTGGCCATCACCGCCACGGCTACCACGCGGTAGCAGCAAACCAAGACAAGAGGGGAATACGGCCTCAATGAGCCTTGCCATCGTCTCTTCTGCATTAAGCGTCGACGTTTCTTCCTGGGCCGACTGGCTTCTCACTGCAGTGAATGCCCTGTATTTCACGATGCCGCTGATGACCGGGGTAGTCGCGGGGACTGCTCAGCGGCATCCTATCGACCAGCATTTCTACCCGTCGGGCGGCTCTGGTGGGATTAGGGATCGGACTGTTCGGAGCCGGAATTGTCGCCGCATCTACCAAGTTCTACGGCTACTACTGGGATTACCTCTCCGGAGGTTGGCTCGAGCCGAGCCAGAAGGACCATTTCATGAAGGCAATGCGGGAAGTCATAGTCGTATTGCCGGTCTTGATGGCTGTTTTGACGTCCGCTATGTCGTATCTGGCCTGCCGGCGCTGGCAGCGGCTAAGAGGGTGTGAGGCGGCTAAGAGGGCGTGAGAACGTACTGTCCGAAGTTGGAATCGCGGGAAACGGGGACGAGACGTGAGCCTGGATGCCTGCCCCCGCCTACGCGGGGGCAGGCTCTGCGCGGGAATGACGGGAGAAAGGGGTTATGAAGTGTCTCACTACGTCGTGCCATCAAGGGGTTTATCCAGGGTTTTCGATTAATAACTAATAACGACATCCGAATCGGCCGGGTCGTGGTGAGCTTGCCGGTGGAACGCCGGCCGGTTTTCCAGGGGTTCCCTTATAGAACACCAAATGCACCGGCCCTTTTTACGTTGACACCGATTCGACGCCAATGATATATTCCGCTGAACAAAGTCGGCTATTGCCCGGTGGTTTCAACCGACCCCAGTTACGCCCAACCACGATAGAGGATTACCTGGCGGGCCGGTGGACCAAGCGCCGTCGTCAGCGGCTGCGCCTTCCTCCGCCGGAGCCGTACCCTCCCCTGGCAGGCTCTCTGGCCAGGGCGGGGCAACGGCGGCCCAAAGAGAAGATGACGACCTTCAATAAATCCGCGACCCGGCACGCCTGCCGGGCGCCTCTTGGCTTGCCCTCCTCGGCCCGGTATCCCGGCACTCCCGCCGACTATCCCCTGCTTCACCATTTTTACCGCACCGCTAGACGGGAGGACCTTTGATGCAAATGCGCGACTTCGTAGTCCGCTTCGCCGGAGAAGGCGGACAGGGAGTAGTTACCTCGGCCGAAGGACTGGCCCAAGTTTCCACACAGGTTGGGTACCACGCCCTCACCTATGCCACCTTCCCCTCCCAGATCCTGGGGGGTCCCACTTGGACCCAGGCCCGCATTTCCGATTCTCATATCCTCAGCGCCGGCGATGATGTCGACGTCCTGGTGGCATTCAACCGGGAAGCCTACGAGACCCATGGTTGGGAAGTCCGGGACGGCGGAGTCATCATCTACAACTCCAATGACCGGGACTTCGAGGAATTTACGCCCACGGGCGAAACCCGGGTCGTCGGAATGCCAATCGAGGAGTTGGCCCGCTCCACCGGCAACAACCGGGCCGCCAACATGGTGGTCATCGGCGCCCTGGCCCACCTGGTCAACATGCCCCAGGAATACCTGGAGCGCTTCGTCGAAGAACGGTTCAGCCGCGGCCGTGCCAACGACGACGAGATCATCCGGTCCAACATCGAGGCCATCAAATTGGGCCGCGAACATACCTCCCAGAGCGGCTTCGCCCTGGGTGACCTCGCGCCTCCCCAGATGCCCGATTACAAGCAACTGATGCTGAAGGGTAACGAGGCCCTGTGCCTCGGCGCCACGGCCGCCGGCGTTGACTTCTATGTCGGCTACCCCATCTCTCCCGCCACCACCATCCTGGTCTGGATGGAGCGCAACCTGGTCGGCCCCGGCAAGTTCGCCTATCAGGTTAGCTCGGAGATCGAGTCCATCACCGGCATCCTTGGCGCCGGGTTTGCCGGCAAGAAGGCCATGACGGCCACCGCCGGCCCCGGCTTCTCGCTGATGAGCGAGGGACTGGGCCTGGCCTGGATGGCCGAGATACCCCTGGTGGTCGTCGACGTGCAGCGCGGCGGTCCCGCCACCGGACTGCCCACCAAGACGGAGCAGTCCGACCTGATGGCCTGCATGTTCCCCGCCCACGGCGATGTCCGAATCCCCATCATTGCCGTCGGCACCGTGGAGGAAGCCTTCTTCGGGGCGATGTGGGCCTTCAACTGGGCCGAACGCTACCAGGGCCCGGTGGTGCTGATGACCGAAATGTCCCTGGCCGAGCGGGTCCAGAACATCCCGGTCCCCGACGTATCCAGCGTCAAGGTCGAGTACCGCCAGACCTACCAGGGAACCAACGGGTACCAGCGCTACGACGGGTTCGAGCTCTCTCCCATGCCCGTGCCGGGCAACCCCGGCGCGTACGTGGCCAACGGGTCGGAGCATGACTCCATGGGCGACACCACCCACCTGCCCGAGCGGCACATCCAGATGACCGAGCGGCGCTTCGGCAAGCTGGGCCTTCTCGAAGATGGATACTACGAGTCGGAAAACCCGGACGCCCGGGTGGCTGTGATGCCCTGGGGCGGCTCCAAGGGCCCCGGTTACGAAGCCTACCGGCAACTGCGGGAGCAGGGAGTCGATGTTGGATGGAACTACACCATGTTCCTCCATCCCCTTCCCCCCAAGCTCCTGAAGGAACTCAAGAGCAAAGAACTGGTCATTGTGCCTGAGCTAAACTTCCAGGGGCAGTTTTCCTCGATTCTGAGGTCCCAGGGAGTGAACGCCTATTCCATAACCCAGTACACCGGTCTGCCGTTCAAGGTGCGGGAGCTGGTCAAGCAAATCAGCGAGATGACCCAGTCTCACCAAAAGGAGATGGTGCGGGCATGAGCAAGAAGAATCCCGAGTACGACTTCAAGTGGTGCCCTGGCTGCGGGGACTTCGGCGTGCGCCGGGCCCTTGAGTTGGCCATGATCAACCGGCTGGAGGAAACCGGCGAGCCCATCGAGAATAACGTGGTGGTCGCTGGGATCGGCTGCTCCGGCAACCTGGTCCATCTCCTGGAAGGTTCCCAGCCCTACGGATTCCACGGCATCCACGGCCGGACGCTTCCCATCTCCATGGGCGTGAAGATGGCCCGCCCCGAGTTGAACGTGGTAATCGTGGCCGGCGACGGCGACTTCCTCAGCATCGGAGGGGAGCACATCGGGCCCCAGGCGTCGCGAAACCTGGATGTCTGCGCCGTCATTATGGACAACGGGGTCTACGGTCTGACCAAGGGCCAGAGCTCTCCGACCACCAAGGAGGGCACGGTCACCAGCTCAACCCCCTTTGGCAAGCTGGAACACGAGACCGACCCTCTGGAGCTCTACCTGACCCTGGGGACTTCCTTCATCGCCTCCGCGTTCTCCGGCAATCCCCGGCAGTTGGCTTCCCTGATAACCCAGGGGATGAACCACAAGGGCTTCGCCATGATTCACGTCCAGTCCCCCTGCGTGACCTACAACGATACCTACGAGTTGCTGAAGGGAAAGCCCCGCGAGGGTGTCCAGCCCCTCATCTGGGACGTCCCCGAAGACCACGACCCATCAGACAAGGCCGCCGCCTACTCCCTCATCCAGCAGCGTGGCCTGCCCCTGGGCGTCCTCTACCAAGACGAGAGCCGCCAGTCCCTGAATGGCCGCCTGGAAGACGTCTGGAGCAAGAACCGGGGACGATCCCTGGAAGAACTAATGGACTCCTACGCCATCTAGTAGTGGAGCAGAGTTGGACTGATGGAAAATAGGTAGAAACAAAAGGGATAAAGAAGCAGGTGAGGGGAGTGGGTGATGGAGAAGAAGTACCGGGTCAAGCTGGGTGCGGAGGAGCGGGAGGAATTGGAGGCAATGGTTTCCAAGGGGCGTTCTGCAGCGTAAAAGCAGACCCAGACTTCAACACCTTCCCCTGTCCCATGGCTCGTTAGTCGCCGCCCCCTAGACCTCCTGGTGACCGCACAGCCGCGTTACCGTTGTCATCATGGTAGTTGCCATTTTCTTAACCTCCTTGCGTTGCAGTTTGTCCATGATGGTGGCCCCCGAGTGTAACGGATGTAACGGGCTGCCCTATATGATCCCAAAAGTCGGCAATATTGCCGTAGATCGAGTCCCTAAGGATCAACCCGATACATCCGTTACACACCGTGGACCCGGCCGTTCAGTTGGTCTCCAGAGCTTCCAGGAACCATCCACGGACGAGCTTCCCGTCTATCCTCCGGGTGGCATTGACGTAGCCCAGCTTGTTCGTGGCCTTACCGAAATCGGCGGGCTTCGGTTCGGGTAGCTTGTCGTTTCGCATCTCGGCGCGCAGCTACGCAGAGGCAATGGACTCCAGCATCCCTTCACCCACGGTCAGCCGCGTCGTCAGCCAGACCTCAACGGCATGGTTCTCCGAGTTGGCGTTGGCAGCTCCCCATAGCTCCCGCGGCAACCTGACCGCGGTCTCGGAGGACTCCTGAAGCCGTCCCTCGTCGTACTCCCGGACCACCTGCGCCCAAACCTGGACTATGTTCTGCCTCAGCCAGCCCAGGTCGATGTTCCTCCCATTGGGGATCTCGATAACCGGAGTGCGCCGGCGCTCCGAGTCGGTCAGGACCGCACGCTCGTTCGATGTCGCCATAATGATGGTTTTCAGCGGATGGCTCTCCGCAACACGGGCGTAGCTGGCCCGGTAGCGGAGAAATGTCCGGGTCGCCGTGTCCTTCATGTTCCTCAGCTCGGACCAGGGCAACCCCGAAATCTCAGCAACCTCGGCGATGCTGTAATCTCCGATCAGCTCACCAAGCTTGCGCTCCCAATCGAACCCCCCGAAGGCCACGCCGCTCACGCGGCCCCCTGGAGCGATAAGCTCCAGAGCGTCCCCTTTGGCCGTCCCCTGCTTGCTGCTGTACAGGATGGGTATGTAGGGGAAGCGGGCACCCGGCTCGAGCGCCCTGACAACGGCGCCTCGAGGAATCAGCGCAGCCTGTTCGTTGTACAGGGCTTCGTCGGGAGTCCCGAATGCAAGGGCGCCGAAGTGGCCTGTCCGGTCCTGCCCCTCCCACGGGGTTGAAGGCGTTTCCACGGGCCATGTCCAGACGGCCGCCTCTACAGAGCCCAGCGTCGGAGCGTAGTTGACCCGGACAAAAAACCGTTCAATGGTGCACTTCAGTTGGTTCGGCAATTCGTTCAGATTAACAGGATTGCCGGCATCGTCCTTGATGACTTGGGCCCACTCGTCGAACCGGTACTGGAGGTCAAGGGCCTCGAGGTCGAGGAGTGCGTTGATGTTGGCGCCGCGCGTCAGGCGCTTCCTGTTATCCATCATCCACCCCGCCACCCGCATGGCATCGAAGTCCGGCCGCAGCGGGATGCCCGGGGGAAAATCCTGAGCGTTACCTTGGGCATCACCCTTGGCATCACCCTGGTCATTACCCTGAGCGTCTGGCCCCCGCAGCTAGCCGATGTTGTAGGCCATGCCGATGATGGCGGTGTAGTCCCGGTCGGTGGCGAGGAAGGAGCTCCAGCGCGCTTCCCGGTTGGAGCAGGAGCACCCGGCGGATTCAGCCCACGCATCCCACTCCTGGAAATTGTGCCCCATCTCCTTCATGCATAGGCCCATGCCCACCAGTGCGTTGTCATCGCCGCCGACGCCGGAGGCAGCCAGGAAGTCCAGGGCAGCGATGGCCTTGTGTCGCTCGAGGCGGGTATCGCAGTTCTCGAACCGGAGGCCCGTCCTCGGTGCCCCGCGGAGCTTCCCCTTCGGATTCGGCTTCGCCGTGGGCTTGGGATCGGGCTCATCCCCCGGTTCCCACAACTCGGGTGCGATCGGCTTGTCATCCGGCGCGATGTAGCAGCCGGAATCATCTGAAAGGCAGCAGAGCCGGGACCGATTTTGCCGCTCTCGTCGACGTCGGAATAGATGTCGGCAACCACGTCCTTGGCGGCCGCCCAAGCCTTCACATGAGAGTCGTCATCCCAGGGGACCGGGTGCACGGCCACGAAGACTTTCAGTCCGTCATCGGAGGGGCTGGAGTATCCGCCCACCACAGCCGGATGGTCTGCGAACTGCTCCAGCAGATGCTCCCGGCCGGCGCCGTGGGCCTCCAGGTGGTCGAGGTCCAGCACGACGATCCCAGTTTGTTCCCGTAGCCCGGTGCTGCTGCAGTCGGGGAAGCGCTGGAGGTGCTGGGGTGTGGGGGTCTCGCCTCGGCGATGATACGGCCGGAATGTGCCGGCAAAGATGAACGCGGCCAACTTTCGCTTGACAGCGCTGTACTTCCTGGTGGCCGCGTGCCAGAGCGCGTGGGTCTCCGGGTCTTCCGCCTTCCATTTTGTGATCCCTTTGGTGTCATCGGGCAGAAGGCCTTTGGGCAGGAGCGGGATGGCCTGGTGCAACTGGCGGACTTCGGTGATGAGGTGCGACAGCTTGCTGTCCCGGATTTCCTCCAAGACGCTGCGGAGGGTGCGATCTTCGCCCTTGGTATCGAACGAGTTCCGGTAAACGGAGACCATTCGCTCCAGGTAATCACCCGCCTGGACGGTCCCGGGTTGATGCTCTCCGGAGTTCGTGGCGTACATGTCATGTGAGTCCCTCATCGGGCGCCGGCTGAATTTGCCAGTCTCGACAACGGGTTTCGGCGCTTGGTGAGATCCTTGGTCCCATTGTAAAAGGCGGAGTTAAAGTGGACCGCGCGGACGGATTGACTGGCTGATTCGTGGCGGTTGCAAACTGGACCGTCCGCCTCCATCCATAGGTTGGAAGTTTGAGCCTATGGATGGTGGGATGGATGTTCCAGGTGGACGTGTACCTGCGGGTCCGAAGAGCGGTGATGGTGGAGGGGATGAGCATCCGGGAAGCCTCCCGGGTGTTCGGCCTGCACCGGGACACAGTGCGCAAGATGACCGCCTACTCGGTCCCTCGGGGCTACCGTCAGCAGAATCCGCCCAGGAAGCCAAAGCTGGAGCCCTTCACCGGCGTCATCGACCGGGTCCTGGAGAATGACCTCCGGCGTCCCCGGAAGCAGCGCCACACGGCCAAGCGGATCTTCGAGCGGCTGCGGGACGAGTATGGGTTCGTCGGCCAGTACACCATAGTCAAGGACTACGTCCGTGAACATCGCCGTCAGGCCAGGGAGATGTTCGTGCCGTTGTCCCACTCCCCCGAGACCACCGAGGCCTTGGAGACTCTGGCATACGTGGGAGGCTCCCGGTGGCCCATTGAAACGGAGTTCGAGAGGGAAAAGGGCGATGTGGGCTTGGACGAATACGAAACCCGGAGTTGGGCCGGCTGGCATCATCACATAGCCATGTGCCTGCTGGGCTTGCTGCAGGATTGGGGGGAAAAAGATGTCCCGGATCACCCGTCCCCAGAGCCTGCCCCCGTGTAGACGGGGGTGTACCGGGTGGTGCGGGAGATGCTGCCCCGGCAACGGTTTGGCCCGGCTGAGTTGCTGCTGTGGCCGGAGGATACGCAGCTACGCAACGAACGGGCCCGGTGCTCCCACGAAAGACGCCGCTCCGCCCGCCGTGAAGGCAGGATGGAGCCACCATGCTAAACGCGTCCCTAAACGCGTTGTTGTAGTGCTAGGCCGTACCCAGCTGGACCGCTTGACTCCACGGGATGTGTAAGCAATGGAAACCCGACTCCTGCGCCACGGCGGCGTTAAGGGTTCTGGACTATCTCCCCGGACCGTTCTGCACGCTCACCGGGTCTTGTGTAACGCCTTGGAAGGAGCAGTCCGGCTGGGGCTGGTATCCCGGAACGCGGCTAAATCTGTCCTGCCCTCTCGGGTGCCGGGAAAGAGATGAGGTCACTCACGTGGCAAGAACTGAGTCACCTCATCTCTTCAGTAAAGAACCCACGCCATCGGTCTTTGTACCAACTGGCAGCCCAGACGGGGCTGCGTCGGTCCGAACTTCTGGGCCTCCGGTGGGGTGGTGTAGACTTTAAGAATGGCAATTTATCAGTTCGCCGAGCCTTGGTCCGGCTTTCATCGGGAGAATGCGAACCGTCCGCCCCTAAGTCCGGATATGGCCGGTCCCTTGCCCTGTTTCCCGAGACAGTTGAGCTACTCCGCGAGCTACCCAATTCCCATTCCGGGAATGGCGACTTCGTCTATTGCAAGCCGGACGGGTCCCATCTGGACCCGGATGTCGTTACAAGGGCATTCGGCCGGACGGCCCGGACCGCGGGTTTCGATGGCCTCCGCTTCCACGACCTGCGGCACATGCACGCCAGCCTTCTGCTCAAGGAGGAGGTTCACCCCAAGGTCGTATCCGAACGGCTGGGCCATGCCTGCATAGAGATCACTTTGAACCTGTACTCGCACGTGCTGCCGACGGTGCAGCGGAACGCGGTGGATCGCTTCGGCGAGGCTTGGCGAGCAGGCTTCTCATCGGGACCTGCTGAATGAAGTCGCTGCTTGACCCCCTGTTTCCCGTGACACTGGGTATAGTAGAATTGCAAGGGGTCACAACAGATGTCGTGGGGTTGGGTTTCGCCGTCGGAATGGCAAATGGAATGGCAAGGGTAATTTCGAGCCCTTATTGAGACTGCCATCCCCGCATGAATTAAGCTCAATTGTCCAACTTAAGCCGGTGTAGCTCAGTGGCAGAGCAACGGTTTCGTAAACCGTAGGTCAAGGGTTCGACTCCCTTCACCGGCTCCACGTTCTCAAGCACGAAATCAGCCCCCCAAGCTCTCCCCCAGACTCTACGTTCCCCATATTCGTAGATCACTCCAGTTTATAGGGCGGAACTATGCACCCACCTAACCGGGCTATGCCCCCACGTGGTGCGGCTCATGGACAACCCTTTAACAGTTCCACGAATCTCCCTGCAGCCCGCTTATGGCTGCGGGGGCGCTCACCGCAACACCCTCGCCATCCCGGGTGATGCCTGCTGACTTCACCCGGAATGCTCCTCCTTAGTACTACAGTCGCAGATTTGATAGACGCCGTTTGTAGTGACATCGTTGGGCTCTGGCCTGGTGGCGGCGTCTCCACCACGACCAGTACAGGATGAAATCCGGTGGTTGGTTCTCTGTCCATACCAAGCGTGTGAGTAGCCGCCGCACCTCCGGGACAGTCACGGGAATCAACTCTTCACCGGGACCGTAGTGGCCCCCTTTTCTCCCTGCTCCAATGCATGATGCCTGATTACCATCAGATAGGCGTGAGCCAGCATGGCCAGGGTGATGTGCCGGTACCAGCCGTCCCACCGCCGCACCTCGTACTGGTCCAGTCCCACCTCCCCCTTCGCCTGCTCAAAGCATTCCTCTATGGCCCACCGGGTCCCGGCGACTCTCACCAACTCCTCCAAGGCCGTCTCCGCCGGGCCGAAGCAAACGTAATAGGCCAACTCGTCGGGCTTGGCGATGCTCCGGCGGGCCAGTAGCCAGTGGCCCTTGCCCGGTTCCCTCAGGGGCCGTATGTCCACTGCGGCCCAATCATAGATCCGTGGTCCCTTGGCGCCATTCCCAGCGCTGCACCGCACCCAAGCGGATTCCGCAACCCCGGACGCCAGACGGTCCGCTCTCATCTGCAGCGGTCCTTTGTCCGTCAAAGCCCACAGCTTCTCGTTGCTCTTGATGGCCATCACATGCGGAATCTCCTCACGTTCCAGCCACAGCCGCAGGTTGCGATCACTGCCGTAGACCTCGTCCCCAGTAAACCAGGCGAAGGGAACACCCGCTTCCAGCGCCCGCCCCAGCATCAGTTGCGCCAGTTGCGGTTTGGTACGGAAGCGGACACTCTCCGGCACTCCGGCTTCCCGCCGCCGCTCCCAGTCGTCCGCCCACACCCGGGGCAGGTACAACTCCCGGTCCAGCAATGCCCTGCCCTTGGCTCCGGCATAGGCCAGGAACACCGCAACCTGACAGTTTTCGATCCGGCCCGCCGTCCCGCTGTACTGCCGCTGCACCCCGGCTGACTTGTCGCCCTTCTTGAGAAACCCCGTCTCGTCCACCACCACTACTCCGTCGGCACCGCCCAGATGCTCCACCACGTAGTCCCTGAGGTCATCGCGTACCAGGTCCGCGTCCCAGATGTACGTGGACAGCAGGTGGTGTACCCCATAGGGGGTGGCGTCGCCAGCTTGTTCTGCCAGTTGCCAGCCGTTCTTGCGTTCCACCGGGCTGAGTAGTCCTCGCAGATAGGCCAGAGCCCGGCGGCGCGGCTCCGGCCGCCGGAACCGGCCGGCGATGCACTGGTGCATCTCCTCGATGCCATTGGCCCACCGGGCCACTTCCGCAACCTCATCACTCCCAACAACCACTGCCTCACCTCTCCACCAGACAACTGCTCCAATTCTACCTGTTCTTAATCTGCGACTGTAGTATTAGACAGCTCGGGTGGGCCCAACCCCCACAGGCCTGAGGGTAGCGGAGGTCGTCCACTGGAAGGAACTTCGGATGAATCCCGATGCACTCTGTCATGTTTCTTTGGGACCGACAGATCGGGGAGCCGACGATACACCCCTGCCTGGAGCATAGTTGCGGGCGCCCTTTTACTGTCCACATTAGGCCAGCAGCTATCGCCGAGCCTGAGAGTGCTCTGAATGGGCCGCCGGGCATTAGTACAATGGTGGCGTCGACGGTCAGGACTTGCCGTGTACGCTATTTTAGTGTTTCTGGCTACGAGCGTTATAGGGATGGCGCCACTCCAGTTCTAACGTCTCGGATGAACAATGGGCAATCATGGCATTTTCGAGAATGTGAGATGTCATCTTCGATTTGCCGGGCTGACAGTTGGTCTGTTGCCGATGACTGCCCTGATCTGGCGAAAGTCTCACGACAACCCCAGGATGCAAAATGAACACTCCTTGAGTGGGCGGCGTCAATCTCCGATGCAGGTCATCCTTTGGATGGAGGCCGTCAGCGGCACCTTGGCCCCACCGATGAACTGGCAGACGAACAGGTTTCACCCCGTTTTGGGGGTTTAGGGCAGGGCATGGTTTGCTGGGCATAGACTTCATCCGTCCCGGCATGGGTTCCCAGCCTGGACCGGCGTCGCACCTGCGGGCCGCTCTCAAAGTTGTCCTGTGGGTGGGGGTTTCAGCCGCGGCGGTTTTCGCGACCGCCTTCCTGGCCGGCTGGGAACGTTTGAGTTCCGGGGCAGCGGCCCTGGCCGGTCAGCCCTTGCTGGTGGATGGGCTGGCGATCGGGTACACGCTGGCGTTCCTGCTGCGCGCCATGGCGTGGAAGGCCCTGCTGCCCCCCCGCGTTGCAATCTTCCCGCTGTTCACGGCCCTGCTGAGCCTGCCCCACCTGAGCGACGGCGGCTACTGGCTGCGGGCCGGGATAGCTGCCGTAGCCCTGGTCCCCATGTTCCTGCTCTTCTACCGTTTCGACTATCCGTTGAAGCTTCGCTGGACCTTGTGGTGGGCGCTGGGGATTTTCGCCGGGGGATTCATAATCCTCACTGGTTGGCTGGTGGTGACCGCCGTCGCCGCGGTCCTGGGGCTGTACCTGGGGTTTACCGTGTTCCTGCGGGGCACGGTCTACTATCACCTGCGCATCGGCACCCCGGTGGACCAACTTCACCCGTTTCCGGCGCCTGGTTTTGGAGAACCCGGACCCGACCAGCGGCAATTTCCTGGAGCGGGTACCCAAGGCATTGCTCCTGGTGCTGGCGTTTCAGCTGATGGTCCACCGCCCAGGTTGGGAATCGGTCGTTGGGATCGAGGTGTTCCTGCTGACTCTCGGAGGGGTGACCGCCCTGGTGCACCAGTGGCTTTTCACCTGGCCGCCCCCTCCGTCCCTGGCCCCGACGCACCTGGTCTCCGGGCAGGGGGCCGCTCGGTGCCGCCGGTTCATCGCAATAGTAATTGACGGATGCCGGGCCGACCGGCTGCTGGAAGCGGACACTCCCTGCATTGACCGGCTCCGCCGGGAGGGGGCGGACTACACCAACACCGCAACGGTGTATCCGGCCCGCACCGTCACCGGGTTCAGTTCCATGTTCACCGGGGCTGCGCCCAAGGTCCATGGGATGTGCAGCAACTTCGTTCCCAGCCTGGGGGTGAAGTGCGAGTCCATCTTTGACGCCCTCCGTTCCGAAGGCCGGAGCGGAAAGCTGGTGGGGATCGCCCACCTGGTGGACGCCTTCGGCCACGAGGACGTGGCAACGGTGACGGCGGTTACGCACAACGACGAAATTGACGACGCATTGGTGGCGCGGGCCAAGGCGGTGATGGAGCGGGAAGACCGGGATCTGCTGGCGATGCAACTGCTGAGCGTCGACCAGACGGGCCACGCCCGGGGCAGCTACAACTCGGAGTACCTGGGCAAGATCGAGGACACCGACCGGAAGATTGAGGGTTTCCTGGACTGGTGCCGGGAGCTGGGCTACCTGGAAAACGCCACGGTGCTGATCACATCGGACCACGGGCAGGGAATAGGCATTGGCGGCCACGGGCACATGAGTCCGCCCGAGATCTACGTGCCCCGCATTCTTTGGGGAGCGAGGGTGGACCGGGACGGGGAAGCGGTTCCGTCAGCGCCCGCGGCGTTGTGTTGAGCGGTTCGGTAAGGGCGAGCGGAGTGACGGCGAAAGCCGGTTCGATGGGCGCGCCGGCAAGAGCAGGGAGTTCGCCAGGGTCGCTCACCCCTTCGGATTACTACACCCCGGTGAGCAATCTTGATTCCAACGCCACCATCGCGTTGGATATGCGGGATATCGCCCCTCTGCTCAATAACGCCAAGACGGACGCTGCCGTTGACTGGGCCCAGCTCAAGTCTCTCTATGAGCAAGTCTCTCTATGAGAACGGTCTAAACCCGGTGAAAGGCGACGGCGCTCGGTGCGAACCCTCGAGTCCCTGGCGGTCAGCGACTCGGCCATCGCCGAGTTTCCAGGCGGAACGGACCGGGACGGCAACATCCAGACCGGCCTAGCCGGCACGTGGCTGGGAGAGAGCATCGACGATCCCACCCGGCGACAGCTGAACAACAAGGGCATCCAGGCGGTGATTTATGGTAAGGTGCTGCAGGAATTGACAGCGGCTTGCGCCAAGATTGAAGCCGGGAACACGGGCGACAACAGTGGCGCATCCCACAACGTGGATGAAGCCTGGGCCTTTTATGTGGGTGTCCCGGTCCTGACGGGTGTAGGAACTGGTCCATCGCCAGCACGGCCCGCAGCCTGGCAGGATTCGGGTTGAAAAGAATGCTGGACGTTCGGTTGCCGGCGGCGTTGGCAGATGCCCCTTGTGAGTGCCGGAGCGGAGAACAGGCGGCATTCGATGCTGCAGCAGACGACGCCCAGGGCTACCTGGACACGATTTTTGACCTGGCCTCCCTGCGGTAGGGGACCCGGGTGATGACGGACGAGGTCCCGGTGGACCGGAAGATACACCTGGCCCAGGCTTGGCCTTTCTGCCAATCTATCCCTCCCTCGGTGAAACAGACGTTGGCCAGCTCAGCAGACACCGCAGCCGCGCACTTCGAGCGTGAAGCGGCCAACTCCGTTCCATCGGGAGACGTTGACAGCTCTACGCTGCCCTGGATGCTCCCGAGGTGATCCAGGCGCTGGGCATACCTCCACGGTCCGAGGTACTTCGCTCCTCCAACTGCAGTAACCGGAGATTCAGCACATGACCATTGGCCTCACAAGGATACGAGCCTGGCTGCTGATCCTGTCCGCAGCCCTGGTCTCGCCGGCAATGTTGCTTTCCCTCGCCTGTGGCGGGGGAGAAAACACGCTGACTGTATATTCGGGACGGTCCCAGAACCTGGTCCACCCGATCCTGGAACGGTTCATCGAAGACAGCGGGATCAACATACAGGTGAAGTACGCCGGAAGCTCGGCCATCGCCACCACCATCCTGGAAGAAGGAGAGAACACGCCGGCAGACGTAGTGTTCCTACAGGACCCGGGATCGTTGGGCAGCCTTGCCCACGCCGGCCTGTTGGGAGATATCCCAGAGGAACTGCTGAACAAGGTGGGGCCAGGGTTCCGCTCACCGGCGGGACAATGGGTCGGCACGTCGGGACGGGCGCGCACGGTCGTATACAACACGTCCGCTATCGACCCAGACAGTGATCTTCCTGCCTCCATTCTGGACTTCACGGCCCCGGAGTGGAAAGATCGGATAGGCTGGGCACCATTGAACGCTTCCTACCAGTCCTTTGTCACGGCGTTCCGGCTCAAGTGGGGTGAGGAGGCGGCCCGGGCCTGGCTGGAAGGCATCCACAACAACGGGGCCCGCCAATACCCCAACAACGTGACCACCGTGGCCGGCGTGGCCCGGGGCGAGGTGGACGTGGGGTTTGTGAACCACTACTACTTGCAGAGGTTCCTGGAGGAAGAGGGAGAAGGTTTCGGCGCCCGGAATCACTTCCTGGGCGGCGGAGACCCCGGGGCGCTGGTACTGGTGGCCGGGGTGGGAATAACCAGCACCAGCAAGAACCGGAAAGCGGCGGAACAACTGGTAGAGTACCTCCTGTCCGAGGAGGCCCAGACCTACTTCGCCGAGACGACCAAAGAATATCCTCTCATTGACGGGGTGGAACCCAAAGGCGACCTGCCTCCGCTGGAATCGCTGGAACCACCAGATGTGGACTTGGGCAGTCTGACCGATTCCCGGGGCACGCTGTCCCTATTGCGCGAGCTGGGCATCATCCCGTGACTCTGGGACGATACCTCGCGGGCAACCGGGGGATGCCGCCAGCAGCATCCCTTTTTGTGTTGCTGGCCGTGGCGTATTCCTTTTCGGTGGACCTGCGTGCCAGCCGGGGAGCATTGATCTCGTCGGATGAACCGTTCTACCTGCTGACCAGGCAGAGCCTGCCTCAGGACGGCGGCCTGGACTTGATGAAACAGTACGAGGCGAACTCGTGGCGGAGTTTCTTCGACCATCCCGACGGCCGCTGGAACCGGTCCGAGCCTCTGCCGGACGGGAAACTGATCAGTCCCCACAATCCGGGTCTGCCGGTATTGCTGGTCCCGGAGTTTGCCCCAGGCGGACTGGCCGGAGCGCAGTTACAACTTTTCCTGCTGAGGCCGCAGCAATGACGATGGCTTTTCTGCTGTCGGATTGGCTGACTGGACTACGCAGGTTGAGTCGGGCAGCGCCACCGGCGGTTGGCCTCGCTGCTACTCGCTTCATCCATTCCACCGAAATATTTCCGTAGTTTCCGTCAGCGCTGGCCCTGCTGGGGTGCCGGTTGGTGGCAACGGGGCGGCGGAGGTTGTCGGTCACGGATGGGGGCTTGGTGATGATAGGGTTGTCGGCGCTGTGCTGGCTGGCCTTGTTGGTGGCGGCGTACTTCCTGTGTAGGGGAGATGAGCATGGATGGGCGGTGTTCTCATCCTGGGTGCTGTGTGGGCAGCGGGATACCTCTGGTTCCAACTGGCCGTTTACCAGAGCTTTACGCTGTACAGTGTGAACGTGGTGTACGCCGGGATGATATCGACGGAACTCGTGGGATAACACGTCGGGATAGGAGATCAGATCTGCCGACTGTGGGGATCGCTCGCAGACCGGAGGTTTGGGATTGGCCGGTAGGAGCCAACGTCCCTGGTTGTTGCGCCCGGGCTGGCATTGCTGGTGGTGGCGCCGCTGACCGTCGCTCCACTGGTCATGTCCCTAGAATGCACTGGGACAGCCCTGAGTGTTTTCGTTGGGTTCCTGGGCTTTCATGAGTCCCTGGTCACCGTCGGGCTGGTGGCTGCCGCGCAGAGTGGAGAGATCACAATCATCGTGGACCCGTCCGACATGGCTTTCCGGCCCTTCCGTGCGGCCGCGTTCCTGTTCCCCCAAATAAACCTCGTGGACGCTGGAGACGTGGCTGATGACGGCGGCGTTGCTGGCAATATTGGGTGGCGCCGCAACAGCGGCGGCAATCTGTAGGAATGGGAAGTGCGCGTCTCCGGGCCTGCGCAGCACTGTCCGGCACTTTCCACGAAAAGCGAGGCGGGCCGGGATTATGAGCATACGCGGCAAGGCCAGGGTTGAGTTGTGGACCTCGCCCTGCCTCGATTTTCCGGGCGCCAAGAACAGGGTGCGGTTTCATTTTTGTAATCCTTTTCGGATCATGCAGGTCTTCACCAATCCGGGAGAGACCCTGGGAACCGCCGTGAAGCCGGATTGGGACTTCCTGGAGCCCCACACTTCTGGTCGGTTCCGTTGAGAACGCGGTTGAAAGGACCCGGGAGTTCCGGCAGGTCTGCCACCCGGAACACTTCCTGATGACCTGAAGGGGGACTACTGACATATCCAGCCACCGTCCAAGCGGCCACCGCTAGTTAATCAGTAGCCGCTAGGTCTGGGCGATCCCCGGCTGGGGCTTAGTTAAGATCGGTGCTGTCGGAGGGCTCTTGGCCCAATCGCTCCAACCTCTCTCGGTTTTTGGCAGGGAGAACGAAGACGTGGTCGAACAATGCTTCGACAATCTCCAAGCACCACTCGGCCTCCCACGGCTCAACATCTACGAGCACCCCAGCCTCCTTAGGTGTGGGGTGAGCCGCTTTATTTCCCACCTTTCGTGGCACGTCGAGTAAGTCTACGACTGATGACGGTAGGTTAGCGTTCTCGATTGCCCATCTGATCTCACGGTAGAGGTCTCGGGCATGCGCACCCAACTTTTCTCGAAGGATATGCTGCAAGTACCGGCGGCTCAACGCGGCACTGGCTTTAGGGATGTCAGCGAAGATGAGGCAAGCCTCGGCATAGTCCTCGGCAAATCCCGGGTGACTTCGGGGGCGGGGACACCTTGGGAAAGATGGTCTCTATCTGTGCCTTATCTGGTCGCCTGCTGAACCAAGCAGGATTCTTTCCCCCAAATGCCTCCCCGAAGGCGTGTCCTGTCACAGTACCCAGCCAAACGATGAGCTGGTGGCACCCAGGGCAGATCGCGAAAGCCAGCCGCCAATTCCGATCGCGATTGTCCCTGTCTATGCAGGCACCAGAGCCGCTGTCGATGGTGAACGACAGCTTACATTTAAGGCATAAGGCAGTTTCCCCGCTCCATTATCTTGCCTCATCCGTCCGTGAGGTTCCGCTAAATTCGGACGCGTTAGTGTAGCGAACCAACACGGCCTTCTGACCACGAATGTCGGGGTTTCGGGCACGGATAGGGTGCCCTTCGTTTCTGGGGTACGCCCTTCATACCTCCCACCCCATCCGGGCTCGGGAGCATTAGGTATATTTGAAACCCTATTGTCGGGGATCAGCTGGTGCACGAAATCCGCCAGGGCAATCGGGTTTTTATTCGGCCAATTACAAGTCCGCCGTCTGCAATTTGGGCCATCATGCGATTGCCTTGGGCATTGATGGCTGTACTCTTCCCGGTGGGGGATTTTCGGGGTTAAGCTGTGTTCATCCAAGCTGGAAAGGGCCGGTGATCTAACCACCGGCCCTTGGTAAGCCGTAAATGGGTGCGGTCTTGGCCCAGGAGAGAGGCTTCCACAACCTTGATTCCCTCCAGGGAGTCATGGGTGCCGGCTGCCCGGGAGACCCGGCCTTCAAGGTCGGGGGGCAGCCGGGATATGTCTCTGAACCGCTTCCCGGAGTGTGCCGAAATGTGGGGAAGCCGGGGGTTGTTGGGGTGAGGCGATCTCCCGCCAAACTGGGGCGGGTGCGGACCACAGTCGGAGCCGGCGACCGCGGCCTGTACCGGTACGAGGACCAGGGATATTCCCGGGGTTGGTCACCGACAACCGGGCCTGGAGGAGCGACCCTGGTACCATCAGCATGGGTTCGCCGATCCCCGGGATGCGGATTCGGAAGGCGGCCCTTATCGCAGTTCACCCCCAGCACCACCCCGCCGTCGTTTCCGGCGACATTGGCAGCTCTGCCGGAGGCGGAACCAGCTCCACTACGACCACGCCACCGGAAGACGGGGACAGTGGACGGGCACTCCTCCGTTGAAGATGCGGCACCTGGCGGAGTCCACCTTGCCCGACGATCCAATCACGCCCGACCACCAGAGAATCTTGACCTAACCAGGGGATGTGGATGCGTTCAGCAGTAGAGCATGAGATCGGAAAGCTGATCCAACGGCATGGCCGAATTACCTTCGCCCGGTTCATGCAGGCTTGCCTGTACTCGCCCGGTGGAGGCTTTTATTCTGCGAGGAACGGCAGGATAAACAACCACTTTGGCACTTCCCCCACAAGCCACCCGGTCTTCGGCGCCTTGATGGCAAGGCAACTGGAGGAGATGTGGCACCTGCTGGGAGAACCTGGTGTTTTCCATGTGATTGAGGTGGGGTCCGGCGACGGCGCCCTGGCCCGGTCCATCGTGGATTCCTGTCGGGGCCTGGATCCACGGTTCGCCCGGGCCCTTTACTACGTCGCCGCGGACTACGAGCCTGGATTGCTCCAATCACGTGAACACACCTTTGGCTGGGTTAACGAGACCGGCGATCCGACATTCCGAATAGAGCAGGGCCCGGACCTGGAAATCGGGCGGGTCAAGACCGAGGGACTCAGTGCGTTCCGGAATGTTGTTGGCTGCGTCCTTTGCAACGAGTTGATCGACAATTTCCCGGTCCACCGGTTCGCCATCCAGGAAGGAAGAGTCAAGGAAATCTACGTCACATCGCATGGAGGTTGTCTCACCGAGGTCCTGGACGAACCATCCTCACCTCGGATCGAAAAGAGGCTGGCCGGCCTGGGCCTGTCCTTGCCCGAAGGGTATCGAGGCGAGGTTAACCTGGCGCTAGAAGACTGGGCCCGCCAGATTTCCGGGGCCCTGGACCGGGGGTTTATTCTCACCATCGACTACGGCGAGCTGGCCGCCGACCTCTACTCCCCGCAGAACTACGGCGGTACGCTGGTCTGTTATACCCGACACGCCGCCGGCAGCGATCCGTACCAGGACATCGGACAGCAGGATATCACCTGCCAGGTGGACTTCACATCCCTCATTCGTATGGGCGACCAGCACGGTCTGGCTACCGTGGGTTACACCTCGCAGAGCCGGTTCCTTGAGAACCTTGGCTTCTCTGATTTCCTCGATGCCCTCGAGGCGCAGGGGTTATCCGACGCCCGAGCGGAGCTGAACCGAATTGCCATGATGACCCTGGTGGACCCGAACGAGTATGGAGACTTCAAGGTACTGGCCCAAGCCAAAGGAGACGGGTCGGGCATCGGGCTTATGGGGTTTGGAGGACAGGCTGAGTACCAGGGTTAATCGAAAAATAAGCGCCAAGTATTTGGCTGACGTTGGATTGGGAGGCCAAGGGCAAAGGGCAGTAGCATAGGAGCCATTGAGGCCATTGTCGTGGAGGGATGTGCGGGTGGAAGGAAGGCAGACTAGGGATGGGCAGTGGCAACAGATTGAGAGGTTCCTGCCGGGGCGGCCCGATTCGGCGGGGGTAACGGCGAAAGACAATCCCCTGTTTGTAGATGGAGTTCTCTGGGTGTTGCGCAGCGGGGCGGAATGGAAGGACTTGCCGGAAAAGTACGGCAAGTGGAAAAGTTTCCACAAGCGCTACACCGGCGGGGCCAGGGTTGATAATTGGAGGAAAGTATTTCAGGTATTGCTGGATGACCCGGACAATCGGGATGTGATGATTGATTCAACTATAGTCCGGACTCGCCGGCAGGCGGTGTGCGGTAAAGGAGGGTCAAGGTGAGGCTGTGGGCCGGTTCCGAGGGGGTCTGAGCACCAAGATACATTTGGTGACCGATGCTTGGGGCCGACGGTACGCTTTGCCCTCACCGGAGGACAGGCATGGGATGCACCCAGGGCATACCACTGCTGACCGGCATCGGGACTGAGGCGGTCATTGCCGACAAGGGATATGAAATCTATAGGATATTGTCCTTCGTTCAGGACCAAGATGCAGGACCAAGACGCGCAAGCCGTTATTCCGCCCAAGTCCAACCAGAAAGACCCTTGGGAATGCGACCGGGAACTGTACCGGACTCGGAATCCAATTGAACAGGCCTTCAACAAACTGAAGCAGTGGCGGAGATTGGCCACTAGTAGTGAGTCAAAACAGAGATGTCAGGTATGGCGATAGCAGGAGGGAGGTGGTAGCGTTATAAGGGAAGCGGCGTAAGTGTAGTGGGAGGTGTGGGGTTCATGGTGCAGAAGAAGTATGAGGTTAGGCTCTCGCCGGAGGAGAGGAAGCATCTGCGGAAGGTGGTCCGGTCGGGACGGAGTTCGGCCCAGGCAATCACCCGGGCCCGCATTCTGCTGAAGGTGGACGAGGGCTGGACGGCCGCTCAGGTGGCAACGGCCCTGGACATCTCGGAGCGGACGGTAATACGAGCCAGGAAGCGGTACGCGCAGGAGGGGTTGGAGGAGACGTTGCATCGGCGCAACCAGGTGAACCGGTACCGGAAGCTGGACGAACGTGGGGAAGCTCATCTCATTGCTTTGGCCTGCAGCCCAGCCCCAGAGGGCCACGACCACTGGACCCTGCGGCTGCTGGCGGGGAAGACGGTGGAACTGGGATTGGTGGAATCCCTGTCCCACGAGACGGTGCGGCTGCACCTGAAAAAAACGAACTCAAGCCGTGGCGGAAGCAGCAGTGGTGCATACCTGCGGTGAGCGCCGACTTCGTGGCCCACATGGAGGACGTGCTGGATCTGTACGCCGAACCCTACGACCCAGCCAGGCCGGTGGTCTGCTTCGACGAGAGTTCCACTCAGTTGCTGGCTGAGACCAAGGAGCCCCTGCCAGCAGGGCCTGGGCGTCCCAGGCGCCAGGACTACGAGTACGTGAGGGGCGGTACTCGCAACCTGTTCCTCGCCTGTGAACCCAAGGCGGGCTGGCGCCACGTGGCTATCACCCAGCGGCGTACCATGCAGGACTTCGCTCACCGGATGCGCTGGCTGGTGGACCAGGCCTACCCCGACGTCCCAGTGGTCCGAGTGATTCTGGACAATTTGAACACGCATCGGACGGCGTCGCTGTATGAGACCTTCCCGCCAGCGGAGGCTCGGCGCATCGCCCAGCGGTTGGAGTTCCACCACACACCCAAGCACGGGAGTTGGCTCAATATGGCGGAGATGGAGTTCAGCGTCCTGGCCCGGGCCTGCCTGCGGGGACGCAACGGCGACGAGGACAGCCTGGGGAAAGCCGTGAACGCCAACGTGTCGGAGCGCAACGCCGCGGCGGCCCCCATTAACTGGCGATTTACCACCAGGGAGGCCAGAACCAAACTCCGCAGATTATATCCTGACACTACTGCTTTGACTGAACACTAGGTATGATCGGAAGAGCCTCTACTTCCTGTCAGCCCTGCAACTGGTTGCCGCCATAATATGGGGACATTAATTGGGCAAAGGCCGACGCGGGAAGTCAAGCATGAACATGGACCATCACTATGGACATAGAGTGTAACTGAGGAACCATATGCCCACGCGTTTAACCCCAGCTATCCAGGTCGCCCTGCTCGCCGCCGTGGTTCTGTACTTTTCCTTCGGTGCCGTGCCGCAGACTTTCGCCCAGGGTGCTCCGGTACACCTGGGGGACAATACCGAATATGTCGGCCCACACCTGTGGACGATTTTGCAGCGGCACGCCGACGGCGAGCACGTCCCGGACTTCGTGGTGGTGGAGATCGGCTACCGCACCGACCTGGGGGTTGATCCACCGTTGGAGGAGTTCATCCATTCTGTCGGCGGTGAGAGAATCGCCGAATACACATGGCGCATCCCAACCAGGAAGGCACTATCAGTAATCCAGCGGCCTGACCTGCTGCACATGGCTAAACCGGCGGAGGCGGCCGAGGGCGAAACCGACCCCTACCCAACGATGGACGGCACCCTGGGGGACATCGTGGTCGCATACACGGGCGGAATCGCGGAGGAGCATGCAGTCCGGTACGCAATGTTCATCTGGGAAGGAAGCGTGGTGTTGGAAATGGAGTCCCCCGACGCGGCCACCGCGGGAAGCATCCGCAAGTGGCTCACCCTGCAGGGCGTATACGTCCCTCCTGCGAGCGATTTCTCGGCCTTCTCGGACGATTACCTGGCCGCGCTGGTGCCCGTGAGCAGACTCAAGACCCTCGCCGAGGCATTCCCGGACACCTACCTCTCGGTGTCCACTCATGCCGGGCAGGGCCTTCCGCTTGATCGGGCGCAGTGGCCTGCGGAGGTCCTGGAGTTTGAGAAGAGCGTGACGGCAGGGTTCCTGCCCCCAAAGCAAGCCCAGCCAGCCCTGCCCACAGTGCTTCCGCCCGCGGCGCCCCCCGAAGCCGCCCCTCCAGATCCCACCGCCAGATATGACCGCGACGGCGACGGGCTGATCGAAATCGCAAATCTGGAGCAGTTGGACGCCATGCGTTACGACCCGGACGGGGACGGCAGCGCAGACGATGGTTCCGAAGCTGAGGCGTATGCCGCCGCCTATCCGGTATCCGGCGGGGAAGTGGTCTGCAACAGTTGCAACGGGTACGAACTGGTCCGCCCGCTGGACTTCGCCTCCGCCGATAGCTACGCCTCGGGCGCGGTCAGCGCCGATTGGACGACGGGTGAAGGATGGCGGCCTGTCGGTGATGGTTGGCATCCTTTTGCCGCTATGTTCAACGGCAATGGCTATACAATCGCCAACTTGCATATCACCCCCGCAATCAGGTCCGATAGTTCCTCGGTCGATGGCTTCGGACTCTTCGGCACCGTTGGCGAATCCGGCGTTATCCGCGAGACGGGACTGCTGAACGCCAGTGTGGCGGGCGGCGACTTCGTTGGCCCGCTGGCCGGGTCGAATCGGGGCACTATCACCCAGAGCCATAGCACCGGCAGCGTCTCCGGATACGGCTGCATCGGTGGCCTGGTGGGAAGCAATGATTCTGGCCTGATCAGCTCCAGCTACGCCACCAGCAGCGTCATGGGAGGCTTCAAATACCTCGGCGGGCTGGTGGGGTGCAACAACCGAGGCACGATCATCGCCAGCTACGCCACCGGCAGCGTGACCGGCGATACCAGGGTTGGCGGACTGGTCGGTGAGAACGACGGCTGGGTGATCACCAGCTATGCAGCCGGCAGTATAAGGGGGCAGAAGTACGTGGGCGGTCTGGTTGGGAAGCATGAGGATGGTCAGATCAGCGCCAGCTACGCTTCTGGCGAAGTCACCGGAGGCCATTACCTTGGCGGGCTGATCGGGGGAAATGAAGGCATAGTTATCTACAGCTACGCCATTGGCAGGGTGTCCAGCGACGGTAGCATTGATGCTCCGTTGCGGTACATCGGAGGGCTGGTTGGGTACAACCCCGGCATCATCAGCTCCAGCTTCTGGGATACGGAAGCCTCCGGCCAGAGGGTTGGAATCGGGATCGAAATCGGGGATGGGCGGTCTTCAGACGTATCCGGCAATACCACAGCCGAGCTTCAATTGCCTGAAGGGTACACCAGACCATACCAGGATTGGGACGTTTCCCTGGGAGTCGGGGGCTGGGGAAAAACCCCGCATTACACTCTCAGCGACTTTTGGGACTTCGGCACGAGCAGCGAGTATCCGGCTCTAAAGGTTGACTTCGACGGCGACGGGACGGCGACCTGGCAGGAGTTCGGCAACCAGCGGGGACAGGCGCCTGTTGCGGCGCCTGCGCCAGCGGCAGGTAACTGCGTGGAATTCATGGCCGCTCCCGTTATCACCGGCGTTTGGAGCAGCAACTGCGCGTCCGGCAGCCGGCCCGGCAGCTACGCCCGCTTCTACACCTTCACCCTGACCGAACCGTCGGTCGTGACTATAGACCTGGAATCCGATGACACCGGTACCTACCTTTATCTGCTGCAGGGCGCCGGAAGGGCAGGGGAGGCCCTTGAAGACTACGGCTCGGAAAGAAGAAGCGCCCAGTTGGGACACACATTGGAGGCCGGAACCTACACCGTCGAGGTAACCACCTACGATGGGGGTCAGACCGGCAGTTTCACGTTAACCGTCAACAGGGTCGCAACTCCTCCACCGCCTCCAATGTACACGCCTGCGCCTGTCCCGACGGCGACACTGCCGCCAACACCAATGCCTACCAATGAATTGGCTTCGACTCCCGTGCCGGCGGAACCCACCAACACTCCCGTGCCAACGGCAACCGCGACTCCGGCGCGGGAGCCCGCCCCTGCCCGTGAATCAGCGGGAGCGTGCAGTTACCTGGGCGGAGACACCCCGGGGGATACGGCGGATATTAGTATGTTCCTGTTGGCTGCTCCGCTGCCGGTAATGGGCTGGTTGAAGTTCGGCTCGCGGCGAAGGCGGGACCGATGACTGGGTCCGATCCCTTTTGGCCTTGCTCTTTCAACAGGCTTCATTCAATTGTCGATTCGCCCTAGTTCGGATACTTGCTTAACAGCATGAAGCCGCAACTGTCCGGCGTGTTGCAGCCCGCCAGGGCAGTCTCGGCCCGCCCCGTCACCTGCCGCGGCCCCGCGGTCCCCCGAAGCTGCTCAAGGCTGTCGGAGAAGAGACATGCCCGGGTGCGCCCGGTCCCGTTGTTCCCTCCGCTGGAAAGGAAGGGATGGGGTCCCTCGACCCGGATGTCGCTGGCGTAGAAGTCGTGAGCCTCGCCCCACTTGACGCCGTGCCACTGAAAGCCTTCCAGGAACTGCTGGGTGAAGGTGAGGTAGCCGTCATACGGGTTGAATATATCAACATCGTCAGGCCCGAGCCCGGAACCTTCCCACATCTTCCGCGCCAGGCTGGCGACCGCCTCCTGGTGTTCCTCGAGGGTTGCCATGGTGCTCCTGCCCCGGCCGTTGTTCTGGGCATGGTTGAGAACGTAGGCCGGCTTTTGCCGCAGGTCCCTGGCACGCTCGGCTGTGGTGAAGATGAAGGCGGCGCAGGTATTGACCGGGCGGTCACAGTCATAAATCACCAGCGGTTCTTCGATCACCCGCCCGTTCAGGTAGTCCTCGCGGGTGAGCTGGTAGGGCTCGTGCAGAGCGTAGTACCCCCAGGGCGTCATCAGGCCGTTCCGGCGCAGATTGAGGCAGAGAGGGGCGAGGCCGTCGTGGGACTTGCCGTATTTCTGGCAGTACTGCAGGAAGACCACCAGGTTGTTGAACATCGCGCCGTTCTGGTAACCCCAGGGAAGGGAAAAGGCGCTGGGGCCGGGGGCCTCCTGGTTGAGGTTCTGGGGATTGTTGTGCCCGTACCGGCCTTCGAGGTTGACCATCGGATACCATACCAGGGCGGTCTCGCATAATCCGTCACCAACCGCCTGGGCGGCGAGGCCCATCATCGGGCCGATGTAGGGTGCGTCGGACTTGAGATACTTGACGTTCTTCAACCCCAGTTCCCGTTGTATCCACTCTGCTGAGGTATAAGTCAGGCCGTCTTCGGTGTCATAGGGCGGGTCGAAATAGGGCCGCGGCGCCCACGTCTGCTCCGCCCGGGTCTCCGCACTGGTGATAAGCCCGTCAATGTCGTCCAGCGACAGGCCCGCATCCGCAATCGCCTTCAGGCATGCCTCTTTGGTCAAGCCGCCGCAGCTCCGGTCCATGGTCACGCCGTCCCAGCGCCGGTCGATGTGGGACTGGCCCCAACCAACAACGGCGACCTTGCCCCGGTGCTCCCAGACTCCCATGCCTTCCCGGTTTCTCATCCAACTCGTGTCACTAACCATCTCAGCTCCCTCGTGCCCTCTGCGCTATTGGCCGTGTCCTGAGGATCCCGGCGGGCTAGGTGACCACCTGCCATTCATGGACCAACTGGCCGTTACTCGCTTCTTCAAATATCAGTTCCACCGGGGCTCCAACCGGCACCTCGCCCGGCGGGGTACCCGGAAGGTTGGACAAGAAGTTGATGCCCGGATCCTCGTCCAGGGTTATCACCGCGAAATTGATGGGCTGCGCCGACCGGAAACCCCTGATGCGTGAGTCGCGTATCACCATGAACACGT
Organism: uncultured Dehalococcoidia bacterium; assembly: GCA_951812535.1. Classification (GTDB taxonomy): domain Bacteria; phylum Chloroflexota; class Dehalococcoidia; order Lucifugimonadales; family UBA3495; genus CATOSK01. Next base: position 290,009 of record CATOSK010000003.1, on the reverse strand, counting down.
CAATGTGTCCCTTGCCTTCGACCTCCTTCCACTCCAGGTTGGCGGCGGAGCCGCATTTGTTGCACCGCGGGGTGGGCGGATATTGCAGCCTCTCGCAGGACGTGCAGTTCTGCAAGACCAGCCGCCGCTCGTTACAGGCGTCCCAGAAGGGCTTGGTCAGTTCATTGGGAACTGGAGCAGGTCTCACAAGGCCTGGAATGGTTGACATGGTTCTCCCCTCCTGTGGGATCTTGCATACCGCGCGTTGGCGTTACCGACACAATCCAAGGCGGATTATATGTAGAGGACTTTTGCTGGTCAAAGGTGTTTGCCGACTACGTCTGGATTCCCTCTTGTTCCCGCCGCAGCCACTAGCTTACACCGGGGGTGGCTAATCCAGCGCCGGCCTCCCGTCGAGCCACGGCTCCGTATTCCCGGCGTCCATCAAGACGAAATGGAACCCTGCTTCGAGGGCGAATTGGCGGTCCAGTTCTGTATCGCCCACATGGTAGTATTCCTCGGCCGGAAAACGGCACTTCACGTCCGGGAGGCCTTGCTTCGCCGAGACGAAACTCACCTCGATGCCGTGCCGGTCCCAAATGGCCTGCTGTACCGGAAGGGGACGGTCGGAGGAACTGCCGATGATGCACCCATGATCCCTGGCCTTCCTGACCATGCTCATGGTAATCGGCCCAGGGGGGTCGCCCGCTTCCAGGGTTCCATCTATGTCGAAACTGACTAATACTGCCAAGAATGGTCTCCCTTTTCCAATTTAACCCAGGCGGGGTTACATGGGCACGGAGCAGCTTGACGCAGGTTGAGGGCGCGCCTACGGCTCCCCGCCGACCGAGGGGTCGGCCCACTGGACGATTCCCCGTGCTCCCAGATTCTCGATCTCGTCGTCGCCGTACCCGATTTCCCGGAGGAGGGGCCTGGTATGCTGGCCAACCTGGATGGAGGTACGGTAGAGCCCCGGCGTCAGGGAAAATTCGACCAGCCCGCCGTAACGGAGGTACTTGCCGACATATGGGTGCTCAACCTCAACGCTAAGGGCGTTCGCTTTGGCGTGGGGATGTTCCGCGTAGAATTCTCCTTCCAGGGCTTCGTCGGCCTGGACACAACTGATGTCCGCCTCGATCAGCCACTCCTCCCACTCGGCAGCGGTACGCGCGGCGAAGATTGCCGAGATCTCGGCAATCAGGGCTTCGTCATTTGCCCGTCGCGTCTCCGGGGAGGAGAAGCGGGGATCTGACAGGAGTTCTTCCCGCTGCACGGTGCGGCAGAACGTTTCCCACTCGTCCTGGAACAGGCAGCCGAGGAACACCCACCCTTCCCGGCAGCGGTAGAGACGGTACAGGGCATGGAGGCCATGAAGCTCTTCGTCGGGCATGGCTGTGGGAGGGCGGTTGGCGTAGTCGTAATATTCGTCGGCATTGGTCCAGGCATTTGCGTTAAGCATGGTGACATGGACCGGCTGGCCTTCACCGGTGATGTCCCGCGCCCGGAGGGCCAGGATTATGCCCGTGGCCACAGCGGGGGAGGTGTTCTGGTCCGGGCCCCAGTTGGACTTCATGATCCAGCGGGTGGCCTCGACGGTCTCCTCAACATCCAACTCCTGTTCCGGTGGCGGCGGCATGCCCCGGCCCATCTGCCGCATGGCCCCGCCCATGATGGCGCCGGGAATGGGGTGGGCGCCCGGCCGGCGAGCGTGTTCCCCGTTTTCGCCATAGGTACCCATCCATACATGGACCAGGCGGGGATTAATCTTCCGGCAGGCCTCCCAGTCAACTCCGAGACGCTCCGGGACGCCGAGGCGGAAATTGTGGGACAAAACATCGGCCCTGGCGATTAGCCTATGGACGATCTCCTTGCCTTCAGGGGTCTGTAGGTCGACCTGAATCCCCTCCTTGCCAGCGTAGGTCCTTGGCTCGGCAACCGCCTGGGCGGTGGAACGGCGCCCTTCATCCAATCGCCGGTCGGTGGCGTCGAGCTTGATGACCCGCGCGCCGAGGTCCGCGAGAAGGGCGGCGGCGTAGGGTCCGGCCTGGATGGTAGCCAGGTCCAGGATGGTAATTCCTGATAGGGGGTGGGCCGGCACAGTGGTCCCGGGAATGTCGGGCGGACCATCGCTTGCCACCGGGGACTTATCCTGCAGGCCTCCCAGGACTTCGGCATTGTGCTGTCCCACATCGGGGGCGGGTCCGCTTGGCTCCCCCGGAGTTTGCCTGAAATCCACCAGGGGGGCCAGGGTCCGCATGGGGCCCACGCGGGGATCATCTATGGTTACCACCGTGTTGTTGGATACCACGGCAGGATGGTCCATCGCCTGGACGCTGCTGCGGTATGGTTCAGCGGCGATGTTGCCGTCCTGGAGATAGATATCCATCCATTCGTCGGCCGTCTTCTCCAACTGTTTCTTCAGAATTTCGCGGCGCAGGAGTTCCCGGTTCTCCAGGTCAATGCCGGGGACTCTCGCGAACCGCTCATCCTCCAGCAGATCCCCGAGGTCAAGGGCCTTCAGATGCCCCTGGATGTGCGGGACCCGTTGATTGGCATGCTGCAGCCATGTGCCGTCCCTGGTCCGCACTGGAATGTATCCCACTGAGGAGAGACCGCGGGTGCCGCCGGGTCTCGCAGGGAACCGCTCCGGGTCCCTGCGCCGGAGCTGCATATTCACGAGTCCGCCGTCGCCAGCGTTGTTGTCGTGGGGAGAGGCCAAGCTCTGAACGATGCTGGTCTGGACCCATTGCCCGCGACCGCACAGGTCGCGCACGCGGAGGGCCCCGATAATCCCGCGCACCGCGGCCTGGCTGGCGTGCCAGCTTCCGGTATACACCGCCGAATACACCGGGCCTTCCCGGTTGGGCTGTCCCTGCAGGTTCAGCATCCGGCCCGCTTTGGCCGCAACGGCACCCTCGTACCCTTTCACCCGTTGAAGGGGGCCCTCTTGCCCAAAGCCCGTAATGGAGCAGTAGACCAGCCGGGGGTAAAGCTGGGACAAGGCTTCATACCCCAACCCCCAGTCAGCCATGTCCCCGGGCCGGAAGGACTCGACCAGAACATCAGCCTGGCCAGCCAGCTGGATGGCTTGCTCGCGGCCTTCCTCGGTGGTCAGATCCAACGCAATGCCTTTCTTGCCGCGGTTCCATGAAATCCAGCCGGGCTGAAAGCGGAAGGGGTCTCCGCCGAGAGGTTCAACCTTGATCACCTCGGCCCCGTAGTCGGCCATTACCAAGGTGCAGATGGCCCCCGGCATCCCCAGTGAAAAATCCAGGATGGTTAGGCCTGTACATGGTCCTGCCACGGTTCACCTCTCCTGTAAGTAATCTGGGATCATGTTCGGACCAACATCCTACCTGTTCCTTCGGCAACCGGGCCTTCTCCGGCGTTAGGGCCACCTTACTTGGGAGCGATGTCAATCCGGCCTCGCTGTACTCGACCAAAAATTATCAACACCCATTAGTGTGGTTAGTATACAACGACCAAGTTTGAGGATGGCTACCGAAGCTGCTGCCCGGACCCAGGGCAATCGCATTTCGGTTCTCGAAGACCCATTGACGTTCTCGATCCAGCCGCCCCCCTTGATAAAGTGAGGGATGGATAGTCGAGACATTGCCCAAGACAATAGTTGAAAATACAGCATATGGGCATCGAACTGCGGCACCTGCATGGTGGTATCTTTCAAATGCGACAGCCCTGCTGCCCGGACCACATTCCGTTTCGCGAATACAGAAGCTAGAGAGTTGGGACGGGACCGCCTTGGTATAGATCCAATCGTTCATGCAAAACCCGTCCGAATCAAGTGACAACAGCGTCTGCCCAAGGCCTTTGCTTAATCCGAACTGCTCCTGAGTCGCGCTCCCGGGGTTGGGAGAATAGCCAAACCTTCAAAACTCCCATTAAACAGGGTAAGATAGATTGCGTTCAGACCCGCCCCCGTCCCACCTCCATGACCGCCCGGGGCAAGCTGGGCATAAACCAAAGGCACGCCCTCCGGCAAGTCACCGAAACACCCCGGGGAATCCTCGGAGTCTACCCGGCCGGCCCGCCTGCACGAGGATTTCACCGACATATGCCGGATTTCATCAATGCTGCTACCGCCACGCCGACAGACCAACCACTGACGCCGGACCCCATGACAGACTTTGCCGAATTGCCCCGCCGCATCAGGGAACAGGGGTTGATGGACCGGCAGCCCGGGTACTACTCCTTCAAGATTTTGTCCACGCTGGCCATGCTCGCCCTGAGCCTCACGTTCCTGCTGGTGGTGGACAATTTCTGGTTCCAACTGGCCAACGCCGTTTTCCTGGCTTTTGTGTTCGGGCAGATAGGTTACATCGGCCACGATGCCGGGCACCTGGCAGTCTGCCGGTCGAACCGGGGGAACCGACTTATCGGTTACGGCGTCTGCTTCCTGTTGAGCATGAGCCAGTCGTGGTGGCTCGCCCAGCACAACCAGCACCACCGTACTCCGAATGACCTGGATGACGACCCTCACACCCTGATGCCAGTGCTGGCCTTCTCGGAAGAAAAGGCAAGTTGCAAACGGGGCGTCACGCGGTGGCTGGTGGGGTATCAGGCCTTCTATTACGTGCCGATGCTGATGCTTGAGGGCCTGGGGATCCGGATTGCGAGCACCCAGTTCCTGATTGGAACCCGGAAGGCGAGGCAATACCTCCCTGACTTCAGCCTGATGGCGCTGCACTTCGTCGTGTATTTCGGCCTGCTCTTCTACGCGCTCACTCCGTGGCAGGTTTTGGCCTTCGCCGTGGTCCACCAGGGACTGTTCGGGCTGTACTACGGGTTGGTATTCGCTCCGAATCACAAAGGTATGCTGATCCTGGACAAGGACAAGCCCCTGGACTTCGTTCGCACCCAGGTGCTCACCACCCGCAACGTCAAGCCCAACTTCCTGGTGGACCTGATGTATGGGGGACTGAATTACCAGATAGAGCACCACCTGTTCACGATGATGCCAAGGAAGAACCTGGGAAAGGCGCGGCCCATCGTCAAGGAGTTCTGCCGGCAGCAGGGCATTCCCTATTACGAGACCGGAACGCTGAAGTCCTACCGGGAGATTCTCAGCCACATGCACCAGGTTTCGTCCATTCTCAGAACGGGCCCGAAACCGCCGGCGGAGAAAGAAGGCGGCAACCCTGCGGCTGTCAATTCCGGCGCAACCGCGACTGGGTAGAACTGCTAGCAATCATGCTGGAAAGGCCGGTTGGCCGGACCGGCTGAAGGGACCGCCGGGGTAATCCTGCGGTCCGAGAAATCGGATTCCGCCGAGGGCATTTCCCCGGCGGCTCCAGACATCATCGTGGGGTGTCGATGAAGCCTTGGCTGTTGCTAGGCCGCGCCCAACCCCCCGGGGGAGGAGCCGAGCTCCTTTTGTACCAACGCGACTCTGAGTTCTCGCTCAAAGCGGATAATCAGGAACTCATGAACAGCCGCGTCTACGGTTCAGAAGAAGCCATGGCCAGACTGGGTTGCCAGAACCTGGGAAAACGTCCGGGGGCCCGCGTTCTGATTGGGGGCTTGGGCATGGGTTATTCGGTGAGGACGGCGCTGGACACCCTCGGCGAAGATGCCCGGGTTGTGGTTGCGGAGCTCGTGCCAGAGGTGGCGGAATGGAACCGGGGAGTGCTTGCTGAACTGGCCGGCCGGCCTCTTGACGACCGCCGAACTGAACTCCATGAAACCGACGTTGCCGAGTTGATAATGGCCGCCCGAGGTGACTACGACGCCATCCTGCTTGATGTTGACAATGGCGCGGAGGCGATGGTCCGGGAGGGCAACAACTGGCTTTACAGCCTGCCGGGGCTGACTGCCGCCCATGGGGCGTTGCGGCGCGGCGGGGTTTTGGCGGTGTGGTCGGCCGTTCCTCAACCGGCATTCGTCAAACGGCTGCGCCGCGCGGGCTTCGGGGTGGATGAAGTCAAGGTGCGGGCGCACGGTAGAAGCAGCCGCAAGGGCGGAGCACATCACGTCGTATGGGTTGCAAAGCGCGGTTGATGGAGAACCGGTCTCCCTACGAAACCTGGTCGAGGATGGATGGCAGTCGGGTGCTCCCGTCTCTGAGCCTTTGTCCTGGCGGCGCTTTTCTTTTCCAGCGGCGTATTTTCGGACAAGGCGTACTATCGGCGGTATTTCCGTGGCTTTTCACCGCCCTTTTCGCGTTTGACGCTGGTGTCGGCGAGTGATAGCGTTGGCCGAAATAGTTGGCGTGACTGGGGTCTCATACGGGCAACCCGGCGCCGAGTCCCCAAGGAGCGAAGCATGAAATTTGGCCTGATGATGGAATGTGACTACCGGGAAGGCAGGACGCAGTCTGAAGCCTTCGGCGAGGCTTTCACCACCGCCGCCAGCGCGGAGGAATGGGGCTTCGACGGCGTGTGGCTGGCAGAACGACATTTTGCCCCGCCGGGCAGCGGGCGGGCCATTCCCTCGGTGGTGGCCTCGCCACTGATATTCGCCACGGCCATCGCCGCCAGGACCAGCACAATCCGGGTGGGCACCGCGGTGCTGGTACTGCCCCTGGGGCACCCGGTACGCATGGCCGAGGAGGTGGCTACCCTGGACAACATCAGCCAGGGGAGGCTGGACCTGGGCATCGGGCGCAGCGGGTTTCCCTGGGCGTATGATGGGTATAACATCCCCTATTCCGAGAGCCGGGAACGGTTCATGGAGTATTACCAGGTGATGAAGCTGGCCTGGACCGAAGAACGCTTCTCCTACCAGGGCGAATACTACAACTTCCAGGACGTTTGCCTGGTCCCCAAACCCTGCCAGCAGCCCCACCCGCCGCTGCGTTACGCTGCCTCCACCCGGGAAACCTTCGCGGACATGGGACGCCTGGGCATCCCCATATTCGCCGGGCTGGGTGGCTCCGGCGTCTCCGACCTGGCCGAAGCCATCTCCGAGTACCGGGAAGCCTGGAAGGAAGCGGGACACCCAGGGGAGGGAGACGTTATTCTCCGCGTGGGCATATACGTGGCCGAGGACATGGGCCGTGCCGTGACCGAACCTCACGAAAGCACCATGAGCTACTACAACCGCATCCGGCAGGGCCTGATCCAGACCGCCACCTCCTTCGGGGGAGAACGGAGGGTGCAACGGGCGGAACGGTTGGCCAACATGACCTATGAGGACGCCATGGAAGACCGCCTCATCTATGGAACTCCAGACTTCGTGGCCCAGCGGCTTGAAGAGTGGCGAGACCTCCTGGGGCTGTCGGGCGTCATCATGGAGCCAAACGTGGGCGGCACCATATCCCCGGAGTTGTTAGACACATCGGCCCGTCTATTCGGCCAGGAGGTAGCTCCCCGATTCCGCTAGGCGGGCTTTGCCGGTGGGGAAGCCCGCAGCGGTAAGCCTCCCGCGGTGACGTGGGCCCCTTTCTCCGCATGGCGCACCGCGAGAACGCACCGCCTCCCCCCCGTTTCCTAGTCGGGCACAGGAATCTGCGGCGTTGTTCGGAAGGAACACCTTTGTCCCAATATCCCCAGGATAAACGGATAGCCATCAAGGGTCTGGAGTTTCACTATCGGGACTGGGGCGGCTTTGGCCGCTCCCTGGTACTCCTGCACGGGTTGGCGTCAACCTGTCATATCTGGGACCTGGCGGCCCCCATCCTGGCCGGGGAATACTCGGTGGTGGCCCTGGACCAGCGGGGCCACGGCGAGAGCGCCAAACCGGAAGAAGGGTATGACTTCGCTTCCGTTGCCGATGACCTGCTGGGATTCATCCAATGGATGGGATTGGACCGGCCCATCATAGCCGGGCACTCCTGGGGAGGAGACGTGGCCCTGGAGTTCGCGGTGGACCATCATTTGGAAACCAGCGGGCTTTGCTTCGTTGACGGCGGCATGATCGAACCTTCGGCTCGCTACCCGACCCTGGAGGAAACCCGGGAGCAGATGGCCCCTCCCGTGCTCACTGGCATGACGGTGGACCAGTTCCTGGAGCGCATCCGCAACGGCAACCAGGCCCGGATGCCGACGCCCCGGGTGGAGGAAGCGATTCTCGCCAACTTTGCGGTACTGGAGGACAATACGATCCGTCCCCAGCTCAGCCGCGAGAACCACATAAGGATCATCGAGGCCCTGTGGGACCACCACCCTCCGCAACTGTATCCCCGGGTGGAATGTCCGGTGCTGCTGATGCCCGCCCGGCAGCGGGACAACCCGGCAGCGGCGGAAAGGCTGGAGCGAAGGGAAGCCAGCGTCGAGGCTGCCGCTGAATCCATCCCAAGAAGCAGGGTTGTGTGGCTGGAAGACAGCGTCCACGACGTTCCCCTGCAACGCCCGGAGTTGGTGGCCGGAGTGATACGGGAACACATTGAGGAGGGGTTCTTCGGGTAAGGAATCAGCGCAAGACTGCCGGGACGTTTCGCCGTTTTGCAACCGGGTAATCGGCACTCTCCATCCTGGCCCCCGCCTTCGCGGGGGCAGGCTCTTCCCCCGTCGAGGGGAAGGGATTCTTGAGGCAGTTTCTGATAAGGTCTGTTGACCCATTAGCGAGGAGGAGACAAGATGACCACCGTAGGAACGGGCAAGTATACCTACCAGCTTATCGAAAACTGGGCCAAGCTGCCCGCCGGCCAGACTTTCGGCAACACCAGCGCGGTGACCACCGACTCCCGGGACCGGGTGTATGTCTTCCAGAGGAAAGATCCGCCGGTGATGATTTTTGACCGGGAGGGCAATTTCCTGGATTCCTGGGGCGCCGGGGTAATCACCGACCCCCACGGGATCTGCATTCACGACGATATCGTCTACGTCACCGACCGGTCCGACTCGGTGGCCCTGAAGTTCACCCTGGAAGGCAAGCCTCTCCAGATCCTGGGCGACCGAGGCGTTCACTCGGATACCGGCGGCGAGCGGCCGGGGGACCTGGTGCCTCGGGCAGCCGGCCCGTTCAACTACCCCACCGAGTTGGTGCCCTCGCCCTCTGGTGACCTCTACGTCTCCGACGGATACCGCAACGCCCGGGTGCACCGATTCTCCGGGGATGGCCAGCTCATTTCCTCCTGGGGCGAGCCTGGGAAGGAGGGACCCAACCAGTTCCACCTGCCTCACAGCATACTGGTGGACGAGGAAGGCACGGTGTTCGTCTGCGACCGGGAGAACAGCCGGATCCAGGTCTTCTCCGCTGATGGGCAGTTCCGCGAGATGTGGTCGGACCTGCGCCGCCCCCTGGACATCTCCATGGACAGCGACGGCGTTCTCTGCGTCAGCGAAGGGGCGGTCGACGGGTTGTCGGCACGGGTCAGCCTCCTGGACAAGCACGGCAACGTGGTGGCACGCTGGGACGCCAACTCCGCCCACGGCAGCTGGATTGACGCCCACGGCGACATCTACATGGCCCTGGGCGCAATGGAGCGGATGGACAAGTACGTCCGGCAAGGATAGCGCCACCTTGTCAAAGTTTGGCGCCATGCTTAGTCTTTATGGCCGCGTTTGACTTGGATACTTGGGAGAGGTCACGGAAGAATGGAATACCGCAAACTGGGCAGTCTGGATGTCTCAGCCATTGGGCTGGGGACCCTCCGCACTTTCGATGTTACCGACGATGATGAGATAGCTGTCCGAAGGCGAATCGTGGACAATTGCCTGAAGAGCGACGTAAACCTGATCGACACCGCCGCCTGGTACGGCCATGCGGAGCAGGTGGTGGGCGAGATCACCGAGGACCTGCGGGACCAATTCTACATCGCCACCAAGGTCCGCACCGAGGGCAAGGCGGCCGGCGAGGCCCAGATTGCCCGCTCCTTCGAGCTGCTGAAGACCGGCTACATCGACCTCTTCCAGGTCCACAATATGATTGACTGGCAGACACACCTTCCCACCCTGGAGAGGCTCAAGGGCGAGGGCAAGGTAGGAATGGTTGGCGTCTCGGCCATGGTGCCGGACGCCTATCCCACTATCATGGACCTGATGCGGCAGCGCCGGGTCGATGCCGTACAGATTCCCTACAACGTGTTGAACCGGAGCGCTGAGGATGAAGTGCTGCCCCTGGCCGAGGAGCTGGGCACCGGCGTCCTGGTAATGGAGCCGTTGCAGAAGGGCCGTTACGTGCTGGAACTCAAACAACAGCCCGACCTGACACCGCTGCGGGACTACGGCATCAACACCTGGGCCCAAGCTCTGCTGGCCTGGGTCATCTCCGACCGGCGGGTGAGCTCAGCCATACCCACCACCTCCCGCCCGGAGCGCGTCCAGGAAAACGCCCAGGCCGCCGCGGCGGCCGAGTTGCCCCAGCCGTTCCGGGACTACATCCGTTCCGAGGCGGAGCGGTGCCTCTGAGGTGCCTCTGAACGGTAACCGTCAGGACATGTTCGTGAAGGAAGGGGATCAGCAGCGGCAGTCCCTCCCGCGGTTCCCGGTCCATAGTTACTACTGATGCGAGTCAACCTCCGGGCCGGGGCGGCTCGTTCCTGAAAGGTGGTTGAAAGATGCAACTGGAAGGCAAAGTCGCCCTGATAACCGGAGGGGCCCGCGGGTTGGGCCGGTCGATGGCCTTGGCCTACGCTCGCGAGGGGGCGGACGTCGCCGTCGTAGCCCGCACTCCTTCGGAGCTGGACGCAGTGGGCCTGGAAATTCGCTCCCTCGGCCGCAGGGCCCACACGGTCAACGCTGAACTGACCACCAGCGAAGGCGCCAACCGAGCAGCCCGGGAAACTGTCTGTGAGCTGGGGAAGATAGATGTTCTCGTCAACAACGCCGGCGGATACCGGCTTTTCACCAACGACCTGACCCACTCGGTGACGGTCCTGGACATCACCGAAGAGGAATGGCGGCGAGTGTTGGAGTCGAACTTGACCACCACTTTCCTGGCCTGCAAGGCGGTCCTGCCCCACATGATGGAACGCCGGAGAGGCGTTATCGTAAACCTGACCTCAAGGAACGTCGCCCGCCGGGGCCGGGCCGGACAGGCGTCCTACGGTGCTGCCAAGGCGGCGGTGGAGCGGCTGAGCGAGTCGCTGGCGGACGAGGTGAAGGACTTTGGAATAGCCGTTAACGTCCTCGATCCCGGCTGGAACCTGACCAAACCCAACGATGACTACGACGACGAAGTGCACAAGCGAATGAGACTGCCTGACGATATCGCCGACGTAGCCGTATTCATGGCCCTGCAGACCACTGAAACCATGACCGGCCAGTTGGTCTCAGCCCCGGAATACGACGAAGAGCACGGCATAGAACGTCTTTCAGCTTTCCAACGGCTGCACGGATAGCTTCGATTCGGGGACCCACACCCCGATCGTCCTTTCCACACGGGCGACCGGGGAGGTTGAAAATGCTTCCTTCTTCGCGACCCCAACCTGACACTGCGACCGATTAAAACGCGTGCCTGGCGCCCCGACCGCCTGGAACCTCGGGGTAGTGAGCGCCGTTTTGCTGGAAACACCGGGCCCAAGGCCCCGCTAGTTGTCCGCGACGACCTGTTGAGCCGGGGCCTGAGATTTCCTCTCCTTCTCCTGGAAATGAGGGATGACATACTTCCCGAAGAGGCGCAGGGAATTCATCGCGTCTTCATGGGTGGTGGCCGGGGTTACCTGCAGCCGGAGCATCATCTCTTCCACGCCCACCGCTTCGTACTCTTCCACGACCCGGATGCAGGCATCGGGGTCACCGAAGCAGTACCCGCTTTGTGGGTCCAGCAGGCTCTCAGGAGTGATGCCGCTCTCGGTCCTGGCCAGGCGGCGTTGTGCGCTGCGGAAGTGATGCAGGTAGTCCGGGGGCACGTCGGCCTCTTCGACTCCTTCCCAGTATTTGGCCCTCCGGTCGCGGTCCGGGATAACGTCGTCGTCCAGCCACCTGGCGGCCTGCTCGCGGGCCCGGCTGTCATTCTCTTCACAGTGGGCGACAACGTCGGCTACAACCTGCTCATTGATGAAATGGCCCACGGGTTTGGCATTCTTGATGGCCTGTTTGTAGGTGTCGATGTACTTCCCCACCCTCTCTGGGCCGGGCTGACCGTGAATCAGGCACCCGATTCCCAGCTCGCCGGCGATGCGGCTGGTCTCTTCCTGGGTGCACGCTGCCCACAGGGGCGGATGAGGCTTTTGCAGGGGCTTGGGGACCACCTGCCTCGCCGGGATGTCATAGTACCTGCCTTGGTGGGCAAATTCGTCCTCAGTCCACATTCGGGGGATTATGGACAGGGCTTCTTCCATCATGCCCCTGGTGTCCTCCAGTTTTACGCCGAAGGGGGTGAGCTGCAAGGGCGTGGTTGAACGGCCCAGGCCCAGGTCAACCCTCCCGTCGCTCAGCAGGTCCAGGGTGGCCATTTTCACCGCGGTATGCAGCGGATGATGAATGGGCGACATCACCACCGCCACTCCCAGGCGCATCCTGGAGGTACGCTGGCTCACTGCGCTCAGGATTATGTCGGGGGAGGCGCACATGGACCAAGCCGGGATGAAATGGTGCTCGGTAAGCCACAGCCCCTCGAAGCCCATCTCCTCGGCATAGGTCACCTGTTCCAACGTCTCCCGCAGACACTTGTGCTCCGCTTCCGTGGACCAGGGTTCCGGAAACCGCAATGTGTAAAAGAGCCCGAATCTCATGGCGTGACCTCCATTATTTTCAGGGTCGCCGCTCTCGCCCCCAATATAGGAAGCTCTTCCAGGAGGACTGGGCGGCTTGGTCTCAGGGTCGCCAGTTGGACTACTCTCCAAACCTGAACAGGGTTGCCGCAGTCTTACCAAAGATCCATTCCCGGTCCCCTTCGTTCCTGACTACGTGCTCCATCAGCAGCCGCAGGCAGTTGCCGTATCCCTCCCGTTCGGCGACATGGGGATAGTCGCTGCCCCACATCAGCCGCTGCGTTCCGAAAGCCTCTATGGCCATGTCGATTACCGGGGGTATATCGCTGAAAGGGGCCTCCGGCCGTGGGAAACGCTCTGGGCGGGGGCAAATTTCCCCCAGCCCCGGGACCTTCATGTAGACGTTGGGGTATTGGGCGAGGGACAACACACGCCGGAACATATCGTATGGCGCTACAGCATCCTCCATCCGGCATCCCAGGTGTTCGAGGATGATTTTCAGGTTGGGCAGGGATTCCACGATGTTGCGAAAGTGCTCAGACACGGAGTCTTCGACCCTGCGGCGCACGCTGACTACCAGGCCCAACTCGTCGGCTTTCTGCCAGATGCCGACCGGGTCGCCCGGGCTCAGCCGGACTCCCTCGGCTCCCCGCCGCGCCCATTCTTCCAGTTGGGCAGGCGCCTCCGGCACGAGGGGGTCCACCGTTGCCACCACGGAAAAGCGGCCTGGGAAACGCTGGGCGCACTCAAGCAAATAGGGATTGAGAGAATCAACCATCCCCAGCGGGATTAGCAAGGCCTTCTCCACGCCGTTCCTCAGCAACGAGTCCAAAGCCGGTTCAATTGGCTCGTAGTAGAAGTGCGCGGCATGGCAGTGGGAGTCTATCATGTGCATCGTCCTGGTGGCCTACCAACTCTAAAATGAAGGGTACAGGGCTTGAGCTTGATGCGGGTGCCAAGGTGATGAAACGCCAGTCGGCCCGAAAGCCTTGCCGATTCCGCTGGGTTTGCCATGTCCCGGTTCCCCGCGCGCAACCGGCCGACGACCATAAGGTAGTGGCGGTGGCGCTCGTGTCCCAAATCCCTCCGGTTTCGCACCAAGTCAGTTAACCTGCCAAAAAAGGACTGGGCGACGGGTTCAGGCTAGCAAGTCTGGCTTGCTGTTGCAATCCTGGCTGAAATCGGCAGCCTTCCGCTGGAGGCGGCCGCGATTGGCAGCCGGGGCTGTGGATTCGCCCGACGACGCGGGCGCGGGAACGGCGGGGAGAGTTGTGATGCCAGTGTCCTGGGAGGTTGAGTTTTCTGTCTTTATGTGATAAATGTACATACATGCAACCACAAGATCTGTGGGCCGGGCACCGGTTGCCGAAGAATTTTATGACTCCGTGGATCCTGCTGGTGCTGAAGCAGTGGAGCGTCCACGGCTACGTCATCATGCAGCAGCTGAACCGTATGGGGTTTCCAGAGGTCGACCACCCTACGCTCTACCGGGAGCTGCGGCGCTTGGAGCGCGAGGGACACGTTTCCTCAGAGTGGCAGACGGACGGGAGCGGCCCGGCCAAGCGGGTATACAGCATCACCGAGGCTGGGGAGGAGCTGCTGAAGGGGTGGAGCGAAGTGGTGTCGGGGTACCAAAGGATGATCGACGGGTTTTTTGATTTGTACTCCCAGTTTTTTGCCTTTCCCGCCGACGCGGCGCATTCAGGGGAAGAGGATTACCCGGTAGATGGCGACGATTCGGCGAAGGGGTGAAGCCGGGACAGTGTTCAACAGTAACGGAGGAAAAGGAACCATGGCGGACAAGATGAACGAGGCAGCCCAAGCGGTGTTCAAGGCACAGAACGAATTGGCCGCGAAGGGATTTTCGGCTGCCGAAGCGGGCTTGGGACAGATGACCGGGATGGCCAAAAGCGGAGCCGAGGCTTCCCGGGTTGAGGCCCGGGAGACTCGGCAGGCCTGGGACGGGATGATGGCATATGCCCAGACCCGCAATGGCAAGGTGGCCGAATTGGTCAGGGAAATGGCTGCTGTTCCGGCGTCCGGCGATGCCGGGGCGAAACCGGAAGTACGCGAGCTGGTCCGGGAAATCATGGATGGGGACTCCGGATTTTACGCCGCCTGCGCCGAGTACGTGACGGGTGTGGAACAGCGGCGGGTGGAGCTGATAGCCGGAATGCTCCAGGCTAATACGGCCATGGTGGAGTCGGGGCAGGAAGTTGTGAAGAGCTCCTTCGATTACGGGCAGGCGTTGATGGATTGGTCGGTGGCGATGGTCAAGGGACCGTCGGCGTCGGCGCAGAAGTAGCGGGGGTTCTCTCTCCCCAGTTCTCCAACCCGGCGGAGCGAGGAATTGCTCCGGCCATTGCCGGTCCCCGACAGAGGTGCGAGGAGGCGTTGCCTTGGTTGATTCGACGGAGTTCGAGGCTCAGTTCCAGGAAGACCTGAAGAAGAACATGGAGCGGGTCCAGACCCTGTTCGATTCCTTCGTGACCAACCCGAGCGATCCGCCGGTTGGTTCCACGCCGTCGCAGCTCGTCTGGAAGCGTGGGAAGACCAGGCTGCTGAGGTATGCGCCGGGCCAGCCCAAGACCAATCCCCTGCCCTATCTGATCGTTCCCTGGCTGGGGATAAGCCGTCCCTACGTGTTGGACCTTTTACCCGGGAACAGCATGATCGAGTACCTGGTGAATCAGGGCCACGACGTTTATCTGCTGGACTGGGGAGAGATAGCCGAGGAAGACAAGGAACTGGGGTTCGAGGAAGCCGTCTTCAACATTATTCCGAGGGCTATCGAGCAGGTCCTGGAAACCTCGGGAGCGCGGGAGCTCACGCTCAACGGGCTGTGTCTGGGCGGCACCCTGGGCGCTTGCTACCTGGCCCTGAATCCTGATGCCCCGGTTCGGAATTTCGTGGCGGTGGTGGCCCCGATTGACTTTGAACAGGGCGGTATGTTCCGGGTGTGGCTGGACCAGCGGCACTTCCCCGCGGACCTGATCGTGGAGCGGTACGGCGGGCTGCCGGCCAGCCTGATGGGAACCGGTTTCAAGATGCTGCGGCCAACGCTGGAAGCGCAGGCCATGGCTGGTCTTTGGGCCAATGCCCAGCGTCCGGGGTATATTGAAAGCTACAAGGCGATGAACCGCTGGGCCAACGACTTTATCGGAATGCCGGGGCAGTTTTTCAGCGAGCTGGCCAAGGACCTCTACGGCAGCAACCGGCTGGTGCGGGGAGAGTTCGTGCTGAACGGCCAGGCTGTGAATCTTAGGCGCATTGTCCAGCCGCTGCTGGTGGCCGCCGCCAGCCAGGATTACATCGTTCCGTCGCCGGCGGCGGAGGGACTGATGAACGCCGTTGGCAGCGCGGACAAGCAGTTTATTGAACTGCCGGGAGGGCATATCTCGGTGTTTTCAGGGCGGCAGGCCCACCAGACCCTGTGGCCCAAGATAAATGAATGGGTGCTGGCCCATTCTGCGGCGCCGGCGGCCTGACGTAACTCCAGCTTACCCCCATTCCATGTCGAGTCAGCCTGCAAGGGAGATTTACCAATGACCACGCGCGAAACGGAAACCAGCGACCACAGTTCGGCGGCTGGGGGTAATGCGGCCGCCGCCTTCGAGGCCTGGCAAGAGACGTTCAGGAAATCGGCGGAGGCGTGGGCGCAGGCAGCCCCGGGGTTCCCCGGATTTACTTCCCCCGGGCCAGGCGCGACGCCCTTCGGTGGGTGGCCCTTCGCGGCCCCTCCGTTCGGAATGGGCGGCGGCCCGACGCCGGGGATGAGCGCTCCATTCCAGGGATTTAATGCCGAAGGGCTGATCCAGATGTGGCAGCAGCTTTACCAGGTGTGGGCGGAGCAGGCGCGGCAGATGATGGCCAACCCGTCTTTTCCCCAGAGCTTGTCGGAAGCGGAAAAGCAATGGGCACAGGGGCTGGAATCGCTGGCGTCGACCTTTGCCAAGTCAATGAGCACGGAAGAATTTTCGCAGGCGCTGGGGAAATACATGGAGCAGGTGCTGGTCTGGCAGGGGAAGCTGGCGAGGGAAAGCAATCCGCAGATTGACGCCGCCCTGCGGGCATGGAACATGCCATCGCGAGCACAGATTGACCGGATGTTTGAAAGGATCATTGGCCTGGAGGGACAGATTGAGTCCCTGTCGGATGTGGTTCGTAAGCTGCAAGCCACTGTTGATGCCGCCACCACAGCGAGGCGGCCAACGTCCGCACCGGTCAGTACAGCGGGACCGGGAGCCCGCCCGGAAGCGCAGGAGCAACCCTCCGGTTAGAGCCCGCTTGCCGCATACCGCTCCCTGAACCGGGGTTCCAGCTGTCAGAAACCCGGGGAAGCCACCCTTTCGTTGTTATGGTTTCCCCGGGTTTAAATTTTGAGGGTGACGGATTCCGATTTCACAAATCGTTCACAAAGAACTGCACATCGGGAGGCTCAGACCGGTGTAAATGGTGCCGCGTGCTATTAGTACTTCACCTATCTTCGTGTTGGGGTTAAACTAGGGCCTTGGGTCAAACTGATGGGAAGCGGCGCCCCGGTTGAACGAGCGAGCGCCACCGGAGGTCGATGGACTCAGGCGATACAGCATGGATGCTGTCATCGACAGCGTTTGTCCTCTTTATGACTCTGCCGGGGCTGGCTCTGGTATACGGGGGGCTGGTAGCCTCCAAGTCGGTCCTGTCCGTAGTCATCCAGTGTTTCGCGATCTCCGCCTTGGCCAGTGTGATCTGGCTTTCGGTGGGGTACAGCATGGCCTTCGGAGAGAGCCTGTTCTGGTTCATAGGCACCCTGGAAAACGCCTTCTTTCTGGGAATAGCGCCGAAAACGGTCCACCCGGAGACGCCCAACCTGCCCGAGATGGTATTCGTCATCTTCCAGATGACCTTCGCGATGATTGCCCCGGCAATAATTTCGGGGGCCTATGCGGAGCGAATGAAGTTTCCGGTGGTGCTGGTATTCAGCGGATTATGGTCACTGCTGGTGTACATTCCTATCTGCCACTGGGTGTGGGGCGGTGGCTGGCTGGAGCAGATGGGGGCGATGGACTTCGCCGGAGGCTTGGTGTTGCACGCCAACGTTGGGGCGGCGGCGCTGGTGGCGTCGATAATCGTGGGCCGTCGCCTGGGGTTTCCCAACGAGATTGCGCCACCCCACAACCCCGGGATGACGGCGGCGGGGACGGGGATGCTGTGGGTGGGGTGGTTCGGGTTCAACGGCGGAAGCCAGTTTGCCGCTGACGGAGAGGCGGGGATGGCAATTGCCGTGACCCATATTTCCGCCTCGGCCTCGGCCCTTACCTGGATGATCCTGGAGTGGATAACGAGGAAGTACGCATCGTTGATCGGCACGGTGACCGGCGTTATCGCCGGACTGGCGGCGGTTACCCCGGCGTCGGGGTACATCGGGCCGATTGGGGGACTTATCCTGGGGGCGTCGGCCAGCCTGGTCTGTTTCTTCGCCGTTGGTATAATAAAGCGCAATCTCAACATTGACGATGCGCTGGATGTTTTCGCGGTGCATGGTCTGGGCGGAATTATAGGCGTGGTGCTGGTGACTTTCTTGGCATTACCGCTCTTCGGGGGCCAGGGTTATCCGGTGGAGGGACGGGATGTCCACGTTCAGCTGGGGGTGCAGGCCCTGGGAGTCGTAGCCTCCATGGCATGGGCCGGGCTGTTCACCTTCATAATACTGAAGGTGCTGGACCGGGTAATGGGCGGAGTCCGGGTGGATGAGGAGGACGAGTTGGTGGGACTGGACCTGGCGGCTCATGGAGAACGGGGATACGACATTTAGGGTAAAATCGGGCGTGGGATGAATAGTCCGATTCCTGGGGTGAACACCAAACAGGAGGTCGAGGAATTGAACGTAGAGAAGTGGTGGGAACGGGGAAGTTTGGTTGTAACCACCGAAGGGCGGGTGAATGGGCTGAACGCGGCCGAGTACCGGCGCAGGCTGGACGATGCCTTGGAGGAGGAAAGTCCCGCAGTAGTGCTGAACTTTGAGGGGCTTTCGTACATCAGCAGCGCGGGGCTGCGAGTGGTACTGCAAGTGGCCAAGGGTCTGCGCCGGCGCGGAGCGAAATTTGCCGCGTGCAACCTGGACGGTCCGGTGCTGGATGTGTTCGTCACCGTGGGATTCGACCGGATAATCCCCCTGCATAGCTCGGTGGATTCCGCAGTCGCGTCGTTCCTGGAGTAGCCTGGAATAACTTGGCGGCGCCAGAGCTGACACAGGTTTGCAATTGACCCCGCCGCCGGCGGTGAGGGCAGCTCAGGCGACTTTCATTGACAGGATGTAACCCATGCCCGATGGATTCAAGATTCTGGTAGTAGACGACGAGCCCGATCTGGAACCGCTGGTGCTGCAGCGAATGAGGCGTCACATCCGGTCGGGCAAATACTCTTTCGTGTTTGCCCACAACGGCTTGGAGGCCCTGGACCTGCTTCAAGCCGAGGAAGACATCGACATGGTGGTGTCCGACATCAACATGCCGCAGATGGATGGGCTGACTCTTCTGGAGCAGATCCCCAAGGTGGATCCGAATATCCGGTCAATCATCATCTCGGCCTACGGCGACATGAAGAACATCCGGACGGCCATGAACCGGGGCGCCTTCGACTTTGTCACGAAGCCGTTGGACTTTGAAGACCTGCAGATAACCATCGACCGCACCCTGCTGCACCTCACGGAGTGGCGGGATGCGCTGTCGTCGCGGGACAAGCTGGTGGCGTTGCAGAACGAACTGGACATCGCCCAAAAGATGCAGCAGTCCATTCTGCCTACCCAGTTTCCCAAGGGAGTGGACTACGAGATCTACGGCAACATGGATCCGGCGCGCAATGTGGGCGGAGATTTCTACGACGTGATCCGGCTGGACAACAACTGCCTGGGGCTGGCCATTGCCGATGTTTCGGACAAGGGCGTGCCGGCGGCGTTGTTCATGATGTCCAGCCGCACTCTCCTGAAGGGATCAGCCATCGGCACCCCGGACCCGGGGGACGTGCTGGATGAGGTGAACACGCTGCTGTGCGAGGACAACGAAGCGGAAATGTTTGTGACGCTGTTCTACGGCGTGTACGCGCCTGAGACCGGCAAGTTGACGTATTCCAACGGCGGCCACAACACGCCGGTGGTTCTGCACCCGGACGGAAGTTCGGAGCTGCTGCCTCTGACCGGCGGGATTGCGCTGGGGGTGATGCCGGGAATGCCCTACGGAACGGACGAGATAGCGCTCGAGCCGGGTGACGCCCTGATCCTGTACACTGACGGCATCAGCGAGGCCATGAACGAAGTCGGGGAAGAGTTTGGAATGGACCGGCTGGCCGAGGTGCTGTCCCGGGCGAAAACCAGGGACCCCAAGGAACTGAACGATGAGATTTTCGCGGGTGTCAGGGAGTTTGTTGGCGACACGCCGCAATCGGACGACATCACCTGCCTGACGATTTGCCGGAACGGGGCTGCTTAATGAGTTCGACACTAGCGTTGAGGGTAGAGACGAGACTGGAAGAGCTGACGCGAATTGCGGCTGCCGTGGATGAATTGGCGGAGCGGCAATCGTGGCCGCCGGGGATGGCCGCCCGGGTAAACCTCGTCATCGAGGAATTCGGAATCAACGTCATGAACTACGGGTACGATGAAGGGGTCCACACCTTCGATATCAACCTGAGTTCCGACGGAGAGCTGTTGACGATAGAGATAATCGACGATGGGAAGCCCTTCAATCCCCTGGAGGATGCGCCTGAACCTGACACGGAATCGTCGATTGAGGACCGTCCCATCGGCGGGCTGGGGCTCTTTCTCGTGCGAACCATGACGGAGGACTTGCGATACCGCTGGGAAGACTCGAAGAACCATTCCACCATGGTGATGCGGATAAGCGAATGATTCCTATTCGTACCCAGTTGTTGACGGCAATGCCCATGTCGTTGGTCCTGGGTGGGGCATTCCTCATTCTGTCGACAATGTTCGGGGGATTGGGCCAATTCATCCATGAAGCGGAATCTCCCGCTGACCTCGCCCACCCCGGGGAGCTGGTGCAGATCGTGGGCCAAGGAATGGCCCCCGCGGAGGGAGAAGCATCGGAAAGCGGGATTAGGGATAGGTCGATTGCTGAGGGCACCCAGGGAGTGGAAAGGGACCGGATTGTCTTTGGGCAATCGGCAGCGTTGACTGGACCGGCGGCGGAGCTGGGGACCAACATGAGGCTGGGGATAGAGGCCGCTTTCCACGAGGTTAACGAAAAGGGAGGGGTTCACGGCCGGCGCCTGGAGTTGACATCCCGGGACGACGCCTATGAACCGGAAGCCGCGATAGCGAACACCCGCTACCTGATACGAGAGGAGCGGGTGTTCGCTTTGATCGGCGCCGTGGGAACCCCTACCTCTCGCTCGGCTACGCCGGTGACCCTTGAAGCGGAGGTCCCGTATATCGCTCCCTTCACCGGCGCTGCTTTCCTGCGGGAAACCAAGTGGAAGAATATCGTGAACCTGCGGGCGTCGTACAATCAGGAAACCGAGGAAATGGTCGCCCAGCTACATGACGGTTTGGGCTTGAACCGGATCGCAGTCCTCTACCAAGATGACTCATTTGGAAGGGCCGGCTTCCACGGAGCAACCCGGGCCATGAACAAGCGGGACTTGGGGCCGGTTTCCGTCGGGTTGTATCCGCGCAATACCCTGGCGGTCAAGACCGCCTTACTGGACCTGAGGAGGGGAGATCCGGAAGCGGTGATCCTGGTGGGAGCCTACAAGCCGGTAGCTGCGCTAGTCCAATGGGCGCGCCGCACCGGGCTTGATCCGGTCTTTATCAACATTTCTTTCGTGGGGAGCAACGCCCTTGCGCAAGAACTGGGTCCGGCTGGGAAGGGGATATTCGTCACGCAGGTCGTTCCGTTCCCCTGGGATACATCGATCCCGGTAGTCAGGGAATACCACAGGGCCCTGGAAACCTACTTCCCGGGAACCGAACCGGGGTTCGTATCCCTGGAGGGCTACCTGGCCGGACGGATGGCGATTGCAGGACTGGAAGCGTGCGGGACAGAGTTGACCAGGGAATGCTTTCTCCATGCCCTCAGGGACGCCGAAGACGTGGACCTGGGGGGATTTGGTTTGAGTTTCGGATTTGGTGACAACCAGGGCTCGGACAAGGTGTTTCTGACCGCCATAGGGAGCGATGGACAGTATCATCCCATCGAGACGCTGCGGGACCCTGTACCATGAACAGTAAAAATGATTTCCCGGGCAGAAGTTTACTCAACCGGCTTCGCCTGCACCTGAACAACTGGTACCTCCAGGGCCGGGAATGGTACCGACGGGGGCCGGAACGGGACCAACAACATGCCGCGGCTAGGGAGATGACCGGGTACGGTGAAGAGTTGCGGGATGGTCCAGAGAGTCCGGAGCAGGGGGTCCGGGAACACGCCGCACGTCTGACCGCTGAGCAGAGATCGGCCCAAGCGGCGGCCCTGGCCGACAGGAGCATGCTGCAGCGGGTGCTGCACGCCAGGTTCCGGCTCTCTACCCAATTCTACATGGGTATTGGAGTGGCGGCCCTGCTGACCTTGGCCGCCAGTCTCGTGGGTTGGTTTTCGTTCGACCGGATGGGCGAAGCCCAAGATAGAGTGAACGAAAAGCATATTCCCGAAATGGCCGCCGCGTTCGAGATTGCCGAATATAGCAGTGCGCTGGTGGCGGCGGGGCCGCGCATGGCCACCGCCGAAACTCCGGAAGATGTGGAGTTGATATACGAGGGTATAGTGGCGTCACAGGGGGAGATTCAGAGCCAGTTGAACCTCCTCGGTGTGACGGATGTTGAAGATGAACGCTTTCAGACGATCCTCGAACGTTCGGGTAATCTGATCACCAATATGCAGGTGATTCGCAGCCACAAGTTTGAACTGTTCCAACAAGCGGAAGCGAGGGAATCATTGGCAAGGGACTTGTCGGAGATACGCAGCCGGCTGGATAACACGCTGGTGCCGGCCATCGACGAGCAGCTTTTCTATACCATTACGGGTTACCGGGATCTGGGGGTTGCCCCAAGCGATTTCACGGCGCATTTTTCAGAGGAGGAGTTGAGCCGCTACCGCTACCTGACCGAACTCCAGGCGGACGCCAACATCGCCACCGAGTTGCTGGCCAATGCCTTTACCGTGTCGGACCCGTCCTTCCTGGAACCGCTCCGGGAGCGATTCGAAACGACCATCAATCGCATTGAACGCAACCTGGGAGCCCTGGAAGGGTCACCGGTTCATGATGAGCTGACGCCGGTGTTTACCGATTTGGGCAAGTTCAGCCTGGGAGCGAGCAGCGAATTCAACCTGTTGGAGAGAGAGCTGCGCCTGGAAGAAGACCTGCGGAGCGTTCTGTCGGAAAATCAGAGCGAAGCCATCGCGCTGATCCAGGAGGTGGATGGCCTGGTTGTTGACGCGATGGACAGCGCCCAATCCGCGACAGTCCAATCCAGCATCGTCATATTGGAAGGCCGGACTCTTTTGCTGGCCATTACGGGCATCAGCATTGGAGGCGCATTTCTGGTGGCCTGGCTCCTGGTGGGGAGAGTGCTGCTGAGGCGGATCCAGATGCTGTCGGGCTGGATGCGCCGGATGGCGGGAGGAGAGCTGGACTCGCAGGTTGAGATTGGAGGCAATGACGAGGTTACTGACATGGCGGCAGCGCTGGAGGTCTTCCGGCGTCATGCGCTGGAGGTGCAGCGACTGAACCTTGTGGAGAGCCTGGCAGAAGAATTGCAGGGGAAGAACGACGAGCTTGAGTCGGTGCTCCATGACCTGCGGCGTGCCCAGGACCAAGTCGTGATGCAGCAAAAACTGGCCGCACTGGGCGAGCTCACCGCTGGAGTCGCTCACGAGATTCGGAATCCCCTGAACTTCGTGAAGAACTTCTCCGAGTCATCCCAGGAACTGCTGGATGAGCTGAGGGATGCGCTCAAGGAGTCGGCTGACGAACTCGACGACGAGCAACAGTCACTGATCAATGATATAACTGACGACCTCGACTCGAACTTTGATCGCATTCTGTCTCACGGGGAGCGGGCGAACCGCATCGTTACAGACATGCTGATGATGAGCCGGGGAGAGGCGGAATTCCGAAGCACCGACATCAATACCCTGTTGGATGAGCACGCCAGGCTGGCGTTCCACAGCGCCCGGGCAACGGACCCGAATTTCCAGCTTGACCTGCGGGATGACTTTGATGCGGAGGCGGGGGATATTCAGGCGATACCCCAGGACCTGGGCCGGGTCTTCCTGAACATGGTGACCAACGCCTGTTACGCCACGAACAGGAAACGCCTGGAACTGGAGGAGGCCGGAGAGACTTACTACCCGGCTTTGCTGCTCGGCACCAAGCGGCAGGGGGACCGAGTCCTGGTCAGCATTCGGGACAACGGGCCTGGAATACCGGACGAAGTGGTGGAGAAAATGTTCCTCCCCTTCTTCACGACCAAGCCGACGGATGAGGGAACGGGCCTTGGCCTGGCGATTTCGAGCGACATTATCCGGGAGCACGGGGGCTCCATACAGGTAAACACCGAGCTTGGGGAATACACAGAGATGGTGATTGACCTCCCTGTTGAACCGGCCGCGGCTAGGTTGGAAGCAGAGGGGGAGGGCGCCACTGTGGTCGTTTCGGGACCAGTGTCCGACTAACTTCCTTCATAGACCAGGACTTGGACCCGGGGCGCCGGGGATGTTGGGGGGGCGTCCCCGTGTCGGATGGGCAGCCTGCCGGTGGGGGAGCGGAAGCGGTCCTAGACGGGGTATTCGAAGTAAGCACTGGTGATGTGGAAGTGCAGGTCCCTGCAACCGCGGTTTATCTGTTCGAGCAGTTCGTCCCGATCGTCCCGGTCAGGCCATTCGTAACGTACCAAGGAAGCCAGGCGCCCGGCCAGCCGCCGAATGGCCTCTCCCTGCCGCGGGATGGGGCCAGTGCCGATGCGGGCAATCTGCTCTGCGATACCGTCGAGGGACCGTCCTATGGAGGCTGGTAGGCTCGGGTCGGTAACGAGGAGGTCGAGGGCGTTCTCCGGCAGTACTTCGCCACCATAACGGCGGTTGTGGGCTTCAAAGGCGTGGCATAAACGGAGCAGGGTGGCCCAGTCCGCGCCGTCATTCATAGGGTCCGCGGAAATCTGGGTGAGTAGCAGTGCTGCCCAGACCTGGGAGCGCTCGATGTTGCGGCCCAGCTGCATGAAGTTCCACCCATCGTCCCGATACATGGTGGACACCGCCACGCCGATAAAAGTGTGGATCTCGGCGGCGGTCTCCTGGAAGAAACTCTCGGGGGACGTCTGCCAGATGTCGAGGATGCTTATCTGGCGCATACGCAGGTAGGCAAGGTTCAGGCGGGTCCACATCCCGTTGCTAATGCAATGGCGCATCTGGCGGGCGTTTTCCCTGCCCTGGGAGAAGCAGCTCCATATCGAGTCAGGATTGGACAGGTCGAAGGTGAGATCGTCGGTCAGGGTGTAGGAATCGGCGAGAATGTAGTTGTCCTCGCCGAACTCGAGGCTCCCGTGGGGAGGTTCCCGGTCCATGCTGCCGTAGATTCGGCTCCAGCCGAAGTAGATGTCGCGGGCGGGCCGGTCCACCAGGGCTTCGACCTGGAACTGCAGCAGGTGGCACAGCAGTTCGGCCCGCTCAAGGTACCGGCCCATCCAGTACAGACCCTGGGCGCTTCGGGAGAGCATGGTTGTCAGCTCTCCTCGTATTGTTCCGGCATCAGAACGAATTCGGGGTAGGCCTCGATGCCGAGTTCGCCGGCGTCCTGACCGAGACGCTCAACGTCTGCGGGCACCCGGGCTCCCAAGGTCAGGTCAATGCCCTTCCACAGGGCAAAGGAAACGGTGAAGACGAAGGCTCCTACCGCGCCGATTCCGGCGAGTTGCGCCAAGATGTCGCCGTCGGCGACGATACAAACGGCGAGGGTTCCCCAGATTCCGGCGAAGAGGTGGGCGGGAATCGCTCCGACGACGTCGTCGACCTTCAGCATTTCGAGGAGCTTGATTCCGCCGGTGCAAATCACGCCGCCGATGGCCCCGATGATGATCGCCCAATAGTGTTCGGTGATGTCAGGACCGGCGGTTATCGAGACCAGTCCCGCGATGGCCCCGTTGAGTACAGCGGTGAGGTCTATGCGGCCGAGGACCATCCGGGACAGGACCAGCGCGGCGATTACTCCGGCCGCTGCCGCCAGGTTGGTGTTGACCAGGACGTTGGCCATGGCCACCACGTCCAGGGCGCTCCCCAGGGCAAGCTGGGAACCGCCGTTGAACCCGAACCAGCCGAACCAGAGAATGAATACTCCCAGGGTGACCGCGACCACGTTGGACGGCGGGGAAGGGTTGCTCTTGCCGTCCCGGCGGAACTTTCCGAGGCGGGGTCCGACGACAATGGCGCCGGCCAGCGCGGCCCAGCCCCCGGTGCTGTGGACGATGGTAGAACCGGCGAAATCCTCGAACCCCAACTTGTCCAGCCACCCGCCGCCCCAGGTCCAGGCACCCACGATGGGATAGATGAAGGCGGTCAAGAGGAGGGTAAAGAGGAAAAAAGGCCACATTTTGACCCGCTCGGCGAGGGTGCCGGAGACGATGGAGGCCGTGGTGGCGACGAAGACCATCTGGAAAAACCAGTCCGACATGGTGGAATGTCCGGACTCCAGCACCGTGCCAAGGCCACTAGCGTCCCCGCCGAGAAGGGCAAGTTCTTCGGGAGAGGAGCCGTAGAGGAGACGGAAGGACCCGACAATGCCCTGCACATCGACGTACATGAGGTTGTAGCCGATGATGAAGTAGGCGAGACCGGCGATGGAGTAGAGGCCGATGTTCTTGAGGCAAATCATGGAGGCGTTCTTGGTGCGGACCGAACCGGACTCGAGCATGGTGAACCCGGCGCACATCCACATGACCATTGCGCCCCACAGAAGGAACGAGAAGGTGTTGAAGACGAAGCGAAGCTCCTCATCGCTGGAAGCGAAGGCCACGCCGGTATGGCCGAAGAAGACTCCAACGGGCACCACCGCGGCGGCGAGGAGGAGAAGCCTGGCCCGTCGGGGAGACGATCTCGGCCATGCCAAAGCACGGAGTGCGTGATTACTGCGCGTGACCAAGGAATGCAGCATATCGGTCAGTCCTCTAGCACCCAGAAATCCTTGCCGCCGCCCCCCTGGCTGGAGTTGACTACCAGGCTGCCACGGCGGAGGGCCACCCGGCAGAAGGCCCCCGGGACGACACGGGTGCGCTGTCCCTGGAGAACGAAGGGGCGCAGGTCCACGTGGCGGGGCTCGAAGCGGTCTCCAATTAGACAAGGGGCCCGGGAGAGGGCCAAAACCGGTTGAGAGATGAAGTCGGCCGGGTCGGAGCGGATCTCCCTCGCGTAGTCTTCGCGCTCCTCGGCGGTTGAATGGGGGCCGATAAGCATCCCGTAACCCCCGGAGCCTCCGACGCGCTTGACGACCAGGTCCTGGAGATTGTCAAGGGTGTACTCGAGTCCCTCGGGCCGGCGGCAGAGGTAGGTTTCCACGTTGGATAGCAGGGGTTCCTCGTTCAGGTAGTAGCGCACCATGTCGGGGACGAAGGCATAGACGCTTTTGTCATCGGCCACTCCGGTTCCGGGGGCGTTGGCCAGAGTGACGTTGCCAAGCTGGCAACAGCGGAGGAGCCCGGGGACGCCCAGCAGGGAGTCGGGCCGGAAAACCGTGGGGTCCAGGAAATCGTCGTCGACCCGGCGGTATATCAGGTCGACGCGCTTGAGTCCATCGGTGGTGCGCATGAAGACGAAATCGTCCCGGACCAGGAGATCCTGTCCCTCCACCAATTCCGCTCCAAGCTCGTGGGCTAGGAAGACGTGCTCGTAGAAGGCGGAGTTGTAAACGCCGGGGGTGAGCAACGCGATGGAGGGGTTGGACATCTCGCGGGGAGCCAGTTCCTGGAGGGTGTCGAGGAGTTCCCGTCCATAGTGCTCGACCTCACGCACTCTCATGCTCCGGTAAAGGCGGCGGAGACTGGCCTTGGCCGCCTTGCGGTTGGCCAGCATGTAGGACACTCCGGAAGGGACGCGGAGATTGTCCTCCAGCACCTGGAACCCGTCGTTGGTGCGCACCAGGTCGGTGCCGCAAATGGCTACCCACGTGCCGCCGGGGGCCGAGAACCCCCGCATTTCTTCACGGAATTGGGGGCAACTGTAGATGATATCCGCCGGGATCACGCCGTCGGCGAGGATGCGGGCGTCGTTGTAAATGTCCTGGAGAAAGAGGTTGAGGGTCTTCAGGCGTTGGGCGAGGCCCAGTTCCAATTGCTTCCAATCGGATGCCGCCATAAGCCTGGGGAGGCAGTCTATGGGGATGATCCTCTCTTCGGCTTCTTCATCGCCGTAGACCGTGAAGGTGATGCCTTCGTTGGAGAAAGAGCGGTTAACCCGCTCGTGGATGCTGGTCAACTCGGGACCGGAAAGTTCGGAGAGGGTATCGTAGAGCTGTTGGCAATGATCCCGGGGCGTGCCATCCGGAAGGAACATCTCATCGTAGATTGCGGGATCCAGCCCGTAGCCGACAAAGTCCACGGCAGCAGTCCGTCAGTTTGGTCCGGTGTGGCCCCAGGGGCGGAGTAGCATGCTCTTTCCGGGAAGGTTTATACGGGCTGGGCTTCGCTCGGGATGGAAGTGCTTGCTCACCACGGTTTCCTGCACTAGCCAGCCAGTTGCCGATGGCAGCATGGCACGGGAATGCGGTCCAACCCTGGCCTGGTCAACGGGAGTACCCGAACCAGAGGTACCGGAGGGACGGGTGAGCCGTCCGTTTACGCGACAGGTTTCTCTCAACCGGAGAAGCTGGCGATTGCGTCGGGCTGGGAGCCCCAGACCGGGATAATCTTGTCGAACCCGCTGATTTCAAACACCTCGCGGATGGGGTCGGAAAGGGAACAGACGGCGAGCTCGGTGCTTTGACGTTGGAGCGCCTTGGTGGTCATGAGGATGACCCGTAGCCCAGCGCTGCTGATGTAAGAAAGATCCGCCAGATCAAGTACCACGCCCCTGTCGTCGGTGCTAATAGCCTCGCTCAGGTCTCCCTGGAACTCTTGAGCGTTGGAGCCGTCGAGACGCCCCTGGGGCTTGGCGATCAGTATCCCATTTTCCCGAACGATTCCTAGTTCCATTACCAATCTCCTTAGGAGCGTCTTAAGCGCAAGATGAAGGGAAACGGGAAACCCGGGCAAAGCTACGGGTGGTTGACGAAACGGGCCTCCCGTCAAGGCTACTCTGCAGTTTAACTTGGTTTTAGTGGCGCCCACCAATGGGACGACGCTAGAGTCAGATTATACCCTACCACCCATGGTTGAGAGCAATATAAAAGACGACCGATAAAACCGCGCATTCTTCCGGTCGAATGCAGGGCGTGATCTTTCCGGCCGCCCGTATCCCGTTGAAGCCTTGACGTGGCCTCTTGTACCCGATGCGTCCATGTTGAGACTGATAAACTGGGAAGAGTGAGATTGAACGGCGAAGACGCACGATCATGCTACACGGACGCAAACTACAAGTCAACGACTTGCCAGAACAGGACAGGGCAATCGCACGAGTACCAGTTTGGTCAACCTGTTAGTAAACGGTCAACACGATACTGTAGGGACCAGACGACGGGGGTCTGGGTTAAGTTTGGCGACTCCACCGCCGGCGCCAGGCAACTTCTCTCAACGCCGGCGGCTTTCGCGCGGGGTTCGTCGGGGAAAGACGGGAAAGTGCACGGGTGAAACCGTATCGGGGGGGCGACACAACGCGACACTTGGCAACACTTGAGTGTGAAATCGGGGAAGATTCGTCCAGGTTCATCCTCCAAGTGTCCGGGTTTTCCTCCTATATGTCGCGGTCTGGGCTGGTTTTGTATCGTCTTGTCGCACCGGTACCAACCGTCTCCGGGGAGTTGGGGAAGAAGTATGTGTCCTATTCCGTCCCCAACTGTCCCATTTCCCGCCGCCTGACGGCGTACAGCGGTGGCTATTTGGTTACCACTTTACCGGACGGATATGCCCCCGGTAAAGCAGCCGGTGTCAGGAAACCAGAGCAATCGCATGAGTGCCATTTTGGTCAAACTGCCCGTGAACGGTCAATCGGTCTGGTGACAGCCTTAACCTTGGCGACAGTGAGTCTAGCCATGTCACGCCCTGTTTATCCGAAACCATTTGCCGCCTGATGTGTGGGATTTGAGGGACGTTATGGGAACTTACAGAGGGAACTTTTGGGGAATCTGAACAGGCCAGCGAGGCTTTGTTTCCCGGTCTTGGAAACAAGTGGGCAGCGGAGGGAGTGGGATTCGAACCCACGATCCCGGTTTCCCAGGATAAGCGCTTAGCAGGCGCCCGCACTAGACCACTATGCGATCCCTCCAAGGTACGGAAGCCCAATATATCAGAACCGCCCCGACCCGACAATAAACCGAAGCCCCAATCCACCGAAAGGATGGCTGTGGCGGCGTGCTGAGGCAATGAGAAAGTGCTCACGGCTTCGGGGATCATGGTTTTCGAAACAATGAGCCGACCCGAAACGAGGAGCATCTAGGAGACGCTACCAGGCAAGCAGCCCGACCGCATCCATGTCGCCTTCGACGACCGCCGCCTGATGGCCAACGCCGGCTTGCTCCTGCTGGTCGCCTTGGCCCACCATCTGGGGCTGGGCGGACTGGTGGAAAGCCACGTTGACGTAGGAAATGCGCCGGTTCGAGCGAGTGCGGGAGACAAGTCGCTCACCCTGAGGGGCACCGGTGCTGGGCTGCGTGGTCAAGCCGCCATCCACCCTTGGGATTTTCCTGCGGAGTTTCCGGTGGGGCCAGGTGCGCCAACTGGACCGGGTTAGCAGGCCGTGTCCGGCCCCAGCCGCCCAGGCTAGGGCCGGACACGGCAGTGATCCGTTGACCATTGACCTTGCTTTCACCGTCTGCGAGACCTGTAAGCAGCTATCTCAAAACGGTACGGG
Organism: uncultured Dehalococcoidia bacterium; assembly: GCA_951812535.1. GTDB lineage: Bacteria > Chloroflexota > Dehalococcoidia > Lucifugimonadales > UBA3495 > CATOSK01. The sequence continues at coordinate 259,493 of CATOSK010000003.1, read as the reverse complement.
GGTGAAGGGGCGGACGCGAATTCCCTCCGACTGGGATAGGGGAAAAATGGGTGGTGGAGCACACCGTGACTTGGCTTTCCAAGTGCTGTGCCATCCTGGTGCGCTATGACAAGAAGGCGTCCAACTACATCGGGCTGATCCAACTGGCCCGCGCCCTGCTCTGGTACAGCCGTCGACGGCAACTCCAAGTCTTGAGATAGTTGCTTAGTGCGGTCAGATGAGGCATTCCCCGTTCCCCGTATTTCCTGCGAATATGCCCACGTGATGCATGGGGTCTGCGGGACACAACGGGGATTTCCGACCCAAATTCGTATTGGGGCCGTTCTTGAACGGGGACGTTGTGGGACTTTAAGGGGATTGTTGGGGGGAAGGGGTGGTGGAGATAGGGGGGCTCGAACCCCCAACCTCGGCATTGCGAACGCCGCGCTCTCCCAGTTGAGCTATATCCCCACTTGCGGTGCGGAACCGGAGACTTCCGGTTTCAGGGACCGGATCCGTTGGCCGGTTGTCATCCAGCCCCGAGGGCTGCCGCTGAGACCCTGGAGGAGCGTGACTTGTCCAAAAGGGCTGCGCGGCTGAAGGATGATGCAAGAATGGTAAGTCCCGCCGACGAATGGTGTCAAGGCGTGGTCAGCCGGAGGAGCGGGGCGGCAGGACTCCGGTCAACCAGGGAACGAGGTCGTTGATTACGGCCGGAGGGATTTCGTGTCCCATGGGGTATTCGTGGAAGCTGGGGGCGTAGCCTTCCTCTTGGAGGAAGTCGCGGGCGGCCTGGGCAGTGTCCATGGAGATCATGGGGTCGTGGTCGCCGTGGGCGATGAAGATGGGCTGGTCTCGGTTGTCGGGGAGCTTGGTCTTGAGGATGTCCCGGTCGGGAAGGGTGGCGCTGAGGGCGGCGAGCCCGGCGAAGATGTGGGGGCGTTCCAAGCCGCAGCGGTAGGTCATTCCGCCGCCCTGGGAGAAGCCCATGAGTACGGCATTTCCGGGGGCAGTGCCGAACTGGGCGAAGACGTCGTCGAAGTAGGCGGCAACCTGTTCCTCGGCTTTCTCGAAGTCCCCAGGCTGGGCCTCTCCGCGGGGCGGATGCCAGCCGTATCCAACCATCCCGAGGCCGACGTTGAAGGGGATGGGGGCGTTGGGGAGGCTGTAAACGTAACCTTCCCGGTGGATGGAGGGGGCCAATCCGGCCAGGTCGCGCATGTTGGCGCCGAAGCCGTGGAGCAGGATGACCAGGGGGTAGGGGGCATCTTCCTGGTAGCCGTCGGGATAGACATTCAGGTAGGCCAGGGCCTGTCCCTGGTGCTGTTCAGCCTTCATTTGTACCTCTTCTTGGGCTTTAGCACAATCCTACCACAAGCGGGGTTGGAGCCACTGCCTCCAGTGAGTCAGGAGAAAGTTTCCTGGTGCATTTCGGTGCATTCCTGCCCGGGACGGAGGGCTGTTATGTGCCGAGGGCCAGTCAGGTTCTTGGGCAAGATAATCAACACTTCGCCTCGAGGGGCGCCAGAGGGCCTTGTTCCATAGTAGCGCAAAGCGGCCATGACGGGAAAGGGCCAACTGTCAGTGGGCCGGAGCTGTCGCATGAGTGTCGGTTTGGTCAAACTGCCAGGGAATGGTCAACACGTTATTCCCGGGAAGAGGCGACGGGGGTCTGGATTCCCGCCCCGCCTACGCGAGGGCGGGCTCTGCGCAGCTTTCGCAACATACAAATGACGGGAGGAAAGGTGGAAGGGCCGAGTCGGACTTCAGGCGATTGCCCTGGCCCACTGAAAGGGCAACTGCATTTGAATCCCTTGAGCTCCATTGACATTCACGATGCACCGTCCAGCGGGGCCAACGGAGGGATGGTCGGGCGCGGTCCCATAGCAATGCTCGGGTGCTCGTGCGAATTCTCTTACCCTCAGGGCAAGCTTTCGGATACCAGCGCTAGTCCCTCGTCAAGTCTCCTGGGCCAGTCCCGCTGCAGCTGGCGGACCGTGTTCGTGCATATGCGAAAGAGGCACACCGCCTCCCTCAGAGCCAGGTCCTGTTCGCTCCACTGGAACCGCTCCAGGGCGGCCCGCCGGAATACCTGGTGGTAGGCCAGGCTTGCCTTGGCCTGGCTCTCCCTCCGGAAACAACCTGCCCAGCGCAGGTGGGCGAGGAAGTTGCCCACGTCCAGTAGGGGGTCTCCCGCCCCAGTTTCCTCGAAGTCCACTAGGGCCACCCTCCCGTCCGGAAGAAGCAGCATCTGGTCGTCATAGAAGTCGTTGTGGGCAATGCAGGAGGGCGTCCAGGCCTCGACGAAGGGGTCCAGGGCAGTGGCCGCCTCATCGAGCTTCCGCCGCAGTTCCTCCAGATCCCGGGTGGCGTGCTTCAGGGTGCGGTCAGCCCACCGGTAGGCCCCGGGCAAGTTGAATGGGCGATGGTCACTCCCGCCGGGGGCGCTCCATAGCCGTTCCAGCCCTTCCAGAAGCATCCCTGGCTCCGGCTGGTACCCAGCCCTGATATGTCCCCGCAGGTTGCTGCCTGGGATCTCCGACAACCACAGGACCCCTCCGTCGGGCCAGCATCCGGCCAGCCTGGGCACGACGAACCCGGAGTGCCCCACCAGCTCGGCTGCCTCTACGTAGGAGGATACGGCCGGAGGCCGTATCGCCCGGACGTAGAACCGGGCTGACCGGATCCCGTGCCGCAGTACGGCGTGGCTGGACGGGCGGTAACGGACCACGTCCACACGCAAGCGGCGTGCCGGAATCACCGTGACGTGCTTGTTGACCAGCCTGATCGCCTCCTCGGGGTTGGCGGCGCGGGCCAGCCCCGGAAGATAGCTGTCGTCGGGAAAGCGGAACAGCTCGACGGCACTGCCGCGATTCAACCTGATGGTGAAGTGTTCGGAAGGGATGAACTCTTCGGGGTCCCATTCCGCGGCATAGGTCACCGTGGCCTGGCGCCCGGGACTGTGGCTGAAACGCTGGACGCGGATCTCCTGGGCCTGGACTTCAGGGTTGCCGAAGCGGCCGCAGTAGGCCTGCCACACCCAGCCTCCGTCGAACAACTGCGGGAGGTCCCGGAGACCGGGGTCCCCGGGAATGACGACCTGGGGTTCCAGCGGGACCGTGCCGAGGGGAAGGGTCGTCATGCCTCAGCCGTCAACTGTTCTCGTCGGAGTCGTTCTCCGGGGTATCAGGAGTATCCGGTGTCGGAGTATCCGGTGTCGGAGTATCCGGTGTCGGAGTATCCGGTGTCGGAGTATCCGGTGTCGGAGTATCCGGCGTCGGAGTATCCGGTGTCGGAGTATCCGGTGTCGGCGTGTCCGGCGTTGGGGTGTCCGGCGTCGGAGTGTCTGGCGTTGGGGTGTCCGGCGTTGGGGTATCCGGCGTTGGGGTATCCGGCGTTGGGGTGTCCGGCGTTGGGGTGTCCGGCGTTGGGGTGTCCGGCGTTGGGGTGTCCGGCGTTGGGGTGTCCGGCGTTGGGGTGTCCGGCGTTGGGGTATCCGGCGTTGGGGTATCCGGCGTTGGGGTGTCCGGCGTTGGGGTGTCCGGCGTTGGGGTGTCCGGCGTTGGGGTGTCTGGCGTTGGGGTGTCTGGCGTCGGGGTGTCTGGCGTCGGAGTGTCTGGCGTCGGAGTATCCGTGTCGTCGTCGTCCGTCCCGGGAGTCGGCGTGTCGAACCCGTCGTTGTCCGTGTCCATTTCAAGCTCTTCTTCCGGTTCCTGGGTCGGCAACGGACGGATAGCCATCGGCGTAGGCAGAGGCGTCGGCTCTGGAGTGGGCGGCGGTGGCGGCGGAGCCACGTTGGTTCGCAGCGTGATTGTCTGCCCCTTGCCCAGGCCTCCGCTCACCAGGTTGCTGATCCACTTGCCCTCTGGGCTCGCCTCGGGTATCAGAACACCGGCGGGTGCCGAACTGCCCCCGCTGTACAGGTGAAAGGCCTGGGTGGTCATCAGGTATGCCCTGACCTCGTAGTCCGTCCCCGCCTCCAGACCTGGAATGGTCAGTACCGTGTCGCCGGTCACCCCCCTTGCAACCGCAAAGGTGGGCCGGTCTCCGGGCTTTCGCCATCCCATCCGAAGGTACCCCAGGGAGCTTCCCGGCAGGCTTATCCGCACGTCCATCTCGGTAGGCCTCGCCTCCACCAGGGCGAGCGATCCCGGAGGCAGCGCCTGGGGAGTCCGGTCGGCCACCGTGTACAGGCGGAACTCCTGGTTCTCACTGTCGGTCCCGCTGGACCCGGTTACGGCGCATGCGGTTGCGGTCAGGGTGTTCTGCCCGTGAACATGGCCCAGGGTGTTGGCCTCCGCCACGAGGGCGCCATTGGAAACGGTCACCGAGTCGTAGTAGTCTCCGCTGGACCCGTCGCAGGACTGTAGAGAGAACTCGATCTCTCCTGCCCCGCCGACCAGGTAGTCCCCGAGGCTGACCTCAGTCGTGGCCCCGTACCCGGTGAAGATGTCGTAGCCGGTGTCGGGATTGAAGAGCTGGGGATTCACCGCTTCCTGGGCCAGCGCGCGGGCCGGTTGCGGGTCGGGCTCCGGCGGAGTGACCATCACCGCCGCCGGCGGGCTCACCAGGCCGTTGCCATGGCTGGTGACCGTGTAGGTGTAGGTCACGTCGGCCTGGACGCCGGGATCGACGAACCGGGTGGAGGAGGCGTCAACGGTGAACGACTCCACCATTGCCCCCTGGTCCCAATGGGTCCGGGTGACCGAGTAGTGGCTGGCTGTTCCAGAGGCGGGGGCCAGCCATCTCAGGACGATCGAGCCTTCCCCGCGGGCAGCGATCAACTCCCTGGGAGTTTCCGGTTCCTGGATCAGGAGAGCCTTGTCCGGCTCGGGTCCCGGCCCGGACTGCGGTTCGACGGCCTCGACCAACGGTTGCTCCCGGGGTTCGGCTGCAGAAGGGTTCAGATCCTTCTCTGCTTCAGCAGGGATACTGGTCCTGGCACTAGCGGTCGGGTCCTGGTCCTGGGAAGTCAGTAAGAAAGCGGATAGCACAGTCCCGACGACCAGCACCACGACCAGCACCATCATGCCAGTCGCTCGCATCAAGCTCGTCATGTTAACCCCCACAGTTCGCCTGTCCGGTGGAGCACGGCGTTCCACCCGGGGTGCTGTAGCAAAGTTCTACCCAAGCTCCGGGGAATTGTACACCTTCGGGGCAATGACGGGAGTCCCGGAGTTGCAAGTGGCCCGGGATGGTGCGGGTCGGGATTTTTCGTACGAGATTTGTAAGAAATTTCTGGAAATCCTATTTTTCGTGCAAAGCGGCACCAACATGTTGGTGAAAATACCAACATGTTGGTGGTGCTTTCCCCGAGGGCAATAGCCCTGGTCAGCAGGCAGAGACCAGCTTTGGGGGGCGCGATCCTACGGCGATGGGGGTCTGGATGTCCGCTCCCGCCTACGTGAGGGTGACATTCCTGCGCGGGAAAGGAGGACGGGGATAGACGGGGCAGAAGGAAGGCGGGCCGGGGAAGAAAGCGGCCGAGCCGCGACGCTGTCCGGTCAACAACGATGGGTTACAATGGCGGCGCTGACCGGGGCTGGATGGTTTCCATTTCGGGTAGGACTGGGGGGAGGAATTATGGCGAGCATATTGCATCTTATTGACCGGGCGAGCTGGGACGAGGCACGTAGCAAGGGGGAGCACCTTCCCGAGTCACTGTCCAGCGAGGGGTTCATCCACTGTTCCCGGGATGAGGAGCAGATGCTGCGGGTGGCGTACCGACTTTACCCCGGAAGGGAGGATATGCTGGTCCTGGCACTGGATACGGAGCGGCTGGAAGCGCCGGTCAAGCGGGAGCCGAGCCGGTCGGGGGAGATTTATCCGCATATCTACGGGCCGCTGAACCTGGAGGCAGTTGAGAAGGTGTGGCGGCTGGCGCCGGATGCCGACGGAGGGTATTCGCTGGAGCCGGAATCCGGCGGCTGACGCCTCCGGTGAGCGACGGGACATACACGGCGGCGGAGGTCGGGGAAATCAGGCGGGCGATTGCCTTCCTGGAAAACCGGCCTGCTGTCGAACGAGCGGCGGCGGAGACTGCCGTTGGCGAAGGGCGCTGTCCCCCGCCGCTGGCCCCGCTGTGGGGGCTGTCCGTGGAGAATCCGGCGTTGTTCGAGCGATTGTGCGGGGATGCCAAAGCCCTGGCCTACTCAATCTTCGGGTTTTTCCCGACCATTCATGGTTGGGTCTACGGGCAGGAAACCCCTCCGGCGGTCGCGTGGGAAGGTCGGACGAGGGGGCTGGTTGCGTTGCTGGACAACGGAGAAGACGGGGCGGCAGTCAAGCCCAAGCAGAGCCGACGGGAGGACGAGATTGCGGCTATCGCCGGGGAACTGGCGGTGGGGCCCGGACAACGGGAGAGCCTGGCCGGGTTTCTGTGCGAGGACCTGGTGCGGGGAAGGTTCTTCACGGAGCTGCCGGTCGAGACGGTTGCTGAGGAGTCCTGGCTGGAGGCGGGGCAAGGGTTGGGGCGAATGATGGCAGCGCTACACGGCCGGGGGATCTGCTACAACGACGCGACGCTCTCGGACCCGGAGGGCCGGTCGCACCTGCTGGCCGACGAAAACGGCGGGATGACGTTGATAGACTTCGGGGTTTCGGTGCTGCTGGACCAGCATCCGCGGCTGGAAGGGGAAGAGGTGTTTAACCTGCTGCGGACCGACCCCATGTTCCGGGTGTTCCGGGGGATGGCGTCGAGTCCCGAGGACATCCAGGGGCTGGTGTACGACTACGGGCGCAGGCTGGCGGGGATGAGCCGGGAGGCAATCCTGTCGCGGGACCTGCGGTTTACGGAGCAGGGCATTGGGTTCGTCGCCCAGAGGATGGGGGAACGCGTTGGCGCGTTGGTGGGTACGGGGTTCAGGGAGGGGTATGGGTGAGGGCTCCGGGGAAACCGACAGAAAAATTGACGGGCCGCATCCTGTGCGGCCCGTTTGCTGTTCCGGGTTATGGCGGTGCCGGGTTCCTACTGGGTTAGAAGGAACTGGACCAAGGCTTCGACGTCGGCATCGGAGAGGTTGGCGGCGGTGACCAAGGGGGCCATCACGCCGGGGGAGCAGGCGGTGCCAGCGCCAGTCATGCACCCCTCTTCGATGAAGGCGTCGGGTTCCAGGATGGACTCGCGCAGGTAGTCCTCAGCAGACATGCCGGGCTTCCGGGTGGCGGCATCGGCGCCGATGCCGGTAAGCTCCGGTCCCAGAACTCCTATTTCGGATTCGCCGGCGATGGTGTGGCAGGTGTAGCACTGACCGTTGCTGAGGAAAATTTCCTGGCCCAGTCCGTCAGCGGCGGCGGGCGCTTCGGATTCTGCGGGGGCAGCCGGCTGGGATGTCGTGCCGGCATCGGCCGCAGGGGCAGACGGCTCCACGACTGCCGGCGGGGAGGGCTCAGCATGGTCTTTCGAGTAAGGGACGGCGTGGGCCTGGGCGTAGGGCCGAGGGGTAGGCTGGAAGGAGCCGAACAGGCCGAGGACCGCGGAGACAACGAGAAGGGCGAGGAACAATCCGGCCAGGAACACGGTGGTGAACATCCTGGGGTCGAACCGTAGGTGCATGTACCAGCCGATGACAATGGCGAACTTGAGGATGGAAAGAATGAAGAGGGGCGCCACCACAAGCGATGATCCCTGCAGTGACTCGGGAACAATGATCAGGAACTCTACCGCCGTGATGACGAACAGGATGATGGCAATAAAGACGTACTGCCGGAACGTGGGGTGGTGTCCCCCCTCGTGATGTTCTTCGGAGTGGTGGGCGCTCATTAAACCGTGCTCCTTAGGTGGGAAGGACCGTCAACGAGGACTGGAGTAAGGCGTGGGACTCGGCAGCCACGGGGCCGCTGTCGAAGCCGCCGACGAGATAAAGCAGGGTGAAAATCACGATCCAGACGATGTCGACGAAGTGCCAGTATAGTCCGGCGATCTCCACGTCGAGGGCAGTGGCCGGTCCCAGCCTGCCCTTGCGGGCGACGATGAACAGGGCGACGAGCCAGACGATTCCCAAGGTGACGTGGGCGCCGTGGAAGCCGGTCAGGGTGAAGAAGGTGGTGCCGAAGAGGTTGGTGTCGATCTTCAGGCCGTGAGCGCGGAACTCGTTGAACTCGTAGACCTGGAACCCGATAAAAATGGCGCCCAGGAAAGCGGTGGCGAGCAGCCAAAGCTGGATTCCGCGCTGGTCGTTTCGGTTGGTGGCGGCGAGGGCCTGAACCATGGCGAAGCTGCTGCACAGCAGGACGAAGGTGCTTATGGTGGTGATGGGGACGTCGATGATGTCGATGGGATAGGGGCCGACGAGGCTCTGGCCCCGGTACACCATGTAGGTGGCGATGAGGGCGCCGAAGAACAGGCAGTCGGAACTGAGGAACACCCACATCAGCAGCTTCCGGTGGTTGAGGCCGGTGCTGGTATAGGTGTGGTCTACGTCGGCTGTGGGCAGTTGTCCACTGACTTGAGCCAAGGCTGGGGCCTCCTAATGGTGGGCTTCGTGATGGCCTTCGGCGCCGTGATGGGACTCGGGAGCAGGGGGTTCGTTGCTCCAGCCGATCACTCCGACAAAGGCAATCAGTCCGCCGACGAAGGGCAGAGGATACTTGATGTAGTCCAGGGGGAACTCGAAGAAGAACCCGGCGGCAATCAGGACCGTGCCGACCGCGGTGACGAAAGGCCAGTAGGAAGGGCTGGGCATGTGGATGGTCTCGGGATCCACGTAAGGCTCAGGGCCGGTGATGGGGTTTCCTTCGGCCTCGGCACGCCGCTTTACGATCCAGTAGTGGTCCTGGCCCAGGACCTGGGGAATGCGGGCGAAGTTGTAGACCGGCGGGGGGGAGGCGATGGACCATTCCAGGCCGGGGGCGTCCCAGGGGTCGTGTCCCGCTTCCTGGCCGGCGTACACGGTCTTGAAGAAGTTGACCAGGAAAACCAGAACGCCGACGAACAGTACGATGTATCCGAGGGAGGAGATCATGTTCAGGGCGTCCCAGCCGTACTCGGTCGAGTAGGTGTAGATGCGGCGGGGCATTCCGTTGAGTCCGACGTAGTGCATGGGGAAGAATGTGATGTTCATCCCGATGAACAGAAGCCAGAAGTTGATCTTGCCCAGGGTCTCGTCCAGGAGCTTGCCGGTTATCTTGGGGAACCAGTAGTAGATGCCGGCAAAGAGGGCAAAGATGGAGCCTCCAAAGAGCACGTAGTGGATGTGGGCGACGATGTAGTAGGTGTCCTGCTGCTGGTTATCGGAGGGGGACACGGCGTGGGAGACGCCGCTGAGACCGCCCACGATGAACAGGGCGATGAATCCGACAGAGAACAGCATGGCGCTCTTGAAGTCGATGGAGCCGCCCCACATGGTGCCGATCCAGTTAAATATCTTCACGCCGGTGGGCACAGCGATGAGCATGGTGGTGATGGTGAACACTGAGTTGGCCACCGGGCCGAGGCCGACGGTGAACATGTGGTGGCTCCAAACGGCCCATCCCATGATGCCGATGACGATGCCGGAAAAGACCACCACCGGGTATCCGAAGAGGGGTTTCCGGGAGAAGGTGGGCAGGATTTCGGAGACGATGCCCATGGCGGGAAGGATGAGGATGTAGACCTCGGGGTGTCCGAAGATCCAGAAGAGGTGCTGCCACATTATTGGGTCGCCGCCGCCGGCGGTGTTGAAGAAGTGGGTGCCGAACAGGCGGTCGAAGCTGAGCTCGATCAATCCGACGGTGATGACGGGGAAGGCGAGGACGAGGAGGATAGAGGTGACGAGGGTCATCCAGACGAAGAGGGGCATCCGCATGAGGCTCATGCCCGGGGCGCGCATGTTGATGATGGTGACGACGAAGTTGAAGGCAGCGGCGAGGGAGGCGACGCCGAGGACCTGGAGGCCCATGGCCCAGAAGTCGATGCCCTGGCCGGCGCTGTAGGGCTTTTCGGTGAGGTTGGCGTAGGCGAACCAGCCGGCATCGGGGACCTGTCCGACGAGGAAGCTGGAGTGCATGAGCAGCGCGCCGAAGAGGAAGACCCAATAGCTGTAGGCGTTGAGGCGGGGGAAGGCTACGTCACGGGCACCGATAGCCAGGGGTATGACGAAGTTGAAGAAGGCAGCGCCCAACGGCATGATGGCCATGAAGATCATCGCCGTGGCGTGCATGGTGAACATCTGGTTGAAGACGTCGGGGCTCACGAAGCCGTTGTCCGGCACGGCCAACTGGGCGCGGATAACTCCGGCTTCTACGCCGGCCACTAGGAAGAAGATGAACGCGGTAACACCGTAGAGGATGCCGATGCGCTTGTGGTCTACGGTGGTAATCCAACTCCACAATCCGGTGGCGCTGACCGGTCGTGCTATTACATCTGTTACGGCCATTGCTGCCTCTGTTTACGGGTCGGCTGCGATTGCTTCATTGTGATGGTGGGGGTGCCGGGGCATTTCCGGGCCGGAGCCCAGGGTTCCTGCCACGCGGCGCAACTGTCCCTGCAAAAAGTTTACTTTAAGCTAAGCAGATACTCAATCAACAGGGTGATTTCCTGCTGGCTCAAGCTGGAGCGGCCGTCGGCGGTCTGGTAGATGGTGGCGCGCTCGGACATGAAGTTGCCCGGCTTGACCTGCTCGGGGTCGGTGAGCCAGCGGCGCAGGTTTTCCCGGTTCAGGTCCTCGATACCTGCGGCGAAGGTGGTCCTGGTTGCCAGGTCGGTGAGGTTGGGTCCGGGAGCAAGACCGACATCGGAGGCCAGGAAACCGGCCACGCGTCCATCAACCACCGCCGGCAGGTCGATACCGTTGGCGGTGTGGCAGACGACGCAGCCACCCACTCCGTTGAAGATGGACTGTCCCTGGGATGCCTGGGGCGACAACCGGGGCAACTCGCCCCATCCGGCGACCCATGAGTCGTATTCGTCCCTGGTCAGCGACTCGACGATGAATTTCATCTGGGCGTGGGCGATGCCGCAGAACTCGGCGCACTGGGCGTAGAAGATGCCGGTCTCGTCGGCCTGGAACCACATGCGGTTGTTGCGGGTGGGCACCACGTCGACCTTTCCGGCGAGCTTGGGCACCCAGAAGCTGTGGATTACGTCGTCGCTCTGGAGCAGAACCTCAACGGGACGGCCGACGGGGATCTTGAGTTCGTTGGCGGTGGTGATTATTTTTCCGTTGCCATCGGCGTCGTGGTACTCGAATTCCCACCACCACTGGTGTCCGGTGACGGTAATTTCGAGGATGGGGTTGTCGGCGGAAACGGGGGGTCTTTCCAGCTCAAAGAGGGTGATGACCGACCATCCGCCCAATGCGAGGATCAGGATGGTGGGAATGACGGTCCAGGTTATTTCGAGGGGAGTGTTTCCGTGGACCTGCTTGGGCAGTCCCTGTCCGGGACGGCGGCGGAACTTGATGGCGGCGTAGACGAGGGCGCCTTCCACCAAGATGAACACGGCGACCATAACCCAGAGCAGGACGTTGAAGAGCAGCAACTGCTTCTCGGCCACCGGGCCGGCGGTGCCAAAGGTGGACTGCCGGGCGTCGGCGTCGCACGCCAGCATAAGCATGGCGACGGCGAGGAGGCCAAGGAATACTAGGTGCTTACGATGGAACCACTGCTTGAGGGGTTTCCGCTGAGGAGTTCCAGGGGGCGGTGCCGGGGAATCTGCCCTGCCGGGGGGCAAGTGGAGCATTTTGCGTGTCTCCCAATAGAACGCCTGAGTCTGTGCAAAATTTCACTAGCGCCGACAATAGCACAGGGATAATGGGATGTCAATGTAAATTGACGGTTACGGAGGGCAGTTCGAGGCACCGGCCGGGGGCGTTCCGGCAGGTCGGCAAAGGGGGACTACCAGGGCAGCAGACTGTCGGCCATCACCGCGCCGAAGAGCAGGGCGAGGTAGAGAAGGGAGTACAGGTAGACCTTCCTGGCGTTGGGCCGGGAGTAGTCCCTCTTGAGCTGCCAGGCCATCCAGATAAACACCAGGCCGAGGGCAACGGCCGCTGACAGGTAGACCCAGCCGACGGCGGGGATGAGGCCGAACATGATGGTGAGGCCAACGAGGGCTAGGGTGTAGAAGAATATCTGAAGGGTGGTCTGCTCCGGGGTGGAGACTACGGAGAGCATGGGCACTCCCGCGCGGGCGTAGTCGTCGCGGATGAGGAGGGACAGCGCCCAGAAGTGGGGAGGCGTCCAGAAGAAGATGATGGCGAACAGGTAGACGGCGGGAAGTCCGACTTCGCCAGTAACGGCGGCCCATCCCACCATGGGGGGGATGGAGCCGGCGGCTCCTCCTATGACGATGTTCTGGGGTGTGGTGCGCTTGAGCCAGCCGGTGTAGACGAGGACATAGAAGAGGGTGGCGGATAGGGTGAGGGCGGCGGAGAGGAGGTTAACGCCCAAGGCCAGCAGGGCGAAGGCCAACACGTTGAGGACGATGCCGAAAATGAGGGCGCGGACGGGGGGAATGCGCCGGTTGGCCACCGGACGAAGGTGGGTCCGGGTCATCTGCTCGTCGATGTCCCGGTCCATGTAGTGGTTGATGGCGTTGGCGCCGCCGGCGGCCAAAGCGCCGCCCACCCAGACCATGACCATGATGGATACCGGCGGCAATCCCCGGGCGGCAAGGAACATTCCGCCGGCGGCGGTTATCAGAAGCAGGACGACGATGGTCGGCTTGGTGAGGGTGAGGTAGTCGTTGAGGGTGGCCGCGAGGTCCCTGAACCTGGACCTGGGCCCGCCGGTGACTGCCTTGGCCGCGATGGGTTCCCGCACGGGCGTATCGTCGATCACGGCGACGTCCCGCGAATACCGGGAATGAGCCTGCCGGGTCGGGTTGCAGCGGCGAATGCGGTTCCGGTCATGCAGATCCAGACCAGCGATCCAAGGGCCAGGTGAAGGGCGAGGCTCCACTGGGGGAACTGGGTCCAGACGGCGACCGCGCCGACCAAGACCTGGATCATCAGGAGGGCGGCCACCGACATGGAAAGCATACGGATGTCCTTGGGACGCTGCCGTCCCCGGAAGCCAAGGTGGACGCTGTACAGGACAAACAAACCGGCCAGCAGCGCGACGTAGCGGTGCCCCATGTTAATGGCGGGTTCCATATCCTTGGGAAACACCTCTCCCTGGCAGAGGGGCCAGGTAGCGCAGACACGGGTGGAGTCGGTGGCGGTGACGAATGAGCCGGAGAGAATAAGCAGGTATATGGCCAGCACCGACCACAAGGCGAGGGCGGGAAACCGGTCGTTGGGGGCATCGGCCTCACGTCCCACCAGGGGGCCCTTGAATGCCACGACCGCCATGAGAACCAGACAGGCCAGCAGGGCCTCGGCGACGGCCAGGTGGGCGGCGACGATTTCCCCGGGCAGTTCCTGGAGGACGGTGACGCCCCCCAGGAGGGCCTGTCCGATCAAGAGGATAACGGCCAGGATGGAGGGGATGGTCAGCCACGGTTCGCTGCGGTAGGAGATCCAGATGGTGACGCAGGTTGCGATTATAAGGGGCCCAACGACCACGGAAGCAACGAAGCGGTGGGAATACTCAAGGATGGCGGCAAATTCCAGAGGGGGCAGCACGTTGCCGTAACAGAGGGGCCAATCGGGGCAACCCAAGCCGGAGCCGGTCACTCTCACGACTCCGCCGAGGACCACCAGAGCAAATGCCGCGACAACGGTAATGACGGATATTGACCGGAGCCACCGGTGAGTCCGGTGGGGGTCGTGGAGAAAACTGCCGGGTTCCGTCGATGCCATTCAGTTGCCGACCATGGGGCGCAGAAGCGATTGTGATATAATTCTCAATGTTATCATGGATGCGGCGATTCGGGTAGAAGGCCTTGTCAAGCGGTTCGGCGCTATCACCGCAGTAGACCAGGTTTCCTTTTCGGTCAAGCCAGGCGAGGTATTCGGGATTCTCGGTCCCAACGGAGCCGGCAAGACCACCACCCTCGAGATAATCGAGGGCCTGCAAAAACCCACGGAAGGCAGCGTGAGCGTTCTCGGGATGGACGTTCAGCGGCAGCCTTCTCGTATCAAGGCACGGATCGGCGTCCAGCTCCAGTCCTCCGCCTATTTCGACTACCTCACCCTGCGGGAAATTCTCGCGCTCCTGGGCAGTTTTTACCCCAAGAGGCTATCGCCTGATGCCCTCCTGGAGCAGGTGGGGCTGGCCGACCAGGCATCACGCCGGGTGCGTCAGCTTTCGGGCGGCCAGCAGCAACGATTCACGGTGGCGGCCAGCCTGGTGAACGATCCCGAAATGGTCATCCTGGACGAACCCACCACGGGCCTGGACCCCCAATCGCGGCGGAACCTGTGGGGGCTGATACGGGAGATCAACCAGCGGGGGGTGACGGTGGTCCTGACCACCCACTACATGGAAGAGGCGGAGACCCTCTGCGACCGTCTGGCGATAATGGACATGGGGAAGCTGTTGTCGGCGGACACCCCGCAAAACCTGATCAACCAACTGCAGTCCACCTACACCGTGAACCTGGTTCCCTCCGAACCGCTGTCGGAATGGCAGGTGGCAGCCCTGAACGAGGCGTGTGTTTATGTCCAGGCTCCCGGGGATAGCACCGGGTCAAGGATTGGCAACGGAAGCGGTAGTAGCAGCGGCAACGGACACGGTCCCAACGAGGATGTCTTTCCGGGCAACGCTTATATCCTAAGATTGGCGGACGAGCCGAGGGCGTTGGATACGGTGCTGGAGCAAATAGTCGGACAGGGCATCAAGCTGGAACGGATGGAGGTATCCCCGGTCACTCTGGAGGATGTCTTTCTGACTTTGACCGGGAACGAGCTAAGGGACTAAGGGGATGTGTGAGCATCGAGTTTTCACCCCCATCCTAACCCTCCCCCGTCAAGGGGGAAGGGACTTTCGAGATAGCTACTGACGATGCTGCCGTTGACCCTGGCCAATTTCAAGATGATGGCGCGCAACCGCCAAACGACTTTCTGGGCGTTGTTCTTCCCGTTGACCCTGGTGGTGGTGTTCGGGCTGTTCGATGGGTTTGGAGGCCGACCGGCTACGCTGGAAGTCGTTGACCTGGCGCAGTCCGACGCTTCCGCAGCGCTGGTCGAAGAGCTATCCGGCCTGGATTCGCTCCAGGTCATTGCCTCCAGCGACCCGGCGGGGACAAGGGCGAGGCTGGAAGCGGGGGATTTGGACTATTTCCTGACCATTCCGGCCGGATACGGGGTTGGGGCAACCGGCGGCACAGAGGCGTCCGGGACAGGCGGAGACCGGGTGGCACTGGTCCATGGCAGCCGGGGCCGGGAACAGAACCAACTGGTTGCAGGGGCCGTTGGAAACATCGTGGCATCTGCAGGGACGAGCTTTCCCGCGTTGGAGGTTGCAGAGATCGAGTCGAAGCGGGAGCCTTACGCGGGGTCTTCATATTTTGACGTGGCGCTGCTGGGGCTGGTGTGCCTGGGGGTAATGGCCAACTCCATCATCTCGATCGCGGTCAAGATCAGCGTCTACCGGAACCAGTCGATTCTGAAGCGGATGCTGGTGACGCCGCTGGCGATCCGGAAGTATTTCGCGGCGGAGATTGTTGCACACCTGGTGCTGGCGCTGGTGCAGGCGGGGATCATCCTGGGGGTCGGCGTGTTCGTGTTTGGGGCGGAACTTCACGGCAACCTGGCCTGGATGATGCTCATAGTTGTGCTGGGCAGCGTGGTTTTCCTGAACATAGGGTTCATCCTGTCAGCCTGGGCCAATACGCCTTCAGCGGCGTCGAGCATGGGCAACGTCATCGTCCTGCCGATGATATTCCTGGCGGGGACATTCTTCTCGACGACTTCGCTGCCGTGGCTGCTGCCCTATGCGGCGGAGGTCCTTCCGTTGACGCCCATGCTGTCGGCCCTGCGGGACGTTGGGATAGACAATGCCTCACTGGTCCAGGTGTGGCCGCAACTGGCGGCCCTGGGAGGGTGGATCGCCGCGACGTCGGCGGTTGCCATCAAGGTGTTCCGGTTCAGCTGAACCGGGGCAACCGGAATTTCCCGTCACCTTTCCCGAAGGCCGGGTGACCATTCTCCGGCGCACGGCTTAAGATAGGCCCATGTTTACTTCATGGCCGTCGGCGGGCATGGTTGCGGTAGCGCTGGTGGCGTTGTTTCTGGCGGCCACCGGCTGCGACTCCTCCTCCGAGGGACCGAATGAAGGGCTGCGGCAGGTGCGGGGTCATGTCGTTGAGGTGGTTGCCCGCTCCATCACGGAAGTGGAGACCCTGCGGGTGCGGGATGAAGGAGGCGGGGAGTACGTGTTCGTAACGGAGGGCTTTGTGGGATTTACGCCATCCCATTTGAAGGAACACGCTCTCTTTGGGCAGACGGTGCTGGTGACCTACCGGGAAAAGGGCGGGCGGCTGGTGGCGGTACGGACGGAGGACTGAGGCAGGCTAGGGGAGCAGAGGGAGCAGGGCAGCCTCGATGTCCTCAGCAGGGCTGTACTGCTCGAACTTGGCCTGGACGAGTCCGTTGGAGTCGACCACGAAGGTCCAGGGCTCGCTAATCAATCCCCACTCTTCCACGGCGGCCACCCAATGGGCGGCGGGCCGTCCTTCCTTCAGCAGGTGGGGGTCTTCGACGACCTCGACGTGGATGAAGTTGGCCTTGTTCCTGTGTTTTTCTTTCAGGGAAGAGATTTCGTCAAGTTGGGGGCCGCAGGTGGCGGTGACGCAGAAGGCGGGGGTGGAGAAGGAGACAACGAGGGGCTTGCCGTCATCCAGGGCCTCGTGGACCGACAGTCGGTAGAGGTCAGGGTCGGGACTGGGCGCGGTGGAAATGGTGGATAGGTCCGGGTTGTCCGCGGCAGCGGGGGTGACGCTGCGGGGAGCGGGCTGCCCGATGCCGGGGGATTTCGATTGGGCAGCGACGCGGGCGACGGTCTGTGCTTCGACTTCCTTTCCGTCGGCGGTGGAGGCGGTGATGTTCAGTCCCCAGAGAGCGGGGACGTCCTTGGTTCCCTCGCCAGGGGAGTCAAATTCCAGGGTTGCCGCGAAGACTCCCCGCTGTTCTCCGGGCCAGGGCCGGAAGCGGGCGGTGGTGGTCTGGCGGATTTCTCCCTGGTCGACTCCCGGGGGAAAGTAGACCGTCTGGACCGTGGCTGCATCGGCGCGGACGGGCAGGTTGTCCCGGTCCACCAGACCGAAAGCAACGCGGTTGACGCCGACGGAGAGGTCGCTGTTGACAAGGATGGCGCTGAATTCCGGGCCGCCTACGGGGATGGCGGGAGCTGACTGGCTGGGCGGCTGGATACAACCCACAACTGCCGCCGAGAAGCAGAAAGCCAGCAGCATGTGGGGCCACAGCCGGGGAGACAGGACTACTTGGCGCACGATGCTCACGGGAGTGCTGGCCTGACCGGACCCGGGCCGCGCGGGGAGGGGGGCAGAGCGCCTAATACACCACTCCTCTTCCAGCGCCGCCGTCGACGGCGATGGTCTGGCCGGTGATGGCGCTGGCCTGGTCGGATATGAGGAAGAGGGCGAGGTTGGCGATGTCCTCGGGCTGTACCATGCGGCCGATGGGGATGTTGGCGACGGTGCGCTGCATAACTTCGTCAGCGGTGATGCCTTCCCGAGCTGCCCGCTCATCGATGAGTTGCATCTGGCGCTGGGTCAGGGTACTGCCGGGGTGGATGCAGTTGACGAGGATGCCATCCGCGGCTACGTCGTCGGCCAGCGACTTGGTGTAGGCGGCAATCCCGGAGTTGGTGATGCCGGAGCCGGGGTTGGTGGCGCTGGAGTTGCGGGCGCCCATCCCTGCAATGTTTACGATACGTCCGCCACCTTTGTGCTTCATGGAGGAGACGACCTCGCGGGAGCAGCGGATGTATCCCATGACCTTGGTGTTGATGTGGTTGAGGATGACGTCGTCGGGGAGTTCGCTGGCCCTCGCGGTGGTGGAGTTGACGGCGTTATTGACGAGGATGTCGATGTGGCCGAGCTCGGTGATGGTGGACCACACCAGCATGGTGATGTCCTCAGTGCTGGTCATGTCGGCGCGGATGGGGACGACAGTGGAGCCGGTGCTGTCCTGAATTTCCCGGGCGGTCTGCTTGAGGGTGTCCAAGCCCCGGGCGCAGATGGCGACCCTGGCTCCTTCCCGGGCGAGGGCTGTGGCGGTGGCGCGGCCAATTCCCATGCTCCCGCCGGTTACGAGGGCAACCTTTCCTTCAATTCCCGTGGGCATAATCATGTCTTCCTTTATTGCGAGGGTTAGTCGTTCCGCTAGTCGGGTACGCAGAGGCTGACGAGGTTGGAGAGGTCGGGTTCTTCGTCCAGGAGGGATACGGTCTCGACCAGGGAGTCGAGCTTGCCCGCGGGCCAGTCGATGTCCTCAAAGAGGGCGCTGATCCGGCGGGACTCGGTTTCCAGGTCCCATTCCAGCTCCTGCCCGCTGTACTCGCCCTGGTAGGTGGTGCCGTCTTTCATCAAAACGGTGATGCGGGGGGAGAAGGCGGGACGGTCCTGGTGTCCGAGCACCTCTGTGCGCTTCAGCAGGTCCATCACCGCCGACTCGTCCCCGGGGGAAGCTTCCCCGGCCTCGATGCGCTGGCGCAGGGGCGGGTAGCTGCCGTGGACGCACGTGTAGGCGGTGAAGTAATGGGTGCTACCGACGCCGGGGGAGGTACGGGTCAGGTTGGGGAAGGCCGGTGACGGGTAGGTGGTTTCCAGCCAGTTCATGTCCACGGTGATCTTTTCGATTTCCCCGATGGGCAGGTCGTGGGAGGCGCGGATGCCGGTCATCAACTCGATGACGGGGCAGTTGTAGCCGGCGGTGGGATAAATTTTGGGGACGACATGCATCAGCTCCCAGCGGTTGCCCAACTCAGCCACAACGTGGTCGAAGGAGACTTGATCTGGCCCCTGGAAGACATAGGAAAGCTCGCCCCGGTTGTTGCCGGTGAAGGCGTTGTAAAACCCGGCGTCTCCTTCCAGAGAAGTCTCGGACCCCTGCACGTTTTCGCGGGCCAGCAGGGCGGCCATGATGCCGCTGCGGGTGGCCTGGGGCTCGTGGAACATCATCTCGCGCCCACCGGAGCGGGGGCCCTCGTTGGTGCCGGCGGTGAAGGTGCAGGCCAGGGCCAGGGCGGTTACCATCTGGTCTTCGGTCAGGCCCAGCAGCTTGCCGGTGCCCACGGCCGCGCCCAGAGTTCCGAAGAGAGGGCTGGAGCGGAAGCCGCGAGCCTGGACAGAAGGGATGAAGTCGCCGGCGATGCGGGACTCGACCTCGTAACCGGCGGCGAGGGCGGTGAGGAACTGCTGGCCGGAGCTACCCGCCAACTCGGCGGTCGCCAGGGCCGCGGGGATGACGCAGGGGCCGGGGTGGGTCAGCATCCGGTAGGAGTCGGACTGGTTGGTGGCGTGCATTAGCTTGCTGTTGGCGAAGGCCGCGCCACAGCGGGTGGCCTTTCCGCCCGCAGCGAGGATGGTTGCGCCGTCGGGCTTCGTTTCCTCCTCTTTAACCAACTCCACCGCCGCCCTGCCGTGGATGGTGTCCAACCCGATGATGGAAACGATAAGGGCGTGGAGCACCGAGGCCTTTACCTTGTCCACGGCCTCGGGGGGCAACCCTCCGTATTGCAGGGACGTTACATAACGAGCGAAAGTGCGGCTCAGGGAGTCGGGCAAAAAGCCACCTCTTGGGAAATGTTGGCGGAATCCAACGGGAATTGGGCTATGGATTCAGTCCAAGCCTTGGGCGAAGTCCAGCCAGACCCGGGCGCAGGGGACGGGGAGGATGTGCTGGACGAATCCGGCGACGCCGGGGAAGACCACGCGCCTCCCATTGGGAAACAGGGAGGAGGCGTCCCGGAAGTCGCCGAGGACTTCTTCCCGGAGGGCCGCGGCGGCAATTATGAGGGTGGGGGTCTTAACCTCGGGCAACAGAGGCCGCAGGTCGCCTTCGGCGTGGCGCTGGAAGCCGGCGACAACGTGGGCGGGGGTCCTGGCCATCAGGCCAGCGTACCAGCGGATGTAGGCGGGGTCGACGATCTGGGGGTCGAGGCGGCGGCCAATGGTGCTTTCCACCCAAGCGGCGACGCCTTCCTTTTCGATGAGGTCGGCGCTCTCACCGTGGTGGGGGTCGCCGAAGTTGGTGGGGGAAGTGCAGGCGGTCAGCGACAGGAGCCGGTCCTGGTGGAGGGTGGCGTAGCGCATGGATATGGAGCCTCCCACGGTCTCGCCAATGAGGTGGAACTTCTCCAATTCCAGCTTATCAACCACCTCGGCCAGGTCCTTGGCGAAGTTGTCCAGGGTCCAGGGGTAGCCGGGCTCCGGCACGCCGGAGTCGCCCATGCCCCGCATGTCGTAGCGGATGACCCGGTAATGGCGAGCGATGATGGGCACCCAGCCGAACCACAGCTTGTGGCTCTTGGCCATACCGTGGTGCATGACCACGGTTTCCGGCTCGGTCCAGGGGTCGGTGAAGTCGTCCACCGTATAGAACAACTCGATCCCGTCGTCCAGCTTGATTCTCAAGACTTCACCTCCGTGGACAAAATTGTGGTCGGGATTCCTCTCAGGGACACCCTCCGGAGGAACCGGTGCCGAAAGGAGCCCCGCGCCGAGAGTATTTGGCTAGCTGACGGCCCTTCCCTGTTCCACGAACACCGATCGGGCGACACGCATGGCTGTGCGGGTGTTGAAGTAACCCCCATACATGGTGAGCTGGATAAAGACCTCCATGATTTCCTGGGGGGTCATGCCGATGCGGAGGGCGCTTTCGATACGGGCGCGGAGCTGGCGGTCATACTGGCCAAGGACGGTCATGGAAGCCAAGCTACAGATGACCCGGGCCTTCTTATCCAGATTCGGCCGGTTGTGGATAGCGCCCCAATGGTACTCGTTGATGATGCGGTCGAGCTGGTTTTCCTGGGAGTCGGGTTCGTCGGTGCGATACGCAGTGATGTCGGCGATGTACTCTTCGTGGACACGGAGGCCTTCTTCGTAAAGTTCGTCGGTAGTGCGGTGGGTGTCGTAGGCCCGGGTGGGCGTGTAGCGGATACCGTGTTCCTCGAAGATTTCCTTGGTCAGGTTCATGGCCTCCTCGACGGCGGGTACGCCGACGTAGAAGGTCATCTGAATGAACACTTCGACCACCTGGCCGGGTTCCAGCCCGACGTTAAGACACCGCTGGATGGTCCGCCGGAGCAGAGTCAGGTTGCCCAAGGCCATTAGGGCCGAGAGGGTGGCGACGCAGCGAAGCTTCAAGTCGAGGCCCTCCCGGCTCCAAATTGCGCCAAACAAGGACTCATCAATTATGCGCTTGAGGTCTGGAGCGAGAACGTCGACGCCAGGGAGGACGTAGTGGGTCAGGTCTCCCCCGGCGAGAGTGTCCCTCATCTTCATGCCTTGTCGGTAACGTTCTTCCAGGGTTGTCACTTGTCTGCCTCCTGTGTAATTCGTCGGGAAGCCCGAGGGCGGGCCCCGATTTGATCTTGTAAATGCCGATCATGGCTAAACCATTATAAGCCCATTGGGCCCGGTTGGGGCACCGTCGGCAGGCGGAATGGGTTGAGCCGCAGGCGGGCGCCTTTCAGGCGTGGGCCATAATTTCGGTGGCGAACCACTCCAGACGCTCGAGGGCATGGTCCAGGTCGGACCCGCGAATGTCGAAAATCAGGTGGGTCACGCCGATGTCCTCGTAGGTCTGGACATCCTGGAGGATCTGGCCGGGCTCGCCGGAGAAGCGCCGGTGGGGACCGCCCGCGGAGGACGCTACGTCGTAGAGCGGCGTCTTCATGGCGACGTCCAACTCGGAGGGATCGCGCTGAACCCGTTCGGCGCAGCGGTGCATGAAGGCGAGGTCCTGGGCCAGGTCTTCGGGTTCCAGCGGCGAGGCGGGGATTCCTCCCACCGGATGCCAACCGTTGCCCAACTCGGCGGCGCGGCGGATGGCGAGGCGGCTCTGGCCACCGACCCAGATGGGTGGATGGGGTTCCTGGACGGGCTTGGGCAGGAACTTGAGGTTGGCGAACTGGCAGTATTTCCCCTGGAAGGTGGGGTTGTCGCTGGTCCAGAGTTCCTTGAAAGCCCGCAGATACTCGTTGGTAACGCCGCCGCGTTCGGCGAATGGGGGAGCGCCAAGAGCCTGGAACTCTTCCTCCATCCACCCCACGCCGACACCGAGGGTCAGGCGCCCCTGGGACAGCACGTCCAGGGTGGCCAGGATCTTGGCCGTCAGAAGGGGCGGCCGGTGGGGCACGATCATGACACTGGGGACCAGCCGCATCCGGCTGGTCACACCGGCAAGGTAGGAGAGGAGGGTAAGCTGCTCGAAGTATTCGCCGCCGTCTCCGCCGGGGAACTCTCCGCTGACGGTGTAAGGGTAAGGGGAATCAATGGTCTCTGGTACGAGGATATGGTCGCCGGCCACCATGCAGTAGAACCCGAGTTCGTCACCCTTGCGGGCAATGGCGGCCAACGGTTCCGGCCGGGCGGCGGGCCCGTGGTTTGGCAGATAAAACCCGAACTTCATCGCTCACCTCCTCCATATATCGGAAAACATGATAGCCCCGTAGTGCGATGACCGCAACGGGCGGCGCGGGCGGGGCAGGGCAATCGCATTAGGGTTCTCAAAGACCCATTGACGTTCACGATCCAGCCGTCCCCTTGATAAAGTGAGGGATGGAACTACAATAGTTATTCTATTCAATAGTTGAAAACAGGGTCTAAGGGTATCGAACTGCGGCATCTGCATGGTGGTATCTTTCGAATGCGATAGCCCTGCCGGTGGGGAAGCGTTCCGCTTCAGGTGGTGGGATCTGATGGCAACGGAGGGGTGGTTCCACGGCTCCGCCTACGCGGGGTGACGTTCCTACGCGGGGCAGGCGCTGCGCGGGAGTGACGAGTGGGTGCGGGAGTGTCAGGCAAGGGTGCCAGGACGGGGTCTGCCATTGTCTGGCAACGGGCTCTGCCAGCGGGCCGGGGGATACGGATGGAGCACGGCAAACTGACGGGGCGCTGGTTCGAACCGGCGCCCCGTCAGTTTGAGTCGGGTGGAAAAACCCTGGCTGGCTACTCGTCAGCGGCCTTGGCGCAGACTACGTTTACGCTCAACCGCCAACTGGCTTCCACTGGCACCATTTCCTGGGCGACAGCGCGCCAATCCGCGGTCAACTCTCCCGTTCCGCCGACAGGATAGGATGAGACGATGGCTACGCCGGTGGGCGCCGAGTTATCCCCACTGGCGCTGGCTCCAAGGACGCGCGCGCCCCCGCCGACCGCGACCTTACCGCCGGTACAGGTGGCGGTGACGGTCTTGTTAGAGCTGTTAGCCTGGCTGGTCACGACGAGTATCCGGGCCTCAGCAATGCCGGCTGGCCCGCGTGCGCCCTGGGGGCCGTGCGGCCCAGGCTCGCCCTGGGGGCCTGAGACGCCGCGCAAACCGGACTCGCCCTGGGGGCCTTCTGGTCCCCGCTCACCCTGGAGTCCCCGCTCGCCCGCAGGCCCGAGGGGTCCACGTTCGCCCGCGGGTCCCTGGGGTCCCCGCTCGCCCTGGGGTCCCAAGGCTCCCTGAGCTCCCTGGGATCCCTGGGGTCCCCGGTCACCCTGGATGCCACGCTCGCCAAGGGGACCCTGCGGCCCTACCGGACCCTGGGCTCCCTGGGGTCCCTCGGGTCCGCCCGGATCGCCTGTGTCGCCCTTTTCACCTCTGTCGCCCTTCGCTCCCGGGTTGCCCTGCTCTCCCCGCTCGCCCTTCTCTCCCTGCTCACCACGGGGTCCCTGGGGGCCTTGAGGGCCGCCGGCAGGACCCTGCTCACCCGAGGGTCCTTGTTCACCCGTTTCCCCCTTTGCACCGGCGGGTCCCTGTGGGCCAGACGGACCCGCAGGGCCAGCCGCCCCGCGCTCTCCGGCGGGACCCTGGGCTCCCGGTTCGCCATTGATTCCCGCCGGTCCCTGAGGACCTGACGAGCCTTCAGGGCCCACCGGACCGACGCAAGCGGCGACAAATAGTGTTCCTGCAATGATAAGGGCTACTGAGGCAACCCTTCTGCTTACCCAACTCGTGGACATCCAGCACTCTCCTGTTCGTTAAACCTGTTACGTAAACCTGTTGCGTCTGTCGGCCGAGTTAACTTAACAAACCTTTATGGCGGAGTCAAGGCAACTGATGAACCATTTGTCAACCTGAGGTGCGGACCCAGGCGTACCAGGGCGGGCAGTGCAGGATATGGCTTGATATGACGTGCGCCGGCCTGGAAAAACGTGCCGGATTGGTGAATTCGGGCATTTTGAATATAATCCGCGAGTCAGGGGACGCGCAGGCCAGGCACCCTGCGGCCCATATCAAAGACGGAGCCCGAAACAAAGGGAGAGGAGGCAATCCATGCCCAATATTACGCTAGACGAAGCGGAAAGAGTGGTGCAGGCCGCGAAAGCCAAGGCGATGGAGATGGGGGTGAAACTCAGCATCTCGGTGGTGGACGCCCGGGGGGACCTGATCTGCATGGTCCGAATGGATGGGGCGCCGTGGCGGACTCCATATGTTTCCAGGGGGAAGGCGAGGGCGGCGGCCTGTTTCGGCGTCCCCAGCAATGACCTGACGGAGAGGGCGCTGCAGCCGGTTTTCCGAGCGGTTATGGAAGTGGAGAAAGGGGAGTTTGTGCCGGGCCAAGGGGCACTGCCGATTTTCAAAGATGGAGAACTTATCGGGGCTTGCGGCGGCAGCGGAGGGACGGCGCAAGAGGACGAAGATGCCGCGAGGGCGGGAATCGAAGCCCTTTAGGCGGCCAGGCCATCCCGAGATCCAGCGATTAAACCAGAAGGCAGACCAAAACCAGTCTGCCTTCTGATACCTGCTGAGAAACGGTTCTCAGAGAAACGGTTCCGGCGGGGTGATTACCGGTCTTGAGAGCTGACCTCGAAATGCTTGACCCAGTACTCGCCCCGGTAGAGATGCTCGACTTCCCGGGCGACGTTCTGCCGGAATTCGCCGGTCTCATAGGCCCGCAGGTGTTCGAAGGTGTCCCAGATGCTGACGCTGATACCCTCGTCGGGGTCCTCGGCGCTGCGCAGCAACTGGCGCTCCTGCAATCCTTCTATGTCACCGTGGCTGGCCAGCCGCTCGTGATAGTGCCTCTCGTACTCTTCCCAGGAACCGGGGCGCAGCTTGCCCCAAACCATGCGAATATACATTGTGCCCGCTCCTACGATTTAGAATACAGGTTGTTCTGCGTGCTCGGAGTTGCCATGCTATCGGAGTTGGCTGACTGCGGTCAATGCGGGCCGAATGCGGTTAAGCGGGGAAATGACGGCCGCACCGACCTGGGGTGGCCGTAGATACGGTACAAGGCCTGGTCATGCAAGGACGTTGTACCGGTAGCTGGACGTCAGCAGATCCCCTTCGTCGAAGCGAGTGAAGCGCAGGGGGGTCAGATCGAAGGAGCGGCCCTGGCCGTGGGCGACCATTTCGGACATCACCTGTCCGATGGCGGGCGCCAGCTTAAACCCGTGGCCGCTGAACCCGATCGCACAGTAGAGGCCCTCAATACCGGGAACCTGGTCCATTATCGGGTGCCAGTCCGGGGTGATGGTGAACAGGCCGGACCATCCACCCCGGAAGTAGGAATCGGCCAAGGCAGGGATACGTTCCACCATTCCCCGCATGACGTCGGCCGCGCGGTCCAGGTCCACTCCCTGGTTGTAGGAATCGACCTCGGCGGGGTCTTCGCCGAATCCCACGAGGGTCATAGCGGATCCCTCGGGCCGGAAGGAGCAGGAGTGGGCGATGTCGCCCACTATGGGATGGCCGGGGAGCTGATCGACCGGCCTGATGATGGAGGCAACCTGGTGGCGGACGGTCGAGAGGGGGACATCCACTCCGATGGCGGACATGAGGGACCGGGACCACGGGCCGGCGGCTATCACCGCGACAGGGGTTTCCACCCGTCCCTGGTCGGTCAACACAGCTTGCACGCGTCCTGACTGGACTTCAACGCCGGTGCAAGTGGTGCGGAGGGAAATCTCGGCACCCGAGTCCCGGGCGCGAGCGGCGTAGGAGGTGGTCACCTGATGGGAATCGGCGTAACCAGACTGGGGTTCCCAGGCCAGGCCCTCCCCGGGGGAGGTGTGGATCATGGGGGCAAAGTCCCGGACTTCTTCGGAGGTTACGAGGCGAGTGTCGATGCCCAGTTCCTGCTGCATTGCGATGTTCTTTTGCAATCCCCCGACGTCTTCGGGAGACACGGCCACCAGGTATCCGGTGCGTACGAACCCGGAGTGTCCGCCCACGATCTCAGGGAAGTTGGCGAACACTTCAAGGCTTTGCCAAGCCATGGATGCAGTGATGGCGTTGGAGTAGTGCATCCGGCAGATGGTCTGGGAGCGGCCGGTAGCCCCGGACCCCAGCACGTCCTGTTCGACCAGTAAGGCGTTGGTCAGGCCCTGGCGGGTAAGGTTGTACAAGATACTGCATCCCATGACTCCGCCGCCGACGATAACGGCATCCGCAGTCTGTCTCATCGAGCCTCCTCAGCGTGAGTCCCGCTCCTGCTGGGCGACAAGGTCAGCCCACCCTGGGTGTTGCGCGGTGTTGCTGGACAATCAAAACCCCCGGGGGGTTCCCCGGGGGAATGGGTTCATGGGACGGGGCCGACGTGGCGTCCCCTCGTGGATGGGTTCACGTCGTACGAAACCCGGCTGGAATCTAGCGCCTCATGGAGTTGAAGCAATCGCTGCAGTAAACCGGTCGATCGCCCCGGGGCCGGAAAGGAACCGTGGTGTCGACGCCACACTGGGCGCACACGGCGGGATGCATCTCTCGGGGAGCGCCGAAGCCGCCGCGCTGCTGGTCCCGGCGGGAGTTCCGACAGTCCTGGCACCGGCGGGGTTCGTTGGTATAACCGCGGGATGCGAAGAACTCCTGCTCGCCGACGGTGAAAAGGAACTGGTTACCGCACTCTGCGCAAATGAGAGGTTTGTCTTGAAGCGCCACTGATGACCTCCATAAGTTGATTTGGCTCAGTTAAGGTCATCCAGCGCTGTATTCTTAGAATGTAGTTGCAAACCGGGAGGCCTTCAGCTGTACCGACGCAAGTATAACCCAAATGCGAGTCAAATGGGAAACCACCCGGGGGACGGGTTACATAATGCTCCAGGAGGGATTGCCCCGGACTGCGGCCTCCAGGGTTTCCTGTATTTCATCCCGAACCCTGGGAGCGACGTAGAAGACAGGCATGAGCAGGTCGTCGGCGTCTTCGATCAGCCCTTCCTCCACAGCAAGGCGGGTGAGGTCCGTGCCGGGGAGAAGGCGGTTGCCGATGCGCAGGGTTGCCATGGCGTGGCGCTCGGAACGGGCGGCCGTGGACAGAAAGGCGAGCTTGGCCCGCATGGTGTCGCTGGTTTCGCCGGGTTCCCCGAAACCCTGGGTGATAGCGTAGGTCAGGCCTTCGGTGTGGCAGAGGTTGCACAGCTTTTGCATTTCGGAGAGCTCGGTTGCCAGTTGGACTCTTTCCTCATTGCCCTCGTCGAGGTTGGAATAATAGGAAAGGGATGCTCCGCCCAACAACACCATCCGGCAGCCTGATGCCACCATGAGCGAAAGGAGTTCCCGGTCTATTCCCTCCGGACGGATGTTGGTGTTCCACCGGATGGAAAGGCCGTCGTCAATGATGGCCCGGCACAGGTCTTTCGCATAATCCATGGGCCGGTTGAACTGCTGGTCTATAAAGAAGAACTCGTTCAGGTTGTGGGACGACTGCAGCCGCTTTATCTCTTCAATGACTTCCGGAACGGGCCGCACGATGCGCCACTCGTCTTCCGGATTGGGACTGGGAACGGTGGAGGAGTACCAGCCCAGCTTGGTGATGACACCCACGCCGAATCCCGCTTTCCGGTACTGGTCAAGGTCAAGGTCGTCAAGGCGGGGCGGGCGGGCCAGGCCGGAGGCCGCCCGGTGGGGGGAGGCTACTATTTCACCGTCCCGCCGGAAGATGACCCCGGAAAGGTGCTCGTATTCCCGGGATTCTTCGAGCAGATCGGCCATTGCAGCGAAGGTCTCGGCGGCGTCGCCAGCGAGACCCACGTCGGGTTCGAGGTAGCGGAAGCAGTCCTGGGGAAGAGTGCTAAAGGCGGGTCCGCCGCAGGCAATGACGGCCTGGCTGCATCCCCGAATTCGGTCTATCACTTCCCGGGTGACCGGCAGAGCCGATTGGGGATTGATGTAGCTGCCGTTGTCCAGGTTGCGGATGGAAATGCCGACCAATTCTGGCTGGAACTCCTGGACGACACGCTCGACCTCGCCCAGGTAGTCATCGGAAAACATGAGGTCGATAACCCGGAGCGAATGGCGGTCGGGGTCGATGTAAGCCGCCACGTAGGCCAGTCCAATGGGAAGAGGGCGAACCTCCTCTTTGCTCATCCAGCGGTTGTGACGATTGGTGGCCACCAGCAAAATACGCATCCCCGTCTCCTCCTCCGGGTCTGGTTGTGGTTTCCATCAATGGGTGGGCAGGCAAAGGGTGGGCAGGAAAATTGGCGGTTCTCTCAGCGGTGCCGCCAATATACCATAGATGGGTTATCCGTAGTTGACTGGTGACAGCTTAAAGGTTAACGGGACGGGTTGGAAATCGCCGGCCGGGCAGCGCAGAGGACAGTCGGACCGGTCCTGCCGCCGGGGTTTTCCCTTGACACTCCCAAGGGCCGATGCTAGACTCTGGCCGGCTTTTCCCCAGGCCCCTTTCATGGTACGCTAACCCTGTGTGCCGCCCCCTCTGCGTTGTTCTTCCAACCACCTCCGGCGGACGCAAGGAAACCCTTTAACCAGGAGGAGTGACTATGCCCCCAGAGATTATGAAGGGACTCAAGGACGTGTACCTGGATACAACCGAGTCCAGCTTCATCGACGGGCAGGTAGGAAAGCTGCTCTATCGTGGTTACGACATCCACGATCTGGCCGAGAAGTCTACCTTTGAAGAGGTCATCTACCTGCTTCTTTACGGCGAATTGCCCACCAGCCAGCAGTTGGCCGAGTTCGATGCTACCCTGCGGGCCAACCGCCGCATCCCAGACGAAATCATCCAGGTGCTGGACCTGGTCAAGAACAGCCACCCGATGGATGCCCTGCGGACGGGTATCTCAGCATTGTCGGCCTTTGACGACGAGGTGGCGGACAACTCGGTTGAAGCCACCCTCCGCAAGGGAATCCGGCTGACGGCCCAGGGGCCGACCATCGTTGCGGCCCATCACCGCCTGCGCCAGGGACTGGAGCCGGTGGCGCCCAACCCGAACCTGAACCACTCCGGCAATTTCCTTTACATGATGTTCGGGGAAGTTCCCGACCAGGAGACCACCGACCTCCTTGACGTGGACTTTATCCTGCACGCCGAGCACGGGGCCAACGCCTCGTCCTTCGGCGCCAGGGTGACGGCCTCCACCATTTCCGACTTGCACTCGGCGGTGACGACGGGGGTTGGCGTCCTCAAAGGACCGGCCCACGGCGGCGCAGCGGAAGAAGTCATGAAGATGTCCCTGGAGATCGGCAACCCGGAAAACGCGGAGGAATACGCCAGGAAACACCTGGAAGCCGGCGGGCGCATTATGGGATTCGGCCATCGCGTATACCGGGCCGAAGACCCCCGAGCCCGCCACCTTCGGGACCGGGCCCAGGCGCTGGGTGAGAAGAAGGGGGAGCCCCGCTGGTTCCAGATCCTTTCCCACCTGGAGCAGAACACGATGCTCCCGTACCGGGACAAGGGCATCTGCGTCAACGTCGACTTCTTCGCAGGAGCCATCTACTACCTGCTGGACATTCCTGACGACCTGTTCATTTCCATCTTCGCCCTGGGCCGCATCCCCGGATGGACTCTCCAGTGCATCGAGCAGTACCAGGACAACATCCTCATCCGGCCGTTGCTGGAGTACACGGGAGAAATGGACCTGGAGTACGTTCCCATCGAACAACGGGCGTAATCCGTCCGCAAGCTGATTCCCAAGGGAAGCCAAGTTGGGAGGGCCGCAATGGCCCTCCTTTGCTTTATGAACCCCAGTTGGTTGCCGGTGGAAATTACTTTATATTGGCAATTGTCTTCCTCCTCGTCCTCGTCAGCAACGTCAACGCAACTGTTCAGAGTTGATGAGGTGAACTGGTGGAAAGTTAGTAGAAAAGCAGGGGACGCTGATTGATACGCAGGTTCTGGCAACGGCTGCTGGCAGCGGAAAACCCAAGAAGCTGGCACTGACCGCCTGCGTGCGCAAGCTGCTGACCATCCTCAACAGCATGGTCAGAAGTGGCAAGCCCTGGAGTCCCCTACGATCATCTCTAGACAACAAGGACAGCTGCTTTGCCATCGTCCGGGGGGTTGGCGGGTTTGTTGACACTGCCGGGGGCGAGTCATATAGTCGGGCCAATTCGGGCCCTTCCGTGAGAGGGAAGCGGCCAATCTTCGGGTGAAACAGGGGGCCTCGTGGCGGGAGCGCTGGACGGTTTTCGGGTGATCGATTTCGGACATTACATCGCGGGGCCGCTGCTGGGGATGCTGCTGGCGGACCAGGGGGCGGACGTGATCAAGGTTGATCCTCCTGGGGGGCCGCGGTGGGACACTCCGGCGAACGCGACCTGGAACCGGGGGAAGCGAAGCATCCTGCTGGACCTGAAGACGGAGGATGGGAAGGAGTCGGCGAGGCGGCTGATTGCCAGGGCGGACGCGGTGGTGGAAAACTTCCGGCCCGGGGTGATGGACCGGCTGGGGTTGGGGGCGGAGGAGATGGGCGAAGGCAACCCGGGGCTGGTGTACTGCTCGCTGCCTGGATTTGCTCCAGACGATCCCAGGGCGGATGTGCCGGCTTACGAGGGGATTATCGGAGCGGCTACGGCCAACTTCCGCACCACGGGTCAGAAGGACGAGCGGCCCGTGTACACGGCGATCCCCAATGGGTCGGTGTACGCGGCGTTTCAATCGGCGGTGGCGGTGGTGATGGCGCTTTACGCGCGGGAGCGGACGGGGCTGGGGCAGAGGATTCAAGTGCCGTTGTTTGACAGCATGTTCCAGTCCATTGGGCGGTTTGGTGTGAGAGTCCACAACGCCCCGAGGACGGGGCCGACGCTGGGAGAGTTGTGGGGCGGAATCTATCGCTGCAAGGATGGTGAGTGGGTCCGGTTCGGCGGGCCGGGAAACCAGAATTACCGCCAGTTCGTGGAGCTGGCGGGGATCACGTCGTGGGACGCGGACGGGTTGACTGACTTAAACCGTCCGCTGGACACGGCGGAGTTCACGGAAGAGGCGCGGCGAAGAATCGACGGGCTTTTCATGACGCGGACAGCGCAAGAGTGGGAGGACCTGATCGCAGAGGCGGGGAGCGAGGGCGCGGTGTGCCGGACGAGCGAGGAGTGGTTCGAACATCCCCACGCCCGGGCGGCGCAGATGGTGGAGGAGGTGGATGACCCGGTGCTGGGAAAGATGCTGCAGCCTGGGATAAACGCAAGGCTGTCGGCAACGCCGGGCAGCATCCGCCGACCGGCTCCGACGCCGGACCAACACCGGGAGGAGATCCTGGGAGCGCCGGACCGGGAGCCGCGAAAGCCCTCCGCTGCGACGGAGGAGGCGCTCAAGTCGGTGCTGGACGGGGTGAAGGTGCTGGACCTGTGCATCATCCTCGCCGGGCCGACGATGGGGCGGACGCTGGCGGAGTACGGGGCGGACGTCATCAAGATCGACAATCCGAAGCGGGGTTCAACAGTGGCGCGGCACAACGACATCAACCGGGGGAAGCGGAGCATCTTGCTGGATTTGAAGTCGGAGGAAGGGCGGGAAGTCTTCTGGAAGATGCTGGAAGATGCGGACGTGGTCGCGCAGAACTACCGGGCGGGATCGCTGGAGAGGCTGGGACTGGGTTACGAGGAGGTGAGGAAGCGGAAGCCGGACATCGTCTACGCATCGCTGAACGCCTACGGGCACCTGGGGCCTTGGGCAGGCAGGCCGGGCCACGAGGGTTTCGCGCAAGCGACGGCGGGCATGACGAGGCGGTTCGGAGGAGACGGCAAGCCGGAGTCGCAGCCGAATCCGGTGAACGACTACGGGACGGGGTTCATGGGGGCATACGGGGTGGCCCTGGCGCTGCTGCACCGGAAACTGACGGGGCAGGGACAGCATATCGACTCGGCGCTGGCTTACACGGCCATGACGCTGCAGTCTCCTTATATGCAGATGTACGATGGGAAGACCTGGGACGAACCGAAGGGGCAGGACGCGCTGGGAAGTGGGCCGCTGCAGCGGGCGTACCAGGCCAACGACGGGTGGTTCTTCCTGGGAGCCCAGGAGAGAGACCTTCCCAGGTTGGCCGGGGTCGAGGGATTATCCGGGGTGGAGTCGCTGGCGGGAAGGGGGCTGGAGTCGTCGCTGGAGGAGCGGTTCCTGGGGGGCACCGTGGAGGCATGGGTGGCGAGGCTCCGTAGTGCCGGAGTGGGGGCGCAGCGGGTGATCACCAATGTCAGGCAACTGATGGAGGACCCGTGGGTTATCGAGCACCGTTTGAGCATCACGCGGGAACATGACGAGATCGGGCCGGTGACAACCTGCGGGCCGGCGCCGCGGTTGTCACGGCATCCGGTGAGGGCGGGAAGGGCGGCGCCCAAGCCGGGGTCGGACGTGGAGTCGATCCTGGAACAACACGGGCTGGGCGAACGGTACGAATCACTGCTGGAGTCGGGAGTGGTCCTGGTGGATGGGGTATCGGCGGGGTAGGGAACCCGGGTGATCTCCAAGCAGGACGGGTCCGAAGGAGAAAGACCCAGATGAACGGCCGCAAGCTGCGGTTGAGCATTCTCGACCAGAGCCCGGTGCAGGATGGTGGTTCCGGGCCGGAAGCGCTGCAGCGGACCATTGAGCTGGCGCAGGCGGCGGAGGAGTGGGGCTACCACCGTCTCTGGGTGGCGGAGCACCACAACTCGGAGAAGTACATGGGATCTTCTCCAGAGGTGATGGTGTCGCACCTGCTGGCGAAGACGGACCGTATCCGCATTGGGTCCGGCGGCGTGATGCTGCAGCATTACAGCCCATACAAGGTGGCGGAGAACTTCAACGTTCTGGCATCGCTGGCGCCGGGGCGGGTGGACCTAGGGATTGGCCGGGGGCCGGGCGGATTGCCGCGCTCCACGCAGGCGTTGCAGGAGGAGTTGTCGGCGGAAAGAAAGCCGTTCGAGGACAAGCTGGTTGAACTGGGGAGGTGGCTGGAAGGGGACGGGGCCGTGCCGACGGATGGAGTGCGGGCGAGTCCGAAGCCGAAGCAGTCCGCGGAGATGTTCCTGCTGGGGACGACGGCTTCGAGCGGGGCGATGGCCGGGTCGCTGGGAATGGCGTATGTCTTCGCGCTGTTCCTGAACGGGGACGAAGGGGTGATGCGGGAGGCGGTGGAGACATACCGGGAACGGTTCATTCCGCACGACGGGAGCGAACCGGAGGTGATGCTGGCGCTGCCGGTGGTTGTGGCAGATACGGACGGGGAAGCGGCAGAGCTGGCGGCTAACATCAAGATGGTGCGGATCACGCTGGCGAGCGGAAGGCAGTTCACGGTGGGGTCGGTGGAGGGCGCGAGGGAGTTCGGGGAGCAGATTGGGGAGGAAGTCGCGATCCAAGTGATGGAGGGGAACGTGGTGTGCGGGTCGGTGGACACCGTCGGAGCGCGGCTGAAGTCCTTCCAAGAGGAGCACGGGGTGGAGGAGATCGTGGCGGTGACCGCGGTGGATACATTCGCGGAGAGGCGGCGTTCGTACGAGCTGTTGAGCCAACTCATCCGAGGGTAAGCACGGGACAGAAGGTCAGGCCGGGCAGGTGCGCATGGGCAGAAAAGGGGAAATGCGTCTAGGGGTTTTCCTCGCAGGCACGGGAAGCAACATGGCGTCCTGGCGGCATCCGGATGCGGTGGCGGACGGGGCGATAAACCTGGAGTACTACCTGGGGTTAACGCGGCAGGCCGAGGCTGCGAAGCTGGACTTCGTTTTCTTCGGAGACGGGCTTTACATCAGCGAGAAATCGCATCCGAACTTTCTGAACCGGTTCGAGCCGCTGACCCTGCTGGCGTACCTGGCGGCGCACACGTCGCATATCGGGCTGGCGGCGACGCTGTCCACCACGTACAGCGACCCGTTCACGGTGGCGCGGCAATTTGCGACGATAGACCACGTCAGCGACGGGCGGGCGGGGTGGAACATTGTCACTTCGCCACTGGAAGGGTCGGCGTTGAACTACAGCCGGCCCGAGCATCCTCAACATGACCTCCGGTACAGGATGGCGGACGAGTTCCTGGAGGTGACGAAGGGGCTGTGGGACTCGTGGGAGGAGGGGGCTTTTGTCCGGAACAAGGAGACGGGGCAGTTTATTGATCCATCGAGGATGCACAGGCTGGACCACCAGGGAGAGTTTTACTCGGTGCAGGGGCCGCTGGCGCTCTCGCGGTCGAAGCAGGGGCGGCCGGTGCTGATCCAGGCGGGGTCGTCGGAGGCGGGGAGGAATTTCGCATCGAAGCACGCAGATGTAATTTTCACCGGGCAGGGGAGCATCCCGGCGGCGCGGGAGTTTTACGACGACGTGAAGGAGCGGGCGGCGAGGCATGGGCGGAATCCTGAAGAGATTTTGATCCTGCCCGGGTGCGCTCCGATAGTGGGGGAGACGGAGGCGGAAGCGGAGC
Organism: uncultured Dehalococcoidia bacterium; assembly: GCA_951812535.1. Taxonomy (GTDB): domain Bacteria; phylum Chloroflexota; class Dehalococcoidia; order Lucifugimonadales; family UBA3495; genus CATOSK01. Next base: position 224,908 of record CATOSK010000003.1, on the reverse strand, counting down.
GGAAGTACCTGGAAATCGCGGGGCTGGTGGAGATAGAGGACGCGCTGAATTACCTGGGCCGCTATTTCAACGACATGGACTTTTCCGAGTACGGGCTGGATGAGCCTTTCCCAGAGCTGGGGGACTTTGCGCGAAACGGGTGGGAGAGCGCGACGGACCGGATCAAGCAGGTGGCGCGGGAGGAGGAGTTGACGCTCCGGCAGATGGCGCTGCGGACGACGACTCCGAAGACGGTGTTCATGGGGACGCCGGAGCGGGTGGCGGACACGATGCAGGAGTGGTTCGAAGCGGGAGTGGTGGACGGGTTCATGATGAACGCGGCGGTGCTTCCGGTGGGGCTGACGGACTTCCTGGAAGGGGTGCTGCCGGTATTGAAGGATCGGGGCGCGTTCCGGTCGGAGTACGAGTTCGGGACGCTGCACGAGAACCTGGGGCTGCCGATCCCGCCGAACCGGTACGAGGGGGTCCGGGAGCCGATGGAGGCGGGGTCGGAGTGACCCGGAGCCCTGGGTTGCCCCGGAGCCCTGGGGCGGAAGGGGATTCCGGTTGACTGGGTTTGGGGGCGTTGCTACACTCCCCCACAGCTTCTTCCCGAGAAAACCGACACCGGGACGGTGCTTGCCGGCCCCGGTTGGGACTTTATCCTAAGACTCGGCGCTAACCTGGAGAGAGAACGATGGATTTTGGCATTTTCCTGGATTTTTCGGCCCGGGGGGCACAGAACCAGAGCGACGCGTTCCAGGAAGCGTTCGAGCTTGTTGACCTGGCGGAAGAGACGGGCCTGGACACGGTCTGGCTGGGGGAGACGCATTTCAATTCCAACCGGCCAATATCGGCACCGATAGTGGTGGCGAGTTCGATCGCCACGAGAACGGAGAGGCTCCGGGTGGGGATGGCGGTCCAGGTGCTGCCGCTGATCAATCCGGTGCGGATTGCAGAAGAAGCGGCGACGGTTGACCAGATCAGCCAGGGCCGGTTCGAGTTCGGCGTGGGCCGCAGCGGGAACGAACGGGCCTACGCGGCGATGGGGATCCCCTACCTGGAGAGCAGGGAAAGGTTCCAGGAAGCCCTGGATATTATCCTGGAGGCATGGAAGGGGAAGCCGTTTTCCTACGAGGGGAAATACAACCACATAACGGAGGCCAATGTTTCCCCGATGCCGTTCCAGAAGCCCCACCCCAAGGTGCGGCTGGCTTCGACCACCGAGGACAGCTTCTCGCGGGTGGGACGGTTGGGATTTCCGATCTTCCTGTCAATGCGGGGGATGGACGTGAACGACCTGGAGCGGAACCTGGTGGACTACCGGGAGTCGTGGAACGAACACGGGCACGAGGGGTCCGCGGGAGACATTTCCGTTCGGGTGCCGATGTACCTGGCACCGACAGAAGAGGACGCCATGGAAGAACCCCGCGAGACGATCGAGGCTTTCTTCGCGCGGATGCGGGCCAGGTACGAGCAGGGCCGGGATGATGAGGGAACGGGAGCGATCGGTCCGGAGCGGGCGGCGGCACTGAAGGCCAGGGCAGATCGGCTGGCCAACATGACCTACGAGGAGATCCTGGATACCAAGGTCATCTGCGGCACGCCGGAAAGCGTGGCGGACAAGCTGAGCCAATATGAGAAAACGCTGGGGATTACCGGGTTTACGGCTGAACTCAATCCTGGTGGCCTGCTTCCGCCCGACGCGGTGAAGCGGAGCCTGCGGCTTCTGACCCAAGAGGTAATGCCGGCGTTCAGGTAGAAACATGGGAGAATTTGAGCTTCTCCTGTCCGAGAGAGGCGGGACGAGCAAGGAGGACGATACATGACGACATATGAACAAGCAGCGGTGCTGAGCCCGGAGTCGATGGTTGAGGAATTCAAGAAGAACGGCGTAACTCACATCGTCACGATTCCGGACAGTGAAACGAACTACCTTTACGAGCTGATGATGGAGCAGCCCTGGCTGGAGGTTATTCCATCGGCGCGGGAAGGTGAGACCTTCGCCATCGCGTTGGGGTTGATAATCGGCGGCAAGAAGCCGGTGTGCCTGATCCAGAATACAGGGATGCTGGAATCGGGGGACTCCATCCGAGGCATGGCCCTGGACTCGGGCTTTCCGTTGGTATTCGTGGTGGGCTACCGGGGCTGGACCCGCCACGGGGAGATTTCGGACTCGGTGGCGCGCTACACGGAGCCGTTCCTGAACGCCATGCGGATCAACTACTATCTGTTGGAGGCCGACACAGACAGTTCGCGCATTTCGATGGCCTTTGAGGAGGCACAGAAGACGCAGCGGCCAGTGTGTGTCCTGGTGGGCGACGAATATCACGGGTTCAACCGGTAAAAGCAGTAACCATTTAATGGCCGTCCGACCCAGGGCGGCCAACTAACGAAGTTGTATAGGACGGAGCGACCATGATTGAAGCAACCGAAGTCTTTCGCGTTTTCAAAGAACATCGCGACGGCGCGATCGTGATCCCGACAGGGACCTCGGGCCGTAACTGGGCGGATTTCAGCGACAACGCCAGCCGGGACCTGAACATAGGGGGCGCGATGGGTCAAGCCACGTCGTCCGCACTCGGCCTGGCACTGGGAATTCCCGACGAGAAAGTAGTGCTGTTCGACTCGGAAGGGGCCCTGACGATGAACATGGGCATACTGGCGACCATCGCCGGGAAGAAGCCTTCCAACTTCGTGCACATTTTGATGGACAACGAGTGCTACGCGACAACCGGCGGTCAGCCCGTTCCCAACGCGCAGGAGATAAACTACGCGGGGATGGCGAAAGAAGCGGGTTACCGGGCGGCGTACAACTACGACAACCTGGAAGACTTCGCGACCAACATCAGCGAGATAATGCAGGAAACCGGTCCGGTCTTCGTTGCCCTGAAGATTGTGCCGAAAGTGGAAAACGAACCAATCGGGATGAGAGAACGCCGGCCGCAGCGGAGCCGCGGGCAGACCATCACGGACCTGCAGGCCGAGCTGGGTATCACGGTAGCCTAACCCAACGGACCCTTCGGCGTTCCAACGGGGGTACGTCCGGGCAGGAGGGTATATGAAACTGGCACGATTCAGCGTTGAGGGCTGGGAGAGCTACGGGCTGGTCGAAGACGACCGGGTCCGGGTGATCCAAGGGGACATCTTCGGGGAGCACCGGCTTACCGCGGCGTCCTATCCGCTGTCCGGCGTAAAGCTTCTGCCGCCGTCACGTCCGACCTGCTACTGGGCCATCGGTCTGAACTACGCGGCGCACGTGGCGCACCAGGAACAGGCCCTGGATGCGGAGCGGATACGGCAGGACTCGCAAAGTTTCCGTCCATGGAACAAAGGGGCGAACTGCATAATTGGGACGGGGGACGAGATCATTCTTCCCCGCGACTCGGACTACGTGCATTACGAGGGGGAGCTGCTCATTGTCATCGGGAAGCCGGCGCGGCGGGTGAGCGTAGAAGAAGCTCCGAACTTCATAATGGGGTACTCGGTGGCGAACGACGTAAGCAGCGAGGGGTCGTGGCACAACGACTCGTCCAACTGGCGGAAGAAGTGCTCGGACACCTTCGGTCCGATAGGACCCTGGATCGAAACGGACGTGGGAGACCCGCACAAGCTGGACATCATCACCCGAATGAACGGGGCGGAGCAGGACCGGGGAAGCACGGACGGCATGAGGTACAACTGCTTCGAAATCGTCAGCGGGATCAGCGAGTACATCACCCTGCGGCCGGGCGACATAATCCTGACCGGCGCACCGGGAGCGGTGGACCAATTGAACCCCGGGGATGTGGTGGACATTGAGATTCCAGGAATCGGGGTGTTGAGCAACCCGGTGACAGGGGAGGATTAGGCAGCGCGGCGGCAGGAGCCGCCGGCATTAGGAACGGCCAGGATTCGAAGCTGAAACGGCCCGGCCTGTATCCAACGATGGCAGGCGGGCGTTGGAGAGAAGGAGTCAGGAATGGCGCGAGTACCGCAGGTTACCAGGGAAGGTTTGCCGGAAGGGCTCAGGGAAGCGTTCGACGCGGTCCTGGAGGCCAACGGAGGCAGTGTCAGCGGTCCCACATCCATCACGGTCAACAGCCCGGAAATGGCGCGGCGGCGCGGGCACCTAACGAATTATCTGCGCTACGAGAACGACATTCCGCAGAACATCCTGGAGCTGGCGATCTGCACGGCGGCGCGGGCGATGGACTGCGCGTACGTCTGGAATGCCCACGCTCCGGCGGCACGGCGGGCAGGAGTCAGCGATGCGGTCATTGACGCTCTGCGGGAAAAGCGGGCCATGCCGGAGATGAGCGCGGCAGAGGCGGCCATAGTGAAGTACGGGCAGGAGTTCTACGCGAACCACAAGGTGGCCGACGCCACCTTCCAGGAAGCGCTGGCCCAGTTTGGAACGCAGCAGTTGGTTGAGCTAACGTCGCTGATGGGGCACTACGCGCAAACGTCGTTCATCCTCAACGCCTTCGAGGTTGCGCTGCCAGAGGGGACGACCGAACCGGTCCTTCCGGTCTAGGTTACTTCCGAGAAACCATACACGGTCCAGCTATTCCATTTCGCGGCGGGGGTGCAGAGTCCCGCCGCGATTCTTGTGCAACGCCAGGAGGTTCCATGCGAACCATTGATATACATGCCCACCTGATGCCGCAGTGTTTCTGGGATGCCGTTGGCGGCGGCGGTGACTGGTACGGGATGACCTTCGAGCCAGAGCCGGGGAACGGCGTGACGGTGAGCAACGGCAAGCGGGACGGAGTGACCAACCCCCTGCTGCGGTCAACGCCGGAGGAACGGATCGAGGATATGGACCGGCAGGGGGTGGACATTCACCTGGTCTCGGTGGCGACGCCGATGTTCGGGTACCACCTTCCGGCGGAGGAGGGTCTGCGGCTGTCCCAGGAGGTCAACGCGGAGATTGCGGCCATGATAACACGGTGGCCGGAAAGGTTCCTGGGGCTGGCGACGCTGCCGATGCAGGACGTGGGGGCGTCGGTGAAGGAGCTGGAACGGGCGGTGTCCGACCTGGGGTTCAAAGGAGCGGAGCTGGACACGGTGGTCAACGGGAAGACGTGGGACGACCCGGAGTTCCTGCCGCTGTTCAAGGCAGCGGAGGAGATGGGGGCGGTCCTGTTCTACCATCCGCAGCCGAACAACAACCTGGTGATGGAGCGGTATCCAAAGTTCGCCATGGGAAACAGCTTCGGGGTGCCGCTGGAGGATACGCTGGTGGTGGCGGCGTTGATTTTCGGGGGGATCCTGGACAAGTGCCCGGACCTGAAGGTCTGCATCGCCCACGGAGGCGGCCCGGCGTGCTTCGGGATGGGAAGGCTGGACCGGGGATGGCAGGTCCGTCCCGAGGCGCGGGCGAACATCGCTCATCCTCCCCGGAGCTACCAGAACCGCATCTACTATGACTGCATCACGATGAGTGAGCGGGCGCTGCGGTTCCTGATCGACTCGGTGGGTATTGAGCGGGTTGTGCTGGGCAGCGACTGGCCATACGTGACGTGGGACCCGTCCCCGGTGGAGTGGGTAAGGGGATTGGAGAGCCTTTCCGACGCTGAGAAGGAGCGGATCCTGAGCAAGAACCTGGAGGAGTTGCTGGGGATTTAAGGGAGCCAAGCATCCTGCTCTTATTTTTATGGAGCATGGTGGGGCGGGCCGCTGTTGGAGCGGTTTACGGGGGTCTGGGTCCCCGCCTCCGCGGGGATGACGGGAGAAATGCAGGGTGGCGGGAGAAACGCGGGGCAACGGGAGGAATTCCACGTAACGGGAGAAATGCGGGGTGCGGGGCGGCGGGGATGTTTTCCGTTTCTTTCAGGTTTCCTTTTGCTTGAGGGCCTTTATGATTTTCTCGGCGGTGATGGGGAGTTCGGTGATGCGTACGCCGACGGCATCGCAAACGGCGTTGGCAATAGCTCCGGCGACAGGCGTGTTGCTGCTTTCCCCGATGCCCTTGCTCTGGAAGGGGGCCGGGCCGGTGCCGGGTTCCAACAGGACGGTGACCAACTCGGGGATGTCCTGAATGGTGGGCAGCTTGTAGTCTCCGAGGCTGAGAGTGGAGACGCGGCCGTCGTCATGGACCATTTCCTCCATCAAGGCGTAACCCAAACCCTGGACGACGCCGCCTTCGATCTGCCCCTGGTGGGCCAAGGGGTTGAGGACGGTTCCGACGTCGTGGACGGTGACGAAGCGGTTGACTTTCACCTGTCCGGTTTCCGGATCGACTTCAACCTCGGCGGCCTGGGCGCAGTAGGCGGTCTCCTCGGCCGGGGGTGAGGTGTAGTCGTGGGTACCCGAGATGGGCTGGCCCGTGGCGGCGATGGAGCGGGCGGCTACGTCCTGGAGGTTGATGGATGCGGTCTGCCCGTTTGCGGTCTCGAATGTTCCCTGGCGGAGGATGAGGGTGTCGGAGGGGCATCCAAGGTACTCACCGGCGAGGACGGCCAGGCGGTCGCGGAGGTCTTCAGCGGCGCCGAGAGCGGCCTGTCCGGCGGTGTAGGTGACGCGGGTCCCGCCGGGGCCGGATTCGAAGTCGACGGCGTCGGTGTCGCCGACGTTGAGGGCGACGCTTCCCACATCGACCTGAAGGGTCTCGGCGACTATCTGGCGCATGACGGTGTGGGCACCGGTGCCGGTGTCAAAGAGGGACATCATCAGCCAGATGTTGCCTTCGGCGTCCATGGAGACGGTTGCGGAAGACTGGCCGGACCCCTGGGGCTGGTCACCCATGGAAAGGCCGCGGCCGATGTTGGAGCGGGGCCTGGCGTTTTCCCAACCGACGGCGGAGGCGGCGCGCTGGAGGGTTTCTCCGGCGCGAATGTTGTGCCAACTCTCGCCGACGGGATCGATGTCGCCGGGTTGAAGGACGTTGATCCGGCGGAAGTCGTAGGGATCCATGCCCAACTCGCGGGCCATCATGTCCATGTGGGACTCGACGGCGAAGGCGACCTGGGGCTTGGCCGGAGCGCGCATGTGCCCGCAGGGAATGTTGTTGGTGTAGACCATGTAGCTGTTGATCTGGACGTGGGGGATGCGGTAGGGGCCGCCGCTGTGGTCTGCGCCGCGCAGGTGGACGCGGGGCTTGAAAGCTCCGAAGGCGCCGCTGTTGAAGACGACGCGGGCTTCCCGGGCGACGAGGGCGCCGTCCCGCTTGACGCCGGAGCGCAGGGTGATTACTCCAGGATGGCGGGGGTTGCCGGCCATGAGTTCCTGGATGTAGTCCATGACCATCTTGACCGGGCGCCCGGAGTGGCGGGCAAGGTAGTAGCAGAGGGGGACGTCCATGAAGGAACCCTTGCCTCCGAAGTCGCCTCCAATGCTGCAGGGGTTGATGCGGATCTGTTCCCGGGAGGTGCCCCAGACGGCGGCGAGCTGGTCGCGGAGCATGAAGGGGCCCTTGTTGTTGGCCCAGATCTGGACCCGGCCTGCATCGTCTATGGCCACGACGCAGGCGTGGGGTTCGATGTATCCCTGGTGGGCGAGCTGGGTGGTGAAGGTGTGCTCGAAAACGAGGTCGGCTTCCCTGAACCCCTCCTGAATATCGCCCTTGGACCAGGAGTTGTGGGCGAAGACGTTGTTGATGCCCGAAGGGGGTTGGGGCAGGCCGGCGTAGGAGGTCATTTCCTCGTGGAGATTGGGGGAACCAGGCTGCATTGCCTCTTCGGGGTCGAAGACGGGAGGAAGCTCCTCGTATTGGACGTCGATGAGGAGGAGGGCTTCGTCGGCTATTGCAGGGGAGTCGGCGGCGACGGCGGCGACCTTGTCTCCCACGAACAACACCTTGTCGCGGGCGAGGACGGGGTGGTCGCGGAGAAGGCGTCCGACGCGGCGGGCGGGGAGGTCAGCGCCGGTAACGACGGCGTGGACGCCGGGGAGGGCACGGGCCGTGGAGGTGTCGATGCTCACGATGCGGGCGTGAGGGTAGGGGCTTCGGAGAATCTTGCCCCACAGCATCCCGGGGGGCTGGACATCGGCGGCGTAGACCGCGCTGCCCGACACTTTCGCCGGTCCTTCCGCGCGGGTTACGGACTGTCCGATTACCGAATACGCCGTCATCGTCGTTCTCCGTTGGTGAGGTTGGGGACAAGTATAAACGAAGTGGAACAGGGACGGCACGGGCGGCGGCGGAGTGCGACCCAGAGGAGGGAAATCGCATGGGGTGAACTTGCCAATGAAGGGGGTTGGAGGCATACTTTCGGGGCGTTAACCAGAGGGTCTCCCCTGGTCCGGATTCCAGGGGAACAGGAGCCAGAAATGGACACGGGACTTGCGGGAAAGACGGTTTTGATAACAGGGGCCACGCGAAACCACGGGCGGACCAGCGCGGTGATGTTCGCACAGGAGGGGGCAAACCTGCTGTTGTGTACGCGCCAGAGCAAGGACCGTCTCGATGAGACAGCGCGGATGTGTTCCGAGTACGGCGTCAGAGCCGTGACGCAGCTTTGCGACGTGACCGACGAAGGGCAGATCGAGTCGCTGGTCAGGACAGGGCTGGACGAGTTCGGGAGCATTGACGTGGTGGTTAACAACGCGGGCTGGCGGGCGCGGGGGAGTCTTCTTGACATAAGCACCGACCTTTGGAACGAGGCGATAGCGGTCAACGTACATGCCCCTTTCCTGATGGCCAAGGCGATTATCCCGGGGATGAAGGAGCGCCGGTGGGGACGGATCATCAATTACTCCGGGATTGCACCCTTCCGAGGGGCTTCCGGCCAGGGTACGCTGAAGCTGGCAAACGAGGGGTTGACGCGGGCGATTGCGACGGAGTACGGGAAGTACAACATCACGGCCAACTGCATCGGTCCGGGGAGCATCGCAGTGGAACGGACACCGGGGCAGGAGTCGGGCGGGGAGTCGGATTCGGCGATGGCAGGGGTGCCGATCCCGCGGCAGGGAACGGTGGAGGAATGTTCCGCGATGGTTGTGTTCCTGGCAAGCGAGCAGGCGCGGTACATCACGGGGCAGACCTACCTGGTCAACGGCGGGGCGCACTACCTGTAACGGCGTACGACGGCCATACCCCGGGAATGAAGGCAGTCAGGGAAAGGGAGCATTAACGTGGATAGCCACCTGGCGGGAAAAACGGTGCTGATCACAGAAGCGGCGGGAAAGTTCGGGGCGCCAACGGCGCTGGGATTCGCCCGGGAAGGATGCAACCTGGCGCTGGGGATAGCGGGTCCGGTGGACGCGTTGAGTCCAACGGTGGAGGCGGCGGCCGAGTTGGGGGTCAGGGTAATCACCGGAACGTGGGACGTGAGCAACGAGGAGCAGGTGGGGGCGTTCGTTTCCCGCTGCACGGAAGAACTGGGCGGGCTGGATGTGGTGGTGAACAATCCGGCGGTGACGATGGTGGCCGAGTCGCTGGAGGATATTTCCTTCGGGGACTGGTCGCGGAAGCTGGGGGTTGAGATCACAGGCACGACGTTCGTGTGCAAGGCGGCGCTGCCGGGGATGATTGACCAGGGCTGGGGCAGGATCATCAACTACATCGGGCTTTCGGGTTTCCTGGGGGCCAACGCTCCGGACGCCGCGGTTGACCTGGGGATGGTGGGGCTGGCGAGAGGGATAGCGCGGGAGTACGGGAGGCACAACATCACTGCCAACTGCATCGGGCCCGGGGGGATTGGGTCGGCGGAGGAACTTGGGGTGCTTCCGATCCCGCCATCCGAGAGGGACGGGGTGACGCGGTGGGGGACTCCCGATGAGTTGGCGTTCCTGGCGGTGTGCCTGGCCAGCAGGGATGCGGGATACGTGACGGGGCAGACCCTGCTGGCTAACGGTGGGAAGTTTTTCCTGTAAGCGGGCCGGGAGTCCGAGACGGGGGAAACGGAGAATCGGGGAGGAGAATGGCCGTGGACAACCATTGGTCCGACAGCGCAACGCAGGGTATGGACGAGCTGGACAAGCTGGTGTACATGAGCCGGTTGATCGGCGCGGACCCATCGCTGGTGGTTTGGGGCGGGGGCAACACGTCAATCAAGGTGCCGGAACGGAACTTCAGGGGCGCGGAAGTCCCGGCGATGTGGATCAAAGGGTCGGGGTCGGACATGAAGTCCATGGTGCGGCGGCAGTTTCCGCGGTTGAGCCTGGACGATATTCTCCCGCTGTTCGAGCGGGAGAGCATGCCGGACGAGGACATGGTGGCGTACCTGGAGCACACGCTGATGGACCCGGGGTCCCCGAGGCCGTCGATTGAAACGCTGCTCCACGCGTTCCTGCCGTTCATGTGCGTGGCGCATTCCCATGCGGACGCCGTGGTGGCGTTGACGAACAACCAGGACGCGGACTCGATCCTGCGGCGGGTATACGGGGACGACATTGCCGTCGTGGACTATTTCCGGCCGGGGTTTCACCTGTCCAAACTGGTGAGGCTGGCGGTGAAGGAGTCGTCCTCGATCAGCGGCGTGGTGCTGGTGAACCACGGGTTGTTCACGTGGGGCGACGACACCAAGTCGGCGTACGACCGGCACATTGACCTGGTGAACCGGGCGGAGGGGTTCATCCAGAACGGGAATAAATCGGTATTCGGGGGTTGGGAGCGCAACCCGCTGAACGGGGAAGAACGGAGGCGCGCTGCGGCGCGGCTGGCCCCGACGATCCGGGGGTTGGTGAGCCGGCAACAGAAGATGGTGCTGCGTTTCGACGATTCCGACGACGTGCTGGAGTTCATCGGGAGCAGGGAGGGGAAGCGGTTGAGCGGCATCGGGCCGGCCACGCCCGACCACCTGATTCACACCAAGCGGAAGCCGTTGTGGCTGGAAGTGGCGGACCCCGGGGATGCGGAAGGGGTCCGGGCCGGGTTGGAGGAGGCGCTGTCGGGGTATTCGGAGGAGTATGCGGCCTGGTACCGGGAATGCACTTCGGACGAGCATCCGATGCTGGACCCCAGCCCGCGGGTGATCCTGCTGCCGGGGGTCGGAATGTGGACGACGGGAAAGGACGCACAGGCGGCGCTGATAACTGGGGACATCTACCATCACACCATCAACGTGATCGGGTCGGCGCAGGCGAACAGCGAGTTCACATCCCTGACGGCGCAGGACGCCTACGACGCGGAGTACTGGCCGCTGGAGCTGTACAAGCTGACCCTAGCGCCCCCGGAGAAGGAGCTGGCCAGGAAGGTGGCGCTGGTCACCGGGGCGGCGAGCGGAATAGGGAAGGCGATTGCGCTCCGTCTGGCGTCGGAAGGGGCCCACGTGGTGGTTGCGGACGTGGACGCGGAGGGAGCGAAGGAAGTTTCCGAGGCGATAAACTCGTCGAACGGGCTGAACCGGAGCGTTTCGGTGGTGATGGACGTGGCGTCGGAGGAGTCGGTGGCGAGGGCCTTCCAGGACACGCGCCTGGCCTACGGCGGGCTGGACATCCTGGTGTCCAACGCCGGGATAGCGCCAGTGGGAGCGATTGACGAGCTGCCCCTTTCCCAATGGCAACGGTCCCTGGACATCAACACCACCGGGCATTTCCTGGTGGCGGCGGAAGCGGTGCGGCTGATGAAGGAGCAGGACAGCGGCGGGAGCCTAGTCTTTATAGGGACCAAAAATGTACCAGCGCCGGGGGCCGACTTCGGTGCCTACAGCGTTTCCAAGGCGGCGGAGGTGCAGCTGGCGAGGGTGTTGGCGCTGGAGACGGGGCAGCATGGGATCCGGGTGAATGTGGTGAACCCGGATGCGATATTCCAGGGGTCGAAGCTGTGGTCGGAGGAAGTGCGGCAGGAGCGGGCGTCGGCGCACGGGGTTTCGGTGGATGACCTGGAGCATTTCTATCACCAACGGACGCTGTTGAAGACGCAGGTGAGGGCGGAGGACGTGGCGGAGACGGTGCTGTTCCTGGCGTCAGAGCGGTCGTCGCGGACCACCGGAGCGATGATTCCGGTGGACGGAGGCGTGCGGGAGGCCTTCCCGCGCTAGGGAAGAAGCCCGGTTATCCGACGAAGAGCGTGTAGGTGGCTCCCGAGCTATGAGCCACGGTCTTCGGATTGAGGACGTTCTTCTCGGCTGAAAGAGCACGTTCGGCGATTTCTAGGTTGATCGCCGGCACCTGCTCAAGAGCTTTAATCTCCTCCAAGGTGAAGAACCCGGCCCGGTCAACCTCGTGGTTGTCGGGTTGGGGGTTGGAGTCGAGGGGCCGGAGCAACAACACGATGTAGAGGCTGTTGTCGACGTCGGGGTCGTAGCGGTTGCGGATGCCGAGCACGCCCCGAACCTCGGTTTTCACCCCCGCTTCCTCCATGACTTCCCGCATCACAGCCTGCTCGATGGTCTCGTCCGGCTCGATGAACCCGCCGGGGACCTGCCAGTTGCCGCGGCCACGGCGGGAGGAACGGCGGACCAGAAGCAGCCGGTCGCCATCCACGACGGCACCCCCGACGCCCACGTTGTATCCCTTGTTGTAACGTTCCGGGACGGGCATGGCGTTTCCTCCAATCCAATAAAGCGATTCTCCCTGGGGTGCAGGCGGTACCCAATTGTAACGCAGGCCGCTTGTGGTGAGAACCAATTGGGTTGAAGAGCGAGAGGAAGGGGTTATGAAGGCAGGGCTGGGAAGGGGAGACCAAAGCGACGGGTTGGGATGGGCGCGGGGCGGGGCCAATAGTGTTAAGCTATCCGGCACTTTCCAAGTTTTCGCCATTACAGAGGACGCCGTTGGTCCAAACCCGTAATAGTCGGGGTCGAGTCCGCAATATCAGGCGGCCGTTCTACGGCTGGTGGCTTTCGCTGCTGGCTGCCCTGATCATGGTCATCGGTACGGTGCCGCTGTTCCAGGGAATGCCGGCGTGGTTCGTGGTGCTGGAGCAGACTTTCGGGTGGAGCCGGTCGCAGCTGGCCCTGGCGTTCTCGCTGACACGGGTGGAGGGGTCGATCACCGGCCCGGCCGCGGGGTTCCTGATCGACAAGCTGGGCGCGCGTCGGATGGTGCTGATCGGGATGGTGGTGCTGGGGGTGGGTTTCATCCTGTTGGGGCAGGTGAACCACCTGTGGCAGTTCTACCTGGCGTTCCTGGTGATGAGCCTGGGAGCGGGGCTGGGCACATGGATGCCGATGATGACGGTGCTGAACAGCTGGTTCTACCGGCGGCGGTCTACGGCCATGGCAGTGGCGATGGAGGGGTTCTCGCTGGGCGGGGTGGTGCTGATTCCGGCGCTGGCGTGGGCGATAGACCCGGACGGACTGAACCGTCCCGGGTGGCGGTTGACGGCGATGGGCCTGGGGGTCCTGGTGATTGTGCTGGCCGTGCCGTTGTCGCGCCTGGTGCGCAACCGCCCAGAGGACTACGGGGAGACGCCGGACGGTCTTCCGGTGAGAAGCGTACCCGCAGCGCCGGCAGCAGGAGAGGGAGCCAGGGAGGCAGAGGACTCGGACTTCACATGGCAGCAGGCGATCCGGACGAAGAATTTCTGGCTGATCACCTGGGGTCACGCCTGTTCTTCGACGGTGATCGTGACGATCATGGTTCACCTGGGGCCGATGCTGACGGACCGGGGGCTGGAGCTGCAGACGGTGGGCTGGGTGGTGTCGGTGATCACGGCGGTGGCCGCGGTCAGCACCCTGGCCGGGGGCTACATCGGGGACAGGCTGCCCATCCGGGTGGCGCTGTTCATCTTCTGCGCGCTGCAGTCGGCGGCGGTGGGGGTGCTGCTGGTGCTGCACTCGGTGGAAGGGGCGCTCCTGTTTGCGGTGCTGATGGGGACCGGGTTCGGGGGACGGAACCCGATGACGACGTCGATCAGAGGGGTGTACTTTGGGAGGAAGGCGTTTGCCAGCATCACCGGGGTCTCGATGGTGCCGATGAACGTGCTGCTGCTGGCGGCGCCGCTGTTCGCGGGGTATATGTTCGACGTTCACCGGAGCTACGTAGTCCCGTTCACGGTGGTCGGGGTGGTGAGCCTGTTGGGGTCTGCGCTGTTCCTGATGCTGGGACCGCCGCCGGGGGAGCCGGAAAGGCGGCGGGGGCAATCCCAGCGGTCCTAACTGGCATGGCGGGGAGCTTTGGCTTATGATGGAGCGGCCCCGCGAAGGGCCTTGATCTTGACGGTATGGAGGCGGGTATGGACGTTCACGTTTACACCAACCCTGGTTGATTCAGCTGCAGGACGTTGGAGGAGTTTCTGACGTCGAACGGTGTTCAGTTTGAGCACCACGATTTGATGACGGACGAGGCGGCGCGGATCGACCTGGACGGCCGGGGCATCAAGGCGGCCCCGGTGACGATCATCGACGGGTCGGAAGTGATAATCGGGTACTATCCGAAGAAGCTGATTCCCGCCCTGAACCTGGAGGTGACGCCCGATCACGGCAGCCGGACGTCGTGGATGGCGGAGAAGTACGAGAAGATCCTGCGCGCGACGATGCGGGCGGCGCGGCAGCTTTCCGACGAGCAACTGCTGGTGGAAGTGCCGTGGCGGCCGGAGCGGGTGCGGGACACCATCGTCCACATCATCTCCTTCCCGGAGCTGGCGTGGCGGTCCCACGAGCACGGGAGCATGTCCACTGACGACATGCGGGCGTGCCGGGAGCGGCTGGCGGAGGTGATGACTGCCGACCAGATTACGTCCTACGGCGACGGGGTGGTGGCGGACCTGGCGCGGTTCCTGAACAGCGGGAACACGGAGGGGTTCGAGCGGGTGGTGCCGGCGCACTACGGCGGCGAGGTGACGGTGCTGGAGCTCCTGAACATCATTCTGAGCCACAGCACGCACCACCTGAAGCAGGTGTACTGGTTCATGGAGACGGAGCTGGGGGTGGAGCCGCAGGACCGGGCCACGGAAGAGGATATGGAGGGGATTTTCACTCCGGCGCAGCTGATCTAGTCCGAGGGTCCGGGTGCCTGGAATTTGAACGCCCCGGCGGGGATTCCTCCGCCGGGGCGCTGCTTTTGACGGAAGCGGGGCGCGGTTCAGCCGATGAGCTGGTGGATGAACTGGCGGTAGTTGTTGGAGCCGGTGCAGCGGACCTCGGGGCGGTCGGACACTTCCAGGTCGCCGCTGTCTTCCAGCAGCTCGACGTGGGCGACGGTCTCGGCCATGGCGGCGCGGAAGTTGGTGCCCTCAAGGGTGCGGTGGGAGAAGATCTGCCGGGTGAGGTCTTCGAGTCCGATGGCCCGGGAGCCGACGGTGTCGAGGACCTGTCCAAGGCGCTCGCCGTGGTGCTCGATGATGTCCCGGGCGCGGGTGCCGTTGATGAAGTTGAACTTGTCCCGGTTGAAGTAGCGGTGGGCGGGGAGGACCTGGGTGTCGCCGCCCATGTCCGAGACGATTTTCAGGGACTTGAGGTAGGTGGCGAGGCCGTACCAGTCATCCTCGGCCTGGTACTGCTGGGGGAGCTTGGCCCGGATTTCATCGGGGAAGGCGGCCTTCATGGTGGGGTGAGGGGATATTTCGGGGAGGACGTGGTCGCCGGTGAAGACGACGTCGCCCACCTTCATGCAGAGTTCGTCGGGGGAGTGGCCGGGGGCATGGATGAGGGTCATATCCCCGACCTGTTCGTTGGGGCGGATGGGGTGGTGGATGGTGAGGCCCTGGCGGGCGTGGATGTAGCGTTCCCGCTGTTCGGTGGGCGCGGGGAAGGCATCGCGGAGTTCGGAAAGGCGGTTGAATTCCTCCTGGAGAGGCGATGCGGCGGCGCGGAAGATGGTGCGGGGGTCGTATTCCTGGAGGTGATAGTAGATCTCGTGGGCCCAGACCTCGGCGCCGGTGGCGTCGACGAGTTCGGCGACGGAGCCGTCATGGTCCTCGTGGCCGTGGGTGATAATGACGCGCTGGATATCGGAGGCGCGGAATCCGGCCTGGCTGAGTCCTTCGTCCAACTCGTGGAAGGAGCCGAACTCGCCGGAGTCTATCAGGGTGAGTCCCTCGTTCTCGAAGATGTAGGCCCAGGTGGGGCCGGTGTAGGAGAATCCGACGCGGGGGACGGAGATGGCGTGGATTACGGGGGCGTGGCGGGGGACGATCCGAAGGATGGTGCGGTCGCCGTTGGATGCGCCGGCGCGGATGACGTCAAGTTCCTTGAAGTTATGGTCCATTAAACAGCTCCTCAACAAGTCCAACGGCAAGACTATGCGTTGAGGAGGGGGTTGTCAAATGGACGGGCGGAGAAAAAATAAGTGTTGCATTGTGTCGCATTTTGGCGCTTTTTCCAGGAGAGAGGGGGATGGCCTTGGAAGCCCATGAGGCGGCCAGCATCGGTCAATGGTAGGGCCCTGGCGGCGGGGTTGGCAAGGGGGAAGTGTCAGTAAGGGTCGGCAGGCAGGGCGGAGGGTGGGGGGACCAATCGGGGTCTGGATTCCCGCCTAGTAAAGAAGGGGAAAGGTGGGGGAATCGGGGGAACAGTTTTAAGATAGTTTCTTAAAGGGTCGCTACTGTTTAGGTGTTTTGCTCCAAAAAGTCTTTGACTCCCAGATAGGGCTCCGCTTTCAAGCTGAGGTTTCTTACCGCTGCTGTAATGTAGTCCCGGAAGTCGGCTTCCTCGGCCAAAACGGCACGAAGATCGTAGCCGTGCATTAGGATTATCGCCTTTTCAGTGTTTTGTTTCAGTAAAGCAGGGACATTGTCGGACCACCCATTAATGGATAGGAATAACCCCATAGCCTGCCTGCCAGACCTAGATATTTGCCCTGATAGCCCGTCCACTTCCCTCGTGTCGCTAAGTTTCTTTCGCCAACGGCACTCGGTAAGGTAATACCACCCTCCAATTTCGAAGGCTCCATCAATCTGTTCAGCACCGTCGTTGCGCGTAAAACTCTTGTGGACGGGGATTTCGAATGCCACAAAGAGCCTGTTCAACAAATCTTGAAGAAGGTAGCCCCTTTCTTGGGTGTTATCATCTCGTTTCGCCCAACTATCGAACATTTCCAACAATAGCGATAATTCCTGCTTTCTTGCTTGGATATGTTTCTTGTCTTGATCCTGTTTCTCCGATTCTCGACGGACGGTTGCTGCAGCTTCAACTAGTCGAGACTTTGCCAAGAGTCCTTGGGCCTTTGCTTGCGTAGCTCGGGCCTCAAATTCGTTGCGGGAGAGCTCAAATCGCTCCCAATTGGCGGCAATCTCCACTATTCGTTCCACTATATCGGTAAAGTTCGTTCTTTCCTGCAAATGATCAAGGATTAAGGGGGCGATCTGCCGCTTGGACAACCTCCGACGAGTGAAATCGTCGACTTGGCGGCTCAGCGGTCCATATATTTCCTGTGGGACCCCTGCAGGACTCAGGACAAAAGTCCATAGATTCGCTTTGGTGTAGGCCAGGGTCACGATCGCTTCGACCACCAGACTTCTTTCTTCAACGCCAACAATCATCCTTTTGCTCTCGTCAGTTAGATGAGCGGACACGCGGTTCTCACCGCAATTATATAACGGCCTATGCTCAGACACGATGTGTTTACGTTACTTCGGGATGGTTCGTGCGAAGGGATAGGTTAAGTTCCCTGATTCGGTACCGCTTAACGGGTTTCGACGTGATCGGACGTGATCGACGGAAGTAACGCAGGTCAAATGGGTGGGTCCCATTTTGGGACCATGCCGGCAAACATTTGGGCGTTGCACCGTTCAATCCCGCGCCGGGTCGGGGGTGAAGTGGGCGATTACGGGGGCGGCGACGCGGTCGGAGAAGCGGCGCCTGGTGAGCAGGACGAAGGTCATGCGCTGGATTAGGGAGGAGATGCCGCGGGCCTTGAGCTCCCAGGTGACGGTCCAGAAGGTGCCGCCGGGCTGGGGTTCAAAATGGTCATGGCGGTCGGACCAGCCGGATTCGAGGGCGCGCATGGAGCGGGAGCGGGGCGGGTCGAAGGAACATTCCCACTGAACTCCAGCGCCGAGGTCCTCGAGGAAGGTGAAGGTGCCGGCACTGCGGCGGAGAAGTTTCCCGTATTTTTCTTCCAGGAGGGCTGCGCCGGGTTCACCGGACACGGGATAGCCGGTGACGAATTCGTAGACCTCGGCGGGGCTGCCGGGGACGAAATAGCTGATGGATACGGCGGGCATGGGCTGGGACCTCCGATCAGCCGCGGAAGGCGGGCATGACCCGGGCGGCGAACATTTCCATCTGGCGGTAGAGGTCCTGGGGCGTGCCGGAGAGGAAGCCGAAGTTGAAGTCCCGCACGCCGGCGTCGATGCGGTCCTCGACGGCGCGGATGCACTGGTCCGGCGTGCCGGTGACGCAGAGGGCCTGGGCGATGTCCTCGGCGCTGCGCTCCGGGGTGACGTAGCGCTGGCCGACGTGGGAGACGGCGGTGGCGAGGGCTTCGGCGGGGTCGTCGCTGATGGAGGTCGGCTGGTTAAGGCCCCAATGGAATCCCTCCAGGTCCCGGCCAGACTCGCCGGCGATGCGCTTGATGGCGTCGTTGGAGGCGCGGAGGCGGCGGACGGTGAAGAGGTAGGGATACCATCCGTCGGCGCGGAGGGCGGCGCGCTCCATGGCCGGGTCGCTGCGCCCAGCGATCCAGATGGGAGGATGGGGCTTTTGGACGGGTTGGGGCAGAAGGGTCACGTCGTCGAAGTTGAAGAAGCGGCCGTGATGGGAGACATGCTCCTCGCTCCAGAGGCGCTTCATCACTTCCAGCATCTCGTCGGTGCGGCGGCCGCGGGTGTTGACGGGGATTTCGAGGGCGTCGAACTCGACGCGGGTGCCGCGCTGCCCGCTGATTCCGATGCCGAAGTCGAGGCGGCCGTTCGAGACGCGGTCGACGGTGGCGACCATCTTGGCGAGCAGGACGGGGTGGTAGAGGGGAGCGATGACGATGCCGGTCATGATGCGGATGTTCCGAGTGGCGCCGGCGGCGGCGGCCATGGCTGGGAGGGTGAGGACGGTGGGCCGGGGCGGGTTGCCGTCCATGATGTGCTCGCCGGTGGTGATGCGGTCGAAGCCGAGCTCCTCGGCGCGGCGGGCGAACTCGGGTATGTCCCAGTAGTCCTCGACGCCGAGGTTGCAGCCAAAGGTGATTTCCGGTGCGGGCATGGGGACTCCTTATCCGGGGTGAGGCCCTCCGTTGATGGATGGGCGGCGGGTTGCTGCGGGCATTTTAGAGGGCTACGGGGCGGGGGCGCAATCCGGGGGGAGGGTGTTCATCGTCACGCAGACCGGGGTCTGGGTCCCTGCCTCCGCAGGGACGACGAGTGGATTCTGGAAAGGCGAATCGCAGGCGAACCAGCATCCATTGGTGCGAGTGCCGAGGTTGATGAAAGAGGACTACTGGGCGAGCATTTGGTTGGTTATATCGACGAGGGTTTCATGGTTGAGGACGCCGCTCCACTTGCGGAAGACGGTGCCGTCGGGGTTGACGAAGACGGTGGTGGGCATGGTGGTGACCATGAAGGTCTGCATGATCCGGCGGTCGGGGGTGGAGCCGGTGGGGTAGGTGATGTTGAGGTTATCCAGCAGCTCGCGGGCCTCGGGTTCTCCGCCGAGCATGGTGAACTGGCCGACGTCGACTCCGAGGAGGAGCGCTTGGTCCCCGAGGTCTTCGTGGAACTGCTGGAGGTCGGGCATTTCGGCGCGGCAGGGCGGGCACAGTCCGGCCCAGAAGTTGAGGACGACGGGCTGGCCTTCGAGGGTGGACAGGGCCAGTTCCTCGCCTCCGACCCGGTCAGCGCCGGTGTACATTGACAGGGTGAGGTCGCCGTAGGCGGACCCGCCGGCCGCGGACGGGGAGCAGGATGCGATAAGCACGGCGACGGCCACCGCCGCGAGCCAGAACCACATCCGGCTGCGTTGAATCCGGCTGGGTTGAATCGCAGCGGTGGATATGGCGAAGGAGGGGGCGACAGCGGGTGAGGGATTGGGGTGGTGGCGCATGCAGGCTCCGATTGAGATGAGTTTCATGGGATGAGTTTCCGGGTAGTATGGACCCGTCTGTATAATATCTTACGAAATTCGGGGCTTGCCGGACTTTCCGCCACCGGCTGTGTATACTCTGACGAACCGGCCCCGATACAGACTGCCAACGATGAGGTTGAGATGGTTGCAGAGAAGCGTTCCACGCCTTCCAGAGAAGAACTTTCCCTGATGGCCCACCTGCTGCGGAGGGCCGGGTTCGGGGCGACGCGGGATGAACTGGACTCCTACTGCGACAAGGGGTACGAGGCGACGGTGGAGGAGCTGCTGCATCCAGAGGACGCGGCACCCATCGAAGAGGACGTGGTGCGGCGGTACCACGTGGACCAGAACAGCCTGATGCTGATAGAGAGCTCGCAGGCGTACTGGATCTACCGGATCATCAACACCAACGCGCCGCTTCAGGAAAAGATCGCGCTGTTCTGGCACGGGCTGTTCGCCACGGCCTACGGGAAGCTGAATCATGCGAAGGCAGTGGTGAACCAGACCAATACTTTCCGGCGGCACGGGCTGGGGAATTTCAGGACGCTGCTGCTGGAGCTTTCCCGGGACCCGGCGATGATCTTCTGGCTGGACAACAAGGACAACCACAACGGGGCGCCGAACGAGAACTACGGGCGGGAACTGCTGGAACTGTTCTCCATGGGGATTGGGAACTACTCGGAAGACGACGTGAAGAACTGCGCGCGGGCGTTTTCCGGCTGGACAATCAACAATGCCGATTACATGAGCATCCGGGCGTCGCGGGACTCGATATGGCCGCACGGGAGACTGGACTGGCAGTTCCGGTATCTCCCCGGGGACCACGACGACACGGAGAAGACTTTCCTGGGGGAGAGCGGACGGTTCAACGGGGAAGACATCATTGACATAATCGTCCGGCAGCCGGCGACGGCGTGGTTCGTGGCCAGCAAGCTGCAC
Source organism: uncultured Dehalococcoidia bacterium (assembly GCA_951812535.1). GTDB lineage: Bacteria > Chloroflexota > Dehalococcoidia > Lucifugimonadales > UBA3495 > CATOSK01. Next base: position 204,185 of record CATOSK010000003.1, on the reverse strand, counting down.
CAGTTCTTCGTGTCGGACCAGCCGGACGAAGAACAGATACAGGCGCTGGCCGATGAGTTCCTGCGGACGGAGGGGGACATCGGGCCGGTGCTGCGGATGCTGTTCCAGTCGGACTTCTTCAGGGCTGCTGAGACGCGGCTGGCCAAGGTGAAGAGCCCGACGGAGCTGGTAGCGGGGACGGCAAGGCTGGCGGGGAGCCATCAATTCCCGGAGTGGAGCATCGTCAACCTGGCGATGGACGTAAACTTCATGGGGCAGGAGATACTGAACCCCCCTACGGTGGAGGGCTGGCACACGGGCCGGGAGTGGATTGACACGGGAAACCTGGTGGAGCGGGTGAACGCGGCGGCGCTGGAGATCGGGGACGTGAACCAGCCGGGCGTGCGGGAGGTTATCCGGCGGCTGGAGGCGGCGGGGCCGGCGCTGTCTCCTGAAGGGTTTGTGGACGGCTGCCTGGAGGCCCTGGGGCAGTTCGAGACTTCGGAACAGTCCCGGGAGGGGCTGGTCCGGTATGCAGGGCGGATGGGGGAGCTGCGGTTCGACCGGCCGGACTCGCTGGCATGCAGCCACCAACGGGTTGGGGAGATGCTGCAATTGATCGCGGCGACCCGAGAGTACCAACTGGCGTAGGACGGGAGAGGCCATGACGGTCAACGCGGCGAAGGGGACTTACAACTTTCCGTACAGCCACACCGTAGGGTTCATGGCGAACCAGGGGCGGGGGTTCAATAATCCCATAGACCTGGCGATTGCTCCGACGGGAGAGCTCTACGTGCTGAACCGGGCCGGGCCGGAGGTGGGCATCCGGCTGCCGTACAAGCGGGTGACCATCTGCACGGCGGAAGAGGAGTACCTGGGAGAGTTCAGCACGGGGGGCACTGCGGACGGGCAGCTCTGGTGGCCGAGCGCGGTCGCACTGGATTCGGAAGGCCTGGCGTACATTCCCGACGAGGCGTTGAACCATGTGCAGGTGTTCACGCCGGATGGGGCTTTCCTGCGCAAGTGGGGCGTTTCCGGGAGCGCAGCCGGGGAGCTGAACCGGCCTTCCTACTTGGCGTTTGACGCCGAGGACAACCTGCTAATCAGCGACAGCCTGAACCACCGGGTGCAGAAGTTTTCCAGGGACGGCGGGTTCCTGGATACGTGGGGGCGGTCCGGCAGCGGCGATGGCGAGTTGAATATGCCCTGGGGATTGGCCCTGGACCGGGACGGGAATGTTTACGTCGCGGACTGGCGGAACGACCGGGTGCAGAAGTTCGATCCGAGTGGCGGGTTCATAGCGAAGTGGGGCGGTTCCGGTTCGGGGTTGTTCAACCGTCCGGCGGCGGTAGCGGTGGACGACGAGGGGTTGCTGTACGTGGCGGACTGGGGGAATGAGCGGGTGCGGGTGTTGACGCCGGAGGGGGAGGTGGTGGGGACCATCCGGGGGGACTCGGTGGACTCGCGCTGGGCGGCGGACTACTTCGCGGCGAATCCCGAGGAGGGGTCGGCGCGGTATGCGGCGGACCTGGCGCCGGAGATTGATCCGGCGGGGGAGCGGGACCGGGAGGAGTCGGCCAACGTGGAGAAGCTGCTGTGGGGGCCGACGGCGGTGAAGCTGGACGGGGAGGGGCGGATCTTCATCGTGGACAGCTGCCGGCACCGGCTGCAGGTGTACCGGAAAGAACGGAAGGGGTAGTTTCTCCTTCGAGGAAACGGGCGGGTGAGCGGGGTTGGAGTTACGTTGGGGGATGAATCCCCCAAACCCCCTATGTTTGGGCAGGTTGCGGGGAGTGGCCTCCTTGAGGGTATGAAGGCGGCGAGGTTTGGGCGGCAGAGATAAGGTACAGGACGACTGGTTCAAAGCGACGGAGTTTCCCCGCTCGGCAAACTATGATCCCGACTGGGTGCTGGAGAACATGATGGGGCCGAATGCCCTGTGGCTGACGGAGTCGCTGGCGGGGTGCATGGGGTTCCATTCGGGGATGCGCGTGCTGGACCTGGGTTGCGGGAAGGGATTGAGCTCGATATTCCTGGCGAAGGAGTACGGGGCGCAGGTGTGGGCGGCGGACCTGTGGATAGATGCCAGCGAGAATTTTCGCCGGATCCGGGAAGCGGGTGTCGAGGACAGGGTGTTTCCCATCCACGCCGAGGCCCATGCCCTGCCATTCGCCGACGGGTTTTTCGACGCCATCGTGAGCGTGGATGCGTACCATTACTTCGGGACGGACGATCTTTACCTGGAGAATCACCTGGCCCGGCTGGTGAAGTCCGGCGGGCAGATGGGGATTGTCGTGCCGGGGCTGGTGGAGGAACTCCCGTCCGCCGAAGCGCCGGAACATCTGCGGGAATACTGGGAGCCAGTGTTTTTCAGCCTGCACAGCCCGGGGTGGTGGAAACGGCACTGGGAACGAAGCGGGTTGGTGGACGTTGAACTGTCGGACCTGCTCCCGGACGGGTGGCGGCTCTGGATGGCATCGGACCTGGCGTGGTCGGAACACCTGGGAAACCCAAGCAAGGAAGCGGATATGCTGGGGCTGGACCGGGGGCGGACGCTGGGATTCGCCCGCATGGTGGGCCGCAGGAATGACCGGCCAGCGTCGCGGCTGGACGAACTCTAACCTAAAGCCAAAGTAGGGTGGGCCTTTCGCCCGGACTTTCGTTCAGGAACGGGGCAACAATTGAAAACACTCCGGCTTTCATGAGAGGAGCCGGAGTGTTTTTCGGTTGCCGCCTTGGTTGCGGAGAGGCTAGACGGGGAGGAGGGGCTCGTCACGCTCGGGGAGGAGGTCGGTGTCGAAGCCGTTGATGGCGAGGGCGATCATGGCGTAGTTGCCGATGAGCATGGTTAGCTCGATGAGGCCCTGCCTGCCGAACTGTTCGAGGGCGGCCTGGTAGGCGCCGCGGCTGGCGTAATGGTCGCGGAGCATGGCGCGGGTGTAGTTGACAGTGGCTTCCTCGTCCTCGGCCAGGTCCTCCATCTCGTTGCCGTCGCGGAGGTCGTCGACGATGTCGTCACGCATTCCGGCCTCGCGGGCGGAGCCGGCGTGGGCGTTCCAGATGTGCTGGCAGTCCATTTCGCGGGCGGTCAGCAGCATGGTGAATTCCTGGATTTTCTTGGGGAGGCTGGAGTCGTTGCGGAGGTACTGGTTGAGGGCGGTGGAACGACTGGAAAGCTCAGGGACGTGGGCGAGGACGGAGCCGGGGCCATGCTGGGGAGCGCTGCCGTCGGGGAACAGCTCGTCGAAGGCGCCCTGCTGGCTGGCGGGTACATTGTCGCGGGTGGCTATGGGGATTCGGGCCATTTTGTCCTCCTTGATGACGGGTGGGCAAGTTTTGTTCGGGCGTTCTTTGGGCGGCGCACGGGACATCTTCCCGGAGGCGTCACGCTGAGTTTAGCCGAGGGCGGAATGAGCGTCAAACGGGGGGACGATCGCTTCCTTCCGTTGGGTTAGCGAAGGGGTTTCCTGCCGGTCTTGCGCTCGAAGAGTTCCCAGGTGAGGTCATTGAAGGGGTAGTACTTGCCGGGGGAGCACTGCTCCTCGGCAAGCTGGGCCTTGATGACCTCCTCCACTTCCTCGCGCTGGTGGGCGATTCGGATGACGTCGTCGACTTCGGACCGGGGGACGACGACCACGCCGTCGTCGTCGCCGACGATGGCGTCGCCGGGGCGGACGAGGACTCCGCCGCACTGGATGGCGTCGTTGACCTGCCAGGGCCAGAATTCGGCGGGTCCCTGCTTGGCGGTGCGGGCGGCGGAGTAGACGGGGAAGCCGTATTCCTTGAGGGCGTTGCTGTCGCGGACTGCGCCGTCGGTGACGAGGCCGCCGACCTGGCGCTGGCAGAGGCGGAAGAACTTGATGTCGCCGCCGATGGAGCTGTACTGCCAGCCCATGGCGTCGATGACGAGAACCTCTCCCGGGCCGCACAGCTCGAAGGCGACGTACTCGGCGGACTGGTCTGCCTTGGGCTTGTCCTGGGCCAGGTCGGGACGGTGGGGGACGAAACGGAGGGTGACGGCCCGGCCGGCCATGCTCTGTCCCGGCTGGAGGGGAAGAGCGCCTTCGATCATGCTCATGGGCCAGTTCTTGACCCAGAGGGCGTCAATGAGGGTCTGGGTGGGGATCTGCTTCAGGACCTGGAGGGTGGCGTCGGAGATTTCGGCGGGGGTGGTCATGGCGAACCTCGGGGATGGGGTGGGCCGGCTGGGACCGGCGGGGGCGCGGGTATTATAGGGGAAGGGGGCCATGAAATGAAGGAAGGCGTCCCTGCCCGGGACGCCTTCCAAAATGGATCGCCTGGAGTTGGACTCCGTTACTCGTCGGGCCAGCCGTCGGGGGTCTCGTTGGCGGCCAGGGCGGCCTTGACGCCTTCGGCGGCTTCGGAGGATACCCAGCCGCTCCAGACGCTCTCGTTGCTGTTAAGCCACCAGAGGGCGGTGTCGCTGTCAGTGGCGTCGGGGTTGCCATCGCGCCAGCGGACGACGGCCTTGTAAATGCCGATGTTGAAGTCCCACTTGCGGAGCATCTCAATGACGTCCGGGGCGGCCGCGGGAAGATCCGGATTTACGGCGATCAGGATCGTCGCGTCCTCATAAGCACAGGCCTTGGTGGTAAACCAGCACTCGTCACTATAAGCGGGCTCTTCCAAGCGAACGAGGTCGAGCTTGAGGGCGGGGTCGTTAGTGCCCCACTGGTAACCGAGCCACGGTTCCTCGCGCTCGTATGCGCCGTTAATATCGGCATTGAGGGCAGACCCGTCACCGGGGTTGACGATGTGTACGTGGTCGTCCAAGCCGTACCCTTCAATTTGCTTGGCGTTTACTTCCTCGCAGGCCCAGCCGATAACACAGGAAACCAGGCGGGCCTTGTCACCGGTCTCGGCAGTTTTGAAGAGGTCTTTGTACTGCTGCTCTTTCAGGTCTTCCACGCTGTCCAGGTCAGGGTACTGTTCCTGCAGGTAGGCGGGAATCACGAAGGCGGACTGCCAGTCGCTGCCGAGACTCTTCCCGACAGAGAGGACAGCTCCTTCTCCCCGGGCCTCTTCCCAAGCCTCATCCTGGTTGGGGAGCCAGATTTCCATCGTGACATGGGTATCACCGCGCTTGAGGCCCTGGAACAAGGGGAGGGTAGCTCCCAGCTTGACCTCGGTGGGGTATCCGTAACCCTTTTCAACCAGGTACTGGGCTATGCGGTTCTGGACGAGGGCGCTGGACCAGTTCAGGTCTCCAAAGATGATGGTTCCCTTCGGGCCGGGGGGAGGGGCTACTTCAACTGTCCGCTCAACAATTTTGGTGACCTCGACCGGACGGTCGACTTCAACCGTGCGTTCCACGATCTTGGTCACTTCAACGGGGCGGTCGACCGACTTTTCGACGATTTTGGTGACTTCCACCTGTTGCTCGACGACCTTGGTGACCTCGACCTGCTGGCCGGGGACCTCGACGACCCTGGTAACCTCGACTTGTTGAGGCGCTGCCGGGGAACAGGCCACGAGAGCAAACAACGCGAGCAACCCACCGGCGGCTAGAATAACGGACCATTTACTCGACAAAATCAATACCTCCAAGCACAAATGGAATCGAATTTCAACCTATGAAACTGAGAAACGCGCCGATATTTATACCAACGAAAACTAGCCGTGTCAAATGTCAAACGATTCTGTTTAACATAACAACGACGCAGCAAGATACTTTAATTCCGCCTTCTACCTACGATATTCGTCATTTGTTGACGGATTATGCCGCTACGGCCCTCCAGGCAACGGTGGCCAATACTAGAGTTCGCCATGATAACCAGTCCGACGCCTCCAGGTCCCCCTTTAACGGTTGTTCAGTTGACGGTGAGGGATTCCTGCCGACGGCGGGCCACTGCCTGGGTAAGACGGTCTATGATAATAGCGAGGACGACGATGGCGACGCCAGCGATGGCCCCATTACCGGGTTGGTCCTTCTGAAGGGCCCGGAGCACGTTGTCACCCAGTCCTCCGGCGGCGACCATGCTGGCGATGGTTACCATGGCCAGAGCCATCATGGTGGTCTGGTTGATGCCGGCCATAATGGTGGGGAGAGCCATGGGAATCTGGACCTTGGTCAGTATCTGGAAAGGGGTCGCACCGAAAGAACGGGCCGCTTCGATGGTGTCAGGGGAGACCTGGCGGATCCCCAGGTTGGTGAGGCGGATAACCGGGGGGACGGCGTAGATGATGGTGGCGAAGATGCCGGCGGGTTTGCCGAGTCCGAAGAACAGAATTCCGGGAAGAAGGTAAACAAAGCTGGGCATGGTCTGCATAGCATCCAGAATAGGACGCATTATATTGTCCATCGTGCTGTTCCGAGCGCTGAGGACACCCAGCGGCAGCCCTATCAAAACCGACAGGACGACGGCGACAACCATGAGGGCGATGGTGTCTATGGTATTGCCCCAGAGGCCCATGAAGCCGATGTACAACAACGCGCCGGTAGTGAACCCCAAGAGGGCCCAGCGGCCGACGGCGAAGGAAGCCAATGCCAATCCAACGATCAACGCGGGCCAGGGGATCCATTCGAGCACTTTCTCGATATAGATCAATGAGTAAGTTATGCCGTTACTGAGGCCCTGGAACAACCAACTGCCTTCCCGGGTAACCCAGCGGACGGCGTCGTCGATGGCGTTGCCTGTGACCTGACGGACCGATTTGTCCAAAGTAATAACGTTGCCGCTGGAAGTAGTCTGCTCAGTGCTCGAAACGGTGGTGGGGAACTCCATTCCTGGTCCCCATGCCGCAAGACTGACGATGAGGACCAGGGCGATTACGGCTCCGGCGGCGACCCAACGGTAGAGAGGCGGAGCCGCCGCCAAGCTAAGGCGCTTCGGTGCGACGGAGACGGCCGATTCGTCCTGGGAGAGTTGGGACTCGGTGTCGGAGCCGGTAATAGCGGCCATTACGTGCCTCCTGTTGACGGAACCGATAGTTAAGGTCGGGTTAAGCGGAAAGGGCACAGAAGCCGATACCCTGAAAACCCTGGGCCGGCCCTTGGGTGGCTGGAAAGGGACGAGGCAGCTCAGGGGATTCCGGCGGTCCCGTCTCCGCCATTAGCCGTGGCGGCGGAGGTTTCGGCGATGGCCTCGGCGAGGGCGCTGCGGTGGATTTCTCCGACGAGGGTGTTGTTTTCGTTGACGACGGGGATGGGGTAGTCGCTGCCCATGGCCACCGGGATTAGCTGGTCGAAGGTGGTGTCGGGAAAGACGGGCAGATAGTTGGACTCGACGTGCTCCCAGCCCTCGTCGATGCGGCGCACGCCGAGCTGGAGGGCCTTCTGGGCGCTGCTGATGGAGAGCATACCGAGGTAGTGTTCCTGGCGGTCGACGACCCAGGCGGCGTCGCCGTCGCTGGCGGCGATGGTATGGAGGGCGGCGCGGGGGCCCTGGTGGCCCATGACGGTGGCCTTGGGAGCGACCATGATCTTGGCGGCGGTCATGATGGTCTCCAGCCGCACATCCTGGGTGAACTCGCCGACGTATTCGTCCTCGGGGCGGAGCACAATGTCCTCGGGGGAGCCGATCTGGGCGACTGCGCCGTCGTGCATGATGGCGATGCGGTCGCCGAGCTTGAGGGCCTCGTTGAGGTCGTGGGTGATGAAGACGATGGTCTTGTGGAGCTCGGTCTGGAGGCGCAGGAGCTCGTCCTGCATCTGGCGGCGGATGAGGGGGTCGAGACCGCTGAAGGGTTCATCCATGAGGAGGATGTCAGGGTCGACGACAAGGGCGCGGGCCAGGCCGACGCGCTGCTGCATTCCGCCGGAGAGCTGGCGGGGGTAGGAATCCTCCCAGCCTCCCAGGCCGACGAGTTCGAGGACTTCCCGGACGCGCTGGTAGCGGGTGTCCCGGTCGACGCCCTGGGTCTCCAGGCCCCAGGCGGCGTTGTCCAGGACGGTGCGGTGGGGCATGAGGCCGTAGTGCTGGAAGACCATGGCGATCTTGCGGCGGCGGAAGTCGGTGAGATCCTTGTCGGTCATCCGGGTGATGTCATCGCCTCCGACGACGATTTCGCCGGAAGTGGGTTCGATGAGGCGGATGAGGCAGCGGACGAGGGTGGACTTGCCGCTGCCGGAGAGTCCCATCACGACGAAGGTCTCGCCGCGGGCGACGTCGAAGTTGACGTCCTGCAGCGCGACGACGGCCCCGAGGTCGGCGAGGATCTGGGACTTGTCCTTGCCCTCGTTTTCGGGAGCGGTCACCTGGGGAGCGTTCTTGCCGAAGACTTTCCAGAGGGCCCTGACGCTAATGTAGGGGGCGTCGCCGCCGGAGGAGGGAGATGGGGAGGGCTGAGGGTTGTCGGCAACCGGATTACGGGAGCTAGCCATACGTAGCCTTTTCGTAACGCCCGCCTTATTCGGGCCCATTCCGGCAGCTTGTCCAGGGGCCGGGTACGGCGGGGGCGTCGTCATCAGCAAGGGGGCGGGCCCGCAGGCTTCTGCCGTCCCACCTGCGGGGCTACCGTAAGTCCCCGGCATCCGGTTTGTCAAATGCAAGGAGGCTCGCTTGGAGAGGGCCCAAAGAGGGCGTGGCTGGGTTGGATGTCCGGGGCGTCCTGGACGGCGCGGGAGCAGTCCGGTTTCGGATGCCGGGGGTTTGGTGTAAGATTGTTCCCGCTGGGAACCGTCGAATCCGGTGGCCGCGGGGTTGGGAAAATCCGGCCCCTGGGAGGAAGCAATGCCGAAGATAACGATCATTGGAACCGGCCTCATCGGGACTTCAATGGGCCTGGCATTGCAGCAGTCGAACCTGAAAGACCTGATGGTGGTCGGAACGGACTCGGAGCATAGCGCGCGTTCGGCGGCCCAGAAAATGGGGGCTTTCGACAAGGTCGAAACCAGGTTCTTCGACGCCATAGATGATGCCGACATCGTTGTGCTGGCGACGCCGGTCATGGCGATGAAGGACATCATGGAAGTGATGGGCGACGGGCTGAAGGAAGGGGCCATAGTCACCGACGTGGGCAGTTCCAAAGGAGTGGTCCTCGAGTGGGCGGCGGATTCGCTGCCTGAGCATGTGGATTTCGTCGGGGGCCATCCTATGGCCGGCAAAGAGACCTCGGGTCCTGCGGCGGCGGAAGCAACCCTGTTCACGGACAAGGTGTACTGCATTATCCCCGGGAGCGGGGCCAGCGAGGCATCCGTGGGCGACGTTGCCACCCTGGTTGAAGGGATCGGGGCCAAGCCGTATTTCATCGGCACGGACGAACACGACAGTTTCGTGGCCGCCGCGAGCCACCTCCCCTTCCTGCTATCCGCGGCGCTGGTGGGATGCACTTCCAAGAGCATAAACTGGGCGGACATCGCGCAGTTGGCGGCGTCGGGCTTCCGGGACATCACGCGGCTGGCAGCGGGAGACCCGGTCATGCACCGGGACATCTGCGTCACCAACTCGAAGCCGATTGTGGCCTGGATCGATTCGTTCATCCGTGAACTGCACGATCTGCGGCAGGTGCTGGATGCAGAGGATGGTCCTGATCCGGCGGCGGTGAAGACGGTTTTCGACGATGCTTTCGATGCGCGGGCCAAATGGATGGCGGGGGGGGTGACGCTGGAGTCCCGGGATTTCAGCCCGCAGCGGGAACTGCCGTCATTCGCGGAGAGCATGGGGGAGATGTTCCTGGGGCGCCGGATACTGGACCGCAGGGACCGCATCATGCGTGGGCTCCGGGGCAACCGGGACCGGTAGGCCGTAGGGTTGACCACCCTGCCGAGAGCTCCCGCTTTCCCGTTTCAGGGGTCCAGTTGCAAGTAATCCCCGAATCGAGTCCTGCTCCGCCGCTTCTGGTAGCGATCAGCGGCCCGTCGGGAGTGGGCAAAGACGCCGCTCTGTCCCGTTTGAAGGAAATGGACCGTCCGTGGCACTTCGTGGTTACCGCAACTACCAGAGAGCCGCGGGCGGGGGAAAGGGACGGGGAGCACCATATTTTCCTGGACGCCGAGACTTTCCTGAAAATGCGGGACCGGGACCAGTTCGTGGAAACGGCGGAGGTGTACGGGCGGTGGTATGGAACTCCGCGGGCGCAGGTGAGGCAGGCCCTGAAGGAAGGGAAGGATGTCATCCTGCGGGTGGATGTACAAGGGGTGGCCACGGTGAAATCGCTGGCCCCGGAGGCGGTGAGCATAATGATTGTGCCCGAGTCGCTTTCCGAGTTGAGGAAGCGGCTGGGGGCGAGGGGAAGCGAGACGTCCGATGACCTGGATGTCCGGTTGCAGTCGGCGCAGAAGGAACTGGCGGAGATCGGCAGCTTCGACTACCGGGTGGTGAACCGGGATGGACAACTGGAGCGGACGGCTTCCGAAATAGACGCGATTATCACCGCCGAAAAATGCAGGGTAATGCCCAGGGTAGTCCAGCTTCTCTGAGGCCCCGATTGTGTTCAGTCCGTGAGGGATTTCGTGCCGGAACATAGCGATCCAAGCATGGTTGAAGCCCAGCAAACCATTCCCGCTTCCCCGGGGGGCCGCAGGGAGGAACTGCGCCCGCGGCTTCCCGAATGGCTGAAGGTGAAGATGCCGGGCGGGCCGCGGTACATGGAACTGAAGCAGCTGATGCGGGGTCACCGGCTGCATACGGTGTGCGAGGAGGCCCACTGTCCCAACATCGGCGAGTGCTGGGAGCGAAGCGCGGCCACCTTCATGATCCTGGGGGACATCTGCACGCGGGCCTGCCGCTATTGTGCAGTGACCACTGGGCGGCCAATCGGCCTGGACCTGCTGGAGCCGGTGCGGCTGGCCGAGACGGTCAGGATGATGGGACTGGAATATTGCGTGATCACCTCGGTGAACCGGGACGATTTGTCCGATGGGGGAGCCGGAGTTTTCGCGGCGTGCATCCGAAGGATCAGGGAGGAAGTCCCCGGATGCAGGGTGGAGGTCTTGATCCCCGATTTCGCCGGGTCTTGGGGAGCGTTGCGGGCAGTGGTGGAGGCGAAGCCGGACGTCCTGAACCACAACATCGAATCGGTCCAGCGGGTTTTCCGGTCGGTGCGCCCGAAGGGGGACTACCAGCTTTCCCTGGACCTGCTGGCGGAGGCCAAGGCGATAGATCCGTCGATGGTTACCAAGTCGGGGATCATAGTTGGGATGGGGGAGACCAGGGAAGAACTGGTGGAGACGATGCGGGACCTGCGGGGTGTGGGCTGCGATCTGCTGACCATTGGACAGTACCTGCGCCCGTCGATCAAGCATCTGCCGATTGACCGGTTCTACCTTCCGGCGGAGTTTGAAGAATTAGGGCGAATCGGGAATGACCTGGGGTTCAAGCACGTGGCTTCCGGGCCGCTGGTGCGGAGTTCATACCACGCCGACGAGCAGAGGGCGGCGGCGGTATCGCCTTAGCGATCAGTTGAAGTTTGGCTGGACAAAAAGAGACGCCCCCCGAATACGAGGGACGCCGGGCCAGCGATACTCTCGCTGGGGGGGTACGGTTAACGTACCTTTGTCAGACTAGCGTGTCAAGCGTGGTTTTTGCCAAGGCAGGGTCCCGTCTCAGATGGTGCGGCTCAAAGGCAACCGGGGTCTGGATTCCCGCCTGCGCGGGAAAGACGGGGATCGGGAAGGCGAGCCGGGAACGGAACCACCTAAGCTGCAACGTTGCCTCTTGCAGGACATATTCGCATTTGCAGCTCTACTGGGGCTAACCGGCGCTGCGGGCTTCGGGGTGGATGATGAGGCCACGGTGGGGGGCGAGAGCGACGTCCACGGAAAAGGTGCTCCCGGCGTGGTCGAGGATGCCGGTGAATTTGAGGGACGGGGTTTCTGACAGGTATTCAATTTCGCCGGTGGCGTGGACCTGAAAGGGCCGGTCGTGGCCGGGGTAGATTACCCGGGTGGTCTCAAGAATCCGCTTGACGCTTTCTCGGGCCTCCTCCTCGCTCCAGAATATGAGGCCCGGGGCGCCCCGTCCGATGGTACCGGCCTCGGTGATGGCGTCGCCGCCGATGCAAACGGTGCCGGATGGGGTTTCCACGAGAAGGCTGATGTGTCCCCTGGTGTGGCCGAAGGTCTCGATGAGGGTTACACCCGGCTCCAGCTCGGTTTCGCCGGAGATGAGGCGCACGTTCTGGGTGCGGAGGGTGTCGGCGAAGTAGCGCGCGGTGGCGTTGTCGCCGGCCCGGGGATTGCGGGTGTATTCCAGCTCCTTCTCGTGGAGGATAATCTCCGCGCCGGGGAAGAGGTCGGTGTTCTGGCAGTGGTCCCAGTGGGCGTGAGTCAGGACCACGCGGGCGACGTCGGAGGGCTGGACTCCCCGCTGCTTGAGCTGTTCGATGAGCTGGTTGCGGCGTCCGTAGTGGGCAACGTCGACAATGGTGAGGACTTCCCCCCGAATCAAGGCCACGGTGGAGAGTCCCAGGTTGGCCTGGTCGGTGTTAAAGGTGTAACCGGCGAGAAGTATCTCGATTTCGGGCATCGCGTTTTGTTAACTCCCTAATTTTGCCGAAGGCGCCGGCGGGCGGGCGGATTATAACATTGGAACGTCCACAGGTCCGGGCCACCGGGAAGAGGCCTCCCATCGCCGCTGATATAGTCCTGTTGAACGCGCGGGTCTACACCATGGACGACGAGAACCCGTTGGCCGAGGCGGTGGCGGTTGGTGGAGGGAGGATCATGGTGGTGGGGCCGGAAGGAAGCGTGTCCAGATGGGCGGGCCGCCGAAGCGAGGTCGTGGACTGCCGGGGCATGACGCTCCTGCCTGGGTTCCATGATGCTCATTGTCACCTGCTTGCCACGGCGTCGGCGTTAACCGGCGTGGACTGCCGGGCGCCCGGGGTTGGCTCCATCATCCGTCTTCAGCAGGCAATCCGCGAGGAAGCGGGAAGACGGGAAGCTGGGACCTGGATCAGGGGGTTCGGGTACGATGAACGGGACCTCCTGGAGAAGCGTCATCCAACCCGCTGGGACCTGGACGCGGCCGCGCCGGACCACCCGGTGCGGATAGAGCACCGAAGCGGTCACGCGACGGTCCTGAACAGCCGGGGCCTGGAGGTGGCTGGGATTCATCGGGATACGGTGGACCCGGCGGGCGGAGTGATCGAGAGGAAGGAGGGCGGTGATCCGACGGGAGTCCTCTACGAAGTGTCAGGCTGGCTCCGGGAACGGTTGGGCGGTTCCGGCAGGGGGGACAATGGAGAGGAGAGGAAGGAGGGGTTGTCCCGGTTGAACCGGCGGCTGCTGGAGTGTGGAATCACGTCGGTGCAGGACGCCGGGCCGGACAACGATTGGCCGCGTTGGGAGGCGTTTTCCGATCTGGTGGAGTCGGGGCGGTTGAACTGCCGGGTGACGATGATGGCGGGGGCGTCCCGGCTGGGAGAGTTCGCGCGACGGGGGATGAAGTGGGGTTATGGGAACGGCAGGCTGCGGTTGGGCCATGCCAAGGTGATGCTGACCATGACTACCGGGGACCTGCAACCGGGGACTCCTGAACTTACGAAAATGGTCTCCCTGGCCCACTCGGAGGGTTTTCCGGTGGCGATTCATGCCGTGGAGCAGGAGGCGATTCACGCGGCCTGCCGGGCCTTCAGCAAGGCAGGGGTACACCGCCCCAGCCTACTGCCCTCGGCAGCTTTGGACCGGGTTGAACATTGTTCGGAGGGGCCAAAGGAGACCATCCGACGGGTGAAAGCCGCCGGCGCAATGGTGGTTACGCAGCCGGGGTTCATTCACTGGAACGGGGAACGGTACCGGGAGAATGTGGACCCAGGGCTGCTGCCGGACCTGTATCCGGTGGGACGGCTGGCTACCGCCGGAGTGCCGCTGGCATTCAGTTCCGATTCGCCCGTGGTCGATCTGGACCCGTGGGCGGGAATCGCCGGAGCGGTGTCGCATCGTACGAGAGAGGGGCGGCTGCTCCCGGAGCGTGAAGGAGCATCCCAAAGGATTCCCGTCCTGGAGGCGATCAGCCGTTACACCAGGGGAGGGGCAACCTCGGAGGGTACGGGGAAGGGGAAGGGGATGTTGAAGACCGGTATGGCGGCCGATATGGTGCTGGTGGACCGGGACCCGTGGGAAGCGGGTCCCACGGAGCTGCTTGGGATAAAGACGGTGTTGACGATGGTGGGCGGGCGGGTCCTGTTCGAGAATTGGGCCTAGCGTTCGGGCATCAGCGGTAGCGTTCCCGGACGTATTCGGCGAGGGCCTGTAGGGAGTCCCGGGCCTCACACGGGGGGAGGGATTCGAGCTCGCGCAGCCCGCGGGCGCAGTATTCCCTGACTTCCGCGTAGCAGTCGGCGACCACCCCGGAGTTGTGCACCATCTCGAGGGCCCGGTCCAGGTGGCGTTCATTGGTGCGGTCTTTCAGGTACGCGGCGACCGGATTGTCGGTGGGGTAGCGCTCTAGGAGCATGATGGTGGGAAGGGTGAGGATGCCGTTCATCAGGTCACTGCCGACGGGTTTACCCATCTCGACAGGATCTCCCTGGAAGTCCAGCAGGTCGTCGACTATCTGGAAAGCGATGCCCATGCTGAAGCCGTAGTTACTGAGGGCCGCGATCTGGGGTTCGGGGGCGCCGCCGAGGATGGCTCCGCATTCCGCCGCGGTACGGAAGAGGGAAGCGGTCTTGCGCGAGATCCGGTCCTGATAGCCCTGGCGCGTCTGTTCCGGGTTGTAGTTGTTGAAGTATTCGCTAATCTGGCCGGTGGAAAGCTCGCGGAGGGTCTCGGCGAAGCGGCAAACCACCCGGAGGTTGCCCGTGTCGCAGACCCAGGTTGCCGAGGCGGAGAAGACGTAATCGCCGAGCAGAATAGCGACGTGATTACCCCATTGGTGGCTGACGGTGGGCTTGCCGCGGCGCATGACCGAATCGTCCACGGTGTCGTCGTGGATGAGGGTGGCGAGGTGGAGCAACTCGATCCCCACCGCCATGGTGATGGGCGACTCGTCCTGCGGGCCGTAGAAGTCCGAGGCCAGCAGGGTCATGGCGGGCCGGATGCGCTTCCCGCCGGTGGACAGCACGTAGTCCAACAGCATCTTCAGGTTGGGGACGGTTTCTTCGTCGAGACTGCGCAAGCGGGTTTCGACGGTCTGGAGGCGGGACTGGATTGGCGCGTAGATGGTGATGGTCCGCTCGTCAAGTCCGGGGAGCAATGCTGTTCCTAACCTCCGGTGCCGGCAAGGCGTTGGGTCTCTTGCTCCACCACCTCGGGGTCCAGCTTGGTGTACAGGGGTTGGGGCTGCCGCAAAGGAGATCCGGCCTGGATCTGGCCGATGCAATGGGCGAAGTCCCAGGGCTGACCGGATACCTCACCGTCCAATCCCAGGAAATTATGGACTTTGTCGGAGCTGAAGGGCAGGAAGGGGGCCAGAAGTATTTTGAGAGTGTTGAGCACCCGCAGGGCGTTCCAGAGGGTCGTAGCGGCGTCGCGGGAGTCGGTGCGGATGGCCCGCCAGGGCGCGCGGGCGTCGAGATAGCGGTTGGTGTCCTGGGCCAACCCGAAGGCCTGGGTGATGGCGGCCTTGAACCTGCAATTGGCCAGGTTCTCTTCGACCCGGCCCCAAGCGGCGCGGGCCGTCTCGATGATTTCCTGGTCGGCAGGCGTGAGATCGCCGGGGGTTGGGACCACTCCTTCGAAGTTGCGGTAGGTGAAGGAGAGCACCCGGTTGACGAGGTTGCCGTAGGTGGCGACCAGTTCCTCGTTGTTGCGGCGGACGAACTCGGACCAGGCGAAGTCGGCGTCGCCGGACTCGGGCATGTTGATGGAAAGGAGGTAACGAAGGGGGTCCGGGTCGTAGCGTTCCAGGTAGTCGGGGACCCACAGGGCCCAGTCCTGGCTGGTGGAGAATTTTCGTCCCTCCAGGCTGAGGAACTCGTTGGCGGGAACGTCGTAGGGCAGGTTCAGATCGTGACCGTACCCCATGAGGATGGCGGGCCAGATGATGCTGTGGAAAGGGATGTTGTCCTTGCCGATGAAATAGTAGGAGCGAGTGCCCGGGTCCTTCCAGAAGTCCTGCCACCGGTCCGGTTCGCCGTTGTTGGCCGCCCACTCCATGGCTGCCGAGAGATAGCCTATGACCGCTTCGAACCAGACGTAGATGCGCTTGTCGTCGTAGCCCTCCAGGGGAATGGGGACACCCCAGGAGAGGTCTCGGGTTATGGCGCGGTCCTTCAACCCGCCTTCGAGGAAGGAGCGGGTGGAATTGGCGACGTTGGCCCGCCAGTGGTCCTGCTTCCGAATCCATTCGAGAAGCTGTTCCTGGAAGGCCGAGAGTCTCAGGAAGAAGTGCTCGGACTCGCGGAACTCGGGGCTCTCTCCGCTGAGGATGCAGCGGGAGTCGACGAGGTCCTGGGGGTCAAGGGTACGGCCGCAGGCGTCGCACTGGTCGCCGCGGGCGCGGTCGTTGTCGCAATGGGGGCAGCGGCCTTCGATGTATCGGTCGGGAAGGAACCGCCGGCAGCCGGGACAGTAGGCCAGCAGCATGCTGTCGGGGTAGATGTACCCCTTTTCCAGGAGGTCGAGGAAAAGCTCCTGGGCGACCCGCTGGTGATTTTCGGTGTCGGTGGTGGTGAAGAGGTCGAAGGAGACTCCTAGCTGCTGCCAGGTCTGGAGGAACTGGGGGTGGTACCGGTCCAGCACCTGCTCCGGGGTGATCCCTTCCTGCTCGGCGCGGACGGTGATGGGGGTGCCGTGAGCATCGCTGCCGGAGACCATGAGGACTTCGTTGCCGCGCATACGGTGGTAGCGGGCGAAGATGTCGGCGGCAAGGTAGCAGCCGGCGATGTGACCCATGTGGAGGGGCCCGTTGGCGTAGGGCCACGCGACCCCGATGAAGATGCGCTCTGGCACAGGAGGTGTTCCGAACGGGTTTTGAGATTTGAGGCGGGGTCTCACCAGTGAAGCAGACGTTGAGCCTCGCGGGGTATTCTAGCATAACCGGAAAGGAGGGGTGACTGAATTGACAAATCTCTTGAGGGTTGCTAGAGTTGTTGGCTGTCGTATCCCGCGTTGAGTGGGAGTAGTACGGGCACCCTGTCCCCAGAGAGTCGGCGCGTGGTGGGAAGCCGGCGGCAGAAGGGCCCGGAACTCGCCCAAGAGCGGCCCGCCTGAACCATTGGCAGTAGGGCGCGGCGGTTAGGCCCCGATAGAGGCCGTTAAAGTGTTCCGGCAACGCCCGCAGATGCAGTGAGCGCCGCCGGAGAAGAAGGGTGGTACCGCGGGCAATTGAAGCCCGTCCCTTCCGAGGGGACGGGGCTTTTTTTGTGGCCGGGACCGCCCAGCCGTCTTGGAAATGCAACTTTGAAACGGCGCCGAAAGCGGCCCAGTTCGGCCCAATTTAGGACGAGGATAGCCATGGAGTTACCCAGGGAGCTGACGGGGGCCGAGATCGTTTGCGAAAGCCTGCTCCAGGAAGGCGTGGAGTACGTTTTCGGGATCCCCGGCGGGGCCGTCCTGCCCTTCTACGGGGCCATGCCCAAGTACCCGGAACTGCGGCACATCCTGGTGCGTCATGAGCAGGCGGCGGCCATGGCGGCTGACGGGTACGCGCGGGCGACCGGAAGGGTCGGGGTCTGCACCGCTACGTCCGGGCCGGGCGCGACGAACCTCGCCACAGGGATCGCCGCCGCCCAGATGGACTCGGTGCCCATGGTGGCCATCACCGGCCAGGTGCCGAGAGCCGCTATCGGGAGGGATGCCTTCCAGGAAACGGACGTAACGGGAATGACGCTGCCCATCACCAAGCACAACTACCTGGTGATGGACGTTAAGGACATTGCACCGGCGATCAAAGAGGCCTTCCACATTGCCAATACCGGGCGGCCCGGCCCGGTACTGGTTGATATTCCCAAGGATGTGCTGCTGGGGGCCAGGACGCCCTTCGTCTGGCCGGAGGAAGTCAACCTTCCCGGGTACAACCCGCCGGGGGCGGCCGACTCGGAACAGATTGCCAAAGCGGCGGCACTGATTGCGGGCGCACAGCGGCCGGTGATCCTGGCCGGGCACGGCGTAATCATCTCCCGGGCATTCGAGGAACTGCAGGAACTGGCGGAGCGGGCGCAGATTCCAGTGATCACAACGCTGCTGGGATTGAGCTCGTTTCCGACGGACCACATCCTGAACGTGGGGATGCCGGGGATGCACGGGATGGCCTACGCGAGCCTGGCAATCGACCAGGCGGACCTGCTGATTTCGCTGGGGATGCGGTTCGACGACCGGGTGACAGGGCGGCTCAAGGACTTCGCTCCGAACGCCAGGATCGTCCATTTCGATATCGACGCCTCTGAATTCAGCAAGAACGTGAAGGTCGATGTCCCGGTGCTGGGAGACCTGAAACAGGCCCTACGGCAACTACTGCCCCACATCCAGCGCACGGTGCGGATGGAATGGCTGCAGCGGATTGACACGATGAGGGCGGAGCACCCATCCCTGTTGATACGGGATACGCACGAACTGCTGCCGCAGTACGTGATGCAGCAGCTTTCGGAGGTTACGAACGGGGAGGCGCTGGTGGTGACCGGTGTGGGACAGCACCAGATGTGGGCCGCGCAGCACTATCATTTCAAGGAAGCCAATACCTGGGTGACATCCGGCGGGCTGGGGACGATGGGCTTCGAAGTTCCGGCGGCGCTGGGGGCCAAGCTGGGGCGTCCCGACAAGACGGTGTGGTCGGTGGCGGGGGACGGCGGTTTCCAGATGACGATGTGCGACCTGGCCACGGCGGTGGAAAACAACATCGATGTGAAATTCGCCATCCTGAACAACGGCACGCTGGGGATGGTGCGGCAGCTCCAGGACCTGTTCTACGACACCGGGTTCGTGGCGACCATCTACTCGGGAAACCCGGACTTCGTGAAGTTGGCGGACGCATACGGGATCACCGGCATCCGGGTCACGGACAAGGCCCAGGTTGCGGGGGCCATCCAGAAGGCGATGGACACGCCGGGGCCGGTAATACTGGACTTCATCGTGAAGCAGGATGAGCACGTATTCCCGATGATACCGGCGGGAGAATCGGTCAACGAGATGCTGGAGGAGCCAATCCCGGAGCGGGTGATCTGATGAAGGTCCAGGCGGAGCTGCACACGATAATCGCGCTGGTGGAGGACAAGCCGGGTGTCCTGACCCGGGTGGCCGGGCTTTTCCGGCGGCGGGGCTTCAACATCCGGAGCCTGGCGGTGGGGCACAGCGAGCAACCGGGGCTGTCCCGGATGACCTTCGTGGTTGAAGGGGACGAGTACACGGTGGACCAGTGCACCAAGCAGTTGGACAAGCTGATCGACGTGGTCAAGGTGTCCAACATTACGGATGAGGATGTGGTGGCGAGGGAACTGGCGCTGATAAAGGTCCACACGACGATGGAAACCCGGAGCCAGATAATCGAAATAGTGCGGCTGTTTCGGGCCAAGACCGTCGACGTGGGGGCGCAGTCCCTGGTCATCGAGACGACGGGGGAAGAGGACAAGATCAACGCGCTGCTGGACCTGCTGCAACCCTTCGGGATCCTGGAAGTCATGCGGACCGGGCTGGTGGCGATGGTGCGGGGCAAGTCGGACGCGCAGGTGAGCGACAATTTTGGAATCAGCTACCTGGGCAACGGAAGGTCCCGGTTGGCTGCCACGGAAATCGGCTCATACTAGGACTGGCCCATTCGGGCCAGGGTATCGCTTAAAGGGGAAAGAAAGAGAATGGTCACGGTTTACTACGATAACGATGCGGACCTGGGGCTGCTGGCAGAGAAGACGATTGGCATGGTCGGTTACGGCAGCCAGGGCCATGCCCACGCACTGAACCTGCGGGACAGCGGGCAGAAGGTGATGGTTGGGCTTTATCCAGAGAGCCGGAGCCGGGCGTCGGCGGAGGCCGAGGGCCTGGAGGTCGCCGACGTTCCCGAGGTTGCTAAGGCCGCCGACGTGCTGATGGTGGCGATCCCGGACCACATCCAAGGAGAGATATACCGGACGGAGATTGCGCCCAACCTGCGGCCGGGTTCGGCGCTGATGTTCGCCCATGGGTTCAGCATCCATTACGGCGAGGTCATTCCTCCGCCCGAGATGGACGTGATGATGGTGGCCCCCAAGGCCCCGGGGCACCGGATGCGGGAGCAGTTCCTGGATGGCATCGGGGTCCCAGGGTTGCTGGCGGTACACCAGAACGCCACCGGGAATGCGCGGGAGATCGGCCTGGCTTACGCCAAGGGAGTCGGGTGCACCAGGTCCGGCGTTTTGGACACGACGTTCAAGGATGAAACGGAGACGGACCTGTTCGGCGAGCAGACGGTCCTCTGCGGGGGAATAACCGCCCTGATCAACACCGCGTTCGAGACGCTGGTGGAAGGCGGCTATCCGCCGGAGATGGCCTACTTTGAAGTGCTGCACGAGATGAAGCTGATCGTCGACCTGATTCAGCAGGGCGGGTTCAACTACATGCGGTACTCGGTCAGCGACACCGCGGAGTACGGGGACCTGACCCGGGGGCCGCGGGTCATCGACGAGCACGTCAAGGAAAACATGAAGAAAATCCTGGCGGACATCCAGGATGGCACCTTCGCCCGGGAGTGGATTACGGAGAACCACGAGGGAAGGCCCCGGTTCCGGCCGCTGCGGGAGGAAGCCCGCACCAGCCAGATCCACGAGGTCGGGCGCGGCCTGCGGGCGATGATGCCCTGGCTGGACCCCAAGGAAGTTTAGGCCCTCATTGTTCGATGTCTAACTCGGCGGAACCACAGGAGGTACACAGAATGAGCGCGGAGGTGCTGTTTAGAGCAGTTCACCATCGCACGCTGGTCTTGGCTGGGCTGGCTGCGGTGGACTGCGTGACTCTGCGGCCCGCTTCTCCTCAATACATCTACTGATATTTCACGTCTCAAACTCAAGGAGAAGACACCAATCATGGCTAACGAGCGAGTTAAATTCCTGGACACCACCCTGCGGGATGGAGAGCAGTCCGCGGGCATTGGCATGACCGTGGACGAGAAGATGGAGATCGCCAAGCAGCTTGAAAGGCTGAAGGTGGACGTCATCGAGGCGGGTTTCGCCGCCAGCTCCCCCGGAGATTTCCGGGCGGTGAACAATATTGCCATGGAGGTCCGGGGGCCGGTCATCGCGTCCCTGGCCCGGGCCCATCCCAACGACGTCGACCAGGCGTGGGAAGCCATCAAGGTGGCCGAATCGCCGCGGATCCACGTCTTCCTGTCGTCCTCCGAGATCCACGTCATGCACCAGCTCCGCAAGAACCGGGAAGAGGTGATGGACCTGGCGGTGAGCATGGTGGAGCGGGCCAAGGGGTATTGCAGCGACGTGGAGTTCTCCCCGATGGACGCAACCCGCACCGATCCTGAGTACCTGTACCAGATGCTGGAGGCGGTGATCAAGGCGGGAGCAACCACCATCAACGTCGCTGACACCGTCGGGTACGCGATCCCGTCCAACTTCGCCGACCTCATCCGCAGCATCCAGGAGAAGGTGCCGGGTGCGGACAAGGTGACCATGAGCGTCCACTGTCACAACGACCTGGGGCTGGCGGTTTCCAACAGCCTGGCAGCCATCGAAGCGGGCGCGCGGCAGGTGGAGGGCTGCATCAACGGCATCGGCGAGCGGGCCGGCAATGCCTCGCTGGAAGAGATAATCATGGCCCTGGACACCCGCAAGGACCTGTTCCAGGTGGACATCGGCATCGACACCACCCAGCTCTACCCGTCCAGCCGTCTGGTCAGCCGCATCACCGGCATGGCGGTGCAGGCCAACAAGGCGGTGGTGGGCGAAAACGCCTTCCGGCACGCCTCCGGGATTCACCAGGACGGCGTTCTGAAGGACCGGTCCACCTACGAGGTGATGCAGCCGGAGCGGGTGGGCGTCCCCGGGAACAGCCTGGTGCTGGGCAAGCTCAGCGGCCGGGCCGGCTTGCAGGCCCGCCTGGAAGCGCTGGGTTATTCACTGAGCCGGGAGGAGATCACCAACGTCTTCGAGTCTTTCAAGGTGCTGGCGGACAAGAAGCGGGAGGTGACGGACCGGGACCTGGAGATCCTCATGGACGAGGAGAAGCGGGAGTCGAGCGAGCCGATAAGCTACACGCTGGACCAGGTCCACTTCTCCAGCGGCGACCACGACATTCCCACGGCGACGGTGCGCCTGGTCGGGCCCGAGGGCTCGATAATTACCGACGCCTCGACGGGCAACGGTCCGGTGGACGCGGTCTGCAAGGCGATTGACCGGGTGGTGGGCTGCTCGAACAAGCTGTCTGAGTTCAACGTGCAGGCGGTGAGCGAGGGCGTGGACTCGGTGGGAACGGTGACCATGCGCATCGATAACCTGGGACGCACCTTCTCAGGCCGGGGCGCGGACACCGACATCATCGTTGCCAGCGCCAAGGCCTACCTGAGCGCAGTCAACCGGATGCTGGCCGCGGACGAAGAAGCGGAGTTGCCGGCGGTGGGCACGACCCCGGACTAGCCTGCTGATTACCTGCTGCGGTTGCTTGCTTGGGGGCGGGTCTCAGACCCGCCCCCAAGTTTTAATTGAGGGCGCTGTTGCTGATAAGCGGGTGTGTCCACCGGCAGTTGGTTTGGTTCCAGCTGTCAGCCCAGAGCCGGGCCATCAGGTTCGGACAGGTGGGGAGCCTGGAGGGTGCCGGCGATGGCCGTGATTACCAAAGCCAGGGCGGCCGGGGCGAAGAGGATCCCGAAGGACAACATTCCCAACACGCAGAACGCGATGGACAGGACAGCCAAGACCCATAGAACCAGGCTTCTGGGCCACGGCCTGGGGCCCCAATACAAAACCGCCAGCAATGCCAAGGCGGTCAAGACGACGGGAAGCAGCAGAGGCAGCAGCGCCCCAATGCCATTGACCTCGATGAACGAAGCCGAATAGTGGATCACCTGCGGGGCTTGACCACTCCCACGGGGAACGGGTTGGGTGCTGACTCCCCGGTATGCGAAGGGCCAGAAGGCTATCCAGGCAAACGCGGCCCAGGCAGCGGCGTGGGCCAGCAGCGGCCATACCAATACCGAAATACGCGGCTTCAACGGGGAGCCTCTCCGGTGTCAAGGATGAAGGCTACTTTTGGCTCCTCAATATGTCCCTGACAAGTCTGATTATATCAGCTTCATCTGGAAGCCCCCGGAGTCCTGCCGGCCCTTGCCGTCCAAATGCACCGCCGGATAGCCGAGGCCGCGAAGGTGGGCGGACAGGTCGGGGAAGCCGTTGACGGTGTAGACCTGTTTCGGGTTGATCTGCCGGACGTATCCAACGAGGTCGTTGAAGTCGGCATGGTCGCTGAAGGGGAGACTGGCATGACCGGCGCGTCCCCAGCCGCGGCCCCCGCCCTGGGCCCAGCCGGTGAGGTCCATCAGGCGCAGGTTGCGGAAGGAGTCCAGGGACCTGGCGGACGAGCGGCCGGGGGGACAGATAACCACCCGGCCTTCGGGCCAGACTCCGTCGAGGGAGGCGAAGTCCCCGGGGAAGGCGGCGCCTGCCTCCCGGTAGGTCTCGGCGATGCGGAAACTTCCTTCCTCGAGGGATACCTCGAAACCAGCGGTCAAAAGGTGGTGCAGAATTTCCTGGGCCTTGCCCAGGCGCCAGGCGCGGACGACGGGACGGTATCCCTGGGACAGCCAAAGGCGGAGGGTCCTGAAGGCCGTCTCCAGGACCTGCATTTCATCGGGGAAGACGTACTGGGGCCGACCGTAGGTGGACTCCATGACCAGCACGTCGCAGGGCACGGATTGGAGCGGTTCGTTGACCGGGCTGGGACGGGTCTTGAAATCGCCGGTGTAGAGGAGACGTTCCCGGGTGTCCCTGGATTCGACGAGGACCTGGGATGATCCAAGGCAATGTCCCGCCGGATACAGGGTCAGTTCGTAGCGGTCCGTTTCCAGCGGTTCCCCGTATTGCAGGACGGTGGGGCTGGAGTTGCGCAGATACTCGGACAGGAGCAGGCGCGTGTTGGGGGTGACGACCGGGCGATGGTGCCGGGCGGTGTGGTCGGAGTGGGCATGGGAGATGACGCCGCGGTCCTGACGGCGCAGGGAGTCCAGCCACAGGTCCAACTCGGGAAGGTAGACTCCCCGGTCAAACCGGACTTCCACGCTGCTGGTCCAGGAGGCATGACATGGGGCCAGTATAGCACCGGCATCCCGTCAGGGAGATTACGCCGGGCCGGGCAGGATAGTATAATCGGCGTTGCGGCCCATACCGGACGGGGCGCAATCCATGTTGAGGAGATGATATGCCCGCAGAAGTTGGCGACGCAGCCCCGGAGTTTACCCTACCCTCCGTGAGCGAGGGCGACATAAGCTTGAGCAGTTTCCGAGGATCGAAGAACGTAGTCCTGTCCTTCCACGTCCTCGACTTCACCGGCGGTTGAACTGACCAGGCGACCTCATTCCGGCGTTACCACGGCCAGTTTGAGGAGAATGATGCCCAGGTGCTGGGCATAAGCTGTGACCACCTGGCAGCCCACCGGGCGTGGACAACGTCAATGGGCGGCCTTCCTTACCCAGAGCTGTCGGACTGGCACCCCAAGGGCGCCGTGACCACTTCCTACGGTTTGTGGAACGACGAGCGGGGAGCCGGCACGCGGGCGGTGATCATCGTCAACAAGGAAGGGGTCATCACCTACCGGCAAACCTACACGCCGGGCATCCTGCCCGACCCGGCCGATATCCTGGAAGAAGTCCAGAAGCTGAAGTAAAACGCGCCGGCTGAAATGAAGAAGCCCCGGTCAAGAAAGGACCGGGGCTTTTTGGTTAAGCGGGGGGAGGGGTGCGGTCTAGTTGCCGATTTTTTCGACGGTGTAGTGGAGGGTGCCCTTCGGGACGGATATGGAGACCTGTTCACCGACTGTCTTGTCCAGGAGGGCCTGTCCGACGGGGGAGGCGGTGGATATCTTACCGGCCGAAACGTCGGCTTCGCGGACATCGACCAGGGTGTAATTGACCTGGCGGCCGGAGGATGAGTCCTTGAGCGTCACCCGGGCTCCAACAACCACGCGCATCGCCCTCTCCTGGCTGGAGTTCGCTCTAATGATCTCGGCGTGGCTCAGGCTGTCCTCCAACTCACGGATCCTGGACTCGATAAGACCCTGCTGTTCCTTGGCCGCGTCCAGAGGGGAGTTTTCCCGAAAATCCTTGTCCTCCATGGCCCGCTTGATGTCTTCGCGGACTCTCACCCGCTCGCCCTTGAGGTCTTCCAGCTGAACCTTGAGGCGATCGAAGCCCTCCTGGCTGAGCTGGGGTCCGGAGTTGGCGGCGAGGGCTGACGCTGAGGTCTTCCCGTTGGAGGCTGTTTTTCGGGTGCGGGGAATCCGGAGGTGGGGTGCGAGGCTGGTGTCCACGAGGCCCTGGTCCTTGAGAAAAGCCAGGAAAACCTTGACGGACGCCATCCGCTGGGCGGCGTCGGAGCCTCCCGAACCGGACTGATGGGCGTAATCGGCGACTTCGGAAGGCGTTAATTCCCTCACCATTCGCTCCCGCCCGAACCAGGTTATGAACCTTCGGATCTCCTGCTGACCTTCCAGGGGTTTCTTGCTGTTCTTCTTGGCAGTGGTGAACTGGGTGAGGGCCTCGGCAAAGGACAAGTTGGTAAGGGTCACGGCAACTAACCTCCCGGGTCGCAACTGGGCTTCGTGCCCAGACTGAACGAAACTGGGTTATCCTGCTGTCGGGCACCAATCTTGCCCTGGGAAAGTTTATTCATCTTAGCAGTTTAGAGTTGCCGCCGCAACGCGGCCCGCGTTCCGGGCGGTAAAGGGCAAGGCTCCGGGACGCGGCTGGAGACTTGATCCGTGGGCGCCGGAGGCCCGCGATCCCTGCTTGCCGGTTGCGATGATGTGTATACTACGGCCAATGGCCAGCAGCGGACGGGCGAGCGTTGGGGAGTGTCGCCGCCCATGGAGGAGGACTGTTCCCAGAATGGGTGCAGCCGGAGATAAGCCGAGTACGAAGCACTGAGAAGCACTGAGATGGAGGGACCTGAAAGATGAAGGCGGTACAGATTACCGAATACGGCGGCCCAGAGGTTATGAATTACGTTGACCTGCCGGACCTGACTCCCGGCGATGGTCAAGCGCTGGTGCGGATGCAGGCGGTGGGGGTCAACTTCACCGACACATACAGCCGTTCCGGGGTCAATCCGCCCCCCCTGCCGTGGATTGTGGGAGTCGAAGGGGCGGGAGTTGTCCAGGAGGTTGGTTCGGGGGCCGGGGACTTGCGGGAAGGGGACGTCGTGGCCTATTCCAGCGTGGCCGGTTCCTACGCGGAGCAGGCCGTGATTCCGGCATCGCGCCTGGTGAAGATGCCCGAAGGATTGGACGCCAAAGACGGGGCAGCGGTGATGCTGCAGGGAATGACGGCCCACTATCTCTGCCACTCGACGTATCGGGTGCAACCGGGGGACAAGGTGCTGGTCCATGCTGGGGCCGGCGGCGTGGGGCTCCTGCTCATCCAGATGGTGAAGCGGCTGGGCGGCTATGTTTTCTCCACGGTTTCGACCGAGGAAAAGGCGGAACTGGCAAGAGGCGCCGGGGCCGACCACGTGATCCTCTATACACAGCAGGACTTCGCCGAGGTTGTCAAAGAGGCGACCGACGGGGCCGGTCTGCAAGTGGTCTACGACGCCGTTGGCAAGACGACCTTCGACGGGAGCATCGGCTGCCTGGGTCGGAGGGGCCACATGGTCCTGTATGGGCAGGCCAGTGGAGCCCCCGATCCGCTGGACGTGCGGCGGTTGGGAAACGGTTCTCTTTACCTGACCCGGCCCGGACTGGGCGACTACACCGTCACCCGGGAGGAGTTGGAGGAGCGGGCCGGCGACATTCTGGGGTGGGTGCAATCCGGCGAATTGAAACTGCGGGTGGAGCACGTTTTCCCGTTGTCCGAGGCAGCGGAGGCCCACCGGCAGCTCGAGTCACGGGCGACTACCGGAAAACTGATCTTGATTCCCTAGACCGGATGCGCCGGGCCCGAAGAAGGCCCGGCGCCTATTGTTGACCCGGTAAGTCGGGAATGACTATACTGGACTCAGGCTACCGGGCAGGAGGTGTGTTTATGCCCCAGACAGTTAGCTCTGACAACGTCTACGAGGCGTTGAAGACGGTCTACGACCCGGAAATCCCGGTCAACGTGGTTGACCTGGGTCTGATTTATGACGTTCAGGTGGACGACAACAACGATGTTTTCGTCCAGATGACCCTGACATTCCCCGGGTGCGGAATGGGGCCCCACATCGCGCAACAGGCTGAGTGGGCCGTCCAGGACGTGGAAGGGGTGGAAGAAGTGAATATCGAACTCACCTTCGATCCGCCCTGGAGCCCCGACCTGATCAGCGAAGAAGCCCGGGCCCAGCTCGGTATCTAGTTTCCGATCCGTTTCCGGCGGGCCTGCCGGGCACGCCGCTAGGTAAGCTGGACCGCGATTGCGCTCCGGCGGAGGTTGTATGTCTACTCCCCAGGAAAACGCCCGCCTGGAACAAATCAAGCGGAGCTGGCAACAACGGCGGCAGATAACCGACCGGCTCGCGGGGATCACCACCAAGATCGGGGTCTACAGCGGCAAGGGCGGTGTGGGGAAAACCACAGTGGCCGTCAACCTGGCGGCCACGTTAGCCCAGGAAGGTAGAAAGGTCGGGCTGTTGGACGTGGACATCGACTGTCCCAACGTCAACAAGGTCCTCGGGGTTACCGAACCCCCCGGCTACGTCGATGGGGAAATTCTGCCGGCGGAAAAATGGGGGGTCAAAGTGGTGTCCATGGCCTTCTTCCAGGAGAAGGAGGACGAGGCGATCATCTGGCGCGGACCGATGATCCATAACGCGATCAACCAGTTCCTCCAGTCCACCGCGTGGGGCGAGCTGGACTACTTGGTGGTGGACCTGCCACCCGGCACCTCAGATTCCCCCTTGACGGTGATGCAGACGATTCCAATGGACGGGTTCGTCGTGGTGAGCACGCCTCAACAGCTGGCGAATGTGGATGCCAAGCGCTGCATCAACATGATCCGCAAGCTCAACCTGAATATTGTCGGCGTCGTGGAGAATTATACGGGCGAGGTCTTCGGACAGGGGGGTGGGGAGGAAATGGCGAGGGAGGTAGACGCTCCGTTCCTGGGCCGCATGGCGTTGCGGTCGTCTTACCGGGACGCGGACAAGCCGACCGTCCTGCTCGACGACGAAGTTGCCGTGGAGTACGAAAGTATCGCCACCGCGATGAAGACGAGCCTGAGCGCCCTGGGGCGGGAAGCCGCTTAAAGGGAGTGGCCGCTCCCCTCAGTCCGGGGCGATAACTTCGGCATCCACTTCTTCCAATTCCAGCACGCCTTCCTTGCGGCGGTTCCGGCGCCTCTGGTCCGCCTTGGAAGTGGGCTGGGCGATGTTCAGCAGAACATCAACTTCGTGATTCATGGCTTCCTGGGAAAACTCGCTGAGTTCGCCCATCCGCCGGAATTTCCGATGCCGTTCGCGCAGCAACCTGCTCGTGGACATGCGTGTAATCTGGGCAAACTCCCTCATAACGGCGTAACGCAGAAACTCGGCAGCCTGTTGGGGACTGGAGTGAGCCCCATCGGGGGGTTCGGGAACGACGCTGTCTGCGATCCCCAAATCCACGCAGTCGGCGGCAGTCAGGACCATGGCTTCCGCGGCTTCCCGGTCGAGGGTGCGGCTGGGTGAAGGCCCCCCCAGGGTGTGGTTGAGGGAAACGGGTGAGCAGATGGCGTTTTGCTGCATCAGCACCCGGTCGGACATTCCCAACGCCAGCGCCGCTTCACTGCCACCCTCTCCAATGATGACCGATACCGTGGGAACGGGAACATCCGCCATCAAGGACAGGGTCTGCGCGATGGTATACCCGATGCCCTGCTCCTCGGCCTCAAGACCAGGATCGGCTCCCTGGGTGTCAATGAGGGTGACAAGGGGCAATCCGAACCGCCCGGCGGTTTCGATAATCCGCTGGGCCTTGCGCAGCCCGTCCGGAAAGGTGTGGTAACGGTCGCCGCTCCCGACGGTCCTGCGTTCCTGTCCGATAACGGCGACGGGTTCACCGGCGAGGTAACCGATGCCTCCAAGGATGGACCGGTCATCGGAACTGACCCGGTCGCCGTGCAGCTCGATGAAGTTGTCCAATACTTCCGGAATGTAGACCGATGAAGAGGGCCGGCCGGAGTGCCGGGAGCGGGCAACTGCTTCCCAGGCTTCCGGGTCGGCGACTTCCTGAACAGACGGCTCGGGAATGTCCTTAAACTCCGGCGCGTTGCGTTTCAGCAGGCTAAGCACGTTGATGAAGGTTGACAACGTCTCTTTCAGGTCCTCCCGGTCAACAACCCCGTCCAACAGGCCGTGGGACAAATGTGCTTCCGCGGTGTGGGCATCGGAGGGCAGCGGCTTGCCGAAGGCTTCGCGGAGAGTTCGGAGGGGCGACAGTCCGATGAGGGCCCCGGGTTCGGCGAGAATCACATCGGCCAGGTTGGCGAAACTGGCGTAGGCCTGGCCGGTGGAAGGGTTGGCCAGCACCACCACAAAGGGCCTGCCCTTGTCCCGCAGGCGATTGGCGGCAGTCACAGTCTTGGCCATCTGCATGAGGGCGAGGACGCCTTCCTGCACCCTGGCCCCGCCTCCCGAAACCAGGGCCACCGCCGGCAGGTCATGCTTGGCGGCAGCTTCCAGGCCCAGGGCAACTTTTTCTCCCACCACGCTTCCCATGCTTCCGCCCATGAACCCGAAATCAAGGACGATCAGCATTACTTCGGTGCCGTTGATTTTGCAGCGTCCCGTGACGGTGGCCTCGGTCAAGCCGGTCCGGCTCTGGCCCGAAAGGAGGAGGTTCTGGCGGGACGACCGTGGCGAAAAAGACATGGGGCTGATGGAGCTGAGGAACTTGAAGGATTCCCGAAAGCTCCGGGTATCCGCCACAAGGTCAATCCTTTGGCGGGCGGTGAGGGTGTAGTGGAACCGGCAGTAAGGGCAGACCCGCCACTTGAGGTAGGCTTCGGACTGACTGATTTCTTCCTCGCAAAGCAGGCACTGGTCGTGGACCACGGCAAGGTAGTCCCGGTCCAGATCGCCGGTGCGCCCAAAGAGATGGACCAAAAGATTAGCCAAGTTCCGCAATTTCGCCTCTCTGGATGGTTGCCGGCGCCTTCCACCGGTGGAAGCGGCCCGCGCAACCGATTGTCGCCGGATATTGTCTGCTTCTCTCCAATATACAGCCGGAAAAGCCGGTAGGGGAAGGAGGTTGCTCCTTCACTTCGACCCATTCCCGGGAATATGCCGAGCAAACCGGCTAGTTGGGTCGGGCGCTGGATTGTTCGTCGGCTTTCTGGGTGAACTCAATTCGGAGCGCCAGGGCCCCCGGTTCCGGCTGGGAAGGCGCCCTGGCCCACTCGGCGATGCGGTGCCCCACCACCCAGGCGATTTCTCCGGCAGATTCCAACAGGGGAATCCGGTCGCGCCAGTGCCTGGGGACTTTGGAGTCGACGAACAGGTCCTGGAGTTTCTTTCGTCCGGTCATACCCGCCGGCTGGAAACGGTCCCCCGGATTTCGTGTACGCACCAGGACAGGGCTGCGGACGGCCTCGCTGTCCAGGAACGCCACCCGGGCTCCCTGGCCAACCGGCGGCCCTGATACCAGGCTGGCGGTAACCCGCCAGCCTTCCAGGGCGGCTTCCACTGTCTCCCCGGGACTGCGGGGGAGTTCCAGAGGGTGTTGCCCGGAAAGATGCGGCAGCGGGCACGGGATGGAGGATTCCCTGGTCAGTGTGACGCAGCCCGCCGTTGTGTGCAGCCACCAACCCCGGGGCAACTGGCAGGAGCCCCCGGCAGCACCTCCGGCAACAAAGGCATCCATCCCGGCCAGGTGAGTCTCCTCCAACCGGCGGGTGTCTCCCGCCGCCAGGGAGAAGGCCCGGCGAAGCAAGGCCCGCCGGAGGGACGGGTGGAGGGATTGCAGGACCGCCCGGTCCAGGCTCAAACCGCCGGCATTCCGGTCCCCGGAAGTTCCCGCCGGACTTAGCTCGACCTGGGGCCAAATGCGGTCACACTCCCTCTCCAGGTAGTCCAAATCTATGGCTGCGGTGCGGGAAAGCCGGACCAGGGATTCGACGACCCGGGGGTTGTAATCCAAGGCGAGCCTGGGCAGCAGGTCGTGGCGGATACGGTTGCGGGCAAACTTGGGGGACTCATTTTCACTGTCAATGCGGAAATCCTGGCCCAGGGCCAGGCAGTATTCGGTGGTTTGCGCCTTGGTCACCGCGAGGAGGGGGCGGAACAAGAAGGGTCCCCCGGCGCCGGGGGGCCAGGGCCATGGGGCGGACTCGGTCATGCCCCGCAACCCGTAGAGTCCAGAACCGCGGAGCAGGTGCTCCATAACGGTCTCGGCCTGGTCGTCCATGGTGTGGCCGACGGCGACGGCGGCGGCACCCGTGGACCGGGAAAGTTCCAGCAGGAACTCATAGCGGACCTCCCTCGTGGCCTGCTCGAAAGAGGATATCCCCCGTTGGCTTCGGTGCTCCAGCGGGTCGCTCTGCCGGACGGTGCAGGGCAGTCCCGCTTCCCGGGCCAGGTCTTCAACGAAAGCCGCATCGGCCAGGGTTTCCGCGCCCCGAAGGTCGTGGAGCAGGTGAGCGACGTGCAGCTCAATGCCCAGCGGCCCGCCGGCCCGCTGCAAGGAGCGGAGGAGGGCGGTGGAATCCGGGCCCCCGGACGCTGCCACGACTATTTTTGTTCCGGGAACATCGAGCCCGGCCCGATTCAAGGCAGAGGAGACTGCTTCCTCCAAACGCCGGACGATCCGCGGCGGAGGCATCAACCCGCCCCGTCGTCACCCGGACCGGGGGTCGGAGGAGAGGTGATGGGTGGAGTTGTAGGTAACCAGGCGCCAACCCATGGCCGCCCGCTGAAACATGGAAGCAGAGGCCAGGTGCAAGTAAAGGCCGTGGAAATGGGTCAAGGGGATGCCGGCGAGTTTCCCACACATCGCGCGGATGGCAAAGTTGTGGGAAACAACGACGATGTTGTCATCGTCCTCGTGGGTGCGTTCGATATCCACGAAGGCCCGCCATACGCGGTCTTCCAATTCCGCCAGGGACTCTCCGCCGGGCATCGCCGCCAACTCCGGGGAATCCCGCCAGACCCGGTGCACCTCGGGCCAGTCGGTGCGCATTTCCGACCCGGAGACACCCTCAACATCGCCCAGGTCAAGTTCCATCAGGCGAGGGTCTTGCGTAACGGGCAATCCGGTGAGACCCGCGATTTCCCGGGCGACCTGCATGGTCCTGGTAAGCGGGCTGGCATAGATGGCGGTGGGATCCCAGGCCAAAGCAGCCCGGGCTGTCTCGCGGGCCTGGACCAGGCCCAGGTTGTTGAGGTGTACATCCACCTGCCCCTGGAACTTGCCCAAGCGGTTCCAGTCGGTTTCACCGTGCCGCACCAGGTACAATCTCAAGTCTGGCTCCGGGGGTCAGGCGTTCCAGGGCCGGGCGGGTGCAGCGGTGGCGCCGCCCGACGCCGGGATGATAGCATCGGCCGGGCCGGCCGGTAAAGTTGACCGTCCCGCCCTGCGTTCATATCATCATTCGAAGCCCCGCTGACAATTTGCGGAGGCTGCGTCCGTACAATTTGCGTTCCTGGAAATGGCTGCATGAAGATCCTTGGCATTGAAACATCCTGTGACGAAACAGCGGTGGGGGTGGTGGAGGATGGCAGAGTCCTGCGTTCCAACATCATCGCTTCCCAGGTGGAGCTGCATTCCCGCTACGGGGGAGTCGTGCCGGAGGTGGCTTCCCGCCAGCACGTCAGGGACATGGTGCCGACCCTGGAAGAGTCGCTTGAGGCTGCCTGTGCGGACCTGGAGACGATTGATGCCGTGTCGGTGACCTATGGCCCGGGGCTGGCTGGGGCCTTGATAACGGGGGTAAACACGGCCAAGGCCCTGGCTTACACGCTGGACGTGCCTCTCATCGGGGTGAACCACCTTGAGGGACACCTCTACGCCTCCTGGCTCCTGGACACTCCCGACAGCCCGGCGGAATCCCCCGGATTCCCGCTGGCCTGCCTGATCGCCTCCGGGGGGCACACAGACCTGGTCTTGATGGAGGGCCACGGGCTTTACCGCCTGTTGGGCCGGACCCGGGATGACGCGGCGGGAGAGGCCTTCGACAAAGCAGCCCGCATCCTGGGGCTGGGGTTCCCCGGGGGGCCGGAAATCCAGCGGGAGGCTCATGGGGCGGCGGGCGATGTCGTCCCAGCCCTTCCCAGGGCATGGATGAGAGGTACGCTGGACTTCAGCTTCAGCGGGGTCAAGACAGCCCTGCTGCACATGGCGCAGAACCGGGGAGTTTATCCGGCTGGGAGCGGCGGTCTATCCGAGGAGGATACGAGAGCGTTGGTCCGGGAAATGGCGTCCGCCTTCCAGGAGTCGGTTGTGGATGTGATGGTCGTCAAGCTGCTGGAAATGGCGGCCCGCTATTCTGCCAGGGGCATCCTGCTGGGAGGAGGCGTGGCGGCCAACGCCTTGCTGCGGGAAAAAGTCCGGAGCGATTCTCCTTTGCCGGTAATCATCCCGCCGCCGGTCCTTTGCACTGACAACGGGGCGATGATAGCCTCATGCGCTTACTACCGCCTACGGCAGGGAGAGCAGTTCAGCATGGACCTGGATATCGACCCGGGACTACCGCTGGCATAGGCCGCCGGCGGAGGCATCGTCTGGAGATGGTCGCCAACCGAGTCTTTCCAGCCGGCGTTCCCGGGCGTCGAACACGGCGTTGGCCACTCGGAAAATATCGGGTTCCTGCACCCGTTTTCTGAACGGCAAAGCCAGGACCCAGTTGGACCCCTGGAAGGTGAATGTTCCGTGGTCCCGCGCGAAATACTGGCGGGCCGCGAGCCAGACTCCGCCCAGGACGGCGAGCAAGACCACGAGAGGGCCCAGGTCAATGTTGATGAACGGCACCAGTGGCCCCTGGATTTGTCCGGTCAGCCAGTAGGCCAGGACAACGTAGACCAGCAGTCCGACGGCTATCGTGATGATCCCCTGGACCAGGGTCACGCCGCTCCGGGACCCGGGGTCTATAGATACCCCCCGGAACTCCTCGACGGGAGCGACAAACGTGCCTGCGCCGGAATCACCCCCGGAAAAAGACATCAACCGGCGGTCGGTAGCCACGAACAACCTTCCATTGGCTACGGGCTCGTCGATAATTCCGGCTTCGGGAGTGAATGAGCAGAGCGCCCGTTCATTGGGCAGGAGGGGGAGGTGGCGGATCCTGACGAGGTAGCTTTGACGGGGGGAAGGGTCGGTAGACAATTCGGGCCTCCGTGCAACATACTA
Organism: uncultured Dehalococcoidia bacterium; assembly: GCA_951812535.1. Lineage (GTDB taxonomy): Bacteria > Chloroflexota > Dehalococcoidia > Lucifugimonadales > UBA3495 > CATOSK01. Next base: position 169,942 of record CATOSK010000003.1, on the reverse strand, counting down.
CCATACCATCACTATTGCGGAGTCCCGGGGTGTCTCCTCGCGTGGGAATCGGCTGGCGCCTGCGGTCGAGCCAGGGAATCCGGCGATTGGGGGAAAGGAAATCTATGGAACGTCTGACCAACGCCGAAATCAAGGCATTGGGCCGGGCCGTTGGGCTGGATATAGCAGACTCGGACCTCGCCCGGGTCAACAACGGCCTGACGGCAATCCTGGAATTGATGGAGGAGATCGACCTGCCGGAGGCGAACCTGGTCGAACCCCTGCCTTTGATTCTGCCCGGAGGGGAGGACCAACGTGGATAAGGCGGACATTCCCTTTCTCACCGCTACGGAGCTGGCTGGTGAAATCCGGTCACGCAACGTCTCTCCCGTGGAGGCGGTGGATGCGTACCTTGAACGGATTGCCCGGGTCAACCCCCAGCTGAACGCCTATATAAGCGTGACCGGGGAAGCGGCGCGGCAGGCGGCACAGCAGGCGGAAGAGGAAATCGGTCGGGGCGAACACAAAGGGGCGCTTCACGGCGTTCCGGTGGCCGTCAAGGACCAGATTCACAGCGCGGGACTTACCACCACCGATGCGTCGAAGATCCGGGCGGATTTTGTTCCAGGGGAGGACGCGACCGTCCTGGCCAACCTGAAGCGGTCCGGGGCCATCCTGCTGGGCAAGCTGAACATGAGCGAGTTTGCGCTGGGAGACCCGGTCAGTTCCGCCTTCGGTCCCGCCTGCAATCCATGGGACTTGACCCGCAGCCCCGGAACTTCTTCCACCGGATCCGGGTCGGCTACCGCCGGGTTCCTTTGTGCGACTTCCCTGGGCGAGGACACGGGAGGCTCTATCCGGGGGCCGGCGGCCAACTGCGGCCTCGCCGGTCTGCGGCCGACCTGGGGCCGGGTGAGCCGGTATGGCGTTGACGGCGCCTGCTGGTCCATCGACACGATAGGACCGATATCCCGCAGCGTCGAGGACTGCGCGGTTACCATCGGAGCAATCGCGGGGTACGACCCGAAAGACCCGTATACCAGGCAGGTACCGGTCCCGGACTACCGGGCAGCCCTGACCGGAGACATTGCCGGTCTGAAAGTGGGCGTGGTCAGGGAGCTGCTGGACCCGGAGCAGGTTGGAGTGGGCGCACAAACGCGGGACGCGGTTTCGGCTGCGGCCGACGTGCTGCGGGGATTGGGAGCGGAGGTCAAGGAGCTTTCCCTGCCCCTGGCACGGCACACCGGCGCGATAATCCGGACCATAACCCACGTTGAAAGGGTTAGCATTCACCCGGAGTGGCTGCGGGAGCGGCCCGGCGACTTCCACCCCAACACCCGGGTGGCTTTCACCACCGGCAACCTGATACCGGCCCAGGTCTACTACAGGGCGCAGAAGCTGCGCGCCCTCGTGCGGCAGCAGGTCCTGGAGGCCCTCTCGCAATTCGATGTGCTGGTGCAGCCAACATCCTCCGTCCCGGCGGCGGTCATGAACAACGACCCCGGGGAAGGATCGGTGGAGCAGGCCAAACAGGCCCTCGTGGAGGGCAGCTTCCGCGGCCTGTACAGCCTGTCCGGCGTCCCCGCGCTTTCAATTCTTTGCGGGTTCACCAGCGATGGGCCGGGCGGGCTCCCCCTGGCGCTGCAAATCGCGGGCCGTCCCTTCGACGAGTCCACGGTTCTGAGGGTCGGCCACGCTTACGAACAGAACACGGCCTGGCACGACCGAAAGCCGCCCATCTAGGAAGCGGCCGCTTCCGGCGTCCAGGACGCGAGGCGTGGAGAGTCCTTATCAGGAGAGTCCTTATCAATGGAAAGAGGTAAAGACCGATGACGTTACCCAATCCGGGAGCCTGGCAGTCGCTAATCCAGGAAAACGCCCCCCAACTGTACGAGGATGTATCCGCGGTCCGGGACCATGTGTTGACCGACGGAGCGCTTCCTCTGAAAGTCAAAGTCCTGATGACGATGCTGTGCGATGCCCTGCTGGCCCACGAAGAAGGCGTCAAGAACATCGCCAACCGGGCCCGGGTGGTTGGCGCCACCGAAGAGGAAATCGCGGAGACGGTGGCCGTGGCTTTCGTTATGGGCGGCACTCCGGCCCTGGTGACCGGAGCCAACGCTTTCCAGAAATAGCCCCTTTGTCCGGGCGCACCGGGTTTGTCCGATGCGCCGTTTATGGGCTGATGGGGCCCTTGACATCATTTTTCGCAGGTGCTAACGTGCCAGCGTAAAGGCGTTGATGGAGACGAGTAGACGGGCCGAACGGCACAGCGAGCCTGGTACGGTGTGAGCAGGCGCACAGAATCCCGTTGAAAATCCCTCCGGAGCCTCCAGCTGAAATCCCTCAGCGGTCAGTAAGCCGGGACGGGGTCGTCGCCCGTTAGCAACGACGGGGCATGTTGGTGTCCTGCTGAAGAGGCCCGGTGTTCCGGGCAAATAGGGTGGTACCGCGGGAATTGCATTAGTCCCGTCCCTATGTTGGGACGGGACTTTTTTAGTCCCGGAACGGCTCTCCCCAACTGTCTCGGCAGGAGAATTCAGAGACTTGCGGAGGCTGTTGTCATGCTGAAGGGTTCAGAGATCATCTGTGAAAGCTTGCTCCGAGAAGGGGTGGACGTGCTTTTTGGCCACCCTGGCGGCGCGATCCTGCCGTTCTACGATGCGCTTTGGAGTTATCCCCAGATCAGGCATATCCTGGTCCGCCACGAGCAGTCCGCCGCCCACGCCGCCGATGGATACGCCCGGGTTACCGGAAAGCCGGGCGTGTGCGTTGCCACCTCTGGTCCGGGCGCGACAAACCTGGTGACCGGAATAATGGGAGCGCGGGCGGATTCGGTCCCCATGATTGCCATCACCGGGCAGGTCGCCCGCACGGTGCTGGGGTCCGAAGCGTTCCAGGAGTGCGACATCTGCTCCATTGCGTCGGTTTGCACCAAGCGGACCTATCTTGTCATGTCGGCCCGGGACCTGGCCCCGACCATCCATGAAGCCTTCCGCATCGCGGTCGAGGGCCGGCCAGGCCCGGTGCTGATTGACGTTCCCCGGGACGTGCAGCTGGAGCTGTGCGACTTCGAGTACCCGGAAATTCCCGAGCCGTCGCTCCCGGCGGTCTCCCCCGAAACCCTGGAACAGGTGCCGCTGGCCGCCCGGCTTATCAACGAAGCGGAGCGTCCGGTCATCATCGGCGGTCACGGGATCCTGGCGTCCGGGGCCCAGCCCGAAATCCAGGCGCTCGCGGAGAAGACCGGCATCCCGGTGATCAACACGCTGTTGGGCCTGAGCGGTTTTCCCCGCAACCACCCATTGAGCTTGGGAATGCTGGGGATGCACGGGATGTACTGGAACAACATCGTGGTGGACCAGGCTGACGTGGTGGTCGGATTGGGGATGCGGTTCGACGACCGGGTTACCGGCAGGGCGGATACGTTCGCCCCCCACGCCCGCATCGTGCATCTGGACATTGAACCCTCCCAGATTGGACGAAACGTTCCCGTGGAAGTGCCGCTGGCCGGAGACGCCAAAGCGGTCTTGCAGCATCTGCTGCCCTTGGTGGAGCGGGTCGAACGGCCGGAATGGATGGGGTTCATCTCGGGTCTCAAGAACGAGCACCCCTCGCTTGCGATCCCCCACGCGGACGTTCTCCAGCCCCAGCAGGTGTTGGCGGAGCTCAACGAGTTGGTGCAGGACGATCCCGATTCGGTTATTGTGACCGGAGTCGGGCAGCATCAGATGTGGGCCGCCCAGTTCCTGTTCTTCAACGAACGGAACACGTTTATCTCCTCGGGCGGTTTGGGAGCGATGGGATTCGAGCTGCCCGCGGCTATGGGCGCCCAGGTTGGCAAGCCCGGTTCCAGCGTTTGGAGCATCGCCGGCGACGGAGGCTTCCAAATGACCCTCCAGGAACTGGCCACGGTGGCCCAGGAGAAGATGCCCATCAAGATAGCCCTGTTCAACAATGGGTACCTGGGCATGGTCAAGCAGTGGCAGGAGCTATTCTTCGAAAACCACCTGAAAGACGTGCCCATTCCGGGCCCCGAGTTCGTCAAGCTGGCAGAGGCTTTCGGGATTCCGGCCCGGAAGGTGGACCACCAGGAAGACGTTATGCCCGCTCTGAAGGAGGCCCGGAACCACGATGGGCCGTACCTGGTGGAGTTCGTGGTCAACCCGGAGGCGCATGTCTACCCGATGGTCCCTCCGGGGGGGTCGCTGGCGGATACCCTGGAAGATCCTTTGCTGGTTCCCACCACCTGACCCTTTGGTCTAGAATTACCCCGCACGTGCCGGACCGGCCGGCATTGGCCTGCCGCACGTGACCCCCGGCAAGAACACTCCACGGAGGCAAGGAATGGCGGAGTGGGTAACAATCATCGAGGCTTCCCGCATCCTCAATGTTTCCCAGGATGTCGTGAGGCGGTATGCCCGGGATGGCCGGCTGCCTTCCCGGAGGGAGCAGGCTCCCCACGGCGGCAACCAATGGCTGGTTGAGCTGCCGGAAGGGGAATGGGAAGACGATTTCAAGGACCGTGTCCACAGCATAGCCCAGCAGGTAACCCCTTGGTGGTGGCCGACCAGGGCCAGGGAGGGGGAAGTCCACTATGTGGACGGGCTTGGCGTCGAGGAAATCGAGGCGCTGTTCCTGTGCGGTCTGATGACCGACAACATCTGGTCGGCGGTAGGGCATGACCCTGCGCTGCGCTGTCCCGGGTGCCTGGAGGAAGTCGAAAAAAGAGGACTTCCGCTGGAGACGAGGGAGTAACCCGGCGCCCTGAGTCCCCCAGCCTTACGTTCCCCGGACAGCAAAAAGACGGAAAATAACAAAAGCCCCTCCCGCACCCAGGCGGGAGGGGCTTTTGGTCGTTTGTTGAAGTTCTAGACTACTTCGTAGACCCACACACGGTGGATCACCTCGGGCTCTCCCTTCGGCAGCGGCTGGTATTCGTCGGATACCTCTGCCACCTTCCACTTGTTCTGGGCGGCCAACCCCTCCTGCCGTTCCCTGAAGCCGTTTTCCTCGTAGGTTTCGTTCCTAATGGTGAAGGCAATGTGCCCACCCGGCTTGGTGATTCGGACCAGCTCGTCGAGAGAGCTGGCCGGGGCATGGCCGGCGGTGAAAACGCCAACAACGATGACCGCGTCGAAATGGTCGTCGCCGTATTCCAGATTCTGGCCGAGCGCCATCTTGTGGAACTCTTTGTAGACTCCCTTCTTGGCCGCTTCGTCGAGCATTCCCTGGGACAGGTCCATAGCCACCAGGTTGTCAAATCCCTTTGCGGCCAGTATCTCCCCCACCAGACCGGTCCCGGCGCCGGCGTCAAGGACCAGACCGGACGGGCTGCAATGCTTGGCGAGGAATTCCGAGGCCATTCTGGGTGAAATCCACCCGAACTCGACGTCCAGGTCCCGGTCGTATTCCTGGGCCCACTGGTCGTACCGTTCTTCCAATTCCTGGTCGCTGTTGGACGAATATACCCAGCGGACGCGGTTGTGGGGTTCCATGCTTGTCATTATCCAGCCTCCCGTCCGCCTACTTCCGGCAGACGAACATGGCCCACCCAACCTCCTGGCGGGTCACAGCCAGGGCCGTCTCCCGGTATGCTTCGGTCAGATACTGGAACCTTTCCCTGTGCTCGGCATCCCCTGCGGAAGCCAACTCGGAAAGGCACTCGTAGCTGGTCTTGAGATGGTCGGAGAGGTCGTGGGCCTCGATGATTTCAAACCCCGCAGTTCGCAGCGACTCCTGGTAAGACTGGAAGGAAAAATCCGTATCGTAAAGGAGACGTTCGTAAACGAACTTCCGGGCGGCCTCGCTGATGTCGGGGCGGGGCTTGATCAGGTCGTCGAACACGAAGGTGCCGCCCGGCTCGAGCACCCGGTACACTTCGTGCAGGACCGATTCCTTGTCGGGCACATGGTAGATGGTCGCCTGGCTCCAGGCGTGGCTGAAGGTGTTTTCGGCGAAGGGCAGGTCGGTGGCCGAACCCTTGTGGAAATCGGTCCTCCCCTGCACGTCGGCTGACTCTGCGGTCAAGGATTTCCTGGCGTTGTCGATGCGGACGCCGCTCAGGTCGAGGCCGGATACCCGGCACCCCAACTCCCTGCTGATCCAGAGAGCCGTGGTGCCGCTTCCGCAGCCTACGTCCAGCAGTTTGCTGTTGGACGTAATGCCCCCATGTTCGCTCATGAACCGGTTGAGGTTCCGGCAGGCGGCCATGAACTCCCGCCCGGTGGACTCATCGAACAAGCCCCAGTGGACGGTGCCTTCCTTGTCCCACAGGGCGCGGTATACCGCGTCCTCGTGATCGTAGTAGGCCTCTGTTTCTGACTCAGCGTACCGATGCTGCATGGCGGGGAGCCCCCTCCAGGAAGTAGTCCAACTGATTTTCCTCGGTGACCAGGATTGACTGCGGCTGCACGGGGACGTCCGTTGTTTCAAAGGCCATGATGATGACCTTGTGGCCGGGGCCGCTGAGCTTGGCCGCGGCGCCTTGAATGGATATGTCTCCCTTGCCGCGGGGGCCTGGGATCACATAGGTCTCGAAGCGGCTGCCGTTGTCGATGTCGCAGATCAAGACCTTCTCGTGGTTCCAAATATCCACCATGTCCAAAAGGTTCTCGTCAATGACGATGCTGCCGATGTAGTCCTCGCGGCAGTCGGTTACGGTGGCTCGGTGGATCTTGGACCTCATAAGTTCGCGCATGCTGTGGTTTTCCTCCTAGAGAATGTTTGCCGGGCAAAAAGCGTCCCTCCGGGCCCGGAGCGTCGCTGGGAAAGGATAGGAGCGGACACCCGGCATGGGTCGCCGGGGAGGATGCACCGATACAATCAGGACGCGGAAGCCCGTTAACCGGAGATTTTCGCGAAGAAAAGCTAGGGCTCGCAGGGGAGGGAGTGGCCGAGGCGGCCGCGGAAGAGGGATTCGGAGGGGGTTGGGACCACTGAGGTATCAGACGAGGCGTCGGCGGGATAATGTCCCCGCTCGTAACAATGGGGGTCCCAATAGGAACCCTTGGTTCCGGATTTCGTCATCTAGCTTCCTCCTCTCAACACGCCGGACGAGGTTGGGAACAGGCGTTGTTTGCCTTGAGCCCCGACCATATCGCCGGCGCGGCGGCCGAAAAGCCATGCCCGAGTCAGTCGATTACCTGACAAACTCTTCAGTTTTCACCTCTCTTCAGGCGAATCGTCCGGCAGCTTTCCAGCCTGCACGGAAACACGCCCAGCCGAGGCACCCCGATACTAGCGGGATTCCCCGATGATGTCAAATGGACGAAAACAGGGCCAAAAAACTATTGACAATGGTTATGTGGTGTGTTCTCGATATTTCTGTGCGAATTCCGTAATGCTCAGGGGCAGGTTGCCTCAGCATAACGGTCATGTATCATGGTCTGGGCTGGGCAAGGCGGCTTGCGGGCCTTGGGAAGCAGATATATGGGAAGGAAGAGCATGGTGGACCTGCTGATCAAGAACGGACGGGTAATCGACGGGACCGGCGAAACCTGGTTTCGCGCCGGTGTGGCCGTGGATGGGGAGACCATTAGAATTCTGCGCGGTGATGTTTCATCCGTAGATGCCGCCAGGTCTATCGACGCCTCAGGGTGCGTGGTCTGTCCGGGATTCATCGATATGCATTCTCATTCGGACCTGATTCTCTTGAGCGAACCCAGCCACGAGGCCAAGGTGCGGCAGGGCGTCACCACGGAAGCCCTGGGTATGGATGGACTGTCGTACGCTCCGGCTTCTCCCGCCAACCAGGAAGCTTTGTTCCATTACCTGGCGGCGGTGAACGGGGACCCCCCGCCGGAGGTGCGGTGGGGGAGCGTCAAAGAATTCCTGGACCTGTTCGACGGGCGGGCTTCCTGCAACGTGGTGTACTTCGTGCCCCACGCTGCTATCCGCGTTGAGGCCATGGGGTGGGACGACCGTCAACCCACGGGGGCCGAGATCCGCCGGATGCAGGAACTTGCCCGTGAGGGGATGCGGGACGGCGCTTTCGGATTCGCGACGGGCCTCACCTATCCCCCCGGCGCATACAGCGACACCGACGAGTTGGTGGCCGTGGCCGAAGCAATAGCCGATCACGGCGGATTTTACATGACCCACGCCCGCTATACCCTGGGGGATGGCCTGCTGGATCCTTTCCGGGAAGCGTTGACCGTCGGGCGCAAGACTGGAGTGCCGGTCCACATTTCCCATTACCACAGTCCGGTGGACGGGATGGGCGAAAGAATGACCGCGCTGGTTGACGAAGGCCGGAGCGAAGGCATCGACGTAACCTTCGACCAGTATCCCTATCCCGCTGCCAGTACCCTGCTCCACTCATTGCTGCCCTACTGGGTCCATTCCGGCGGGCCGGCGGCGTTGCTGCGGAGAATTCAGGACCGGAACGTGCGGGGAGAAATCGGGGAGTCGGTAACCCCCCAATGGGGGATGACCCTGGAGCACTATATCTTCAGCCACGTCAAATCCGAAGCCAACAAGGAATGGGAGGGCCGCTCCCTCACCGATCTCCACCAATTCCGGGGCGGCACCATGGTGGACGCCATCTGCGACTTGCTCATCGAAGAGAACCTGGAGGTCGCGTTTGTCGCCCGCACCGGCAACCCGGACAACATCCGGACCATCCTGCGCCATCCGGCCCAGATGGTCGGGTCCGACGGGCTGCTCACCGGCGGACACCCCAATCCCCGCAGCTACGGCACCTTTCCCTACGTCCTCGGCCAGTTCTGCCGGGAGGAGGGGCTGCTGCGGTTGGAAGACGGGGTACGCAAGATGACCGCCCTGCCCGCCCAGCGTCTCGGCTTGAAGGACCGGGGCATCCTCCGGGACGGGATGAAGGCCGACATCGTGGTGTTCGACCCGGACCGGGTGGAAGCCACCGCCACCTTTGACGACCCCCGCCAATACCCCGTCGGCATCGGCTACGTGATAGTCAACGGGCAGGTTGTCGTGGATAATGGCGTCCACACCGGGGCACTTCCGGGCAGAGCGCTGCGGTCGCAGTAAAGATGGGCTTGAATAGGTGGTGAAGCAGTGTTTGTGGACTGTCGAAGGTCGCTCCGCATGGGAGACGGGGAATGCCTGACGAGGGTTTGATGACAGCTATCACCGTTGACATCACCAAAAGCGAAAGCTGGTACGTGGCCTCATGTCGGGAGATCGCTGCGGTCACGGACGGGTTCACTTTCGAGAGAATCCCCGCCAATTTGCACGAAGCCGTGGAGCTGTACTTGGAAGACGAAGACCCAACCGAGTTCGGTCTAGTGCCGAATCCTTCACTCGTATTGGTCTACGAGTGCCATCTCCCAAACACCGGCTAACCCGGAGGAATCATGGACTTTGAACCACGCTACACCCCCGAGCAGGAACAGTTCCGGCGGGAAGTCAGGGAGTGGCTGGAGCGGAACGTTCCCCAGGACATTGTTCACCCCGCCGACCCGGCCGACCTGACCTGGGAGCAGTATCAAATGCGGCGTGACCTGGGCCGCAAGCTGGGGGCCAGGGGCTGGCTCTGGCCCACCGCTCCGGCGGAGTTCGGCGGGGGTGGGCTGGACGTGGACCACTCGGTGGTCATCGAGGAAGAGATCGACGCTTACGGGTTGACCATCCCCCCGTACTACGATTCCGGCGGCCGGCTGGGCGGCGCGTCGATCATGGTTTGGGGCACCCAGGAGCAGAAGGAATTTTTCCTCCCCCAGATCTTCACCGGCGCGGTGCGGACCTGGCAGCTGCTCTCCGAACCCGAGGCCGGGTCCGACTTGGCCAACGTCAAGACCCAGGCCATCCTGGACGGTGACGAGTACGTGATCAACGGCCAGAAGATATTCGTGGGCAGCGGCCTGGGATGCGATTACATGTGGACCATCACCGTGACGGACCCGGAGGCCGGGCGCCACGAAAACCTCGGCTGGTTCATGATCCCCGCCGACCTGCCCGGCATCACCGTGCAGCCCATGGACCTGCTCATCTCGGGGGGAGAGTCCGGGGCGGGCTCCGGGATCAAGAACACGGTGTTCTTCGACAACGTGCGCGTCCCGGCCTTCAACCTCATTGGGGGAGAAAACCAGGGCTGGAAAGTCGCCACGACCCACCTGGAGCTGGAGCACGGCACCGGAGGGCGGATCGCAAGGAACTGGCTGGTGGACCGGCTGTTCGAACACTGCCGCACCAGCACCCGCCGGGGTGAGCCGATGACCAAGGACCCGGACGTGCGGGACCGTCTTATCGACGTCTACATCGAGGCGGAGATTGTCCGGCTGCTGAACCTCCGCAACTACTGGATGCGGCACAGCGGGGCCGACATAACCTACGAAGGCCCCCAGGCCTCCTACCTGCGGAAGACCGCGGGTCTGCGGATGGCGGGTGCGATGCTGGACATCCTTGGGCCGTCCGGCCTGACCTTCGATGATGAGTTGGGCGCCGTGGAAGGGCACATGGAAGCCCACGCCCGGGCGGGCATCGTCGCCATCCACCCCGGCGGCACCACCGATATCCAGAAGGTAATCATGGCCCGCCGCATCGGGATCGGGCGCGAAGTCAGGGAACGGGCCGGTGCGCTGTCCTGACCAACCCGGCCGGGTCCGTCAAAATGCCGTTGCCACTGGAGTGACATGGATCTTGCACTGACTCCTGAACAGGAAATGCTGAAAGCGGCCGCCCGCCGTTTCGTCCAGCAGGAATGCCCCAAGGAAACCCTGCTTCAAATCGCATCCCCGGATGAAACCACCCCGCTGGAGATCTGGCAACGCCTGGCCGGCACCGGGTGGCTGGGTATCCTGATCCCCCAGGAGTACGGGGGAGAGGATGGTTCGTTCACTGATGCTGGTGTCCTTTTCGAGGAACTGGGGCGCGGCCCGGTTCCCGGTCCTCACCTGAGCTCCGGCGTGCTGGCAGCCCTCGCAATCAGGGAAGGCGGGACGGAGCAACAGAAGCGGGACTGGCTTCCCAGGATCGCATCTGGAGAAGTCCGCCTGGTTCCGGCGATCACCGAGGCCGACTATGGCTGGTACGCTGGGGACGTCAGGATGACGGCGCGGCAGTCCGGCGACAACTGCATCCTGGAAGGAACCAAGGCCTACGTCTTTGACGGCGGCGACGCCTCTCATTATCTTGCGGCGGTCAGATCGGAAGCGGACAACGAGGTGGGCCTCGTGCTGGTGCCGGCCGATTCCGCGGGAGTCCATTCCCGGCAGTTGCCCGGGTTCAACTGGAATACATCCGAAATCCTGTTCGACAATGTGGAAATCGGCCCGGAGTCCGTCCTGGGCGGTTCATGGGCCGGCGGCTGGGATAGCCTGGAACGAGCGATGGCCAGGGCGATTCCGGTGCTGTCGGCGTTCCAGGTTGGCGGCTGCCAGGCGGTTTACGAGCTATCGGTGGAGTACAGCCGCACCCGCATCCAGTTCGGCACGCCCATCGGCCGCTTCCAGCGTGTCCAGGACCACGTCATCAACCTCGTCAACCAGTTGGACGCGGCACGCTGGACCGCCTACGAGGCTTTGTGGAAGCTGGATACCGGGCGGGACTGTGCGGACAGCATTCACCTGGCCAAGGCGGTCGGCAGCGAGGGTTACTACCAGGCCTGCAATTTCGCCCACGAGGTACACGCCGGAGTCGGCAGCATGACGGAATACGGACTTACTCTCCACACTGCGGCCCTCCCGGACCCTCTACCACTACCTCGGCGACCCGAAATTCCATCGCCGCCGGCTGGCCGAAGCCCTCGGGTTGTAGCCGAAGCCGCCGGTTGCGAGTCATCCCCACGCCGGATAAAAAGCGGGGACAAGCAAAAGGGGCACGACGAAACCGTGCCCCTTTTCTTCCCGGGATGATGACGGAGCTTAACGGCCCTTAACGGCCCTTCCAGACCGGGGCGCGTTTTTCTGCAAACGCCCGGACGCCTTCCTCGGCGTCCTCGGTGTGCAGCACGATGTCCCGCTTCATCTGGGCGAAGACAACCCTCCGCTCCAGGTCCATAGCCGCCCCGAGGATCGACGTTTCCTTGATTGCCGCCAGGGACAGCGGAGCGTTGGCCACGATTTTCCTGGCTATCTCCTCGGCCATGGGAACCACGTTTTCCGGGTCCGTGATGTGGTTGACCAGCATCAATTCATGGGCGCGGTCGGCATCAATGAAGTCCCCGGTGAAAAGAATTTCGAAGGCGATGTTGCGGGGCAGCACCTGGGCCAGCAGGGCCGGCCCGCTCACCGATGAAATGCCCCGCTTGACCTGGGGCCAGCCGAACTGGGCCTGTGTGGACGCGACACGGATGTCGCTCCCCAGCGCCAGCCCGCATCCCTGGGCCAGGCAGATGCCGTTGATGGCGGAAATGATCGGCTTCCAGATGTTGGCCTGCACGACATAAAGATCGCCGGTGCTCGGCCCCTCGTTGGCGCGGGCGTTGGCCATGGCTACGAGGTCGTGGCCCGTGGAGAAGGCCCGGCCGTTGCCGGTGACAATGGCGCACCGCACTTCCGGGTTGTTCTTCACGTCCTGGAAGGAGTCCCAGAGAATCTGGCGCATCGGCGGGTCGATGGCGTTCAGCTTCTCCGGCCGGTTCAGGGTGATGTAGGCGATTCCGTCCTTTATCTCGTACAAAGCTTCGGGTTCGGGCAAGGTAATACCTCCGTGGTCGGTTGTTGATTGGTGGTCTTGGTGCAGTTTGGCCCGGGTCCGCGGGGTTTGGAAACGATTGGCTAACGATTGGCTATTGAGGCTGCCTGGAATGAGACTCGTAGCGCTTCAGCAAGGGGAGGAGTAACTCGGCGGCGTGTTCCAGCGTGAAACCCACCACTTCCCCTTGGGCATTCGAGTTGACGATGAGGTCCTCCGAAATATCTTCGCCGTACCCAGCCGGGCGTCCGCTGCCGATGTCCAGCGTATCTGTCTCCTTGCAGTAGAAAATGTCCAGCTGGGTTTTCATGGTCTACCCCATCACCTCAGCGCATTCCGGTCCAGAAAAGCATTGTGGACCCGTCTGTCCTCAAGGATAACACGGAGCCAGGTCCCGGCTTCCTCAACATGCCCCCACAGTCTCAATCGCCCATCGTCTTGCGTTTCGGTGTGAGCCGGGTTGCGTATTACTAACTGAACCCACTCTTCCTTCACCTCCGGGTGGTTGGTCCTTGCCCGCCCGTAATATGGGGTTGTCTCGAAGGCATGGTGGTTCACTTCGATGCCGATTGCCCGGCAGCAGGCCGCCTAGATAATCCGCGATCCCGTCGGCTTCGTCCCAATTACTCCGTCCTGTTCCAGCCGGTCGATTTCGGCGGGAGTGAGCCCCAGCAGTTCACCGTAGACCTGCCGGTTGTGCTGGCCCAGAGTGGGAGACGGCCAGTGGACCTGGCCCGGCGTCTCGGACATCCGCCAGGCGAATCCCTGGTACCATTTGGGGCCGACCTGGGGATGGTCTACCTCGTTGAAGGTGCGCCGCTCTCGGTAGTGGGGGTCTTCAAAAAGGTCGGGGCCGCGCAGCACTGGACCGGCCGGGACACCGGCGGCCTGGAGCAGGTGGGTAATCTCGTAAGCGTCCCGCTGGGACGTCCACTCCGCGATGGTGCGGTCCAGGTCGTCCTCGTGCTTCAACCGGGCATCATTCGACGCGAAACGTTCGTCGGCGGCCAGGTCTTCTCTCTCCATGACGGCCGCCAGCCGCCGCCATTCTTCCTCGCTGGCAGCCGCGATGGTCACCCACCGGTCTTCTCCCGCGCAGGGGTATGCGTTGTGGGGAGCGAAATAAGGGGACCGGTTGCCCCGCCGCTCCGGCTCTGTGCCGGTCATCTGGTAGGCCAGGACGTCCCCGCCGATGAGGGACACCGCCGATTCCTGCTGGGAAACGTCCACGAACATCCCCCGGCCGGTGCGCCTCCGGTAGCGCAGGGCGGCCAGGATGACCCCTGCCGCGTGGGACCCGGTTATGGGGTCGCCGTGGTTGATTCCCGACTTCATCGGCCCGTCATCCCGATAGCCCGTCATGTGGGCCATGCCGGAAAGCTGCTCCTGCCCGATGCCGTAGGCAACGTAGCCCTTCCAGGGGCCGCTGTTGCCGAAAGCCGGCATCGATGCGTAGATGATGTCCGGCCGGATCTCCCGCAAAGTCTGGTAGGTGTATCCCAACCGTTCCAGGCTGCCCTGCCGGAAGTTCTCCATCACAACGTCGCTGATGGAAACCAGGTCCTCGAAAACCCGGCGCCCTTCCTTGGTGGTCAATTCCAGGGTGATCCCGTACTTGCTCATGTGCAGGCAGTTGAACCACCCGTTGCGGTTCCAGGGCTCTCCGCCAGCTTCGGAATCCGGGTAGGACGCTATCCCCGGAGCGGGACTAACCGGGCCCCGGTGGGAGTCGTAAACGCGCATCGACTCCATCTTGACGACCTCGGCCCCCATGTCCGCCAGCAGCTTGGTGCAGTAGGGACCGGCCCAGATGCGGGACAGGTCGAGGATGCGGTAATTGCGAAGCGGCTGGACGTCGGCCACCTAGACCACTCCTTTGGACTGCATCGAGTTGAATTCTTCCTGGGGGTGCCCCAGCCGGTCCACGATGATAGCCTGGTTGTCCTCGCCCAGTAGGGGAGCTCGCCGGTAAACCCAGGCCGGCTCCGGGGATTGGGGACTGATGGGGGCTCCTGGGTAACGCAAAGTTCCGGCCACCGGGTGGTCCAGTTCTTCGAAATAGTCCCGGGCCTGCAGTTGCTCCATGTCCAGCAAGTCCTGCATCGTCGAAACGAAGGAGAACCCCAGGCCGTGTTCCTGTCCGGCCTTGAAGATGTCCACCTTGTCGTTGTCCAGCAGCCAGGGGAGCATCAGCGCATCCACCTCGTCCGCGTACAGCAGGCGTCCCTGGCGGGAAGCGTAGCGGGGATCGGCCAGGGCTTCTTCCTCCATGATCCTGGAAACTTCCGGCCAGTTCTGGTCTGGTCCGGCGATGATACCGACGAACCCGTCCTGGCAGGGGTAGATTCCCCAGGCGGCGCGGCCGTATCCCCGGTTGCCCACCCGGGAGTATTCCACGCCGGAGTAGCTGTATTGCATGAGAGCATTTTCGAGTACATTGGTGGCGTATTCGGCGATGGATAGGTCGATGTGCTGGCCGGCGCCCGTCTCTTCTGCGTGCATCAGGCCGGTCACCGATGCGACGAAGGCGTTCTGTCCCGCGCCTAGTTGGGCCAGCGGGGCGCCTTCCTTGAGAGGTTCCTGCTCCGGCTCTCCCGTGATGTTCATCAGGCCGCCGGCGGCGTACAGCGTCAGCTCGGTGGCCTTCCAGTCCCGGTACGGGCCGGTCTGCCCGTAGTTGGAGATGGATGTCATTACCAGTGCAGGATTGACTTCCCGCAGCCTCTCGTAACCCAGGCCCAGCCGCTCCATCGTCCCCGGGGCGAAGTTCTCCACCAGGACTTGGGAATCCCTGACCATATCCAGGACGATTTGCCGTCCAACGGACGATTTGAGGTCGAGGGTGAGGCTCTGCTTGGAGGTGTTGAGATAGAGGAACCAGGCCCCGGCCTCGATGTCGGGCGTCCCGGTGGCGAAGGGGCCAAAGCTCCGCATGGGATCGCCGGTGACCGGGCGCTCCACCTTGACCACCTCCGCGCCCAGCGTCGCGAACAGCTTGGTGCAGTAGGGGCCAGAGAAATTCTGGGTCAGGTCAACGACCCGCACCCCTTCAAGGAGACCTGGCATGGCGGTTGATTTCTCGAATATCGTAAGTTGGAAAGAGGATGTTGCGATGACTTCGCCGCAGGAAGGCGGATGCCGCCTATCCACGGCCCGATACATCGGAGAATGATGCAGCGGGGGCTATTGTGGCATTGGCTCCCCCGATTTGCAACCGGAAGTTAGCCATCCCGGCAACTACCGGCCCCCAAGTGCAACTTTGCAATCGTCCTTCCTCACTGACACCCGCCGCTTGCCAACCCCGCCGCCCGCCCCCTACCATGGATCCATGCGGGATCAACTTCCTCCCTGCCCGTCGGCCAACGCCGAAGGAAATGGGGCAGAATGTGGCAAAACAGGGCAGAACGGGATTGCCTCAGTGTTCCCTGCATCGAGGCGGCCCGTCCGTGGGAAAAGTCCGGGCCGGTGTCCCAAAATGTCTCAAAATGTCCCAGTTTGTCACAAAGTGTCCCAATCGTGGCCCAACTCCTGTCCCAAATGGACCCGCAAAAAGGCAGGATGGGACGTGGCTCCTGCCCGATTCGTGCTCAAATGCCCCGGATGTCTCACAAATAAGAAAATTCGGAGTTGCCCCGCTCGGCCCTTGCGTCCCGTCCCCTGGACCTGCCCGGGACCGGGCCGCGATGAAGCCCCCGCCGAAATGCGATTGCCCTCTTGCCCCAAATCTATTCTCTTCCCCGCCAACCGGCGTATAATGATACTAGGCAAACGGTAACATTTCGGGGAGTAATCCCGGCCAATCCCAGGCTTCGTTACTGTCGGTTCCCTATTCACAAGCAGGAGATGCGATACAGCCATGGTTGAGGGTGGACTGTGGCCCTGGGTAATCCCCCTGGGCAGGACCATAGCCGGATTCTGCGTAGGTGTTATGCTGGGCATCTGCGGCGGATGGGCCGCCACAGTGTTCAACGCCATGATCCAGTTCCCCTGGCCCCCCGAAGTCCATCGCAACATCTACATCGTGGGAATTGGTCTGGGGGCTGGGCTGGGAACTTATTGCGGCTGGATGATCTTCGGGTTTCGTTGGTATCGGGTTGCAGCGATATTGGCAGCGAGCTTGGCCGGAGGAGTGGTTGGAGCGTATCTGGGATTGATTTGGGGGTATGAAGTCACTCCCACCTACTTGGGGCGTGGCTACACCGTCGACAGTTGGCTCCACTGGGGCGCTCCGATCGGCGGCATCGTAGTCGCAGCATCAGTCGGGATGTACCATTACCTGCGGAATTTGGGCCGCTAGTTCGGGCAGACCATATTCCCGTGGATCAAGGGGCCGCGTTTGCGGTCCTTTTCTTTACAGACGGCGGAGGCGGGGCAGGAACACCGCCATGACCAGCGACAACGCCGCCAGGCCGATGCCGTTCACCAGGAGGGCGATCCGGCTGCTGGTCAGCTCTGCCAGGTAGCCCAGTTCCAATTGTCCGACTGGGGCCGAACCGATTCCGACTATCCACGAGCCCATCGCCCGCCCCCTTTGCTCGTTGGACACGCTCAGTTGCAACAGGCTCTGGTGCAGGACGTCGGTTATGGCGGCGGCGAAATTGACCAGCACCACGCAGACCAGCGCCATCCAGAAGGCGACCGATTGTCCCAGCAGCACCTGTCCCAGGCCGAACACCACCAGCGTCCCCAGCAGGAGCGCCCCCGGACGCCGGACCTGGCCGGCGACGGCCAGCGCCATTACCCCCAGCGTGGCGCCGACCGCCCGGAAGGAGGTCAGCACGCCCAACCCGAAGGCCCCAACGTGCAGGACATCCTTGGCGAGGACCGGCAGGATGGCCTGGTGGGAGAACCCAAGCACCTCCGCCGCCGCTGTGGAAATCATCAGGCTCACCATGACCCGGTTGCTGCGGAGCGCCCGGATGTAGTTCCGGATGTTTTCCACGATGGTCTCCCGCTCTTCCGGAGCCGACACGCCTTGCTGCCTGAGCAGGAAGATGCTGGCCCCTCCCACCCCGTAGGTGACGGCCATGAACAGGAACCCGGCTTCGGCCCCCTGCCACGCAATCAGGCTTCCGGCCGCCAGCGCCCCCACGATCTGGGACAGCCGCTGCGCCAGGTTTATGGCCGCGATCCCGCCCACCGCTCCTGAAGCTCCGGCCAGGTCGAACACATAGACCTGGCGCGCGGTCATGGCAAAGGCCTGCAACGCCCCCAGCCCGAACGTTAGGGCAAGGAGATGCCAGACCTGCAGCCCATCGGCCAGCAACAGGACCGCCAGGGCCAGGCAGGCCAGCATCATTCCCCAGATGGACAACTGCATGACCCGGCGGCGGTCGAAACGGTCGGTCAGGGGCCCCGCCGCCAGACCCACCACCAGGTTGGGCGCGGAGCGGGCGGCAAAGATGGCGCCCACCATCCCGCTGGACCCGGTTAAGTCGAAGACCAGCCACCCTAGAATGACCTGCTGCATTCCCTGGCCCATCTGGTTGATGAAGGTGGAGGCCCACAGCATCCGCATAGTGGGCGAACGCATGGGTTCCACCAGGCGCCCGTAGCCGGATAGACCGGGGATCGAGCGGCGCGGCCTTGTGTTTCGTGGTGGGGTTTCGGAACTATCCATACGAAAATCGAAACCATAGGGAGGGACGGGACACGGTTGAAGGGGAGTCTAACACAGCGGGATTCCGAGACGGTGCGAGCCGTGCCCCGTAACGGCGGCCATCCGCGCGGCGCGGGCGAAGCCTGACTGCGCCGGCCTGCACTTGAAACTGAAAGTGTATTCTGACAAAATGCAATTATGAATATTGGTGTTTTTCAGTTAGATGAACCGGTCCCCGACCTTAAGAATCCCCACGTCTTCGCCATGGTGCGCCCCTGGGTGGACGTCGGCAGCGTAGGGACTCTTACACTGGGGAGGCTGGAACGTTTCCTGGGTTCCGAGGAATTGGGGAGGCTGGAACGCCCGGGAAAGTTCTTCGACTTCACCCGTTACCGTCCCAACATGCGCCTCGTCAACGGCCAGCGGGAAGTGACGGTCCCCAACAGTTTCATCCGGTACAGCCATTCGGAAGATGGGCCGGATTACCTGTTCCTCCACTTGATGGAACCCCACGCCAACAGTGAGGAGTACACCGACTCCATCCTGGCGGTGATAAGGCATTTCGATGTCGGCCGTTACTGCCGTGTGGGAGCGATGTACGACGCTGTTCCCCACACCCGGCCGCTGCTGGTGACGGGCTCCCTGGGTGACGTGCCGCAGATCAAGGAAGTGCCCAACTTCAAGATGCGCCGCAGCACCTACCAGGGGCCGACCACCATCATGAACCTGGTTTCGGAAGGCATCGACAAGATGGGGGTCGAGTCCATCAACTTCATGGTGCATCTTCCCCAGTACCTCCAGCTGGAAGAGGACTACACCGGCACCTCCCGCATGATCGAGGTGCTGTCCTCGGTGTACGCCAACATCCCGTCGGACCTGGCTCCGGTCCGGCGCGGACAGCGGCAGTACCGGGAGCTGAACTCGGCGGTGGAGAAAAACTCCGAGCTGAAACAGCTCATCCAGCAGATGGAAGCCTATTACGATGCCCAGGAAGACGCGGACGAAAGCAAGCCGGCGGAAAAGGCCGAGACGGTGGACCTTTCTCCGGAAATCGAGAGCTTCCTCGATGAACTTGGGCAACGCATGGATGCCGAGGAATAAGAGTCCGTTCCGCCCAGCTCCGTTAGCCCCGGCCGGCGCCGGGGCTTTCTTTTTTGCCGTTCACCGGGTCCCGGCTATACACCGAATGCGATGGCAACGGCGTTGTGTTAAGATTGGGCCGCGCGATCGCTTCACTTATCGGAACCGAGGAGGATTTGATATGGCAACCATGATCGATGGAGAGTCGTACCTGGGCCACGTCCTGGTGCGTCGGCTTTCCAAGACCGAGGAAGTTTCCCTTTACCTGTGGCCTCTGCGCTGCTTGAAGAGCAAGATGGGAGGGCCCACCTTCGGCGTTGACGTCAACAAGGAGGAGATCATCCGCTTCGACCCCCACGGCCCCCGGGGCCACTGGCACAAGGGCGGCTACGACAAGCTGGGCGCTGGCGGCTCCCACGTCGAGTTCCCTGACGAAATCCGGGACATCGAGGGACAGGTCGAGTGGTCCCTGGACCAGATCCGGGAAAAGGCCGCGGAGTACCTGGCCGACGCCGGCCACCCCAATGCGGCTGATGCGCTGGACGCTGACATGATCGAGCTGGCCATCGCCGACATCAAGACCCACTTGGGAGAGGAAGGCGACCTGCGGACCGAGGCCATTGAAAAGGACCTGATCCGCGTCGGCATGTAGACCGTCCCAACACCCTGACGTAAAAGAGCGTCCCGATTTCGGGACGCTCTTTGCTTTGCCTTGAGGTTACGCCCCCCGAAGTTCCGGGGGGCGTTCTGGTTCTACGAGTCCTGGTAGATGCGGGCGCCGGACTGGAGGAACTCTTCAGATTTTTCCTGCATCCCCAGTTCGATCGCCTGCCCGGGCTCCAGCCCTTTATTCCTGGCGTATTCCCGGACGTCCTGGGTGATCTTCATCGCGCAGAACTTGGGCCCGCACATGGAACAGAAGTGGGCGACCTTGGCCCCCTGGGCGGGCAGGGTCTCGTCATGGAAGTCCTTGGCGGTATCCGGGTCCAGGGAGAGGTTGAACTGGTCGTCCCAGCGGAACTCAAACCGCGCCTTGGAGAGGGCATCGTCCCACTGGTGCGCCCCGGGATGGCCCTTGGCCAGGTCGGCCGCGTGGGCCGCGATCTTGTAGGTGACGACGCCGGTCCGCACGTCCTCCCGGTTGGGCAGCCCCAGGTGCTCCTTGGGGGTCACGTAGCACAGCATGGCGGTTCCGTGCATCCCGACGGTGGCAGCGCCGATGGCCGAGGTGATGTGGTCGTAGCCAGGCGCAATGTCAGTGGTCAAGGGCCCAAGGGTGTAGAAGGGGGCCTCGTGGCACACCTCGATCTGCCGCTCGACGTTCTCCTGTATCTTGTGCAAGGGCACGTGACCGGGGCCTTCAATCATCACCTGGACGTCGTGCTCCCAGGCGAATTTGGTCAGCTCTCCCAGTGTCTCCAGTTCGCCGAACTGGGCCTCGTCGTTGGCGTCCGCGGTGGCGCCGGGGCGCAGGCCGTCACCCAGCGAGAAGGCCACGTCATAGGCTCGCATGATCTCGCAGATTTCGCCAAAGTGGGTGTAGAGGAAGTTCTCTTCGTGGTGGGCCAGGCACCATCCGGCCATTATGGAACCGCCGCGTGACACGATTCCGGTGACCCGGTTGGCGGTCAAAGGCACGTAGCGGAGCAGCACGCCGGCGTGGATGGTGAAGTAGTCCACGCCCTGCTCGGCCTGCTCGATGATGGTGTCGCGGTATATTTCCCAGGTCAGCTCGGCGGCTTCCCCGTCCACCTTCTCAAGGGCCTGGTAGATGGGCACGGTGCCGATGGGCACCGGCGAGTTGCGGATAATCCACTCGCGGGTGGTGTGGATGTCGGACCCGGTGGAAAGGTCCATGACCGTGTCGGCGCCCCAATGGCTCGCCCACAGCATCTTCTCCACCTCTTCCTGGATGGAGGAAGTGACGGCCGAATTCCCGATGTTTGCGTTGACCTTCACCAGGAAGTTGCGCCCGATAATCATGGGCTCGGATTCAGGGTGGTTGATGTTGGAGGGTATGATGGCCCTTCCCCGGGCAACCTCCGCTCGTACCGTTTCCGGGTCAATGCCTTCCCGCAGGCCGATGAACTCCATCTCGGGGGTGACGATCCCCTGCCTGGCATAGTGCATCTGGGTTACGGCCTTACCGGGTTTCGCCCGAAGAGGCTGGCGTACCAATCCGGGGTATTCTCTCCAACCTAGCTGGTTGGTGGCCGAGGCGCGGGGATCAGAGTATTCCTCCACGTCGCCGCGGGCGAGAATCCAATCCCTGCGGAGGGGATGAAGGCCCTGGCCAAGGTTAATGACCTGGGAGTCGTCAGTGTAAGGGCCGCTGGTGTCATAGACCCGCATGGGGGGGTTTTCTTCCTGGCCGAACCGCCCGCCGGTTGGAGTCAGGGTGATCTCCCGGAAGGGGACGTTGACGCCGTTCTTTGATCCGGGGACGTAGACCTTGCGGCTGGCGGGAAAGACGGCTTTCCCTTGAATGTTTAGAATCTCCTCAGAAACCTGGACCATAACCGGCCTCCTTTTCGTTTCGGACTGCGGCCAAATCAAAAGGCCGCCAACGCGGTAAAGTTTGGCGGCCTCAGTTGAAAACTGAACACCGAAGCTCCGATTCCCTACGCTGGAATTACCCAGGTCAGGTTCGCAACGGTCGGCGACAATTGTGGTCGCCCTCTCAGCCTGGCTTAACCAAGCTCCCCTACGTGCCGTGTGTGCCTTGATTGTTAAGTGGATGCTATTCTAAGTGTGAATAATTGGCTGGTCAATAGCGGACCGGGATTGGTCCAGGGCAATCGCGTAAAGTCTGACTCGGTCCTTTCCCCCTCCTCCCGTCGTCGGTATGTTGCGAAGGCCTTATGGACTAGCTAATCCCTCCGCAGGCGCACCATTCCTATCTGGGCCTAATGACCCCGCAGGCTACCCGGTTGCCTGTGTCCGACTCTCCTTCTCCATAGGAATCCGGCTTTTCGTGCACAATGATGGCGGAGTTGTCAGCGTCGAACAATGAATGGCGTGGGCCCATGTCCAGTGTGACGCCAACGGCAAAGAAATCGGCGCGTGCCGAGCCGTCGGCAGCGGCGTAGATGTTGGGCAGGTCGCCGCCGTGTCCCCCTCCCGATTCGTCACCTTTCCAGGCCGGATGGACTAAGCCATGTTGCACATCAGCGGGGTTGAAGTGGTCACCGGCGGCGCTAAAGTCGGGAGTACATGCGCCGGCCTCGTGGATAATGAATGCGTGGCCGCCCGGGGTCAGCCCCTTCACGTCGGCCATTACCAACACTCCAGTGGCGGCTTGCCGGAATCTAACGGTTCCCATGGAGTCGCCGGACGGCGATTCCAGCGCCGCCTCAGCCGTCAAGCCTACTTTGGGTTGGCCCGCTCCACTTGACCGGGCGACCAGCAAACCCAAGGCGACTACTACTATGATGGCGGTGGGCACCAATAAAACGGCCAATCCCAGTTTCCCAGTCATTTCGGGTCACCCCTTCAACTATGCCCCTTTGGTGAAGGCGAAGTCCTCTTCTACCCCGCAGGAGTCGGACTTTATGCCTATCCCTCCACGCGAGATATGGAACATGTTGCAGGGCACAATGATATCATAGCCTTCGTTTCCCCGGCCCTGCTCATCCTGGCGCGCCCAAGCGTTGTGGCGCTCCATCGTCGGCAGGGACAATCGGTCAGCGGCTAGCATGGAGCTCATGTCGGCAATCGGGTGGTGAGCGCCAGGTGAACGACGCTGTTGGAATATCATGTCGAGGAGTGATGCGGCCGGCCTTCCTGAGGCAGTATGGCAAGATTGCCGGACGGTGTATGGCCGAAGACTTCGGACAGCCAGGATACCTGATGAGGCAACCTGGCCCAGGCAAGCTTAGTGTGAAGTGAATGACCTCCGTCCACGGTGCGCTTTCGCCATGCGGCACGAGGGACTGGCTACTGGGCCAGGAGAAGCTCAACGCGTAGGCTGTTGATATCTTCCGGTTGGTGGCAACGACTGGGCTCGAACCAGTGACCTGGCGCTAATGAAGCGCCCGCTCTGCCGCCGAGCGGCGTTGACAGCCCGGCGTTGACAGCCCTTGGAACCTGTTCTATTCTGCGATGGGTCTCGGGGTTCAGCGTCGTCGCATGTTCCCCGTACCCCGCAGCGTGAACCCTTTCGTGGAGCAAGACGATGCCCAAGGTTATCCCTGTCGCCGACGACCTCAGCAAACCCTTCTGGGACGCGGTCAATGAACGCCGCCTGGTTCTCCAGAACTGTACTGCCTGCAACAAGCTCCAGTATCCGCCTCAAGCCAGTTGCCAGGTCTGTGGCTCGGCGGAACAGCTCGGGTGGAAAGAGGTTGAGGGGAAGGGTCACGTCGCCACCTACATCGTCATCGAAGACGGGCGGTTGAATCGCCGTATGCCGGATCAGCCCTATAACTTGGCGATGGTCACCCTCGACGAAGATACGTCGGTTAACTTCTACTCTAACCTCCCCGGAACCCCGCCTTACCAGGTTCCCGTCGGTGCTGCCGTGGAAGTTACCTTCGAGGAAGTTGCGCCCGGCCAGTTGATCCACGAATGGCGGGTTATTGGGTAGTTCCCGTCCGGTCGTATTCTGCGCTTCCTGTTTTCTCCCCTTTCACAAATAGATTTTTGAGGACATGCCATGACCAGTCAGAGCGACTACCGCTGGCGCCGTGACCGAGACGGCCTGGGAGTTTGGGAACACCGCGGCAAGGTCGCGGTGGCCGGTGTCGGACACTCTCCCGTGGACCGCCGTTGGGACGGCGTAGACATGGATCGTACCCTGGGCGCATTCACCATCCTCGCCTGCCAGAAGGCCATGGACGAGGCCGGCGTCACCATTGACGACGTGGATGGGATCATTGTGTGCCAGAGCCACATCGCCGGAGCCAGTGGCGGTTCCTCCTCCCAGTGGGCCCCCCGCCCCTATTTCGACCCGCCCTACGACTCCGAATGGGGCCTGACCCTCATCAATGCCCAGTGGCTTATCCAGCAGATGGGCTTCCCCAACATTCGGTATGCCCCCGACAACGTGCCCACCATCGGCGAGATGGTCGGTTGGGCGTCGCAGGCGGTGGGGGACGGGCTGTGCAACACCTGCCTCGTCATTTATCCCACCGGAAACCTGGAAGGCCGCTACCGGCGCGGCGGGGAGAACGCGGACGATTACGCGCGGGGCGCTCGGCAGTGGACCGTGCCCTGGGGAAACCACGGTGGCAACGACTTCATCAATATCTTTCCCCACAACCAGTACTGCCTTAAGTACGGCGGCCATCACGACGACCTTGCTCCTTTCGTCATGAACCAGCACCGCAACGGCCTGATGACTCCCTGGGGCTTCAACTACAACCACGGCGTGGAGATGATCAACCGCGAGGAGTACGAGACCTCCCGGTACATCCTCAACCCGTTGCGCATCTGGGACTGCGACCGCCCCGTAAACGCCTCGGCTGCCTATCTCTTCACCACGGCGGAACGGGCTCGGGACATGAAGCAGTCTCCCGTTTACGTCCTCAACCACTCCCAGCACAACTTCCGGAACCGCACTACCCAGCCGGACCTGGACGAAATCGAGATGTGGACCGACCGTGCCGCCGCTCGGATGTACGAGGGTGCGGGCCTGGGTCCGGCGGACGTGGACATCTTCAATCCCTATGACGGCTACGCCACCATGACCCAGTTCTTCCTGGAAGCCTTCCAGTGGCACGGGGTCAAGCGCGGCGACGCCTTCCCCTTTTATGCTGGAGACATTCGCGTCGAAGGTCCCCATCCCTTCAGCTCCAGCGGGGGCAACCTGGGGAATGGCCGCACCCGCACCTCCATGTACACCGACAGCATCCAGCAGCTTCGGGGGACCGCGGGAGAGAGGCAGGTGCAGGTTCGCTGCGAAACGGCCCTGTGCGCCTTCACGACGCCTTCGAGCGGCGGCTGGATAATGCTCGGGAAGGAACCCAGCTAGACACCCAATCGAAACATCCCAGCCAACCGATCCAGCCGCCCCGGCAACGACCAGTTCAACGGAGGGTCCTTCTTGGCAAAGCTCATCAGTTTCGACATCGACGGCACCCTGGAAGTGGGCGACCCGCCCGGCTGCGTCACCTTGGATATGGTGCGGAACGCCCGGCGCCAGGGATTTATCATCGGCAGTTGCTCCGACCGCATCGTTCGGAACCAGCAGCGCATCTGGAGCAATGCTGAAATCCTCGTCGAATTTACGGTGTTGAAACACCAGCTCGATCAGGTCAAATCCGAGTTCGATGCCGACGTCTACTACCACATCGGGGACACCGACCTCGACCGCCAGTACGCCGAGCGCAACGGCTTCGAGTTCCTGCTTCCCGACGCGGCGGTGGACACCTTCTGGGCGGAGTCCCAAGGCTGTCGCATTTGAAAGATTACCACCATGCAGGTGCCGCAGTCCGATACCCATATACCGTATTGTCAACTATTGACTTGGGTAACCTCTCGACTTTCCATCCCCACTTCATCAGGGGGGCGGCTGGATCGTGAGCGTCAATGGGTCTTCGAGAACCCAAATGCGATTGCCCTGGGCGGGGTCCTGACGCCGCCACACTAACTTAGCCGCTCAACCTGGGAGGCGCTATGCCTGCCGACGACCGGACCCGCTGGGATCAACGATATGCCTCCGGCGACTACACCGGATCGTCTTCCGGCTGGGTGCCGGAGTGGGTGGCCGACATGGAGCCGTGGCTCCCGCAAGGGGGTCCCGCATTGGACATCGCCGCCGGGGCGGGGCGCGTCTCCCGATGGCTGGCGTTGCGCGGATTCGACGTCACGGCGGTGGATATCTCCCCGGTGGGCCTGGCGCTGGCCCGGGAAGCTGTGGAGTCCGATGGACATGTCCTGAAAACCGCCGAAGTCGACCTGGACACGGACCCGCTGCCCCCTGGCCAGTTCAGCCTGGTCACCTGCTTTCACTACTGGCAGCCCGACCTGTTTCCCGGCATCCAGGACCGGTTGGCGAGGGGAGGCATCCTGGCAGCCGAGGTCTTCACCGTGCCCAACCTGGAACGAAACGAGCGTCCCTCCCGGCGCTTCCTGGCGGATCTCGGAGAACTCAAGAGGGTCTGCGACCCGCTGGAGATCCTGCACTACTGGGAAGGCTGGTACGGAGACCAATCCCTGGCCCGGGTCGTGGCGCGGAAAGCCCTCTAGGAGACACCGCTATTGGAGAAACCGCCGGCGGAAAGGCAAGTCTCAACCTTGGAAGGTCCCCAAAGGCGAGGCAGGAGGCCGCGATGAAATGGTGCCGGTTCGAGCACAACGGTTCAATCAGCTTCGGGACCCTCGAGGACGATGAGGTCCACGTGGCCGAGGTCTCGGGGCATCCCCTTGGGGATCACAGCTACACGGGGAACCGGTATTCCCTGGAACAGGTGAGGATTCTCGCCCCGATCATCCCCCCGATGCTCTACGCAGCAGGTCCCAACTATCGGGGCCACGTGGAAGGTATGGCGGCCCGGCGCGGCGCTCGGCCCAACTACCCGGCCATCCCCGAACCCAACTTCCGCTCCGTTCACGCCATCATCGGCCCGGAGGATAACATCGTGGTTCCCAAGGACTGCTCGGGAGCGGTGCAGCCCGAAGGGCAACTGGCGGTGGTGATGGGGAAGCGGGCCCGGAATGTATCCCGGGACGAAGCTTTGGACTGTGTTTTCGGGTATACCATCGGCAACGACATCAGCCAGCGGGTTTGGCAGGGCAACGACCGCACCATGTTCCGGGGCAAGAACTGTGACACCTTCAAGCCGATGGGCCCATACATCGTGACGGACGCGGACCCCACCGGCTTCCACATCGTGGTCCGCCACAATGGCCAGGTCTGGGAGGACTTTCGTTCCCGGAACCAGATCTGGGACACGGCGACGTGGATCCAGGAGATGAGCCGCTACACGACGCTCCATCCTGGCGACGTCCTCATGCTGGGCACACAGGGTGCCGACGGGGACATGTTCCCCGGGGACACGGTGTCGGTGGCCGTGGACGGCATTGGGCTGCTGCGCAACTACATCGTGGCCGAGGAGTGACCAGGACGCGCCATCGGGCGTCCTGGATGACCCCGTGCGCTAAGAAGCTATCTGAGAACCGTTCGCCCTCCTCCCGTCCTTCCCGCGCAGAGCCTGCCCCCGCCTACGCGGGGGCGGGAACCCAGGCCCCGTCATCCCCACTGCGCGCTCCGAAATGTACGTTTTGAGATAGTTACTAACGGGAATTATATACTTGTGTACCCACACTCCTTGAGTTCCGACTCCCAAGTTACGGCCCAAATGCTGCCAGCTTTTTCAAGGCACTGTTAATAGGGCAGTATCGCCCAGGGTCGGGTTCCAATATGCGGAGAACCTGCCGCGCGTTTTCCATAGCTTCGGCAATGTCGTGAAAAACCGACTGACTGGATGCCAGAACGACCTTACTTTCGACATTCGGAGTATCGTCCTCGTCATTCCGAGTAACATGGTATTCGGTTAATTTCCACACCCAACCTATGTCGGGCAGTCTACCGCTATAGACACTACCCGACGTATCAGATTCACCTCGGAACCCTTCGTTGAAATCTAATCTATACTCCATGTGCCCCCTTGAATTTCCCATCCGTTTGGGAGTTATATACCAGTGCACCCACGTTCCAGCGAAGGGCAGGAATCGAACCTTCAGGGGCCGATGTTGCCATCGGGGGGCACCAGCCATCCCTTTATCGACCAGTTTGTGGGTACACAAGTGTATAACTCCCTTACTAAATAACCCGGGCCGCCCGCAGGAGGCCCATCTCCCGCAGGGACAACCCCAGCTCTCCACTCAGGACTTCGACATTGTGCTCCCCCAGCCGGGGAGCCGCCCGGGCCGTCTGCATATCGTTGCGGCCGTCGAGGAAGAAGCCGGGGCCGGGATACTTGAGGGTGCCAACTTCCGGGTGGTCGAGGTCCACGAAGTAACCGCGTTCCTCCAGGTGGGGGGACTCGACCACCTGCTGCGGGCTCTGGACGAGGCCGACGACGAGACCGCGGGTCATGGTCTCCCGCATCAAGTCCAGGTTGTTCCACTCGGCCAGCTTCGGCGCTACCAGGGCGTGGAGGTCCTGCCAGTGTTCCATTCGGCCCTGGCGGGTGGAGAACCTTGGATCAAGCAGTCCGGGTTCCTCTAAAAACTCGGCCCACGCTTCCATCGGGCGGCCGCCTGTGCCGGCGGTGGTCAGCGTCACTTCCCCGTCGAGCGTGGGAAGGTGCATCCCGTCCATTACATTGCCATCGCTGCCGCCCCGGTGGGGACTGCGGCCGGTGTAGGTGAAGGGATGAATCAACCCGGAGGGCGTGGAAACCGCGGCTTCCATGGTGGAAACGTCGATGTGGGTGCCAATTCCCGACTGCTCTCTTTGGAATAAAGCCGCCATGATGGCGATGGCCCCGTTGCGGGCGGCGGTGATTTCCATCTGCTGGAGGGCTGTTCCCATGGGCGGCTGGCTGGAGGACCCTGTGACGGCGTACAGGTATCCTCCCATCGCCTGCGCCACCAGGTCGTCCCCTTGGTACTCGGCGTAAGGGCCCCTCTGGCCGAAATAGGAAATGGAGACCAGCACCGTTCCTGCGTTGGCTTGGGACAGGGTGTCATACCCAAGGCCGAATTCGTCCAGCCTTCCGGTAGGAAAGCTCTCGATCACTACGTCGGCCGTCGAAGCCAACCGAAGGAAAAGGTCTCGCCCCGCCGTCTGTTCCACATCCAGGGTGATGCCGCGCTTATTGGTGTTGAAAGCGAGGAAGGCGGTCGAGCGGTCGGAGTGGGGTTCGTCGCCGATGAAGGGAGGCTCGTGACGGGCTTGGTCTCCCCAGCCGGGGGGCTCAACTTTGATGGCATCGGCGCCCTGGTCGGCCAGCAGCTTGGCGCAAAAAGAACCGGACGGCTGGTGCGTAAGCTCCAGGACCCGGATGTCTGAAAGTATCCCGGACATTGAATCCTCCGGCGTTGGACGTGGTGTCGAGTTATTGGGTTGGAATGGTGCGGCTTCCGGCTTGAACGACGGATTGGGGCCTGATGGGCCCGGAGAGACGTTGGGGGATGCATCCCCAAAAACCCTTGATTAAAGGGGTCAGGGGGCGCGCTCGCTTTCTTTGGGTTGGGAGAAGATTACCCCGTCGTCGTACAACTGGTCTATCTCGGCCTGGGACAGGCCCGCGATGTCTCCGAGGACGTACCCGTTGTCCTCGCCCAGGGCCGCGACCCGGTGGAGGCTGACGGGGAGGTTGGGGTCGCGGAAAGGCCGGCCCGCAAAGACCCGGGGGCCGACGGCGGGAGCCTGGGGGTTGGCGTATTCCCACAGGTAGTCTCGTTCCCGGAGGTGGGGGTCGGCCGCCAGGTCCTCGGCGGTGAGGCAGGCGCCGGCGCTGATGCCGCGCTCCTGGAGGGTTTTCGCCAGCTCGATGTCGTCGTGCTGGGAGGTCCATTCTGCGACGTGGCGGTCAAGCTCGTGGCGGTTTTCCCAACGGGTGAGCACGGTGGCGAACTTGTCATCCGCAGCCCAGGTGGGGTTGTCCATGGCACCGCGCAGGGCGTCCCATTCGGCGTCGGAGGAAACCACGATGACAATCCATCGGTCGATGTCGGCGGCGGGGTAGACGTTGTGGGGGGCCTTCCACCAGTGGCCGCATCCCAGCCGATCGCGCGTGATTCCCGCCTGGGCCTCTAGGACAGCCGGGCCGATGGCGGAAACGCCGGTCTCCTGCATGGTCAGGTCGATGCGCATGCCGATGCCGGTCTTGTTCCGCTGGTATAGGGCCAGCAGGAGAGCGAAGGCGACGTTGTTGCCTACGGAATGGTCCATGTAATTGTTGCTGGCCCGCATGGAGGGCCCTCCCTCGTAGCCGGTGAGGAAGGACAGGCCGCAGGCGGCGTCGACGGTGCGGGCCCGGGAGCCGGCGCGGCGCCAGGGGCCGGTGTAGCCGTAGGCGGTGCTGCTTAGGGTGATGATCCGGGGGTTGATTTCGGAGAGGCTCTCGTGGTCGAAGCCGAAGCGGGCCATGGTCCCGGGGCGGAAGTTGTCGGTGACGATGTCGGATTTGGCGACTAGCTTGAGGAAGGCTTCCTTTCCCTGGGGGGCGGTGACGTCGAGGCAGAGGCTGCGCTTGTTGCGGGTGCCGTAGTAGACGAGGCTGCCGCCTTCGTTCCACCATTCATCGCCGGCCTTGCCGCCGGGGAAAGGGCCGGCCTTGCGGTCCTGGAGGTGGTCGGCGCTCTCTACGCGGATGACCTCGGCTCCGTAGTCGGCCAGGAATCCGGTCCCCCAGGGAAGGGCGTGGACCTGCTCGAGGGTGAGCACGCGGACGCCGTCGAGTATCTTTTTGTCAGCCATCGGGTTACTCCCGTTTGTTATGGATTGTCGTGTGCCAAGGCCGGTGGGACGGTTGCGGTCCCGCGTTTTTCTCCGTACAGCGGCGGTGGGACCCCGTGAGGTCGTCTTGGGATACCCTCTGGGGACGATAGAGCAGCGGCGTCAGGGCCCCTCCCCCATTTCGTCAGCAGCGCCGTTATATGGCAGGTGCTGCTGGTAGTCGGAATCATAGTCCACCGTCCAGCCCAACTCAACCTGGCGGTGGAGAGGAACGGAGGCGGGTTCGCTTGCCCCGAGGAGGGTTGATCCGATGGTATCCTCATCTTCCAGTTCGGCGATGGTGGTTTCGGAAAGGCCGAGGAGGCCGGAGAGGAGGCGGCGGTTGTCGGCGCCCAGGGTGGGGGCGGGGCCCCGGATTGACACATCGGCATTGGAGAGACGCCAGCCCCGGCTGACGTATTCCCTGGTCCCCAAGCCGGACTCGGGGGTGTGGTGGGCTTTCTCAAAGTAGCCCCGCTCCCGCAGATGTGGGTCCTGCAGCAGCCCCCGGGCGTTGAGGACAGGGCCTGCGGGAACCCCCGCCCGCTGCAGCGTGTCCATCGCTTCCAGCGGAGTCCGCTGACGGGTCCACTCCGCGATAATAGCATCCAGATCATCTGCATGGTGGTGCCGCACGATGGGATCGCAAAACCGCAAGTCCCTTCCGAGTTCTACCTGGCCGATAACCGCGCAGAACCTCTGCCACTCAGTGTCGTCGCGGACGGCCAGGACAACCCACTGGTCGGTTCCCAGGCAGGGATAGCACCCGTGGGGGGAGAAGGCGGGATGGCGGTTGCCGATGCGGCGGACGCGACGGCCGTTGAAGGCGAAGTCGAGCAGGCCCTCGCCCATGAAGGAGACGCCGTTCTGGTACATGGCCAGGTCTATCCAGGTGCCTTGGCCGGTGCGGACACGGTGGAGGAGGGAGGCGAGGACCGCCAGCTGGGCGCTCCAGCTTGCTAGGAAGTCTGTGTAGGAGTTGGCGATCTTGTTAGGGATAGTGCCGGGGAGGGAACGGCCCTGAGAGTCGACGTCGAGGTAGCCTGTGAATGCCCCGGTGCCGTGAGTGGGCTCCAGGGCCGTGGCCATGGCCCCGAAATCGCTCCAGGGTCCGCTGTGACCGTACCCGGTGTTGGACACCATTATTAGGTCCGGCCGGTCCTGCCGTAGGGTGCTGTAATCCAGACCGAAGCGGCGGGTGACGTGGGGGGTGAAGTTTTCCAGCAGCACGTCGGATATGGACACCAGCTCCCGGAGTAGGCGCAAGGCGCGCCCAGACCGGAGATCCAGCGTCAGGCTCAGCTTGCCCCGATTCAAGGTGTGGAATGTACCGCCCCGTTCCCAGTAGTCGGCCCTGGGAACGTTTCCCGGGTAGGGGCCGTTGAGGGTGCGGGTGGTGTCCACAAATTGGCTGTCGTGTGTCTCGACCTTGATGACCTCGGCCCCCATGTCCGCCAAATAGGCCCCGCAGTAGGGCATGGCGAAGACCCGGCTCAAGTCGACGACGCGGATACCTTCCAGAGGGTTGCTGCTCATACAGCCCCGGCCGCCTTGAGCTGGGCCAATTCCCCGGAAGTAAGTCCCAGTTCCTCTTGGTATATCTCGGTGTTGTGCTGTCCCAGAAGAGGCGCGGCGCGCCGGACCTGGTAGGGTATGCTGGACGGCCGGGGCCCTAGCCCGGGGTAATCGGCTGTTCCCGCGACGGGATGGTCAACGGCGGTGAAAAAGCCCCGTTCCCACAGGTGGGGGCACTGGCAAAGGTCTTCGGCATCCTGGGCCATCCCGAAGACCAGGCGCCGTTCTCCGGAAGCCCTGAAAAGGGACTTCCGGTCCCACTGAGCCAAGCCCTCTAGCAGCAGCACATTGAGCTCCTCCCCGAACTCGATGCGCCCCGCCCCGGTAGCGAACCGTTCGTCGCCCAGCGCGGGCACTCCGATGAGCTCCGCCACTGTAGACCAGGGTTGGGACCCCTGGACCGAGGGGATTACATACCCGTCCCGGGCGGGCATCAGCTCCTCGAACCCGGACCCGCGCACCGGTCGGCGTCCTTTGATGGCCCCCATGAAGTTGTAATAAGGGACGGCTTGGACCAGGTGGGAGGCCAGGCATTCTACCACTGAAACGTCCACGCGGCTGCTCCGGCCGGTAGTCCACCTCTGGAACAATGCCGCTGCAGTGGCGACGGCGCCGTTGATCCCGGCCACGTAGAGGGATTGATCCAGGGCGTTACGGAGGGGTTCCCGGTCGGAATCCCCGGAGTGGTACAGCAACCCGCTGAATGCCAGATTGACGATATCGGTGGCGGCCAGGTCGCGGCGGGGCCCGGTCTGGCCAAAGGGGGTAATGGATGTCACGACCAGGAGATCATAGGACTCCGAAATGTCCGGAAAGAAGTTCGCTGGGAGGGATCGTTTGAAGGGGTGCCTCTCTCCGGGGAATCCCGGCTGGCTCTTGGAGGACGGGCGGGAAATGTTCTCGACGACAACGTCGGCGGTTTGGAGGAGCCTGTCCAGGAGCGAGCGCCCCGACCCCGTGGCGGGGTCCAGGGTTACGCTGCGTTTGTTAGTGTTGAGGTACAGGAATGGGATGCTTTTCTCCATGTGCGGGTCGTCGCCCACGAAGGGCCCGGACCGGCGCGCAGGGTCGCCGCCGGGGTGCTCCAGTTTGATGACATCCGCGCCGTAATCGGCCAGCAACCGGGAGCAGAAAGGCGCCGAAGTCCCTTCTCCCAGTTCAAGGACCCGGATCCCGTCCAGCATCCCGGGCACTACCAAGGTTCTTCCGGCCACACCAGGGGCAATTGCTGGCTGCGCCGGGGTAATACCACAGTCCCGGTCCCTGAGGCAGTCTGGTGTCCACGGTCATTCCGCAACCCAACTCGGCAGTCCACCAGGCCGAAGCCGTTCACTTCGCGTTTTCCGGTGACCACCCCGAGGGCGGTCAGGGTGTCCCCGGGAAAGTCCATGCCCCGGTGCTCCACATAAAACCGCCGGAACCAGCCCTCCTCGCCGGCGAAATCCAGCAACAGCTGACCGAGATACTGGTTCTTCAGCGACCCGTTGACGACGATGTTAGGCAACCTTTGGTGCAGCTGTGCGAAGGGAAGGTCCCAATGGATGCGGGCGTAGTTACCGTTCGCGGCGGCCCAACGGATGAGGTGGGTGGTGGTCATGGGTCCTTTGACCACCACCGGCAGATCCATCCCGGTTTCCACATCCTCGAAGTACTGCTGTTCCCGCTTTTCCGGAGAAGGCTTGCGAAGGATCACCTCGGGGTCAGGGGGAGCGACGGGCACCGTGGTCAGGTCCTCGGCATCGCCAGAGGATTGGCTGGATTCTGCTCCGGTGGGAAGGGCCCGGTGGATGCTGACGCGCTTGGCCAGACTGAGGACGGTACCGTGCTGGTCGGTCTGGGTTTCTTGGCGGACGATGAAGACCAGGGGCCCGGACCTCCCCTCCTTCTCGAATATCTCCATGATGCGGAACTGGCGCGTGATCCAAGACCCCACATAGGCGGGAGCCAAGAACTGCCAGTCGCTGCCCCCATTCAGGCCGTAGCTGTTGAACGGGAGGGGCACCTCGAAGTGCCACTCCTGGCCCGCCCCGAAATAGCCGATGGGCGGGGCGATATCCTTCCAGGCAGCCAAAGGCGGGCACAACAATTCCCCGAACCGGCTGTTGGCCGCGTGGTCGGGATCGACGTAAAGGGGATTGTAGTCTTCAATGCTGTCGGCCACGTCGTAGGCCATCTCGGCGCTGATGGGAAATCGGTTGCGCTCCGGGTCGGACTCTCGTCCTATTAGGGCGGCAACTTCCGGGGTTATCAAGCTGTTAGGCATGGGTCCCGCTCCGCTGGCGTTTCTGGTTGGAATACTTCGATTCTATAGGAACGTTGGAGATTGCTCAAAGGTGGCCCAACCCTGGTAGGGGCAAGGGGAAGTGTCTCAGAAACCCGATCAGTTCAATAGGGGGACTGGTTTACTGGGCAGTCAGCAGCCCCGTCAACTCCGAAATGGAGCCCAGGGTGTCCAACCGGTCCACCGTGGCAATGATGCGCTCGATCCGTTCCGCGTCCCAGGTGCTCCCGGCCAGAACCCGAAACTTATTCAGAAGATCCTCACGAGGAACCGGGTTAGAGAAATCCCCGTGCTGGCTAACCACTGAAGTCTCCAGTGTGCTGCCGTTCTTTAACCTGATGGTTACCGCTGCTGACGGATAGTCATAGCGTCGCAGACTCATCCGCTCGTCCGCCGTCACCTTGACCCTCCTCGCTAGAGCCCTAGTTTCCTCGTTGCCTACCTCCTCAGGATAAAAGGCCGTGACCCCGGTGTTGCCGTGGGCGATAAGGGACGCTACGGCGTAGGGAATGGAAAACTTGGCCGCCAGCATATTGTTCGGTTCCGGGTCCGCCATGATCCGCACGATGGGTGGCGTAACCGCCTCAACGGTTTCCACTTGGCCCGCCCGGAAAGAATGCTCAGCCATCGCATGT
Source organism: uncultured Dehalococcoidia bacterium (assembly GCA_951812535.1). Taxonomy (GTDB): domain Bacteria; phylum Chloroflexota; class Dehalococcoidia; order Lucifugimonadales; family UBA3495; genus CATOSK01. The sequence goes on along the minus strand of CATOSK010000003.1, from coordinate 134,792 downwards.
TGCACCGCATCAAGCACGGGATGGTTATACAGGCAGCACGCGTGGAACTTGAAATAGTTCTGTTGGATGCGCATTGGCCCTTCCCTGCTCAGTCCGACTACTGTTGATTCCGCGTCGAATCCCTTTCCCAAGATTGAGCCGTAAATGTCCGACGGCCCGTCCTCGACTCCGGTGAATCCGCAGCGGGCCAGATGGGCGGCCAGTATCCCCTGGAACCCGGACCGGCCAGGGTACAGGTTGCGCACGGTCGCGCCCTCCAGGCAGGGCGTCCAGGTGTTGGCCGGGCTCATCGAGGCCGCCAGGTTCATCGCCAGCCTGATGTCCCCCGCGCCGTATCCCAGGAGGCGGGCCGTTGCCGCCGCCGCACCAATGGTTCCCCAGGTGCCGTGCGAATGCACCTCTGAGCGGACATTGGTAGCTGTCCCGATCCGCGAGGTCACCTCGTATGCTGCTACAATCGCCGCCAGGGTGTCCGCTCCGCTGGATCCGCTTTCCTCAGCCACCGCCAGCGATGCGGGCGTGACATGGATGGAAGGGTGTCCTCCGCCCAACCTGGTTCCCTCGTCCATTTCCTGTGCGACGCCTGCGGTCCCGTTGACCATGGTTGCCCACATCGCCGGTACCCGCTGAGAGTGTCCTATCGCCGAGGATTTCCCGGGGCCGCCCATAGCTGCCGTTAGGCGGACAAGGTTAGCGTTCTCCGGAAGGCGACTTCCGGAGGCAATAGCTCCAACGGTGTCCAGAACCACATCCTTCGCCGCTGAAATGGTTGTGTGGGGCAGGTCTTCCGCGCGGGTAGTTGCCACGAACTCAGCCAATTGGTCCAGATAGTCAGCTGACATGGTGTCACTCTCCTCTCCAGATTGTGCCCGGTCCGGCTTCATGCTTGCCAGGGTGTACTTGGACAGGGATTCTTTGAGCCACCCGCGGGCGCGACCGGTCAGATCCTCCGCGATGTGGTGCCCACAGGGAAGAGCCTGGCCATGGACATCGGCGGAGTAATTCTGTCACGTGCTCAACAAGTCCTGGGTCCGGCCGACGTAGCCCGTTGCGCTCTATAGGTCCGGGTGGTCTTCATCTTAGTCCTCGTCTGGCCTTGTTCGGAGCAAGGGTGGTTGCATTCTGAGTTTCATGTTGGTGGTGACGTTTGCATGATGGGAGCAACACCTCGCCTGTAACCCCTCGTTGGGTTTCCGGTGTACTTGCCCTGGGGGGTTGTCCGGTTTAGGAGGCCTTCCTGACGGCCAATATGGGGTAGGACAGCACATTTCGTTTTGACACCGGCGTCGCCCACCATGTAATTTAGTCGGGATCGGTCCAGACCGCCCGGACAGGTGAGCCCAGACGCCACGAGAGAAACCACTTGATGCAACAAAACGCAGTCATCCCCGGCATTGATGATTACCTGGAGAACGCCCGTCCTCTGGCGGAACAAACGGCGGAAGCCGCCGACCGGATTGACCGGGACCGGCAGATGCCGGGCGAGCTGGCCAACGCGCTGGCCGACGGAGGATTCTTCCGGTTGCTGCTTCCCAAGTCCCTGGGCGGGGCTGAAATGGCCCACCCTGACTTTCTGCGCATCCTCCAGGCATTTGCCCCAGCTGACGCCAGCGTTGCGTGGTGCCTCAACCAGAACAATGTCTTCTCCACCAGCGCCGTTATGATGGACCGGTCCACCGCCCGAGAGATCTGGACCAACCCCCGGGCCGTGGTTACCAACGGACCGCCGACGGCCGCATCCATCGCGGTTCCGGTGAAAGGCGGCTACCGGTTAAGCGGCCACTGGAACTTCAGCAGCGGCAGCGACCATGCCACCTGGATCGCGGCCCTCGCTCCCATCGGTCAGCCCGGCCAGATCCTGGACGCCGCCCGCAACCGGGCCGGTTCCCGAATGTTGCTCATGCCCAAAGAAGATGTCAAGTTTGTGGACCTGTGGCAGGTTTTCGGCCTGCGGGGTACCGGCAGCTTCAGCTTCCAGGTGGACGATATGTTCATTCCCGAGCACCGCACCTATCAGTTCGAGGGTCAACATAGCGAACCGGGCCCGCTCTACGCCATTCCCAGGACGCTTCTTTTCGGATCGGGGTTCGCCACCGTCGCCTTGGGCGTGGCCCGCAGGAGCCTGGAAATTGCCATCGAGGCCGCCTCCACCCGCGCCCCGGGCCGCTCCAGCACCGTCCTGAGGGAACAGCAGCCGGCCCAGCGCCAGGTTGGAGAGGCGCACGCCATTCACCGGTCCGCCCAGTGCTTCCTCCAGGAGTCTGTAAACACCGTGTGGGAGTCGGCCTCCAGGGACGGCACGATACCCGTGGAGCAACGTCTCCAGCTCCGAGTGGCGGCCACCCATGCTCTCCGGATGTCGGCCCAGGTGGTCGACATTGCTTACAACCTGTGCGGTGCCGGTGCGATTTTCGCCTCAAACCCAATCCAGCGCCGGTTCCAGGACATGCACGTCATCACTCAGCACGTGCAGGCCAGCTACGCACATTACGAAAGCGCGGGACAGGCCCTCCTTGGACTGGAGGTCCGGGGGGCTTTCTGACTCCACCATACGGGCCCAGCCCCGTCTGAGGCTGACCATTGAGTACCATCACAGGACTGACCTATGACGATCTTCGCCGGGCCTGCCCCGACGTAAGCGGGAATATGGCCCTGCCCGGCCTGAACGCCCCTGTGCTCATCCATCGCGACGCTTGGGGCATCCCCCACATTCGTGCAGAGAATGAGTCCGACGCCTTCTTCGCCCAGGGGTTCGCCACTTCCCAGGACCGCTTCTGGCAGATGGAGCAGGACCGACGCCGGGGCTTGGGGCGATGGGCAGAAGTTGTTGGGCAGGAAGGTGTGGAACAGGACAAGTTGATGCGCCGCTGTCTGCTGGAACGCAGCGCCAGGGATGACTATTGGGTGTCCTCCCAGGAGACCCGGGCCATGTTCGACGCCTACGCCGCCGGGGTGAATGCTTATATAGATTCTGCTGATCCGCTGCCCATAGAGTTCCAGATTACCGGCGTGGCCCCCGAGCCCTGGCAGCCTTGGGACGGCCTAGTGGTCTACAAAGTGCGCCACCTGCCGATGGGCATCTTCGAGTCCAAAGTGCTGCGGGCCCGCCTAGTCAAGGCTTTGGGGCCAGAGAAGACGGCGCGGGTCTTTCCCGGATACGAGCCTGGCCAACTCCTGATCCTGCCGCCCGGGGCTCGTCACCAAGGCAACTTGCAGCGGGGCTTGGAAGAGCTCACAGCAGCGGCCGCCGCCGCCAATGAGCTGCACGAGTCCGATTTGGGCAGCAATAGCTGGGTCATCGCCGGTGGCCGCACCGCCTCGGGAAAGCCCATCCTGGCCGGCGACTCCCACCGAGCTCTCAACACCCCAAACGTCTACTATCAGAACCACCTTGCCTGTCCAGACTTTGACGTGGTCGGACTGTCCTTCCCAGGCTTACCCGGCTTTCCGCATTTTGGACACAACCCGTGGGTGGCATGGTGCGTCACACATACCTGGGCCGACTACCAGGACCTGTATATTGAACGCTTCCACCCGGATACGCCCGAGTACTATCTTTGGCAAGGGGAATGGCGCCGGGCGGAGGTCCGCCACGAGACCATTCGGGTCCGTGGCGCAGAGGATGTTCCCTTAACGTCGTGGAACACTCATCACGGCCCCATCATCTCCGGCGACCCTGTCGCCGGGACAGGGCTGGCTCTCCGATACACCGCCACTGATGGCCCATCCACCTGGCCAAATACTCTCCGCGGGATGCTTGTTGCCCGCAACGCCGACGAACTGACCGAGTCTATGCGGAAATGGGTGGACCCATGCAACAATTTGGTCTTCGCCGACGTCTCGGGAAACATCGGATACCTGGTCAGGGGTGAAATACCGCTCCGCAACAGGCTCAACGGCTGGCTGCCCGTGCCCGGATGGACCGGCCACCATGAGTGGCAAGGACGGATTCCATTCGACGAGATGCCCCGCTCCAGCAATCCGGACACTGGGTACATCGCCACTGCGAACAACAAGCCGGTCGACGACAGCTATCCTTATCACATCGGAGTTGATTTCTCTCCCGGTTACCGGGTCGAATTGGTCTCCCGCGCAATCAATTCCATGGAGCGGCCCACCGCCGCCGATATGGTCGAGATACACCGGCAGTGTCGCTCCATCCCCGCCGAAGCGCTGCTGGACCTGCTGAGGGATGTCAATTATGAGGATGAAGGATCGGCGTGGGCGAAGGAACTTTTGCTGGAATGGGACCGGAACATGGACGCCAACGCCGCGGCTCCCACAGTTTACAGCGCAGCCCGGGACCGCCTGTTGGAAAAGCTGCTCATCTACAACCTGGGGGAGGCCCTCGCGGACCTGGCGCTGAATCCAGCTGGCCGGGGCGCCGGAGTATTCCTGACGAGGTTCAAGAGCCTGATGACCACTGCCATGGAGCAGGGAAACGCGGACCTGCTGCCGCCGGGCTGTACCTGGACGGACCTAGTTGGCCAGTCCCTCGAGGAAGCAGTGGTCTTGCTTTTGGACAGGCTGGGGAATGACCGTTCGGAGTGGCGATGGGGAAGGGTGCATCAAGCAAGGCCCGTCCACCCCTTATCGTCCGCGTTTCCTGATTGCTCCTCTCTGCTCAACCCTCCGCCCATAGCCATGTCCGGCGACGGCGAAACCCCACTGGCCGGGGCATACGCTCCGGCCGACTTCGCCACGGTGGCTGGATTATCCGTCGCCCGTTATGCCTACGACCTCTCTGACTGGAACAACTGCTTGTGGGCGATACCTCTCGGGTGCTCGGGTCATCCAGGAAGTTCCCACTATGCCGACCAGAGCGAGCCTTGGCAGGAGGTGGACATGGTCCCCATGTTGTACGACTGGGACCGGATAACCGACCGCGCCGAAACCGCCCAGCGCTTGCAGCCCACTTAGAAACTATCCCAAAGCTCTTCGCCCTCCTCCCGTTATTCCCGCGCAGAGCTTGCCCCCGCGCAGGCGGGGGCGGGAATCCAGGCCCCCGTCATCCCCATTTCGCGCTTTTCGGCCTCCGAAATGTACGTTTTGAGATAGTTACTTAATCGTTTTGAGATAGTTACTTAATCGTTTTGAGATAGTTACTTAATCGTTTTGAGATAGTTACTTAATCGTTGGAGAATAAAGTCATGGGCTACGCGGGCCTGAGTCTGGAAGGAAAGGTTGCCCTCGTCACCGGGTCCGCCCGGGGTATTGGCGCGGCCTTGGCATCCGGATTGGCCGAAGCTGGAGCGGATGTCGCCGTGTCGGATATTCCTTCGAACCGGGCCGGATTGAATGAGGTAAAGAAGCGGATTGAGGCACAGAGACGCCGCTCCATGGCCTACGATCTGAATGTCCTTGACCTGGAACAGATACGCTCCACCATGGGCCGGGTAACGGCGGACCTGGGCGGGCTGGACATATTAGTCAACAACGCGGGGATACGCCGCCGCAGTCCTGCCCTGGAAGTGACCGAGGAGGATTGGGACGCTGTCATAGACACCAATCTCAAGGGAACCTTTTTCTGTTCCCAGGCGGCTGCTGGCGTTATGATTCCGCAAGGAGGAGGCCGCATAGTCAACGTCGCATCGCAGCTTGCCGTCGTTGCCGGTGAGAACCGGGCCGCTTACTGCTCCAGCAAGGGCGGCGTGGTCAGCCTGACCCAGGTGCTGGCGCTGGAGTGGCTTCGCCATGGAATCACAGTCAACGCCATAGGCCCTGGGCCGACGGAGACGCCGGGCCTGCTGGAAGCGGACACCCGGGACGCGGACGAATTGCAGGCCGACCTGGCCGTCAATATGCCGCTGGGACGCCGGATGAGTCCTGAAGAACTGGTGGGGGCAGCAGTCTACCTCGCCAGTCCCTCGGCGGCAGCCACCACCGGACATTTGCTAATCGTTGACGGGGGTTGGACGGCCCGCTAGGCCGGGACACCCGGGGTCTTTTCCAGAGGCGGCTCCCCGGGACAGGGCCATTGGGGCTATCCGGCCGCTAGCGATAGGGTTTGGTCAACCGCCGTGCCTTCACTTACCCTTGCAGTCCACAAGCGCGATCAAGGAGGTCATCCCCTTGGACATTCTGGTAATTGGCGGCACTGGCTACATGGGTAAAATCATGGTCGAACTGCTCCTCGGCCGGGGAGAAAGGGTGACCGTATTTTCCAGGGGGACCACCCGTCCCGAGTGGTGGGACCGGATTAGTCACATCTCCGGCGACCGCAACGACCCTGGGGACTTCCGGGACAAGCTGACCGGGTTGAAATTCGACGCGGTCGTTGACACCCAGGCATACTGCTGGGAGGATGTCCGATCCGCCGTCCAGACCTTCCAGGGTAACGTGGGCCGGTATCTCCTGATCAGCACCAGCTCGGTGTACCTGGAAGGGATGGTGGACTTCACCCGGTATTGCCCTTACGACGAGTCGGTAGTGGACTGGAGCACCATCGACTACTCATACCCGGAAGGTGTGGACCCCTACGCCGTCGGCAAGCGCCACTGCGAGAAATGGCTTGTCGAAAACGGCGAAGGCGTTCCCTGGACCATTATCCGCATTCCCGCTGTCATGGGCCCAGGGGATCCGACGGGACGCATGTGGTGGTGGGTTCAGCGGGCACTTGATGGTGGGCCGGTCATCGTTGCCGACGAAATGCGGGGGGCGTTCCGGACTCTGTTCAGCGCGGACGCGGCAGCCAACTTCGTGCGGACGCTGGACCGTCCTGAGACTGTTTCAGGGACTTATTTCGTAAGTATGCCCGAGATTATGACGCCGGAGCGGTGGGTGAACCTCATCTGGACCGCGGCGGGGCAGGTTCCCGAACTGGTGTATGTTCCCAGGGAAGTAATCAGCAGGACTCCCGGGCTGGGGCAGTACATGGCCCCGCTGACCCGTCCGGCGTCGAATATCCACTGGCGGGTCCGGGCGGAACGGGACATCGGGCTGGCGGCGACCCCGGTGGAGGAATGGGTGGCTGCCACGGTGGCATGGTACCGGGACCATTACACTGGACCCGACTCGGACGGGTACCAGCACAGGGACGGGGAGGTCGCTCTGGCACGTGGTTGGCAGGAGGCATTTGGCGGACTGGTGGCCCGCTTTTAGGCGATTCTGTGGTGCCTGCGCCAGTCGCCTTGTCCCGTTACCGGGCGCACGGTATGATTTGAGTTACATTATTCCCAACAATTCGTCGGCCCCAAGGCGGCCAGCCCGGAGGCAGCCATGCCTGAGTCCCACGTCGACACGGTCATTGTAGGTGGACAGATCGTAACTTCCTCCCAGGTTTACGAGGGCTCTATAGCCATCGCGGGAGAGAAGATAGTGGCCATCGGGCCGGATTCGCTGCTTCCCCCGGCCGACAGCTACGTGGACGCTTCGGGAAAGCTGATCCTGCCCGGCCTTATCGACAGCCATGTGCACCTCGACGGCCACGACAACTATGCTCTCGGTTCCCTGGCCGCTGCCCACGCCGGACTAACGACCCTGGTCCCGTTCGGCACGTATAACCTGGAAGGGGACGAGACCCTTCCCCAAGCAATCCACCGGACCAGGGAGCAAGTCGAGCAGAACGCCCTGACCGATTTCGCCTTCCACTTCATTCTGCAGAATCGGCCATCCATTCTGTCCGGGATGCCCGAGGCAATAGACCTGGGCGTCAAGTCGTACAAAATGTTCATGACCTACAAGAAGCGTCCGGGCCGGATGTGCGACGATGACTATATCTGCCAGGCGATGGATCTGGTCTCACGGGGCGAGGGAGTGCTGCAACTCCACTGCGAAAGCGGCAACATCATCGAGTACCTGGAGAACAAGCTGATTGCCGACGGGCATACTCATCCGACGGACTTTCCGTCAGCCTGCCCGGACTGGGCCGAGGAAGAGGCCATCAACCGTGCCGTGAAGATGAGCGGAGCCACCCGATGTCCCGCCTACGTCGTGCACCTTAGCACCCAGCTTGGGCTGCGGCGGATCCAGCAGGCCCAAAGCCTGGGACAACCCATCTGGACCGAAACCTGTCCCCAGTACCTCTTGTTGTCCGACGCACATATGGCGGAGTACGGCCCTCTGGCCAAGATCGGTCCGCCGCTCCGACCAGAGGACGGACCGGACCGGGACTCCCTGTGGCGGGGCCTGGGTCAAGGGTCTATCTCCATAGTCGCGAGCGATCACGCCCCCTATCCCCAGGAGCTCAAGCAGCCTGGTTGGGATAACATCTTCGTGGACTCCAACGGGGCTTCGGTCCCGTTCGGTTCCCCGGGCGTGGAGACGATTGTTCCCCTGATGTACAGCGAGGGGGTGATAAAGCGCGGCCTGCCCATCTGGTGGCTGGCCCGCGTCATGTCGGAAAACCCGGCCCGCATCTTCGGGCTGTTCCCCCGTAAGGGCGTTATCCAGGTAGGTTCGGACGCAGACCTGCTGATAATCGATCCCAACGGCGACCGGATAATCACGGCGCGGGACCACTTGAGTAATGCCGGATACACCCTTTTCGAGGGTTGGGAGGTCAAGGGGCGCCCCTGGATGACGTTCCTGCGGGGGCAGGTGTTGCTGAACCAGGGCGCCCTCGAGCAACAGCCCGGGTACGGCAAGTTCCTGGAAAGCGGTCCTCCACGCCCGCCGCTGGGCGGCTCGGTCAACTGACGGGGAAGGATGGGGGTTTCCTGACAGGCCATGAAGATCACCGACGTTCAAGCGGTCTACCCCAGGTACCAGCACGTGGTACCGTCGTGGCGGACCCATTTCTGGCAGATCGTAGTCCGCGTTTCCACAGATTTGGGGGCGGCCGGCCTGGGGTATGGCGGCGGCGGGGTCGCTGGCGTGGAGGTGGTGAACCGGCACTTCCGGGAGCTGCTGCTGGGACGAGAGGTGGAAAGTGTCGAGGATATCGCTGCCATCTGGGACTATCTCTACCAGGAGTCCCTGCCCTACGGCCGGAAAGGGCTGGCGATTATGGCGCTGAGCGGCGTTGATCTCGCCCTGTACGATCTGCTGGGGAAGGCGCAAAACGTCCCGGTCTATGAAATTCTGGGGGGACTCAAGAAAGAAAGGGTTCTGGCGTATGCGACCGGTCCCGATTCTGAGTCTTACTCCGACCTGGGGTTCCTGGCGCACAAATTCCCCCACCGCTGGTCGGGGCAAGAGTCCGGCTACAAATCTGCTTGGACTGCGGCTAACCGGGCGCGGGAACTCTTCGGGGCCGAGGTCCGATTGATGATCGACACGTATATGTCCTGGGACCAGGACGTGACGCTGAACATGCACCGGCGGCTGTCCGAGTTCAACCTTTACTGGTACGAGGACGTGCTAACGCCGGATGATCTGCCCGGCCAGGCCGAGTTGCGGTCCCGAGTCGCGCCGACATTGATAGCCGGGGGTGAGCACGAGTCCACCCATTTTGGGTTCGCTGAGGTCGCTGCGAATGGAGCCTTGGGGTTGTGGCAACCGGACATCACCTGGTGCGGTGGAATCACCGCCGGGCTGCGAATAGTTGAGATGGGGAGAAAAGCCAATGTTCCGGTATCCCCGCATCGCGGCGGGGAAGTATGGGGCCTGCACCTCATCGCATCCAGCGATTGGGCAGATCTGGCCGAGTTCCATTCCGACCATATCCGCGAGCCCCGGGATGTACTGTGGTTCAACGAACCCTCCCCTGAGAACGGTTACATCGTTGCGAATGATGCCCCGGGGTTTGGTGTCAGATTGAACGAAGCTATGCTGTAGGGTTCGCTTCGTCTAAGCGCGAGATCCCGGACCGGTTGGGCCCGGGCCGCCCGCTATCTCCCGGTTTCACCGTTCTTCGTGCATTGTCATTGTCCATTACCCGTCGCCCCTGTTGTATCATTGGTTGGGGATAGGGAAACGCGGCTGTGATAGTCGCGCCGCTTGGGGTGATCTAGCGCAATTTCGTCTCTATCTCGTGAGGTGAAGAATGGCCGACAGCGCCTCGGAACCCCTGCCCCAGACCAACTCGAGGGACCCGCGGAGGGCAGGGTTTTTCCGCAGGATTGAAGGACACGTCCAGGGAAAAACCGTGAGCGGACTGATGGAACTGGTGCCACTCATGGTGACAATACTTGTCCTTGCATTCGTAATCGAGAAGACGGACAGTTTCATTCGCCCCCTGGACTTCGTGGAGGGAAAGCCCTGGGACGTTCCCGGTATCGGGATCATAGGGTTGGTAGTGGTGTTTTACCTGGTTGGACTGCTGGTGAGCACGCGTCCGGGCCGGATGCTGATGGATTTCAAGGGCACCCTCCTCAACGGTCTGCCAGTGGTCGGCACGGTTTACGGCGTCACCCAGCAGGCGGCATCCACGATGGGCTCTCAGCACCGTTTCAGCCGGGTCGTATTCCTTGAGTGGCCACGGGAGGGGATGATCGCCATGGGTTTCGTAACGGGACGGGCGATGTCTTCGCGAACCGGGGAGACTATGGCCGTGGTCTACATACCCACGGTGCCGAATCCAACGTCGGGAAACATGGCGTTCGTTATGGAGGACGACCTGTTCGAGACCAGCGTCAGCGTGGAAGCGGCGATGAAGATGGTGTTTTCCGGTGGCATCGTACTTCCCAAGACCCTGGCCTTCGGCCGCCTCCCCCGTGACCCAGTCCCCAACGAGTATGCCGGGGAGTTCACGTCCATTGAATGACGGCCCAAGGAGAGGATCCTAACCCGGGAGGGTGGTTTGAGGGAGGGAAAGAGGGCAGGGGAGAGTGTAACTCTTCCGAGTTCACAGGTCAGGGAAACATCCCCGGCGAAATCGCTCATCTTGGCCAGCACTATTATGGGAGTGTTGGCACTGCTCTGGTCGGGTTGCGGTCTGGATCTGTCCCCGCCAGAACTGGACCCGCGGGAACGGCTTGCCACAACGGAAACCCCGGTCGAGCAGGAGTCCCCTACGATGGCTCCGCATGCCATCGTTCCCAATTCAACCTCAAGCGTTGGTGATACGGGGGGAACATCTGCTCCGCAACCATGGGATAGGTCATTTGAATTGGCCGTAAGCGAAGTACCAGCCGATCTTCCGGCGTATGACCGGGATGACTGGCCGCACTGGATGGACGAAGACGGCGACTGCCAGGACGCCCGGCAGGAGACCTTGATCGCAGAATCGGCAGCGCCGGTCAGGTTCAAATCGGACAAGCGATGCAGGGTCGATTCGGGTTCTTGGGAGGACCCGTACACGGGTATAACCGTTGGCGATCCAGGTGAACTTGACGTTGACCACGTAGTGCCCTTGGCCAACGCCCACCGTTCCGGGGCCTGGGACTGGAGCAGGGACCGGAAAAAGGCCTACGCCAACGACCTGTCCCACCCGGAGCACCTGCTGGCGGTGACAGCATCAGCCAACCGTTCCAAGGGGAGGAAGGGCCCGGAGGAGTGGCGCCCGGAAAACGAAAGCCACTGGTGCGACTACGCCGATAACTGGGCCGGCATAAAGATGAGATGGAACCTCTCGGTAACGCCTGAAGAGCTGGAGGCGCTGCGGGAAATGGCTTCCACCTGTTCCGCGCCGGTGGCGATAAACGCAGATCGGTCCGGAGACCTAGTCATAAGCAACCAACCAGACCGGGAACCCACTGCGGCCCCGGCGGCAACTTTCGCCACGGACAGCCCAAGATACCATCCAGACGGGCCAGACCGGGACTGCGGGGACTTTGAAACCTGGCAGGAGTCCCAGACATTTTTCGTGGCCGCCGGCGGACCGGAGAGCGACGGTCACAGGCTGGACAGGGACAACAACGGGATTGCCTGTGAGTCCCTGCCGGGAGCGCCCTGACCCCGGCATGAAGATGGCGCCGGAAGGGAGAATATGCTGGACCCAAAACTTGTAGACTCGATCCTCGAGAAGCTGGGATGCGGGGAGGTCCCGCCGCCTGATTGGGCTGGTTTGTGCTCGCTCTACTACCAATGGTCGATGAGTGTTCCCTTCGACAACATCCAGAAACGCCTGTTTTACTCGGGGACTGCCGAGGGGCCCATTCCCGGGCACACATCGGACCACTTCTTCCGGCAATGGCTGGCCCACGGCTCCGGGGGCACGTGCTGGTCCAACAGCCACGCCATCCACGACCTGCTAGACGCCATCGGGTTCACGGTGGAGAGGGTGGCGGCCACCATGCTCTCGTCCCCGGATGCGTTTGGTCCGACCCACGGGTCGGTGGCTGCCGCCGTCGAAGGTTCACGCTACTTGGTGGATGGGTCTATGCTGACCCGGCGGCCCGTCCCTTTCCTGGAGGCCGCGCTGCCTCATGCGGGGCATCCTTCGGAGCGAGTCTCAATGGAAGGGAGGGGCGGCCTCTGGCATGTGCTATGGCATCCGGCTCACCGCCCGGAGGGACTGGCCTGCCGAATCGAGGAAATCGGCGTTCCGCTGGCGCGGTTCAACGAATACCATGAACGCACCCGTCTGAGGAGCAACTTCAACAACGCCCTGTACATCCGGCAGAACCGGGACAATGGGGTGGACACCATCGCGTTTGGCGAACGGATGAGGACACTGGCGGATGGGACCGTAGAGCGCAGCCCGATTTCCCAAGAAGAAGTCACTGCGGCGCTGGTGGAGGATTTCGGGATCTCGGAAGAGGTGGCGTCGCTCCTGCCCGAAGATGCTTCTCCCTAGCGGCTCAGCGCGACATCAACCAAAGCCATCTGTCCTTTCTGGACCGCGTTGAGACCATTACGGAGAGCCGATTCGAGGTCTGCCGGGTCCTCCACCCGTTCCCCGTATCCGCCGAAGGGTTCTACGAGCCTGGCGTAGTCCGGGCCGGGAATGTGAACGCCGTGGAAGACTCCCGAGCGGGCGGCGTCTCCGTCGGGGTAGTAGTGGAGGTGGTTGCGACGCATGGCCTCGTAGTTGCCGTTGTTGAAAATCACGGTGAGGAAGGGCAGGCCGGCTTCGCGGGAAACCCCGAAGCTCTGGGTGACCGGGTTGTAGAGGAAGCCGCCGTCGCCCATGAGGGCGACTACCGGCTGGCCCGGCTTGGCCAGCTTGACTCCCAGGGCGAGTCCCAATCCCTGGCCGAGTCCGCCGTTGGGGTGGAAGTAGCGGTGGGGTGAGTCCCAGCGCACGTGGTTGGATATGACTCCCCGGTGAGAGGTAACCTCTTCGATGTAGACGGTGTCTTCCGGCATGACATCGCTGATAGCGGCGCAGAGGGCCACCGGATCGATGGGCATGCCGGACTGGACCGCAGTTTCCAACTCACGGCGGTGGGCTGCCATTTGTTCATGTTCCGACCGGCACTCCGACAGGCGCTTGCTGATTTCGGCAGACTTCCGCACGGAGGCCGGTGCCAGGGCGTCGGCGAGCAGTCCAAGGATCAGAGTGAGGTCTCCCTCCAGGTACCGATCCGCCAGGAGGTTCTGGTAGGCCATCTGGGCCTTGATGGGAGTTTCACCCATGGCGACCACCGTGGCGTGTTTCGGGCCGGCGTTGGGCGGATACCAGGGAGACCGGCTGCCGGCCAGCAGTACCAGGTCAGCCCGGTCCAGGTAGGGGGATGGGTCGAATCCCAGGTGGAGCGGGTGGCTCTTGGGGAAGTTGGAGTAGGTGGCGGCGCTCTCCACGACGGGGATGGCGAACAGTTCCGCCAGCCGGAAGAGGCTGTGGAAACCCTCCGGTTCACGGCCGGCGCAATCGGTGATGATCAAGGGAAAACTACTGCGCTCGATCAGCGAGGCCAGCTCATCCACCGATTCCTGGGTGGGCCTGGTCAGGGGCGCCGACGGAACAGGCCGGAGTTTTTCCGGCGGGGTCCACGGGTGGATCATGGTCTCGATGGGGATGTCCAGGAAGGCGGGCCCCATGGGCACGCGCTGGGCCAGTTCGCCGGCCCGCACCAGCTGTTCGTAGAGGGTGTAGGGGCTGGTGGCCTGGCCGCTCCACTTGGCGAATTCATCGGCGAACCGGTTGGGGCCACCGACAACGCTGAGGTTGCGGTACCACTGTCCCTGGGGGTCCAGGTCGGGGTTTTCCCCGTAGCTGTTCGCCTCCCCGGAGCAGACGAGGACGGGGACTTCACCGAGCGTGGCTCCGTGGACGCCCATGCTTCCCTGAAGAAGGCCCACTCCGGCGTGGAGCAGGACCGCCTGCATTTTTCCGGTGGCCCGGGTGTAACCGATAGCCATGTCTACGGCCAGCGTCTCGTGCCAGCAGTTGATGTACTGCGGGCCTGGGGTCTCGTTGATCCGCTGGCGGGCGAGGGCTTCCCAGACCGGAGCCCATTCGGAGCCGGGGGAGGAGATGATGTAGTCCACTCCCAGATTGCGGAAGGCCTCGAGGATGGCTTCGCCTCCATCGTGGTTAATTGTTGCCATTGTTTCCCCCGTCTCCAGGTTGCGTTAGCTGAATTAGTTCGAAGAGTCGCGGGCCCCCTGCTAACTCGCCCGTCGGGTTCAGTTGTCCGCAGGCTGAGGTTCGAGCGTGTGGGCTGCCAGTTCGTCGTAGTGGGCCGCAGCGTACTTGGCTATCCGGCCTATGTCCTCTTCGAGGATGTAACCCTGGTCTACCATTTTCCGGGCTGCCGCGCCGACGCGGGTGACATAATCGTCCCGGGACGGGTAACGTTCCTGGATGGACAGGCGTGGGTCTCCGGTGGACTCGCGCTGGGCCCGAGTGGTGGGGAAGGGGATGGAAGACCCGATGAGAGTTCCGCCGGTGGCCCCGCCCGCGGATAGAATCTGGCCCTCTCCTCCGATGTCGGAGTGGCGGAGGTTCCAGCCGGTATGCGTGGCAAGGGGGACCCGGGTGGTGGGCATACGGATCCCGGTGACCTCGTTTCCGTCGGCGTCGACGGCGCTGACAAGGTTGGGAAAGGGGGAGCCGAACTCGGCAGGAATCTTGCTGGCCACGCCATTTTCAAACCCGAAGTCCAGCCGGCGGAAACGCCGCAGGGGGTTAGGAAAGTTGACGCCGGGGATGCGGGCGAAGGCGGAGGCAACCTCGCCTGGCCCGACAGCGGTTCCGTCGTCAAGTCGGGGGTAACTGCTGGTCGGGGGCACCGCTTCGGAGGTCACCCAGCGGTCCAGGTTCACCAGGGCGGCCCGGAGGAGCGGCCGGTAGTCGGTGCAGTTGAAGGGTTGCTGCCCCCGGTTACCGTTGACGGGGTCGAAGTCCCGCAGGTTGGGCGTCCCCAGGGGATGCTGGGCACTGCCGAAGACGTACACCCGGACATTCTCGGGAATTTCCAGATCCTCCCTGCCGGTCAGGTCGATGTGAACCAGGGACCCTCCGCCTCCCCAGTATTCCGACGACGTGTAGGTGTACATAATCTTCGGCACCCACCCTGCGGCGTCAAGCCGGGCCAGAACGCCGTCCGTGTTTCCCGTTTCCGGGTCGGTCTGGGAGACGTCGCTGAAGGGAAACACGTTGTTGGGGCTGCGGCTGGCCTGGCTGGACGGCTGGGCGAACCTCTGGTTGAACTCACCCTTCTTGCCTCCAGCGACGTGAGGTATAAGGCCGTCGAAAGCGGTGCGGCCGGACTCGTCAATGTTCATCCCCAGGTGCAGCAGGTCGCGGAGGAAGCGGCCACTCTGGGACGACCCGAAGGTGTATACGTGCCGGATGTCACCGGCGCAAGGGTTGCCGTCCGCCGTGGAACCATGCTTCAAGAAGGAGGCGAGGTCGCGGGTAGCCGCCAGGCCAAGCCCGACGACGGGGGCTCCGACGGTGCGGTAGATGACCTGGTAAACCCTGCCGGCCTCGAACCCGTCGGCCATGCAGGCGTAGGCGGGATCCGGCGTCAATTGTCCATCCACCATCCGGCCGAAGGACCACTTTTCCCGGGGGATGACCGTCTCGGGAGCATCCTCGTGCTCCTGGACGGTAAGGCATGCGTCGGGGTCGTTGAGGTCGGCGGCGAAGTAGGGCCGGTGGTTCCGGTCGGAAAGGAACTGTTCGTGGATCAGCGCGTTGGGCTGGAAGGTCACCACAAGCTTCCCGGAAACCGGCGAACCGTCAGGCTCCAACGCCCCCGGCGCGTTGAGCCGCATAATGCCAGGAGCATCGGGCGCGTCGTGCTGCCAGCCGCACCAGACGACGGTGTAACCCTGTCTCATCAGGAAACCGTTTCCCACATCCAGCGGTTGGTCCGGGGCCAGGTCGGGAGCGTCGTTGAAGTTGCGCAGCGCCGTGCCCTTTCCCCGGTTCAAAATGTCAAAGAAGACCCGGTGGCTGCCACGGGAAGGGTCTTCCGGCTGGAGAATGCGGAAGTCGGCGGAGAACCGGACGAGTCCCGCCTCGTCCCGGGCCGCCAGCTCTAGGTCGGTGATGAGGTCGTTGGCCGCATGGAGCGGGTCCACAGCGAAATGGGCAGTGCCGTCAATCTGGACGTATGTGCCCACTTCTCCGAAGGATTCCTCCTGGGCCAGGGGTTGCCGGTTGCTGATTTCCAACGAAACTATCGCCATATGTCCCTCCTCGGAGATGTCTCAGCAATTGCGGTCCCGCTAAAGGAGTTTATTCAGCCCAATGTTGGCACGAAGAGAGCCGGTTGTCCATCAAGCAGTATGGCATCTGCACCGATCAACCTTCCGTCTGCACTTCCCGTTCGATGGGAGCCCCTGGTATGGGAGGTGCATCGATCCCCGGCCTCAGGCGGAGCGTGGAGACGAGGACCGAGCAGACCAGGAAGGCAACCATGGTCAGGTAGGCGTACTTGAGCCCTAGCGTGAAGGCGGACTCCACGCCGGATCCGGCGGCGGTCCGGATGGCATCGAGACTGGGCTCGTATCCCATGGCTCCCATGGTGGACGCCACGATAGCGGTGGCGATGGCGACGCTGACGACATTGCCGGCGTTGCGGATGAGGTTCAAGAACCCGGAGACGACTCCGTGGTTATTCCGCCGGACGGCGCTAAGGATGGAGCTGGTGTTGGGGCTGTAGAACATCCCCATGCCGCTGCTCTGGAGCATAAGGGCGGGAACTACGAGGAACAGGCTGGAATCCTCCGACAGGTTGGACAGGATGGACACCCCGGTGATGGAAAGCACGGTCCCACCCACAGTGAACTTGCGCCATCCGAACCGGTCGGAGAGGTGACCGCTCAAAGGTCCGATCAGGGCCATGCAGAAGGCCCCGGGGACCACCACCAGCCCGGCCAGCGACGGGCGGTACCCCAAGACGTTCTGCAGGTAGAAGGGCGTCATAAACAGGACCGCCGAACTCCCCAGAAACATGAGGAAGTTGGAGGTCACGCCCTGGGAGAAGTTGCGCCGGCGAAACAGCCGCAACTGGAGCATCGGATACGGGTATTTCAGCTCCCACCAGACGAAGAGGCCGGAGAGGAACAGGAATGCTGCCCCGGCCGCGAGGATGGGCCACGACGTCCACCCGGTCTTGTGGGCGTGGGTTATCCCCAGCAACAAAGCCATCAGGGCCGCGGACGAGATTCCCGCACCGAACCAGTCGAACCGGCCAGAACGGGTTCTGGGGGAACCCGTCATCCGCGGGTTGTCGCGGATGATAGCGAGGGCCATTGCAACGCTGATAAGCACCAGGGGAACGGTCCCGAAGAACACCGCCCGCCATCCTAGGGCATCCACCAGAATCCCGCCGGTAGCCGGTCCGGCAATGGCCCCGGTTCCCACCATGGTCATGATCAACCCGATGGCCTTTCCCCGCTCGGACGGCGGAAAGGCAGCTATCACGATGGCCATTCCGGTCCCTTGAGTCATGGCCGCACCGGTCCCCTGGACAATGCGGGAGAGAATCAGCACCATCAGGTCCGAGGACAGCCCGGCGGAGATGGATCCCGCCACCAGAACCAGCGACCCGGCCACGTAGACTCTCTTCGACCCGACCAAGTCTGCCAGCCGTCCCATGGGAAGGAGCAGGGCAATGATGGTCATGGCGAATCCGATGACTAGCCACTGTACGGTGGGAATGTCGGAATGGAAGTGGGCGGCGATGGACGGCAAAGCGACGGTCACGCTGCCGTGGTCGACCACTGAAGCGAAAGTCCCGACCGCCATAGCGGCGAAGGCATACCATTTGTAGCGGGGGTTCACCCGAATCGCTCAACCCGCCGCAAGGTTGGGCGGTGGTTTCCTCCAAAGGTCGCCGCTTTCGATCGCCCTGTTGAGGCAACTTGTCTAAAGCTCGCTGGCCGGCTCCGGGCGGGTCTCGCTCCGGCCAGTGGCCGGGGGCTCCCAATGGCTCCGCCTTGGGGGAATCGCTCAACCCGCCGCAAGGTTGGGCGGTGGTTTCCTCCAAAGGTCGCCGCTTTCGCTCGCCCTGTTGAGGCAACTTGTCTAAAGCTCTCTGGCCGGCTCCGGGCGGGTCTCTCTCCGGCCAGTGGCCGGGTGCTCCCAATGGTTCCGCCTTGGGGGAATCGCTCAACCCGCCGCAAGGTTGGGCGGTGGTTTCCTCCAAAGGTCGCCGCTTTCTCTGGCTCTGTTGAGGTAACTTGTCTAAAGCTCGCTGGGCAGCTCCCGGCGGGTTTCGCTCCGGCCGGTGGTCGGGGGTTCCCAATGGCTCCGTCCTGGGGGCACACGGGTGACCCGAAGAATGGACTCATTCGCCTTCGAAGAACCGCCGGGGGTTCTCCACGGTTAGCTGGTGGATGTTGGCGTCGGTGGCTCCGAGTTCCTTCAAACGGGGAAGAACGTGGCGGGGGATGAAGTTGTACCCGTCGGGGTTGGCCCACCGGCGGGCCTCCTGCACTTCCGCTCCGTAGCGGGCCTTGGGTACGGAGTAATCGTGGGAGAGCATGATCCGGTGGGCGAACCCCGCCTCTATGAGCTGCCAGGCAACCTGGGTGCGCTGCTCCCAGTTGGGCGTTCCCGGAACTAGCCCGCCGGGATAGCGGTCGAGGCCCAGCCATACTCCCTTGTTGAGAAGGCCGAGGAGATATTCAAGGTTGGTGTCGTCGTTGCTGTGACCGATGTAGACCCGATCCAGGTCGACGCCCTCTTCTTCCAGGATGGCGACCTGGGCATCCCCGATCCTCTCGGGAGACCAGGTGTGGGTCGATATGGGGACACCGGAGGCCTTCTGGGTGCGGGCGGCGGCGCGTAGGACGATTTCCTGCTGCGGGGTGATGCCGCCCCGGTCGCTGGCGACCTTGATTATCCCTGCCTTGATGCCGGTCCCCTCGATGCCTTCCTCGATCTCCTTGATGTACAGGGGCGCGATGGCATCCGGGGAGACCTCACCGAAGGGACGGGGGACGGCCAGATGATTGCCGGTGGCGACGACGACCTGCATTCCGCTGCCTTCGGCTACCTCACGAATAAGGTTGACATCCCGGCCGAGGTCGAAGGTACTAACATCAATGATGGTGCGAACCCCGTCTTCGTAGACGGCCTTCATGGCCGCCGTGGACTGCTCCTTGATCCCTTCGCGGTCGATGAACTGGGGGTAGGTGTGGCGAAGGCCGGCGGCATTGGTGCCAACGTGCTCGTGGCTGAGGGTGAACCCGAAATCGGCAGTATCGACGGGTCCGGTGACGGTGTTGACGGTTGCCATTCTTTTCTCCAAAGCGCTGGGGCGGCTGGGATTCCCGGTAGGCTATTCTAGTATGGAACATGAGACATTGATACTGCCACCGCGCCTTGTCACTCCAAGAGGAGCGGGCTATGATGCTGCCAAGCCGGGCTTGCCTTGTTCTGAGGGCTGCCGCCTTCGCCGCCAAATGGGGCAACTTGTCCGAGGCGGCTGAGCGGCGCTATGGGAGAGCCCGGTGGTTCGACGATCAAGGGACAATTCCCAATCCATCCAAATCCAGCCAGTTGAGGAGGGGCCACATGCCGCGCACACCTACCGTTACGAGAGACCAGGTGCCCGAGAACCTGCGGGAAGCTTTCGATCATGAGACCGCAGCAACGGGAGGGACGGTCACTGGCGGCCCGGGCTCGGTGATGATACACAGCCCGGAGATGCGGAAGCGCGCCAATGCGCTGGTCAATTACCTGCGGGACGAGTCATCGCTGCCGAAGAAGCTACAGGAGCTGACCATGATCCTGACGGCGCGCACGATGGACTGCCAGTACATCTGGCACGCCCACGCAGGCCGGTCGCGGGAGCAGGGAATCAGCGCGGAGTTCGTCGAGGCTCTGCGGGACGGGAAGCCGCTGCCGCAGCTCCAGCCGGACGAGCAGACGGTGGTGAACTACGTGACCGAGGTGTTCCAGAACCACCGAGTGGAGGACTCCACCTGGCAGGCGGCGGTGGACCTGCTGGGGCCGCTGGGCGTGACGGAATTGACCACGCTGATGGGGTACTACACCACGCTGGCGTTCAACGCCAACGCCTTCCAGATAGACACGCCGGAGGGAGGAGAGCCGAAGCTGCCGGTCTAGTCAAGGAATGCGTTAATCTCACGGAGGACCAGGTCGGGGTACTCCATGGGGAGGAAGTGGGTGCCGACGCCGAGGGGCTTGACCAGGGCGGACGGCACCGACTCCAGGAACCGGCGTACACCGGCAGACTCGGTGGTCTGGGCCTGGGGCCCGGAGTAGCTGCCCAACAACAGCAGGTATCTGGCGGAGCATCCCCCAAGGTACGAAAGCATGTTCAGGGAAGCCCGGTCCTCGTAGAACCGGGCTTCAACTTCCGGCGGGCATTTCAATTCCACTTTGCCGTCAGCCCGGTCGCGGACGAGGCCGTTGATGAAGTCCGTGAACACGTTCTCGTGCCAGGGGAGGTAGGCGTTGCGCTGGCGGTAGGAATCAAAGAGGGTGTCCCGGGAATCCCAGGCGGTTCGCTTGCCACGGGTTCTGGCAGCCACCTCAAACAAGTCCGGGCCGGATGTCCCCTCGGTGCGCTTAATTACCACCTCGGCAAGAACCGCCCGACGGATGGTTCCGGGTTCCCAGGAATCGGCGATGAGGGTCGCAAGTCCACCGGAGGAGTGTCCCACAACGTCGACGAGACCCAAGCCGAGTTCCCGGATGATTTCCAGCAGGTCGCGGGCAAGGGCCTGGAAAGTGAGGCCTTCCGCGGGTTTATCCGATTCACCGTGGCCGCGCTGGTCAAAGGCCATGACGTGGAACCGGGAAGAGAGGTCGCGGGCGGTGTAGTTCCAAACCTGAGCGCAGTGGCCCGTGCCGTGGAGCAGCAACAGGACTGGGGCCGCAGGGTTGCCCCAGTCCAGGTAGTGATGGTTGAGGCCATTGGCGGCGACGTAGCGGTGGGAAGGCTGCATCCGACGAGTTTGCCAGAAATCAGGCGCGGGCGGGAGACGCCTGGCCGAGGATTGCCATAAGTTCGGTGATGTCCGAGACGTTTTCGAGGTCTTCGCACAGGTCGATGACGCGCTGGGCGTCGGACTGGGAGAGGGCACGGCCGATGCAGTCCCAGACCTTGTCCATGCGTTCCTCGCGAGTCATGGGGTTGCCGGCGGAGCCCTTGAAGGTGCGGCATTCGGCAGTGGCAGTCCGGCCGTCCTTGAGGTGGGCAGTGACGCGCACACCGCCGCTGTCGTCTGCGTCGGGATCTACTTGCACCTTGCGGAGGGCCTCCTCCATGTCTTCAGCGAAGCGGCGCTCGTCGGTGAAGGTGTCGATGACCACCCGGCCATCGAGCAGTGCAGCGGCGGCGCAGTACTCTACGCTGAACTTGCCGTCCAGGCCGCTGGCGGGGATGGGGCCGGAGTGGCCGCGGCCGCGGCGGTGGATGACCAGGCGGTCGACCATGGAGGCGTCCAGATTGTGCTCACTGCGGAGGTTGAGGACGGCTTCGATGGGGTTCTGCATGTAGACCTGGGCCGGGAACCGCTTGACGTCGTAGCCGGGATCCACCAAACGCCAGGGTTCGCCGAAGCCTCCGGTCAGGATGTCCCAGTCCACGTTGCCGCCAAAGAGGGCGGCGGCGTACCCGACGGGAGACTCGAAGACCTCTTCGCTGGCGGTGTATCCCATGCCGGCGAGGATGGCGGCCTCAACACCCATTCGGGAAGCGTTGCCGGGGTGGGTGGACTTAACCATTGTGCCGGTGTTGGCGGTGAGGCCGCCGGTGCGGGAGGAGGCGATTCCGAGGGCCATCTGAGTTTGGGGGACGTCCAAACCGAGGACCTTGGCGCTGGCGGCAGCCCCGCCGAGGGGGCCGACCATGCCGGGCGGATGGAAGGCAGGATTGGAGGCCGGGGCCGAGGCGGCGCGCATCCGGCCCTGGATGTCCCAGCCGAGGGCGTAGGCTTCGATGATGGTCTTTCCCGAGGCGTGGCGAATCTCTCCCAAGGCAAGCGCGGAGGGGAGGCAGGAGGAGGTGCCGTGGGTGGGAGGGAAGCCCTGAATCTCGTAGTCCAAGCAGTGGCCGAAGACGCCGTTGGCGAAGGCAGCCGCGGGAGCGTTGGTACTGAATCCCCAGCCAATTACGCTGCAGTCCGGGGAGCCCCCCAAGGCTCGAGTGTACTGGCCGATGATGTCGGCGAGTTCCTGGGTGGAGCCGGCGACCATGTTGGCTATGCCGTCAAGGATGGCGACCTTGGCCGCTGCCACGGCATCGGCGGGGAGCTGGTCGTAGGTGGCGTTGACGATGAACCGAGAGAGGGCTTGGGATGCGTTCATGGATGGTCTCCATCGGGGCTGGATTTGCCTAGGGCGGCGGTTCAATTACCCTAACATATCACATGGGGGGACAGGCTGGACCATTGCCTCAGCCCGGAAGGGGAGTTTTAAGAAACCGCTGTAAAGTGCGACATTTGGCTACATTTGAGGGTGAAGCAGGGGGCCGGGCTGGTGCGTCTTGCACCATTGATATCCGGTTCTTCCAGGGATTTGTCGTGCTTCTCCCAAGTTCTGTCCCACTTTGTCGCGGGACAAAAAAGATCGGACAGTGCGGGCGATGACGGCGGGAGAATAACATTTTCTGGTGCATTTTGGTGCTTTCTGAGGGGAAAGGGCGGGTTGAGACCTAAGCATGGATTCAATGATAGCTGGCGAACGGAGGGGTTGGAAACAGGCAAGTGTCAGTAACCCGGGGCGAGGCCGAGATTGCGGGGTTGGGGCGGGGGATTCCCGCGCTCGCGGGAAAGACGGGAAATGGGTTGAAGGAAACTCCAATCCGGCACTTTGCGATTGTGCTTTGGTGCTGGAAGGCCGCGGTTGCCATTGGGAGTGGGTGTCTGCCAAAATGGGGCCAATTTCAGGCGGGGGCGAGCACTTTCCGACCCCGTTAAATCGGAGGATGTAAGCAAATGGCGGATAATATCAGCATCCTGGTAGGGACCGTCGGACAGGGAATCATCCGAAGCGGGGACAGTGGGGAGACGTGGGGACGGGTCGGGATCGGGGCCGGACTGCACTCGGACGCGCTGGTGCGGTGCATTGTGAACCATCCCGGTAATCCCAACGTGGTGTTCACCGGGACGGAGAAGGGGCTGTACCGGAGCGAGGACGCGGGGCAGAACTGGCAATTCGTGGACTCGGTGATGAACGGACTGTGCGTGTGGCAGGTGGCGATCAACCCCTCGGACCCGAGCATCATGTACGCGGGCACGGGCACGCCCATCCCGGCGGCGATATTCCGGTCCACCGACGGCGGGAAGACGTGGGAGCAGCGGCCAGCGGAGGTGGCGGAGGAGTGCCCGGCAGTGGGAACTCCAAGGGTGACCGGGATCGCCATCGACCCGGACGACCACGACGAGATATGGGTGGGCCTGGAGGTGGACGGTGTGCGGCACAGCACCGACGGCGGCGAGACGTGGCAGGGCATCAATGGGGCCATTCCCAACCTGGACGTTCACAACGTGGCGGTGGCGCCGGGGCCACCCAAGACGGTAGTGGTGGTGGTGAACAACGATGTCTGGACCAGCACGGATGGGGGCGGAAGCTGGGCGGCCGTGGGAGCGCGGGAAAACTTCCCCATGCACTACCCGAGGGGGATACAGGTGCAGCCGGGGAGTCCGCAGACCATCTTCCTGACCCTGGGAGACACGACCCCGGGACGGACGGGGACGGTAATGCGCTCCAGGGACACCGGAAAAACCTGGCAGAGTCTGCCGCTGCCGGTGGAGCCGAACACGGCGATGTGGGTGGTGAACGCCAACCCCCTCGATCCCCAGCTTCTGTTCTCAGGGAGCCGGTACGGGTACCTGTACCGGAGCGACGACGGGGGAGACTCGTGGAGCAAGCTGTGGCGGGAGTTCAGTGAGATTTCGTCGGTGATGTGGATACCCAACGAGTAGGGGCTGTGCATAAATGTGCCAGTAGACCGCAAACCGGCGACGGGATGGGGACGACGAGGGTGGATTCCCGCCCCCGCCCCCACCTGTGTGGGGGTGGCGGTCCCAAGCGGGGGCCGAGGGGGGGATTCCTGACACTTGGGGGGATTCCTGACACTTGTTTGAGGGGAAGGGTTACGGGGGTCTGGGTCCCTGCCCACGCGGGGATGACGGGATGGGGTGTCGGGTTCCGAATAAGTTGACCTGACCGGCCAGCGGTCAGGGAGGAAAGAATGATGTCTGAAGCGAGAGAACGGTTCCGGCGGGTGATTGGCACGGATACCTGCACGCTGGCTGCCAACATATTCGACCCGCTGTCGGCGCGGATTGCCCATATGCTGGGTTATGAAGTGTGCGTCCTTTCGGGGTCGGTGGGGAAGGTGGCGAACCTGGGGGTGCCGGACATTGTCCTGTCGAATATGTCAGACGTTGTAGACCACTGCCGCCGCATCACCCGGATCGCCGACGTGAGCCTGATGGTGGACGCTGAGGACGGTTTCGGCAACGCGGTAAACGTCCACCGGACTGTGCGGGAGCTGGAAGCGGCCGGGGTGTCCGCCATCGAATTAGAGGACAACGTGGTGCCGAAACGTTTCAACGTGTCGGACCCGGGCCTGGTGTCCACGGAGGAGCAGATGGGCAAGCTAAGAGCGGCAGTAGCGGCCCGGCTGGACCCGACGACGGTAATTGTAGCCCGGTCGGCGGCTTTCGGGGTGTGTTCCGTCGAGGAGGCACAAGAGAGGCTGCGGGCGTACTCCGAGACGGGTGCTGAGGCAGTGATGCTGACCGGAGTAAGGACAACGGAGCAGATGGCGGCGGCCCACGAAGCGACGTCCTTGCCGCTGACCATCCTGGGGCCGCCGGCCGAGGCGCGGAACGATCCGAAGTTCATGGCGGACAACGGGTACCGCATCCTGATGCTGGGAAACCCGACCTTTGCGGCGGCGGTGAAGGCGATCCATGATGGCCTGCAGCACCTGCGCGACGGCGGGGCCCTGGAAGACCTGGCGGAGGTGCAGGCCTCTCCCGAATTGCTGAGGCAGGTGAACCGGACGGACGAGTTCATGCAGCTGCAGGACGAGTTCGTGAGGGACTAGCTGGTCCCGGACTACAACTGTCCGATTACGACCATCCGAGTAAAACTATCCCTGGAGGAATATCGTGAAGTATGACGTTGTGATTTGCGGCGCCGGATCGGCGGGATGCGTCCTGGCGGCGCGTTTGTCGGAAGACCCCAACCGTTCCGTATTGCTGCTGGAAGCGGGGCCGGACTACCCGGATTTTGAGAGCTATCCCGACGATCTGAAGTATGGATACAACCAGGTGGCGTCGGCGGTGAACGCGCCGCACAACTGGTCGTTCAACGGCTACGCCACGGCGGAGCAGGGCAACACGATGCCGGTTCCCCGGGGCCGGGTGGTCGGTGGGTCCAGCGCGATCAACGGGCAGGTGCTGCTGCGAGGCGTCCCCGAGGACTACGACAACTGGGCGTCGTGGGGGAACGATGAGTGGTCCTTCATCAAGACGCTGCCCTACTTTCGGAAGCTGGAGACCGACACGGACATCCACGATGACTTCCACGGCTCCGACGGGCCGATTCCGGTGCGGCGGCACAAGCGGGAGACGTGGCTGCCGGCGCAGGTGGCCTTTTTCGAGGCTTGCCGGGGAGCGGGGTACCCGGAAGACCCGGACATGAACCATCCGGAGTCGTGGGGCGTGGGGCCCATCCCGATGAACAACCCCAACGGGGTGCGGATGAGCACGTCGCTAACCTACCTGAACCCGGTGCGTCACCGGCTGAACCTGACGGTGCGCTCCAGCGTTACCGTCCGCCGGATCTTGTTTGAAGGCAAGCGGGCTACGGGCGTGGAGGTACAGAGCGGGGACGAGGTCTTCACGGTCGAGGCAGACTCGGTGATTTCCAGCGGCGGGGCGATCGGATCGCCGCAGTTGCTGCTCCTGTCCGGTGTAGGGCCGCAGGGACACCTGGGCGAAATGGGGATTCCGGTGCAGCACGAACTGCCGGGGGTTGGGCAGAACCTGCGGGACCATCCCAATGTGCGGATTCCGATACGGGTCAAGGAAGACTTCCCGCTGGACCCGGAGGCTCCGCGAACTCAGCTGGCCCTTCGGTACACGGCGGAAGGTTCCGCGGACCGGAATGACATGCAGATATTGCAGTCTTCCTTCTCTTCTCCGATGGGAGGAGACCCGCTGGAAGGCGAGGGAATCCGGTTTACCTGCATCATCGAGTTGGCCGATGGGGCGGGGGAACTGAAGCTGGCGTCGACCGATCCGACGGAACAGCCTTTCCTGGACTACCGCTACCTGGAGGAAGAACGGGATCGGGAGCGTCTGCGTGAGGGGGTGCGGATTTGCCTGGACCTGCTGGAACACGACTCCTACAAGGAGTTTGTGGAAGAGTGCATCAGTCCGACGGCGGAAGAGCTGGAGTCGGATGAGGCACTTGATCGGTGGCTGAGGCAGAACGTAACGACGACGCAGCACATCTCAGGGACGTGCAAGATGGGGCCGGAGTCGGACCCGATGGCGGTGGTGGACCAATACTGCCGGGTGCACGGTCTGGAAAACCTGAGGGTCTGCGACGTGTCGGTGCTGCCGGACTGCGTCCGGGCCAATACCAACGCGACGACGATTATGATTGCGGAGCGGGTGGCGGAGTGGGTAGCGGGAAGTTAGACCAGGCTTCCCGGGGCGGCGGCGAGAAGGTTTTCCGAGGAGGAGTTGCGAGATGAAGTTGGTTACTTACGACGCAGGAAGCGGGCCGCGCTGCGGTGTGCTGCAGGACGACCGGGTGGTGGACGTGACGGCGCTAGTCGGCGCGGACCACACCTTGCGGGACGTTCAAGCGTTGCTGGAGTCGGACTCGGCGGCGGTGCAGAGGGTGGGAGAGGCCTTGTCCCGGAGCGGAGGAGGGCCGAGTGTGGCGTTGTCCGATGTGCGGCTGCGGTCGCCCTTGCTGCGTCCGCCGACGATCCGGGACTTCATGATTTTCGAGGAGCACGCGACGCAGCAGGGAACGCGGGAGCGAGAGGAAGCGTGGTACCGGATGCCGATCTTCTATTTTTCCAACCCGCTGTGCGTGTACGGGCCGGATGACACTGTGCCCTATCCATCGGCGGCGCAGATGCTGGACTACGAGTTGGAGCTGGCCTGCATCGTGGGGAAGGAGGGGAGCAACGTATCCGAGGCAGACGCGATGGAGTACATTGCGGGGTTCTGCATATTCAACGACTGGAGCTGCCGGGACTTGCAGCGGGATGAGAGCGCCGTGGGCCTGGGACCGGCCAAGGGGAAGGACTCGGCTTCCACGCTGGGGCCGTGGATCGTGACGACGGACGAGGTGGCGCATCTGCTGAAAGACGGGCGGTTGAACGTCAAGTGTTCCTGCCGGGTCAACGGGGACTACTGGGTCAAGGATAGCGACGCCAGCGTGTCCTACCACACCTGGGGGTCTCTGATTGAACGGGCCTCCCATGACAGCCGCATTGCCCCGGGGGATGTGCTGGGGTGCGGGACGGTAGGCGGTGGGTCGATTGGGGAAGCCATCCGCAAGGGAGTCCCGCAGGCGCGGTTCCTGCAGCCGGGAGACGTGGTGGAGATGGACGTGGAGGCTTTGGGGGTATTGCGGGCGACTATCGGGGAGAAGCCGGCAGGCGATCCGAATTACCGCTATCCGGCGAAGGAGCAGCCGGCGCTGCCGGAGCGGGGGGCCGCGTCCGGCTACAAGTATGAGCTGAAGATGCGTTAGGCCGCCTGGAGAATGGCGGCGTGAGGACTCAGGGCCCGTGACGCTCCGTCACGGGCCCTTTCAGTTGGGGACGGGACGAAGGATTTTAGCTGGCCAGGGGGCGGGGGCTGAGGATGTGGGGGTTGCCGGCCAGGGCGCGGTGGGTGGCGACTACGGCTTGGGCGAGGGATTCGAGGCCGGCGACGGCCTGGGGGTTGGATAGTCGGCCATCCTGAAAGTCGCGGGACTGGAGGTAGACAGTGGTGGGTGTGGTCACGGCGCCGAACCAGCCGAGGACGGGGCGGAGCTGGGTGTCCACGGCGAGGTAGTGGTGGTCGGAGCCACCCATTCCGATGAGGCCGCAGACCTTCCCGTGGAGAGCTTCAAGGGGCAGATGGTCGAGGAGGTTCTTGAGGGCTCCGGTGTAGGAGGCGCGGAAGATGGGGGTGGCGATAAGGAACATGTCCGCCGAGGATACTTGATCCACCAACTTTCCGGTGTCGTCGGGGAAGTCCTTGGGAGCACGGCCATCGGCGAAGGAGACTGAGAAGTCCCCCAGGTGCAGGAGGTAGGCGGCAACACCGGGATTGTCCGGTCCGATGCTGTCGAGGGCGAGCTGCAGGGCCTGATGAAGCCGTCCCGGGGGAGTTACCGCGCCGTGGATTCCGAGCAGGGTTGGCATCGCTGCGTGCTCCTTTATCCGAGGACGGCGGTGATTTCGAGCTGAACTTCGACTCCGGGCGGGAATCCATCGTACTCGATGGCGTGGCGGGCGGGCCGGGCATCCTCGTCGGGGAACATCTCCAGCCAGGGGACGTTGACAGCATCTCGGCGGCTGAGGTCCTTCATGTAGACGTGGACGGAGGCGACATCGTCGAGGGTTCCGCCGGCATTTTCCACGAGGGTTTTCATATTGGCGAAGGCGAGGACACACTGCTCCTCGAGAGTGGGCGGGGTTTCTCCAGTGGCGGGGTTGATGCCGCCGATGGCGCTGGAGAAGAGCATGTTGCCGACTACGGCTCCCATGGGAATGGGGGCTCCGTGGGCGACTCCTTCGACGTGGATGGACTTCCTTTTGCCGGGCATGTTGACTCCTTTTTCTAAGGGTCGCCGCTTTCGCCCCCGAATTAGGTAACTTGTCGATGAGGGCTGGGCGGCTCCGTTGGGAAGGCGGAGTTGGGTTTGAGTCCGTTGAATCGTCCGGGGGCAGCGGTTACAATCAAGCCCGGCCGACCCGGGACGGGTCAAGCCACGGATAAGAACGAGATGATCAGGAGGTGTTTCGATGGCGTTTTACCGATTGTACACCGGCGATGACGGACTTTCCCACATGGAGGAGCTTCCCCTGGAGTCCTCTCCCCAACTTACCGATCTCCACGAGGCCAGGGGAGTCGTGTTCCGGGCGGCGGAGCCGGGCCGGTTCAGCGACTGGCACAACGCACCGCGGCGGCAGTACATCATCACGCTGTCCGGTGGGGCGGAGATCGGGTTCCGGGACGGGACGGTCCAGAGGCTCGGGCCCGGGGACGTTAACCTGGCGGAAGACATCACCGGAAGCGGGCATACGACGCGGGTGGTTGGGGACGCTCCGCGGGTGACGGCGACGGTCCACCTGGAAGAATAGCGGCGGGCGGAAGTTTACCTTCCGACGCTCACCGACCGACGAAAGTTGAACGCCCCGGGTTGGCCCGGGGCGTTTTTCGTTTGGTTGCGGCGTTGCCTCCGATGGGCTAGTGCATGGGGGAGAAGGAGGCGGGGGCGATCATCTTGTTTTCCTGCTTGATCATGGAGTCGCGGTAAGCGCCGCCCGGGGGCCACACGCCGTCGGCGCGGGTCTGGGCGCGGATGCGGTCGCGCTCGTTGAGGTTCTCGTAGGGCCAGATGTGGACCCACTTGTTGAGTCCGCCAAGCTCGGTGAACATGCCGGCGGCCAGCGGGGAATACTCCTCGCGCTGGGGGACGGCCTTGCCCCAAGCCTCGACGAGGGCGGGCATGGCGCCGGGCAGGAAGGTGTAGCTGCGCATTTCGTAGATGTTGCCGAGGGCCCGGTCGCTCATGGGGCGCATGAAGGGGGCCGGGATGTAGATCTCGGTTTCCTGGCCTACGATGAGGTCGGAGCCGCGCATCCGGTTGAGGTCTTCATCCTGGGCCATGGCGTCGCGGACGGCCTGGCGGTGCTTGAGGTCTTCGTAGGGCCAGATGTGGACGACCTGGTTCAAGGGCCCGAATTCGGTGTGTCCAAAAAAGCCGAGGTCGGAGTGCTTGGAGCGGAAAGGCAAACGCTTTTCGAAGCGTTCTTCAAACTCGGGTACGGCTCCGGGCTTCAGGGTGTAGGTCCTGAGTTCGTAAATCATGCTTCCTCCTTTTTAACTATCGCCGCTTTCGCTCGCAGAATTGAGGCAACTTGTCTAAAGCTCGCTGGGCGGTTTCTTCTTTAGGGTCGCCGCTTTCGCTCGCACGATTAAGGCAACTTGTCTAAGGCTCGCTGGGCGGTTTCTTCTCTAGGGTCGCCGCTTTCGCTCGCACGATTAAGGCAACTTGTCTAAAGCTCGCTGGGCGGTTTCTTCTTTAGGGTCGCCGCTTTCGCTCGCACGATTAAGGCAACTTGTCTAAAGCTCGCTGGGCGGCTCTGATTCCAGGGCCGTAATTTTTGGTTGCTGCCGGGGTAAGGCGCCCGTTTGATGATGGCAGTTTACCAGCGATTCAATCGGGCCACAATTTGAGCTGCGGCGCCCGGTGTCCCGGCTTAACCCGGGCGAGAGGAAAAATTTCTGTCGCATTCTGATGCATTTTGTCGCATTGACGAGGGGAGGGCGGGGCAACGCCAGGGAAGAGGGTTGGCCGAACAGCATCTATTGATAATCGCGGCATTCGGGGCCGATTGAGGAAACTTGTCCAAGGCCCCTGGGCCGCTCCAGGTATCCATAGTAGAGAGGCGGCAGCGGGGTTGGCAAGGGGGGCAGTGTCAGCAGGCAGGACGGTTGCATGTGGGTTCTGAAAGACCCATTGACGTTCACGATACAGCCGCGCACCGGAGAAAGTGAGGGATGGATAGCCAAGAACTTGCTCATTGCAATAGTTGGAAACAGCGCATATAGGCACCAAGCTGCGGCACCTGCATGGTGGTTTCTTTCAAAGGCGATAGCCCTGCCCCACGGTGGTGTGCGCCTTCCGCTACCCTGGGTTTTATGTTATTCTCACCGCAATCCACCCATCCTTAGGCCCGAGAAAAAGGGTCACTCCACCACGCCATGATACCGGGTTTCAATCACGCGGCACCGGGCCACGTTTTGTTTGTCGTTTAGGCTCCGGGCCGACAGTAAGTAGACCTTTGAAGTTCGAGGAGGTGAGACCGTGTTAGAAGTGTGGACCCTCAGGCTGATGGGCGCCGGAGGGTTCGGTGTGCTGGGCTGGAGGCTGGGCAGGATCGTCTCGGAGGTGTCGACGGGTCAGGACAGGCTGCTGCCCTGGGGGCTCGCGCTGGCCCTGACAGGGGTGCCGCTGGGAGCGCTTGTCACCCCATACCTCGTCCTCAAGCCATTGAAGAAGGCGGTCGAGTACATCAACGGCATTCCCGGTCCCACCCTGGTTGCAGGCACCATTGGTCTCCTGGTTGGTCTGGTCGTCGCCTCGCTATTATCGATTCCACTTTATACCCTGGACGGTTGGCCAGGATTGGGATTGCCGCTGGCAGTCACCTTTGTCCTGGGTCTTGCCGGAATTTCGATGGGTGTCCAACGGGCGCAGGAAATGCAGGCGGTGTTTCCCCCCCTGGACTCACGGCCTTCTCCCAACGGGGTGGTGAAGCCGCCCAAGAACAAAGCCATCCTGGTGGACACCAGCGCCATAATCGACGGGCGGATCGCGGACCTCACAGTAACCGGGTTCGTGGAAGGCGCCCTGGTGGTGCCTCGGTTCATTCTGGACGAGTTGCGCCATATCGCCGACTCGAGTGATCCATTGCGGAGGAACCGGGGCCGGCGGGGGCTGGAAGTGCTGGGCAAGCTGCGGCAGGAGCCGAACATTACCCTGGAAGTGCTGGACGTGGGAGTGCAGCACAGTGCGGAGGTTGATTCCGAGCTGGTCCACCTGGCCCGTTCCATGAACGTTCCGATACTGACCACCGACTACAACCTGAACCGGGTAGCCGAGCTGCAGGAAGTCCAGGTCCTGAACGTCAACGAGCTGGCCAACGCGCTGAAGTCGATTGTCCTGCCGGGGGAGAACCTGCGGGTCAACATTGTGCAGGATGGGAAGGAACCCGGGCAGGGAGTGGCTTACCTGGACGATGGAACGATGGTAGTTGTGGAAGGGGGACGCCGGTTTATCGGGGCCGCCCATGACGTGGTGGTGACCCGGGTCCTGCAGACAGCGGCAGGACGGATAATCTTCGCCCAGCCCAGGTAGGGCGCCGGCACGCCGAGCCCGCCGGGCAATGGCCAATCCAGTGAACTCAGACGCACCGCTCGGCAGCGGTCAACCAGGCCCCGACTTGAAGCGGGGGGAACGGGTGGGTGTGGTTGTGGTTGCGGCGGGGATGAGCACCCGCATGGAAGGGGTCAACAAGACCTTCGCCGAGTTGATGGGGCGTCCGCTGATCGCTGTGACACTGGAGCCGTTCGATTCCTGTCCTCTGGTGGATGAGATTGTCCTTGTGCTGGCGCGGGGGGACCTGGGAGCGGCGCGGAATGTCCTCGGCCGTCACGGCTTCGCGAAGGTGAGCACCGCGTGCGAGGGGGGAGCCAGGCGGCAGGACTCGGTGCTGAACGGCCTGAGGGCCCTGGAGCCATGCGACTGGGTGATGGTGCATGACGGGGCGCGGCCCGGGGTGAGTCACGACCTGCTGGAGCGGGGGTTGCAGGCAGCGCGGGAAACGGGCGCAGCGGTGGCCGGCGTTCCGGTGAAGGATACGATCAAGGTGGCCGGCGATGGTAACCTGGTGGCTGAAACGCTGCCGCGGGACACCCTGTGGGCGGCGCAGACCCCGCAGATTTTCCGATATTCCCTCCTGCTGGAAGCTCATGCCCGTTGCCGACAAGACGTGACGGATGACGCTGCGATGGTGGAGATGATGGGCCATCCGGTGCAGATGTTTCCGGGCTCTTACAGGAACATCAAGGTGACGACCCCGGAGGATCTGGATGTGATGTCAGCGCTGCTGAAGGGGCAGGGGAGGGCGCGGGGATGATGGTGGATTTCCGGGTGGGGATGGGATTCGACGCCCACGGGCTGGCAGCGGGCAGACGGCTGGTCCTGGGCGGAGTGGACGTCCCTCACGACCGGGGCCTGGAGGGTCACAGCGACGGGGATGTGCTGGTGCACGCGGTGATGGATGCGCTGTTGGGCGCCGCGAACCTGGGGGACAAAGGGGAGCATTTTCCTTCCAGCGATCCGCAGTACAAGGACATTTCGAGCCTGGTGCTGCTGGAGAAGGTGGGGGAAATGCTGCGGGCATCCGGTTGGCTCATTCAAAACGTTGATGCTACAATACTCGCGCAAAAACCGAGGCTGGGCGGGCACGTTCCCGAGATGAGGAACAAGGTGAGCGCGGCGCTTCGGGTAGGGCCGGAACAGGTCAGCATCAAGGCGACCACCACCGATTACATGGGGTTCACCGGAAGGGAAGAAGGCATCGCGGCGTCCGCCGTGGCAGCCGTCAGGCGCCTCCCCGGGGAATGAACGCCCCGGTGATAAACCCAACGGGCATCCAGTCCAGCCAGCGAGTTTCCCGACTGTCAGCCAGAGCATGAAGCTTTACAACACTCTAACCGGGCGGGAGGAAGAATTCGTCCCCGCCGACGGGAAGACCGTCAAGATGTACGTCTGCGGCGTCACGCCGTACTCGTCCACTCATGTCGGGCACGCTCTGAGCTACGTGGTGTTCGACGTGCTGCGCCGGTACCTGGAACACATCGGGTACGAGGTCCTGCACGTCCAGAACTTTACCGACATTGACGACAAGATCATCCAGCGGGCCCAGGATGAAGGGGTGAAGGAAGAAGCGCTGGTGCAGAGGTACATCCAGGACTTCTTTGCCACGATGGACGGGCTGAACATCAAGCGGGCGCACCACTATCCCCGGGCCACCCAGGAAATTCCCAGCATTATCAAGACGATAGAACGGCTCATCGAGGGGGATTTCGCTTATCCCGCCGGCGGGGATGTTTTCTTCCGGGTCAACCGGAGCGAGGACTACGGGAAGCTGAGCCACCGGACGCTGGAAGGGATGATTGCGGGGGCGCGGATCCAGGTGGATGAAGACAAGGAACATCCCATGGACTTTGCCCTGTGGAAGGGCGCCAAGGAAGGGGAACCAGCTTGGGACAGCCCCTGGGGACCGGGACGGCCGGGGTGGCACATTGAATGCACGGCGATGTCGCTGGACCGCCTGGGGGACCCGCTGGACATCCACGGCGGGGGCATGGACCTGGTGTTTCCCCACCACGAGAACGAGATCGCGCAGAGCGAGGCTTTCACCGGGAGGCAGCCCTTCTCGCGATACTGGGTGCATAACGGCCTGCTGCAGTTCGGCGACGACAAGATGAGCAAGTCGCTGGGGAACCTGGTTTCCGCGGAGGAGGCGTTGGGGCGGTACAGCCCGGACTCGCTGCGGCTCTATTTCCTGAGTTCCCATTACCGGGCCCCGCTGAACTACTCGGAGGAAGGGGCAGCGGCGATGGAGCGGAGCATGGAGCGTTTCCGCCACGCCCTGCGGAGCAACGGTAACTCGGGGGAGCCCCTGGACGCCGCTCCGTTCGCGGAGCGGTTCCACAACGCGATGGCTAGCGACCTGAACACTCCACAGGCCATTGCGTCCCTTTTCGACCTGGCGCGGGAGATCAACCGCTCCCAGGAGCTGGGGATGGATGTCCGCCCGGCCCAGGAACGGCTGTCGGAACTCGGAAGCGTGCTGGGGTTGACGTTCAGGGAACGCGAGGACGACGGTGGGGACCTGCTGTCGGCGCAGCCGTTCATCGAAATGCTGCTGGAGACCCGGGCGGAACTGCGGAAGAACCGGATGTTCGACCTGGCCGACCGGATCCGGGACGGGCTGGCCGGACAGGGCATCATCCTGGAAGATACTGCCCGGGGCACCGAGTGGCAGCGTCAGCCACGGAAGTAGCCGCGTTGCCGCCGGCCATTTCCACCAGAGCGGCGAGCGGCCGAGCCTTGCCTGCGATTTCCCGTCTATCCTGCTTCTGCCTCCCGCCGGGTTTGTGAGCAGCTACGCCAGGATGGACTCGTCAAAGATCGAAGTCCTGACCCGAGTGGTCGGGGCCGACAACGTCCTGATTGAATCCTACGACCTGGACCGCTACTCCGCCGATGCGCTGAGCCCCTGGCGTGCCTTCGGCGCAGAGTCGGCGTTCGAGAAGCTAGCCGAGGTGGTGGTGCGGCCCGGGTCGGTGCGGGAAGTTTCGGAGGTAGTGGGTCTCGCCAACGAGTGGCGCATCCCCGTTATCCCATACGGAGGAGGAACGGGGGTGATGGGCGGAGTCCTGCCGGTGGAGGGCGGGATGGTGGTGGACGTGAAGCGCCTGAACCGCATCCTTTCAATCAGCCCGCAGGATATGACGGCGAGGGTGGAAGCCGGGGTGGTCCTGGAGGACCTGTACGACGCGCTGGCGGAGCATGGGCTGATGCCAGGGCATGACCCTTACAGCGTTCCGATAGCGACGGTGGCGGGGACCATATCGACCAACGGGGTGGGATACCGGGCGTCCGCCTTCGGTCCGATGGGGGAGCAGGTGGCCGCCCTGGAGGTGGTTACGCCCACCGGGCAGGTCATCTCCACCCGGGCCGTTCCCAAGAACTCGACGGGGCCGGACCTGAACCGGTTGTTCATTGGCTCGGAGGGCGTTTTCGGGATCATCACCAAGGCCACGGTCAAGGTCTTCCGCAAGCCGGAGGCGGAGGTGTTCGCTGCCGCAGGCTTCGACAGCTTCGACGATGGCTTCGGGGCGGTGGGGGAGATGATGGCCCTGGGAATCCGCCCAACGCTCCTGGACCTGACGGAAGAGGACGGGCAGGTGAAGCTGTACCTGCTTTTCGAGGGGTTCAGGGAGGGCGTGGCGGCCAACCACCTGCGGACGATGCAGGTCTGCAAGGAGTTTGGCGGCAAGGACATTGGCCCGGAGCCGACGCTGGACTACTGGGAGTACAGGCACGAATCGGCGGAGAACTTCAAGCGGACCGCCCTGGATAAACCCCGGGAGGTGCGGTGGAACCGGCAGAGGGGGCGCAGCTTCGACTACCTGCACCTGGCGCTGCCGATTTCCCAGGTGCTGGAATACCGCCGCAGGAGCGAGACGATCCTGGCGGAGCATGGGGCGAGGGTGGTGGAGTACGCGCTGTGGAGCCGTCCGGAGCTTTTTTCGATGATGGTGGTCCCTTCCCGGAGCAACGACGCGGGCTACCGGGACCGGCTGGGCGAGGGCGTGGCGAGGGTGCTGGAACTGGCCCAGGACATGGGCGGCATCATGGAGTATTGCCACGGGACGGGCGTGAAGCTGAACCACCTGCTGGCCCGCGAGCGGGGCACATCCCAGGACGTCATTCAATCCATCAAGCGGGCGTTGGACCCGGCGAACATCATGAACCCCGGCAAGCTGGGCTTGTAGCCCTTTCCCCAACAGGCTGCGGGACAGTTGGCCTGCAAACCCCCTTTTCCTGAAGAGACCCCTTTCCCCTCCCCCCACGGCCGACGAGGCGGATGTTATATTTGCTTTATTTATATTAAGAGCTTGCTAATATCCCTTGACACGATATTAAGGCAGTAGTATATTGGATACAGTGATGTTGCCTCAGTTACATTATCGACATAACCGGGTGTAGACGTCCATCCGGGGAGCGCGGTAAACGAGGGAGCGACGACACCAATATATTATCAGGGGGTTGACAGAAACCTACGTTGGCTACACGCGTACAAACCGAAGAAAAGGGAGTTCTGCCCAAGCTGGGACACCAGATCGTCCACGTTTATGACTTGCTGGCAGGTCCCGGAATGACCGAACAGGAACGGCTGTCCCGGGAACTGTGCGAGGCTGAAAAGCACCGGTTCGTTGGCCGGGTCATCTAACCCGATCTGACATTACCAACAGCGAAGGCCCCCGTTGATGCGGGGGCCTTCTTTCTTGTCCCACCACTTGCGAAGGGGGCAGGGTCAGAAGGGAAGTTCCTGGCCGATGCCCTGTTCCCTGGCTTTACGGTAGACCAGCTGGGCGGCGGCAATGTCCTCGAGGGCGACGCCCATGGACTCGAAGAGGGTGACGGAGTCGGGGGAAGGGCGCCCGTCCACGCGGCCAGCCACCACGTCCTGAAGCTCGTGGGCCATGTCCCAGCGGAAGCTGCCCCGGGCCTCCAGCCACAGGAGGTCTCCACACTCCACCCGGGCCTGGTCCAGGTTGTCAACGACGATAACGCTGGAGCGGGTCACAGTGTCCTCGTCCACCTCGCGGCGCTGCCAGTGGTTGCCTCCGGCGGCGTTGACGTGGGCTCCCGGGGCGAGTTCGGACCCGGCAAATACCGGGTCGCGGGCGGAGGTTATGGTGACGATGACGTCGGCACCCGCCACGCAGTCGGAGGGGCTTGCCACGGCTTCAACGTTGAGGTTGAGCTGCTCACTCATGCGCCGGGCGAATTCCTCCCGGCGCTCCTCGCGGCGGCTGTACACCCGGGCCTGCTTGATGTCGCGGGCGGCGCAGACGGCTTCCAACTGGGTGCGGGCCTGGAACCCGGAACCGAAGACCGCGACGGTGGAAGCGTCCTGGCGGGCCATGTACCTGGTGGCGAGTCCGGAGGCGGCGCCGGTGCGGATCTGTCCGAGCCGGCCAGCCTCGATGAGGGCGAGAAGCTCCCCTGACTCGAAGTCATATAGCATGACGAGGAACTTGCTTCCGGCTGGGCCGGCGAAGGAAGGGTAGGCCTTGTAGCCGAACACGCCGTGCCCTTCGTCGGATGCGGACATGAAGTGGAAGAAGCCGTTGGGCATTCGGATGCGGGAGCGGGGCTTGACTTCAACCTGACCCGCTCCCGCGTGGGAAAAGGCTTCATCCAGCACTTCGATGCACTCGTCCATGGGCAGCAGTCCCACGACTTCGCGCTCGGTCAAAAACAGGGCCATTGGTTCCTCCAGGGTGCGAAAATTTCCGGCCAAGTATAGCACCGGGAGCGACTGGTGGTAACGCGGTGGCGCAACCGGCCGGGCGTTGGATAAAATGGCGCAAACCCGGCCGGGCGCTACGCGATGGATATTCCCGGGCCGGCGACAGGGAGGGGCCTATGGACAAGCCCGCTGTGTTGGTATCCCGGGAGATATTGCCCGAAGCCGTGAAGATGCTGGAAGAAGGGGCCGAGGTGGAGGTTTGGCCGGATGAATACCCTCCGTCGCCGGATACTTTCCGAAGTCTGCTATCCGGCAGGGCGGGCGTGTTGACCAACATCATGGACCGGATGGACGGGCCAACGATGGAGGCCGCTCCGGGATTGAAGGTTGTCAGCAACCTGGGCGTGGGGGTGGACCATATCGACGTCGCCGAGGCAACGAGACGGGGGATCCTGGTGGGCAACACTCCCGGGGTCCTGGCCAAGTGTACCGCAGACCTGGCGTTCGCCCTCCTGATGTGCGCGGCCCGCCGGGTGGGAGAGAGCGAACGGTGGGTGCGGGACGGACAGTGGCAAATGGCGTTCCATCCGCTGGGCTGGCTGGGCGTGGACGTTCACGGGGCGACGCTGGGGATCGTCGGGCTGGGGGAGATCGGACTGGAGATGGTGAAGCGGGCCAGGGGGTTCGACATGCGGGTTGTCTACTACTCCCGCACCCGCAAGCCGGAGCTGGAAGCAGAGTACGGACTGGAGTACGCTGACCTCTCCGCCCTCCTGTCAGCGGCGGACTTTGTCTCGCTGCACGTTCCACTGACGCCGGAGACCCGCCACTTCATGGGGGAGGCGGAACTGCGGGCGATGAAAGCCACGGCGGTCCTGATCAACGCCGCCCGTGGGCCGGTGGTGGACCCGCAGGCGCTGTATACCGCGCTGAAGGAGGGATGGATCTACGCCGCGGGCCTGGACGTGACCGATCCCGAACCATTGCCGGCAGACAGCCCCCTGCTGACCCTGGACAACATCGTGATCACTCCCCACGTGGGAAGCGCGGCCATCCCTACGCGGCGGGAGACGATGTTCCTGGCGGTGCGGAACCTGCTGGCCGGGCTGAGGGGGGAGCGGCTGGAGGCATGCGCCAATCCCGAGGTCTACGCTGGTCTGGGGATTTAGGGGGCGAGCTGATTTCCCGGGCGGGGCCTGGGCTGCCGGAGGTACGCGTTCGAGGCGGTGCCGCCCCCCGGCGCCAGCATCATGTCATGCTATTGGTGAAGCGCAAGGACAAGGAGGAGCAACCGTGCCCGCTAAACGCCAACGACCGGCACCCCTTAGGACAAAAGGCGCCATTACTCTGAAGGAGGCCCGCAGGGCGGTCAAGAAGGTGGCGGCAGCTCGGAGTCGATCCAAAAAAGCAAACCTGAATGACAACACGAAACAACGATGATGTATTCGTCTCGGATATTGCAGGTCAGGGCGTAAAGTCTCACAGCGGCAGCGCAAGAGAGCTTGTAGTCGTGGTAAGGAATTGGCTGGCTTCTTACAACGAAGGACTCGCGAGTGGCAGCATCATGGCGGAGGAGTACGACCAATTCCAGTACGAACTTCCCGCGTTGTGTCAGGAAACGCGATTGGTCAGAGATGAGCTAACTTTCGCAGATTACGTTCGGTTGGTGTACGCCTGGCTGGAAAACAAGGAGCCGGTTTAGGTACGCTAATGCCTCCCCGGGCATTCCCCAAGGGCAGGCCGATGTCTAGTTGGCAGGGGTGGCCTGCTTGATGCCTTCTTCCAGGGCGACCCAGGGAAGGAGGGCGCACTTGATGCGGACCGGGTATTGCCGGACGACCCTGAGGGCGGGCAAGTCCCCCATTCCGGCGAGTGTTTCGTCCGTCAGGGTTTGTCCCTGCATCATGCCGCGGAACTGCTGGCACAGTCCCCTGAGCTGTTCCAGGGTCTTGCCGGGCATGGAGTCGGCCATCATGGAGGCGGAGGCCTGGATGATGGAGCAGCCGTCGGAAACGGAGCTGACCTCGGCCACGCGGCCCTGGGAGTCCAGGCGGATGTCCAAGGTAACCTCGTCGCCGCAGAAGGGGTTGAACTGGTGGGACTGGATGTTCCCGCCCAACACCGGCGCCCGATGGCGGGGGTTGCGGTAGTGGTCCATGATGGCGTCGGCGTAGAGGCTGTCGAAGGGGAAGTCGGGCAACTGCGGCATGAGAGGGCTGTTCTCGGACCGGTCAGTACAGTAGGTCGGCGTTGTGCCTGGGCCGGTTACTCGGTGGTCACCACGTCGTTCTTGCCTTCCATGGCGGCGCGGAGGGCGTGCCAGATGAGAATGGCGCACTTGATACGAGTGGGATACTCGGCGACGCCGGCGAGCATTTCCAGGTCTTCGAGCAGGTCGTAGTCCAGCTCCGCGCCGGGTTCGGTCAGCATCCGGTGGAACTGGTGGAACAGGGCGTCGGCTTCGGACAGGGTCATGCCCTTGACCTGGCTGGTGAGCATGGACCCGGAGGCCTTGGATATGGCGCAACCGGCCCCCTGGAAACTGATGTCGGAGACCACGTCCTCCCCGGATTCGTTCCGGTCGAGCTTGAGGTAGACGGTGTACTGGTCGCCGCAGAGGGGGTTGAAACCCTCGGCGAATACCGTGGCGTCGTCCAGCTTGCGGAAGTTGCGGGGCTTGCTGTTGTGTTCCAGGAGGATTTCCTGGTAAAGGTCGCTAAGGTCAGACATGTGCGTTCAACCTTCGGGTGTTGCAATAAGTGATGTTGCCTAGCTGAAGACCTCGAGCACCCGGTCAATGCCCTCGACGAGCGTGTCTATCTCGGCGCGGGTGTTGTAGAAGGCGAGGGAGGCTCGGGCCGTTGCGGGAATCGCGAAACGCTGCATCACCGGCTGGGCGCAGTGGTGGCCGGTCCGGATGGCGATTCCCTGGGAGTCCAGGATGGTGCCGATGTCGTGGGGATGGATGTCGCCCAGGGTGAAGGACAGGATGCCGCCCTTTTCCCTGGCGGTGCCGATGAGCCGCAGACCCTCGATGCGCGTGAGCCGGTCGGTGCCGTAGTCCAGGAGCTCCTTTTCGTAGGAAGCGATCCGCTCCATGCCGACGTCTTCAACGTAGTCAATGGCTGCTCCCAGCCCAATGCTGCCGGCGATGTTGGGCGTGCCGGCCTCGAACTTGTGGGGCAGGATGTTGTAGAGGGTCTTTTCGAAGGTGACGGAGCGGATCATCTCTCCGCCCGCCTGGTAGGGGGGCATTTGCTCCAGGAGTTCGGACTTGCCGTAGAGGATTCCGATGCCGGTGGGACCGTAGAGCTTGTGTCCGGAGAAGGCGAAGAAGTCGCAGTCCAATTTCTGGACGTCGATGGGTATGTGGGGAATGGACTGGGCGCCGTCTACCAGTACCGGGATTCCCCGGGCGTGAGCCTGCTCGATGATGGCCTCCATGGGGTTGATGGTGCCCATGGCGTTGGACTGGTGAACGACGGATACCAGCTTGGTGCGGGGGCCAAGGAGTTTTTCGTACTCGTCCAGCAGCAGCTCGCCGTTGTCGTTGAAGGGGATGACCCGGAGGACGGCCCCGGTGTCCTGGGTGAGGATCTGCCAGGGGACGATGTTGGAGTGGTGCTCCATGCCGGTGATGATGATCTCGTCGCCGGCCCCGATGTTCTGGCGGCCGTAGGTCTGGGCTACGAGGTTGATGGCCTCGGTGGTGCCGCGTACGTAGATGAGCTCGTGGTCCTCGGCGGCGTTGATGAAGCGGCGGACTTTGCTGCGGGCGGCCTCGTAGTCGTCGGTGGCGTGCTGGCTGAGGGTGTGGACGCCGCGATGGACGTTGGAGTTGTCGGTTGCGTAGTAGTGGACCAGCGCGTCGATGACGCACTGGGGTTTCTGGCTGGTGGCCGCGTTGTCCAGGTAGACCAGGGGATGTCCGTTGACTTCCTGGTGGAGGACCGGGAAGTCCTGGCGCAGCTTTTCGATGTCGAGAGGGTTATTGGGAGTGGTCACGATGCCCTCCCAAGAGGCAGGGTCGCGTCGGGAATCGCCTCCATGAAGAGGGAGTCGAGGAAATCCCGAAGCGGTTCCAGCTCCACGGCCTCGATGATTTCGCTGGCGAAGGCGTGAATTAGGATCTGGCTCGCGGTGGCCACGTCTAGTCCCCGGCTGCGCATATAGAAGAGGGTGTCATCGTCGATATGTCCGGCGGTGGCGCCGTGGCCGCATTTGACGTCGTCGGCGTAGATGAGGAGGCTGGGCTTGCTGTCCACCTCGGCCTCATGGGAAAGCAACAGGTTCTTGTCGGTCTGCTGGGCGTCGGTTTTCTGCGCTTC
Organism: uncultured Dehalococcoidia bacterium; assembly: GCA_951812535.1. GTDB lineage: Bacteria > Chloroflexota > Dehalococcoidia > Lucifugimonadales > UBA3495 > CATOSK01. Next base: position 92,446 of record CATOSK010000003.1, on the reverse strand, counting down.
CTTGCGGACCGTTACGTTGCCTCCGAAGACCGCGCGGGAATGTCCGTCCAGGATGCCCTTGTAGAGCAGGCGGCTGGTGCAGTTGGGCTGGACGTGGTCAATGTTGATGAAGTTGTCCATGTGCTGGTTGCCGGTGGTGAAGTACAGGCCGTTCAGGGTGCAGGTGGAACCCGGCCCGTCCAGTGTCACCTGGAAGTCGTTTCGCCCGAGGGCGGCTCCCTTGGCGAAGGAGGCGGACGTGAAGGAACTGTCCCGTCCCTGGGCAACCCGGCTGACGCCGACGTGGTAGGCCTGGTCGCTCTCCAGGAGCAGGCGGTGGTGGTTCACCGAGGCGCTGTCCTTGACGACGATTTCGGTGACGGCGTTGGTGAGGAACCGCTCCCCGGTGAGGCTGACGTAGCTCTCCACCAGGTTGAGGCGGGAGTTGCTTTCGGCCACCACCAGGGTCCGGGGGTGGGTCACGCGGGGTTGCTCCCGGCCGGTGGTGATGTACACCAGGTTGACCGGATCGGCAGCTTCGGCGTTCCTGGGAAGGTGGACCAGCGCCCCGTCCCGCAGGAAGGCGGTATTCAGGGCCACGAAGCCATCGTCATCAGGGGATGCCTGTCCCGCCAGGTGTTCTTCCACCAATGCCTGGGCGGTTTCGGCGCCGGCGATGGAACCGGCGTAGAATCCGGCGGGTGGGGGGGAGGAAAGTGACGGGGAAAAACGTCCGTCCACGAATACCAGCGCGGTCCACCCGGGGCCGGAAGGCGCGGAGGCCAGGCGGTCCTGCTCAATCTCAGGCGCCAGGTCCAGGGGATGGGTGAAGGGTACGTTGGCGATGCGGCGGATGTCGGTGTACTTCCATTTCTCATTGCCGCGGCGCTGGGTGGGCAACCCAAGCTCGCCAAACCGGTCCCAGGCGCGTTGACGCAGAGGGGCGAGCCAAGCCAGCCCGTCATCGGCGGACAGGGCTTCGAATGCAGCGGTGTAGTGGGGAAAGCGGGTGGGTGTCGTTGTCATTGGTTATTCAGGCGAGGCGGTCAGTTTCCTGCCTCGACGGCCTCCCGGATCCACTCGTAGCCTTTTTCTTCCAGTTCGTGGGCCAGTTCGGGGCCGCCGGAGCGGACGATCTGCCCATCCAGGAGGACGTGAACGTAGTCGGGAGTGATGTAGTTGAGGATGCGCTGGTAGTGAGTGACCAGGACGATGGCATTTTCCGGCCCGCGGAGCTTATTGACCCCGTCCGACACGATGCGGAGGGCGTCAATGTCCAGGCCGGAGTCGGTCTCATCGAGGAGGGCGAGCGTGGGTTCCAGGATCGCCATCTGGAGAATTTCGTTGCGCTTCTTCTCGCCGCCCGAGAAGCCTTCGTTGACGGCGCGGCGAGTGAGTTCGGGGTCCATGTCGACCATCTGTACCTTTTCCCGGAGCATCCGGTCGAACTCGCGGGCGCTGGTCTCCTCCTCGCCGGCGAAGGTGCGCTTCGCGTCGACGGCGGCCTTGAGGAACTGCCAGGCGCGGACGCCGGGCAGTTCTACCGGGTACTGGAAGGCGAGGAACACACCGGCCCGGGCCCGGTCCTCCGGTTCCAGGACCAGCAGGTCCTGTCCCTGGTAGATCGCTTCTCCATCGGTGACGGTGTACTCCGGGCGTCCGGCCAGGGAGTTGGCAAGGGTGCTTTTCCCGGAGCCGTTGGGTCCCATGATGGCGTGGACTTCACCGGCGTTGACGGTCAGGTTCACGCCGCGGAGGATTTCCTGGTCTTCCACGGCGACGTGGAGGTTGGAAACTTTGAGAAGTTCGGTCATGGAGTGGTTATAGCCTCGGTGGGGATGGCTTGGTCAAGTGGTGCGAAAAATGAGGGTAATCAGCAGGGCTATCTGGGCCGCTCCGATACCGAGGATGGCCAAGAACATGCGGTCGATGCGGGCGTTGGTGGCTCGCAACTCCTGCCGGACATCCAGCAACCCGGAGTCTATGCGTTCGTTCACATCGCGCAATCCTGCTTCAACCCGGTCACTGAGTTGCCTTATCGTAGCGGATTGTTCAATTATCCGGCCTTCGAGTATCCCGAGGCGGGAATCATCCGTTGCGGTTGTCATTGCCGGGAGTCCTTCCAGCCTATGGCCAGCTTGTCAGGGAAAAGAGACACCCCGGTTAACCAACCGTCCCTTCGAGGCTTACCTTCATGAGCTGCGAGGCCTCCATGGCGAACTCGAAGGGAAGTTCCTGGAAGATGCCGCGGCAGAAGCCGTTGATAATCATGTAGTGGGCGTCATCGAGGCCGATTCCCCGCTGCTGGCAGTAGAACAGCTGGTCGTCGCTCACCTTGGAGGTGGTTGCCTCGTGCTCCATCTGGGCTGTCGGGTTGCGGACTTCAATGTAGGGAACGGTGTGGGCCCCGCACTGGTCCCCCACGAGAAGGGAGTCGCACTGGGTGAAGTTCTTGGCGCCGTTGGCGGATGGGTTGATCTTCACCAGCCCCCGGTAGGTGTTCTCGCCGTGTCCGGCCGAGATGCCCTTGGCGACGATGGTGCTCTTGGTGTTCTTGCCGATGTGGATCATCTTGGTGCCGGTGTCGGCCTGCTGGTAGTTGTTGACCAGGGCCACCGAGTAGAACTCGCCCACCGAGTTGTCCCCCTGGAGGATCACGCTGGGGTACTTCCAGGTGATAGCCGAGCCGGTCTCAACCTGGGTCCAGGAAATCTTGGAGTTCTGGCCGGCGCACTTGCCCCGCTTGGTGACGAAGTTGTAGACCCCACCCTTGCCTTCCTTGTCGCCCGGGTACCAGTTCTGCAGGGTGGAGTACTTGATTTCGGCGTCGTCCAGCGCGACCAGCTCGACCACCGCGGCGTGGAGCTGGCTGGTCTTCCGCATGGGAGCGGTACAGCCTTCCAGGTAGCTGACGTAGCTGCCTTCCTCGGCGACGATGAGGGTCCGCTCGAACTGGCCGGACTCCTCGGCGTTGATTCGGAAGTAGGTCATCAGCTCAATGGGGCAGCGGGTACCCTTCGGAATGTAGGCGAAGGACCCGTCGCTGAACACGGCGGAGTTCAATGTTGCGTAGAAGTTGTCGGCGTAGGGGACCACCGAACCCAGGTACTTCTGCACCAGTTCGGGGTGGTTTTGGATGGCTTCGCTCATGGAGCAGAAGATGATGCCGGCTTTCTCCAGCATATCCTGGTAGGTGGTGGCGACGGAGACACTGTCCAGCACGGCGTCAACCGCCACGCCGGTCATCCTTTTCTGCTCGTCCAGGGGGATGCCGAGCTTGTTGAAAGCCTCCACCAGCTCCGGGTCCACCTCGTCCAGGCTCTTGGGGCCGTCCCCCTTCTCGACCGGGGCGGCGTAGTAGTGGATGTCCTGAAAGTCGATGGTGTCGTGGTGAATGTTGGCCCAGGTCGGCTCTTCCTGGTTCAGCCGGAGCCAATGCCGGAAGGCCCGAAGCCGCCACTCCAGCATCCACTCGGGCTCGTTCTTCTTGGCGGAAATGAGCCGGACGATGTCCTCGTTCAGGCCCTTGGGGGCGGCATCCTGCTCGATGTCGATGGTGAAGCCCCACTTGTAGTCGGACTGGAGCTCCTCGGAAGAAGTCGAGCGTGAGATAACTCTCTGGGTGGCCATAGATGCTCCTCCAAAACTGGACGGACCCATTGCGGATGCCGGGCAGTCCTGGCCGTTCCCAGGACTCTACCCCACTGGTTTTCCTATTGTTGACCCTTTTGGTCAACAATCATCCTAACACCGCCAATATGGGGTGTCAACGAAAAACGTAAGCGCCGATGCACCGCCTTCCCCCTGCGGTGAACCCCCGTTCCCTGCCGGAACCGACAGGGCCAATATGCTATTATGGCCCACAAATGAGCGGGCGGGCAACGCGTTGCCGCCAGCGTGTTTTTCCACCAGTTTTTCCACCAACGGTAAGGGTGCTGCCAATGCGAATTCCCGGACAACGAAGGAGCCAGGAACCCGACGACGTGGGCAACCGGGCCGGCGTGTTCGCCGAAGCGGTCCGGGACGGCAACATGGACCTGGCGTGGTCAATGCTCTCCCGGGAGACCCGGGGAATGCGCATGGGCGTGTGGGCCACCCGCAACAACGTCAACATGCAGGACGCCTACCGGGCGGGGTACGACCAGTCCCATTCCATGCGGGCGTCCATGCTGGAAGATTTCAGGAAGACCGTCCTCGGGCTGTGGCCGCTGGAGGACCTGACTGATCTGGGGGTTGCCCCAACGCGGTATATCGACGACGAGTATGCCTTCGTGTTCCTGCCCTTCGGCGTCACCCAGGACAACGACCGCGTCCACGAGCGCCGCATGATGTCGGGGCTGGTCATTCCGATGCGCCTGGAAGACGGTGAGTGGCAGGTGGATATGCCCGGCTGGCGTTTCCTTCATTCGGAGGAAAGCCCGGGGTGAGCCGGGGCGACCGCCCACGCCGGAACGGCGGGCAGCGTCCGGGAGATGCCCTGCCCGGCAAGGCGGAATCCGCGTCCTGCGAACTATGTCTCCGGGACGTTGAACGGTACACGATTCATCACCTGGTCCCCAAGGCCAGAGGGGGCAAGTTTGGGCCGACGGCCCGACTGTGCGCAACCTGTCACCGGCAGCTTCACGCCATGTTCTCGGAGTCTACCCTCGCAGCAGAACTCCACTCCCTGGATTTGCTCAAGGCCAACCCCGAGGTCCGGGGCTACCTGAAATGGGCCCGCCGCCAGAAGGACGGGGCCAATTTCCGGGTCCGTCGGGCGCGGGAGCGGCGGTAGGGGTCCGGGACGCTGCGAGCTTTCGCCCCAACCTCCGCCTGTTCTCCAGTTAGCTCTCACCTCTACTACTGCCGCCGCTGGCGGACGCGGCCAGGGCCTCTTCCCGCTGGACGAGGAGTTGGTCCACCCTGCGGACGTGGGGGTTGAAGAGGGCAGGGCCCACGGCGAAAGCGGCGACGGCCAGCCCGCCGATGGCGACGGCGATCGGCGCTCCCAGGACGCTGGCGATAGCGCCGGACTGAAGGCCTCCGAGGGGCATGACGCTCCAGGTCATTCCGAAGAAGCCCATGACGCGGCCACGCATCCGGTCAGGGACGAGGCTGTGGAGAAGTCCCTGGACGTTGACCATGTAGAGGGAGTTGGCGAATCCGGCAAGGAACAGGATGGCGAGGGCCAGGGGGAACCATCCGAGGAACTGGGAGGTGACGGCGAAGGCGGCGATGAGTCCTCCGAAGAAAACGGCCCCACCGATCATCAGGAAGCCCTGGTGGGAGACGCCGGTACGGGAGCCGAACCAGAGGGACGTTGCCAGGGCGGAGACGCCGCTGACGCTGACCAGCAGGCCCTGTCCTCCTGCGCCGACCTGGAGCACATCCACGGCGAAGATGGGCATCAGGATGATGTAGCTCATTCCGAAGAAACTGTTGATGAAGGTCATACCGATGAGGAAGGTGAAGATGCGGTTATTCCAGATGAACGCCAAGCCTTCCAGCATTCCCCGGGCAGCGCTGGACCGGGGGGCGCTTGCGACGGGAGGTACGCGGAGGAAGAAGATGACCAGGGCCATCAGCGCGGAACATGCCGCCGCTCCGTAGATTGCTGCTGATGTTCCGACCAGGGCGATGGTTACTCCCGCCAGGGCGGGGGCGACGATGCGGGTGCCCTGCCAGATGGATGAGTTGAGGGCGATGGCGCTGACCAGGACGCGCCGGTCGACGAGGCGGGGGTAGAGGGACTGGCGGGCCGGCTGGTTGAAGGCTTCGACGGCTCCGACGGAAAAGGCGATGGCGAAGAGGTGCCACGGCCGCACCAGGGCGAGCAGGGTCAGGCTGGCCAGCAGTCCGATTAGGGATGCGGTAATGAGCTGGGTGACGATGATGAGGCGGCGCTGGTCCAGGCGGTCGGCATAGACTCCCCCGAAGAGGTTGAGGACGATGCCGGGGATGGCGTTGGCGAGCCCGACATACCCGAGGGACAGGGGAGAGCCGGTGAGCTGGTACGCCAGCCAAAGCTGGCTGAACTGGAAGACCTGGTAGCCGGTGACCGAGGCGAGCATCCCGAGCCAGAAGTACCGGAAGGAGCGGTACCGCAGGGCCGGCGGTGTGGCGGCGCGGAGCCGGGCCAACGGGGGCGGCGACCCCGGATCAGGCGCACCCGCATCAGGAGTCAAGACATTCTCTCAGCGGCCGGTTGGGGGCGGGTTCTGGCGCCGATACAAAAGCGTCCGGCGGCCCGGTTCACTTGTGGAAGTCGGGAAGGACTTCCTGGCCCATGATCTCGAGCTGTTCCATGGACTCTTCGCCGGCGCAGAGGGGGCGGACGGCGAACTTGGAGGCGCCGGCGTCGATGTACTGCTGGATAAGCTCGCCGACCTGCTCGGTGGTGCCGACAGCGGTGAACTCGGTAAAGTGGGCGTCGGGCCGGTGGCGGGTGACAAACTGATGGGCCTTGGTGGCCGCCTGCTCGTAGTCGTCCGAAATGTAGTATCCGAGGAGGACGCCGACGTGGTCCTCTTCGATTTCCCGCTGGCACTGGGCGGCGGTGTCGAAGACGATGTCCCGGCCCTCGCCAACTTCGGACGGAGTGGCGCTGGAAACGAGCCATCCGTCGCCGACGCGGCCGACCCGGCGGGCGGCGGCGGGGCTGCGTCCGCCGATCCATACCGGGGGCGAGGGCTGGAAGATGGGCTTGGGGGTGATGCTGACGTCGTGGCAGGTAAAGAAGTCGCCTTCGTGGGTGACCTTGTCCTCCTGCCACAGGCGGCGCATGAGGACGATGGCCTCGTCGGTGCGCCGGGCGCGGTCGCCCTTGGGCACGCCGCAGGCCTCGTATTCCTCGGGTTCTTCCTGTCCCAGCCCGACGGCGGGGAAGAAACGTCCCCGGGAGAGGTAGTCCAACGTGGCGACCTGCTTGGCCAGGACCACCGGGTTGCGCAGGGGCAGGGCCAGCACGCTGGTGCCGAACTTCATCCGGTCGGAATAGGCGGCGACCATGGAGAGGGCGACTATCGGCTCCAGGCTGAATCGGTCGGAGACGATGCGGTCGCTGAGCCAGATGGAGTCGTAGCCGTACTTGTCTCCCACCTCGACCAGCTCCCGGAGGAAGTTGGGGTTCTCACCACCCTGGCCGAATGCCCCGGGAACATATCCGATGGCGATGCTCATGATTCCTCCGGTCGACTCGGGACGTTGGATGCATTGCGGGTATTATAGCGCAGGAGGGAAGGGGGACACCGTCGATGTGTGTTCGGAGTAGTCCCGAGACTGGAACAGTGTGCCGCCAACGCGAAACTTCGAAGCAAGGGGGGGTTTATGGCAAGCGAGACGCGGGAGCGAGACCTAACCATCCGGGGGCTTACGGTCCGATATTCGGAGGTCATTGTCGCGGGACACACGGTCGAGTTGGCCCTGTCCTACGACATTGGAGAAGCGGAGGCGGTCCAAGGTCGGCCTTTCAGTGATGATATGGACCGACACATCCAGCAAGGGATGTTCGCCATGAACCGGATTTCCGGCGACGGGACCATCGGAAAGGTGGTCGCGGCTCCCGGGTCTGTCCTCGACGGGAAATGCATCCGAAGGGCGCAGATCGGGCATTGCCGCGAAATCGAGCCGGAAAACGCCGGGTGGTCTATCTACCGGGACGGGGTGAAGGTGGAGCGGGCACCCTGGAGCTGTGTCGAGGGGGAACCACCCCGATCTCATAGTGACCTGGGGTAGGGCCGACCCGCTCTGGGCTAGCGGTGATGGCAAAAGGCCCTTGTTCCATCCGGGGCCTCACCCCTGAAGCGGGTCCATCCCCGCTTCCCGGCGGGCGTCGTTGATGTGTTCGAGGACGCGGACCCGCAGGGGCGGCATTTCGTAGCCGATGTCGGCCAGCATCCGGCTGTTGTCCACCAGGTATACGTGCGGGACGGGGCGGTCGCCGGTGGTGATCTGGGCGTCGGGGATGAACTCACGGACGGTGTCGGCCATGTCCTGGATGGTGGCGAGGTGGCCGCCGCTGATGTAGACGTTGTGCCGGAGGTCCTCCTTCAGCGCGGCCTCAACGAAGAGCTCGGCGGCGTCTTCGGCATGGATCATGGGGGAGGCTTCCATTGGGTCGAAGGCCATGGACACGGGCTGGCCGATGGCGGGGAGGGAAACCATGAGTCCTCCGATCATTCCGGTCATGCCGGTGACGCGCCCGTGGCCGAAGACGGTGCAGATGCGGATGCCCCGGATGTCCAGCCCATAGTTGTCCCGGTACTTGCCGGCGGCGAAGTCGTTGGCGGCCTTGGTCATGCCGTACATATTGATAGGGGCCGCCAGGTCGTCTTCGTTCAGAGGGCGGTTGCCGAAGGTGTCCTGGACGCCGTAGACGGCGATGGAACTGGCGTACACCACCCGTTGGATGCCGGTCCAGCGGGCAACCTCGAACACGTTGTTGGTGCCCTGGATGTTGACCAGCATTCCCAGGTGGGGCCGGTCTTCGGTGTCGGGTGGGAGGAGGGCCGCCATGTGGATGATCTTGTGGACGCCGTGGGTGTGGCAGGCTTCCAGGAGCTGGGGGACCTGGGTCACGTCGCCCCGGTAGATGCTGATGCGGTCGAGGTAGGGTTCAAGGTTGGGCCGGGGCGGAGCGAGATCGAAGCACACGACTTCTTCGCCACGCTCGACGAGCTTGCGGATGATGCGGTTGCCGATGAATCCGGTGCCGCCGGTTACCATCACGGACATCGGGGGCCTCCTGCGGGCTGGAGATGTGCGACAAGGTGCGAAATTTTGGGACATTCGTGGGTGGGGACGCCCAAGGGTTGGCCGTGAACTTTCACCCAAAAGTCCGGTCTTGCCGCCGGAATGTCCTGGTTTTGTCGCGGTTCGTCACGGTGGGGCTGGAACGGATGCGGCTCGGGGAGGAAAATCTCCTGCCACATTTTGCCGCATTCCGTAACATTTACGCTGGATGGACCCGGACCAAGGGGACCTGACACCTCGCCGGGATTTGACACCTTATTATGGTAGCGGGGGGATGCCCGACTTGGGAAGGGGCAAGTGTCAGCGGGCATGGTTCCGTTTTAGGCGGTTCAGCTTAACATCTGCAGGGGTATGGATTCCGGCCTGCGCGGGAAAGACGGGAAAGACGGGAAAGACGGGAGAGCCGGAGGCGGGCCGGGAAGGAAACCACCTGAATTGCAACGCTGCCGTGCGAGTGAGAACAACGAAGGGCGGAGAACTTCGGTTCACGAAGCCCGGGTTAACGGTTCACGAAGCCCGGGTGAATTGACGGTGGAATCACCGTGTGCTAATCTCTTGTGGGCCTGAAAAACGGCCCCATTTTCTCAGGTTTATATAGGTTTTGACAGATTTTTCCAGCGTGACGCCGGATGGTTGACCTCCAACCCACCGACCAGGGCCAGTGGCTTTCCCTGGGAGAGGCGTGCCGTCTCCTCCAGGTGAAGGAGGCCACGCTGCGGCATTGGGCCGACCTGGGGCATTTGCGGGTCTACCGGACGCCCGGAGGGCACCGCCGTTTTTCCAGGGAAGACGTGCTCAGCCTGACCCAGCCGGCGGCCGTTCCAGCGGAGGCCGAATCCAGGGAGCGGCTGGAGGGGTCCACCCTGCGGAGGATCCGCCGACGGCTGGGACACGAGGATGTGGCCCGGCAATCGTGGTTCCAGAGCGTGGAGGAGGAAGGGCGCGACCGGATGCGTCTGTTCGGACGCCGCCTGCTCTCGCTGTTGCTGCAGGAATCCCAACCCCGGCGGCGGAGACAGGAAACCCTGGAAGAAGCCCTGATGCTGGGGCACGAGTACGGCGCCGAAATGGCTGACCGCCATACCCCGCTGAAAGACACGGTGGAGGCGTTCGTTTTTTTCCGCACCATGGTGCTGGATTCGGGCAACGTCGCATCGTGGTCCCAAATGCTGGAAACCTCGGACCGGGTGTTGGTGGGAATCGTGGAATCCTACGAGAAACGGCTGGGCCGGAACGGCGGGGACGTTGTTGTTCCCAGCCAGGGCAGCGCGAACGCCCGGCACGGAGCCGCCGAGCAACCCCTTGACTAGTTACGCTATAAGCAGGGTAAGCAGGCTGCGGAGGCGGCGACCCTTAAAGCCAACGGAGACGGACTGAAATGGACCTGGTTGACCGTAATCTACTGAATATCATCCAGAGCCGGTTCCCCTTGGCCGATGAACCCTACCAGGAAATCGGCGAGGAGTTGGGAATTGGCGGAGACGAGGTCATTTCCCGGCTGGCGGAGCTGAAGCGGCAGAACGTGGTGCGGCAGATCAGCGCCATCTTCGATACGCGGCGCCTGGCGTACAAGACGACGCTGGTGGCTTTCGCCTACGAACCGGAGAAGCTGCACGACGGAGCGCTTTTCATCAACCGCCATCCGGGGGTGAGCCACAACTACGCCCGGGAGGGGTCCTACTACAACCTGTGGTTCACCATCGCCGTGCCTCCCGACGGAGACCTGGAAGCTACGATTATATGGATGGCCGAGCAGACCGGGGCGCAGAACTACCGCATCATGCCGACCATCCGGTTCTTCAAAATCGGCGTCAACTTCGACATGGTGAACCGGAAGAGCTCGGCCCACAACTACAATCCGGATGCCGCTCCCGGGGAGCAGGCGCAGCGGACGCCGGCCCCGGACTGGAACCAGGCGGTGCCGGTGGCCGAAGAGGAGAAGGCAGCAATCCGGGAACTCCAGGAGGACCTGGACCTGGTGAGCCGTCCCTTCGACGCCATGTCGGAGCGGCTGGGCATTACCAACGCCGGGTTGTTCGCCCTGGCCGAGGACTTCCAGGAACGAAAGATCATGCGGCGGTTCAGCGCGGTGCTGCACCACCGCCGGTCGGGTTTCCGGGCCAACGCGATGATTGTCTGGAAGGTGCCGGAGGAACGGTACGAGGAAGTGGGGATGATCATGGCCGAACATTCGGCGGTTACCCACTGCTACCAGCGTCCGACATTCCCGGACTGGCCCTACACCCATTTCACCATGGTCCACGCCACGACCCCGGACGGGTGCGAGGAGATCGGCGAGGAGATCAGCAAGGCCACCGGCATCACGGACAACCTGATGTTGTATAGCACCCGGGAGTACAAGAAGACCCGGGTGAAGTATTTCGTCGAGGACTACGAGGAGTTCTGGGAAAACGAGCAGGCAGAACTGGCCGCCGTCGACGACTAGGCGGTCGCCCGCAATTCGATCCCAGGACTATCCAGCCAGGGCTATCCGTCAATGAAAGGTCAACGGGCATACAACGCGGTGGAACGCAAGCAGAAGGTCCGCACCTGGAAGCGGGCCAACCGCGGAAGGGTCGGACGTAAGACGGCCACCGCCGCACGGAACCGCCTGCGCTCCCTGCGGATGCGGGGCGAGGTGCCGCGCTAACCTGCCCGGGGAACACGAAACCAGGATTCCAGAACAAGCTATCAAAGGAGTAACCAACCGAAGGAACCCATGCCCGAATACTATCCTGTATATCTAAACCTGGCCGGCAAGCGTTGCGTGATCTTCGGGGGCGGCCGGATCGCCCAGGGGAAAATCGCAGCCCTCCGCGACGCCGGAGCCAGCATAACCGTAATCAGTCCCGACGCGACGCCGGGCATCCAGCGGGCGGCGCAAAGAGGCGACGTGGAATGGATCGCCCGCAAGTATGAACCCGGCGACCTGGCAGGGTCGTTCATCGGCGTGGCGGCGACCAACGTCTGGTATGTGAACCGGGAAATCTACGAGGAGGCGGAGCGGCTGGGAGTCCTGCTGAACGTGGTGGACGATCCAGACCTTTGCACGTTCATCGCTCCATCCATAGTGAAGCGGGACCCGGTGACGCTGGCGATTTCCACGGGAGGCGCCAGCCCCGCCCTGGCCCGGAAGATGAGGGAAACCCTGGCGGACGACGCCAACCTGCGGTGGGCAGACCTGGCGCCGGTGCTGGCAGAGGCACGGAAGGAAATCAAGGAGAAGCGCGTCGTCATTGATCCGGAACGGTGGCAGTGCTGCATCACCGAGGAACTGCTGGAGATGGTCCAGGAAGGACGGGCGGCGGAAGCGCTGGAGCAACTGCTGTCGCGGCTGATGGATGACGGCCAGGCGGACCTTTGCCCGGATCTGTCCCAGTGCAATGGGGGAGGATGTTCGGTGCGCCCTCGCGGGCGGGTTAAGGAGACGGTGAGTTGAGCCTGCTGGTCTTGGGGCTGAACCACCGCACTGCGTCCCTGGATGTGCGGGAGAAGCTCACCATCGAAAGGGAACAACTCTCCCAGGCGCTGGAGCTGCTGGGGGATTACGCGCCCCAGGGGGTGATCCTGTCGACCTGCAACCGGATGGAGGTCTATACCTACGCCGATGAGCGGTCGGCGGAAGGGATGGGCCTGCCGGCCTACGTGGGAAACTTCCTCAGCGCCATGTCGGGCATCCCGGGCCATGAGCTGAGGGAACACCTGTACCAGCACCACGAGGATGATTGCGCCCGGCACCTGTTTCGGGTGGCGAGCGGCCTGGACTCGATGGTCGTGGGCGAGCGGCAGATCCTGGGCCAGGTCAGGACGGCCTTCAGCGTGGCCAGCGACACCGGCAGCGCCCGGGGGCCGCTTTCGGGATTGTTCCACCAGGCGCTGCGGACAGCGAGGCAGGTGCACCGGGAGACGAACATCGGCAACCATTCCCGCTCGGTGAGCCAGGCCGCAGTCCAGCTGGCCCGGGGAATCCTGGGGGGCCTGTCCGACCGGCGGGTGTTGGTCGTGGGAGCGGGCGACGCGGGCCGGCTGGTGGCGCAGGCCCTGGCCGATGCCGGGGCGCGAAGGATCACGGTGTCCAATCGCACCCAGTGGCGGGCCGAGGAGCTGGCCAAGGAGTTGGGGGGAGTGGCCGCTCCCTTCGAGGACCTGGCCCTGAACCTGGCCGAGGCCGACGTGGTTATCAGCTCCACCGGGTCACCGGGGTTCGTCGTGGACCGGGGCATGGTCTCTGCCGCGATGCGTGGGAGGGACGGGCGGCCGCTGCTGCTGGTGGATATCGCCGTTCCCCGCGACGTCGATCCGTCCGCCGCCGGGCTGGAGGGTGTGGAAGTCTACGACATCGATTCCCTCCAAACGCTGGCGGAAACTTCCCGGGAGAGCATCCAGGACGCATTGCAGAGGTCGGAGGAAATCGTTGAAGAACGGACCCGGCAGTTCCGGGAGTGGTGGGACTCGCTGGACGTGGTCCCGCTGATCGCCTCCATCCGGACCCAGGCCGAAACCATCCGGCGGCAGGAGGTGGCCAAGACCCTGTCCAGGACCAGCGGCCGGTGGGAAGGGGACCCGGAGGAATTGGCGGCTCACCTGGATGCCATGACGCAGGCGCTGGTGAAGAAACTGCTGCACCAGCCCACCCGGGTCCTGAAGGAAAACCGGGAGGCCGCCTTCCAAAAGCTGGCCCGTCAGATCCTGGACTTCGATGGAGGGTCGCGCAGGCGTGGCCCCCAGTAGTCCAGTCCGGGTTGGCACCCGGGGGAGCGCGCTGGCCCTGCGCCAGACGGAACTCGTGGTTGACCTGCTGCGGGAGGCTCACCCCAATCTATCCTTTGAACCCGTGGTGGTGCGGACGCAGGGAGACGCCAACGCCACGGCGCCCCTGGCGGGAATGGGACTGGGGGTGTTCGTCAAGGAGATCGAGCAGCAACTGCTGTCCGGCGAGATAGACTTGGCGGTGCACAGCCTGAAGGACATGCCCACCCAACTGCCGGAGGGCCTGACCATCGGGGCGGTCCTGGAAAGGGAGGACCCCCGGGATGTGCAGGTCAACCGCTGGGGAGTCACGCTCGGGGAGATTCCGGCCAACTCGCGCATCGGCACGAGCAGTCCCCGCAGGCAGGCCCAATTGCGGCGGCTGCATCCGGGTTTGACGGTGGTCCCGCTGCGGGGAAACGTGGAGACGCGGCTGCGGAAGTCGGAAGGCGGGGAGTGCGACGGGGCTATCCTGGCCGCTGCAGGCCTGTCCCGGTTGGGCCTTTCCCAGCGGATCACCGAGTTTCTGGACCCCCGGGAGTTCGTGCCGCCTCCGGGACAGGGAGCGCTGGCGGTGGAGACCCGGGACGGCGACGGGCGGATGCTGGAGCTGTTGTCCGCGGCCGAACACTCCGGCACCAGGTCGGCCGTCACGGCAGAACGGGCTTTTCTCGAAGTCCTGGGAGGGGGCTGCCAGACCCCGGTGGCCGCTTATGCGACCTGCGAGGGAGACAGGTTGGAACTGACGGCGTTCATGGCTTCTCCATCGGGGGATGAGGCGTTTCGCTGCACGATAGCAGGCCCGGCCAACGATCCGAGGGGGTTGGCAGCGGAGGCCTTCCGGGAGTTGGCGGGGCAGGGGGCGGATGGGTTGGTGGAGCTGGGTTGAGAATCACCACGTCCGGGGAATCTTGATGGGAAGCGCACGTTACACTGTTGTCTTCGAATGGGATGAGATAGACGAGCTGTTCATTGCCACCGTCCCTGCTCTTACGATCAGCACGTATGGCCGAACCAGGCTGGAAGCACTGGAAAATGCGAAAGAGGCCATAGCAGTGACCCTGGAAGGGCTGCAAGCAAAAGGCCAGGCGATTCCCCAGGAGGATGAGAAAACAGTAGAGGTTGTGGAACTCGAAGTGTGACTCGTCTTCCGAGAGTCACAGGGCGCGAAGTTGTCCGCGCGTTGGAACAGGCAGGTTTCGAGATTGTCAGAATCAGAGGGAGCCACAATTTTCTTGTTGATGGAATTGACCCGACTCGAAGAGCGACCGTACCCGTTCATGCCGGACAGATAGTTCCATTGCCAGTTATGCGCAGCATATTGAGGACAGCCCGCGTTTCAATTGAGGATTTCCGCCGACTGTTATGACGCACGGTTGATATGACAGGCAAAGTTTACCTGGTGGGGGCCGGGCCGGGAGACCCGGGGTTGATCACCGTCAAGGGGATGCGCTGTTTGCAGCGGGCCCAGATGGTGGTCTACGACCGGTTGATGGACCCGTCGCTGCTGGACCTGGCTCCGGCGGGCGCCGAGCGGGTGTTCGTGGGAAAGGAGCGCGGGCGTCAGGCCCTTACCCAGGACGAGATCAACGCTCTCCTGGTGGAGCAGGGTCAGGCGGGGAAGGTGGTTGTCCGGCTGAAGGGGGGCGACCCCTTCGTGTTCGGGAGAGGCGGCGAGGAGGCGCTGGCCCTGGCGGAGAACGGAGTGCCCTTCGAGGTTGTTCCCGGGATTACTTCAGCGGTGGCCGCCGCGGCCTACGCTGGTATCCCCGTGACTCACCGCAGGATCTCCACCTGCTTCACCGTGGTCAGCGGCAGCGAGGACCCATCCAAACCGGAGTCGGTCATCCCCTGGGACATCCTGGCCAATACCGGCGGGACGCTGGTCGTCCTGATGGGTTGGGCCGCGCTGGCGTCCATCATGGAAACCCTCCAGGAAAAGGGGATGGACCCGGGAACGCCGGTGGCCCTGGTCCAGTGGGGGACATGGGCGCGGCAGAAAACGGTCACCGGGGACCTGACCGACGTGGTGGAAAAGGGCAGGGCGGCCGGAATCAGGCCTCCGGTTATTGCCATCGTGGGGCCGGTCGTCGACCTGCGGGAGCGGGTACGGTGGTTTGACAACCGGCCGCTGTTCGGGAAGAAGGTGCTTGTCACCAGGTCCAGGACGCAGGCTTCCAATCTGCGGAGCCAACTGGAGGAACTGGGCGCGGATATCATCGAGCTGCCTTCCATCGAGATTGCGCCGCTGGAAGACTGTGGCGAGCTGGACGACTCGATTGAGCGGCTGGGGGAACCGGGTTGGGTGATCTTCGCCAGCGTCAACGGGGTCGAGTCGGTTTTCCAACGCCTCCACAAGAAGGGGAAAGACGCGCGGGCGCTGTCCGGCGTCACGGTGGGGGCCATCGGTCCGGCGACGCGGCGGGCGCTGGAGGAACGGGGCATAGTTCCCGATTTCGTTCCGGCGAGGTCGGTCTCGGAGTCGGTGGTCGAGGAATTGGCGTCGAGGGACTGGGTGGGAGTGCCGGTGCTGCTTCCGGGATCCAATATCGGAAGAGATGTGCTTGCCCAGGGTCTGTCCGAGTTGGGCGCCCGGGTGGAGCGGGTGGCTGCCTACCAGACAGTCACTCCGAGAGGGGCGGCAGAGAGCGCCCGTACCGCCTTGTCGTCGGGTGTTGACGTGGTGACGTTCACGAGTTCGTCCACGGTGAACAACCTGCTGGACATTCTGGGCGGGGAAAAGCAATACTTGGAAGATGCCCTGGTCGCGTGCATTGGGCCCGTCACCGCCGCGGCGGCGCGGGAACTGGGTCTGCGGGTGGACCTGGAAGCGGAGCAGCCCACGGTGGAGGGTTTGGTCGAAATCCTGGCAGACCGCTTCACCGCCCCGGTGGCTCCGACTGTCTGACAACCGTCCGCAGTCGGCCGGCGTTCCTCCTCTTTCAACAGTTTAGGGTTCAACGATTCAGGGCTGAGACGAAATTTCAAGGAGAACCAGTCATGCTAGGCTTTCCTGATGTAAGGCTGCGCCGGGTGCGCGAATCGGCCACCATGCGTTCACTGGTGCGGGAGACCCGGTTGTCCGCGTCCCACTTCATCTATCCCCTGTTTGTCACCCACGGGGAAGGAGTGAAGGAACCCATAGAGCCGATGCCGGGCTGCTTCCACCTGTCGCTGGACCTGCTGGCCGAAGAGGCTCGGGAGATAGCCTCGCTGGGCATCCCCGGTGTTCTGCTCTTCGGGCTGCCGCCGGAAAAGGACGCCGTCGGTTCCGGCGCTTACGATCCGGAGGGCATAGTGCAGGAAGCTATCCGGGTTATCAAGGAGGCGGCGCCTTCCCTGATGGTGGTGGGAGATGTTTGCCTCTGCGAGTACACCGACCACGGGCATTGTGGGGTAATCGACAATGGGCGGGTGGACAACGACAAGACCCTGGATCTGCTGGCCAGGGCTGCCCTGGCCCAGGTGCAGGCGGGCGCGGACATGGTGGCCCCGTCGTCGATGATGGATGGACAGGTGCGGGCCATTCGCGAATCCCTGGACGCGGCGGGCGAGCAGGACGTTCCCATCATGGGGTATGCCGCCAAGTACGCCTCATCCTTCTACGGCCCCTTCCGGGTGGCGGCAGACTCGACGCCCCAGTTCGGGGATCGGCGCAGCTACCAGATGGACCCGGCCAACGCCCGCATGGCGCTGCGGGAAATCGAGACGGACATCGCCGAAGGCGCGGATATCGTGATGGTCAAGCCGGCCCTGGCCTACCTGGACGTCATCCGGCAGGCGCGGGAGCGGTTCGACTATCCGCTGGCGGCGTACAACGTCAGTGGCGAGTACTCTATGGTCAAGGCGGCGTCCCAGCTGGGCTGGGTCGACGAGCAGCCCGTGACGATGGAACTGCTGACGGCCATCCGGCGGGCGGGAGCCGACATAACCATCAGCTACCACGCCAAGCAGGTGGCCCGCTGGCTCCAGGAGTAGGGGTCGAGGGCAACTATGATTACGAGGCAAGTAGCCGGTGAAATAGCGGAATTGCATGTATTCCGCGAACTGCTGAAACTGGGCGTCGCCGTTTACCGGCCCTTGGTGGACGAAGGATTGGACGCCCTGTTAAGGCTCCCGGACGGCAAGGTAATCGAGGTACAAATCAAGTCGGCGGGCGGGTCAGGCGGTAAGGACCCGCGCTGGTTTCAGATGCCTTCCTTTGACCCCAGACCGAGTTTCTTTATTTTGGGCGTCACGTTTGTCGAGGACGAAGTTGAAGAGGTGTGGGTGTTCCCTTCCATGGTTTTCCACGCCTACGCGTCCGGCGCCAACGACAAAATCCGTGACCTGGACCTGGAGTCCGGGGTCAGGAAGTTTGGCGAACCGCTGCGGGAGTACCTGCGGGGATTCAGAAACCGCTGGGAACTGATCGTGGACTATGACCACTACCGGGATTTCATGAATTCTCCGGAAGGCTACAAGGACTTGGAGGACATCGTGACCGCCCTGGAGTCCTTCGAAGAACCGGAGGAAGGCAAGGTCCCCTGGGAAGAATATGCCTCCAGCATCCCCGACTCCCTATCGGATTAAACCCCTGGGTAGCAGCGTAAACCGGGCGCTTCGGAGGATTCATCCCGTACACCAGCGGCGCATCCTAAACGCAATAGAGGCTCTGGCGGAAAACCCAAGACCGAACGGCGCCATACAGTTACTCCCGGCACTTTATCGGATCCGTGTCGGCTCCTATCGAGTCGTTTACCGGATCAACGATGAGGAACGTTGGATAGAGTTCGGCCGGATCGACAGCCGTGGAGAAACCGCTTACAGGGGCTTGGGCAGCTTGTAAAACCGTACACGCCCAATCAAATCCCGCGCAAAAAGAGGTCCGATGAACCAAGCCAATTCTGAACGATTATTTTCTCTGGCCCAGCAGTATATTCCCGGCGGGGTCAACAGCCCGGTACGGTCATTCCGCGCCGTGCAGGGGACGCCCCCCTTCATCGCCCGGGGGCAGGGCAGCCGGGTCTGGGATGTGGACGGAAACGAGTACATCGACTATGTATGCTCGTGGGGGCCGCTGGCCCTGGGCCATGCCCATCCGGCAGTGGTGGAAGCGCTGCGGGAGGCCGCGGGCAACGGCACCAGCTTTGGCGCTCCGACGGAAGGCGAAGTGGAGCTGGCGCAGATGATATGCGAGGCGCTGCCGTCGGTGGACAGCGTCCGGCTGGTGAGTTCCGGGACCGAGGCCTGCATGAGCGCCATCCGCCTGGCCCGGGCCTACACGGGTCGGAGCAAGGTCATCAAGTTCGCGGGCTGCTACCACGGCCACGCCGACGGGCTTCTGGTGCGGGCCGGATCGGGGGCGATGACCCACGGCATCCCCACCAGCGCCGGAGTGCCGGACTCCTACGCGCAGGAAACCCTGGTGGCCGACTACAACGACCTGGCGTCGGTGGAGCGGTATTTCGAGGAATACCCGGGGGATGTGGCCGGCATCATCGTGGAGCCGGTGGCTGGGAACATGGGAGTGGTGCCTCCCGCTGAGGGGTTCCTCCAGGGACTGAGGCGGGTTACGCAGGAGAACGGAGCGGTGTTGATCTTTGACGAGGTCATCACCGGATTCCGGGTTGCCTATGGCGGGGCGCAGACGCTGTATGGGATCACCCCCGACATCACCTCCCTGGGCAAGATAATAGGGGGCGGGCTGCCGGTGGGCGCCTACGGCGGGCGGCGGGAGATCATGGAGCAGGTTGCTCCGCTCGGGCCGATGTACCAGGCCGGCACCTTGTCCGGCAACCCGCTGGCTGTAACCGCGGGGATTACCACGCTGAAGGAACTGCAGAAGCCGGGACTCTACGAAAGTTTGGATACGCTTGCCCAACGGCTGACCGATGGGGTCGCCGGAGTGTTCCAGCGGGCCGAGGTTCCCGGGAGCATCAACCGGGTGCGGTCCATGTTCACCGGATTCTTCACCGGTGGCCCGGTGGAAGCTCTGGCCCAGGTGGAGCAGTCCGACGCAGGGCAATACGGACGGTACTTCCACGCCATGCTGGAGCGGGGCGTCTACTTTGCTCCGTCCCAGTTTGAGGCGGGGTTCGTATCCACCGCCCATACGGAAGAGGACATCGACCGGACGATAGAGGCGGCGGAGGCGGCTTTGGGGGAGCTGGGAAGTATCTGATGTCCACCGAACTTGCCAACCGGCATTCTGAGATGAGCCGCCGGCTGATCCAGCAAGCGCACTACGAGCTGGAACAGAAGGGCGACCGGGTGCACGCTTCGGAGAAGGCGGCGGGTGCCGTGGCTCACGCCATCAAAGCCATCGGGGAAGACCGCCAGTGGCGTCATGGCTCCCACAACCTGTGGCGGGAAATCATGGGATTGATCGCTGACGAGTACGGCAACCCCGCGTTGGGGATCCTCCAGCAGTACGCCGATGAATTGCATGGCAACTTCTACGAAGACCGGCTGCACGAATGGCAATTGAGGCAGGAGTTGGACACCGTAACTGGCCTGCTGGAGTTCCTGCTGGAGGCGCGGGAGCGGGGGCCGAATCCCGATTTCGTCCCCTCCACTGACCAGCAGCAGTCAATTGACAGGCTCCGGATGAGCGAGGAGGAAGCCTCGTCCGACCCGCTGATTGACTATCCGCCGCCGATGCCTCCCCTTTGAACCTCCTTAGGGATAGCGACGGGCATTCCCCCAGGCAAAACTAAGGGGCGGGTCCACAGACCCGCCCCTGTTCTGGTTCCTTTCCCTTCGGTAAGGTGTTATGCGCCGTAGCGGACGGCGGCGTTGGGGTCGCTGTACTCGACGCCCTTGGTGCCCCAGAAGACGGTGGCGATGTCGTCAATGGCGGCGACCAGGTTCTCGGCGTTTTCCATGCTGACGGTCTGCTTGCACTGTCCGGCCAGCTTCAGGGCGGCGTTGAACTTGGAGGCAATTTCGTTGGGGTCGGTATTGGGCCAGGTGTAGTCGGCCCAGAGGACGCGCAGTTCATGCTTGCAGAGCTCGGCATGCTGTTCCTTGACCGCCACGTAGCGGGACATGGTGTTGGCGGTTCCAGCGTCGTGGCCGTGCTCGAGAGCCTCGATCCGGAGTACCATTTTCTGGACCGTCTGGGCCGCGATTTTGGCCGAGATGGGGTCGTAAATTCCGCAGGGGATGTCACAGTGGGCGTAAGCCTTCTGTACCTTCAACCAGCGCAGCGGGTTAATCATTCGTTGCCTTCCTCCTAGTCTGAGTGTCGCCGCCGCCTTCCCCCAAAAGGCCGCCCCTTTCGCGCCCAATGAAGTTCACTTGTCAAGGGGCGAAGGGAGGGTGGGTCACCGGGTGGGTTTTCAAAGGCGAGCTTGGCGGCTTCGTGTGCTGAATGAGCAACCCAAGGTTACAAGAAAAGGGGGTTGGGCGCAAGTACGAAAACTCCGGTCAGAGCGAGCCGAGGCCGTTCCGGTCCGCCGAATCCTCCTCGGCGTTGGGTTGACCCCGCAAGTCCCCCCGCTTCCTGGCGGCTGCTTCATTGGTTCGACACGGCTGCCGCCAGCAGGTATCATCAAGGGCGGCCCGGACGGGGGTATTCCGCCGCCATCCGGAGATCCGGATACTGTTCTGAAATGCAGTCAGGAATACACAGTCAGGAATACAAGGAGGCGCAGCAATGGCGCGGCTAGGTAATGTTTCGAGAGAAGAGCTGAAACCCGAGGAACACCAGTATTACGACTCCATAGCCGACAGCCGCGGCAGTGTGCGCGGCCCCTACGGCGTGCTGCTCCACAGTCCCGACCTGGCGGCCCGGGTGGCCCACACCGGAGCCTTCGTCCGGTTCAACCTGGACCTGCCCGAGTCCCTGAAGGAAACAATCATCATAACCACGGCCCGGGAGATCAAGAACCAGTATGAGTTCTCGGCCCACGCCCGCCTGGCACGGCAGGCCGGCGTGTCGGATGAGACGGTCGCCGCCATCGCCAACGGCACCGCTCCCTACGGATTGGAGGGTGAGACGGCCCTGCTGGTCACGTACACCAAGGAACTGCTCCAGTACCGGAAGATCAGCGACGCCACCTACAAGGCGGTCGTGGACAAGTACGGTGTGAGCAAGACCCTGGAGATCACCGCTCTTATCGGCCATTACCTGCTCGTGGGCCAGATCCTGGCGGCCTTCGAGGTGGACCTCCCGGATGGAGTGGGGCCGGAGATTCCCGTAACCGGACAATAGGCAATCCTGGGGAGGGCTGTATGCTGCCCGCAGAAGGACTCTTGACCGCGCATCGGCGGAACTGGGACATGATCGACGCGGCGCTGGCCGACATGGACGACGCCCTCGTCGCCCGCATCCCTGCCGAGCAGTGCAACTCCGTGGCCTGGATAATGTGGCACATGTGCCGGGTGGTGGACACGTTCATCCACACCCGGCTGCAGGAAACGGAACAGCTGTGGGTCAGCGGCGGCTGGGCCGGCCAATTCGGCATGGCCGATGACCCGGAGGACCGGGGCGTGGGCTGGACGGGCGAGCAGGTCGCTGCGTGGGACGCTCCTTCCAAGGAGACGCTGACCGGATACTACGGAGCGGTGCGGGCGGCGGCCGAGGCATACCTGGAGGGTCTGACGCTGGACGACCTGGCGGTGGTAAAGGTGATCCCGCCGGCCCCGGAGCCGCGCACGGTGGCAGCCGGACTGGGGCAGATGACCTGGGACGCCGTGGCCCACGGCGGACAGATCGCCTACCTGCGGGGGTTGTTCCTCGGAATGGGCTGGCACCGCTAGGCCGGGAAGGATTCAGCGGCGCGGTCTCTGCCGGTCGGCGCTGTCCAGCATCAGGGTTACCGGGCCGTCATTGGCCAGGGTCACCTCCATGTATTCCTGGAAGCGCCCGGTGGCGGTGGCCAGGCCCAGTCCTCGGAACAATTCAACGGTGTGCTCGTAGAGGCGGCGGGCCTCTTCGGGGTTCGCCGCGGCCGTGAAGTCGGGACGCCGGCCCTTGCGGGTGTCGCCGTACAGGGTGAACTGGCTGACAACCAGAAGCTCCGCCCCAATGTCCAGGGCGGAGCGGTTGAAGCGGTTCTCGCCGTCGGCAAAGATCCTGAGGTTGGCGACCTTGCCGGCGAGATATGCGGCATCGGCCTCGTTGTCCCCTTCCGCCACTCCCAGCAGCACCAGCAATCCGGCGCCGATGGAGGAAACGGTCTCGGCGTCAATCTGGACGGACGCGGATGAAACCCTCTGTACCAAGGCGCGCAAAACCCGTCACCCCGCGACTGATGGGGTGACGGGCGATATTCGCTGGCTGGACAAAGGGAACCGCCCAGCCGCTTTGGACAAGTTGCCCAAATTGGGGGCGAGAGCGGTTGCCTCTAGAGAGAAAGTTCTAGGAGTCGCTGGAAGCCGCCGCGGCGGTGGATTCGGACTTGGTCTCTGAGGAAGAAGTGGACTTGGACTCGGAAGATTCGGAGCCGCTCTTGGCCTCCTTTTCCTCCTTGTTGTTGTCCACCCGGGTCTTGGGGCGGCCGTAGTCGGTGGTGTAGAACCCGGAGCCCTTGTAAATGACGGGTACGGCGTGGAAGACGCGGCGTCCTTCCCCGGAACAGAGGGGGCAGGTGCCGGAACCGGCTTCCTTGAAGCTCTGGGTAAGTTCAAAGTCGTTTCCACAGCCAGTACATTGGTAATCGTAGCGTGGCAATCGAAGCCTCCTGGGGCGGGATGGGACGGGTTTTTGCCGCCATTTGACGGAACCCGAATTTGTTACAAATTTAACAAACGGGCTACCGGACTGTCAACGCGAGAACGCGGAGGTGGGACCGGGACTGAAAGCTGTCAGCGTTGTTCCCGGCTGCGGAGTTCCGCTTCGAGTTCGCGTACCCGCGCCTCGGCCTGATTTGCCCGATCGCGCTCAACTTCCGCCCTCGCTCGCTCGGCATCCGCCCGTTCCCGCTCATCGCTGAACCGGGGGATATGCCTCCCCGTCGCCGGGTCGTACCAGCCCAGCTTCCCGTCCTCCCACCGCAGGAACAAGTCCAGCGCCGCACTGTATCCCTGATACGTCCCGGCCTCCAGCTGTTCGATGGGGATTGGTTGGTAGATGCCGTCCACCAGCCGGTCCCCGGCCAGGGGAGCCCCGTGGAAGCGTCCGCCGGAATCGTCGAACCGCCAGTACTCCGGAATGCCCAGGGCGGCGTATCCCTCCCGCTTTACGGTAACGTCGCGGCGGCCGGTGTAGCGCGACCCAATCTCCAGCACAAAGTCCGGGGGCTTGCCCTGCTCGGAGATAACATAGCCGTTGCGTTCCTTGGCGGCGGCGGGGTTGACGTTGAAGGCAATGAACAGGTCGGGAGCGAACAGTCCTAGCTGACTGGAGGTCGGTTCCCTGGCGATGTAGGTGTCGCCAAGCATCAGGGTGGTGTCCGGGTTGCCGAGGTGCAAAGCCAGAAAGTGGGAGTTGCCGGGGGAGTGCAAAAAGAGATAGTTGTTCATGTCCTCTGGCTTCGGCGCGTCGGGTAGCACGATGTATCCGGTGGAAGGGGCGGCCTTGGCGGAGGGGTTGGTGGTCATGTCAGGCCTCGCGGACGGCGGTTTGATGGCGTAACGGGCTATTGCACCGGCGCTAAAACTAGCGCAATAGAATGAAGCGATTTCCAGACCGGGGATGGTGAGCCCATTATACGGCATTGGGGGGCACGAGTTTCTCCCGGCGTGTCTGTTGTAGCGGAACCCCGGCGGCGGTGAACGAGTCTGGTTTGACACGGTTTTGCGCCCTCAATAGACTGTTTTGGGCCCAACGCCATCAGTCACGGGAGGAACATTGGGAGCGTCCAGTAAGCAACCGCTGAGCAACTTCGTGGAAGCCAACGGCATCCGCCACCACTACCTGGAATGGGGCGACGCGTCCAGTCCGCCTCTGGTGATGATGCATGGGATTGGACTGTGCGCCCAGGTGTGGAACGCCAACGCCCGGGACCTGTCGGCGGACTACCGGGTTATCTGCCCCGACCTGCGTGGGCATGGCGACACGGACAAGCCGGGGACGGGTTACACTTTCCTGGACCTGGGGGCGGATATAGCCGCGATCATCCAGGCCCTGGGACTGGAGCGGCCCTTCGGCGTGGGCCATTCCGCCGGCGGGATGGCCCTGCTGCTGGCCGATTCATCCCATCCCGGTATTGTGGGCAAGGTCGCGCTGCTGGATACCCGGGTCGGGCCCAGCCCGATGGAGATGCTGACGCCCGAGGAGCAGCGGGACCGGATGGCAAGAACGGCCCAGAAGCGGTCAGTCTGGAACAGCAGGGACGAAATGTTCGACGCCTACCGTCACCGCCGCACCTTCACCACCTGGACCGACGAGGTGTTCACCGACTACATCGACGGGGGCACGTGGCTGCTGGACGATGGACGCGTGGAAATAAAGTGTCCCAACGACGCCGAGGCAGCCTTTTACGTGGCGCGGCAGGAGTTGAATCCGCCGGAGATTCTGAAGGGCCTGGGCGGCGACTACCTGCTGCTGGTTGGGGAATACGACGGTCGGCAGATGGAAGACGACCCGGCGGTCCAACACCTGATGCGCGAAGCCGGAAGCTTCCGGCTGAAACCGCTTGGGAGGGGATCCCACTTCGTTCCCATGGAACACCCGGACCACTGCCTGGCGGAGATTCGGAAGTTCTTCGACTGAGACGGGTCCCTAGCGGGTAAATTCCAGCCAGGCCTCTTCCAGCTCCCGCTGGACTGTTTCGTGTTCCTCCCCCAGCCGGACGATGGCCGACACATCCTGCCCCGCTGAAGCGGTCTCCAGGTCGGTTTCAATAACCGCCAGCCTCGTTTCCAGGTCGTCAATGACCTGGGCCATATCCACCTTCGTTTTCTTGGCCTCGGGCTTGGCCTTGACCGCAGCGGGCTGTCGCGGGGGTGCCGGGCGGGGACGGCGAGGCTCCGCCGGAGGCTCGGGGCGGTTCTTCTGTTCCCATTCGGCGTAGGTTCCGGGGAACACCGTGACCTGTCCGTCTTCGGCGATCCATAGTTGCTGGGCGATGAGGGAGATGAAGTGGCGGTCGTGGGAAACGGCGATGATAGTCCCTTCGTAGTCCATGAGGACCTTTTCCAGCGCCTCGCGGGTGGCGATGTCCAGGTGGGTTGTCGGCTCGTCGAGGACCAGCAGATTGGGCTCGGTAATGAGCAGGCGGGCCAGGGAGAGGCGGCTCCGCTGACCGCCGCTGAGGGTGCCAACTTCCTGGAAAACCTCGTCGTCGCGGAACAGGAAGCGGGCCAGGTAGGGTCTGACCTCGGGCAGGGGAATATTCCTAGCCTCCAGCAACGCTTCGAAGACGGTTATATCCTCGGGGATGGAATCGTGTCCTTGACGGTAGTAACCGGCTTCGACGGCGGCGGCCAGGTATGCCGAGCCTTCCAGCGGGCGCTGTTCCCCCAGGATGGTGTTGAGGAAGGTGGTCTTGCCCGCACCGTTGTCTCCCAGGATGGAGACCCGGGTCCCCCGTTCCAACTGGATGTCGGAGACTGAGAGAAGCCTGTGGGGTTGGCCGTTCTCGAAGTATCCGGCGGCCAGGTCCTGGGTTCTCAGGACGACGTGCTCCGTGCGCCCGGCGGTGACTGACGCCAGCCGGATGGGAGCATCAGGGGGAGGCGCTTCAAACCGTTCCATCCGGCCGAGGCGCTTGGCCCGTCCCTGGGCCTCCCGCGCCCTTTGACCGGCGCCGTAACGGCGGATGAACTCCTCCTCTTTGGCGATGTATTCCTGCTGGCGTTGGTAGCGCTTCCGCTGCCAGTCAATCTGCTCCCCTTTCAACGCTCGGTACTTGGAATAGTTCCCGGGGAAGCTCTGGAGCCGCTCGTGGTCCAGTTCCCAGACCCGGTTGACCACCCGGTCGAGGAAGTACCGGTCATGGGACACCACGAGGAAAGCCTTGCGGAAGTGGCTCAGGAGGCGTTCCAGCCAGTCCAGTCCCTTCAGGTCCAGGTAGTTGGTGGGCTCGTCGAGGATGAGCAGGTCAGGCTCGGAGAGCAGGGCGCGGGCCAGGGCCGCCCGGGTGCGCTCCCCGCCGCTGGCGGCGTCCGCCGGAGTGTCCAGAGTGTCGGGAGTCAGGCCGATCCCGGCGGCCACCCTTTCCAGGCGGCTTTCGTAATCGTAGCCGCCCCGGGCCTCAAGTTGGTCCAGCAAGGCGGCGTAATCGCCGGCGTGGAAGTCATCACCCCCGTGGCCGTTGGTGCCGAGAAGCGCCAGGCTGGACTCGATCTGGCCTTCCAGCAGGCGCAGGTCGTCGAAGGCGGTCATCACGTAGTCGCGGACGGTGCCCGGGATTTCGCCTGGGAGGACCTGCGGGACATACCCGATGCGAAGGCCGGTATGGAGGCGAAGCCGGCCGGCGTCGGGTTCGGCCTCGCCGGAAATCACCCGCAGCAGGGATGTCTTGCCCGCCCCGTTGGGGCCGACCATCCCGATGCGCGCGTCGTCGGGGATTTCCAGGTGAATCCCGGAGAAGACCTCCGCGTCGCCGTAGGCCAGGGCCAGGCCGGATGCCGAGACGATGTTCACGAAAGCGGGCCCCGGGACGGCGAAATGGGATAAGACAATGAGAGGATTGCGTAGGGGTTGTTCGGGCGTAGTGACAACATTGCCGGTATTGTAGGCGGTTATGCGGTGGGGTTACAAGATTTTCCAGGCGGAGCCCGGTGGAGAAACCCCGGGGAAGGAACGGGGAGGCGATGTGTTAAAATCAGCCACGGTTTCCCAGCATCCCTACTTTCTTCTCCATTTCTTCAGGAGGGCTTATGGCAGGCAACGTCATGACCGTCGGCAACGTCTCGATCACGTCGCTTTCCGACGGTTTGCTGGAGTTCGACCTCTGCAACTTCTTCCCATCAATTCCTGAGGAGAACTGGCAGCCCTACCGGGACCACCTCAGCCGCGAAGGGAAGGTCAGCTTCAACCTGGCCGCCTTTCTGATCCGCTCCGACGGGAAGAATATCCTGGTGGATACGGGTCTGGGGCCGAAGCCGGACGACGCGCCGGAAACGCCGTGGGGCGAGCTGCTGAACGATTTCCAGGCTCACGGTATCAGCCCCGGCGAGATTGATGCGGTGGTGATGACCCACCTGCACCGGGACCACGTCGGCTGGAACCTCCAGTCCGCCGACGGAAAGTACGTGCCCACCTTCCCCAACGCCCGCTACTGGATGAGCCGGGGCGACTGGGAGGCTTGCCACGATCCGGCGCTGGTCGAGGGACGGTTCCCCAACGCTCCCCAGTGCGTATGGCCGCTGGAGGACCTGGGCCTGATCGAGTTCATGGAGGGGGAGACGCAGATAACCAGCGAGCTGACCAGCCTGCCCTCGCCCGGGCACACCCCTGGACACATGAGCATTGTCATCCGCTCCCAGGGGGAGTCGGCGCTGGTTCTGGGGGACGTCCTGCACAACACCGCCCAGGTGCATGAGCAGGACTGGGTCTCCCGCGCCGACATGGATGCCGCCCAGGCCCGGGCCACCCGGGGCTCCCTGCTGGACCGCATGGAGCAAGAAGGCCTGCCGGTGGCCGCCGTGCATCTGCCCGCCCCCGGCTTCGGCAAGATAGTCCGCCTGGAGGGCCGCCGCTACTGGCAGTCCCTCTGACCCCGTTTGACCGGCCACCGCTTTTCCCCGCGACGAGGTTAACCAATGAGATTCGGCCTGTTCCATTCCGTCCAGCTTCCCGACCCCAACCGGGAGGTCGAGTACTACCGGGAAGCGCTGGACCAGGTGCTTTGGGCGGAGCAGATGGGTTATGACTCGGTGTGGTTCACCGAGCACCACTTCTCCCGCCACGGAATCGTCTCCGCTCCCTTCTCAGTCCTGTCCTACCTGGCGGCCCAGACCAGTGTGATCCGGCTGGGGACGGCGGTAACGGTGCTGCCTTTCCATAACCCGATACAGGTTGCCGAGGAAGCTGCCACGGTGGACCTGCTCAGCGGCGGACGGTTGGATTTGGGAGTGGGCCGGGGGTACCAGTGGGGCGAGTACCACAAGCTGAACATCGCCATGGACGAGGCTGACCGACGCTTCCACGAAGCGCTGGATGTCCTGGTCCAGGGGTGGACCGCCCGGGAACCCTTCGAGCACGAGGGGGAATTCTGGACCTACAACGACATGACAGTCCATCCCAAACCGGTCCAGCAGCCTCATCCGCCCCTGTGGGTGGCCGCGTCCAGCCAGCCCAGCATGGACCGCATCGCAGCCCACGGCTGGAACCTTCTGGTCGGACAGGGGGAGAGCTTTTCCCGGGTGGCGTCCCAGCTGGACTACTTTCGCTCCGCCGTGGGCGAGGCGGGAGACGATTCCGAAGGAGCCCCGCACCGGGTAACGGTGGCAAGGGCAATGTACACGGTGGCCGACTCCGAGCGTGTCTTCGACGACGCCCGCGTCCCCTTCATGTGGTTCAAGGAAACGGGCAACGAGGTGGGCGCTCCGCCGGAGCGGAGGGGAGAACTGCTTCCCGACAACTTCGCCGAGTACCGGCGCAGGTTCTCCGCCGAGTCGTCCCTGGACTTCCGCCAGATGACCGAAGATGTCATCCTCTTCGGGTCGCCGGACGAGGTGTGCCAGAAGGTGGAGACGCTGCAGGAGGCGGGGGTTGAGAAGGTCATCCTGTTCGTCAACTACGGGGGCATCGCCCACCAGAAGGTTCTGGACTCGCTGGAACTGTTCGCCAAGGAGGTCATGCCCGCCTTCGCGGATTAGGCGAAGTTAAGGCAGTCCTACCATGTCCCAACCCGACTTCAGCCAGCAGTACGCCGAACCCACCGGCGACCCGTGGCCGGACCTGCGGGCGCAGCCGCGCAGCTTCTTCAAGGCGCCACTGTGCAACAACCTCGATGAGCTAAACGCCGATGTCGCCTTCATCGGGATGCCCTTCGACCAGGGGACGTTTGGCCGGCCGGGAGCCCGGTTCGGACCCGACGCCGTTCGGGATGCGCCCCGGGCCTATCCCTACACCGACCCGTCGGGAAGGCAGGCGGAGGCGGAGGGGTTCTTCGACATCGATGCCGGGGATGAGTTGCTGCGGGGAATCACCATGGCCGACTGCGGCAACGTCACCACCATCCCTTCGGACGTGCTGCACAACTTCGACAAGCTGACCCGTGCGGTGTCCCGGGTGGTGGAGCGGGGTGCCTTCCCGGTGGTGGTGGGCGGCGATCATGCCATCACCTTTCCGGTGGTGCGGGGATTGGGCCGGTTCGCGCCGCTGAACATTGTTCATTTCGACGCCCATCTGGACTATTCTCACGACTACCAGGGCGCGCTGCAGACCCACGGCAGCCCCATCCGGCGCTGCCGGGAACTGCCCTTCGTCCACCACATAACCTCGGTGGGTATCAGGACGGCGCGGCGGCAGCCCTACGAGGAGGCCCTGGAGCACGGCAGCCTCATCATAACCACCAACCGTTTCCGCGAGCTGGGGCCCGCGGGAGTCGCGGAGCTGGTCCCGCAGGGGGAGAACCTGTATCTGACCTTCGACATTGATGTCATGGACCCCAGCCAGGCCCCGGGGACGGGCACGCCGGAAATCGGGGGACTGTTCTACCAGGAAGCGCGGGAGTGCCTGGCAGCCCTGGTCAGCCGGAACAATCTCATCGGATTTGATCTCGTCGAAGTTGCTCCACCCTACGATTCGTCGGAGATCACCGCCCAGTTGGGGGCGCGGTTGATTGTCGACATTCTGGCGGCCCGGTTCCCGTCGAAACCGGCCCAGGGCGCCGGCGGCTGAGGCCGGGAAGATTTGGCGGACTCAGGACGTAATCTTATGCCGAGAGTACACGATCGCGGGGGATGGCCCACCGAAGAACCCATCGACCGCAGCGAGCACGAGCTGATGGACTGGGAGCGGCGCATGGACGCTCTGCACCAGGTGTTGGGACGGAAGGGCATCCGCACCACCGACGAGATGCGCCGGGCCATCGAGAGCCTGGAACCTTCCGCCTACGAGTCCATGAGCTACTACGAGCGGTGGACCGCGGCGCTGGAGATCCTGCTGGTGGAGAAGGGAATCCTCACCGCCGGCGAGATTGACGCGCGGGTGTCCGGCCAGCCCGGGGAAGGGTGATAGCTGTGTCCCTGCAATACCGGGTTGGCGATCGAGTACGGGTGCGGGTGGGGTCCCCTCCGGGGCACTTCCGGACTCCCGCGTACATCCAGGGAAAGGCGGGACGGGTGGAGGGCGTCTGCGGCACCTTCCGCAACCCGGAATCGCTGGCCCACGGCGGCGACGGGATGCCGCAACAGCCCCTTTACCGGATCGAGTTTTACCAGGCCGACCTTTGGGACGGCTACTCCGGACCGGCTTCGGACAAGCTGCTGGTGGACGTTTACCAGCACTGGCTGGAACCGGCCTAGTCCAGGAACAGGAGGGAACCCGTGAGCGCAGAGCAAGAAGGCCACGGCCACGAACACCCGGGAATGGCGGAGGATGCGGAGCTGGGGCCGATTGCCCGCCGGGCCCGGGCCATCGAGGCGCTGCTGGTGGAAAAGGGGATCTGCACCGCCGGGGAGATACAACGGGCGGTGGAGATCAACGAGTCCCGCTCCCCTGCCGACGGGGCGCGGGTGGTGGCCCGGGCGTGGATGGACCCGGTATTCAAGGCCAGGCTGCTGGCTGATCCCAGGGCTGCTTTGAGCGAACTGGGGTATGCGCTGCCGGAGACGACTCCGCAGCTTGCGGTGGTGGAAAACACTCCCGGCGTCCACAACCTGGTGGTCTGCACCCTTTGTTCCTGCTATCCCCGCGCCCTGCTGGGCACTCCGCCGGACTGGTACAAGAGCCTGGCCTACCGGTCGCGGGCGGTGGTTGACCCGAGGGGCGTAATGCGGGAGTTCGGGCTGGATATTGCGGAGGATGTGGAAGTGCGCGTCCTGGACAGCACCGCCGACCTGCGCTACCTGGTGTTGCCCCAGCGTCCGCCCGGTACCGATGGCATGAGCGAGGAGGAGTTGGCGAAGCTGGTATCCCGGGACAGCATGATCGGCGTCACCAACCCCCGCTCGCCGGAGATTGCCCGGGCTTAGGCGGAACGGCTCCCTTCGTCCGCTTCCCCCTTGGCTCTTCGCCCTGCCTTCAGTTGGCGGTTAACACCCCCGACTGCTGGGGTTTAGCGTTTTTATTACTTCCGACAGTCCCCTGGACCGGACTGTTCCCCTTGGGACTGCGCCAGTGCTGAATCCCATCCGGCCGGTATCCCGGACCCGGTGCCCTGTTGTTTCGGCGGGTTAACAGGGCTTTCGCATTTGAAGGATACCACCATGCAGATGCCGCAACCCGACACCCATATACCCTATTGGCAACTATTGCCTTGGATAACTTATTGACTATCCATCCCGCACTTTATCAAGGGGGCGGCTGGATCGAGAACGTCAATGTGTCTTCGAGAACCCAAGTGCGATTGCCCTGGGCGGGTTAACGATACCGGGGACTACTGGACGAAGCGGTGGTAGGCCTCTTCTTCGGTCAGGGACTCCCGGCTGAACCACCTGTTTTCGATTTCCTCGCCGACGGCGGCCAGACCTTCCATGACTCCCCGGGCGGTCCTTGACACATCGTCAGCCGATGCCGGCCCGGAGGACTCTTGCTCCTCCAGCATCAGGACCACTTCGGAGATGGCCCTGACCAATTCCACCGGAGCGACCTGGGTCGCATTCATGCGCGCCTTGTAGAGGCTTTGCAGCATGGACGATACCGGGTTGCTGTACAGGATTTCCAGGGTGAGGTCGGAACAGTCCTCTGGGGGTACGCCCAGGGTGGCGGCCACGTCCCGCATTGCCGCTTGCAGACCGTCGGCGTCCCCCGCTCCTGCGGGTATGCGCTGAGTGGCGGCGCTGGTGGTGCGGGCGATGTTCTCGGCCCGCTCCAGCCACCGGCCCAGCCAGATGAGATTGTAGATCCGGGAATCGGTGATCCACCGGTCCTGGGCCATTGCAAGCGACCTTGGTTCGGTCATTTAGAGCTCTCCCTCTTTTCGGGTTACGGACTGGTACGCGTCTGCTGCTGGGTCAATCATGCTGGAGGAATCGTCCGGGTGGAGATCAATCCCTGGGCGTCTTCAAAGGACACATCCTCCTGGTTGAACATCACCTGTGCCATTACCGCCTCCAGCCAGCCGTACCCTTTGCAGGTGAAGGAACCCTCCACCGGGGAAGCTTGGGAGTAGTCCCGGCCGACGGCGAACTTGAGCAGGTCGGCGTCGGTGACCACGGTCTTGCCCCGGGTGGGGTCGCAGGGCACCCATCCCAGCTGGGGGTGGAGGAACTCGACCCAGGCGTGGGTATCGCCTGCCTGGGTGGCCAGGAGGCCGCTAACGTAGCGTGCCGGAATTCCCAGTGCGCGGAGCAGCCCAAGGCACAGGTGGGCCATGTCCTGGCAGACACCGGTTCCGGAAGCCATTACCTGGTCGGCGGTGGTGCCGACATGGGTTGTACCCGGTTCGTACCGGATGTTTTCGTGGACCCAGGTCGCCACCCGGTCCACCGACTCCATGAGGCTGGCGGCGCCGCCGGCAATGAAGCGGGCCTCGTCGGTGAGCAGGTCCGGGGCCACCAGGGGAGACGGCGCCACGAATTGCTGGGCGAGCAGGTCGTATCCCAACGACTGCATCGCAACGTCAACGCTTACCGGTTGGGGTTGGGTGAGCTGCACGGTCCCGATGGCGAGGATGGTGAATTCCTGGTGGGGGGCAGTCAGCCGCACCCGGTGGGTGACGTTGCCGAAGCCGTCGGTGAACCCGGCCGGGCGGGTCTGGGGAGCCGTCATTACCGAGAAGCTGACGGGCGTCTGCCGCTCGTCCTCGTACGCGGACAGCCGGAGGAAGTTATCGTTCTGCACCACGGTGTCCGAGTAGCGGTAGCGGGCCGCATAGGTGTAGCTGGCCACAATTCGGGAACCGTTCAGCGGATCACCCAGGTCGGTTTGCATAGTCCACCGGAAGAGTTGTTGGTGATGCGGCTGTTGGCATTGGCCACCCGGGTAAGGCCGCCGGGAAAGGCATGGGCCTCCCCCCGGCCGTTCTGGACGGCAAACACCCTCAAATCCACATACCGTTCCTCGAAGGAGCCGGTGGTTTCATCGAATATCAAGTGCCTGGAAAAGTCAAGGGTCTCCTGGGCGATGTAGGCCCGGGGCTGCTCGATGATATTGCGGGCCATGCGGCTCCGGTAGCTCATGTCGAGGTCGGGCATGATGTACACCCCCAGGCCCCCGTACCCCTGCCGGATTTTCAGGACCAGCCGGTCCAGGTTTTCCAGGACGTAGCGCAGGCTCTCGGGATGGTTCAGGTCGTAGCTGGGTGCCTGCTGCAGGATCGGTTCTTCGCCGAGGTAATGCCGGATCATCTCCGGCACCCACAGGAAGACGAGCTTGTCATCGGCGGCGCTGGTGCCCATCCCGTTGACCAGGACGACCCTGCCCTGCAGGTAGGCTTCGGTAAGGCCGGGGAGGAATATTTCCAGGTCCTCGACCCGGCGGTAGATGAGGTCAATTACCACGTCACCGTCAACATTCCTGGCGTATACCCTGCCATCGGAGCCGATGTAGAGGTCCGAACCTTCAACCAGGGGGATGCCCAGCAGGTCGGCCAGGTAGCGGTGCTCGAAGAAGGCGGCCCCGAACTTGCTGTCGGTCAGGATAACGCAGGTGGGGGACTCGTTGTCGCACAGGGACGCGAAGAGGTCGAGATAGGTGTCCCGTATGTCGTAGCGGATGATGTCATAGGCCTCGGCCAGCTCCGGCATGATGCGCTGGGCGATTTCCACGCACTTGAGCTGGTAGGCAATCCCCGAGGGTATCCGCAGGTTGTCCTCGAGGACGGCGTACTGCCCTGCTCCAACGTGGACCAGGTCGATGCCGTAGATATGGACGAAGATATCCCGGGCTGGGAGGAAGTCCTGGTACTCCGGATAGTAGTACTGGCAGGTGAAGATCACGTCGTTGGGAACGATG
Source organism: uncultured Dehalococcoidia bacterium (assembly GCA_951812535.1). Classification (GTDB taxonomy): domain Bacteria; phylum Chloroflexota; class Dehalococcoidia; order Lucifugimonadales; family UBA3495; genus CATOSK01. The sequence continues at coordinate 58,047 of CATOSK010000003.1, read as the reverse complement.
GTCTGGGTGCCCGCGTAGAGGTCGGCCAGGAAGCGGTTGATGGCTTTGAGACGCTGCTCCACGCCCCGTCCTATCGGCTCCCATTCCGCCTGGGGTATCACCCGGGGGATCCAGTCGGTGGGGACAGGGCGGAATGTCCTGGGTTCGAGCAGGAACGAGAAACCGTCCAGGGCCACCTCGCGCTTCGCTCGCCGCCATCGTTCCCGGAGAACGGCGGGGCCCATTCCCTCCAGGATGTCAATCATCGGCCGGTACGCCGGCAGCACAGCACCGGAGGCGCTGAGGTATTCGCTGGTAGCAGTTCCCGGGGAGAGTCCTGTCGGAATCATATTTCACAACTGGGCGCAGGATATCGTTTCACCGTGATTATATGGCCGGGGTATTAACTGCGGGTTTCTCCCAGGTTACCAGGTTGTTACGGCCGGTCTCGGCAGCCAGGGACACGTTTCCTGAATCCGGCCCGGAGACTATTCCAACTGGCGAACCTGCCGGAAGAAGACCAATTGCAGGGCCGCCAGGACGACGACCACCGCTCCGATGACGGTAAATGCGCCGGTGGGCGTCCAGAAGTGGACGAATACGCTGATGAGCAGGGTGGCGAGAGGCGTGAAGCCGTTGTCCAGGAAATAGATGCTCATCACCCGTCCCCGGAGCGCGTCGGGGGTGATGGTCGCGAGGAGGGTGCTGTTGCCGACGCGGAAAACGTACTGGCAGAATCCCAGTCCGCCCAGGAGAAGCATGGACGCCAGGAACCAGTGCGACTGGGCGAAGAAAAGGACGAATACACAACCCCCGACCATTCCCAGGGCCGTGGCCATCCCCTTGCGGACGATATACCCGATGCTCGACACGATTATGGCGGCGATAATGCCTCCCCCGCCGATGGCCGCGGCCAGCAGTCCGCCGGAGCCGGCGCCACGGTGCAGGACCTCCGTGGTGAACACGGGCAACAGGAAGGCCAGGGGCGAGAAGACAAAATTGGGAATGAGGGACATCACAATTAGCTGGAGGATGCGCGGCTCCTTCGCCACGTAAGCCAGCCCTTCTGCCATGCTGCGCAGCGCTGACTCCGACCTGCGGCGTACCTCTTCACGGTAACGCAGGCGCACGGGAATCATCAGCAACACGATCCCGAGATAAGCGATGGCTTCCAGCAGGAAATTCCACTTGTAGCCCAGGGTGACAATGAGCAGCCCGCCGAGCGCCGGTCCGGTGATGCGCATGGAGGGATGGGCAATCCCGGTGAGGGCGAGGGCGCTGGCCAGGTCGTTGCGGGGGACGGTGTTGGCGACCATGGCCTGCCGCACGGGCTGGATTATCGAGTGAGCGACACCGGCGATTCCCATGTAGACGAAGGCGTGCCACCACTGGAGCGGCCCAGTAACCGGCCGGGCATCCAGGTCGGTGAGAATAACCAACATGGCGAAACCGCAAGCCGCCACCGCCATGCACCCCTGCGTCACCATGACCATCTTGCGGCGGTCGATCCGGTCGGCCAGCACACCGGCCCAGGGGCCAATGAGCAAAACAGGAAAGGTGCGGATTCCTACGACGGTGCCGGTCAGGAAGGCGTTGCCGTCCGTGAGGTGTAGCACCAGCCATCCGATGGTAAGCACCTGGATCCACTGGGCGCCGACGGTGAGGAAATTGCCCACCCACAGGTAGCGGAAGTCGGGGTATTGTTTCAGGGCATAGAAACTGCTGGAACGGGTGAACCGTCCCCGCCGGGGAGGCGCCGCATCATCCCGGGCTTCGCCGGCGGCAGTGACGGCACTCCCAGGGGAGGATGCTTCCGAGGTGGACGGTTCCTGAGGCCGGTCCGGGTTATCGGCCGGATCTGGTCCGGCGTTGGTGGTCATAGGGAAGGGGCCAGCACTCCCGCCGGATCGGGCGGCGATGCCAACTGGTCAATTCTCTGGTTCTGAGGAGCCGCCGACGAAGACAACGAGGAGCCGCCAGCGAGGGTGCGTAGGGAGATAAGGGACTCCGCTTGAAGAATCAGCGCCGCTGGACCAACTCGATGAGAACATCGTCCGGGCCTTCGATGTAGGCCAGCCGGGTGCCCGGGGTGAACTCGGTCTCGGGCAGGACCACCCGCACCCCGTCGGCCTCGAGGCGGGCGAGATCGCCGGTGATGTCGTCGGTATGGAACCCGAAGTGCTCTAGGCCGAGGCGGTTGAGCTCGGCGGAAGGGCGGGTGTCGGGGGTGCCTTCCTGCTTGGAGGAGATGTTGAGGCGGCAGGAGCCTTCCAATTCCATTCCGAGAGTGATGGTGCCCGGCATGACGGTGCGCTCGGAGACGAGTTTGGCATCGAAGTGCTTGGTGTACCAGGCGGCGGACTTGTGGGGATCCTGGGAACGTATGTGAACGTGGTTTATGGTGTAGGGCATGGAGCGGTCTCCCGTGATGGCTGTTCTATCGTTGCTTCTGGTTATTCCGGCGACGGGTTCCGCTGCCGGAAAGCTGCCGTTGGGGACAAGTTTACACCCGGAAAGGCGGTTTGCAAGGGTGCCGGGGTCTTTGCTGACACACGGCCCTTTACACCCGGCGGCCAGGCGTATACATTCAGGCATAGAAACAATTGTTCGCAGGTGCAGCCGGCTTGTTCAGGGATTGGGAAATTCGTTATCTCGTCGCATCGGTTGGTCTGGTCTGGACCTTCATCGTAGCGGCAACGGTGTACGAGACGGTTTATAATGTTCAGCAAGCCCCACTGGAAACCCCCACGGCAATCGTTCATGGGGTGGGTCCTGCAATTGGGTTGACCATCACTATTCTTGCGACCTGGTAGGTCATCTTGGTATTCGCACAAAGGTACAGAGAACGGCGTGACCGGGAAGCGCGGGAAGAAGGCCGTAAGGAAGAACGTGCTCGTTGGGAAGCGTGGCTGAAACGGCGCGACGAAGCCATTCGAAACAACCTGCCTTTCGACGAACCGAGCCCGGCGGAATGGGACGAAGGCTGACGATTTTTCCCGCAGCGTGTTGCCCCAATTTTGGGCAGTGAGTAAACTGGCGGCATGAACTCCGGCCAGGTGAACGGCGGCCCCGGCTCGTGTTGCGGCGATGGGTGGGGTCAGGCCGGGAGAATTTAGTAACCCTTGAGGAGGCAGTGATGGCTGATTATGCGCACCCAAACTCCCTGGTGGATACCCAGTGGGTGGCCGACCACGGCAGCGATGCCAACGTCCGGCTGATTGAAGTGGACGTGGACACGTCCTCCTACGAGCAGGGACACATCGCGGGAGCGGTGGGCTGGAACTGGCAGAGCCAGCTGCAGCAGACGGTCCGCCGCGACCTGATATCCAAGGCGGAGATGGAAGAGCTGCTGGGCAGTTCCGGCGTCTCCAATGACACCACGGTGGTGCTCTACGGAGACAACAGCAACTGGTTCGCCTGCTGGGCGTTCTGGCAGATGAAGTACTACGGGCATAACGACGTGCGAATTATGAACGGCGGCCGGGCCAAGTGGGAGGCGGAAGACCGCCCCATGACCACCGATGCGCCGTCCGTCGCTGCGGCTTCCTATTCCGCCAAGGACCCGGATGAGAGCATCCGGGCTTACCGGGACCAGGTCTTGGCTTCGGTCAACGCGGGAAACATCGCTCTGGTGGACGTGCGTTCGCCGGATGAATTCAGCGGGGCACTGCTCGCCCCACCCGCGGCGCCGCAGGAAGGCTCCCAGCGGGGCGGACACATTCCCGGCGCGGCCAGCGTTCCGTGGGCCCAGGCGACCAACGAGGACGGTACCTTCAAGTCCGCCGACGATCTGCAGGCCCTCTACGGCGGGCGCGGAGTGGACGGGAGCCGGGACACGGTGGCCTACTGCCGGATCGGCGAGCGTTCATCCCACACGTGGTTCGTGCTGACCCAACTGCTGGGCTACTCCAACGTCCGGAACTATGACGGGTCCTGGACTGAGTGGGGCAGCATCGTGGGAGCACCTATCGAGAAGTAACGAACCCACCCCAAACCCCGTGTTGAAAAGCCGTTGCGGAACATTCCTCCGCAACGGCTTTTCGTCTCCCCATCCTGGCCTTCCCTTGCCCAAGCGGAAGGGGACTCGGGATTGTTCCCGTTTAGGGAGCGGGAATAACGTCGAAGCCGGTATAGGGGCGGAGTTCCTCGGGGATGACCACCGAGCCATCGGGCTGCTGGTTGTTTTCCAGGATGGCGATGATGATACGGGGGAGGGCCAGGCCCGATCCATTGAGGGTGTGGACGAACTCGGGCTGCGCTCCCGGCTCCCGGCGGAAGCGGATGTTGGCCCGGCGGGCCTGGAAGTCGGTGCAGTTGGAGCAGGAACTGACCTCCAGCCATTCCTCGCATCCGGCGGCCCATACCTCGATGTCGTAGGACTTGGCCGAGGGGAAGGACATGTCGCCGGTGCAAAGCTGGAGGATGCGGTAGGGGAGGTTGAGGCGGCGGCAGACGTCCTCGGCGTCGTCAAGCAGTCTTTCCAGCTCTTCGTCGGAGGTGTCAGGTTCGACGAATTTGTACATCTCCACCTTGTTGAACTGGTGAACGCGCTTGATGCCCCGGGTGTCCCGGCCTGCGGCGGCCTTCTCTCGGCGGAAGCAGGGAGTCTGGGCGACGTAGCGGGTGGGCAGGGAGCCGGGGGGCATGATCTCATCCCGGTGGAGGTTGGTGATGGGGACCTCTGCGGTGGGGACGAGCCAGAGGTCATCTTCCTCGTCGTGGTAGAGGTTGTCGGCGAACTTGGGCAGGTTGCCGGAGCCTTCCATGATCTCCCGCCGGACGATGATGGGCAGCATCAGCTCGGTGTAGCCGTGCTCCCGGCCGTGGAGGTCGAGCATCCAGCTGGCGGCGGCGCGTTCCAGCCTGGCCCCGTAGCCCGACATGGTATAGAAGCGACTGCCGGAGAGCTTGACGCCCCGCTGGAAGTCGATGATGCCCAGATCCTCGGCCAGGTCCCAGTGGGGCTTGGAATCAAAGTCCAGGACCGGCGGCTCGCCCCAGGTGCGGAGAACGACGTTGCCCTGCTCATCCAGGCCCTGGGGAACGCCCGGGCGGGGGATGTTGGGCAGGCCCAGCAGGATCTCGCGGACCTGCTCCTCGGTCTCACGGGTCTCTTGCTCCAGAGCGGAGATGCGTTCCCCCACCTGGCGCATCTCGTCGATGACATCCTGGGGAGGCGGCTGTCCCGAGGAACGGGCCTGGCCGATGCGTCGGCTGACATCGTTGCGCTGGGAGCGGAGCTGGTCGCCCTCGGTGATGGCCTGCCGGCGGCGGGCATCCAACGCCAGCAGTTCATCCAAGGGGTCATCCTCGCCCCGGGCAGCGAGGGCCTGGCGCACGACATCGGGGTCGCGTCGGATCAGTTCAATAGAAAGCATGGAAGGCCGTACCGGTGGAAGTTTGGGGGTTAGTTCTGTGGTTGTCAGGGACGTGGCTCATTCCAGCTCCGGCTCAGGGGAGGGAGCCAGCGTCCGCATGTGGGGGAAGAAGAGGGTGTCGCGGATGCTGGGCTGGCCGGTGAGGAGCATGACCAGGCGGTCGATGCCCATGCCCAATCCGCCGGTGGGGGGCATGCCGTATTCCAGGGCAGTGAGGAAGTCCTCGTCCAGCCGGTCCACTTCGTCGTCCTGGTAGGTCTGGCGGATCTCTTCCTGCCCCTCGAAGCGGGCCCGCTGGACTTCGGGGTCGTTCAGCTCGGTATAGGAGTTGGCGATCTCCATTCCGGCGGCGAAGGCTTCGAACCGTTCCACGTAGCCGGGGCAGTCGGGTTTGCCCTTGGCCAGGGGGGACATATCCACGGGGTAGTCGAGGATAAAGGTGGGCTGGACCAGGCGGGGCTCGACGAAGGTGGAGAGGAGCTTGTCGATAAGGCGCCCCCGGCTGTCCATCTGGGAAGTGTCCACCCCTGCTTCCCGCGCACGGCGGGACAGGGACTCCGCATCTGGGAAGGCGTCGATGTTGATGCCGCTGCGGAGCTCCAGTTCCTCCCGAAGCTGGACCCGGTTCCAGGGGGGAGTGAAGTCAATCTCGGTCTCCCCAAAGGGAACGCGGGGACTGCCGGCGACATCGGCGGCGACGGAGGAAACCAATTCCTCCACCATGGCCATCACGTCGTTATAGTCGGCGTAGGCCTCATAGCTCTCCAGCAGGGTGAACTCCGGGTTGTGGTCCTGGTCGATGCCCTCGTTGCGGAAGACGCGGCCCAGCTCATAGACCTTGTCGAATCCGCCGACGATGAGGCGCTTCAGGTAAAGCTCGGTGGCGATGCGGAGGTAAAGCTGCTGGTCGAGGGCGTTGTGGTGGGTGACAAAGGGCCGCGCGTGGGCACCGGCCGCCACGGGCACCATGATGGGGGTGTCCACTTCCAGGAAGCCCCGGTTGTTGAGGAAGCGGCGGATGCCGCTGACAACCTTGCTCCGCTGGGCGAAGGTGTCCATGATCTCGGGGTTGGCTATGAGGTCGAGATAACGCTGGCGGTAGCGGATCTCGGTGTCGCGAAGGCCGTGCCACTTCTCCGGCAGGGGACGCATCCCCTTGGAGAGCACGTGCGCTTCCTGCACTCCAACGGTCACCTGGCCGGTGCGGGTGCGCATCATGCTGCCCGTGACGCCGAGAAAGTCTCCGATGTCGAGGTCCTTGATTAGTTCGTAGGCATCGCCAAGCACGTTCTGGCGCAGGAGGGCCTGGATGGCGCCGGAGCCGTCGCGGAGGTCCAGGAAAGCGGCGCGTCCCATGACGCGCATGGAGGTGATGCGTCCAGCGAGGGCGACGGTCGAAGCGGCGTCTTGATCTTCTCCTTCACGTTCCGAAGCCTCGAAATCCGCCGTGGCCTGGGCGGCGGAGGCGGTGCGGTGGAAGCGTGGAGGGTAAGGGTCGATACCCCGGTCCCGGAGGCGGTGGAGCTTTTGTCTTCGGCTGCCGAGCAGCCCGTCGTCACGTTCCGAAATTGTCATTGGATCGCCAGTGGGTCTTGGATGGGTCAATTCTAGCGCAAGGCCACATCCGACGGAAGGCTTTGGGGCAATCGGCTAACATAATAAGCGGAACCGGTATGGGAAACCGAGGGGCCGCAGAAACTCGTTATGTTATTATTTTGGCACCGCGGTCAAGGCCGGGGAAGGCTGCAAAACGCCCGAAATGGGCACACATGAGGTGATTGGGAGAAATGCTGGAACGAATGCTGGGAGCGATCCGCCTGAACGCTAACACGTTTGAGGATGTGGAGAACGACTCCGGCGCGACCATGCAGGCGATGGCGGTGGTGATCCTGGTATCCCTGGCCACCGGATTGGGAGCAGGGTTAGGGTCGGTGGTCGGCGGAGGGGGCAGCTTCATCATCGGACTATTGGGCGGCGTGGTTTATGGGTTGATCTGGTGGGCGGCCTGGGCTTTTCTGACCATGCTCATCGGAACAACGATCCTGCGGGGACCGGAGACGCACGCCGACTGGGGCCAGCTGGCCCGGGGGACCGGGTTTGCCCAGGCTCCTGGCCTGTTCAAGATCCTTGCCTTTCTTCCCTGGATTGGCCAGGTGATACTTATCGCCGCTTCAGTCTGGCAGTTCATCGCAATGGTGATTGCGGTGCGGCAGTGCCTGGACTATACCTCGACATGGCGTGCCGTCGGTGTGGTCGTCATTGCCTTCGTTCTGGTCTTCGCGATTTTGATTGTGCTGACTCTAGTGCTGCTGGGCATCTTCGGAGCCGAGTTCGTGGACTCGTTGCTCGGAACCGACCTCAGCGTTGTGGAATCAGAATGATGGATAGGTGGATGGCCGATCATGGCAGCAGGGTTTGGAATAGAACGCGTGAGGTGTTGAAGAGCTGATGAATATGCTGCAAAGAATGTTGGGCGCGGCCGCCTTGAACCGGAACACGTTCGAGGATGTGGAGCATGATCAGGGAGCAATGCTTCAGGCACTGGCTGTGGTGGTGTTGGTGGCTGTCGCAATCGGAGCGGGGAGCCTGCTCCAAGGGGATGGAGACCTGGTACGTGGGCTTTTGTTCGGAGTGCTCAGAGGCGTCCTGTCCTGGGCGATATGGGCGGTGTTCGTCTGGTTTATCGGAACGAAGATGCTGGGAACCCCGGAAACCCAGGCAAGCTGGGGGCAGGTTTCAAGATGCACGGGATTTGCTCAAACGCCCGGCCTCCTGATCTTCTTCATCTTCCTGCCAGCCATTGGATGGCTGTTTGAAATCGTTCCGCGCATCTGGCAGTTCGCGGCGATGTTGACCGGCGTGCGTCAAGCCCTGGACTACCGTTCAACGTGGCGGGCGTTCTTCGTGGTCGCTATCGGATTCCTGCCGGTTATCATCATCAACGCGGTCCTGTTCTGGGTGCTGCAGATCGGCGGGCCGGAATCCGAGCCGCCGCCGGTCAGCCAGATTCTTTTCCTGTGGTACCATGCCCTGGGCTAAAGGGCTGGGAACATTACCCGACAGAGGTTGAGCCATGCGGGACAAGGACAGCATCAGGGAAGAGGTCTGGACGGCGATGGAGCAGTCCAGGGTGGCCCGGGCCAAGAACGTCCACGACAAGATTCCTCACTTCAGGGGCGCGGAGGCCGCCGCGGACCTGGTGGGAGACCTGGAAGTGTGGCAGAAGGCGCGGGTGGTGAAGAGCAATCCGGACAAGGCCCAGCGGCCCCTGCGGCAGCTTGCCCTGGAGGAGGGGAAGATCGTCTACATGGCCGTGCCCCGCCTTCGGAAGGAGCAGTGCTTCGTGGAGCTGGACCCGGCGCGGCTGGACATCACTCCGGCCAAGGCGTCAACCATCAGCGGAGCTTCCCGGGCCGGGCGTCCGGTTTACGTGGAAGAGATGCGTCCGGTGGACCTGGTGATTTCCGGGTCGGTGGCCGTGAACCGGCAGGGCGTCCGGATCGGCAAGGGCGGCGGGTTCGCCGACCTGGAGTACGGGCTGGCGGTGGCGGCGGGAGTGGTCGCTCCGGGGACGCCGGTGGTGAGCACGGTCCATCCAATGCAGGTGCTGGATGAAGACCTTCCCATGACCCACCACGACGTGCCGCTGGACTACGTGGTGACGCCGGAGGAAGTTATCCGTTGCGGGGGAGGACTGCCTACCCCGGTGGGAATTTACTGGGAGGACCTGGACCCGAAGAAGATTTCAGAGATACCGCTGCTGCAGAAGCTGCTGGAGTTGAGGGAAGACTAGCTGGAGGCGGTTATTCTCGGGGAAAAGGCAAAGGGGCGGGAGTTGTTTCCCGCCCCTTTGGTTTGTCCAGGCCCGGGTGTCCTTCTAGCCGGGTTGTCCGACGGTCTCCGCGACACCGAGTTCGTGCATGAGCTCGGTAATCTGGCGCCAGGTCTCGTCCTCTACAAAGATGCCCTCGGCGCGGCGACGCTTCTCGGTGAGGTGCTCGATTTCTCCGGGATAAAGGACCTCGCTGAAGCCGGCGGCGGGCGGGGAGGTCTTGACGAACTCGGCAAACTCCTTGACCTCTGTCTTGAAGTCGGCTAACGGGCGGAACTTCTCGACGTCGAAGGCGACGACGAAGACGCCGTCATTGTGGCGGGCCTGTGGGTCTATGCCAAATCCCAAGCCGGTGAGCAGGCCGGAAAAGATCTCTACCATGAAGGACAGGCCGTAGCCCTTGTGCCCCTGGTCGGCGCCGACGGGCAGTATGGCCCCGCCGGCGGGGTAGTCGTTGGGATCGGTGGTGGGGTTGCCGTCCTTGTCGATGATCCAGCCCACGGGGACGGCCTCATTCCGGTTGCGGGCCAGGCCGATCTTTCCGGCGGCGACGGCGCTGGTGGCCATGTCCAGCAGGACGGGGCCTTCCAGGTCGCTGGGGATGCCCATGCAGATGGGATTGGTTCCCAGCCTCCGGGCGCGTCCGCCAAAGGGGGCGACAGCCTTGGGGCCGGCGCCGGAGTCGGCGGTGATCATGCCGATCATGCCTTCGTTGAGGATCATGGTGGGGTAGTCGCCGAGGCGTCCGATGTGGCTCTGAAGGTGGACGGTGATGGCGGCGACGCCCTGGGTCCTGGCCTTCTCGATGACCATGCGGGTGGCCTTCTCGGTGACTACGAATCCGAAGCCCCAGTTGCCGTTGATGACGGCGGTGGTGGGGGTGTCGCTTTCTACGACAAAGGGAGCGCCGGGGACGATGTGTCCCCGGTCGATGCGCTCGCAGTACTCGGGGATATGGATGACCCCGTGGGAGTCGTGGCCGACGAGGTTGGCCTTGACCTGGTGGCGGGCGACAATTTCCGACTCGTCAGCCGGGGTGCCCTTGGCGCAGTAGATGTGGTAGGCGACTTTTTCGAGATATTCGGGAGTGAATACGGGCATGGATGGACCTCCTGGGAATGGCTTCAAGGATTGGGGGAAGGTGCCAGTAGTCTAGTATCGGCCATGGGGTTTGTCCACCGTGGGAGAGGTGGGGTCAGACTCGGGAAATGCCGGAATTTCTTTTTTGGTGCCATTCGTGCCATTCAGGCTTGGGGAAGGCGCCAACACGCGAATTTCGGACCATTTTCGGGGCTGACCTGTGCCAGGTATGTGCCAACAATGTGCCATTTTGTGTCAATAATGTGCCATTCTGTCGCATTGTACCGTTGGCGCCCGGAGAGGAAGATTCCAAGGCGGGTGGGATGAGGGTTGTTTCCACCATGCCTCCATAGTACGGGCTGGGCGCGGGACTTGGGAATGGGCGAAGCGTCAGCAAAGTGCGTTCTCCACTGGCACATCAATCACCAGGTGACGGAGCGGTGAAGGCGTACATGCCCGAATCCTTGCCCCCCGTAGAACCAACATATACCACGCCATCAACGACGGTGTAGGACGAACCGTCGAATTGGTGGCTCCATTGGAACTCCCAAACGTCCTCACCCGTGGCCGGGTCAATTGCCCGCAGGAATCCGCCAGTGTCTTCGACGTACAGAACGCCATCTACCACTGCCAGCGACCGCACGTAGCCACCTGTTGGTTCCTGGCTCCAAACGACCTCTCCACTGGCGGCGTCCAGCGCACGGAGTTGCCCGAGGTCGGTGCGGGGAATGGAACTCAGCAACACCATTCCCCCAGCAACCACGGGGCGGCGGGGTATCGGGCCGTCCGACAAGTAGGACCAGAGAACTTCTCCCGTTGCCGCGTCCAGGGCGTAGACGTGCCGGTCTGGTGCGAAGTAAAAAACTCCGTCCTCGACCACGGCGGGGCTGCCCGCCGGTATCCCCGGGGCATAGCTCCACAGAATCTCCCCGCTCGCCTCGCCCACCGCGTACGCGGTATCGTAACCCGTGAGGTAAGCAACACCGGCGATCACGACCGGCGGACTATCAACTTCCTCAATATCCAAAATATACTGCAGCTCCCCGCTTGAAGCATCGAGGGCATGAACCTTTCCAGACTTCCCGCCTATGACGTAGATCTTGCCACCAATAACCGCCGGAGGCCGCTTGGTGTCAGGCATTTCCACCGCCCACAGGACCCGCCCGGTCTTCCCGTCGCGGGCCTGAATCTCCCGCTTCTCGTATGTTCCGGACAGGATGTAGACGATTCCGTCCCTGAAGCGGGGAGAGTATTCGACCCAATCCCGGGTATGGTGCTCCCACAGGAGTTCGCCCGTCTCCCGGTCCAAGGCGTAGACGTACTCGTCGTCTGAGCCGAAGTAAACAGCGTCGTCCGTCACAGTTGGGGCTGCCCAGACGGCATCGCCGGTCTCGAAACTCCAAAGCGGGTCCCCGGTCGCCGCATCCAAGGCATAGACGCGGTGGTCTTCGGAACCGAAGTACAAGACCCCGTCGACTACGGTCGGTGAGCTGGCAACCGGGTCCTCCATGGGGAAGTACCAGAGCAGGGACCCATCATCGGCAGCGCTGAACTCCCGTGGGGCTTGCGGGATCTCCTGCGGGGGCTCTCTGGGACTCACGCACTGGGACAGTTGGACGGCATCAGCGAGAGCGGCCATGCCTTCTTTCTCCCCAAGGGGTATGCTGGCCCAATCAAGCGCAGTCATCCCCTCGCGCAGGCAGTCCAACTCTCCATCGTCCAGGTCCCAGAAGGTGACCCGGGTGCTGCTTTCCTGCAATACCATATTGAGGACGAGGTCGGGAGAACAGTCCGCTAGTCCGGGCAGGATGGACATAAACCCGGCCCCATCCTCAGACGCCCACATGGTGTCCCAGTCAATACCTTCGTACCATTCCCGGACGCAGGCGAGTTGGTCATCCTTCAAATACACCCCCATTTCCGGCATCCCCACAAAGGTGGCTGCCATATACACCGGGAAGCAGGACACAATGCGGCCCCAAACATCAATGCCGGCCTCGTCGTCTTCAGCAACCAGGACAGCCACAACGTCAACATCCGATATCTTCTCCTGGGCGCATAGCTGGTGCTCCGCGGTCAGGGTGATGCCCACCTCGGCTAACACGGGCTCCAGGAAGGCAAGCACGAGCGGGGCGTAGAGGGCGCGGGCGGTGTCCGGGGCCAGGCAAGCGAAAATGACGGGGGTCCATTCTTCGGCCAGGTCTTCGTCGTCTGGCCACACTAGCGTCGACCGCGACAGGTCCGCCAGGGCCTGCCTGTCGATGGCGTTGCGGATGCAGTCCCGTTCCTTAGGAGACAAGGCGGTAATCACCTGCGACCAGGTCGTATCCTGAGTCAAGTCAAGCGATAACGCAGGTTTGGGTTCTAGCGTGGGAGTAGGGGCCGGCGTGGCCGTCGGCTCCGGTGCCGCGGTCGGTTCGGGGGCGCTGGAGTCCGCTGCCGGCACGGGCGTTTCCGCTGGCGGCGCCGCGGTGGGTTCCGGCGTCGGTTCGCTGCTGCATGACGACAGCAAGGTGACGATCAGCAAAAGAAAGAGCGCAATTACAGCCTTCATGGACAACTTCTTAACCTACCCACCCCGATGGAACGCCCGGCCCCTCATTCTTCATCTTGCAAGACGTTGGCAAAAATGAAGACAAGGTCATGCAGGGAGGAGTCCCAAAGACAATGGCAAGGCCAGGAGGTTTTCGGCCGCTAGGCTGGGGAGGTGGGGGGCAGGGCGGAGGCTCCCATGAGGTATTGATCGACGCCGCGGGCGACATCGCGTCCCTCGGATATGGCCCAGACGACCAGGGACTGTCCGCGGACCATGTCGCCGCCGGCGAAGACCCGGGGGACGCTGGTCATTTTGTTCTGGTCCACCACCACGTTGCCGCGCCCATCCAGTTCCACTCCCAACTGGGAGAGCATTCCGTCGTGCTCGGGGTGGAGGAAGCCCATGGCCAGCAGGACCAGGTCGGTCTCAATCTCGAACCCGCTTTCGGGGACTTCCTGCATCTGGGGGCGGCCGCCGTCGCCGGCGACCCAATCCACGCGGACGGCGTGGAGCTTTTCCACCCTGCCGTTGCGGCCGGAGAAGGACTTGGTGAGGATGTTGTAATCACGGACGCCGCCCTCCTCGTGGGCCCCGGAGGTGCGGAGAATCAAGGGCCACTGGGGCCAGGGGTTTTGTTCGGGACGGTCGACAGGGGGTTCGGGCAGAAGCTCGTACTGGTACACGACCTCGGCTCCCTGGCGATGGGCGGTGCCCAGGCAGTCGGCGCCGGTGTCGCCGCCGCCCAGAATGACGACGCGCTTCCCCTCGGCAGTGATGCGCTGTCCCTCCGGGGTCTCAATCCCGGCCAGGAGACGGTTCTGCTGGGGAAGATAGTCCATTGCCAGGTGTATTCCGTCCAGGTCGCGTCCGGGGACGGGGAGGTCGCGGGCCTGGGTGGAGCCGCCGGTGAGGCATACGGCGTCGAACTCGGCCAGCAGGTCTTCAACAGAGTAGTTGACGCCGACGTTGCAGTTGGTGCGGAACTCGATCCCCTCGTCGGACATTAGCTGGATGCGGCGGCGGACGACGTCCTTGTCCAGCTTGAAGTCGGGGATGCCGAGCATGAGGAGGCCGCCGATGAAGTCGGCCCGTTCCAGGACGGTGACCCAATGGCCGGCGCGGTTGATCTGCTGGGCCGCGGCCAGTCCGGCGGGGCCGGAACCCACCACGGCGACCTTTTTGCCGGTGCGCTCGGCGGGAGGCTCGGGCTTGATCCAGCCGTTGGCGAATCCCCGGTCGGAGATTTCCTTCTCGATGTACTCGATGGTCACCGGGTCCTGGTTGATGGCGAGGACGCAGGAACCCTCGCAGGGGGCGGGACAGATGCGTCCGGTGAACTCGGGGAAGTTGTTGGTGCTGAGGAGGGTGCGGGTGGCCTGCTCCCAGTTGCCGAGATAGACCTGGTGATTGAACTCGGGGATGACGTTGCCGAGGGGGCAGCCCATGTGGCAGAAGGGAACGGCGCAGTCCATACAGCGGGCGCCCTGTTCCTTGGCCTGAGTTTCGGGCCAGGGCTGGTAATACTCGCGATAGTCGTTGATTCGTTCACGGGGTGGGCGCCGTTCCGGAGGGACGCGCCCAAATTCCATGAATCCAGTAATTTTACCCATGAGCGGCCACTTCGGCTTCCTGCTCCAGACGCCGCTGCCGTTCTTCCAGCACCCGACGGTAGTCCCGGGGCATGACTTTCTTGAATTGGGGCAGGCACCGGTCCCAGTTGTCCAGGACATTGCGGGCGGGGGTGCTGCCGGTGTTCTCGTAGTGCTCCTCGACCAGCCGCCGCAGGATGGCGATGTCCGCGGAATCGGTGACCAGTTCCAGGTCGGCCATGCCGTCGTTGAAGCGGGCTTCGAAGTCGCCGTCGCGATCGTGGACGAAGGCGATGCCGCCGCTCATTCCCGCGCCGAAGTTGCGGCCGGTGGAGCCCAGTACCACGGTAACGCCGCCGGTCATGTACTCGCAGCCGTGGTCTCCGACACCTTCAACGACTGTTTCCGCTCCGCTGTTGCGGACACAGAAACGCTCGCCGGCGCGGCCGCGGATGAAGGCCTTGCCGCCGGTGGCGCCATAGAGGGCGACGTTGCCGATGATGATGTTGTCCTCGGGAACGAATCCCGACTCGGGGTGGGGAATAATGGCGATCTGGCCGCCGCCCATTCCCTTGCCCATGTAGTCGTTGGTGTCGCCGTGCAGCTTGATGTTGACGCCGTTGGCCAGGAAGGCCCCAAAGCTCTGTCCGGCCGAGCCGGTCAGGTTGATGTTGATGGAGTTGGCGGGCAACCCCTCCTCGCCGTACTTCAGGGCGATCTTGCCGCTGAGCATGGCGCCGACGGTGCGGTTGGAGTTCTGGATGGGCAGGTCGATATCGACCGGGCCATTGCCGTCGATGACGGGCTGGGCTGCTTCGATGAGCCGGTGGTCGAGGGCCAGTTCCAGCCCGTGGTCCTGGTCCTCGACGCAATAAACAGAGACTTCATCGGAACGAGGCGCCAGGCACAATAGGCGGGACAGGTCGATGCCCTTGGCCTTCCAGTGGTCGATGGCCTCGCGGGTGTCCAGCAGGTCAACCCGTCCCACCATCTCGGCCACGGTGCGGAAGCCGAGCTCGGCCATGATCTCGCGGAGTTCCTGGGCGACGAACATGAAGTAGTTGACGATGTACTCGGGCTGGCCGGCGAAGTTCTTGCGGAGCTCCGGGTCCTGGGTGGCGATGCCCACCGAGCAGGTGTTGAGGTGGCACTTGCGGAGCATGATGCACCCGCTGACCACCAGTGCGGCGGTGGCGATGCCGAACTCCTCGGCTCCCAGCATGGCGGCGACGGCAACGTCGCGGCCCGTCTTGAGCTGCCCGTCAGTCTGCACGACGATGCGTCCCCGCAGGTCGTTGGCGACCAGCACCTGCTGGGTCTCGGCCACGCCCAGCTCCCAGGGTAGTCCGGCGTGCTTGATGGATGACTCGGGGGATGCGCCGGTGCCGCCGTCGTGGCCGCTGATGAGGACCACGTCGCCGTGGCCCTTGGAGACGCCGGCAGCGATGGTTCCGACACCCACCTCGGAAACGAGCTTGACGTGGATGCGGGCGTCGGGGTTGATGTTCTTCAGGTCGTGGATCAGCTGCGCCAGGTCTTCGATGGAGTAGATGTCGTGGTGGGGCGGCGGTGAGATCAGCTCCACTCCCGGCGTTGTGTGCCGGACCCATCCGATATACTCGTCCACCTTGTGCCCGGGGAGCTGTCCGCCCTCGCCGGGCTTGGATCCCTGGGCCATCTTGATCTGCAGGTCGGTGGCGTTGACCAGGTACTGGGGGGTGACGCCGAAGCGGCCGGAGGCGACCTGCTTGATGGCGCTGCTGCGGGAGTCGCCGTTGTCGTCTGGGACGTAGCGGTGCCAGTCCTCGCCGCCCTCGCCGGTGTTGCTGCGGGCGCCGATGCGGTTCATGGCGATGGCCATGGTCTCGTGGGCCTCGCGGCTGATGGAACCCAGGGAAACCGCGCCGGTGGCGAACCGCTTGACTATCTCCTCGGCGGACTCCACCTCGTCGACGGGAATGGGGTCCCGGCCAGTCCGAAACTCCAGGAGTCCCCGCAGCGTGGACATCTTCCGGCTCTGGTCGTTGGAGATGGCGGCAAACTCGTCGTAAATCGCGCGGCTGTTGGCGCGGGCGGCAAACTGGAGCTTGGCGATGGCGTCGGGGTGCCACTGGTGGTGCTCACCGTGGCGGCGCCACTGGTAGAAACCGCCCATCTCCAGGTCGCGGGACCCGGGAATCTGGCCGAAGCCGAAGGCCGCCTCGTGCCGCCTGCGGGACTCCTCCTCGATGACGTCCAAGCCGACGCCCTCGACGCGGGAGGGAGTCCAGCTAAAGTACTTGTCGATGACTCCCTGGTTGAGGCCGATGGCCTCGAATATCTGGGCGCCGCGGTAGCTCTGGACGGTGGAGATGCCCATCTTGGACATGACCTTGACCAGGCCCTTGACGTTGGCCTTGATGAAATTGCTCTCGGCGTAGTCCGGGCTGGTGCCGTTGAGCTCCCCTAGTTCGGCCAGTTCCCGCACGGTGTCCAGGGCCAGGTAGGGGTTGATGCCGCCGGCGCCATAGCCGACCAGGAGGGAGAAATGCTGGACTTCCCTGGGCTCCCCTGACTCGGCGATGATTCCGGCCCTGGTGCGGGTCCCTTCGCGGATCAGGTGGTGATGCACCGCTCCGGTAGCCAGCAGACTGGGGATGGCGGCGTGGGCCGCGTCCACCCCGCGGTCGGAAAGGATGATGATGGAGCAGCCAGATTCGATCGCCTGGGAGGCTTCCCGGCAAAGGCGGTCCAAGGCAGATTCAAGGGTCAGACCCTCAGATTCAGCGTCGAAGAGGGTGGAAAGGGTGACGGCCTTCAATCCTTCAACGCGGTTGTGGCGTATCTTCTCCAGCTCGGCGTTGGTGAGGATGGGGGTGTCCAGCTTAAGCTGGTGACAGTGTTCCGGTGTCTCTTCGAACAGGTTGCGTTCGCGGCCGATGAAGGCTTCGGTAGACGTGACCAACTCCTCGCGGATGGCGTCCAGAGGAGGGTTGGTGACCTGGGCGAAGAGCTGTTTGAAGTAGTTGAACAGCAGGTGGGTCTGGTCGGACAGCACCGCCAGGGACGCGTCATTGCCCATGGAGCCCACGGGCTCATAGCCGGCGGCGGCCATGGGAGTGGTGATCATGCGCAGCTCTTCGATGTTGTAACCGAAGGCCTGGTGCAGGGGAGTCAGGTCGCGGTGGGCGTCCCCATTGGATGAGGGTGGGTCGGGAAGATCAGCCAGCGTGACCTTGTTGTCCCGGAGCCATTCTCCGTAGGGGCGGCGGGATGCCAGGGTGTTCTTCAGTTCCTCGTCAACGATGATCCGGCCCTCTTCCAGGCTGACCAGGAACATCCGGCCGGGCTGGAGACGGCCCTTTTCCTTAATGATGGCCGGAGGCAGGTCCAGGACGCCGGTCTCCGAGGCCATGATGAGGCGGTCGTCGTGGGTGACGGTGTAGCGGAAGGGCCGCAGGCCGTTCCGGTCCAGGACGGCGCAGATCTCCTGCCCGTTGGCGGCGACCATCATGGCCGGCCCGTCCCAGGGTTCCATCAGGGCGGAGTGGTACTCGTAGAAGTCCTTTTTGAGCTGGGACATGGACTCGTGCTGTTCCCAGGCCTCGGGGATCATCATCAGCATCGAGTGGCTGAGGTCCCGGCCGGTCATCATCAGGAGTTCCAGCGCGTTGTCGAAGCAGGCGGTGTCGCTGGCCCCGGGAGTCATCACCGGGGGAATCTTGGTGATGTCGCCGCCGAAGGCGGTGGACTCGAACTGGGCCTCGCGGGCGGCCATCCAGTTGACGTTGCCACGCAGGGTGTTGATCTCGCCGTTGTGGGCGAGGTAGCGGTAGGGGTGGGCCAACTTCCAGTGGCCCAGGGTGTTGGTGCTGAACCGGGAGTGGACCAGGGCAAAGGCGCTGACCAGGTCGGGGTCGGCCAAGTCCTGGTAGAAGCCGGACATCTGCTCCGCCATCAGAAGGCCCTTGTAGACGAGGACCCGGCTGGAGAGACTACAAATGTAGAAGTAGTCGGCGGCCTCTTCCGATATACCAAGGTTGTCCAGGCGGTGCTCGATGACCTTCCGGACGATGTAGAGGCAGCGGTCGAGCTGGAGAGGTTCCGGCTGAGGTCCGTCGGCTGGGATCCCGGCAAAGACCTGGCGGATAACGGGCATGACCTTGCGGGATTCCCGTCCCAGGCTGGCCGGGTCGATGGGAACGTCGCGCCATCCGAGGAATACCAGCCCTTCGCCGGTGATGGTCTGTTCGATGAGAGCTTCACACTTAGACCGGTCGTCGTCCTGGGGAGGCAGGAACACGACGCCGGAGCCGTAGGATCCTGCGTCGGGAAGATCGATGCCGGCTTCGGGGCACACTCGCTTGAGGAAGTCGTGAGGCATCTGGACCAGGATGCCGGCCCCGTCGCCGGTTTCCGGGTCGCAGCCACAGGCTCCGCGGTGTCCCAGGTTTACCAGTACCTCCAGCGACTCGTCGATGATCGAGTGGGCCTTGACGCCCTTGATATTGGCCACCATCCCCACACCGCAGGCGTCATGCTCTGTCTCGGGTCGATACAGGCCGCTCTGGGCCAGTTGTTGCAGAGCTTGTTGTGGGTTCATAGCGGGACTCCCGGCCAATTCTCTTCGTTCTAAGGCCCGCCGCCTCCGCAGCCTGTTTACCAGGCTATTTGTCCAAGGGCTGCTTGGCGGCTCCGTAGCTATTGGCGCCTGCGGGACACGGAAGGTTGGATGGCCGTGCGCTGGTCGAAGGCGATTGCCTGGGTGGATTGGCTCCGCCAGGCAATGATTGTTAAATATATCACAATCTGTTTTGGTTAAGAAAACCAATTATACACGCCTGCTGGCATGGTGAGTAGCCCCCGGTGTCAAGTCCAAATGGGAGCAATTGCAAGCACTTTGCGGCGGTTTGCGCCGAGCAAGGGTATGGGCCCCATCCCTTCGGTGGGTCCACCCGCGGATGCGCCTGCGCCGCATTCGTTGACCGCCTCAGGACGGGTGCACTACAATGATTATTGTTTGGAAAGTATTACGTTCATTTATATTAAAGGAGTGCTTCCCCTGAATCCTACCGAAGTTGCCCAGCTAGTGGTGGAAGTGGCCTCGGAGAAACTGGCGGCAGATATTGTGATGCTGGACCTGCGCCGGCTGGCGTCCTTTGCCGACTACTTCGTGGTAATGACCGCCGAGTCCTCCCGGCAGATCGAGGCCCTCGAGGACGATATCAGCCAAGCCATGAGGGAGGCCGGCGTCAACCGTTACCACCGGGAAGGCGCCCGTGGATCGGGCTGGGTGCTGCTGGACTACAGCGACGTCATCGTGCATATATTCGGTTTGGATGAGCGGGAGTACTTCGGCCTGGAACGCCTCTGGTCCCAGGCGCCCCAGGTGGTCAGGGTTCAGTAATCCAGGGGTCGGCGCTGCGCTCATAGCTCAGGATCTCCTCCGGGCGGAAGAACAGGCCGATCTCCCGGGGCGCCGACTCGGGACCGTCAGAGCCGTGGACGATGTTCCGGCCGATGTTGATTCCCAAGTCCCCCCGGATGGTCCCCGGATCGGAGTCCACCGGATTGGTGGTTCCCATGGTTTTCCTGACCAGGTTGATGGCGTTCTCCCCCTCCCAGACCATGGCCACGATGGGCGCGGAGGTTATGAAGCTCACCAGACCGGGAAAGAAGGGCCGCTCCACGTGCTCCCCGTAGTGCTCCCGGGCCAGGGCATCGCTAACCTGCATGAGCTTCAGCGCAACAAGTTTCAGGCCCCTTTTCTCCAGGCGGGAAATGACCTCTCCCGCCAGGCCCCGCTGGACACCGTCGGGCTTCACCAAGACCAATGTTTGTTCCATGATATTCGATTCCTAACTCCGTGAATTGGGCCCGGGCCGTAAACCCGGGCCTGATGAATCTCCGGGCATCAACAACTCTTACGATCGTTGCGGTGTGCGGTCGCGGCGCTTCGGGCCGCCGATGCTGGGCATCCGCAGGTAGTGGGGCTGGAGAATTGCGAGGTTGTCTGCCTCACCGGCGTCGAAGCGGATGCCTCCCAACTCGGCCAGGGAGCTCAATCGCGCTCCAGCGGCGGGCTGCACGATGATTGCCAATTCCCCCAGGCCTTCCTCAATGAAGCCTCGCCACCTGGAAATCCCCTCCCCGCAGCAGATCGTCGGCTCCCCGACTCCAGACAAGACGTCCACGGGCGGCCCCATCGTGTCGTCGCCGGTGCGTTCCCCGCGGGGATTGAAAAACGCGGCGGCCACCTCGTTCCGTCCCCCTTCCAGCAGGGCACAAACGGGCAAGCCGCACCCCAGGAAAGGATGGGCTTCCAGGTCCAGGGTGGGAACTCCAGCCAGGGGTTTTCCCGCAGCCAGCGCGAGACCCTTGGCGGCGCTGATTCCCACCCGGAGGGCGCTGAACGCCCCGGGCCCCAGCGCCACGGCGATTCCTTCCAGATCCCGGGGAGTAATCCCCCGTTCTTCCAGCATGCCTTTGACGGCGGGCATCAACTCCGAGGTATGACTGCTGGTGGAATGCCAGGACCGGATGCTCAGGATATGTCCGCCATCGTAGAGGGCAACACCCGCGTACCGGGTCGATGTGTCGATGGCCAGCAGCATCTAAACCCTCTCCCCGGTGCCGGGAAAAGCCGCAGCCAGTTCCTCAATTAGGGGCAGGAAGCGTTGCGGTGCGTCCTGGATTGTGACCAACCTCTTGCCGGTCTCATCCGTCGGCGACCCGTCAGAATCATCGGGACTCAACCCTGGCCCGGAATAAGCCAGGTCGATCCAGAGGGCGTTTTCGGGAAAGACCTCCTCTGCCTGGTCGGCCCATTCGATGGCGCAAACGCCGGTGCCGTTCAGGTACTCCTCCAAGCCCAGGTCCCAGGCTTCCATCGGGTCCCCCACCCGGTAGAGGTCCATGTGATGGAGGGTCAATCGTCCCTGGTATCGGGTCATCAGGACGAAGGTGGGACTGCGGGGACGCTGGGTCACGCCCAATCCGGCCGCCAAACCCTGGGTCAGGCAAGTCTTCCCCGCGCCCAGCGGACCGGTCAGCAGGTAGACATCCCCTGGCTGTGCCTGTTCGCCAATGACGTGGCCGACCCGCCGGGTATCCCCGGCACTGGCGGTAACGATTGTCAGGGAAGCTGTCATCACGATGCGAAGTGGTCCCATCCCTGGCGCCCGGAAGAGACCTCGGCGCCCGACCGGTCGAGCACCGCAACGCGTCCGGGCTCTCCGGCGGTAATGCGTCCCACGGCAACGCCGGGCTGGGGCAAGCGTTGGTTGACCTCGTTTAACTGGGCCGGGGGGACGGTGAAAAGCAGCTTGTAGTCCTCGCCTCCGTTGAGGGCCATTCCGACGCATTCCCCGGGAAAGACTTCCCGCAGCAGCGGGTGAACGGGCACCAGGATAGCCTCGATTTCCGCCGCCACACCGCTGGCCCGGCAGAGCTTGCCCAGGTCGTCGCACAGCCCGTCGCTGACGTCCATGGCGGTGGCCACGCCGGACTCGGCCAGGACCTGCCCGGCCGCGACGTCGGGCACAGGACGGCGGTGGGCGTTTTTCAGGTGTTCCGCCGCTTCGCCGGATGCCTCCAGCCCCTCCAGCATCAGCTTCAGGCCCCCGGCGGAGCTGCCGAGTTCCCCGGTGACAACCACGACATCTCCGGGACGGGCGGTGGAGCGGAGCAGGGGCGTATTGCCTGTGACGCCGGACAAGGCGACGGTGACGAACACGACCGGCGACCGGACCATGTCTCCCCCTACGATGGAAACGCCGAACTGGTTGCAGATTTCGAGCATTCCCCGGTACAGGTCCTCCAGGTCCGCGATGGCGGTATCCGGCGGTAGTCCCAGGGTGACGAGGGCGTGGGTGGGCAGCCCGCCCATGGCGGCGATGTCACTGATGTTGGAGGCCAGGGACTTCCAGCCCAGGTCCTGCCAGGGAGTGGTATCCCGGGTGAAATGGATTTCCTCCACGACGGTGTCGGTGGTGAACAGCTCAGTAGCGCCGTCGGCGTTCCAGGCGGCGGCATCGTCGCCGGTGTCGACCAGCAGCTTGACTCCGGGGCAGGGCAATCCGTCCCGGATAACGCGCCCCTCAACAACCATCCGGTTGAGCAGGTCGATGACGCCAAACTCGCCAAGGTCTCGGATAAGCATAGCGTGGGGGATTATAGCGCAGGCTGCGGAGAGGACAAAGGGGGAAGGGGGACAGCGTGAGGGGAAGGCTGGGAGAGTCACCGTTGGCTGGCGCCAAGAATGGTTACCCCGATGACTTCATCGCCGTTGTAGCGCAGGATGATGTCGTCGTCGGTTAGCTCGCTGTCGGTAACCGGAACCGCCCGGTCAAAGCGGATATACAGGACATCGTCCTCCTCGTCGTAGCGGAACCATAGATTGCCGACAGGAGGTTGGGCAGCCGCAGAGACCATGCTCACGTATTCGGTCAGGTCTTTCAGGGCCATAATTGCCTTCTTCTTCGCTTGGTTGGCTAACGAATTTTCAGGTTGCCACTAATGTTATTCCACTCGGTGACCCGCTCATTGGGCAAAGAGAAAGTGACCGAACTGTAATCGTAGGACCAGACTTCTTTTCTCAACGCTTCATACAGGTTGACTCCCTGGGGCGTTCCCTGGACGTGAAGCACATCATCTTGGGTTGAACCTCTAGTGA
>CATOSK010000003.1:0-30000 GCA_951812535.1 uncultured Dehalococcoidia bacterium | reverse complement strand
TTCCACGAAGTCGGGATGGACCGCTAGCCCCGCATCAAGGAAGGCGGTGTAGCGGAGAATCTGTACCTTGCCTGTGTCTGGGTCGACTTCGACGTCCACGATGTTGCCGCCAAAGATAGGGCCTACCCCGGTGGACGGGGCCGAGGCGGAGCAGGTCACCGGCCCGCCGGTGCGCATCAAGCGGGCGGCCAGCTCTTTGAAGGTGAAACGGTCATCCTCGTTCTTGGTGCAGACGAAGGATCCGTTCTCGAACTCCACGTCCTCGTCCTGCACCTCCCACAGCAGCGCTGCCCGGCCCTTCATCCGCTCAATGACTTCCTCGGCGGCCGCGATGGCGGCCAGTCCAGTGTCGAAGGCGGTGCGGCTCCCGCCGGTGTTGGCGGTGTACCCCACCGCGTCGGTGTCTCCCACCGAGGGATTCACGTCCTCGGAGTCGATCCCCAGGATCTCGGCGGCCTGCATCGCCACCGCGGTGCGCGTCCCGCCGATGTCCACCGAGCCGGTTATCAGGTTAATCGTGCCGTTGCCGTTCACGTTGATGGTCGCCGACGACGTCTGACCGCCCTGGGCGCGGAAGGACACCGCAACGCCCCGGCCCTGGTTCGGACCGGTGAGCGGGGTGGTGTAGTGGGGATGGTTCTTCATCGCCTCTTCCAGTTCTACGCACCCGAAAACGGCGTGAGGAACGCCGTTGGGCATCCGGTCGCCCACTTCAACCGCGTTCTTCAGGCGCAGGTCCACGGGGTCTATCTCCAGCTTGCCGGCCAGTTCGTCCATGGCTGACTCAACCGCGAAGGCGGCCTGCGGCTGGCCCGGGGCCCGGTAGGCCTGGGCCTTCTGCTTGTTGCAGACCACGTCGTAGCCGTTTACCAGCATGTTTTCGCACTTGTACGACCCGAAGGTCGTCACCGCTCCGCCGCCCACCGGCGATCCTGGGAAAGCCCCGGCTTCGTAGACCATGTATGCTTCGGCGGCGGTCAGCGTCCCGTCGTTCTTCGCTCCCAGCTTGACTCGGATGAAGGTCGCTGAAGCGGGACCGCTTCCCTCGAAGACCTCCTTCCGGCTCATGGCGATCTTCACCGGGCGGCCCGCCTTCTGGGCCAGGACCGCCGTCACCGGGGCTAGGTACGTCACGCCCTTGGCGCCGAACCCGCCCCCGATCTCCATGGGCACCACTTTGCACATGGACTCGGGGATCTGCAGGATGCCGCAGGTGGTGGCGCGCACCCCGAAGGCTCCCTGGGTGCTGGTCCAGATGGTCACGCGGCCGTCGGTGGACCAGGACGCCGTTGAAACGTGGGGCTCGATGTACCCCTGGTGCACCGTCTGGGTCTCGTACTCGTTCTCGAAGATGACATCCGCGTCCCGGAACCCCTTTTCCACGTCGCCGAGGCGGTGCTGCAAGTGCCCCGCGATGTTACCCCTCTGGCCCGTGTCCTGGCCGGGGCCCGCCCGGTCCTCTCGGAAGCGGGTGGTCATGTCCTCGTGGAGCACCGCGGCGTCGTCCGCCATCGCTTCCCGCCAGCCCAGGACGGTGGGCAGCACCTCGTAGTCCACCTCGATCAGCTCCAGGGCCTGCTCGGCTACGTGGGGATTCACCGCCGCCACTGCCGCCACCGCGTGTCCCTTGTACAGCACCTTATGATTGGCCAGGATGTTCTCGGCAATCAGGCGGGGATTACCCTGGAAGTTCTCATAGTCCAGGGGACGCGCCTTGATAACAGGGAAGTCCTCCGACGTGGCCACCGCCAGCACTCCAGGCATGGCCTCGGCCTTGGCTGTGTCAATGGAGCGGATGCGGGCGTGAGAATGGGGACTCCGCAGGACCTTCCCGTGAAGCATTCCCGGAAGGTTCAGGTCGGCGCCGAATCTGGCTGCCCCCGTAACCTTGTCGTAAGCGTCGTGACGCATCGGGCGGGTTCCCAGCACCCGGTACTCGCCGCTGCTCGGTTGCGCGGTTGTGGTCATAGAATGGCCCTCCTTAATTACGCAATAATGAAGTGGAAAAGGGCCGGAACAAGCTCCGGCACGGTTGTCGTGTACGCTATACCGGCAACCCGGCCTCGTCAAGTCGGGGGGAGGGACGCGGGATATACAGGATATTGGAATGGATGGCTACGATCGCCAGTTCCCTTGTACCTTTGACGTTATTATCGGATAGCGTTAACATGCCGGTCAGTGCACCGGTTCAAGGACACAGAAACCGAAAGGCTTTTTCACGGGGAACTTTCCCGCCGCCTGCCCCCCGACATTCAACGCCGGGCCCGGATGAGATTGCAGCGGGTTGTCGCGGCTGGCGCCCTGATCGACCTTCGGGTGCCACCGTCTCACCGGCTGGAGTCCTTGAGAGGAGATCGGGCCGGACAACACAGCATTCGCATCAACGCTCGATGGCGGGTCTGTTTCGTCTGGACACGGGATGGCGCGATGGAAATCGAAGTGACCGGTTACCACTGAGGAGATACGTGGATGGAGAGTGCCGCACCGATACACCCCGGAGAGCATCTGGAAGAGATATTGTCCGAACTGGAAATCAGTCAATACCGCTTGGCCAAGGCTATCGGAGTCCCGCCGATCCGCATCAACCAGATCGTCCACGGCCGCCGTTCCATCACGGCGGACACGGCTCTGAGGATTGGACACGCCCTGGGGATGACCCCCGAGTTCTGGTTGAACCTTCAGCGGATGTACGACCTGGACGTGGCCCGCGCTTCCACCGATACCAGTGCCATCGAGGTCCTCGTCGCCGGGCCTGCCTGACCGTTTCCCCCTACTACTCCACCACCTCCACCGCCCGCTGCGTGGCCGACCAGGGCAGCAGCCACGACGAGTGTCGCCCGTCGCCGCCGGCCACCACAAGGACGAACTTATCCGGGTCCGTCGCCATTGGGATGGCGAAGTCGTCGTCCTGGGTCTCCCATTCCTCGAGCCAGGCCCGCTCTCCGTAATGGCCCCGTCCCCGTAGCTGCCCCAAAGGCAAACGGGCGTTTTCGTAGAGGTATTCCTTGAGGCTGGAGCGGGTGTAACCCGCGGCAGCAATCTCGGCGGCGTGCTCCGGTCCGAGGACCAGGATGGGGGATGAGCCCCGGCCCTGGTAGTGGTAGGCGGAGATTCCGACCGACCTCACCGAGTTGACCAACGTCTCCAAAACCCCTTGTCCGGTCTCCTGGGTAGCCTCAACAAAGGAGTAGATCCCCCGAACTGCGGACACCGTCACCGTGCTCTGGGAAGGCTGGTATCCCTGTTCAACGTGGAGGGGTTCCCAGGGATTGGCCTCCTGGTTTTCCGAGAAACACAGGGTGTATTTTCCCGGCCAGCCCTGCGTGGACTTTTCCATCGTGCGGACGGTGGCCCCGCCCATGTTCCGCATGGTCAGCCGCAGCGCGCGCCCTATGGTGGCGTTGGCCTGGTGGCCGGACCCGAAAACCGCCGTTCCCCCGTGGATGCCCAGCCGGTCCGCCACGGGTCCGCTTACGATCACTGCTGGAGCCGCCCCTCCCGTCGTGGTGGTGATGGAGCCCACGTTGAACTGGGGTTGCATTACCGCCCGCACCGCCGCCAGGACCACCGGCATGTAGTCGGGAATGCAGCCAGCCATCACGGCGTTGATCGCCACCTTCTCCGCCGTCACCGTGCCGTTGGCGGGAGGCATCCGGCCCAGGCTGTGCTCGGCCGAGACGGGACAGGCTTCCAGCATGTCCAGCACAAGCTCCTCGCTGGGCGGGATGATGGGCAACCCATCGGTCCAGCCCTGTTCATAGAAGTGTTGGTTGATGTCGATGATGGAGCCGGAAACTTCCAGCTTGCTGGCCCGCGGGGCCGCGCTCTCGGAACTCAAACCTTACCCCCGTATTGCCTTGTAACCCGCATTCCCTCGTAAACGGATAAACGGGCCGGAGGCAACAAGTCCGTCCGGCCCGTCTTGTTCAGCCAATGGTCCTCGATCAGCGGACCAGCCCCTGGGCTATTTCCCGCGCTCTTTCCCGTGCCGTGGCCTGGATCTGGCCCCGGGTTTTGCTGGCGATGGGATGCTCAATTACCACCACTGGATGGTCCGTCATCCCCAGCGTCCGCGCCCGGATTTCCGCTGAGCGGACAAACGCCTGGGTGATAACCGTCACCGCCGGGCGGCCCCGCTTCTCCGATTCTACTCCGTCGTGGAGACCCCACGTCGTGCATGACCCTCAATCTGCAACGGCATGAATGATTGCGTCGCACTTGGCGGCCATTTCATCCAGCACCGAGGGTGGAGTCGGCATGCTCTGGCTGATCTTGCGGTAGGTCATCACCTCGGCCGCACCGTACTGCTCTTGCAGCACCCGGCCCAACTCTTCAAGGAATACGTCGGAGTTCTTCTTCCGGTTGTCGATCAACCCTATCTTCAACCCCTCCAGCCCGGACAGGCGGTTGGCGATGCCGTGGGTTTCGGCCACGTCCTCCGCCGCCGGGTGCAGCAGCACGTTCATCTGGGCAGCAGCCATTGTTGTTCCTCCTGTGCCTCTTCCGCCGAGGAGTAGCCCCGGCGCCCTCTGGCCGAGTGTATTGGCTGGCTGGCGGGGCAGTCAAGCAGGCGGATATAGCGTGACACAGGCCCGCTGCCGATGCGCCATCTTCAGGTCCCGGGACGGGCCCGGGTTGGGAAATGGATCGGACAAAATATATACTGGAAGCGTCGCCATGACGGGTCTGAAAACGGGGAGGAAGAGGTGCCCAACGAGAGCGTCCTGGTAATCGAAGACGAGGAAAACCTGTGCGAGGTGCTGCGCTACAACCTGGAGCGGGAGGGCTACCGGGTAGAAGCCTGTCTCGATGGCGCGGAAGGTCTGGACTCGGCCAGGTCCTCCCATCCCGACCTCATCATCCTCGACGTTATGCTGCCCGGCCTGGACGGCTTCGAAATCTGCCGCATCCTCCGCCGCGAGTCCGACGTCCCCATCCTCTTCCTCACCGCCCGGGGAGAGGAGATAGACAAGGTGGTGGGGTTGGAGCTGGGCGCCGACGACTACGTCACCAAGCCCTTCAGCGTCCGCGAGGTCGTGGCCCGGGTCAAGGGAATGCTCCGCCGGTCCCAGTCCACCGCTAGGGATGGTTCTCCCGACGCGGCCCACCGGGTAATCCGGGCCGGCGACCTGGAACTGGACCTGGACAGGCATTCTGTCACCCTCAGGGGCGAACCCCTCAGCCTGAAGCCCAGGGAGTTCGACCTGCTGGCCATGCTGGCCTCCAACCAGGGCCGCGCCCTCACCCGCGACCAGATCCTGGAGCGCGTCTGGGGCCATGACTACTATGGCGACACCCGCACCGTGGATGTCCACATCCGCTGGCTGCGGGAAAAGATCCAGCATTATCCTCAGTCCCCCCAGCGCATCATCACCATCCGGGGCGTGGGCTATCGCTTCGAAGCCTGGCCTCCTTCCTCCGGTCAGTAGCCGGAAGCGGCCAACGTGGAAGTCCTCGGCTTCGCTGCGGGCGTCATCGGACTGGCCCTCATTGCCCTTGTCTTCCTCGTCTGTCGCGGCGCAGTCAGGGAACGCCGCTCCAGCCGGGCCGTCCTGGAGGCTTCCCGCCGCCTGTCCCGGGGCGAAATCGGCTTCCGGGTGCCCGGCCAATGGGACGGACCGGCGGGTCAACTCCCCGGTGCCTTCAACGCCATGGCCCAGCGGCTGGAGGACGCCCACCGGTCCCTTTCTGCCGATCGGGACATGCTGTCCCAGGTCGTGGCCGCCATGGCCCAGGGGGTGGTTGTGATTGACGCTGCCGGACGCATTGTGATCTCCAACCCGGCGGCCGCAGCCGTTCTCGGACTGCGGTCCGGCCAGCTTCTTGGGCGGGACTTCTCCGAAGCGGTCCCGGAACACCGGCTCCAGGAGATCGTCGCTCAATGTGCGTCCAGCGCGGAGGCACAAGCTTCCCGGGTGGAACTCCAGCGGCCCCACCGGGTGCTGAACGTGGCGGCCATCCCCCTGTCCGAGCTCCCGTCCGGCGACATCCTCCTCACCATCCACGACTCAACGGAAGTGGTTCAGGCCGAGACCAGCCGGCGCGAGTTCGTCAGCAACGTCTCCCACGAGCTCCGCAATCCCCTGGCCGCCATCCGGGCGATGGTCGAAACCCTGGAAACCGGCGACGTGGACGACCGGGAGGTCGTGCGCAACTTCCTGGAGCGCATCAGCCGGGACGTGGACCGGATGTCCAACCTGGTCGACGACCTGCTGGAACTCTCCCGCCTGGAAAGCCGCCAACTCCCCCTTCAATTGGTGGAAGTATCCCCGGCCGAACTGCTGCGGGACGCATCGGCCCGGTTTGAACCGCTGGCCAGGCAACGGGAAATTACCCTGGTCATCGCTCCTGCTCCTCCTCCTCTGCCCTTCCTGAACGCCGACCCCGACCGGTTGAGCCAGGTGCTGATAAACCTGTTGGAAAACGCCCTCCGCTTCACACCGCCCGGCGGCCGCATCACGTTGTCCGCCTCAGAACTGGACGGCTCCGTCGAGTTCCGGGTCGAGGACAGCGGGGTTGGCATCGCCCGCGAACACCTGCCCCACGTCTTCGAGCGGTTCTACAAGGTCGACCGTTCCCGCCGGGACACCGGCACCGGGTTGGGACTGGCCATCGTGCGCCAGATAGTCGAGGCCCACGGCGGCGGCGTGTCCGTCACCAGCGACGAGGGCGTTGGCAGCTCCTTCTCTTTCCTCATCCCCCTCATTCCTTCCCACTGACCCTCTGGCCCCCGAAGCCCAACCCCGGACGCCTCCCCGATGGGTTAACACGGCTTAATTGCCCGTTAACATCCCGTTAACGTTTTCATAATCGCCGGTTCAAAATCGGAGAGTAACTTTGCGCCGTGGCCCAACGATTAGCGGAGCCGCCCAGGGTGTTTCGGGCAAGTCGCCCATACAGTGCGCCCGAAATCGGCGAGCCCAGGAACGTATAGCTAGGAGGTATCTTCAGATATGAGAGTCCCCGAAGGAGAAACCACTTCTGAACGGAAACAGAGGCGTGGGTTGCTGCTGTTTTCCGCTATCCCATTGTCCCTTGTTGCCATCACACTGGTAATCGTTCTCATCGCTTGCGGTCCGGCCGCCGGGTCCAACGAACCCGGCAATTCCCCCGGATCAGGTTCCGCCCCTGCCGCCAGTTCCGCCCCTGCCGCCAGTTCCGGCTCCGGAACGTCGTCTTCTGCGGTGGCTTCGTCTTCCAGCGGCAGCGCTTCCCAGCCTGCCTCCGGCTCCTCCATGCCCGCTCCCGAGGCCGTCGAGCCGCCCACCCCCAGCCTCAGCGGGGACATCGCAATTGACGGCTCCAGCACCGTCTTCCCCATCACCGAGGCGGTGGCCGAGGAGTTCGGCAACCTCACCGGCGGCAACGTCCGCGTCACGGTGGGCGTCTCCGGCACCGGCGGCGGCTTCAAGAAGTTCTGCAACTCCGAGACCGTCATCTCCGACGCCTCCCGCCCGGTCAAGGTCAAGGAGGTCGCCCTCTGCGGCGACGCCGGCATCGAGTTCATCGAGCTTCCGGTAGCCATCGACGGACTGACCGTCATGGTCAACCCCGATAACGACTTCGTAAGCTGCGTCACCGTCGACGAGCTCCACACCGTCTGGGCCCCTGAGGCCGAGGGTGTCGTCACCAACTGGAACCAGGTGCGCCCCGGGTTCCCCGACATGGATCTGGACCTGTACGCCCCCGGAACGGCCTCCGGCACCTTCGACTACTTCACCGAGACGGTGAACGACGAAGCTCAGGCCTCCCGGGCGGACATGACCTCCTCCGAGGACGACAACGTCCTGGTGCAGGGCATCGCCGGCAACAAGGGCAGCATGGGCTACTTCGGGTACGCCTACTACGCCGAGAACACGGACAAGCTCAAGGCCCTGGGCATCGACGGAGGCAGCGGCTGCGTCGTTCCCACCGACGAGGCCATCAACAACGGGACGTATGCACCCCTGTCCCGCCCCCTGTTCATCTACGTGCGCAGCGACGTGGCGCGGGAACCCCACATCAAGAGCTTCATCGAGTATTACCTGAGCCCGGAAGGCCGGCAGCTGGTGTCCGAAGTTGGGTACATCCCCTACCCGGACGAGGTGTATGACCTGGCCCTGGCCCGCTTCCAGCAGGGCATCACCGGCACCCTCTTCGGTGGTGAGAACCCCCGGAAGGGTCCCGTCGCCGACGTGCTGGCCGGCAAAGGTTCTGGTTCTGAAATGGACTCGCCCAACCTCTCCCTCAGCGGCGACATCGCAATTGACGGCTCCAGCACCGTCTTCCCCATCACTGAGGCCGTGGCCGAGGAGTTCGGCAACCTCACCGGCGGCAATGTCCGCGTCACGGTGGGCGTCTCCGGCACCGGCGGCGGCTTCAAGAAGTTCTGCAACTCCGAGACCGTCATCTCCGACGCCTCTCGCCCGGTCAAGGCCAAGGAGGTCGCCCTCTGCGGCGACGCCGGCATCGAGTTCATCGAGCTGCCGGTAGCCATCGACGGACTGACCGTCATGGTCAACCCCAGCAACGACTTCGTGAGCTGCGTCACCGTCGACGAGCTGCACACCGTCTGGGCCCCCGAGGCGGAGGGTGTTGTCACCAACTGGAACCAGGTCCGTGACAGCTTCCCCGACATGGAAATGGACCTGTACGCTCCCGGCACGGCATCGGGAACCTTCGACTACTTCACCGAGACGGTGAACGACGAGGCCCAGGCCTCCCGGGCCGACATGACCTCCTCCGAGGACGACAACGTCCTGGTGCAGGGCATCGCCGGCAACAAGGGCAGCATGGGCTACTTCGGGTACGCCTACTACGCCGAGAACACGGACAAGCTCAAGGCCCTGGGCATCGACGGCGGCAGCGGCTGCGTCCTACCCACCGACGAGACCATCAACAACGGGACGTATGCACCCCTGTCCCGCCCCCTGTTCATCTACGTGCGCAGCGACGTGGCGCGGGAACCCCACATCAAGAGCTTCATCGAGTACTACCTGAGCCCGGAAGGTCGGCAGCTGGTGTCCGAAGTTGGGTACATCCCCTACCCGGACGAGGTGTACGACCTGGCCCTGGCCCGCTTCCAGCAGGGCATCACCGGCACCCTGTTCGGTGGTGAGAACCCCCAGAAGGGTCCCGTCGCCGACGTGCTGGCCGGCGGCTGAATCACCCCTTGCAAGTATGCCGGGAGGCGGCACCGGAGCGTCGGAGCTCCCGCTTGATGCCCGTCTCCCGGCATCCCACCCCCCGGGTTGTGCGATAATCCATCCATGCCAACTCCTGGGCCCGGGAATACTCGAGGAAACGAAATGAGAGTTGACACCGCGGAACGAGAGGAGGGCCCCGGCGGCATGAGCTGGGCCCTCGGTTCCCAGAGCGGCCATCGCTGGCGGCAGCGGGTTATCGAGAGCGCCATCAGGGCGGGCCTCTTCGTCTGCGCCATCCTGTCCATCTTCACCACCATCGGCATCGTTTCGGTGCTGCTTTTTGAAGCGATACTCTTCTTCCAGGAAGTATCGATTCTCGAGTTCCTGGGCAGCACCCGCTGGACCCCCCTGTTTGCATCCAAGCAGTTCGGAATCTGGGCTCTGGTATCCGCCACGCTGCTGACGTCCATCGGCGCCATGTTCATCGCCCTTCCCCTGGGACTGCTCAGCGCCATCTACCTTGCCGAGTACGCCCCGGACTACGTGCGGAAGGTCGTCAAGCCGGTGCTGGAGGTGCTGGCCGGCATCCCCACCGTGGTCTACGGATACTTCGCCCTCCTGTTCGTGACCCCCATTCTCCGGGGCATATCCGACGACATCTCCATCTTCAACGGCCTCAGCGCCTCCATCGTCATGGGCATCATGATCCTTCCCATGGTCTCCAGCCTCAGCGAGGACGCCATGCAGGCGGTTCCCCGCTCACTGCGGGAAGCGGCCTATGCCCTGGGAGCCACCAGGCTGGAGGTCGCCACCAGGGTCGTTGTTCCCGCCGCCCTGTCCGGCATCGTCGCCGCCTTCATTCTGTCCATGTCCCGGGCCATCGGCGAAACGATGATCGTGACCATCGCCGCCGGACAGAACCCCAGGTTCACCTTCAACCCCTTCGTACCCATCGAGACCATGACCGCCTACATCGTGCAGGTCAGCATGGGCGACGCCCCCACCGGCAGCCTGGAGTTCAAGACCATCTTCGCGGTGGGATTGAGCCTCTTCGTCATCACCCTGGCCATGAACCTCGCGAGCCAGTACTTCGTCCGCAGGTTCCGGGAGGAGTACGAATAATGGCCATAATCACCCAGGCCGAGTTCCAGCGGCGAAAGCGGGTCCGGCAGCTCAAGGGCCAGGTGTTCCATGTCCTTTGCCTGGTTTCGATCCTCATCGGCGTCGGAATGCTGGCCGCCCTGCTCTACAACATCATTTCCGACGGGATAACCCGGGTCAGCTGGGACTTCCTCACCAGCTTCCCGTCCCGACACCCCGAACAGGCCGGAATCAAGGCCGCCCTGCTGGGCAGCATCTACGTCGTGGGGCTTGCCGGAGTCCTGGCCTTCACCCTGGGCGTTGGGGCCGCCATCTACTTGGAGGAATACGCGGCCCGCAGTTGGTTCGCCCGCATCATCCAGGTCAACATCGCCAACCTCGCCGGCGTCCCATCTATCGTCTACGGCATCCTCGGCCTGGAGATCTTCGTCCGCATTATGATGATGGGCAAGAGCGTCCTCGCCGGCAGCCTCACCCTGGCCCTTCTGGTCCTCCCCATCGTCATCATCGCCGCCCAGGAAGCCATCCGCGCCGTCCCGCCGTCCCTTAGGGAGGGCGGCTTTGCTCTCGGCGCAACTAGGTGGCAGGTCATCCGCACCCTGGTGCTGCCCTACGCCTTCCCTGGCATCCTCACCGGCGTCATCCTGGCCGTCAGCCGCGCCGTGGGCGAGACCGCTCCTCTCATTGTCATGGGCGCCCTGACTTTCATCC
The DNA here is from genome assembly GCA_951812535.1 of uncultured Dehalococcoidia bacterium. Taxonomy (GTDB): domain Bacteria; phylum Chloroflexota; class Dehalococcoidia; order Lucifugimonadales; family UBA3495; genus CATOSK01. Next base: position 19,063 of record CATOSK010000003.1, on the reverse strand, counting down.
CCTTCGCTCCCGACGGCCCGCTGAGCCCCTTCACCGTCCTCCCCATCCAGATATTCAACTGGGTCTCCCGTCCCCAGGAGGACTTCCACACCGCCGCCGCCGCCGGCATCATCGTCCTGCTGGTGGTCCTGCTTACCATGAACGCCCTGGCGGTGTTCCTGCGCAACAAGTTCCAGAAGCGGTCCGAGGTCTAACCCGGGGCGTGATTCACAGGCGTAACTCAGAGGCGTAATCAGAGGTCTAACTCCATGGTTCAAGCAGCCACCGACCTGATCATCGAAGCCACCGGCGTTTCCGTATATTACGCGGACAAGCCGGCGGTTAAGGACATCAACCTGGATATCGAGCGCAACAGGATTACCGCTCTCATCGGCCCCTCCGGGTGCGGCAAGACCACCCTGCTCCGGTCCTTCAACCGCATGAACGACCTCGTCCCCATCGCCCGCACCGAGGGACGGATTCTATTCGAGGGGGAGGACCTCTACTCGCCCTTCGTCGACCCCACCGAAATCCGTTACAAGATCGGCATGGTGTTCCAGCGGCCCAACCCCTTCCCCAAGAGCATCTACGACAACATCGCCTTTGGGCCCCGCATCAACGGGTTCCGGGGCAACATGGACGAGCTGGTCGAGCGTTCACTGCGGGGCGCAGCCCTGTGGGACGAGGTCAAGGACCGCCTCCGCGCCAGCGGCCTCTCCCTGTCCGGCGGTCAGCAGCAGAGGCTGTGCATCGCCCGCACCCTGGCGGTGGAACCCACAGTCATCCTCATGGACGAGCCCTGCTCCGCCCTGGACCCCATCGCCACCCTGGCCATCGAGGATCTGATGCGGGAATTGTCCCAGCGGTACTCCATAATCATCGTCACCCACAACATGCAGCAGGCGGCCCGCGTGTCCGACTACACCGCCTTCATCACCGCCGACGAAAGGCGCGTGGGGGAGCTGGTGGAGTACGGGGCGACCGGGCAGATTTTCACCAATCCCAACGATGTACGCACCGAGGCGTACATCACCGGCAGATTCGGATAGATAGTCGAGACCTGAACTAGCGGGACTCAGAGAAAACCCCGACGCCCAGGCCCATTAGACAAGTTACCCCAATCGGGGCCGAAAGCGGCGGAACTCAGAAAACCCCGACGCCCAGGCCCATTAGACAAGTTACCCCAATCGGGGCCGAAAGCGGCGGGACTCAGAAAACCCCGACGCCCAGGCCCATTAGACAAGTTACCCCAATCGGGGCCGAAAGCGGCGGGACTCAGAAAGGAAATTGCCATGTTCAAGTTGAAGGGATGCCCCCGCTGCGGCGGTGATTTGCGGGAAGAACGCGACAAGTACGGGGCCTATGACATCTGTCTCCAGTGTGGCTTCCACCAGAGCGACAGCCCGGATGTATCCCCTCCCGTTCTTCCCCTGGTCAGCAGGCGGGGGCGGCCCCGGAAGGTAGTTTCAGAACCCGTGGCAAACTGACCCGTGCCGGTGCCGCTGGCGGGGTGTGGGTCCGGGGAAGCCGGCCGCTTCCCGCACCGGGCCGTCCGACTTTAACCCGGTCTCCGAGGAGTAGTTATGATTAGAGCAGACTTCACCCGCAGCCTGAACCGGCTCCAGAGCGAGTTGGTCATCCTGGGAAAACTGGTCGAGGAGGCGGTCGAAAAGTCCGTTAGCTCCCTCAAAGACCGGGACCTCGAGACATCCAGGGTCGTTATCGCCGAGGATGACGTGATCGACCTCAAGCGCTTCGAGCTGGAGGACCAGTGCGTCCACCTTGTCGCCACCCAGCAGCCTCTGGCCACCGACCTCCGCACCATAATCACCGTCCTCCACGTCTCCGTCGAGTTGGAGCGGATCGGCGACTATGCCGAGGGCATCGCCAAGATCAGCCTGATGATGGGGAACGAGCCTCCGCTGAAACCCCTCATCGACATCCCCCGCATGGCCAACTGCTCCATCGACATGATGCACCGGGGGATGGACGCCCTCATCCGTGCCATCGACGCTGAAGAAGACGTAGAGTCTATCAAGCAGGACGCGTTGAAGGTCTGCGACGACGATGACGAGGTGGACAACCTCTACGACCAGGTCTACCGCGAGCTGCTCCTCTTTATGATGCAGGACCCCCAGGCCATCCAGCGGGCCACTTACCTGCTGTGGGTGGCCCACAACCTGGAGCGCATCGCCGACCGGGCCACCAACATCGCCGAGCGGGTCATCTATCTCGTCACCGGCAGCCTTTCCAAGGTCAATGCCTCCAGGTACTAGGCCCGATACCGGGACTGCCGTTTCCGCCCTGTTTCGGGCGATTGCTGACCATGCTTAGACGCTGCCTCGCCGAATTCGTCGCCACCTTCGGCCTCGTCTTCGTCTCCGCCGGCGTCGTGATGGCCGACGCCTTCTCCGCCGGCGCCATCGGACACTTGGCCATCAGCCTTGCCCCCGGGTTGATGGTCGCCGCCATGATCTACGCCACCGGCCACATCTGCGGGGCCCACATGAATCCCGCCATCACCCTTGCCTTTGCCTTGTCCGACCGCTTCCCCTGGCGCGACGTCCCCGTCTACTGGGTCGTCCAGTTCGCCGCCGGCATCGCCGCCGGACTGGCCCTGCGGGGAATCATGGGGGAGGTGGGAGAAATGGGAGCCACCCTGCCGTCCGTCGACGTTTTCCGCGGCGCGGCGGTGGAATTCGGCCTGACCTTCTTCCTGGCCTTGGTGGTCATGGCCGTCGCCACCGACAGCCGGGCCGAGGGACCCGGCGCAGCCTTCGCCATCGGAGGCATCGTCGCCCTCGAGATCATGGTCGCCGGACCGGTCTCCGGCGCTTCCATGAATCCCGCCCGCTCCCTGGGCCCGGCCCTGGCCGGTCTCAACTGGGAAGCCCACTGGATCTACTGGGTGGGCCCCTTCGCCGGAGCCGCCGTCGCCGCCCTCTTCTACCGCTTCGTCCGCCAACCCGAACCCGCTGAGGACCAGGCCGTCCCCAAAATTGTCCCCGAAGTTGTCTCGGGAGCTGTCCCCGAGCCCCTTCCTTCCCCGGACGCCGACCCGGTCCCCGGCGAGGACTAACCCTTGGGCATGAAGAACTCCCGCGTCCCGTCCTCGAATCCCGGGATGACCGTCGGAGTCACCCCTCCGCTGTCCAGTGCCGCCGTCACGATGCTCTTGTTGAAGACGCTGACTTCCTCGGAGCCCAGGAAGTCGTCCACCGGCAGCCACCGGCAGTCCTCGATCTCTTCTTCCTGCATCGTGATGTCCTCGCTCAGCGGGTGCAAGCGGCAAACGAAGTAGATGTCCGACTTGCCATAGCGGTACCCGTGCCAGTGCCGGAAGCACACCAGCGCATCGAACCTGGTGCGCACCCCCGTCTCCTCCAGCACCTCCCGGATGACCGCATTCTCCAGGTGCTCGCCCGGATGCAGCGCCCCGCCGGGCAGCTTGTAGAAGGGAGGCTGGCCCGGGTTGCGGTGCCTCTCGCACACCACCAGCAGCTCCCGCTGCCGGTTCAGCACCACGCCCCCGGCGCCGATGTAGTGGGTCGCGTAGGGCGGGATGAAGGCGTTCTCCACCAGCCGCAGCGCCATCATCACGTACTCTTCCCCTGAATGATGGAACCTGAAGCCCGCCGCTGCGGCCCTTGGAACAACCGCCGTCCTGGCCAGGGGAACCTCCAGCCACACCGCCAGCAGCCCCTGTTCCCGCCACGCCGCCAGCGACTCCTCCAGCCGCGCCCCGAACTCCCCCGCATCCTCCGGCAGCCATTCCGGGTCCACCACCACTCCACGGAATTGGTTGACGGCCGCCGCGAGAATAGCCATTGCCGGACCTCCGAGTAAGCCCTGCCAGTCGGGAAAATTGCCCGGAAATAAGCCCTCCCCGGACCGGCCAAGTATAGCATGGGCCGGCCCGGACGCTGCCGCAACACCCCCGCACCTGCTCATCCGTCCAACTCCACCGGCAGGGTGATCCCACTGGAAAATACCACCATGCAGATGCCGCAGCTTGATACCTATATATGCTTGTCTTAACTGTTGCTATTAGTAATGTCCTGACTATCCATCCCTCACTTTGTCCGGTGGGCGGCTGTATCGTGAACGTCCATGGGTCTTCGAGAACCCAAATGCGATTGCCCTGACTCGGCGGCGCAGTTTGGGACACGCTACCGCCTAACCCGTATAATTGACCCGGATGATTGAAATGAAAGGCCCTTTTTCTACCGCTTGACCTCCACCAAGTGATTGCCATGACCTCCAAGCCCGACATCAAGTCTCAACCCCAACCAGCGGAAAGGCCCCACGCGAAATACCTCTGGCACGGCGGCGAGCTCGTCGAATGGGACCAGGCTACCGTCCACATCTCCATGATGGGCTGGACCTCCATCTCCTCCGTCTTCGAGGGAATCCGCGCCTACTGGAACGAGGAACAGCAGCAGCTATTCGTCTTCCACCTCGACGCCCACCTCAAGCGCCTGTACCAGTCCATGAAAATCATGCGGATGGACTGTCTCTATTCGCCGGAACAGCTCACCGAGGCCATCACCGGACTGCTGCGGGCCAACGGCTTCCGCGCCGATGCCTACGTCCAGCCGCTGGCCTACTTCACCGGCGGCATCCCCGGATATGAGGCCGTCTGGGAAGACCCTGCCGAGGTCGTGATTACCCCTCGCCTCGCTCCCTCCAACCTGGGATCGGGCAAGCTGGCCCATTGCAACATCAGCAGTTGGAACCGAATCTCCGACAACGTGATGCCGCCCCGTGCCAAGGCCATCAGCAACTACCAGAACAGCCGCTACGTCTCCACCGAGTCCAGGGTCAACGGCTACGACTACGGCATCATTCTCAACCAGCAGGGCAAGGTCGCCGAAGCCAGCTACGCCTGCATCTTCATCATCCGCGACGGCGTCGCCATCACCCCGCCCGTCAGCGCCGGCATCCTCGAGAGCATCACCCGCGAGACCGTCCGCCAGCTGCTGGAGAACGAGTTGGGCGTCCCCGTCCTGGAGCGGGACGTGGAGCGCACCGAGCTGTACATCGCCGACGAGGTCTTCCTCTGCGGCACCGCCGTTGAAGTCCAGCCCGTCGTCAGCGTCGACCGCTACCGGGTTGGAGACGGGGAGACCGGCCCCATCGTCTCCCGCTTGGAGTCTCTGTTCCATCAGGTGGTTCGGGGCAACCATCCGGCCCGCTCCCACTGGCTCCATCCCGTCTATCCCCAGGCATAAAGGAGACTCCATGAAGCCCGCCGACCTGGACGCCTTCTGGCAGGCAACCCTGGACGAGTTGTGGAAGACCGGCCCCAACCCGCAGCTAACCGAATTGACCGAGCAGACCCACCGCGAGTTCGTCACCAGCGCGGTCATCCTGGACAGCTTCGGTGGGCAGCGGATCAGGGGCTGGTACTCGGTCCCGGCCCACCGCTCGGGACGGCGTGTCCCCGCCATCCTGGCCGTCCCCGGCTACGGTGGCGCGAAGGCCATCCCGGTGAACCTGGCCATGGCCGGATACGCCGTCCTCACCCTGTTTCCGCGGGGACAGGGAGAAAGCCTGCAGGACTGGCAGGTGGACCCCGGAACAACCAAGCTCACTCACCGGCTGGGCGACAAGCTCCAGTACTACTACCGGGCCGCCTTCATGGACTGCGTGCGGGGCCTCGACTTCCTCAGTTCCCGGGACGAGGTTGACCCGGCCCGCATCGGAATGTGGAGCCGCAGCCAGGGCGGCGGGTTCGCCCTCGTCACCGCGTCCCTCGACCCACGTCTGAATACGGCGGTGGCCGAGGAACCCTTCCTCTGCAACTATCCCGAGTCCGTGGGAATCACCACCAGCCCCTACTGCGAGCTCACCGACTACATGGCCGCCCACCCGGACCGCCGTCAGCAGGCCATGGATATGCTGGCATACTTCGACCCCATCAACCTGGTCGACCGGATAACCTGCCCCACCCTCGTCAACATCGGAATGGATGACCCGGTCTGCCCCTACCGCACCATCGTGCCGGTATTCGAGCGGATTACCTGCCTGAAGTCCCTGTCCGTTTATCCTGGCTTGGCCCACTCCCCCTGCGCCGACTTCAACCAACAGGCCATGGACTGGCTCCGCCGCCACCTCGGGGGCTAGGCGTGAGCACCCGGTCAACAAACGTCCCCAAGAGCCGCCCAGGGGGCGTTAGACAAGTTACCCAAATTCGCCCCCGAAAGCGGCGACCCTTTAGAAAGGACCCCCCATGCCAGCCCGCAACGGAAACGACTACCTCAACGGCCTCCGGGAAACACCCCGCGAGATCCACATCGTAGGACAGCAGGTGGAGGACGTGACCACCTTCCCTGGGCTGGCCAACGGTGCCCGCTCCATCGCCGCCCTGTACGACCTCCAGTGCGATCCGCAACTTCGGGATGAAATGACCTACCCGTCCCCCGACGGCGGCGACCCCGTCGGCCTGTCTTTCATCATTCCCCGTTCCTTGGATGACCTGGACCGGCGGCGGAGGATGATGTCCCGCTGGGCCCGCACCAGCTACGGGATGATGGGCCGCACCCCCGACTTCCTCAACGTCAGCATGGCCGCCATGGCCGGCGCTTCCGATTACTTCGCCCAGAACCGCCCCGAGTTCAAGCAAAACATCGTCAGCTACTACCAGCACGTCCGGGAGAACGACCTCACCCTCACTCACACCCTGGTCAACCTCCAGCGCAACCGCGCCCCCGCCGCTTCCTCCATGAACTACAGCACCGACGTCGCCTTGGCCGTGGTCAACGAGACGGATGAGGGGCTTGTGGTGCGCGGCCCCCGCGTCCTGGCCACTCTCGGCCCCCTGTCCGATGAGATTGCCGTCTATCCCACCAGCCGCTCCCTGCTCGGTGGAGGGGATGAGTCCCGCCGCTACGCCTTCGCCTTCGCCATTCCCTGCTCCACCCCCGGCCTCAGGTTCCTCTGCCGGGACAGCTTGGACCTGGGAAAGTCTCGCTTCGACCATCCCCTCGGCTCCCGGTTCGAGGAAATGGACGCCATGGTCTTCTTCGACGACGTACTGGTCCCATGGGAGCGGGTCTTCCTCTACGGCGACCAGGAGCTTTGCAACAACCTCGCCGTCGCCACCAACCAGTACACCCACTCCGGGCATCAGGTCGTGACCAAGAACGTGGCCAAGTGCGAGTTCGTCGCCGGACTGGCGAGTATGGTCACCCACACCCTCGGCTCCGGCAGCATCCCCCAGGTGCAGGCCCTGCTGGCGGAAACCTTGGAAAACCTGGAGATCATGAAGGCCCTCCTCCAGACCGCCGAGGCCAACGCCGAGCTCGACCGGTGGGGCGTCATGTGCCCGGCCCGCATCCCCATCGTCGTCGCCCGCAGTCTTTTCATTCGGATGTATCCCCGGATGGCGGAAATCATCCAGCTCCTCGGCTCCAGCAGCCTCATGGCCCTCCCCGCCGAGGTGGACTTCGACGGCCCCCTGGCCGAGCACATCGAGAAGTACCTGGACACCGACACCGCCTCCGCCCGCGACCGGGTCCAGCTTTTCCACCTGGCCTGGGACCTGGCATGCAGCGCCTTCGGCTCAAGGCAGGTGCTCTATGAGAGGTTCTTTCAGGGCGACTGGATGCGCAACGCCGCGGCCCTCTGCGCCGCCTACGACACCACCCCCCTCCGCCAGCAGATAGAGGACTTCCTGTCCGGCGAGTAATCCATCACGTGCCCGCGAACTCCCCGGTCGCCCGACTTGCCCGGGGATCCAACCCCCGTAAATCCAGGGGGTTTGGGGGATGCATCCCCCAACGGAACCCAAAGCTGTCCTATACCAAGGACACCACCATGTTGGTGCTTCCTACCAACATGGTGGTGCCGCACCTTGGCGCATATAAGTTCAATAGACAACCATTGCGTAGTGACAAGGCCACGCCTGTTTATCCCTCCGCTGCTCCGGTTGGCCTGTGCATCGTAGACGTCGGTATAGCTTCAATGATTCAAATGCGATAGCCATGACCCGCTGACAGTCGGGCCTTTCCAGCCGCGTCCTTCGTCCGGTACCATGAATCCGGGGAAGGTTTCCAGCCCGGCGTTCCCCGCAGAAATGCACCAAAATGTATCAAAATGCACGAGAAAAATTCCTCGGCCCCGGCAACAACGTTCCAACACCCGCTTTCCAACGGTGACAAGACCGGACAAACCCATGACATCCGACGGAAAAACGAGGACATTTCGGGGACAGAATCCCCCGGCCCCACGCTCAACTGTCGTGAAATGTGCGCCCTTGTCCGGTTTTGGGAAATCCGGCATGTCCCGGTCACTGTCGGGCATCCTGCTTCTGCCCTTGCCGGTTGATTGACGGTGGTTGACTGACGGGAGTTGATTGACGGTATTCGTTGCCCAAACCTATACTCGCCTTGTCCCTGCCCGTCCGACCCGGCGGTGCGTCAGCCGTAGCCCGTCCGCCAACCTGGACTCCTCAGCAGGTTCCATGTCCCGCAACAACTTGAGGGGGTAAAGTCATGCCGCTAGACCCGCAGGCCCAGGCCGTTATGGACGCCGTCGCGGCTCTCGGATTCCCGGCCAACCACACCGTCTCTCCTGAAGAGGCCCGCGCCAACGGACGCGCCCGTCCCCGGGCCGCCGGCCCAGCCGTTGCCAACGTGCAGGACCGGACCATCCCTGGCCCCGACACCGAGCTTCCCGTCCGGATCTACACCCCGGAGGGCGATGGTCCCTTCCCCATCCTGGCCTGGTTCCACGGGGGCGGCTGGGTGGTCGGCGACCTGGATTCCGCCGATGCCACTGCCCGAAACCTGACCGTCGGCGGCCGGTGCGTCGTCGTTTCCGTGGACTACCGCCTGGCCCCCGACACCAAGTTCCCCGGCCCGGCCGAGGACTGCTACGTTGCCACCCAATGGTGTGCAGATCACGCAGCAACCCTGAACGCCGACCCTTCCCGGCTGGCCGTCGGTGGCGATAGCGCCGGTGGCAACCTTGCCGCTGCCGTCAGCCTGATGGCCCGGGACCGGGGCGGCCCTGCCATCGGCTTCCAGTTGCTGGTCTACCCGGTGACCGAACGCAACTTCGGGACCGTTTCCTACACGGACAACGCCGATGGCTACCAGTTGTCCCGGGACGGGATGATCTGGTACTGGGACCATTATCTGGCATCCGATGCCGACGCCTCCAACCCCTACGCCGCTCCCCTGCAGGCTGGCGATCTTTCCCACCAGCCTCCCGCCCTCGTGATCACCGCCGAGTACGATCCTCTGCGGGACGAGGGAGAGGCCTACGCGAAGGCGCTGGAAGCGGCCGGCGTCCCGACCACCTGCACCCGCTACGACGGCATGATCCACGGTTTCTTCGGAATGGCCGCGGCAGTGGACAAGGGACGCCAGGCGGTGGACCAGGCGGCGTCGCTGCTCCGGGCTGCCTTTTCCCAACCCGTGGCCTAGAACCCCGGGCTGCTATTCGGCGGCGGAGGGCGGGTCGGTTGCTTCTGCTTCGCCCCCGCCGGGTTCCCCCGGGTACTGGGTCGCCATCTGCTCTTGTTGGCGGGCTATCCACGCCTGGAGCCACCGCCGGAATTCGTCCAGCGCCGGCGGGGCAACGTAAAATACCTCGATGTCGCTGGCGAACTGGACCTGGTGCCGCTCGCCAATCAGCAGCAGGCCCGTCTCCTCGGCCTGCAGCGTCGAGTCAATCCTCCGACCGATGGCCTCATAGCGGTTCCTGTTGGCCTCGGTGAACCACTCCTGGATGCGGGAGGCCACCCGCTCGCTGACCATCGGCCCCATCAGGATGCGTTGCAGGTCTATGATCTCGAACAGGATTTCATGGTCCTCGGTGGGTTCCAGCACGGCCCCGCTCCGGGACTTGTCCCGCACCAGCCCCGCGCTGTGGGAGTCCGCCCCCTCCAGGTACTTGATGCCCTCTTCCCCGCCCTCGACCAGGCTTTCGCAATAAACCCGGTGCAGGCCACCCAGGCTGGACTCCAGCGCTGCGGTCTGGACCCGGACCTGCTCCCAGTACCGGTCCACGATCGCTGCCCCGTCTCCGTCCTCGGCATGGGGAGCGTAGAGCAGAGGCACCAGCAGCAGCTTGCGTTTCCCCTGGTACTGGTCGGCGGTCGGCCGTTCCACCTGGCCTAGATGCTGGGTCATTTCCTGCCTCCAAGCGGGTACGTTATCACGATCTTCGGTCCCTAAAGTATAGCCAAGCTGCTGGCCTGTCGGGAACATTTGACACTGAAATTGCGCCGTGTTAACTTCATTTTTAGATACTAAGTATCTTGTTAATGGAGCTATAATGTCCAAGCGCGACTCTCCTATGGTGGCCCACCTGTTGGATGCCCTTGAAGAGAAGGGGTACCGCGACACCGCCCCTCGCCGGGCCATCGTGCAGGCCATCGCTCAGACGGAAAAGCATTTCACCGCCGAAGACCTGCGGGCCCAGCTTCCGGAAGTGGGGCGTGCCACCATCTATCGTTCCCTGAAGCTGCTGCTCGATGCCGGTGTCGTCTGCCGGGTGCTGCTGGAAGATGGCAACCTCCACTACCAGTTGAGCCATCGCGGCCACCACCACCACCTGCTCTGCGTGGAGTGCGGCGTGTCGGAAGACCTGACCGGATGCGACATAGAAGACCAGCTCAAGAACGTCGCCGCCGCCCACCAATTCCAGGTCAGCGGACACTGGCTTGAGATATACGGCCGTTGCCTCAACTGTGCCCTTCCTGCCGCCGCCTCCCTTTGACCCGTCTGGCCGGGTCAGGATCTCCTGTTCCGACAGGTGGGATTCCTTCCGGCCAAGCCCCGTCCCTGCTCCACAATTTCCGCAAACTTCCCGCGTACCCTTGCCTCAGGCCCGGTGCAACGGCGGCCAGCCCGCCGTTTGACCTGGTGACAAGGTGAGCCTGAATGCTGATGCCTGGAGGCCCGGCTAATGGACCAGCGGCAACGCGCTAACCCTTCGACAGCCACCTGGTCACCGCGAGCGGCCATCCTGCTGGCTTTGACCTTGATGTTGCTCCTGGTGCCCCTCGTGGCGTTGGGGTGCAGTGCCGCCGCCACGCCTGACGCTCCTGCGGAACCGAGTCCCGCCGCAACTCCCGCTTACCCCGCCCCCGCAGCCGCTTCTCCCCAGCCAACGACTGCAATGGCGGGAGCTCCCGGCCCCACCGATGCGCCCGCGCCCGCGAACACCCCGGCGCCGGCAGCCGTTCCAACGGAGGACGCGGACTCAGGTGCTGAAACCACCGTTTCCGGCGGGAACGAATTTGTAATCCAGACCGGTGCCATGGCCCGTTACGTCATCAGGGAACAGCTGGTCCGGCTGGACTTTCCCAACGACGCCATCGCAGAAACCGGCGATGTGTCTGGGTCGATCATCTTCGACGCCGGCGGAGGGATAGTTTCTCCCGGCTCGAAAATCGTGGTTGACCTGCGCGGGTTGACGAGCGACTCGGACCGGCGGGACGGGTACGTCCGCAGCCGTTCTCTTGAGACCGACACCTACCCCAATGCCGAGTTCATCATCCACGAAACTGCCGGTCTGCCCTGGCCGCTGCCATCCCAGGGGGAGGCTTCTTTCCAGCTTCTGGGGGATATGACGGTGCATGGGGTGACCAAACCCCTGGCGTGGGAAGTCTCCGGTAGTTTCCAGGGAGACTCGTTCACCGGCCGGGCCACGACCAATTTCACCTTCGAAGAGTTTGAAATAGACGTTCCCCGTGTGCGGGTGGTCCTCAGCGTGGATAACGACATCCGCCTGGAAGTCGACTTCACCGCAGCCGCCCCGTAATATTCCCTTGCGAGGGCCAACGAGGGGGCTTCAGCAAATGCTGCGTCCGGTCCAATGGCTCGTCTCGTCCCTGGCTTCCCTGGGGTTCTGGCGGTATCTCGCCCTCCTGGCAATACTTCTAGGCTCCGCCGTCGTGACCTTCGCAGTGTACGACGACCATACGGCCCCTGAGCCCAGCGCCCTGTCGGAAGAGGAACAGTTAATTCCGGTCCGCATGGGAGACTTGGTCAACAAGGTCTCCACCAGCGGGAGCCTGGCTTTCCCGGAAAGAGAGTCGGTCGTGTTCAACTCCGAAGGCCGCCTTGGACGCCTGGCCGTCGTTGAGGGGGAGTGGGTCGATCTGGGCGACATCGTGGCCCGGCTGGACGATTCCTCGTTGGCCCATCTGGGAGATGCCGTGTTGCGGGCCGAAGCCGAGCTTTGGGAAGCCGAGGATGTGCTGGGTGGTGAGGAGTTCGAGCTTGCCGTTGAGATCCTCGCTGCCGAGGAAAAGGTACTGGCCTCCGAATCGGACCTGGAACAGGCCCGGGATGCCTTGGCCGATGCCCAACAGCCCTACACCAACGATCAACTGCAGGCCCAGTACGAGGCAGTAGCCGCGGCGGAGCTCAATTGGCAGGATGCTCGGGATGCCCTGGAAGCCCTCACCGTGGACAATTCCCAGGAGCTGGTTGCGGCCCTGCGGGAAGTGGTCAGCGCCGAGCTGGCCCTGGAAACATCGCGGACCAGCCTGTCCGAGTACGCCGCCGACCTGGAGTTCCAGATCCCGGAAGCTTCCCAGGCATTCATCAACGCGACCATCGCCTTGAACGAAGCTGAAAATGCCTTGGAGGGGTACGAGGGCAGAAATAACGATTGGCTGGTCCTCCGCCTCAGGGAGCTGGAGGAAATCCAGGACGATCTGGCCACCACCCGGCGCGATCTCCAGAGCTTCCGTGCCTACGAGGAGGATCATCCCAACGCTTTTGGCCACCTGGTCAGCCAGTGGGAATTCTTCATCGAGACCTACGAGGAGGACGAAGAACGCCTTCTGGAACTGCTGGTGGAGTACCACCGCCTCGAGGCCAATGTGGTCGTGGCGCAGGAGGAATTGCGCCGCGCCACCGAGAACTTGGGGGATCTGCAGGAGGGGCCGGATCTGCTGATGCTGCGCGACCTGGAGGCGGCGGTTGAGTTGGCCGGGCTGGAGCTGGAGCAGGAAAGGGACCGGGTTGCCGAGCTTCAGGAGGGGGTGGATCCGCTGCTGGCCGGGCTCCGGCAGCGCCAGGTTGAGGCGGCCCGGGCCTCCTGGGAGCAGGCCAGGACCGACCTGGATGAGATGCTGGCCGGCGCCGATTCTATTGACATCAGCCTGAAGGAGAAACAGGTCCAGCTGGCGGAGACCACCCTGGACCAGGCGCGTTACGAGTTGTCCCTGCTGTCCCAGCGGGATCGGGACCGGGAACTGGCCCTGCTGGAAGCCGACATTGCCCTGGCCCGCCAGAAGATTGCCGACGCCCGGCGGGCGCTGGAGGAGGCAACCCTGCGGGCGCCCATCGACGGAATCGTCTCTGCCGTACACTTGGAGGAGGGCGACAACGTAAAGGTGGATACGTTGGTGGCCGAGATCGTGGATACCAGGGTGGTGGAAATCGACGGGGTCGTGGACGAGATCGATGTGCTGTCCATCGCGGTCGGGACGGAGGCCGGGGTGACCTTCGACGCGCTGCAAGGAGAAGTGTTCGACGGAATCGTTACGGAAATCGCCGAGGAGGGAGCCAACCAGCAGGGGGTGGTGACCTACGCGGTGAAGTCCCGGGTGGACCTCCCCGAGGGCATCGAGCTGCGGGAGGGCCTGACGGCGGTGGTGGAGATGGTGCTGAACGAGGAACGGGACGTGCTCCTGGTGCCGCTGCAGGCCCTGTACGGGACCTTCGATGCGCCAACGGTGCGGGTGATGACGGACACCGGCGCAGTGGAGCGTCCGATAACGCTGGGTAACAGCGACGATTTCTGGGTGGCCGTGCAGGCGGGCCTGCAGGAAGGCGATACCATCGTCATGGAAGGCGCGGAAGTAACGACCTCGGGCGCGGGGTTCCGTCAGCTCCGCACGGTGTCCGGCGGGGGCCGGCGCCGGTAGATGCCGGCCCGGCGGCAGGGATTCGCAGCGTGATCGAACTCCAGCACATAACCAAGGTCTACCGGATGGGGAACGTCGAAGTGGCGGCCCTGCGGGGCGTCAGCCTGTCGGTGGAGACCGGCGAGATGACGGCCATCATGGGCGCGTCCGGCTCCGGCAAGTCCACGCTGATGAACATATTGGGCTGCCTGGACGTGCCGACTTCCGGCGCCTACCTGCTGGAGGGCGAGGACGTGGGGAAGCTGGGGGACGACCGGCTGGCGGGAATCCGCAACCGCAAGATCGGGTTCGTGTTCCAGACCTACAACCTGCTGCCCCGGCTGTCGGCGCTGGCCAACGTTGAGCTTCCCCTGCTGTACGGCAACGGCTCCAACCGGCGGCGGCGGGCCCTGGATGCGCTGGAGCGGGTGGGCCTGGGGGACCGCGTCCACCACAAGCCGACGGAGCTTTCGGGAGGACAGCAGCAGCGGGTGGGCATCGCCCGGGCCCTGGTCAAGGACCCGTCCCTGCTGCTGGCCGACGAGCCCACCGGCAACCTGGACAGCCAGTCCAGCGATGAGATTGTCTCGATTCTCACCGATCTTAACCGGGAGCAGGGATTGACGGTGGTGGTCATCACCCACGAGCCGGACATTGCCGCCGCCACCAGCCGGGTGGTCACGCTGCGGGACGGCCTGGTGGTGGAGGACCGGATACAGGCCGGGGCGCGTCAGGAGTTGGTGCGGGGTTGATGGGGGTGTTTGTGTTGTCCGGGAGAGCGAGGGATTGACGGGATACGTTGGGGGATGCATCCCCCAAACCCCCTGAATTCAGGGGGTTGGATGAGCAGGGAAATATCCACAACAGGATTCGAGGGATAGATCAGGTGGACGGGTGGGAATGATGCCGCACCAGACGGAACCCAGCGCCAATAACGCGCTGGGGAACCTGCTCCGCAGGATGATGCGGGGCAGCGGGATTTACTCGGAGACAACGCAGACTTTTCCCGATTATCCCGGCCGGCACGCGGACGTGCTGGTGACGGCGCCGGGTCGGTCGCCGGTGGCAATCGAGGCGGAGTACCTGCCGGCGCCGGAGGCGGAAGAGGACGCCAGCAGGCGGCTGGGGCTCCGGGTGGCCGGCGAGCCGAGGACCATAGAGGCGGCCGTCGCCGTGCGGTACCCGGCGGAGGTCGAGGCGGCCTACGACCTGGAACAGGCATTGGCGAGTTGCCGCCTGTCCTACTGCGTGCTGTACGAGGACGGCAACCGCTTCCCCGAATCCGGCTGGCTGGAAGGGGGCGTGGAGGACCTGGCCGACCTGGTGCGGCTGGTGTCGGTGCCCCAGAAGGAGGTGGAGGCGGCGGCGGACAACCTGCAGCAGGGCATCGAAACCGCGGCGACGGTCCTGGACCAACTGGACAAGACCTCCCCTGCGATTCCGCAGTCGCTGGCGCGGACGCTGGGCATGGCCAACGTCCCGCAGACCCGCCGGATGGCCTGCGCCATCATCGCCAACGCCCTGATTTTCCACGAGCGCATCGCCGGGATGTACGAGGGAATCAAGCCGCTCAACCTGGTGTGCGGGCCGGGAGTGGGCAATCCCCAGACCGTCACGCTGGCGGCGTGGGCGGAAATTCTCAAAATCAACTACTGGCCGATCTTCGCCATCGCCCGGGACCTGCTGGGACAGGTATCGGCGGGAACTGCGTCGGAGGTCCTGGCCACGCTGCGGGAGACGGCCCAGCGGGTGGATTCGGCGGGAGTGACCAACGCCCACGACCTGACGGGGCGCATCTTCCAGCGGCTAATCGCCGACCGGAAGTACCTGGCGACCTTCTACACCCTGCCGGCCTCGGCGGCGCTGCTGGCCCGGCTGGCGGTGGCCAAGATGGACGGGGTGGACTGGTCGGACGCCGACGCCATCGGGAAGCTGCGGATTGGCGACTTCGCCTGCGGCACCGGGGCGCTGTTGTCGGCGGTGTACGAGCAGATAGCGGCCCGCCACGAGCGGGCTGGGGGAGACCCGGCGGCCCTGCACCGGGTGATGATGGAGGAAGTGCTTTACGGGTGCGACGTGATGCCCTCGGCGGCCCACATCACCAGCGCGACGCTTTCGGGGGTCCAGCCCGGGGTGGGTTTCGGCAAATCCCGGGTCTACACCATGCCCTACGGACGGCAGGGAGACGGGTCGGTGGCGATCGGATCGCTGGAACTGCTGCAATCGTCCCAGACGATGACCCTGTTCAACACCAGCGACCCCGCCTTGCAGACGGGAAGCCAGGGGGAAGAGACGGCGGCCCGGATAAACGTGGACATTCCCGACGAGGGATTTGACCTCGTGATTATGAATCCGCCGTTTACCAATAACGCAGCTAAAGAGGCCGCAAATGTTGGAGTGTTCGCACCAGCGTTCGCGGCGTTTGGCACCGGAGACCAAGACCAACGGGAAATGGCTCGCCGGCTGGCTTCGCAGAGCAAGGGCACTTGCTACCACGGGAACGCTGGCATAGCCTCGGCATTCGTTGCGTTAGCAGACCGCAAGCTGAGGAATGGCGGGATTCTTGCTCTCGTTTTGCCCTTGTCGGCCGCGGGTGGTTTGGCATGGCAAGGGTTCAGGGAATTGATAGGTAAGTCCTATCGCCACTCCGTGGTTTTGAGTATCGCCGGTGCTCCCAGCAACCAAATGTCTTTTTCATCTGATACCGGAATGGCGGAGTGCTTGGTCATCGCGGAAAAATGTGGCCACGCAGAACCGGAGGAGCGTAATGCCTGTTTCATTACGCTTTCCGCCCGCACCAGAGGATTTGTCGGTGCAAGCGCACTATCCGCGGGGGTCAGCAGTTCAAACGGGATGCGCAGGATTGATGACGGGCCGTTTGGCGGAACACCGTTGTTGATTGGGAATGAATTGGCAGGGCAGGCAATCGCCGCGCCGTTTCCGCAGAATGGCAGCGTTTGGGGCGCAGTCCGGACGTCAGACATGTCGCTGACGCAAACGGCCGACGCGCTGGCACATAGTTTGTTGTGGCTTCCTGGGAATGCCATCCCCTTCGAACTGAAGATGGCTCGGCTGAACGCCGTGGGTAAATTGGGGTTGCATCACCGTGACATTGGTGGGCAACCTCCCCGTGCGCCTTTTGCCATAGCGGGGCCCAGCCCGACATCAACTTACCCGTGTCTTTGGAGGCATGACGCCAAGAAGGAAAATCACATCGTTTGCGAACCTGACTCGCAATTGGTAATACGGCCCGATTTGGAGCAGAAAGCCAACGCGGCATGGTCTACTGCCGGACGAGGTCACCTAAATCGTGATTTCCAGTTTAACTCGCAGCCGTTGGTCATGGCGATTACGGACAGGCCAAGCATGGGTGGGAGAGCTTGGCCTAATGTCAACCTGTATGATTCAGAGTTGGACTACCCCTTGGCCCTCTGGTGCAACAGTACGTTGGGCCTGGTTCTATATTGGTGGCACAGCAACCGGCAACAGAGCGGGCGTGGCACGTCGTCAATCAGGTCGCTGGAGACCATGTGCGTGCTGGACTTCCGCGAATTAACCGACGGGCAGTTGGCGAAGACGGAGGAAATCTTCAACGAATTCCGGGACAAGGAGCTGATGCCGGCCTACCTGGCGGATGCGGACCCGAACCGGGCGCTGCTGGACCGCCGGGTTGTCTGCGACCTGCTGGGGTTCGGGGAGGATGTTTACGAGGGGGTGCGGCGGCTGGCGGCGAAGTGGTGCGCGGAGCCGTCGGTCCACGGCGGTAAACCCCGTCCCCGGGGGCGCGAAGCTGGTGACGTGATGACGGGCCGGGGTGAGCCGTGAACCCGCTGGGGACTCTCAGCGTCGCCCTGGCGTCGCTGGCGACCAACAAGCTGCGGGCGGCGTTGACCCTGCTGGGAATAATCATCGGGGTGTCGGCGGTTATAACGCTGATGGCCATCGGCCGGGGCGTCCAGGACTCGATCACGGAAAACCTGCGCTCCCTGGGCACCAACCTGCTGTTCGTCCAGCCCGCCACCTCGGGAGACATGGCTGGAACGCTGACGATGGAGGACGCCCTGGCCCTGGAGGACCCCCTGTTCGCCCCGTCGGTGGTGGGGGTTGCCCCGGAGCTCCGCAACGGCGGGACGGCCGTGGCGGGCAGGAACAACACCAGCACCCAGATAGTCGGCGTCACCCCGCCCTACCGGGAGGTGCGGAACTTTCCCGTTGCCTCCGGCCAGTTCATCACCCAGGGCCATGTTGACCAGATCTCCCAGGTGGCGGTGCTGGGCTCCGAGGTGGCGCAGACGCTGTACGGCTTCCGCGACCCGGTGGGACAGGCCCTGCGTCTGAACGGCCGGCAGTTCCAGGTGATCGGGGTGCTGGAAAGCAAGGGCGGGTCCTTCCTGGGGTCCTTCGACGAGCAGGTGCTGGTGCCCATAACGACGGCCTACTACCGGCTGGGCGGAGAGCGGACGCCCCACGGCGGAGTCCAGGTGGGCAACATCAACGTGCAGGTCGCCAGCGTGGAACAGGTGGACCTGGCAGTCCAGGAGGTCGCCACCGTGCTCCGGCTGCGGCACCGCATCACCCGGAGGACGACTTCGTCATCACCAGCCAGCAGGACACGGTGGAAGCGCTGACGCAGACCACCGACACCTTCATCATGTTCCTGGGCTCCATCGCCGGGATTTCGCTGCTGGTCGGGGGCATCGGCATCATGAACATCATGCTGGTGTCGGTGACGGAGCGGACCAGGGAAATCGGAATCCGCAAGGCCATGGGGGCCAAGCGGCGGGACATCCTGCTCCAGTTCGTGACCGAAGCGACGTTGCTGAGCCTGGGCGGTGGGGCCGCCGGAGTGCTCCTGGGCTGGCTCCTGGCCAACGCGCTGAACGGGTCAGCTATCCTGGGAGGGCGTCCCACACCCACATCGGCCAGCCCGGACATAGCCATCCTGGCCCTGGCGGTATCGGCGGGAATCGGCCTGTTCTTCGGGATTTATCCGGCCATCCGGGCGGCGTCGCTGCATCCCATTGAAGCCCTGCGGCACGAGTAGACCCGGCGAGAGAGGGAAAGGTGACCAAATCATTCATAGCCCTGGCGGTAATCGCGGCATTCCTGGGAGTAAGCTGGGGAGGAGCATTCATCGGGGGCATCGTCTACGGGGAGTACAGGTCGGACGGCGGCCAATCCCAGGCGACGCCCCGGGCGCCGGGCGGAGGA
>CATOSK010000002.1 GCA_951812535.1 uncultured Dehalococcoidia bacterium | reverse complement strand
CCAGTTGCAGGACGAAGTCAGACTGGTATGCCTCGTCAGCGCCGAGGTCCACCATCCACAGGGTTTCCTGACGGCCAGGCACTTTTGCCCCTGGTTCGCCCGAAGCGGTCCGGGGGATATTGTCCGGGTCTGTGCCCAGACGCAGTTCCGCGACCAACTGGAACAGGTCCCGGTCCGGCGGATAAGGAAAAAGTTCACCGGCGACATCCGTAGCAGCGGCGACAGAGGATGCGGAGGGTTGGGCATATGGGACCGCCGCGAGGGGAGGTGATGAGGCTGCCCCCGTCCCGGGAAGGTCAAGGGGGGTGACTCCAGTACCTCCGGGAGCTGCCGCAGACGCGGCTGGAGAAGGGACGGGGGCCGCGCCGGGGGAGGGAGAGTCTTCGGCGGCACAGGCGGACAGGACAGAACCGGCGAGCAGCGCAAACAAGGCGAGCGTTGCAGGGAGGCAGCTATGTATCAATTGAACTGGCTCATGGCCCGGTCGATTCCATCGGTCAACAGGCAGTCGGCAGCGGATACCACCTGCTGAATGACCTCGGCCATCAAAGCCGTCTCGTCGCCGGAGAAACCGCCGATAACGTGAGCGACCTGGTTTACGTCCTGTCCCGGCCGCCCGATGCCGATGCGGATGCGGGGGAAGTCGACCGTCCCAAGGGCGGCGATGATGGAGCGGACGCCGTTGTGGCCCGCGTCGCTGCCGGCGGGGCGGAGGCGTAGTTTCCCCACCGGAAGGGCCATCTCGTCGTAGATGACCAGCAGGTCTGCGGGTCTGACGCCGAAGCGGGCGACGAGGTAGCCGATTCCCTCGCCGCTGCGGTTCATGAAGGTGCGGGGCTTCGCGAGAACTATATCCTGGTCCAGGTGGCGTCCCCGGCCCAGGACGGCCTTGGCGCGGCGTTCCGACAGCCTGATGTCCCACTCCCGGGACATGAGGTCGATGCACTTGAACCCGACGTTGTGGCGGGTATCCCGATAGCGGGGGCCCGGGTTGCCTAGGCCGACGATAACGCGCATGGGGCTATTGTACTATCGGAGGCGGTATTGCTGCCTAGCCGGAGCCGGAAGTTAGGTCGCGGCGGTGCAGCCCGTAGAGGGTCAGGCCCCAGCAGAGGACGGCGTATCCCAGCACCGTGGCCAGGAAGACCCAGCGTCCGAGGACATCCTCGCCGTTAACGAAGCGGGACGTAACTCCCCGGAGGGTCCACCGGGTGTAGCCTGCCACGGGGAAGTCCAGCGCTTCCCCCAGGAAACCGGCCAGAGGGTAAACCCAAAGCTCGAACAGGACGATGCCGGTGCCAACGCCCACCCCGAAAGTGGTGGAACGTCCAGCGGTGGTAAGGACAGCGCCAAGCCCAAGATAGGCCAACGCCACGAGCCAGGAGCAGGCAAGACGGACGGCCGTCTCCTCCCATTCGCCAGGGACATCTTGGGCGGCATCGCCAGAGACCAGGCCAACGGCGGCGGCGGCCAGCCAGGCAGCGATCCAGAAGAGCAGCAGGATGACAGCCAGCAACAGCAGCTTGGCCAATCCGACATGCCAACGCTCGGCGCCCCTGGCGGTGAGTGGGCGCCAGGTTCCCGAGGTGAAGTCGCTGCCGAAACTGAGGCTGGCCAGAATGATGGCAAGGAAAGGGCCGAGGGACGCAAGCACGGATACAGCGGTTAATGGAAATTGGTGGGCGCCGGTTAGGAGTTCGGCAAAGACCTGGGCCGCTAGCATTGAAGCTAGGGAAACAACCACCGCCGCCGCCATAAGTCCCACAATTACCCAGAAGGGAGCGCGGCGGGACAACCGGAACCACTCCCACCGAATGGCGGTGAGGACAGCGGAGGCTGCGCCGGCCAGGATTTGGGAAGAGTCAGTCCGGGCCGCCACCGGTGACCTCCATGAAACCGGCTTCCAGGGAGCGGGAACCGGAGCGCATACTGGATACGTAGACTCCGGCGCTGGCGAGGTCGCGGGTGATTTCCCACTCACGGCCTTCCGGGGATGCGACTTCCAGCCCATTGGAGGAGTCCTCGCCCACCTGCCAGCCGGCGGCGCGGAGAAGCTGGGCCGCTCGCTGGTCGTCGGTGGTGCGGACGGCCACCCGGGGCGGGCCGCCGAGCTCGGCGACCGGGCCGGAAAACAGCAGATGTCCTCTCCGCATTATGGCGACGTGGTCGCAGACCTGTTCGACCTCATTGAGAAGATGGCTGGCCAGGATGATGGTGCGGCGTCCACCGGAGCACAGGCTGTTAATCAGGTCTCGGACTTCGACGATGCCCACCGGGTCGAGGCCGTTGGTGGGTTCGTCGAGGACGAGGACATCCGGGTCGCCAAGGAGGGCGGCGGCGATGCCGAGGCGAGCTTTCATTCCGGTGGAGCAATTGGAGAATTTCCGCCCGGCGGCATCTCCGGCGAGGCCGACGGATTCAAGGAGCAGGTCAAGCTCGGCCTCGCCGCCCCCGGTGCGGTACATTCCCTGGAGGCACTTGAGGTTGTTGTGGCAGGACAGGCCGGGCCAGAAGACGGGGCGGTCAATAAGCCAGCCGATGTTGCGGCGGGCTGCGCTGAGGCCGGAGCCCCCGGTCATGCCCAGCAATTCGATGCTGCCGGAAGTGGGCCGGATGAATCCGGCGAGCATGGAGAGCAGGGTGGTCTTGCCGGAGCCGTTGGGGCCAAGCAATCCGAAGACGCTGCCGGCGGGGATGGCAAGGGTGACGCCGTTGACCGCCTGGACCCGTCCGAAGTGCCTGGTGAGGCCGTGAGTTGAGATGGCCGGGGCCGAAGGGGTCACAACTGGTATTCGGGTCGGCGCAGGAGCTGGCGCGCGATGACGGTGCGGAGGATCTCGTTGGTGCCTTCGCCGATAATCATCAGGGGGGCGTCCCGGTAGTAGCGTTCCACCGGGGACTCCTTGATGTAGCCGTAGCCGCCGTGAACGCGCATGGCATCCATTGCCACTTCCTGGCAGATCTCGCTGGCGTAGAGCTTCGCCATACCGGATTCCAGATCGACGCGCTCGCCGGAGTCCTTCTTGGCGGCGGCGTCGTAGGTGAGCAGGCGGGCGGCCTGGACCTTGGTCGCCATGTTGGCCAGCATGAGCTGGATGGCCTGGTGCTCGGCGATGGGCTTTCCGAAGGACTCGCGCTGCTGGGCGTACTTGATGGCGGCGTCAAAGGCGGCCTGGGCGACGCCGACGGCGCGGGCGGCGACGTTGATGCGCCCCGTTTCCAGTCCGCTCATGACCTGGCCGAAGCCCCGGTTTTCCTCGCCGCCGATGAGGTTTTCGGTGGGGATGCGGAAGTCCTCGAAGATGAGTTCGCAGGTGTCGAGGCCCCGGTATCCCAGCTTGTCGAGGTCGCGTCCCACGGTGAATCCGGGGCCGCGCTCGATGACGAAGGCGCTGATGCCCCGGTGATTCGGCTCGGCCTCCCGGTCGGTGCGGGCGAGGAGGCAGAAGGCGTCGCCATAGCGCCCGTTGGTGATGAACATCTTGGTGCCGTTGATGACGTATTCCTCGCCATCCTTCTCGGCGGTGGTCTGGAGGTTGGCAACGTCGGTGCCCCCGCCGGGCTCAGTGAGGGCCAGTCCACCCCGCTTCTTGCCGGAAGCCAGGTCGGGGAGGAAGCGCTGCTTCTGCTCCTCGGTGCCGTAGTGGGTGAGGACGTAGGTGAGGATGTGGTGGGTGCCGATGGCCCCGCTGATGCTCATGAAGCCACGGCTGAGTTCCTCGAAGATGGTGGCGAAGGTGGTGTAGTCCAGCCCCAGGCCGCCGTACTCCTCGGGGACGGTGATTCCGAAGAGGCCGAGATCCTTCATCTTGTCGATGAGGTCGTGGGGGACGATATCCTCCAGGTCGAGCTGGGCCGCCACCGGCTCAACGTCACGGCGCACGAAGTCGCGGACGAGGCTGATGATCTGGGAGCGGGCTTCTTCGGGAACGGCGGTAGTCAAGGGTAGCTCCTTCTGAGGGGTCGCACACTTTGCCCAGGGGCCGCCGCCTCCACAGTACCGGGATGGTTCCCAAAGGCCGGGCTGGCGGCTCCGGTGGGCCGGGTGATGCCGGGGAAATCGGAATCAGTCTATCGGAGGGGTTGGGGAGGGTCAAGGAATTCGGCGAGGGGCAAAAGGGCACGTTGGGGGATTCATCTCCCAAACCCCCTCAGTGTGAGGGTTCGATGCAAACTGGATAGCGGTTCTCTTAACGCTCGCAGCCCTGAATACTATACTTGACTGACAGCAACACAATTGAGGGAGACGGCCGTTATGTCCGACCCTATTGCCGCCCGGGTTGATGAGCTTCGCAAGGAGCTGACCCACCACAACCACCGCTACTACGTACTGGATGATCCCATCATCAGCGACGGGGAGTACGACCGGCTGATGGAGGAACTGCGGGGGATTGAGGCGGAGCATCCTGCATTGCTGACGCCGGACTCTCCGACGCAGCGGGTGGGGGCGGCTCCGGCCGAGGGGTTCACGCAGGTCCAGCACCGGCGGCCGATGCTCAGCCTGGGCAACGCGTTTGACCTGGAGGGGATGGAGGCGTGGCACCGGCGGGTTTCCGGGCTGCTGGACGGGGCTTCCTTCCCGATGGCCTGCGAGTTGAAGATTGACGGCCTGGCCGTCAGTCTCATTTACCGGGACGGGAAGCTGGTCCAGGGGGCAACCCGGGGCGATGGGACCACCGGGGAAGACGTGACGCAGAACCTTCGCACCGTGCGGAGCATCCCCCTGGAACTCATGGGAGAGCCACCCCCCTACCTGGAGGTGCGGGGCGAGGTCTACATGCCGCTGGAGAGCTTCCGGCGGCTGAACGAACAGCGGGCGGAGCGGGGAGAGCTGCTGTACGCCAACCCGCGAAACTCCGGGGCCGGGACCATCCGCAACCTGGACTCCAGGGTTACGGCCGACCGGAATATGCAGATCTGGGTGTACAGCCTGATCGACGCCGGCGACCATCCGGTGCCGGACAATCACTGGGAGTCGCTGGAGTGGCTGAAGTCGCTGGGATTCCGGGTCAATCCGAACAACCGCCTGTGCCAGTCCATCGAGGAGGTGGAGGAGTACTACCAGTCGTGGCTGGAGGGGCGGCACGGCCTGGGGTACGAGGCGGACGGCGTGGTGGTGAAGGTCAACCCCTTCGGATACCAGGACTCGCTGGGCATCGTGGGGAGGGAACCGCGCTGGGCCATCGCCTACAAGTTTCCGGCGGAGCGGGCGACGACGCGGCTGCTGGATATCGGGATCAACGTGGGGCGGACGGGAAGCCTGAATCCCTACGCGATGCTGGAGCCGGTGGTGGTCAGCGGGGCGACGGTGCGGAACGCGTCGCTGCACAACGAGGAGGACATCAACCGGAAGGACATTCGCATCGGCGACTGGGTGGTGGTGGAGCGGGCCGGGGATGTCATCCCGCAGGTGGTGGCCCCCATCGTGGAGCGGCGCACCGGGGCGGAGAAGATATTCGCGATGCCCGAGCATTGTCCCATCTGCGAAACGGAGGTAGTCAAGGATGATGACGATGCGATGCACCGCTGCCCGAACCCTTCCTGCCCGGCCCAGTTCTTCGAGCTGCTGAAACACTTCGTCAGCCGGGGGGCGATGGACATTGAGGGGCTGGGGGAGCGGTGGTGCGGCATTCTCATCGAGGAAGGGCTGGTCAAGGACCTGGCGGACCTGTATTCGCTGCGGCAGGACCAACTGCTGGAGCTGGAACGGATGGGGGACATCCTGGCGGCGAAGATCATCGCCAACATCGAGGAGAGCAAGCAGCGGTCATTGCCGCGGCTGCTGTTCGCGCTGGGGATTTTCCACGTGGGGTCGGAGGTGGCGGAGCTGCTGTGCCAGCGCTATTCCTCGCTGGGGGCCCTGATGGATGCGCCGGCTTCCGAGCTGACGGAGATTGCGGGGATTGGTCCGAAGATCGCCGAGAGCATCGTCAGCTACTTCGCGGTGGATGCGAACCGGGCGGTGATCGACAAGCTGCGGGAGGCTGGGGTTGATCCGCAGCACGAGGTCGTCATTCCCACGGCGGATGAGATGCCGTGGAGCGGGTTGACCTTCGTGGTGACGGGGACGCTGTCGTCCATGACCCGGCGGGACGCGGAGGGGCGGATCAAGCTGCTGGGCGGGGCGGCGACGTCGTCGGTGACGCGTAAGACCCGTTACCTCGTGGCGGGGGCGTCGGCAGGGTCCAAGCTGGCAACCGCCGAGCGGCTGGGGACGGAGGTGTTGGACGAGGACGCCTTCCTGCGGCTGCTGGAGAACCCGTCGGATGCGGTGTTGGAGCCGGAGCTACCACTGGCTCCCTGAACGGGGAGGGAGTGACGGGGTTACGTTGGGGGATGTATCCCCCAAACCCCCTTGAATTGACGGGACATTGCGCGGTTTTCTCCCAGAGGGAGGTTCGGTTACTTGACCGTTTCCCCGGGTCAACGCTAGGCGGGGTTGAAGACGAGCCAGGCGGCCTTGGTGTCGCTGTTGCTGCGCCACTCGTGCTCGGAGTTGGGCGGCACGAGGGCCACATCGCCCCGGCGGACGGTATAGTCCCGACCGTCAACCTGGAGGATGCAGGTGCCCTCGATCACGAATCCGAGGTGCTCCCCGGGGTGGGCGTGTTTCGGGGCGGTGCTGCCCGGGTCGAGACCGCGGTAGGCCATGATGTAGTTGACAGCGCCGTCGTCTGCCGCAAGGACCCGGCGGGCGGGGCCGTCGCTCTGGTCGATCTCGCTGAGGTTGCGGATTACCGGGGGCTGGCCGGTGCCGACTCCGGTTCGACTTCCGCCACCGCCGCTCTGGGCCGCGATTAACGGGTTGACCTCGATGCGGTGGATGTCGCCCTCGCCGCCGTTGTTGAGGGTGTAGTGGTCGACGTTGGGCGGGACAAACACGGCGTCTCCGGCCCGGACGGTGTACTCATTGCCGTCGCAGTATATGGTGCCAGAACCGCTGATGATGAAAACCTCGTGCTCCCACTCGTGGATGTGGTGGGAGCTGGTGCCTCCGGGCGGAATCTCCGAGTAGGAGAGGGTGCAGGTGGGAGGGTTGTCGTCGAGGGTCAGAAGCCGGGCCCGGCGGTCATCGGGGTTGTATACGTCTTCGATGTTCCTGATCAGCGGTTCCATTCTTACTCCAATGTTTGGGGCGTTGCCCTTCCAAGAAAAACCGGGAGTCTGGATTCCCGCCTCCGCGGGAATGACGGAAGGGAGGCGGGAATCGGTGTTTACCGTCGCGGCATCAGACCCACTTGGGGTCAAGGGGCAAGGCTATTCGTGGGCGGCGGAGTCGAGGTGGTTGAAGGTGACGCGGACCATGGGAAGGTCGCCCTCATTCTTCCACTGGTGGAGCTCGTTGGGCGGAACGAGGACAGCGTCTCCCTCGGCAACCAGGTAATCCTTGCCTCCGCAGACGAGGGTGCCGTGCCCTTCGAGGCAGAATATGACGTGGTCCCAGGGGTGGGTGTGTCCGCCGGTTTCCGCGTGGCTGACTGCGCCGGGCTGCATGGCGCCGTTGTAGAGCATGAGGTAGTTGGGCACCCCGTCGATGGGGCCGAGGATGCGGCTGCCGGTCTCCGCGGTCAGGTTTTCCCGGTTGCGGATGACCGGGGGCTGGCCACTTCCCTGGGTTCCGCCCTCACCGCGGGGCGCGCCGGGCTGGGAGGCGGCGAGGGGGTTGATCTCGATGCGGCGCATGACGCCCTCGCCGCCATTGTTGAGGGTGTAGTGGTCTACGTTGGGCGGGATGAACATGGCGTCGCCGGCCCGGACCGGGTATTCCTTGCCGTCGCAAAAGAGGGTGCCGGAACCCTTGATGATGTAGACCTCGTGCTCCCACTCGTGGATGTGGTGGGAACTGGTCTTGTCGGGGTAGATTTCCGAGTAGGAGAGGGTGCAGGTCGTCGGGTTATCGTCAATGGAGACGAGGCGGGCACCGGGCCCCTCGGGCTTGTAGACGTTCCTGAAGCTGCGGATTGTCGGTTCCATGTTGAGTTAGCTCCTTATCGCAAGTTCAAGTTCGGGCAGCGGAGGTCTAGTGTTCGGCGGACTCGGACTCGATGGCGTTGAAGGTGACCCGGGACAGGGTGGTCTGGGTGTCGTTGCGCCACTGGTGGAAGACGTTGGGCGGAACGAGGACGGCGTCGCCTGCCTTGACGTTGTGGCTGGTCCCTTCGATGACGATTGAGGCCTCCCCTTCCAGGACGTATACGACGTGGTCCCAGGGATGAGAGTGTCCCCCCTCAGCGGCATGGCTGACGTGGCGGGGCCCCATGGGGTCGTTGTGGAGCATCACGTAGTTGGGCACGCCGTCCTTGCTGCCGAGGAGGACGTGGCCGACGGAGCGGTCGAGGTCCGCGTGGTTGTTGATGACCGGGGGCTGGCCGGTGCCCTCTCCGCCGTTGTTCTGGGCGCCGCCGCTCTGGGCGGCGATGAGGGGATTGATCTCGATGCGGTCGATGTCGCCCTCGCCGCCGTTGTTGAGGGTGTAGTGGTCCACGTTGCCTGGAATAAACATGGCGTCGCCGGCCTTGACGGGGTATTCCTTGCCGTCGCAGATGAGGGTGCCGGATCCCTTGATGATGTAGACTTCGTGCTCCCACTCGTGGATGTGGTGGGAACTGGTGCCACCGGGCGGAATGCGGGAGAAGGTGAGGGTACAGGTGGGCGGGTTGTCGTCGAGGTTGATGAGCCGGGCGGGCGACCCGTCTGCGGGCATCGCGTCGGCTACGTTTCTGATAACCGGATCCATTCTTGCCACCTCCAGCGGTAAGTTCGGTGCAGGTACCGGGACGTTTGGGGACGCCTCCAACCATCTCCTGCAGGGGCGGAGGAGGCAGTCCAATTATAGTCGTGGCGGATGGGACGATTCAACGAATTGCGGCGTGTGATAGTATTTGGGAAGGCTGGGCGCGGCCGAGGGAAGCGCCCAATTCCCCCCCAATTCTCCATGGAGCCATTGATGTTGAGCAACGAACTGCGGCTGACCGAGCTTTCCCACTGCGCGGGTTGAGCCGCCAAGCTGAGCCTGGAAGACCTGGTACAGGTCTTGAGCAAGGTGCCCCTGATTACCGACCCCGACCTTCTGGTGGGGACGGAAACCGGGGACGACGCGGCGGTCTACCGGATCAACGATTCGCAGGCGCTGATCCTGACGGTGGACTTCTTCCCGCCGATTACCGACGATCCCTTCGAGTTCGGGGAGATAGCCGCGGCCAATTCGCTGAGCGACGTTTACGCCATGGGCGGGCGTCCGGTAGTTGCCCTGAACATCGTGGGGTTTCCAGCGTCGCTGGACAAGGACATCCTGGGGGAGATTCTGAGGGGCGGTTACAGCAAGGCCAACGAGGCGGGCTGCCTGATTGCCGGCGGTCACACGGTGGACGACCCGGAGCCCAAGTACGGGCTTTCGGTGGTGGGTCTGGTGGAGCCGGGGAAGCAGGTGACCAACGCCGGGGCCAAGCCCGGGGATGCGCTGGTCCTGACCAAGCCGCTGGGGACGGGAATCATCACCACCGCGGCCAAGCAGGGCACCGTCGAGCCGGACGTGATGCAGGGCGCGGTGAAGGCCATGTCCACCCTGAACCGGGCCGCTTCGGAAGCTATGATGAAGGTGGGGGTCAACTCGGCAACCGACATCACCGGGTTCGGCCTGATGGGGCATCTGAAGTCCATGGTGCGGGGCAGCGGCGTCACGGCGGAGATCAGGCTGGCGGCAGTGCCGGTGCTCCCCGGGGCGCGGGAGCTGCTGGAACGGGGTGTGGCCCCGGGAGGGACGCACCGAAACCTGGCGAGCGTCGCGGATACAGTGGACTGGGGCCCGGGCCTGACGGATAACGATCAACTGCTGCTGTGCGACGCGCAGACGTCGGGCGGGCTGCTGATTTCCGTGCCGGAGGGCCGGAAGGACGCCCTGCTGGCAGAGTTGGCGGCGCAGGGGGCAGCGGGAGTGGTCGTCGGTTCCGTGACGGAGAGTTCCGGGGGGATGATCCGGGCAACACCGTAGCGGGGGCTTGTCACTTTCCAGGAGAACCCCAGGGGGAACCGGGTAAACGGGGCACTTTGGGGGATGAGTCCCCCAACCCCCCTGAATTCACGGTAGCAGGATTGGACATGGTGGAACCGGAGTTTGGTTTGAAGAGGCCCGATCAGGTTAAGGTTGCGCCGGACCAGGGCAGGGGCGACCGGGTACCGCCGGGGCAGTTTCTCAGCACGAAGTTTCCGGTGTTGACCTACGGGTCAGCCCCCGATATTGATATGGCGACGTGGCGGATTCGCGTGTTCGGGCTGGTGGAGCGGGAGGTGACCTTCACCTGGAAGGAGTTCACCGAGCTGGGCTGGACGGGTATGACGGCGGACTTTCACTGCGTGACCCAGTGGAGCGCACTGGACAACCTGTGGGAGGGCGTGACGTTCGAGACGCTGGCGGCGGCGGCTGGTCCGAAGCCCGAGGCCAAGTTCGTGATGGCGCACTGCTTCGGCGGTTACACCACCAACCTTCCACTGGACGTGTGCCTGTCGGAGGGCTTCCTGGCCCACAAGCGGAACGGCGAGGAACTGGGCAAGGACCACGGGGGGCCGCTGCGGCTGGTGGTGCCGAGCCGCTACGCCTGGAAGAGCGCCAAGTGGGTGAACGGGATTGAGCTGATCGCGGAGGACGCCCCGGGGTTCTGGGAGCAGCGGGGCTACAACAACAACGCCGACCCGTGGCAGGAAGAGCGTTTCTGGCCGGAACTGACGAAGTAAGCGGCCACAGCAACCGGAAAGAAAGAAAAGAGGCTCCCCCGGCGGTTTATCCGACCGGGGGAGTCTCTTGTTGGGATGAGCGGGATGAGCGGGCCGGAAAGGCCCGGGGTCTAGGCGGCTAGGGGCAGGTCCATGACCTCGGCAGCGGCCGGGACAGGCTTTTTGGTCACCGGCTTGTCCAACGAATCCAGGTCCTTGATGTAACCGCACTGGAAGCAATTGAGGTAGCTGCCGTAGCAGTCCCGGTTGAAGTACAGGTCTCCGGAGCACTTGGGACAACTCTTGAACTTAATCACCGTCGGACCTCCTTCCCTCGGTGTCATCCCTGGCTGGACGATCCATCCGGCGTCCAGCCATTAATGTGTTGGCAGTTAGGAACGATGCGCTGTAAGTATGATACGACTTGACACAATCCGTGTCAATGGATATTATACTTCCCATGACGAGCAACAACGGAGAAAGAAAAGACGGGCAAGGACGGACAAGGACCGGGGAGGGAGAGACGACGGCGCCGCTGTTCCAATTCCCGCCCCAATGGCCTGGGGAAACGGGGTTGGCGAGGAGTCAGACGGGGGGAAGGGAGGGAACGGGGAACGGTCCAAGGCCCGAGGCAGCAGAATTCGAGGTAGAGGGCGTTTACATCATCAGCGTTGCGGCCCGCATCCTGGACATGCATCCGCAGACGCTGCGGAAGTACGAGCGGCTGGGGCTGATCAATCCGGACCGGACCGGGGGTATGCTGAGGTTGTATTCCCGGTGGGACATACGGAAGATTCTGCTGATCCGGCACCTGATGGACAACCTGGGCCTGAACCTGGCCGGTGTTGAATTTGCGCTGGCGCTGGTGGAAAATCTGGGGTATATGCGACAAAGGGTAGCATCTCTCCCGGCGGACAATCCCGCCAGAAGGCTGGTGGACCAACAAATCACTCAATTGTGCCGGAACCTGAATTTGCCGGAGCCCGGTTTCGTTCCGGGTGATGCTGCGCCGCAACAGGAGGAACAAGGACCAAACAATGACCGATAACCACTCGGATAACCAATTGTACGTGGAACCCGCTGCCGGAGCGGAAGCCGCGGGTTCCCAGGGAATGACACCAGAGGAGCAGGTGGCCAGCCTGACCCGGAACCTGGAGGCGGCGCAACAGGAACTGCTCCAGAGCCAGGACGCCATGCAGAGGGCCCAGGCCGAGCTGGTCAACTACCGGAAGCGGGCCGATGAAGAACGGATCTCGTTACAGCAATATTCCAACAGCCGGTTGATCGTGAAGCTGCTGCCGGTGTTCGACGAGCTGGGGCTGGCGGTGGACCACGCGGACCAGAACGAGGCGTCTGATCCCTGGGTTGAGGGAGTGCGGCTGATCCAGCGGAAGGTCTTAAACCTGCTGGAATCAGAAGGCGTTTCCCGAATCGAGTCCCTGGGAAGCGCATTTAATCCGCTGGAGCATGAGGCGGTGGGCACACAGGAGACGGCTGAATATCCCCCGGGGTTTATCTCGGAAGTTGTGCGGAACGGATACCGCCTGCGCGACCGGGTAATACAACCCGCGCAGGTTGTGGTGGCCCGGTAGGCAACTCAATCCTGACCAACAAGCCCGGGGGACACTTCCCGGGCGCGGCTTTGGCGTGAGAGCAAAGGCAGCAGTAACGAGGACAGGAAAAATCATACTTAATCCCTTTTTTCGAGGAGAACGAAATGCCTAAAGTCCTTGGTATAGACTTGGGGACAACCAACTCGGTGGCCGCCGTCGTTGACGCCGGCGACCCGGTGGTGGTGGAAAACGCCGAGGGGGGACGCCTGACTCCGTCGGTAGTGGCGGTGAACGCGCGCAGCAGCGAGCGCTACGTGGGGCAGACGGCCAAGCGGCAAGCGGTAACGAATCCGGAGAACACGGTGTTCTCGGTGAAGCGGCTGATGGGCCGGAAGTTTGAAGACGCCGAAGTCAAGACGGCTGTCGGACGGCTGCCGTACAAGATCGTCCGGTCAACGAACGGGGACGCCCACGTGGAAATGGCGGGGGAGAGCTACGCTCCGCCGCAGATTTCGTCCATGGTGCTGCAGAAGATACGGCAGGACGCGGAGGCGAAGCTGGGAGAGAAGATCACTCAGGCGGTGATCACCGTTCCGGCGTATTTCAACGACGCCCAGCGGCAGGCGACCAAGGACGCGGGTACGATTGCCGGGCTGGACGTTTTGCGAATCATCAACGAGCCCACCGCGTCCTCACTGGCCTACGGGCTGGACAAGAAACAGGCCGACGCCACCATTGCGGTGTTCGATCTGGGCGGGGGGACCTTCGACATAACGATCCTGTCCATGGGCGAAGGGGTCTTCGAGGTGAAGTCCACCAACGGGGACACCTACCTGGGCGGGGACGACTTCGACGAGACGGTCCTGGAGTGGCTGCTCCAGGAGTTCCGGCAGGAGACGGGCATCGACCTGCGGAAGGACAACATGGCCCTGCAGCGGCTGCGGGATGCGGCGGAGCGGGCCAAGATCGAGCTTTCCAGCACGATGGAGACGGAGATCAACCTCCCGTTCATCACCGCCGATGCCAGCGGCCCGCAGCACCTGATCAAGCCGCTGAGCCGGTCGAGGCTGGAGCAACTGGTAGCCGGCCTGGTTGACCGGACGGAACAGCCCTGCAAGCAGGCACTGAGCGACGCGGGGCTATCTCCAAGCGAGGTTGACGACGTGATCCTGGTGGGCGGCATGACCCGGATGCCGGCGGTGCAGGAAAAGGTGAAGACCATTTTCGGACAGGACCCGAGCCGGTCGGTGAACCCGGACGAGGCGGTGGCTCTGGGAGCGGCGATCCAGGGTGGCGTGCTGGCGGGAGAAGTGAGCGACATTGTCCTCCTGGACGTGAGCCCGTTGACGCTGGGACTGGAGACGCTGGGGAGCGTGATGACCACGCTTATCCCACGGAACACGACGATCCCCACCAAGAAGACGGAGACGTTCACGACGGCGGCCGACTCGCAGACCAGCGTCGATATCCACGTGCTGCAGGGGGAACGGCCGATGGCGACGGACAACAAGTCCATCGGACGGTTCATCCTGGACGGCATCCTGCCGGCGCCGCGGGGAGTGCCCCAGATCGACGTAACCTTCGACATTGACGCCAACGGCATCCTGAGCGTGTCGGCCCAGGACAAGGGGACAGGTAAGGAGCAGAAGATCGTCATCCAGCCGAGCTCGGGACTGTCCCAGACCGAGATCGAGGACATGGTCACCGAGGCCAAGTCCCACGAGGCGGAGGACCAGCGGCGGCGGGCGGAAATCGAGACCAGGAACCAGGCGGACACGCTGGTGTACAACACGGAGAAGATGCTGGCGGACAACGCGGACAAGATTCCCGAGGACCTGAAGTCGGAGGTCGAGGGGAAGATTGCAACACTCAAAAGCGCCATTGAGGCGAACGACGTGGCCCAGATGCAGACGGCTATGGCGGACGTGAACGAGTCGATGCAGCGGCTTGGGCAGGCGGTTTACGCGCAGGCGCAACCCGGCGACGTCCCCACCGACATGGGGATGGGCGAGGAACCTCCCACCGGCGACGACGGCGGAGACAACACGGTGGAGGGGGAGTTCCGGGAGGTGTAAGGACCGGCGCCGAGGACAAAAGCGTTGCTGAACATATTACTGCGGGAAGAGGGATTCTGATATAATGGGCACAGGCACCAGGCAAGTCTGTCCGCAGGAACAACCCGGAGAGTGATGATGAGTGCACAACAAGACAGCGCAGACCAAGAGGTATCAGGAGCCGACAACACGTTGGTCATCGAGGGAGTGGAGCAGAACCTGACGCCCCTCCAGTATCACTACCTGAGCCTGCTGCAGCGACTCATTGCCACCAAGAACAGCTACCAGGGCAACCCGGAAGTTGAGGAGTGGATGATGGAAGCGGTGAAGAAGTCCATCTACTCGGCCTTGAGGGACTGTATGGAAGCCAACGTCGGAGACGCCGCCAAGGAAATGCTGAACGCGGACGCGCACTTCGATTAGTCCAACGCCGGCGGAGGCCGGCAAGCCAGCCGATTTTCTGGGAGGTTAGTCCTTGGGGCTAACCTCCCAGTCCGTGTACGGGGAACACGTCGCGCTTGATTGCCGCAACACTCTCTTCGGCCATCCGGCGGGCGTCATCGCGTACTTCCGCTGGCACTTCGGTCTCGACGGTGTCGCGGAGGCGGGACAGTTGGTTTTCCCCGGCGAAATGGGGAGGGATCCGGTCGGGCCACTCTTCTCCCAGCATGATACCGTAGGCGAGGGTCCAGCAGCGGGGCACTGCGCCGAGGTCGTAGCCACCGCCGCCCAGGGCCAGCCAGGGAAGGCCAAGGTTGTAGAACTCCGAAACGGCGGCGGTGAATCCGCGGGACGTGACCTGGAGGTGGGTGAGCGGGTCGGTGTGATAGCTGTCAATTCCCATCTGGGTGACGAGGATGTCTGGCGCGAACCCTCTGATGAGGGGGAGAACGACTTCGCGGAAGGCCCACAGGTACAGGTCGTCCTCGGTATAGGGGTAGAGGGGGACGTTGACCGAGTATCCGGCGCCGTTTCCCGAGCCGGTCTCGGTGGTGAAGCCGGTCCCGGGGAAAAGATAGCGTCCCGATTCGTGCATGGATATGGTGAGCACACGGGAGTCATCGAAGAAGGCTTCCTGGACCCCGTCCCCGTGGTGGGCGTCAATGTCCACGTAGGCAACGCGCTTCCCGTGGTTGAGGAAGTGCTTGATGGCGATAACCGGATCGTTGAAGATGCAGAACCCGGAGGCGTGTCCGGAGGCGGCGTGATGGAGCCCCCCGGAGATGTTGTAGGCCACATCGACCTGTCCGCCAAGGACAAGCTCGGCGGCGACCAGGGAAGCGCCGGTGCTGAGGAGGGCGGCGTCGTACATTCCTGAATAAACGGGGTTGTCGCCCGCGACGCTGAACCCGTAACGTTCGGGGCGGTATCCAGAGAGACCGAGGCTGAGGCTGCGGACGGCGGCGAGGTAGTCGGGGGTGTGGAAGAGCTGGACCTCCTCCTCGGCGGCAGCCCGGGGACGGACGAGGCGGGAGTCCGGTCCGTCGAAGGCCCCGTAGGCGTTGAGCAAGTCGAAGGTGTGCTTCAGGCGAATGGGGCGCATGGGGTGGTCGTTGCGGAGGACGTGACCGGCGAGGGCTTCTTCGTAAACAAAGGCGGCGCGGGGCATGGGGCATCTCCTGATTCATTCGGGCCAGGGCACAGATTGGACGGGAACTGGGGCGGAGCATAACGAACCTGCACCATAGAGGTCAACGGCTGGGTGATATACTTTCGATATCATGCATGATGGGCCTGGGAGATGAAAAGAGAGCCTGGCGAAGGGGTGTCGGGGATAGTCCTGGCGGGGGGAAAGAGTCGGCGGCTGGGCCGCGACAAGGCCGTGGAGCTCCTGGGGGGGAAGCCGATGATCCGCCGGGTCCTGGAACGGGTGGCCGGCCTGACCTCGGAGAACATCGTGGTTGTGGCGGACGAAGCTAGGGGAACCACCCTGCCTCTGCTTGAGGACACGAGGGTCGCCGTGGACGTTCATTCAGGGATGGGGTCGCTGGGGGGTATATTTTCCGGTCTCGCGGCTGCGGGGAACGAATGGGCGATAGTGGCGGCGTGCGACATGCCCTTCCTGAACGCGGACTTGCTGGGATACCTGTTGTCTCTCCGGGAAGGGGTGGACGTGGTGGCGCCGGTGGTGGCGGGGAGGCCGGAGCCGACCCACGCGCTCTACTCCAGGGAGTGCCTGCCCTTCATTGAAGAGCGCTTGAGGGCGGAGGATCTGAAGATAACCGGCTTCTACGGCGGGGTGAGGGTGCGCTACGTGGAAGAGAGGGACATCCTGCGGTTCGACCCGGAGTTGCTGAGTTTCTTCAACGTCAATTCGCCGCAAGACCTGGAACGGGCGCTGGCCCTGGCTGCAGCAGGACGGTAGGGGAGTTTCCCACCTGCCTCCCAGGAGCATCCCGCCGCGGGTGCCCTGCAAGTTTTCTCCAAATTCACCGATTATCCTGTCCATAGCAGAACAAGCCGTGGAGAGGTGGAGAAATGTTAAACAGGCGGAATATCCTAATCGGGATCGGAGCGATCCTGGGCGTGGCAGTTATCTTGCTGGGAGCCATAGGAGTCGCTGGGCTGGTCATGAAGCGCGACCACGATGACGGGTGGAAGCGGGCCGGCAGGCTTTCTTCCGCTTCGCCCGTAACGGTAGACCGGGCGGCCGGAATCCTGGGAGTTGAGCCGGACGCGATGCGGGAGGCAATCATTGAAGCCCGACGGGAGCAGGCCAACGAGGCCTACAAGACGAGGCTCGACCGGATGGTGGAGGAAGGACAACTGACGCAGGAAGAGGCGGACTCCCAATACTCCTGGTTCCAGGACCGTCCCGACGAAGACCTGGGAAGGCCGGGTTGGGGGCGCGGCGGCGACGGACACGGCAGGGATGGCAAGCTCCGGCGCAGCGGCCGGGAACGGCGCGACGGACCAGGCTTCCGGCAGGGGAAGCGCTGGGACCGGGACGCGGAAGGCTCTCACGAAGACGGCTACGGTGACGGCCAATAGTCAAGCCCAAGAACCCTCTCCGGGGAGACAGAGGGGTTGTTTGGGGGAGAGGAGAATGACCAGCACTGTTCTCATAGTAGAAGACAATCCCCACACCGTGGAACTGGTGAGCCTCTATCTGCGGCAGGACGGATACTCCGTCCTGTCCGCTATGGATGGCATTGCCGGGCTGGAGCTTTTCCGGGATCACAATCCGGACTTGGTGGTGCTGGACCTGATGCTTCCCAGGCTGGACGGGCTGGAGGTGTGCCGGACGGTGCGGGCGGAGTCGGAAGTCCCGATCATCATGCTGACGGCCCGGGTGGAGGAAGAGGACCGGGTCGCGGGACTGGAGATGGGGGCCGACGACTACGTGACAAAGCCCTTCAGTCCCCGGGAGCTGGCAGCCCGCATCCGGGCAGTCCTGCGGAGGGCAACGGCGGACACCGCAGCCCGGGGCGGCGTACCGCTGGCCCACGGGGCCATTTCAGTGGATACCCGGACCCGGACGGCAACGCTGGAGGGGTCGGTCCTGAAGCTGACTCCGACCGAGTTCCGGCTGTTGACGCTCCTGGTGCGGACGCCGGGCAAGACCTTCACGAGGGACGAGATCATCGACCGCGTGTTCGGGTACGACTTTGACGGGTTCGACCGCACCGTGGATTCGCACGTCTCCGGACTGAGGCGGAAGCTGGATCGGGCAGGGGACCAGAGGTACATCCGGACGGTGTACGGGGTGGGTTACCGGCTGGACGGCGGATAGAAATGCGCAGGTTCCTGTTCAGTCTATGGTTCCGGCTGGTGCTGGGGTTCGGCCTGATCCTCGCCGCGACCCTGGCCAGCGTGAGTTTCTATATCGCTGAAGCCTCGGAGCGGGAGGCGGCGGGATTCGAACGGCAGCAGGAAACGGTGCGGCGGGAAAGGGCCCACCGTCTCATCGTCCGCACCTTGTCAGTGCAGGAACTCGGGGCGGCCGAGGAGTCTCAAGAGCTGCAGACCACGCTGGAACGGGTGGGGCCGGCGGTGGGCCGGAGGATAGTTGTCCTCGACAGGGAAGGGAATGTAGTCGGGGACTCGGCACGGCGGTCCGGCCATCCCGGGCATCCGCGACATCGTTGGAAAGACCGGGGAACGAGGCGGCCCATCGTGGTGGAGGACCGGCAGGTGGGGTTTATCGAGTTCGGGCCGCCGCCGGAAGGGGAGGAACCCGATGACCCCCAGGTATCGAACCTGGTGTCTTCGCTGAACGCCTACCTGCTGTGGGCAGGCGTGGCCGGCGGCCTGGGAGGCGTGGTGCTGGCGTCGCTGGTGTCTCGGCAGATTCTGGCGCCGGTGAAAGCCCTGGGTACGGCGGCGAACCGGCTGGGACGGGGAGACCTTTCTATCCGGGCGGACAGCGGGGGGCCGGCAGAAATCCAGGAGCTGGCGGACAGCTTCAACCGGATGGCCGGGAGCCTGCAGTCGGCGGAGGCCCAGCGGAGGAGCCTGGTTGCGGACGTGGCCCACGAGCTCCGCACGCCGCTGGCGAACATCCAGGGATACCTGGAGGCCGTTCGGGACGGACTCCTGGAGCCCAACGATGAGATCATTGACACAATCCACGGGCAGGTCCTGCACCTGGGGCGACTGGTTGAAGACCTGCGGCTGCTGGACCAGACCGAGGGCGGATCGCTGCCCCTCGACATGGCGCCGGACTCGCTGCCGGAAGTTGTGGCACGGTCGGTGAACGCCGCCCGTCCGCGAGCGGAGGCGAAGGGCATTCAGCTGGAGTATGACGAGCCCGATGAACCGGTGCTGGCGCTGATGGACCGGACCCGGATCGCGCAGGTGGTCTCCAACCTGCTGGACAACGCCCTGCAGCACACCCCGGAAGGGGGACGGGTTGAGGTTTCCCTGGCTTTGCTTGAAGGGGACCGGGTGCGTGTCGCGGTAACGGACGACGGAGAAGGGATTCCCGGGGACGACCTTCAGCGGGTATTCGACCGGTTCTACCGGGTGGACTCCTCCCGCTCCCGGGCGAGCGGGGGAGCCGGCCTGGGGCTGACCATAGTGAAGAGGCTGGTGGAAGCCCACGGCGGCAACGTGGGAGCGGAAAGCCCCGCCACGGGTGGGACCAGGGTATGGTTCGAGCTGGCCCGGTTCAGCGGGGACCCATCGCCCGGTGGCGGTTACGGTCAAGTCTGACCCACAGTCGGGTTGGAGCCACGGCCTGGGAAAGGGGAAACCTGCGGAGCCCCGGGGAGGGACAGACTTCCTTCAGGAGCCGTGCTCAGGCGCGGTGCAGGACAGGAGGATATTCCCCGGTCTTTGGTAATTTTTCCAGAGGCACAGCCACGAATAGGCAGGTCCGCCGTGGGGAGCCGCGGCATCGAAGGTCAGGATCGCGGGGTCATCGCCGGTGGCAGGATGTCCCGCCCAATTCCGTGTGTTGATGTTGTTCAGCTGCTCCTTCTGGCACTCCGCGCCGGTCCAGCTGTACAAGACCGGATAGACGTCCACATACTGCACTCTTTCTTGCCGGATCTCGAAGTGGTAAATGAACCCGGTCCCGGTCTCGTACCGTCCGGTGGGTTGCCACAACGACCGCCAGCCATAGCCCGGTTGGGTGAATTCCGAAGATTCCAACGATTCGACGTCCAATCCGTCGAACGCCACGCGGCATTGGGATGATACTTGCGCGGCGGAAAGCTGGGGCGTGGGCGTTGGGCGCGGCGGGGGAACGGGCGTGGGCGTTGGCAAAGGCACCGGAGTGGCGGTGGGCGGAGGAATCGGCGTGAGAACAGGCGTGGCCGTTGGGACGGCGGTCGGTTGGAGGGTAGGCGTGGGGGTGGGCGTCGCTGTGGGAACCGGGGTGGGTGTATTCGTGGGAACTGGCGTATCCGTGGGCGTGGGGACCGGCGTGTCGGTTGGGATGAGTGGGACCGCAACGGAAGCGGAGCCCCCGGATGGATTGCCGGATACGGAGGCGGAGACCCCGGCGGGGGGCGGGGCCGGTTCGTCCGGCCCCTGATTGCTGAAGGCCATGGGAACCAGGACTACGATGGCCACGAGGGCCACGACCGTCACCACCCCTCCTATCATTAGCATCCTCCAGGCACGGGGATTCAGGCGAGCCAGCGCCCAAAGGAACCTGGTGACACCAGAGGACCGGGCCGGTGGACCGGGAAATGCAGAATAGGATGCGGAGACGGGACGTGGGAGTTGGGAGGTCCCCACTGTGGGGAGGGGGGCCAGGGCCCCGCATCCGTTGCAATACCGGTCCGTCGGGCCGATGGGCTGTCCGCAGGACCGGCAGGCCTGGCCCGTCGGCGCCTGGGAAGGAGTCTGAGAAGGAGCCTGGGCCGGAATGGGTGCCCCGCACCCGTAGCAGAACCGGTCGCCGGAGGTCAGAGGCTGGCCGCAGTTGGCGCACCCGGGGATCGGAGCCCCCGCCCCGGGCCTGGCAGCAGGGGTTGACGGGGCGGGAGCCTGGGTTCGGGAGACGGACGGAGGAGCCGGTGGGGGTCGAGGGGCAGCCGGTGCGCCACCGGCTGGCGGGCTGGGCTGGACCGGCGGGGCAGCCGGTGGAGAGGGGGATGGGGCAGGGGTGGGACTCGGGGGAATGTCGTGGAGAATCTCTTCCAGGTCCGGCACGTCTGCGGCAGGAAGAGAGCAGAATTGCTCCAGCTTCCCGGCAAGCGTGGCCACCAGCGGGTCGGGAGAGTTCTTCAAGCGGCCCAACAATTGGGAAGCGGCCGGGTCGGCGTAGTCGTCCCGGGTGAAAATCAGGTTATCCTCGTTGAAGAACAT
The DNA here is from genome assembly GCA_951812535.1 of uncultured Dehalococcoidia bacterium. Classification (GTDB taxonomy): domain Bacteria; phylum Chloroflexota; class Dehalococcoidia; order Lucifugimonadales; family UBA3495; genus CATOSK01. Next base: position 70,588 of record CATOSK010000002.1, on the reverse strand, counting down.
GGCCCACAGCCCCGGGTCGGCGGCGATACCCAGGAGGCTGGCGTATATGACCAGGGTCGGGAAGTTGTCAACGTAGTCATCGTAGTCGTCCGGCGACCGCTGCGGATGCTGATAGTTCTTGTGTCCCAGTTCCGGGCTGCGCTGGCCGCGAAACTGGGGCAGGAACATCCCGTCATAGTCCACCAGGCGTATGTCCCCGTCGTGCTGCACCATGACGTTGCCGTGCTGGAGATCGTTGTGGGCAATGCGGAGGCCGCGCAGGCTGGCGGTGGGACCGCCCCGCCATTGGGCGGCCAGCCGACGGAGCAGGTCCGGGTCATTGAGGTTGGAGTCGACGAATTTACTGAGCGTCACCCCCTCCACCCACTCCATCTTGACGATGGGATACCAGGTGCCGCGGGAGTTTATGCCGCGTTCCAGGTACTCGAAATGGACGAAGGAGGGAGGCAGCACGCTGATGAGGTAGTTGCTCAGTTGCTCGTAGCGGCTCTGTTGATCGTGGGGCTCGCGGGTAAAGCAGCGCACCGCGAACTTTTGCTGCCCTACGGTAACCGGATAGACGCCGGCGAAACTGCCGGAAAAGACCAGGGGCAATCCCCGGCGGTTAACTTCAGTCCGGGCATTTTCAAGCTCGGTGCCCCGGAAGCAAACTCCAGGGTTCTGGACAGCCTCGGTGAAATCGGTCAGGCCCGGCCAGGCCATTGGCTCTCCACCGGACTCACCCGCACGATGACGAGGGTGACGTCGTCGTTGCGCATGGTCCGGGCCCGGCGCTGGTCCGCCACCCAGGGGTCCCGGTCGGAAACGTTCAGTTCTTCCAGGGTCTGCCAAGGGGCGTCCCCGGAAGCGTGGCGCGCCAGAAACCATGCTGACAGGGCGTCAGAAGCGAGGATGAAATGGTCACCGGGGAAACATTCCCCGCCCGTCCGGCGAACCCCGTCCCAGAGGGGTCCCATATTGACCGGATTGCTGCATACCAGCGGAGGGTTGTTGTCAAACCCGGCCGGGTCATCCAGGGGGAACGACACTGACAGGCGGTCATTGCGGACGAGAAAGAGACAGCTATCCCCAACAGCGACGGCTTCCCAACGGAAGGTCCCGGGTTCATCGGCTTCGGACAGCGACAGGCCGAGAAAAGTGGCGAAGGATCCAGCGCGGGCCTTGGCTTCACCATGCCAGGGAATCCGGTCCCAGGGGACGGCCGCGTGCCAATCGTCCTGGCTGCGGCGAAGCCAGCCAAGCAGGCCGTCCTCGGTCAATACGCGCAGGTCCAGGGGCCGGTCTACGAAGGCATCGGCCAGAATTTGGGCCCACTGGCGGGAGAAGGCGGACTCGGTGGCTCCGTCGGAGACGGCGGCCCGCATGATGGTCGGCCCCCCGGAAGGAAAGACCACTCTAAAAGCGTCCTCGCATTCTCCGGGCCGGTTGCCGTCCTTGGAGATCCGCCAGGTTTTCGGAGGGATGAGGGGCATTGGATCTCCTGCGTCAGTGCAGGTCGGTGGCGGCGCGGGTCCCTATGTCCAGGAACTGGACCAACGCGACCATGTCGGCGTTGTAAACGTAACCGCGGGAACCTTCGGCGACGGGCAAACCCATGCTGCCGGCCATCTCCAGGACGGGGTCTGGGAAGACCGAGGACATGCGGAACATCTGCAATGCGTATTCGTCAGGGGGCAGGCTGTTCTCGTCGGCGGGATATTGGACGGGCATCGCGCTCATCTGGGAAAGGTGGGCATTGTAGAAAAGCACGCTGCCGTCGTTGGTCCCAAAGCCCATGATCTCCCGTGCCAGGAGTTCCGGATCGCCGTCGGTGGCTGCCCCGTCGGATATATTGATGACCATGGGAGGGTAAGAGTCCGGATGCTGGGCGGTCCATTCCTGCAGAGCCCGGGCGGCGGCGGCCAGGGCCGCGCACATGGGCGTCCCGAAGCCGGCAACCGGACGGAGCCAAACGGGGAACCGGCGGTTCACATCCACCAACCCGCCGGCTCCGTCGGACTCCTTGACCTGGCGCTCCTCGACGTCGGCGGCCTCCACGACCTCGCTCACGGGCAAAAAGGGTTGATCCGGGGATGTCCCCGGCAAGGCGGAGCCGATCAGAGGGTTTCCGCTGGAGTCGGTGGAATAGGTAATGACTCCAATGTGGAAGTAGTCACGGACATCCATTCCCTGGGAGCAGCGCTGGGATATGGCGTCCATCACCCGGTTGACAGCGTCGGCGGCGCCGTCCATCTTGAGCTGGCCGGGCTGCCCGCCGAAGGCTTCGGACATGGACCCGGACTGGTCGAGAAGGAACAAAAAGCACCCTGGATTGTTCCTGCTGATGTCGGCGGTGTAGGGCATTTTGGGTGACCTCCCTGGTGTTGATTTGGCTGTTTGCGCTCGGAATCCGGTTCAGGCCGGCGACGGTTGCGCGTGGCGCCGAGCCAGAAGTTGTCATCCCTGGTTGCCCGTCCCATGACCGGGTACTCCACAGATGCAACCGGAGCGAAAAGGCGCGAGAGCACCCACGATGAAGGAGGATGGCGTTTCCAGCAGTACCGATGCCGCGTTTTCGTTGCAAACGCGGGCGAGCCTGACGGCGCGGTAACCGGGGCGGTCTTCCAACCCAATGGCAACCCGGAGACACCAACTTCTGGTTAGCTGTGATATAGGGTGTCCGCCGGTGCAAGGGCGGGAGGCGCTGCTTTAAGGCAGTTGGTGCGGCGGCTACTCTTTGGCCATCAACCGCAGTTTGCCCTGGCCTGCCCGCCGGATCACCCGGCCTACCGCCGATGAAATCCTGCTCAGGCGGCCCGGGAATCCGGCCCGGTATGAGGGTCGTCCCGTGGGTGACTAACTGAACGATTATACCACAAGGGGTGGTAAGGGATGGGAGCGGGGCACATCCCGTGGACACTATGCAGGCCGAATTCGGCGGCCCATAGCAGCAATTCGACGCCATCCGACGGTTCGGCGAAGTCGTGAGGGGTCAATCCCCCGCTTCGACCTCGGCCAGGAACCGGAGGACCCGCTCCACATACTTTTCCGGTTCTTCCGAGTGAGGTTGGACCTCGGCCCACCGGCAATTGGGAACGAGGCGGTGGACTTTCTCCGCCAGGTGCCTCGGGTGGATGTCGTTGCCGCCGGGCATCACCATTGCCGGGACGCGGATGCTGCGGAGCGCTTTCCCGGTCATGCCCAACGTCAGGTATGGCCTGCCGAAAAGAGCGTAGATGGTGTCACGCATGACCCGGACGAAATCTCCGGTGGGCATGACTTCAAGGGCCTGCCGGTACGCGGAATCGGTCTGGGCTATCTCCGGGCTGAATGGGGAGAAGCGGTCGTCGGGGTCGAAGGCATCCACGACGGCGGAGATACCCTGGTTTTCGGCCAGATCCATGCTCTTGAACAGCTTGCCCGCGAGGTAGGCATCGCAGATAACCCCTCCGGCGATGTTGGAGGGGAAGATGGCACGGACCCGTTCGGGGCGGCGGCAGGCGCAACCCAGGGAAATGGCGGCCCCGAAGGAACCTCCGCCCAGAAAGGCCTGGTCGATTCCAAGGGAGTCCATCAGTCCGAACACATCGTCACAGACCATGTCCCAGGTCTGGACCACCAGGGGACTGCGGGACTGGCCCCCGAAGCGGCGGTCATACACCACAACCCGGTGCTCGCGGGACAGCGCTTCGATCACCGGGTGGTAGCTGGCGGCAATTCCCTGAAGCCCTCCCGGGGAAAGAATGATGGGCGGTCCGCTGCCGGATTCCTCGTAGTAGATATCGGCTCCGTTTATTCTCGCAGCAGGCATTGTCCGACCTCTCCTTGAACGGTTTGGATAAACGGTTTGGATGTGGTCCTGATTATATGGCGGAAGACGGGAAGGTTACAGTGGTTGAATTCAAGCCCAATTTATCGGGCCCGAGCCGGAACTAACGGCAGCCGGTTAGGCATTGGCGGCAAACTTGGATTGAGTCCCCGTGGTAGATTGTGTAATGCCCATTCGAACGCCCTTCATCGTTCCGCCGTTTCCAATGGCATAGTCCGTCTGGCCAATTGAGCCTGTGGAGGCTACGATTTCGGAATGTCGCGAGAGTAGTTGATCGTGTCAAACGAAACGAACCAACCTTCCATGACCGCTGCCGAAGGGGAAATTCGCCGCCGCATCGGCGAGCGCGGGGCGATAACGTTTGCCGAGTTCATGGATGTAGCCCTATATTGCCCCGACGGTGGGTATTACTCCAGCGGCGATATCTTTGGCCCTTCCGGGGACTACTACACCAGTCCGATGGCGCATCCTGCTTTCGGGGCGCTGATGGCGCTTCAATTGTTTCAGATGTGGCTGCTGCTGGAACGCCCCACCCGGTTCAGCGTCGTTGAATTGGGCGCGGGCAACGGCGTGTTGGCCCGGGATATCCTGTCTTTCAGCGACCGCCTGTCCCCCGAGTTCCGGGGGTCGCTGACGTACATCTGCGTCGACCGGCGCACCGAGCGCCCAAGGAGCCATGGACAAGTTACCCGACTTGGCGACGGAGGGGGCGACCCTCAGGACAGACGGAGTGAGGAGACAGGATGGGAGCGGGCAAGCCGGATTGCAGCGGCGGGAGTGCCGTTCCGGGGATTGACCGGCTGCATTCTGTCCAACGAGTACCTGGATGCCTTTCCGGTGCATTTGGTGGAGCAGAGCGGCGGCCGGCTGCGGGAGGTGTTCGTAACGGCGGAATCAGGGAAGTTGGTGGAAACGCTGGGGGAACCTTCGACGGCAGATTTGGCGGAACGGTTGTCCAGCTTGGGAGTTGTTCTTGAGGAAGGGCAGAGGGTGGAGATCAACCTGTCCCTTGGTGAGTGGGCGGGATCCGTTGCGGAGGCCCTGGACCGCGGGTACGTGTTGACGGTGGACTACGGGAGGACCGTTGAGGGGTTGTACTCGTTCATGGAGCGGCCGCACGGCACGCTGACCACGTTCTACCGTCACACCCAGACGGACACTCCGCTGCGGCGGGTGGGCAGGCAGGATATGTCCGCCCAGGTGGACTTTTCCTCGGTGGTCCGATCAGGACAGGCAGTGGGGTTGCCGGCGTTGGGACTCACAACCCAGGGGCGGTTCCTGGCTATGCTGGGGTGGGAGAGATTGCGGGCTCGGGTTGCGGGGATGAGGCCGGAAATTCTGTCCCTCCGGGAGCTGCGGGCTAACCTGTCTGGGATGGAAGACCTGGTGCGTTCCGGCGGCCTGGGGGACTTCCGGGTGCTGGTGCAGGGGAAGGGTGTTCCGGCGGGCGAGCTTTGGGGGCTGGCGGAGGAGATGCCGGACGAGCTGGAGCGGTTGCTGGATGGGTTGCCTCCGCCGCTGCTGGGGGAGGGGCATATCCGGCTGGCGGAAGGGCGGTGGCCGCGTCCGGAGCAGGAGTTGGAGTTGGAATTGGAATTGATGGAGCTTTGGCCCAGCGAGGACGCCGAGCCCCAATCCTAGCCGGTGTTGAGGTCGATCTGCGCCGCGACGGGTTTCATGCTTTCGATGATAAAGCTGATGTGCTCGTCGAGGTCGACGCCCAGCTCCTCGGCGCCGCGCCGGATATCGTCCCGGTTAACGTCCTTGGCGAAGTTCTTGTCCCGCATCTTGCGCTTGACGGAGGCGGGGGTGACGTCGTCGAGGCTCTTGGATGGGCGGACGAGAGTGACGGCGCGGATGAAGCCGGAAAGCTCGTCGACGGCGAAAAGGGTGTGCTCCATGAGGGACTCCCGGGGATGCCGGTGTGGTCGCCGTGGGTGAGAACGGCGCGGATGATATCCTCCGGGTAGCCGTGCTCGCGGAGGATTTCGGCCCCGAAGGTGGGATGGGACTCGGGGGTGGGGCAGATCTCCCAGTCGAAGTCGTGGAGCAGTCCGGCGATGCCCCAGCGGTCGGCGTCCTCGTCGTACTTGCCGGCGTAGCCCCGCATGGAGGCCTCGACGGAGTAGAGGTGCTTCATCAGCATCTCGGTCTTGACATGCTGCTTCAGGAACTCAACGGTGTTGTCCCGGTCCATTACGTCCATATTCGCAGCCTCCGTTTAGTAACTATCTCAAAACAAATGAGTGTAACCGGGGGTCCCCACGTCTCCCTCCCGTCATTCCCGCGCAGGCGGGAACCCAGACCCCCGTCGTTCCCCTTTCGCTGGTTTCTGATTTCGGAATATACCTCTTGAGATAGTTTCTTAGTCTTCGGGGACGGGTGATTCGTCCTCTGAAGGTGAGACAGCTTCGAGGACGTTTGAAACAGTGCGGACCACCCTCGGCTCGCAGCGGACGGCGGTGGTGAGGAAGCCGCTGTGGGCCACCATGCGGTGGGCGGGCCGGACGCTGCGCTCGGTGACGTGCCAGGGGCGGAGCAGCGTCTCGACGGTCTCGACCATCTGGAAACGGCCGTCCCGGCGCAGCTCCTCGGCCAGTTGGTGGACCTGCAGGACGGTGGGCAGGAAGCTAAGGAAGATGCCGCCCATGACCAGGGCGTCGCCGGCGGCGGTCACGGCCTGCCAGGGTTCGGGAACGTCCAGCACGATGCGGTCGACGTCCTTCTCGGAAATGCCCTGGTAGATGTCGCCGATGGTGACGGTGAGGTTGGAGGCGTCGGGGGTGACCTTCTCGATGTTGCGCCGGGCGTTGGCGACGGTCTTCTCGTTGATCTCATAGGTGATGACCCTGCCCTGCCTACCGACCGCCCGCAGCAGGGCGGCGGTGAGGGAGCCGGAGCCCAGGCCGGCCTCCACGACGGTGGCGCCGGGGAAGATGTCGGCCAGGGTGATGATGTTGCCCAGGTCCTTGGGATAGATGATCTGGGGGCCCCGGGGCATCTCCAGGACGAAGTCGCCCAGGGTGGGGCGGACGGCGAGGAAGACGTGGCCCCGGTCGGTGCGGTACCAGCCGCCGACGGTGGCGTCAATGAGGCTGTCGTGGGGGAGCTGTCCCAGGTGGCTGTGGAAGATCTGCCCGGGTGATAGGGTCTGCAGGTAGCGGCGGTTCTTGCGGTCCATCAGCAGGGCCATGTCGCCCGCCCCAAAGAGGTTCTTGTCCCCGGAAGCCCCGCCCATGATTTTCTAGTCCCTGACGGACTCGGGGCGGGCGCCTTCCAGGTAGTGGGTGTGCTCGGCGGAGTAGGGGTCCAGCGCGGGGAAGAAGACGAACAGCTCGGCAGTCTCGCCGCCGGTTACCCGGAAGGAGTGCTCGGCTCCCGGGGGGATGACGACGGTGTGGTCCGCGCCGACGGTCTGCGTCTCCCCGTCCATACTGACCTCGAGGGTGCCCTTGAGGATGACGATGAGCTCGTCGATGGTGTGGGTATGGAGGGGAGCGCCGGCCCCGGGCTCGGCGGTGTTGATGCTGAAGGTGCTGGTTACGCCCTGCTCGTGTCCGGCGACGTCCCACTTGCGGTACCCGGGACGCCAGGGTACCTCGGGGGCGTGGGAGTGGCTGATGATGGGCATGGTTTTCTCCCGGGGCAGCGGCATGTTATCAGGTGGTGCTGGGGGATTGTACCGCATATCGGGGCGGGGAGAAATTTATCTGCCCCATCTTGCTGAATTTCGGTTTGTTCTAAGACGGTGTGTGAGAAATACCCATTTGCCCTCCCGTCATTCCCGCCAACTCTCCCGTCATTCCCGCGCAGGCGGGAATCCAGACCCCCGTCCGCCTCAGGAGTCACAGCCAACATGGGAGCGTCCGCTTGTTTCCACACAACGTCTAAGGACGCCGGGATTCCGTTTGGAGAATGCATCCCCCAAACCCCCTGGATGGCGGTCGGCTTTGCGCGGGCGGCGCGGGCTGGGATAAAGTAGTTGTCGCTATGATGAATCGCTATTACACCCTGGAAGAGGCCATTGCCAGGCTGCCCTGGCTGGAGGAAAAGTTCGCCGTGATGGTGCCGGTGCGGAACGAGCTGGCGGTGCGGCAGGAGGAGCTGATCGGGCTGCTGCGCCGCCGCCGCAACAACGGGCATTCCAGCAGCGAGGAGGAGATTCACGCCTGCCAGCAGGCGGTGAACCGGCTGACCCGGGACCTGCAGCAGCACCTGAAGGAAGTAACCGATGAGGGGATCCTGGTGCGCGACGTGGGCCGGGGCCTGGTGGACTTCCCGTCGCTGCGGGAGGACCGGGAGGTCCACCTGTGCTGGCTGCGCGGGGAGGAAACCATCGCCTACTGGCACGAGACCGACGCGGGCTTCCCGGGCCGCCAGCCGTTGTGACCCCATTTCGGGTTGAAGGGCGTCCGGGCCGGTATGATAACCTGGCGGGACGGAGTGCGATGTTGGGACGGGCTGGGTGGAAATAACTTTCGCCAACCGGCGGTTGGCGCAGGTCTTTGCTTCTCATGGGACTTTGCAACGGCAGTATGGCAGGCGGATGGCTCTAACAATCACGCAGCGTATTGACGGGCTGCGGGCCGCCGGAACGCTGGCAGAGGGGCTGCGCGAACCCAGGTCGCGTATGCACCAATTGGTTGGGAACCGGGACGAACAGTTTGCCGCTGACCTCGTGCATCCTTATCGCCTCATATTCCGCTCCGCTCACAGTCCCGTCCCACGGAACCGGGACGGAGGAATCGACACGGGCCAAGTCACGGCTATCGCGATTTTGGAAGTGGTTGACTATCATTAACGATACCGGTACAACACCGTCAAGAGAACGCAATGATGAGAATTGATAAGCGGCGATTCAATCCGGATTACGCGAATCCGCCGGGCTGGCTGCTGGCAGAAGAGCTCGAGTTAATGGGAATCTCGCGGGGTGAGTTCGCCCGGCGGTGTGCCAGTACGGTCAAGGAAATCGAAGAGATCATTGCAGGCGCTGCGCCCTTCGGACCGCAGACGGCAGTACAAATTGCCTTGGTTTCCGGCGGAGATCCTGACTTCTGGCTGCGCATGGAGTCCAATTACCGCCTGCGCTTGGCCCAGCTTGAGTTAATGGAGACATCCCCGCAATACGCCGAGTGGGTCGAGAAATTTCCGGTCGACGAGTTGGTCGCCCGGGAAGAGATTGAGGAATCGGATACGATGGCCAGCACGGTCTGCCAACTGCTCACTTTCTTTGGCGTGGGGTCGCTGGAGGAGTGGCGGGCCAAGGAGGCAACGGCCAGGGACGCCTTCCGTCATTCCGACCCGTTCGCCGGTGATGAAGCGGCGTTGTTGACCTGGCTGCAATTCGGCGAGATCAAGGCGGTGTACGCCGAATGCCCGGACTACGACGCTGGAGTTTTCCAGGAATCCCTGCGGGAGATACGTTCCCTGACGGCTGCGGGGAAAGGAGATTTCCGGCAAGAGGCGCAGCGTCTCTGCAACCAGGCGGGTGTCGTGCTGGTCTTCAGCGAACCGCTGGCCGGATTGGAGGTCAATGCGGCAGCGTGGTGGTTTTCACCGGAAAGAGCGGTCATACAACTTAGCGCCCGCCACGACACGGAGGACGCCCTGTGGGGCTGCTTCTTTCACGAAGCGGCCCACATTCTTTTACACGATAAGAAGGGTATTTTCATTGACTTGCCCGGCAGGCAGGGGAAGACAGCGGCAATCCCGGAGGATGCCGAGGCCAACGCCTGGGTAGATGACTTTCTTTTGGCCCCCCATGACTAACACCCTCTTCTACGGCGACAACCTCAGCGTCCTGCGGGAGCATATCCCCGACACCTCCGTGGACCTGGTCTACCTGGACCCGCCCTTCAACTCCAACGCCTCCTACAACGTCCTGTTCCGGGAAAAGTCGGGCGAGGAGTCGCCGGCCCAGATAAAGGCCTTCACGGATACCTGGGAGTGGACCCAGGAGACGGAGGCGACCTACGAGCTGGACATCATCGAGAATCCGGCGGTGCCGGCGGCGGTCAAGGATATGGTGTCGGCCTTCCGGGGATTCATCGGCCGCAACGCCATGATGGCCTACCTGGTGATGATGGCGCCCCGGCTGGTGGAGCTGCACCGGGTCCTGAAGCCGACCGGCAGCCTCTACCTGCACTGCGACCCCACGGCCAGCCACTACCTGAAGATTCTGCTGGATGCGGTGTTTGGGAAACAAAACTTCAGAAGCGAAATCGTTTGGAAACGCAGCAATGCACACAACAAGGTGACCAAACAGTATGGCCCTGTGCATGACACCATTTTGTTTTATTCCAAGAGTAACAACTTATTCTTTGACCCTGGCTTGAGGCCCTTAATGCGCGGGTATGTCCACGACTGGTTCACTTCCGAGGATGAGAGGGGCCGTTTTAGGACAAATATGTTGACGGGACCCGGGACTCGCACGGGATCCAGTGGACAACCTTGGCGAGGGTTTGATCCAACCACAGTAGGGCGCCATTGGGCTATACCGCGATCGCTCAGGAATATGTTGCCTTCGGAAGCAGTGGACTGGAATACTCAGGATGTGCTCGACTTCCTGGACGAAAACGGTGCAATTTATATCCCGAGGGACGGTGCTGGGCAGCCAAAATACAAGCAATACGTGACTGACGGAGTTGCTTACCAAGATGTTTGGGCTTACCAACCCTACACAAACGGCACTTTGTACCAAACACAAGAAAATATCGACGAAGACGTTAAGTGGCTCGAGCGCGGCGAGGAACGGCTAGGCTATCCGACACAAAAACCGGAAGGGCTATTGGAGCGGATTATCCGGGCGTCGTCCAACGAGGGGGACGTGGTGCTGGACCCCTTCTGCGGCTGCGGGACGGCGGTGGCGGCGGCGCAGAAGCTGGGGCGGCAGTGGCTGGGCATCGACATCACCCACTTGGCCGTCGCGCTGATGAAGAACCGGCTGAGGACGGCCTTCGAGCTGGAGCCGGGGCGGGATTACGCGGTGGTGGGGGAGCCGCAGGACGCCGGCAGCGCCCGGGCATTGTGGGAGCAGGACCCCTTCCAGTTCCAGTTCTGGGCGGTGTCGCTCCTTGAAGCCCAGCCCCAGTCCGAGCAGCGGCGGGGCGCGGACCGGGGGATTGACGGGCTGCTCTACTTCATCGACGGCCCCCGCCGGTCTACCCACAAGATAGTCGTCCAGGTGAAGGGCGGACGGGTGTCGTCGCCCCAGGTGCGGGACCTGAAGGGCGTGGTGGAGCGGGAGCAGGCTGCGCTGGGCCTGTTCATATCCCTGGACCCTCCGACGCGGGATATGCGGGCGGAAGCGGCCAGCGGGGGGCTGTTCCATTCGGACCTGTGGCAGCGGGAGTATCCCAGGATCCAGCTGCGGACGGTGGAGGAGATGCTGACCGGGCCGGGGTTTGACCTGCCTCCGAGGCAGGGATCGTACCAGGCGGCCCAGCGGGTGCGGCGTCCCCAGGGCCGCCAGGGCGAGATGGAAGGTCTGGCCGGTTAGGTGACCTCCGGGCAGGTCCAGGGCAACCACATCAAGTTCGCCTCGATCCCTTCGCCTCCCTCCCGTCATCCATCTTTCCCGTCATCCCCGCGCAGGCGGGGACCCAGACCCCCGTAAATCGTCGCTTCAGAAACGGCTACCGGGGCAAACCCTCCCACCCGTCATCCCCGCGTAGGCGGGGACCCAGACCCCCGTAAATCGTCGCTTCAGGAACGGCAACCGGGGCAAACCCTCCCACCCGTCATCCCCGCGTAGGCGGGGACCCAGACCCCCGTAAATGTCGCTTCAGGAACGGCAACCGGGGCAAACCCTCTTTCCCGTCATCCCCGCGTAGGCGGGGACCCAGACCCCCGTAAATCGTCGCTTCAGGAACGGCAACCGGACCAAACCCGCCCCCCGTCATCCCCCCGATCCCCGTTGAGTTGCCCCACCCAAAACCGGCACCCTACCCGCTGACAGTTGGCCATTGACACCCCCGCTGCCGCAACACTAACGTTGGTAGCAAAGAACATTGGTGCGGGAAATTGGTGTGGAAGGATGTTCAGGGAAAATTCGGTCATCCCCTTTAGCCAGCCCTTGAGCCTTGAGTCCCGCTGGACCTTCAACCACGGAAATGTCCCTTTGCCCACGCTCAAATGTCCCAAAATGTCTCAAAGTGTCTCAAAACGTCTCAATCGCGTCCCGTCCATGTCGCGGATATGTCCCAGGATGACCCCAAATTGGCGCTAATGTCCCGCCGGTCCCGGGCATTTTGAGCACGAAAACCGCCCAATATCCCAAAATGTCCCACTTTTCCATTTTTTCGTTAGGTGACCCCTGAACCAGTCCCCTCCCCCCCGCTGACAGTTGCCCCTTGCCAAGCCCCGTGCCGCGTTTCTATGCTGATTACAGGTCGCTCAATCGCAAGTGCCCAAGAGCCCCAATCCAACCCCGCCACTGAGGCAAAAAGCGACACAATACGACAAAAAGCGACAGAAAAAAATCCTTCCAGCCTTTCCCCTCGCCAGCAGACCGCCCTTCCTGTCATCGCTGCCTCCCCCACCACCAGGCAAGCGGCCCCGCCCGCCGGCAGCGCAACTCCGGGCCTGCCGCGGGAATTTCCACACCAACTCCATGGAGCCGGAGGACCTGGAGACGTGCCTGCCGGGCATCCCGGAGCTGGGGCGGGTTAGGGACCCTCTGAAAAAGTCCCTTCCCCCTTGACGGCGGAAGAGCCTGCCCCGCCGGAGCGGGGAGTCCTCGCGAAGCGGAGCGAGGCGGCCCCGATGAGACAAGTTACCTTGCGGGGCCGCCGAGCGATATAGAAGCGGCGGCCCCGATGAGACAAGTTACCTTGCGGGGCTGCCGAGCGATTTAGAAGCGGCGGCCCCGATGAGACAAGTTACCTTGCGGGGCCGCCGAGCGATTCAAAAGCGGCGGCCCCGATGAGGCAAGTTGCCCTGCGGGGCCGCCGAGCGATTTAGAAGCGGGCCACCCCCAGATCAAACCGGCGGTTTACACGGAGTTTACCCAGATTTAGCCGGATCGTTACAACTTCGTAATCCCGCCGCAAAACACCACCGCTAGTCTGGTATCAACCTGAATGGGATGGTTGGTACCGGCGAATGCAATCCGGCGCGGCAACTCTCGAAACCCTGACCCACTGCCCCTACTGCGCGTTCCAGTGCGGAATGAAGCTCCGCGGCGCCGGGGATGGTCCATCGGTCGCCGCCAACGACGAGTTTCCGGTCAACAAGGGAGCCCTGTGCATCAAGGGCTGGACCGCGGCGGAAACCCTGGGACATCCCGACCGGCTGCTCACGCCCCTGGTCCGCAACTCCGCCGGGGAGCTGGCCCCCGCCACCTGGGATGAGGCCCTTTCCGCCATAACCCGTGCTTTTGAGGCCACCCAGGCCAGCTACGGGAAAGACGCCGTGGGCGTTTTCGGCGGCGGCTCCCTGACCAACGAAAAGTCCTACCTGCTGGGCAAGTTCGCCCGGGTGGCCCTGGGCACGTCCAACATCGATTACAACGGGCGCTTCTGTATGTCCTCCGCAGCGGCGGCCGGGATTCGGGCGTTGGGCGTGGACCGGGGCCTGCCCTTCCCCCTGGAGGACATTCCCCACGCGGAGACCATCCTGCTGGTGGGGAGCAATCCAGCCGCCACCATGCCGCCGATGATGCAGTATTTCGAGGCCCAGCGGGAGAACGGAGGCAACCTGATAGTGGCCGATCCCCGGCGGACGGCCACCGCCGAAGGCGCGGCCCTCCACCTGCGGATAGCTCCCGGCTCCGACGCCGCCCTGGCCAACGGGCTGCTCCACATCCTCATCGGGCGGGGGCTCATCGACTCCGATTACATCGAAGCCCGCACCGAAGGGTTCGAGCGGGTGCGGGGCATCGCGGCCACCTACTGGCCCGAACGGGTGGAACGCATCACCGGAGTCCCCGAGAGCCAGCTCTTGCAGACCGCCCTCATGCTGGGACGGTCTCCCTCCGCCATGATATTGACCGGCCGGGGCCCGGAGCAGCAGTCCCAGGGGGTCAACAACGCGCTTTCCTTCATCAACCTGGCGCTGGCGCTGGGACTGGTGGGCAAGCCCAACTCCGGCTGGGGGTGCCTCACCGGCCAGGGAAACGGCCAGGGGGGCCGCGAACACGGGCAGAAGGCCGACCAGCTGCCGGGTTACCGCCTGATAACCGATCCCGCCGCCCGCCGCCACGTGGCCGCCGTGTGGGGCATCGATGAAGACGAACTCCCCGGGCCCGGCAAGTCAGCCTTCGAGCTGCTGGACTCCCTGGGGCCCCAGCGAGCCAGTGGGGATTTCACGGCGAGCGGCCCCGGAGGGGGAAACGCAGGCGGGATCCGCTGCCTGATGGTCATGGGCTCCAACGTGGTGGTTTCCGCGCCCAATTCCGGGCTGGTGGAGCGTCGGCTGAAGGAGCTGGACTTCCTGGTGGTGGCGGACTACTTCCTGTCCGAGACCGCCCAGCTCGCGGACGTCGTCCTTCCTTCCGCCCAGTGGGCCGAGGAAGACGGCACCATGACCAACCTGGAAGGAAGGGTGATCCTGCGGCGGGCCGCGTTCGCTCCTCCAGGGGACGTGCGGACCGACCTGGAAATCATCCAGGCCCTGGCCGCCCGGTTGGGCAAGGAACGTTTCTTCTCCTTCCCCGACGCCGAGTCCGTGTTCGACGAGCTGGGACGGGCCAGCGCCGGTGGACCCGCTGACTACTCGGGGATGAGCTACGGGATGATAGCAGAGAACCAGGGCCTGTTCTGGCCCTGCCCTGCGGAGAAGCAGGAAGGCACCCCCCGTATGTTCACCAGCGGCTTTCCCACCGCTAGCGGGAAGGCCAGGTTCCACCCGGTGCGTCACCAACCCTCCGGCGAGGAACCTGACGAGGAATACCCGCTGTACCTGACCACCGGACGGGTGCTGGCCCAGTACCAGTCGGGTTCCCAGACGCGGCGCATCGGGGCGTTGAACGAGCTGGCTCCGTCTGCCGAGGCCGAGGTCAACCCCGCAACGGCGGAGAGGTACGGCCTGTCCGACGGCGACCCGGTTCGGCTGGAAACCCGCCGCGGGAACGCCACCCTGACGGTGAAGCTGTCGCCAACCATCCGCCCCGACACCATCTTTGCTCCCTTCCATTGGGGGGGACAGCAGTCGGCGAACCGGCTGACCAATCCGGCCCTCGACCCCATCAGCCGGATGCCCGAGTTCAAGGTCTGCGCGGTGCGGATGCACCCTGTCCCGTCAGATGCCGCCCCGCCAAAAATCGGAAACGAGGAATAGGAGGCCACCCATGCCCCAGGGAGCCAGTAGGGATTTCACGGCGAGCGGCCCCGGATGGGAAACAACAAAGCAGCGCCTGGTAGTCATCGGCAACGGCATGGCCGGAGGCCGGTTCGTCGAGGAAGTCATCGCCCGGGGCGGGGCCGAGCAGTTCGAAATCGTGATGTTCGGCGAAGAGGGCCACGGCAACTACAACCGGGTGCTCCTGTCCGGCGTCCTGGCCGGAACCCACACTCCTTCGGACATTTTCATCAACTCGGTGGACTGGTACGAGCAGAACGGCATCAAGCTCTACTCGGGAGTGCGGGCCGGCTGGATCGACCGCCTCAGCAAGTCGGTCTACGCGCCGGGCGGCATCGCCGAGCCCTACGACAAGCTGGTGGTTGCCACCGGAAGCGGGGCCTACGTTCCGCCCATGGCCAACCTGTACAACGAGGACGGCGGGTTCATCGACGGCGTGTTCGTCTTCCGCACCCTGGAGGACTGCCAGATGATGACCGGCTACGCCGCCAGGGCAAGCAAGGCCGTGGTCGTCGGGGGCGGTCTGCTGGGGCTGGAAGCCGCCCGCGGCCTGATGGGTAAGGGGCTGGAAGTCCACGTCGCCCACCTGAACTCGCACCTGATGGACACCCAGCTTGACGCCGAGTCTGGCCGGATGCTCAAGCAGCAGATGGAAGACCTGGGCGTCAACATTCACCTGACCAAGATGACCACCGCCATTGCCGGAGACGGGAGGGTCACCGGGGTCGGCTTCCGTGACGGGGAGGAGCTGGACTGCGACATGGTGGTCCTGGCCGCCGGAATCCGTCCCAACGTTGACCTGGCCAAGCAGGCCGGTCTTCAGGTTCAGCAGGGGATCGTGGTCAACGACGACCTTTCCTGCCGCAATGACCAGGACGTCTATGCCATTGGCGAGTGCGCCCAGCACCGGGGACGTCTCTACGGGACCATCACTCCCGCCTGGGAGCAGGCCGTTGTCCTGGCCAGCCGGCTGACGGGGAGCAATCCCGAGGCCAGCTACAGGGGTTCCCGGGTCTCAACCAAGCTCAAGGTTATGGACGTGGAGCTGGCGGTGATGGGAGACCGGGACCCGCTTTCCGATGCCGACGAGCTGGTCAACTACAGCGAACCGGGCCGGGGGGTCTACAAGAAGCTGATTATCCGCGAGGGGAGGCTGGCCGGAGCGATCCTGCTCGGCGACGGGCTGACCTCCGCCGGCGTCATCCAGGCCTACGACCGGAACAGCGAGCTGCCCGCCAACCGGTCGGAGCTCATCTTCCCGGGAACCGCCGCCAAGACCCTGGACGTGGCGGAACTGCCGGTCAACGCCCAGATCTGCAACTGCAACGGCGTTTCCAAGGGAAAGATCGCCGAGGCGGTGGAGGATGGGCTGAAAACCCTCCAGGAAGTCTGCTCCGCCACCCGGGCCGGCAGCGGTTGCGGCGCCTGCAAGACCCAGGTGCAGGCCGTTCTCGACTTCGCCATCGGGAGCGGCGCAACCCGCTCGCCCCGGCAGCCGGAACCCGCTCTCCGGGAGCCGGTCCTGGCCGGAAGCCGGTAGCGTCCGCCGGATCAAGTTCTGCTCCTTGCATCATCCCAGCACGTTCCGCAACTGTCGGATAACCCAGGAGAAGCCAAATGAACAAGATTGAAGAGTACAAGTCGGAAAAGCCCGGCCTCGAGGTCATGCATGACCTTCCCCGCTACGCCGAGGAGGGCTGGGAGGCCATCACCGACGGCGACAAGGAGCGGCTGAAGTGGCTGGGGGTCTTCTTTCGTCGGCAGACCCCGGGCAAGTTCATGATGCGTGTCCGCATCCCCAACGGCATGTCCAACTCCGAACAACTGCGGGTCATCGCCGAGCTGGGGCAGGACTGCGGCAAGGGGTTCGTGGACATCACGACCCGCCAGCAGGTCCAGCTCCGCTGGTTCCGCATCGACCAGGTCCGGCAAATCTGGGACCGGTTGGAGAGCGTGGGGCTGGTGTCGCTGCAAACGGGGATGGACAACATCCGCAACGTCGTCGGATGTCCCCTCTCCGGCCTGGGCGCCAACGAACTGCTGGACGCCTCCGCGATGGTGCGGGAGTACAACGACATGTTCGTCGGCAACCCCGAGTACACCAACCTCCCCCGCAAGTTCAACGTCACCATCACCGGCTGCATGGACAACTGCACCCACGGGTCCACCCAGGACATATCCCTGACTCCGGCGGTGTGCCCGGACGAGGGAGAGCCGGTCCTGGGGTTCCCGGTCCTGGGGTTCAATGTGGCGGTGGGCGGCAAGCAGGGTTCCGGCGGGTTCCGTCCTGCCACCCCGCTGAACGTCTTCGCGGCTCCCTCCATCGCCGCCGAAGTGTGCAACCAGATAACCCTGATCTTCCGCGACCACGGGCCCAGGGAGGCCCGCAACAAGTGCCGGCTGGCGTTCCTGGTTGACGAATGGGGCGCAGACCGGTTCCGGGAGGAGCTGGAAAGGCGGATGGGTTGCATCCTGCCCCCTGCGGGCCGGGACATGACGCCGGAGGACGGCAGCACCGACCACATGGGCATATCCGCCCAGAAGCAGGCGGGACTCAACGCCGCCGGGCTGGTGGTCCCCGCGGGGCGCATCTCCTGCGGGCAACTGCTGGAAGTGGCCCGGCTGGCCGATACCTACGGTGATGGGCAGCTGCGCCTGACCCCGGGTCAGAACCTGATCATCCCCAACGTCCCCGACGCCCGGTTGGAGGGCCTGAAGGCGGAGCCCCTGCTGACGGAACTGCGCCACGACGCCCCCGGGATTATGAGGGGGCTGGTGAGCTGCACCGGCATCGACTACTGCCACTTTGCCCAAATTGAGACCAAGGAACTGGCGGTGAAGACCGCCGCGAAACTGCACAAGACCCTGGGAGACACCGGGCCGCTCACCATGCACTGGTCGGGCTGTTCCAACGCCTGTGGCAATCACACCGTCGCGGACATCGGGATCCAGGGGAAGCGGGCCCGTGTGGATGGGGAGGTCATCGACGCTGTCGACGTTTTCCTGGGAGACAAGTTCGCGGGCATGGCGGAGCGAGAGCCGCTGACCAACGTTCCGTGCGATGTGCTGCCGGAAGTCCTGACCCGAATCCTGGGCCGAACCCCCGCAGCCGTGGCTTGACGCTTGGATCCCAGCATCGTTCTCAACGTATCACGGAGGAGTCATGGAAACCTCGACCCACCCCTTAGGCAGCAGCAAGGCAACGCGCATCAACCTGTTCAGTCTACGCAAGCCCCACATGCGGACCTTCCACATGACCTGGTTTGCCTTCTTCCTGGCCTTCTTCGGATGGTTCGGAATCGCTCCAATGATGGCGCTGGTGCGGGACGACCTCGGACTGACCAAGACACAGATCGGGAACACCATCATCGCCTCGGTGGCGATAACCATCCTGGCCCGCCTGGCCATCGGATGGCTCTGCGACCGCATCGGTCCGCGGTTGGCTTACAGCGGGCTGCTGATTCTTGGCTCCATTCCCGTTATGTGCATTGGACTGGCGAACAGCTATGAGTCCTTCCTCCTGTTCCGGCTGGCCATCGGGATCATCGGAGCGTCCTTCGTCATAACCCAATACCACACCTCGATGATGTTCGCTCCCAACGTGGTGGGCACGGCCAACGCGACCACCGCCGGATGGGGCAACATGGGTGGTGGAATAACCCAGATGGTCATGCCGCTGGTTCTGGCGGCGGTGCTGATGTTCGGCGTTGGTGAGACCCTGGGCTGGCGGGTGGCCATGGTGGTTCCCGGCGTTGCCCTGCTGCTGACGGGTTTTGCCTACTACTTCATCACCCAGGACTCGCCCGAAGGGAACTACCGGCAGTTGCGCAAGCTGGGCAGGATGGCTCCTGCCGCCTCGGTTAACGGCTCCTTCCTGGCCGTGGCAAGAGACCACCGGGTCTGGGCGCTGTTCATCATCTACGGGGCCTGCTTCGGAATCGAGCTGACCATCAACAACGTGGCCGCCCTGTATTACCACGACCGGT
Source organism: uncultured Dehalococcoidia bacterium (assembly GCA_951812535.1). Lineage (GTDB taxonomy): Bacteria > Chloroflexota > Dehalococcoidia > Lucifugimonadales > UBA3495 > CATOSK01. The sequence goes on along the minus strand of CATOSK010000002.1, from coordinate 51,496 downwards.
TCGGCCTGAGCGTCGGCATGGCGGGCCTGATAGCGGGGCTGTTCGGGTTGATGAACATCTTCGCCCGCACCCTGGGAGGGGCATTCGGGGACAAGTTCGGCATCAAGTTCGGGCTGAAGGGTCGGGTGATGTTCATGGGGACCGTCCTGGCCCTGGAGGGGCTGGCCCTGATCCTGTTCTCCCAGATGGGGTCCCTGTTCCTGGCGGTGGGAGCCATGATCGTGTTCAGCCTGTTCGTGCAGATGTCCGAAGGCGCGACGTTCTCGGTGGTCCCCTTCATCAACCGCAAGGCCCTGGGGTCGGTGGCGGGAATCGTCGGAGCCGGGGGGAACGCCGGAGCGGTGGCGGCGGGGTTCCTGTTCCGGGCGGAGAGTCTCAGCACCGAGCAGGCTCTGCTGATCCTGGGCGTGGGGGTATTCCTGGTGGCGCCGCTGGCTTTCCTCGTGCGGTTCTCAGCCCGCACCGAAGCCGAGGAGAAGAACGCCATGGAGCAGGCTTTGCGCCGGAGGGAACAGGGGGACGAGGCGCTGGCGCCGGCCCCCGGGGACTAGCGTCCTTCGGAACTCCGGGTGTATTGGCGATTCACGCTAAGGGCAAGGATCAGAAGTTGTGGGGGGTCCAGGGCTGCAATTGGACTGCGAACATGCGGTCGGCCAGGAACAACGCTCCGGGCGTTTTTTCCTCGACGACACCGGCCCGGGCGAGGGTGGAAAAGGGGGCGCCGCCCAGATAGGCCGAGGCAAGGGCGGAAACGGTGAGCGATAGGTCGGGAGGGGTTTCGGAGGGAGCGGCCGAGCCAGCGCCGCCGGACACTTCCAACTGGAAGCGGCCGTCGTTCCAGGGACAGACATCATCGAGGACATTAAAGACGACCAAGCCGTCGGCGGAGTAGGCGCGGCGGGACAGGGCATCCGGCACGTCGACGATGCGAAGCCACACGCCGTCGCGGGGCATCCGCTGGAGACGGCGGGGGTCGGCAAGGAGCCAAGGCAGGGGATCGTCCACGGGGCGCTTGAGGGCTTCCATCGAGTGCATCAGGTCGGTGTCGAAGCAAAAACGCCAGAGGGCGGAGACGGCGTCGGTGGAGGTGCCCATCAGCTCGTTGACGGTGACGGTGCCGTTGGAGGTGCGGTAAGTGGCGTATCCGTCGAACCGGCCATCCTCCTCGTAGACGACGTGGAAGAGTCCGCCGCGTCCTCCCTGGTGGTGCTCCGGGAGGCGGGAGTCCTGCCCCCACTGGCGCAGGGCGGCGGCGGGAAACACGCCGGGGCGTCCGGCGATGCACCTGTTGAAGATTTCGGAGAAGCGGGCGGTGGTCTCGAAGGGGTCGACGAAGAATATCCGGCCCTTGTTCCTGTGCTGGCGGGCGAAGGCGGTGTGGTTTCGGTCGATGGTCCAGCGCTCATAGTGGGAGCCGACGCCGTACCCGAAGCGGCCGTAAATGGCGCTCTCGGTGGCGAAGAGGGCGGCCAGGGGTTCGCCGCGGCGATGCACGTCCTCAAGCTGGTGGAGCATCATCTGGGTCATGACGCCGCGCCGGCGGTGGGTGGGCTGGACGGCGACGTTGGAGACGCCGGCAACGGGGGCGGAACTGCCGGGAATGGTCAGCTCGACATGGTGAGAATGGGCGCCGCCGACGATCTGTTTCCCGTCCAGGACGATTATCGAGCGGTCGAGGTCGAAGGTGGGGCGAAGCTGCTCCGGGTCGTGGGCAAGCCGGTTGCCGTGGGCGCGCGACTCGGCCCGCAGCCACGGCTCGAATTCGTTATCGGTGACGTTCCTCAATTCCAGCATGGCGGGTTCACTCCCCGCAACCGGGCGGGGTCGGGTTACAGCTAGGGGCAGCTGGGGTCAGCGGGGCCAAAATGATAACGATCCTTGCCTTCCCTTAGAGCGGAAGGCCCGGCTCAAGTTGCCATCATAAGCCGGGCCGATGGAAAGCCGGCGCTAGTTGTCGCCGACCGGAGCGGGGGCCTGGGCCCGGGCAACCCGCTCGGGCCACCACCTGTCGTCGTAGTCACTCCATGTGTCCCGGATGTGAGGCAAAACCTCGTCGGCGAAGAGCTGGGTGTTCTTGAGGGTGAGGTCCTTTGGCATGGTGCCGATGTGGAGCAGGCACATGAGGTGGCCGACGCGGAGCATCTTGATGGCCTCGGCGAGCTGCTCGCGGACGGTGGCGGGGCTGCCGGCGATGACGTGGCCCTGCTCGATAAAGTCCTTCCACTCGAGTTCCTGGGCGGCCTTCTGGGCTTCCTCTCCTATCTGGGGGCGGACGGACTCGCGGACCGAGGCTATAGAGCGGTATCCCGGGGTCTCGGCGAAGGGCGGGTGGATGCGGAGCATCTTCCGGTAGAAGTACTTGACGTGGTCGGCGTACTCCCGCTCGGCGGAGGCGTCGGTCTCCGAGACGCAGACAAGCTGGAGGAAGCCGAGGCGGTGGGGGTTGTCGTCAATGCCGCGCTGGGCGACGCGATCCCAGAAACCGTTGACGACGCGAAGCCCGCGGAGGTAGCCAAAGTAGCTGAGGTAGCAGTAAACGTAGTCGCGGTCCAGCACCCAGTCCCAGGTCTCCAGGCTGCCGCTGCCGGGGATCCAGACGGGGGGATGGGGCTGCTGGAGGGGACGGGGCCAGATGTTGACGTAGCGGAGCTGGTTGAACTTGCCGTTGAAGATGAAAGGCTCCCGCTCGGTCCAGGCCTTCATGATGAGATCGTGGGCCTCGGAGTGCTTGTCGCGGAGGGTGATGGGGGTCTGGCCGTAGGAGAGGGTGGTGTCCATGGAGGTCCCAACTGGGAAGCCGGCGACGAGCCGTCCCTTGCTCATGATGTCGAGCATGGCCATTTCCTCGGCGACGCGGAGGGGAGGCTGGTAGAGAGCCAGGCTGTTGCCGAGGACGATGAGGGCGGAGTTGGAAGTGGTGCGGGACAGAACGGAGGCGATGATGTTGGGAGAGGGCATCAGTCCGTAGGCGTTGTTGTGGTGCTCGTTGACGCAGACGCCGTCGAAGCCCATCTGGTCGGCGAACTGGAGCTCCTCGATGTAGTCATCGTAGTGCTGCTGGCACAGGTCGGGGTCGAAGAGGCTGTTGGGGGGATCGACCCAAGCGCTGCGGTACTGGTGCTCGAAGTCGGCCGGAAGGTGCTGGTAGGGCATCAGGTGGAAGAAGGAGGTTTTCATCGTGACAAGTCCTCTCTCCGGGCCCGGCGGGGCCGAACCCCAGCGTTAAGGCATGATAGCACAGGGTGCGTATCGAGGATAGGTAAGGCGTCCTGGGAAACCCGTCAGGGGAGTACCACCTTCCATTTCCTGGAAAACCCTGCCGGGGGCACTGGATTCACCGGGACTCTAAGCAACCTTCGTAGCCGCCTGGAATTCCCTGGCGTTGTCCTCGAAGATCATGGGTCCAGGGTGTTCGATTTCTACGCGGAATCCGTTGGGGAGGATGCCGACCATCTGCCGGACTCCTCGGAAGTGATCCCGTAGCCATACCGTCGCATGCCACGAAACCAGCAGAACCCTCCGTCCGTACTACTATGTGAAGGTAAGGTGAAAACATCAATTTAAACTGGCCTTACCACATGACTCAGGGGGTTATTGTGTCTATAGTGCTTCGCGGCGCGTCGGTTTTCTTGTTGCTGGTGGCCGGGGCCGTCGGCGTCAACCTGATAATTACTCCGCTTTACCACCAGGGAGGCGATGCCTACCCGGTTTGGGAGGCGCTGCACTGGTTCATGACACCGGCGGTACTCATAACCCTGGCAGCGAGCTACGCCGAGAAACGTCGCATCGATGGTAATGGATCGACCGACCTGAAACGCTATCTGGAGGCCAACACGGTCTTCTACGGTTCTGTCGCCGTTTTCCTGGCTTATTTCTGGAACCGGTTCATGGTCCTGTCTCCCAACCACAACGGCGACAGCCAGATCTGGATTCTCCTCGGTGTTGTTATGCCCATATTGATGGTGGTAGCCGGTCGCCGCTTGTGGCGGAGCGTCTCGAACAGGTCGGAATCCCGTGCAACGTCCGCTGCCGAGGGGTCCCCGGCAAAGTATACCCCAGCGCCCCTCAAATCCAACTGAGGACGTCCCGCCAAACCTGGAAAAACCACCTGGAAAAACGAAACACCGCTCCTGCCCTGTCGGGCAGGAGCGGTGTTGTTTTGTGCAACAGCCGGGACCGGTGCGGAATTAGCCCAACAGCCAGCCCTTGACGGCGGCGATGAAGTCCTCGGGGTTGTCCTCGAAGACCATGTGTCCGGCCCGCTCTACTTCGACGACGGAGCCGTTGGGTAGGGTATCGACCATCTGCCGGGCGCCTTCCGGAGTGAGCAGGTCGGTCTCCTTGCCCCGCACGACCAGGGTGGGGCAGGTGATGTTGGGGATGAGAGGCCAGAGGTCCTCGGCGGGCGCGGCCGTGCCGTTGCGCCGCTGGTCGCGGATGGCGAGGTCGTACCTCCAGCCGATCTTGCCGTTGGCAAACTGTTTGGTGGCGTATTGGAGACGGCGGCGCATGACACGCTCGGAGGAGAAGCGGTTCTGGCGGTTCATGTATTCGAAGACGACTTCGAGGGAGTCGAACTCCTCGGGGACTTCCTGGAGCTCGCGGGTGATGCGCTGCCCGCCGGCCGGGTCCACGGTGGGTCCGATGTCGACGATGACCAGTTGGGTGAGGCGGTCGGGGTGGCGGGCGGCGAATGCCATGCTGTTCCGCCCGCCCATGGAGTGCCCGATGAGGGTGAACTGGTCCAGCTTGAGGGCATCGGCGAATCCCAGGATATCGGCGACGAAGGCCGCGCCGGAGTAGTCTCCGCCCGGCGCCCAGTCGGTGTCGCCGCGGCCACGCTGGTCCACCGCGAGTACGTGGTAGTCCTGGCAGAGGGCGGCGGATACGTCGTCCCAGGAGTGGGCGTGCCCCCGCAGGCCGTGGAGCAGAACGAGGGGCGGGGCGTTTTCGTTGCCCCAGTCGAGGTAGTGCAGGTTGATACCGTTGGCATTGATGGTCATGTCCCTGGGTTGAACCTGGGTAGTCATAGCGTTTCCTCCTTGAGCCGATTGGGGTTAGGGGTTTGGGCGGCGATTTTCTGAATCAGCGCCCCTGCCAGTTGGGCTTGCGCTTTTCGGCGAAGGCGCGGGGGCCCTCTTTGGAGTCCTCGGTGGTGAGAAGCTGGTCGTACATGTGGTAGGTGAGGGAGGATATGTCCTGGGTGGACATGTTGAGGCCGCGATAGGCCAGCTCCTTGAAATACTGGACCGCCAGGGGGGCGTTGGCGGCGATCTGCTCGGCCATGTTCATGGCCTCATCCATCAGCTGGTCGCCGGGCACCACCTTGTTGACGAATCCGATGTCGTAGGCGCGCTGGGCGCTGATGGGCTGGGCGGTCATGCAGAGCTCGAGGACGGCGGAGAGGCCGATCATCTTGGTCAGGATGGTGCCGAAGGGGGGCAGCAGGCTCCACTTGGTCTCGGTGATGCCAAGCTGGGCGTCCTCGGCGGCGATGCGGAGGTCGCACATCTGGGCGATGGACCATCCCCCGGCGAGGGCGTATCCGTTGACGGCCGCGATGAGGGGCTTCCAGGTCTGGGGCCACATGTAGGGCCGGTCGGGCTGCATGCTGTCGGCGGCCCGGGCCTGGACTCCTTCAGCGTTGTCGACGGCGCGCTCCTTGAGGTCGCGTCCGGCGCAGAAGGCCCGGCCGGAGCCGGTGATGATGCCGACGTATGAGTCGGGCTCGCTGTCGAACTGGGTGATGGCCTCGGCCAACTCGCGCCGGAGCTGGCGGTTGATCGAGTTGAGGGCGGCGGGCCGGTTGAGGGTCATGGTGACGATGTTGCCCTGCTTTTCGTACAGGATGGTTTCAGGCATGTTTCAGTCTCCTTTCTGAATGGTCCAGCCGCCTTCGGCTCCGATTGACGTAACTTCGAGCCGCTCCATGCTATTGCGCTTGTTTGAACTCCGGTGCAGTTGCCCGTTCGGGGCCTGGGCGTCGGGAGTCTGTTTTCTAAGTCCCGCCGCTTTCGGCCCCGATTGAGGTAACTTGTCTAATGGGCCTGGGCGTCGGGGGTTTCCAATCCTGAAAGGTGTAGAGAAGGGGATCAGGCGTATTCTCCCAGGTAGGCGCCGCCGATGACATGGAGGTGTCCGTGGCTTTGGCTCTGGAGTCCATCGTACCCGAAGTTGGATAGGATGCGAAAGCCATTGGGAGCGAAGACTGCGCCCATGTCGACGGCGGTTTTGCCGAGACGCTGCATGAGTCCGCTGCTCCACATTTCCATCTGGGACAGGTGACGCTTGGGCATAACCAGCAACATGACGGGCACCCAGGTGAGGCGGTTTACTATGACGATGATGTCCTCGTCGAGGTAGCGGACCCGGGCGGGCTCGTTTCCGGCGGCGATCTCGCAGAAGACGCAGCGGGGGGCGTTGGTCATGCAGCGGGGCCGGTGGAGGCGGGGATTCGGTTGCTGGCGGGTAACATCGGGGAGACTATATGGGGGCGAAGTGGGGTTGTCAACGAAGGGAGTCGGACCCGGGAAATAGCCCCTCCTAGCTCGATTCGTTCTCCTGCCGACGCGCCAGTTCCGCCTCCAATTCGCGGAGGCGGGCCTCCGCGGCGAGGCGGGCGTTGCGCTCGGCCAGGTGGGCGTCACGCTAAGCTATGCGGGCCCGTTGCTCGGCCAAGCGGCCTTCCGCCTCTTCGTCGTGGGTGGCCAGGTAACGCCGGGCGATTGGGTCCCACCAGCGCAACTGTCCGTCTTCCCAGCAAAGGGTAAGGCCCAGTACACTGCTATGGCCCCAATGCCGGAAGCCGTCGGTGTCAATGGTTACCGGCTGGTAGGTCCCGGCGGACAGGCGGTCTCCAGCGAGGCCCTGTTGGTAACGCTGCCCACCGGTGGGGTCGAAACGCCAGTATTCCGGGACGCCGTAGCCCGAGTATCCTTCGCGTTTCCCGGACTCGTCGTTGCGGGCGGTGGTGGTCGAGGCGATTTCCAGAACGAAGTCAGGGGGCTTGCCCTGCACCTCGATAGCATAGCCCCACTGGGCGATGATGGCGTCAACGTCGACGCCAAAAGCGACCGTCAGGTCGGGAATGAGGATGCCCCGCCGCTGCCGCGGGCTGTGTCCCAAAGGGAGCTCGCTGAGGACCAGGTTTGTTTCCGGGGAGCCGAAGTGGCGGCGCAGGGTGGTGAGGTATCCGGGCAGGTAGAGGTACAGGGGGTTCTGCGTATCGTCCCTGGGAGGAACATCCGGAAATGTGCCGGATTCCGCCACCGTCCCGGTTTGACGAATCGGCTTGCTGGTCATCGTTGCCCCTATTCGAATCCCGCCTGTCGCTCCATGCTATTGCGCTGGTTTAAACTCCGGTGCAGTTGCCCGTTCCGCCCCCGATTGATGTAACTTGTCTAAGGGGACTGGGCGTCGGGGGATGGGCCGGAAGTGGGGTCATTATACGGGGAAACGGAACGGCGAGTCACCCGGCGTGAGGTCGGTAAGTTGTTGGATTCATTCCCCAAACTTCCTGATTCATAGAGTAGCGGACGACTCCCGGGCCGGGCGTGTTGAGGGAAATTGGGTATGGTATTATTAGGGCCATGTACAGGCTTGCGATTCTCACTGTCAGCACCTCGGGGTTCTTTGGGCAGCGGGAGGATACGGGCAGCGAGGCAATCCAGGAAGTGCTGGCCCCGCCGGACTATGATGTGGTCCGTTACGACATAGTCTCGGACGAGAAGGACGACATCTCCCGGAAGATGGCAGAGTGGGCGGATGCGCCGGACGTGGACCTGGTGGTCAGCACCGGCGGCACGGGGCTGGGGCCCCGGGATGTCACCCCAGAGGCGTGCCTGGCCATTGTGGACAAGGAAGTCCCCGGCATGGCCGAGGCGATGCGGGCCGAGACGCTGAAGTTCACTCCCATGGCGATGATCAGCCGCTCAGTGGCCGGGATACGGGGCTCGACGTTGATCCTGACGCTGCCGGGCAGTCCGAAAGGGGTCAAGGAGACCCTGGAAGTAGTCAAGCCGGTCCTGCCCCACGCCATTGAACTGCTGCAGAGGGAGTCGGTGAACGAACACCCCAACGGCTGACAGATAGAACGAATCCCCGCTGTTTTCGGCCCCAGCCAGCGCAACTCGTCCAAGAGGCCTGAGTAGAGGGCAACCGGTCCGCGTCATTCATTCCAACCTATTGCGGAGACACCCAGATGAGCACTACCCCTGGCGAGAACGAAGTCTACTGGCCGCGAGTCAAGGAAATCCTGGACAACTGCATGGAGCGGTGGAAGGAACGCTGGGAGCGGGAGCCGTACCCGGGCATTCACGAATACTACTGGGAGACTCCCCAGGAACTGCAGGCGTCGGTGCTGAACGGGTACCGGTCCATTGAGCCCGGTCTGCCCGGACGGGAGACCCACCTGGTGCGTTCCCTGTTGCGGGGATGTGGGACCTTCGGGAAGATGCCCCTGCGAGGTCCCTTCGTTGCGCGTTCGGAAGTGGACGAGATTGCGGCGTGGATCGACGCCGGCATGCCAGAAGGGCCGCCGGAAGAGAGCTGATACGGGCAAACACGCTGGCCAGCGGAGGGCCGGTCTCATCAGAGTCAAGAGAACGAATCGCCGGAGTTGGCAACCAACTCCGGCGATGTTCTTGTTCGGGGACTGGACCCAGGTTGGGGTTAGACCAAGACCGCCTCACGGGTCTTGGAGTAGACCTGGATGCGGCCGCGGGTGTGGTCCAGAATCGAGATCCGGTCCTTGCCGTCGATGGCCACAGCACAGGGATGGGAGAATCGCTTCTCGAAGTCAGTGCTGTGGGCGGCGGCGATCTGGCGCTGGCGGATCATGTCCGGGTTGGAGAGGAGCTTGTCCTTGCCCCACTGGGAGAGGGCGTGGTCGCCACGCATCTGGGCGATGAAGCGGCCGTCGGGAGCGAGGACCTGGACCCGGTTGTTGAACCAGTCGGCCACGTATATGTCACCGTCCTTGTCGACGGCCACGCCGTTGGGGCGGCTGAACTGGCCGACGCCTTCGCCGGAGGAGCCATAGGTGGCCTGCCACTCTCCGTCGGCGCTGAACTGCTGGATGCGGTCGTTGCGCCAGTCGGCTACGAGGACGTTGCCCTCGTTGTCCAGGGCGATGCCCCAGGGCATGTTGAACTCGCCCTTTCCGGAGCCTTCGCTCCCGAACTTGGCGAGGAACTTCCCGTCCAGGGTGAACTTCTGGACGCGGTGGTTGCGGCTGTCCGTGATGTACATGACGTCGCCGTTGATGGCGATGCCGGCGGGTCGGTCAAGCTCGCCGTCGCCGGAGCCGGCGGCACCCCACTTGCCCAGGAACTCGCCGTCCCGGTCGAACTTGGTAATCCGGTTGAGCCACTCGTCGGCGACATAGAGGTCCTCGTCACTGTCGATGGCTATGGCGGATGGCCAGATCATCTCTCCATCGCCTTCGCCGTAGGTCCCAAACTCGCTGATGTACTCCTCGTCCATGGTGCAAACGGTGATGCGGACGCCGTCGGGACGGTTTTCGTAGGAACGGTTGATCACGTAGACCGTATCATCCGAGCCGAGGGCGAGGTCGACGGGGTTGCGGAAGCCGGTCCCGGCGAACTCGTTGCGACCGATGGAATGGCTATAGGTGAAGGTGCGGTCGCTAAGCCCAAAAAAATGGGTGCTCATGGCTTTTTACCTCTCTAAATCCCGCCGCTTTCGGCCCCAGGTAAGATAAGAGGCCTGGGCGTCGGGGTTTCCCACAATTGGAATGTTGAAAGGGTCGGCACGCCGGGGTTAATCCGACGCGCCGACCGTCCGTTGCTGTTGGCCTAGAGGAACGCTACCTTGTCGAACTGTCCGGCGATGGGGACCGGGTCGATGCCGAGCCAGTCCTCGAGGAGGCACTGGTAGACCTGGCGGAAGTCCATGTTGTGGGCCAAGTTGCCGCCCTCCTCCTGCTGGTTCGGGTCGAGAGACGGGTATGTTCCGTAGATGCCGCCCTTGACGTGCTCGCCAATGGCAAAGGCGACGCTGCCGGCGCCGTGGTCGGTGCCGGAGCCGTTGTCGCCGACGCGGCGCCCGAACTCCGAGAACATGAACAGGGTGACGTTGTCGCTGGCGTTGTGCTCGCGGAGGTCATCCATGAAGTTCTCGACGGTGGCGGAGACGTCGGTCCAGAGGGCCGAGTGGGCTTGGCCCTGGTTGGCGTGGGTGTCGAAACCGTTGTACGGGGAGGTGGTGTACAGCACCCGGGAGCCGAAACCGGCCAGGTGGGTCTGGGCGATGTTCTTCATGTACTGGCCGACGGCGGTGGCCGAGTACTCCACTGTGGAGGAGTACATGTCCGGGGCGGTGGCCAGGATGTCAGCACCCTTGAGGGCGTCGGTGCCGGTCCGGCGGATGTAATCCAGCGCGTAGCCGGTGCCGATGGTCGGGCCGTACATGCGGCCGAACACATCCAGGGCCTCGGCGCGCTGATCCTCGCCGTCGATGCCGGTCAGCAGTCCATAGGTCTCGAGGTTGCCGACGGATGCGACGGGGACGCCTTCCTTGGCCAGGGCGCGGGGAAGGCCGCGGCCGAAGTTGACGCCGGTCAGAACGTTCTCGGCGTTGGGGTCAAGTTCCTTGATGGCCTGGCCCAGCCAGCCCTCCGTGCCGATGGCCACGGGCTCACAGGTGTGCCAGATGTCCATGGAGCGGAAGTGAGAGTAGCTGGGGCTGGGATAGCCGATGCCCAAGAAGATGGCCAGCTTGCCCTCGTCCCAGAACCGCTTCAAGGGGCCCATGGTGGGGTGCAGGCCGATTTCCTCGTTGAGGGGGATGACCTGCTCGGCGGAAATGCCGAGGTTGGGCCGGAAGTCGCGGTAGTGTCCGCTGTTGTAGGGGATGACGGTGTTCAGACCATCGTTGCCGCCCGACAGGGACAGCACTGCCAGAACATTGTCCTTCTTGGTAGAGACCATTACGTTCCTCCGTTCTAATTTCCCGCCGCTTCCGGGCCCCGATTGAGGCAACTTGTCCAAGGGGGCCCGGGCGTCGGTTAATTGTTCGTGCCGGTTTGCTGTCGGCGGCCTAGCCGAACTGGTATTCCGAGGTGGCGGCGATCATCTGGAACATCTCGCCGGAGCGGCGGGTGAACTCGGACCGATCGGCATCAGTGCCGTGGGTGAGGCTGCCTCCGCGCTCGGCGTGAGCTACCAGTTGGCCGCGGGTTTCGTCGGTTACGGCGAGCTGTCCAACCATGTCCAGGCAGCCTTCGACGAACTGCTCGGGGGACAGGGACTCGCCCTGGTCCATGAGGCGGTCGATCATGCCGCGGACTCCGGGGAGGTCCGTCTGGCCCATGTAGTCGGCGGCGAAGTTGATGCGCTCAACCAGGGTGCCGCTGTCGATCCACTCGTGGCCGGTATGCCAGCCTTCCACCGTGGGGGGATTCATCAGGTCCATGCCCATGTACTTGGGCTCTTGGGAGATGTCGAACAGGCCGGGCTTGATCTCCCGGTGGTCGCCAACGAGGCGGAGGGTTCCGGCAACCATCTCGGCCGGGTTCTTCACCTTGGTGTAGCGGGCGTTCTTGAACTCATCCGAGTTGAGCAGGACTTCGAGCATGGCCTTGATCTCGTAGCCGGAGTCGAAGTAGGTCTTCTCCAGCTTCTCGATGAGCTCGACGTGCTGCGGGGGAGTCTGGCGCCAGGACGGGACCGGAACATCGTCGCCGATGAGGTAGTTGCACAGGTGGCGGGAGATGAACCGGGCGGTGGCCGGCTGCTGGCAGACCATCTCGATGATATCATCGCCGTTCCAGTTGCCGGTCTGTCCCAGGAAGGTCTTGTCGGAGTCGTCGTGGTCGGCCGGGTCGAAGCGGAACTGCCAGGGGCTGCGGCCATAGGGGAACGGCGGGTAGGCGGGAGCGATATTCCAGCCGGTGAAAGCGCGGGCGCAGGCCTTGACGTCGTCCTCGGAGTAGTTGAAATTCTCGTCCTTGCCAACGCCCATGGAGAACAGCTCCAGGAGCTCGCGGCCGTAGTTCTCGTTGACGGCGACTTTGTGGCTCTCGCAGTTGTCCAGGTAGTAGATCATTCCAGGGTTGGTGGAAAGTAGGATGAGCATCTCCTTGAAGTTGCCCATGCCTTGTTGCCGGAACATCTTGACCATGAGCCCCATTTCCTGGCCGCTGTCGATCTTGCTGTGGCCGGCGCAGAAAATCATGTGCCAGAAGAGGGCCATCTTCTCCTGGAGCTGGCGGGGGTTGTTGATCATGTAGTAGATCCACTGCTGGACATTGGTCTCGATGGCAGCGGCCTCGTGATAAGCGGGCTGATAGCGCATCAGCAGGTCTTCGTCGATGCCAGGAGTGGACTCGGGGTTGAGCATTTCGGCGACGGTCGCTTCGTATCCGGCAGCGGCTCTCGCCTCAATCTCCTCCCGGCTAGCTCCAAACCCGGCGCGGCGCAACAGGTGGGCCATCAGGGCGATGTCTTGTTCAGCCATAAACTCCTCCTGTGGATTTGTTGAACTTTAGGGTTCGTATTCAATTGCCGGCAGCCCGGCTGCATTCCTTCCCGGTAAGGGCATCCGAAATTCCGGGCAATGCTCTCCAGAACCGCTAATTTGTAACGGTTATAAGGAGATAACATGATAGTATTCCCCGCCGACAGTGTCAACGCCGCCGGCGTTCCATGAAGAACCGCCGACAACCCTCGTCCTGCCCGGCAGGACTACCAGCAACATTATAAAAAAGGAGCCGGAAAAAATGAAACGACACAGGTTCGGTTCTTCCGGTTTGGTTGGGAGAGAAAGCGGTTTGTTCCTGGGCCACTCGCCGCATCCAATGGTCTGTTGGCGGGAGGCAATAGGAACGGGTAGAATGCAGCAGGGCCGGGAGGGGGATTGTCGTGGGAATCCGACGGGAGCAGCTGGATGGCAACGGTCAGGGACGAACCTGTTGAGGGTCCGAGAATCGTCGTAATCGGGGGCGGCACCGGCACCTCTGCGGTGCTGCGAGGCCTGAAACAGCACACGAGCCGGGTTTCCGCCATCGTCACGATGTTCGACAGCGGCGGCAGTTCGGGCCTGCTTCAAAAGGAGTTCGGCTATCCACCGCTGGGCGACCTGAGACAATGTCTGCTGGGATTGAGCGAAGGGGATGCCGCCCGGCCCTTGAGGGACCTGGTGGACTTCCGGTTCGACGACGAGAGCAGCCTGAACGGGCACAGCCTGGGCAATCTGCTCCTGGCTGCGCTGACCACCCTGGGCAAGGACCTGGAACAGGCCATCGACGAAATGTCCGGGCTGCTCAATATCACCGGCCAGGTGATCCCCGTTTCCCTGGAACGGGCCGACCTCTGCGCGGAGCTGAGCGACGGCCGCTTGCTGAGAGGAGAGTCTGCCATCGACCTGAGGAGGCAGCTTCATCCCAGCATTGAGCGGGTGTTCCTGGACCCGGCGGTCCCGGCAAACCGGAGGGGCGTGGACGCGGTGATGGACGCGGACGTGGTGGTCCTGGGTCCGGGGGACCTGTATACGAGCATCGTCCCCAATTTCCTGGCGGAAGGGATGGCTGATGCGCTTTCGGACACCCGGGCTACGCGGGTTTATGTCTGCAACCTGATGACCAAGCTGGGGGAAACGGACGGGTTCACCGCTTCCCGATTTGTTCGTGAAATGCAGAATTACGTGGGCCGGGACAGCCTGGACTGGGTACTGGTGAACTGCGGGGATATTCCTGACGAGGTCAGGATTGCCTACCGGCAGGAGCAGGCCCGCCCGGTGGAAGCCGACATAGAGGTGGCGGGGGGACTGGTCCCGGGCGTGTACGCCGCCGTCCTGGGGAACGACGAGGTCCCTCTGATGCACCAAGCCAGCCGGGTGGCCGAAGCGGTCCTGGACATTGCAGGGCAGGGACGGGTATCTGGGACGGTCGTCCGACAGTGCGGAGAACCCTCCGGCCTGGAAGGGATAGAAGGCTTCGCAGCATTGGGGACGCAGGAGCCCCAGGCCGCGCCGATTCCGGTGGCTGAGCCGGACTGAAGGTCACTGCCGGCGGCCGCGCCAGTCCGCCTGCCGCGGCATTGCGGATAGCACCGGGGCAACTGGTAATCACCCTTCGAATCCTGGCTGTTTCAAACCCAAGGGGGGCATATCCCTAGCGACGGGAGCACCATTCGAGGTCAGAGCCGACACAGGGCGGATTCCTGTGCTCCGGCCTCCGCCCGGCTGGATTCCCTGGAATTCATTGATACCTGCGACCCCAGCGGCCTGCGGCACCGGCTACGGTCGATGCCGGAGAGTTGTCTCAGGGGATGGGAGCAGGGTACGGGCTTCGTTCCTCCCTCCGATTGGCCCCGGGTCCGCCGCTTGGTGCTGGCCGGTATGGGAGGTTCGGCCATTGTGGGCGACCTGGTTTCCGACCTGGCGGCGGCGGCCGGGGGGCCGCCGGTTTCGGTGGTGCGGGAACTGTCCCTTCCCTTCTCCCTCGATGATGAAACCCTGCTGGTGGCGTGCAGCCACTCCGGCTCGACGCGGGAGACACTGGAAATGTTCCGGCAGGCGCTCCAGGGCGGAACGCCGGCCCTGGTGGTGGCCGGCGGAGGCCTGCTGGAGGAGGAGGCACAGGCCGGGCGAGTTCCTTTCCTTAGGATTGATGCCCCCGGGGAGCCCCGGAGCGCCCTGGGGTTCAACCTGATGCTGTTGCTGGGTGTCCTGCAAAGCTGCGGCTTGCTGGCAACTCCCTCGGTGGTTGCAGAAGAGGCGATGTCGTCTGTCGAGGCGGCGGCAGCGGGGTGGGCGGAAGAGTTCCAGACGAAAGAGAACCCGGCGAAGCAGCTTGCATCAGATCTGGATGGGCGGGCAATTGTAATTTACGGCGGGGGCATCCTTTCCGGAATGGCCCGCCGCTGGAAGACCCAATTGAATGAGAACGCCAAGGTTTGGGCGTTCTTCGAGGCCCTGCCGGAGGCCCTCCACAATTCGGTGGAGGCGTTTGCCAGTCTCGACGGAGCGGCGCCAGCGTCTCTGCTGCTCAGACCATCGGGATGCGGGGTTCAGTTGGAGCGGCGGTTCGATACCGCGGCCGATCTGCTGCGGGTGTTGGGAGCGCCTTGCCGCGTGGTTCATGGTCCCGAGGCAAGCCCGCTCTCCCAGGTGCTGCACCTGCTGGCCCTGGGGGACTACGCCAGTTTCTACCTGGCCATGCTGAGAGGGGTTGATCCGTCTCCAACGCCCGGAATCGAGCGGGGGAAGGCTCTGCTGGATGCCTCCGGTTAGCGGGGGGCTGGTTCCGTTGGTATACTTACCGGAACAGCACGAGGCGTGGGCCAAGGCAACGCCAGGGAGGTACCCGCCATGAAATGGGCTTCCGAACTTTCCGACAAACCCGGCTTGGATGACGCCATCGCCGATTGTGTAGCCAGCATCAATCGGCAGATGGCTGGGGCAGCCGCCGACCTCGCGGTGATTTTCGTA
The DNA here is from genome assembly GCA_951812535.1 of uncultured Dehalococcoidia bacterium. Lineage (GTDB taxonomy): Bacteria > Chloroflexota > Dehalococcoidia > Lucifugimonadales > UBA3495 > CATOSK01. Next base: position 36,046 of record CATOSK010000002.1, on the reverse strand, counting down.
TCCGCCCACCACGAAGACCGATATGAAGACATACCGGAGATGGTCCGGGAGCAGCTGGGCACCTCCAATATTCTGGGGTGCTCCGGCGGCGGCATCATCGGCAACGGACAGGAGGTGGAGCAGCAGCCGGCTGTTTCAGTCACCGCGGCGAGTCTTCCCGGCGTGGCCATCCATGGAGTACACATTCAAGGCGACGCACTGCCGGACCTGGATGCCGGCCCCAATTCGTGGGAAGACATCATGCAGGTGGCCAGGAGCGACGATCCCCAGTTCGTCATACTGGCGGACCCGTTCTCGTTTCCGGTGCAGAACCTGATCCTGGGGCTGGATTTCGCCTTCGAACAATCAGCCAAGATCGGCGGACTGGCCAGCGGGGCCCGGCAGCAGGGACAGAACGCGCTGTTCCTGAACGACCAGGTATTCCGCAACGGAGCGGTGGGAATCGGGCTGCACGGCAACATTGTTGTGGATACGGTGGTGGCCCAGGGATGCCGTCCCGTCGGCGAATCCATGCGGATAACGGGCAGTGAGCGCAACCTGCTACAGGAACTGGACGGAAAGCGCCCACTGGACGTTCTGCGGGAGCTGTTCCAGCAGTTGAACGAGCGGGACCGGGGGCTGATGCGTACATCCCTGTTCCTCGGGGTGGTGATGGACGAGTTCATTGACCAGCCCAAGCATGGGGATTTCCTCATCCGCAACGTGATGGGGATGGACGAGCAGTCGGGCGCGGTGGCCATCGGGGAGTTGCTGAAAGAAGGGCAACTGGTCCAATTCCACCTGCGGGACGCCGAGACCTCGGCGGAGGACTTGGTGGCGGTGCTGGAGCGGTATGCCGGGGATAACCGGGAAAACCAGGCCCAGGGAGCTCTGTTGTTTTCGTGCCTGGGCCGGGGGCAATATCTGTACGGCAAGCCGAACCACGACTCGGAAGTATTCCGGGACAAGCTTGGGCAGGTACCCCTGGGCGGGTTCTTCTGCAACGGTGAGATCGGGCCGGTGAGCGGGACAACTTTCCTGCACGGGTACACCAGTTCCTTTGGGATCTTCCGGGCGCGGAGCTGATTTCCAGGCGGCTCCTGGCACAATTTGCGCGGTGGCGGGGCAGGCCTGGGCCTGCCCCGATTTTCGTCCGAAGGACTGGTGACTCAGGGGGGAAATGGCCGCAACAGTGGTGAAAGTGGGAATGCCGGCATCGCTGTCGGGGCAGTTTCACATGCAAGGATGGCAGGCCCTGGCGGGGTTGCGGGCGTGGGCGGCGGACGCCAATGCCGCCGGAGGAATGGATGCTGGAGGGAGAAGCGTTCCGGTGGAGGTCGTCCATTACGACGACGAGAGCCGGAGGGGCCAAGTGCGGGAGGTGACCCGCCGGTTGATCCTGGAAGACCAGGTGGACCTGCTGATGGGGCCCTATTCCACCGTGCTGTCCAATGCAGCGGCGGAGATTTCCGAGGAACTCGGATGGACTTTGTGGAACCAGGGAGGGGCTGGAGACGGGATTTACCGGAAGGGTCATGGCCGGGTGGTCGGGATTCTGGCCCCGGCCAGTCGCTATCTCTCCGGCTTGCTCCCCCTGGTCCGTAAGGCCGATGAAGGAGCGCGGACGATAGCGGTAGTGCGGGCGGGGTCGGGGGCCTTTCCCCGGGCGGTGAGCAGCGGCGCCGAGAGAGAGGCGGAAGGCCTGGATTTTGAAACGGCGCTGGTGCGGGAGTATGAGCCGGACAACCCGGGCTGGGACTCCATTGTGGCGGAACTGGCCGAGTTGGAACCGGATGTCCTGGTCGCCGTGGGGCGAATCTACAACGACCTGGAGTTGGGGGAACGGCTGGTGAAGGCCCGCCCCAGGATCGGCGCAGCGGCGGTTGTGGCAGCCGGAATCCAGCAGTTCCCGGATGGGTTGGGCGGGGCAGCCGACGGGTTCATCGGGCCGAGCCAGTGGGAGCCGGGGTCAACCGAAGCTGTGGACTACGGCCCTCCGGAAGCCGACGTGCTGGCTTCGCTGGAGCGCGCCGACGGCCGCCCGGTGGACTATCCGATGGCACAGGCCTACGCTGCGGGGCTGGTGGCGCAGCGGTGCGTTGAGGACGCGGGTTGCCTGGAGCAAGATGCGCTCCGGCGGGCGGCTGGAGAGTTGGACTTCTCCACGTTCTGCGGCCGGTTCAGGATTGATCCGGTAACCGGGGAGCAGGTGGGACGTTCGGTGTCGCTGGTCCAGTGGCAGCAGGGTCGGAAGGTGGTGGTGTGGCCTCCGGAGCGGCGCGACGGCGAGTTGGTTTATCCGTGGAGGGCCGGGTAGGGTAGCATGCTCAACGGCGGACAGGTCAAATAGCAAGACAAGAAAAAGAGCGGGAGTGTTGCCCGCTCTTTTTCTTGTTTCGGGGTTGAGCCGGGTTAGGCTTCGAGCTTGATGGGGTTGCGGAGGACACCGATACCGTCGATTTCGATCTCGCAGACGTCGCCGTCCTTCATCTCACCTGGCTCGCCGGGGGTGCCGGTGTAGATCATGTCCCCGGGCTCCAGGGTCACGAACTTGGAGCAATAGGAGATGAGGGTAGCGATACCGAAGATCAGATAGGACGTGCTCTCGTTCTGGACCTCGACGCCGTTGATGCGGGTCTTGACCCGGACGTTGCCGGGATCAAGGTCGTCCACGATGAAGGGCCCCGCGGGAGAGAAGGTGTCGGCGGACTTGGCCCGCCACCAGTTGCGGTCCTCCCGCTGCCAATCCCTGGCGCTAACGTCGTTGCCGCAGGTGTACCCGAGAACGTGGTTCATGGCGTCGGCTTCGGAGACGTTCCGGCACTGGTCCTTGATAACTACCACCAACTCGCACTCCGCGTCGAGGCGGGCTGTATCCTTGGGCCGAATGATGGTCTCCTCGGGGCCGATGACTGAGGTGGGCGTCTTGTAGAACACCATTGGCTCGGTGGGACCCGGGCGGTCGTGAAGGTGGCTGGAATAGTTCAACCCAATGGCCAGGATTTTGGGAGGGATGCAGGGGGCCAGCAGCTTGACCTCGTCCAGGGTGTGGGTGTGGTCGGTAACGGTGTAGTCACCAAAGGGAGGGGCGCTGAGTTCCTTGACGTTGTTCCCTTCAACGACACCGTAGCTTATGTCGCCGTGGGCCAGGTAGCGAGCGATTTTCATGGCGATGCTCCTTGCTTAAACGTGGGGTTGTCACCGCCGTCGAATGCCGCCGGGGGACGACGGTATTTTACCCGGAGGCTGCCGCGTTTGGCTATGGGGGAGACTCAGGCGGAGTGCCAGGGCTTGGTAGGCCGATGACAACGCCCAACGCGGTCTGTAAAATGCTGACAAGGGAACGGTACATGACAGCACGCCCTTCGGAAACCTTGGTTGAGAAGCACACCCGCCTGGCCTGGAAGACCCTGGCCGATGCGGAGCGCGAGATTGAGGCTGGCGATTATCCCCAAGCCGCTGAGAAGCTGTGGGGAGCCGCGTCCCATGCCATGAAGGCCTACTGCGCCAGCCACGGCCTGCTTCACAGCAAATACCAGCACCGGCGCCGTGCGATGATGGACCTCGCCGAGCATTCAGGAAATACTGTTTTCCGTGCAGGGTTGAACATTGCTGAATCGTGCCACTCCAACTTTTACAACGACTGGATGGAACGGCAAAACCTGGACAGTTGTCTTCCTGACATCCAACTATTTGTGAAGACGGTCCTCGAGGCCAGGGCAGAGTTACAACCGGGGGCCAACCGATAAGCGTCGACGGGCCGGAGCAACAACTGCGGCCCGTTGCTTTTGCCCTAGCTTTCGATTACCAGCTTTCCGAAGAATTCTCGGTCCTCCATGACCTGGTGAGCCTCGGCAACCTCCTCCAGCGGGAAGGTCTGGCTGACGATGCCGCGCAGCTCGCCCCGGTTGACAAGAGTCATCACGTCGCCGAAGGTCCGGCGGCTGCGTCCCCCGCTGCCCATGAGGTGCAGAGGTCGGCCCTGGAGGACGGACAGGTTCATCTCGGTGCGCGCGCCGGAGGTGACGCCGGTGATGACCAGCCTGCCGTTGGGCTTCAGGGAGAGCATGCTCTCCTCCCAGACGTCGGCGCCCACTACGTCGAAGACCACGTCCACTCCCTTGCCGTTGGTCAATTCCATGACGGCGCGGCTGATGCTGTCGGTCTCCCTGTAGTTGATGACCTCGTCGGCGCCGATCTCTCTTGCTTTCTCGATTTTCCAGTCCACGCCGGCGGTGGTGATGACGCGGCATCCCATCATCTTGGCGATCTGGATTCCCATGCTGGCGACGCCGCTGCTGGCGGCGTGGATGAGGACTTCATCCCAGGGCTGAATCTGGGCCTGGGTGACCAGGCAGTGCCAGGCGGTGTGGCAGGCCAGCGGCAGGGAGGCGGCCTCGGGGAAGCTCATGTCGTCGCGCACTTTATAGGCGTTGATGGCGGGTGCCGTGATGTACTCCGCGTGCCCGCCGTCCAGGTCGACGCCCAGGCGCTTTTGTTGAGGACAGTACTGGTCCAACCCCTGGATGCAGTACTCGCAGTTACCGGCGCACTTGACCCTGTTGTCTAGGACGACATGGTCTCCGACGGAGAGGTTGGTGTCGGCGTCGGGGCTGATCTGGACGACTTCGCCGGCCACGTCGCAGCCCATGATGCGGGGCAGAGGACCCTGGTAGCCTCGCCCTGAGCGCATTCCGATGTCCAGGCGGTTGAGGGCGCTGCCGCGGACGCGCAGCATGACCTCTCCGGGGGCTATTTCCGGTTCAGGGCGGTCGCCACAGGTCAGGACGTCGGTGCCACCGTATTGGCTTATGTAGACAGCTTTCATGGCCTTTCTCTCAGTCTTGTGGGGTGGGGATTCAGGTCAGCAGGCGTTCAACCCTTTCCATAAAATGCTCTACGTCATGGATGCCCTGACTGATGCGTCTGGGGCGTAACCAACCCTCGAAGAAATTGACGTGGAGATCACTGGCTATGCTGAACAGCCGGTTCAACTCGCCGTCGCCGGTTTCCTCTACGAGGTCGTCCACGACGCCGTGAAGCCAGCCGTGGCGGCGGTGGCGCCAGCCCCGACGCTGGGCGACGGACTTGACCATGAGGGCCACCGCTCCCCAGCCCTTTTCCGAGGCTTGGGTCAGGTCTCCAGCCTCCAGTTCCCGGTATGCCTTGGCCAGGTTTTCCCGGCTTCGCTGTTGGTAGGTCTGCGCTTGCTGCATGACACGATTCTACCAGAAAAGGCCGGAGCCAAATTGACTGACCGGCGGGGCTGCTCTACACTCGGTTCAGCCCCCCCGGAACTCGGCGTTGTTGAAAGGAAAAACTATGCGCTTCGGGATGTTTTACGAACTGCAAATGCCCAAGCCCTGGTCGGCCACCGCCGAGTACGACACGCTGTGGGACGCCGTCCGGCAGGTGGCCTACGCCGAGGAGATGGGGTTCGAGCACGTCTGGCTGGTGGAGCACCACTTCCTGCCGGAGTTCGCCCACTCCAGCGCGCCGGAAGTGACCCTGGCGGTGATGGCGGAGCGGACGGAGAAAATGCGGCTGGGGTTCGGCGTGGTGCTGGCCCCGGTGCATCATCCTCTGCACGTGGCGGCGCGGGCGGCGACGCTGGACATCTACTGCAACGGGCGGTTGGACGTGGGCGTGGGGCGCACCAAGGGGCCCTACCAGATAACTCCCTTTGGCACCTCGGTGGACCAGACCCAGAGCATGATGGTGGAGACGCTGGAATGCCTGGCGGGAATGTGGACCCAGGACGTTTTCTCCCACGAGGGGGAGAACTGGAGAATCCCGCCCCGGGAGGTGATTCCCAAGCCCCTCCAGAAGCCACATCCTCCGCTGTGGATGGCCTGCACTCAGGAGGATACCTTCCGGCTGGCGGGACAGCTTGGGCTGGGATGCCTGGTGAACACCCTGGGCGGAACGGACAAGACCCGGGGGCTGGTCAACGCTTACTACGAGTCCATCGAGAACTGCACCCCGGTGGGACACTTCGTCAACCGGCAGGTCGTGGCGTCGTCCATGGGGTTCTGCGACGAGAACGGCGCCCGGGCCCGGGAGAAAGGGGCGGAGGTCGCCAACTGGTACCTGACCCAGAGCCGGCAGCGGTTCACGCTGGAATGGGCAGGGGTCGATCCCGACGCAGTTCCAAAGGAGTACCAGTTCTACGTGCAGGGCGGCGCGGTCCGGGGCGGGGGACCCTCCCAGGACCCGCAGCAGCAAAAGCCGCCCACACCGGACGAACTGCTGGCGGGCGGCGGCTACTGCGTGGGCAACCCGGACGACTGTATTCGGGTTATAGAGGAGTTCGAGGCGATGGGCGTGGACGAGATTATGCCCATCTTCCAGGCGGGCTACGCCACCAACGAAGAGGTGATGAACTCCATCCGCCTATTCGGGAAGTACGTCATCCCCCACTTCCGGGAAAAGGAAAAGCGGTCGGCGGCGGCGCAATCCGCGAGCGGCTAAAGCTGGACAACTGCCACACTTCCGCCGCTTGTTTTGGCAGACATTCCGAGGAAACCAATGACGCCTTCGCGTCTCGGGAGGAACCATGAGTCTTGATGTTTTTGACGTTGCCGGCCAGAAGGTCCTGATAACCGGAGCCGGACGCGGAATCGGGAAGGGAATCGCGCTGGCCTTCGCCGAGGCGGGCGCCGAAGTGGCGGTGAGCGCTCTGACTCCCACCGGCGTCACCCAGGTGGTCAAGGAGATCGAGGCCGTGGGCGCCAAGGGTCATGCCTTCACCGGCGACGCGACCAAGGCTGCGGATATGGACCGGGTGGCGGAGGAGGCCATCGCCGCCCTGGGTCACATCGACGTCCTGGTGACCTGCGTGGGAGACTCAATACGGGGCGCGGTGGCGCAGCTCCCGGGAAGCTCCACTCCGGCAATGACCGAAGAGAATTGGCACTTCATCGTGGACATCAACCTCACCCAGGCCTTCCAGGGGTGCCGGGCCGTGGGTCCGCACCTGCTGGAACGTGGGCAGGGCAGCGTGATCAACATTTCCGGCTGGGCGGCCTTCCGAGGGCGTCCCGAGTCGGCGGCCTATGACGCTTCCAAGGCGGGCATCATGCGGATGACGGAATGCCTGTCCCAGGAGTGGGCGCCCTACGGGATCCGGGTGAACTCCATCGCGCCGGGTAGCTTCCCCGACCCGGACCAGATTGGGGAGGAGTCCTACCGGAACCGAAACGAGGCGGCAAAGAACACTGTGCCTCTGGGACGGGTGGGACGGTTGAAGGAGATCGGGTACCTGGCGGTGTTCCTGGCTTCGCCGGCGGCAGCCTACGTGACGGGGCAGACCTGGGCGGTGGACGGCGGGGTCAGCGTCAAGCATCCGAACCCGTAGCGTTCACGCAGGAACCACAGGCGGTTGCAGGGCTGGCGAAGGGGAGACGGTTGTCCGGACCCGGCGGTGAAAACGCCATTGCTGTGTCCGGGCTTCGGAAGGGGTACGGCGACCTTCCGGTGCTGTCGGACCTGGACCTGGTGGTTCCGTGGGGCGAGTTGCTGGTGCTGTTCGGTTCCAACGGAGCGGGCAAGACGACGCTCCTGCGGGTCCTTGCCACCCAGGCGCGGGCCGACGCGGGAACGGTCACAGTGGCCGGGTTTGACGTTGGCAAGCAAGGGCGGAGCGTCCGCCGCCGCGTTGGTGTCGTTGGCCACCAGGGCTTTCTCTACGACGACTTGACTTGCCGGGAGAACCTGGCTTTCTACGGCCGCCTCTTCAGCCTTTCCCAACTGGACCGCAGGGTTGACGAGGCCCTGGCGCGGGTCGGGATGAACGACCGGGCCGATCAGCGGGTGAGAACCCTTTCCCACGGAATGACCAAGCGGGTGGCAATCGCCCGGGCAGTCTTGCATGGCCCCGACCTGCTGCTGCTGGATGAGCCGGAAGGCGGGCTGGACCCGGAATCGGTGGGAATGCTGCGGGGGATCTTGGAGCAGTTCGTCAACGACGGCAAGACGGTGGTGATGACCACCCACAACGTGGAGCGGGGACGAGAGTGGGCCCACCGGACAGCGCATCTGCGCGGAGGCAAGGTGGTGGTCGAGCATCCCGAAGCGGTCGCTTCGGGAGCGGGTTCCCTTGGCGGCGGCCCGGGTGGTTAACGCCCTGCATCCGGTGGGGGTCATCCTCTGGAAGGACCTGCTCCTGGAGCTGCGGTCGCGGGACATCGTGGTCTCGGTGGCGCTGTTCGGATTCCTGATGGCGGTGGTGTTCAACTTTGCGTTGAGCGTGAACCCTCAGTTCGTCAATCCGCTGGCCCCGGGAATCCTCTGGGTGGCCTTCGCCTTCGCCGGTACGCTCGCGATGAACCGTGCCTTTGTGCGGGAACGCGAGCAGGGCGGGCTGGAAGGTCTGCTGCTGACGCCGGTGAGCCGGGAGGCCATCTTCTTCGGCAAGGCGGCGGTAATCTTCTGCATCATGCTGATCGTGGAGGCCGTGCTGCTGCCAATCTTCGCGGCGATGCTTGGGTTCTCCGCGTTTTCCTGGCAGTTGGTTGTGGTCGTTGTGCTGGCCACCCTGGGATTCGCCGTTGTCGGTACGCTCTTCTCGGCGATGGCGGTGCAGACCCGCTCTCGGGAAATTATGCTTCCGGTGCTGTTCTTTCCGGTGATTATCCCGGTGCTGATCGGCGCCGTGGAGGCTTCAGGCGAGGCGATAAACGGCGCGCCGATGGGGGCTTTCGGACGGTGGGTGCCATTAATCGCCGCTTTCGACGTGCTCTTTGTGGTAATATGTCCGTGGGTATTCTCCTTCGTGGTTGAGGAGTAAGCGTTGATTGCGAACTCCGGCCGGCAGGAAACGCTCACCGGATGGTGGCGGTCGCCGGCCAACTGGTTGCTGGGCATCGGGGCCGTCCTGATGGCGTGCGATCTCTACCTCATATTCGCTGTGGCGCCCACGGAAGCGGTGATGGGCGATGTGCAGCGGATTTTTTACGTTCACGTTCCCCTGGCCATCATGTCTTTCCTGGCCTTCGCGGTGGTCTTCGTTGCCAGCATCGTTTTCCTCGCCCGTCGGGGGGAGCATTGGGACCGAGTCGCCCACGCCTCCGCCGAAGTGGGTCTGGTGTTCGTTTCTTTGGCGCTGATTACGGGAATCATCTGGGCGCGGCCGGTATGGGGCGTCTGGTGGACCTGGGACCCTCGGCTGACGACAACGCTGATCCTGTGGCTGATTTACGCGGCCTACCTGATGATCCGCTCCTACGCGCCCAACCGGTCCCGGGGAGCAGTCTACGGAGCGGTGGTGGGGATCGTCGGATTCGTGGATGTGCCCATAGTCTACTTTTCGGTTAACTGGTGGCGGTCCCTGCACCCGGAGGCGGTGGTAGGGCCGCTGGCCGAAACCGGGTCCCTGGAACCGATAATGACCAACATCCTCATGTTCTCGTTCCTTACATTCCTGGTGCTGTTCCTGTACCTGGTGGTGGAACGAACGGCATTGAGAAGGGCTGAGGAGCGGGCGGCCGCATTGAGATACACCCGGTTGTCCTCGGAAGCGTAGGCCAGTGGGGGAGCAGGTGGGGCTGTCGGTAATGCTGCAGGCCGGTGTGCCGCCGGCCAATGTTCCGTTCATAGTCGCCGCTTTCGTGGTAACCGGCGTTGCCCTCCTGGCCTACGGGCTCTATATCTTCCGGCGGCGGCGGGAATCAGAAAAGGAAGTGCTGAGGGTGGAGGACGATGGACAGCAGGACGGGCCGGGTGGCTAAGACCAGGGGAAGTTTCGGCGGTCCAGTCTCCAACAACCTGGATGGTAAAAGTTTCCGGGGTTACAATGGCTGCTGGGACATCCCAGTCCCGGACTGTAGTCCGATAGGGGCGACAAGTGGCGGAAGCTGACCCGCAGCCTGTGCGGCTGCTGACCGACGAAGACGAATCCGCGCGGGGACACCGGCTCCGGTTCATTGTCCTGGGAGTTGCGGTAGCCGTGGCCGTGGGGTTCATGGTGTATGCTGCCTTCCCCAGCAACACCCAGTATTTCCTCACGGTGGACGAGTTCTTGGCCGGAGAGGAGTACCAGGACGGCCAGATGCTGCGGGTCTCGGGGAAACTGGTTGCGGAAAGCTTCATGCGGGAGGAGGGGTCCACCCAGTCCTACTTCCAGTTGACCAGCAATGTCGAACAGGCAAACCCGCAGGTCACGGCTTCCTATGTCGGCGTTATGCCGGACCTGTTCTTCAATCCCCACTCGGAAATAGTCCTAGAGGGACGGTACACTCCCCAAGAGGTGTTCGAGACGGACCACATCCTGGTCAAGTGTCCTTCCAAGTACCAGGCTCTGGAAGAGACGCAAGAGGGACTTCCCTACGAGGAGTATCCCGCCTTGGAGTATCCGGCCAGCGGGTGACCGACCTCGGAACTTTTTGAACAAGAACAACGCCCCGCCGTGGTTGGTGGGGCGTTTCGCGTCGACCCGGAATTTAGGGGAAAGGCTAGTAGTCCATCAGTGTTGTATTGATGGGTAGAGAGACTTCAATTTGACGCGGGCATCTGCGGTGGTGAAGCGCCAGTCCACCCGTACTCCGTCCCGGTTGCGCTGATTTTGCCACGCTGCCACCTCCCGCCGCATGGCGCTCTGGTCGGGGATGCGGCGGTCCAGGCATTGGCGGGACATCACACTGTGAATGTACAAGATCATTGACCCAGTAAACATGGAAAATTGACAAGGTCATTGCCCCCCTGATTGACAGGGTCATTGACCCACCCTGGGAGCCAATCGGCGACCATTGGGGCACTTCTGAAGTGAGGTGCAGCGATGGCGTACTGGGAGGTTACCAGAGTGGAGATACAGGAAATCATCCGGCGCTGGCAAGCAGGCGAGGGGTACCGCCAAATTGCATCAGGGACCGGTGTATCGCGGAACACGGTTCGGAAGTACCTGAGCGCCGCCAAGGCGGAGGGCATTGCCCGGGACGGCCCCGCTCCGACCGACGACCAGTTGAGCCGGCTGGCGGCCATGGGCCAGTCGGGGCCGAGGCAGGCGGAGACGCCCACCGAGGAGCTGCTGGCCCGGTGGGCCGACCAGATCTACCGGTGGATCACCGGCGACCGGCTACAGGTGACCCGTATCCACGAGTTGCTGCTGGCCCGGGGTTGTCCGGTGACCTGCCAGTCGGTCCGGCGTTTCATTGAGCGACGCCAGTGGCAAAGGCCGCGCCGGTCCACGGTGCGGATGGAAGAGACGCCGCCTGGCGAGGTGGCGGAGATGGATTTCGGCCGCCTGGCCCTGATCCACGACCCCGAGACCGGCCGCCGCCGCGCGCTATGGGCCCTGATCCTGGTGCTGGGCTACTCCAGGCACAGCTTCCTCTGGCCCATCTTCAACCAGAAGCTGGAGGACGTCATCGCCGGCCTGGAGTCGGCCTGGGCTTACTTCGGCGGCATCCCCAGGTACCTGGTCATCGGTACCTGGTCATCGACAGCTTCCCTCCCGCGGTGGCCACGGCAGACCCCCTGTATCCCGTCTTCACCCGGGGCTTCCTGGAATACTCCCAGCGCCGGGGCTTCATTGCCGATGCGGCCCGGGTCCGTCATCCCAAGGACAAGCCCAAAGTGGAACGGGGCGTCCCCCACGCCCGGGAACGCTTCTTCAAGGGAGGCGAGTTCCACAAGGGAGGCGAGTTCCAGGACCTGGCCGACGTACGGATGCAGGCCCAGCGGTGGTGCTCCCAGGTGGCGGGACTGCGGGCGGGACTGCGGATCCACGGCACCACCCTCAGGCAGCCCCTGGTGGTCTTCCAGGACGAGGAGCGCCAGTCCCTGCTCCCGTGGGACGGCCAGCTCTACGAGATCGCCGACTGGCGCAATGCCCTGGCGCAATGCCCTGGCGCAATGCCAAGGCCACCAGCACCATCACATCCAGTGCCTGCAGGCCCTGTACTCGGTGCCCTCCTCCCGGTGTCCCCCAGGCCAGAAGCTCGAGGCCAGGGTGGACAGCAAGCTGGTGCGCATCTACCACCGAGGCCAATTGATCAAGACCCACCTCCGCCAGCCCCGGGGCGGCCGCGCCACCGACACCCAGGACTACCCCGCCGAAATACCCCGCCGAAACTACCCCGCCGAACTTTCCGCCTACACCACCAGGGCGCCCGACGGCATCAAGGCCAAGGCCACCGAACTGGCTCCCGCCGTGGCTGAGTTCGCCGAGCGCCTCTTCAACGGCCCCCTGCCCTGGGCCAAGGTCAGGCAGGGGCATAAGCTGCTGCGCCTGGGCGAGCGCTACACTCCCCTCCGCCTCGACGCCGCCTGCCGCCGGGCCCTGTAGGTCCACCTCATCGACGTCAGGGACGTCAGGCGCCTGGAGCGCATCCTGGTGCAGGCCCTGGAGGTGGAGACCACGGCCCAGGCACCCGAACCCCTGCCCGAAGGTCGCTTCGCCAGGCCAGGCTCCGTCTTTTCCCAAACCAACCACTACCGCCGTACGGCTTAAGGAGACCAACATGACCACCGAACTCACACCCCTGCTCAAGCAACTCAAGCTGGGCGCCAGGGCTGACACCCTGACCGAACCCATCGCCCTGGCCCGCAGGGAGCAGCTGGACTACGCTTCCTTCCTGGAGATCATCCTCTCCCCTGGAGATCATCCTCTCCGACGAGGTCAACCGACGGGCCCACCGGCGCGTGGAACTGCGACTCAGGGCCGCCGGATTCCAGCGGATTCCAGGAGGCCTGCCGGCTGGAGGACTTCGGCTGGAGGACTTCGACTGGAGGACTTCGACTGGAGGACTGCCGGCTGGATGCCGTCTTCTCCCTGGAGTTCCTGAGCAAGCATGAGCACGTCCTGCTGGTGGGGCCCGCCGGTGTGGGCAAGACCTTCCTCGCCCAGGCCCTCGGCTACACCGCCCTACGCGCCGGACATACCGTCCGCTTCCTCCACGCCGATGATTTCTTCTGATTTCTTCAGGGCCATGACCCAGGGCCGGGTCGACAACTCGGTAGACCGTCGGTAGACCGGACCTTCCGATCCTTTCTCTCCCCGGATCTCTTGATCCTGGACTACCTGGGCCTCCACCGCCTCTCAGCCCAACAGTCGGCCGACCTCTACGAACTGATCATCGGCAGACATAGGGTCTCCAGCTTCATCATTACCAGCAACCGAGCCGTGGAGGAATGGCTCAGCCTTTTCGACGATCCCATCCTCGGGAACAGCGCCCTGGACCGCTTGGCCAATGCCAGCTACCAGATCGTCATCGAGGGGGCCAGCTACCGGGAAAAACTGTCGCCCCACCGGAAACTCCTGGGTGGCAAGGGAGGTGATTGACCCCCAGGCCAAGACCTGATATTACTCAAAACATCACCCTCCCAGGGTCGGTCTATGACCCTGTAAATCAGAGGGTCATTGATTCGGTAAATCGACAACCCCGGGGTGCTTTCTCCTCAGTTGCTTCAGAAAAGTAACCGAGGTCCCGCTGTTACTGTTGCCCTCCAGTTCCATCCATTCCACCTCGCCCGTCTCCAGACACACCGCCGAGTAGTAGCTGGCATTCTCGCCATACTGCGGGCTGGTCGATTCCACCAATGCAGGTTGGCCTTTCAGCACCCACTTGCCCCTCAGTTCCGCGTCGGCCCGGAAGTGGGCCTCGTCGGCGAAGAATATCCTGGCTTCGCTCCGACCAGCTTCCTCCCTCAGTTCGGCGTACTCCACCACGAAAGCCTCCCGTTTGGCTTGGTCCGCCTTGAGCATAAGCTTCTTGGGCCGTTTGAAAGCAAACCCCAGCCGGTGCAGCCAGGTCAGGCAACTGCTTCGGCTCAAGCTGATGCCGAACCGCTCCGCTACAAACTGGCGCACCACCTTCCAATACCAGCCAATACCAGTTGGCCAGGCCGATGCCCGATGTGGCGGGCGGTTGCTCCACCGCCTCTTTTGACTCCTCCTGCTGCGCTTGGTCAAGGGCGGGGGGGAACCGCCGGTCGGTTCGAATATCAGGGCGGCAGGCCCTCCCTCGCCGAAGGCTGTGGCCCACCGGCCTATCGTATGGGGATCCCGTTCCAGCGCCTCCGCCGTGGCCGAGGCGGTCCAGCCCTGCGCCAACACCCAGATGGCGTACCACCGCTCCCGCTCCCGGGGCGTCGGCGCCAGAATCATCCGCCGCCGCAAATCCTTGACCTCCATCTGCCATTGTTCCAGAGACCATTGTTCCAGAGACCGGCCTATCTCCCTCACACCCATCATCAACCCCTCACGACTCCCGACATCAACTGACCAAGTACCTCCACGAATTTACCCCATCACTCTGCCCATTTCACCTTGGCTTTGGTTTAGAGTTGAGCACACTTACCGGCTCCTGGGTGGAATTGCAGGATTCCGATAGCTGGAGGGTGGAGGGCTGGGGCGGTCACGGGGGTTACCCCGGCGTTCGTGTGGAAAGCTCCGGCATCGGGTGAGCATTTCGTCAAGGTAAGCTTCTACGGCCCGGTCTTCTACGATTCTACGGGCGACGGCGTTGGGTCCCACACACCCTGAGTGTGACGGTTTCGAACTGAGAATGTGGGCCGCAACTGGAGCTTACGCACTCACTTTCCAACGTGATTAGCCTGAAAATGAGGAGACGAACATGTCCAAGCCAATAGCAATGGCTGCCCGAGATGGGATACTCGTGGCCCTCAACGCCCACTGGATGCTTTGGTGCGCAACTCCCACGCCTGCGCCGACGGGTCGCCAAGCCTATCCCAACTGTCGCACCTCCTGAGGACGACCATGGCGAATCTCGACGCGGCGCCACGGCCAGTGCGGTCAGAGAACGAGGGGTTGGCCCTGGAAAGTTCACCCACACATGCGGGTATAGACCACTGGAAACGCCTCCCTGACCAACGACGACTCCGGGTCCCCCGCCTGCGCGGGGATGACGCGGGAAGGGGGTGTTGATCAGGCCGGGGAGAGAGCGGGGATGATCTGCTCGCCGAAGGCCCGCACCTCTGCCTCCGGCGGGGCGAAGGTGAGGCAGGGCATCAGGTAGAGCTGCCGCACCCCGTGCCGCGCCATCTCATGGATGCGGTCAACGCAGTGCTCAGGCGTTCCGACCAGGCCCATGGCGTCGCACAACTGGCCATTGACCTCGTCGCTGACGAACCGGGTCAGCTCGATGGCCTCTTCCCAGTTGGGTGCGTGCCCCAGATCGGGATAGATGTCCCGCACGGCCAGGGGTATTTCGTACTGGGGTATTTCCAGGCCGGAATGAGGGAGCCAATTGGGGCCGCCCCACATGAGTCCCCAGTGCACCGACACTGGGCGGGCCAGCCGGCGGGCTTCCTCGGTGGAGCTGGCGACGCAGGTCCGGACGGCGAACATGATGTCCAGGTCGTCCAGGGTACGGCCGCTGCGCCTGGCACCGGCTTCCAGATGCTCCAGGGCCTTACCCACCATCCCGGGGGTGTATCCCACCAGCACTAGGGCTCCGTCGGCAACCTCTCCCGCCAGCTCCAGGGAACCGGGACCGGAGGCGGCCATGAGGACGGGCACGCCGTGACCGCCATCGCTGCTGGCGAAGTCCAGCCGGTTGGTCAGGCCGTTGTAGTCCACCGTCTCACCCGCCAGAAGGGCGCGGACCTCTGTGATGCAGCGGCGCATCTGCCGCAGGGTTGCAGGCCGCCTTCCGATCGTGCTAGCCGACGTGTAGCCCGTGCCTATGATGAACCTGGTCCGGCCCGGGGCAATCTCGGCCACCGTCTGGGCCGCTCCAGCCAGCACCGGCGGGATGCGCCCGAAGGGGTTGGTCACCGCGGGGAAGAGCTTGAGGTTTGTGGTGTTGGCGGCGGCGAGGCCCAGGGTCACGAAGGTGTCGCGGCAGATCATCTGGCTGTCCAGGATGCCTGCCCCGTCGAACCCGGCCGCCTCGATCCGTCGGATCATGTCGAGAATGTCGGGCATGGGGGATGTGCCGGGGACGCGCATGGAGATGCTGATGGATTCCGCCATGGGTGTTGCCTCCGTAGCTCCGGTGAGGGTTGGCCAAGCCTTGCGGGGGAGTATAACAGGGCGGGGACGGCCCCTTTAGAGGGCCGGGATGATCTCGTCGCAGAGAAGGGACATGGCCTCGTCCACGTCGGGGCCCAGCTCAGAGAACATGAGCTGGCCGAAGCCCTGCTGGCGGGCGGTATCCCGTACCTCCAGCATCCGCTCCACGCAGTCTCCCGGGGCACCGGCGATGAAGATGGCATCCACCATGGAGTCAGTAACGAGGGAGCCGAACTCGTGGGCGGTTGCGCCTTTCCGCTCGGCCTGGTCCAGCCGTTCAATGTCGGGCAGGGCGACCCCCAGCCTCTGGATATCCTCGGGGGTGTACCCCTGGCGGTACATGTTCAGCACACGAGTCCCGGCGCTGTCCCGGACGAACTCCCGGGCACGGTCCCCGTCGCGGGACAGGGAGATTTTGATTTCCGCCACCCTGGGGACGTCCACCGGGTCCTTTCCCTCGGGAAGGGAATGGTCGAAAACCTCCAGGAGCTCGGGCACCCTTCCCGTGCGTAGGGCGGCCATGTAGTGGCCTCCGAAGATGAGGCCGTCCATGTGCCGGCCGCCGACGGCCAGCCCGCGGGGGCCGTTGCTGCCGCAGAATATATTGACAGGCGCGGCGGGACGGAAGTTCAACTGGAAGACGGCGCCGGGGCTGAAGTGGTAGTAGTCCAACAGGGCCGGATAGTCGGCGAAACAGACCGCCTCGCCGTCCAGCAGACGGCGCAGGCTCCGGGCGGTCTCGCCCAAGACCCTGACGGGGCTGGGCGTGGCGACGAACCGGGGAGTGCGGGAATTGCCCCTTCCCAGCCCGATACTCAGCTCCCGCCCGTCCATCAGCTCACTGAGGGTGGCGACCGAGTCGGCCAAGTCCACCGGGTTGCGGAAGTACTGGACGGTGACGGCGGTGCCAAGCTTGATGTCCAGGTTGCAGGCCATCGCGGCCAGGGTCACGTAGGACTGGCGGCTGCGCAGGTTGTCCGTGACCCAGAGCTGGGAGACGCCCTTCGCCTCTCCCTCCCTGGCGAGCTCGACCAGGTGAGGCAGGGGGACGTGGGCATAGGTGGGCAGGTGGAACTGGACTCCGATTTCGGTGGTGGGCATAGCTGTTCCTTGACGACTCCCTTGATTCAGTATTCTCCGCCCCGGTGGTGGGGTGGGTTGAGCCGGGGACGGCTAGAGGGGCAGATAGACCGCCTGTCCGGTCATGGCGCTGCGGTGGACCGCCTCGGTCCACTCCATGTAGTGCACGCCGGTCTCGAAGGCGACCATGTCCACCTGCTCCGTGCCGCGTATGGCGTTGGTGAACTGCTCCTCGACCCGGTAGCGGGCCTGGGTTTCCGGCGGATTTGGGACCTCGGCAAGCTCGCTATCGCCCCGCCGGCCGGCCCACACCCGGCGCTGGGAGTCGACATGGATGGTGCCGTCCGTGCCGAACATCCAGATGTGGCTGCCGCCGTTGAGGCCGGAGGTAGCGCTCATCTGCATGTGGACCTGTCCCCCGTTGGCCAGCTCGTAGAGGATGTCCACGTGGTCGGGGATCGTCACCGAGGTCAGGTGACCCTGATCATTCTCCCGGTAGGGGACATGAATCTTGGACATGGCCATTACCCGGTTACCCCGCCCCAGCCAGCGCATCATGGACTCGTAGGACGCCCCTATGTTCAGGGTGTTGTAGCCGCTGAGGTCCCGGTCGTGACGCCAGTGCAGCGGGCGTTCGAAATCGGGAAAGTTGTTCTGGAGGGATGTGAAGTCCACCGACAGCAGTTCGCCGAGGAACCCCTCGTCGATCAGGCGCTTGAGGGCGTTGTCTATAGTGTAGCTGGTGGAGGTGGGCGTGAGCTGGCATACCAGCTCGGGATGGGCGCGGGAAGCGTCGAGCATATCGTGGGCCTCTGCGGAGTCCGATGCCATGCGGGCCTCGGTGAGAACGTGCTTGCCCGCCTCCAGGGCCGCCAGGGTCATGGTGCGGTGCATGTAGGGCCAGGTGCCGATGCACACGGCATCGATGCTCTCATCCTCCAGCAGCTCGCGCCAGTTGCCGTACACCGTGGGGATGTTGAACTGGTCGGCCACGGCCCTCCCCGACTCGATGGTCCGGTTGGCCACCGCCACGATCTCGCAGTCCTCCACTCCCTGGAACCCGGGAATGTGACGCGCCCTGACATTTCCGCCCGCTCCGATGAGTCCCACGCGGATCGGTTCCTTTGCCATCGGTTTCCTCCAGGGCCTGTGATTCCAAGTGCAGTCCTGCTTCCCTACTGAGGCCCAGCACAGGGTACCACCCATTCCGGGGTTGTGCAGGCCCACGGGCTGCGGGTGCAGGGCCAACGCATTCTAAGGGACCTCTGAACAAGAAACTATCTCAAAAGTCTCTTTCCCCTCGACGGGGGAAGGTTAGGATGGGGGTGATGGCATACCCTTATACTCTTTAGAAAGCCTCGGCCCTGCGCCCCCTCCCAGCGTTGCTGACAGTTGCCCCTTGCCAAGCCCCGTGCCGCGTTTCTACGCTGATTACAGGTAGCTAAATCGCGAGTGCCCAAGAGCCCCAATCCAACCCCGCCACGGAGGTAAAAAGCGACACAATGCGACAAAAAGCGACAGAAAAAATCCTTCCAGCCTTTCCATTCGCCCTCTGAAGAAGTCCCTTCCCCCTTGACGGGGGAAGAGCCTGCCCCCGCGTAGGCGGGGGTCAGGATGGGAGTGATGCCATACCTTATACCCTTATACCCTTCGCCCCGCGATTCCATCAGCCCCTCAAATTAGAATGCGTTTGCCCTGGCTGTGGGGTGGCCCGGGATGCGGCGGGTGGGATGTGAAGCTTAGTTGAATGCTGCAATTGAGCGTGAAAACACGTTGAAATCGCTTCCGCATAGTAGCTTGGAATTTCTTCTCCTTCATTCTGTCCTTCCGGTTGGTCTTGTGCTCTTCCCGTGGGTTTGTTCTGCCTCCATCGGATAGCCGTTGGCTTCCCTGGCCCATCCGCTATAATCCGGTCCACGTTAATCGCAAGGCCCGGCGTGAGCCGGACGGCGGGAGGTGACTGGAATGGACGTGCAGGGCGGAGTGTTTATCGTGACCGGATCGGCGACCGGCTTGGGAGCGGCGGTAGCCCAACGCCTGGCGGCGAAGGGGGGACGGGTTGTCATCAACTACACCCGGAGCCTGGCCGAAGCGGAAGTCACCGCCGCTGCCTGCCGGGAAGTGGGGTCGGAGGCGGTTCTGTGCCAGGCCGACGTGTCGGTGGACGAAGATTGCCGCCGGATGGCTTCCGAGGCGCTCGACCGTTGGGGCCGGATTGACGGCCTGGTCAACAACGCGGCCCAGTCCAAGATCGTTCCCCATGCGGACCTCGAGGGACTGTCGGCTGAGGACTTCAACCGCATCTTTGCAGTCAACGTGGTCGGCGCCTTCCAGATGGTGCGGGCAGTGGCCCCGGCCATGAAGGACCAGGGAATGGGCGCGGTGGTCAACGTCTCCTCGGGTTCCGCCTTCACCGGGACGGGCAGCTCCATTGCCTACGCCGCTTCCAAGGCTGCGTTGAACGTAATGACCCGTTCCCTGGCCCGGGCGCTGGCCCCGGAGATAAGGGTCAACGCCGTCTGCCCCGGCGTGATGCAGACCCGGTGGTGGCGGGAAGGGCTGGGCGAGGAGAACTACAATTCCTTCATCGACCGCTACGCTCAGTCGGCCCCGCTCAAGAAGGCAGGGACCACGGAGGCCGTAGCTGATCCCGTGCTCTGGCTGCTGGAGGGAGCGGAACACGTCACTGGCGAAACGATCCTGGTGGACGCGGGAAGCCATCTCGGGCCGGCTCCCCAACGGTAAGTCCCCACCCCGACTGGTATGCTTGCCGTTGTTTTCCGCTGTTTCGGGCAGGTCATAGGAAACTGTCCCGCGGGATTCGCCTTTGGCCGCTGCTGAAACCGGCGGGCGCCGGATGCCGCCCTACCTGAGGAGAATCGCCGGTCCGTGGCGGTACCCCAGCTTCCGGTGGTACTGGGCAGGGTCTTCGTTCCACGCCGTTTCCCAGGGGATGCAGTTCCTGGTGCTGGCTTGGCTGGTGTTGGAGCTCACCGGTTCCAAGACGCAGCTGGGCGTGGTGCTTTTCTTCTATGGAGTACCCAATGTGGGCCTGCTGGTGTTCGGTGGGGTAATCGCCGACCGGTTCGACCGGAAGCGCCTCTTGATGGCTATCCAGGCTACGGTCGGTTGCTTGATTGCGGCCCTGGCCGCCCTTTACGCCGCGGGTCTGGTCCAGATCTGGCACATCTACGCCGTTGGGGCTGCGCTGGGAGTGTTGCAGGCGCTGAACCAACCCGCCCGGGTGACGCTTTTGTCCGACCTGGTGGAGGAAGGGGCCTTGCTGGATGCCGTCGCCAGTTTCAACCTGGCGGTGCATCTTGGAAGGATCGGCGGTCCTCCAGTGATTGGACTGGTGATCGACACCTTCGGGATAGCCGTCTCTCTTTACCTCAACGCATCCCTGTATGCCTTAAGCATCCTTTGCCTCTCCCGGCTGCGACCCATGAAACGGCACAATCCGGGGGGCCGGGACCCGTTGGTCCGCAATTTCGTGGACGGGTTCGTCAAAATCAGGAAGGCGCCGGTGTTGCTCACCGTAATTGTGCTGGCCTGTTCCTTCGGCGGGTTCGGCATGTCCCACCTCCAGGTCATCCCGGCCTTTGCCAGGGAGCAGTTGGGCAGCGGAGCGTCGGAGGCGGGCTTGCTGCTCCTGGCTTCCGGCATCGGATCGGTCATCGGCAACCTGTCCCTCAGCTTCATGGGACGGGATTGGCTATACCGGTGGCTGATGGGCTGCCTGGTCTTGTTCTGCTTCGTCCTGACCTTGTTCGCCTGGATGCCGTGGTACTGGGGCGCATGGGCGCTGTTCCTGGTTATGGGCGGTCTCAGCTTGGGTACAGTATGGCCGTTGGCGACCACTATCCTGCAAATGAGCGCTCCGGCGGAGGTCCGGGGGAGGGTAATGGGAGTGCTTCACTTCACCCCGGGCTTCCACTACCTGGGAGCACTGCCGCTGGCGGCCGCCGCGGGATGGGCGGGCTGGCCGGCAGCCATCAGCATCGCAGCCGGGGCCTGCTTGCTGGTCACTCTCTGGTTCGGAGTGGGAAGGAAGTCCGGCCGGCGCCTCGCCGCAGCACCCCTGGGCCAACAGGAGCCAACCACGAGAGGGCAGGGAAGAGGAACGGGCGGAAGCTAAGAGGGGAAGGGCGTTCCCGGCGTTACCACATCTTGCGGGACAGGACGTCCACCAGGGAGGCCAGCGCATCCCGGTAGGTCACCTCGTCTTCCCACCCCCGGAAGTCAAGCACGGTTCCGTTCCGCAGCGTGTCGCAGAGATGGTCCTGCCTCTGGTAGAACAATTGGTCGGCAGCAACCGTGAGCATTACCTGGCCCCCCTCAGGACGCTGTGCTCCGGTAAGGCGCGCGAAATACTGGCTGGCATCCGAGCTTTCCAGGGATTGAGCGGTGCAAAGCAGGATTATCCGGTCGTAGTAGGTAGTGTGCTCGAGGAGTACGCCGCCGGTGTGGACCGCCAGTTCATCGTCGGCCTCGATGGACCAACTGGGTATCTGGGCCGCCCGCAGGCCTGACACCAACTGGGAAGCCAAGTGGCGGTCCTGTTCGGAAGCGACGATCAGCACCGTGGGATAGGCGCGCGTCACTCCCCGCATGGCATCCTGGACGGCCAGCAATGGAGCGGCCACTCCCGCGTTTTCCAGGAACACGGCGGGGATCATTCCGGAGGAACGAGCGATGGTGTCCAGGGCTATGGTGCTCGGCCCGTAGTGGCGCGCCCAGTCAAGGCCGATGACCTGGCTGAGGTCGCAGTTGAGGAACTTGGTCAGTCCCATCCGGGCGTTCATCAGGATGGAACTTTCCAGGCCGGTACCGGTGAAGTAGGCGCCCCGCAGGTCCGCGCCGGTCAGGTCGCACATGGTCAACGTGGCGGCGTGGAGGTGGGCTCCCCTCAGGTTCGCGCCGTTGAGGTTGGCCCAGGAGAGGTCGGCCGAGTCCAGGTTGGCGTTGGACAGGTTGGCGTCCTGCAGATTGGCGTACTGCAGGTTGGCGTGGGAGAGGTCGGCCCCGGAAAGGGTGGCGACGCGCAAGGTGCTGTTGGACAGGTCGCTGCGGATGAGCGAGCACCCGGTCATGTTGGCGCGGGTGAAGTCGGCCCGGGACAGGTTGGACCGGGACACGTAGGCCGACTGAAGGTTGGTCCCGACCAGTTCGGCGCCCCGCATGTTGCACCTGGTGAGATCGGCGCTGCTGAGATCGTCGTGGGCCAAGTCCGCCCGCGGCAGCCGGACCCCGGTCAGGTACCCGCCGGAAAGGTCCAGCTTGGCCCGCCCATGAATCCATTCCTTCTCGAAGGTCTCGCCAGCGGCCCGGTCGCCCAGGCTGTGGGTGCGAAGCCCGTAGACTATCAGTTCGGTGTTGGGAATGAAGAAGTTCTGTTCCCGCCAGCGGGATATGGCGTTGGGGCCGGACTTGGCTACGGCGACATGTTCAGGATCTGCCAAATTGCCTCCCGTACCGGGCACGTTTCTGAAATCACCGCCCAAAGCCCCACCGCCGCTCGCCCTTTGGGCAACTCCGGGGCGGACGGGTGCCCCTGCAGAGACGATTACGTTGATTCCCTATATCACACTGCGGCGCCTGGATGTCAAGGGAAAGAGGGTCCCGGGCAGGGTTCCGTTTCAGGAAACTATCTCAAAGCGAACCCTTTCACCCCCATCCTATCCTTCCTCCGTCAAGGGGGAAGGGAGAATTAAAAGGCCCTAGTCAAGGGGGAAGGGACTCTTGGCCACCGGACAGAGCGAGAGATAACTGCAATTGGCAATAGTTAATAACAGGATGTATGGGTGCAAAGAATAGCACCATTTTGGTGGTGTCTTTCCCATGCGGCAGGCCCGGCCCGGCGGGGACCAGAACCACCGCCTCCCCGATGCCCTACGACTCCTCCCCCTCAGCCAACTGGAACAGGATCCCGTGGGAACTCTCGGTGGAAATGTTCAGAGTCTTGTAGCCGAAGGGACTGTTGCTGGGAGCGTCGCCCCGCAGCTGGTTGCCCCTGTCCTTGAGGTCATTGAACACGTCGTCGATTCCATCGACACCCCAGGCGACGTGGGCGACCCCGGGGCCGTTTTCCTTCAACTGCCGGGCGATGCCTGAGTCGTCGGTTGTGGGCTCGAAGAAGTCCATGATTGTCTCGCCGATATGGTAGATAAGGAACTTGCGGTCGGTGTGTTCGCCGGTTCTTTCCGGCTCCAGCCCGAAGCTGTTCCTGAGATATTCCGCCATCTGGCCGCAGCTCTCGACCACATAGGTAACGTGGTGCACTTTGGTGAACATGCCTGGCCTCCTGTTCTTCAGGTTTACCGGAATTCCAACACCTGGTGGACCATTCCGCCGGAAAGTCTCCGCGTTTTCCAGCATCCGGGTTTGAATCTCATGATACGCCGCGAGGGTTGGAGCCACAATCCTTTGCTGAATATTCCCTAGCCTCCGAATTCGGTTTGCATTCTGGCCATCCCGCGGGACTCACCGTCGCGGCGGTGGCACTGCCTTCCTGCTTGTCCGGCACCCACCGCCGGGGTATCATCCTTCCAAGCGTGGGGGCTTCCGGGACTGCCCGGAGGACACTCCTGTGAACAGCACGAAAGGGGCAACAGATGCCGCGCCGAAGCTTCTGGGCCTGGGGAATGGAGTCCGACGAGCCGACGGAGGGGCAACGGCGGGAGCTGGCCGCCGGCCTGTCCGCGAAGTATGGCGTCCCCGTTGATGTCCCGCCGGTCCCGGCCAGCAGCGACCTCGACCTGAGAAGACCCCGGATAGCCGTTCCGGGTCCGCTGGCGGAAATCTGCACCACCGATACACACGACCGGGCGGTCCACACCTACGGCCGCAGCTTCCGCGACCGCATCCGCGCGTTCAACCTCCAGTTTCCCAACCCTCCCGACGTGGTGGCCTACCCCCGGGATGACGGGGACCTCGTTTCCCTGCTGGATTTGTGCTCTTCGCAGGGATATTGCGCCATCCCCTTCGGAGGGGGGAGTTCGGTGGTTGGAGGCGTGGAACCGCCGGACGGGTACAACGGCATCGTGTCCATTGACCTGTCCCGCCTGGACCGGGTGCTGGAGATCGACGACGTGTCCCGGGCCGCGCGAATCCAGGCGGGTGTCTACGGGCCCGCCCTGGAGGAGCAGCTGCGGCCCCACGGCTTCACCCTGCGCCACTTCCCCCAGAGCTTCGAGTTCTCCACCCTGGGCGGGTGGATCGCCACCCGTTCCGGGGGGCATTACGCCACCAACCAGACTCACATCGACGATTTTGTCGAGTCGGTCCGCATGATAACCCCCCAGGGCGTGTGGGAGTCGCGCCGCCTCCCAGGCAGCGGCGCGGGGCCCAGTCCCGACCGGATGGTCCTGGGCAGCGAGGGCACCCTGGGCGTCATCACAGAAGCCTGGATGCGCGTCCAGGCCCGTCCCCGGTTCCGGGCCTCGGCCGCGGTACGTTTCTCGTCCTTTGCCGCCGGGGGAGAGGCCGTCCGCCAGATAGTCCAAACTAAGGTCTGGCCCGCCAACTGCCGTCTGTTGGACCCGGGGGAGGCCCAGGATGCCCTGGGCTATGACGGGACCCGGGCAATCCTGGTGCTGGGGTTCGAGTCCGCCGAGCTTCCCCAGGGGGAGCAGATGCGGCAGGTGATCGAGATCGCGCGCGACTGCGGCGGCGCGGTGGGAGAGGACGAAATCCGCATCATCGACGGCACTGGGGAGGAAGCCCGCCGCCCAGAGGCCGTCGGCGCGTGGCGCAACGCCTTCATCGGCGCGCCCTACCAGCGTAACATCTCCATGGGCATGGGCGTGGTGGCCGAAACCCTAGAGACGTCCATAACGTGGGAACGCTGGCCGTCGATGGATGAGGCCGTCCGGGGAGCGCTGCAGGACGCGCTGGACCGGGTCTGCGGCGGCGGGCGGGTTACCTGCCGTTTCACCCACGTGTATCCCGATGGGCCGGCACCCTACTTTACCTTCGAGGCAATGGGGCGGCCGGGCGCCGAGCTGGCGATGCACGAGGAGATCAAGCGGGCCGCCTCGGACGCGGTCATGGCCGCGGGCGGGACCATCACCCACCACCACGCCGTGGGACGGGTCCACCGCCCCTGGTATGACCAGCAACGGCCCGATCCCTTCGCCGCCGGGCTGCGGGCCGCCAAGTCGGCAGTTGACCCCAACTGGGTGCTCAATCCAGGGATATTGGTTGACCGGTAGAACCCCAAAATCTTGGCATTCCGGACTACCCAAGCGGCCAGAGCACCTGGGGAACTGCCTCAAGAGACCTTTCTCCCCTGGTGGGGGAAGGACAGGACGGGGGCGACAGGATTCAAGCAGGTAACAGCCAGAGCCAGTGAACTCAGAAAGAACCCCACAGACGCGGAGAGAAGGTTATGGAGCACTTTGCATTACCGCCAAGTGTTGGGTTGCAGGTTTCGCAGACAAGCCGAGATAGGACCGTACATAGTGGATTCCGTTTGCTTCGAGAAAAGACTGGTCATAGAAGTGGATGGTGGTCAGCATGCAGAACAAGCGGAATGCGATGCTAACCGGACGGCATGGTTGGAATCTCAAGGCTTTAGAGTAATCAGGTTCTGGAACAATCAGGTGTTGGAAGAGATTGACGGGGTACAGGAAGCGATACTGTTGGAGTTTCGGGACCCTTCACCCCCATCCTAACCCCCGCCTACGCGGGGGCAGGCTCTTCCCCCGTCAAGGGGGAAGGGACTTGTGCTAGCGTTCTTTATGGAAGGAGGTCAGATGGCTATTTCCAACGAGACAATGCGGGCGATGATCCGCGATTACCAGGGAATCGAGCTTTCCGACGAGGAGTTGGAGATGGTGCGCCCGGAGGTTGACAGCTACATTGAAGCGATGGCCGAGCTGTCCGGCTTGAGTCTATCCGACGTAATGTCCAGCCGTCTGCTCCGCCCCGCCGAAGGAGGAGACCCCGATGCCGAATGACGCTCTGCTGGACCTGACCATCAGCGAACTGGCGCCCCGGATCGAATCCCGAGAAGTTTCTCCGGTCGAACTGACCGAGGCTGCCCTGGCCCGGGCGGAAGGGCTCCAACCCAAGCTTAATTCCTGGATTACGCTGCTGCCGGAGCGGGCGCTGGACCAGGCCCGCCGGCTGGAGTCGGAGATTGCGGAAGGGAATTACCGCGGGCCTCTCCACGGTATCCCCATCGGCATCAAGGACAACATCGCGACCGCTGGAATCCGCACCACCGTCGGCTCCCTGGTGCTTTCGGACAACGTTCCCGACGAGGACGCGCGGGTGGTAACGCTGTGCGAAGAGGCGGGAGCGATCATGCTGGGGAAGGAGAACCTGGAAGAGTTCGCCGCCGGGGCGACCTCCAACAACCCACACTATGGCGCCGTACATAATCCCTGGGGCCTGGACCACATTCCCGGCGGCTCCAGCGGCGGAGGCGGGGCCAACGTGGCTGCCGGCGTGACCTTCGCCTCCCTGGGCACCGACCTGGGAGGGTCGGTACGGCTGCCCGCCACCTTCTGCGGCGTAGTCGGCCTGAAGCAGACCTTCGGCCGGGTCAGCCAACGGGGACTGCTGGTCACCAGCTTCAACGGCGACCACATCGGGCCCATGACCCGCTCAGTCCGGGACAGCGCCCTGGTGCTACAGGCCCTGGCCGGATACGACCCTCTCGATCCCAGCACCGTCCCGGTTCCGGTCCCCGACTACCTGGCAGGGTTGGACGGCGATTTGTCGGGACTCACCGCCGGAGTGCCGTCCAACTACTTCTTCGACGAGGTTGACGGAGAGGTCGAGACCGCCGTCCGCAACGCCATTGCGGCCCTGCAGGAGTTGGGAGTCGAGGTCCGGGAGGTCAGCCTGCCATCCATGGAATACGTCGGCGCGCTGCGGGCCGCGTCCCTGGCCGACGGCATCGTAACCCACGAGCCCATGCTGAGAAGCGACCGGGACAAGTACGGCCCCAACGTCATCTACCGGACCTTGGCGGGGCAGTTTGTCCTGGGCAGCGACTACTCCAGGGCCATGAAGGTGCAGCGACTGATCAAGGAAGAGTACGCCCGCGTTCTCCAAGGAGTGGACTTCCTGGTGACTCCCACGGCACCGGTCCCCGCACCCCGCATAGACGCCGGGGACATCGACGTGAACGGCGAGACCCACCGGGTCCGCGGGCCCGGCTCGGGGTTCATCTCCCGCAACACCAGCCCGATGAATGGCAACGGGCTTCCGGCCATCTCCGTCCCCTGCGGCTTCAGCGGGGGCGGCCTGCCCATAGGAGTGCAGTTTGTGGGACGGCCCTTCGAGGAAGGCCTACTGTTCCGGGTGGCTGCGGGGTACGAGGACGTTTCTCCCGCAAAGGGGGTTCGCCCAAGTGTGTAGAGGACCGTACACTGGCCTGTCAATTCATCAGGAGGGGTTATGGCAACGTTGAACGTAGCCCCCGGCGTGGAACTGCACTATTGGGATGACGACTTCACCGATCCCTGGCGGGAGCCGCCGGCGATTATCCTCCAGCATGGTTTCTCCCGCAGCGGCAGGTTCTGGTACAACTGGGTGCCGCTGCTGTCCCGGGAGTACCGGGTGCTCCGACCGGACCTGCGGGGAATGGGAGAGTCCTCCATCGCCGAGGACGCCTACGAAGCGTCCCTGGACATATTCATGGCAGACCTCAACGCCATCCTCGATTCCAACGGGATTAGCCGGGTAGTGTACGTGGGGGAGTCCTTCGGCGGGATCCTGGGACTGAGCTACGCCCGCTCGTTCCCCGACCGGGTGGCTGCCCTGTGCCTCTGCAACACTCCCTGCCGCCTGCCGCGGCGGGGACGCACCGATCCGGAAGGAGACTGGGACACCGCCATGCGGCAGAGCATCGGAGACTGGTCCACGGCGACGATAAACAACCGTCTTGACACCCGGTTCGCCCCCGAGGGCATGAAGGACTGGTACATTTCCGAAATGGACCGCACGTCGTCCAGCATCGGCCGCAAGCTGCAGGGCTACCTGGACACGCTGGACTTCCGGCCTCACTTGAAGGAAGTCACGACTCCCACCCTGCTGCTGACCGGCGAGGAGTCTCCGACCTCCACCCTGGAACAGCAGCAGTTCATGGCCGACCAACTGCCCAACTCCCGCCTAGTGGTGTATCCGGGCCTGGGCCACGGGATCAATGCCATCCACCCAGAGTGGTGCGTGGCCCAGCTTCGCGAGTTCCTCGGCGCGTGGCCGCAGACGTGATCCGGCACCTTTGGCGAATGCGTTTCCCGGTGTACCAACTCCCAACAGAGTAAGGAGGAAACACCATGCCTCACTACGCGTACATAGCTATCCAGGAAGACGACAAGATCGCGACCTTTACCGTCAACCCGGAGGACGGTTCTCTGTCCCACGTCCGGGATCTGGACGTCTCCGGCGGTCCCTTCACCATGGCCGTCAGCCCGGACGGGAACCACCTATATGTGGGCTGCCGGGAGGACCCGCAGCTCATCAGCTATGACATAGACCAGTCCAGCGGGGACCTGTCCCGCACGGGGATGATCCCGCTGGGGTTCAATCCAACTTTCATCGGCACCGACCGGAAGGGGAAGTTCGTTCTCTCCGCCTACTACCAAGGGGCCCACATCGGTGTCCATCCCATCGGCGGCGACGGGTCGGTCGGCGGCGAGCCGGTGGTGTGGATGGAGACCGCCACCGGGGCCCACGCCATGCAGACCGATTCCACCAATAGCTATGCCTTCGTGCCTCACATCGCCGGAAACGGCCCCAACCGCATCTACCAGTTCCGGTTCGATGAGAACACTGGACAGGTGCAGCCCAACGATCCGGCGCAGGTAGAGCCGGACGGGTTTCACGGGCCGCGCCACTTCTGCTTTCACCCTTCCCTGGACGTTCTGTACTTCTCCAACGAGCAGGGCAGCAGCGTCGGGGCGTACCGCCTGGACACGGCACGCGGCACCCTTTCCCAGTTCCAGACCGTTCCGACCATCCCCGCCGATTTTACCGAGCGGAACACCTGCTCCCAGATCAAGATCGACGGGTCGGGGCGGTTCCTGTATGCTCCCAACCGGGGCCATGAGAGCATCGCCTGCTTCACGGTTGATACGGCATCGGGCGAACTCTCGGCCAGCGGAATCGTTCCCGCGGAACCCACTCCCAACGCCACCGCGTTCGGGCCGGGAGACCGGTTCCTGTACTGCGCAGGGCAGGGCACCGGGAACCTGGCCACCTTCAGCGTAGATCCCGGCTCGGGAGCCTTGGACCGGGTGGCCACCATGCACCTGGGCAACCGCCCCGCCTGGATATCCATCGTCGAATTGCCCGGGTAACCCCGGCCGGGACCCGCCCGGTCCCGCCACTCCCGAAAGAAACGGAGCCTGGAAGAAACGGAGCGCACCGATGCCGGAGATAGAGAACAAGCTCAACGAGATGGGCTACCGACTCACTGAATCCCGCCGGTCCGCGGTGGGCAACTTTGTTCCGGCGGTCCGCACCGGAACCCTGGTCTACCTTTCCGGGACCGGACCGGGCCTCCCGGAAGGCGGGTTTCTCCATGTGGGGAAGCTAGGGGCGGACCTGACCATCGAGCAGGGATATGAATGCGCCCGGCTGACAATGCTGAACCTTCTCTCCAATCTGAAGGGGGAGATCGGCGACCTGGACAGGCTGAAGCGGGTCGTCAAGCTCCTCTGCATGGTCAACGCCGCCCCCGACTTCGAGCACACGCCCCGGGTGGCCAACGGGGCGTCCGACCTGCTGGTGAGCCTCTACGGGGAACGGGGCGAGCACGCCCGCTCCGCCGTCGGGATGAGCACCCTTCCGGGCGGAATGCCGGTGGAGATAGAAATGATCGTGGAAGTCGAGAACTGACCAACCCATGACCGGAACCAACCAACAACCAGGGTATCTCCCGGGCCCGGGCTGGAGCCCGCCCGAGGATGGCGAGGTAGGGGCGATTTCACCGGACTACGCCCGTATCCAGGCCGGGGTCGCCCGGGACGGAGTCTGGGAGGGCTCCGGTCTGGATGGCCGGCTCCGCCACTTTGCCGCCATCTCCGCCCAGTGTGTCGGCGGTTTCGACCCGGGCCTGCAGGACCACATCCGTGCCGGCATGGAGAACGGGATGACCGCCCAGCAGGTGAAGGGCATATTCATCCAACTCCTGTTCTACGCCGGGATTCCGGCCACCGTTCACGGACTGCTCCAGTCCCAGCAGGTCATCAACGAACGGGAGGAGTGGCAGGCGGCCGATGTCCCGCTGGAACACGAATGGCTGGATACCCTGCAGGAAAAACTGGAGCGGGCCGGTCGACTCCGCACCAGCCTCTGGGGAGAAGATGCCGACCTGGAAATAGAGCAGTCCTTCGCCCAGCGTCTCACCCCCGAGGCCTCCGACATCGTGGACGGCTACAACTTCGGCGAGGCCTGGGCGCGTTCCGACCTAGATCCCCGGGAACGGATGGTCTGTGTCCTCTCCGCTCTCATGTCCCGCGCCCATTGGAAAGAGCTGCGCCGCTACATCCGCTACGCCCTGAACATGGGGTTCTCCCAGGGGGAAATCTGCGAGGTCCTCGCCCACGCCGGCTGGTACCGGGGGTGGGCCCACGTAGAGGACGCTCTCGAAGAGGCCCGGGCCGTGTTCGACCGCGCCGCACCCTGATCTCCCAGCGCCCTATCCGCGAGGTGTCCAGTGACCACTGTCGCCGAACTGCAGGAAAAATCCGCCAGGCTGCGGGCTTTCTTCGATCAACACTTACCCTACGCGCGTCCCACGCCGGTCCTGGCCGACTTCGTGCGGGTCCAGCATGAACTGATGTGGGGCGGAGTCTGGCTGGTTGATGGACTGGACGTGAAGCTGCGAAGTTTCGCCACCATCACCGCGCAGTGCTGCAACGGCTACGACTTCGGCGTGGAGCACCAGGTCCGGACCGGGCTGACCGTCGGCATGACTGCCCAGCAGATCAAGGGCATATTCATTGAGCTCATGTTCTATGCGGGGGTGCCCGCCACGGTTTTCGGCCTCCGGGTGGCGCAGGAAGTCATTGACGAGCGCGAGGAATGGCGCTCCGAGGATGTCCCTCTTGACGTGGAATGGCTCGATTCCCTCGAAGAAAGCCTGAAGCGGGGACGGACAAACCTGGATCAGCAAGCGGGCAAGGCCGCGGCCCGGGAAATCGAAGATTCCCTGGCCAGGCAGCTTGTCCCTGGCCCCGCCGGAGCCGTGGATGCCTGGCATTACGGAGAGGCCTGGGCGCGGAGCGACCTCGGCCCCCGGGAGCGGATGGTCTGCATCCTCGCCGCATTGATGTGCCGGGGCCACTGGAAACAGCTTGGCCGCCACGTGGGATATGCCCTGGACGCGGGGCTGGAACCCAAGGAAATCTGCGAAGTCTTCGCCCAAGCCGGCTGGTACCGAGGGTGGCCCTGCGTAGAGGAAGCCCTGGAGCAGGCCGGCGCCGTCTTCCGGGAACGGGGTATGACATCACCCCCACCATAGGCCTTACGCCGTCAAGGGGGAAGGGACTTGTTCAGGGTTTCCCTAGACCACTTGGAACACCTTCAGGAGAACCAGCCATGACCACCGCCGCCGAACTGGCCCGCAAGGCCCGCAACCTCCACGCCTTCATCGACCAGTACGTTCCGGCCGCCCGGCTGACGGGCGCCCTTCCGGACGTAAGCAAGGACTACGTCAAGCTGCAGGAGGAGGTGATGTGGGGCGGTGTCTGGCAGGTCCCCGGGCTGGACGTCACCCTCCGCAGCATCGCCACCATCGCCGCCCAGTGCTGCAACGGCTGGGGATTCGGCCTCCAACACCAGATTCGCGTGGGCTTGTCTGTGGGAATGTCGCCGCAAAGGGTCAAGGGGATATTCCTGCAGCTCATCTTCTACGTGGGCATACCGGCCACCGTGTTTGCCCTTTCCCAGGCCCAGCGCACGATCAACGAGCAGAAGATCTGGCAGGACGAGGACGCCGAACCCCTCCATGCGGACTGGCTGGACTCGGTGGAAGCCAAGCTGGAGCGAGGACGCCGCATCCGGGGAAGCAACTGGGGCCAGGATGCTGAAACGGCCCTGGATAACCGCTTATCCCACGAGCTTGCCCCCGAGACCGCCGCCCTGGTCGACGCCTACAACTTCGGCGAGGTCTGGGCCCGGGGCGACCTGACGCCCACGGAAAGAACGGTCTGCATCCTGGTGGCCCTGATGTGCCGGGGCCACTGGAAACAGCTCCGGGAACACATCGGCTATGCCCTGGACCTGGGGATGAGCCGCCGGGAAATCTGCGAGGTCTTCTCCCAGGCCGGCTGGTACCGGGGCTGGCCCTGCGTAGAGGAAGCCCTGGAACAGGCCGACTTGGTGTTCACGGAGAGGGGAATGACGTCACCCCGATCCTAACTCCCGCCTTCGCGGGGGCAGGCTCCTCCCCCGTTAAGGGGGAAGGGACTGACTTGGCGGAAATTCAGTGGTAGAGACTTGGTAAGGTAGATTTCTCACACACCTAAACCAATACCAACGTGGGATGTGCATTTCGAGGGTCTTGAAGACTACCGAAAGGACCCTAACACTACAGCCGCAGATCAGTAGCAGGTCTCCTCATGATCGTCGGCGCTGCCTTACCGTCCCAGTTTGGGGGCTGTTACAATTATCCCCGCAACCGCAAACCAACGAAACTTTTGGAGAGCAATCATGGCTGTTTCCTCCGGAGTATCAAATGCGCTCGAACGCAACTGGGGTATGGTAGACCGGGCCATAGACGGGCTGAGTGATGAGACACTGGCGCGCCGGATATCCGACAGCGACAATTCCATCGGTTGGCTCCTCTTCCACATGAGCCGGGTGGTGGACGTCTTCATGAATACCAGGTTCCAAGGCAAGCCTCAGATATGGATAGAGAACGGTTGGTGCGAGAAATTCGGCCTGAGCGACGACCCGGAGACGACCGGCCAAGGCTGGGACGCGGCGCGCGTGGCCGCGTGGCCGCTTCCCTCCAGAGACGTCCTGGCAGGGTACTACGAGGCCATGAAGGCCTGCTGCCGGGACTACATGTCCTCCGTGACCGACGAGGAGTTGAGCGCGACCATGAGCCTAAGGCCCGGTTCGGACCCCGAGCCGAAAGAGACCATCATGGGTGTCCTGGTCTTTGACAACATCGTCCACGGAGGCCAAATAGCCTTCCTGCGCGGCCACCTGGAAGGCATGGGCTGGTTCGTCTAGCCCGAACGCAGGCTTACCGGACTATTTCTACAGGTTCACCGAAGAGCACGGCTTGAGTTCACCGTGCTCTTCCTTAGTTCGGCTTTATACACTCCACAGGTGTGCATCAAATGTAAGATCACGTAGCCGAACCAACATCAGGGTGGGATGTGCATTTCGGGGAGATTGACGATGACCGAAGGGACTCCACGCCACCTAACAGCACCTTCAGGCCCAAACCGGGTGGGCACCGATAGTGCGGTCTAGCAATATGTACATTTCACCTTGACTTTGGTTTAGTTAGTCCCCGCTCCACTCGAATCCCAGGTTGGCATAGCGCATGTGGATCGCGCCGAAGGGCAGGGCCAGGGGGCCGTTGATTGCGAGCACGGCGATGGTGTGCTTGTCCCCCGGCTGGACCTCTCCGCTGACCATCACCCGCTGGGGCGTGTTGAATCCCTGGATCGCTCCCCGGTCCCGGTTCCATTCCCCGTCGATCCAGATTTCCGCATAGTCGTCCACGCAGGTCTCGAACTGCACCCGCATCCCCCGGGTGGAGAGGCCATCCAGGGTTTCGGGGACGGTGATGGTCGTCCGGTACCACATGAAGCTGAATCCCTGGGAAATCCGGTCGGGAAGGTTCATTACCACGTCCCAACCGGAATCGTCATAGTCCGCCAGCCGCGCCGGACTGCCTTCGACCTGGGCTACCAGGCCCTCGTTCTCCTCGCCGGGAGCGTAGCCCCGGGCGTAACGCCACGTGGCGCCCACCGCAGCTTGTCCTCCTGGCTCTCCGATGTTCACCGTGATTCTGCCCATTTGCTTCCCCCTCTCGCCGTGATGCTTCCGTTGGACTGGACGGTGGACTGAACGGTGTATGGTCCAGCCGGAACGTTACCCAGGAACGTTATATGGGAGGCCTCAGTTCGTGCCAACCCGCCTGCTGTTGGTAGGTGTAGGCGGCCTGGATGACCCCCGGCTCGTCGAAGGGCTTCCCTGCTATCTGCATCCCGATGGGCAATCCGCTCTCGGTAAACCCGCACGGAATGGAAATTGCCGGAAGGCCCGTGACGTTGAAGGGCGCAGTGAAGCTCTTCCCCCGCACCGTCGACGCCGGATCGTACCCCTCGAAGGCCGGCGCCGGCTGGGTCATCGTGGGCGTCACCAGGAAGTCCACCGTCTTCATCACCTCGGCAAACTCCCGCCGCGCCCAGGTCCGCACCCTTTGCGCCTGCAGGTAGTCCGATGCGTTGAGCAGCCCCCCGATCCGGAACCGGCTGCGCACTATCTCGCCGAACTCCTGGGGGCGGGTCTTCAGGTTGGGCTCGTGGTATGCGAAGGCCTCGCTGACCATGATCACCGAGTTGGCCGCCCGTACGTAGTCGAGGCTGGGCAGGGTCACGTCCTCTACCTCGGCGCCCAGCCCGGCCAAGGCCTCCACGGCCTGCTCCACCCTGGCCACCACCTCCTGGCTTACCCCGGGATCGTCGTCGAAGAAGTAATGCCGGGGGAGACCGATCCTGACGCCCCGGATATCCTCCCGCAGCGACCGGGAGTAGTCCGGCACCGGGGCCTTGCTGGAGGTGGGGTCCCTGGGATCATGCCCGGCGATGGCCTGGAGCATGTAGGCCGTGTCCTCAACCGTCCGGGTCATTGGCCCGGCGTGGTCCTGGGACCAGCTCAGGGTGACGACGCCGAAGCGGCTCACCCGCCCGTAGGTGGGTTTCAGCCCCACGATACCGCACAGCGAAGCCGGGCCGCGGATAGACCCTCCCGTGCAGGAACCGAGGGCACCCATCGCCTGTCCCGACGCCACCGCCGACCCGGACCCGCTACTGGAGCCTCCGGTGATGTGGGCCAAGTTCCACGGATTGCAGGCCGGTTCAAAAGGCGTCGTCCAGTCGGGCCCTCCCAGCGCGAACTCGTGCATCGCCAGCTTGCCCAGAAGGATGCCTCCCGCGTTCTTCAGCCCGGCGGTGGTGCGGGCGTCCTCGGCGGGGACCCGGTCGATGTCCACCCGGGAGCCAGATGTGGTGCGGATGCCGGCGGTGTCGTAGAGGTCTTTCAGGGCGAAGGGTATGCCGTGCATCGGACCCCGGTACGCCCCCCGCAAGATCTCCGCTTCCGCGCTGCGGGCGTCGGACAGGGCTTCATCCTGCAGCAGCAGGATGAAGGAATGGAGGCGGTCGTCGGTGGCATCTATCCGGTCCAGGCAGGCCCGGGTCAGTTCCACCGGGGAGAGTTCCCCTTGGCGGAGCAACTCGCCGGCTTGCCGGATGCTGAGGTAGTGGAGCTGGTTGTCGGTGCTGGACATAATGCTCTCCTGTTTTCGGACAGATTCTGCCGGTGGGAGTCAACCAACCCCGGTCATCCCTGCGGCCAGTCCGGGTGAAACTCCACCACCATCTCCTCTGCCCCGAAGCTGAGGGTGTGCAGCTGCCTGGCGTAGGCCGCGTACATCTCGTAAACCGGCTTGAGGTCCTCCAGTTCTTCCTGACTCATGCCCAACCCGGCCCGGTCGGCCATGAACTTGAACTCTTCCATCGAAGTCTCGCCAGCTTCAGGCATAGCCCAACCTCCGGTTAACGCATATTCGGCGTTGATTCTGGTTTTCGCCAGGATTGGCGCGATTATACAACCCGCACGCCCATTATGAGCGTCCGGGTAGTAGCAGATGCGCCTATAATGACCGAAGACGTGAAAATTGCCTGACCGGGAGGCCGCCTAATGACGAGGGTACTTGTACATTTCACTGCAACAGGACGACCGCATCGACCAGTATTCCGTGGACCCGGAAACCGGAGCGTTGAACAAACAGTCGGAGACGGCCCTGGC
>CATOSK010000001.1 GCA_951812535.1 uncultured Dehalococcoidia bacterium | reverse complement strand
TATCTGGAGGCCTGATGCCTGAACCTATCGAAGTCAACGAGAGCAGTTGGGACGACGAAGTTATCAACTCCGAGTTGCGCCGTCCTGGTCGATTTCTGGGCCGAATGGTGTGGCCCTTGCAAGATGATCGCCCCCGCAGTCCACGACCTCGCCTGGAGTACGACGGCAAGCTGAACGTGGCCAAGGTGGACGTGGACAACAACCCGAACATCGCCATGAAGTACGGCATCCGCAGCATCCCCGCCCTGATTTTCTTCAAGGACGGAAAGCCCGTCGACCAGCACGTGGGAGCGGCCCCCAAGGGCAGGCTCAAGCAGAAGATCGACGCAGTCCTGGCAGTTAACCCCCTGCTCCCGCGGTTTTCGGGGGGAGTGGATGGGGCCCGGTGGCTCTTGCGGTCTTCAAAACCGTTATGCCTCGTGAAGAGCGGGGTAGGTGGGTTCGACTCCCTCGCACTCCCGCCAACCGGCAACTGGACCGAAACCCCTGCGGCAACAGGGGTTTCGTGTTTTCCCCGCAGGGATTGATAGGCGATGAAAATTGAAGGACTTCAGGCTATCCCGCAGGCTCTTCCCTGCTGAATTCTCGAAAACGTCAGGCCGTCACCGTCGGCAAAGCAAAAGGAGTTCAAGCGAATGATTCCCCGCTACCGTGGCAAACTGGGCGAGTACATGTGGCAGAAAGAGTTGGAGCGGCTTAACCGTTACAAGGACCGGCCCTGGGAATTGCAGGCCCGGGCCCAATCGGGAGGGGAACTCATAGTCCTGATGATCGTACTCGGGGTCGCCTTCGGAGGATTGATGCTCCTGTCCCTCTTCGATTAGGACCGGACCGGAGAAGAACAACCGTCCCCGCCGCAACGCGGAGCCAAAAAGAGCCGGACTGGCATTCAGTCCGGCTCCTTCACATTCCCCCGTCACCCCCACACAGAGCCTGCCCCGCGTGTAAACCCAGTGATTATCCCCCCAGTCCTGTTCCCTTACGCTCAACATCTCTCCCGTCACCCCCGCGCAGGACTCCGCGCGACAGCCGCTGGCGTTGAGACAAGCCTGCCCCCGCGCAGGCGGGGGTGACCTTGCGCCAGCGGTGGAGTCGCAAAAGGGAATCAGGCCCCCGTCGTTTGTGCCTCACAGTACCGTGTTGACCGTTCACCGGCAATTTGACCAAACTGGCGTTCATGCGATTATCGTGGTCCACGGTCGCTTCTCCCTTGACGAAGGAAGAGCTTGCCCCCGCGTAGGCGGGGGCAAGGATGGGGGTGACAGGATTAACTTCGGGACACGCTCCTAGAACTGGGATCGGCGGGCCTCCAGGTTGGCCGTGAACATCTATCAGGACCGTCCGGCCATCTGCGTTGAGCCGCTTTGCCTGTTCCAGGGCCCGAGGCCACCTCGCCCGGTTCGACGACCGTGATTCCGACCGCGCCCATGCCTTCGGCGATCTTGGCGTAGTCGCCGCTCATCTGGGTCGCCCCGAACAGCTCGTTGGCGGTGGGGTATCCACGGGATAGGTCGCCATGCCGCCGTTGTTCAGGACGATTGTCGTAATGGGGGCGCCGGCCCTCACCGCCGTCTCGATATCCAGTCCTGACATCCCGAAGGCTCCATCCCCCATGAAATTGAGGCAGAACTTATCCGGGCGGGCCAGCTTGGCCCCGATCATCAGCGGGATGCCATATCCCAGGTGGGTGGTCTTGCCCCATCCAATGTAGCTGTGGGGGACGCTGGCGGTATAGAAGGGCATGATAGTGTCCCGGGGCGCGCCGGCGTCGTGGGTGACGATGCTGTTGTCCTTGTCCAGCACCCGCTCCAGCTCACCGATCACCCGGTAATGGCTGATGGGCTTCTCGTTGGTTTCGAGGATATCCACCCATTCGCCCATCCAGGCATCCCGCATGGTCGCGATTTCCGACTGCACTCCGGTGGTCCCTTTGCGGCCGCTTGCCCCCGTCTGGACCTTGACCTCATCGATCATGGCTTCCAGGGTCAGCTTGGCATCGCCGGGCAGCCCCACATCCACGGGGAAGTCCTTGTTGATGTCCTCAATGCTCTCGACGTTGTGGATGATGACCTTGCCCCCCGGGTATGGGCTGGCCATAGCCGGTGCGGGTCATGCTGGAGCCGACGGCGAAGAGAACGTCCGACTCCTGCAGCCAGGTGCGGGCGGGCAGCGAAGTGGAAGCGCTCCCCGAGCCCAGGGCGAGGGGATGGCTTTCGTTAAAGGATGATTTGCCCGGCATGGTGCAGTAGACCGGGATCTCGGCCAGTTCCGCGAACTCCGTCAATTCCTTGGAAGCTCCGGCGAAGAGGACGCCCATCCCCGACCAGATGACCGGCTTGCGGGCATTCAGCAGCAGCTCCACCGCCTGCTTAACGTCGGCGGGGTCCGGTGCCTGGCGGGCCCGCTTGGGCGCTTGATAGTTCAGGTCGGCTTCAGAAACTTCCTGGGTGCCGACATCCGCGGGTATCTCCACGATTACCGGCCCAGGCCGGCCGTTCCGCAGAGCGTGGAAGGCGCGCCGCATGACCGAGGAAACCTGGCTTGGCTGGGTGATAACCTCCCCCTGCTTGGTAACGCTGGCGTAGGTCCGCACCGGGGAGAAGTTGGGCTTTACCGAATACTGGCTCAGCGCCGGCCCGCCGGGAAGGTACAGGATCGGCACATTGTCGCTGTATGCCTGGGCCAGGCCCCCCATGGAGTTCTCTGACCCCGGACCGCCCTGGGTGATGGTGACGCCGAACTTTTCCCGCTGATTCAGGCGGCTGTACCCGTCGGCGGCCATCAGGGCGCCCCGCTCCTGGCGGAACATGATCGTGCGGATACCTTCCTTGGCGACGTGTTCAATCAGCTGGTTGGAGGGAAACAGGACACCCACTCCACCCCTTCAATTTTCAAGATTCGGGCAACGGCTTCCATCACATTCATAAACGACCTGCCTGCAATTGCTGATTGGACGGCGCGGAATCATTCCAGCCGTTCCGTCCACGATAATATCGCGTCACCCCTTGGGTGGCGCCAAATGGGATACTAACGCCCGCCCCCGCAAAAGGCAAGGCAATCCACGCCCCGGCGAATCGGCGGCATCGCAATTTAGTAACTATCTCGAAGCAAGTGAGCGTAGCCGGGGATCCCCACGTCTCCCTCCCTTCATTCCCGCGCAGGCGGGAATCCAGACCCCGGTCGTTCCCCTTTCGCGGGTTTCTGGTTTCGGAGTGTAAGTTTTGAGATAGTTTCTAAGCTGGGCTTTGCGCAATTCAAGCGGCGTAAGCGAGGGAATCGACCATTCGGTTGTAAAGAGCGGCGGGGAGTTCCAGCGTATCGGTGCAGGCTGCGGACAGTGAAAAACCCTCCGATGCCAGCCACAGATGCCGTCGCACCAGGGGGATGGCATCCACGAAGGTCGGCGACGGCTTGTCGTACCAGGCCGCGGTGCGCTGGGTGATGGAATGCTGGGTGATGGGATGACGTTTCTGCAAGGCGTGGGCGGCCAGGGTGGTCCAGGAGAAGAGGCCCAGCAGGGCGGGAGTGGTGCAGGCGATGGCGAGGCCGGACCACTGGCGCTGGGTTTCCATGCCAGATGGGTTCGAGCTTCCTGGAAGAGCCTGCCCCGTACTTGATACGGGGTGACCTCCAATTGCCAACGCAGCACAAACCACTCCAGGATCTGGATCGGGTCCGCCGAGGAGTCGGTGCAAAGGAGGGCCTGGGGATCAAAGGCGCCCTGGGGATCGCGGATCAGCACCCAGCGGATGGATACGGCCGGCTTCCCCGAGCGGTACCGGACGGCGGTCTGGGAGGTGAGTTCCACGATGCGGGTGTTCCACGATGCGGGTGGTGCCGTCATACCAGGCCACCGCAGCGGTAGTCCAAGCCACATGGTCCTGATCCAAGGGTGATTTCAGGGATGGGCGTCGCGGGCCTTTCGTCGCGGGCCTTTCAATGCTGGCCGGCCGTTCTGACCCGGTTGCTGACCCGGTTGCCGGATCGGAGCTGGCGCATACAGGGGGCGTCCAGGCGCAATCTGGCGATGAGGGTCACTGGCTCGCGCCGGGACTGGCAGCAGTGCGGCAGATCCAGGACGGCGTAGCTGTTGTCGCCCACCAGCACCAGGGGCCGATGGGGCAACCAGCGGCGCAGCAGTAGGACCATCTGCCGGGCCCAGTCGGTGATCTTCTTGTGCCGACGTCCCGGTCGCTGGTAGTAGCGCGACGATGGCGCCAGCACCGTGAGCACCGGCAGTGCCCAATGGCGTCCCGCCCAAGGGACATGGCCCAACCACATCAGAGATATCCAGAGGGAGATCCAGATCAGGGAGATCCAGCGCAGGGAGATCCAGCGCAGACCACTGGCCTTGACCAGTTGGTGTCGGCTGGAGCGCACCGGCGTCCCGGTAGATGCCTCGGGCCCTTATCCGGGCCCCGCCGACGCCGCTCCAGGATCTCGTCGATGCCGAAGACCAAGGGACCGTCGCCGCGACCCAAGTCGCGATCCAAGTACTGTAGCAGCAGCAAGAGCAAGATGCGCGGCCTCACGGGGCGACCACACCGCCCTATTGAGCACCTCGTGGTAGCGGGCGTAGTCGTCCTGGTAGCTGCGTCCTGGTAGCTGCGTCCCATGACGCGGAGCGCCGCGGCCACGGTGCGCTGGCCCGTGGCCAGGATCGCACCCACCATCAGCAGTTGGGCTTTCTGCCAAGTCGGGTTGGTGAACAGCATTGCGAAGGGGGCGAGTATCGGTACAATGGCATCGGGCAGGGTAAGCATGGCTGGGCCTTTAGTGAGATTTGGGTCAGGC
This sequence comes from uncultured Dehalococcoidia bacterium, assembly GCA_951812535.1. Classification (GTDB taxonomy): domain Bacteria; phylum Chloroflexota; class Dehalococcoidia; order Lucifugimonadales; family UBA3495; genus CATOSK01. The sequence continues at coordinate 324,570 of CATOSK010000001.1, read as the reverse complement.
AGCTTACCCTGTCTTTATACTTCTTCTAAAATCTTGCGCAAAGTCCAGCTTGTAGCCCTTTGGTCGGGAATACGGCGGTTCAGGCATTGGCGGGCCATCACACCGATTTCAATCTCGGCCATGTCCAGCCAACTGCCATGCTTGGGGGTGTAGTGGACCTCCAGGCGTTCGGCGATGCGCCGTGCTTCGGCAGGTTCGAATTCCTCGTACAGCGAGGACGGATGGTGGGTGTTCAAGTTGTCCATACCCAGCACAATACGGTCCTTGTCAGGGTAGTCCTCTAGACCCCGTAAACTTCCCGCACCACGGCTGCCCCTCCCACAACACTACTTCACTCCCAAGAATAGCATCCAGGGTCAGACCATTAAATAATAGCATCCAGGGTCAGACCATTAAATACGTGACATTACGACTTTGCCCAGAACTAGTTCAATACCTGGATCAACCGAGCAGAACAGGCCATCATGGACTTCAACGCCGCGTCCCGGCAGGAACGCTCCATGGTCGCAACAGCAACCCTCGCTGGTCCCCGTTGAACCGGTCCCACCGCCTCTTCCGCTGCTGCTGCCCGTTCCGACTTTCGCAACCCTCTCACCGGTGCCTGGATCGCATTGGCGTTCAACACCCGGGACATCCCAAAGATGATAGATGAAACCAAACCCGGGCTGGCATCAGGTATGTAACCCGACGGGACCCCCAGCCAGGGTGCCAGGAGGGCCGACAGCATGAGTCCTTACCCCGTGGTGGGCAACGGTGCTTAGCTGGACTTTGCGCAAGATTTAGAAAAAGTATAAAGACAGGGTAAGCTGGCCTGACCCAAATCTCACTAAAGGCCCAGCCATGCTTACCCTGCCCGATGCCATTGTACCGATACTCGCCCCCTTCGCATTGCTGTTCACCAACCCGACTTGGCAGAAAGCCCAACTGCTGATGGTGGGTGCGTCCTGGCCACGGGCCAGCGCACCGTGGCCGTGGCGCTCCGCGTCATGGGACGCAGCGACCAGGACGCAGCGACCAGGACGACTACGCCCGCTACCACGAGGTGCTCAATAGGGCGGTGTGGTCGCCCCGTGAGGCCGCACGCATCTTGCTCTTGCTGCTGCTACAGTACTTGGATCGCGACTTGGATCGCGGCGACGGTCCCTTGGTCTTCGGCATCGACGAGACCCTGGAGCGGCGTCGCGGGGCCAGGATAAGGGCCCGAGGCATCTACCGGGACGCGGTGCGCTCCAGCCGGCACCAACTGGTCAAGGCCAGTGGTCTGCGCTGGATATCCCTGATCTGGATCTCCCTCTGGATCTCCCTGATGTGGTTGGGCCATGTCCCTTGGGCGGGACGCCATTGGGCACTGCCGGTGCTCACGGTGCTGGCGCCATCGTCGCGCTACTACCAGCGACCGGGACGTCGGCACAAGAAGATCACCGACTGGGCCCGGCAGATGGTCCTACTGCTGCGCCGCTGGTTGCCCCATCGGCCCATGGTGCTGGTGGGCGACAACAGCTACGCCGTCCTGGATCTGCTGCACTGCTGCCAGTCCCGGCGCGAGCCAGTGACCCTCATCGCCAGATTGCGCCTGGACGCCCCCCTGTATGCGCCAGCGCCGATCCGGCAACCGGGTCAGCAACCGGGTCAGAACGGCCGGCCAGCATTGAAAGGCCCGCGACGAAAGGCCCGCGACGAAAGGCCCGCGACGCCCATCCCTGAAATCACTCTTGGATCAGGACCATGTGGCTTGGACTACCGCTGCGGTGGCCTGGTATGACGGCACCACCCGCATCGTGGAACACCCGCATCGTGGAACTCACCTCCCAGACCGCCGTCTGGTACCGCTCGGGGAAGCCGGCCGTATCCATCCGCTGGGTGCTGATCCGCGATCCCCAGGGCGCCTTTGATCCCCAAGGCGCCTTTGATCCCCAGGCCCTCCCTTGCACCGACTCCTCGGCGGACCCGATCCAGATCCTGGAGTGGTTTGTGCTGCGTCGGCAATTGGAGGTCACCTTCCAGGTCACCTTCCAGGAAGCTCGAACCCATCTGGGCATGGAAACCCAGCGCCAGTGGTCCGGCCTGGCCATCGCCCGCACCACGCCCGCCCTGCTGGGCCTCTTCTCCTGGACCACCCTGGCCGCCCACGCCTTGCAGAAACGTCATCCCATCACCCAACGTACCGCGGCCTGGTACGACAAGCCGTCGCCGACCTTCGTGGATGCCATCGCCCTGGTGCGACGGCATCTGTGGCTGGCATCGGAGGGTTTTTCACTCTCCGCAGCCTGCACCGATACGCAGGAACTCCCCGCCGCTCTTTACAACCGAATGGCCGATACAACCGAATGGTCGATTCCCTCGCTTACGCCGCTTGAATTGCGCAAAGCCCAGCTAAGGCAGGATCTTAGATGGTTTCGTTCTCGGCCGCGTCCTTCTCTCCCATCATTTGTATGTTGCCAAAGCTGCGCAGAGCCTGCCCCTGCGCAGGCGGGAGCGGGAATCCAGACCCCGGTGGCTCCCGTCCTTCCGCCTGTGGACTCTCGCACAGCTCCTTCTTACTTAAGATAGTTTCGTCTTGAGATAGTTTCTTCTTATTAGGGGGTTGGGGGGATGCATCCCCCCAACCCCCTTCATCCCCGCGTAGGGCCTGCCCCCTGCGTAGGCCGTGGCGGGGACCCAGACCCCGTCGCCGTTGGGGCGCACCACTAAAACGGAACGCTATCCGACGAGCCCCTCCGGTTGCCTCCATCCGGTCTCTCTGATACGCTACCCCGAGCCATCCCCCTCTGAAAGATTGTCGATTGTCTTCTCCCTCCGGCGTCAGCGCCTCTCTTTTCGTCACCTGCATCGTCGACCAGTTGTACCCGGAGGTAGGGGTCAGCACGGTGCGTCTCCTGCGGAGTTTGGGGGTGGACGTGGACTTTCCCCGGGGCCAGACCTGCTGCGGGCAGCCCCTGTTTAATTCCGGCTTTGCGGGCGACGCCCGGAAACTTGCCTTGCGGGTAATGGACCAGTTCGCGGACAGCCAATACGTGGTCGTGCCGTCCGGCTCCTGCGCCGCGATGCTGCGGGTCTTCTATCCCGATTTGTTCGATGGAGACCCGGAACGGCGCCGGCGGGCGCTGGAGCTGGCCTCAAGGGTGTACGAGCTTTCCGAGTTTGTGACCGGCGTGTTGGGGCTGACCAGCGTCGGAGCGGCGGGCTCCGGCAGAGTCACCTACCATCCCAGTTGCCACCTTTCCCGCGAGTTGGGCGCAGGAGACGCCGCCGAGCGGTTGCTCGCCGGGGTCGAAGGCTTGAATGTAGTCCCCCTGCCCGGCAGCGAGAGCTGCTGCGGTTTCGGAGGCACCTTCTCCGTCAAGTACCCCCACATCTCCGAAGGGATGCTGGAAGACAAGATCGGCAACATAGCCTCCACTGCGGCGGACACCCTGGTCGCCTGTGACATGAGCTGCCTGATGCACATCGGCGGCGGCCTGTCGCGCCAGGGACATGGCGTCGCGGTGAAACACCTGGCCCAGATCCTGGACCCGGGAGCGTCCTGATGCCGGCGGTCCAGACCCGGGACTTCATCCCCGCCTCTTCCATATCCATCCGGGATCCCCAGCTCCGGCGGGCGCTGCAAAGGGTTGGCACCGGGTTCGACGGAGCCCGGCGTGAAGCCATCGAGGAAGTTTCCGCCGAGACGTGGGAGTCGTGGCGCGAAGAGGCCCGGGCCGTCAAGGCCCACACCCTCGACCACCTGGACTATTACCTGGAAATGCTGGCCCGCAACGTGGAAAGCAACGGCGGCCAGGTCCACTTCGCGGCCGACGCCGCTGAGGCCAACGCCATAGTCTCCGGCATCGTCCAGGCCCGTGGCGTCCGCGTGGTGACCAAGGGCAAGTCAATGGTGTCCGAGGAACTGGACCTCAACCATGTCCTGGAAGGGGCCGGAGTCGAGGTCTACGAAACCGACCTGGGCGAGTACATCATCCAGTTGGCCGGAGAAACGCCTTCCCACCTCGTTGCCCCGGCCCTCCACAAGACCAAGGAGCAGGTGGCCCAGCTTTTCGCCGACAAGCTGGGCGTTCCCTACAACGACGACATCGAGGAGATGGCCCGCGTGGCCCGGGTCGCCCTGCGGGATAAATTCCTGGCGGCGGACCTGGGGATAAGCGGCGCCAACTTCCTCGTCGCCGACACCGGCAGCCTCGTCATCATCACCAACGAAGGGAACGGACGCCTCTGCACCTCCGCCCCCCGCATCCATGTGGGCATCGCCGGGATGGAGAAGGTGATCCCCTCGCTGGAAAACCTGGCCCTGTTCCTCAGATTGCTGCCCCGGTCGGCAACGGGTCAGCGGATTACCAGCTACGTCAGCATGGTCAGCGGGCCCCGCCGGGAGTCGGACGAAGATGGCCCCGAGGAGTTCCACCTCGTCATCGTGGACAACGGCCGTTCCCGCCTGCTGGCCGACCCCACGCTGCGGGAATCCCTCTATTGCATCCGTTGCGGCGCCTGCCTGAATATATGCCCGGTTTACCAGAAGGTGGGAGGACACGCCTACGGATGGGTCTACCCGGGTCCTATCGGCTCGATAGTCACGCCGGAGTTGGTGGGCCTGAAGGAAGCTAAAGACCTGCCCTTCGCTTCCACTCTTTGCGGCGCCTGCCGCGAGGCATGTCCAGTCAAGATCAACATCCCCCGAATGCTGCTGCACCTGCGGGGCCAATTGAAGGAGAGTCCGGCCCCGGAAGTCCGGTCGGCAACCCGTGGGGAGCGCCTTCTCGCCCGGGGATTCGCGGCAGTTATGTCGCGCCCGGCCCTTCTTGCGCTGGGCAGGAAAGCCGCCCGGGTGTTGCAGGTTCCTTTCGCCAAGCGCGGTCGGATAGCCCGCGCTCCCTTCCCGCCTTTCTCCCGGTGGAGCCGGTCCCGCGACCTGCCGGCTGTTCCGGCCCGTACCTTTCACGACATTTGGGACCAGGAACTTTCCAACCCCGGGCTTGGCAAGCCCGGGCGGAACGGACGTTAGCGTGGCAGCCTATCCGGGAACGTCCCAATCGGATTTCATCGCCTCCATCCGGAGGGCACTGGGCCGGCCGGGTCCTGACGCAGTCGAACCCGTTTTCCCCCGGGCATCGGACGGCCTGGAGGAACTGGAAGCCCGGGCGGTTGAGGCCAGTCATAGGTTGAAGGAATCCCGGGGCGAGCTGGTTTCCCGGCTGGCGGAGACGGCCGCCTTGCGGGGATGGCAGGTCCACCGGGTGAGCCGGGCCGAGGCCGCAGTGGGCGTCGTGGTGGATGTTGCCAGTTCTGTGGGCGCCCAGCGGATCGCCCGCTCAGCTCAGGACGTTTTCTCCGAGGTCCCGGTTGACGAGGCCTTGGGAAACGCGGGCCTGGAGGTAGCCGCCGCCGTCATGGGGGACGTTCGTGACCGGGACCAGGTTCGGCAGGACATTATACGGGCGGATCTGGGCATCACCGGGGTTGATTACGCGGTGGCTGAGACCGGATCGGTGGTGGTGGTGCCCCGCGCCGGGTTGAGCCGGCTGGTTTCGCTGGTGCCGCCGGTCCACGTTGCGTTGGTCCGTCCTCGGGACGTGGTCGAATCCTTGGACGACGTTTTCCTGTTGCGGCGTTTGGAGTATTTCCAGAACGGCGGGGACATGGGCAGCTATCTCAACTTCATCACCGGCCCCAGCCGCACCGCCGATATTGAGCAGACCATTGTAATCGGTGTCCACGGGCCTAAAGAAGTCCACATGGTGTTGCTGGACGAGGAGTAATAGATGCCGGTGCGGATCGGGTTCACCGAGTTCCGGAAGCGCATGCTGGAGCAGGAGCTTCAGAACATCGAGCAGTTGTTGCCCACGCTGGGGGTGGAAAAAATCATTCTCACCGGGGACATGGTCACCGGGGAATACTCCCCCGATAGCAAGATACGGTTGATCGCCGTGCATGACACCGACCGTCCCTTCGGGCGTCGGGAGGACTTCTTCTTCTACCACCTGGGCAGCATGGTCCACGTCGAGACCCTGGTGTACACCCCCGACGAGTTCGAACGGTTGCAGGATGAATTGCCGGCCCTGAACGCAGCTTGCCGGAAAGGACGCGTGTTATTCAATGCCTGATCACGAAGCCGAGGGCGCCCGCTGGCTGCGTCAAGCCATCCAGGACCTGGAAGACGCCGATTTCAACCGGGAGGGTAGCCGGTTCAATCTGGCCTGTTTCCTGGGGCAACAGGCGGCGGAGAAAGCGGTCAAAGCGTACCTGTACCACCGTGGCGCCGAAGACGTCTGGGGCCACTCCCTGAATGACCTGTGCGAAGACGCCAAGATTTTTGAGATGTTTTTCGACACGGTCAAGAGCGAGGCCCGTCAGCTGGACAAGTATTACGAAATAACCCGCTATCCCGCGTTCCTCCCCGGGGGCATCCCCTCCGAGGCATTCGACCGGGACGACGCCGATCGTTCCATCGAGCTGTCCCAAATAGTCGTGGACTTCGTCCGGGAGCGCGTCGTCTAGGCTCCGGCTGCACCCCGCCCCTTAAGAGGGCGTGCGAGAAACAACTGGCTGCCAACCCGCCCCCTCTCCCCGTCATCCCCCCAAATCCTGCCCCCGCGCCAACTCCTCCGTCACCCCCGCGCAGGCGGGGGCCCAGACCCCCGTAACCCTCTCCCCCCAGGAACGGCAACCGCGGCAAGTCCTCCCTCCCGTCACCCCCGCACAGGCAGGGGTCCAGACCCCCGTCAACCCTCCCCCCAGGGACGGCTACCGGAGCTAACCCACTCTCCCGTCACCCCCGCGCAGGCGGGGGCCCAGACCCCCGTAACCCACCGCCCCCAGGAACGGCAACCGCAGCTAACCCTCCCTCCCGTCAACCTTCCCCCGGGGACGCCAACCAGAGCAGACCCACTCTCCCCGTCCCCAACACCCCTCTACCGGCAAAACAGCTCCGCCAACTTTTCCTGCCGGTAGGCGAATATCCTCCGCAAGTCCGGGGCCACCAACAAGTTCCTCACAATGGCTCCCCCGATGACGGCATACTCAACATAGTCACGGGCCACGGTTCCACTTCCCGATTCCTCAAACGTATGCAGGTGGCGCCAGAACCGGTACGGGCCGCGCCGCTGTTCATCCACGAACAACTCGGGCGGCTCCCACCTGGTGATCTCGCTCCGCCACCGCAGGGGAATCCCCCGCAGCTTGAGCCGGTAATCGACTACCGTCCCCGCCTTCATGGTGATGGGTGGCGGAGTCACCACGCGAAATTCAAGCATAGGCGGCGTGATGATTTCCAGGTTGAGTGCGTCCGCGAAAAACCGGAAGACCTCTTCCCTGGGAAGCGGTAGCCACTGCTCAGTTTCCAGCGTCCAGATCTTCATAGTCGTCGCGTAGACTATTGTGCCCGAAAGGCGGACTAGGAAACCATCTCAAACCCAGCGCGAATAACGGCTCTTTGCCGCTCGCCATCTCTCCCGTCATCCAACACAGATACTCCCGCGCAGGGCCCGCCCCTGCGTAGGCCAGGGCGGGAACCCAGCCCCCCGTCAACACTCCCCCTAGGACGCCAGCCGGAGCAAATCCTCTCTCCCGTCACCCTCCGCGACGCACTCCGCGCGACAGCGGCTGGCGTTGAGACAAGTTACATTGCGCCAGCGGCGGAGTCGCAAAAAGGGAACCCAGACCCCGGTAAATCTTTCCCCCCACACCCTCAAAGGGAATTAGCGCCGCTAAATCTAGGACCTTGTTGCCCGCCCGGTTGCCTGGATCAGCCGGATGGTCCGCTCGGCAGCCCCCTGGAGAAGTTCTCCGGTGCGGGCGAGGCTGCGGTCAAAGCTCATGGGACGGTCGGCGATGCACACAATTCCCGCCACCCCGTGGTCATAGAGGGCCTGGTGCCCGGGCCCCAGGCTCCCCGCCAGGACCACGGTGGGAACGCCCCTGGCGCGGGCGCGTTGCGCAACCCCAACCGGAGCCTTGTTGTAGATGGTGGACTCATCGGCCCGGCCTTCGCCGGTAATCACCAGATCGGCGCCTTCTAGGTGCCGGTCGAACTCCAGGACTTCGCATACCATTTCGATTCCCGAACGCAGGTCGGCGCCCGCAAAGGCCATCAGACCGGCGCCCAGCCCTCCTGCCGCTCCCGAGCCTGGAGTGTCCAGAACGTCGATCCCAACGTCGCGTCTCACGACCCGGGCGAAATTGCTCAAAGCGTCGTCCAACTCGGCAACCACCTTGGCTGAGGCGCCTTTTTGCGGCCCGTAGATGGCGGACGCTCCTTCGGGGCCGCACAGCGGATTGGTGACATCGGTGGCGCCGATGATCGCTGCCTCCCTTAACGCCTGGTGGAGACCGGTAACGTCGATGCTGTCCAGGCGGGAAAGGGCTGCGCCTCCCGGCGGCAGCTGCTGCCCCCTCCGGTCCAGGAACTTTGCTCCGAGAGCCGACGCCATGCCTGCCCCGCCATCGTTGGTCGCGCTGCCGCCGAGGCCCACGATAATGCGGGTAAACCCCTTGTCCAGCGCCTCTCGGATGATTTCCCCGGTCCCGCGGGTGGTGGCGGTTCGGGGGTTGCGGCGTTTGGGTGGCACCAGGGCCAGCCCCGACGGACGGGCCATTTCCACGACGGCGGTTAGCCCGTCTCCCATTACTCCCCAGAGGGCCTCCACCGCTTGACCCAGCGGACCGGTGACGATGCTGCGGAATATCTGCCCGCCGGTCGCGTTTACGAGGGCTTCCAGCGTGCCGTCGCCGCCGTCGGCAACCGGGACCAGAAGGGTATCTGCGGTCGGGTCCGCCTCCAGAACGCCGCGCTGGATGGCTTCCGCAGCCTCCAGCGCATAGAGACTGCCTTTGAAACTTTGGGGCGCGATAACGACTTTCATGATTGGTGACACCCATTATACAACGCGGCCCATCGCCCCCCGGGCCTATCACATTTGAAGGTGTGGCACTTGAAGGGTACCACCATGCAGGTGCCGCAGCTTGACCCCTAAATATCCCCTCTGCAACTACTGCCTCGGTTAACTTATTGGCTGTCTTTCCCTCACTTTATGCGTTGGGCTGCTGCCCTGCGGACGCCCTTCCGGGATGTTCTTTTGCCAGACCCTCTGATAGAATTCGGCGCAACCCCCCCGCCAGTCCTTCAAAAGAGTCCCTCATAGGGATTCCTTCAAGGGAGCGCCAGTGCCGTCCAAGGAAGAACTGAAACAGCAAGTTTTCCAGGAAATCGACCGCCGCACGTCGGAGATAATCGGTCTCGCCAAGACCATCCTTGCCAACCCGGAGCCGGGTTTCCGCGAATTCAAGACCGCCAGGCTCGTCGCCGACAAGTTCGCCGAATTGGGCATTCCATTTCGGTCGGGGCTGGCCATCACAGGAGTTCGCGGGGAACTGGTCGGTGGCAGCCCGGGCCCGACCATAGCCCTCTTGGGAGAACTCGACTCTCTAATAGTCAAAGAACACCCCCATGCAGATGCCGCAACCGGCGCGGCCCACGCCTGCGGCCACCATTGCCAGATCGGAATGTTAGTCGGCGTAGCTCTGGGGTTGATGCAACCCTCCGTGCTGTCGGAACTGAGCGGGCGGATCGCGCTGGTCGCCGTGCCGGCGGAAGAATACATCGAGATCGAATACCGGGACAGCCTGCGCCGGGAAGGTAAGCTGGAATTCCTCGGTGGTAAACCGGAAATGATACGCCTGGGGGAGTTTGACGAAGTGGACCTGTCGATGATGGTCCACACAACAAGCAACGAGAACGAGGGAAAGCTCTGCATCAGCGGGACCAACAATGGAACGCTGGCGAAGCAGATACAGTTCGTCGGTAAGGGTTCCCACGCAGGCGGAGCACCCCACCTGGGGATCAACGCCCTCAACGCGGCGACGCTGGCTCTAAGCGCCATCCACTACAACCGAGAGACGTTCAAGGATGACGACACGGTCCGGGTGCATCCCATCATAACCCGCGGCGGTGAGGCGGTTAGTGCCGTTCCCGCCGACGTCAGGATGGAAACTTTCGTGCGGGGCAAGACCGTAGACGCTATCATGGACGCCAATGGGAAGGTGGACCGGGCTCTGAGAGCCGGGGCGATGGCCGTCGGAGCGAAGGTAGTGATTCACACGCACCCCGGGTACCTGCCGCTGGCCCAGAACGAGACCATGAACGAGGTGTTCCGGTCCAACGCTAACTCCCTGGTTGGAGAAGAAAACGTGGGGCGGGTCACCCACAGGACGGGTTCCACCGACATGGGCGACATCAGCCAGGTCATGCCCGCGATTCACCCTTACGTGGGAGGCGCCACCGGACTGGGACACGGAGCCAACTATGTCATCCGGGACTACAACCTGGCCGTTCTCACTGCGGCCAAGTCGATCGCGGCCACCGTCGTTGACCTGCTGGCCGACGGCGCCGAAGTAGGAGGAAAGATCATTGCCGGCTACCGCCCGGCAATGACCCGCAACGAATACCTCCATTTCATGCGGGGCCTGGAGAAGGAAGAAACGTTTGACGCAGAGTAACACGTTAGCCAGGCAGGAACTCAAGCAGCGGGCCTGCGCCGCTATCGAGCGGCGAAAAGCCGAGTTAATCGGTGTTTCTCGGGAGATCCTCTCCAACCCGGAGCCCGGGTTCCGTGAGGTGAAGACTGCGGCGCTGGTCGGTCAGAAGTTCCAGGAGATGGGCATAGCCCACCGGAACGGGTTGGCGTTGACCGGGCTCAAGGGGACGGTCCCGGGAGGTTCGGGTGCAGGTCCCCGGCTGGCGATTATTGGGGAGCTCGATTCGTTGGTGGTCAACGAGCACCCCTACGCCGACCCGGAAACAAACGCGGCCCACGCTTGCGGCCATCATTGCCAGATCGGGATGATGCTCGGCGCACTGGCGGGCCTGATGGAACCAGAAGTCCTGGAACAACTTTCGGGTGAGATTATCCCCTTCGCCGTTCCCGCCGAGGAGTTCATAGAGGTCGGCCACCGGCTGGACCTTCGCACACAAGGGAAGATAGAGTTCATGGGCGGAAAGCAGGAGTTGATCCGCCTTGGGGAGTTCGACGACGTCGACATGGCGATGATGTGCCACACCGCCAGCGACATGGGGGACCGCAAGTTTGCCATCGGAGGCACAAGTAACGGTCACGTGGTCAAATACGTCAGGTTCATTGGGCGTGGTTCCCACGCCGGCAGCGCTCCTCACATGGGAGTCAATGCCCTCAACGCGGCCTCATTTGCTCTCCAGGCCATCAACTCCAACCGGGAAATATTCAAGGATGAGGATACCGTCCGAATCCACGGGATAATGACCCACGGTGGGGAAGCGGTCAACGCCGTTCCATCGGACGTAAGACTGGAGTGGCGGGTCAGGTCGGGGAGCCCCAAGGCGGTGGTCACCAATAGCGCGATAGTGGACCGGTGCTTTAAAGCAGGGGCCCTGGCGGTCGGGGCTAGCGTGGACATCACCAACATTCCAGGATATCTGCCCATGCGGCACGACACGGGATTGCTGGACCTGTTTGAGCAGAACTCCGGGAGTCTAATCGGGCCTTCCAGCGTTTTAGTGATGCCAATTCGCCGCAACCGGGGCGGTTCCACGGATATGGGCGACCTCAGCCAACTGCTCCCGGCCTGCCATCCGTACACGTCGGGAGCGGAGGGACCCGGGCACAGCAAGGACTACGTGGTGACCGATTACGAATCAGCGGTGATCAACCCGGCCAAGATTATGGCTATGGTGGCCATCGACCTGCTTTCGGACGGCGCGGCCAAGGCCAAGGAAGTCATTGCCAACCATCGGCCGGCGATGAAGAAGCAGGCGTACCTGAAGTTCCAACGGGAACGTGCGACCACCGTGGAGTTTGACGGAGCCGCATAAAAGTACCCTCTGAACAAGTCCCTTCCCCCTCGATGAGGGAAGGTGAGGATGAAGGCGAGAAGTCCCTGCCTCCACGTGGACGAGGGCTGGGATGGGGTGAGAAAGCAGCACGTGGAGCCGCCGGGAACGGACTTCGGCAATTCGCCGGATCAAGCAATCCACAGCGGGAATTGCATTACCGCTCCGCCCACTAACGGGACCGTCAGGTTGTCGTCCAAAGGCAGACGCACGGATTCCACGATTCCAGCGGTTACGGCTCCGACCACCCATCGCCAGTGCCACTCGATCACTCCAGTCCAGGCCAGGACCGAGACCACCGCCAAGGAAACAACGATGAACGCGGCTGGCCCCAAGATCGATTTTCCCATGTAGCGTGGTATCGGCCCCCGAAAGCCGACCAATGCTGACGCGGGGTCACCCAGGGCCAGGAAAAACAGGGCTGTCACGGCCACCGAGCGGTCGAAGGCGATGAAAGCGGCGAGGCCCGCGGCAAGCATGAAGGTGGCACCGGTTACTCTGAACCCTTCATCCGGCTTGAGCAACGGGGCCAGCCAACGCAGGAAGGTGCGGTTCAACGATGGCACCCGGAACCGAACCAGATCAAGGGAAAGACTGAAGGCGGTCAATACAGCGAGGCCCACTACAATTGCCGTAACGGGCAGGAATATTCCAGCAGCGGCAAGGGCCGACCCGGCAGAGGCGTGGAAGAGCCTGCGCCAGATGGGAGGAGCCCCAGCAACGCCAGACTGGACAACAGGCGGACCTTCTGTCGGAGTCACGATGAGTTTTCGCGACTAGAAGTCGATGGAAAGGGAGTCTCCGGCCCTCCACCGGAACTCTTTGAACTTGGTGTCCCTGGGAGCTTCAAATACCAGTACGCCATCTATTCCCATATCTTGAGCGAGGTTGAACGCCTGGGTCGACCCATCGTCGAGGGTCGCGTTCCACAGGAACACTATGTGCCGCTCGGCCCCAGGGTTCTCCGGGACCGATGCCCCCTCGACACGGGCGTTGATGTCGATGGGGAAATACTTACCCCGGAAAAAATCCCTCAATTCGGCAGCTTTAGAGTCCACGTTGACGATGGCGCTGGTGGCGGTGTGGTTCTCGACCTTGACCCTCAGGAGGACAAGCTCATTCTCCTGTTCCAGGGGTCCCAAGCGCCAGTGTTTGCCGGAATCGTCTCTCGGCCACTTGTACCGGATCTCCTCGGCCCGTTCCAGGGATACCACGCTGACGTCCAGGGTTTTGCCCCGGTAATACTTCCCGAAGGACGGAGACGCCTCCGAGCACGCCGCAAAGAGAGGCAAGCCCAGAGCCGCAACTAAGATCAATCCGAACACGAACCTCTTGCACAACAACCCCTAAATCCCCCTAAGCTAAAGTAAGTAATACTTCAGTGACTGCGGCCTTGACGCCGGTTTCGTGTGGGGTCAACCCGTCTGAGAAAGGGTGGGCATCGCCCGGAGCTGCTGAAGGAGGTCGGACAAGACGTTCAGGACGTAGTCGACTTCCTCCTGTGTATTGTTTTTTCCCAATGTCATCCGCAGGCTGCCCCGGGCGGTTTCGGCGGTTTGGCCCAATGCCAAGAGCACATGGGAGGGCTCCAGGGAACCGGAACTGCATGCGCTGCCCGACGAAGCGGCGATCCCTGCCAAATCCAGGCCCAAGAGGAGCGACTCCCCCTCCACGCCTGAGAAGGAAAAGTTGACGTTGTTGGGCAAGCGGCTGGACGGATGGCCGTTAAGGATGGCCCCATCAATCTCCGCTGAGATCCTGTCTACGATCCGGTCGCGAAGGGCGGCGCAGTAAACGCCTGTCTCGAGGCGAGTGGCGTTGGCGGTTTCGAGGGCGACCGATAGCCCTACGATAGCAGCGATGTTTTCTGTGCCGGACCGCCTTTCCCGCTCCTGGCCACCGCCCAGCAGGAGGGGAAGGTAGGGTGTGCCTCGACGTATGAACAATACACCCGAGCCCTTGGGTCCGTAGAACTTATGGCCGGACAGACTGAGCATATCGACGTTCAGTTGACGAACGTTCAGGTCGAGGAACCCCGCTGCCTGGACCGCGTCGGTGTGCATGACGATGGTGCGTCCCAACTGGCCGGCCCGGCGCCGGACCATTGCTCCGATTTCCGATATCGGGTTAATAGTGCCAATCTCGTTATTGGCGTACATTACGGAAACCACGGTTGTCCGGTCGGTTATTGCGTTGCCCACTGCTTCGGGACTGACCGCGCCGTAGTCATCCACCGGCAAGTAGGTAACTTCGAACCCGATACTTTCCAGATACTGGCACGTATGCAGTACCGCATGGTGTTCAACGCTGGTGGTGATGATGTGGTTTCCGGTGCCCTGCAGCGCGACGGCAGCGCCGTGGATGGCGGCGTTGTCGGCCTCTGTCCCTCCGCTGGTGAACACGACTTCGTTATTGCGGCAATTCAGGACGGCCGCGACTCTTTCCCGGGCAGTATCCAGGGCGTGACGAGCTTCCTGTCCTACGTTATGTATGCTGGACGGGTTCCCGTAGAAGTGGGTAAAGAAAGGCAGCATCGCCTCCAGAACTTCGGGATCTGTGGCGGTGGTGCCGGCGTGGTCGAGATATATCGTTGCTGGCAGCTCCATAGGGCAGCTCCATTCGCTTCCATAATTTTAGCATAGGAGCAGGGTGGGAAGGCCGCATGGGAGCGGGCCTATTCGCGGAATTGTCGATTGACAACCCCGGCAGGCCGGGGTCCTACCTGATGAGTTCCAGTTGGGTCAAACTCCCACTGAACGGTCAACGCGATTCTGGGGGGAACAGGTGACGGGGGTCTTGATTGTTTTTTGCGACTCCGCCGCCAGCGCAAGGCAACTTGTCTCAACGCCGCCGCCCGTCGCGCCGGGTCGGGTACGGGCATGCCGGAAGGTGGGGTAAAAGGGTCGACCCAGACCCTATGGGATTGCACTGCTAAATCGCTCCGGGCGGGAGAGAAAATCTGTCGCATTTTGATGCATTTTGATGCATTTACGAGGGGCGGGGCGTGCCCCGGGACTCAAACATTGGGGCTCATTTTTTCCATTTTGCGCCATGGAGTCCGGATGGGCACGGAAGCGGGCGGGGCAACGCCAGGGGAGAAGGTTGTCCAAACAGGGTCCATTGATTGCCGCGGCGTTCGGGGCCAATCGAGGAAACTTGTCTAAGACCCCTGGGCCGCTCGATTGATAGTCGCGGCTTTCGGGGCCAATCGAGGAAACTTGTCTAAGGCCCCTGGGCCGCTCCATGTATCCATAGTAGATAGGCGGCTGCGGGGTTGGCAAGGGGGAAGTGTCAGCAGGCCGGGCGGCACCAGGGAACGGGGGGAAACGGCCAGGTCTTTGGGACATGCATGGTGGTGTTTTAACCTGCATCATGGTGCTCTGCCATACGCAGGGTAGAGTCCTTTAGGGGGAGATGATGGGATACGCTGGGGGATGCATCCCCCAGCCCCCCTGAATGGGGCATCGGCTATTTTCATGGGGATGCCGGGAGGGAGAAGTAAAAGGACCGAGTCGCACTTCATGTCATTACCCTGCCGGCAGGTCCAGGCGACGCTAACTAGCGGGGCGACACCCGTTCCCGACAACTCAGGGCGATCAATTTGTACGCCAGCTTGGCAGCTGTGTACGCGCAGGAAGCCGGACCATCGTTGGGCGCCAATTCGCTGATATCAAAGCCGACGATCCTACGGGCTTCGGCAACAGCTTGCAAGAGGGAAAGCACCTCGTACCATGCCATGCCGCCCGGCTCGGGGGTTCCAACGGCGGGCATGAAAGACGGGTCGAAGACGTCGAGGTCCACACTGATATAGACATCGGGGCCCAGCCGGTTGATCACCTCCCGAATGTACGCACCGTCGTGCTGCGGCCACGGAAAAAACGGGATGGAATGTTCCCGAAGGTACTCCCGTTCTTCGAAGCACATGCTTCTCAGCCCCACCATCACCAAGGAGCATGAATCCTGGAGACGGCGGGCGGAGGAAGCATGGCCCCATTGGGTGCCCTGGTATTCGTCCCGAAGGTCGGGGTGGGCATCCAGGTACAGCACAGACAACCCGGGGATGGACTCGGCATGGGCCTGAGCGGAACCAATGGCCACGGAGTGGTCCCCGCCGAGGACTCCGGTTACCTTTCCGGCAGCGGCAAATTCACTTACTGCTTGTCTAACCCGCTGCGCCATGGCGGCGGGGTCACCGACGTGGGGCTCGAGAAGGGGAGTGGTGTGGATACCCAACTCAGCCACATCCAAATCCAACTCCCAATCGTAATCCTCCAGGGCCGCCGAGGCCTGGATGATAGCCTGCGGACCGTAACGCGCCCCGGGGCGGAAGGAAGTGGTGCTGTCAATGGGAACGGGAACAAGGACGGCCCGCGCCGTGTCCAGCCGACTTTGTTCCTCTGGCAAAGCCAGAAAGTTGCAGGGTACCCATATCGGCGGGTTCCCCGAGCCGGCAGCCGGAGTATCAGCCACCCCGCGACGCGGAATGGCCAGCTTCGAGGAGAGATCTCTGATTCTGGGTTTCCATCAATCCCTGCCGGGAGTCAAGCCACTCAAGGCCGCGATCCAGGACCCACGTTTTGACTTCGGTTAAATCAAACAAACGCCTGGCGTCTTCCAATGCCGCCTGGTCATCGAAGGATTTGCAAGAGAATATGTCGATATTGACGTATTGGCGCCCAGGGAACGTATGGATGCTAATGTGGCTTTCGGCAATTATCACGAAACCGGAAACTCCGGCGTCCTCTTCATGGGGGCCATTGTACTCCAGCACGTTTGGTTCGGTTATGCGGGTCATCCCAAGAGAATTGGGGTATTCGAAGAGGAAATCTCTGACGATTTCCCGGTCCCACATTTTTTCCACGCTACCGCCAAATCCGTCGATGATCAGGTGCATTCTACCTCCTGCAATAAAATCCGGGAGACGCGTTCCGCAGGTTGTCCTTAGCGAGTCGGATTCGAGGTGAATCAAGCGATCCCCGCCAACCTGAGAGGTTGGTCTTGAGCCGGGAACCAACTTGGCAAAATCAGACGTATAGAATATCATCACTGTCGGCTCAAAACAAACGTGCTTTGAGAGCGATGACTCAGTTCCGGGGCGGGTGTCTGGAATGACGGAAGACAAGTGGGGGTTTCCCGTAACAAGTCCTCTTGGAAGGAACAACGGGACATGGGGTACCCTAGCTCGAACTTTCGCACTGATCCGTCCGGCAAGGTGCTAAATGGCAGAGACTGCAACCCATCCCGAGCAGGACCTGATGATTCAGGCTTCCGGCCTGACTCACTACTACGGGCCTTACCCCGCTATTGAAGATGTGAATTTCGGCGTCCGCAGGGGTGAGATTCTCGGGTTTCTGGGACCCAACGGCGCGGGCAAAACGACCACCATGCGTATCCTTACCGGTTATATGCCTCCCACCCAGGGACAGGTGACGCTGGGGGGGTTCGACGTGGTAGAGCAATCCCTGGAGGTTCGCCGCCGAATCGGTTATCTCCCCGAGACCGTTCCGCTGTATACGGAGATGCCCGTGACCGGTTATCTCAAGTACATGGGCACCCTTCGAGGAATGCCAGCCCGCCGCATCAAACAACGGGTGCCTGAAGTTATCGAGCTGTGCCGCCTGGAGGACTACTTCAAGACCTCCATCGGGAAGCTGTCCAAGGGTTACCGGCAACGGGTGGGAATTGCGCAAGCGATCCTCCATGAGCCCGACGTTCTGGTGATGGACGAACCTACCATAGGCATTGATCCAATCCAGGTAGTGGAAACGCGGCGGTTGATCCAAGACCTGGGAAAACAACAAACAGTGGTATTAAGCAGTCACATCCTCCCCGAAGTCAGCATGATCTGCGAACGGGTGCTGATAATTCACCATGGGCACATCGTTGCGGAGGACACCCCTGATAATCTGGCCCAGCGACTACAGGGAGTCGAACAACTTCAAGTGGAAATTGGTGGCCCTCCTGAAGAGGTGCTCCCTATCCTGCGCTCGGTCCCGGGGGTATCACAGGTCACGCACCGGCACCAGCAAGACCGAGAGATCTACCAGGTGCGTGCCCAAGAAGGCACCGATCTGAGGGAGGAAATTTCCCGGGTAGTGGTAAGCAATGGTTGGAGCCTCCTCAGCATGCAGATGATGGGAATGAGTCTAGAGGACATCTTCCTGAGACTCACCACCGAAGAGGAGACGTAGCCATGCGAACTGTCCAGGCAATAGCCTGGAAGGAGATTCAGGTCTACTTCAGCAATCCCATGGCGTACATAGTAGGCCTGATTTACCTAGCGGTTACCGGGTTCTTCTTCGTCCTCGACCTGGGAAACCCCTTCCCAGAGGCTTCCCTCACCGACTTCTTCCAAGGCGCAACCATCATGATGATATTGTTGGCGCCTGCGTTGACCATGAGACTGATTTCCGAAGAGCAGAAACTGGGGACCATTGAACTTCTTCTGACATCGCCGGTGAAGGACTGGGAAGTGGTCATCGGAAAGTATGCCGCAAGCCTGGTCTTTCTGATTTCGCTCCTAGCGATGACCCTGTACTACCCGCTCTTGCTGTTTCTGTTCGCCAACCCCGACCCGGGACCGATCTATTCCGGTTACCTTGGGCTGATCCTGTATGGAGCCGCGGCGCTTTCCATAGGCATCCTGACGTCCACGCTGACTAGCAACCAGATCGTTGCATTTATCGTGTCGGCCGGAATCCTTTTGCTGCTGTTCTTCGGAGCCAATGGGGCCGACGTGGTGGAAGGAATCTGGTCCACGCTGATCACAGAAATCAGTATGAGCAGCCACTTCGCCGACTTCGACCGCGGGGTGGTGGACACCAAGCACATAGTGTATTTCCTGAGCGCGACGGCCTTCTTCCTGTTCCTGTCGATCCGTGCCCTAGAATCCCGAAGGTGGAGGTAACATGAGCGAACGACCCGCCGACCCCTCCGCCGACTGGCGCCGGCAACGGAGACGCCGGGGATCCCAGGGGGAAGTTTCGTCCGGCGAGGCGGACTCCCAGGAAGTGGAGGCCGACGGAGAACCCGAAGGTTCCCGAACACTATTCAGTTTCCTGGAACCCGGGCTCGATTTAATCGGTTCATTCGGCGCACCCATCGTCATAGCCGGTATTTTCGCTCTCATCGTAGGCATTGTCCTGGCGGCCTTCGTTCCCGCGCTGCGGCTGTACGGGTTCATCGTTACGGGGGTTGGCGTCGTGCTTCTCGCCGTCATGGCGCTGATATACCTGAGTTCGGTGCTGTCTGCCTTCATAAGCCGCACCGGCCGGTATGGGGTCAACTCGCTGATCATGCTGGCCGCTTTCCTGGGAATCGTCGTAGTATTGAACTTCATCACGTTCAGCAACAACGCCCGCATAGACACAACAGCGAACCAGCAGTTCAGCCTGGCCAACAGCACCAGGAACCTGCTCCGGGATCTCGAAGAGCCGGTCAGGGCAGTAGCCTTCTTCCGGGAGGATATCCCCTACCTAAACGAGGAGCAGCTGATCCGGCGGGTCAAGGTAGAAGACACTCTTTCGGAATTCTCGAACCGGTCGTCCATGTTCAGCTACGAACTGGTTGACCCGGACATTTCGCCGGAAACGGCGCGCAACCTGGGAGTCACAGTCCTAGAGTCCATTGCCATCCAAGGGCAGGAGTCCAAGGTTGTCGACATAGTCCACCCGACGGACCAGTTCTACACCGAGCTGGAGCAGGACCTTTACACCAGCATTCTTGTGGCCACGGGCCAGGAACAACGGAAGGTCTACTTCCTGTCCGGGCACGGGGAGAAGAGCCTGAACGGGAGCGGAGGAGATGGATACGCGTCCATAAAGCGCGGCCTGCAAAGGGACAACTACCGGCCAGAGACCCTACGCTGGAATGCGGCCGACGAAGAGATATCCGTACCGGACGACGCTGCCCTCCTGGTTATTGCAGGTCCCAGCGGAGAGTTGCCTGAAGCCCACGTAAAGGCACTGGACAATTACCTGCTGGGCCGCAACGCCGATGGCACAAACAGGCGCGAAGGGGGCCGGATAGTCTTCCTGGCCGAACCTGACACTCCGGAGTCCTTCAAGACCTTCCTATTCGCGTGGGGCGTTGTTGTCGATGAGGGGTATATCCTGGACCGGGAACGTTCTGTTCCCGGAAACCCCCAGACTCTCAGGGTCGGAGCCTACAATCCAGGAGCTCCCCCGGAGATAGTTTTCCCCAGAGGCACTTCCCTAAACGTTTCCTTCATGCCCGGAACCACCCCAGTGCGGGCGATTGACGACGGCAGCGGGGCGCGAATCCCCATCCCACTGGCCATCACCTCAGCTGACAGCTTCCTGATAGACGACGTCGAAAGAACGGCACCGGTCACCAGTGGGGAGGAGCCGGACCCGACCGGGGTATTCAGCCCAGCCGTTTACGTCCAAGGAGTAGGGCCAATCAACAGCCCGGCGCCTACCTCTCAACCGGCGGATTACGAGGTCTCAGGAATGGTTGTGTTCGGAGACTCGGACTTCATCACCAACAGCTTTGTTGAACGGGGGAGCAACGCTGCGCTTTTCCTGAACACAGCAAACTACCTGATGGGGGATTTTTCCCTGGTTTCCATCCGGGACCGGCAGTATATATTCCGGGAGTTCAACCTGGACAAGAACCAGTTCAACTTTGTACGTTTTTCCTCCTGGTTTTTCCTGCCCGGCCTGATGGGCTTGCTGGCGGCCCTGGTGTGGTGGCTTCGCCGGTAAATCATGAACATCCGCCTGACCATCCTGCTGGTGTTCGTGCTGATCCTGTTCGGTGGGGCTTTTCTCTGGTTCCAGTTCAATGCCGAGAAGGAGAGAGTGCCCAATCAACCCTGGCTTTACCGCCTGGACGACGGGTCAATCGTTCACATCGAGGTTTCCCACGCTGGGAAGACGGTCAACTATGACAAGAAGCCGGGCGGCACAACCTGGTACATCCAGGACCCTGACGGCGAAACGGCGGTCTTCCTAGAGAAATGGAGCGGCACCCCGTTGCTTTTGAGCGGACCCCGGGTAAACCGGCTGCTCCGGGACACCATTGACGATCCGGCCAAGTACGGCCTGGACCCGCCATTGAGTGCGATCAAAGTTACCGAACGGAGCGGGTTGGTCTACGAGTTCCACATGGGGGGCAGGACACCTGATGGTGAGAACCAATACACGCGATTGGTGGGGAACCCCAAGCTGTTCACCGTTCCCCAGATCTGGGCCGAGGTAATCAACCGGCTTGCCCTTGAACCACCCTATCCTCCTGAAGAAGGAGATGAGGAGGCGGACGCGGGATAGACCGCTCCCCCAGATTGCCCGAGCCGGGCCATAGCACGCTTTTCTGCAAGAATCGGAACGCCGTGTGGCCAGTTGTCAGAAAGTCATCTCACTCTAACAGGAGGCCATTTTGAAGGCAGAGATTTTCTCCATCGGCACAGAGTTGCTGATGGGCGAGTTGACCGATACGAATGGCTCCTGGATTGCGGCTCAACTGCCTGCCCTTGGCATACAACTGCAGTGGGTTACGATTGTGGGGGACAACCTAGATATGATCTCCGAAGCTTTCACCCGTGGGATGGCTCGGTCGGATCTTATGTTCACCACGGGAGGACTCGGTCCGACCCAGGACGACCTGACACGGGAAGCGGTAGCCAAAGCCTTCGGGGAGACTCCGGTGGTCCAACCAGAGGTTGTGGAGCGGCTGGAACGCTATTTCGAGGGACGGGGCATGGCCATGCCCGCCCACAACATCAAGCAAGCCCATCTCATCCCATCGGCCGAGTTCATCCCCAATCCCAATGGAACAGCCCCCGGATGGTGGACGGAAAGGGATGGGAAGATCATCGTGTCCATGCCGGGACCTCCGGGGGAAATGCACCCCATGTGGGAAAACCAGGTCGCGCCCCGGCTGCGAGAAATAGTCGATGACGAGGTAACCGTCACCCGCAACGTGAAGACATTGGGGATGTCGGAAGCCGCCATTGACGAGGTAATGGACGAATACTTTGGGCAGGAAAATCCCTACCTGGGAATCTACTCCAAGGCGGATGGAATTCACCTGAGGATCATTGCCCGGGCTGCCAGCGAAGGGGAAGCCAGATCAATGATCCAACCAGTGGAGGCCGCCATCGAGGAGCGGCTGGGGGAATACATCTGGGGCTATGACGACGAAACGCCGGAGCAGTCGGTAGGACAGGCGCTTTTGGGGAAGGGGTTGACCATGGCCACCATGGAAACCTGCACCGGCGGATTCCTAGCCAACAGCATCACCGAGTCGCCCCAGGCTTTCCGGTACTTTCGCGGGGGCGTGGTGGCTTTCAGCCCCCAGCAAGCAATGGAAAACGGAGTGCCAGCCGGGGTTGTGGAGCAACACGGATTGGCAAGTGAGAAAGCAGCGGCGGCGATGGCGTCCGCTGCCCGGGAAAGGTTGGACGCCGATTACGGCATCGGCATCGCCGGCGTATCCAGCCCCGACGGCGAAAACGGACACCCGGCAGGACAGATATTCATTGCGATCGCGGGTCCCGACGGCGTCAAGGAACTGGCGATGCGGGTACCTCCGCGACGCATCACTATCAAGCGACGTGGCTCCAACACCGCCCTAACGGAACTCCGCAAGCTGATCGCGAGCCGGGAGGAATCCTCAAGCGCCTGACGTCGATCCTCATCGTATTCGCAGGGCTCCCAAAAGGAAAGGCGGACACACAGCGTCCGCCTTTCCTTTTTCCCGGAGTTTGACGGGACCTTACAAAGTGAGCTTCCGGTATAGCATGGGGAGACGCTCGGGCAGGGCCCATATATCGCCCAAGACCTCATAGCCCATATCGCCACACATCTGCTTGAGGTAATCGTGGCCGGCTTTGTCCACGGTCAGGCAGAAGGGCGTGATGTCCTTCCGCTTGGCTTCCAGGAGGGCCATGTGGGTGTCGTGGACGGCGTACTCCTTCTCCACGCCTTCCCGGCTGTATCCCCGGTCCTGGGGCCGCCCGTCGCTGATCAGGAACATTATCTTGGTGGTCGCATCCTGGCTTTCCAGCTTGGTGATGGCGTGACGTATCGCCGACCCCATGCGCGTGGCATGGAGGGGGGTGATCTTGTCGATCCGCCGCTTGATCTTCTCGTTGAACTGTTCGTTGATGTCCTTGATGACGTAGAATTCTACGTTCTCGCGGCCGTAGCCAGAGAAACCGTAGATGCCGTAGGTGTCACCGATGGATTCGAGGGCCTGAATCAGGAGCGCGGTGCTCTCCTTCTCGAGGTCAATGATGCGCTTGTAGTGCCGACGCACCAGTCCTTCCCGTCGGCGGCGAAGCCAAACCATGTACTCCACCGGATCGTCGGGGGCGTCCCGGTCGTCCACGGTGTGCCGTCCCTCGTCGATGGCTTCGGCGGTAGAGGCGCTCATGTCCAGCAGGAATACCACCGCCACATCGCGGAGAATCTTGTTACGGCGCCAGTAAATCTTCTCGTCGGGCGGGACGTTCATCCGCAGGTCGCACCAAGCTTCCAACGCGGCGTTCAGGTCGATGTCCTCGCCGTCGATCAAGCGGTAAGTCTTGCGGAAGGTCTCCGGCATTATCAACTCAAACTGCCGCTTAACGTGGTTCAGCAATGAGTTGTAGCTGCGGAGAGAGTCGTTGTAGAAGGTGGTGTCTCCTTCGTCGAGGGTCTTCTCCTTGACGATACACCAACGGGGCTTATAGTCGCCGGCGCGGAAGTCCCACTCGTCGTAGACATAGGTCTTGGGTTCCCTGGCTTCGAGCTCTCCGCCCTGCTCGCCGTCGTTCAACAAGGGGCCGTAACCCTCACCTGGGTTGGAGTCAGGGGGCGGCATTCCGGCTTCCTTCATGATGTTCTGGGCAAAGGTAGTGGTGCTGTTGTTGGTGTCGCCCTGCTCGGCGTCCAACTCCAACTCCGCGCTGTCCTGGAGCAATTGCTCCAGCTCTTCCTGGGACAGGGGCTCTCCCTCAGCGTTTTGTCCCTGCTCGCTCTGGAGTTTGGTAAGAAGTTGAACCATTTCCGGCTTGAAGTCGCCGCGGTAGTCCACTGGCTCAGGGGACTGGTACGGGTCTCCTTCGCCGCTATCTCCCTCAGATTCCTGCTGGCCCGACCGCAGCTTATCCAGCAGGGATTCGTACTCCTCCTCAGAGAACTCGCCTGGATCGTCCAAGTCCTGAGGCTCAAACTGGTCTTCCGGCTCCTGCTGATTGGCCAGCTTCGAAATGATCTCGTATGCCCGCAGCGTCGCTTCGGTCGTGTCTTCCACCGAAGCCTCCGCCACCCGCAACGTATGCAGGATACGGGCCAGCATTTCGGCTTCCTCCTGGAGCTGGACCGGCACGGGAAGATCGGTGAACTGCTCCAAGGACATGTGGATAAGCAGCTCTACCATAGCTTCCTGCATGGGAAGCTCGCGGATATCGGGACGTCCGGACCTGGCTTCAATCTGGACACGCTCCGACGCCCGCCTTATTCCGGGATATTCAACCTTGATGCGGAAGTCCAGCCGACAGTCTTCCAGAACGGTGAACAGGTCGAAGGCCAGTTTCCTGTCATCGAACAGGTTGAGGAAGCGCCCTATGTCGGTGTAGGCATGGGTCGAGTT
Organism: uncultured Dehalococcoidia bacterium; assembly: GCA_951812535.1. GTDB lineage: Bacteria > Chloroflexota > Dehalococcoidia > Lucifugimonadales > UBA3495 > CATOSK01. Next base: position 300,122 of record CATOSK010000001.1, on the reverse strand, counting down.
ATCCAGCTCGGGCGAATCAGCCAATTCCTGCATCAGGGCGGCCATTTGTTCTGCCCTTCGGCGTTCCAACTCCGGCCTGCGCTGCTCCTCGAACTGACTGGCTGGCTTGTTGAACTCGAACTGGAAGCTGCCGAATTCCAGGTGCCCAACCTGGTGAGTGGCGACGACTTTAAACCAAGAGAAGTTCTCGTCCTTATTGGGATAGTGGTCCACAACCGGAGGCAGGAAGACCTTAGTCCCATCGGTGGAAGCGGTGTCTTCGTCCACCCAGCCGATGTTCTTGTTCACTAGTTCCTGGGTGTTCATCACCTCCATCGTGGAGCCGGCCAAGGCGCTGCAATAAAGCTTGACCACACCCTTGACGCGGTCCAGTTCCAGGCTGGAAGACAGGGTTTCCAGCAAACCCTCAGAGGTGTTGGATTCCACCTTGAAGAAGGCTATCCCACTCTCCGGGTTTTCCTTGACAAGGTCAACGCCCTGCTGGAACCAGACATCCAACTGGTTCATCGTGATGCGGTTCAGGACGCCGTTCAGACTTCGCAGGAACGGTGGAACCGCGTCCGGGGATATGGCCAGCAATCCCTCGGAGAGGTCGAGAATGTGAGCCTGAGAGCCCTGAGGAACGGAAGCCAGAGCCTGGGTCCCATCAGCCAGAAAGCGGGAAGTCTCCCGCAAGCCAACCTTGGCCATCCGCTCGCCAAGCTTCAAAAAGCGACCGGTCTGTCCATCATCGACCTGCTGGAGGGCGCGGGGGACGACTTCCAGGCAGCTCTTGACTTCCCGCCAACTTCCCTCGGACAAAGCACGGCACATGGACAGGAACGCTTCCCGTTCCCGGCCCATACCCGGCAGCACATCCCGCCCAAGGGAAAGGCACTCCATAGCGACATCGTAGGACTTGTAGGACAGGGCCTCGATGAGGGAAGCGAATACTTCCACGTCCCAGAAGGGCAAACTTCGAATGAGGTCGGGGCTCACTTCGAAGAACTTGGATGCCAGGGTGCTGGACTTCCAAGTCCCCTTGTACAAGCTGCGGCCCAAACCAGCCCAGCGTGGAATGTACTGGGGCCTGAGGTTGCCTACGATAGACGGACTGGCCCGAAAGAAGGAAACCGCGAGGGAAGGGGAATCCTGGGCGAGGTAGGTACCACAGCGGGCCCATTGCATGAAAGAGGGGAAAGCCAGGGCCCGGGCCACGCTGGGGCTTACCCGGTAGTATTCAACCGCCGATTCCCAAGACCGCACGGTGTGGGCGCCGATAGTGGACCCTTCCCTAGCCCACAGGGTCAGTTCTTCGTCGTTGAAGGACTCCCCCATGTCGGGCGATACCTCGCGGTATGCCTCCGTGACAGCGGGAGGGAGTTTGCCCAGTTCCGACTCGATTTCAAAAAGAGGATCGTTGCTCAAAACAGGTTCCCTCCTTAAGTGAGTCCTTCCCCGACAGTTTCCAGAAACTGATCGAGGATTCTGGCGGTCGCCCCGAAAACGAGGTGTTCTTCGTGGGTGTAGGACACCACCGTTTCGGGTTGCCCGTCAGCCAGTCTCGTTTCGTAACGGTGGTTGGCGGGATCGAGCAATGCGGACACCGGTACTTCGAGGACGTCGGCGATTTCTATTGGGCTTGGGTTGAAGGCATAGGGATATGGGATAGTCCCGACGAATACGGCGACCGAGAAATCAGTTCGGGTCACGATATCGTCCAGTCTCCCAAGCAACTTAATATCGCCGCGGGCGATCCCCATTTCCTCTTCAGTTTCCCGGAGGGCGGTATCCACTAGGTCCACGTCCTCAGGGTCCCTTGCCCCACCCGGGAAGGAAATCTCTCCCTTGTGGTGCTCGACTTCCTGGGACCGCTCGTTCAGAAGGACACAGTACTCCCCATCCTTCGGATAGAGCAGGATCATCACCGCGGCCGGCATCAGGGAAGGGTCGGAAACGATGCGGTTAACCCTCCCCTCCAAGGCTTGCGCTACGGTGTCCAGCGCAGAAAGGGCCATCGAAACCCCTATTCGAAGATGGACGAAACGACCTCTTCGATGCTGCGTTGCAGCTCGAGTTCGTCAGTCAACGTCCAAACGATGGCTACCTGACATGCTCGGCGGGCCGGAATACCTTCGGTCATCAAACGTCCGGCGTAGATAAGCAGCCTGGTGCTGGCCCCCTCGGCCAACCCATGCTCCCGAAGGTTCCTGACTTTTTCCCCGAGCTTGGCCAAAGAGGCTGCCTGCTCCTCGTTACACCCGCTTTCCCGCTGGACGATCTCGGCTTCCACATCCGCCGGGGGATAGTCGAACTCGACTGAAATGAACCGCTGGCGGGTGCTGTGTTTCAAATCCTTCAACGCACTCTGGTAGTGCGGATTGTAGGAAATGCAAAGCAGGAACCGGTCATCCGCTTCAATGATGGAGCCGGTCTTCTCCACCGGAAGGATTCGACGGTGGTCGGTCAGGGGGTGAATCAACACCGTGGTGTCCTTGCGGGCCTCGACCACTTCGTCAAGGTACAGGATCGCCCCTGCCTTCACCGCGCGGGTCATGGGACCATCGATCCAACGGGTTCCCTCTGAGTCCAAGAGGTACCGTCCGACGAGGTCGCTGGCGGTCAAGTCCTCGTGACAAGCAATGGTAACGAGGGGCACACGCACTTCCCCTTCGCTCATAGGCTGGACACTATCGTTGTCCTTGATGACGGTCAACGGCCGGCCAAGCTTCCACGCCATGTACTCGACGAACCTGGTCTTACCGCAGCCGGTAGGACCCTTGAGGAGCACCGGAATGTGCTGCTGATAAGCAGCCTCAAACAGATCCATTTCGTCGCCGACCGCTCGGTAATAGGGTTCGCTGCGGACCAGGAATTCTTCGATTGCGTACTCTTTGAAATGAGGCTCAGCCGTATCAACCATTATTCTTTCCCAACTTTTTCTTCGACTCTAGTGTGCCAAAGGTTCCGGACCACCGATTCGAGGTGGTCGATATCCCCTGAATTATCTACTATTGCCTGGGACCGCCGGGCCCTCTCACTAGCGGACATCTGGGAGTTGATCCGATTGCGGGCTTCCTGCTCGGCCATGCCGTTGCGGGACATCAGGCGGGCCACGACCGTGTCTTCCGGGGCCGAGGTCGACCAAACTTCGTCGACGAGGCGGTCCCAGCCGGCCTCAAACAACACGGCTGCTTCCACCACGACCACCCGCTTTCCGCTGGTGCGGAAATTTTCTACTTTTTCGGACACCATGCGGGCCATCTGTGGATGCATAATCCCGTTGAGCCGCTCCAACTGGGCAGGGTCGGAAAAAACGATGGAACCCAACTTCCGGCGGTCAATCTCCTGGTTGTCTCCAAGAATATCGGGGCCAAACGCGGCCACTACTTCCGACCAGGTCGCTGAATGGGGAGTATATGCCTCATGACCCACCTGGTCGGCATCTATGATTACCGCCCCAAGTTCTTCCAGGATGCGGGCGACCTCGCTCTTTCCGGTCCCGATTCCACCAGTCAAACCGATAACGATCATATGATCCCCAAGGAGAAAACAACCTGCCCATTCTAACAACGGCACTTGGGGCGGTCAACCAAACCGAACCGCCAGCAGGACGCCCGACAATCCAAGACGTTTTGGGGCGAAGCAACCCTCCTCGCCGGAACTGGAGTGCGATGGCGGCCGTTGCTACAAGAGGGTGATCTTCCCGTAGCGGACGGTGAAGGAGTTTTGTAGAGACGCGAACAACTTCTGGTAATCGTCAGTGTGCACCGGGCTGGTGGTCATTATCAGAGCATCTTCCCGATTGTTGGTGTAATAGCCCTTCCGCACGCCCGCAGTCTTAAACCCGTATTTTTCGTACAACCGCTGGGCTATGAAGTTGGATACGCGCACTTCGAGGGTCACAACCGAGGATCCGTTTTCGACCGCGGCCCGGACGGAGCCTATCAGGAGCAACTCTCCGAGGCCGTTCCCGCGCAGGTCATGCCGGACAGCAATCTCGGTAATGTGGGCTTCGTTGCCCTGGAACCACATGCCCACGTAGCCGACGATGTCTTCCCCGGGCGCAGGAGATTCATCCCGTCTGACGACGCCCTGAACGGTCCTGACCACCCGGCCCCAGATGGACGATTGGGGCGGGCTATCCGGCGGCACTTCCGGCTCTTCGGACGGTTCAGGGGAGTTGTCCGGCCAGTGGGCCACCAGGTAACGAACGTAACGGTTGTTCAGGTCCCGCTTGAAGGGAGTGCCTAGAGACAGGGGCGCGAAAGCTTCCCTTTCGATATCTGCGACTTGGGAGACGTCTTCGGCCCGCATCCGCCTGAGGGCAATGTCCATAACGCTATCAGTAAATTCACTGAAGGCCGGGGGTTCCTCCATTTAATGGCCGGAAGGAACGACCGGCAGGATTGGGGTTGAATGGAGGCCCAATTGTAGCACAGTACCCTGGAGCTGACCCGGACTACCAGAGGACCGGAAGGGGCTAAGAAACTATCGCAAAACCATCTTGAATTTCGGAGTTGCGTGGCGCGACAATTCTGCACCAGCCCGTCACCCCCCTGCTAACCTTCCCCCATCAAGGGGAAGGGACTCTTGAGATAGGGGCTAAAGCAACTCTGGCTGGAAATCGGGCGACAATGCGCTGTCCCGATTCGGAAGCGATACTTTCCCGAACACCCCGTCATAGCCCGGTTCCACCTGGATTTCACCGGCCCTTGAACGCAGTACCGCATCTGCAATGGCGCTCCCAGCGGTTGTCTCAAGATCCTGGAAGGAACCGCTGATGAGGGCGTCCAGCTCGCTGCCCAATTCCTGTACTACCTTCATATAGGTCGTCTGCACTGCCCTGGTTCCAACGCCACGTCCCAATACCTGCGCTATCAGTTCCTGCAGCGGGACCAAACGGATGAAGGGGGGCCTGCCGTCTGGGGAATGGATGAACCCGTCTTCTCCGAAATGAGCCTCCGCGTTCCGGCGCGACAAGGCCTTGATCCGGTGAAGAACACCGAGAGTCAAAGGACGGCGGCATACCGGGCAGGTCTCAAAGCCAGGATCGCTGAGATCCGGGGCACGGCTGACGCCGCATTTCCGGTGGCCGTCGTAGTGGTATTTGCCCTCCTCGGGATAGAACTCGACGGTGAACGCCACGCCATTCATGGCAATAGCATTGGTCAACCCGCTGAAGGTCAGAGGGCCGTCGAAGGCGGTCGCCTCCCTGGCCAGCTTGGGAAGGGAGTGGGCGTCGGAGAAGGAAAGAATCGTGATGTCGGAAAGCTCATCGACTCCCCAGTTCATGGCCGGATCACTGGACAGACCGGTCTCAATGGCCCGGATGGCAGGAGTCATGTCGAGGAAGCATTCGGAAAGGCTGTCGAAGCCAGACCTGGAGCCGAATAGCCCGTACCAGGGGGTCCAAGCATGAGCAGGGATGACCAGGCACTCAGAGTCAACGCCCAGGACCAACTCTGCCAGGTCACGAGCAGATATTCCCAGTGTGGGCCGCCCGTCGAGGTCAAGTTTCCCGTAAACCGCCAGTGCTTCGGCCAGCCGCGCTGCGGTCTCGAGACTGGGGGCGAAGAGGAGGATGTGGATGCGGCGGTGACTCCCGGCCTGGCGGTAGACGCAACTGACTTCGGTTCCGAGAACGAAATTGACGCCGCCAAACTGGTACAAACCCTCGGCTTCACCCGCCGGCTTCAGCTTCTCTTGCAGTTCCCCAATCCAGACGGGATGGGTGAAGTCGCCAGTAGCCAGCAGGTCCAGTCCTTTGAGCCCGGCCCAAGCGGCCAAGTTCTCAAGGGTCAGTGATTTGCTGGTGGCGTAGGCGTAGGGAGAATGAAGATGCAGGTCGGCGAAATAGGCCATTTCGGCCAGTCTAGCACAGCAGGAGGGGTGGACGTCTTCGTTCAGGTGAATGACATCAGAAGGTCGGCAAGTTCCCTTGGCCGGTGATGCACCACCTGATGGCAGGTGTCCATTTCCAGGACATCGGAAGGGACGAGGCGATCCGCCATGCGCCGCTGGTTCACGGGAGGGACCACCCTGCTCCGGGATAGAACCACGTAGGAAACCGGACAAGTCAGTGACGGGATTTCAGGCATTTTCGCCTGGAGTACCTGAGCAGGCAAGGGTCCCATGAAGCCGACCATCTGGACCACCGCCATCGGGTCCATCCCGTTGCACAGATAGCGAGTGACAGCCCCACCGGGCAGCTTGAGTTCCTGACCGATAAGGCCGTTCCAGTATTTCAAAAACGAGAATGTCCAGCGCAAGGGCATCACGATTTCTGAGATCATCGTGCCACCGGGTGGGGGAACGATTCCACCAAGCAACACCACTCTTTTCGGAGGGGTAGGAAGCTGTCCCGCAGCATGAAGCACCAACCCGCCCCCGACTCCGTGCCCCACGAGTACAACATCGTTCAGGGACTGACGCTCCATGGTCCGAACAATCGCCTGAACGCATTCATCCAGAACGACCGAGGAAGTATCCCCGTCACTGTCTTCACCATGGCCGGGCAAATCCATGGGATAGACCTTTCCCACAGGCGTATGCGCGTACAGCCGGGGAGGGTGAGTCTGCGGAGCGGTCATGTATCCCCAGACCTTGCCCCAGGCCCAGGCTCCCTGACCGGCCCCATGGACCAACAGGAAATCAGTCACTTGACGGCCTTCCTGAGCCTTCCCGCGAGAAGGCCACGGCTACTCCCAGTCCGCGTTGTCAGCGGAACGGGGGCAGCGACGGCGGTCCCCATCCGTTCCATTCCCCAGCCGTATTCAGGGTTACCCGGCCAAGGCAAAGCACAACCCCCGAAGCATAGGCCCATCCTCTTCCGGAAGCACGGTCCTGGGGTCAAGGAGCACCTTGTCCGTCTCGACGCGGGCGATGACGGGAGGATCACACTTACGAAGACGACGCATCAGCAAATCGGCCCCGGGGCCGTCAAGCGCCACCGCCCAGCTGGGCAGGGTCTCACCGGGCAGGCTGCCTCCGCCTATCGCCGACCGGGTGGGCACGATTTCAACGGGAGCCTCGAGCTGGGATACCCATTGTTCAGCGCGCGCCCTAACGGATTGTTCGGAGGCGGAAATCATCCGCCAGATGGGTATCTCCTGTTCGGCTTCCCGCTTGAGGTAATGGGTCAGTGTGGTGGTAAGACTGGCGAGGCTCATCTTGTCGATGCGGAAGGCGCGGGCCAACGGATGACGCTCCAGTTGCTGCACGAGGTCCCGCTTGCCCACGACGATCCCGGCCTGAGGGCCACCCAAGAGCTTATCTCCCGAAAAGAAGGTCAAGCCGACTCCCGCGGCGACGCTCTCCTGGGGAGTAGGTTCGTGGGCCAAGCCGTATTTTTCGCAGTCCATAAGGCAACCGCTGCCAACGTCGTTCAGAACCGGAACACCCCGTTCCCTGCCCAGCTCGACCAGTTCCTCGGAAGATACCGCGGCGGTGAAGCCTTCAACGCGGAAGTTGCTGGCATGGGCCTTGACCATAGCCCCGGTATTTTCGTTAATGGCCTCGGAGTAGTCACGGACGTAGGTGCGGTTGGTTGTCCCGACATCCACCAGGATGCCACCGCTCTGCCGGAGCACGTCGGGGATGCGGAAACCGCCGCCGATCTCGATGGCTTCCGCCCGGGAAACGATGACCTCTTTTCCGGCAGCCAAAGCCGACAATCCCAACAGGACCGCTGATGCGTTGTTGTTGACGACAAGCGCGGCCTCGGCCCCGGTGAGTTCGCGAAGGAGAGCTTGAAGGTGGGCCTGGCGGGACCCGCGTCGTCCAGTGGTTATGTCCATCTCGAGGTCCGAATACCCCAAGGCCGCTTGAGCCGCAGCCTGCATCGCAGCCTCGCTCAGTGGGGCCCTACCCAGGTTGGTGTGAATTACCACTCCGGTAGCGTTGATCACACGCTGCGGCGCGGGGGTAGTCATTTCCCCGACTGTCCGGGATACCGACCACGCGACCGATTGGGTATCCGGGGCGTCCGCGCCGGCACGGACCGCCACCCTCACTTCGTCCAGCCGCCGTCTCACCAATCCGACGACCCAGTCACGACGGTAGACGGCCAGCAATGCGGTCATGTCCGGGTGGGCCAAGACCGCGTCAACACTGGGCAGATTGCGGAGTTGCATACTGTTTCCCGAAGAAGGGCGAGAGGCCGAATTACGCAGCGATTGTACCATGATCCGGCATTCTGACCGACCGGCAACGAGGCACGACATGGGCTATCCGACAAGGAAGCGTGGGGTTAGAGACAGGGAAACTTCGAAAAAAACAAGAAATGGGACATTTTCGGGTTTTCGTGCTTGGAGACGGCCTCTTGACCCCGTTCTGGGGGACATTTGGAGGGCCAATTGTGGCCAGATTGGGGTGTACATTGAGACATTATGGGGCGAGATGAGACATTTTGAGACACGTTGAGACATTTTGGGGACATCCCGGTTCCGGAGGCGCAGTTGAAAAAGCGGAAGGCAGGGAAGACGACGCGCCCGAACCGGGAACGGACCGTGGCTCCGAACGGGGCAAGACATAGGTTTATGTTAAGGGGTCAGGAGCGGGGTCGGGAAGAGGCCGGGCGTCAGCAAAAACAGGACTTGCTATGGGAAAACGGTCGCGGGGACAGTGCAAGCTGGAATTCCCGGCGGGTAGCGATTAAAATTAGGTGCACCAAATTGCGACCTTGGGAAAGGAGGTTTGGGCATGATAATGCCGGGCGTTTCCCTAAAGGCGAAAATCGTCGGCTTTGCCGTCCTTGCTCTCCTGACCTTTGCCTTTGTCGGCGCAGTCCTAGAGCAGGTTAAAGATATCCAAGCCGCGACCGAAGCCCAGAGCCAACCGATGCTGTTGAGAGACCAGTTTGCCGCGGCGTCCGGAGATTTGTCGCAAGAGACCGACAACGATGGTGCAGCCATGGCCAGCCTAAAATATGTTTGACCGTTCCACTAGCTTGCCGTGGAGCAAGCACCATTTCCATCAGAACTTCGCCGGCACTTCGGAGCCGGCGTAATTTTGCCCCAATTCAATACAGCACATGGTCTAAGTTATGGTTTCGACGCAACCCGGCCTCCCTCCCGAACTTGAAGCACTGAAAAACGCGATCCGCCAGATAGTCCGGGAGGAGTGCGTTCCGCTGGAAACGGAATTCCTAACTCATCCCCCCAAAGACGGCGAACCAAACGAAGGGGCTCCCAGAGGGATTCTGGAAGCAGTCCCCGGAATACTGGGCACCCTTCCACCGGAACAATGGGCGAGGCTGCACCAGGTTTCTAAAGAAACCGGCATCTACACCTCCTTTGTGCCCGAGGAGTACGGCGGCGGCGGAATGGGCGCCCTGGGCCACGTTGTTCTCGAAGAGGAAATACAGAAGAGCATCCTGCACCTTCCCACATCGCCGGTTCCCATGTTCATGATTGGGGCCTGCACTCCGGAGCAGGAGGAAAAGTATCTCTATCCGGCGATCAACGGGGATCTCTACTACGCCTTCGGGCAGACGGAGCCGCAGGCGGGCTCCGACCCCGGCGGGATGATGCAGACCCGGGCGGTCAAGGACGGCGACGACTGGGTGATCAACGGGACAAAGATGTTCATTTCCGGGGCCGCCAGCGCCGACTATCTGCTGGTCCAGGCGGTGACGGATGCGGAGAAGAGACAGCGCGGCGGCATCACCATGTTTGTCATTGACAACCCGACACCGGGGATGACGTTTGAGCCGATTTACGTGTGGACCATGCCGACCAAAGCGCAGCAGAACATGGTCCACCTAGACAACGTCCGGGTCCCCCAGACGCAGGTGCTGGGGGAGGTCGGCTACGGGTTTACGCTGGGGCAGCAATGGCTAGTCCACCACGACCGTCTCCTGCGGGGCTCGATGGCACTGGGCATTCTCAGCCGGGCCCTGGACATGGCTATCGACTGGGCCAAGCAGAGGGTTACCTACGGAAGGCCCATTGCCGACCGGCAGGCAATCCAATGGATGCTGACGGACGTTTATACGGACATCATGGCGCTGCGGGCACTGACGCGGGAGACGGCTGAGAAGGCGGACGCGGGGGAGGATGTGAGGGTGGAGGCCAGCATGGTCAAGTATTGCGCTGGCGAGTGGGGCTGGCGGAGCATCGACAAGATCATGCAGGTGTTCGGGGGGATCGGGGAGACGGTGGATTTGCCGATTCCGCACTGGTACCACATGCTGCGCCACGCCCGCATCGGCGGGGGAACGTCGGAGATTCACAAGTTCGTGATGGCCCGGGCACTGCTGGACGGGCGGGTTAACTACCACGGGTGAGGGGCAATGCCCAGCTTTATTTCCGGCGGGGCTATTCTATCCTCCCACGGTTCGGGAAGGGCCGACCGCGGTTTCTCTCCGTCTCCCTAACTGATTTCGTATTCAGTGATGCAACCCGGCTACGGCAATGCAACCCGGCTACGACCAAGCGGCCATTGTTCCTAACGAGGAGGTTCCAATGAAATACGCGATCCCGGTAATGCTGGTCCTGGGCCTGATGGCGCTGCTGGTCTCAGGGTGCCAGGCCGACCCTCCCTCCACGACCGCCTCCGTTGCAGCGACCGGAGCGGTGGCGTCTGAAACAATGGCGGAGAAAGCCGAGGCTGCTTCGAAACCGGACACTTCCCAGGTGACCGCGATTGCTCCGCCGCCGGTTGCTCCGGCGGCGGCTACGCCCGATGAAGCAACAACCGGCACGGGCCCAATGGGGGCAGAGACGGCACCTCCGGCCCCGGCGCCCGAACCCCGAGAACTGGCAGGCGTCTTCGAGGACACCAGCGAGCGGAGGACAATTTCGGTGACAGGCCAGGGAAAGGCTACGGCGTCTCCTGACGTGGCGATCCTGGAACTGGGCGTTGAGAGCATCGGAGAGACGGTGCAGGAGGCGCGGGCGCAGTCTGCGGAAGCAACAATCGGGTTGATCGAGGCCCTCACGGATGCGGGAGTTGCGGAGGACGACATCGGGACGAGATCGATCAGGATCAACCCCCGTATGAACTACGAGACCCAGACGGTGACGGGGTACGAGGTCAGCAACCGCCTGGTGGTGAAGATCCGGGACCTGGAGCTGGTCGGGGCCGCAATCGACGGTGCGGCGGCGGCGGCGGGAGACTCGACCCGCCTGCGAGGCATCGATTTTTCGGTGGAAGACACCAGTCCGCTGGAAGAAGAGGCGCGAGGGGCAGCGGTCGAGAACGCAACGGACAAGGCGGGACAACTGGCGGAGGGGCTGGGCGTGACACTGGGCCGGGTGGTCTCGGTGAACGAATCGGACTTCGGCGGCATCCCCTATCCCAGGGCGGCCGCGGAATTCGGTCTTGCCGGGGCCGCCGCGGCCGCCGCCGGAACTCCGGTCCTGGCCGGGGACGTGGAGATAACGGTGACGATCCTGGCGGTGTTCGAGATAGAGGATGGGAAATCTCAGTAGCCGCGTCCTTTGGGGGAATCGCCGCTGGATTCCTGAAGGTCAAACGGCGGGAGGGGAGCCGGTGGGAACCGGACGGATCGACGGGGTTATTGTTAGCCTATGGCAACGGTTGCGACCGACAGGGATAGGGTGCGAGTTGCGGCATCTGCATGGTGGTGTTTTCGGGTGCGTCGGACTGGGTGGTTTGAGCGTAGGGGGTCCGGTTTCAGGAGGGGCAGCTCAACGGTGGCGGGGTTGCAGGGAAGGATTAAGGGGGGCTGGGCCCCCGCCTGCGGGGGGGTGACGGGAAGGGGGTTTGCTTTGGTTGCCGTTCCGGCGAGGCAAGTTAACCGGGGTGGGGATTCCCGCCTGCGCGGGGGTGCCGGGAGAGATGCTAGGTTATGAGACGGGGTTGGGGGGATGGCTGATGGGTTCATAGGCGAGGGAAGGCTCAGCGCGGGAAGGACGGGGTCGGGCGGCGGGCTGTCAGGTTGGGAATTGGTTGCGCTGCGGACACTGCTCATCTGGTTGCGGGTGCGGATAGGCACGGATAAAATTCCGAGACGATTCCAGGGAAGACTACCGCCTCCAGGGGAGGCCAGGAAAGTGAGTGACTGGGCATGGTCCTAAGCGACCGGTCAATCCGGGAGGAGTTGGCCCGGGAACGGATTGTTATTGATCCGCTAGACGAGGAAGATATCCAGCCGGCCAGCGTAGACCTGCACCTGGACCGGGAGGTGATGGTGTTCACCAACTCCCGGCGTCCCTACATTGACGTCAAGGACAGCCTGGAATCCCTGACGGAAAGGGTGAAGGTGGGTGCGGAGGAGCCGTTCATCCTGCATCCCGGCGAGTTTGTGCTGGGGAGCACGATGGAGAACATCGAGCTTCCCGACGACCTGGTGGCGCGGCTGGAGGGAAAGAGCTCGCTGGGCCGGATCGGCCTGGTCATCCACTCCACGGCGGGGTTCGTCGACCCGGGGTGGAAGGGGCACCTGACGCTGGAACTGAGCAACCTGTCGAGGCTGCCCATTACGCTGTACTACGGGATGAAGATCGGGCAGATTTCATTCCTGCGCCTGACGACGCCAGCAGACCGGCTGTACGGGTCGGAGTCGCTGAACAGCAAGTACCAAGGGCAGACCGGCCCCACCGCCAGCAGGATCCATCTGGAATTCCAGCACCGGGACTCCCAGGAGCCGTGATGGGAAACTCCAATGGACAGAGCCCGGTCCAGACGCCGGGCCAGACGCCGATGGACAGGGCGATTGCCCTGGCGAGGGAAGCCCGGGGGCGCACCAGCCCCAATCCGCCGGTGGGCGCGGTGGTGGTGCGGGACGGCGAGGTCGTGGGCGAAGGGCACACCCAACCGGCAGGGTCCAGTCACGCCGAGATAGTGGCCCTTGAGGAAGCGGGGGAACGGGCCAGCGGGGCAACGCTCTATACGACGCTGGAGCCCTGCTGCCACTTCGGGCGGACGCCCCCCTGCACGCGGGCGATCATATCCTCCGGGGTCCGGGAGGTCTGCGTCGCGGTGGTTGATCCCAACCCCAAGGTCTGCGGGCAGGGGATAGCGGAGCTGGAGCAGGCGGGGATTGGCGTGACCAAGGAGGAATCGGAGGCCGCACGGGAGCTGTACCGGGGCTTTGCCAAGCACATTCTTACGGGCCTGCCCTACGTGGTAGCGAAGTTTGCGATGAGCCTGGACGGGAAGATCGCCACCCGCACCGGGGACTCGAAGTGGGTCACGGGCAGGGAAGCGCGGGGAATGGTACAGGAACTGCGGCGAGTGTCGGACGCGGTGATGGTGGGGAGCAATACGGTGCTGGCCGATGATCCACAACTGACGGCTCGAGACCGGGATGGGCAACCGCTGGAGGTGCAGCCGCTGAGGGTTGTGCTGGACACGCGGTGCCGGATGCCGCCGGAATCCCGAATGCTCCGGGAGCCGGGGCGGACGCTGGTGTTCGTCGGAGAAGAAGCGCCGGTGAGGTTGACCAAGGGGTTGTCGGAGGCGGGGGCAGAGGTTATCCCGGCAGGGCTGGGGGATGACTGGCGAGTGGACGCAGGGCTGGCGCTGTCCGAACTGGGACGCAGAGGGGTCGTAAACCTGCTGGTGGAAGGGGGCGGCACCGTCCTGGGGTCGCTGTTCGACGCCGGGTTTGTTGACGAGGTGCGGGCCTTCGTGGCCCCGGTAATCATCGGGGGCGGTGAAGCAGCCTCGCCGGTGGAGGGCTGGGGAGCGGAGACCATGGCGCGGGCCTGGCGGCTGGAACGGACAGTCATGGAGCCGGTGGGCGGTGACTGGCTAATCAGCGGATACCCGCAGCGGAGGGGCTGAGATGTTCACCGGAATAGTGGAAGAAGTGGGCATAGTGGGAGGCCTGGACGATCACCGCCTGAGCATCACCGGGCCGAAGGTGGTGGAGGACGCCAAGCTGGGGGACAGCATAGCCGTCAACGGCACCTGCCTCACGGTAGTAACACTGGAAGCCGGGGGATTTTCCGTAGACCTAGCCCCGGAGACCATACGGCGCACCTCCCTGGGGGATGTGACGGCCGGGGACCCGGTGAACCTGGAGCGGCCGCTGGCGGTGTCGGACCGATTGGGGGGACATATCGTCCAAGGGCACGTGGACGGTGGCGGACAGGTAGCGTCCATCGAGCCGGACGGAGACTGTCACATCTTCCGGGTCGATGCGCCGGGGCAACTGATGCCGTACATCGTGGAAAAGGGATTCGTCGCAGTGGACGGGATCAGCCTGACGGTGGTACAGAAGGGCGCTACGTGGTTCACCATCTCTGTGATACCATACACGCTGGAACATACCAACCTGAAGGGGAAGTCCGAGGGAAGCTGGGTCAACCTAGAAGTTGACATCGTTGCCAAGTACGTGGAAAGCTTGCTGACCCGAGAGTGAGGCAGGGAAACCAGGAGTAAGGTTGAGGGTTCCAACTGGAAGGATTCACCGGGGTCTGGATTCCCGCCTGCGCGGGAATGGCCGGATGTGGGGGTGGGGAAAGAGGAGAGAAGGCCGCGGGCATGGGGCGAGACCGCCTAAATTGCAACAGGGAACCGGGCGAATTGGTTAAAGGAAAAGGTGTCTTATGCCTTTGTGCAGCCTGGAAGAAGCCATAGCGGACTTGCAGGCCGGCAAGTTCATCATCCTGGTAGACGATGAACGAAGGGAAAACGAAGGCGACCTGGTCATGCCTGCGGAAAAGGTGACGCCGCAGGCGGTCAACTTTATGGTAACCCACGCGCGGGGACTGCTGTGCATGCCGATGATGGAAGATCGGCTGAACGAGCTGGACATAGCCCTGACGGAAAGCTCCCACGCGATCCACGAAAAGCCCACCGCGTTCACGATGTCGGTGGACTACAAGCCCGGAACGACCACCGGAATATCGGCCCGCGACCGGGCGGCCGCGGTCCGGGCTTTAATCGACCCCAACGCTTCTCCCGAAGACTTCTCCCGCCCCGGGCACCTGTTTCCGCTACGCTATCATCCCGGGGGAGTGCTAGCCCGAGAAGGACACACGGAAGCGATCATTGACCTGTGCGACATCGGCGGAATGTATCCGGCCGGTGTCGTGTGCGAGATCATGAAGGACGACGGGGAGATGGCCCGGATGCCGGACCTGGAAGCGATGGCGGCCGAGCACAACCTGAAGATCCTGAGCATCGCGCAGATCATCGCCCACCGTCGGCGCAACGACAATCCCATTGAGAGGGTGGCGGAAGCCAGGCTCCCGTCGAAGTACGGGGAGTTCAAGATCATCGCCTACCGGAGCCCGTTCGATCCCGGAGAACACATTGCGCTGACCATCGGGGAGTGGGAAAAAGACCAGCCAGTCCTGACCCGGGTCCACAGCGAATGCCTGACGGGCGACGTCTTCGGCAGCCTCCGCTGCGACTGCGGAGAGCAGATCGAGCTGGCGCTGCGGATGCTGGCCAAGGAGGGCACCGGGGCTTTGCTGTACATGCGGCAGGAAGGGCGGGGTATCGGCCTGCACAACAAGATAAAGGCATACTCGCTGCAGGAAGGCGGGCTGGACACGATTGAAGCCAACGAGCGGCTGGGGTTCGAGTCAGACCAGCGGCACTACGGCATGGGGGCTGCGATACTGCGGGACCTGGGGATTACCCGGGTCAAACTGCTGACAAACAATCCGAAGAAAGTGGTGGGGATGACCGGGCTGGGCCTGGAGATCGTGGACCGGGTGGCGGTAGAAGTCCCGCCCAACGACGAGAACCTGGCCTACCTGAGGACCAAGCGGGACAGGATGGGGCATATCCTGGGTTCGTGCTCGTAGACTAACGCTTCCGGTTACGGGGCAAACCAACCGAGGGCAGGCCAGCGGCCTGCCCTCTTTTCAAAACGAAAGCCCCAGCGGAGGGATGGGACCCGATATCGGCCGGCGAATTCCCGTCACAGCAGGGCATCCATCTTCTCGACGAAGCGCTCCACTACGTCAATTCTGTCCGCTATGCCCTGGGCATCAAGGGTGTGCTCGTAGAAGTTGATATGCAGCCGGCCGGCGACATCGAACATCCCCGACAATTCCGGGTCCCCGGTCTCTCGAGCCAATATATCCACAACGTTGGATAGGAGCGCGTGTCCTGTGTGTCGATCCCCTCGCTTCTCCGCGATGGCTTTGACCACTACCGCTGCTGCCCCCCATCCTTTCTCAGATGCTTGTTCGAGATCGCCAGAGGCCAGTTCTTCCCTGGCTTTGATCAGGAAATCGCGGCTGCGCTCTCGATATTTCCGTTCTGGTGTCGCCATGACGGCTATTTCTCCGTCGCTGATTTCGGTCGGGGGAATGACAGGGGGAAAACGTGTTTTTCAAAGTGCGCACTGGCAGAAGACTACATGTCGTGCGCACGAGGTAAAACAGGATGATTGTAGTACACACATTCTGATCGGGGCAATTATCGGGGCCACGGAGACCCTTGGATGGCTTCATGGCGAGGCCCTGGGTGGGATTGCCAACCGGAAGGCGGCGGCGGGGGTGACGGGAAGAGTAGTTAAGCAAGTGACTCCCAGACCTATCCCCCATCGCCGACCTTGGACATGAGGTAGGCGCTGATGAAGCCCTGGAGGTCTCCGTCCAAAACGGCGTCGGGATTGGTGCTCTGGTAGTTGGTGCGGTGGTCCTTGACTGACTTGTAGGGGTGCAGCACGTAGCTGCGGATCTGGTGGCCCCACTCGGGAGCCACCCGCTCGCCGCGGAGACGGGCGAGTTCGTCGGCCCGCTCCCGGTTCTGACGGTCCAGCAGGCGGGCACGAAGGATGCGCATGGCATATTCCCGGTTCTGGTGCTGGGAGCGTTCGGTCTGGCAGGTCACGACGACGCCGGTGGGCAGGTGGGTGAGCCGGACGGCGGAGGCGACCTTCTGGACGTTCTGTCCACCCGGGCCGCTGGAACGGAAGAAGTCCATCTTGAGGTCATCGGGGCGGACTTCGACCTCGGCCTCCTCCTCGACGGCGGCGGGCAGGACCTCAACCTCGGCGAAGGAGGTGTGGCGGAGGTGGTTGGGGTCGTAGGGGGACAGTCGGACGAGGCGGTGAACGCCATTTTCTGCGTTGAGATATCCGCAGGCGTAGGGGCCGCCGATCTCCAGTGTCGCAGTCCGCAATCCGGCCTCGTCGCCGTAGGACAAGTCCATTACCTGGAGGGAACGTTTTTCCTCCTCGGCCCAGCGGGTGTACATGCCGAGAAGCATCTGGGTCCAGTCGTGGGAGTCGGTCCCTCCCGCGCCGGAACGTATGGATACGATGGCGGGCCGGTCGTCGTAGCCGCCGGATAGAGTGAGGTTGATTTCCTCCCGCTCCAGGGACCTGGCCAGATCGGCAGCTTCGGCTTCCAACTGTTCCTGGATGGAGTCGTCGCCTTCCTCGAGGGCCAGCTCGGTCAATTCGAGGGCAGAGGCGGCGTCGGAGCGGAGGGAGCGCCAGAGGGTCACCTGGTCCTTGAGGCGGACCAACTGTTGCATCTGGGCCTGGGCGGCACGATGGTCGTCCCAGAATCCAGGGGCGGCGGCGGCAGCCTCCATTTTAGCTATGGTCTGTTCCTTGGCGGGGAGGTCAAAGACGCTCCACGACGGAATCGACCCGCTGGACCAAGGCTTCCAAATCCTGCTTCAACTGCTCCATTATGTTTTCCTATCCTGCTTTTGCGCATCCTGCTTCTTGCTTGGGTTTGGCCACGCAGCATATTCCATTATTGCATATCGAGGGCCATTGCATATTGGGCACCGGCGGTGGAGGCTGAGGGCCGGGGGCGCTGCGGTTTGCGGGGGCCGGGCGGGCTAACTTAAGATGGATTGAGGGGAAACGAATTTCGGCGGGAACAGGGGTCGTGGAACTGGGCACTGAACTGGTCATTTATGGACTGCTCATCGTAGCCGCTTATTTTGTCGGGGCGATTCCGACGGGTTACCTGGCGGTGCGGCGGCTGGGACAGAAAGATATCCGCGAGGTGGGGAGCAGGAACGTCGGAACGCTGAACACCTGGTACCAGGTGGGGTTGGCCGGGGCCGTTCCGGTGCTGGTAGTGGACACGGCGAAGGGCGCGATTACGGTTCTGGTTCCTATTTGGCTGGGCGCTCCGGAGTGGGTCGTTTACTGCACGGCGACGGCGGGGATCGTGGGGCACAACTGGCCGGTGTACCTAAAATTCCGGGGCGGGAAGGGGGTGGCGCCGCTGCTGGGGATAGCGCTTGCCCTGTTCTTCGCGTCCACGCTGGTGGCGATGGCGCCGGGGGCGCTGGCGATAATCCTGAGCCGGAACGTGATCATCGGGATAGCCGTGGGAATGGTAGTGCTGAACGTAATCAATCCCATCCGGGGGGCGGACCGGGAGCTGACCATCCTGGTCGCGGGGCTGACGGCGCTGGTGGTGGGTTCCTACTGCTGGAGCATCCGGCGGCAGATATGGGAGGCGGTCAAGAGCGGGCGGCTGATGGAAGTGTTCTACGGGCCGCGCCTGATGCCCTGACGGAGGCCGCGGGTGGGTTGGGTTATAATCCAAGCCAACGGTCCGCGACGGCCATCGGGGTCGGCCATTGCCAGGAACCCAGTCCCCGGATCCCGATTCCGGAACCCTATTTTCCGATGGACCGAACTTCATAGTCAGGAAATACCACGATGCTAGAACACGGCACAGTTGATTCGGGGCACGTTAACGAGGCGGAAGCCCTGCGCCACCGGATGCGCCATTCCGCAGCCCACGTCATGGCGGACGCGGTGCTGCGGCTGTTCCCGGAAGCCAAGATGGGAATCGGCCCACCCACCCAGGACGGGTTCTATTACGACTTCGACGTAGCCCGCCCGTTCACTCCGGACGACGTGGCGGAGATCGAGAAGATCGTGAAGGAGACGGTGACCGAGGGCTTCCCGTTCATCCGGGAGGAGTTGAGCCGGGAGGAGGCGAAGACGCTGTTCGCGGACCAGCCGTACAAGCTGGAGATTATCGAGGCGATCCCTGACGCGGAGACGCTAAGCATCTAACCGGCACGGGGAGTTCGTCGACTTGTGCCAGGGGCCGCACGTGGAGGACACGGCGAGCATTCCGGCGGTGAAGCTGCTGAACGTGGCCGGGGCGTACTGGCGGGGGGACGAGCACCGTCCGATGCTCCAGCGCATATACGGGACGGCTTTCGAGAGCCAGCAACTGCTGGACGAGCACCTGGAGCGACTGGAACAGGCGGAGCTGAGGGACCACCGGACCCTGGGGAGACAACTGGGGTTGTTCAGCGTCCACGAGGAGATTGGTCCGGGGCTAATCGTGTGGCACCCCAAGGGAGGGGTGCTACGGTCGCTGGTGGAGGACTACTGGAGGGACATTCACTACCGGCACGGCTACAGCATTGTCTACTCGCCGCACATCGGGCGGTCCAACCTGTGGCGGACCAGCGGCCACCTGGACTTCTACCAGGAGAATATGTACGCGCCGATGGAGCTGGACGAGCAGGAATACTTCCTGAAGCCGATGAACTGTCCGTTCCATATCATGATCTACCGGTCCGCCCTGCACAGCTACCGGGAGCTGCCGATGCGGATCGGCGAGCTGGGCACGGTCTACCGGTACGAGAGGAGCGGGGTGCTGCACGGGCTGATGCGGGTGCGGGGGTTCACGCAGGACGACGCTCACATCTTCTGCATGCCGGAGCAGGTGGAGCCGGAGGTAGGTGGTGTCCTGGACCTGACCTTCGAGATTCTGAGGGCCTTCGGATTCGACCAGTACCAGATCTCCCTGTCAACCCGCCCGGAGAAGTACGTGGGTGACCTGGAGATGTGGGAGCACGCCACCGCATCCTTGCGGAACGCCCTGGAGCAGCGGGGGTTGTCCCACGACGTTGACGACGGCGGCGGGGCGTTCTACGGGCCGAAGATTGACATCAAGATCAAGGACGCGCTGGGCCGGGACTGGCAGTGCACGACGGTGCAGTTCGACTTCAATCTGCCGGAGCGGTTCGACCTGACCTTCCAGGACTCGGAGGGCAACCGGAGCCGTCCCTACATGGTCCACCGGGCGATCCTGGGGTCGCTGGAGCGGTTCTTCGGGGTGCTAATAGAACACTACGCGGGGGCCTTTCCGCTGTGGCTCGCGCCGGTGCAGGCGATGGTCATTCCCATCGCCGACCGGCACATTGAATACGCACGGGGGGTACAGGCACAGCTATCCGGGGGCGGGTTCCGGGCGGACGTGGATGAGCGGGGGGAACGGATGAACGCGAAGATCCGGGCCGCGCAGCTCCAGAAGATCCCGTATATGCTGGTGGTGGGGGACCGGGAACAGGAGCAGGGGGCGGTAGCGGTGCGGCACCGGGAGGAAGGGGACCTGGGGGCGATTCCGGTGGAGGCGCTTTTGGGGCGGTTGGGGGAGGAAGTCAAGGGCAGGCAAATGCAACAATCTGAAATCGGGGAGTAAGCATGGAAAGGAACGTTTTCGAGTTCTTGTCCGAATTCGAAAAGGATGAATTGGTAGACCGTGGGATATTGAGAGCCGCTGATCGTTGGCTGCAGGTACAGAGCGCAGAGCCTCTTATCTGCCTCATGAGGGAGCGCG
Source organism: uncultured Dehalococcoidia bacterium (assembly GCA_951812535.1). Lineage (GTDB taxonomy): Bacteria > Chloroflexota > Dehalococcoidia > Lucifugimonadales > UBA3495 > CATOSK01. Next base: position 279,651 of record CATOSK010000001.1, on the reverse strand, counting down.
GTGTTTCCAAGTTGGAAGAGCCGAGTAGAAATTGGTATTTGACATCCGACGGAGAATTTAACAATCCGCGAGGTAAGGAATTCAAGGCGGGGAATATAAATGACCCGGGAGAAAGGACGGGTGTTTTCACTGGCCAAAATACCGATGAAGGCATCAATCCCTTCTGTCATCGCGCCGAGGAAGGTGGTGAAAAAGACTCGGAGCGAACCGAAGGCAACAGCTTTAGACTGGAAAGGGATTTGCAAAGGACTCTACGGGACAACATAGAGCAATTGGAGCCTGGACTTACCATTGTCGATGGCGGCGCGGAAAAGTCCGTAGCGACAGGCCGGATTGACATTACTGCCAAGGATTCCCAGGGCAACCTGGTGATTATTGAGTTGAAAGCGGGCGTAGCTCCGGATTCCGCGTTGACTCAATTACTTGGGTACATGGGGAGTATGGAGCCGGTTGAGGAGGGGACAATTCGCGGGATATTGGTCGCACAAGACTTCACCGATCGTTTGGTTTACGCAGCAACAATGGTTCCCCATGTGAATCTCAAAGCGTATGCGTTCAGATTCACGTTTGACGACCGCTGACGAACTCGGACCTAATCCCGGCCCAAAAGTTTGCGGGCCAGGGCAGGTCCCCGTTTTTCAGGGGACCCCCCTAACCCGCTTGTTAGCTGAAACCACGGATCCATTAATTCAAGGCCGACAGGGGTCGTCAAGCCTATGAAGCGGCCCGGTCATATTGGTTCTTTGTAGTACGGCGACGGGGGCCTGGATTCCCGCCTGCGCGGGAAAGACGGGGGAGTAAGAGGTGCGGGCGACGTTCCAACGCGGGGTCAGGCTCCGGGCGGATGTGACGGAAAAGGATTCGTTCATGCAGCATACACGGAAATACAGGGAGCAAAGCCGCCAGTTCCTTGCTCAAGCGGAACAGGAACTAGCGGCAGGGGATCTCCCGCAGGCGTCCGAGAAGGCCTGGGGCGCTGCGGCCCAGATGGTAAAAGCGTGGGCTGCCCAACGAGGAATGCCCCACCAAGGCCATTCCCTGTTGTGGGGTGCGGTTGCGGACATAGAGGAACAGGCGAATGACCCGGAGATTTCACGCCTGTTTGGGGTTGCCAGCAGACTCCACGAGAATTTCTACGAAAGCAACATGAGGGCCAGGCCGGTGGAGTACGGGATACGGGACATGGAACGGCTCGTCGAGAAGGTCGAGGCCCTCCTGTGAACGACGTTGGCCACGGAAGATGATGCCCGATGCCGACACAACGCAGAGACGGAGTAAGACCGGAGACGAGGCTAGAGTTGGGGACCGTCAAAGGAGGCGGAGTCAGCAGAACAAACAGCCAACAACCCCGCCTATAACCGCGCAGCGACCGGTGTGCCTAATTGGCGGGCGATGAATCCTTTCATTACGTCGAGGGCGCGGGCGGACTCGGGGAAGGGCTGGTTGCCGAAGCCGTGGGGCATGCCGGGGAACAGTTCCAGCTCGACGCCGCCGCCGGCCTGACGGAAGGATGTTTCGAACTTCTGGGGGATGGAAAGGGGGACGTTGCCGTCGTTGGTGCCCTGGATAATCAGGGTGGAGGGCAACTCGACGATTTCCTGCCGCTCGAGGGTTTCCTGGGGGTTGCCCTCGTGCATGGCAGCCTCGTTGAGGAAGTAGGCCTCGGTGGATTCCACCAGCCGGTCATCGGCGACGTTGCGGGCGTAGAGGTAACGGGCGTAGGGGTCTAGGACGGGCCAACAGCAAAGCAAGTACCGGACGGAGGCATCCACGGGGTCACCACCGGGGAAGTCCAGGGCGTTGTAGCGGGGGTCGGTTGGACGCAGGCCGCTCATCATCACGGTGTGGCCGCCACTGGAGCAACCCATCGCTCCCACTGAGTCCGGGTCGATGTTCAGGTCCCGGGCGTTGGCCTTCATCCACCGAATGCCCAAGTTGGTGTCCATTATCTGGGCCGGATAGGGATGTTGCGGGGCGAGGCGGTATTCCAGGGCCACGACGACCATACCGCTGGCGGCCAGGGACATGATCATCGGATGGTCGTCGGAACGCTCCCCCCGGCACCAGGCCCCTCCGTGAATGTTGAGCAGTCCGGGGAAGGGGCCGCTGCCCCTGGGTTGGTAGATGGTTGCCTCTAATGCTCCGCTTGAGTGTTGCAGAAGGACCGGGTCGGAAATGGACACTTCGTACCGGGCAGAGGGGTCGTATCCGATGCTGGACATAGTCTTTCCTTTCGCAGCCAGGGGGCGTCCTGTGGGAACGCCCCCGATGTTCGTTTTGGGCAACTCTACGGGCTGCCCGGAGCTGGTGTCAAACCGATTGTCCATTCCAGGCTGCGAAGTCCCCCCGTCAGCCCTCGGAAAGCTGGGTGAAGACCTTACGCCACTCGTCGTCGGTGCCGGAGCCGAAGGAGGCCCGGTAAATCTGGACTCCCCGTTCGTCGATGGCGATTTTGTAGGACTGCTGGGTTACTCCCAGGTCCCCGGTGTTGGGTGAAACCGCTACCGGCCAGGGGTAACCGTTGTTCTGGGCGTAGCGGTCGAGAACCTCCAAGCTCTCGCTGATTCCGACCGCGTAAAACTTCACATCCTGGTCAAATTCAGGGTAAACCGTCTTCATGCGTTGCAACTCAACGCGGCAAGTCGGTCAAAAAGTTGCCGTGAAGAATAGGAATACCGGCTGACCCTGGGCCTGCAACTCGGCCGAGGTTACCGTGGAGCCGTCAACCAGTTCCAGGGCGAACTCGGGCACGCGGTTCCCGACCTTTTTCCCCACGGGAACATCCGGCGGGGGTTCCACGACAGGAATGGCGGTGGGCGGAGGAGGTTCGGTGGGCTGCTCTGCCAGATCCGTCCCCGCTGGCGTCATGCCCGCCGCAGGAGTGTCGGTGGGCTGGGTCAAGGAGCCTTCCAGGACGACTCCCGCAGTGTCGGAGCCATCGGGAAGCGCCGCAGCTGGCACCGTGGGTTGGGGGGCGGAAGGCTCGCCCGAGGCGGCGGCGGCTTCCGCTGCAGACATGGGCTCCGCAGATTTCGGCTGTGACGCCGCGACTGCGGGGGCCGGCGGGGCGGCTGTGGCCGACGGCGCGGTTTCGACGGCTGCGGGAGCGGGTTCGGGGGCCTGTTCCGGCTGGGCAGCCGGAGCTTCCGCGCCGCAAGCGGCCACCAGCAGGAACATCGCTCCCACGGCGAGCGCCGCCAGCGGCCTGAAGTAAGTACGGGTGTTCATCCATTCCTCCGTTGCCAGAGACGAGGACAGGCCGAGCGCCCCCGTTCCGGCCATTCTGTTATCCTGTGGGGTGCCGGGTGTGCTGTGCATCCCACTATTTCATTGTAACAAACCCCCGGAGCGCAACCGGCCAGTACCGGGATGCGACCCGAGGGGACGGCCGATCCTTTCCGGCGCACCGTTTACCCTTCTCACAGCCGCGATTCCAGGAGGCTACCATGCCCAACCGGCTCATCAACGAGACCAGCCCGTACCTGCTCCAGCACGCCAACAATCCGGTGGACTGGTATCCCTGGGGCCCGGAGGCCCTGGAACGGGCCCGGAGGGAGGAAAAACCCATCCTGCTGAGCATTGGCTACTCGGCCTGCCACTGGTGCCACGTGATGGAGCGGGAGTCGTTTGAGGACGAGGCAATCGCGGGGCTGATGAACGAGAACTTCGTGAACATCAAGGTGGACCGGGAGGAACGGCCGGACCTGGACGCCGTCTACATGGAAGCGGTGCAGATGCTGACGGGCAGCGGGGGCTGGCCTATGACGGTGTTCCTGACGTCAGAGGGAAAGCCGTTCTACGGGGGGACTTACTTTCCTCCCGCCGACCGGATGGGAATGCCGGGGTTTCCCCGGCTGCTGATGGGGGTGGCGGCGTCGTACCAGAACAACAAGGGAGAGGTGGAGCGGGTGACCGGCCAGCTAACCCAGCAGATGGGGCGGTCTGGGCACATCGAACCGGGGCTGGCGCCGCTGACGGTGGAAACCCTGCACCAGGCATACTCTTTCCTGGCCTCCAACTTCGACTACCAGAACGGGGGATTCGGCAACGCTCCGAAGTTTCCCCAGCCGATGACGCCCGAGTTCCTGCTGCGGTACCACTCCCACGGCTACAATCCCCGGGCGTTGGAAATGGTGGAAATGACGCTGGAGAAGATGGCCTATGGGGGGATGTACGACCAGGTGGGGGGAGGATTTCACCGCTATTCCACGGATGCCTTCTGGCTGGTGCCGCACTTCGAGAAGATGCTGTACGACAACGCGCTGCTGGCCCGCTTGTATCTGCACGCGTGGCAGGTGACCGGTCGGGGCCTGTACCGGCGCATCTGCACCGAGACGCTGGACTACGTGCTGAGGGAAATGACCGATCCGCAAGGGGGTTTCTACTCGGCCCAGGACGCGGACAGCGAGGGTGAAGAGGGCAAGTTCTTCATCTGGACTCCGGACGAAATCGCGGCAATCCTGGGGCCGGAGGAGGCGCAGATCTTCGGGGACTACTATGGCGTGACCGCTAGGGGCAATTTCGAGGGCTCCAACATTCTCAACGTGAAACAATCGCCTTCGAGTTTCGCGGAGGCACGGGGAATGGCCCGAGAGCAGGTCCAATCCGTTATCGACCGGGGCAAGGAGAAGCTGCTGGAGGTGAGGGAGCGGCGCATACATCCGCTCAAGGACGACAAGGTGCTGGCATCATGGAACGGGATGATGCTGCGAAGCTTCGCCGAGGCCGGGGCGGCGCTGGGGCGGCAGGACTACCTGGCTGCCGCGGGGGCCAACGCAGCCTTCCTCCTGGATGAGATGATGCCGGCGGGACGACTCCTCCGCACATGGCGGGAGGGAGAGGCCAAGCTGCTGGGGTACCTGGAGGACTACGCCGCCGTTGCGGACAGCCTGCTGGCGCTGTACGAGACAGGATTCGAGGCGCGATGGCTGGAGGCATCCATCAACCTGGCGGATGCCATGATAGACCTGTTCTGGGACGATGGGGTGGGAGGATTCTACGACACGGGGCACGACGCCGAGGCGCTGGTAATCCGTCCCCGGGACATTTTCGACAACGCCCAGCCGTGCGGGAGTTCCCTGGCAGCGGACCTGCTGCTCAAGCTGTCGGTGATCACGGGGAAGGACGAATACTCCGCCAAGGCAGCCGGGCCGATGCGGTCGGTCAACCGTCTCATGTCCCAGGCACCCGGCGGGACGGGGCACTGGCTGGCGGCGCTGGACTTCTACGTATCCATCACGCAAGAGATAGCGGTGGTCGGGCCACGGGAGGAGGAGGGCACCCGGGCCCTGCTGGAGGAGGTGTTTTCCCGTTACCTGCCCAACAAGGTACTGGTGGGCGCCAGCGGCGGAGGGGAAGGAGACGATCCCATAACCGCGCTCAGCCTTCCGGTGCTCGAAGACAGGGGGATGGTGGACGGGAAATCCACGGCGTACGTGTGCCAGAACTACGCCTGCCAACTGCCGGTTACGGACGCTGAATCGCTGGCCCGCCAGCTGACGGAGGGGTGAAGACCCTTCGTCAGGCAGGGCTGCATTTGACCCTTCCGGTTTGGGGCCCCAGTGGTTTACGTCCATGCGGGGGCCGGTCGCGGCAGTAGCCGTTGTTTTCCGGCGAAGGTATAATATTGCCAATTTTGCGGGCGTTGGCGCGGGATGGCCAGCCGAACGTGGAAAGGGCTCAACCTATGCTTCCGTGGACTTTGATCCAGCCCGCAAGGATCGATCCAGGCCGTTGAGGCCTGGGAATGCCGCGAACCAGCGATCCATCCCGGAGGGAATGCTGGGAGCGCGGCGAAAGCTGAACATATCCTGCCCGTTGGCACCGGCAAGTGAAACTTAGTCGCTGAGGAGAGGACAATGGCAGAAGACGCCAAAATAATCTACACGGAAACCGACGAGGCTCCCTACCTGGCCACGCACTCGCTGCTGCCGATCTTGCAGGCCTATACCAAGGCTTCGGGCATCGAGCTGGAGACCTGGGATATATCGCTGTCGGGCCGCATCATTGCCAATTTTCCGGACAAGCTGACGGAAGAGCAGAAGATGCCCGACTATTTGCAGATGTGCGGTGAGCTGTGCCTGGAGCCGGACGCGAACCTGGTGAAGCTGCCAAACATCAGCGCGTCCATTCCCCAGCTCAAATCGGCCATCGCGGAACTGCAGTCCAAGGGGTACGACGTTCCCGACTACCCGGACCAGCCCGCCAACGACGAGGAACGTCAAATACAGGTGCGATACTCCCGGGTGCTGGGCAGCGCGGTCAATCCGGTGATCCGGGAGGGAAACTCGGACCGCCGATCCTCGAACGCGGTCAAGGAGCACGGGAAGCGGTATCCGCACCGGATGATGCAGGACTGGCCGGATGTGTCCAACACCCGGGTGGGATACATGGGCAGCGGGGACTTCTACGGAACTGAGCAGGCCGTCACCACCACGGAGGCCGGATCGGCCACAATCGAGTTCGTGGGCGCAGACGGGTCCGCAACGGAGCTGAAGTCCGGGATTCCGCTGCAGGCCGGGGAGATCATCGACTGCGCCGTAATGAATGTTCGAGCCCTGCGCCAGTTTTATTCGGACGAAATAGCGAAGGCCAAGGCCGAGGATCTGCTGGTCGGCCTTCACGTGAAAACCACCATGATGCGGGTTTCTGACCCGATAATTTTCGGGCACTGCGTGTCGGTCTTCTTCCAGGACGTGTTTGACAAGCACGCGGCAGCACTGGCCGAGGTCGCGGTGGACCCGGACAACGGGGTGGCCGAACTCCTGACGAAGATCCAGGGCCTGCCCGAGAACAAGAGGGCGGAGATTGAGGCAGACATCCAGGCGGTTTACGAGAAGCGCCCGGGGCTGTCGATGGTGGACTCGTACCGGGGAGTCACCAACCTTCACGTCTCCAGCGACACCATCATTGACGCCTCCATGCCGGTGATCATTCGCGACGGGGGACGTTCCTGGGGACCCGACAACGAACTGCACGACACGATAGCGTTGATACCGGACCGCTCCTACGCGACCCTCTACCAGGCGACCATTGAGGACTGCCAGGAGAACGGAGCGCTGGATCCGGCGACCCTGGGCAGCGTGGCCAACGTCGGCCTGATGGCCCAGGCAGCGGAGGAGTATGGGTCTCACGACAAGACCTTCGAAGCCCCGGGGAACGGGACGATCCGAGTGGTTGACGCCTCCGGAACCGCGCTGATGGAACAGGACGTCGAGGAAGGCGATATCTTCCGGATGTGCCAGACCAAGGACGCTCCGATCCAGGACTGGGTGAAGCTGGCGGTCACCAGGGCCCGGCTCACCGGGCAGGCGGCCATATTCTGGCTGGACCCGAACCGGGCTCACGACGCCGAACTGATCAAGAAGGTGGACCAATACCTGCCCACCTACGACACCTCAGGACTGGATATCGGCACGATGGCCACCCCCGACGCCATCAAGGCCACGCTGGCCCGAAGCCGAGCGGGAGACGACTCCATAGCCGTGACGGGCAACGTGCTAAGGGATTATCTGACCGACCTGTTCCCCATCCTGGAGCTGGGCACCAGCGCGAAGATGCTTTCCGTCGTGCCGCTGCTGAACGGAGGCGGACTGTTCGAGACAGGCGCCGGAGGGTCGGCTCCCCGGCACGTTCAGCAGTTCCTGGAAGAGAACCACCTGCGGTGGGACTCGTTGGGCGAATTCTGTGCCCTGGTAGCTTCCTTCGAGCACTGCGCCCAAGTGTTCAAGAACGACAGGGCCCAGATACTGGCAGACACGCTGGACGAGGCGATTGGCAAGCACCTAGAGCACAACAGGGCACCATCGCGGCGGGTAAACGAGCTGGACACCCGGGGGAGCCACTTCTACCTGGCCCTCTACTGGGCCGAGGCGCTGGCAAAACAAACCCGGGACCTGGAACTGCAAGCTACCTTCAAAGAGGTGGCCCAGCAGATGATAGACAACGAGGAGAATATCGCCCAGGAAATGATCGACGCCCAAGGGCAGGCGATGGACGTCGGAGGGTATTACCGCCCCGATTTCGGGATGACCGCCAGGGCCATGCGTCCCAGCGCGACGCTGAACGCCATCGTGGATGCGATCTAGCGATGTTCCGGCCGGCCGAGGCTTGTTCTCGGCCGGCCCACCGGCGTCCGAGGGATTGGGGGGCGGAAAGCCCCTTTCCCTTGAGCGGGACAACCGTTAAGGAGACGATGCGGCCCAGACTGTCCGGCCGGACCGGGCCAGGCCACAACCGAGAAAAAAGAGGAGCACTGACCAAATGCGCAGCAAGGTAACCGTAGTCGGCGCGGGCAATGTCGGCGCCACCACCGCTCAGCGGATTCACCAGTTGGGATACGCCGACGTCGTCCTAGTGGACGTGGTTGAGGACCTGCCCCAGGGCAAGGCCCTCGATATGCTCGAGTCCGGCCCGGTGATCAGCTCGGACGCAGGCATCATCGGAAGCAACGGGTACGAGGAGTCCGCCGGTTCCGACGTGGTGGTCATCACCGCGGGGATCGCCCGGAGGCCCGGGATGAGCAGGGACGACCTCCTGCTGACCAACATGAAGATCACCTCCGCCGTTACCGAGGAGGTGGTGAAATACTCCCCGGACACCATTATCATCGCGGTCACCAATCCGCTGGACGCCATGGTCCAGAACGTTTTCGAGAGCAGCGGCTTCCCCCGAAACCGGGTGTTCGGGATGGCCGGTGTGCTGGATACCGCCCGCTTCCGGACCTTCATCGCCCAGGAGCTGGACGTTTCGGTAGACGATGTCCAGGCCTACGTCCTGGGGGGCCACGGCGACGACATGGTGCCCCTGGTGCGCTACACCACCGTCGGCGGCATTCCCATCAGCGAAATGCTGGACGACGACGACATCCAACGGCTGGTGGAACGGGCACGCCAGGGCGGCGGGGAAATTGTGGCCCTCCTGAAGCAGGGGAGCGCCTACTACGCTCCGTCGGCGTCCATCACCCAGATGGTCGAGGCGGTGCTGCTGGACCGCAAGCGGATCCTGCCCGCCTGCGCCTACCTGGAGGGGGAGTACGGTATCAACGGGCTGTGCGTCGGCGTTCCGGTGAAGCTGGGAGGGGGCGGGCTGGAAAAGGTCATTGAAATCACCCTGACGGACGACGAGCAGGCGGCCCTCAACCGCTCCGCAGCAAGCGTACAGGAGCTAGTGGACGTGATGCGGAAGGCCAAGGCGGAGGGGTAAGCCATTACGGTACAATGGAGGTACAGGCTATTCTCGTCCCCCCAGAGGCGCATTGATGGCAGACTTCCATTCCCGTGAAAGACTTCTTCTCGACAAAGCGGCCCAATACTTTCCCGGCGGGACCGGGGGGAATACCAGCTTTCCCGAGGACCTGCGGTTTCTGGCAAAAGAGGGCCGGGGTTCCCGGATCTGGGACGTCAGCGGGAACGAATACGTGGACTGGCTGATGGGGTCCGGCCCGATGATCCTGGGACATGCCCACCCAGGGGTGGTGGAGGCCGTGGTGGAAGCCGCCGGGAAGGGCAGCACCTTCTTCACGACCAACGAGCAAGCTGTCCTGCTGGCCGAGGAGCTGCGCCGGGCCGTTCCATGCGCCGACAGGGTCCGGTTCACCACCAGCGGGACGGATGCCTGTTTCCAAGCCATGCGCATCTGCCGTTCCTTCACGGGAAGGGAGAAGGTGCTCAAGTTCGAAGGCGGGTTCCACGGCACCAGCGACTACGCCCTAATGAGCGTCACCCCTCCCGCGTCGTCAGAGTATCCTGCCGCCTTCATCAACACGGCTGGCATTCCCAAGGCGCTCCGAGACCTGATGCTGATCGCTCCTTTCAACGACCTGGAAACTACCACCACCATCATCGAGGCGCACCGGGATGAACTGGCGGCGGTGATCGTGGAGCCCCTGCAACGGGTCATCGCCCCCGAACCGGGCTTCCTCACCGGCCTGCGGGAGGTAACCCGGCGTTACGGCATCCCACTGATCTTCGACGAGGTGGTCACATCGTTCCGGCTGGCCTACGGCGGAGCGCAGGAGCGGTACGAGGTGACGCCGGATCTTTGCGCCGTGGGCAAGATCATGGGCGGGGGCTACCCGCTGGCCGCAGTACTGGGGCGTTCCGACATCATGTCGGTGTACGATGCGGGAGAGGCCGACGCGGACCATTACGTAAACCAGATCGGGACCCTCAACGGCAATCCGGTAGCCTGCGCCGCAGGGCTGGCCACACTGGCGGAGATGAGGAAGGACGGCGTTTACGAAAGGCTGCGGGAGACCGGCAGGCAGGTCCGGGAGGCACTGGTGGGGGCCTGCAACGAGAATGGCATCCCGGTGCAAAGCTGCGGGGACGACACGATATTCGACGTCTATTTCAGCGAGCAGCCGGTACGCAATTACCGGGATACCCTAGCAGCCGACGCCGGAATGATGGCCAAGTTCAACCAGGGAATGCTCCGGCAGGGTATCCTGAAGAGCTGGCCCAACAAGTTCTACCCTTCGCTGGCCCATACTTCGGAGGACGTGGAAAAGACGGTGGAGGCGTTCCGGAAGGTGGTGCCTGGGCTGGGAGGGTAGGGAACCGTTCCTTAGGCGGACGCCTCAGACTCGTCCCGCCCCACGCTGGAAAAGTTGGTAATCGGGACGTAGCCTTCAGGGAACTCGGCAACTATCGTCAGTTTGCCTCCCATAGCTTCGACGTAGGAGCGCAAGCTGGAAACGTACATGTCCGCACGCCGTTCCATCTTAGCTATGGCCGGTTGATTCACAGATAACTTCTTCGCGAGTTCATTCTGGGTCAACTGCCGTGCCAACCGCAGCTCGTGGAGAGGCATTTCAGCCAAGAGCTGCGCTGTCTCCAACTCAATGCGGCGGTTCCGCTCTGGAGAAAAATCCCTGGTCAGTTCTCGAAACGGGCGTCGTCCACTCATTGGATTAGTCCTTCCCGGCGCAGTTCCCGGAGATGATCGTCGTAAAGTCCGTCCGCTTTCGGGACATACTCGGCATAGAAGCGGGGATTCCCGGTCTTGTCAGCTCCGATGAGCAGGATAGATGTTCGCCTAGGATCGAAAGCGTACAGGATACGCATTGGCCTTCCAGCCTGTTGCACCCGAAGTTCACGCATTTGGCCGTGACGCGAACCCCTAACATCGGAAGAATGAGGAAACGGCAGGTTGGGCCCAAGTTGTTCCAGCAACCCGACTTTCGAGGCCACCGCGTCTTGTTGGCTTTCGGAAAGTTCATGCCACCACTGCCCGAACTGATCCGTGAACTCCACCTCCCATACCATGAGTAAATATATGCCCTCGATGGAATAGTGTCAATCCGAGTTCTGGGACGCGGACCAAACGGCCCCCTCCGATAGCGGAGGGGGCCGTTCGGAATCCAGGTTCAGGGAGATATTAGCGGGCGGCGCCCAGCTTTACCTGCAAGGGGGTGGTGCTGATGATGTGCTTCTTGAGGCCGAGATCCTCTCCGGAGATACCCATGGCCAACCCGATGAGCTGGGGAAGGTGGAGGATGGGGAGGTCGATGTTGCGCTGGGCCTGCTTGGCCGCCTTGGGCTGGAAGCCGTCGAGGTTCAGGTGGCACAGGGGGCAGGGAGTGACCATGGCATCCGCGCCCAGGTCCTTGGCCTCGGAGGTGTGCTTTCCCACCATGGCCATGGAGTTCCGCTCATTGATGGTCAGGATGGGGAACCCGCAGCAGCGGGTCTTGCCCTCGAAGTCCACGGCGGTAGCGCCCAGGGTCTGAATCAGGGTTTCCAGGGACGTCTGGCGTTCGGGGTGCTCCTCGATGCCGAGGGCTTCGGTGGGGCGGACGATGTAGCACCCGTAGAAGGGGGCGATTCTCAGCCCGTCCAAGGAGCGGGTGAGGTGCTCGGTGAGCTGGTCCAAGCCGTAGTCCTCGATGAGGATCCAGAGCAGGTGCTTAATCTGGGCGGTGCCCTGGTATTCCAGACCCTCTTCCGCCAAGTGAGTGTTGATCTGGGCCAGATACTCCGGGTCGTCCTGCATGCGCTTGTTGGCCTGGCTGATGACTCCCTGGCAGGTGCTGCAGATGGTCATGATGGTGAGGCCGTCGCGCTCAGCCTTGGCCAAGTTGCGGGCGTTGAGAACGTCGCCGAACAGCTGGTTCCTTTCCTGCATGACCCCGGCACCGCAGCAGGTCCAGGAACGGATTTCCTGCAACTCGATACCCAGCCTCTGGCAGATGGTGGTCGCCGCGGGGTAGAGCTCAGGCGCTCCACCCTGGGAGACGCACCCGGGATAGAAAGCGTATTTCAATTTGTCCTCCGGATATTGGTTGGGGCGTTCCTCTGTTTGGATATCCGCGGGTTTGGGTATCCGCGATAGTCAGGACTGGTCCAGTTCCTGGAACAGGCGGCGGACGGTGTCGGCATCGGCCACGACGTGATGCCGGAAGGGCACCTTGCCGTGGGTGAGGGCCCGCAGGCCCACCGGCAGATAGCTGAGCATGGCCGGGATGTTGGTGACGCCTCCGACGGACTGGATGGGAAGCTTCAACTCGTCCAGACGGCCGTTTTTTCCGACGGACTCGGTGAAGGAGTTGGCGTGGCGGGCCCCGTTGCTGTTGGAGAAGCCGGCCTCCATGGCCTGATCCCGCAGGGCCATGATGCGGTCCATGGGGGCAACGCCCTTGGGACAGGCCTGGACGCACTCGCTGCAGCGGGTGCAGTCCCACATCCCGGAGACCTCGCCGAGGGCCGCCAGGCGTTCGCGGGACACGCCGTTGTCATCGCCGTCGCGAGGGTCGGCGGTGAAACGGTAAGCCTTGGCGAGGGCGGCCGGGCCGAGGAAGGTGGGATCGACTTCCAGCACGGTGCAGTCGGAAACGCAGGCACCGCACATGATACAGGCGGTGACACCGGAGAGGTGGAGCATGGACTCGTTGGAGGCGATGTACTCGGCTTCCGGCTCCGGTCCCTGGGGCTGGAGGAAGGGTTCGACCTGCTCGATTTTCCGCCAGAACAGGTCAAAGTCCACCACTAGGTCCTTGAGCTGTCCCATGACGCCGGCGGGCTCAACGACGATCACGCCGTTTTCGTCCATCGACTCGGAGGCCTTGGTCTTGCAGGCCAAGCCCGCGTGGCCATTGATCCGCATGGCGCAGGAGCCGCAGATGGCGCTGCGGCAAGAGCAACGGAGGCTGAGGGTGCCGTCCATCTCCTCGCGGATGACTATCAGCGCGTCCAGCACGGTGGCGTTTTCGTCGACAGATAGCGGGTATTCCTGCCATTCGACGCGGGGGTGGTCCGCGTCCGGGTCGAATCGCTTAATCTTGACTGTCACGTCCATCGGTCAGTATTTCCTCTCTTCGGGCGTCCACTTCGTGATGGTCACGGGGAGGTCGGACAACTCGGGTCCCAATTCTCCCTTGGTGACCACGATGTGCTTCAGCCAGTTATCGTCGTCCCTAGCCGGGTAGTCGGTGCGGAACTGGGCCCCACGGCTCTCGCGGCGCTCCAAAGCGCTGACGGCGATGGCTTCGGCGCAGTCCAGCATGAAGCCGAGTTCCAGTGCGAAAACAAGGTCGGTGTTGAATACGCGGCCCTTGTTGTGTACGGGAACGCTTTCGTAGCGGTCCTTGAGGTCCTGAAGTTCCTGGATGGTCTCCTCGATGCCTTCCCTGGTGCGGAAGACGGCCACGTTGCGGTTCATGGAGTCGCCCATTTCGAGCCGGATCCTGCCCCACCGGTCACCGTTGTCCGGGCGGTCCAGCATGTCCTGGAGACGGCCCTGCTCCCGGGAAACCACCTCGTCCTCGTCGAAGCCGACAAAGGAGACGGTCTTGGCCGACGCAGCGGCATGGTCGCCGGACCTTTCTCCGAACACGATGGTGTCCAGGAGGGAGTTGGCTCCAAGACGGTTCCCGCCGTGGACGCTGACGTTGGCGCACTCACCGGCGGCGTAGACTCCCGGTACGTTGGTCTGGCCGTCGATGTCGGTCTTGATTCCGCCCATTATGTAGTGCATCCCCGGGCGGATGGGCACCAGCTCCCGGATCATGTCTCGGCCGGTGAGGTCGATGCCCAGCTCCCGGATCTGACTGAGCTTTTCCATGATCAATCGCTCGCCGAGGTGGGTGCAGTCGAGCAGTACGCACCCGTCAATCCCGTTGCCGGCGTTGATCTCGGTCTGCTCGGCGCGGGAAACCACGTCCCGGGAAGCAAGTTCCATCATGTTGGGAGCGTATCTCTCCATGAACCGCTCCCCGTTCTTGTCACGCAAGTAGGCTCCCTCGCCCCGGGCGGCTTCGGACAACAAGACGCCGTTGCCGGCGATGGTGGTGGGATGGTACTGGACCATCTCCATGTCCATGAGGCGGGCTCCAGCGTTGTAGGCCAGGGCCATTCCATCGCCCGTGACGATCAGGGCGTTGGTGCTGGGTTCGAACAACCGCCCGCAGCCGCCGGTGCAGAAGATGACCGACTTGGCGCGGATGGCGTGGAGCTGGCCGGTGCGGAGCTCCAGGGCGGTCACCCCGGCTACCTGCCCGTCCTCAATAATGAGGGAAGTGACGAACCACTCCTCGTAGCGTTGCACTCCCGACTTGATAAGCTGCTCGAACATGACGTGGAGGAGGGCCTGGCCGGTGAAGTCGCCCACAAAGAAGGTGCGGGCGCGCCGCTGGCCTCCGAAAGCGCGGGTGCCCAACCGGCCCTCGTCGTCCCGGTTAAAGGTGACGCCCATGTGCTCCATGTCGATGAGGGACTGGCCAGCGGACCGGCACATTACCTCGACGGCGTCCTGGTCGCCCAGGAAGTCGCTGCCCTTGATGGTGTCGTAAGCATGGTCTTCCCAGTCGTCCCCCCGGTCGGTCAGGGCAGCGTTGATCCCGCCCTGGGCCGCGTTGGAGTGGCTCCTGACCGGATGGACCTTGCTGATAATCGCGGCATCGGCCCCGCCGGCCCGGGCTGCGATAGCCGCCCTCATTCCGGCCAGCCCAGCCCCGACCACAAGTACATCGTGCTCCAGCATTTTTTCCTCGTTCTACCTATACTCTTACGCTGCCTGCCACCGGCTGGCAGGGGCTAATTGTCCCCCAAAACCCGCATTGCCAGCAACAGACCGGCGATGCTCTTGGCGTCGCTGATAGTCCCGTCGGCGATGAATTCCAGGGCCTGGGGGAAGGATACCCGCTCCACAGCGATGTTCTCATCGTCGTCCCCGGGGAGTTTCGAGGGGGTCAGGGCCGTTGCCAAGTAGGCGTGCATGAACTCATCGCACCAGCCGGGGGCCAACCAGAATCCCGCAAGGCGTTGAATGGACCCGGCCCGGTGGCCGATCTCCTCCTGCAATTCCCGCTGGACGGTCTCGCCGGAGATTTCGCCGGGCTCCACGCCGCCCGCCGGGAGTTCCAGCAGCGGGCCGCCGGTGGGGGTACGGAACTGGCGCACCATGACGACATTGCCGTCGTCGTCGATGGGGACCACACAGATGGAATCACTGTGCTCGGCCACCTCGCGGGCCGCGACCCGACCCGACGGAAGCTGGACGGTATCCACCCGCAGGTTAAGGATACGGCCCCGGTACATGACCTCGCTTGACAGCGTGGTCTCGGTCAAAGAGCCGACATTATCAGACACGGTCCAAGCCTCCCTGGCCCCTAATGCTGAATCCCAGACGGCGGGTGATGGTGGCGTAGAAATGGTTTTTCGGATTAGCCCGGAGGAAGCGAGCGCGGAGGGGGCTTTGCTCGATCTCGACCCAATCGCCGGGCATCACCTCCAGGTCCACATACCCATCGACACTCATCACCGCGGGCTGCAGGCCCTCCAGGTGCAATCCAACCCGGGCAGCCGGCGCCAACACCAAGGCGGCAGAAAGGCCAACGTGGGCCGCAATGGGTTTCAATACCAGCGACTCGGACAGTGGATCCATGATCGGGCCACCCACCGCCAGGCTGTATCCGGTACTCCCGGTGGCCGTTGAAAGGATGATGCCATCGGCCCGCAGGGAGGCTACATCGGCACCGTCCACCGAGGTACGGATGGTGACTACGCGGGAGATAGACCCCCGGCCCAGCACCACGTCGTTCAACGCAGGGAACGGTCCCAGCACCTCACGAGACCCGTTGGACCCGCGGAAGAGCCGGGCCTGCACCATGTTGTGCTCGTCGACGCGGCAGCCGCCATCAAGGTATAAGGGAAGCCGCTCCAGCGCGTCGTGGACCTGCAACTCCGTCATGAAGCCGAGGCGGCCCATGTTGATCCCGACGATGGGGATGCCAGTTGGAGCCGTGACCTTCACCGCCCGGAGGATCGTTCCATCCCCGCCGGCGGTAATCACCAAGTCGGTTTCCGGGACGCGTTCCCGGAGCAGGTCCAAGTTCTCCGCCGGGGACATCCAGCTGTTCTTTTCCAGAGACAACTCGTTAATTATGGCACTACCAAGGTCCAGCGCCTCGGGAATCCCGGCGTTATATATCAAGCCTACAGTCTTCATTGCGGACGTAGCGGCCCGGCGAGATGCTGGCAGCGGGGGGTCACAGGAAGCACCCGCGGCGCTCCTCCGCCGGGGACAAACAGGGGGAGTCTAGCACTTTCCCTTTGCGTATTCAAACTCGGCAAGGCTGGATAAATGTGGATATGCTACAACCGGGGAGGGCAAACCACCTCCGCCGAGGATTATTCCTACCGCAATCCGATTCCCGGGATTGATGATACCGCGCTTTCCGCCGCGGCCAGCACCGGGTTGGGAAGCACGCCCAGCCAGACCACCACCGCGGCGGCGACCAAGAGGGCAAAGCGCCCGGCCAGCGCGGTGGGGATCCGCTCAGAGGACTCCGCTTCGCCGGTGAACATGACGCGAATCACGCGGACGTAGTAGTAAGCTGAAACGACGCTGTTGACCACACCCAGGACCGCCAGCCAGGTCAATCCAGAGTTTACCGCAGCCGTAAACACGTAGATTTTCGCGACAAATATGCCGGTCGGCGGGACTCCGATGAGGGCCACGAGGGCCAGCGTCAGGGCCACCGCGAGCAACGGGGCCCGCCGCACCAGGCCGGAGTAATCATCAATCCGGTCGCTCTGGACCCGGTTGCTGATGAGGATGATGGCAATAAAGGCGGTGAGGTTGGTCGCCGCGTAGGCCGCCAGGTAGAACAGGACGCTGTTGGGGCCGGTCGTCTCGCCACCCTGGGCGACAGCCGCCACTCCAATAAGAATGTATCCGGCGTGGGCGATGGTGCTATACCCGAGCAGGCGCTTGATGTTGGATTGGGCGATGGCGGCCAGGTTTCCCACGGTCATGGACGCTGCGGCAAGGATGGCCAGCAAAAGGCCCCAATCAAGGTCCAGTTCACCGAATCCGGTGTAGAAAAACCGCAGGACCAGCCCGAAGGCCGCCGCCTTGCTGGCGACGGAAAGGAAGGCCACTACCGGGGTGGGGGCACCTTCGTAGACATCAGGAACCCACATCTGGAAGGGCACAGCGGAGAGCTTGAATCCGAACCCCACTACCAGCAGGACCATTCCCAGGAGAGGGGCGTAACTGCCGGCGGGCAGACCTCCGCCGGTTGCTTGTCCGGCAATCTGTCCCGCACTTTCGGATATACCAGCCGCAATCCCCGGGAGGGTGGTGCTTCCGGTGTAGCCGAAGATCAGGGCCATACCGTACAGCATGATGGCCGAACTGATGGCGCCGATGATGAGAAACTTCATTCCGGCTTCGGCGGAGCGAGAACTCATCAGCAATGCGCCCAAGGCCGCGAGGGGAAGGGTAGTCAACTCCAGAGCGACGTAGATGGTTATCAGTTCCGTCGCGGACACCATCAGCATCATTCCGGCGGCAGACATCAGGATGAGGCCAAAGAATTCGCCGTGGTTCCGGTCGATAAACTGCAGATAATCGGTGGACCCCAGGACGATAACGGCAGCGCAGGCCAGGACGACGAGGCTGAAGAAGGACGAAAAGCGATCCACAGACAGGGTGGAGGCCAGGACGCTGCCATCGCTGACCAGGTTGGCGACGGCAGACCGGTCCAGGTCGACCAACTGCACCACCACGAAGAAGGCAGGGACGGCCAGTCCGGCGAAAGCCAGGGCCTGGACGGGCGTCCGGCGGGGAACCACCAAGTCCAGAAGAATTACGAGGATGCCCAAGGCAGCAAGGGATAGCATCGGCGAGAGGAGATAAAGGTCGTGAGCAGTCATAGCCAGCCGCCGCTACGGGACCACCAGGTGCACGGAGGCGGCCTGTCGCAGGGACTCTATGGCATTAGCCGTGGACTCCAGCTCCATCTCAAACATATTCACCAGGAATCCCGGGAAGACTCCCACGACCACGATGGCGATGACCAGAATGGCCAAAGGAACCGTCTCCAGCCATGTTGCGTCGGGAAGGCGGTCAAACTGCTCTCTCCGGGGTCCAAACAGGGTCCGCTGCACCATCCACAGGATGTATCCCGCCGCCAGGATAATGCCCAGCACAGCGAGGGCGGTCATCCAAGGGAAGGCGGCAAAGGCCCCGAAGAACACCAAGATTTCCGACACAAAGCCGCTCAACCCGGGGAGGCCCAGCGAGGCGAACCCGGCGATGAGGAAGGCGATGGTGACGCGGGGCATACGGTTGGCCAGACCTCCGAGATCGGGAATATACCGCGTGTGGGTGCGCTCGTAAACCAAGCCCACGCAGACAAAGAGTAGCCCGGTGATGGTGCCGTGGGTGAAGAGCTGCATCGCCGCTCCGTTCAACCCGGCCGGGCTCAACTCGCCGGACGTTATCCCCACCGAGGCGATTCCGCAAAGCACCAGCCCCATGTGGCTGACGCTGGAATAGGCAATCAATCGTTTGAGGTCGGTTTGGCGGAGAGTAACCACCGCGCCGTAGAGGACGCTTATAACTCCGAGCAGCATCAGAAACCAGGCGAACTCCGCCGTGTGCTCCGGGAACAGCCCGGCGTTGATGCGGAGAAGACCGTAACCGCCCATCTTCAGCATAACTCCAGCCAGCATGACGCTGGCGGCGGTGGGGGCATCGGTGTGGGCGTCGGGAAGCCAGGTGTGGACCGGCCAAACCGGCAGCTTGATGGCGAAAGCGATGAAGAACAGCCAGAAGACGGCCGCCATGGGGACCGCCAGCGATCCGGCAGCCTGGAGGGAACCCGGGGGAGATGCCAACCACAGGTGGGCAGGTTCGAAATTGATGAACACCGCCACTATTGCGACCAGCATGGCCGCACTGCCGAGAATGGTAAATATCAGGAACTTCATCGCCGAGTATTCCCGGCGTCCCGTTCCCCAGGTGGAGATCAGCATGTACATGGGGACGAGTTCCAGCTCCCAGAAGAGGAAGAACAACAAC
This sequence comes from uncultured Dehalococcoidia bacterium, assembly GCA_951812535.1. Classification (GTDB taxonomy): domain Bacteria; phylum Chloroflexota; class Dehalococcoidia; order Lucifugimonadales; family UBA3495; genus CATOSK01. The sequence goes on along the minus strand of CATOSK010000001.1, from coordinate 260,343 downwards.
AGGTCGTTGGCGGCGAACACTCCCATCACCGCGGTCTGCAGAACCAGCAGCCAGACGAAATACTCCTTGACCCGGACGTTGACGCTCCACGAAACCAGGACGGCGCACAGGCCCAGCATCCCGGTCAGGAGAATCAGGGGGGCGCTCAACCCGTCGGCTTGGAGGAAATAACTGGCGGCGAACTTGTCGGTGACGATCCAGTCCACCCGGTCGGTGAGCAGCGAACGGGTGGTCTCACCCCCGGGCAGGTTGACAGCGAAGACGTACCCGGCCAGCAGGAGATCGCCCAGAGCCACTACGGCGGCGAACCGGCGGACGGCGGAGTCACCGCGCAAGAGGAACAGGATCGCCAGCGCCCCGAGGGCGGGCAGGAAGACGGTGGCGGTCATCAGGCCGCTGAACTGGACAATCACGGGGAACCCGGTCCCGGCCGGCCGAAAACGAAGTATCCGACAACGATGACAATAACACCCATCAAGAGGAAGGCGCCGTAGAACTGGACCTGCCCGGTCTGGAATTGGGCGGTGACCCGGCCCACGGAACGAGTCGCGTTCCCCGCCAGATCCACCAGTCCATCTACGATATTCCGGTCGATCCAGTCTGCCGCTTCAACAAGCCACCCATAAAACACTCTTCGGACCAGCAGGGCTTCATACAGGGCGTCCATGTAGTATTTCTGGGCGACCAGGTTGTGGAGGAACCCCCCACGCTCCATAGGCTCCCTGAGATCACCTTCGATCGACCGGGTGACCCTCAAGTAAAGGACGGATGCTACCGCGATGCCGGCCAATGCCACCGCGGTGGAAACCGCCGCCGTCCGGATGTCGAAATCGTGCAACTCGGGATGACCGAATACCAGAGCTCCGGCCACGTACTCCGTGATCCAATGCTTTGGAATCAGCAGGAAGCTCTCAATCCACTGGGGATTGACGAGGTAACCGACGACCACGGCGGCAAATCCGAGTATCACCAACGGCACCACCATGACGGCAGGGGACTCTGCGAGATGGACATGCTCGGACACGCCGGACGACGGCGGTTGGCCGCTCTGCCTGGCGTCCAGCAACTCCTGAACGCCGCCGCCACGGAACCGACCGTGGAAGGTGAGGTAAATCATCCGGAAGGTGTACAGTCCGGTAAGGAAAACGCCGGCCAGGAGCAGAACGTAAACGACCATCCCCAGCCCGGGGTCGATGACATTGCCCGCCAGGGAGGCTCCGGCGATGATCTCGTCCTTGCTCCAGAAACCGGCAAAGGGGACCACTCCCACGAGGCTCAATGCGCCGACCAGCGTGGTGGCGTAAGTCCAAGGCATCTGGCGGGCGAGGCCGCCCATGTAACGCATGTTGAAGGTACCGGCGGCATGGTTGACGCTGCCGGCTCCCAGGAACAACAGGGCCTTGAAGAAGGCGTGGGTGAAGAGGTGGAACAAGGCGGCAGGGAACGCGCCCACCCCCAGGGCCGCCATCATGTAGCCCAATTGGCTAACGGTGGAGTAGGCCATAACCCGCTTGATGTCGTTCATCACCAGCCCCATGGTTGCCGCCATGAAGGCTGTAAAGGCACCCACCAGCGCCACAACGGTCATGACCTCCCGCGACGCTTCGAACAAGGGGTAAAACCGGGCAACGAGGAAAACGCCGGCAGCAACCATCGTTGCGGCGTGAATCAGCGCGCTGACGGGTGTTGGGCCCTCCATCGCGTCCGGCAGCCAGGTATGGAAGGGGAACTGCCCGGACTTGCCGGCGGCTCCGGCGAAGATGCCCAGGGCCACCAGAGGCAGGGAATAGACCCCGAACCCGATCCCACTGACCGCGGCGGCTTCAAGGATGTGGGGGATATGCAGCGAGTTCATCCCGGCGGCGGCGAATTCGTCCCCCTGGACGAACAGGTAGATGATGGCTATCAGGAACCCGACGTCGCCGATCCGGGTGATGATGAACGCCTTCTTGGCGGCTGCGGCGGCCGCCGGCCGATGGTGCCAGAATCCGATGAGCAGATAGGACGAGATGCCAACAAGTTCCCAAAAGAAGTAGAGCTGGACGATGTTGCTGGCCAGAGTCAACCCCAACATAGAGGCGGTGAACAGGGCCATATAGGCGAAATAGCGGGAAAAGCCGGGGTCGCCTTTCATGTATCCAAGGGAATAGACCTGGACCAGGAGGCTGATTCCGGTCACAACGACGAGCATTACCGTGGTAACCGGGTCCAGAAGCAGGCCGAAGGAGATGCTGGAGTTCCCGAGGTCCAGCCACAGGTGCGGTTCGTACTCCAGATGCATCCCGTGGGCGCTCTGCCGCAGCAACCAGACCGAGATCAGGAACGAGACCAGCAAGCTGGCGGACAGGAGGAGTCCACTGAGCAGGGAGAAACGGTCCAGAAACGGCCTTATGACCAGCGAAATGATGGCGAACGAGGCCAGCGGAAGGAGAAAGATGAGCCAGACGACCCACTCGGCGATCATCTACAGCTTCCTCAATATCTCTTCGGCCACGTGCTCTCGTCCCTTGGGCACATAGATGCGGAAAGGCACGAGTTCAGCCCAATCCCGGATGTCCCCTTCGGGGAGAATGCGCGCCGGCAAGCCTTCCCCTTCCAGGACGTCTTTCCACATTTCGGCCATCATCAGGTTGGGGACCCGCTTAAATTCGACCCACATGTCTTACAGCCCAAACCGGTTGGCCATGGAAGCAACCGTGCGGCAAGGGATTGATCCCTCGCCCTCACTCCGCGTCGAGCCCATGAAGCTGCCCTTCCCTGACATGTCAGTGTCTCAACCGGGCGGCGTCGGTGAGGTTGACCGACTGGCTGCTGCGGTACATGGCGAACACTATGCCAAGCCCGAGGGCGATCTCGGCGGCGGCCACGGATATTACAAAGACCGCGAACACCTGGCCGGTAAGAACGCTGGCAATGGTGTCCTGGAGGGCCCGGGGCGCAAGGTAACGTCCCATCGCGACAAAGGTCAGATTGACCCCGTTGAACATCAACTCGATGGACATCAGAACGGCAATGACGTTGCTCCGGGCCAGCGCGCCGTAAAGCCCAATGCAAAAGAGCACCGCGGCGACTATGAGCATAGATTCCAGGGACAAGGCTAGGCCCCCTGGCGCCCGCGCGCCAACGCCAGCGCGCCGATGAGAGCCGCCAGAAGCAACACCGAAACCGCTTCGAAGGCCAGAACGAAGTCTCCGACCAGCAGGTCCGCCAACCCGGCTCCGCGGGCGTCGAGGGTTTCTTCCTGTGAAGCAAAACCCGCCCCTTCCAGGTCTGCCTGGGAAACTACGCTGACCGACTGAGTCTGCACCAAGTCCGTCTTTTCCTGGGCCTCCCCCGGGATGAACTGCCAGTCCGTGGCCAGGATGGTGATCACCATCGAGGCCAGCAAGAGAGCAGGAAGAACGACAGCGGGAATCTGGAGACGGTTGGGCAGGTTCCCACGCCGGACGTCCCGGGTCAACATCACGGCGAAAACGAAAAGGATGGAGATGGCGCCGACGTAAATCAATACCTGCACAGTGGCCAAGAACTCGGCGCTCATCAATACGAAGAAGCCGGCCACCGTCACGAACACCAATGCAAGCAAGAGGGCCGCGCGGAACAAGTCCCGGACCAGAACCACCCCGACAGCACCCGCGATGGCCACCACGGACAACACCCAGAAAACCACGTCCTGGAAAAGCACTTAGCTCACGTCCTCAGGGGCAGGGTCTGAACCGGGGGGAGGGTTTTCGAGCCGCTTACCGGTCTTCTCCCGAAGGTGCCAACGCCACCCCTCGCGGCCAACCTCCTTCCAGTCCAAGGGCCGCCCTCCCCTGGGGTTATAGCCCGATGCTTCCAACTGGGGCCGGAAGTAGGTGCTGGGATGCTTGTCGGAATCCCTCAATTGTTCTACGTGGATCACCATGTCCTTGCGGCTGTATTTTCCCTGTTCGAAACCGCTACCCATGTACAAACAATCGTAGGGACAAGCCTCCACGCAAAGCCCGCAAAACATGCAACGCTGGATCTCGATATCGAACACTTCCAGCCGATACTTGTCGCCCTGCCTGGGAGCAGTCCCACTGGGTTCTGTGACGATCTTGATTATTCCGAGAGGGCAATACTTGGCGCATGACGCACAGCCGGTGCAGCGCTCCTCGTACCAGACGAACTCCTCTCCGCGGAACCGGGGATGCTGCTCCAACCGCTGCTCCGGATAGGCAACCGTGAAAGGTTTCTTCGTCAGGTTTCGGAGGGTAACCAACAAACCCCGGGCCATTCCCATACCGTACACTTAACTCACCTCCCGCCCAAATTGAGCCGCCCCTGGAACGGCCGGCTGAGGCGCACCCGCCGACCGGCGTCCCCGGTGAGACCTGTTACGCACGAGGTCCCCAAAAACGAAGACGCAAAGAACCGTTAGAACGATGTTGATCCCGGCCATCAGCCAGAGGTCACCGCCGGATAAGGCTCCGTCGGGGCCACGCAAGAAATACACCTCTATTGCGGTCGCAGCCAGGTTGATCAGGCTCAACGGAAGCAAGAACTTCCAGGAAAACGCCATTATCTGGTCGACCCTGAGCCTGGGATAGGTAGCCCTGATCCAAATGAAAACGAAGATTATGAGCAAGGTCTTGAGCAGAAACCAAAGCCAACCCAGATAACTGGGGAAGGGGCCGCTCCACCCACCAAGGAAGAGGGTGCAGATGGTGGCGGACACCACGATCATTGCTCCGGTTTCCGCGGCAAAAATCAAGGCGAACTTGATCCCGCTGTACTCGGTATGGTAGCCAGCGATAATCTCGGACTCGGCTTCGGCCACATCGAAAGGCGTCCGGTTCAATTCCGCCGACATTCCGGCCAGGAAAACAAACATCGCCATGGGCTGCACCAGCAAGAAGGGCACCGTTTGCGCGCCAACGATGTCCCCCAACGACATGGAACCGGCCACGATCACCACGCCGAGGAGCGACAACACCACGGGGATCTCGTAACTGATGAGCACAGCCACCGACCGGGCGGCACCGAACAGAGCGTAGCGGTTGTTGGATGACCAGCCAGCCATGAGAACGGCCAAGGTGCTGAGGGAGCTGACGGCGAGGATGAACAACACGCCAACATTCAGGTCGGCGAGAGCGGTGTTCCTGTTGAAGGGGATTACGGCAGTCATCAACAGCAGGGGAGCCATCATCATCAGCGGCACCAGGTTGAACACCAACCGGTCGGCTCCTGCGGGGACCAAATCTTCCTTGGTGAGCAACTTGGCGAGGTCAGCGATGGGCTGGAGGATGCCGAAAGGCCCCCACCGGTTGGGACCCACGCGATTCTGCAACCGTCCCAACACCCGGCGTTCCAGCCAAGTAACGACAGCCGCTCCCAACAAGACGGCGTTGATGAGGATGAGCATTATGACGAGACCCGCGGCCACGTAAGCCAGCCAGCAGGGGAGGAACAAGCCGGCCACGTCGTAGACCGCCCGGTACAGGGCGTTCTCAAACAAGATGCTGTCGCTGGAAAGACGGCAACTCACCGGTCAACCTCGCCCATGTTGATATCGACGCTACCCAGCGACACGATCATATCGGCCAGTTTCCAGCCCACCAAAAGGTGTTCGGTGACGGTCAGGTTGATCAGGGATGGGGAGCGAATTTTACACCGGTAAGGAGAAATGCCCCCGTCGCTAATGAGGTAGAAGCCCAATTCACCTTTTGAGGCTTCCACTCTCCCGTAAGCCTCGGCGCCCGGTTCAGGGCGCACCACCAAGGGTAGGTCGGGCGAGCGCACTGGGCCGGGCTCGATACGCTCCACGCATTGGTCAATAATGCGAAGACTCTGGTGTACCTCCTGCATTCTGACCCAAAAGCGGTCGTAATTGTCGGACTGCGTGCCTACCGGGACATCAAACTCCACCTGATCGTAGGCGTCATAGGGGTCCATCTTGCGCCAGTCCCAGGGAATGCCCGCCGCACGCAACACGGGGCCGGAGACCGAGGAGTTAATGGCCAATCCGGCGGGCAGCGGGCTAACTCCCCGGGTACGCACCATCAAGATTTCGTTTTCCAGCAACAGTTGTTCGAGTTCCTGGAACTCCTGGCGGAAATCAACGAGGAACCTGGCCAATGCAGGCCAGAAATCCGAGGGGGCATCGGAGAAAACTCCGCTGGGGCGCATGTAGCTGACCGTTATACGTGCTCCGCAAAGCATTTCGAAGAGGTCCAGAATGCGTTCGCGACTACGGAAGGTATACATCAAGGGGGTGCCGAAGGCGCCCAACTCCTGGATAAAGAACCCGACGGCCACCAGATGGCTGGCAATACGCTGCAGTTCGGCGACCAAGGTCCTGAGGAATTTGGCCCTGGGCGGGGGTTCCACGCCGAGCAGCTTTTCCACTGCCAAGCAGTAAGCCTGGTTGTTGATCATGGAGGAAGTGTAGTCCAGCCGGTCGGTGAGGGTCACTACCTGGACGTAATTACGCTCTTCGGCAAGCTTTTCCGTGCCACGGTGAAGGTAACCAAGGACAGGCTCTACTTCCAGAATCTCCTCTCCGTCAAAGGTGATGCGCAGCCGAAATACCCCGTGAGTGCTGGGGTGTTGAGGCCCGACGTTGACCGTCATGGGTTCGGTTCGAATGGTCATCGGGTTGTCTGCCCGGAGGTTGTTGGGGGAAGAAGGTTCATCAGGATAAACGGAAGTAAGCGCCCGGCTTTCCGGGGCTGGCTAAAGGTAATCCTTACGCAGAGGGTGGCCCTCAAAGCCCTCCCACAACATAATGCGCTTCATGTTGGGATGGCCATCAAACCTGATTCCCATCAAGTCCCAGATTTCCCTTTCCTGGAAATCCGCCCCGCGCCAAACATCGAAGACCGAAGGGAGCGCCAAATCGTCCCGACCGTAGAGCCTGGTCCTCACAACGCCAGTGTGCTCCAAGGACAAGGAGGTCAGATGGTATACGACCTGGAAGTGATCGATAAAATCGACGGCGCTGATGGAATTGAGGAACTGAAAATCCAGGTCCGGGTCATCCCGCAGGAATCTTGCCACAGCGTCTATCCTGCCAGGATAGACCCACACAGCTACGGCGTCTGTGCCTTCCACCGGAGCAGGCGAAAGTTCGGACAAGCGGCTCCGGAGGTGTTCGCCGGAAAGGGCAGCAACAGTCATCAGGAACCACTGTTCCCGGTTCGACGGGCCAGGTTCTGCTGTTTCTTAATTTTCTCGTGGAGTTCCATGATCCCGTAAAGCAGGGCATCGGGCCGGGGTGGGCATCCGGGAACATAGACATCCACGGGGATGATATGGTCCACGCCGGGGACGACGCTGTACGATCCGAAGTAAGGCCCGCCGCTGGTGGCGCAGACTCCCATTGATATTACCCACTTGGGATCGGCCATCTGGTCGTATATGCGCTTGATGGGGACGGCCATCTTCCAGGTAACGGTGCCGGCCACGATCATCAGGTCGGCCTGGCGCGGGGAGGCACGAAAGGCCTCCATTCCGAACCGGGCGATGTCGAAGCGTCCCATGGCCGTGGCCATCATCTCGAAGGCACAACAGGCAAGACCGAAGGCCACCGGCCACAAGGCCGACTTCCTGCCCCAGTTAACGAGGGCGTCGATGGAAGTAACCACGAGGTTGCCCTTGAGGTCGTCGGGAACCTCGATGAAGGGCACTTCCAGGGGAACCGTAGAAGCGGCGATGAGATCCGAGACGGATTGGCCTTCGGCGCGGTCGATATCCCAAGTGCGGGACTGCAATGGCTCCGAATTGTAGGTCAAATCAACCATAAAACGGGGGTTGGGGGAGCTAGCTCCGCCACTCCAAGTCCCTCTTCCGCCAAGCGTAAGCCCAGCCGGCCAACAGGATCAGCACAAACACGGCCATCTCGATCAGGGCGAACAATTCTAGCTTGAGAAATTTGGCCGCCCAAGGGTAGAGGAAAACCACCTCGACATCGAAAATCACGAACAAAATGGCGAACATGTAATAGCGGAAGTTGAACTGATTCCAGGGCCCTCCGAGGGCCTCCACTCCACATTCGTAGGTTTCGGACTTTACCGTCGTGGGGTTACTGGGACGGAGCCCCACCCTGGAGGCCAGCAGAGACACGAGAAGCATACCTGTCGGTACCAGAATGGCCAACACGCCGAAAATGGCAATAAGACCGTACTGGCGCAGGTAGTCTTCGATCATAGGCGGTACACCGATGGGCTTCGGGAATGCGCCGGAATTATATCACAGCGCCAACCGGACTCAACAGGATCAGAGCCCGATGAGGGCTGAACGTTCCCAGACAGGAGCGGGTTGAACGCCTACGGCAGTACGGCCTTCACGTTCCAGCGAGAGAGGGAAGGGCACCGTCTCCGAAAATGCCCCCAAAATTAGGGCCGGGCGGAACAAGCCCTTCTAACAAACTCTCCTAACGGAGGGCAGCAAGAAACTCGCCGCCGCTCTGGCGGATGAAATCCTGGACTCCGGCTGACAGCAGTTGGACGCCTTGAGAGGCAAAGTGTTTGTAACGATCCAGGTTGGTAACGGTCATTCCCGCGCCTGCCACGCCAACCACCTTTCCGGCAGCCTTGCCCGCGGAAATTACGCGGTCTATGGCGGCGTCGACTTCGGCGGGACCGGGCATTCCCATGGCCTGGGTGAGGTCACTGCTGCCCACCAAGATGGCGTCAACCCCGGGTACAGAAGCAATGTCCCGGGCGTTGTCCACCGCCTCGGGAGTTTCAATCATTGTGATGATGAGGGTTTCACGGTTGGCCGCTTCATAGTATTCAGCGGGAGAAAGGCCGCTGCCCAGGCGGTTGGTGCGGCCGCCCGTCGCACTGCTGCGGTCACCCATCGGGTGGTAATGAGAAGCGCGAGCGACGGCCTCGGCTTCCTCCTTTGTGGAAATGTGGGGAATGATGAGCCCCTGGGCACCACGGTCCAGGAACCGGAGAAGGGTTGATGGGTCGGCATTGGGAACCCGCACAATGGGAGTGAGATCGTACAGTTCCGCAGCCCGGATGACATTTTCGGATTCGGAGTCATTGGACGAACCATGCTCGCAGTCGATCCAAATCCAATCAAACCCCATCACGCCGTAAAGCTCGGCCATGATGGGAGCGTAGAAATTCAGGTTGGCGCCCAGGGCCACTTCGCCAGCCAGGAGTTTTGCCTTGGTTCGGTTGGTGCGGACCATAAGTGTTCCTCCAGGGTTGTGGGGTTTCTTTACATCTCGGGACATCTCGGGCACAACATCTCGGGCACTTCTATATTGGGAGCAAGCACCGGGTCTGAGTCTGCCAGAGCCAAACCCGATGGGCACATGGAACACTGCCAATGCTATGCAGATGGGCCAGCTGACAAAGGGGGAGCCGGAGGGACCTATAAGCCGGGTTCTGTAACCCCCGGCCCCTCACGGGGCCGGGGTGGTGACCATCTATCTAGCCCTCCGCCATCCCGGGGGATGACGGAAACCACCAAAGGGGTACGATGTTGCCATCGGGGTCGAGCAGCCAACCCGGGGGCGGGCCGGACACCCATTGCCCCCCTATTCGGCCTTGCTCCAGGTGGGGTTTGGCCGCCGCGGCGTCGCCGCCTACGGCCGGACGCTCTTACCGTCCGATTTCACCCTTGCCGCCAGTTCCCGCCGTTGCTCGGAAAAGCCCCTGTCCCATCCTCAGTTCGAACTGGAGGCGGTATGTTTCTGTGCCACTTTCCGTCTTCCGACCATGCCGGAAGCCTGGGAGTTACCCAGCACCCTGTCCAGTGGAGCCCGGACTTTCCTCCCTCTTGCAAGACCGGTTTCCCGGTCCCACGGGACGGCGGCCACCCGGTCCCCCCGACTCTCCGCCGGCGACTTTAGCACAGGGTACAGAAGGGGTCAAAGGAATTTGAGAAAAGTAAAAATTTCAGCCCGTCTCTATCTGCTACGGGGAAACAATAACCCGAAGGGGGCCGGAATAGCGGTTGAAGGATAGGTTCCCCTCAGAGGGCTCTATCCCGGAAAGAGCATCCTTCCGCAACTGCTGCAGGTGACCGTGTATCGGCCGGAACGAACCCGCTGCAAATGCTGGGTGGGGAGGGACATCCGGCACCCCTGGCACAACCCGCGTTCCACCTTGGCGACGGCGGTGCCTCCCTTGCTGCGGCGCAGGGTGTCGTACTTCATGACCTCGGCCTGATCGAGAGTCTGGGCCAGCTCGGCGCGCTGTGCCGCCAACCCGGTTTCCTCGTCAGTCAAGACAGCAACTTCTTCCAGGAGTTCAGCCTGGCGCAGTTCCCAAGACTCCCGGGCCTCGGTCAACTCCTCCTGCAACGAGGAAATCCGGCGCCGGCCATCGTCCGCGCGAACGGAGAGTTCGAGAAGCTGCAAGTCCTTCTGGTCAACCTGGGCCCTGACGTTGTTGACCTCCAGCTGCAGAACTTCCAAGTCCCGGGGATTGGCCGTATCTCCAAACAACTGGGTTTCCAGGTGGCTCACGCGTTCCCGGAGGGTTTCCGCCTCCAACTGGTGGTTCCGATGGGTGGCCTGAACTTCCTCCAGCTTGGCCTGCTCTTCTTCGATACCCTGTTCAATCTTGCCAAGGGTCAACCTGGTCTCCAACTCTTCTTCGGCGTGGGCTTTCCGGCTCCTCACACTGTCCAGAGCCAAGTCCAATTCCTGAAGGGAAAACAGTTGCCGCATCAACGTCATAGCGATTGATTACCTAACTTTTCGGTGTGTCGGGCTCATCCATTTTGGATTCTAGGCAGGCAATGAATTCTTGTCAACGCGGGGCGGGGCTGTCCGGCCCATCGCAGGAGACCTTACCAAACCCGCGAGAGTTCTGTATATTCCGTTGCAACCACGCTGATTCCCAAGGCCGATCGGCGATGCACGAGAGGACAAGGGCCACTGATGCGCGTTGTTCATACATCCGATCTTCACCTGGGGGTGGAAAACTACGGCAGCATAGACCCGGCCACGGGGTTGTCCACACGACTGTTGGACTTCCTCGGGGCGCTGGATGAGGTGGTGGACTTCGCCCTTCATAACGGGGCAGACCTCGTGCTGTTCGCTGGAGATATCTACAAGGGAAGAGACCCATCGCAGACACACCAGCGGGAGTTCGCCCGCAGGTTAAGAACCCTCTCCGAAGCAGGAATACCCACGTTCCTGCTGATTGGCAATCACGACCTTCCCAACGCCGCAAGCAGGGCAACTGCGGTCGAGATATTTCCGGTCCTCGATGTGCCGAACGTGTATGTAGGGGACAGACTGGAGACGACCACCATCGCCACCCGCAGCGGTCCCCTGCAGATAGTGGCCGTGCCCTGGCCGCGGCGAGGCGCGGTCCTGAGCAGGGAGGAAACCCGGGGCCTGTCCATAGACGAAGTCCGGGAGATGCTGGAGGACAGATTGACCCGGGCAATCTATGATCGGATTGACGACCTCGACCCAGGAGTACCGGCAATCCTCACGGCCCATGCCACCGTGAATGGGGCCGTTGTGGGCACGGAACGATCCATGATGCTTGGCCAAGACCACACGCTGCTGGTCAGCACCCTTCACCGGCCCCAACTGGAATACGTGGCGCTGGGACATATCCACAAGCACCAGGTGTTGAGACGGGACCCGCCGATGGTGGTCTATTCAGGAAGCCTGCAACGAGTGGATTTCAGCGAGGAAGGAGACCGAAAGGGGTTCTGCGTGATTGATCTGGACCCGAACCTCCCCCAGGGACAGAGGATGGTTGACTTCCAGTTCCACGATGTCCAAGCACGTACGTTCGCAACAGTGGATGTGAAGATTGAGCCCGGGGATCCGGACCCAACAGGAACCGCGCTCCGAAAGATAGAGTCCACGAGCACGGACGATGCCGTTGTGCGGGTCCGAATTTCGTTACCGCCGGAAGCAGCGCCGCTGCTAAGGGAGCATGAACTGCGCCAAGCCCTGGCGGGGTCCCACTTCATCGCGGCGATCAACCGGGAAGTGACGGGGGATAGAAGGACGAGACTAGCCGGAAACGAGGCTGAAGGTCTTCAACCCATGCAGGCTTTGGAGCTTTTCCTGGAGAACCGAAGTGTTGGTGTGGAGCGGCAGAGGGAGCTGCTGGAGTACGCCCAACGGTTGGTGGAAGAGGAGTGATGCGCCTGAAAGAAGAGGCCGCCGGGGGTTATGACGGGGTGGTTTCGAGGCCGTGCATACGGAGGACTTCGGTGCCGCGGAGATACACGTTCACGATGTCCCGCTTGGATTTTTCGGTGTTGTACAGGATCATGATACGGACACAGCGGGGCAGGCTGTTGGGGACGGGAATTTCGGTCGCGCACATGAGGGCAGTGCTGTTCCAGCCCAACTGGCGGGCCGCGGCGGCGGGGTAAGCCGCGTTCAGGTCCGGGGTAACAGTGAAGTAAACCGCCGCGACGTTGTCCTCCTCCAAACTGTTGGCTTCGATGACATCCGCCAGCAATTCACGGGTAGCGGCGTAGATGGCGACGTCAGTGTTCTCGTCCGCCCTTGTCGCCCCTCTAATTCCGACACAAACTGCCATCGTTAATCGGCGCCTCCCAATAGAACTGGCATTATCCGGCACAGCCGACTACGTACACCCAGCCTGCCATCATCCCCGGCCAGCCAAATCCCGACACAACCGGACGGCCCGGGATACCAAGTGTTCCCGGGGGGATTCTAGCATCACCCGAACAAGGGCGCTACCGACCGCGGCGGCGTCAGCGTGGCGGCAGACGGCTTCGACATGCTCACGGCGGGAGATGCCAAACCCCACAGCGAGGGGAACCGGGGAATAGGAGCGGACCCGGTCGAGCAACTCGAAACTTCGGGCGGACACCTGGTCGCGTTCGCCGGTAACCCCGGTCAAACTCACGCAATAGATGAACCCGGTGGCACTCCGGGAGGAGTCCTCGACGCTGGCTTCGGTGCTGGTAGGGGCAAGGAGAGGGACAAGGTGTATGCCTTCGGGGCGGCAAACCTCTTCCAACGGCCCGATCTCGCTGATTGGGAGGTCAACTCCGATCAACCCGTCCACGCCGGCGGCGGAGGCATCGGAGGCGAAACGGCCAATTCCGTAGCTCAAGATCGGGTTGTAGTAGCTCATCAGTACCAGGGGAGTGTCGGGCACCTTGTCCCGCAAATCGGACACCAGCTCCAGGCAATCAGGAGGAGTCACCCCCCGTTCCAGGGCCAGGAAGGTAGACTCCTGGATCACAGGGCCGTCCGCCAGCGGGTCGCTGAAGGGAATACTCAGCTCAATGGCATCAGCGCCAGCCTCGACAAGGGCAGGGACCAGCTCACGGGTCGCATCCCAGTCCGGGTAGCCGGGGGTAAGGAACAGAATCAACCCGGGCCGGTCTTCGTCCCGGATTCTCTGAAAGGTCTCTTTGATGCGGTCTCGTTTAATCAATTGGCCTGCTTCCCAAAACCAATCGGGCCAGGTGCGGAGCCTGAAGGCCTACCTTCCCAGCCCGGCGCGTTCCCGTGATGTATATGGGACCGAGGATGGTGGCGCCAATGTAAACGACGGGGTTGACGTTGTCTACTGCAACCAAACCGTGGCCGACAGGGCGATGGCGTTCTGGGCCGCGTGGGCCGCTACCGCGGGCCAGAGGGAGCGGGTCTGCCGGTAGAGCCATGCCAGCAAGAGCCCGGTGACGAATATGGGGAGCAACACGCCAGGGTCAGCATGGAAGAGGCTGAACACGACCGCGCTGGCGAAGGCAGCCCAAACAAACCCGAAGCGTTCCGCCAATTGGCCGAAGACGAATCCACGGAAGAAAACCTCCTCGGTGAGGGGGGTCCAGAAGGCCAAGGCGGCAATGGTCAGGAGGGCAGCGGGGCCCGGAAGGACCAACTCGAGAGGGATGTCCGGCGGTACCAGTACGGCAAAGTCCAGGGTGGTGACAACCCAGGAGTAGGCCGCAGTAAACCCCAGGCTACCACCCAATGCCAAAGCGGCATAGGAAAAGGCACGGACCGGCGAGGGCACAGAGGGGGAAAGTCCCAGGGGACGAAGGGCAAACCCACGTCCCGCGCCGGCAATGAACCCGGAGGCTCCCAGCATCACCAACCCGAGGGCAAGGCTGCCCAAGACCGCCCCCCACGCCAGATTGTCTTCACCAAGAACGAGGACAATGGCCGCCGCGGTAGACAGGCCAGCAACCAACACCACGAGCAACCCTATCCCCAACCCGATCAAGCCCCAAGCGGCACCGCTCCCCGGGCCAGGAGGACTGCCCGGGAAGGCCGACTGCGCGGAGCCACACATGGGGCAGTAACTCGCCCCGGATGGGAGGGATGTCTTGCAGTATGAGCAAATCACGGCATCATCTTCTCGGGCTGGGCGTCGCAAGGGCAGACGCGGGGTGGCGGAGTCTTACGAGTATATCAATTGACACAGAGGCATAAGCCGGATGGAAGAATGGGGGTGCTGGGGCAGGCCCTGCGCGGGAAGGGCGGGAAGAGGGGTATACGGGAGTGTCCTTTGCGGGGAAAGACGGGAGGCGATTGGGTAACAAGCGTAGGGATGGGTAGAGGCACTCTTATCTGTACTCAATAGTTGTGCATTTCATTTATCCCTCGCGGGCTGCGGCATCTGCATGGTGGTGTTTTCCTGGAGGGGCAGCCCCGGGGAGCGTTGGGCGGGCATGGGCCGGCGGGAGGGGCAGGGTTCCGGTTTGGGTGGTGTGGTTCAACGGGAACGGCGGTCTGGGCGGGGGTGACGGGAGGGAGGGTTTGCTCCGGTTGCCGTTCTTGAAGCGACGGTTTACGGGGGTGTGGATTTCCGCCTATGTGGGAAAGACGGGGTAGAAGGAGGCGGGCAGGGAACATGGCGATTGGGGTCGCGGGGATGACTGGGCGGCGGCGGGCGGTTGCGATGATGGGAAGGGTCGGCAATAATTGAATGGCGGGGCGCAGACTTCGCAGAGGGCACCCTGTCGGTGAAGCGTGAAGTACAGCGTTGAAGCGGAGGAACGATGGCCGAACCGGACCAGCTAACCTGGGAAACGTTCCTGTACCTGGCGGGAGAGGCAGGACTGAATACCGAGGACCCCCACATGGAAGAGCTGTTCCCCTATGTAGAGAATGCCCTCCGGGGAATGGCCGCGCTGCGGGGGATGGACACCAGCAACGCCGAACCAGACATGGCGTTCATTCCAGACCGGGAGGGGTAAGGGATATGGCCGACCTCGAACTTTGCTACGCCAGCGCGGGACAATTAGCACCCCGGATTCAAAACCGGGAAGTTTCCCCGGTGGAAGTTATTGACGCCCACCTGGAACGCATCGGCGCCACCGAAGGCGTCCTGAACTCGTTCATAACCCTGCTGGCAGAGGAAGCCAGGTCGTCGGCCAGAAGGGCAGAGGCCGAGATCCTGAGAGGCAACTACCGGGGGCCGCTACACGGCATCCCGGTGGGGTTGAAGGACCTGTACAACACGGCCGGGGTCAGGACCACTTCCGGTTCCCGAATTTTCGACAACTACCTGCCGGACCGGGACTGCACCGTAGCATCCAGGTTTCAACAAGCGGGGGCGATCCTGCTGGGCAAGCTGAACATGCACCCGTTCGCCTACGGCCCCACCGGGGAAAACGCGGACTACGGGCATATGCACAATCCCTGGAACCCGGAGCTAATCACAGGGGGTTCGAGCGGCGGCTCGGGGTCAGCGCCCGCCGCAGGGCAATGCACCATAGCAATGGGAAGCGATACGGGAGGGTCGGTGAGGATTCCGGCGGCCCTGTGCGGAATCGTCGGCCTCAAGCCCACCTACGGGCTGGTCAGCCGGTCCGGGTTGACACCGCTATCGTGGAGCATGGACCATCCCGGTCCCATGGTGAGGACGGTGGAAGACTCCGCACTGGTGATGAACGTGGTGGCGGGGTATGACCCGGAGGACCCGGGGTCGGCGAGGGTCGAGGCACCCGACTACACCGCGGCCCTGACCGGGGACGTCAAGGGCCTGCGGATTGGAGTTCCCACGGAGTATTTCACCGCGCCCCTGGACCCGGAGGTGGGGCAAGCGGTCCGTGAGGCGATTGGGCTGCTGGAAGAACTGGGGGCGTCGGTCGTGGAAGTGGATTTTCCCATGTTCGAGTATGCCCAGGCGGTTTCCGGGACGGTGTTGATGTCAGAGGCCTCGGCCTACCACCGGGACCTGCTGAAACGCGACGCGGACAAGATCTACCCGCCGGTACGGCTGCGGCTGGAGGCGGGGCTGTTCGTGTCAGCGGCCGACTATCTCAAGGCGCAGCAGGGAAGGTCGGAGTTCAACAGGGCGGTCCGCCGGTTGTTCGAGACGGTGGACCTGCTGGCGGGCCCCACGGAGCCAGTGACGGCACCGCGAATCCTGGCCCAAGAGGTCCAAGCCGGAGAGGTGTCCATCGGCACAACGGCGGCGTTGACCCAGTACACCCGGCCGTACAACATCACGGGGTCGCCGGCAATCTCAGTGCCATGCGGATTTTCCCGGGATGGGCTGCCCATCGGGTTACAATTGGCAGGACGGGCATTTCACGAAACCACGGTGTTGAGAGCCGCGCACGCCTACGAGCAGGCGACGGACTGGCACGGGAGAAGGCCGCCGATCTAGGGCAGGGCCTATCAAGGAAGCCAACATGAGGGCACAAAGCTCCGGGCCAGGAGTTACTCCCGGATCCCGGGAGATGGCGCCAGTCCCACGGCCGGGAACGGAAAGACCAAGGAAGCTGCGGGAGCGGGCAAGTTGAGCGAATTAACCACCGTAACGTTCGATTTGTGGCAGACGCTTTTGCTGGACACGCCGGAGCGCGGGCGGACCAGGAGCGAAATGCGCCTGACGGGGACGGATGCCGCACTTCGCAGGGTAGGTGAATCCTACGGCTTGGACCGGATCCGACAGGCATACCAGGACTGCATCCTCTATTGCAGGCAAGTCCGGGAGCAGCACCTGGACCTGAGTTTCCAGGAGCAGGTGGCGAGGTTCATCGGCAACATCGATGAGGGACTGCCGGACCGGCTAAGCAAGGATGTCATCCGAGAAATACAGCATGTTTACTCCGACGCCTTCCTGGACCTGCCGCCCGAGCCGCACCCGGCCGCCCTGGACGTTCTCGCCGGCCTGAAGGGACGAGGGTTTCGCATGGGATTGATCTCCAACACGGCGATGACGCCGGGGGTGACGTTCCGGGAGTTCCTGCGGCAACACGGAATGATCGAATTCTTCGACGTTCTGACTTTTTCGGACGAACTGCAACAGTGCAAGCCGGGGGCTATTCCCTTCACCTCGACCCTGGAACAACTGGGTGCAGGGCCCGGGGAGTCGGCGCATATCGGGGACCAATTCGTCCATGACATCTTCGGGGCCAAGAAGGTAGGGATGCGGGCAGTCTGGATCGAGGGGTTTTCGGAAAGGTCCGATAAGGTCCCTCCGGAATGCTACCCCGATGCAGCCGTGTCCAACCTGTCCGAAGTCCCGACTGCCATCAGGAAACTCGCCTAACACAAGGACGCCACTCCGACAGACGCCACTCCGACATTGGAGGCAGAGGGCGGGCCCAAGGGCATGAACCGGGAGGGCTGGTTCCGACGTAGACAGGGGTATGGCAGGCACGCCTCGCCGCAGCAGGGAGAGCGGGCGGGATTTGCTTGACAACCCCACGGGCGGCGGATAATCTGAATTCAGCACGAAGGGATTGAACGCGTTCTGATACGGGCGTTCAAATGACGTTTACCGGTGGGTTTGGGACTCAAGAGTACGGAGTGGCCGACCACCGGACCGATACGGGCGCCGGGTCCGAGTGAGGACGGGAATGGCTGACTTGAATCAGCTGTGCGAAGAGATACTGGCGCACCGGTCTTTGATTGTGACCAGCAACCGGGGTCCGGTGGAATTCCATGCTACCCCGGAAGGCCGTCCCGAACCGCGCCGCGGCAGCGGAAACATTGTCACCGCCCTGAACGTGCTCGCACAAACCGCTCCGTTCACGTGGATATCCAGCGCCATGGGAGAGGGAGACCGGGCGGTTTCAAACAACGGAGCGGGGCCGAAGATCAAATCCCCGCTGCCCAACCACAAGATTGACCTGCGATACGTGGTGACGCCACGACGGGTGTATCACAAATACTACAACGTGGTGTGCAACCCGCTGCTGTGGTTCCTGCAGCACTACATGTGGAACCCTCCTTACAACCCGACGGTTGACGCAAGCGTCCACAATGCCTGGGAGACGGGGTACGTTCCGGTGAACCAGGCGTTTGCCAGGCAGGTGGTCGAGGAAGCCAAGGAGAGCGGCAAACCAGCGGTGGTGGTCGTGCAGGACTATCACATGTACCTGCTGCCGGAGATGGTGCGGAAAGAACTTCCCGGGGCGTTGATCCACCACTACGTACACATTCCCTGGCCGACCCCCCGGTACTGGCAGATGGTGCCGAGGTTCATGGTGCGAAGCGTGTGCGCCGCGCTTTGCCACGCGGATATGGTCGGTTTTCAAACCCCGCAGGACCGGCAGAGTTTCCTTGATTCGGTTGAGGAGTTCCTTCCGGCGGCGGAGGTAGACCGGTCGAGGAACGAAGTCCTGCTGGAAGACCAGCGCACCCGGGTGGGGGTTTATCCGACGTCGATAAACGTGGAGGAAGTGCGGCGGATCGCCAACTCTCCCAGGGCTACGGAATACGAAGCGCGGCTGCGGCCCTACCTGAACGAGGCCACGATTGTCCGCATTGACCGGGCGGAGCCGAACAAGAACGTGATCCGGGGGTTCAAGGCGTACGACCTGCTCCTTTCCCGCCACCCGGAGCTGCACGGGAAGGTGACTTTCTGGGCGTTCCTGGTGCCTTCGCGAACCCACATCCGACAGTACCAGAGGTACATGGAGGAGATCGAAGGCCTGATCAACGAGGTCAACCACAAGCACGGTACGCAGGACTGGCAGCCGATCCGGCCGTTCATGGAGAACAACTACACCCAGGCCATTGCGGGGATGAAGCTGTACGACGTGCTACTGGTGAATCCGATCATCGACGGGATGAACCTGGTGGCCAAGGAAGGGCCGGTGGTGAACACGAGGGACGGGGTGGTCGTCCTTTCCGAGACGAGCGGGGCCTATAACGAGATGGCCGGGGAGGCCCTGGCGGTGGCGCCAACGGACGTGGAAGGTACGACGGACGCCCTGTACCAGGCGATTACCATGTCTTCCGAGGAGAGGCGGGTCCGGGCGGAGGCACTGTCGAAGAAGGTGCAGGAAGGGGACATCCGGCACTGGCTGACGCGGCAATTGGAAGACATTGGGAGCTTGCTCTAGCGGTTGAAGGGGGCGGCAGGGTGAGACTTCCCGGGCGATGCAGACGCCCTGCAGGAGAACGGTGTTTTCTATTGGAAGGCGGATGCGTGGAAGGCGGATGCGGAAATCGGAGCGGGACCATCACGTCCGCGGTACTGCCCATTGACAGGGCCGCGTTCCGTTGGAGGGTGGGATGAATAGGAGGGCGACTTCCCATGGATGATATGTTCAAGGGGTACCTTCCCGAGGGGGAACATCCCGACATCCAGATATATATCTTCCCTCACCTGAGGGAATTCTTGGTTATTGATTTGAGGGAGGGAAATCCAGCCGTGACCCTCCTGGAAACAGGGGAGGTGTTTGGAGAGCCCTTCTACGAGACGCTGGAGCAGGAGTTTTCGTTCACGGTACGCCAGGAGAACCAGTTTCCCTTCGCGCACCTGATGAACCTGCCCCTGCGGCTGGAGGAGACGATCCGGGCGGTGGCAATGAACTGCATTCTGGACCGGCTGGGGATTGACTACGGGGATGAGGAGGATGTTCCTTCGATTGTGGTGTTCGTGATCAGCGGGGGCGCCCTGGCAATGCACTCCGAGAAGCTAATCGACTCCGTCCAGGAATTGCTGGGCACTTTTCCCGACCAGCCGCGGATGGAGGAATGGAAGGACATCCTGCTGCGGCTGGTGCGGCAGGAGAACCAGGCGCTGCAGGAAGTCAACCAGCTGGAACTATCCGAAGCCTTGGCCAGTGAATCCCCGGACTATTTCAGCTTGTGGGAGAACCGGAACTGATCCGGCGTCCCGCCCACCCGACGGGAATCATCGCGGAACCCGCCAAGAGCAACATCGACCAATTCTTGCCAGGACGTGAACGAAGTTAACCACATGCCAACGGAACGCACCGGGCTGGCCTTCAGCAGCCGCCAAGACTCAACCGATGAGGAATTGATTTCAGTCGCGCAAAGGGCGGAGGCCCTGGGCTACGACACCTTCTTTACCGGGGAATCATGGGGCCGCGACGCCTTCACCATCCTTACGATGCTGGCCTGTCATACCGACAGGCTCCGCCTGGGAACGGGGATCGTCACCGTGTTCAGCCGGACGCCGACGATGATCGCACAGAGCATCGCGTCCCTGGACCAGATCTCCAAAGGGCGAGCCACCCTTGGGCTGGGCACAAGCGGGCGGATAGTCATCGAGGACTGGCACGGGGTAGGATTCAAGCGCCCTCTGCAACGGACCCGGGAGTATATCGAGATCATTCAACAGGCCCTGTCCGGGTCCAGAGTCAACCACCAGGGGGAGATTTTCCAACTAGCCCGTTTCCGCATGGCAACGTCACCCGTACAGGAGAGTGTCCCGATCTACCTGGCCAGCCTGGGGCCACGGAACCTGGAATTGACCGGGCAACTGGCCGACGGATGGCTGCCGGTTTGGACGCACCGGGGCCATCTGCCGGTAATGAAGGGGGCGGTCGGCGACGCAGCGGAACGGTCCGGGCGGTCGATCAACCAGCTGACCGTCGCCCCACAAATCCTCTGCTACGCCACCGATGACCCGGAGGAACTGGCAAGGGCCGAGGCCAATGTTCGCGGGCACATGGCCTATTACGTCGGAGGAATGGGAACGTACTACTTCAACCTGTTCTGCCGCTACGGGTACGAATCAGAGGCTGAGGCCATCAGGGCGGCTTGGTCAGAGGGAGACAGGGCCCAGGCCGCCGCCCTGGTGACGGAGGACATGCTGGACAACATCGCGGTTCTCGGGGACGCTGCCGCCTGCCGAGAGAAGCTGCAGGGGTTCCGGGACAGCGGCGCGGACATGCCGGTGGTGGCATTTCCCCACGGCTCGTCCGAGACCGCCATCATGCGGACGTTGGAAGCCCTGGCGCCGGGTTCCGGCGGAGCCTAACGGGACCAATCCCGGTGAAGATAGGCGTCATATCCGACACCCATTCCGCCGGCAGCGGACGGGACCTGCCTGAGGCTGTGCTGCGCGGATTGGGCGATACCGACCTCATCCTGCACTGCGGAGACCTGGAATGCATCGGGGTCCTGGATTACCTGGAAACCGTCGCTCCGGTGCTGGCGGTGCGAGGGTATGAGGACCCCACGGAAACCGGGGACCGGCTAGCCTTCACAACCCGGGTGGTGACCGTGGAAGGGGTCAACATCGGGATGGTGCATGATATCCAATGGCCTTCCACCGGGATAACTACGACCGGCGACGGGACGATGTTGAATTTCCCCTCCGGCAGGGACGTGGCTGCCCAGCTCGAGAAGAGGTTCCGGGAGCGGGTGGACGTCCTGCTGTTCGGGGACACCCACGAGGAGCTTATCTGCCACTACGGCGGGGTCCTGTTCATGAACCCGGGGAGTCCTACCTATCCGGGCCGACGGCATACCCCGGGATTCCTGGGGACGTTGGGGATGCTGGAGATACAGGACGGAGCGGTTTACCCGGAGATCATACAACTGGCGTAAACGAGGAACTTCCCATTTCCTGACCCTGCCGACACCTGCCCATAAGAGACGGCCCGCTGAATCGCGGGCCGTCCTACTTCATAATCCCTTGGTTGCTAACCGAGCAGGAGGTCGATCAACGGGGTGACAGAGACGAAGGCGGGGGCGAAAACCAGGGACACGATGGCCATGAGCTTGAGCAGGATGTTCAAGGAAGGGCCGGAGGTATCCTTGAATGGGTCGCCGACCACGTCTCCCTCGACAGCGGCCTTGTGAGCGTCGGAGCCCTTGCCGCCGAAGTTGCCCAGCTCAACGTATTTCTTGGCGTTGTCCCAGGACCCGCCGGCGCTGGCCATCATTATGGCCAACATGAACCCGGAAGCGACCGCTCCGATGAGCATTCCAGCCAGGGCAGCCTCGCCGAGGATGAACCCGGTGGCAATGGGGGCGAGAACCGCCATGATTCCAGGGGCGATCATCTCCCGCAAAGCGCTACGGGTGCTGATGTCCACGCATCGGGCGGAATCAGGCTTGGCAGTCCCCTCCATCAGACCGGGGATTTCCCGGAACTGGCGGCGGACTTCATCAACTATTCCCTGGGCAGCCCGGCCCACCGCCTGCATGGTGAGAGCCGAGAAAATGAAGGGCAACATGGCCCCGATGACGAGGCCCACCAGGATTGGCGGGCGGAGGAGGTTGATGCCCTCGCCGCCGGCGGCCAGCCTGCCGTCTTCGGGGGAGAGGTTAATGAGGTCAGCACTCACAGAATATGCAGCCAACAACGCCAGGGCAGTCAAAGCAGCGGAACCGATGGCAAAACCCTTGCCGGTAGCCGCCGTTGTGTTACCCAGGGCGTCAAGGGCATCGGTCCTTTCCCGCACCTGGGGTTCCAGATTGGCCTGTTCCGCGATTCCGCCAGCGTTGTCAGCCACCGGGCCGTAGGCGTCGGTGGCCAGGGTGATTCCGAGAGTGGAAAGCAGGCCGACTCCGGCGAGGGCCACCCCGTAGAACCCGGCGAACCCGTAAGCCAGTAGTATCGCGATGGACACGCAGGCGACCGGTATGAGGGTGCTCATCATCCCGGTGGCGATGCCACTGATAATAACCGTAGCGGCGCCGGTCTGGGATGATTCCGATACTTTCTTCGTCGGATTGTAGCTGTACGACGTGTAGTACTCGGTGGCCAGGCCGATGATGGTACCAGCGACCAGCCCGGATACAACACAACCAAACCACCACCAGTTGTTGGTTAGGGTGATGGTCAGGATGGCGGCGAATACTATCAGGAGACCGCCAGCGGCAAATATCCCGTACCGTAAAGCCCAGAGCAGTTTTTCAAAATCGGCCTGTTCGCCGCTTCGGACGAGGAAGGTGCCAAGGATGGCCGCAAGGATTCCCGCGCCTGCCAGCAACATCGGGAATACGGCGGCGTCACCGAAGACGGCAAAAGCCGTCGTGCTGGCCGCGGCCAACGCCACGGCGGAGATGATACTACCAACGTAGGACTCGAAGAGGTCGGCGCCCATTCCCGCCACGTCGCCGACGTTGTCGCCGACGTTGTCGGCGATTACCCCGGGGTTGCGGGGGTCATCCTCGGGGATTCCGGCTTCGACCTTCCCGACGAGGTCCGACCCGACGTCGGCGGCCTTGGTAAAGATACCGCCTCCGACGCGGGCGAAGAGGGCGATGGAGCTGGCCCCGAATCCAAAGCCTGCGACCACGCTGATGTCCTGGAAGATCAAGTACAGGATGGTGACTCCCAACAGACCTATGCCGACGACGGTGACACCCATCACGGTGCCGCTGGAGAAGGCGACGCGCAGGGCGGGGTTCAATCCGGTCATGGCAGCGGCGGCTGTGCGGACGTTAGCACGCACCGCGATGTTCATTCCGATGAAACCCGCGCTGGCGGAACAGATGGTGCCGACGACGTAGGAAATGGCGGTCGCAGGGACCGCCAAGCCGTGGTCGAAAAGGGCGTAGTCCAGGATGGCTAGGACCACGGTAACAACGGCCGCAAAGGGCAGCAGCGAGGCGTATTCGCGCCGGAGAAACGCTCCGGCGCCCTGCCTGATGGCATCACCGATGGAGGTCATGGTCTCGTTACCCGGGTCGGCCTTCAAGACCCGCATAGCCGTGACGGCAGCGAAGGCCAGGGCCAGCACACCGCCGACCAAGGCTACGATAATGGAAATCATGGGTACCTCTCTGGGTTAAGAAAGGGCCCTGGTCAGGGCCCGGTTTTGGAGCGTGGGCAACGTATCATAAAGAATTTTTGGGTGTCAAGCTGAAGCAATCCTGTCGAGATGGTGGGCCGGAACGATGAAAATCCACAGTCCGGCAGAACAGACCGCAGTCCCCGCCGCCCATTGGCTACCGGGCCGATTCTTCGAGGAGGCGATGGCAATTGAGGAGGGTTTCAGATTCTGAGTTGTTTCAAAGATGTGGTAGAGTCGTTTCCGGGACCTGTCGTTTCCGAGACCTGAGGAGAGGACCGATATGGACGCGAGCAAATTGTTCGACCTGGAAGGCAGGGTAGCCATCATAACGGGAGGGAACGGCGGGCTGGGGCTGGCAATGGCGACCGGAATGGCCGCGGCGGGGGCCGACATTGTGGTGGCAGCCCGCAACCCGGACAAGACAGCATCGGCGCTGGCCCAAATCGAAGCGGAGGGTTCCCGGGCAATAGGGATTCCGGTCGACGTGACTCGGGAATCCGAGATTGACGCGATGGTGACGCAGACCCTGGAAACCTTCGGTCGCATAGACATCCTGGTAAACAACGCCGGGGTCACGATGCGGAAGGAGCCGCAGGACCTGTCCGCCGACGAGTGGGACCATGTGCTGGACGTCAACCTGCGGGCAGCCTTCCTGGCCGCCAAGGCGGTGTATCCCGCAATGAAAGCCCGGGGCGGCGGGAAACTGATCAACATCGGATCGATGTTTTCCATTTTCGGGGGCGGTGGGAGCGGAGCGCCTTATTCCTCCAGCAAGGGGGGGATCGTGCAGCTGTCCAAGAGCCTGGCGGTAGCCTGGGCCAAGGACAACATCCAGTCGAACGCCATCCTGCCAGGGTGGTTCATGACGGAGCTTACCGCAGCAGTACCCGCAAACCAGCCGGAGCGTTACGACCTGATTTGCCGGCGCATCCCCACCGGCCGCTGGGGCGACCCGGAGGAGTTGCAGGGAACGGCAGTTTTCCTGGCCAGTTCCGCATCCGACTATGTAACCGGAGCGGTGATTGCGGTGGACGGAGGTTACTCGGTTATGTAACGCTGGGGACGGGTGCCGGTGTGTTCAGCCCAGTTGATCGAGGGCCTGCCGGGAGAGCATCATCTTGACCGGGCTGATGGGGCGGAATGTGCGGGAGACGCGGACGTCCCCGGCCAGACTGCACAGGGTGTAGGCGTCGTAGGGAGCCATTCCCTTCTCTTCCACGAGAAAGTCGACCATATCCCGGACGGCCTGCTTCATGGCCGGGCCCAATTCTTCCCCGTGAGACAGGACGACGTAGTGGTCGGGGGTTATGGCCCGGGGACCGGAAATGTTCATTCCTTTTTCGACCGTGACGCGGATGTGGGTGTCCGAGGAACATTCGGCACCAGTGCCGGCAACAGCGCCGTCCCCGACGACGGCGTGGCAGTCTCCCATGGCCAGCATTCCGCCGGGAACGAAGACGGGCAGGAACAGGGTGCTGCCCTCGACGAGCTCCTTCATGTCGATATCGCCGCCGTAGGGGCCGCTGTCGCTGGCGGTGCTCTGGCGGTAGGTGGGAGTGGTAGCTACCAATCCCATGGACGGGCAGAGGGGGAGCTTGAGCCCGCTGGGCAAGACGATGTTTCCGTCCTCAAGGCGCATCACGGTCGGGTAAGCCTCGGTGAATTCTTCCTCGAGGAACCCCCTCCCGGGCATGATCATGTGGGCCGGGTCCTCCTTGGGGACGATGCTGAGGAACTCGACGCGCAAGGCGTCACCGGGTTCGGCCCCGTTGACGTGGATGGGACCAATGGCAGGGCCCTTCAGGGACTTCTCCTCGAGGACCCGGGGGTCGCGGACGCCCTCGAAAGCGTCCCAAGTCTCAACCATTAGTTCTTCCCCGGAGTCGATGGTGACGGCGGGGGGAGTGCCGGGTTCCAGGAAGTAGATGATGTTGTCGCGGGTCAACTTCTGCATGGAGCGTTCTCCTTAATCAGCGGAGGTCAGGTTCCGTTCCGGGTTGGTACTGGTGGCGTCAGCCCGCGGGAATGCGGACGGCCATGGGCAGATTCGCCTGCCGGGTCCGAACGCCAGAATCCGGGTCCAGGTCGGCGACCGTGACATTGACGGAATCGTTGCTCTGCAAGGCCCCCAGCGGCGAGCCGGAGTAGACGGCAGTTGTCCCACCCTGGGAAACGTCCACATGACGCTCCCAATGGCCGAGGGCCAGATAGTGGCAAGGGGCTCCGGCGACTTCCGAGGGCATGATGGGCGCAGACCGGCGGTCGGTGTCGTGCTCGAAATGGTAGTGACCGTGGGCCAAGGCCACCAACCACCGGTCCGGGTCGGCGGCGGGCATGCCAAGCAGCGGCCGGAACTCCGGGGTGTGGGAGAACATGGCCCGTCCCCAGATGTCCAGGGTCAAGCCGGGAAGGGTGAGCCGTTCTCCGTCTTCCCGGGACAGGATGTGCAGGTTGGGAGGGCTGTTAGAGAAAGGTTCCCGCCGATAGAGAGAGTCCGGGCCGTGCAGGTCGTGATTGCCGGGAAGGACGACAGCGGGGACGCTCGCTTTCGCTATTTGTTCCAGGAAGTACACCAGGGTCGCGTCGGACACGCGGGCGTGGTCGAAGACGTCGCCGACGATGAGCAACGCATCCCCTCCCAGCAGAGGAACGTTGTTGACGACGGTCGCCAGGGCGCGTTCAGCCAAGGCGGCGCTCCATTCGTCCCCAAGGTGGGTGTCGGAAGTATGGATCAGGCGGATGGATTTCCGGTTGGTCAAGATTATCTCCCTGGGCAAGATACTCAGCCGACGGCCCGCAGGCCCCACCAGCTAGGAAAGGGAATTACACGGATTCTAGCCATCCACTGGGTGTATTCTGAGCATGCACCGCATCACCAACTCAGTAACCGATCCCGTCACGGCGTCACCGAGAACGGCGCAATCAGGGTCCGCTCGATGTACCGGTCGCCATCTGGTTCTCGGCGCTCTTCAGATTTGACGATTACATCCTTCCCCAAGAGGAGATGCACATGGCTTAAATTGTCACCTATTCCATAGTTTCTCATCAAAACCATTAAATTCTCTTGATGGTTGTGGTCTGTCAAGTCGAACAAAACCTGCTCGTCTTGGTCGCAACAGGAACTGCCAGAACCTTCCGACGAACGCCTGAATCCTACGGTTACGTCCTTGTTTAGAACGTAAACCACAATGATTTTCGACCATTCATACGCGCCGGGCAGTAACCTAGACGCCTGTCCATTTGCAGGACTCTTCTCAGAGTTTTCTTCTAAATTGACTTGCTCCATAGTGGGGAGTTGGGTTGGATTAACCTTTGCCTCGGCCGAACCGTTGAGCTTCGGCTTGCCTGATTCCTCGGAATCGACTGACGGCAAGGATGATTCACTAAGGTTTGGACCTTCAGAACCCACCGGAAGGGACCGCTGAATAATGTTGGGAATCTCACTGATAGACTCCAAGGTCCTATAAGCGATTGCAGCCACTAGCAGCATCACCACAACGTTAATTGCGAGCATTGCCACGATGACTTTGTTGCTAATCATTTTTCCCCGGTTGGTTGCTAAACAGGGAACCAACAGTTGGCTTCTTCATGGCTCAACTATTTGTTGCTAGTTATTCCGTAGCGTGGCAAGAATTCCGTGTAATTCCTCCATTTAATGACTGGCAGGGACACCGTTTAGAGGGCCGATGACGGCGGATTTTTCCAGGCTGGCGATTTCGGCGGAGGCGTAACCCAATTCCTGCAAAACTTCCCGGTTGTGCTGTCCGAGGAGGGGCGGGTGGTGATGTACGGACGGCGGTGTTTCAGTCAGCTTCAGGGGGGACCCAGGCACGCGAAGGCCGGGGACGTTGGGGTGGGCTATGTCGGCAATCATCCCCCTGGCCAACACCTGCGGGTCCGCGACTACATCGGAAACCCGGTTGATGGGGCCACAGGGCACACCGGCGCCGGTGATCACCTCGACCCAGTGGGCGACGGTGTCCGCCTGGAAAATTTCGCTGAGGACATGGACGCATTCCGAGCGGTGGGCAACGCGATCGTCGTTGGTGAGGAAGCGGGAATCTTCCAGCAGATCGGGACGGCCAATGCCGTTGCAGAACCGGGTCCACAGGCCCTGGTTGGCGACACCCACGATGAAGAAGCCGTCGGAGGCAGGAAAGCTCTGGTATGGGACCAGGCTTGGGTGCCCAGAACCCATCCGCTGGGGTTCGTTTCCGGTGGCAAGGTACGCCGCCGCATGGTAGCTCAACGCGGCCACCTGGCCGTCCAGAAGGGCGGCTTCAATCCATTGGCCCTGGCCCGTCTGCTGCCGGTGATACAGGGCCGTCATTATGGAGCCGAACGCCATCATGCCGGTGAAGAGGTCGACCAAGGAGAAACCGACCCGCATGGGCATTCCGTCCGGGTCGCCGGTGAGGTTCATCAAGCCGCTGTACGCCTGAATCAGCAGGTCATACCCGGGTTTTTGGGCCATGGGCCCAGTCCGGCCATAGCCGGATATGGAGCAGTAGATGATATCAGGCTTGATCTTGCTGATGGCCTCGTAGCCCAGCCCCATCCGGTCCAATGCACCGGCGCGGAAGCTCTCGGTCATAACGTCGGCCCGGGCGGCGAGGGCGTGGATAATCTCCACGCCTTCTTTCTCCTTGAGGTTGACCGAGAGGCTACGCTTGTTGCGGTTGAAGGAGACGAACTGGGTGCTTTCTCCGTTCCAGAAAGGGGTCCAACCCCTGGTCTCGTCGCCGCGTTCGGGTTCCTCGATCTTGACGACGTCAGCGCCCATATCGCCCAGCATCATGGTGCAGAAGGGGCCCGCCAGAGTACGGGTGAGATCGACTACCCTTATGTTCTCCAGTGCCGCAGTCATTTTCTACTCTCGGAAAGGGTGGCTGGCCACGAAATTCGTGCCTTCCCATAAGGGAAGGCCGTAGGGATTATAGCACGGCAAATGGGGATGAATTCGGGGAGTCGGGGTAGGGTTCCGCTTTAGGTGGTGGACCGCAACGGCAACGGGGGTCTGGATTCCCGCCCACGGGGAAAGACGGGGTAGAAGGAGGCGGGTAGGGAGTGAAACCACCTAAATTGCAACGCCGCCGGGAGGCGGGGAAATGTTGACCGGCGTAACTGCCGATGCTAGGTTGGCCTGGAGTGGAAATCAGCGAGACCCCAATCTGCGGAACTTTATGGAGACAAGAATGAGGCAGGGGGAGGCCCGGGGCATCCTCGTGCTCGGGGGCATCAACATGGACCTGGTGACAGTTTCCGACCGATTTCCCAACCCCGGGGAAACGGTGGTGGGCAACCGCTTCCTCACATACGCGGGTGGAAAGGGAGCAAACCAGGCGGTGGCCGCCGCCCGGATGGGCGGACAGGTGTTCATGGTGGGCAGGGTGGGAACCGACGGCTTCGGCGGGCAACTGCTGGAAGCGCTGGAAAACAGCGGGGTGGACGTTTCCGGGGTAGGCAGATCCGACACCAGCTCGGGGATTGCCGTAATAAACGTTGATTCGTCCGGCCAGAACCAGATCGTCCAGGTGCTGGGAGCCAATGACACCTGCGGGGAGGAGGAATACCAGCAGGTGAAGCGACTGCTTCCCTATTGTGCCACGGTGCTGCTGCAACTGGAGGTGTCCATGGCCCTGTCGATGCGGGTAGCCGAAACGGCCGCGGACCAGGGCAAGACGGTAATCCTCGACCCGGGCCCAGTGCGGCAGATGCCGGAAGGGCTCCTGTCGCGCTGCACCATTGCCACACCGAACGAAACAGAGGCAGAGGCACTGGCAGGCTTTCCGGTCAATGATCGACGATCAGCCACCGACGCCGCTGCGGCCCTCCTGGACCGGGGAGTCCGCTGCGCCATCATCACCCTCGGGGAACAAGGAGCGTACGCTGCCACCGCAGCGGGTGCCAACTTCCAGGCCGCCTTTCCCGTTGCTGCCGTGGATTCGGTTGGAGCCGGGGACGCGTTCAACGGCGGGCTTGCGGTGGCGTTAACGGAAGGCCGGGAGCTGGCGGAGGCCGTGAAACTGGCCTCCGCCGTTGGCGGCCTATCGGTCACCAGGACCGGCGCCCAGGAAGCGATGCCTACCCGGGACGAGGTGGATGATTTCCTGAAACGGCACGAAGGCTGAAGGCCCAAACGATAGAGTGGGATGAAAGCGTAACCAGGGCGACCGGTCAAAACGAAGGGTCCGGTTCCCGGGCGGCAGGCCGGGTTCCAGGAAAACCACCGGCGGTCTGCGGCGCATGCGCCGCGCGGCCGAGGCGCCGGGAGCGTCGGGACAACAACACGACGCCAAGGGTCCCGAGGACATCCAAGACCAAGGCTGCGGTCAACCAGGCGTAATACACGCCGCTGGAGGGACCAGAGGCGCCACCCCAAAGTGCTCCGATTACCAAGAATCCGACGCCGATGGCCATCAGCATGGCCACGCTCCGGCAGGCCCAGACCCCGGTCCGCCGGGAAGGAAAGGTGGTGAGGAAGGCCACGTGGGAGAAGGTTGTCATGACGATGGCACCAGTGGTGACGAGCCTCCAGGTGACGCCTCCCGGCTCCCAGGAGCCCCAAACCAGGGCCAATGCAAGCAAAGCAGCAACACACAACGCGGCAAAGCCGACCGGGAAGAAGCGTGGGAGCCGCCACCGGTCAAGGAGTACCGTGGCCAGAACGGCGGCCGAGCCAAAGAGAGCCCCTACGACGGCAGACCACAGGACCCTCCCCTGGAACTCGCCCGAGCCTCCGAAGACCAGACCCCCGAAGCCAGTCCCAACCAGAGCGGCCAAGGAAACCAGGACTATCCCCAGGAAAGCTGTCCGCAAAGTGCCGCCTCCCGCATTGCGCGCAAACATCGGTGTCAAGGTACCCCAATCCCTTGCCGGGTCCCAAGAGCAGGCCCGGCCGGAAAACGGGGATTTTGGCAAACCCGAGGGTGCGTGTTAAGCTCAACGCCCATGCAAGCCGGAGACCGCTATTGCCCGAATTGCGCCGGGACCCTGCAGGTGCGGGAGTCCGGCGGGATCGCCCGCCCGGTGTGCCCTGAATGCGGCAGGGTGGTCTACTTCGACCCCAAAGTTGCCGCGACGGCGGTGGTGGAGCGTGGGGGCCGGGTGCTCCTGATCAAGCGGGGCAACCAACCCGGCTATGGGCAGTGGAGCATGCCAGGGGGATATGTCGACCGGGGGGAGGTGGTGGAGGAAGCCGCGGCACGGGAAGTCTGGGAGGAAACGGGTCTCCGTGTGGAAATCAACGGGCTGATCGGTCTTTTTTCCGAACGGGAGCATCCCGTCATCGTCGCCGCGTTCGCCGCCCGGGAAGCCGGCGGCGAATTGGCTGCCGGGGAAGAAGCCCTGGACATCGGATTCTTTTCCCTGGATGCACTGCCGGACTTGGCTTTTCCCCGTGACCGGCTCATCCTGCAGCGCTGGGCGGAAGGGCACCGCCCGGGTTGACCCGACGCCTCCCGATTGAGCATGGCGAGGGCCGGTAACGATGGTCAACGCATGGCTCCAGAACCTTTCCAGGTCCGCCCTCAACCTGGTTTTTCCACTGGAATGCGCCGGTTGCGGGGAGGATGGGGAAGTGCTGTGCCCGGAATGCGTTTCCGGCTTGGCGAGACTCGAGCCCCCATTCTGCCCGTTGTGCGCTGATCCAGGGTTCAACGGGCCGTGTCCCCGGTGCGCTGCCACCGGGCCGGTTATCGACGGGGTCTGGGCGCCGTTTCTGCTGGAAGACCCGCTGCGGAAGCTGGTCCACCGCTTCAAGTACCAACACATGCGGGCCGCGGCGCCGGCACTGGGACAACTGCTGGCCGACTTCATGGCCAAGCCGCCGGGGAACCAACCGGTCCTGGTCCCGGTGCCACTGCATCCCAGGCGGATGCGGGGCCGGGGTTACAACCAGGCGGCTTTGCTGGCCCGGGAGTTGTCCAACCGGACCGGACTGACGGTGAACGAAGGGTTGCTGCACAGGCTGGAAGACTCCCGTCCCCAGGTTGATTCGGCGTCCAGCGAAGAACGGGTCCGAAACGTGGCGCAGGCATTTGGAGCCACGGCGGATGCTGCGGGATTGAGGGTACTACTGCTGGACGACGTCATCACCACCGGCAGCACCCTTTTCGCGTGCGCCGCCGCTCTCAAGGAAGCGTGCGCCGCGAAGGTATGGGGGCTGGCCCTGGCCAAGGAACCTCTTCGCTCCCGCTGAGAGAGCGTGGGCGGCTAGGGCCTAACCCAGGTTTCCGACCAGGCGAGGCAGGCGGAACTGCTCTCCTTGTCACCCCGGGCTTCGGGGAGAGGGCGGCCCGCCGCAACCACGCCGTTGAAGGTAATCTGGGCCTGGCGGGCTGGGATGAAGCAACTGTACACACCGTGGGGGCGGCCAGGGACGCTGCCGGCCTCGACGCGGAGCATGAAGGGTTCGCCGAAGTCGTGCCAGGTCAGAAGGATGGTGTCCTCCTCGGACTCCACCTTTTCCGTCCAGAATGAGCGTCCGTCACCGGACTTGGAGAACTCGGCGTCTACGACGGGAAGGGACTGTTCCGCGAATTCGGGAAAGAGGAGGGACTCGATCTCTTCCTGGAGCCAGCGGGCGAGGGCGATGTTGTCGGAGTAGACGAGCACCTGATCCTCCAGCATGTCGCTCTTCATGTAGAGGACGTGGCCGGGGCCGGCAGGAGAGTAGAGCACCCTCCAGTGGCTGACCCGGGTGAGCATTGGCCCGCCCCCCCCGGCGTGCAACCGGATGAAGGAGTTCTCGCCGGTGAGGCGGACCTGGTTGGGGTCGGTGGGGTTGGTGGTCATCAGCGTTTCCTCCTGGAGCGCACGTTGGGCTGAAATAAGCGGGCCGCCGGTGAAGAGGAACCGGCGGCCCGCATTGTGTGTGCCCGGGGTTGGCGGGTTAGTCCTTGGCGGGGAACCAGTCCTGCTTCCAGGGGAAGTCGCCATTGGCGTCGTCGAAGGCAGGCTGTCCAGCATCCACCCGGTCGCGGTAGGGGCTGGTGATGGGCTCGCGGTAGGGGTAGATGCCGCCCTCGTAGGCCCCGGGGCCGGTCTTGAAGTGACGGGCCTGTTCCAGAGTCTCGACGAAGGGCATATTCATGTCGTAGAGCTTGTCGGGAGTCTTGGGCCGGGGGCCGGCCTTGGACACATGGCCGTAGAGTTCCCGCCCGAGGATGCGCTCGGCCATCCAGACGCAGTCGATGAGCCGGTCGATATCGACGCCGGTGGGGATGCCCATGTCCTCCATCATGTGGAGAAGGTCCTCGGTGGGAGCCATGCCGGTGGCGCGGCCGTTGCCGCAGTATGGGCAACCGCCGTATCCGCCGACGGTGCCGTCCAGTTCGAGGGTGTCCTCGGGGCCGAGGGTGCGGAGGGCGGCGTAGGCGGAGGGGAGGGCCATGTTGCGGCCGTTGTGGAGGTGGAGGCGGAAGTGGTTGATTTCCGGCCAGCGCTCCTTGACCCGGTACAGGCTCTCTTCAACCTTGTCGGGGCGGCAGTGGCTCATGGGGTCTCCCATGGAGCAGCTGACGACGTTGATGCCGACCTCGTCCCACATCCCGTGCTGCTTTTCAAACAGGGTCATGAGGCTGTCGACGGGGAACTCGCCGAGGAAGTTAGAGCCCCAACTGGCGTTGCAACCGATGCCGGCTTCCCTGATGTTGAGTTCCTGGGCCTGGGCGACGATCTGGGGCCAGCGCTCCATTTCCTGCATCTGGGTACGGTTCGTGTTGCGGCGGGTGAAGACGTCGCACATGTGGCAGTTGAGGCGGGGGAACCCGTCCCGCTCGATGGTGAGAGGGGGAGAGTAGGCGCGGGCCCGTTCGACGCCGCGGGCATTGAGAGCCAAGGCGGAGTAGGTGACGCCGGGCTGGGGGGTGAACCGGCTGACGATCTCGTCGATGCGCTCCATCTGGGGGGTCCACTTGGGGCTGACGAAGGAGCCAACGACGATCTGCTGAAGGCCGGTTTCGGAGAGGGCGTCGAGGAGCTCGATCTTGTCGTCGACGGCGATGTTGGAGTCCTCGATCTGCATGCCTTCACGCATGCCTTCTTCCTTGTAGTGGACCGTAGGCCAGCGGTTCATAAGCTTCTCCTTGAGGGTATGTTTCGTGCGGACACACGGGGATTGTGGGCGAGGCCCAGCACGCGGCCGTTTTCCTGCGGCCGATTGGCGGGATTTTATGGGGCTGCCCAAAGGGTTGTCAAGGAAACGTCTGGCCCGGCCAGGGATCCCGAAATCCGGCGGGAGGTCAGCGGGAACAGAACAAGGGAATTAAGAAACTATCTAAAGACCAACCTTGGATTTCGCGGTTGCCTAGCTCGGCGACACTGCACCAGCCTGTCACCCCCATCCTACCCTTCCCCCATCAAGGGGGAAGGGACTCTTGAGATACTTCCTAAGTCTCCTCCATTGGTCGACCCCAGAGGTTGGGCAAAGGCGCCACTAACCGGATGACGAGAAGGAAGACCGGGAATGACGGGGGAAGGGGTGGCAGGGATGCGGGAGAGCGTGATAGTGCAACGGACCGTCCTGTCTGGGACGGCCCGTTGCTATTCCTGGTGCAGTTCTGCCAGTGGTGGGGTCAGGACTCGGGGGAGAAGGGGACGATGCCGGGGATCCACCATTCTTCCCAGCTTTGGTCGATCTTGCCCTGGAACATCTTGACGTCATCCTCGGTGAGGTGCGCAAAGCGTCCCTGGCGCATGAGATAGTCCCCGACGGGCTTGCGCTGGCGGATGCCGCTGGCGATGGCCTTGGAGGGACCGTTGAGGATCAACTCGCCATCCACGATTTCGTACTGGACCCAGATGCCGGTCTCGACGGCGAGCATTCCCAGCTCGTGGGAGTACTTGGGGTCGTAGTCCCAGCCCTTGGGACAGGGGTCGATGCTGTGGATGAAGGTGGGGCCGCCGATGGTGAGGGCGCGGCGGATCTTGTTGGTGAAGTCGAGGCCGTAGGAGCCGCAGGCGGTGGCGACGTAGCGGCAGTCCGGGTGGCCGGTGGCCAGCATAGGGGCGGTGTTCTTCTTCCAGCGGTTGTTCATGATACGGTGCTTTTTGCCCGGGGGGCTGAAGGTGGAGTTGGCGCCCCAGGGGGAACTGCCGGAGACCTGGATGTCGGTGTTGGCGTAGGATTCATTGTCGTAGCAGAGGATGAGCAGGTTGTACTCGTCGTGCTGGAGGGCGGCGGAGATAGCGGAGAGTCCCATGTCGACTCCACCCCCGTCACCGCAAAAGGCGATGACGTTGATGGGCTCGTCCTTCATCTTGCCCTTGCGCATCTGGGAAGCCAGTCCGGCGGCGGTGCCGGTGGCGGCGGACCCGGAAGAGCCAAGCTGAGTGTGCATCCAGGGCACGACCCAGGGGGTGCTGTAGTAGGTGGTGTTGGCGACGTACATGCAGCCGGTGCTGCCGACGACGATGGTGCGGGGGCCGGCGGCCTTGATCATGAGGCGCATGACGAGGGCGGATTCGCAGCCCTGACAGGTGCGGTGGCCGGAGGTGTAGCCTTCCTGGACCGGGATGTTCTTGACCCCTCTAATCTGAGGGAGTTCCTGGACGGTGGTCATGGTGTTTGCTCCTTATGTAAGGATGGGGCCCGGGTTTCCGCCCTCGGGGGAATGGCTGGGAACTGGGGCCGCGTCAACCGGAGGGCGGGACAGACTTTGATCTGGGTTTATTCGCGGACGGCGACCCAAGTGGTCTCTTCCTCGATTTTACCAGTATCGATGGCCTTCTGTACTGTGTCAATAATCTGGTTGACGTCGCGGACTAGAACTTCGCGTCCACCGAGGCCGGCGACGAAGTTGAGCATCAACGGGTGGTTGGATGCGGGGTACATGGCCGCGCGCAGCTCGTTGAAGAGGACGCCGCCATAGGAGGGGGAGCCGTAGGAGTAGTCACGGTCGATGACCCCGACGGCCTTGCAGTTGCTGAGGGCCTGCTGGATTTCCTCGGTGGCGAAGGGCCGGAAGAACTTGACGCGGAGGAATCCGACCTTGACGCCCTGTTCCCGGAGGCGGCGGATGGCGACGCGGACGGGCATGGCGAGGGTGCCCATTCCGACGAGAACGATGTCGGCGTCCTCGGTCATGTACTCCTCGATGAAGGGGCTGGGATCGCCGCGTCCAAAGACCTGCTTGAACTCCTCGTAGGTCTCCTTGATGACGTCCTGGGTGCGGCGCATGGCGTCGTCGGTCTGGCGGCGGATTTCCATGAGCCAGTCTTCGTTGACCTGGGGAGCGACGGTGATAGGATTGTCCGGGTGGAGCAGCAGGCGTCCCCGGTCATAGGCGGGGAGGAACTGCTGGACTTTCTGAAAATCGGGGACGTTGACGATGGCCTGGGAGTGAGTCAGGAAGGACCCGTCGCAGCTAACGGCGAAGGGCAGGAAGACGCGGGGGTCTTCGGCCACACGCCAGGCGAGAAGGGCGGTGTCCAAGGCTTCCTGGGCGGTGGCCACCCAGTAGAGCATCCAACCGAGGTCGCGGACGGCCATGGCGTCGTTGTGCTCGACTCCGAAAGCGCCGGGGTCGTCGAGGGCGCGGTTGCCGACCATGGCGACGACGGGGAGGCGGAGTCCGGCGGTGACGGTGATGGCCTCGAAGGCGTAGAACCAGCCGACGCCGCTGGAGCCGCAGAAGGTGCGGGCTCCGACGGCGGAGGCGTGCTTGACGATTTCGAACTGGGAGTGTTCGCTTTCCGCGACAATGAAGTCGCAGTCGAAGGTGCCGTCGGCCTTGAGCTTGGACACGTACTGCATGACGGTGTCGTAGGGCCGGATGGGGTAGGCAGTGATGACGTCAACGTCGGCGAGAGCGCAGGCGATGGCGATAGCCTCACTGCCGGAGATGAGTTCCTCTTTTTCAACCTGGTACATTTCAGCTTGGGCGAGTGTCATTGGTCCTCCTTTCTGTGGCGGGGGCATGAAGAGCGTGTTCTCACCCCCATCCTAACCTTCCCCCATCAAAGGGAAGGGACTGAATTCGCACCTATTCGGGTACAGTGCGCGATTGAGCGGATTCGTCACACACCCCTTTAGGTCTTGGCCTGCGGGCCCACTAGGGGGGAGTAGCGGGGACCACCCCCACCCTCCCCGGCGAGGGGGAGGGGGTCTCTTATGACGCTAGTCTTCGGCCTGGGCAGCGGCTTCTTCCGCGTATTGGCCGATGTGGTGGAAACCATGGGTGCGCTCGGTGAGCTTCTCCTTATCGATGAGCTCGGTCATCCACTTGGTGTATCCTTCTTTGTCCTTCTGCCAGGCTTCCCACTGACTGTCGTTGTCGTTGAACTCGGCCTCGTTGATCATGGTGACGCATTCGGGAACGGGGCAGACCGCTTCGCAGACGCCGCAGCCGCAGCAGGCTTCCATATTGGCGTCGAAGAGACCGTCGGGGGTGACGTCGAAACAGGTGTCGGGGCACTGGAGCCAGCACAGGGTGCACTTGATGCAGGTGTCGAAGTTGACGATGGGGCGCATCGAGCGGGTGCTGTACTTCTTGAAGACGTCGTTGCGGGCGGGCTGGAATCCCTCCTCGCCGCCGCGGAAACCACCGCCCTCGGCGATGCCGCGGATAACGAGACCTTCTTCCATGGTCTTCCAGCCGGGGAGATCGAAGGTGAATGGGACGTCGTCGGTGCCTTCGCCGGGCTCGACGGGGCGCTGGTTAGCGCGCTCGTAAGCCTTTTCGGCAGAGGTGACCTTGAGGTCGTCCCAGCCCTGGTCCTTGATAGCTTCGATCATTGACTCAAGGCTGACGAGATCGGGACAGACCTTGCAAAGGGCGCCCAGGAGGCGCACGTCGGTGTGGTCGTCCTTGTAGACCCAGAGGCCGGAGAAGCTGGGAGCCGCGGGAACGATGGTCAGGTTGTAGGGCTCCTCCCGCTGGTGGATGTCCTCGATGAGAGAGTCGGCGGACTGGCGGGAGGTGACGATGAGGGTTCCGTTGGGCTTGGTCAGGTCGTTGATG
The DNA here is from genome assembly GCA_951812535.1 of uncultured Dehalococcoidia bacterium. Taxonomy (GTDB): domain Bacteria; phylum Chloroflexota; class Dehalococcoidia; order Lucifugimonadales; family UBA3495; genus CATOSK01. Next base: position 222,469 of record CATOSK010000001.1, on the reverse strand, counting down.
GGCTGGAGGCCGTACCAAGCCCAGGACTCCACGCCCTTGCACATGGTGTCGTCGACGTTGATGGTGACGTCCACGTCGTGGGCCTCGTAGACGGCGAGGTTTTCCTCAAGTTCCTCGGCGGTATCGGCGACGATGGCGAACTGCTTGGCAGGGATGCCATTGCGCTCGGGAGAGTCGCCGTAACGGCCGAAGGCGGTGCCGATCTTGCCTTCCTTGCGGGCGGCGAAGACTATGGAACGGACGATGTTCCGGGCGAGGGATTTCTGGAATATCCCCCGGTACACCACCTCCACAGCTACTGTGCTCATAATGGTTCCTCCTCCGAATTTGTTGCGAGAATGGGTTGGGTACGCTGATAGTCTGGGGTACTCAGGACCAGACCTCACCGGCGGCGACGGGGCCGACGGACTCATCTTCCGGATGGTGGTGTCCGCGGGTGCCTGGTTCGACAGCGGTGAGGTGATGCTCCATGGCCTTCTGGGCGCGGACAGAGTCGCCCGATTCGATGGTCTGCAGGATTTCCCAGTGGGACTCCAGGGAACGCTGGGGGCGTCCCGGCTCCTGGAGGGAACGGTCGCGGGAGAGCTGCAGGATGTCCTCGACGGCGCTGACCACCTTGATAAGGGCGGTGTTGTGGGTGGCCGATGCGAGGGCGAAATGGAAGGCGGTGTCGGACTCGACTCCGGTGCCGCCGGCGTCGATGCGGGCGCGCTGCTCAAACAGGATGCCGCGGAGCCGTTGCACGTCTTCCGGCGTGGCGCGACGGGCGGCGAGGGCTGCGATGGGGGGTTCGAGGACGTGGCGCATCTCGAAGACGTCGGTCAGATCGGCACCGCCGGTGGAGAGGGTGGCGGTGATGAAGGCCATGACCGAGTCGAGGTTACCCTCGACGTTGGCGGTGTCGATGAAGGTTCCGGAGCCCCGCTTGCTCTGGACGAGTCCCTGGAGTTCGAGGGAGCGGATGGCCTCCCGGACGGAGCTGCGGCTGACGCCGAACTGCTCGGCGAGGCTCCGTTCGGAGGGGAGGCGGTCGCCGTGCTTGAGGCGTCCCTGACGGATGAGGGTGTGGAACTGCTGCACGATTTCCTCGTGCAGGCGGCGGCGCTTGATGCTCTGGAGGGGTTCGGTTGGCATCGTCGGCGTTAGCGGGTTCCCGTGTGTTGGGGTAAGTGGTCTGACCAATTCGAGACGGGGGATATTATAGGGGATTTTGGGGGGTTGTCAACGGGTACAACGCCGGTTTAGCGTGGCTTGTTCAGGTCTAGGAAAATCACCAGGTTGAGACGGGGTTACGCTGGGGGATGTATCCCCCAGACCCCCTGTATTGATGGTGTTGTCTGGTGGCAGGATTATCCTGGTTGGGGGGTCACATTCGGGCAGGAGGTTGGACCGGTCGGGTTACGGGGAGCTGGGTCCCCGCCTGCCCGGGGATGACGGGAAAGATGGGGGCACTTCCGGTCCGGTTAGGATTTCGGTCAGGGAGTGGCGCCTGGGGCACGAGGGTCGGGGCCGTAGGGATTGGGGCCGGGTTGGCCCTGGCGGACGAGCCAGACGATGGACCAGATGGCGACTCCGAGGGTGGCGGCGGTGGCGACCAAGATTCCGGCCAAGAGGGTGAACAGGCCGAAGAGGAAGAACTCAAGGTCCACGCCGAAACTGATGTTGCTGTCAACACCCAACTCCCGTTTTCCGCCGGCAATGGGGGTCAGGATCAGGGCGATGATGTCTTCGATCCTCAAGTACCCAATGGTGGCGCCCCAAATAGCGAGGAGGATGATGAGGATGGCAATGGCTAAGGTGGCCCAGCCCAAGGCGATGATCCCGTACCACAGAAGGAGCCACCATCCGCTCCTCCCTATGTCGTGGAGGCGGCGGACGGTAACGGCGGTACTGGGGAGAAAGACGGCGATGGCAAACACAGGTTGGAGGAAGCCGGAGGCCAAGGAGGGGTCGCCGGGGGAAACCAGGAGGCCGATGAAACCATCCATGAAGGACAGCGCGAAGGATACGAGGGCGATGGCGAGGACCCACCACCAGTATTCGGGGCGGGTGGCGCGGCCAGATAAGTCGGCGTATTTTCGGAGGCAGGTCTTGATGGCTTGGGGGAGGGTCATGTTGGCTTACCCGTGTTGACGGGGGAGTCTTGACGGGGAAGGTCCGGCCTGAAGAATCTAATGAAATGGCAAGGGCGGCCAATATGTGCCGCCCTTTCTTTCCTTCCTTTTGTACGGGGTCAGGCGGAAGGGGCTAGGAGGCGACGCCGGCCCATTCGGGGAGGGGGTCGTCGAAGGTGAAGGTGAGGTCCTCGTCGCCGCGTCCCTGGAGAAAGAGCTCGCGGGCGGTGGGGTATTCGTAGTAGATTTCGAGGCCGTTGCCGTCGGGGTCGGTGAAGTAGATGCTGCGCTGGCTGACGTGGTCCATCATGCGGTTGACCTCGACTCCGTTGGCGATGAGGGCGTCGTAGGCGTCCTTCAAGGCCTCGTAGCTGCCGACTCTGAAGGCGATGTGGACGACTCCGACTGCGTTGTTGGCCTGGACCGGACCGGCGGCGGTGCCGGGGTCGTGGACGGGGGATATGTCTATGGTGTGGCCGTCGCCGGGAAGGCTCATGAAGCATCCGCCGTGGTCGGGGTCCTGTTCCATGAACTGGAGGCCAAGGACGTTGAGGTAGAAGTTCTTGGAGCGTTCTATGTCGCGGACGCGCACGGCGCAGTGTCCGATTCTTTCCAAGTTGATGGCCATCTGAAGTTCCTCCGGTGGTTAGTGATGAGTCAACATTAGGGTTGGGGGGAAATGATTGTCAAGGGACAGCGGGCGGAAAACGAGACACCCGGCATTAGGGCATTGGAGATGAGCGGGAACGATGAAACCGGCGCCGGCTCCGCGACTGGTTTGGTTGGGGAGAGGGGCGGGACAGGGTGTTATTCAGGGGAGATAGCGACTGAGACCCGTTGGGCGGACGCCAGCTCAACCCGGGCGTCGTCGATACTTGCACCGATCACGGCGGGAATCACGGGCCGGTCCACAATGGAACGCAGGATGGATGCCCGGTCGGCGGCGCGCATTATGTCGTCTCCCCCGATGGTGATGGAGAGTTCGGCGGCGACGTAAACCTGTTCGCCGGTGTCCTCGTTCCTTCCAGCGAAGATGAGGTCGGAGGAGAGAAGTTCGTTGGCCTGACGGCGGTCAATCTTGCCCTCGTCGAGGGCGTCTTCGACCGAATCCGCGAAAGTCTCGTTCACGCCGTCATGATTACCCCGGAGGAGCCTCACCCTGCGGATGCCGAGATGTTGGCCGGCGATGCTGTGGACGTTTTTTCCGACTTTGAGTTCGTAGTTCATTCCGAAGCCGTTGTCCATCCTTCCGTCCATGCGGTCCATGCGGGTGTCCATTCCATCGAACCTGGCGTCCATACGGTCCAATCTGACATCGATGGCGTCGAACCTGGCGTCCATACGGTCCAATCTGACATCGATGGCGTCGAACCTGGCGTCCATGCGGTCCATTCGGGCATCAATAGAGTCGAGGCGGGCATGGACGGTTTCGAAGTTCCGGTTGGTGGCTTCGATGAAGTCGGCTAGGGTTTGTTCCAACCGAGTCACGCGCTGGGGGAGCTGGGCGAGTTCTTCGCCAATTATCAAGCCCCGAACGGTGTTCTTCCATTCGGGGTGATCCTGAAGGACCCGGACGAGGTCAGTTATGTCGTTTATGGTAGTCACGGGCACGGTTTGCTCCTGGACCGTATTGTACGCTTGGAGCATGGGCTTTTCACAGGGGGAACAGGAACGGTGGCGAGCGGGCGCAGCTGGTGATGATCCACTCCAAGAGGCGGACTTTTGGCCGCGCAATCGGGCACGGAGGGTGGGCCGGTGTGATAAACTGCGCCCGTTCTCCTGGGCCCAGTCGTGCTTAGTCGCCTGCCCTGCCCAGGGGGGAGAAACACCCGGAGGTTGAAGCCGTGTCCCAACGGATGAATGCTGGGGAAGCGGTTATCGAGCTGCTTCGCCAGGAAGGTGTATCGAAGATTTTCGGCATTGTGGGGTCGTCGTTCCTGGATATTCTGGACCCGATTTACGACCGGGACGACATTGAGTTCGTGGGGGTGCGGCACGAGCAGGGGGCGGCACTGATGGCGGACGGGTTCAGCCGGATTTCCGGAGCGCCGTCGGTATGCCTGGCGACCAACGGCCCGGGGGTCCTGAACCTGACATACGGGATTGCGTCGGCCTACGTGTCACACTCCCCGGTGGTGGTGCTGGCGCCTTCGGCGTCGCGAGAGCACCAGTACCGGGACTCGACGCAGGAGTTCGACCAGGTGTCGCTGTTCCGTCCGATCACGAAGGCCAGCTTTCCGATTAACAAGATAGAGCGACTGCCGGACGCGTTGCGGCAGGCCTTCCGGGTGGCGATGTCGGGGAAGATGGGGCCGGTCCTGCTGGATATTCCCAGGGACCTGATGCCCGGGGCGGAGATTGACGTGGACATGCTTCCGCCCAACGCCTACCGGACGGGGCAGACGCGGGCACGGGGGGACAGGAACCTGATCGACAAGGGGGCTTCGACGCTGCTTTCGGCGCAGCGGCCGGTGATCCTGGCGGGCGGGGGCATCGAGTGGAGCATGGCGTCGGAGGAGGTCACCCGGCTGGCGGACCTGCTGGGGGCGGCGATCGTGACATCCTACGGTAGAGCTGACGCGGTGCCCAACGATCATCCCTACCACCTGGGGCACCTGGGACGGCTGGGTTCAGACGAGGCGATAGAAGCGATCAGGAATGCGGACGTTATCCTGGCGGCGGGGACGCGGCTGGGGCAGTCGACGACGTTCTACGACAACCGGTTCGTTCCGGCAGACGCGAGAATAGTACAGATAGAGATAGACGCCAACGAAATCGGCCGGAACTATCCGGTGGAAGTGGGGATCGAAGGGGACGCCAAGGCGGTGCTGGAGGACCTGATCGAGAAGGTGCGGGAGGGAGAGCCGCGTCCAAACCAAGCGTGGGTATCGGATATAAAGGACTGGTTCGCGCGGCGGGACCAACGGCTGCAAGCGGAGGAACGGTTGACGGGGACTCCGATCAAGCCGCAGCGGGTCTATGCGGAACTAAGAAAGGTGATGCCCCGGGACGCCATCGTTGCGCTGGACGCGGGGCTGGCGCCGAACTTCGGGCAGGACCGGCTGAATTTCTACCAGCCACGCAGCTTGCTGGTCCCCCTGGACCTGGGAGGTCTGGGGTTCAGCTTCCCCGCGTCCATTGGCGCGAAGTTCGCCGCGCCGGATCGTCCGGTAATCAACTTCAACGGGGACGGCGGGTTCCTGTTCAACGCGCAGGAGTTCGAGACGGCGGTGCGGTACGGGTTGAAGCTGGTGTCGGTGGTGATGAACAACAACTGCTGGGGGTCGGAGAAGGCTTATCAGCGGTACGCCTTCAATGAACGATACGTCGGAGCGGACACGGTCAACCCGCGTTATGACAAGTACGCCGAGCTGTTCGGCGGGACAGGGTTCTACGTGGACCGGCCGGAGGACATTGGGAACGCGCTGGTAGAGGCGCTGAACTGTGACGGGCCGAGCATCATCGAGATTCCGACGGACCCGGATGAGATGCCGAGGCCGGCGCGGCTGGCTGAGGTGCAGGCGCCGCAGGGCGGTTAGGGTTACGTTGGGGGATTCATCCTCCAAAACCCCGATATGGGGTTGAGACCAGAGCCAAGGGACAGAATACAGGATGGGGGCATTGTTCAGAGGGTGCAGGAAGAATTAGTCGTCCCTACCGAGGTTGACATTTCCGGGGGCCAGATCATTATTCTCTGGAGCGACGGACACCGGAGCATTTATCCGCACCGGCTGCTGCGGCTGCGGTGCCGTTGCGCGAACTGCGTCGAGGAGATGACGGGCCGGCCGAGACTGGACCCGGATACGGTGCCCGCCGATGTACAGGCCATCGACCAGATGCAAGTGGGGAACTACGCGATCCAGTTCCTGTGGAGCGATGCACATTATACGGGGATCTATCCGTACACCTTCCTGCGGGGGCAGTGTACCTGTATAGCCTGCAATCAAGAAAGGGCGGCGGCAGAGAACGGGTAGCCGGGTCTCTGCCAAGCGGGTTCAGGGCAGCGCGGGCGCGGCCTGTTTTTCCCGATGGGGGTCCTTAAGGCGGCTGATTTGCTGGTCAGGACTCGGAGGGCGTGTCTGCAGCGTCGTTGGGGGTGTAGGAACGGCGGGGTTTTGCGGCGGGCTTGAGCTTGGGGGCGGTGAAGGTGTTGGACTTGAAGGAGAAGGTGGAGAGCTGCCGCTCTGACTGGGCGCCACACACCTTGCACTCGGCGGGTTCCTGGGGGCGGGAGGCGGGGCGGAGCGCCTCGAACTCGATGTTGCAGTTGGCGCAGTAATACTCGTAGATAGGCATGAGTGACCTCCAAGGGCTTTGCGTGGTTGGCAGCAGAGCCAACCTATCCAGTTGTCAAAGATAATTTTATACTCAACCTGGAAGCGTCGGCTACCATCGGGGGCCGGGTGGCAGGGGCTTTCACTATTGTTCAAGAAACCCACCGGGGCACCGGGCTCCGTTGGGGAATGAATACCCCAAACCCCCTGAGTTGGGGTTGCGATTGAAGGGGATGGTCCGCTGGCCGATTCGCCGTGATCTCATTGTCCGGCGGATACCGTGAATCAAAGGGGCCCTTGGACTGGTTGATCGAGACCGTGGTTAGTTATGGGAGGCGTTGATTTATGGCCGAGGGGAACACATCCGGGAATGACGTCGTGATCGTGGGCGGTGGAGTTGCGGGGTGCGCGACGGCGTACTTCCTGTCGCTGGCAGGAATCAAGGCGACGGTTATAGAAAGGGAAGGAATCGGGTCTCAAGCTTCGGGGTTTTCTTCAGGGGGACTCAATCCGCTGGAGGGGGCGCAAATACCAGGGCCATTGGCACCGCTGGCGATGGCGTCCTATGACCTGCACCGGGAAATGGCCGGTGCGGTGGTGGAGGCGTCGGGGGTCGATTACGAGTACCGGGTTGGCTCCCTGATCCATGCGGCGATGGACGACGGGGAGATGGAGGCGCTGCGGGCGTCCTACGAACTGTTTGAGACAGGGCCGAGGGAGTTCACGGCAGAGTGGTTGACGGCGGAGGAAGCGCGGGCCGCGGAGCCGCTGTTCTCTCCAGAGATCGGACGGGCGGTGCGGCTGACGGGGAATGCGGCATTGGACAGCTTCAAGCTGACGCAAGCCCTGAAGAGGGCTGCAGAGAGACAGGGGGCGATTTTTCGCAAGGGGGCGGTGAACGGGTTGGAAATCGGCGGCGGGGTGACGGGGGTAATCCTGGCGGACGGGAAGCTGCCCTGCGGGACGCTGGTGATGGCAACCGGGCCCTGGGCGCGGGAGGCCGAAACCTGGCTGGATATTTCGATTCCGGTGGACCCGCTGAAGGGGGAAACCCTAAGGTTGGATATGCCCGGTGTCCAGCCGCAACAAGATTTGTCCGGGGGCGGCGTGTCGGTGACGCCAAAGCCGAGCGGGCAAGTGTGGTGCGGGACGACGGAGGAGTGGAAGGGGTTTGACCGTCAGCCAAGCGAGACGGTGCGGCAGACGATTTTCGAGAAGGCGGTCAGGCTTGCGCCGAATGTGGAGAAAGCATGGCTGGTCCAGCATACGGCGTGCCTGCGGCCGGTGACGCCGGACTGGTTGCCGATTGTCGGAAATGCGCCGGGGTGGGACAACGTTCTGCTGGCGACGGGCGCGGGGAAGAAGGGAGTGCTGCTGGCGCCGGGGATCGGGAAGGCAACGGCGGATCTCATCAGCGAAGGGCAGACGACTCTTCCGATAGAGGCGTGCGACCCGGGCCGGTTCGCTCCGGCGGGGCGGAGGATAGGGCAGGGCGGCTGAGCCGGCCGGGGGGGATGACTGGAGGAAAGGATCTTGGGGCATAGGATCTTGGGGCATAGGATCTTGGGGCATAGGATACGCATAACGGCGGGGGGCACGCAGGCGGAGGGGGAGCTGGCGGACAACGCGACAGGGAGGAAGGTGGCGGAGGCGCTGCCGATTTCCGCATCGGCGCGTACTTGGGGTGACGAGATTTACTTCGCCATCCCGGTGGAGGCAGAACTGGAGGACGGACAGGAGATTGTAGAGATGGGGGACCTGGGGTACTGGCCTCCCGGCCACGCATTTTGCATCTTCTTCGGGCCGACTCCAGCGAGCAGGGGGGCGGAGATTCGCCCTGCGAGCGCGGTGACGATTATCGGAAGGGTGGAAGGGGACGCGACGGTTTTCAGGGCGACCGCTTCCGGGGAGGCGGTGGTGGTTGAGGCGGTGGGGTGAGATAACATCGGTGGATTCATCCCCCAACCCCCGAGCAAAGGCCAGCAGACGGGAGCTGGGGTGTGGTTGTAATTGGGGGCTAGAGCGGGGGTTTGGATCAATTTCTGCGCGGGAAAAACGGGCTGTCAGGTCCGAAATGCGGTTGCCCTGACGCGCCGCCCGGATCGGATGCAAAGCATCCGGGGGCGTGGTAAACTTCACCATAATCCGCCGGGACATCCGCCGCCTTGGGGGAACCAGTTTGTTACGACTGTATAACACTTTGACCAAGCAGGTCGAAGAGATCCAACCGATAGAGCCAGGCAAGGTCCGCATGTATACGTGCGGGCCTACGGTTTACAGGGACGCGCATATAGGGAACCTGCGCACCTACATGATGGCGGACTGGATCCGCCGGTCGCTGCTGGCGCAAGGGGTGGACGTCTATCACGTCAAGAACATTACCGACGTGGGGCACATGCGGCAGGAGCTGGTGGAGACGGGCGGGGACAAGATGATCCTGGCAGCCCTGGCGGAAGGCAAGACCATTGGCGAGATTGCCGAATACTACGCAGACAAGTTCTACCGAGACGAACTGAGGGTGAACATTCTGCCGGCGCAGGTCTTTCCCTGGGCGACGCAGCATATTCCGGAGATGATCGAGATCGTGGAGAAGCTGCTGGCCGCGGGGTTTGCCTATGAGTCGGGCGGAAACGTCTACTACGATGTTCCGAACTTCTCCGGTTACGGGAAACTGTCGAGGAACTTCGGTGGGGACCTGCTGGAGGGGGTGAGGGTTGAAGCCGATCCGTTGAAGCGAGACCCCCGGGACTTCACCCTGTGGAAAGCGGCCGAACCCGGGCGGGATGTGAAGTGGGAGAGTCCCTGGGGAGACGGTTTCCCGGGCTGGCACATCGAGTGCTCGGCGATGGCGAGCAAGTACCTGGGCGAAAGGTTCGACATCCACACCGGCGGGGTGGACAACATTTTCCCGCACCACGAGGACGAGATCGCGCAGAGCGAAGGCGCATTTGGGGATGTCCACGTCAACTACTGGGTGCACGGTCAGCACCTGCTGGCGGACGGAGCCAAGATGGCCAAGTCGTCGGGGAACGTTTTCCTGATAGACGACCTGGTGGACCGGGGGTTTGATCCGCTTTCGTTCCGTTACCTGTGCCTGACGGTGCGGTACCGGCACAGGATGAATTTCACGTTCGGCTCACTTAGGGCATCTGAACGGGCGCTGACGTGCTGGCGGGACCGAATCTGGGAGTGGAAGGGACTCCCTCGGTTGGACGAACTACCTCCGGAAACGGAGGAGTGGCGCCAGAGGTTCTGGGACACGGCTAATGACGACCTGAACCTGCCTGGGGCGGTTTCGCTCACGTGGAACATGATCAGGTCGGACCTGCCCGGGCAGGCCAAGCTGGACCTGATGCGGGACTTCGACCGATTGTTCGGGCTGGACCTGGACAAGGTGCCGGCAGACTACGAGGTGCCGGAGGCTGTCCTGACGAGCCTGGAGCAACGGAGCGCGTTGAGGGAGCAGGCGGAGTATCCGACGGCGGACACGCTGCGATCAGAAGTGCTATCTCAAGGGTACGTGGTGGCGGATATCGGTCCGACGACCCGCATACGTCCCAAGACGGCGCTCGAGCAGCAAGCGGAACGCTGGCCGGCGGTTTCGTCTTCACGGGAGATTGGCTCTCTCCTGGAAGAAGAGCCAAGGTACGACTACTCGTTCATCCTGAACGCTTACAACTACGTTGAAGACGTGCGACGGTGCGTCACGAGTATGCTGGAGTTCTCCCGAGACCGTTCGGCGGAGATCATCGTAGTGGACAACGGGTCCACGGACGGAACGGCTGAGTTCCTGGAAGGTTTCCAAGAAGAGCATGACAATGTCCGGGTGTTCCACTGTGACCACGTCATCGGCGACGCGGCGGGGAAGAACATAGGACTGAAGCAGAGCCTGGGGCGGTACATCATCATCATGGACGCCTCGACGGAAATCGTGGGGGACCTGCTGACGCCGGTGACGGAGGAACTGTCCGACGGAACGGTGGGAATATTCGGGCCGTATGGCTTGTCGACGGACGACATGAGACACTTCCATGAGGAAGTGGAAAAGGGCGACGCAGACGCGATCCAAGCCTACTGCATGGCGTTCGAGAGGGGAGCGGTCCAGAAGGTGGGGTTGATGAACGAGGGGTTCCGGTTCTACCGCAACCTGGACATTGACTACAGCTTCCAGTTCAAGGAGCAGGGTTACCGGATTCTCGCGGACAGCACCCTTCCGCTGGTGCGCCATGAGCACCGGCAGTGGGAGGAGTTGGACGATAACCAGCGGGAGGAGATGAGCCGGAAGAACTTCGGGCGTTTCCTGCGACGCTGGGGCAACCGACCGGACCTGCTGATAACGGCCGGAGGCAGGGCCTTCGACACCGGTTTTCACCACTAGGACTAATCAGTCCAAACGCGGGACGAGGGGCCGGGAGGAGGAGGGGTCACACCACCGAAGCCATGAGCTCATAATCCCGGGAAGGGTTGCGGGTGCTTTCGCTTGTCCGAAGAGAAACACCGTCATGGCTTGGTGGACGATCTGCCCGGTTTTCGGAGTGCGGTTCTTCCGTAGCCGCATTTGGTGCGGGTTGCGCGATGCGGTTGCGGCCGTGGACAGACGCAGCGGGGCAACGCATGAGCAGCGTGGGCAGTAACCCGCAGCGGAGATGCCGCGGGATTGACCCGGGCAATCGGGAGACTTCCAAGGGCGATCGAACGGAAGGAGGGTGATTAAAGCGGCCGGCGGCAGCGGCGTTACACCGATGAAGGACCGAGTGCTGAGATTATTGAAAGGGGAAGCACGGGCGCTTTCCAGAGCGATATCGGCGGTCGAGCGGGGGACGGTCGAGGCCGCCGAGTTCATGGAAGCCGCGGACCGGCAAACCGGAAGGGCCTACACCGTGGGGGTGACCGGACCGCCGGGAGCAGGGAAGAGCACGATCGTCGGGGGGTTAACCCAACTGCTCCGGGAGGAGGGGCTGACGGTGGGGGTTGTTGCGGTGGACCCGACGAGTCCCTTCAGCGGCGGGGCACTACTGGGAGACCGCATCCGGATGCAGCGGCACTTCCTGGATGACGGCGTGTTCATCCGGAGCGTGGCGACGAGGGGACAATCCGGCGGGCTGCCGAGAATCGTGAAGAGCATCGGGCGGTTGCTGGACGCATCGGGTAAGGACGTAATCCTGGTGGAGACTGTGGGAGTAGGCCAGACAGAACTGGGGATCATGGGGGTGGCGGACACGGTGGTGGTCACCTTGATGCCGGAGTCAGGGGACGCGGTGCAGACGTTGAAGGCGGGAATCATGGAGATTGCCGACGTATACGTGGTAAACAAGGCGGACCGGGAAGGGGCCTCCCAGATGGCGGCGGCGATCACATCCATGCTGCATATGGCGGCGGGGACGATGGACTGGGAACCGCCGGTGGTTATGACCCAGGCAGATGCAGGGAAAGGGATCGACGAACTGTGGGAGAGGGTCAAGGCGCACCGGGAGTTCCTGACGAACACCGGAGGATTGGAATCGAAAAGACGGGCCCGGCGCAGGGATGAATTCCTGGAGACGGTCGAGGAGGAGCTAGGCCGCAGGGTGCGGGCCCTGGCAAGACTGGACGGAAGCATACAAGAGCTGGTGGAAAGTGTGGAAACGGGGGACTCGGACCCGTTCTCCGCCGCGACCGGCCTGTTGGAATCGGCCGAGTTCGCGAGACAATGGCCAAAAGACCACTTGTCAAGTCAGGCAGCGGCGGGAAGTAAGAATGAGTCCTGAAGGGTGGCTACAAACGGGTAGACGCGGGGCGCTGTTGGTCTTTGGGCTCTCAGTAGATAGGGAGGGATTACATGGTAGTCATGGGTGTGGATCTACGAACTTCATCGAATCTTGCGAGCACGGTTGCCGTTTTGAACTTTCAGTCCGAAGTGGTCGGCGTAGAGTCCGCCCACACCGACGATGACCTGACGGAGTTGGCCGAGGCGAGGTGTCCGTCAATCATCGCCATTGGAACGCCGTTGGGGCTTCCGGCGGGCAATTGTTGCCTGGAGTCGTCGTGCGAGTGCAGGGCAGTCAACCGAGACCATAAGGGGAGGCAATCGGAACTGGAGCTTTCCAGGATCGGCATAAGCTGTTTTCCGACATCGAAGGGTTCCATTGTCCGCAAACTAATCTACCGGGGAATCGAGGTTGCGGCGCGGTTGCGAAATGCAGGGTTCGAGGTAATCGAGGTCTATCCCCATGCGACCAAGGTGGTGCTTTTCGGGGATAACGTGCCACCCAAGAAGAAGGCTGGGAGCCTGCAATATATGCGGGACCGACTACCGGGGTTGGTGGGCGGGTTGGACGCCCGAGTGGTAAAGCTGGACTGGCAAGCCTGCGATGCGCTGGTCAACGCCTACACCGGCTTGCTGCATCACCGGAATGAGACGGAGTGGGTGGGGAACGACGCGGAAGGGCTGGTGGCGATCCCACGGCTGGTGCCGCTGGCGAGCGCGGCAGATGACTGACACTCGGGTTGGGGCCAGGAGAGAGGCGAAAGCGCCGGAAAGGTTCCGGCGCTTTTTGGATTCCGTGAAATGCGGCTGGGGGATCAGGGCTGGCTGGGGGTGGTGCCGCCGTTGCTCGGTTGCTGGTTGCCGCCCATGCCTAGGAAGGGGCTGAGCATGGAGGTAAATTCCATGGGGAAGATGAACTTGGTGGAGGGACTGGCCCCGAGAGATTTGAGGGTCTCGAAGTACTGGAGGCTCATGGTCTTGGCGTCGACGGTGTTTGCGACGCCGTAGATGCGTTCCAAAGCGGTGCTGAACCCCTCGGCGCGAAGCACGGTGGCCTGCTGCTCTCCCTCCGCTTCCAAGATTTCAGCCTGGCGCTTGCCCTCGGCTTCGAGGATGGCCGACTGTTTCTCGCCCTCGGAACGGTTAATGGCGGCCTGGCGCTGTCCCTCGGATTCGGTTATTTCGGCGGTCTTGATGGCGTCGGCTGACTTCTGGCGTTCCATGGCGGCCTTGACTCCCATGGGTGGATCAATTTCGTTGATTTCCACCTGGGATACCTTGACGCCCCAGCGGGCGGTCACCTCGTCCATCCGCACCTGGACTTCGTCGCGGATGCGCTCGCGCTCAGAGAGAGCCGTGGACAGGTCGATGGCACCAATGACCGCGCGAAGGGTGGCGAAGGCGAGGTTGATGACGGCCTGCTCAAAGTTCTGGACTTCGAGCACGGCCCGGTCGGCGGTGTCTTCCATGACCCGATAGTAGATGACGAAGTCCATGTCCACGACGACGTTGTCCACGGTGATGTATTTCTGCGTGGGAACGCGGGTGACGCGCTCTCGGAGGTCCACCTTAGTGCCGCTATATATTATCGGTATCAGGAACTTCAAGCCCGGCCGCTGTATCCCAACGAAGCTCCCCAAACGCTGAACCACCATGCGCTCGTACTGTTGCACGACGATCAATCCGCTGGACATTCTATCCTCCTGTCAGGCGACGGAGATGACTTGGGGGCCATTCTCAGGGAAGAGGAGCGACGGTGAGAATCAGGCCATCGACTGAGACGACCTCCACGCGGGTTCCTCTCGGGATAACCGTACCATCTTGGGTGATTGCTGTCCATGAATCGTTGCCGATGATGACGACGCCGCGAGGGTCAAGGTCCCGGGTCACTCGGCCAGACTCGCCGACCAGGGTCACTGATTCCGGGGGCGGGCCGCTGTTCCGGGAGAGGCGTATGAGCCAGACCACCACTCCGAGGGACGCCAGGGCGACTCCGGCAACGGCGGCCAAGACCCAGACGCTTACGGACAGGTCAGGGGCGGTGACATCAGGAGTCCCGAAGTTGCCGAAGTTGCCGAAGAGGAGCAGTCCGCCGATGACGAGACTGACGATGCCGCCGACGCCGAGGGCACCCCATCCGGCGACCTGCGTCTCCAGGACGATGAGGATGGCGGCAAGGACGATGAAGGCCACTCCGACCCAGTTGACGGGGAGATTGCCGAGGGCGAGGAAGGCGAAGAGCAGGAATGTTACCCCGATCAAGCCGGGGATGATCAGTCCGAAGTTGAACAGCTCGATGGTGATTCCGGCCAAGCCGATGGTGAGGAGGAGGAAGGCGATGTTGGGGTTGGAGATGAACTCGAGGAAGTGATCCAGGGGGCTCTTGTCGACGCGCCGGAGGTCAAGGTTGGCGGTACGGATGGTGACAGGGCCGGAAATGGTGTCGGTGGTACGCCCGTCAAGTTGGGAGAGGAGGAAGTCGAGGTCCGGGGCGACGAAGTCGACGACATTGTGCTTGACGGCCTCGGAAGCGGTGAAGGAAGCGGCCTTAACGACGGTCTCCTCCAGCTTATCGGCATTGCGGCCGCGTTCTTCGGCAATGCTGCGGATAAAGGCGGCAGCGTCATTGGTGACCTTGTCCGCCAGGGTTTCGGGCAGTTCCTCCCCGGACCCGGAGACGGGGGTGGCTGCGCCGATGTTGGTCCCGGGGGCCATAGCGGCGAAGTTGGCGGCGGCAGCGATGAATGTTCCGGCCGAGCCGGCATGAGCGCCGCGGGGAGAGACGTAGACGGCGACGGGGACCGGGGATTCGAGGAGGGATGCGACGATATGGCGGGTGGAGTCGAGAAGGCCTCCGGGGGTATCCAACTCCATAATGACGAGGGCAGCGTTGTCTGCGGCGGCCTGTTCCAGGGTGCGGTCGATGAGGCGTTCCTTGACCGGGTTGATGACTCCTTCAACGCGGGTGACGACCGCGTGATCCGATGGGGCCTGGGCGGAGACGATTCCGAGCCAGCCGAGGGCGATGAGGGAGGCGAAGAGGGCGATGGACAAGCCTCTCAGGATGGCAAATGGAGAGGGGAACAGGAAGGGGAGAGCGAGAGGTTTTTCTTCTGTACGATTTTGTCCCATTTCGTCCGATTCGGTTGGAGGGTACCGTGGTGGTTTCGCTCGACGGGGGATCCCGGTTAGAGGGAGGCCGATAGTGGTTGGAAATTCCAGGTTAATTGGGACGGAGTATGGGAGACGGCTGGTTATTCCGGCAGCACTCCCATTGTAGAGAAGGGTTTGCAGAGTTGCCAACAGGGAAATGTAACAGGCAGGGGAAACCTCAATTCCGACGGGGAAAGGTTGGTTTGACGGTGTTGGGGGGAGAACATACAATGTACCGAGCTATGTTGGACCCGTTAAGGGCCCGAAGGGATTTGGCCCAATCCCTTACTTTGACGCCGAGGAGAGGACCATGAATCCAGAGTTAATAACCGTGGAGATTGAAGAGGGTGTGGGAATCATCACCCTGAACCGCCCGGAAAAGCTCAATGCGATGAACAACCAGCTATCCACCGAACTGCACGAGGCGGTCCGGGAGCTGAACGAAAACGACGACGTGGGCTGCATAGTGTTGACGGGCACAGGGAACCGGGCGTTCTCGGCGGGCGGGGATATCCACGAGCAGCGGGAGAACGACGTAAAGTACACCCGGGAAGAACTGGAAGAAAGGAATAAAGCGCGGTCGCGGGGGAGTTACGAACTGGCGGCCTGCGACAAGCCGATCATCGGGATGATCAATGGGCTGGCCTACGGCGGAGGGGCAGTGCTGTCCTCGTCCCTGGACTTCCGCATTGGCTGCGAAAACTCCAGCTTCCGGTTCCTGGCGGTGGCCTACGGAAGGATCAACAGCACGTGGACGCTGCCGAACCAGGTGGGTTGGCCGATGGCCAAGGAACTGCTGTTCACCGCGCGGGTGGTTGAGGCAGAAGAGGCGTATCGAATCGGGTTGCTGAACCACCTGGTCCCGAGCGAGCAGTTGAGGGAAAAGACGATGGAAATCGCGACCACCATCGCTAAGAACCGGCGCGACTCGGTGATCGGGGTGAAGCGGCTGCTGCTCCAGCAGAAGACGATGGACCTGGAAGAGCAATGGACCGCCGAGAAAGACTACACGACCAACGTATCCAAGGGCGCCCGGGCGGAGGAGGCGTTCCCCGAGTTCATTGCCCGGCGGGGACGGCCACTGCCCAACGCACAGTAACCTTCATAGCTGACAGGGTTTTTTCAGTCCGTCCCGGTGGCAAGACGCCGGGACGGTTTTTTTGTGGGTTTGGGTTACGTTGGGGGATGTATCCCCCAAACCCCCTGGATTGGGTGGTGTCCCAAAATTGGGTGGTGGTGGGGGCTTCGGGGAAGGGAGGACGAGTTGGCGGGTTCAGGCGTCGAGGGTGTCCTTGGTGGAGGGGACCATTCCCGGGGCGCGGGGGTCGGGCTCGACGGCATCGCGGAGGGCGCGGGCGAGGGCCTTGCAGAGAGCCTCGGCCTTGTGGTGGGGGCTGGTTCCGGCCATGACCCGGGCGTGAAGGTTGAGCCGTGCCTCAATGGCGAAGGCCTCGAGGAAGTGCTGGATAAGGTCGCCGGACAGGGTCTCGACCATGGTTTCATTGAGGGTGGTGTCCACGACGGCGTAGCCCCGGCCGCTGAAGTCGAGGGCCACCATGACGAGGGTCTCATCCAAGGGGACGATGGCGTGGCCCATGCGACGGATTCCCCGGGGCTCGCCAAGAGCTTCACGGAAGGCGCGGCCGAGCATGATGGCGGTATCCTCGACGAGGTGATGCCAGCCGACGTGGATGTCGCCCTGGGCGTGTAGGGTAATGTCAAACAAGCCGTGGCGGGCAATCTGGCTGACCATGTGATCGAGGAAGCCGTTGCCGGTGTCGACCTGGTAGACGCCCTGGCCGTCAAGGTCTAGGGAAAGGGAGATTTGGGTCTCTCCGGTGGCACGCTGAAGCTCCGCGCGGCGGAGATGATCCCCATTGAGGGCGAGGGCAGCGGGGTCTTCCTGCATGGCTAGGCTCCCACAAGGTCGGCCAAGGCGGCGATAACTGCGTCCGTTTCTTCGGGGAGGCCAACACTGATGCGGATGTAGTCCTGGAGGCGGGCGTTGCCGAAATAGCGGAGGAAGATTCCGCGTCGGCAGAGGCCCTCGAATATCTCCTTGCCGCGCCCTTCGGGTAGACCGCAAAGGATGAAGTTGGCCCGGGAGGGCCAGGGGTCGACCCCGGGGATTTGCTGGAGGAGGGACATCATCCGATCCCGCTCCTGGACGATGGCTTGTACACGGGACATAAGGGTGGGGCGGTCTTCCAGGGAAGCGAGGAGGCCGACCTCGGCGGGGAGGGTGACATTGTAGGGGGGCTTCATGCTCATCATGGTCTGGCTGATGGCGGGGTCCATGACGCCGAGGCCGAGGCGCAAGCCAGCCAAGCCGGCCCATTTGCTGAAGGTGCGGAGGACGACGAGGTTGGGGTAGTCTTCGACCATGGGGAGGACGGATTCGCCGCAAAACTCGTAGTAGGCCTCGTCCACAACGACCAAGACTCCGGTCTCAAGCAGGCCCTGAATCTGAGCCTCGGTGGCGACGTTTCCGCTGGGGTTGTTGGGCGACGCCAAGAAAACGGCCTTGGTCTTGGGGGTGACGGCGATACGGACGGCTTCGAGGTCGATTTCGAAGTTGTCGTCGCGGGGGACGGATACGGGGTCGCCGCCGACGACCTCGGTGTTGAAGGCATACATTCCGAAGGTGGGGGTGGGCAGCAGGACGTTGTCACCTGGTCCGACGAACATGCGGAGCAGCATGTCGATGAGTTCGTCGCTGCCGTTGCCGCAGACGATGCGGCCGGGGTCGACTTCGAGGTAGTCCGACAGAGCCTCGCGGAGGCGGCGCTGGCCGGGGTCGGGGTAGTGGTTGTAGTGCTGGAACTTGCCGAGGGCTTCGACGACCCTGGGTGAAGGGCCGTAGGGGTTTTCGTTCCCGTTGAGGCGAATGACATCCTCGGGGGCGATCCCGGCCTGCTCGGCGAGGACCTCCATGGGGTCGACGCCCTGGTAGGTGTTGAGGGCGCGGAGGTGGGGGACGATCAGGTCCTGAACGCTAGTCATGAGGAAGCCTTTAGGTAGTCAAGTCTGACCTCGATGGCGCCGGAGTGGCCGGAGAGGCCTTCGGCCTGGGCAATGGCCACAGCAGCGGAGCCGAGCTGAGAGAAACTTTCCTTGCTGAGGCCGACGACGGGCATTGTGCGAAGGAACTGGTGGACGCCGAGGGCGGAGCCGAAGCGGGCGGTGCCGCCGGTGGGCATGACGTGACTGGGGCCAGCGATGTAGTCTCCCATGACCTCCGGGGAGAACTCGCCGAGAAAGAGGCCGCCAGCGTGGTTGACCTTGCCAGCCCAAGCCCAGGGGTCGTCGACCATGAGGCAGAGGTGTTCGGGCGCGATGGCATTGGCGAGCTGGACGGCTTCATCAACGGTATCCACGAGGACGACCTTCCCCTGTCGTTCCAGGGCATCGCGGGCCATTTGACCACGGGAGGCGTTGGCGAGGAGGCGGTCGAGCTCCTCTTCAACACCGCGTACCAAGCCAGGGGAGTTGGTGACGAGGATGGCGGTGGCGAGAGGGTCGTGCTCGGCCTGGGCGATTAGATCGGCGGCGCAGAAGGCGGGGTGGGCGGTCTCATCGGCGACGACCACGGTCTCGGTGGGGCCGAATACGCCGTCGATGTCGACCCTGCCCTGGACCAGCTTCTTGGCGTAGGCGACGAAAATGTTGCCGGGGCCGCAGATCTTGTCCACCTTGGGGATGGACTCGGTGCCGTAGGCGAAGGCGGCGATGGCGGGGACTCCTCCGACCTGGTAGAAAGCGTCAACTCCGGCGATTTCGGCGGCGGCCATGACCGCGGGGTTAAGGGGCTCTCCCTTCCGGCGCGGAGTGGTGAGGGCAACCTCGCTGACACCGGCGACGCGGGCGGGGATGGCGGTCATCAGGACGGTTGACGGGTAGGCGGCGGTACCGCCCGGCGCGTAGAGGCCGACGCGTTCGATGGGGCGGACGAGTTCCCCCAATCCCTTTTCCAGGTCAACCCAATGACGGGGAAGGGTAGCCTTGTGGAATTCAGTAACACGCTGGGCAGCGAGTTCCAAAGCTTCGACGAGTTCGCCGGAAAGTAGGGAGCGGGCCTGGGAGATTTCTTCCCGTTCGATGCGTAGGCTGCCGAGTTCAATTCCGTCCAATGCGCGGGCGTAGTGGCGGATGGCGGCGTCGCCGTCACGGCGGACATCCTCGATGATGCGGACGACGGACTG
Organism: uncultured Dehalococcoidia bacterium; assembly: GCA_951812535.1. GTDB lineage: Bacteria > Chloroflexota > Dehalococcoidia > Lucifugimonadales > UBA3495 > CATOSK01. The sequence goes on along the minus strand of CATOSK010000001.1, from coordinate 202,980 downwards.
TTCCGGCGTGACGCCGTCGCCGAACACCTCGCGGGTTTTCGCGACTACGGCGGGGGGCAATGCACTGAGGTCCAAGGGGTCGATACGAGTGAGGGCTTCCTCGGCCTCGATCAGTCCGTGAACCAGGTTAAGCTGCACTCAGGTACTCCTTGGCTTGCTGGATGGTCTCGCTGATAACCCGGGCCTGGTAGGCTTGGACATCCCAATCGGGGACCTTGTCGTAGGCGCGTTGGAGGCTGTCGGGCATGGCGACAAGGAAGTGGTCGACGGCTTCCTGGACTTCGCCGTTGTCACGGTACATGCGGTTGAGGGCGCGCTTGAGGCGCTCCCAGCTAAAGTCCCAGGTGAGGAAGCGGGCGACCCATTCCTGCCATTCCTGGATGACTTCGGATTCGAGAAAACCGACATCAACAGCCGCCCCGGAGCCGGAGAGATGTGCAGCGGGGCCAGACAATCCGTCGTTTTCCCGGAGAACCGCGCGGTCCATGTCGAGCTGAAGGGCGCGGTCCAAGATGTGGGCTTCGAGCTGGGTATCGGTGACGCGGCTTTCGACGCCGAAGTGGGGGTGGAACATGGAGGTAATCCAGATTTCGTCGGCGGTGAGGTGGCTGACGTAGCCGACGAGGAAGGACCGGGTCTCACGAGACTGGCTGCCATTTTCGGCCAAGTGGGGATTCTGCTCGAACATACGGCGCGTGCCGGAGCCTGATTCGCGGATGGTCAGGGGGGCGAAATGGGTGCGCTCCCGCTCCCACTTGGTCATGGCGCGGACGTCTGGGGCGGTGGAGCCGAGGAAGCAGCTGCCAAGGTTGTCGTTGACGAATCCCCAATCGAGCTCGCGGGCGACCTCGCAAGCGAGGAAGATGTGCATGGGAAGGTTGGGCATGTCAGCGTTCCGCCGGGGCTGCCGCGCCGTTGAGGTGGAGAAGATTCCGGTAGGCCTCGGATTGGCCACGGAAGAGGTAACTGACCGGGGAAGCGGCAATGTCCACGCCGCCGCAGTCGCGAAGGTGGTCGACGGCTTCCATCAACTGGCCCTTGCGGACGAGGAGGCTGACGCTGTACCAGTCCTCCTCCGCGATGTTGTAGACGCGGGCCACGGTGGGACCACGCAGTCCGGCAACCTGGGGACGGGCGAGGATGATGGCACTGACAGCCTCGGGCGACGGCCCAACGACGTTGGCGGTGAGGCGGTAGAAGGGCTCGGCCTGAAGGTGGGCTTCGATCAACTCGATCAAATGGCGAGCGAGGCGGGAACGAGCCGGCGAAAGGGCCAACTGGGCGGGGTTTCCGATGACGCAGGACTGGGAACTGAGGACGGTGCCTCCCTCCAGGGTCTTGAGGCGGTTTTCGCGGAGGGTGGCGCCAGTGGCGGTGATGTCGGCAATGAGGTCGGCATATCCGGCGGTGGGGGCTGCTTCCAACGCTCCGCTGGCGGCAACTATGGTGAAGTAGTTGATGCCGCGGTCGAACAGATACTGGCGGAGCAGGCGGGGATACTTGGATGCGATGCGGAGGCGGGATCCCTTCTCGTGAAATTCAAGAGCAAGGTCGGCCAGATCATCCACGGAAGTCACGTCCAGCCAAGCGTCGGGGACGGCGAGGACGAACTCGCAGCGGCCATAACCGAGGTCCTCGATGAGAGGGACAACGGCCTGTTCGTCGCTGCGGTATTCGAGCAGGCGGTCCAGCCCAGTGATGCCTACTTCGGCGCTGCCCTCCTCCACCTTGCGGGTAATGTCAGCGGTGCGCTGGAAAAGAACCTCAATCCCCGGGAGGGCGGGAACGTAGGCGGTGTAGCGGCGGGCGCTGGGACGGCGGACCCCGAGGCCGCAGTCCTTGAGAAACTCCAAGGTGGAGTCATAGAGCTCACCGTCGCTAGGCAAGACGAGGTGGAGCGTGTCGTGGCTTTCGTTGTTTTCGTACATTTCAGCGGGTGAAACGGGCAGGTGGTCGCCTAGCTAATCCTACCCTGTCCCCGGCGAGAGGGCAAGGGAAGCGGAGAGGCGGGAACGGAGGATTCAGTTACTACCGGAGGGTGGCCGGACGGTCTGAGAGCCGCTGACGTCGACGGTGACAACGGAGTCAATGCCCTGATGAACTTCTCCAGTCATGGCGACTTCGGCAGGTGCCTCCAGGACCGACAAACGGGCCTGAGAACCCTTCCGGCGCCATTCCTGGGCGGCGACGAGCGCAGGAAGACGGGCCCCAAGGCCGCTGGGAACGATGAGGGCGGACTCGGGCCATTCCAGGAAAGGGACACCAGGGTCAAGACCGGAGGACAGGCCGTCCGCGAGTTCCAGCAGCGCGTTGAGGTTACAGGCAAAACCCAGAGCCGGGACAGGATCGGGGTTGCCGAAGGCGAGAGCGAGGGAGTCGTACCGTCCGCCGCCACCGAGAGAACCCGATGAATCGGGGTGGCTGACCTCGAAAACGATGCCGTTGTAATAGGCAATACCACGCATAAGCCCGAAGTCAAGCTGAATGGAATCCCGGAGGGCGGGTTGTCCGGTCAAAAGGCGGACAAGCTCTTCAAGTCGGTCCAACGGGGCCGGGTCCGCGCCGGCAGCGGAGAGGGTCTGACGGGCCTGGGACACGGCGGAAGCGGGCTCGCCGCGGACATTGGCGAGAGCGTGGGCGAGGTGGAGAGCTTTTTCCAGCTCGGCGGAGTCGTCGCTACCACGGAGCTTGCGGAGGAGCCGCTCCACGACTTCATCGGGGTCGCGCTGGCCCAACTGGAGGAGGTCGGAACCGCTCCAGCCCAGGAAGCCGTGAAGGACGGAGCGGGCCTGGTCGTCGTCCAAGCCGGCGATGGCGGGAGCGAGGTTGCGGTCGGCGGCACCCTGGCCGACGAGGTGCAGAGTCATGGCGCGGTCGAGTAAGGACTCGACGGATTCCTCGCCGGAACGCATGGCGGGGATGTTGGCAGCGACGAAGGAACGGGCTCGGTCGGAGATCCGGACGACTTCCAGGAGGCTGCTGAGGACCTGGAGGTCGGCGAGAGCAACGACGTAGTCACGGATGCCGAGGGACAGGAGCAGGTCGGAAGCCAAGGTCACCAGCTCGGCATCGGCGAGCACGCCGGAGGCCCCGATGAGTTCGGCGCCGATCTGGGTGAACTGAGGGTCGGCGTCCGGCCCGGGGCCGCCGAAGCGGAAGACGGGGCCGGCGTATTGCCAGCGGGTTGGTACATCCCTGGGTTCCGGCTGGTCCAAGAAGTGCTGCATAAGGGAAGAGGTAAACTCGGGACGGAGGCTAACGGAGGCGCCGGCGGGATCCAGGAAGCTGTAAATCTGGGAGGCAAGGTCTCCACCGGACTTACGCAGGAGCAGGTCAGTGGACTCCAGTATGGGCAGGTCGAGGAAGGTGTATCCGTAGCTACCGATGAGATGCAGGAGTTTGTCCTGGAGCCGGCGGGCGCGCAGCCAGGATGCCTGTGGGACGACGCCCCGGGGGTGCTGGTTCGTGTTCTGGTTGTTCAACGCAGGGGTATTGTAACTGAGGGGAGAAAATTCATTCAACCGATGCGGAAACGGAGGGGGCGCAGAAAGCTAGACGGGCAGGCCCAGCCAGGTTTCCAACGGGCGTTGCAGCGAGAGAACCCTTAAGGGGTTGCGGTTGGAGAGGGGTTTTCCGCCGGGTGCGGGCAAGCGGGCGACGATGCCGTCGGCGAAGAGACGGTCGAGGATGGCGGCGCCAAGGCCTCCAGCGAGATGGCAGCGGCGCTCGGTCCAGTCGACGCATCCGTAGGCGTAACGTTGGGTACGGGATGGGACGGGGATGATAACGCCGCGATCCAGAAGAGCTTTTCCCCCCGACGGGATTAGGCGGTAGTCGACGCGGCCTCGGGAAATGCCAGCTTCTTCGATCCAACGGCGGGACAGGAGGGTGCCTGTGAGGGTTACTCCGGATAGGCCGGCGAGATGCGTGTAGCAGGTGCGGGCACGACGGAGGGGGGTGTCGCGGCGGATTTCGCGGGCGGCGTTGAGGCTGGGAGGGGTGTTGGGGGTGGTTGTGGAGGGGGACATCAATGGTCCTCGTTGAAATATGGCGGACACGTAGCAGGGCACCCCGGTGGACGCCTCGTTGGCAACCTCCGGGTTGGGTATCCCTAGCCGCCGCCGATGGCGGGGAGGAAGTGGACTTCGCTGGTCTCGGAGACGCGCTCGAGGAGGCCGAGCTGGCTGGCTTCGCCGTCGACGATGACAGCGAGGCCAGCCATTATGTCGTCCTCTTCTTCGTCGTAGAGCATGGACTTGAGGCCGGGGAATTGATTGTCAAGGTTGTTGACCAACTGACGAACAGTCCTGCCGTCGACCTGGACACGTTCCTGGCCGCCGGTGACGTCCTGCATCTGAGGGGGTATCCAGACCTCAGCCATAGTTGCTCCCGGCTAAGCGGAGTTTTCCTTTTCCCAGAGGGCTTCCAACACCGCGCCGGGGTTCATCGGCAGGCTGTTGAGGCGCACGCCGATGGCGTCGTAGATGGCGTTGGAGATGGCGGCCATTGGAGGGACGATGCAGACTTCGCCGACACCGCGCACTCCGTAGGGGTGGTTGGGGTTGGCGATTTCCACGACCACGGTGTCGATCATGGGCAGGTCGAGGCTGACGGGCATGCGGTAGTCCAGGAAGCTGGAGTTGAGCATGTGCCCGTTGTCGTTGACGTAGTACTCCTCGTTGAGGGCCCAACCGATCCCCTGGACCACACCGCCCTGAATCTGTCCTTCGACATAGCTGGGGTGGATGGCCTTTCCGGCGTCCTGGAGGGCGGTGTAGCGGACGACTTCGACCTTCCCGGTATCCACGTCCACTTCCACGTCGACCATATGGGTGGCAAGGGCGGGACCGGCACCGGGCGGGTTGACTCCGGCCGCGCCGACGATGGGGCCACCGGTGGGAACCTGGCGGGCGGCAAGCTGCTTGAAGGTCAGCCTGAGTTCAGAGTCGGATACGTGCTGAACGACCCCGTTTTCATAGGTAACATCAGCAGCATCGACATCCCATATTTTGGCGGCGCGGTCGATCATCTGCTGGCGGATATCGTGAGCGGCGGTGTAGGCGGCGATACCGGTCTTGAAGGTGACGCCGCTGCCGCCGGTATTGGAAGTAAACCCGATGGAATCGGTATCCGCTATCTGAGGATGGACGTCCTCAATGGGTATCCCAAGAACCTCAGCGAGCTGCTGGGATACCGATGCGCGGGTGCCGCCGATGTCCGGGGAACCCTCGGCAAGATTGACTATTCCGTCCGGGGTGACGGTAGCAACCGCCGCGGAAGGCCCGGTGTTGTTGCCCCAGAACCCGCTGGCGACGCCGCGGCCGCGGAACTTACCATCCTTGGGGGCGCTGTAATGAGGGTGAGCCTTGGCTGCTTCAAGAACCTCGATGAATCCGACCTTGGGCATGAGGGGACCGGTGGCGCGCCGGACGCCTTCCCTGGAACTGTTGAGGATGCGGATGTCGATGGGGTCCATGCCAAGCTTCTCGGCAAGCTCGTCGATGGCGGTCTCAATACAGAAGGCAGCGGCGGGGGAACCCGGGGCGCGGTAGGCCGCGGTCTTGGGGCGGTTGACGACGATGTCGTAGCCCTCGATGTAGGCGTTGGGGATGTCGTAGGCGCCCATCATGCACTGGGCTCCGCCGGGGACGGGGGAGCCGGGGAACGCGCCGGCTTCGAAGACAAGCTGGGCCTCGGCGGCGGTGAAGCGGCCGTCCTTGGTTGCGCCGAGCTTGACCTTGATCTGGGTGCCGGAGGTGGGGCCGGTGGCCTCGAAGACCTCGGTGCGGTTCATGGTGACCTTGACCGGGGCACCCGCTTTGCGGGCCAGTCCGGCGGCGACGGGCTCGGAGTACATGGTGAGCTTGGCCCCGAAGCCGCCACCGATCTCCATGGGTACGGCCTTGACGCTGGAGACCGGGACGCCCATGAGGCGGGCGGTGTAGTCGCGGACGGTGAAGTGTCCCTGACTGGAGGACCAGACGGTGAGGGTGCCGTCCTCGTGCCACATGGCGGTGCCGCTGTGAGGCTCGATATAGCCCTGGTGGACGGCGACTGTGGAGGTCTCCTTCTCGACGATGATGTCGGCTTCCTGGAATCCGGCTTCGGTGTCACCGAGGCGGAACTCGAAGTGGTTGGCGATGTTGGTGCCGCGAGAAGCGTCGTCGTCGTCAAGAACGCCGCCGGCGCGGATGTTGGCGGTGTTCATGGCGGCGAGGCGTTCGTGGACCAAAGGGGCGTCTTCCTTCATGGCATCCGGAGCGTCCAGAATTGGGGGGAGGACCTCGTATTCGACGTCAATCAGGGCAAGAGCCTCCTCGGCGACATGGGCGCTGGCCGCAGCGACGGCTGCGATGGCATGTCCCTTGTAGAGGGCCTTTTCCTGGGCGAGGACGTTGTTGCTGAGGAACTTGTAGTTGACCATCGCGCCCTCGGTGAGGTCGGAGGCGCGGCCGGCGGGCTGGAGGAGGTCTGCGCCGGTAATGACAGCGCGAACGCCGGGATGGGCCTCGGCGCGGCTGGTGTCCAGTTTCTTGATGCGGGCGTGGGCGTGGGGGCTGCGGAGGATCTTCCCGTAGAGCATGCCCGGCAGGTTGATGTCAGCCGAGTAGCGGGCCTTTCCGGTCACTTTGTCAGCACCGTCGGGACGGACGGGACGGGTGCCAACGACGTTGTATTCTTCGTTGGACAGGACTATGTTCGGCTTGTAGTCCAGCATGTATTCCTCCACCGATTAGATCAGGAAAATCGAGGTAATCGTTCGGGCCTTATAATATCATATCCGCCCCGGAATTGAAGGCGGCGGGCAGGGTCACCACGGAGAAATGAAGGTGCCAGGAGGCGGGCATGGACAAGATAATCATCAAGGGGTGCCTGAACGGCGGGCGGGCGCGGGACCTGAATCCCAACGTGCCCTGGACACCAGAAGAAGTGGCGCAGGAGGCGGTGCGGTGCTATGAAGCGGGGGCGTCGATTGTCCATTTCCACGCTCGGCATCCCGATGGCAGGGTCAGCTACGATCCGGCCTGGTACGCCCGGGCGGACGGGTTGATACGGGCGCAGTGCGACCTAGTGCTGAACCACACCACAGCGCGGGGACAGGATATTCCGGTGGAGGCGGTTACACGGTATTTGCTTGAGACGCCGAATCCAGTGGAGATGGTGTCGCTTAACCTGGGGTACGGGATCCGGTGGCCAGCGGACCCGGAGACGGGGGAACGGCGGACGACCATTTCTCCGAACAGCTACGAGGATATCTGCGCGACGTTGGACGCGTGTTATCAGCGGGGGACGTTCCCGGAGCCGGCGGTACATGACACGGGGATGCTGAACAACGCGACGACGCTGATGAGGGAGGGGAAGATACGCAGCAGCCGTTATTTCCTGGTGGAGCCGTCGGCGCACTGGGGAGACGGGCGGCAGTCCATGGTGGGGAGCGTCCGCAACTACACGATGATCACAGACAATATCCGGGAGCTTTATCCCGAAGCGACGTGGCTGGCGCACAGCAGCGGGAGCCAGACGTTCGTGCTGTGCAGCGTGGCAATCGCGACAGGGGCGCATATCCGGGTGGGGTTCGAGGACAGCCCCTTCCTTCCGAACAACCCGCAGCCTTCATCCAACGCGCAGTACATCGAGTGGGCGGTTACGATGGCGCGGCTGAACGGGAGGGAACCGGCGACACCGGAAGAAGCGCGGGAGATGCTGGGGTTGCTGCCGGCGTTGGATGGGTAGGTATTCAGATCGGCCTGGCGCGCATACGAGGGGCGGGCACGAGGCTAAGGTGGCTCGTATCCGGTATCAGGTTGAAGCTTTCCAGAGTGGTTGCTCCCAAGAGGTATTCGTCCTCGGGGCCGAAGATAACCGGGCAGGGCATCTCCCTGTCTTCCAATCGAAAACGGGCAACCCCGTATCCGTAGTTCTTGACAGTACCATCCGCTAGTTCAAATTCGAGGGTATGGATCCGGGGAACATGCAAAGCCTGTTCCAACAGTGATTCCGGAATCATCGAGTGAATGGCCCCTGTGTCAACCAAGGCATCGACCCAGTGAAGGTCGCCGCCCTCGGGATTGCCGATACCAACTGGAACGCTGAAAATGCCCATGACCTCGTTACCTACCCGACGGTTGCCCCAGACTATCCCACCCAGTTGCCATTGTCAATTATCATGCCGTGCGAAGAATTGGCCGTCAGTCCAGAGGGCGGCCGCGCCAGTACTGAGTTGGGCCGCGGCGATGGGGGATTGGCGCGTGTCGAGAGGGCCAGGGCCGCTGTCCGGTGGCGAGGCGGTAGAGGACGATGATGGCGGCCCCGGCGACGAAGCCGCCGATGTGGGCCCAGAGGGCGACGCTGACCTGGTCGGACATTCCCAGGGAGAAGAGGAGCTGGATGATCTGGAGGAGGAGGTAGAATCCCAGAACATAGACGGCGTTGAGCTGGAGGACAGTGATGATGAAGGTCATGGTGAGCACGCGGACGCGGTTGTAAGGGAAGAGGAACAGATAGGCTCCGAGGATACCGGAAATGGCTCCGCTGGCGCCGATGAGAGGTGTCTGGGAGCCCTGGAAAAAGAACCAGTGGGCGAGGGTAGCCAGTACTCCAGTGACGAGGTAGAACCCGAGGTATTTCACGTGTCCGAGGCGGTCCTCAAGGGCGCGGCCGAAAACCCAGAGGAAGGCCATGTTTCCAGCGAAGTGGAGGATGCCGGAGTGCATGAACATGGCGGAGAAGATGGTCCCCCACGTGGGGACCGGGGTCGTGATGTCAAGGGCTCCGAGGAGTCCGAGGCCGAGAGTCTCGAAGGGTTGCCGGCCGGGGAATTCGGCGGGGATGAATCCCCAGGTGTAGAAGAACCCGACGATGGCAGGGTTGCTGCCGCCGAAGAGGAATGAGAAGCCTCCCACGGTCAGGGAGTACAGGAAGACCAGTCCGTTGAGGGCAAGGAGGGCTACGGTGACCGTGGGGCGAGAGCGGAAGTAGAGGGTGCCGTCGGAAAGGGGGATCAAGGGGAATGAACCTCACGCAAGCCCGCCGGGCGAGAAGAATCTAGCGACGCGAATGGGTCAGGCGAAAAGACGGGTAGACCGGCCGACTTGGCCGACGCGCTCTTTGGATCGCGTCGCTCTTGTCACCCCTTTCCTCTGTGACGTTGAAGGGCGGACGCCTTGTCAACCAGCACCCACCCGTGTTCCAAGTGTCCCTATTGAGTGGAGTTCTCAAGTATCCGAATGAAGGGGTGCCCCCTAGACGGCGGCTTCGGCGGTTTCTTGGGATGACTCCTGGGCGGTGGCTACGCGGGCGATGGTGTCGATGACGGCGTCCTGGTTTATCAGTCCGGTGTTAATCACCAGATGGTAGAGGTTGGGGTCGGTGGCTTCGACCTTGAAGAACTTGCGGAAGAAGGTGAGACGGGCTTCTTCCAACTGGTCGAGATAAGCCCGGGCTTCTGCTTGGTCGAGGTGTTCACGGTGCATGATGGTGTTGACCCGATATTCCGCTGGAGCGACGAGGGCGACATTGACGACGCCGGGAGTCTCGGCGAGGATCATGTTGGAGCCACGCCCGATGATGACGACGTTGCCCGCGGAGGCGACTTCCTTGATAACGGATGTGGTCGCGTCAATGAAGGCAGCGTCGTTGACCTGCTGGGCAGAGGAGGAGGCATCTCCCGCCAGTTCGGTGTAGGTCTCGGCGGGTAACATCTCGACACCGCGCCCGAAGTACGGCTCGCCGCTGACTCCGGAGATGGCGGACCGCTCAAGCATGGTCTGGAGGAAACGCCCCAATCGTTCCCGGAAGCGGATGACGCGCTGTTCTTTCTCGACCAAGACTCCCACGGGGGAGCCGACGCGGCGGGCGGCTTCGGCAAGGACCATGCGGTCGACGTAATTCAGGTTGAGGGAATTAGCCACCATTTGACCCACTTCGAAGGTCCCGCTGCCAATGGTCCCGTTGATGGTGATTATTGGCATATCGCCTCCCCGCCCCGTTCAAAAGGGCTTTAGTTGGAAATTGGACCCGACGGATGGGTGGATGGGCATAGGGAAATGATACAGGAATCCGGACGAATACTGAAGGGGAGCCACGAACTGCGGGCTATCCAAGACGGCGCCCCTGCGTTTGGGGGAGCCCAGGTTAGGTTACTCGGATAGGCTGCCTACCAAGCGTTCGCGGCGGCGGGTGTATTCGTCGATGAGAAGCCCCATGGCGAAGGAGTCATACCACTCATCATCGCGGCGGTGGCTGCGGCGGAAGTGGCCTTCGAGGACGAACCCGACGTGGCGGAACATTTGGAGGGCATGGTTGTTGTACTCGGGAACGTCGATCCACACGCGGTGGAGACCAAATCCGTCGAAGGCTTCATCGAGGAGCATAAGAAGGGCCGCGGTGCCATAGTGGTGGTGCCACAAGTCCTTGCGGCCGATGAGGATGAAGAGCTGGGCTTCTTCGAGGGGCCATTCGACGACCAACTGTCCCTCACCAATGTGCTCTGACTCGGGGGAGTAGATAGAATAGAACTTGCGGTCGTCGTCGTTGAACGTCTCGTCGAGTTGTTCGCCGGAAGCCTGAAGGAGGTCACCTGGGTCGTAGCCGATGTGGAGGGGCTTACCGTTCTCGTCCAATCCGTACCACGCGGAGTTCACGTCGCGGTCGGTGAGCCAATCGGCCATGCGCTGGAGGTCTTCCCGCTTCACTGGCTCCAAAGTCACTCTCGGCAACATGATGGCCTCCCTCACACCTGGCGGACCTGGAACGAACGGAAATTACTTATTAGGGACCTTCCCTGCCGACAACCCTTTGGACTGCGCATTATAACAGCGGGGATTAGGGGCTTCAACGGGGACGCCCGCGGCTAAAGTTCATACTCCTTGAGGGCGGGGGAGATGGAGAGCGGGGCGCCGGTGAGCAGCTGGACCTCGCCGGGTTCCCAGCCGGGGGCGACTTCTTCGAGGACAAGGCCTTGGGGCGTGGGCCGGATGACGGCGATGTCAGTGACGATGAGGGAGACGCAACCCTGACCGGTGATGGGGAAGGTGCATTCCTGGACTATTTTTGGGTTGTCGCTGCGGTCCGTGTGCTCCATGGCTACGATGACGGTCTTGGCGCCGGCTGCCAGATCCATGGCCCCGCCGATGTTCCCGACGCCGCGTTCCGGGAGCATCCAGTTGGCAAGGTCGCCGGTGGCTGAAACCTGGTGGGCGCCGAGAACGGTGACGTCGACGTGGCCGCCGCGGATCATGGCGAATCCATCAACGGAGCTGAAGAAAGCCATTCCGGGGACCGTCTGGAGGAACTGGCCGCCGGCGTTGATGAGGTCGATGTCCTGCTCGTCCTCGTCGGCGAGAGGGCCGCAGTTAAGGACGCCACTCTCGCTGTGGTAGAAGACCACGCTTTCTTCGGAGACGAAGTTGGAGACTAGGGTGGGGATGCCGATGCCCAGGTTGACGTATCCGCCGTCGGGGAGCTCCCTGGCAACCCGCATGGCTACGATTTCCCGGTCCAGTCTTTCTTTGTGCTCAAACACGGGCGCGCCTCCCGCTGCTGGGTTGATGAAAGTGGGTTACTCGTAAGGGGAGAAATCGGATGGGCGGATTACGATGCGATCGATGTAGATTCCGGGCGTGATGATCTGCTCCGGCGCCAGGATGCCGGGGGCGACGACTTCATCAACTTCGACGATGGTGACCCTGGCCGCCGGAGCCATAACGGAGTTGAAGTTTCGGGATGTGCCCTTGTAGACGACGTTGCCCAAGGTGTCGGCTTGGTGGCCTCGGATGATGCAGAAGTCGGCGCGAAGGGCCCGCTCCAAGACGTATGACTTGCCGTTGATTGTGCGGGTCTCCTTGCCTTCAGTGATAAGGGTGCCGGCGCCGGTGGGGGTGTAGAAGGCTTCGACTCCGGCTCCGCCAGCGCGGAGACGTTCCGCGAGGGTACCCTGAGGCACGAGTTCCAGTTCAACCTCGCCGCGGCGGTAGGCCATCTCGAAGGCGGTGGGGCGTGAGGCGGAGGGGGAGACGGGGTAGGAGGCGATGGCTTTCCGCACCTGCTGGTTGTCGATGAGGATGGTGTGGTCGATGGCTTGCTTTCCAGGCGGGGTGCCGAAATTGACGACGCGGGCGATGCCGGCGGTGTTGCTGATTATGGTCAATTCCCCGGCGCCGTGGTCACGTAGGGCGGTCAAGAGGTAGTGGGGAGTGCCGCCGGGGCCGGCGAACCCGTCGATCATAACGACAGCGCCAGCGGGTACGTCGGAGACGGCGGAAAGCCCGGTCTCCCAGAGCTTGTTGACGGGAAGGTTAGTGGGAATGGCCGGGGTCATTTCCTTGAGGGTGTCGGCGACGTCCAAGGGAGTGCTGGTGGAGGAGATTACGTCATCGGCCGACCATCCGGGGGCGAGTTCTTCCAGGCTGAGCCCGGAGTGGGAGACGCGGATAACGGCGCGTTCGGTGATGATGAGATTGACACAGGCCGCGCCGTCAGGAGGGGAGGACAGAGGGGCGACGATCCGGGGGGAGCCGTCGGGGTTGACGTGGGACATGAATGCGATGGTGCGGTTGGCGCCGGAAACAGCGTCGACGGCAAAGCCGGGAGCGTGAAGGCCACCGGAACCCGCGGTGATCCAGTGGGTGAAATTGCCCTGCGGGTCGACCTGAGACGGCTCGATGATGGCGATGTCTACGTGCCCGCCGCGGAGCATGGCGGCGACGTCGACGGTCGAAGAGACGGAACCTCCTGGGCGGAGCCCAACGGGGAGACCGTCGGAGCCTGCGAATCCCATTCCGTTGTGGGACCGGGCGCCGGACATTGCTCCGAGCAGGCCGGTCTCGGTGAGGAATTGGATGTGGGAATCCTCCGAGGCCAGCGCGGGAACTCCTGACGGGAGTCCGGAGCCTACGAAGGCGACGGTCCCGGGAGTCAATTCTCCGAGGACTCTGAGGGAAGAGAGGTTGTCGGGGTTCTGTTTTTGGTCGGGCATAAGGGGTTGGGGGTCCGGCGGGTTGGTTTTCCGGCGAGAAAGCTACGCGGCGAGGGTCTGGACGATGCGGTTGACGAAGATGCCGCTGGAGACTATGACCTCGGGGTCGAGAGAGCCCGGATCGGAGATTTGGTCCACCTCGGCGATACAGATGGTTGAGGCCATGGCCATAGTGGGGCCAAGGTTACGTCCAATTCCCCGGTAGACTACGTTGCCAAAGGTATCAGCGGCGGCGGCGCGAACGAACGCGAAGCCGGCCTTGATGGCAGGTTCGAAAACGGTTTCCCGTCCGTCAATTACACGGGTCTCTTTCCCATGAGCAAACCTGGTGCCGTTCGCCGGTGGCAGAAATATTCCTCCGAGTCCCGCACCCCCGGCACGGAGACGCTCGGCGAGAATTCCCTGGGGGACGACTTCGATTTCCAAGGCGCCGGTGCGCCAACATTCCTCGGTAGTTGAGGAGGCGCCGGATACGAAAGGGAAAGCGGAAACGAGGCGGGACACCTGGCGGTTGACCAGCAGGGGATCTATCCCGGGAGGGGATGGGCGGGAACGTCCTTCCGAGGGTGGCCATCCCAAGGGGGAATAGATGCACGTAAGGTTGCGAGTGGAGGTCTGGGCCAGGGCGTCAATCAGCCCCGACGGGTCGCCGTATCCGGCGGCCCCGCTGACGAGGATGGTCGCGCCGTCGGGGATGTCGGCGACGGCGGCAGCGCATGATGCGAAGACCTTTTCCCTTGGCAAAGCTGAAGTCCTCCTCCGGCGAGATTCTACCAGCAATGCAGGGGGAGTTGAAGATACTCTTCGTCCGGCTGTACCTTTGAGGCTGGCACAAACCAAGCGGTCAGGGCAAAAAGAAGCGGCCGCCCCATCCGAGGGCGGCCGCTGGTTGTTCCGGTCAGGAACGGCTTCCGGTGGACTAGTAGTCCATCGGAGGCATGGCCGGAGCGGCCGGGGTGGGCTCGGGGATCTCAGTGATCATGGACTCGGTGGTCAGGACCATGGCCGCGACGCTGGCGGCGTTCTGCAGGGCATAGCGGGTGACCTTGACCGGGTCGACGATACCGCGCTCGAGCATTGGGCCGAATTCGCCTACCTCGGCATCGTAGCCGTAGTCGTCGGCCTGCTGCTTGACGTCGTTGAGGACAACTGCGCCTTCGGCGTCGGCGTTCTCGACGATTAGCTTGAGGGGCTGTTCGAGGGAGCGGCGGATGATGGCAGCACCAACACCCTCGTCGCCGGCCAGACCGCCCAGTGCATCCAGGGCGCGGGAGGCGCGGACAAGGGCGACTCCGCCTCCGGGGACGATGCCTTCCTCGACGGCGGAGCGGGTGGCGGAGAGGGCGTCCTCGACGCGGGCCTTGCGCTCCTTGAGCTCGATCTCGGTGGCGGCTCCCACCTTGATGACCGCAACGCCGCCGGACAGCTTGGCCATGCGCTCCTGCAGCTTCTCGCGGTCGAATTCGGAGGTGGTCTCCTCAATCTGGGTCTTAATCTGGTTGATGCGGGCCTGGATGGCCTCCTCGGAGCCGTGGCCTTCGACGATGGTGGTCTCGTCCTTGGTAGAACTGACCCGCCGGGCGACGCCGAAGTCCTCGACGGTGGCGGAGTCGAGCTTGCGGCCGGTCTCTTCGCTGACGACGGTGCCTCCGGTGAGGATGGCGATGTCCTCAAGCATGGCCTTGCGCCGGTCGCCAAAGCCGGGAGCCTTGACAGCCAGGACGTTGAGGGTGCCGCGGAGCTTGTTGACGACCAGGGTTGCCAGAGCTTCCCCGTCCACATCCTCGGCGACGACGATGACATTCTTCTTGCCGACCTGGAGCAATTTTTCCAAGGCGGGCAGGAAGTCGGCGACGGCGGAGACCTTCTTGTCGGTAATTATGAGGGTGGCGTCCTCGATGACAGCTTCCATGCGGTCCGAGTTGGTGATGAAGTAAGGAGAGATGTAGCCGCGGTCGATCTGCATACCCTCCACATATTCGATCTCGTCGGACAGACCCTTGGACTCTTCGACGGTGATGACGCCGTCCTTGCCGACCTTTTCCATGGCCTCGGCGATGGTCTCGCCGATGGCGTCCTCATGGGCGGAAAGGCTGGCGACCTGGCCGATGCGCTCACGAGTTTCGACGGTCTGGGACATTCCTTGCAGTTCCCTGACGACAGCTTCGACAGCCTTTTCGATGCCGCGCTTGATGGCCATTGGGTTGCTGCCGGCGGTGACGTTCTTGAAGCCATCGTTGATGATGGCCTGAGCCAGAACGATGGAAGTGGTCGTGCCGTCGCCGGCGGCATCGTTGGTCTTGGTGGCGGCTTCCTTCAAGAGCTGGGCGCCCATGTTCTCGAAGGCGTCGGGGAGTTCGATTTCCTTGGCGATGGTCACACCGTCGCTGCAGACCAGCGGGGGACCGAATTTCTTGTCAAGGACCACGTTGCGGCCCTTGGGACCCAGGGTAACTTTGACCGAATCGGCCAGGGTGTCGATACCGGCTCGAAGGGTCTTACGGGCCTCTTCGGAATAAGCCAGTTTCTTGGCGGGCATTCCCTATCCTCCTAATGTTTGAGATGCTGATGTCGGTTACGAAATCTTGGCCAGGACGTCGCTTTCGCGCAGGATGAGGTACTCGTCGTCGCCATCCTTGTATTCCGTTCCGGCGTACTTGGAGTAAATGACCTTGTCGCCCACGGACAGTTCCATGGAGATGCGGGTACCGTCGTCAGTCATGCGGCCAGGGCCGGCGGCGACGATTTCGCCCTCCTGAGGCTTCTCCTTAGCAGTGTCGGGCAGGTAAATGCCGCCCTTAGTCGTCTGCTCTTGTTCGATGGGCTTGATGACGATGCGCTCGCCCAGGGGCTGGATATTAACCTTGGTTACCACCTGATCCTCCTTTCCAGAAATGCTTGAATTGCTTTTTGCGGTTACACGTGCCTCTGTTCGGACACAGTGTACGACAAAACATCGTAATAAAGGCACCAATACTTGTCAAGAACAGGCTACTTGTCAAGAACGGGCTGCCAACGTAACATTGAGCCGGTGTCCAGGGAAATCGACCCTCAGCCCGCCGCCGATTTATTGGTGCAGTTGGGCGGGAGGGCTTGGCCGGGAAGCGCGGTTTGATTGGATACGAGGCCTCAGGAGGAATCGCGACCATCACGCTGGACAGTCCGGCAACGGGCAACCGTGTCAGCAGGGAACTGGCGGAAGAGCTACGAGATACGTGCCGAAGGGTGCGAGAGGGCGACGGGATCAGGGTTGTTGTGGTGACCGGAAACGGTCCCTCGTTCTCCGTGGGGAGGTCTTCGTTTACCGAGGATTCCGGAGGCCTTGGGGCGGTGGACGTGAAGTCCTGGTTGGCCTGGATGCGGGTCGCGGAGTCGCTAGCGGCTCTACCGATGCCCGTGATCGCGGGATTAAACGGGGACGCCCTAGACCATGGCCTGGAATTGGCCCTGGCGGCGGACCTGCGGGTGTGTTCGGAAAACGCACGCCTGGGCTTTCCGGACCGGACTCCGGCCTCGGGGTTCCCATTCGACGGCGGGACGCAGCGGCTGCCCCGGGTTGTTGGGCCGGCAATGGCGCTGGACATGCTGCTGACGGGCCGGACAGTATCAGCGTCCGAGGCGTTGCAGATGGGGCTGGTGAACAAGGTTGCAACTGCGCCGGATGTAGGGGAAGCTACCAGGAAAGTGGCCGAGGAAATTGCGGAGGGTGCTCCGGTGGCAGCCCGGTTTGCGAAGGAAGCAGTCAGAGACGGGCAGGAGTTGGTCCTGCAGCAAGGGCTTCGGCTGGAAGCGGACTTGAACGTTCTATTGCAGACCACGGAAGACAGGGCGGAGGGGCTGGCGTCGTTCCGGGAGAAGCGGAATCCGGTGTACCGGGGCCGGTGAAAACGAGGCGCTAAACTCCAAGCCAAGGGCGGATGCCCGGACGATCTTGTTGCCGGAAGTTGTTTGAATGAAACTGAAACTCGACCTGCACACCCACGTTTGGGAGGCCTTCAACTTCCAGCCGCCTTCGTTGGAGATTGCCGGGAAGGTGATTGCACAAATCAAGTCCAAGGGGATTGATGGGATCGCGATCACCGACCACCACAATAAAGACTGGGCGTTCGAGTTCCGGCAACTGGTCGAGAAGCACTTCCCCGGGGAGGCAATCATTATCCCGGGTTGGGAAATCGAAGTCCGGCCGGTACACAGCCCGTTTGACGAGTACCAGGTGGCGGAACTTTTCCTTCCTCAGGGAGGAATGTTCCGAATTTACTGCCATCCCGGCTACTACACCCCGAACATCATCATCGAGGAGAACGTCCACGGAATCGAGATCGACAACTATATCCACAACTGGCACATCCGGAAGCCGCAGGTGTCCAAGGTGGCGGCGGATTACGACCTGATGACGTTTGAGGTGAGCGACGCCCACAACCTGGAGAACATAGGCCTGCGGTACACAGAGGTGGAACTGGAGGAATTGTACCGGCGGGCGATGCCCCTGGACTGACCGGGGGTTGACCAAGCACGTTGGGGGATCCATCCCCCAAACCCCCTGATTGCCGGGACTATAACGGCGGGAATCGTTGCATGGACGGGGCGGCATGGGCGGATTCGCCACGCTGAAATACTCCAAGCACGGCCGGGTGGCTTGCATTTCCCTGAACCGGCACGAAGTCCTGAATGCTTTCAACGTTCAGATGCGGGACGATGTGTGGGAGGCTTTGGCGGCGGTGGAAGATGATCCTGACGTGGGGGCGCTGCTGGTCACGGGGGAGGGAAGGGCGTTCTGCGCGGGGGCCGATTTGACGGAGTTCGGGACCGCGCCTTCGCCGGTGGCGGCACGCGAGATTCGCTGGGAACGCGACGTATGGGGACGTTGGCACGATCT
This sequence comes from uncultured Dehalococcoidia bacterium, assembly GCA_951812535.1. Classification (GTDB taxonomy): domain Bacteria; phylum Chloroflexota; class Dehalococcoidia; order Lucifugimonadales; family UBA3495; genus CATOSK01. Next base: position 185,128 of record CATOSK010000001.1, on the reverse strand, counting down.
GAGCAAGCCGGTGGTGACCGCCGTTCATGGATATTGCATCGGATCGGGACTGGAGATGGCGCTGCTGAGTGACCTGAGGCTGGCGGCGGAGGGTACGGTGTTCGCGATGCCGGAGGTCCGGCTGGGGATGGTCCCGGCTGCCGGGGGGACGCAGACACTGGGGAGGGCCTGCGGTGTGAGCGCGGCGTTGGATCTGCTGTACACCGGAAGGAGATTTGATGCGGCAGAAGCGCTCCGGCTGAAGTTGATTGCGAGGGTAACGACTCCCGAGCAGTTGTTACCTGAAGCGATGGCCGCAGCCGCTGAAATGGCCGAAGGTGACGGAAGGCGGGTGGCAGCTGTCCGGTCAGCGGTCAAACGAGGCGCCGACCTCTCGATGGACCAAGGGCTCGCTCTGGAAGGCCGACTGGCGGCCTGGTTGTTTGGCGATTCACCGGCGTCGTGATGGGACGCTCAAGGCTTTATCCAAGATCGTGAGTGATAACGGATGAACACCTCCGAATTCTTAATGATTGCCAGCTCGATCGTGCCAGACCGGGCGGCGGTAGTTTTCGACGGACGGGAGTTTTCCTTTGCTGAGTTGCAGGAGCGGGTGAACAGGCTGGCGTCCGCACTGGCCGGGCAGGGGGTTGGGAGCGGGGACCGGCTGGCGGCGATGCAGGTCAACTGCAACCAGTGCGTCGAGATTTACTTTGCGGCGGCGCAGCTGGACGCCATCTATGTGCCGTTGAATTTCCGGGCCAAGGCAGACGAACTGGAGCAGATGCTGGGCATCGCGGAGCCTAAGGTGCTTTTCTGCGGGGAGCGTTACTTGCCGTTGGTGGACCAGATGGGAGGTTCGGCGCATTCGGTAGTGCTGCTGGATGGCAAGGCCGAGGGGGTACGGACATACGAGGACCTGCTCCAATCGGGAGAGACAGAGCAGATGCTGTTTCCCGAGGGGGACGATGAGGATACGACGGTCATTATGTTCACCGCCGGGACCACGGGTGTTCCGAAGGGGGTGATGCTGACCCATGAGAGTTTTTCCGGTTACCTGCTGTCCAACGTAGAGCCGGCAGACCCGGAGGTGGAGGAGACGAACCTGCTGACGGTGCCGTTCTATCACATTGCAGGACTGCAGGCGGCGATGGCGGCGGTTTACGGAGGGCGGACGCTGGTGGTGATGCGGCAGTTCGAGCCGGTGGAGTGGCTGACCCTGGTGCAGGAACGGCAGGCGAACCGGGCGATGCTGGTTCCGACGATGTTGAAGCGATTGATGGACCATCCGCGCTTCGGGGAGTTCGACCTGTCGTCGCTGGACGTTATCACCTACGGGGCGGCGCCGATGCCGATGCCGGTGATCCGGCAGGCCATCCAAGAGTTTCCGAACGCGCGGTTTGTAAACGCCTTCGGACAGACGGAGACAGCGTCGACGATCACAATGCTGCCGCCGGAAGACCACGTGCTGGAAGGCAGTCCAGAAGAGATTGAGACGAAGCTGAGGCGGTTGGCATCGATTGGGCTGCCCCTTGAGGACGTGGAGGTCAGGATAGTTTCCGAGGAAGGGGAAACGACAGGTGTGGGCGAGGTCGGTGAGATCGTGGCGCGAGGCCCACGGATGATGAAGGGGTACTGGCAGCAAGAGTCGGCGACGGGGGATACCATCCGGTCCGGCTGGGTCTATACCGGGGACCTGGGGTACCGGGACGAGGATGGGTACATCTACCTATCCGGGCGGGCGCGAGACTTCATCAAACGGGGCGGAGAGATGATTTCACCGGAAGAGGTGGAGCAGACGATAATGTCCCACCCGGCAGTGGACGAAGCGGCGGTGATCGGGGTGCCGGACCTGGAGTGGGGGGAAACGGTGCGGGCGGTAGTGGTGCGGAGAGGCGCAGCAGAAAGTGAATTGACGGAGGGGGAGTTGATGGAGTACTGCCATGAGCGTCTGGCGAGCTTCAAACGTCCCGATTCGGTGGTGTTTGTGTCCGAGTTGCCGCGGAACGTCATGGGAAAAGTATTGAAGAGGGACCTACGGGAGCAGTACGGGGCACCAGCGTAGGGTAGAAATACGCCCGATCAGGTTCCTTCAATCCGTAGTGGGAGTTGTTGTTATGAAAATTGGAGTCATGGGGACCGGAGGAGTGGGAGGATACTTCGGCGGGCTGCTGGCACGGGCCGGGCACGACGTCACGTTCGTGGCCCGTGGGGAACACCTGGAGGCGATCCGGGCCAACGGGCTGCGGGTCGAAAGCACGAACGATGGGACATTCACGGTCGCCGGGAACGCCGTGGACGACACTTCGGCGGTGGGGTACCAGGACCTGGTGCTTTTGGCGGTGAAGATGTACCACAACCAAGAGGCAATCCGGGCTATGACCCCGATGGTAGGGCCCGAAACCATCGTGATGACCCTGCAGAACGGAATCGACAATGGGGACCAGTTGGTGGAGGCTTTCGGCGAGGAGCGGGTGATGATCGGGTCGGTGATGCTGGAGGGACGCATCAGCGAGCCGGGGGTGGTGACGCAAGGCGGACCTGGCCGGGCGAATTTTGGGGAGCTGCACCCGGGGATTACAGACCGGGCGGAGCGTTTGCTGGCGATTTTCGAGGAAGCCGCCTGGCGGGTGGAGCTTCACGAAAACATGGTGGACATGCTGTGGAAGAAATTTGCCTACCTGGCAGGGTCGGCAGGAGTCTGCGCGGCGAGCAACTCGACGATCGGGGAAATGCGGTCGATTCCAGCGACTCGGGACATCATCGAGAGGGCTATCGCAGAGGGATTTGAGGTGGGGAAGGCGCGGGGAGCGCCAATCAAAGATGACGCGATGGAGTGGTCAATGACCGCGCTGGACAACTTTCCGGGGACGGGCCGGGCATCACTGGCGAAGGACTTTACCGATGGCCGGCCGGTAGAGCTGGAGGGCCTGACGGGTACGGTGTGCCGCATGGGGCGGGAGGTCGGAGTTCCGACGCCGGTGAACGACACCATCTACGGGCTGCTGAAGCCGTGGGCGGAGCGGATCGAGCAGGAGTTGGCCAGCGGATCCTGAGTCTCCACCCGGCCAACTTTCCCAAGGATTGCCCTGGCCCGATTTACGCCTCCGGGTAGGTGAGGCGCAGGAGGCGGTGCTGGCGGTTGCGGGTGTGGGGGCGGACTTGGTCCGGCCAGCGGCCCTGGTCGACGGCATTGCCCCACTCCTGGCTGGTGAGGACCGACGGGTCTTCGATTTCGTACAGCGCATGATGTTTGGGCTGGTTCTCAATGACGAGAGTCTGAGGCTGGCCGCCGATGATCATGGTGAGCTTTTCCGTCTCGAAGCGGGCGACGGATATGACGCCCGGAACCTGGGAGAGCAGGGGGCAATGCTCCTCGTTATAAACCTCGTTGAACAGGTTTTCGCTGGACGGGTCGACGTCCATGCTGGCGATCATCAGGTATTTTGAGCGCGGGGCCATGCTGCACCTCCTACGGATTGGTTAGCCGGGGCTAGAAGGCCCGGCGATGGGAGTAGTCGATTTCTGCCGAGGTGATGAACTCCAACAGGACAGCTTCCCCGTTCTCGTTTTTCTCTTTCGCTCGGCGGAAGGCGGCGGATACTTCGGCCGGGTCTTCGATGCGTTCGGCGTAGCCGCCCATGGCCCGACCCATGTCGGCGTAGTTGCCGCCCAGGTCGCGGCTTTTGTAGAGGTCGTGGGAAGTCTCCATGGCGTGGGTCTCGACGGCCATGGTGGAGTTGTTGAGTACGACGGTGGTGATGGGGATGCCGGAGCGGACGGCGGTCTCGAAATCCAGCCCGGTCATGCCGAAGGCGGCGTCTCCCATGAAGTTGACGCACATCTTGCCAGGGTCGGCCAGCTTGGCCCCGATAACGAGGCCGAGGCCGGTGCCCAGGCCATGGGACTTGCCCCAGCCGAGGTAGGTGCGGGGGCCGTTAGTGCGGTAGAAGGGGACGATCTGGTCGCGGGGGCTGCCGGAGTCGTGGGTGACAATGGCGTCCTCGGGGGGAACGGTGTGCATGAAATCCCAGATAACCCGGTAGGGATTGATGGGGCGGCTGTCGTCGGCGATCTTGTGATTCCACTGGGCCAGCCATGCATCGCGCTGGGAGCGGATTTCATCGGCGACGGCGGGGTTGTTCTGGCGGGTTTCTCCGACGATGTCGCGGCAGGCTTCGATCATCTGGCGGAGCACCAGCTTGGCATCGCCAAGGATTGCGTGGTCGACCTCGTAGTCCTTGTGGAGGTCGCGATGGTCGTTGGTGGCCTGGATAAGGGTCTTGCCGGGTGGCAGGTTCATTGACATGCCATGTTTCGTGAAACTGGCACCGATGCCGAACACGAGGTCGGAGCGGCGCATGAAGTGGTAGAGGGTACCGGACATGACGCCGGAGCCGCTGCCGAGGGCCAACGGGTGGACCTCGGGGAAAGCGCTTTTTCCGAGAAGGGTGGTCATGACCGGAGCGGACAGCAGTTCGGCCAATTCGACGAGTTCGTCAGTCGCTTCGGCGGCGAGGACTCCCTGGCCGGCGTGGATGACCGGGTATTGGGCGGCGCAGAGAGCATGGGCGGCGGCTTCGATGTCACGGGGGTTGCCCTGGGAGGCGGTGTTCTGAATTTTACCGCCCCAGTAGAAGGACTCCTCGCTGACCTCTTCCAGGCCGATGTCGGCAGGGATTTCGACCATGACCGGGCCGGGGCGTCCCTGATGCAGGGCAGCGAAGGCGCGGCGCATGACGTCGGTGGTGCGGTCGGCGGCGTTAATCTGCTCGATGTACTTGGTAACGCCGGCGTAGTTGGTCATGGAGGAGAAGAGGGGGAAAACGCCCTGGCGGGCGCGAGGATGTCCCAAAGGGAGCAATAGCATGGGTGTGGAGTCGGAGTAGGCGGTGGCGACGCCGGAGTAGGCGTTTTCGGCGCCGGGTCCGTACTGCATGGCAAATACGCCGGGCTTGCGGCCGTTGGTGACGCGGCTGTACCCGTCGGCGATGCCGACGCCGACACGTTCCTGGCGGCAGACGATGGGGCGGATTCCGGCAGCGGCGGCGGCTTCGATGACCGGGGTGGTGGGAAAGCAGGGGAGATATTCCACTCCCTCGCGCTTCAGGATTTCGGCGATGGCGTCGATGGTCCTCATGGCAGCACCTTTCTGTTCGGGTTGGGGGTCCCGGTTTGATGATCCGGAGACGTCAGGGCCGAGTATAACACCGGCGCAGGGCAGGTTAGATCAAACGATCAACCGGAGCAACAAAAAAGCGGACCCTCCCTGGATGGGAGGGTCCGTCACCAAGCCAGTTTCGTAATGGTGGTCTATTGGCTGCTCTCGAAGGCCGCGATGCGGTCGTCGTGTTGGAGGGTGAGACCGATGTCGTCGAGGCCGTTGAGCAAGCAGTTCCTGCGGAACTGGTCCACGTCAAAGGACAGAACGATGTCTTCCTGATCGTCCCAGATGCGCTGGGATTCGAGGTCAACGGTAAGGCTCAAACCCGGGTTTTCCGAGAGCTTATCCATGAGGCGCCGGACGTCTTCCTCAGGGAGCACGACGGGGAGGAGGCCGTTCTGGAAGCAGTTGTTGAAGAAGATGTCGGCGAAGCTGGGTGCTATGACGCAGCGGATGCCGTAGTCCTCCAGGGCCCACGGGGCGTGCTCGCGGGATGATCCGCAGCCGAAGTTGCGGCCGGCGACCAGAATCTTGGGTTTCTGGTAGTTCGGGTCATTGAGGACAAAGTCGGACTTGGGGGTGCCGTCCTCGTTGAAGCGCCAACTGGAAAACAGGAACTGCCCGAAGCCGGTGCGTTCGATGCGCTTGAGATGAATAGCGGGGATGATCTGGTCGGTGTCGATGTTGACCCGGTCGATGGGGGCAGCGACGCCGGTCAGCTTGACGAAGGGTTCCATAATTTCCTCTTGGTCACTAAATTTGTCTAGACTGACGGTCTGGCCAGGATGCCACACCTGCCCAAGGGCAGTTTCTACCATTCGCGGATGTCGACGAAGTGGCCGGCGATGGCGGCGGCGGCGGCCATAGAGGGGCTGACAAGGTGGGTACGGCCTCCCTTGCCCTGGCGGCCCTCGAAGTTGCGGTTGGATGTTGAGGCGCAACGCTGGCCCGGTTCTAGTATGTCGGGGTTCATGCCGAGGCACATGGAGCATCCTGCGACGCGCCAGTCGAAGCCAGCGTCGGTGAAGATGCGGTCCAGCCCTTCTTGCTCGGCCTGGATTTTCACGCGGGCGGAGCCGGGGACGACCATGGCGTAGACGTCGGGGTTCACCTTCTTTCCCCTGATCACGTTGGCCGCGGTGCGGAGGTCTTCGATGCGGCTGTTGGTGCAGGCGCCGAGGAAGACGCGGTCTATCCTGATGTCCTGGATGGGGGTGTCGGGTTCGAGTCCCATGTAGGTTAGTGCGCGCTCGGCGGCCTCGCGCTCGGCGGGCTGGTCGAAGCCGGCGGGGTCGGGGACGCGGCCGGTGACCCTGGCGACCATCCCGGGGTTGGTGCCCCAGGTGACGAAGGGTTCCAGGTCAGCGGCCTCGATTTCGACGAGCTTGTCGAAGGACGCTCCTTGATCGGTGGGAAGCTGTTTCCAGCGTTCGACGGCGGCTTCGAAGTCGTCACCCTTGGGCGCGAACTGGCGGCCGCGAACGTAGTCGAAGGTGGTTTGGTCGGGAGCGATCATTCCAGCCCGAGCGCCGCCCTCGATGCTCATGTTGCAGACGGTCATGCGGCCGTCCATGGAGAGGGAGCGAATGGCCTCCCCGGTGTACTCGATGACGTGGCCAATGCCGCCGTTAATGCCAATCTGGCCGATGATGCCGAGGATGACATCCTTGGCCTCAACCCCGGCGGGCAGAGGGCCGTTGACGCGGACTTCCATGGTATTGGGCTTGAACTGGCGGAGGGTCTGCGTTGCGAGGACGTGCTCTACTTCGGAAGTGCCGATTCCGAGGGCGAAACAGCCGAGGGCGCCGTGGGTGGAAGTGTGGCTGTCGCCGCAGACGACGGTCATTCCGGGCTGGGTGTAGCCCAGGTCGGGGCCGATGACATGGACGATGCCCTGGTTGGGGCTGTAACGGTCGTAAAAGGGGATGCCGGTGCCCTCCAAGTTATCGGAGAGGGCGTCCAACTGGCGCTTGGAGATTTCATCGGTAACGGGCAGGGAGAGGTCCCAAGTGGGGGTGTTGTGGTCCACGGTCGCCACGGTTCGGTCGGGGCGGCGTACCTTGCGTCCGGCGAGACGAAGTCCCTCGAAGGCCTGGGGAGTTGTCACCTCGTGGATGAGATGGAGGTCGACGTAGAGGATCGCGGGTTGTCCGGGTTCCTGATGGACGACGTGGGAGTCCCAGATCTTTTCGAACATGGTCTGTGGGGGCATGAATTATCTCCTCATAATTCATAGCCCCGGGACGGACGATCGCCGCCCGGGGCATTCGTGTTGGCGGTAAGCATTATAACACCCGCGGCCCCCTCCGCCCGGACGGGCCGGGGAAGCCGCTTTGCGCGTGGAGAAGGCACACGTTCCCGACCTTTGGTGTTAAACTGGCAACCAGTTGGGGCCGCCCCCGGGAGGGCTCCAAGATGTCCCACACAACTTGAGAATCAGGAGTTGAGGAATGCCCGCAAGCGAAGCGGTGGTGCTGCCAAGCAGCGCAATCCCCAGCAAGTACACCCTGCGGCTGCAACCGGACCTGGAGGCGTTCGTGTTCCAGGGGGAGGCTACTGTCGACCTGGAAATCAATGAGCGAATCAGCGAACTGGTGATGAACTCGCTGGATATCGAAATCCAGTCGGCTGAGCTGGGGCAGGGCGGAAAAACCATCCCAGTAAGCGGTATAGGTTACGACAAGGACACGGAGTCGGTGACGGTGACGCTGGCCGGACAGGCCGAAGAGGGTGCGGCGAAACTGAGCATGAAGTTCACCGGAATCCTCAACGACAAGCTGCGGGGCTTTTACAGGAGCCAGTATACGGCGGAAGGCGGAGAGACCGCGTACCTGGCCACCACGCAATTCGAGGCGACGGATGCCAGGCAGGCTTTTCCCTGCTGGGACGAGCCGGCGCGAAAGGCCCGTTTTGAGGTGACGCTGGTCGTTCCGGAGGACATGACGGCGCTTTCCAACACGCCCGTGGTGGAAGAAACCGCGGCGGGAGACGGGTTGAAAGTGGTCCGATTCGGGGAGACGCCGGTTATGTCGACCTACCTGCTGGCCTTCGTGGTGGGCCATTTGTCCCACATCGAGAAGGAAGCGGCGAGCGGGACCCGGGTGGGGGTGTGGACGACTGCCGGGAAGGAAGAACAGGGAAGGTTTGCGCTGGATACTTCCGTCAAGCTGCTTTCATTCTTCAACGACTACTTTGGTATCCCATATCCGCTGGAGAAGCTGGACCACATCGCGATTCCCGACTTTGCAGCGGGCGCGATGGAGAATTGGGGTGCGGTGACGTACCGGGAAACGGCGCTGTTGGTGGACAGCCAGAACTCGTCGGCGGGCACCCGGCAGCGAGTGGCAGAAGTAGTGGCCCACGAGATGGCGCACATGTGGTTCGGGGACCTGGTGACGATGGAGTGGTGGGACGATCTCTGGCTGAACGAGAGCTTCGCGTCCTGGATGGGCACGAAGGCGGTGGACTGGCTGTTCCCGGAGTGGGAGATGTGGACGCAGTTCGTCAACATGGACACGAACCGGGCCTTGAGCCTGGACGGCCTGAAGAACTCGCATCCCATTGAGCAGGAAGTGACCAATCCGGCGGAGGTCAGCCAACTGTTTGATGCCATCAGCTACAGCAAGGGGGCGTCGGTGATTCGGATGCTGGAACAGTTCCTGACGCCGGAAGTCTTCCGCCAGGGGTTGTACCGTTACCTGTCGGGGCACCAATACGAAAATGCGCGCACCCAGCACCTTTGGCAGGCCCTGGAGGAAGCGTCGCAACAACCCGTCACGGCGATAATGGATTCATGGACGGGTCAAATGGGATACCCGGTCCTCGATGTGGCAGCACGTCAATCGGGAGATGACACGGAACTGGACCTGTCCCAGGAGCGGTTCGTTTATGACCGGCTGCTGGAAGAGGGCGAACCCGCGGATGCCACCTGGCAGGTACCGGTCCGGGTGGCGGTAGGGAGTCCCGCGGCAGGTCCGCAGGTATCGGCGGTGATGAGCGAACGCTCCGCGACGTTGAACCTGGGGCCGGGCACCAAGCCATGGTTCAAGGTCAACCCGCAGCAGACCGGTTTTTTCCGGGTTAACTACTCGGCGGAGGACTGGGAAAGGCTGGTCCCTTCAATCGAGTCGCTGACACTTCCCGCAACCGACCGGCTGGGAATCCAGAACGACGCCTATGCGCTTTCACGGGCCGGATTGCTGCCGGTAGCCCAATTCCTCTCGCTGGCCAAGGCGTATGGGAATGAGACGGACGCGTCGGTGTGGAGCGACCTGGCAAGCAACCTGAGGGAGATTGAAAACCTGGTGGCCAACGAACCGTACTACCCCGCCTTCCAGGAGTTCGCCCGGGATTTGTTCGGTCCCGCAGCGGCGCGAATCGGGTGGGAAGCCCGTACCGGCGAGGGACACCTGGACTCGCTGCTGCGCAGCACCGTGCTGAGCCAGGCCGGGAACTACGGAGACAGCGCGGTCCTAGAGGAAGCGTCGCGAAAGTTTGACGCTTACCGGCGAGACCCGGCATCGGTACATCCCGACTTGAGAGGGGTCGTGTACAGCCTGGCAGCCCAGGGGGGGGACTCGACCACCTACGACCAACTCTGGGAACTGGCCAGGGCTGCGGACCTCCAGGAAGAGAAAATCAGGGTGCTGATCAGCCTGGCACGGTTCAACCAGGAGGATCTGCTTAAAGAAACGCTGCGACGGTCGCTTACCGACCAGGTGCGGTCCCAGGACACCATCACGGTGGTTGGGGCGGTTTCGGGCAACATTCGAGGGCGGGGCCCGGCGTGGGACTTTGTCCGGGAAAACTGGCCGGAATTCGACCGGCGTTATGGCGGAGGCGGGTTCGGCTTGATGCGACTGGTGGGGATCTGCAACAGTTTCACCGATATGGGGCGTTACGCCGAGGTGGAGGAATTCTTCCAAGAGAACCCGACTCCGGCTGCCGAGCGGAGCGTGCGGCAGGCGTTGGAGCGGATCCGGTTGAACGCAACGTGGGTGGAGAAAAACCGGGGGGAATTGGCCGGGTTCTTCGGATAACGCCGTTCATGATTCCTTCCTAAGACGGGTGAGGTCATCGCCCACCTGGTACGTTGCCGCTGGGGATGCACTCGCCGCAGCAGGCATGAATACCGGCGCGCCCCGGCGGGAGCGTGGAAGAGTGACGAGGCCAGACCATCGGGCGCGGGTGTGACGTCCGGCGGCGCCGGGAGTTGGGAAAGCCAGATCGGACCCTACGGAGATGAGGGTCTGGTCACAGGACGTCCTGAAGGCCAAGTGCCGGTCAACGAAGGGTGTCGTGTCCCATCCGAAACGGACCAATTATGACTCCTACGGTTTGACAGAGACCCAGGGAATGGGTAGCCTTTGGGCAGTGATAACTTAGTTTCAAGGTTGCGATTAATGACGATATACGAGCGCATAGATGCGCTTAAAACAGCAATCCATCAACGGATTCTCGTAGTAGATGGGGCGATGGGTACCCAGATACAGGCACGGGGGTTGGGGCCGGACGACTTCGGCGGGGCCGAGTACGAGGGGTGCAACGAGTACCTCGTGGTGACGCGCCCGGACGTCATCAAAGACATTCACAAGGAATACCTGGACGCGGGCGCGGACATCATCGAGACCAACACCTTTGGGGCGACATCGGTCGTCCTGGCGGAGTATGACCTGGCTTCCGAGGCGCGGCGACTGAACCGGGAAGCGGCGGCCATAGCACGGGAAGCGGCGGATGAGGCAGGAGAGGACGGGCAGCCGCGTTTCGTGGCTGGTTCGATGGGGCCAACGACCAAGACTATATCCGTGACTGGAGGGGTGACCTTCGACGAGCTGGCCGAGGCTTTCCAGGAGCAGGCGGCGGGGTTGATGGAGGGCGGGGCGGACCTGCTGCTGCTGGAAACGAGCCAGGACACGATCAATGTGAAGGCCGGTCTGGACGGGGTGGACCGGGCCTTCGCTGAGCTGGGATGGTCGATCCCAGTGGCGGTGCAAGGCACCATAGAGCCGATGGGAACCCTGCTGGCGGGACAGGACGCGGAGGCGTTCTACACGTCACTGGCGCACCGGGACCTGCTGTGGATAGGGTTCAACTGCGCCACGGGGCCGGACTTCATGACAGACCACATCCGCACCCTGGCCGGGCTATCGCGTTTTCCGATTGCCTGCGTTCCGAATGCCGGGCTGCCGGACGAGAACGGCAACTATAACCAGACGGCCGAGATGGTGAGTGGGACCATCGGGCGCTTTGTCCAGCAAGGCTGGTTGAACGTGGTGGGCGGGTGCTGCGGGACCGGTCCAGGGCACATCGCGAGCCTGGCGGAAACGGTGGCTGACGCAAAGCCACGGGAATCGGCACAGCCAAACGAAACCAGAGTTTCCGGGATTGAGGCGCTGGTGGTGGACGAGGACACCCGTCCGGTGGTGGTAGGAGAACGGACCAACGTGCTGGGCAGCCGGCAGTTCCGACGGCTGATCGGGCGGGGGGGCTTCGAGGAAGCGTCAGAAGTGGGGCGGCGGCAGGTGAGGAACGGGGCCCATGTCCTGGACGTTTGTTTGCAGGACCCGGACCGGGACGAGTTGAGCGACGTGATCCAGTTCCTGGACTTCGTGACCAAGAAGGTCAAGGCGCCGATTATGATCGACTCCACGGATGCGATGGTCATCGAGGAGTCGCTGAAGCGCCTGCAGGGGAAGTCGATAATCAACTCCATCAACCTGGAAGACGGAGAAACGCGGTTCCGGGCCGTGGTCCCCCTGGCACAGCGCTACGGGGCCGCACTCGTTGTGGGGTGCATCGACGACGACAAGGAGCAAGCGCAGGCCGTCACCAAGGAACGAAAGCTGGAGGTGGCCCTGCGGTCGCACAAGCTGCTGACCGAGAAGTACGGCGTGCCGGAACAGGACATTATCTTCGATCCGCTGGTGTTTCCGGCGGGAACCGGGGATGAGAACTACGTGGGGTCGGCGGCGGAAACGATCGATGGGGTGCGCTTGATCAAGGAGGCGCTGCCCAACACCAAGACGGTTTTGGGAATTTCAAACGTCTCCTTCGGGCTGCCTCCGGCGGGACGGGAAGTTTTCAACTCGGTTTTCCTCTACCACTGCGTTCAGGCCGGGCTGGACATGGCAATCGTCAACTCGGAGCTGATGCAACGGTACGCATCCATCCCCGACGAGGAGAAGAAGCTTTCTGAAGACCTGATCTGGAATCAGGGCGAGGACCCGGTGGCGGCGTTCGCGGGGTATTTCCGGGATAAAGCGCCCAAGGCCACCGCCGAGGAACGGTTGAGCCTGCCGCTGGACGAGCGGCTGGCCCTGGCGATCATCGAAGGAAGCAAGGAAGGGCTGGCCGATGACTTGGACGAGGCCCTGCAGGGGCGGGCTCCACTGGAAATCATCAACGGGCCGCTGATGGCGGGAATGGACGAAGTGGGCCGGCAGTTCAACGCCAACCAACTAATCGTGGCGGAAGTGCTCCAGTCGGCGGAGTCGATGAAGTTCGCAGTGGCCCACCTGGAGCCGCACATGGACCGGATGGGTGCCGCGACCAAGGGCAAAGTGGTGCTGGCGACGGTGAAGGGAGACGTCCATGACATCGGCAAGAACCTGGTGGAGATCATCCTGTCCAACAATGGGTACGACGTGGTGAACCTGGGGATCAAAGTCCCGCCGCAGGACTTGATTGAGGCTTACCGGGAGCACCAGCCGGACATTATTGGCTTGTCCGGGCTCCTGGTAAAGTCGGCGCAGATGATGGTCGAGACAGCCCGGGACTTCCGGCAAGCCGGCGTTGAAGCGCCCATCCTGGTGGGCGGCGCGGCATTGTCGAACCGCTTTACAAGGCTGAGGATCGCACCGGAGTACGACGGCATGGTGGTCTATTCCCAAGACGCGATGACCGGCTTGGCGCTGGCCAACACCCTGCAGGATGCGGATGAGCGGCAGCACCTGGCGGCGTCCGTGGATGCGGAGACGGAGAACCTGCTTAATGCGGACCAGAACCGGCAGGCCGCGGCGGCTCCGGTGCAAGATGTGGCCCCGGCGAAGGTCAGGCATGACTTCGCGATTCCAACGCCGCCCGACCTGCGGCTGCATGTAATCAAGGAATACGACCTGGAACGGATATTCCCTTTTATCAACCCGCAAATGCTGTATGTCAGGCATCTGGGGTACAAGGGGAGATTCGCGGATGCCCTGGAAACCGGGGACCCGGGTGCCGTGGAGTTGAGGGACTCGGTGCGGCGGGTGGAAGATGCGATTCTGTCCGATCCAACTATCAACGCCAACGCGGTGTTCAAGTTTTTCCCGTGCCAGTCGGACGGACAGTGGCTGCTGGTCTACAGCCCGGACGGAAAAACGGTCTTGGAGCGGTTCTACTTCGGGCGGCAGTCACAGCGGGAGGGGTTGTGCCTCTCCGACTATGCGATGCCAGTGGAGTCGGGGGTGATGGACTACGTGGGGATGTTCACGACAACCATCGGGCCGGGAGTCCGGGAGCTTTCGGAGCGGTGGAAGGCGGAGGGGGAGTTTCTCAACTCTCATATCCTGCAGGTGCTGGGGCTGGAAGGAGCGGAAGGGTTCGCCGAATTGCTGCACCAGCAGATGCGGCAGATGTGGGGGATTGGGGACCCTCCAGGGTTGTCCTACACGGATTTGTTCAGGACGCAGTACCAGGGGCGGCGGTACTCCTTTGGGTATCCGGCATGCCCGCGTTTGGAGGACCAGGAACAGCTTTTCCGGCTGCTGGACGTGACGGGGAATATCGGTGTTGAGTTGACGGAAGGGTTCATGATGGACCCGGAGGGGTCGGTGTCGGCGCTGGTGTTCCATCACCCGGACGCGAAGTATTTCAACCTGGACGAGGTTGATATTGAGCGGCTGGAGCGAGAGATAACTTCCGGATAGCAGGTGTCTCCGCCGACCGTTTTCCTCCAAAGTATCCCCTGATGACGGCCCAGTTTTCTTCCTTGGGGAGGTCCTATGGAACCAATTAACGTGATTGCGGAGCGCTTGGGAGTTGACGAGGAGCACCTGATTCCCTACGGCCGGTACAAGGCCAAGATTTCGCTTGAGGCGATGAAGGAGCCGGCGGAACGGAGAGGGAAGCTGGTGGTGGTGACGGGGATCACTCCAACGCCGGCGGGAGAGGGGAAGACGACGACGGCGGTGGGGTTGACGCAGGGGCTGGGGAAGCTGGGGAAGAACGCCGTGGTGACACTGCGGGAGCCTTCGCTGGGGCCGATCTTCGGGATCAAGGGGGGCGGGACCGGCGGCGGCAGGGCGACGGTCGTCCCGGACGACGAGATCAACATTCACTTCACGGGCGACGCCCACGCGGTGGGGTCGGCCCACAACCTGCTGGCGGCACTGGTGGACAATGCGGTGTTCCGGAGCCCGGAGGGGGAGATGGACGCGACCGGTATCCGGTGGTCGCGGGTGACGGACGCTTCGGACCGGGCGTTGCGGGCGCTGGTGGCGGGCGTGGGAGGGGCCAACAACAGCCCGCTGCGGGAAACGCGGTTTGATTTCATCGCGGCGTCGGAGATCATGGCGATCCTAGCGCTCTCTGCAGACCTGGAGGACTTGCGGGAGCGGCTTTCCCGAGTGGTGGTGGGATGGACGCGGTCCGGTGCGCCGGTGACGGTGGGCAGCCTGGGGTTCGCGGGATCGCTGCTGGCGCTGCTGCGGCACGCCATCATGCCGAACATGGTGCAGACGCAGGAAGGGCAGCCGTCACTGATCCACGCGGGGCCTTTCGGGAACATAGCCCACGGGTGCAACTCGATAATCGCGGACCGGATGGCGTTGGGTTACGCGGACTACGTGGTTACGGAGGCGGGGTTTGGGTCCGACCTGGGGTTCGAGAAGTTCATGCACATCAAGGCGCGGCAGAGTGGATTGATCCCGAACGCGGTGGTGCTGGTTGCATCGGTCCGGGCGCTGAAGTGGCACGGGGGAACCCTGCGGAGGAACCTGGACAAACCGGATGTCGAGGCGGTGGTGGCGGGAGGCCCCAACCTGGAGCATCACATCGGCATCGTCAAGAGTTTCAACCTGCCGGTGGTGGTGGCGATCAACCGGTTCCAGACGGACAGTGCCGAAGAACTGGCGGCGGTGAAAGAGATCGCGCTGCAGGCAGGGGCCGATTCGGCAGCCGAGTGCGACGGTTTCGCACAAGGCGGCGACGGCGCTACAGAGCTGGGGGAACGGGTGATGGCGGCGGCGGGGGATGCCCCCGAGGTCACTTTCGCGTATCCGATAGAGGCTTCGGCGGAGGAAAAGGCACTGGCACTGGCGAAGACGGTGTACAACGCCGAGAGGGTGAGCTGGACTCCGGCGGCTCGGCGGCAGCTTCGGAACTTCGAGGCGCAGGGATGGGGACAACTGCCAATCTGCATGGCCAAGACCCATCTGTCGATTTCGCATAACCCTTCGTTGAAGGGACGGCCTTCGGGGTACACCTTCCCGATCGTGGATATCCGGGCATCGGTGGGAGCCGGGTTCCTCTACGCTCTTGCCGGGCCGATTGAGACGCTGCCGGGGCTGCCCACACGGCCGCGGGCCCTGGATATGGACGTGACACCAGCGGGGGATATCATCGGGTTGAGCTAGGTTGTTCCGGCCTTTGAGGGCAACCGAAGAGGCGGTTCATTCGTAGGAATAGTCAGCACCGCACCAAGTGTTTATGGTGGCCGTGTTTTGGAAAACGGGCATCAGTATGTATCCGAGGGAGAGGGACAGGATGAAGCTGGGTGAAATCTTGCGGAGGAGGGTGCTGGTCCAACGCTCTCCGGCAAAGGTCAGGAAGGTTAAAGCCACCTATCCAGGGTTGTCGCGGAGGGACTGGCTGGCGTTACAGGTGAGATGGGACCATTGAGGGCCGAAACCGTGACCCTCCGGGGGAGGGTCCGAACGGCATGGTCAAGGTTCGCCGGGCGGCGAGCCTTTCTTATTGGGGTGTTGAGTAGGGAATGGCGGTAGGGGATGGACCTCGGTCCCAATATACGCGGCGATGCTTGGGAGACAATCCAGGGGAAGGGGTCAGCTGTGGCAGCCGCGGGCGGTTATGTCCCATACTTCTTCCACCTTGCCGTTGCGGAGGCCGATGAAGCGGTCCCAGCGGGACACCATGGCGTCCTGCTGGCCTGGAATCAGAGAAAGCTGGTCTCCAACTCGAAGGGATGTCTCCGGCCCTGTTCGGAAAACGGCGTGGTCAAGGTCGAGGCGCTCACAGACAACGCCGGGACGATCAGCGACGGCGGGGACGCCTTTCATGGCTCCGACGGCCCGGATGCCGGCGTCGCCGACGGCAACGCCTTGCCGAGGAGTGCTGATGATGGTTGAGAGGACGCGGCCGGCGAACTGAAAGTCCTCCATGTAGGAATAGGCCGTCTCCATGAGGAGGTAGGTGCCGCCCTGGATTTCGGTGACGCCGGGGATTTCTCCGGCGATGTCGTAGCTCCAGGTCTCGCCGGTAGAGACGATCTCCACTGGGAGTCCGGCGGATTCCAGAGCATCCTTGAAGTCGACGACACCCTGGATTATGCGGCGGCCCTCGATGGCGCGTTCTTCCCGATCCGAGGACGGCTGGGCCATCATCTGGTGGCTCATTATGCCGCGGAAGGCCAGGCCGGGAAGCTCGCCGATCGTGCGGGCCAGGGTCACTCCCTGGCCGGGGTCCTGGACCCCGCAACGCAGGAGGCCGGTTTCCTGCTCAATGAGGACTCCCAGTTCAACTCCCTGGGAGACGGCGGCGCGGGAGAGCTCGGAGGCATTGGCCTCGGACTCGCAGGCGACGATGACCTCGGCCTCCCGGGCGAGGGCGCAGAGGCGTTCGATCTTGTAGGGAGCCACGATTTCGCTGGTGACGAGGACGCTGGGAATGCCGCTATGGACCATGACCTCGGCCTCGGAGACCTTGGCGGCGCAGACTCCTCCGACAGTCCCGCCCCGGCGGATCTGGCGGGTGGCGATGGCCGGGGTCTTGTGGTTCTTGCTGTGCCCGCGCAGCTTGCTGGGGCGGTCCCGGTAGTAATCGGCCATGACGTCGATGTTGTGGTCAAGGGCATCGAGATCGAGGACGAGGCACGGGGTGTCCAAGTCTTCCACGGGGGTCCCGACGGGGGGACGATAGCTTTGGTCCATGATGAGTCAACTCCTGAATATCACAACTGCGGCGGAAAACCGGGGTGAAGCACAGGTCTAGTCGAACCTTCCGCGGGAGGCGATGGGCCAGAATCCTTCGAGGCGGCCGTTGCGGACGGCGCGGAAGTAGTCGTACTGGTTGACACAGAGAGAGAGATTGTAGGGAGTCAACCAGACTTTGTCGTTAGGATGGAGGCGGGCGGTGGCCGAACCAACGAGGTCCAGGATGCCATGCTCGGCGCTGAACCGCGCAGCCACTGCTCCGGGAATGCCCTCGGCGAAGGCGACGCCCAAATCGGGTCCGGTGGCTTTGTGACCTGCATCCACGACGGCGCGATGGGGCACGGGGTGGCTCAGGACGGAGGCCAGGATGCGGGCGGACCGGGAAAGTTCGCGGCGCCGGAGGCAGAATTGATGATCCCCCAGGGGGTAAACGCTGGCCTGGACTTCGGTGATCCCCCCGATGGCGGATGCCTGGATGTAGTCGTAGGACGAGGCGACGCTGATGCCGGGAACGGGAGTGCTGGTTTGCTCCAACCAGCGGGCCGTCTCCAGGACGGGTTGGACCAAGTCGCCGATATCGGGAGCGATGGGGTCGGAATCCGAGGGAGGGCTGGTGGGCTCCGAGATTGTCAGACCACGGAATTCGACGTTGTCCGCGGCAACAACGGCCCGGGCGAGGTCGACGGCATCGGAACCAGGGGCTACCCCGCAACGGGCCTGACCCGCGTCAAGCTCCACCCAAAGGCCGAGGGTTACCCCGGCTTCGGCGGCCAGGGAGGACAGGAGGGCCAGATTGTCAGAGTTGTCGACGGCGACGGCGATTGAGGCAGAATGGGCCAGGGCGCAGAGGCGGCGGATCTTGGGACGGGTGACGACCTGGTTGGCCACGAAGACGTCGTCAAACCCGGCCTGGCAGAAGACCTCCGCTTCCCCGACGGTGGAGACGGCAACGCCCTGAGCATTGCGGGCCGCGACCTGGGCGCGGGCGATGTTGGGGCAACCGTGGCAGGAAACATGGGGACGGAGAACAGCGCTGGAGTCATCAAAGACGGAGTGAACGACCTGGATGTTCTGTTCCATCAGGTCAAGGTCCACGACGAGAGCGGGGGTGTCCAACTCCAATGCGGGAGTGCCGAGGGGTTGAAATATGGGCCGTTCCATTGCTTGAGGACCGCCTTTATTGAAGGGGTTTTACGGGCCTGGGCCGGTCGGGACTCGTCTCCCAAGAATACTACATAGGGCGGGGGGTACGCCAAGTTGACAGGGGTTATTGAGAAACTAGAATGGGAGTCAAAGTCGGAGGCAACAAAAGGGGGGACGGTTATGATCACTAAATTTGACAGCCTGTTTGCGGGCCACGTTGACATGGAAGACGTTGGCTACGAAGGAATTCCGGTCAATGACCGTTCGTTCTCGGACGAATACCTGGCCACATGCTTTGACAAAACGGTAGCGATCGCGCAGGTGATGGACCGGAACGGGTACGACACCTTCTGGATGGCGGAGCACCATTTCCAGCCGGAGGGATACGAGTGCCTCCCAAATATCCTGCTGCTGAGCACCCACATGGCGCACCTGACGGAGCGGATCAACTTCGGGTGCGGGTTCAACATTGCTCCGATGTGGCATCCGCTGCGACTGGCAGAGGACTTCGCGACAGCGGACATCCTGACGAAGGGGCGGGTGATATTCGGAGTTGGTCGGGGTTACCACACACGGGAGGTGGAAACTTTCGGGTCGCCGCTGCTGGACCAACAGGGCAACCGGGACCTGTTCGAAGAACAGGTGGAGCTGATCTTGAAGTCGTTCAACGAGAGATCCTTCTCGCACCACGGGAAGCACTACACGGTGCCGCCGCGGGTGCCGTACCGTGGTTATGAGCTGGAGGAGATTACACTCGTCCCCCGGCCGCTGACTCTGCCGGTGGAGACGTGGCAGCCGATCCAGGGGGCGACGCCGAGAGCGCTGGACTTCATGGCCAAACACGGGATCAAGGGGATCATCGGAGGCGGTGTGGCGGAAGGCGGGGCGATTGAAGATGTAATCATGGCCTACAACGAGGCGGAGCACCGGGCGGGCCGGGATACCCTTCCCGGGGAGAACCTCAGCATAGGATATCACTTCATGCTGGCGGACACACAGGAGAAGGCGATCGAGGAAGCCGGGAAGTACTACGAGGAGAATCTGAAAATGTTCGGGCCCCTGCGGCTGGTGCGGAGCCTTTCCGACGAGCAGATTGAAGCGATGGGAGACCCGAAGCGGGCGCCGACGGCCGGGTTGCCAACCATCGGGCGAGCTGTGGAACGGGGCGGGTTCCTGTGCGGGCCGCCGGAGGTAATCATCGAGAAGCTGAAGGAACTGGAAGCCCAGTATCCGGGACTGGACCGGGTGAGCGTGGGGCAACCGGTGGGCACGCCGCAAAGCGTGATCCTGGAGCAGTTGGAGTGGTTCTCCAAGGAGGTAATGCCGGAGTTTGCAACGGCGGAGGCGGCGGTTCCGGCGGACAACTAGGAGGCATGGCCGGGGGCAGCTTCCCCGGACATCTTTCCGCAACGATATGACTATTGACGTGTTCCGGCGGTGCCTGGCGGCTGCTAGTTTCCTAACATTCGTGACCGCTGGCGGCTTGTCGGGGTTGGCGTGCGCAAGTCCGGCGAGCACCCCTTCCGCGGATCGCCCCACGGCGACGGCCGACCAAGCAACGGTCGGAGTGCCGGGGGCCTCGGAGACTGTTGAGGCTCCTGCGATGGGTACTGGGCGGGCTTCGACCCAAACCACAGGCGGGCAAGGGGCGGAGCATCCGGTAGAGGTCCAGCATGTGGATTCTTCAATCGCCCCGACGGTGGGGAGCGCTCCGATTATCCAGCCTACCCCTGCCAGCGTGGCGACCCAGCCCGTTCCGGTATCGACGCAGGAAAGCGCATCAACCCTGGTGCAGCCTTCGCCTACGCCCGAGCCAACTCCGGTACAACCTACACCGGAACCCTTCCCGCTGACGCCAGAGATCGTCACTCCTCCGGGCGATGTCGAGGCACCGGAATTCCGGGGAATTGTGCAGTGGATCAACAGCGATCCGCTGACGATGGAGGAACTGCGAGGCAAAGTGGTGCTGATCGATTTCTGGACGTATTCCTGCATCAACTGCCAGCGGACGCTGCCCTACATCCGGGACTGGCACGACAAGTACGGGGAGATCGGGTTGGTGGTGGTCGGTGTACACGCCCCAGAGTTCCAGTTTGAACGCAAAGAGGAGAATGTCCGGCAGGCGGTAGCGGACCAGGACGTAACATGGGCGGTGGCGATGGACAATGGATTCCAGACGTGGCGGTCGTACCAGAACCGGTGGTGGCCGCACAAATTCCTGATAGACGAGCAGGGGACCATCCGATTCCATCACATCGGGGAAGGAGCGTACCGGGAGACGGAGTTGCACATCCGGAACCTGCTGGCGGAAGCAGGCGTGGATGTTTCCGGGATACAGGTGGGGGGCGTCACAGGGGGATAGCGTTCCGGGAAAGCCCGATCAGGGCATTTCAACCTTTTTCATGACGGGCGGGTTGTAGGGGCGGGCCGGACAGTAGGCAGACCGGGAGCGTCCCGGGTCACCAGCGACGAGGACGAGGAAGTTGCGGGGGTCGCGGACGGCGGGGACGGTTATCCCGGGTTCATCCACGTTGAGCCAACTGGGCCAGTAGTAGGGGTTGCCGGCTTCCTGGGTGCGTCCGTAGCGAAGCTGCTTGTAGCGCTGGACCCTTTCTACCGGAACGCGGGCGCGCTCGTAGAGATAGAACTTCACTTCATCCTTGGTCCAACCTTCCTGGTGGAGGGTGTGGGCGATGAGGGGGCTGATGACGACGACGGCGTGGCCTCCGTGGATGATGTTGTGGTTGAGGTTGGACATGGAGTCGGCGAGGATCCAGAGGGGAAACTCCATGCTGCCGGAGCCGCCGGGATTGTTGCCACGAGGCGCGTCGGCGGCGTAGACCATGACGCAACTGTCTTCGGGCGCAAAGCCGAACTCGGTGTGGACGGGCGCCCAGGGAGTGTCCACGTCGACGCCGACGCAATAGGAGTACTTGGCGGGGGAGCCGAGGGTGGACTTGTCACCGGAGTCTGGGTAGGCGCCGCCCAGGTTGATCATGATGAGGCGGAGGGTGCGTCCGATGGTGGCGTTGGCACGGTACCCGGGTCCGAAGAGGCTGGCGCCGTGATTGACTCCAATCTGCTGGACGACGGGGCCGCTGACGATGACCATGGGGGCGGCAGGGTCGCTGGTAGCCTGGAGGCCATGAAGGTCGAAGCGCTCGTCCAAAAGGGCCTCGACGGCGGTGACGATGACGGGCATGTACTCGGGCTTGCAGCCAGCCATGACGGCGTTGACGGCAACAGCCTCGATGGTGGCGACGCCGTAACGGGGCGGGACGACGCCGATAACGTCAAGAGCGTTGCGGCAGCTGGCCTCAATCATGCGGTGGACCGCATCCTCGGTGGGCGGGACGATGGGAAAGCCATCGGTCCAGCCATTCTCGTAGTACTGCTCGATGGTGTCGATGGCACCCTGTACCGAGTCCAAACCGGTAAGGTGTGCGGCGGCGTTGCCGGTGACCATGCTTCCTCCGTGACTACCGGGGTCTATCCCAATACGGCCTGAACGATTTCGGCGGCGGCCTCGCGGGCCTTGGCCTGGGCGGTTTCCGGGTCGCCGAGGGGATGGGTGACGACGACGAGGGGCAGGTCTTCCAACTTCAGCGAGTTCTTGATGGAGTTGGCGAGTCGGACGAATCCGGCAGTGGCGACGACCACGGCGGGCTTGCCGGTCTCCTCGAAGCGAATCCCGTCGAGCATACTGCCCGACGTGCAGGACCCTCAAAGGCAGACGCCGGCCACCATGAAGTCGGCGGCGTTGGACATGCCTTTGATGGTGTCTGGGTCGGCGGGCTTTGTGGAGGTGAACTTGGTCTCGAGGATGACCTTACCGACGCCGTATTCTTCCTGAAGGACCTCGGCGAGTCCCTGGAAGAAGAAGTTGGAGGTGTCGTTTCCGTTATCCAGGAGGGCCGCTACGGAGCCGCGGACGGTGGAGAGACGGCCCGACATGTGCCGTTCCTCGGTGTAGACGTGGCCGGTGGGGTCGAGATAGGTGACTCGCTTGACGGCGGGTTCGACGGCGGTGAGGGTCATGGGAGGCCTCCGGGGCGGCGACGGGCCGCCGAATTCAGATGGAACTTTCGGGAATTATACCCAAGGGGTCAAACCTTACAGGGTGCCGAATGCAGGTTCCCAAACATTCAACACTTGTGCCATTTGGAGCATAACCCCGCTTTTTGAGCGTGAAATTCCCAAGTGGTTGGCCAATTGGTCTTGCCGGTGGATCATTGGTGTGCCATTCTAGTCCCAAATTGTGTCATTTTGTGTCAAAGTGTCGCAATGTTGGGTCGATGGCCGACGGCCGTTGAGGTATACAGATGGGAGAGAGACCCAAAGGGCACTTGACCGGATAGAGTTTCGCCATAATCCAGGGTGGCAGCCGCCTGCTGTCCGGTCGATTGTCCCTGGAGGTCGAGAGGGTGGGGGACTCATACAAGCATAGTAACGGATGCCGGGCGGGTTGCGAAAGGGCCGAGTGTCAGTAGGCGGACCGACCGGGGGATGGCTGGGGAGATGAGGCTCCGGGATTCCCGCGCCTGGCGGGACGGAAGACGATGAAGTTGGGCTCGGTGATTCGGGATGGAGCCCCTCTGGAGGGCGTGGGGCCTAAGGAGCTGGGTGGTTCTGGAGCCAATGGCTGGCGATCTGGTCGCGTCGGGCGAACCAGACGCCGTCGAAGCCGGTTGCGTATTCGAGGAAGCGGGCGACGGCGCGGGAACGGGCCGGGGTGCCGGTGATGCGGCAGTGGAGACCAATGGACATCATCTTGGGGCGGGCGGCGCCCTCTTCATAGAGGCAATCGAAGCTTTCCTTGAGATATTCGTAGAAGTCTCCGATGCTGACGAGCCCGCCGCGCCAGAAGCGTGCGTCGTTGTTTTCGAAGCTGTAAGGGATAACGAGCCAAGGACGCTCATTGACGGCGACATAGTAGGGAAGGTCGTCGTTGAGGGCCATGCTGTCGTAGACGAACCCGCCCTCCTCGGCGACGAGGCGGCGGGTGTTGACGCTGGGGCCGTAGCGGGTGAACCACCCGGTGGGACAGACGCCGGTGGTGCGTTCCAGGGACTGGACGGTCTTGCGGATGGAATCCCGCTCGTAATCCTCATCAGCCGAGTGGTATTCCTCCCAGCGGTAGCCGTGGCCGCAGACCTCGTGTCCGCGGGCGACGATGGCGCGGGCGACCTCCGGGTTGCGTTCCAGGGCGAGGGCGCAGCAGTAGAAGGTGGACTTGACCTTGTGGCGGTCGAACAAGTCCAGGAGACGCCAAACGCCGACGCGGCTGCCGTATTCGAAAAAGGACTCGTTGAAGAGGTCGCGGTCTCCAGGCGGGACCGGCGACGGGACCTCGTTGTTCGTCTCGTGGAAGTCATCGCCGTCGAGGAGGGAGCGTTCGGAGCCCTCCTCGTAGTTGACGACGATGGAGACGGCGACGCGGGCCCCGTTGGGCCAATGAACGACGGGGGGATGCTGACCGTAGCCGATGAGGTCTCGTTGCACAGTGGGAACCTCTCAGGGTGATGGTTCGAGTCAGGGATTCAGTCGAGGAAGGGGAAGCGGCTTGCCTCCCGTTTTTCGACGGCTTCCTCGATTTCGCATTCCGCAGCGGTGTCCTCGCCGGTACCGCCCTTGCACTCGTCGATTCCATCGCCGCCGTCCAAGAGGTCGTTGCCGGAATAACCATAGATGGTGTCGTTCCCACCGAGACCAGCCATGAAGTCCGAGGCCCCAAAACCGAGGATTCCGTCGTCGCCGTCATCGCCGATGATGATGTCAGATCCCACGCCGCCAAGGAGAACATCCCGGCCGGTCAGGCGGGGTTTCTGATGGTCCTTGAGGAGAAGATCTCCGCCGATGATTATGTCATCCCCATAGCTGCCGGAGAGGAAGTCGCGTCCGTCATGGCCGACGATTTCGTCGTTGCCGCGATCGGCGAGGACCGTGTCCGGGCCGGGACCGCCGTGGATGAAGTCGTCGCCGGAGCGGCCGCGCATGAAGTCCTTGCCCTCGCCGCCGAACATCATGTCATCCCCGGAGCCGCCGCAGACCAGGTCATCTCCGCCCATGCCGTGGAGGGTGTCATTACCGCCGCGGCCATGGATAACGTCGCGGCCGTCGGTGCCTTCGAGGATGTCATCGCCGGGGCCGCCGATGATGGTGGCCATGTACCCGAGACACCAGAACGAGTCCTCGCTGGGGTCCCACAGATACTGTCCTGGCGGAATGGGTATCCCCGAGGTCACGCCGGAGGGCAGGGTTTCCATGTTGAGGGCATGGGCGCGGGGAATGGCGCAAGCTGCAACCAAAGCGAGGGCCACGGCAGCACCCACGAAGAACAGTGTGTATTTGGATGGTTTCCCGACCATGTTCCCGATCTGTAAGCGATGCCCAGAAAAGGGCAGAGGTTGTTTGCAGGCGTATTCTACACCCGAAGCAGCAACGGTGTGCGAGGGCGTGACCGGCGGATTGGGCAGCAGCACCGGCCCATCAGGCTTTGGCGGGGCTGGCCCGGCCCCGCTCTGGAGGATGCACAACCGGCGGCGGCGTGGGTTCGGTAGATTCAAGAGCCAAGCGCAACATACATGTGACGAGTGAGAAGGGAGAATAGGACGAGGGGGTATGTAACGGCACACCGGGAGTCATGCCGGAGGGATCCAGGTTGACATTGATGATTTGGATGATTTGACGGCACATAGGCGGCAACCTATGATGGCCCGGACCGGCATTCTCCAGTGAGGGCACGCCATGACCGCCACCGCGCTTCCCCAAAAACCCGCCGAGGTCCGACAGCTGATCCGCACCGGTGCGTGGCGGGGGGTGACTTCGGGAGTTGCGCCCGGGCATGTACAGGCCAACCTGGCAATTCTTCCCAAGGACCTGGCATTCGACTTCCTGCTGTTCTGCCAGCGCAACCCAAAGCCATGCCCTCTCCTGGAAGTCATAGAAGCCGGCAGCGTGGAGCCGGTCCTGACCGCTCCCGGAGCGGATATCCGCTCTGACGTTCCCGGGTACCGCATCTACGCGGAGGGGCAATTCTCGGCGGAAGTTCCATCGCTGGCGGACCACTGGACCGACGACCTGGTGTCGTTCCTGCTGGGGTGCAGCTTCTCTTTCGAGCAGGCAATGACGGATGCCGGGATTGAGCTGCGGCACCAGACGATGGGATGCAACGTGCCCATGTACATCACCAACATTCCGACCACGCCGGCCGGGTCCTTTTCCGGCCCGATGGTGGTCAGCATGAGGCCGATACCCCGGGAACAGATCGTGCGGGCGGTGCAGGTGACTTCCCGGTTCCCCGCCACTCACGGCGCCCCGGTCCACATCGGGAGCCCAGAGGCTATCGGAATATCCGACATTGACCGTCCTGATTTCGGGGATGGGGTGGAAGTCCGACCGGGCGAGGAGCCGGTGTTCTGGGCCTGCGGCGTGACGCCCCAGGCCGTCGCTTTGAACTCCAAACCGCCATTGATGATAACCCACGCGCCGGGCCACATGTTCATCACCGACCAGCGGGACGCCGACGTGGCGGTGCTCTAGGTGGCCATGGCCGAGACCATCGAAGACATCATCCTGGACCAGGACCAGCGGGGGGTTTCCCATTTGCGCGGACATGTCCCGATGGACTTCTGCGCCCGGGCGGCCCAGTACATCCTCGACCACCCGGGTCTCGCCATCATCGCTACCGGGTTCTACATCTTGTCAGCAGGAAAGCATGAGACGGACGGCCCGCCGGGAGCTGTCGCCATCGGGAACGCTCTGCAAGCCCTCGGGCGGCAAGCAGCTTATGTAACCGACCTGCATTCCGCTCCATCGATGAGGGAATGGCTGGAAGACCGGGCCGAGGTGATCGAATTTCCCGTCCTGGACGTGGAGGCAAGCCAGCGAGAGACGGCGGCCGTCCTCGACCGGGTCCGTCCTGCGCTGGTGATATCCATCGAGCGGTGCGGGCGGACCAGTTCGGACACATACCTGAACATGCGGTACCGGGACATTACCGAGCACACCGCCCGGCTGGACTACTTCTTCGAGGCGGGCCTACCGTCGGTGGGCATCGGGGACGGAGGGAACGAGATAGGGATGGGCAACCTGGCGGAGGTCATTCCCACAGTGGCGACCCTGCCTCCCGACCCGGCGGTGACCCGGGTGGACCGTCTGATCCTGGCCAGCGTATCCAACTGGGGAGGGTACGGCCTGGTGGCTGCGCTGTCCCGTCTGGTCGGAAGAAACCTGCTCCCAGCCATCGAGGAGGACCGGCGGCTGATAACCCACCTGGTCGACGGGGGAGCGGTGGACGGAACCAGCGGCGACAACAAATACTACGTGGACAACTTCAGCCTGGACGAGAACGCGGCGGTGCTGGAACGGCTGCACCGGGTGGCGGACGGGCGTTAAAACAACGAAAGGGTCCTTGCTGGGGAATCGCGCTCAGACACTGAGGGTCTTTTCCTCGACGGCCAGCAGGCGCCTGAGCTCGAACATTTCATCGCGGAGGGCCGCGGCCTTTTCGAACTCCAGGCTGCGGGCGGCTTCCTTCATCTGTACGTCCAGATCCTTGACCACCCGGAACATGTCATCGCGGGACATCTCCTGGCGGGCCACCTGGTAGCCCGCCTTCTGCTCGGCCACCATCTTGATGCTGTCGGTTATGTCGTGGACCGCCTTCTGGATGCTCTGGGGCTCGATCCCGTTGCGCTGGTTGAAGGCGTGCTGGATTTCCCGCCGCCGGCCAGTCTCGTCCAGGGCAAGCTTCATGGAGTCGGTCATCCGGTCCGCGTACATGATGACGTGGCCGTCGGAGTGGCGGGCCGCGCGCCCAATGGTCTGGATCAGGGAAGTCGTGGAACGGAGATAACCCTCCTTATCTGCGTCCAGGATGGCAACCAGACTCACCTCGGGGAGGTCCAACCCCTCCCGGAGGAGGTTTATCCCAACGATGACGTCGTAGACGCCGAGGCGCAGGTCGCGGAGAATTTCAATCCGGTTGAGGGTTTCGATGTCGGAGTGGAGGTAGTGGTTGCGGATTCCCATTTCCGACAGGTAGTCGGCCAACTCCTCTGACATACGCTTGGTCAGGGTGGTCACGAGACAACGCTGGCCCACATCCACCCGCTGCTTGATGTTCTCGAGGAGGTCGTCGATCTGGCCGGCGGTGGGCTTCACCTCGATGGTGGGGTCCAGCAGTCCGGTGGGCCGGATGACCTGCTCCACCACCGCCGCGCTGTGCTCCATCTCGTAGGGGCCTGGGGTCGCGGAAACGAAGACCACCTGGTTGGCCCGCTGCTCGAACTCTCCAAAGTTCAGGGGGCGATTGTCCACCGCGGAGGGTAGGCGGAACCCGTAGTCCACCAGGGTGTTCTTGCGGGACACGTCACCGTGGTACATGCCCCGGACCTGGGGCAGGGTCATGTGGGACTCGTCGATGAACATGAGGAAGTCTTCCGGGAAGTAGTCCAGCAGAGTCCAGGGGGTGGAGCCACAGGTGACGGCGAACTTGCTGTCCCGGTGCTCGTGCCGACGAGCCAAGTGGCAGGAATAGTTCTCAATGCCGTGGCAGAATCCGGCTTCCCGCAGCATCTCCAGATCGTAGTTGGTGCGGGATTCCAGCCGGGCGGCCTCCAGGATCTTTTCCTGGGCACGCAGGTCCCGCAGGCGTTCTTCCAACTCAACCGCGATGTCCTTGACGGCCAGACCCAGGCGTTCCTGGGTGGTGACAAAGTGCTTGGCGGGATAGATGGCGGTTTCCTGCCGCTGGGCCAGCAATTCCCCGGTGAGGGGGTCTATTTCGACGATCTTCTCCACCTCGTCGCCGAAAAACTGGATCCGGACGGCCAGTTCCTCATAGGCGGGCACGATCTCGAGGGTGTCGCCCCGGACCCGGAACCGTCCCCGGGCCAGGTCGTAGTCGTTGCGCTCGTACTGCATGTCGATTAGCTGGCGGAGCAGGCGGCTGCGGTCGCGGATCTCGCCGACTTCCACTTTGGCAACCAGGTTGAAGTAGTCAGACGGGTCACCCAGTCCGTAGATGCAGGACACCGAGGCCACGATGAGGACGTCGCGGCGGGTCAGCAAGGACGTAGTGGCAGCCAGGCGGAGCTTGTCCAACTCCTCGTTCACGCTGGCGTCCTTCTCAACATAGGTGTCGGACTGGGGGACGTAGGCTTCCGGCTGGTAATAGTCGTAGTAGGAGACGAAGTATTCGACCGCGTTGTTGGGGAAGAACTCCTTGAACTCGGACGCGAGCTGGGCCGCCAGGGTCTTGTTGTGGGCCAGCACCAGCGTTGGCCGCTGCACCTCCTGGACGATATTGGCCATGGTGAAGGTCTTGCCGCTTCCGGTGACACCCATGAGGGTCTGGTGGGCAACGCCTTCCCGCACGCTGTCCACCAGCTTCTGGACAGCCACGGGCTGGTCACCGGTCATGTTGAAATCGGACACCAGTTGGAAATCAGGCATAGATCAGACCCCCAAGCGTGCTGGTCATTGAACTAGGTCCGCCAATGTTAAAGAAATATCTTGGCTGCCATGAAGCACTGCCAACACCTCAATGTCATTACGAACGCGGTAGATCAGTCGATACGGCGCTTCAATGACTTCCCGAGCATCAAGTCCTTCATATTCAGGAACTCGCCTTCCAGAGAAAGGAAAAAGCGCTATTTGCTCCGATCGCCTCGTAATCAGGTCAATCATTTGTTCAGCGACCAGCACGGAATCCTGGGCGATAAATTCGAAGATGTCTGCCAAGTGCCTTGACGCCGCTAGGGTCCATCTTACATTCACCCGGGCAGACCAAACTTTCGGCGAACTTCCTTCACGTCCACCATCCGGCCCGCATCGGCGTCCTCAATCCCTGCCTCGATTGCCTTACAGACGTATATCTTGTACATCAGGTCGTCCCAGGTGGCGTCATCCGGCATGGAATCCACCAGGATATGCGCTCGCTGTTTAATGTCCGTTGCCGCCATACCGAACCTCCGAGTGTTGGGCAGTGGGAACAGGATAGCCGTTTCTCTACCCAGGCGCCAAGTGCATCAGGGCCAGGCGGATGCGTTCCTCCACCGCGGCATCTGCGGGAGCGTCCAGTCCGTTGAGCGCCCTTCTGGCTTCCGTGGCGGAGTATCCCAGGGCCATCAGGGCTTCGACGACTTCGCCGGAATCGGACAGGCCGGGTGAGGGACCGGTCTCGTCAGCCACGACCATTCCCTTGAGTTCGAGGACCAACCGTTGAGCGGTACGGCGGCCGATACCGGGCGCAGTGCTGAGCGCCGCGATGTCACCGGCCTCTATGGCGCGTTGGACACCGCCCACCCCGAGGGTCGCCAGCAGACCCAGGGAACTGCGGGGCCCGACACCGGAAACCGTCATCAGAAGCTGGAAGGCATCCCGGTCCGCTTCGGTGGCGAACCCATAGAGAGAGGGTTGGTCATCCCTGGGGAAGCGGAGGTGGGTGAACAGCTGCACCTGGCTGCCCGGCCCTCCCAAAGACACCGCCAGGGAGGAGGGAACGAACACCTGGAGGGTGACGCCCCCCACCAGGATGTGGACGAAATCCGGGCCGACGCCCTGGAGGACGCCCCGAACGCCGGTTATCACCGGATCAGCGCTCCTGGCCGGGAGGGATTGTCCGGTCAAGGGCCGACACGGCCTGCTGGCTGATAAGGTGGCACAATCCCACGCAGAGGGCGTCGGCAGCATCGGAGGAAGGGACTTCGTGGAGACCCAGGGTGGAGGCGACGGTCTGCTTCATCTGCTCCTTGGTAGCTGCGCCGTAGTCGGTCACGGCCAGCTTGATCTGGGCTGGACTGTAACGGAACACCGGGACGTTCTGGCTGGCTGCCCCGATGAACACCAGGGCCAGGGCCTGCCCCACGGCGATGGCCGGCCCGATGAACTGGCGTTCCCCCCGGCCCACGAAGGGCTCCTCCACCGCGACCGCGTCAGGGCGGAAGATGTTGATCATGTTCAGGATATGGGTGTGGAGTTGGTAAAGACGTTCTTCCAGCGGCATGGACCTGGGCAACCGTACCACGCCGTAGTCATCGGCCTCGGGTTGAGGGCCCGACTCCACAAGCCCGTAACCCATCGCGACGGTTCCGGGGTCAATCCCCAGGACGCGCATCTAGGCCGCCGCCTGGTACTGTTCCAACACCTCCGGCGGGAAGTCGGCGTTGGTGTAGGCCTTCTGAACGTCGGCCAGCTCTTCCAGGCTGTCCAGCAATCGGAGGGTCTGTTCCGAAGCCTTCTCGTCCAGCACGATGGTGGCCTTGGGAACGAGAGAGATGTCGCAGGACGCCAACTCGGCGGATTCCGCCTCCAGGGCCCTCTGCACCGACTGGAGGTTTTCCGGAGCGGTGTAGATTTCCAGGAGGCCCTCCTCGTAATTGACGTCTTCAGACTCGGCGTCGATGGCGACCAGGCTCAGCTCGTCAGCCCGGTCCGGGTCTTTGATCTCCAGGGTTATGACGCCCTTGGTCTCGAAGTTCCAGGACACACAGCCGGCTTCACCGAGGTTGCCGCCACCCCGATTGAACGCGGACCGGACTTCGGAGGCAGTGCGGTTGCGGTTGGTGGTCAACGCCTGGAGCAGGATCGCCCCGCCGCCAGGACCGTATCCCTCGTAGGTTACCTCCGCAAACTCCTCCACCCCTTCGCCCTGGCCGGAGGCACGCCGGATAGCGCGGGTGATGCTGTCCAGCGGCATGTTGTTGGACTTGGCCTTGTCTACCGCCAGACGCAGCCTGAAGTTCATTTCCGGGTCGCCGCCCCCGCCATCACGGACGGCGAGGACGATGTCGCGGGCAAGCTTGGTAAAGAGCGCACCCCGCTTGGCGTCGTTGGCGCCTTTCTGCCGCTTGATGGTGGACCATTTCGAATGACCTGACATGACTTGCACCTCCCATTCAGCCCGAACCGGTGGCTTGCTGGCACCGGGGCCAGACCGACCAAGGTTGCGGGAATTTTAGCATCGCCCACTTTGGGCGGTCAAAACGGAATGGGCGGGACCCGTGCCCGGTTTTTACACCCGGCGGCGTTGGCTCTATAATGCCGGAAGCCAAGAACCATCAATGAATTGGAGGTAGCTGGAAATGAAGCTTCTAGTGCTTTCCGGTGGACGCCATCCCTACGAGGAGTCCACCCCCATCCTGGAGTCCTTCCTCAAGGGAGCCGGCCATGACGTAACCGTCACGGAAGACGCCGCCGTCCTGTCCGACGGGGGGGAGATGGGCGGATACGACGCTGTCGTCTTCAACACCCGCCGCGAGAACGTTCCCGACTTCGGCGATTGGCGCATGACCCCGGAGCAACAGGACGGGCTCAGCGGGTTCATCCGGTCGGGAAAGGGGTTCGTCTGCATCCACATCTCGACCTGCGTGGCCGACAACTGGCCCGAGTACCACGACATCACCGGGGGCGGCTGGATATCCGGCACCAGCTATCACCCGCCCTACGGCCAGTTCACGGTCAATGTGAGCAACGCCGAGCACGCCGGCTGCAGCGGCATTTCGGACTTCTCGACCAGCGACGAGCTCTACATGAACCTGTCCATCCGGGACGGCAACAACGTCTACATCACCGGCACGGCCGAAGACGGCACCTGGCCCTGGGGTCCGAACCGGGTGGAGACGTTCATGGCAGGGGGGACCTATCCCCTGGGCTGGACCCGGAAGTACGGGGACGGGAACGTCTTCGTATGTCTCCTGGGGCACGACGGGCGGAGCTTTGAGACCCCCGAGTTCCAGAAGATAGTTCTGAACGGCGTGGACTGGGCCACGCAGGCAGCCTAGCATCCTGGGGGAGCCTGTCCAAGAGGCGCCCGAACAATCTTAGAATAACCGGAAGGAGGAGCGGCAATGGCTACTCAGACCGATACCGCGGTGACGCGGCAGAGCCAACCACTGGTCAAGATCACCGAGATGGACCACATTGTCCTGCGGGTAAAGGACGTGGAAACGTCGCTGCGGTTCTACTGCGAGACCCTGGGGATGCAGCCGGAACGCATCGAGCAGTGGCGGGCCGGCGAGGTGCGGTTTCCGTCGGCGCGTCTGAACGCCGACACCATCATCGACTTCTTCGGCAGCGACCAGGATCCCATCGGCAGGGACGGGGCGAAGAACCAGGACCATTTCTGCATGGTGATCGAGCCAACGGACATGGAAGCCCTGAAGGCCAGCTTCGAGGCGATGGGAGTAGACATCCAGGCGGGGCCGGGGAAGCGGTGGGGATCCCACGGCGACGGCATTTCGCTGTACGTCTATGATCCCGACGACAACGTGGTGGAGCTTCGCCACTACTGATTCCTGGCACCAGGTACCACGCAAAACAACGGGGGCGGACAATTGTCCGCCCCCGTTGTTTTGCGGCGAGATTCCAGAAGAGCGGGCCGAGCCGGTCGGTCCTAGCTTTCCACGCTCCAGTTGTAGAGGTTGTCGTAGGCCAGGGCCCAGGGGGGACGGAGGTAGCCAAGGGCCCGGACGTCCTCGAACCAGGCGCCCAGGGGGGAGTACCAGGTATAGGAGTTACCCCCGGCGATGCGGCAGAGGCGGTTAAGGACGGACTCGGAGAGGCGGGCCACGTTCTCCTTGCACATGAGCATGACCCGGCGGTCCTGGGTGCCAGTGTCCACCACCCTCATGGCCCCTTCCCAGGCCTGGTCGATGAGCCAGGCTTCCTGTTCAGCCATGGTCCAGTCCACCTGCTGGAGGGAGCGGAGCCGGGAGCCGCGGGCCAGGTTTGCCTTGAGGCGTTCCCGGGAGTACTCCATGGCAGCGTCGATGACTCCCATGATGACCGAGGTGAAGGAGATACCGCCGAGACTGCTGTTGTTGTTCATCAACTCGGCCTGGTGGCCGGGCCAGGCGATGCGGGTGGCGGGGAAGTCGGTGAACTCGAAGGCGTGGCTGTTGGTGGACTTCATGCCATGGCCGCGCCATTCGGCGGCGAGCTTCAGCCCGGTGCTGCCATCCCAGGGATGGTTGCGGACTTCCATGAAGAACAGGTCTGGCGCGGTCTCGCCGTGGGGAACGGCGCGGGTGGTCATGAAGGAGGTAAGGCCGGAGCCGCTACCAAAGTGCTTCTGGCCCGAGAGGCGGAATTTCAGCGAGCCCCCTTCCTCTGGGATACAAGCGGCACGGGTCAATCCCGTGTCGCCACCACTGCCGGGCTCGGAAACGATGGTGCCCCACCAGCAGCCATCGGCGACGGTGGAGAAGACCTCCTTGCGCTGCTGCTGGAAGCCCTCGTTGAATGGCTCGGGCACGGAGGGGACGCGCCACGACGCCAGCACTCCCTGGTGCATGGAGCTGGACAGGGTGATGGAGGGGTCCCCCTTGGCAAGCATCCGGAGGACGGTGCAGAGGGACCGGCCGGAGCGGGACAGGTCTTCCCAATAGCCGCCGAACTCGACGGGAACGGCCATGAGGTTGAAGCCCAACTCCCGCAGGCTCTGGTAGTCGGCGGGATCAGCCTTGGTGCGGTTCTGCCGGTCCTCCCGCTGCGAGGCCCATTCCTCGGCGAGCTTGGGGGCGGCTTCCATAATTGATGTGACGCTCATTGGAACTCCTTGGTAAGGCCCCCTTCGGTCGAGTCTCCCTGCCAAAGCCGGACGTTCAACCCAAAGTGGGGGGACAAGCCAAACCGCCTCCGCTGTCCGAGCCGGGATGTCGCGAAGGCGGTCTTACGGTTGCGATTTATTCGGGACTATCCGGCGCGGGAAGCGTAGGCGGCCTTGGCGCGGTCGATGGCGCGAACGCGACCGCTGACCAAATCCTCCTGCCGCTCCCTCGCCCACTGATTGGACGCCTGGGTGCTAATCACCGAGCCCTGGAAGTGGGGCATCACGTAGCGGGCGAACAGCTCGTAGCTCTTGAGCATCTTCTCCCGGGGCGCCCAGTCGATGGTCTGGACCAGGAAAGCGCCGAACCCGCCGCTCTGTTCGTCCAACCTTTCGATGGCCGCGATGCAGTCGTCGGGGGTGCCGACGATCCAGGAACCGTTGTCGGCCATGTGATCGATGACCTTGTCCAGCGGCCCATCGAAGGCGGCCTTGCGGCCGTTGGTCTGCTCGGAGTACTCCCTAAGGTACTGCCCGGATCCCATGCGGGCGTCGTCGAGGGCTTCCTTGCGGGACTCGGCCAGGTGCATGGGCAGCACCAGGCGCCAGTCGTCCCGGTTCATTGTCTGCCCGTGCTCGGCAGCCGATTCCTCGGCGATGGCCCATAGCGCGCCCAGGTCGGAGGG
This sequence comes from uncultured Dehalococcoidia bacterium, assembly GCA_951812535.1. Classification (GTDB taxonomy): domain Bacteria; phylum Chloroflexota; class Dehalococcoidia; order Lucifugimonadales; family UBA3495; genus CATOSK01. The sequence goes on along the minus strand of CATOSK010000001.1, from coordinate 150,454 downwards.
GCCGGCGGACGGGTCGCGGGGCACGGTGATGGTGAGCACGGAACAGCCGTACTTCCCGGCCAGGGTCACACCGGCCGGGGACTGGACCGAGGCGACGGCGGTGTGCATATAGGGCCGCTGGTAGGGCCGCAACTGGAGCAGGCCCTCCTTGAGCTCGAACCAGTCACTCTTGTAGCTGATGGGTTCGGTCTCGGTGAAAAGGCGGAGGATGATGCCCAGGGACTCATCCATGCGCTCCCGCTGGAGCTCGTGGGGGATGCCCATCATGTAGGCGTCGCCGGGGAGAGCGCCGGGGCCGACGCCGAAGAGGACGCGGCCATAGGTCATGTGGTCCAACTGGACCATCCGGTTGGCGACCATCAGGGGATGGTGATAGGGGAGGCTGACCACGCCGGTCCCCAGCTTGATGCGCTTGGTACGCTGGGCGGCGGCTCCGATGAAGACCTCGGGCGAGGAGATAATCTCCCAGCCCGCGCTGTGGTGCTCACCAATCCACGCTTCGTCGAACCCAAGGTGGTCGAGCCACTCCACCAGTTCGAGGTCGCGCTCGATGGCCAGGGTCGGGTTTTCACCGACTCGGTGGAAGGGGCCGAGGAATATTCCGAACCTCATACGTTCCGGCAATGCCATTTTCCGTCTGCCTCCCTTTGGGGTTTCATGCCGGGGGACACCGATCCACGAAATCAGGAACGGTGTCCGGCGGCCAGATCAATTTGACACAATTCTGCCCCGGCACCCGGTTCCTGTCAACAAAGAGCAGAAGCGGCGGGGAGGAGGGCACAACGACCAGGGGCCACCGGAAGGGAATGGCTTACCGCCCGACCAGTTCGAGAACGGCGGAGACGATGTCCTCGGAGCGGGGGATGCAGTGCTGCTCCATGGCGGGGCTGTACGGGATTGGGACATCGGGAGCGCACACGCGGCGGGGAGGGGCTTTCAGGGCGGAGAAGGCGGCGGACTCGGTGACGGCGGCGATGATTTCGGCGGCGGCGCTTCCGGTTGAACTGGCCTCGTCGACAACTACGAGCCGGCCGGTCTTCATGACCGATTCCTGAAGGGTTGGCCGGTCCAGGGGCACCAGGGTTCGAGGGTCAACGACTTCAGCCGATACGCCGTGCCCTTCCGCCAAGAAATCGGCCGCGGACAGGGACTCCTGTACCATGTGGCCGATGGCGACGATGGTCGCGTCGGAGCCCGGGCGCTTCACGTCGGCAGCGCCGATGGGGATGGTGTACTCATCCTCGGGGACGGGGCCGGTGAGGCCGGCGATGCCATATCCCTGGGGCTCGAAGAAGACGACCGGGTTGTTGTCCCGGATGGAGGTCTTCATCAGTCCCTTGGCGTCGCTGGGAGTGGAAGGCATGACGACCTTGAGGCCCGGCAGGTTGAGGAAAAAGGGGTGGGAGCTCTGGCAGTGCTGGGCGGCCGCAGCCCTTCCCCCTCCGGTGGAAGCCCGGAGCACCAGCGGAAACTGGGCTTGTCCACCGAACATGTAGTGGACCTTGGCCATCTGGTTAACGATCTGGTCCATGGCGGTGAAGGCGAAGGCCATGAGCCCGGGGCTGATGATTGGCCTGAAGCCGCAGCCGGCCGCTCCGATGCCTGCCCCCACGTAGGCATCCTCGGAGATGGGGCAGACGCGCACCCGTTGGTCGCCGAACTCGGGTATGAGGCCTTCCAGGAGGCCCAAGCCGCCGCACAGGTGGAAGACCCTCTCGTCGCAGCGCATTTCTTCCTGGAAGGCTTCCAGGAGGGCCTCTACGTAGGTCATCTCGCGCATCCAGTCGCTCCTTTTCTCCTCATGAGGCATCGGACAGGTGGATCCCGGGCAGAAGGCTAACCGGCGAACACTCCGGTCAAAGCGTCTTCGGGGCCGGGAACCGGTCCGGAGCCGGCAAATTCGGCTGCATCGTCCAGCGCACGGACGACTTCCCGGTGGGCTTCCTGCAATTGTCCCGGGCCGAGCCCCAGGGCGGCGGCGAAGGCCGGGACGGGGTCGGCGTATCCGGAACCGCCGTCATCCAGGCTGGGGGGTTCGGGCGGCTCTGAACCCGTGAGAGGGAAGCGGCGGGTCTTGCATTCGATGAGGGTGGGGCCTTCTCCACTCCTGGCCCTGGCGACGGCATGGGAGGCGGCTTCGTAGACGGCCAGGACATCGGAGCCGTCCACGGTGAGACCAGGGATGTCGTAGGAGACGGCGCGGACGGACACGTCCGTAACGGACAGGGCGTAGGACGCCGGAACGGCGATGGCCCAGCCGTTGTTCTCGCAGACGAACACCATGGGGAGCTTCCAGATGGAAGCCAGGTTGAGGGTGCTGTGGAAGGTGCCCTCGTTGGACGCGCCATCCCCGAAGAAGGCGACGGCCACGCCGCCGCTGCCTTCCAGTTGGGCCGCCAGGGCCGCGCCGGCCGCGATGGGCAGACCGCCGCCGACGATACCGTTCGCTCCCAACATGCCCCGCTGGAAGTCGGCGATGTGCATGGCGCCGCCCTTGCCGCCGCAGCATCCGTTGGTCCGGCCGTATAGCTCGGCCATGAGGGGCCCGAGTTCCAGTCCCTTGGCGATGGCGTGACCGATGCTGCGGTGGGTGCCGGTTATCCGGTCCGTGGGCCGCAGGGCGGCGCACACGCCGACGGCGGAGGCTTCCTCCCCTCCCGTGGCCTGGACCGGGCTAGGGATGTTGCCGGAGAGGGACTCCTGGTAGGCGCGGTGGGTGAAAGCGCGGATGGTGGCCATCCGGCGGTACATTTCCAGCATTTGATCGGGCGACAGGGACATGACGGCTCCGAGGGGATGAGGTTAGGGCGGGGCAGCTTGCCTGAAGCAGGGGGTACGAAGGGATGGACGGGGCAATTCTAATCCACTGGGAATCTCAAGACTATACCCCTTCCACGGGGACAGGCCGGGTTGCCTTCGGGGGCGGTTGGCTGTTTAATGGTGCAAATCGTAATCCCAAAGGAGTATTCCGTTGAGAGACCCGCATATTTTCGCCGGGAATCCCCTAGACCGGGGGGAACGAGAACGCAGGGACGAGGAATGGATCCGCGAGCAGGGGACTCTCCCTTCCAGCCGATTTCTGCCGATGCGCGGGCCCGACGTCCTGGTTACCGGGAATGACCAGCCCCGGCTGGGATGGATAAACCGCGAGGAACTGGACGCCAGCGGGTTTGACGGCATTCCGTTGCTGCTCGGCATGCAGGAGGGCGTTACCCATTTCGCCGTAGACCTGTCCAAGAGTCTTGAGGCTGGGAACGCCATCGCCGAGATGCCCAACCTGGTCTTCGAGGAAGCCCGGGCGGCGGCGGAGCAGCTGGCGGGCCCGGAGGCAGGGATACTGGCCCAGGGACGGTGCCAGATCAACTGGCACAACCGGCACGGTTTCTGCTCGGTCTGCGGGCATCCGACGGAGATACGGCGGGGCGGGCAGAAGCGGGAGTGTCCCCAGTGCAACGCGGAACACTTTCCCCGGGTGGACCCGGTAATAATCACGGTGGTCTCCGACGGGGAGCGGTGCCTCCTGGGACAGTCCCGGGGGCGCCTGGCCCGACTGAACCGGTACTCGGCGCTGGCCGGGTTCGTGGACCAGGGGGAGAGCATCGAGGAAGCGGTGGCGCGGGAGATCATGGAGGAAGCGGGCATCCAGGTGAAGGATGTGCGGTACCATTCGTCCCAGCCGTGGCCCTTCCCGTCCTCGCTAATGATGGGCTGCCACGCGCACGCCGCAACGACGGACATCCACATGGACGATGAGGAGATGACGGACGTGCAGTGGTTCGACCGCGAGACGGTGAAGCTGGCCCTGGAGGAGAAAACGGAGGAACTGCTGCTGCCCGGCCCGGTCGCCATCGCCTACCACATCATCAAGGCATGGGCCGACGGCGAGGTGGAATAGCGGCCCGAACGGGTCAGGTGCGCAATCCGGCCTGGCGGAGCTGGGTCAGGAGGGAGCGCGGGCTGTTGACGGTCAACACAACCAACAGGCGGTCCCGGTTGCGGCACTGGGTGGCGACATAGCGGCGGTCCGGCTGGGCTACGTCGCTGTCGATGAGAAGGGCTTCGTAGGTGGAAGAACCGGCCAGGTCGATGGCCACGCCGTCGTCGGTGGTGGCGGTGACGATGAATCCGGCCATTTCCAGGATGCCGGTCAGTTGCTCCATCCGGCTATGCTGACGGCCCACCAGCAGGATGCGGTTGTTATCGGGCATGGGATGCGCCCTAGCCTCCGAACACGAACTCGCGAATGGCGCCGAAGTAATCGGGCAACCCCTGGAAGAGCAGGTCATTGTGGCCGGCGTTGGGAATGGTGAGCATCCGTTTCTGCTGCGACGCCAGGCTGTCGAACATGGCCCGGGCCTGGCCAAGGGGGGCCAGTTCGTCCATTTCGCCGTGGATTACCAATGCGGGGATGTGGATTGAAGCGACCTTGCGAAGGTATCCCTCCTCCAGCGCACGGGCTTCTTCCTGGGGCAGGCCGTAGAGGAACTGTCCCAGGTTGGGGCGGCCGCTTTCGATGATGACGCCGCCCAGGTCCGAGCCGCGGCCCGCCGCCAGCTCGAAGGCGGCGTGGCGGCCCATGGAACGTCCCATAACGAACACGGGGCCGTTGTAGCCTTCCGAAGCCAGCATTTCGACCAGGGCGTCCAGGACGAGATGGCAGTCGGCGATCATGGAGGGGAAGGTGGGAGCCCCTCCGCTGCGGCCATAACCCCGGTAGTCGGCGACGAAGAAGTTGACGCCCGTCTGGACATAGAAGGGGGCGATCCGGTCGTAGTCGGGGGCAGTCTCGCCGTTGCCGTAGAAGAACAGGATGGTGGGCTGCCCGGGGCCGGCGGAGAAGAAGCGGCTGGAAAGCTGAATACCGTCTTCAACCGGGATGATGTAGTCCTCCGCACCGGGTGGGGTGGGAGTCCATCCCGCCCGGGGGTAGAAGGAGTTCATGGATATTTCCGGGCGGTCCAGGGCGGAGTAGTCGGTTTCGGGGATCATCGCGTTCTCAGAAGGGCTTCGCGGAAGAGGGTCGGAACGGCGGAAGGAGACAGGGCGGGGTTCTCCGGGGGTTCTCCGAGGGTCTATTCCAGTGTACACGGTGAGCGGCAGTCAATATAATCGGCGGGGCATTTCCCGCGTCCTTCCGGGGGCGGGCGCCAGGCCACACATCAGTGCAGGAGGCTTCATGGATTTCGGAGTCTACATGTTTCCCACGGACTACGCAATCAGACCCGACGAGTTGGCCCGGGAGGTGGAAGCGCGGGGCTTCGAGTCCATCTGGTTTCCCGAGCATACGCATATTCCAGCGTCTCGGCGCAGCCCGTGGCCCGGCGGAGGGGACCTGCCGAGGGAGTACTGGCACTGCTACGACCCGTTTGTTGCGCTGACGGCGGCGGCGGCGGCAACCACAACGCTGAAGCTGGGGACGGGGATCTGCCTGGTCATCGAGCGCGATCCAATTGTGATGGCCAAGGAGGTCGCCAGCGTAGACCAGATCTCCAACGGGCGGTTCATGTTCGGCATCGGGGGCGGCTGGAACGCCGAGGAAATGGAGAACCACGGGACGAACTTCCGGCGACGGTGGCGCATCCTGCGGGAGAATATCATGGCGATGAAGACCATCTGGACGGAAGACGAGCCGGAGTTCCACGGGGACTTCGTGGACTTCGACCCCATCTGGTCCTATCCGAAGCCGGCTCAGACGCCCCACCCCCCGATATTCATGGGAGGCGATGGGCCGCGGACCTTCGACCGGGTGGTGGAGTTGGCCGACGGGTGGATGCCGATTGGCGGGAGGGTCAACTCAGGTCCAAAGCTCGGAGAGAAGGCCGCGCTGCTGCGGACCCGTCTGGAAGACGCGGGGCGCGACCCGGACGCGGTGCCAATCACAATTTTCGGAGTGAGCCCGGATGCCGACACCATTGCAAGGATGGAGCAGGACGGGGTGTCGAGAGTGCTGTTGACCCTGCCTCCCGAGGACAGGGAGACGGTTTTGCCGGTACTGGACGACTTGGCCAAGCTGGTCCGGTAGCCTAACCGGTCACGACCGAATGGAAGGAACCAAAAGGGGCCGCCGGGCGTTCCGGCGGCCCTTTTGCGTAGCCTGGTAGGGAGTGTGGTGATTGAGTTCTCACCCCCATCCTAACCTTCCCCCGTCAAGGGGGAAGGGACTTGTCTCAATGTTTCCTAGGCCAAACCCTGGAGCATTTCCCGCTGGCGGGCGATGCGCTCGTCGTGGTCGAGGGCGAAGCGCCGGATGCCGCTGAAAATGGACTCGGCGTCCAGGTGGGCCTCGGCGATGACGTCGGACTCGGTGCCGCCGGTGAGCCATTCGTTGTGCCAGTCGGAAACAAGGGAATACTCGTCGGTAAGGGGGCCGGGGTTCCGAACGGGCCACATCCGGCGGGTGCCGGTGGTCACGATCATCATGTCGTAGAGGGCGCCGTGGGGCAGGACGGAGCGGCGGTATTCCTCGGGCTGGAGCTGGAAAAGCTCGTCGCTGATGGCGGCGATGACCTTGACATTGATGCCGGCCTCCTCCAGCCGGGGGAGGGTGGAGACGAGATTGACCGTCGAGGACGATCCCTGGGTGAGGATGTAGCCCTGCTTCGGACGGTCGGGATCAAAGTCGCGGATGACGTAGAACCCCTTGGCGGCGGCGGCGAGGTCCGAGTCGGCGAAGGTGCCGCGGTCGGCGACGGGGAAGTCGGGGCGGGCCACCTCCAGGACGATGACGCCCACCCGGGGGTCGCGGGCGGCAACCTCGGCGGCGGCGAAGTAGCCGGGGGCGACGTCGTTGTAGTCCCAGAAGCTGAGGGTGATGGCCTGGCCCCGGGGGAAGAGCTTCCAGACCTGGGGGGAGAAGATCCCGAAGTGGGTGCGGGCGTCGGCGGCGGTCTCGGGGCCGGAGTGTCCGGCGAGGACGTTGAGGACGCCCACCCGGAAGGGGCTGTCCTGGTTCTGCTGGCTCCAGACGCGGGCGGGGAGGTACATCAGTGGGGTGAAAGCGCCGTAGGTGCCGCTGATTGCCCAGACGCCGACGTGCTGGTCCGGGTCAAGGGAAGCGGTCTGGCCGACGAATCCGACGGCGGTTGAGACGTTGCCAGCCTCCTGGATACCGGCCTTGAGGCGGACGCCCAGGGGGTTGGTCACCGGGTCGTAGTGGCCCCAGATGGAACCGTTTTCGACGTTGATGGAGTCGGCCAGGTCGGCAGCGACGATGACGAAGCGGTTGTCCGTTACATAGTTCATGTACTTGACGATCTCGGAGATGGCGCGGCGGGTACCGCGGACATTACCGGGCTCCTCGAAGAGCTTGATGCCAACCTGCTTCTCCTCGCCGGTGAGGGGGTTGGTCACGGCGACCTGCTGGGCCCCCACTGGGAGATTGGACACGGCCAGGCGGGGGTCCTGGAAGGGGTCGACATCCCGGTTGATGCGGAGAGGCAGGTTGTCGTCCACGGAGTCGCCGATCTGGACGAGGCGGTCGGAGATCCACTCTCCGAGGCCGTGGCTCTCCAGGACGGACAGGGCGATGTCGATGTTCTGCTTGAACTGGATGAGGCGGTCGCGGTTGTTGGAGACGGGACCGTCCTCGATGCCCACGAATTTGACGCCGAAGCGGTCCTCGAAGGTGCGGGCCAGCGCCCGGAAGTAGTCGCTGTTCATGGCGAAGGCGTAGGGATGGCTGGCGTAGCTGACAATCTGCTCGCCGTATCCCGGGATCTCGCCGTTGACCGCGCCGGGCCACCATCCCTTGACGGTGCGGCCGACCATGATCATGGGCCGATCGTCGGAGGGATCCCAGTCCTCCATGGTCTTGAGGGCGGAGACGACCTGGTGGTAGTCGTTGCCGTTGTCCACGGAGAGGACGTTCCAGCCGTAGGAGGCCCACTGGTCCTCAATGCGGTAGCCCTGGTACTGGGGCTTGATGACGCCGCCGACGAGCTCATCGTCGATGCCGGCGTTGTTGTACGAGAGGAGGATGCGGAGACGCTTGCCGACCTGCTGTGCCATGGCCTGGGTCTTCATCTCCTGGGAGTGACCGGAGGTCATGGCGAACTCGCCCTCGATGGCCATGACCTTGAGGCTGTCGGGGGCGCCGACCATGTCCCAGAAGGCGGCCTTGCCGGCGGAGGTGGCAATGCCGATGCCGGAGGGGCCGCCGTTTACGTCGTTGGTGACATCAGTGGTCTCGGAGTGCCCGGCCAGGGCGCGGATGCCGCGGATGCCAGCCTGGGTCATGAGGGGATGGTCCTCGAGGTCGTTGTCCTTGAGGAGGGTTTCCAGGGCGCCCCGCCCGCGGCGGAACCCGAGGCAGTCGATGGACAGCAGGGCGACGTTGGGGTCGACGTAGTAGCGGTCGTCGCCGGAAAGGGCGTGGCGGCGGGCCATGGCCTCGCCCATGATGAGCCAGAGGGCGTAGGTGACGGGGGCGTTGTGGCCGCCGGCGAGCATGAATTTGTCGGCGTAGGGGTGCTTGGGACGGCGGTAGTCGTACCGCAGGCCGCCCAATTCGGGCCCCACGAGGTGGGTCGCCACGGTGTAGGGAGTATATGCGAGGGGGCCGCCGAAGTGGCCGGTCTGGGCGTAGTTCCCGAGGAGCACCAGGGTCATGGCGGTGAGGAAGCCGACGTCTTCCAACCGGCCCCGGTCATAGTCGGGCACCGACACTCCATTGGCCTGGGTGGCGCTGGTCAGGACCACGCTGTTGACGGATCCGCCGGTGGTGGTAGTCATTTCCGATGCTCCATGCTGGGAATTGGCTTGACACGCTCCCTAGCTTGCCAAGGGTTAGATTATACCCGGCAAACCGGGTGGATGGTTAGGGGCAGGCGCCAACGGGCCAGGCAATCGCATGGGGGGGAGCCAGCCGGATTATTTTACTTCTGGGACATTTCAACTGTTTCGTGCGTAAAACCCCGAATTTACGCGGGATTTTGTCCCTTTCCAGGGACTCTTTGGGTCATGCTCCGGGACACAATTGGGCCATGGTGAGACAAAAGTGAGACATTCCGGGACATTTCCACGCTCTCCCGCTGGCGCGGAGGGTCCTGCCGGGGAGCCGAGGCAGGGTTGGGAAAGCTAATCGCCGACAGGCCGGCAAAGAACGGCAGAAGGGTTTCACGGGCGGAAAGCGCTGGTCCATGGGATACCAACGTTATAGAGGGAACACGCGGGTGTCAACGGTGAAGTGTCAGCGGGACAGGGCAATAGCACGAGTGCCAGTCTGGTCAAACTACCAGTGAACGTTCAACACGATACTGTTGAGAGCGGACGAAGGGGGTCGGGATTCCCGCCCCCGTCTTCGTGGGGAAGGGACTTGTTCAGGGGGTCTTTTGGTCAACGAAAGGAGCGGCCTGTCCTTCAGCCGTTGGTCCGCTCAAACTCCTTCATGAAGGACGCGAGGACTTCCACCCCCTCGACGGGGAAGGCGTTGTAGATGGAGGCGCGGATCCCGCCGACGGAGCGGTGTCCCTTCAACTCGGCCAGGCCCTGGGCGGCAGCTTCATCGACGAACCGCTGCTCGGCGTCCTCGTCCGGCAGCCGGAAGGTGACGTTCATGGCGGAGCGGTGCCCGGGGAGGGCGTGGCCGCGAAAGTACTCGGAGGAGTCGATGGCATCGTAGAGGAGGCCGGCCTTCTCCCGGTTGCGACGCTGGGCAGCCTCGAGTCCTCCCTGGGCGATGAGCCACTTGACGACCAGGCCGAGGATGTAGACTGCGAAGACGGGCGGGGTGTTGTAGGCGGAGTTGCCCTTCGCGTGGGTCTGGTAATTGAGCATGGCCGGAAGGGTGTCGGGAGAACGTTCCAGAAGGTCGTCGCGGATGATAACCAGGGTGACGCCGGCGGCTCCCAGGTTCTTCTGGGCGCCGGCGTAGACCAGGCCATACCGGTTGATGTCGATGGGCTTGCTGAAGATGTTGGAGGAGGCGTCGGCCACCAGGGGGACATCGCCGGAGTCGGGTTCTTCCTGCCACTCGGTGCCGAAGATGGTGTTGTTGGTGGTGAAGTGGAGGTAGGCCGCGTCCGGGTCCAACTCAAGCTCCGACTGGCCGGGGATCCGGTTGAATCCATCGTCCTCGGTGGAACCGGCGAGGTTGATGTTGCCCACGGAGCGGGCTTCCTGCAGGGCCATCCGGGCGAAATGGCCGGTGACGATGTGGCCGGCGGACTGGCCCGGTCCCAGCAGGTTCATTGGGACCATGGAAAACTGGAGGGATGCCCCGCCCTGGAGGAAGAGGATGCGGTAGTTGTCCGGAATTCCGGCCAGGGTGCGGATGTCCGCCTCGGCGGCCCGCATCATGTCCTCGATGGCCGGGGAGCGGTGGCTCATCTCCAGCACGGAGATGCCAACCCCGGGAAGGGACAGGAGGTCCCGCTGGGCCTCCTCCAGAACGGGAATAGGCAGGACGGCGGGTCCGGCGGCGAAGTTGTAAACGCGGTCAGTCATCTCCATCCCCGGGGCCAGGATGAGAACGCCGGCGGCGCGAGGCCGCGGCAGGCCCAACGGCTAGTCTATGGGGGGATTGAAGTTGGCGTCAAGAATGGCGCGGCTTCCCCGATAAGTCCGGCTGGGGGGAGTTGGCAGCGCAGACGCTCCCGCCATGGCGGACTGGTCCCCCGGAGATAGACGGGGATTAACCCGACCGTTTGGGGGAGTTGACGGGACCATGCGCCGCATCCGATCACCGCGACCGGGCGGAGCGGAGAATGCGGGGCTTCAGTTGTGGCGCGCCGCCGATGCCCGTGGCCCGGCTTTGGCGGCGGCGCAACTCTAGCTAGCGGCGGCGCCGATGCGGAAGACCTTGGTGCTGCAGACCGGGCAGGTGCCCTGGGTCGCGGGCCGGCCATTTTTCATGGTGATGGACTGGGGGTTCTGGATCTCCGTCTTGCTCTTGCACTTGACACAGTAAGCTTCCATAATCACTTCACTCCTTCCTAGGTTTAGCTCACTCCTTTAGCTATACCAGACCAACCGTCTCCACGTCAAAGCGTTTTCTTTTCCATTTACCGGCAGTTTGTAAAAATTACGTCCCAAGCGTGGTGGTGCGGCGGTTTTCGACAGCCGGGACAGGGTAATCCCGGTCTCTCCACAGGTCAACCACCCGACGCCTCTTTAAGTTGAACCTCGTCATGATTTCCTGGAGGTTTCCTCATGCGTATCGACGTTCATACCCACGTCTGGCCGGACCGTATCGCGGACGTAGTCCTGGACCGGCTGGTGGAACAGCTCGGGATCGACGCCATCGGGCTGAACACCGTGGACAGCCTGAAAGCCCACATGCGGGAATCCGGCGTGGACAAGTCGGTGGTGCTCGGCGTGGTGGACCGGGCGGACCAGGTGACGCGGGCCAACGACTGGCTGATCTCGATCCAGGACGACATGCTGGTACCCTTCGGCGCAATGCACCCGGACGCTGAGGACAAGGCCGGGGAGGTGCGGCGTCTGCGGGAGAACGGGATCAAGGGAATCAAGCTGCACCCGATGATGAACAGCTTCTATCCCGACGACCCGCGTATGCTGGAAGTGTACGAGGAGATGGGGGACGACATGGTGCTGGAGATCCACTCCGGCCGGCTGCCCCACACCGGCGAGGGCGAGACGGTCTTTTCCCCGCCGGAGCGGGTGATGAACGTGGTTCGGCAGTTCCCCAGGCTGAAGGTGATCGCCCTCCACCTGGGAGGGTTCTATATGCTGGACGAGGCGGAGCGGGAGCTGATCGGCAGGGAGAACGTGCTGATCGACACGACGTGGCCGCCGACGCTGCGGGAGGTGGCGGCGCCGACGCTGGCGGCGATTATCAACAAGCACGGGCCGGACAAGGTCTGCTTCGGCACGGACTATCCACTTGCCGGGCAAGCGGACGGGTCGGACTACATCGCCGAGCTGGGCCTTTCCGACTACAACACGGAGCGGATCCTGGGGGAGACGGCGCGGGAGCTTATCGGGTTGTAGGGCGCCGTTTGACCCCCAGCAGGATCGTCCGGCGGTCTCTATCCTGCGCCCGGTAATAGGGTCTGACCCGATCCTGCCTCACTCCGATATGCCGAAGCAGTGGAGTACGAAGGCGTATTCCAGGGCGACCTCCTTGAGGCGGTCGAACCGGCCGGAGGCGCCGGCGTGCCCCGAGTCCATGTGGATTTTCAGAAGCAGCAGGTTGTCGTCGGTCTTGGCGGCGCGCAGGCGGGCGGCCCACTTGGCGGGTTCCCAATAGGTGACCCGTGGATCGTTGATCCCGCCGGTGATGAGCAGGTTGGGATAGTCCTGGGCGGTGACGTTGTCGTAGGGAGAGTAGGACTTGATGTAGTCGTAGTAGATGGCGTCGTTGGGGTTGCCCCACTCGTTGTATTCCATGGTGGTGAGGGGCAGGGAGTCGTCCAGCATGGTGTTGAGGACGTCCACGAAGGGAACGTGGGCGGCCACGGCCCGGAAAAGGTCGGGCCGCTGGTTGACCACTGCGCCCATGAGCATCCCGCCGGCGCTGCCACCGGCGGCGGCAATGTTTCCGGGGGCGGCGTAGCCCCGGGACACCAGGTGGTCGGCGCAGTCGATGAAGTCGTTGAAGGTGTTCCGCTTGTTGAGGAGCTTCCCGCTCTCGTACCAGTCCCAGCCCATCTCCATGCCGCCGCGGATGTGCGCGATGGCGAAGATGAACCCCCGGTCGACTAGGCTGAGGCGGGCCGAGCCGAACTCGGCGTCCAGGATGATCCCATAGGAGCCGTACCCGTATAGGTACAGGGGGGCCGAGCCGTCCAGGGGGGTGTCATTCCGGTACACCAGGGAGATGGGGACGAGGGCGCCGTCCCGGGCCGGGGCCAGCAGGCGCTCGGTTGAGTAGTCGGCGGACTCGAAGCCGCCCAGGACCTCGATCTGCTTGCGAAACTCCCGATCCCGGGTGTCCATGTCGTAGTCGTAGACGGTGGGGGGCGTGGTCATGGAGGAGTAGGAGTAGCGGACCGTGGAGGTGTCCCACTCCCGGCCGCTCCTTGCGCTAATGCCATAGACCGCGTCGTCCAGGGCAATGCGGTGGGAATCGCCGGTGGAGAAGCGGGTGACGGAGACCTGGGGCAGGCCGGCTTCCCGGAATTCCATGACCAGGTAGTCCTGGAAGCAGTGGAGCCCGAGGATGGGGCGGCCGGGCTGGTGTTCCACCACCGGCGTCCAGGAGTCCCACCCGGGGGACGCGATGGGGGCTTCGGAGACCATGAAGTCTTTCGCGCCGCCCCCGTTATGGCGGATGAGGAAGCGGTCGCCGTGGTCCTCCACGTCGTACTCGAAGTCCTCGCTGCGAGGTTCGATCAACGTCAGCGGGGAGTCCGGGTCGCCGGCATCCATGAACCGCCATTCCGACATATTGTTGCCCCCGGCGACGACGTAGATGAAGCGGCGGCTGAGGGACTTGGCGATACCAACGAAGAAACGCTCGTCGTGCTCCTCGTAGACCAGCCGGTCCCGGGATGGGTCCTCGCCGAGGCGGTGGCGGAATACCCGGACCGGGCGGTGGTGCTCGTCCAAAACGGAGTAGAAGAAAGACAGGTTGTCGTTGGCCCACTCCAGGGAGTAGTAGGTGTTGGGGATGGGTTCGTCCAGGTGCTCCCGGGTCGCCAGGTCCATGATGCGGATGGTGTAGACCTCGGAGCCCTCGGTATCGAGGGAGTATGCCAGGAGCTTGTGGTCGGGGCTGGTGTCGAAGACGCCCACCCGCAGGTAGTCCTGGTCCTTGGCGAGTTCGTTGGCGTCGAGCAGGACTTCCTCTCCTCCCTCGGGATCATCGCCCTCCCGGTCAACCGACCCGGAATTACGCAGGCGGCGGCAATAGACAGGGTACTGGCCGCCCTCCTCGAATCGGATGTAGTAGAAGTAATCGCCGTCCTTTTCAGGGACGGTGGAATCGTCCTCCCGTATGCGGCCCCGCATCTCGCGGTACAACTTTTCCTGGAGCTCCTCGGTAGGAGCCATGACCGCGTCGGTGTAGGCGTTCTCGGCTTCCAGGTAGGCCATGGTCTCGGCGTCTTCGATAAACCGGAGCCAGAACCAGGGATCGGTGCGGGCGTCGTTGAAAAGCTCGAACTCGTGGTGGCGCTGGGGGGCGACGGGCGGCTGAAGTTCGGTCAAAGCGTTATTCTCCAAGGGACTGGATGTGAACCCGGGGTCGGGCCGGTTGGTATCAGGAGCAGGGTGGGGCCGGTCAGGACTGGCGGGCCAGCCGGTTGTTCCGGGAGGCCAGCAGTTCCCGGTACAGGCCCTCGACCTGTTCCAGGACGGTGGTCATGCGGTGGGGCTGGACGAGGGCCAGGCTGCGGTCACCCATTTCCTCCCAGCGGCGCCGCAGGCTGAAAATTTCCAGGATGCGGGCGGACAGGTCCTCGTCGGTGGGCTGGAAGAGGAACCCGTTGCCGCCGTGTTCCATCAACTCAGGCAGGGCGACGGAATCGGCGGCGAGGACAGGGAGGCCGGAAGCCATCGCCTCCATGACGGCAATGCCCTGCAGCTCGGCGGCTCCGGCCCCGATGTATACGTGGGCCACGTTATACAGGAGGGGAAGGTCTTCATCGGGAACGAACCCGGTGAAGACCAGGCTGCCCGGGGGCGCCACCTTCTTGCCCAGCTCGCGGAACTCGGCCTCGTCGCGCCCTTTCCCGACAACCACCAACTGGAGCTCCTCACTCCGGGCCGCAAGGGCGGCGGCGCGGATCACCATATCTACGCGCTTGTCTTTTTCCAGCCGGCCCACGGTCAGAAGGACCGGCACGTCGGGGCGGATGCCGTATTTGCCGTACAACCAGCCGGGAGGGGACGCCGGAGAGAAACGGTCGAGGTCTATTCCGTTGGAGATGACGCGGGCCGGGGCGGTCATTCCCACGTGCTGCAGGACTTCCAGGCAACTGCGGGAAGGGGCCACGACGCAGTCGAGGCGGTTGTACACCCGCATCCAGTGGACCCACATGGCGGAGGTAACGACCGGGAACAGCGCCCTGGGGAAGTATTCGACGAGGTTCTCGGGTAGGAAATGATTGGTCCCCACCACGGGTGTGCCTTGTTTCCAGGCCCGCCGGAGGGAGGCCTTCCCCAGGACGAAGTGGGTCTGCAAGTGGACGACGTCGGGCTGGAAATCAGCGAATATCCGGCGCAGCTTGGCATTGATCCCGACCCAGGAGGTGACCCGGAATTGGGGATGGACCGGCCGGGCGGGGAAGGACTTAATGCGGCGGACGGTAACGCCGGGGGCCTGAGGCTCCGGCAGGGCCTCGTCCCGGAAGGCCATGTTGGGGGCTACCACCTCGACCCGGTGACCGCGCCCGGCCAGGCCGCGGACGAGACGCTGGGCGGCGACGGCAGCGCCGTTCAACTGGGGTGGATAGGTATCACTGGCAACGAGGATTCTCACAACTGCTTCCCTCCTTGGCACATCCCGTTGGGGGGAACTTCATCATCTGCACGTTCATTGTCAGCATCGGGGCTGGATGGGCCCCACACTTGAATTTTAGTCTCCCACGTCCAATTCGTCACCGCCCCATTGCTGCACCTTCTTGGAATAGCGCTGGGCGGCCTTTCCGTAAAGGTAGGCGCAGGCAACGAACAGGAGGAACATCGCCGCCAGCAGGAAGGGCCCGTAGCCTATGGCGGCCTGGAGCACAGCATAACCTTTTCCCGCGAAATAACCCAAGAGGACGAACACAAGGGAGGTCAAGGCGACGAGGGCCGCGTCCCACCAGATGAACCGCTTGACCGGTATGCCCAACGCTCCCATTACCGCCAATCCCGGAGGGCTGATGAAGGGAATGGTCTTTATGAAGAGGAGCCACAGACCGAGGTGGCGGTCGATAATCTCCGCCGCCCGGTCCCTCCGGGTCTCCCGGATTCCGACCCTCGCCCCGAACCTGTCCAGGACCCATTGGCCGCCCCACTTTCCTAGAGCGTAGTAAAGGACATCGGGCAGGAAGTTGGCGAAGAAGGATAGGACAAACACTGCAAATACGTTGAAGTGGCCGAGGGCGGCCCCCAAGGCGGCGCTGGCGGTTACGGCCGGGCCCTCGACCAGCATCACCAGGAACATGAGGACATACCCGTACCGGATGAGCCAGTCGAGGACTTCCGTATCGAGGAAAGACATCAACAGAGCACCGGAAGAACCGCCGCGCCGGAGGGCCCAGGATCATGGCTCCGGGACAAGAGGCCACCCGTTCCCGGAGAGGCGTCCACCGGAGAACCGGCCAACTGCGGAGCTTAACGCCACCCGTATCCGGCGGTCATGCCGCGAAGATAGTTGACCTGCCCGGTGTGTTCGGCGGTGTCCTCCACCACGCTCACAAGGGCCCGCCAAGCCGGGCGCGTGTTCCCGGGGGAATACTCTATGTCCGCCTCGAGCTGGGCCTGGGTGGCCCGTCCCACCCGGTCGATCAGGGCCTGGTGCACGGCCCCGGCGTATCCGGCAAGGAGTTCCCGGTCCGGGCGGAATTGGGCTACCTGTTCCGGGGTGTCCCCCAGCCCAGTGCGGTCCGGCTCGATGCCGAAAGACTCGTTCCAACCGCCGCTGGTCCATACCTGGGGCTCGTCCAACACGGCGGCGCTGATGCGGTCGCGCCACCGGGACAGGTGCCAGACCAGCCAGGCGATGTGGTTGGAGTCCTGTTCGGGACGGAAATAAAGCTTGTCGTCGTCAACTTCATCCAGGGCCTGCTGGATCCAACGGTAGGGGGCTTCGCACAGGGCGATGATGAATCCGTTGAGGTCCACACTTTCAGATGCCATAGCCGAATCTCCTTTGTGTGCGAGTTCGTTCAGCGGTGTCAGTTACCAGGGGAAAAGCCGGGGCCAATTCCGGCAGCGGCGGGCACATTATAACGGGGGATAAGCGCACAACGAGGCCAGGAACCGAAAGCGGCCGGCCTTGACCCTCCCAACTCTATCGCTGGAAAGGCTCCGGAACGGAAAAGATGCCGGCCGATTCACAAACGCGGTGAAACTTGGCAAAAATCCTCTAGCAAATGCGGGCAAAAGGTTATGTACAATCCCCAGCAGGTAGTCAGCAGTATTCGTTCCAGCCATCTTTATTTTATTGTTGCCGGCAAGTGGGGTTGGGACCAACGGGCAAACATCACGGGTCGGGCAGCGCAAGGAGTGAGGTATGAAGTTTGTAGTCGTGGGAGCCGGCCAAGGCGGTTCTAATATCGCCGACGAGTTTGCTGCCATGGGAGAGTGGGTCTGGAAGAACCGGCATGTGCGGATCTTCACCGGATCGGAAAGCGACCCCATCAACACCGGCGTTTTCGCCATGAACCTTGGTGCAGGGGACCTCTACGGTCTCAACCACATTCCCCAGACGGACGATCACACCATTCTGATGGGGACCACTGACGAGTTCCGGGGCAGGGGCGCCGGCAAAGTCAACGCGGACGGGGCCGAGCAGGCGCGCCGCAATGCCAGGAAGATAACGTCGACGATCCGGGACCACGGTGACGTGTTCCGGGCCGACGCCATCCTCGTCTGCGCCACCACTGCCGGCGGCACAGGATCGGGATCGGTGGGAGTGGTGGCCGATTTGCTCAAGGAAGAGTTCAAGAAGCCGGTCTATTGCATGCTCGTCCTTCCCTTCGAGAGCCAGTACGACGAACCGGACAGCGTGGTCAACACGGCGACCTGCATCAAGAAGGTGATGGAAAACTCCAACGCCGACGCGGTGTTCCTGGTGGACAACCAGAAGTTCGTCCGCAAGAACGAACCCCTGGGCGTGAACTATGCCCAGATCAACCGGCGCATCGCGGACTCGTTCATGGACATCATGTGCGTGGGCGAGGAAACCGACCGCCGGTATATCGGCGAGGTGCTGGACGCCAACGACGTCATCCGCATCCTCAAGGGGCCGGCGGCCATCGGCGTGTCCACATCCTCGGTGCCGGCGCAGAATACACCATCCGCCTCGATGTTGAGCCGATTCCGGCCCGGCAGCAGCAAGTACCGGCATTTCTCGGTTTCCAAGGCCCAGATTGAACGCGCCCAGAACGTGGTGCATTCGGCGCTGGCGGAACTCTCCGTCGAGTGCGGCCATCCCTCGGACGGGCGAATAATGTACGACGCCCAGAACGTGCTGGGGTTGTTCAGCGGCCCTCCCCATGAAACCACCGAGGAAATCGTCGAGATGATGGACACGATCTTCGCGGACCGGATCCCCGGGGCCGGACGCCGCAAGGGCACTTATCCGGGCCGCACGTCGGACACCATCAGCGTAACCGTCATGGTCTGCAACATCGGCCTGGGGGCCGCTATGGAAAAGGTCGAATGGTTCTACAAGCGGGCTACCGAGATGATGGGCGAAACCAGGGACAAGCGGGCCAACCGGGAGAATCTGTGGGACGAGGTGACCCGGTCGGGAGAACTGCTGCCCAACCTGTAATTGCCCGGTCCAGAGCCTGACAGGTCCTGCGCGCAGGACCATCAAGCGCGTCATTTGATTGAAGGGCCGCCGGTTTCGCCCCCTTGATAGGCAACTTGTCCAAGAGTGCTGGGCGGCTCTATCGTCAAAATCCACAAGTCAGAATCCACAAGGAGGAATTTATGAGAGTCTCTCGTTCTCCGGAGAAGCGGGGAGGAGCCGGCAAGATTATCATGATCTCGGCGCTGGTAATTGCGGTATTGGTGGTCGGCGGACTGGCCTTCACCTTCCTGCTGCCGGGATCCGACCAGGCCGAGGCCGGCGCAGCCCAGCCTGCGTCCGGCGCCACCGCCGCCGCTACCGAACCAGAAGTCCCGGCCCAGCAGGTCAGCGAAGACGGCATTCCCATCCCGACCGTGACCTTTGGCGAGATCCTGGGCGAGGGCTTTGTGGAGGTAAACCTTCCCCCCGAATTCGGGAAGCAGGTCTGGTACACCAACCAGGTTGACACCACCAACCGGGAAACCACCATGTACGTTGCCCTGTACAACCAGAACCAGGACACCATCGTGCGGACGATCCAGATGGACGGGTACCTGAAGGGACAACCCCTGGACGACGCCCAGATCTCAGTCCACTACCCGGTCGGCCCCAAGCGGCTGGTCCGCTACAACCGGGAACACGGCACCATCCAGGTCGCCCAGTTCTACGACCAGCCCTACACCCACAGCCTATTCACCCCCAAGCTTCGGGTGGCCCTGGTCAACCAGGAAGTGGCCTTGAGCAACGCCGAAGGCACCTACCACGTTCAGCTCCAACTGGACCCCACCGGGGTTTCCGACAGTGAGCAGCTCATCTTCGAGCAGACCCGGCCCAAGCTGGTAGAGGATGTGCTCGCTGAGCTCCGGTTGTTCGTGGCACGCATCGAGGAAAACAGGGTTAACTAGACACTACCCTATTCTCCACAAGGGCATCAAAAAGCGCCGCTGGTTGAGCGGCGCTTTTTCCCATTGTCTTGGCTTTCGTCCGGGAAAGGGGTTACTGGGGGACCGTCAGCTCCGCCAGGACCTCTTCGCTCATGGTGAAACTCTGCTGCTCCGTGGGAAAGTCTCCGTCCCGCACTTCCCTGGCGTAATCAATGAAGGCCTGCTTCATGGCGTCTCCGAGGGTTGCGTACTGCTTGGCGTGTTTCGGAACGAAGTCGGTGAACAAACCCAGCATGTCATGGAGCACCTGGACCTGCCCGTCACACTCGGGACCGGCGCCGATGCCAATGGTGGGAATGGTCAGCCTCTGGGTTATCAGGCGGGCCAGGGGAGCCGGCACCAGCTCCAGCACCACCGAGTAGGCCCCGGCGTCCTGAAGAGCCTGGGCGTCCTTGAGCAGCTGCACCGCTTCGGCCCGGAGGCGTCCCTGGACCCGGAAGCCTCCGAAAGCGTTGACCGATTGGGGCGTCAGTCCGATATGGCCCATGACGGGAATTCCGGCGTGGACAATGCGGTGGACAGTTTCCGCCACGGCTTCGCCTCCCTCCAGCTTCACCGTCTGGGCGCCTCCTTCCTGGAGGAGACGGGCGGCGTTGGTCAAGGCCTGGCCCTGGTCCACCTGGTAGGTCATGAAGGGCAGGTCGGCAACTATCAGCGCTTGCTGGCAGCCCCGGGCGACCATTTTGGTGTGATGGACCATGTCGTCCATGGTCACCGGGATGGTTGAATCGTAGCCAAGAACGACCATTCCCAGGCTGTCCCCCACCAGCACTACCGGGATTTCCGCGGCGTCGGCCACGCGTGCGGAGGTGTAGTCGTAGACGGTCACCATGGGGATGCGCTCCCCCCGGGACTTCATCCGGGCAATGTCCCGGATCGTCACTCTGGGCATGAATCCCACCTCCGCAGATATTTGTCGGCCAGTGTCCGCATTCCGGCGACAGCTTCCGGGGATACGCCCCGCCGCTCGGCCAGGGGCAGGGAAGCGGTCGTAAGCGCACCGTAAGCCAGGGCCCCGGACGGGACCGAGTCCCCCAGGGCTGCCATGTGCGTGTTCATCGTGGACAGGTCTCCCCGCACGGCGGGTCCGGTGACGCTGGGCGCGACCCCGTTCCGGCGGATATTCTCGATGGTGGTCCCGGCAAGAGGCACCAGGGCCGCCAGGGCTTCTTCCTCCGTGTATCCGATGGCGGTCCAGCAGTCAACCGCTGCCTGCAACAGGGCGGCGAGATACCCGCATCCGAGGATGGCCGAGGCATGGTAGAGGGGACGGTCCCGGTCGGGAATATTGACGGGATGGCCGCCCAGGGCACGGACCATCCGGTCCAGGTACGCCGGCAGCCACAGTTCGCCGGCAACGGCAAAAGCAATCCCATTCAAGCGGGCCTCGGCATCTTCGGATCTGGTCAAGCCGGCGAAGGTCTGAAAGGGGTGCATGGAACCGACAGCCGCTCCCTGAAGCTCGGCGGGCCGCAAAAGCTCAGTGGACGACGCTCCACTGCAATGGACGACACCCTGGCCGCTCCTCCACATGACCCGGGAGGCCACCTCAGCGATGACCGAGTCGGGAGTGGTTACAAACACCAGGTCAGAGTTGTCGGCCAGGGCCTGGGGAGTGCCGTAGGCCCGGCAACCATCCACCCGTTCCGAGAGCCACTGGGCGGACGAAAACGACCGGCTGGCTGCCCCGGTAACCGGATACCCCCTGGCCGAGAGCGCGAGCGCCAGCCCCCGGCCAAGCAAGCCGATTCCGATGAACCCGATGCTGGAAGGCTGGTCAGTCATTCGCGCGCGGCCGGAAGAAAGGTTGACGGGGGGAGACTGACACGCGTATTGAGGGCCGCAGCGATGCCGGGGATGGCACAATGCGGCGGGGGAGGAGGTGCTGAAGTTGGGCTGGTGGACTGGCCGTCTCGGTCATCTGAGGATCCCAGCGGCCCACGGGTATGCCGTTGTGGGTAGACATTCGCGCTCACCCCCGGTCCGGTGGATGGCGTGGCAATTCTAAGCGTGGCCTCCGAAGAGTGTCAAGGCGATTACAGGAAGGGAGCCCGGTCATCGAGAGGAAACTGTTCAGGAAGGAGGTTGTTCGAAGCAACTTTTTGGCTTGCCCTATGTTAAAATTTGCATCAGGAGTTGTCTTCGGGTTATCTTCCTTTACCGGTCCCAGGGTCCGGCGCGCCTCACGGGAATATTACAGGCGTTCCAGCCCAACAATCACCCCGGATTCCCAGCAATATTCTTATATGGAGGTATGAGAAGGTGTACAAGAACTCGGATGGACAGGGCATCGTGGCAGGACTGGTGGTCGGCGTCGCAGTCGGCGTCGCAATAGGGCTGTTGCTGGCTCCCAAGCCGGGCGAAGAGGCCCGCGAGATGGTCCGCCAGGGGATCTCCGACGGGATCGACCGGGTCCGCAGGATTCGCGAGGAGCGGCAGTCCTCCGAGTAAAGGGCTGCCACCTTTTGGCAAGGACGGCAAGTTGGCGCTTCAGTCTCGCGAAGGCGCAGAATCGGACGGGTGTTGACCCGTCCGGTTGACTTTGGCGGTTCGGGTAAGCCGCGGAACGGGAAGGAACGAACTCGAAAATGACGGTGCGTCAACCTGGAGGACAGTCAACAGCGGCGCGAGTCGGAGAGATCATCGCCGCAGATTCCACGTCGTTTACCGTGCAATGCTACGATTTGTACGGCTCCCCGCCCCTGGGCAGTTTCATCCGGGCCGGGCACCCGGGAATCTACGGGGTGGTCAGCAATGTGCGGACCGAACCGCTGGACCCCAGCCGGCCGGTCTTGGCGAGGGGCCGGGACCACGAGACCGAGGAAGAAGTCCTGCTGGAAAATCCCCAGCTATCCCGGCTGCTGACTTCCCGGTTTGACGCGGTCACCGTAGGCGCAGCGGGCCCCTCGGGGTTCGCCCCCAGCCTGCCGCCCCTGCCGCCGCGGGTTCATGCTTTCGTTTACACCTGCGGGGATGAAGAATACGCCATGTTCGCCGACGATCCAGGATTCCTCGCCCGCCTGGCCCGTCCCGAATGCCCGGCCTCCGACGACGTGATCAGGTCGTGCCTGCTGGGAATGGTGGACAGCCGGCCCGACGGTACAGATGTAGCCCTTCGGGCGGGCCGGGCGCTGGCAACGCAGCTGACCGGTGACGTTGCCCGCATCAACTCCATTCTCTCCGGAATCGGAAAGTGACGGACGGCGGCCACGGGCTATTCCCCAACGGAGCGGGCGCATGGCAAGGGGGCCTCGAAGGCCGCCGGTTGGGACAGGTCATCGGTGGGTCCCTGAGCCAGGGAGTGCAGGCCAGGCTGGATTCCACCGGGGATGTGTCCGTGGAGGACATCAAGGTCGGCTCCTTCGTGACCATCCAGGGAGAACGCCAGAGGTTCTTCGGCGTGGTGACGGATGTGTCCCTGGCCAGCAGCGACAGCCGCCTGTCCCACATGCCCCCGGAGGGGAACGATGCGCTGGTGGCCCGGGCGATAGCCGGGACCGTCGCCTACGGGACGGTGAACATCCTGCCCCATCTGACGATGCCCGTTGCCGCGGGCGGCCCGCCGGAGGCGCCCGGCGCCGCCAAGACTATCCCGGCCCACTTCTCCCCCACCCACGCCGCGTCCCAACAAGATGTGGACCTGGTCTTCGGTCAGGAGGACGAGAGGCACTTCTGGATCGGCAATCCGCTGGACATGGACACCAGGGTCTGCCTGGACCTGGACGAACTGGTCAAGCGGTCCATCGGGGTGTTCGGCAAGAGCGGCACGGGCAAGACCTTCCTGACCCGGCTGCTCCTCTTGGGAATCCTCCAGGGAGGGCAGGCGTCCACGCTCATCTTCGACATGCACAGCGAGTACGGCTGGAGCGGGCAGGACTCGGACCGGAATGTGTCGGTCAAGGGCCTGAAACAGCTTTTCCCGGCCAACGTATCCACCTTCACGCTGGACGAGGAGCGGGACCGTTGGCGGGGCACCTCGGCGGACGAGGTGGTGCGGATCGGTTACGGGGAGGTGGAGCCGGAAGACATCGAACTACTCCGGGAGACGCTGAACCTTTCCGAAGTGGCGGCATCCGCCGCGTACAACCTCCAGCAGAGGTTCGGGCAGCAGCGCTGGCTGGAGCAATTCTTGTCCATGGAAGGAACCGAGGACATCGCCGGCCTGGCCAACGATATCGGGGTCAACGCCCAGGCCCTGGGCGCATTGCACAACCGCCTGCTCCGGTTCAAGCGGTTCGATTTCATGCAGGCCAACACCCGCTATGACACGGCTGCCAGGATCGTGGAGCACCTGGAGAAGGGAAAGCACGTAGTCCTGGAGTTCGGGCGGCACGGCCGGGACCTGAACGCTTACATTCTCCTGAGCAACCTCCTGT
This sequence comes from uncultured Dehalococcoidia bacterium, assembly GCA_951812535.1. Lineage (GTDB taxonomy): Bacteria > Chloroflexota > Dehalococcoidia > Lucifugimonadales > UBA3495 > CATOSK01. Next base: position 126,725 of record CATOSK010000001.1, on the reverse strand, counting down.
CCCGCCGCATCCACAACCGCTACGTTGAGCTGAAGGAGATGGCCGAGGGCGGGAAGGTCAAGGACCCGCAGCCGGTGGTGATCGTCATCGAGGAAGCCCACAAGTTCCTGAACCCGGCGGTCGCATCGCAGACCATCTTCGGGACCATCGCCCGGGAGCTGCGCAAGTACAACGTCACGCTGATGGTCATCGACCAGAGACCCAGCGCCATCGACTCGGAGGTGATGAGCCAGCTGGGCACCCGCCTCACCTGCCTGCTGGACAACGACCGGGACACCGATGCCGTCCTGGCGGGCACCGCCGGAGCGCGTCAGCTCCGGGGGGTGCTTTCCCGCCTCGAAGCGAAGCAGCAGGCGCTGATTTTCGGCCACGCCGTCCCGATGCCGGTAGTGGTGCATACCCGGGAGTACGGCTCCCAGGACTCCTACACCCAGTTCAGCCGGGGCTACGAGCCGCGTACCGGGGTGGTGCCGGAGAGCTCCCGGGAGCGCCTGGAGCGGGAAATCGATGAACTGTTCTAGCCCCTTGGCGCCCGGAACCTAGCGCGATGCGGGTCATCAGCGACACCGGGGAGATGGCGGCATCCTGCGGCAATGCGGTAAGACCATTGGGGCTGGTGCCGACGATGGGGGCCCTCCACGAAGGCCACCTTTCCCTGGTGCGGCGGGCCAAGGCGGAAAACGCAACGGCGGCGGCCACCATTTTCGTCAACCCCACCCAATTCGGACCCGGGGAGGACCTGGCAGCGTATCCCCGAGACCTGCCCCGGGACCTGGACCTGCTCGCCGGAGAAGGGGTGGACCTCGTCTTCACCCCAACGCAGGAATCGTTGTACCCAGCCGGATTTGCTACCTGGGTGGAGGTGGGCGAAATCGGGGAGAAGCTTGAGGGAGCGGTGCGTCCCGGACATTTCCGGGGAGTGGCGACGGTGGTCTGCAAACTGCTGAGCATAGTCCGGCCGGACCGGGCCTACTTCGGGCAAAAGGACGGGCAGCAAACGGCGGTCATCAAGCAATTGACCCGGGACCTGGACTTGGGGCCCGAGATAATCGTTTGTCCCACCATCCGGGAATCTGACGGGCTGGCCCTGAGCAGCCGCAACGCCTACCTGACCCCGGAACAGCGGCAGGCCGCGCCGGTGGTGTACCAGGCTCTATCCGCCCTTGAATCCGCCTGGAAGTCGGGGACAACCAGCGTCCCCGAGTTGCGGGAAAGGGCGCTGGAAGTGCTCCGCTCGGAACCGTCGGTTGAAGGCGTGGACTACGTTGCCGTAGTCGATCCCAACGGTTTCCACGAACTGGACACAGCCCTTCCCGGCGCCATGGCACTGACGGCCGTCCGCATCGGGGGCGTGCGGTTGATAGACAACGTGGTGCTGGGGTAGGGGTGGTCCCTACCCCTGGGTCAACTCCCGCACCGTCTCCGTCAATGCGGGCAGGATTCTCTCCCAGTCGCCGACGACGCCGTAGCGGGCTTCCTTGAAGATGTTGGCCTCGGCGTCCTTGTTGATGGCCACTATGACCTTGGAGCCGGAGCAGCCGGCCATATGCTGGCTGGCGCCGGATATGGCGACGGTGATGTACAGGTCCGGCGTGATGGTCTTGCCGGTGAGGCCAACTTGGTAGCTGGCGGGGACCCATCCCGAGTCCACCGCGGCGCGGGATGCTCCAACGCCCGCTCCCAGCAAACCGGCCAGTTCTTCCAGGTTCTTGAAGGGCTCCGGTCCTCCCAGACCGCGTCCGCCGGAAACGACGATGCGGGCGTCCTCCAGCTTGATGCCTTCCGACTCCTCCATTACGGTATCCACCAGGTTGGCCTTGACCATCCCCGCATCCAGTTCGACCGGGAAGGATACGGTGGCGCCCGAGCGTCCGTCGTCCGGCTCCAGAGGCTCGTAGACCTTGGGCCGGACCGCCGCGACCTGCGGAGTGTAGTTGCAGCTAACCACGGCGACGGCGTTGCCGCCGTAGACGGGTCGGTTGGCCAGCAGCTTGCCCGTCGCGGTATCCACCGACACCTCCAGGCAGTCCTGGGCCAGTCCGACGCCGAGGCGGAAGGCCAGGCGGGGAGCAATCTCGCGTCCCTCGTTGGTGCGGCCGATAAGAATCACGCTGGGGTCGGCCTCGCGGCACAGGGACTCCATGGCGGACAGGCACAGGTCAACCTGGTAGGCGTCCAGGGCTGGGTTCGTCACCTGGTATACCCGGTCTGCGCCGTGGCTGATCGCCTCCTGGGCGGCGGCTTCGGGAGAGCTTCCCAGCAGCCCGATGGACAATTCCTCTCCCAGCGCATCGGCAACGCCGCGTCCCGCAGCCAGAATCTCCCTGGCGGTCAGGCTGAGCTCACCGCCGGTCAGTCCTTCCAAAACCAGGACTCCCTGAGCCATTGGTCCCTCCGTGATTCACTTCTTCGTTAGATGGGGTTGGGCGCCGGACGGAATAGCGCCGGCGCGAGGCAGTTCAATCGAAATGCAAGGCCATGGTGAATGGCCCCGTGTTGAATGGTTCGGCGCCTAGATGAGCTTGTCTTCCCGCAGCCGCAACGCCAACTGGCGGGCCGCGTCAGCCTCGTCGTCGCCCTCGATGATCTCGCATTCCTGCGTCCGCTGGGGGACGAACAGGTCGTGGAGAGTAATGCGCGGCTCCAGCTGTCCGGCATCGGCATCCAGGTCTCCCGCGGCCCAGATGGTTGGGCGCTTTCGAGTGGCCGCCATGATGCCTCGCAGGGTCGGATAGCGGGGCTGGCCCAGCTCGTTGCTCACGGTTACCAGGGCGGGCAGCGGAGCTTCCACCACCTCGTATCCGTCGGGAATCAGACGTTCCACAGTGACCTTGTCGCCGTCGACGGTCACCTTGCGGCCCAGGGCAACGCAGGACATTCCCAGGATTTCGGCTACCCCCAAGGGGACCTGGGCGTTGTCCCAGTCGGAAGCCTGCCGCCCGCAGATGATGAGGTCGAATCCGCCCAGTTTCTTTACGGCCGCCGCCAGGAGCTGGGCGGTGAAGAAGCTGTCGATGGTGTTCTCGAAGGCATCGTCCTGGAGCAGGACCAGCTCATCCGCCCCCATGGACAGGGGCTTCTTCATCACGTCCAGGGCAAAGCTGGAACCGGCGGAAATGACCGTCACCGTGGCTTCCTGGGCGTCCTTGATCTGGAGGGCGGCTTCCACCGCGTTCTCGTCGAAGCCGTTGACCACCGGCGGAATATTGGGCGGCGTCACCACCCGCTTGGCCGCGCTGTCGATCTGGAACGCCGCCATGGGCATTTCCGGGTCAATGACCTGCTTCGCCAGAACGCCGATGTTGACCGGCATGGCTGATCCTCCGAAAGGCGACAAAAATAGCCGTCCGTGACAGCACGGACGTTGGCAAGGGGAATGTATCATCGCCCGCCGGAGGTGTCAACGAAAACAGCCGCTCCGACAGCGTCACCGGGGGGACGCAGGAATCAACCGGCAGAAGACCCCCCGGTGATATAATTGACGAAGAGGAAGGACGCTCCCTGGACCACTGTCCTCGCCGCGTCCAACCCTTCCCGACCGGAAGAACCGGACGATTCTCCCCCTATTTTGGAGCGACAACCGAATGAACACCGTCAAGACCTTCTTCCTGCTGATGGTGCTGACCGGCCTGCTGCTGATGATCGGCGGCATCTTCGGCGGAGAACTGGGCATAATCCTGGCTCTCGGATTCGCCCTGATCATGAACGTCGGGGCCTACTGGTTCAGCGACAAGATCGCCCTTTCCATGGCCCACGCCAAACCCGTTACCCAGGAGGACGACCCGGAGTTGTGGGGGCTGGTGGCCGAGCAGGCGTCCCTGGCCGGCCTGCCCATGCCCAAGGTCTACGAGATTGACAGCGCTTCTCCCAACGCCTTCGCAACCGGCCGCAACCCCAAGAACGCCACGGTGGCCGCTACGACGGGAATCCAGCGGCTGCTGACCCGGGAGGAATTGGGCGCGGTGATGGCCCACGAAATGGCCCACGTCGGCAACCGGGACACCCTCATAATGTCGGTGGTGGCCACCATCGCCGGAGCCATATCCATGCTGGCCCTGATCGCCCAGTTTTCCGCCATCTTCGGCGGGATGCACGGCGGGCGGGACCGGGGCGGCGGCGGGATCATCGGGCTCCTGGTAGTGGCCATCGTCATGCCGCTGGCCGCGACGGTCATCCGGCTGGCCATCTCCCGGGCGCGGGAGTTCCAGGCCGACGCCACCGGAGCCAAGACGTCGGGCAATCCCGAGGCCCTGGCCCGGGCCCTGGAGAAGCTGGAAATGGGTGCCGAGATGCGGCCCATGCAGGTGTCGGAAGCCGCCTCCCACCTGTTCATCGTCAACCCGCTGCGGGGCAAGACACTCGGCGGCTTGTTTTCCACCCATCCGCCCATCGAGGAGCGGGCCCGCCGCCTCCGCAACATGCGCCCCAACTTCTGAGCCATCCCGGCTGGACCACCAAACACAAGAGGGGAGTCCAGCAATGGACTCCCCTCGCTTTATCCGGGACTGGCCTTCCCGTTGATTATTAGAAGACGGCGATGGGATTTACCGGGCTTCCGGTTACGTTGCGCAGCTTCAACGGTCCCATAGACAGCATGAACTCGTAGCGGTTACGCCGCTCGCACGCCTGGGCCAGCTCTTCCAGGTTGGCATTGTCAATTAGCCACAGTCCCAGGGTGACCAGGCAGACGGTGTGCAGCGGAGCGGTGATCGTCGCGTAGTGGCTGGGGCGCACGTCGTTGGATGTGTCCGTCCCCAGCATGGCGACGCCCCGTTCCTTGAACCAGGGAGTGCAGGCCACCTGGCAGGCGGTGAAGGGCTGGGTGTTGGGACGGGGGCCTTCTTCCAGGCGCATCCGGTAGTTGCCCGTTCGTACCAGGAGAATGTCGCCCTCCTCGACTTTCACTCCCTCCAGCTCCTCGGCGGCTTCCAGGTCCTCCGGCATCACCGGATCATCGGTTGCCAGCCATTTCGTACCGCGGACCTTAGTTATGTCCAGCAAAACGCCCCGGGAAACAATGCCGTCGGAAGCGACCTCGATGGAATGGCTCTGGGCGCCCTCCCGGGAGGTGATGAGGTTGGCGGGCTTGCCGTTGTACAGCTTGGCCTGCCAGGAGTAATGGGACAGGGAGTCAATGTGGGTAATGCTCTGGCCGTGGAAGACCATCCCGATGAACTCCGACGCCCCCCGGCGCACCAGCTTCCGCTCCGGCGGGTCGGTGTCCCGCCCCTCCCCGCTGTCCACCATGTAACGCTGCACCTGGTAGGTGACGTCGGGGGTCATTTCGGTGGTGATGGGACGGGAGCAACTGACGGTCTCGCCGTCCTGCACCAGGGACGCCGCCTGCGTCCGCTTGTCCGGGGTAATCAGGTTCAAGCACCCCTTTTGGTCGTCCTCGCCCCAGCGTCCCCAGTTGCTCAACGAGGTCATCCATTCCAGCACCTGGGCTTCCGAGGGTATGGTCCTGGTCGTCATGGCAGGCCTCCACGTTCTGTTGTCGGGTATTCGGCCGCCGCAGGGACATTCCCGGGGCGGCGATAGATCGATGCGCCCCATTGTAACCGGAGCCCAGGACGCAGACCAACGGCGTATTGCTAATCCCTGCCAGCCAAGTCCGCACCGACGAAAGAGGGATACCCCCGCAAGAAGTCGGAAGCATCCGAGGCCCGCCGCCCTTCCAGTTGCACGCTCCTCAACCCCAGGATGCCCTCGCCCGTGACCACGCCGCAGGGAACGCCGGGATGCTCCAATTCCACTACCGCGCCGGGAATGGAATCCGTTGCATCCAACGCAGGAAGCGGGACCACATCCACCAGCTTCAGTCCCTTGCCGTCCCACGACGTGAACAGTCCCGGCCAGGGAGTGTAGGCCCGGTGGAGCCGTTCCAGCTGCACAGCGGGAAGGCTCCAGTCCGCGGCCCCGTCGGATCGTTCGAGCTTCTGCGTGAAGGTAGCGGAGTTGTCATCCTGGGGCACGGCGGTAATGTCTCCCTTGACCCACCCATCCAGGTTCTCCAGCAGCAGGTCCGCTCCGGCCCGGAAGAGGTCCGCGGTGAGGGAACCGGCGGTGTCGGTTGGGGCGATGGGATGCTCCCGCTGGGCAATGATAGGGCCAGAGTCCATTCCCTCATCCAGCAGCATCAGGGTGATCCCGGTGGACCCGATTCCGTCCCGAATTGCCGTCGCCACCGGGGAAGGGCCCCGGTACTTCGGCAGCAGGGACGGATGCAGGTTCAGGCACCCCCCCGGCGCCGCCTCCAGCACCGGCTTGGGGAGCAACCGTCCGTAGGCGGCCACCACCAGCACGTCCGGACGGAAGGACGCCAACTCCTCCCGCGCTTCCTCCCGCCGGAAGCCGGCAGGCTGGCACACCGTCAGGCCGCGCTCCAGCGCATACTCCTTGACCGGAGGCATCTCCACCGACCGCCCCCTCCCCCGCGGACGGTCCGGCGGGGTATAGACCGCCACCACGTCGATTCCGGGAGCGTCCACCAGCGGCGCCAGCACCGGAATGACAAAATCGGGGGTGCCCATGAAGACTAGGCGCACGGGGACTGCCTGTCTACCGCAACATCCTCACGATGAGCTTCTATCCCCTCGAAGTCGGAAATCAGCCTTGCCCCGGAAGGTCCGATTTCCCAAACGCTGACATCCGGCATTAACATTGCCCTCCACTTTCCCGGATCCACTTTGTCCTGCCCCATCAGCCACGCCCGGGCCAGCGCCCACATCAATCCGTGCCCGACCAGGACAACGTGCCCTTCCGCGAACTCACTGTCCAGGGACTGGATGACCGACCGGACCCGGGCCAGGGCGTCTTCCGCAGTCTCCCAATCGTCGCAGCTGGTGTCCGGGAACCGGAAGAATTCTTCCACCCGGTGAATGTAATCTTTCCTGAACGTAGGCCGCTTGACCTCGTTGAGAGCGGGGCAGGTTTCCAGGGCGACTCCCGACGCGGCCGAGATGCACCGGGCGGTCTGGACCGCCTTGGGCTCCACGCTGGACATCAACCGGGAGATGTTCCTCCAACAAGGCTGGACAGCCAATCGTCCCGCGTCGGCGCGTCCGCTGTCCGACAGGGGCCAGTCCGCCGGGTCGCGGGCCGGGTCCACCACCGTCTCGGCGTGCCTGACCAGGGATAAAATCATAACCTGGCGACATTACCGGCAAATCGTCTTGACACCATTCGTCCCATGTAGTAAAAATACTACAACCGCTGGGCGGGAATTTGGAAGAAGGAGGTGATAGCGCATGGAACATAGTTTAATACGCAGGGGCGATGGTAGGCATCTGTCTGGACACGACGGGGTGACCAGCTCCTAACTAGTTTGGACAAATAAGAGAACCCGTCGGTCGGGCCCAGGCCAATGTCTACCATCGCCCCTGAGACCCAGAGTTTCTAAGGGTGGTGCCCAAAAGGCCGGGCCCGATCCCTTTTTCGGGGCTTTCCCGATAAAATCTTCCCCAAGAACACCAACTTTCGCCGGAGACTGAATGCTAAGGATTCGCCTGAGAAGGGTCGGAAAAAAGAAATATCCGTCATACCGCATCGTCGTCGCGGACTCCAAGTCCCCCCGGGACGGCCGCTACGTCGAATGGATTGGCAACTATGACCCGATGGTCGATCCCCCGGCGATCACTCTCAAGGCCGACCGGGCATTGGACTGGCTCCGCAAGGGTGCCCAGCCCTCCGATCCGGTGCGCCGCATCCTGGAGCGCGACGGCGTCCTGGCGCAGTTGAACGGCGCCGAGCCGGAAGAGTCCCCGGAGGAATCTCCGGAAGAATCAGAAGAACCCGCCGCCGAGGTTGAGGAAACAGAAGCCGAGGCGGAGGAAGCAGCCTCGTCCTAGTCCACTCCAGCCATGAAAGAACTCATCGAATACATCGCCAAGTCCCTGTGCAGCGACCCCGATGCGGTCACGGTGACCGAGTCGGTGGAGGGTGGACAGGTGATCCTGCGGCTCGAAGTAGCCCCCGAGGACAAGGGCAAGGTCATTGGCCGCCAGGGACGGGTCGCTCAGGCGATGCGGGTCCTGCTCCGGGTTTCCGCTGTCAAGGACGACACCCGGGCCATTCTGGAAATCGTCTAACCCCTCCCCTTTTCCCGCTTTGGACCACCCCAAGCCTGATTCCGGCCACGACGTTGCCGTCGGGTTGATTCTGGGTGCCCACGGAACCCATGGGCAGGTGCGCGTCCGGGTCCACAGCGATGACCCCCACCGCTTTGATCCAGGACAGACCCTCTACTGGGAAGACACTCCCCTGTTAATCACCGAAACCTTGTCGCGTCCCCCCAACCGGATCATCCTGCGGTTTGACGGCATCAGCTCCCCCGCCGCGGTCCGGCCCCTCATCGGACAGTGGCTGACCGTTCCCCGGGAAGCGGTGGAGCCGCTCCCCGAGGGCGAATACTTCCATTTCCAGCTCATCGGCCTGCGGGTGGTCACTGTGGAAGGAGAAGCCCTTGGGGAGGTCTCCGAGATCATCGAAACCGGCAGCAACGATGTCTACGTGGTCAACGGCCCAGCGGGACAGGTTCTCATACCAGCCATCGCCAGCGTGGTGCAACAGGTGGACCTGGAGCAGGGCGTTATGGCGGTGCGGCTGATGGAAGGAATGCGGTAGCGGTGCCCCGGCTTTCCTTGGGACGCCGCTATGATGGGACGCCGTTATGAACGGAAAGGCCGGGACTAACACGTCCCGGCCCGCGATTGGCAACCCCGGACTGGATTTACTGGTTGGCCAGCGGAATGGTGCAGGTGACGCAGGCTTGGTCGCCGTGGGTGGCGGTGGTGTGGCCCTGGCCGGTGGTATCCTCCACCAGGCGAGCATCGCCGGGGCCGAAGACTTGCTTGGAGCCGTCGCCCAGCCCGATCTCCAACTGGCCGGACAGGATGATGACGAACTGGCGGCGGGGCGCCGGGTGCCAGTCGGAAAACCGTCCGGCGGCGGCCTCGCTGAAGCTGATCTGGGTGGCGGCCTGGGCGCTCTTCCAGTCCGGAGTCTGGTCCAGGTCAATGGTCTCGATGTGAGACTGTCCGTCGTCTCCGCTGTAAAGTCGGAACGTTCCCATTGTTTCCCTCCTATGTGCTTTTGACTGTGGTGGTTGCGGCTAGGCCACGGCTGAAGGCTGCTGGGCTTCCACCCGGGTGATGAACTCCAGCAGCCGCGGGGCGTAGAAGGTGGACTTCATGTGGTATCGGTTGGTGGCGGCGATGCCGGGGAAGGTGTTGTCGTGCTGTCCGATAACCGCCCACTCCTCGTCGGTCCACGCCGACGGGACCAAGTCGGCGTTGGGCACGAGTCGCTTCACGTTCTCCGCCGCGGACCTGTGGTGGACATCGTCCGGCGTATTCCCCTCAAAGGCCAGCACCGGGCAGGATATGGACTTCAACTGTTCCTCGGTCAGGTCTCCCACCGGGTTGGGCCGGGAGAACTGGTCCCGCCAGCGGCCCATTACCGAGCAGAACTCCTCCGGGTCCATCGACAGTATCTTCTCCAGGTTGTCGGCGTTGTCCCGGATGCGCTGCTCGAAGAACTCGGTGTCGGCCACGGCAGGCATCCCGCCCCGCTCCGCCGCCTCAATGTACTGGCCATAATAGCCGGGAGACATCAGCTCCGCGCTCCTGGGTCCGCCGGAGACCTCCCAGATGAACACTCCCTTGACCACCTCCGGGTGCCGCACCGCCACCGTCAGGGATGTGCGGGAACCGGCCGACCCGCCGGCCAGGTAGGCGGGAGCCGCGCCGAGGTGCTTCAGCAGGGCCGCCATTTCCTCGGCCCAGAGGTGCTGCTCGGATAGTTCCCCGCCTATCACAACATCGGACTTGCCGCAGTTGCGCCGGTCGTGGATGATGACCCGGCAGTGGGGCGAAAGCAGGGCGGCCATGGGGCGCAGGCCATTGTGGTCCACCCGGCCCCCCGGGGTCAGCATGACCGCCGGGCCGGTGCCGTATTCCTCGTAGTACAGGTTGACGCCGTTGATGTTGGCGTAGGGCACGGTCAACTCCTTGTCCGGGCCGGACATCGCCATGCGGCAGATGTCCGGCCTCCGTTCCGGTATGGCCGGATATTAACACCCGCCAGAATCCAATACAACGAACCGGCTTCCAGCCACGACAGGACAGAGAACCCCCTCCCCCACCGCCGGGCACGAGTGGCGCCCACGGCCCGCCCCGGTGTACTCTGGCCCGAACTTCACACCCTGACCCTGAGAGGAGCGCCCACATGGAAAAGATACGGAAGGATTACCCCCACATCGCCCCCTCCGGCCCCACCTTCAGCCGCTCCGTGCGGGCGGGCAGCCTGCTGTTCATCGCCGGATGCACCGCCCGGGGCACGGAAGCCCAGGGCCAGTCCGTGATGGAGCAGTTGCGGGTCACGCTGGACCGCATCATGCGCATCGTTTCCGAGGAAGGAGGCTCCCCGGGGGACATCGTCAAGATTACCACCTTCGTGACCAGCATCCCCGACTGGCGCGCGGACCGGGAACGGCAGGAAGCCCTCTTCAACGAGTATTTCCAGGGCCAGTTCCCGGCCAACACCCTGGTCGAAATCACCGCCCTGGCGGAGGCGGGGCTGAACGTGGAAATCGAAGCCATCGCCGAGTTGGGGTAGCCTGGAACAGGTTGGCCAACCCCCATTCCCACAACCGGCCGCAGCCCGCGGGTTTCGTCATTGCATCCCGCCGGGCCGCGATGATACAGTTGGATTGCCGGGCAATATCCACGCAAAGCATGAAATTTGTACCACTACGGGCTGATAGGCGATATGTCTTCGGCGGCGCTTGTCGGAACCGACGGCTCCGTTGACTGGTGTTGCCTGCCCCGTTTCGACTCTCCTAGCGTTTTCGCGGCTATCCTCGACGAGGACATTGGCGGCCGTTTCCGCATTGCCCCCACCGGCCCCTGCACGGAAACCCGCCAGGAGTACCTTCCCGACACCAACATCCTGGAAACCGTTTTTACAACGGACTCCGGCGTCGTTTCCGTCACCGACTTCATGCCCATCTCCGATGACGATGAGGACGGCAGTCCCGACGAAGCGCCGCGCACCCCCCCGGAAATCCATCGCATAGTCACCTGCCGGGCGGGCACGGTGGACCTCCGCTGCGTTTTCCAGCCCCGGCCCGACTACGCCCGGGCCACCCCCAGGTTCCGTCCCCACATGAGCGCCCCGGCCGGACGGGCAATCGAGGTCAGCGGGGGCAGGCAGCCGATGACCCTGCTCGGCAGCATAGCCCTTCCCTTTGATGACTACGGCGTCGCCTGCGATTTTGTCCTGTCCCAGGGAGAACAGGCCACCTTCGTCCTCGCCTACGGCCACGGCCGGCCCGCCGGTCTGGAGCGCTACCGCACGGCGGAGCGCCTTGAAAAGACCCGCCGCTACTGGCAGACCCTGGTGGCCGACATGGACTACGAGGGGCTCTGGAGAGAACAGGTGGTCCGGTCCTTCCTCGTGCTGCACCTGCTGATGTACCGCCCCACCGGCGCAATCGTCGCCGCGCCCACCGCCAGTCTTCCCGAGACCATCGGCGGCACCCGCAACTGGGACTACCGCTTTTCCTGGCTGCGGGACACCAGCTTCACGGTGGACTGCCTGTACCGGCTGGGAGACGCCTACGGGGCCGACCGGTACATTCACTGGCTGCTGGAACAGTGCCAGCTCCACCGCACCCGCACCCGCATCGTCTACGGCATCCACCCCGATTCATCCCTCAAGGAATACACCCTGGACCACCTGAAGGGATACGAGAATTCCCGTCCCGTCCGCATCGGCAACGCCGCCGCCGAGCACATCCAGATGGACGTCTTCGGCGAGGTTATCCTCTCAATTCACTCCTTGCAGCTGCTCCACGGGCAGATTCCCGACGATGCCTGGGAGCTGGTCCATTCCCTGGCCGAAACGGTCATGGCGAGCTGGCGCCGGATGGACCGGGGCGTTTGGGAAGTGCGCGGCGAACAGCAGCACTTCGTTTATTCCAAGGTGATGTGCTGGGCCGCCCTGGACAACGCAGCTTACATCGCCGCCGCCCAGGGAGAGCGGCAATTCTACCGCCGTTGGTCCCTCACCGCCGACACCATCAAGACCGAAATCCTGGATGAAGGGTGGAGTTCCACCAAGGGCGCTTTCCGGCAGCGTTACGGCAGCGACGCCCTCGACGCTTCCAACCTCGCCATCCCCTTCATGGGTCTGTTGGAAAGGGATGACCCCCGCATCCGGCAGAACGTGGACGCCATTGAGCGCGAACTCACCGATGGCCCCCTGGTCTGGCGTTACCTCCCCGGGGAGACCGACGACGGCCTGGACGGCCAGCCGGAGGGGGCGTTCACCCTTCTCAGCTTCTGGCTGATGGGCAACCTGATTTACACCGGCCAGACCGACCGGGCCATGGACTACTTCCACGAGATGATTACCAAGTGCGCCAATCACCTGGGGCTGTTCGCAGAAATGTACGAGAAGAGTTCCCAGAGGCAGCTGGGCAACTTCCCCCAGGCCTACTCCCACATCGGGCTTATCCACACCGCGCTGAACCTGTCCGGCTACATCGCCGACACTCCGACCCGCCGCCGGCACCGCATCCGTCCCAATTAGACTGGCGTGCTATACTCCCGGCCATTCGTTGCCTCCAGGAGCATAGACATGACCACCCCGGCCCCAGCCTCCAATCCCGACCGGGTGTCCCGCGCCATCACCGTCGAGGCCGACGCCCGCATGATGGACCGGATGAAGAAAGAGTCCTACGTGCGGGAATTCACCATCCATTGCGACGAGCGGGAGCCCAACGGCGACAACTCGGCCCCTTCCCCCCTGGCCTACTTTGCCTCGTCCATCCTCTTTTGAGAGATGACCCAGCTTGAGCGGTACGCTCAGATGATGAAGGTCTCCGTCGACAAAGTGCAGGCCCACATCGCCCTCAGCGTCGGAGCCGAGGGATCCGTCCTGGCCCAGACCATCCAGGCCCGCGCGGACAAAATCGAGATCAGCTATGAAATCGAATCTCCGGAGCCGCCGGACCGGATTGCCGGCCTGGTCCGCAACGCCCGCAACGGGTGTTATGTCCGACAGACCATTGGCCGCCCCGAACTTTTCCACGACACCATCACCCTCAACGGCCGGCCGCTGGACACCAACGACTACCCGCCGCCCTCCCGCTGAAGCCCTGGCGCCGTAGGATGGCTACGCTTGCCGGTCAGTCCGGCGGCTTTTCTGCGACCAGGTACAACCACGGCGCTCCCAGCTCGAAGGGTTCCCCTTCCAGGGACCCGTAGGCGCGCAGGGCGCTGAACCCGGCTTCCCGCAACAGCGCCGCCAGCTCCCGGTAGGTGTAGAGCCGGAGCGAAAACCACCGCTTTTCCGTCCTGCCGTCTTGCCTGCCGTCGTGGATAAAGGTCCACTCCGACTCCAGCCGTCCAGTTTCGTGGTCGTAGTCCCGCTCCTCCAGGGCCAGCAGATCTCCGGCCGGATACCAGGTGCGCTGCTGCGGCTCCATGCCGGGAAGGCTGGTTTCCGCCAGCGGTGTGTCCAGCAGGAACCGCCCACCGGGCTTCAGCGCCCGGAACACCGCCCGCAGGAAGTCGGAGTTCCCCGGATCGTCAAAGTATCCAAAGCTGTTCCACCAGCACAACACCGCATCGAACTCGCCCTCCCAGGGCAGATCACGCATGTCCCGTTGGACCCAGGAAACCGGAAGGCCGAGGTCCAACGCCCCCCGGCGGGCCGTCTCCAAAAGCCCTTCGCTGAAGTCAACGCCGGTCACGTCGAACCCCTGCGACGCCAGTTCCAGGGCCATCCGGCCTCCCCCGCAGGGAACATCCAACACCCTGTCCCCGGGGAAGAGTCCAAGAGCCTGTTCCGCGAACCGCGCTTCGCCCCCGGTCGTTTCCTCGTCTCGGGAAAACCGGACAAAGTCCAGGGTGGACCCGGTGAAGAAGTCCCGGAACCAGCCTGGGTCGAAGGGAGGAAAGGCATCGGAAGAGAACGTCAAAGCGGTGTTAAAATACGCCAAATCCTACCAGGGCTTCAAGGCGGCCGCTATGATTCAGCTCACTGACGAAATGCGCCGGCACATCAACCACGCCCGGGACAACGGGAACCCCTGCATCATGGCCACTGCCGCCGCAGACGGGACGCCCAACGCTGGCTACCGGGGCACCATCATCGTTTACGACGACCAGTCCCTCGCCTACCGGGAGCGGGGCAATCCCCGGGACTTGGAAGAAAGCCCCCGGGTCGTCCTGCTGTACCGCGATTCCGCCACCGGAACCGGCTGGAAATTCCGCTGCACCGCCCAGGTCCACCGGGACGGTCCAGTCAACGACGGGGTCATGGCCCACCTTTCCCAGGCGGGACTCATTCAGGACCCCCAGGGCGACGGGTGCGCGGTGGTGCTCCGGGTGGACCAGGTATTGACCCTGTTCGGCGAGGTCCTCCAGCAGCGCACCGAGAATCTGGACTGGTGACCGGGAGTAGCAGCATGGCTGATGTCTTGGATCCGCGGGCGGCGGGCGGCCGCCGTTTTGAAGGCAAGGTTTGCGTCGTCACCGGCGGGGGGCAAGGCATCGGCTCCGCCACGGTGCGCCGCATGGCCCAGGAGGGGGCCTCCATCGTCATTGGCGACATGGTGGAGGCCACGTCCCAGAAGGTCTGCCAGGAGGTGCGGGATTTCGGCGGCCGGTGCATCGTCGCCCTGGGAGAACTCTCCAAGTGGGAAAATGCCCAGGCCCTCATGGCCCGGGCCCACGAAGAGTTCGGACGGATTGACGTCCTCGCCAACGTCGCCGGAGGCACCATCTGGTTCCAGTCCTTCCAGTACTACACTCCGGAGCAGATCGAGGCCGAAATCAACAAGAGCTTCTGGACTGCCATGTGGTGCTGCCGCGCGGTCCTGCCCTATATGATCGAGCAAAAGTGCGGCTCCATCGTCAACATCGCCACCCACGCCGTCACCGGCGCTTTCCGAGTCCCCTACGCCGCCGCCAAGGCCGGACAGATCGGGTTGACCAGTTCCCTGGCCCGGGAAGTGGCTCACCTGGGCGTCCGGGTAAACTGCGTCGCCCCCAGCGGCAGCCTCGCCGAGGACCGGGTAACTCCCCGGGACTACGGCATCGAGGTGGACATTCCCACCCTGCCCCAGGAGGAGCTGGACTACCAGGAGAGGTACCGACAGGAGACCCGGCTGGTGGAAATCCCCATGGGCCGGCGTGGCGAGGCCGCCGAGCAGGCCGCCGCCATCGCCTTCCTCGCCTCCGACGATGCCTCCTACATAACCGGGCAAGTCCTCCCCGTAGGAGGCGGCCAGCCTTATCCATTCTGAGCCGTCCCGATGGGTGATGGCCCCTCAATCCCCGCTTGCCCTCCTTGACATTTCTGGTAGCATTTTTCCAAACTCACTACTTACATCCATCTTCCCGGCGCTTCCCGGAGGAGGATGCAGAGCACCCGGAGGAATGACAGTTATGGGTCTCGGAAAGCTGTTGATGAAACCCCTGTCCGGCTATCCAGGCGGTTACAAGCACATGCGTCGAGGCACCCAGGGATTCGACCAGACCCCACCCTTCCAGCAGCCCGACGATCCCGGCGACCGGCGCAGCCGCATCCCGTCCACCGGCTACCGCGAATACTGGTATCCGGCCCTGCCCGCCAGGGACGTCAGGAAGGACAAGCCCGAGGTCCTGCGGATACTGGGCACCGACGTCGTGTTCTTCCGGGATACCAGGGTCGAGGTGCAGGCCCTGCTTGACTGGTGCCCCCACCGCGCGGTCTATCTATCGATGGGCCGCTGCTACTTCGAGGGATTCGTCACCTGCCCCTATCATGGGGCCACCTTCGACGGCGACGGAAACTGCGTGGCCTTTCTCACCGAGGGCCCGGATTCCAAGATGGCCGGCGCGCCCGGCATGAAGGCCCGCAAGTTCCCCACCGCAACCATCAAGGGAATGGTGTTCGTCTGGATGGGTGACGGCGAGCCCGTCGACCCCCAGGAGGACATCCCGCCGGAGATGTTCGAACCTCACAACATCTTCCGCCCTGTCTTCACCATGTTCGACTGCAACTGGGTCCTGGTGCTGGAAAACACCATGGACGCCCACAACGCCTTCATGGTCCACCGCAACGCTCTCCGCATCCTCAAGAGCCGGCTGGGCGGACGCCCCCGCACTCCCCTGGGCTACCGGGTCAACATCGTCAACAACAAGAACGTCCATTACCGCCCGGGGAGCGGCAAGTCCTCGGTGGAAAAGTTCTACGAGGACGAGAACGGGAAGGTCCCCTACCAGATGTACTACCCCGGCGTGGGCGGGGTCTGGCCTCTTCACCGCTGGCGGCTCATGTGGACCTGGATCTGGGACCGCAAGGCGAAGAAGCGCGGGCAGGGGGCCGGCCGTCTCCAGGCGGAGCAGGCCGCCGACACCCCCGACGTTAACGAGTGGAACGGCACCCGTCTTCCCGGCATGTCCCGCACCGGCGGCAACGCCAGGTTCTTCCGCAGCACCCGCTGGGCAGTGCCGGTCGAAGACAACCTCACCCGCATGGTCTATCTCAACGTCGAGCGGTATTCCCAGCCCCCCACCATCTTCCGCCGCCTCTGGAGCACCGCCAC
This sequence comes from uncultured Dehalococcoidia bacterium, assembly GCA_951812535.1. Classification (GTDB taxonomy): domain Bacteria; phylum Chloroflexota; class Dehalococcoidia; order Lucifugimonadales; family UBA3495; genus CATOSK01. The sequence continues at coordinate 110,125 of CATOSK010000001.1, read as the reverse complement.
CTGGCCCTACCGCAACTGGGAGCTCAACTTCAACTTCCGCAACCAGGACTACGACGCGGAGAAGTACGTCCAGTACGACTTGCCCGAGTACCTGTCCTCCACCGACTCGGTGGTCGTGGCCATGCGCCGCCTCTTCGTGGAACACGCCCGCGACGTCCAGCGCCGCCGTGCAATGGAGGAGGAACTTCCCGAACAGTTGGAGGAAACCGAAGCCGAGATCATGGTCCGGGAAGGCGACGCCCGGGTTGCCGCCGGCAACGAGTCCTTCGACCTTACCAAGCTGGAAGAAGAGCTGTTGCGCCGCGTCTGAACCATCTCTTCCACCCCGGCCTTTGCGAAGGACCGCTCCCCGCAATGCGGAGCGGTCCTTTCCCTACCTGGCCTGTCGGGACGTTCCCCGGGCCGGGACCCATCACCAGGGCAGAACGGCTTCCGCTTCCCGCAGCCGCTTCCTCCGCTCCTTCAGGTCGGGAATGTGCTTCTCCACCAGGCTCCAGAACTCCCTGGAATGGTTCATCACCGTCAGGTGGGCCAGCTCATGGACCACCACCAGGTCCACCAGGTCCGGCGCCAGCATCATCAACCGCCAGTTGAACCTGACCGTCCCTCCGGATGAGCAACTCCCCCACCGCCGTTTCTGGTTCCGTATCAGGATTCGGCATTTCTCGCCCCGCCCCAGGGCCGGCCACCAGCGGTCCACCGCGGCAGCAAGATGCTCCGCCGCCTGCGCCCGGTACCATTGCAGCATCGCCCCTTCCGCCGAATCCACCGCTTCTTTCCCCTCCATCCCCGGCGGCAGCCGGACCCGCAGGACCCCGTCCTCCAGCTGGGCGGCCGTCCTGGCGACATCCGCCGTTTCCACCCGGAGGAGGACATCCTCCCCCAGCAGCGGCAACGTGTCTCCCATCGCCAACCGGGGAGGCGGCGTTTCCTCGACCGCTGCGGCCAGCTTTCCCAGGATCCATTCCGCCCGCTTCAGCACGATGCGGTCCAGCTCCGCCTTGGATGTGAAGACCGGAGCAGCAACCCGCACCGTCCCGTCGCGAACGGAAATCTCCACCGTCTTCCTCCGGCGGGGACTCCGGTGGACATCGTATTTGATCGCCGTCCCCCGGAAGCGGACGGATCCGGCTTCGACGGTTGCCTTCAACCTGGGCCGTGCCATAGCGGCTGCAAGCCCATGCAGGTCATTCAGCTGACGGCTCCTGGCCGGCCCGGACACAGACTGCGAAACGTGATCAATCAACCGCACCTCCGGGGTCCCGCTAGGGAGCGAGATTGGCCGAAACTCAACCGTCAAGACGCAAGTATGCTGACCGGAACCAATACCACTCCGATATTTCTGCGGGGTTTCGGCCTTCTTGCCCAACGCTGTTTCAGATCCAGGTATATACCCTTCCCGTAGTAAGGACACACACTTTCGCAGGCCGCCCCTCACCAATCAAGGAGCCTCCGATGAAGACCTTCCGCTGGATAATGATCGCTCTGGCGGCCCTTTACGCCCTCTTCGCCGCGCTCACGGCGGCGGTGGGCTTGTTCGCAGATGGCGGCACTATATGGGAACGAGTGCTGATCTCTGGGATTCATCCCCTGGGGGCCCTGGCCTTGCTGTTTCTGGTTTCGCGGGCTCGTGGGCCCATCGGCCCCGGCGCCGCGGCTGCTCTGGCCCTCGTCGTCCTCAGCGTAATCGGGGACGCAGCTATCTTCGTCGCCATCACCACGGGCGTCATCCCAGGGGATGCTGGCCTCGCGGTTGTCTTCGCCCTGGTTCCCCTTCTTGGGATCGCCTACGTCATCATCAGTCTGCTAACCGCCGGCAATATTCCCGACCCGGAACCCGCCGGTTAACCTGAACCTGCTCCACCGGCCAAAAACTTTCCGGCAGAGGGTCAACTCTCCGCCGGAACCTAAGGCACGTCTGAACAAGTCCCTTCCCCCTTGACGGGGGAAGAGCCTGCCCCCGCGTAGGCGGGGGTTAGGATGGGGGTGATGTCATACCTTATGTCTTGAACTCGGGCGTTTCATTCCTGAATTAAGGCCGTCGCTGCTGCAATGATGACTTGTTCACAGATTCCCTGAAGTTGTAGCGACGTAAGGTGACGGAGCCCGGCGACCCTAACCCTCCTTCGTAAACGCGACGCCAAAGGCCCGCGGCCCAACGTACACCCCCAGGGCCGGCCCGAACCGGGTCTCGATGATCTGGTCCTCGGGCAGGAGGTCGCTGAGGCTGCGTTTCAACTCCGTCGACCGTTCCGACTCCGTGCTGTGGATGACCGCCAGTTGCCGCAGGGGAGCCTGTTCCCTGGCCAGTTCCGCCAGCCGCCGCGTGGCACGTTCCAGGCTTCGGGGGCGCTCCAGTGGATGGACCTCCCCATCCTGCAGCGTGAGCAGGGGCTTGACCTTGAGGAGCGAACCCGCAAAGGCTTGGGCCTTCCCAATGCGCCCGCCTTTCTGAAGGTATTCCAGCGTATCCAGGGCAAGGATACAGCCCGTGAGCGGGAGGGCCGCCCGCACCTTCTCCCCGGTTTCCCGGTGGTCCAACGCAGTCTGCGCGGCCCGAGCCGCCTGCAGCGTCAGCAGCCCCAACCCGATGGAGGCCATCTGCGAATCGATTACCGTTATGGGAGCGGACTCCCCGGCTTCCGCCTTGGCCTGTATCGCCGAATTGTAGGTGCCGCTCAGCTTCTGCGAGCAGTGCACCGATACAATCTCGTGCCCCTCGTCCAGAAGCTGCCGGTAAACGGCCTCGAAGTCCGCCACCGAGGGTTGAGAGGTTGTGGGAAGGCGCTGGCTCGATCCGAGCTTCTGGAAAAACTCGTCCGGCTTCAGGTCCACCCCGTCCCGGTAGCTGTCGTCCCCGAACATTACGTTGCAGGGCACCACCGTTATCCCCATCTCCTCGGCCAGGTGCGCCGGCAGATCGGACGTGCTGTCGGTAACCACGCGTATCGTCATACCTATACCTCCGCCGGGCGTCCCGGCACATTCATCATCAGGAAGCTCGATCAGGACTCGATCAGGACTCTCGATGAGGGCACTCGGGCGCTCCCCGGCCCTACTCCACCGAGAGCAGGTAGGGATAATGCGGCTGACCCCCTTCAATTACGTCAACCTGCAATCCCGGGACCAGCTCTTCCAACTTGCGGCCCGTCTCCTCCGCGTCTCCGGCGGTCAGAGCTTCCCCCCAATACACCGTCACGATGCTGTCCTCGTCCAGGTCTACGCCCCGCAGCGCATCCAGCAGCGCATCTTCCGCCGAGCCGCCCACCGCCGCCAGACTCCCGTCTGAAAGGGTCATGAACTGTCCCTCCGTCACCGCCACCCCGTCCACCGTGGCGTCCCGGACCGCGTGGGTCACTTCCAGCGTAACCACCGCCTCCACTGCTTCCATCATCGCCGCCAGGTTGTCTCCCACCGGACGGAGCGGATTGAACGCCAACACCGCCGCCACTCCCTGCGGAACGGTGGTAGTGGGAACTACGTGGATGGACTGCCCTTCCGGGGCCGCCTGCTTCGCCTGCTCTGCCGTCAGCACGATGTTCTTGTTGTTGGGCAGGACGATGACGTCGCTCAATCCGGTGCCCGCCGCCGCTTCCACCAACTGCTGGATGCTGGGATTCATGGTCTGCCCGCCCCTGACCAGTCCCGCGCAGCCCGCGTCGCGGAACAGCTCCGCGAACCCGTCCCCGGAAGCCACCGCTACCACGCCCGTCCCTTGCTCTACCGCCGGCCGGTCCCGGTGCCCGGCTACCCAGCCCCGGTTCTGGATGCTCATGTTTTCGATGCTGATCTGGGACAACTGCCCCATGCCCACCCCGTAGGTCAGCGCCGCGCCGGGGTCCATCAGGTGGGCGTGTACCCGGATCATCCCGGCGTCCCCGATAACCACCACCGAATCCGCCAATCCGTTGATGCCCTCCCGGATTTGTTCCAGGGACAATTCCTCCCCCTCCAGGAGGAATTGGGTGCAGTATCCCCACTCGGCCTCTTCGCTGGAATGCAGAAAGTCGCCGCTGATGCTTGTTTCCACGCCGGTGAGGGCGACCTCGATCCCCGCGATCTCTCCCAGTTCCAGCTCCACCGGGCCGGTGTTTCCCGTCTTGAGATAGTCCAGTGCGCCGGCCAGGATGGCGACAATGCCCAGCCCCCCGGAGTCAACCACTCCGGCCTCCTGCAGTGCCGGAAGCTGGGTTGGGGTCAGGGACAGGGCGACCCTGGCCTCCGCCAGGGCAGCCTCCCACAGTGCCAGCGGGTCAGAAATCCCTTCTCCCAACACCCGCTGCACTTCCTCGCCCGCCCGCCGGATGACCGTCAGCATCGTCCCTTCCTTGGGATCGCCGACAGCAGAGTAAGCCGCTTCCGAAGCCCGCGAGAACGCGCTGGCCAGGGCCTGTCCGTCGCAATCCGCCGCGTCTTCCAGACCCTGGGCCAACCCCTTGAAATACTGGGAGAGGATCACACCGCTGTTGCCCCGGGCACCCCGGAAGGTCCCGTTGGACCAGCTTCCCGCCACTGCGCCAACATCCACGGAGTCGGCGTCCTCCAGGTGTTCAACCCCCGAGCGCATGGTCAGCAGCATGTTCGTTCCGGTGTCCCCGTCGGGAACGGGAAAGACGTTGAGGCTGTTGATAACCTCCCGGTAGTGCTCCATGCACCGGGTGGCGGCAAGCAGGGCCTCCCTGAACTCGTTTCCTGTAATACCTGCCATGTCCTGACCAGCCCCTGCGGAACGCTAACCCGATTTACGCCGATTATAACCGAAAGCGTCCGCCGCCTCTTGCGTGTCGTAAACGTGAAACCGGCGTTTTTGGCATTGGTCCGCTCCGCCGCCCACTCGGGCGGACCACAACTCCGCGGCGCGTTTTCCCTCGGGAGCGCAATCCCTGATTCTCGCCGCCTTCACGAGGGAATCATCCCTTCCTGGGGCATCGTCCAGGGCAGGACATAAAACGGGGCCATTTGGGGCGCGCGGGGAATGGGCATTTCTCCGAAAGGCACGTCTATCACCACCGGCGCCTGGAGCGCCAGGGCTTCGGGAATCAGGGTTTCCAACTCCAGGGGGTCCCCGGCCCTCAATCCCACCGCGCCGAATGATTCGGCGAACTTGACGAAATCCGGGTTGTGCAGGTCCGTCTCGTAGGCCCCCGAGAACACCTCCTCCAGGTCTCGCGCCACATTGCCGTAGGAATCGTTCCGGAAGACAACGGTGACAACGTTGATCCCATATTTCACCGCCGTGGATAGCTCCGAGGCGTTGAACATGAAACCGCCGTCCCCGGTAATGCAGACCACCGGCCGGTCCGGCCGGGCAACCTTGGCCCCCAAGGCTGTCGGGAAAGCATAGCCAAGGTTGAACGAGTACCCGGAATCAATATAGGTCTTCGGGTGCTTTACCTGCCAGTGAGTCCGCGCATAGTAGCCGAACTGGGTGATGTCCCAGGCTGTAAACGCATTGTCAGGAATCCCCGTCCGCATCGCCTCGACGACCGGATACTGGGGCTCCCGCAACCGGATGTCGTAGTAGGCGATAAGATTCCTGGCCGCCTCGACCGCCTCAGCCGGAGACGAGCGGTCCCCCGAGTTCTCCTCCAGCAGGTGGGGAAGCAGCGCTTCCAATGTCGCCCTGGCGTCGCCGTGGAGTGGAATGATGTTGGCCTGCACCCGGTACAGGTCGGTTTCCTCGATATTGATGTTGACCAGCGTCGACCCTTCCCCCGCTGGATTGCCCAGGGAAAACCGCGTACCGATCCCAATGACCACATCCGCGGACTGCATGACGTCGAAAAGTTGGTTCATTTCCTGCCGCTCGCCCCGGGGACTGAAACACGACCCGTAACACAGCGGGTGGCCGTCCGGCATGGTCCCCTTGCCTCCGTTGGAAGTTACAACCGGAATGTTGGTCGCTTCGGCCAACCTCGCCAGGGCTTCTTCCCCATCGGACCGGGCCACTCCTCCCCCGGCGAATATCACCGGCAACTGGGCCCGGGAGATTACCCCTGCCGCCTCACGGAGCAGGTCTGGGCTGGGCACCACGCGGGACACCCGGGCCGGCCCTCTCAATTGCACTTCCTCCCGCTCCACCCCGACTTCCGGCGGCAGCTCGAGAAGCGCCGGACGCGGACGCCCGCTCCGCATTTGCCGGAAGGCTTCGGAAACGGCGGGCGGGACCTCACGGGGCCTCATCAACATCCGCTGCCACTTGGTCACCGGGCGGACGACGCTCGGCTGGTCCAGAATTTCATGAACGGCTCCCAGGTTCTTGCCGATCATTCCCCGAGGAATCTGACCAGCTATCACCAGCACCGGAATCGAGCGGGCATAGGCGTTGGCCAGTCCGGCAGCGGCGTTGTAGAGCCCGGCCCCGGGCACCACCAGGGCCACACCGGGCTTCCCCGACGCTCGGGCATACCCGTCTGCCATGTAGGTGGTAGCCTGCTCGTGCCGGGTGGTAATCATGCGGATGCCAGGTTCGTCCCGCAGGGCCGCCACGATTCCGTAAATCTGGACTCCCGGAATCCCGAAGACGACTTCAACGCCCTCATTGACCAGCGACTTTACCAGCGCCTCTCCGCCGCTCAACACTGCCATATCTGACCCCCTGTGCCGGAACCGGCGTCTTCCCAAGAAGTACCGGCCAAAAGCATAGCAGAAAACCGGTTATCAACCCCTGCCGCAATTGACGCACACCAGCCGCCCGGAAATCATGCGGCATGTCCCCCATGCCCAGTCCAACCCCCGAAATTCAGGAAATTGGGAGATGAATCCCCCCGTAGGGACAGCGATGGCTCGCGCGCAGGCACGTCAACCCGGCGGTTGTCTCAATATCCCGTTGCTGAGACAATGGGCCGGTCGCTCGCGCCGGTGCCCATCCACCATACCCCAAACCGCAACGAGGAAAGCCGCTCCAGGACATCGCTTGCTTACCTGCATTGAAACCCTCCCCCCCGTCGGCAAGCTCACGTCTCACGGCCGCGCCGCCGGAACACCGCCTTGATGTTGCGTCCGGCCCGCCACCTCTCCCAGCGTCTCCCCTTCTTCTACGGATGGGTCATCCTCTGTTCCGCCGCCAGCACCCAGGTGGCCCGCAACTCCGCCGCCAGCCTCACCATTGCCGTGTTCATGTTCCCGTTGGCCGAGGAGTTGGGATGGAGCCGCACCCTCATCGCCGGTGCCGCCAGCTTCGGCGGCCTCGCCGCATCGGGAGTCTCCCCGGCGGTGGGCTGGCTGGTGGACCGCTACGGTGCCCGCGTGGTGCTGGCCTCCAGCGTATTCATCCTCGGATTGTCCACCATCTCCCTGGCCTGGGCCACCATCCCGGTGGCCTTCTACCTGGCCTACGGAGTCGGACGGGTCATCTTCGCCAGCCCCATTCCCATCGCCGCTTCCGTCGTGGTGTCCCGCTGGTTCGTCCGCAAGCGGGGACGGGCCAACGGAATGCTGTTCGCCTCCCACTCCATCGGACTGGTCTCTTTTCCCATCATCGCATCGGCGATAATCGCCGGACCCGGCTGGCGTGAGGCGTGGATCGTCCTGGGCCTTCTCGTCTGGATCACCTCTCTCGCCCCTGTAACGCTCCTCATCGTCCAGCGCCCCGAGGATATCGGCCTGCTTCCCGACGGGGACACCGAGCGGATCGGCGACACCGGGGCGCAGGTTCCGCCGGTGGAAGAACCGGCCTGGACCCTGAAGGCCGCCATGCGGACTCCCGCTCTCTGGATCCTGGCCGCCGGGGTCGGCACCCTGTTCCTGGTTCAGGCCGGCATCAACACCCACATGGCCGCGCTGCTGCGGGACCAGGGTCTCAGCGCCTGGTGGGCCGGCGTTGGCCTCGGCCTCAGCGCCGCCTTCATGGGTGCCGGCAGCCTGCTCTGGGGGTGGCTCGCGGAAAAGTTTCCGCCCCGTCACGTCCTGGCCGTCGTCGCCCTGGCGGTGGCCGGTCCTGCCCTGCTCTACCTCACCGCCGACACCACCCTGGAGGGCGTGGCTTATTCCTCCATCTTCGGGTTCGGCGTGGGCGGAATGCTCTCCGTCCCGCCCGTGGCCTACGCCGATTACTACGGCCGGCGTTCCCTGGGAGTCATCCGCGGCGTCACCGAGCCCTTCACCAGCCTTGAGCAGGCCGTCGGAGCCGTGGCTGCGGGCATCGTGTTCGATCTGACCGGCAGCTACGACATTGCCCTCGTCTCATTCTCCGGCCTCGGCGTCCTGACCGCCATCGCCATCCTATTCGCCAAGCCCCCCGGCCAGGCCCCGGTCCAGGCCCCCGGACCGGTCAAAGCCGCCGCCGGATAGCCGGGACAACGGGACCCGCCAGCCGCACGGCTGCAGCGGGGATGGCCGGACTTTACTGACACTTGCCCCTTTCCAACCCTGCTGCCAGAAGGTTAACCTTTCTTTCTTGGCATGGCTGTCCTCGGCCCCGGTCCCCTTGGCTCCACTGCTCCGTCCCTGCCCAAAAGCACCAAAATGCACCAGATAAATTTTTCTCCGGCGATTTCGGCCGGAACCTGGCAAACATTTCGCTCGCCTTTCGTTGACAAACCTGGCCTCCCTCCTTAGTATCAACTCTAACAGGCGCACACCGCATTTCTCACCACGAGCGATGCACCGGCCGTGGAGGTGTAGGCATGGCGACAGTGGAACACAGGGCCTCCTACTGGGAACAGGCCCGCGAGCAGGGCTTCGACCTTTCCTGGTTGAGCCAGTTGGAGGAAAACGTCGCTTCCGACAGCGTCGAAGAGGTCTCCGCCAACGACACTGGGCGGGTTCAGGGCTCCATCCCCCGCAACAACGTCGCCCGCTTCGGAGCCTACACCTTCCGCACCAAGAGCGAGGTCTGGGCCCATAACCTGACCAAGCTCTACCAAGAGTTCGTCACCCGTCAGTGGAGTTCCGCCACCGACATTCCCTGGGAGACCATCAAGCCTCTCCCGGACGAGATCGAGGCCGCCGAGTGCCAGTTGGCCACCTTCTTCACCCAGGTGGAGTTCGTCGCCTCAGACGTTCCCGGCCGTTTCATCTCCACCATGTCTCCCGACTACCATGAGGTCCGCCTGGCCCTCCTGGCCCAGGTCATGGATGAGTCCCGCCATCTGGACGTTTTCCGCAAGCGGGCCCTGTCCAACGGCGGGGGCCTGATGCGGATGACCGACAGCGTCAGCGACGTAGTCGGCGGCAGCACCGACAACGCCCGCGAGTTCACCGAGCTCTCATCCCGCCTCCACATCACCGGCGAGGGCAACGTCCTGACCCTCTTCCGCCTCGGCGAGATGATGGCCTACAACGAGGCGGAGAAAGCCATCTACCGCCGATGCGCCCAGGACGAGGCCCGCCACGTCGCCATCGGCGTCCTCCACCTGCGCTACATGAACGAGTTCACCCCGGAACGAAGGGAAGAGATCCACTCCTACCTCGACGAGGGCGAGGCCCGCCAGTCCACCGGCGCCGGGGGCGAGAATCCCGCTGGCCGCAACCAGTTGACCAGCGACGCGCTGGCCGTCCTCCTGGGCGGCGGCAAGGACAAGGTGGACGAGGGCCAGAAGATCCTCATGGCCATCCGCCAGCGCCAGGTCAAGGAATACTTCCAGCGGCTCAAGTCCGCCGGGTTCGACGACCGCATCGAAAGCGGCCGCGTCAACCCCGGACTGTTGGAAGCCTACCGGGCCGCCGCTTAGAAGCCGGACCATGCCTTCTGTGGACCTCCCGCCGGCTTATGCGGGAGGTCTTGTTTTGCCCCCGGAGGGCCTTTACCATCCAACCAACGCCCCAAGGGAACAGTAGTGGCCTCTGACGAAGAACGACAACCCGACACCGCGGCAACACCGGCTTCCGCCGAAGATGCACCCTTCGTCGATCCTCCTCCAGCCCCTGCCGCCGACACCTCGCCCCTGGGCTGGATGAACGACACCCTGGAGTGGGGAATCCGGGCCGCTCCCGGCAAGCACGGCCTGACCATGCGGGACCTGAACCTGGGCAGCTACGGCCGCATCCCGGAATACAGCGCCGACATGAGCCGCCGTCCCCGCGGAGCCTTCCCCATTCCGGGCGTTCCCCGCACCGACGTCTACTCCCTCAGTTCCAAGGTGGACATCTGGGCCGACAACGCCGTCGACCTCTACGAGGAAGCCATCCAGCGGCGGTGGATGGCCCACGCCGATGTTGCCTGGGACGGCTTGGCCCCCCTTCCCCGGGACTTGGAATTGGCCCTCTGCCAGCTCTGCACCGAGCTCGCCCAGCAGGCCTCCATTGAGACCGATGTCATCGGCCAGTGGCTCCACAAGATGAACTACGCCTACCACGAGGTGAAGGCCTTCCTCGCCTCCGAGATCTTCGACACCGGGCGTCACTATTCCGTCTTCCGCCAGCGTGCCCTCGCCAACGGCGGCACCCTGGGGCTGGAAAGCTTCGGCCAGATGAACCGTCGCCTCATGGAGACCCGCAGCGGCTGGACCGAAGTTGCCCTCTTCCTCTACCTCGTCCGGGGCCCGTTGACCCTGCTCCTGTACCGTTACGGAGAGGCCTACGCCCCCCACGCCGCCGAGAAGTTCATGTTCCGCAAGTGCATGGAGGACAAGGCCCGCCACCTGGCCTACGGCATGGCCCACGTCAAGTACGCGGTCGAAAACCGCGACCCCGGTTTCAGCATGGGTCTCAACAACCTCATGCGAAGCGTGGAGCGGGACCTTTCCCAGGAAATGCGGGACCCCGTCCTGTGGGAAGCCCTCGCCATCATCTTCGGCGGCAGCGTGTCCAACATGGCCGCTGGAATGGAGATCGTCAAAGACCTTCAGCAGCGGTACATGGAAGAATACCTGGCCCGGATGCAGTGGGTTGGAATCGGCAAGACCGAAGCCAACCTGTCCCCAGACCTGGCCGTCTACCTGCGCCGGCCATCACCCGACCCGGCGGAACCCGCCGAGGCTGGGGCATAGCCGTGCCTATCTACGAATACCGTTGCCGCTACTGCGGAGGGGTCAACAGCGTGTTCCTGCGCTCGATGAGCTCCCCCGACCCGTCCAACTGCGGCCTGTGCAACTCGGCGGAGCTGCAACGCATCATCTCCAGGGTCGCCTACCTGCGCTCCGAGGCGGACAAGATGGAGCAGTTGGACCCCAGGTATTTAAAGATGGTGGACCAGGCCCTGGCCAACGCCCCTCCCGACTCGGACCCTGGCTTCCACATGAACAAGATGGTCCCCTTCAGCGAGGCCAGGGAGACCGGGGAGCCCTACTTCAAGGAGTAGCCAGTACCTCGCCTTCGGCGCGTCCCTCCCATTCCGCCCCATTTCCAACCATCACCAGGAGGCAGCCAATGAGCGCCCAGGGCGCCGAATCCTTCCTTTTCCCCTCGGTCGAGTGGTTCCGCCAGCTCCAGGAATCCGTCAACAGCGACCCCGAGTTCCGGCGCCTTGGCAACGTCGACGCCGTGATGGGCGTCAAGGTGGACGACCAGGTCTTCATCATCACCTTCGAAGCCTTCGAATGCACCGGCGTTCGGGAGGGAACGGAGTACGATCTCATCGACGCCGACTTCTTCCTAGAGATGTCCGCGGTGCAATGGCAGGATTTGGTGACCAACACCCGGGACAACGGCGGGGCGGACCTGAGCCACACCCTCAACACCCTCGACCTGATGATCGACGGCGGCATATGCCAGAACGCCACCGGAGACCAGCTGAGGGCCGACATCTTCTTCCGGGTCAACCAGAGCCTCCAGCATTTCTTCGACGCCTCGGCTTCTCTGAACACCGTGTTCGAGGATTAGCGCTGGGTTTCACCCGGATTAACCGGCCGTTTCACCTCCGGCTTCGCACCAGAGCCTTCCCCCGATGGTGAGGGTAATCACCACGTACAACGCGTCCACCAATGGAAAGTAGATCAGGTGGGACGTCACCGCATCTCCAGTCTCGCTCTCGGGGTTCAATGTCCAGAACCATTCCCAGAAGAACCACATCGTCAAAACGATGGTCCCCAGGAACACGGCGTTCACCCGGATTACGTCCAGCGTGGACGCACTCCCCGGTTCCGACCTGCGCAGTAGGTATTTCCATTTGCCGGCGATCAACAGCGACGCTGCCACCATGACCGCCATCACGTAGTTCAACGCTCGCCAGGCCGGATAATCCGGCGACCCATCGTGAAACAGGGGCGTGACCATTAGCAGCACCATCGCCGCTATGCCGGACAATATCATCAACACGCCGAGGCCCTTTGTCAGAAACGCCATCGCCGTTCAACCTCTCTCGCGGCGGTCAAGTATCAAACCAGGGTTTCCGCGCCTGCGGAGCAGTATCCTGGACGCCTACCAGTGGCTGGATCGTTCGGCGTGCATGTGGTCTGGCAAACGGTAGCTGATCCCCGTTTCGTCATATAGGGAGGTCTCAAGCAAGCCGGAGAACTTGCTGAAATTGGCCTTTCTTCCATACTCAGGGTTGAACCTGCGCAGGATTTGATTCAATCGCTCTTCGACACGAAACCGAGCTACAACCCCAAAAGACGAACCCTTGGGAAACCCTAGTTGATTCGCAAGAGTGTCCCCGATGAGACCTCGGGTAAGACGATACGCGTACTGGGCCAGTCTTCGCCGGTCATTGGGATCGGTCATTCCGGCCACTACCGGAGCGGAGTTTATTAAAGCATGGGCCATGACAATGGATTCCATTTGGGCAGACGGCTCACACAAAAGCCCGATGTTGTAAAGTCTCAAGGCTTCATCGGAATCCCGGAACAGGATACTTTCTGGAATGCCCATCAAGTAACCGGTGTAGCGCCAGACAGCCATGAAACTGGCGTACTCCTCATCGTTATAGTCAGCGCCCAAGGTCTTCATGTGCTTCAGCAGCCTTGCCGAAAAAGCTGAAATGGCGTAACCCAGATGCGCCGCACTGAGCGGCACCCCCCAAGCTTCGGAATCCCACTCTCCCGACTCCCTGAGCAAGCGCCTTAATCGAGCATGAACGATCCGGATGCGTACGGAAAGCTTCCAACCGTCTCCATCCCGGTCCAGGCCCCCGGGCAGGAAAATCTCCATCATGTGGCGATTGTTCTGGCTCAGACGTCTGACACCCTGATCACGCACCCTCCCGGTCAAGAAGAATGATTTGGCGATGTTGGTGGTAAACCCTTCGACGAGAACCCCTGCGACGAATGCCACCAGAATTATCCTGGAGTTTCGGTGAAACATTCGGATGCCGGGGTTGAATTCTGAGAAGTTGACCCAATCAGGTATAGCTTTCGATTGTTCAAAAAATGTCAGCAAAGAGGCGGGCGCGTCACGAAGAACTAGGCCACCATCGTTGCCCATAGCTGCCTGGAGTAACTTTTCTTGCTCATCCGGGCTGAACTGCCACAAGTCTGCCGTCATCGCTTCAGCCAGCGGATCCCCAATGACCGTATGGGCGATGTAGTTGTCCGCAATCTCAGGCGCAAGTGCCCGGGCTTCCGCATAACCCGGCTGATAGTCAGTTGGAAATTTCAGATCAGTGACATCCATCAGTGGCTGCACCTCCCCTGAGGAAATGAGTTTCTCTAATATTCAAGGCTGCCACGGAGGGGACACACATTCCCTGTTCCCCCTGCTCCGGCGCTAGTCTTCAGCCGGCTCCACCCGGACATCGGGCAGCCAGCGCAGGAATCCCGGCAGGTACCAGTTCCCCTTCCCCAGAACCTCCATGCTTGCCGGTACTAACACCGATCGCACCAGCGTGGCATCCAGGAATATCGCCACCGCCAACCCGAACCCAACTTGCTGATTGATGATAGTCTTTCCCGACGCGAAACCGCTGAACACCACAACCATGATGAGCGCGGCCCCCGTAATCAGGCCTGCCGTAGACCGCAGCCCATAGGCAACAGCCTGGGTGTTGTCCCCGGTTTGGTCGTAGCGCTCCCGAACCCGGCTCAGCAGGAAGACGTGGTAGTCCATGGAGAGCCCGAAGAGGATGGAGAACAGGAACAGTGGTATCCAGGCATCTATCACCTCGGCGTGCTGGAAGAAGGGCAGGGCATCGGCCACCCCCTTCTGGAACACCAGCACCAACAGGCCGTAAGCAGCCCCGACCGACAACAGGTTCATGACAACCGCCTTTATGGCGATGACTATCGATCGGAAAACCAGCATCAGGAAAAGGAAGCTGAAGCCCAGCACGAAGCCGAAGACGATGGGCGTGTAACGGTCAACAATTTCAAAGAAGTCCGCGGCGTTGGCCGCCACTCCACCTACGTAAACATCGGCAGAAACGCCCGAAAAGGCGGCGGGAATGATCTCTTCCCGGAGGCCGGTTATGACGTCCACCGTTGCTTGGCTGCGCGGCTCTCCGGGAATCGCCACCTGAAGCAAGGCCAGGTCTTCCGCAGGATTGACCTCCAACTCTGCTGGCGGCAGCGGGAAATCCTGTGACTCATGAAGCCCTGTTCGCAGCTTGTCTAACGCTTCCTGCACTGGCGGGCTGTTGATGTCACCGCTAATGACCACCTCAACCGGATTCACCAACCCGAACGAGAACTCCTTTTCCAGGACAAAGAAGGCTTCCCTAGTCTGAGAGCCCTCGGGGAAAGTATCCACACCGTTCAACCCCGTCTGGATCTGGAAGTAGAAGAACGTCACCACCAAGAGGGGTACCCCGATGGCCAGGACGCTTACGATAGGGAACCTCGTCACTGCCCGGGTGGTCACTTCCCAGAAGCCGTGGTCGTTGGTATCGGAACCCTCGGTATTGACCCTGCCGACGAATGGAATCGGGAGCAGGTTTATCTTGGTGCCGAGCAGGGAGAGAACCGCTGGCAACAGGGTTAGCGTCGCCAGCATCGCAACAATGACGGCCAAAATTGCCCCAAGCCCCAGGGATTGGAAGAAGGAAGAGGGAACTATGAGCATGCCGAAGAGGGCAATGACGACGGTCACGCCGCTGAACAGGACGGTCCGGCCAGCCGTCGCGCCGGTCCTCTGCACTGCTTCCCGCTTGGACAGACCTCGGTTCATTTCTTCCCGGAAGCGGGAAATTATGAACAGCGAGTAGTCAATGCCGACCGCCAGACCGATCATGGTAATCATCATCTGGATGAAAAACACCAACTCGAACACCTGGCCAATCAAGGCCGCCAACCCCAGGGCAATGACTATGGCCACCACTGCCAGGCCTATCGGCACCAACGCGGCCGCCACGGTGCCGAACAGAACGAGAAGAATGATCAACGCCACTGGAATTCCAATGGCTTCCCCTTGCCGCAGGTCCTCCTCGGCGAATTCGTTGGCCTCGTGTGAGATGCTGGATTCGCCAACAATGAGCACCCGGAAGTCACCGCTGGCGTTGGCTTCCTCCACTATGTGGATAACCTCGCTCACGTTTTTCCCGGCCTCGTCGAAATCCCCTGCCATGAAAAGGGGAATGAGTGTCGTCCTGCGGTCGGCCGAAACCAGCCTAGCATCCTCGGCCATATAGTAGTGTTGCCCCCCAAGGACGATCTCGGGGCCCAGCCCGGCGATCCCACCGAACAACACTTCGACTTGTTGCCTGAACTCCGGGTCATCCACCGTATAGTTCTCAGACTGGACTACAACCGATTCAATTATCCGTTTCGGCCGCAGCTTTTCCTCAAGCAATTCGGCAGCCAATTGCGAATCTGCACCTCCGGACTGTTTCAGTTCGGTGGTGGTTGCGGTGGACAGCAAGTTTGCGCTGAGCGCCCCGCTCACGAACAGCAGAATCACCCAAACGCCGATGACCACCAACGGCCTTCGGGAACAAATGCGCGCCAACGATTCAGTCAAGTGCTATTCCTCCACACCCCTCACCGAGGGCAATCGCGTTCTATTTCCCGGGGCTTTCCCGATGCCTGGAATGCCGCCTCCATCCGACGACCCCCAGAGGCTAACTGGCTTGACCTTATCATTATACAATAGTTGCTGATATAAAGGACATAAGCCAGGTTGCGGCATCAACATGGTGGTGTGTTCCAAGTGCGACGGGAATGCCCACCGCCGCCGTCCGGATTTCGGACCTATTATAATCTCTGTACCCCAAGCCAACGGCCGACTCTGCCCGGGACCTTGCAACTGCCGGCTTGACGCCGAAGCCCGGCTCCCGACCCCAGGACGCCGCCCGGCCAGTTCCCTTGATGGGGGCTACACACTGGCTCCAGATTATAACCTTCCGGGCATGAAAACCTACAAGCGAAACCTCTCCGGCTTCGCAGAGCATTCCAATTGGGGGTCGGAATGCGGGTATCGTAACAACCGGCGCTACGGGCTTGAGCAACCTTGAAATGCGGACGGGTGCCGCTGTGACGTACAATGTGGTTGGAGAAGGCGGTTGAACGGCTCCGGGCCTGACCGGACGGACCACCTCCTTCCGGAAAGCCGCAACCCTTTGGGGCCTCAAGCCGGCGAAATGGGGCCCAGGAACATCGCGCTCCCAACGATGCACACCAATCCCATTCATTCAAACCCGGAACCAGCAAACCCGGAACCAGCTCAGACGCCAGGCGTCGGCGCAGACACCGGCAAGGCGGAGCTGTGGGCAGGGCTATTGCTGGTGGTCGGGACGGCCGCGACTATCGTAATGATCGCCGGACGGGTCATGTCCGGCGCTGACCAACCCAATCTTGCAGCTTCCCTGACCGCCATCGCCGACCATTGGGTCCTCTACGGGGTCAGCGGGCTTGCCAGGATGCTTTCGGGAGTTGCCCTGACCGGCGCTGCCCTGCTCCTGCTGCGCACGCGGTTGGTGCGGCGTCGGCATCTGCCCCAGCCGGTTGTAGCAATCTTCGCCGTGTCGGGCGGGGTCACGGCCCTCTCCGGCCTGTTGGCGTTGGTCCTGACCGCAATGGCCCTGGAATTCTCCCACGTCGTAGCCGGCGGGATGCCCGGAACACCGGCCCAGACGGTTGCCCAAGCGCGTTGGCTTACCGGAACCGCCGGGTTTTCACTGGCGGGGCTGGCCCTGGCCTGGTCGGCATTGCACCAATGGAAGGCCGGGGGGGTCTGGAAGTGGTCTGCACTGTTTTCCGTCGCCATCGGAATAGGAATGCAGCTGATCTGGTCCGACGCCCTGGTTCCCATACACCGATTCAGCGGCGTCGCTTTCACGGCGTGGCTGACGGCAATTGGAATCGCATTGATCGCCAACCGGTTGCCGGGTCCTAAGGCTCCCGCTGAGGACTGACGGCTTCCCAATCAGCACCCGCTTCCGGTGTGCCTCTGCACTGCATGGCGGCGGGTTACCGGCCCTGTCCCCGGTCCAGGTAGTCCTGGGCGGAGCCAAGACCTTCCAGGGCCAGGCCGTAGCCCAGCAGGTCATGGAGTTCCTGCTTCAGCTTGTGGGTGAGCAGAGCCCTGGAGTAACGGAGGACCAGCCTGGGTTGCTGGGCCAGTTGACGAGCCAGTTCCCAAGCGCGGGGAACCAGGTCCGCTTGCGGCAGGACCTCCGCCACCAAACCCAATTCCCGGGCTTGCTCCGCGTCCAGCTTCTGCCCCGTTAACAGAAAGTACCTGCCCCGGTTCATCCCCAGCAGCAGCGGATAGATGATGTGCATTCCGTCGCCCGGGGTGAGCCCGCTCATGAAGTGCCCCGAGTCCTGAAAGGTCGTATGGGGCGCCGCCAGGACGATGTCGCTCAACAGAGGCAGCTCGGAGTGGCGTAGGGCGGGGCCATTGACGGCGGCGATCACCGGCACTTCGATGTTGAGCAGGTTTCCCAACAGGTGCTTGCCCTCCCAGTATGTTCCATCCCACTGCTCGGGAGTTCGGCGCGGCACCGTGGCGCTGCTGCCCGCCGGGCCGGTGAAGCCGTCGCCTGCCCCGGTCATAATCACCACCTTGGTTTCCGGGTCGGAGCCCACCGCGTGGAAGACCTCGGGCAACTCGGAGTGGGGACCGGCGCCCCATTGGAGGGTGTCCCCGTCGCTGTGGAAGGTCATCTGCAGGATCCCTTCAGTCCTATCCAACCGGACATACTGGAACCTTTCGGCGTAATCCTCGAACCTTGCCATTGGAAACCTCCTATCCCCTGGAATGTCGCTGGAACGGCGCCACCAATCAGAAGGCGGGGCCACCGGTCCATGCCCGGCAGCCCCGTTCCTTCAACCTCGTCAAGCCTCTGCCGGATCACCGGACCAATGTCTCGGCCATCCTCTCCAGTTGTTCCCCCATCTCCCTCTCGGTGTCGCAGTGATTCGCCCAAACTGAAACCCTCGTTGCGCCCGCGTTCAGGAGCGAGTCAACCGTTTCCCGGGTCGTCTCCGGGGGTTGACCGAAAACGGAAATCGTTACCGAGGCCGGGTCCCGTCCCCGCTCGGCAGCCAGGGCGTCCAGCCGTTGGCGTCCGTCCTCCACCCTCTCGGGAGTAATCCGGTTGGGCAGCCATCCATCGGCCCACCTGGCAACCCGCTGGAGCACGTTGGGAGCGTTCCCGCCCAGCAGGACCGGCGGGTGCGGTTTCTGGACCGGCTTGGGATACATGTAGACCGGCGGGAAGTCGTAGTACCGCCCGTGGAACTCCGCCTCGTCCTTGGTCCACAATTCCTTCAGCGCGAGAACCGCCTCCCGGGCCTGGGTCCACCGGTGGTCGAAGTCCCCGCCCATCATCGTGGTCTCCTCCCGGTTCCACCCCGATCCGACCCCAAAGACGAACCTGCCCTGGCTGTGGAGGTCCAGCACCGAGATCTGCTTGGCTAGGATCAGCGGGTTGCGTTCCGGCACCAGCGTGATGCCGGTGCACAGCTTGATCCGCTCGGTTACCGCCGCCGCCATGGCCAGGGCGATGTAGGGCTCGGAAAAGTGCCGGTAAGTCCAGGGGATTTCACCGCCGGTGGCGGGGAAGGGGCTGGCGCTGTTTACCGGCAGAATGGGATGCTCGTGGTACCAGATGGACTCGAACCCGAGGTCCTCTGCCTTCTTGGCGATGAACGCCGGGTCCAGGGTGTACGCGGGCAATGGCACTACCAATCCAACGGACATTTGTCCCTCCCTATTTCGTGGCCGGCTCGAAAACCATCCCGTCAACCGGCCTTCTTACGCATTTTCAGTTATACGTCATCAGTTAGACGTTAATCGAGTAAACCCGGGCCGCCGTGTCATGGAACATGGCGGCCCGCTCCCCCGCCGAGTAGTCCCGGGAAAGGCGCTTGAAGGCGTTGAACAGCACGTTGTAGGAGTAGGACGGCTTGTCCACCGGGAAGTTGCTTTCGAACATGCAGCGGTTCGGACCAAACTGCTCAATGCAGTGGTCCATCAACGGCTTCAGAGCTCCCGCCAGCTCCTCGGACCCGATGGGAGTTTCCCGCAGGTCCCAGTAGTACCCGTAGCGGAGTTGGCCCACTCCTCCCAGCTTCATAATAACGTTGGGACACTGGGCCACCTCGGCCACTCCCTCCCGCCAGGCCGGCAGGACTTCGTCGTCGCGGTTGGCGTAGGGGCCGATGCGGCACAACCCGCCGATGTGGTTCAGGACGATGGTCAGGCTGGGGACGGCCCGGGCGAAATCAGCCAACTCGCCCAACTGGTGGAAATACAGGGAGTTTTCCAGGACCAGCCCCATATCGGACAGAACCCTGGCCCCGGTCCGGTAGCCCTCGGTGCCCAATGCTCCCTTTATATCCCGGTTGGCCAGGTCCGGGCTTTCGTCCCACCCGACCGAATGGCGCACGCCCCGGAACCGGCCTGGGCTGGCCTCTCGCATCGCCTCCAGCACCGGCCTCACTCCTTCCCCCAACTTCAGGTCAGCGTGCCCGATAATCGCCGCCGCCGCCCGCGTCGCGCCGTGACTCCCGGTGGCGCTTTCCGCCGCGATGGTCTCGATGTACTCCACCTCGCCCACCGGCCGCATCTCCTCCGGCCCCTCTTCCCGGTAGTTGCACCGCACCTCGATGAAGACCGTGGAGCGGACGTTATGTCCGCTGTTCACGTCCTCGGCCAACTCCGGCAGGAGGTAGCGCTGGTAGTCCACCGGCTCCGGCCGCGATACCCAGAAGTGGTGGTGGGGGTCACAGATGGGAATCTCGGGCTCCAGGGTTTCCTCAACGGTTTTCGCCAGCCAGTCCAGTCCTCCAGGAGCCATAACATCCTCCTATGGGGTCTTGGTTGCCCGCATATTACCACGCCGGAGCCCGATGGCTGGCGGTACAGGACAAGCCGGCCACCCGGAGGAGCAGGCGGACCGGGTTATTGGCCGTAGGCCGGAAGTTGGTCGACGGAGAGGAGGAGGTCCAACACGACCGCAGCGGTATCTCCCAGCAACTCCGCGTTGATGTGTTCCATCGTGTCCCGCGGTGAGTTGATCCGGGAAAGGTCATCGCCGATGAAGAACAACACCGGCACCGCCGCGTTGCGGAAGTTGGCGTGGTCGCTGCCGCCGCCCACCCGCCGGCTTACTTCTACACTGACCCCCGTCCCGGAAGCGTAGTCCGACACATAGCTGGTCAACCACCGGTCGCCGCTGACGGACACGGTCCTGCCGCTGCCAATGGCATCTATGTTGATCATCGCGTAGATGCTGGACAGTTCATCTCTGGAAAGTGAGTCCACGTAATGATCGCTGCCGTTCAGCCCGGTTTCCTCCGCTCCGAAAGCGATGAACCGCAGCGTGAAGGGGAAGGACCGGCCGGCCAGTTCCTCCGCCAGCGCCAGCAACACCCCCATCCCGGAAGCGTTGTCGCTGGCCCCAATGGAGCCTGGAGTCGTGTCGTAATGGGCCCCCACCACGACCACCCCGTCACCGGTCCCCGGCAACTCGGCTATCAGGTTCTGCGACGGTTCGGCCGTTTCTTCCACCGTCAAAGTAACTTCTATACGATCCTCGGCCATCAATTCCTTGATTCTGACCCCGTTGGCCTGGGATATAGCCACCGCGGGGATTGCTCCCCTTCTGCCCAGGGACCCCTGAAACCCTCCGGGCTGGTTGTTAAAGACTATCGCCGCCTCAGCGCCGGCATTACGCACACGATCCACCTTGCTGCCGAAGGAAATTTCCCCCCTTTCAATCAGCGCGATCTTGCCATCCAGCCCTTCCTCCGGTATGTCTTCTTCCCTGGCCAGCCCGACGAACTCCACGAAGCCAGATATGTTGCCCGGGGAAGACCCGGTTAGCGGCCTCGCCCTCGGCGCATCCTCCCCCCAACCCACCGGAGCGTCCACCGTGAGCGACGCCTCCAGGGATGTCTCCTCAAATTCTAGGAGAGAAGGCGAATAGCCCAATTCGGTGAAGGTCGCGGCCAGGAAATCCGCCGCCGCTTTCTCCTCCGCCGTTGAACTTTCCCTGGGGCCAAGGCCCTCGGCCAGCTCCCGCAAGTACCTGAAGGCCGCTTCCTGAAGTTCCCCCCGGGCCGCGGATGCGTCCGTGACGGGCGGGTATGCAGGCGCAGCCGTTGGCGCCGGCGGGGCCGCTGACGGGACTGTTGGGCCGGGAGCCGGAATGTCCGGTGTCACGGCAGGCTCTGGTGTTGGAGGAAGTGTTGCCTCCGCCATTGGCGAATCCGAAGCCTGGGTAGCAGCGGGTGGCGGCGATGAGGGTTCCAAACCGCAGGCCGCCAACACCGGCAACGCGAGCATCAGCCCGGCCAACATCCCTGCCCACGATGCCCTGGTCTTCCGAAACCTCACGATTCACTCCTTGTATTCCCACAGGCCATGCGGGACCTGCCGTATTAAACAACGTTACGCTGGGCCCCGGGCAAAAGTTCTCCCAACCTGCCGTTCCGCCGGGACCGGGCCCGCAATCCGCAGGGCATGGCCGCCGCGCTCAACTGCGAGCAACCGGCCTTGACCATATAATGGGGCCAACCAACTCCCCCAGCGGGGGCATAAGGAGGAGTCATGGCGCGGGTGCTCGTCATCGGGGGCAGCGGATTCATCGGGCGTCACCTGGTCCGGCGACTGTCGGAAACCGCCGCTCACTCCATTGCCGGGACCTTCCTGTCCCAGCCTCCGCCGGAAGACGGCAACTCCTGGCACAGGCTCGACCTGACTGAACCGCCATACCTGGACCGGTTGTTCTGTTCCGTCCAGCCCGATGTGGTGGTGCACCTGGCCGCGATGGCCGACGTGAACACGGCGGAGCGGGAGCCGGACCTGGCCACATCGGTCAACGTTGCCGGGACCGAAACCGTGGCGCGGCTCTGCCGACAAAGCGGCGCCAGGCTTGTCTTCATGTCCACCGAGTATGTCTTTGACGGCGCCAACGGCCCCTACCGGGAGCACGACACCCCGAATCCCGCAACCCACTACGGCCGTACCAAGTACGAGGCGGAGCGACGGGTGGCTGAGTTGGCCGCGGACTGGAGCATAATCCGCACCAGCATCGTCTACGGGTGGCCCCACCCGGGCAAACGCAACTTCCTTCCCTGGCTGATAGACCGCCTGGGTGGCGGACAACCCTACTACGCTCCAACCGATGTCTACCGGACGCCGGTCTACGTGGAACATCTCGTGGATGGGATTACAGCCCTGGTCGAAGGGAAATTCCCAGGCATTCACCACATCGCCGGAGGGGACTGGGTTACCATGATGGCCTTTTCCCAGGAAGTGGCCGCCACCTTCGGATTGGACCGTAACCTGGTTGTTCCGAAGCGGGAACCGGCCGCCCGTCCCGAAATACTGGGGCTTGACTGCGAGGCCAGCACGACCGCCCTGGGCATTGCCTGCCCGGGGTTGACCGGCGGCCTCGCCGCCTTGCTGGGCGACGGCCCACCGTGAACGGAAGCGGAATTTGTCCTTCCGGCGTCCTGCTGGCACGTGAAGATTCCCCCGATTTGTGCTTAAATTACCGTAAGCCGGGATGGCGGAAAGGTAGACGCGGCGGACTTAAAATCCGCTACCCGCGAGGGTGTGTGGGTTCGATCCCCTCTCCCGGCACCAAACCATCAACCCCAACCCGGTGCCCACCTCCGAATTTTCAACGGCTCTCCCTTTTTCCCTCGCTGCTTTCAGGTTCCACGTAATGGAGCACCACCGCCTCTACCACGAACTGGCCCACCTGTGGCCCATCCTCAGCCCGCCGGAGGAGTACGCCGTCGAGGCCTGGCATCTGAAGGAAATCCTGCAGGAAAAGCTCGGACCGGGCCGCCACTCGGTCCTGGACATGGGCTGCGGAGGCGGCCACGTCCTTTCCCACCTCTCCCAGTGGTTCAATCTCACCGCTCTGGACCTCTCCCCCGAAATGCTGTCCCTCTCCCAGAACCTCAACCCCGCCGTCCCCCACCACCTCGGCGACATGCGCGAGGTCCGGTTGGGGATCACCTTTGACGCCATCCTCGTCCACGACGCCATCGACTACATGCTCACCGAGGACGACCTGTCCGCAGCGTTCCAGAGCGCCAGGATGCACCTGCGCCCCGGCGGAGTGTTGCTCCTCGCACCGGATCATTACCGGGAGACTTTTGTGGGGCCCTCGGTCCTACACTGGGTCCACGAAAAGGAGGGACTCACCGTCACTTTCATAGAACATGCCGACGACCTCAACCCCTCTGACACCCAAACCGAGTCCGTCTTCTTCTACATCATCAACGATCACGGCGTCCGCACCATCGAGGAAGACCACCACACTCATGGCCTCTTCCCCAAGGAGACCTGGCTGCGCCTGCTGCGGGAGTGTGGCTTCACGCCTGAGGAACGGAACTATCCGCCCTACGCCGGCGGCTATGGCGGCAACGTCCTGGTCGGCGTTGTATCCTGACCGGCTTCCCCATCCTCATCAGCCCTCAGTGGGGTTTGCAGCGGCAATACCCAGGATGCGTGCCCCCACCAAGGCCTCCCCACCGTCGTCAGATCTACCGTCTCATCCACCAACCGCTGCGGCGGCCTGCCGTTCAGCGCGGAGAACACATGAGCCCGGACTTCGACATCTCCTTCACCCTGCTCCCGGGATAGCCGTTCCAGGTAACGGGCGTATTGCAGGACCATCTCCGGGCGGGAGGCCATCTTGGGCACCTGCCACGCTGTCAGATGCTCTTCCGGTTGAACGACTTTGGTCCCATCCCCGGCGGCCACCTCGAAGGACGCGCTGGACTCCTTGTCCCGCAGCTTCATGTGCCAGGAGAAGTCCCTGCCCTCCTCCGTCCAGTGAACGTTGCCGGGGATAGCGTAGTGACGGAGGGGGAGCATCACCTGGACCGCAACCCAAGCCGCCAACAGGGCGGCCACAAAACCGCGCTGCAGCGTCCAGTCCGACGGCTCCGGCCCTCTGTAACCCTCCTGCTCAACCCCGGGATGTGCTGCCGCCGACCTCCGGAACGGCTCATCCAGGTGCCAGGCGAACAACCCCACCCCCAGGGCCCCACACAGGAGAGTCATAAGGTGGGGTTGCTCGGGGACCAAATATCCGGCTGTTGCCCCAACTGCAACTCCCGCCGCCAAACGTCCGGCCCGCCAGGCAGACCTACCCCGGATGTCGTCCCACACCCGGCGGGGCCAGTCCGGCGCGAAAAACACCGGAGTGGCAGCAATCATCAGCCAGGGGAATATCCCGATGTTGAACAGGCGGGCGTTCAAGAAGTGGAACAGCACCACCAGCCCAAACCCGAAAACCCGCGTCCGCCGGTTGGTGATGTATCCGATGAAGAGCAGGTCAATGGCCAGCGCCCCGTATACCATGGCCCAGACCACTGCCTCGTCCTGGAAATAAGGCCCAAGCCAGGGGAAGTCCGGCCGCGCCGCCAGCCACATCCGCAGCGGTTCTCCCTGCAGCCAATCCCCGTTGAGCTTGGCCAGACCCGCGAAGAACATGGGGACGGCAATCTGAAACCGGAGCAGCCAAACGCTCCACGCCGGAACCGCCGGGGACCGAAGCGCCGGCCAAAGAAGGGAGTCGATGGACCATTGGCGGTGAGCCGGAAGGACGGCCAACAACGCCGAAAGGAGGCAGACCAGGTAGAAGTGGTTCAGGTACCGCGCCTTCTCCAGCAGGAAGACGTAGGCGAACATCAGGAAGAAACACGCCGCGCTGACCCGGTACAGGAACCCCAGCGCGATGAAACCGGCGAAGACTCCCATCAAGGCAAGATGGAGGTACATGCCGTCCCCGGGCCAGGGACGCAGGAAATCCAGCGGCCAGTAGGTGAAGTAGAACTCCTTGCCCGAAAAGTGCCGCTCGACCCAGCCCTTGTCGATGATCCGCCACGTCTCCCACACCATCAGCAACCCGAAGACGATGCGGAAAACGGCCAGGGACGAAGCGTCCACCGGAGAGAAAAGTCTCCTCTGCCAGTGGCCGGCCGATCCGAAGCTTTGCATCAAGGCAGTGAACCCGGTCGGGGAAACTCTGGGAATCATCCCCCGCCGAACGGCCGCGGACAGGAAAACCTGTACCGGTTATCAGCAACCCAGCGGTACACCCGGCTTCCCAGCCATCCCATACCGGGAAGCCAGAAAAGCGGCGCCAGCGGAAACAAAGCTGGTATTCGCAGGGTCAGGTGCCGGAAGGCGAAGAACCCCTCGTGCAGGTTCGCTGCGCCCATCTGTGGATCGTTGTCCAGGTAAGCTGACCTTCTCAAGTCCTCCCAGCCTATCCCTCGCGGTGGACTATCCAGCGATTGAAAAGCCGTCCAGGAAACCCTTCCGGC
The DNA here is from genome assembly GCA_951812535.1 of uncultured Dehalococcoidia bacterium. GTDB lineage: Bacteria > Chloroflexota > Dehalococcoidia > Lucifugimonadales > UBA3495 > CATOSK01. Next base: position 84,575 of record CATOSK010000001.1, on the reverse strand, counting down.
CCGGTCCAGCCTTCGCAAACGGCCCACCCAGCGGATGCAAAACCCGCACTCTCCATCGTAGTAAAAGACCCACGGTTCAGCGGCTTGTGACATCTTCCGTTTCTGCAGTGACTGCTTTGACACAGGTGCCATTCCTGGATCCGGATCGCTTTGCTCTCCTAATCTGATTGTACAACAGGGCCGGTCCTCCCCTGCGTTGACTGGCAGTTATGTCACGTATACACTGCCCTGACGGCCAGTTGGCCCCGGCCTCCCCATTCCCCCTCTTCAGGAGCAACTTTCCCCGCATGAATTTTGGACTTTTCTGCGAATGGCCCAATCCCGGGATTCGCAAGTGGAAAACCCTGTTCGAAGAAGGCGTCGAACATATCCAGTATTCCGAAGAAGTCGGGTTCGACTACTGCCTCATCGCGGAGCACCACTTCTCCAATTACGGCAATTCTCCCGCTCCCCTGCTGCAGGCCCTCCACATCGGGCAGCGCACCCGGAAACTGAATATCGCCACCGGCATCCTCGTCCTTCCCATCTGGGACCCGCTCCGCCTGGCCGAAGAAGTCGCCGTTCTGGACAATCTGGTCGACGGACGGTTCATCTGCGGCATCGGCCGGGGATACCAGCCTCACGAAATGGCTCGGTTCGGGATCTCGCTGGACGAGTCGCGCCAACGCACGCTGGAAACCGTTGACGTCCTGGTGAAGGCCTGGACCCAGGACGAGTCCTTCACCTACGCCGGCGAGCACATCACTATCGACCACCCGACCACCGTCTGGCCCAAGCCCTTGCAGAAACCCCACCCTCCTTTCTGGATCGCCGGCACCAGCGTAGAGTCCATGAAGCTGGCCGCGGAACGGGATATGATGCCCATCACCACAGGTCTCCTCGGTGCCGCCGGAATGCGCGCCCACCTGGGCGCCCTGGTCCACTTTCGCATGGGAATGGGGAAGCCGGTGGACAACATCGAGCTGGGGATGCAGGCCATCACCCACGTCGCCGAAACCGACGAAGAGGCCCGGGCCCAGCTATCCTACGCCCGCTGGCAGAACCGGGCGGGGCGGGCCCTGAACCGCCTTGAAGTGGAGAATGGCCGGGTCCAGGTGGGCCCCTACCAGGGGGAACTGGACGATGACGGCTTCATGCAGCGTCTTTTCTTCGGGAGCCCCGACACGGTTATCCGCAAGTTCCGCGAAGCCGCCGAACTTGGCGTCACCCACGTCAGCAACTGGATGATGTTCGGCGGCATCGAGCACGAGAAAATCATGAAGTCCGTCCGGCTGATGGGGGAAGAGGTCATACCTGCTCTCGCCGATGTCCGTCCGCCTCCGTCCCTTTACCAAGAACTCGCCGCCGAGCCTCCCGCAACCACCGAGCAGCTTCAGGCCGCCCGCTTCGGACCTGCCCCGTCCGACGTCACCACCACCTGACCCGTCCCAGGTCCGCGATTCTGGCCCGCTTTGACCGCTTGGTCACCTTTTGGCGGCGGTACTCCGTGTGTTATGTTAAATAGGGATAAATCGATTCGAAATCCGAAAGAAGGGATTCAATGAACATACTGGCGTTCCATCGGAAACGTTATTTTTCGTACCTCCTTGCAACTATTTTCGGCGTGGTCATACTTTTCGCATTGTCCGCTTGCTCCGGCGGTTCCGCGCCCGAATCCCCCTCGCCGGCGTCCGGTACAGGTAATCAGGCAGCCAGTCCACCGGCCGGCTCTTCCCAACCATCGGGCAGCGGGGCTGCGATGGCGGAGTTTCCCACCCCTGAACCGACGGCCACCCCGGTTCCAACGCCGACTCCGGCCCCGACAGCGACCCCCGAGCCCACCGCCACTCCAGAGCCGGAGCCCACTCCAACGGCCACGCCGGAACCGACCCCCACCCCAACCCCTACGCCGGAGCCAACCGCGACACCGGTCCCAGCACTTCCTTCCGGCGACCAGCCGGCAGCGGAGGCCATGTCTCCTTTGGGGGACAATCTGAAATGGGTCGCCCATTTCAGCAATGCCACCAAGCAATGGGCAGTCTACGACCCCACCGGCACATTCACCGTGGACGACCTCGTGGTCCCCGGGGGTAACAAGCCCGATCCGGAATCCATTGAGGAGTTGACCGTCATGTCGAAAGGTAAAATCTACTCCGTCAGCGTGAAAGACGGCGCCACGGCCACTCTCGGAGGCCGGGACCACTCCCTCGCCGCCGGCGTCAACACCGTAGTCTGGTAACTGAGCGCCAACCCCAGACCCGCATAGTCGTAATTAGTTGCAAGAGGATATGTGAGGGCAGGCCTCCGCTCTCATATTGACGGTCACTCTGGAGGCGGACAGGGGTCTGGATCGCGATCGAATATCTCTCACACACCCCATGATTTCGAACGTACAACCCGATGTGAGAACCGCCTCCGGGCTTTGTAGTGGAGTATGATTGCCCCTGGAACGCACGCCGACCCCACACTCCGGAGGCATTCTTATGACCGACCCCACCACCAAGCTTCCCCTCCCCCTCGACGGTATCCGCGTCCTGGATGCGACCCATATCGTCGCCGGGCCCTTCTGTTCCCTCATCCTCGCCGACATGGGCGCCGAGGTCATCAAGATCGAACGTCCCCGCAGCGGCGACCTTTCCCGGGGCCGCGGTCCCTTCCTGTCGGGACCGGACGGACAGCAGGTCAGCTCACGGTACCTCGGCATCAACCGGAACAAGAAAAGCGTAACCCTTGACCTACGTAACTCCCGCTGCAAGGACGCCTTCCGCAGCCTCGTCAAGGAATCCGACGTCCTGATCGACAACTGGGGGCCGGGCGCGTTCCAACGGCTCGGCCTCGGCTACGACACCCTCCATGGAATCAACCCCGGCCTGGTCTACGCCAGCATCACCGGATACGGGGACAGCGACGGGCTGCGCGGCCCCTACTCCGCCTGGCCCGCCAACAACCTCAGCATCCAGGGGATGGCCGGATGGATGGAGGTCACCGGCGAGCCCGACAGCCCGCCCCAAGCCGTGGGAGATAACATCGGCGACTCCGTGCCCGGCCTCTGGACCGCCCTCGGAATCGTCCTTGCCCTTCGGTCACGCGATCAAACCGGACAGGGCCAGTTGGTGGACATGGGGATGTACGAGTGCATGGTCTCCCACTTGGTCAGCAGCATGAACGTCTATCAGTCCACCGGACGCAATCCCACTCGCTCCCGGGACCGGCTCGTGACCGCGGGGATGCCCTTCAAGGCCAGGGATGGGTACGTCCTGATGGCCGGCGTACGCTCCTCCGAACGCCTGAAGGCCATGTGGCAGCTCATCGGCCGCGACGACCTTGCTGATGACCCCCGCTACCTTGGACAGGACCCGGACGGTGAGTTTTATTTCCAGAACGTCATCCCCGCCATCGAGGAATGGTCCAGCCAGCTGCCGAAGTGGGAAGTGGCCGAAAAGCTCACCGGGATTGGCTTCTCCATGGGAATCGCCCAGACCATTTCCGACCTGGACCAATGCCCCCACCTTTCCGCCCGCGATATGTTCGTCTCTACGGGAGACACCCTCGGAGGGCAATTCACCTCCCTCAAGACCCCCATCCACCTCACCGAATGCGTGGACTTTGCCGCGGACACCCCGCCCACCCTGGGCGAAAACAACCGGGAAATCCTCACCACCCTCGGCGGCCTCACCCCCGAGGAACTGTCCGAACTGGAGGCGGAAGGAGCGGTTTAGGATAAAATGCTCCGGTGGAAACCACTTGGTACTACGAAAACATCGTCAGGTACAATCACCCGGAAATAGAAGACGAATGGGTTGAACGTGTGGTTGCTAACCCATTCCATACTGAAGTCCAATCGGACGGCAGATTACGGTATTTCGGATACATTGAAGAGACAGGCAAGTGGGTGCGGGTGATATTGGAAGACGGAAAACTACTTAACCGATTCTTCGATCATGGAGCTTTGAAAAGATGGGGAATTCCTTAAGCCCCAAGTTACGAATAGACTACGACCCTGAATCGGACACCCTTTACCTCGGCAACGGCCTGCCCGCATCCAACGGAGAGGACGTGGCCAACAACGTCACTGTGTTCTTTACCGATGACTTCGACCATCACGGGGTAATGATAGAGCACGCGGCCAAGCTCCTTGTGCCCATTCTGACAGCGGCTAGACGGCCGGACAAAACCAAAATGTCCTACGAGGTCATCCCCAAACGGACACGCTCCTCCGCCAAAATCCGCTACAAGGGATTGATTCGACCAATCCGGCGCCAGGAAGAACCCTCCCGTCACGTCAAAGGACGATTCTTGAAAGCAATCCTGGCGAAAAAACGCCGGCCACCCTACGGTACTCTTGCTAAATAACGTCCCCCGCCATCCCCCATCCTACGGAGGCCCAACGTGCCCACTACCGGACAAGGAATCATCTCCCGCGCTGCCGGCGAACCAACCCAGCTGGAAGAAATAATTATCGATGACCCCGGCCCCGGCGAAGTCCTCGTCCGGATCCAGGCCAGCGGCGTTTGCCACACCGACCTGCACTACAAGCTGGGCGCAATCGGCAACGACTTCCCCTACCTGCTGGGACACGAAGGCTCCGGCATCGTCGAGGCCGTGGGGGAAGGCGTCACGGAGCCGAAGGTCGGCGACTACGTAGTCCTGGCCTGGCGCGCCCCCTGCGGGCACTGCCGCTTCTGCGCCATCGGACAGGCCAACCTCTGCTCCGCCAGCCTCAATGCCCAGCCGAGGATGACTGCCGCCAGGGACAACGCCCGGCTCAGCCCCGCCATCGGCATCGGCACCTTCTGCACCCACACCGTCGTCGCCGCCAGGCAGGCCGTCCCCGTCCCCCGGGAGTGTCCGCCAGAGCAGGCCTCCCTGCTGGGATGCGGCGTGACCACCGGCGTCGGAGCTGCCCTGTACACCGCCGGCGTCCGCCGAGGCAGCAGCGTCGCCGTCTTCGGCTGCGGCGGCATCGGGAACAGCGTCATCATGGGAGCGAAGCTCGCCCGCGCCCACCGAATCATCGGCGTGGACATCGCGGAAAACAAGCTGGAGTGGGCCAGGGAATTCGGCGCGACCGACGTGGTCAACGCCACGCAATGCGACCCGGTGGAGCGCATCAAGGAACTGACCGGCGGCAACGGCGTGGACTACTCCTTTGAGGCTGTTGGTACGCCCACCACCCTGCTGCAGGCCCTCTGGTCCCGGGACCTGGCCGGCATCTGCACCCTCATCGGCGTCCCCGATCCGACCATGACAATGGAGCTGCCCATGCTCCAGTTCTTCGGACTGGGGGGATCGCTCAGGGTAAGCTGGTACGGCGACTGCCTGCCTTCCCGCGACTTCCCGCTCCTGGCCCGGTACTACCTCAACGGAGAGCTCGACCTGGACCGGGTCGTCTCCCGGGTCATCAACCTGGAAGACACCGAGGCCGCCTTCGAGGCCATGGAGCGGGGCGAAACTCTCCGCTCCGTTATTCGCTTCCCGGATCCCTAACCGGCGTCGGCAGGTTGCCTGCATCGGATTGGTGCCCCGCCTACTCTCCTGCCCACCGGTGCGGCGCATCCCTCAGCCCGCCGAACCCCAGCTCGTCGCATAGGGACTGGTACTCCTCCCGCCGCGCACCCTTCCAATCCAGGTCGTCCAGACCCTCCCGTAGGGGAACGTCCAGCCGGAGCGTGGCCAGCCGCTTGTACAATGCGGCCTCTTCCCGCCGCTCGGACAAGCTCGCCGCAGCGGCCTTCGCTCCCCGCACTTTCACTTCCCAATCGGCCGGATCATCGGGGATGCCCTCCAGGCGGACGTACCTCTCCAGCACCTGCGCCGTGGTCTTCGCTCCCCACCGGGGAATCCCCGGAAACCCGTCCGCCGCGTCTCCCACCAGCGCCAGGTAATCGGGGATTGACACCGGAAGGACCCCAAACTTCTCCCTCACTCCTTCTTCATCAATCACGATATCCCGCCGCCGGTCCCATGCCACTACCCGGTCGGCGGAAACCATCTGGGCCAGGTCCTTGTCCGGCGAGCAAATCACCAATTGCTCCACCCGGGGATCGTCTCTCCACTGGAACACCCCGGTTGCGATTGCGTCGTCAGCCTCGAACTCCGTCATCGGCCAGGTGACGAGGCCCAGGGACAGGGTCGCCCGTTCCGCCAATCCGAACTGCGCCTTGATGTCCTCCGGCATCCCATCGCCCGTCTTGTACCCTTCGAACAGGTCATTCCGGAAGGACTCCACCACGTGATCGAAAGCGCATCCCACGTGGGTCACGTCGTCCCGTCTCAGCAGGGTGAGCAGCGTCTGGATAAGCCCCCGGGTGGCCGCCACCTCCCTTCCGTCCGGGGCCTTGGCGGATGGCAGGGCATAGTACGCACGGAAGAGTTCGTAGGTGCCGTCTACCAGGTGGACCTTCATACAACCCTCGGGAGCCCAACCCTCGGAAGCCGTGGCGCTGCCGCCCAGTCTACACCCGGTAACATGCCACCGTGTGTCCCGGCGATTTTTCCTCCAGAAGCGGATGGGGACTGTCCCGGCAGACATCCTCCCTAACCGGACACCGGTCATAGAACCGGCACCGGTCCGGCGGGTCCACCGCGGCCGTCACCTCACCCAGGATATCCACCGGCTCCCTCTGGTACTCCGGGTCCGGCACCGGCACCGCCGACAACAGCGCCCGCGTGTACGGGTGTTGCGGATGGCTCAGGAGTTCTTCCGTTTCCCCCAGTTCCACAATCTTGCCGGAATACATCACCGCGATCCGCTGGCACATGTACCGCGCCACCGCCAGGTCGTGTGTAACGTAAAGGTAGGTAATCCCCAGGCGGTCGCTCAGATCCTGCATCAGCGTCATGATGCCGGTACGAATGGAAACGTCCAGCATTGATGTCGGCTCGTCGGCAACCACGAAGGATGGCCCTACCACCAGCGCCCGCGCAATCGCCACTCGCTGCCGCTGCCCGCCGGACAGTTCGTGGGGAAACCGGAACAGGTACGCTGAGGGCGGCGTCAACCCCACCAGCCCCAGCAGTTCCGAAACCCGGCCCAAGCGCTGCTGCCGCGTCCCCATCCCCTGCACGTTCAGCGGCTCGGCCACAGTGTCGAAGACAGTCCGGCGGGGATTCATCGACTCATAGGGGTCCTGGAAGACCATCTGCGTCTGCCGGCGGAACCCCTTCAAATCCATACCCTTCAGGGTCGCCGTGTCCACCATTCCGCCGGATTGTCCCCCACTCTCCCGCACGCCCTGGCCGGCTTCCTCCGGCCAGCCCCGGAAGAGTATCCGCCCCTCCGTCGGTTCCAGCAGCTTCACCAGCAGCCTGCCCACCGTGGTCTTTCCCGACCCAGATTCCCCCACCAGTGCCAGCGTTTCCCGCCGGAGAATCTCAAAGTCCACCTCGTCCACCGCGTGAACGTATCCGGTAGGCCCCCGCAGCAGACCTCCGCCCACCGGGAAGAGCTTGGTCATCCCTTCCACTCGGACCAGGGCCTGGGATAGCCCATTGACCCCGGCCGCACCGGTCATGTCACGCGCCATCCCGGCCCGCCTCTTCCGCAACCAGCTCTGGGTCCGGCTCCTCTCCCACCAGGGGATGCCAGCACGCTGCCCACCCACCGGCAAACTCCACCAGGGGGGGCATGGCCGTCCGGCAGATGTCCGTCGCCAGCGGACAGCGGGGATGGAACCGGCATCCCGGCGGCGGTTGAATCAGGTTCGGCGGCTCCCCGGCCAATGTCTCCAGGTGCCGTTTCTCTCCCGCCACGCTTGGGAAGGAGGACAAGAGGGCCTTGGTGTAGGGATGCATCGCCTGCCGGAACAATTGGGACGTATCCCCCAATTCCACCAGTTGCCCCGCATACATCACCCCCGTCCGTTCCGTCACCTCCGCCACCACCGCTATGTCGTGGGTGATGTACAGCATGCTCATCCCCAGTTCCTGCTGGATCCGCTTTAATTCCCGCAGGATGCGGTCCTGCACGATAACGTCCAGCGCGGTGGTGGGCTCATCGGCGATTATCAGGTCCGGCTCGCAGCTCAACGCCATGGCGATCATCGCCCGCTGCCGCATCCCCCCGCTCAGCTCGTGGGGAAAACGGGTCATCACCGGGCGAGGCAGTCCCACCACGTCAAACAAGCGCGCCACCCTTTCCCGGGCCGCGTCTTTCCGCGTTTCCAACCCGTGGTTCTGGATTGCTTCTACTATCTGGTCCCCCACCCGGTACACCGGGTCCATGGCGTTCATCGCCGCCTGGAACACCATGGCCACGCGCCGCCACCGGAAATCTCGGACTTCGCTGCCCTCCATTGCCAGCAGGTCCTCACCGCCCAGCATCACCCGCCCGGAAATCAGGCGCCCGTTGTCCGGCAGCAGGTTCATCAGCGACAGCGCAATGCTGCTCTTGCCGCACCCCGACTCGCCGACCAGGCCCATGGATCCGCCCGGCTCCAGTCCGAAGGACACTCCATCCACCGCCCGCACCGTCCCGTGCCGCGTCAGGTAGTGCATCGTCAGGCCTTCCACGGAAAGGGCGGCCCGCTCCCTTACCGGCCCCGTCGCGACGCTCGCGGTTTCACCCATCGTACTGCCGCCGCAAACGGGGATTCACTACTTCGTCCAGCGCTCTCCCCACCAGGTAGAATGCGCTGCACAGCAGGGTTATGGACGCTCCGGCGGGGACTATCAGCCACCAGTACTCGACCCCGCCCAGCAGGTATCCTCCCGTCGAAGCCGTGTGGATCATGATTCCCCAGCTCATCCGAATGTTCAGGATGCCGAAGTAGGACAGCACGGCCTCGGAAAATATCGCGCCGGTCACGGTGAACATCATGTACAGCAGCGACAACGGCAGCAGATTGGGCACGATATGAACGAAAATGATGTGAATATGTCCGCCGCCAGCCACCCGCGCCGCTTCGATGTACGGCTTTACCTTGATGCTCAACGCCTGTGATTTCAGGACAATAGCCGTCCCTCCGAATCCCGCCAGGATTCCCAGAACCAGGGCCAGCTGCATCAGGTTCAGGTCGAACAGGGCCGTGAGGACTATCAGCAGCGAGATGGTGGGCAGCATGATGATGATGTCCGCCAACCGCATCAGCAGCGCGTCCACCACGCCGCCGTAATACGCCGCGATTGCCCCGATGCTGGTGGCGATTACCACGGTCACCAGCGCCGCCGTGATCCCCAGGAGGAACTCTGAGCCCGCGCTGGACATCAGTTGGCTTAAAACGTCCCGGCCCAGCGAGTCCGTACCCAGCAGGTGTGCGCTCGACGGCTGGGCCGGGTGCTCGAACTCGTCAAACCCGTACCCCGTTATCGGATCGTACACCGACCGGTCCCACACGGTGTTCATCAGGATTGGGTGCGCCAGGGCGAACAACGCAAACGCTGCAATGATAATCAGCCCAATTACCCCGATCCTGCTGGCCGCGAATATCGCCCACGCACCCCGGAACGTCGCCCACGCCACCCTCAGCCTGGCCAGTTGCACTCCGAAACGCCCTGGCACCGCCGCCTCTTCGGGAAAGTCCCATCCTCCGGGACCTTCGCCGGAAACACCGGGCCCTGGGACCACCGGCGCCGTCACTGGTACCTCACCCGGGGGTCCAGGTAGACGTACAGCACGTCCGCGATCAGGTGCGCCACCAGGGTCATCACCCCCAGCAGCACGAACGCTCCCAGCGCCAGCGGCATGTCCTCCTTCAGGACCGCGTCCAGCAGTGCTCGGCCCATCCCCGGCCAGGAGAAAATAGACTCGATGATTACGCTCCCGTCAACAGCGAATGCCAGGCTGAAGACCAGGCTGGTCACCACCGGCAGCAGGGCGTTGCGGGCCGCGTGCCGGTCCCGCACCGTCCGCTCCGGCAGACCCTTGGCCCGGGCCACCGTCACGAAGTCTTCCCGGATTGTTTCCAGCATGCTGTTCCGGGTCAGGAGCATCGTCCCCCCGAAGGAGATTAGCGTCAGCGTCCCCACCGGAAGCGCCATGTGCCGCAGGATGTCCCACGCCAGGTGCCCCACGCCGGACAACCACCATGCCGCCAGGCCGGCCGCTAATGCCAGTCCAAACCCGGCCAGGATAACCCGTCCCTCATTGCCCGGCGCCCAGCGCCGCGCCGCCAGCGTCGCAACCAGGACTGCCAGCCCCCACGCCATTGCGGTGACAATCATACTGGTGAACACCATGTTGGCATCCACCGGCGATCCACGCCACAGGGAAGGGTCCAGGAACTTCCCCAGCGGAAACCACCCCAGCTGGAAGGCGAACAGCCAGATCATCATCAGCCCGAACCAGGGCGTGAACATCGTGAACAGCAGCACGCCGGACACCGTGGCCGTGTACTCCATGACGCCGCCGCGCCGCCACGCGATGGTCTTCCCAAGCAGGAACCCCGCGTAGAAGGAGACCACCGTGGCCGTCAGGAAAAGCACCGCAGTCCGCGGCAACCGTTCCAGGATCACGTCGATGACCGGCCGGGGGTAATGCCCGAAGGACACCCCGAAGTTCAGGGTGGCGTAGTTCTGGAGATGGGAGAGAAACTGCCGCCACAGCGGTTGGTCCAGGCCGAAGCTCGCCTCCAGCTGAGCCTTGACCTCCGGCTCGATCTCCGGATTGAGGGCATAGAAGGAAGTGTAGCTCCCAGGCTGCGCCTGTATCAGGAAGAAGGCAAGCGTGACGAACACCAGAAGCGTCACCACTATCTGGCCAAACCGCCGTGCCAGGTAACCCGCCATAGTCCGCCCCGCCTCGCCCCTGTGTTACTTCAGGACTACCGTCGTCGTCAGACCGCCCTGGTCCTGGACGCCGTCCAGCACCGTCGTGTAAGGAAACTCCAGCCGGTCCGCCCGGTACGCCTCTATCAGAGGTGTTGTGAACAGCACCACGTAGGGCAGGTCATCCGCCAGGAACTCCTGCATTTGGAAGACCAGCCCTCTGGCTTCCTCCAGGTCCGTCTCCTCTAGGAGCGCGTCCGCCAGCCTGTCAAACTCCGGATTGCTGTACCCACCCACATTCAGCCCGTCCTCTCCGCCGTGCCGCGAGTGGAAGAAGGCCTCCAGGTAGTCGGGATACAGGGACAGGCCCCAGCCCAGCATCCACATTTCCAGGTTTTCGTGGTCGCTCAAACGCTCCACGATGACGTTGAACCCGGTCAGTTGCGCTTTCACCGGAATACCAGCGTCGTTCAGCCACCGCTCGATCCAGATGGCAAAGGTCGAACGCAGCGGATCGTAGCCCGCCGACGGGGCCATCAGAGTCAGTTCCTCCATCGGCTCCCCGTTGGGCATCCGCAGTCCCTCGCCCTCCTGCTCCATGAAGTTGCCGTCCTCGCTGACCACCGGTTCCTTCTCGAAGGTGTACCCGGCGCCCTTGAGGATCTTCACCGCCTCCGCCACTCGCTCCGGCCGGGACAGCCCCTTCCCGGTGAACTCCACGTCCGGGTTGTACCAGAAGCCGTTGCCCTCGGCCACAGTCGTATACATGGGGATGGCCACCCCCTGCAGCACCGTCCCTGTGATGAACTCCTTGTCGATAAGGGTTGCCACGGCTTTTCTAAACGCTATGTCGTCCATGGGAGCCTTGCGCACGTTGAACCCCAGGTACCGGAACCCGTTGGACGCATTCTCCACGATGGAGACCTTCTCCTCCCCTTCCAGCTGGGCTTGCAGGCCCTTCTGTAGACCCAGCGGGTTCATGATGAAGTCGATGTCTCCCTTGTTCAGCGCCAGCACTGCCGTTTCCTGGTTGCCGTAGATGCTGTGGATCGTGGCGTCCGCGTGGGGCCCGTTGGTGTACTCCAAAATCTTGTTGCCGGTCGGCTCCCCGTAGGCGGAGAACTCGAACTGACCCGGCTTGGATTCCGTGTACGCCCCGTTCTCATACTCCGTAACCGTCACCCCGGAGAAGTAGTAGTCCTCGTTCTTCGTCTTCTCCGCGAAGGCCGCCTTCTCCCACTTCTCGAATATGTACCCGCCCGCCGACGGTTCGTTCTCCGGGACGTGGGAGAACAGGAACTTTTGCTGCTCCAGGATCTCCCCCTTACCCCTGGCCTCCGTCACCACTGGCTCCCAGTATGCCTGGGACAGGATCGGGCAGAAGGCCAGCCCGAACTGCCAGATGGACAGCCCCGGCTTCTTCTTGAAGTACACCTTCACCTTGTAGGGTTCCGGCGCCTCCACCTTCTCCACGAACTCGGTGTCCACTATGCCGGCCCAGTTGGCCGACAGCTCCAGGTCCAGCACCGTCTGGACCGTGAACACGAAGTCCTCGGCGGTGACCGGATTGCCGTCGGTCCACGTCATGCCCTCCTTGAGGGTCACCTCCGACGTCCACATGGTCTGCCCATCAACGGTCTCTCCCTGCAGCGGCGTCGGAAAGTCCGCCGCCAGGGAGGGCACCCAATCAAACCGCTGGTCCGAATAGGTGAACAGAGAAGCCTGGCTCCCTCCCAGCACGTACCCGTTCCAGATCGTGCCGTCGCCGCTGGAACCCAGGTAGGACCAGTAGTTGGCCGTCGTCAGGTCCGAAAAAATCCCCAGCTTGTAGACCGGATCGCTGGGCCCCGCCGCTGCTTGCCCAGCAGCGGTGTTTTCCGGTCGGGCGGCAGTTTCCGGCTGGGTTTCCGGCATCGCCGCTGGCTCCCCACCCGGGGCTTGCGCCTCCGGCGCACCTCCCGGCGTCGGCGTCGCCACCACTTCGACCTCCTTGATCACCTCCCGGGCACACCCCAGCATCCCCAGCGACAGCACCAGCAACAGCGCCAACCCGATCCATACCCCTCGGAACCCAGCCGCGAAACGAATCATAAACCCACCTGACCGCTTGCCAAATTCCATCCCCTTTACTCAGGGGGTTTGGGGGATTCATCCCCCAACGTAACCCTCAAACCTTGATCGCACCTAACCGTCAACCGCCAGCGATCCCATTGGGTCCCACGGCGGCAGCTCTATCGGAGCCTGGTCCCAGGCGTCCTGCAGCTCCTGCGGCAGATAGCTCTTGGGAGCGGCAATCTCGAACATATACTCGGCGAACGAGGAGTCGTTCATCAGGCAGAAACCCTTGTCCCCCACCTTGTCGTCCCAGCTGTTCTCCACCCGCCACCGCCGCGGCTTCCCGTCCACCACGTCCACGCCGGTGAAGAGCATCGCGTGGGTCATCCGCGTTTGCTGGTACTCCAGCCGCGCCGCCTTGTCCAGGGAAAAATCGGTCCCGTAAACCCCGGCGTAATCGAACAGCTCCGCGTCCCACAAACCCTTGTCCCGGTCCATCTGCTTCCCCGTGTCGCAGCCCATCCAGACCGGCTTGCCCTCCTCCAGCAATCGCTGGGCGATGGACTTGATCAGCTCGATGTCCACGTTCAGGTATTTCACCGCGCCGCCGTCCACCACGTTTCCCAGGTACTGGATCGTGAAGGTACGCCCCTCGGGACTGCTTTCCCTCGGATCATGCACCAGGCAGACATACTCCTCCATGGGAGTCGTCACGTACCTTTCCGCAAACTCCTGGGGAGTAATCTCCCCGTCCCGGCGGAACTCATTGTCCCGGTCCCGCCACTGCCAGTAGAACTGCGTCGGCGGCGTCCCTAGGTGGATGCTCAGAATCTGGTAGATGGCGTTCAGGCACCCCTGCTTGCAGTCCCTCAGCTCGTCAACCCCCGCTTCCGTGGCGTACAGGTCGCGGATGCGCTTGGCTCCCTGCCGGTACTGGTAGTTCAGCATCGCGTTCATTCGCATCGTGTTGCTGGAACTCTCCGTTTCCGGCATCACCGACTTGGGAACGACGCCGTGCTTGCGGACCAGGTTCACGAACATATCCCACTGCCCGCCGTCCTCCACGCCCCGGGACAGCAGCCACGCCACTGTCCGATCGTCCACCGGACGGTCCGCCGTCTCGACAATGGCTTCCAGCAGGAAGTTGGCCCGTTCCAGCTTGTCCCAGAACATGACGTAGTTCTGGCTGAACTCGAACTCCTTCACGTTCAGCACTCCCTTGCTGTCCACCCGGAACATGTTCAGGCCGGCGAACATCCAGCAGCGGCCGGAACGGGCCTGGTTCGTCACCGACCAGTCGTCCAGCCTCGTCGAAAAGGTGTGCTCCGCTTCCCTGACAATGGAATGGTCCAGGGCGACCTCATTCACGTCCCGCCGCGTCACCACGTTCTGCATCAGGTTGCTTTTCGGATCGCTGCGGAACCGCTCATCGAACTCCGCCACCTGGCCCGCCGTCAGCGCCCCGCCGTTGGAAGAATTTCCAGTCATGCCGACCTCCTGGGTTTCACAGGTTTCATACGTCCTTCACAAGTTTACCGGATTCCCCGCCCGGTTGCGGCCCGGGGCAAATCCGATTAGAGTGGTATCGTTCTCCTACCAGAGCATCATCCGGTACGCCATTATAGTATATTCGTCAGACCAACCCCCAAGGCGGAGCCATTGGGGGCCCCGCCGACTGGGGCTCTCGGACAGGTTACCTAACTTGGGCCCGAAAGAGGCAGCTGTTCAGAACGAGCCACCACCAAACCTTTCAGCCGCCCGAGCGATTTAGAAAGAGAGTTCCCGGCCACTGGCCGGAGCGAGAGGCGGCTGGAGCCGACAAGTGCCCTTAGACAAGTTACCTAACTTGGGCCCGAAAGAGGCGACTGTTCGGAACGAGCCACCACCCAACCTTACAGCCGCCCGAGCGAATTGGAATTAAATGACCCCCGTCTACCTGGATTATAACGCCACGACCCCCATCGACCCGGCGGTCGCGGAGGCGATGCTGCCCTTCATCCACCAACACTTCGGCAACCCCTCCAGCGGCCACGAATACGGGCAGCGGGCCCGACAGGCCGTCGAGGAAGCACGCCACGAGGTAGCCGCTCTCCTCGGCTGCCACGACGACGAAATCGTCTTCACCAGCGGCGGCACCGAGGCCAACAACTACGCAATCAAGGGCATCGCAGGATTGGCCGGACCCGGGGCCCACATCATCACCTCCGCTGTCGAGCACCCCGCGGTCATCGAAGTCTGCCGCTTCCTGAGCGGCAGCGCCCCGCCTCCCAAAGCCCTTGGACAAGTTACCGAAGTCGAACCCGAAGGCGGGGAGTTTCATACAAAAACCCGCGGATGCTCCCTCACTTGCCTGCCCGTTGATGAGCACGGGATGGTCACCGCCCGGCAGGTTGCCGACGCCATTACAGGCAATACCGTCCTCGTGACCATCATGCACGCCAACAACGAGGTTGGCACCATCGAGCCCATACGGGAGATCGCCGACGCAGCCCACGCCAGGGGCATCCCGGTCCACACCGACTGCGCCCAGTCCGTGGGGAAAATTCCGGTCAACGTCGACGACCTCGGTGTTGACCTCCTCTCCATCGCCGGACACAAGCTCTATTCTCCCAAGGGCGTCGGCGCCCTCTACGTCCGCCGCGGCGTTGCCCTGGAAAAGCTGATGCACGGGGCCGGCCACGAAAACAACTGGCGCGCCGGCACCGAGAACGTAATCCTCATCGCCGGGCTCGGACAAGCCTGCCGCCTGATTCGGGACAATCTCGCCTCCTATGAGGAACACATGAAGAGGATGCGGGACCGGTTGGAGACTGCCCTGCGCGACGCCTTCCCCGGCCTCCACGTCAACGGCCATCCCCGGAACCGCTTGCCCAACACCAGCAGCGTCAGCTTTCCCGGAGCTGAGGCCAACCATGTCCTGGACCAACTGGACGGCGTGGCCGCTTCCGCCGGTGCCGCCTGCCACAGCGACCGGGTTGAGTTGTCCAGCGTCCTCGAGGCCATGCGGGTTCCCCTGGAATACGCCAAGGGGACGATCCGCCTGTCCGTCGGACGGTACACCACTCCCGATGAAATCGACCGGGCCGCCGCCGAAATCGTCCGCATTGTCACCTCCCAAATCCCCTCCCTTGCTGCGAGTTGAGCCATGACTCTGCCCGACCTGCCCGCCGACTCCCCTGCCACCGAACTCTTTCCCCAGTTCCAGTCGGATATCTACCGCATGATTTCACAGGAAATCGAGGACCTCACCGACGAACAGTTGGACTTCGAGTCCGATCAGTGGGGATGGAGCCAGTGGAGCATCCGGCGCAACCTTAGCCACCTGGCCTCAGGGGATGTGCGCTGGTTCGTCCAACGCTGGGGCGGCATCATTTTCCCCGGCGGCCCTCCCCCGATTGACGACCTGGACGGCATCATCAACTCCGGGTACGACCGCCGCCTTGACGAGGAAAAATACTGGGCCGTCCCGGATATCATGGACAAGCTCCGCCTCGGGCTGGCCATCAGCCAGCAAATCCTGGAGCGGGAGACGGTCGCCAGCCTCCAGGCCTACGAGGTCGAGGTCCCCTACCAGGAGGGAAGCATCTGGTTCTCTGCGGCCCACCCCCGGGGCACCCGCCGGGACCCCGCCAACCCCGAAGTCGGATACCTCAGCCTCGAATCCACCTTCCGGCACCGCTACTACGAATACCTGACCCACCTCTTCAACATCCAGCGCCTCAAGCGGGCCCAGGGCCTCACCGCCCGGGTGGATGTCCCCTTCGAGGGCTACCACGCCCTGCCCGATTGGGACCGCAGCGAACCCTGACACTCCCCCGGCGCTCCGGAGCGCCCAAAAGGACTAACACGATGGGACGGTTGGACGGCAAGGTTGCCATCATCAGCGGCGGCGCCCGGGGACAGGGGGCCACCGAGGCCCGGATGCTTGCCATGGAAGGCGCCAGCGTGGTCTTCGGCGACATCCTTGACGACGAGGGTCGGCAGGTTGAAGCCCAGATTCGCGAACTCGGCGGCGAGGCCACCTACGTCCATCTGGACGTTACCAGCGAAGCCGACTGGAAATCTGCCGTCGACACCGCCGTCAGTGCCTACGGCAAGCTCAACGTCCTGGTGAACAACGCCGGCATTCTCATCCGCAAGACCCTGGAGGAGACCACCGGCGAGGACTGGGACCGCATCATGAGCATCAACGCCAAGGGAGTCTTCCTGGGCACTCGGGTGGCCATCCCGGCCATGCGCGAGGCCGGTGGCGGCTCCATCGTGAACATCTCCTCCACTGCCGGACTGGTCAGCAGTCCCAGCGGGTCCGCCAGCTACACCGCCACCAAGGGCGCCGTCCGGCTCCTGACCAAGTCCACCGCCATCCAGTACGCCAGGGAAGGCATCCGGTGCAACTCCGTTCACCCCGGTCCCATCGAGACCGACATGATCCAGGATTCGCTGAGCGACCCGGCCCAGATGGAACTGCGGATGCAGCGCCTCCCCATGGGGCGCGTTGGCAAGCCCGAGGAGGTAGCCTACGGAGTCATCTACCTGGCATCCGACGAGTCCTCCTTCGTCACCGGCTCTGAACTGGTCATCGACGGAGGCACTACCGCCCAGTGAACCACACCCGGCCGGCCCCCTAAGGCGGAGCCATCGGGAGTCTCGCGCCGACCGGGGTCCTTAGACAAGTTACCTATACTGGGCCTGAAAGAGGCGACTGTTCAGAACGAGCCACCACCCAACCTTGCAGCCGCCCGAGCGATTTAGATAGGGAGTCCCCGGCCACTGGCCGGAGCGAGAGGCGGCTGGTGAGCCACCACCCAACCTTGCAGCCGCCCGAGCGATTTAGATAGGAGGCAGAATATGCGGATTCTTCTCATCGCCACCAACCGCCACCGCCGTCTCATGAGCCGGATGAACGCCCAGCCGGTCCCCATTGGCCTGGCCTACATCGCCGGGCATCTGGACCTGGACCGCCACCAACTCCGCATCCTGGACCTCATGTTTGCCGACGACTACCTTGCCGAGGTGGAAAACACCGTCAACGAGTACCAGCCCGACCTCATCGGTGTTTCCCTCCGCAACCTGGACAACTCCAGCTACATGGACCCCCAGTGGGCCCTCCCCATCACCAAGGAAGTCGTCGACAAGCTTCACTCCATCACCACCGCTCCCGTGGTAGTCGGTGGCCCGGCCTTCAGCCTCCTGCCCCGGGAATGTTTCTCCTACTTGGAACCCGACATCGGCATCGCTGGCGACGGTGGGGAAGCCTTCGCCCAGCTCACCGACTGCCTGGAAAGCGGCGAAGACTTCCAGCACCTTCCCGGCGTCGTTTCACGGAACCGGGACGGCTCCCTCAATTTCAACGGCCTGGCCTACTCCGAGTTTTCCGTCCCGCCCCGCCTGGACGAGCTGGACATGACCCGCTACGAGCAGGCTGGATTCGGCATCGGCATCGTCACCAAGCTGGACGACAACTTCTCCCACGCCATGGACCCGGGCAGCGACCCCAACAACTGGCGCGTCCTCCGTCCCATCGAGGACGTGGTCGGCGAAATCCAGGAAATGAAGGACCGCTTCGGCCTCCGCAAGGTATTCTTCATCGACGGCGCCGGATTCAACGTGCCCCTGCCCCACGCCAAGGCCCTGTGCAACTCCATCATCGAGGCCGAGTTGAAGGTCCACTGGAACAGCTACCTCGCTCCGGTACCAGAGTCCGTCGACGACGAGGTCCTGAACCTGATGAAGCAGTCCGGCTCCGGCCTCCTCATCATGAAGGGCCTTGCCAACCATGACCTCAACGACCAGTCCTTCGAGGAGCGCATGGAGCCGCTCCAGGAAGTTTGCCAGCGTTGCGACGATGCCGGCCTCAACTACATCATCTCCCAATTCTTCGGGGAGCCCGGCGAGACACCCGACACCGTCGATCAGAAGCTCGACTTCCTCCGCCAGATTAATCCCTCCCTGGCCAACCTCCGCGTCGGCGTCCGCATCCGCCCCGGTTCCGACGTCGCCGATGTGGCCCTGCAGGAAGGCGTCATCACCGACCAGAGCGACCTCATCAAGCCCACCTTCTACCTCGCCGATTCCGTCAAGGACTGGATCGTCGACCGACTCACCGCCGAAGCCGCCGCCAACCCCCGCTGGAACGTCCTCTGACCCATCCCAGCCTTGGACCGAAAACGCCCTGCCCGGCAAGGGGCAGGGCGTTTTCCGACATCAAGAACAGGGGGTTTGGGGAAGGGTCCCCCAACGTCACCCCAGCCGCCGCCGTGCCTGCGACAGCACCTCCGGGTTCACCAGGAACTCTGGCATCCGTCCCTCCAGCACATCCGAGGTAGCCTCCGCCGTCCGCACCTCCAGCTCCAGCACCGACTGCTGCGACAGGAACGCCACGTGGGGCGTCACAATCACGTTTTCCAGGGCAAACATCGGATTGTCCGCCGCAGGCGCCGTTTCCTCCATCACGTCCAACCCGGCCCCGGCGATCCGGCCACCCCGCAGGGCCTCGTAAAGCGCCGCCTCGTTAATGATAGGCCCCCGCGCGCAGTTGATGACGTACGCGCTGGATTTCATCAAGGCGAACTCCGCCGGACCCAGCAGCCCCCGTGTCTCCTCGTTCAGCGGCGTATGCACCGTCACGTAGTCCGCCTTCCCCAGTAGTTCCGGCAGTCCAGCCAACTCCACCCCTGCCGGAACAACCGCTCCCTCGGGAAAATAGGGATCGTGCGCCGTCACCTCCAACCCGAATGCCATCCCCTTCCGGGCCACCGCCCTTCCGATGCGTCCCAGGCCGATTACGCCCAGCGTCTGGCCCCGCAGCCGGGTCAGCGGCGCTGGGGAAACGGAACCGCTCCAGATGCCTTGCTTGGCCGCTCGGTTATAAAACCCGATCTGCCGGTTCCAGGTCAGCAGCAACGCCATCACGTGGTCCGACACCTCGTCCACGCAATAATCCGGGACATACGTGACCGCGATGCCCTCCTCCGTCGCCACATCCACCGCTATGTTGTCCACTCCCACCCCATACCGGCTGATGACCACGCAATCCCGGGCCGCCCGCACCACTGCCGGAGTGACCTGCGCGAAGCAGGTCATGATCCCCTCCACCCCTTCGGCCAGCCGGACCAGCGTCTCCTCCCTCCCGTCCGGAGCCTCGATCACCTCCGCTCCAACCTTGGCCAGCACTTCCCGCTCCGGCCCCGTGGACGGCCACACAAAATCCGTAACCAGAATCTTCCTGCTCACCCAGCTCTCCCGATTCTCCGACCCAGAACTGATTGCGCCTCTCTATACCTACGTCATCCATTCAGGGGGTCTGGGGGATGCATCCCCCAGCGTAACCCCTACCCGGTGAACCGCTCCAACACGCCCCGTCCCGCGTACAGCCCGCCCGGCCCCAGTTCATCCTCGATCCGCAGCAGACGGTTGTACTTGGCCAGCCGCTCCGACCGGGTCACCGACCCAATCTTGATCTGCCCAGCAGCCGTCCCCACCGCCAGGTCCGCGATGGTCGAATCCTCCGTCTCGCCGGACCGGGCCGAAATAACCGGAAGGAACCCGGCCGCTTGCGCCGTGCTCACGACCTCCAGCGTCTCCGTCAAGGTCCCGATCTGGTTCGGTTTAACCAGGATGGCGTTGGCGGCCCTGCGTTCAATCCCCATCCGCAGCCTTGACGGATTGGTCGTGAACAGGTCGTCGCCGATGAGCTGCACCCGGTCTCCCACTCTCGCGTTCAGCGCCTGCCATTCCTCCCAGTCGTCCTCCGCCAGCCCATCTTCAATGGATACAATGGGATACGCCTCCGCCCATCCTGCCAGCATTTCCACCATCTCCCCGGTGGCCAAGTCCCGGCCCTCCCGTTGCAGCCGGTAACGGCCCTCCCGGAAAAACTCCGTCGCCGCCACGTCCAACCCGAAGGCGACATCTTCCTTAACCCCGGGCTTCAACCCGGCCAGGTCACAGGCATCCACCATCAGCTCCAGCGCATCCCGGTTGGCAGGCAACGCCGGGCCGAAACCACCCTCGTCGGCCACGCCTCCGGGAAGGATCCCCCTCTGTTCTAGCAGCGACCGCATCCCCCGGTAGACCGCCCCGCACCATTCCAGCGCCTGCCCGTAGCTTGTTGCTCCCACCGGAATCGCCAGGAAGTCTTGCAGGTCCAGGCTCCAGTTGGAATGTTGGCCTCCGCTGATGATGTTGACCATGGGCAGAGGCAGCAAAGGCGTTCGCCCATCGCCCAGGTAACGGTACAAGGGTTCCCTCAACCCATCCGCCGCAGCGTGCGCCGCTCCGAGAGAAACCCCCAGGATGGCATTCGCCCCCAGGTTGGACTTGTCCGGCGTCCCATCCAACGCCCGCAACTTATCGTCCAACGTCGCTTGGTCCCGGGCGTCCACACCATTTCCCACAATACCGGGACCGATTACGCCGCTGACATTGCGGACCGCCCGGAGGACGCCCCGCCCCCCATACCGTTTGGGGTCCCCGTCCCTGAGTTCCAGTGCCTCGTGTCTGCCGGTTGATGCCCCGGACGGGACGATGGCCCGGCCAAACCCGCCGCCGTTCAGCGTCACTTCCACTTCGACCGTCGGGTTGCCCCGGGAATCCAGGACTTCCCGGGCGTGGATGCGGGCTATGTTGAACTCAGCCGTCACGGTTCACATGCGCCGCCGGCCCGAGAGCCGGTCATACCGGGAAATTTCGGTGTTCGCCGATTGGATCATCCCCGCCAGGTCGCTGACGCCCCCCGTCAGCAGCTTCTTGGCCAACCTTCTCGCGAGGTCCTTCAATCCTGGGTCAACGATGTACTCCACCGGGGACTTCCCGTCCATCCGGGCCAGCATCAGGCACCCCACCTGGGAAGCGATGCTTCGCGACCAGCCCGACCCCCCCGACCCCTCTCCGTACCCGCGCCAGAACGCTCCAGCCAACCCGAAATACTCATCTTTGATGTGACGGTTATGGATTGCCTTGAGCAGCAGATGGTTGAACATGAAGGCCAGGTCGAAAACCGGGTTGCCATAGTGGACGACCTCGCAGTCCACCAGGAAAACATCCTGCGCGGTCACAATGACGTTCTTGGGGCTATAGTCCCCGTGGACCAGGGCAATCTTGATGCCCAGCATCCGTTCCGACTCGCGTTGTATCGCGCCCGCCACGTCGGCGTGAATTCGCGCCGCGGTGCGGTGATACGGATCGATCCTCAGTTGGACAAAGGGACGATCGTCCTGGAATTGTTCGCGCAATTCCGCCGACCCGCTCGTCCCGCCGTGCATCCTGCCCAGGAGCTGCCCAACCTTTTCCGCCACCACTGGTTCGGTCTGGCCCTCCAACAGTTGCTCCTTCCAGTTGACCCCCTCCGCTGGAGCACAGGACATCACGAACAGGAAGTTCTCCCGGTCCTTTCGCACAACCTTCGGAATGGTCCCATCGGGCAGCACGTCCGCAAGGGCTTCAATGCACTCCCACTCCCGGATGATCCGTTCCCGGTCGGCAAACCAGTCTTCTCCCACCCGTAGCTGGGAAAGTGATTGCTTCAGGACATAGCACTCCAGGGGTGTGCTGACCTTTACTAGGATGTTGGAAATGCCTCCCCCCAACACCTCCGACACCGTTCGTTCATTCTGCCCCAGCAGGCCTCGTGAACGCAGGTAGACAACGGCTGTTTCTGCGTCAAGATCGAAACTCATGCGGAATTGCCCCCGGTGCCAGTAACCCCGCCGCCCAGGGACCTTGGAGGGTGTGTGGGAACCCCACTGAACCTGGTCACTACGACTGAATTACCGTCAACTTAGTCCCTTCCCCCGTCAAAGGGGGAAGGTTAGGATGGGGGTGAAAACTCAATTGTCACACACCCTCTTAGACAAGTTACCGAATCTAGGCCCGAAAGCGGCGGGCCTTAGACCCAAGGCCGTCCCCGTGGCCCTACCCTCGAGGCAGCCCCAGGCCCCGGCTGGCGATGATGTTGCGTTGGATTTCAGACGTCCCGGCCGCGATGGTGCTGGAAAAACTCAAGGCCCACGTGTCACGCACCCGCCCGGCCAGCGGGGAAAGCGGCTGATCCCCGTCAAGGACGCTGTACAGTCCCAGCACCTCCATGCAGGTCTTGGCCGACCTCTGCACCGTTTCGCTGCCGAACACCTTGCTCATCGAGGCTTCCCGGTTGGGCACCAACCCCTCTCCCTGCATGTAGGCCACGTTGTAGGCGATCAAACGGGCCACTTCGCACTCGATGTACCGGTCGGCAAACGCATTCCGCACCCAGGGCTCCGACATCAACGGCCGGCCACTGCGGGAGAGTTCGCCGGCGTACGCCCGGGTTTCATCCAGGAGGCGCCGCGCGCTGGCCGAGTAATCAATCCCGGACCGCTCGAAGTCCAGCAGGGTAACCGCCACGTACCAGCCCCGGTTCTCTTCCCCGACAATGTTCGTCGCCGGGACCCTCACGTCGTCCAGCATTATCTGGTTGAACTCGTGCTTCCCCGCCATGTTGACAATCGGACGGACCTCCACCCCGGGCGTCTTCATATCCACCAGGAAGAAGCTGATGCCCCGGTGCTTGGGTGCGTCCGGGTCCGTCCTGGCCAACAGCATGATCCAGTCGGCGCGGTGGGCCATCGACGTCCAGATCTTGGCGCCATTGATGACGAACTCGTCCCCGTCCCGCACCGCCCGCGTGCTCAGGGACGCCAGGTCCGACCCCGACTCCGGCTCGCTGTACCCCTGGCACCACTGCACTTCTCCCCGCGCCACCGGCGGCAGATGCATCAATTTTTGCTCCTCCGAGCCGTGGATCATCAGGGTCGCCCCCATCATCCGTACCCCGAAGGCATCCCTGCCCGGGGCCCGGTGGTAGGACATCTCCTCGTTGAAGATCGTCGACTTAAGCGGCGATGCCGCCTGTCCGCCGTACTCCTCCGGCCAGTGCATGGTCAACCAGCCCCGGTCCGCCAGCTTGGCCCGCATATCCTTCGCCACTTCCCAACTCGCATCGTCGGTCCCTGGGTCGCACTGGTCCCAGAAGTCCGTGCGCTCCCCGCCTATGAACGTCAAGAGGTCCTGGCGAAACCGCCGGTCGTCCTGGCTGAGTTCGAAATCCACGGCAACCTACCTCCAGCGACTATACCGCTCCATCGCCGCCATCTTACACCATAAGCCCGAGTGAAGACCCAAGCGCGCCTGAGCCGATCCCCCCGAATCCTTCGGACCGTACCCGGATCGCGTCGGCGCCAAACCTGTGCGGCGCGCGGCATTTGCCTGCCATTTTCCTCCCGGGCACTCATCCTTGGAAACCATCTCAATACCGATTTCCACCCTCCCGTCATTCCCGCGCAGGCGGGAATCCAGACCCCCGTCGTTCCCATTTCGCGAGTCTCCGAATGTACGTTTTGAGATAGTTTCTTAGCCGGGGGCGGGAATCCACACCTCCCGCAAGACCCCCCACTGACGGTTGGCCATTGACACCCCCGGTGCCGGAACATTAACGTTGGTGGGGAAGACAATTTGTGCGGGCGGATATTGAGTCATCTCCTTTTGCCAGGACTTGAGCTTTGAATCCCGCTGGACCTTCCTGTTCACTACAACCCGGCTACGCCGGGACTTTCAACCAACAAGCGCCCAAGGAGCCTCGGACAAGTTACCCTCCCCGGCTACGGAGGGCGCGACCCTTAAAACCGAAATGTCCCTTTGCCCACGTTCAAATGTCCCAAAATGTCTCAATCGCGTCCCGGACATGTCCCGGAGCAGTCCCAGAATGACCCAAATATGTCGCTAATTTCCCGTCGGTCCAGGGGATCCTGAGCACGAAACGTCCCAAATGTCCCACAATATCCGCTTTCTGATTTTCTGTTAGGGGATCTCTGACCTGCTGTTGATTGCAGCCGCCCGCCCTGAAACGCTCCCTGTGGGACGGCCATTGAGCCGGAAAACAAAATGCGTCAAAACATCGAGAACGAAGGGGAATCGCCGGTCAATATCGGACATTATCAGCTCTCCATCCGATGCGACTAAATGCAACAGAATGCGACAGATTCTCCTTTGGCGAGTGCCGCCCCGGAGCAGACCTTGCTCGCCCAGCAGCCCCTGCGGCGACGAGTTTGCCGGTATCGGAATGGTATAATTCCGCCCGGCCCGCCCAAACCCCGGATGCCCGGTAGGGGAAATTTGCTTCGGAAAGGAATCACGATTTGACCCAACCCCCTCCTGCCAACGATGCTCCAATCGGCGGTTGGGCCGCCATCAACGGCCTCCAGGTCCACTACCTTTCCTGGTCTCCGCCTTCGGAAGCTTCCGGCCTTCTGCCCGTTCTCGCCCTCCACGGCCTCGCTTCCTCTTCATCCTGGTATCGGCGTCTCGCTGAAGGGCTCTCTGGCCAGTTTCGTATTCTGGCCCCGGACCAGCGCGGGCACGGACGCACCACCCAGGCCCCCTCCGGCTACGACTGGCAGACCCTGGCCAGCGATGCCGTTGGTTTGCTGGACCACTTCGGCATCGACCGGGCCGTCGTTCTTGGTCATTCCTGGGGAGGCCATGTCGCATCCAATCTGGCCGCCCGGTTCCCCGACCGGGTCAGCCGCTTGGTCATGATTGACGGCGGCTTTCAGGACGGACACCTCCTTCCCGACCCCACCTGGGAGAACTTCCGGCAGCGGTTCCGTCCCAGGGATGTTTCCGGCACCAGGACCGAATGGCTGGACCGGCTCCGGGAGCAGATGGCCGATTGCTGGGGAGACGACCTGGAAGAAACCGTCCTCACCATGGTCTACGAGGATGACGCCGGCCTGATACGGGACATCCTGCATCCCGATCACCACGCGCAGGTGCTGGAAACCATGTGGAGCGAGCCTCCCTCTGCGGTGCTTCCCCGGGTGTCCTGTCCCACCCTCATCATCCCGGCTGGACCCCGTCCCGTGCAGGCCAGCAGCGAGTACTCCCGCATGAGGCAGGTCATGGTCGCCGCCGCCGGGCAGCTGGTCCCCGATGTCCGGGTCCATTGGATTCCGGAAACAATGCACGACATCGGCTACCACAAGCCCGGCGAACTCGCCCGCGTCATTTCCGAGTTCATCCGGTCAGGGATGTAAGGGCCTGAGCCTCACCCACCCCGGAGAATCATCCAACCTTTTCCCGCCGGGTAGGTTGCGGTAATATGGACTGGCAACTCAGCATCGCGATTCCGCCTCGCGCAGGTTCCCGACACCCACTCCAGGAGAACAGGATGGCCGAGGAATACGTCAAAGTCTGCACAATGCGCCAGCTCCGGGTACGTCGGTGCATTCCGGTCAAATTGGGCGACCACTCCATCGCCGTCTTCTACCACGACGGCAAGGTCAACGCCGTCCACAACCGTTGCCCCCACAGCGGCTATCCGCTGGAAACAGGGTCGGTCAAGGATGGCGTCGTCACCTGCCTTTGGCACCAGGCCCGCTTCGATTTGTCCGACGGGACATGCGTTACCTCGGAGTACGACGATATCGACACCTATGGCGTGGAAATAATCGAAGGCGAGGTCTGGGTCTCCCCCGAACCCAACTACGCCTGACGACACTCTTCTTCACCTTTCACCGCAAATGGAAAGGGGGATGAGATTAACTCATCCCCCTTGGTTTTCTTCGGGTCTTGCGGGGTTTTACCGCTAGTCGTTATCCGCCGGGACCGTCTCAGCTTCCTCTGCTGGTGACGCACCGTTTGCGTTCAACCCGTAGTTGATGGCGTGAAGGCGCGCGTAAACACCGTCCCGCAGCAACAGGTCCTCGTGGCGTCCTACCTCGACAATCCGGCCGTGGTCCAGCACGACGATCTTGTCCGCGTTGCGGATGGTGGACAACCGGTGGGCAATCACGATGGACGTCCTGCTGTGGAGCACACGCTTCAACGCTTCTTGGATCAGGATCTCGGTGTGAGTGTCGATGTTGGCTGTGGCCTCGTCCAGCACCAGGATGCGGGGGTCACCTACGATTGCCCTGGCGAAGCTCAACAGCTGCCGCTGTCCCACGCTCAGGTTGACGCCGCGCTCGGCCAGGATGGTGTCGTAGCCATTTTCCATCGACATGATGAACTCGTGAGCGCCCACGGCTTGGGCCGCGGCGATCACGTCTTGGTCGCTGGCATCCTCCATGCTGTATCGGATGTTGTCCGCAATAGTCCCCGAGAACAGGTAGGGTTCCTGCAGGACCATCGCCATCTGTCCCACCAGGGACTGGCGCTTGACCTCCCGCAGGTCGTAGCCGTCCACGGTTATCCGTCCCTGGGTCACGTCGGCGAACCGGTGAATCAACGTCACCATGGTGCTCTTGCCCGCCCCGGTCGAACCCACTACGGCAACGTTCTCTCCGGCTCTGATATCCAGGTTAACATCCTGCAGCACGTCCACCCCAGGAACGTAATGGAAATAAACGTTCTCGAAACGGATCTCCCCCTGAATGGGGGGCATCTCCTTGGCGTCCTCCGCGTCCTTTACCTCTGGCTCCAGGTCCAGCAACTCGAAGATTCTAACCCCCGCCGCCATCGCCCGCTGCAACTGGCTGTATTGCATGGTCAGGTGGCGGACCGGCTCGAAGAACCGCTGGATCCACAAGGCGAAGGCCACCAGAACGCCCCATTCTATCTGCTGTTCCTGGGCCATCAGCCCGCCGGCCAGTATCACGCCAAACCCCAACCCAATCCCGATGAGTAACTCCACCAGGGGCTGGAGCCCTCCGGAAAACCGGCTGGCCTGGAGGTTCGCATCAAGGTGTTCCTGGTTCAGACCGTTGAAGTGCCGGAGGTTCTCCTCTTGCCGGTTCAGGCTTTGTACCACCCGTACGCCGGTGATGTTCTGGTTGTACTCGCCGTTGACCATGGCGATAGCCCGGCGAATCCGCATGAAGGACCGCCGCGCGAACCGTTGCCAGTATCCCAGGATGAAGAACAGGACTGGAATGATGCTCAGGCTGATGACGGCCAGCTTCCAGTCGACGTAGAGCATGATCAGCACAATGCCGACCAGGCTGAAGATGTCGGCCAGGCTCACGACCAGCATCTCGAACAGTTCCTGGAGCTGGAGAATATCGCTCTGGCTCCTCGACATGATCCTTCCAACTGGAGTGCGGTGGTAGAAGGAGGGCGAAAGCGACTGCAGATGATCGAACATCTGAGTCCGCATGTTGTACAGAACATTCTGCCCAACCTTGGACATGAAGACGAACTGGAGGTAGTTGGACGCAAAGTGCACCAGCGTAACTATCAGGAACAGGACCCCAACCAGGTGAATCCGGGAAGTTGCGTCGTCTAGGGCGGCCCAATCCCGGAGGATAGGCCAGTTAATCTGGTCCCCGTTCGCACCGATTCCCCAGTCAATGCCTATCTTGATCAAGAGAGGGATGCACACATTGGCGGCCGTGTAGATTAGCACTACTGCCAGGGTGGCCAGGGCCAGCTTCTTGTAAGGGAGGACGTAGGTGAACAGGCGCATCACAACCTTGTTGTTGTAAACGCTGCCCAGCCGGTTTTCGTCGCTGAGGTTGTCGGTGTTCGGAGCGTTCATGCCGCCGGCGTTCAAGCCGCGCATTCCGCCCATCATTCCACCGCCGCCTCCGCCTCCACCGCGCATCAGGCGTCTCCTCCGTCGCGTCCACTGCCAACCGCGGCATCCAGCAGCAATTCCTGCTGGGGACGCAACTGCAACTCGTAGATGTCCTGGTAAATTCCTCCCTGGCCCGACAGTTCGTCGTGAGTACCCTGCTCCACGATCTTGCCGTCTTGGAGCACAAGGATCTGGTCTGCCTCTCGGACGGTACTGAGACGGTGGGCAATAACAAAGGTCGTGCGCCCCTTCATCACCTCAACCATCGCCCGGTGGATCAACCTCTCCGTTTCCACGTCGACGCTGGATGTCGAGTCGTCAAGGATCAGTATCGGGGGGTCCACCAGCACCGTCCGGGCGATGGACAACCGTTGACGCTGGCCGCCGGACAGGGTGGCCCCCCGCTCGCCCACCCAGGTATCGTAACCGTCGGGGAGGGAGACAATGTGATCATGGAGTTGGGCCACCTTAGCCGCCTGGATCACGTCGTCCATCGAGGCGTTGACCACGCCATAGGAGATATTGTCCCGAATGGTGGCGCTGAACAGGAAGACATCCTGCTGGACAATTCCAATGTTCCGGCGGAGGGATTCCAGCGTGAAATCTCGGATGTCTGCGCCGTCGATGGTAATCCTGCCCACGTTCACGTCATAGAAGCGGGGCAAAAGGTTGACGATGGTGCTCTTACCGCTTCCTGGAGCCCCCAGGATGGCGGTGACCTGCTGAGGAGGTGCGTCAATGTTCACGCCGGACAAGGCAGGAATCCGGTCGTCGTAGGAGAAGGAAACTTCCTCAAACCGGACGTACCCTTCGGAACGGGCCATGATGGGCGCTCCCGGCTTCTCGCGTACCGGTGAACCGACGTCGAGCACATCAAAAACTCGCCGCCCCGACGAAATTGCGCGGGAGAAACTGTTGATTATCTGGGCCGATGCCCGGATCGGGAAAGTAAGCTGGTTCAGGTACAGCATGAACATAGCCATTTCGCCGGCAGTCAGGTCGCCGCGAATTACTTCCAATCCGCCGTACCAGAGAATCAGGCCAAGGGCGAAGGTGAAATACAGGGTCATCCAGGCGCTGTTGACGCCCTGGAGCCGTTCTGAAGCGTAATATTCCCCGCGCAGTTCCTGGGCCTTCCGGTCGTACTTGCGCTTCTCGTGCTCCTCCGAAGCGAAGGCCTTGACCACGTGGATGCCAACCAGGTTTTCCTGCAGGACCGTCACCAACTCCCCGTTGACTTCCTGCACATGGAGCCACATGGCCCGCAACTTGCCGATGACCAGGGTGGAGCGCAGGACGAGGAAGGGGACAAACACCAGGCTGATCAGGGCCAGCTCCCAGTTAAGGAAGACCAGGATCGTCGTGACCGCCACGGTTCGGACCAAGACCTCAAGGGAACGCACCAAGCCCATGTTGACGAACCGCCGGATGGCCTCGACGTCCGCTGTGGCCTTGGACATCAGGTTTCCGGTGTGTTCCTGGTCGTGGTAGGAGAAACTCAGGTGCTGTAGCTTATCGTAGATGGCGTTCCGAAAGTCGTAGGACACCAATTGCGACAGGGAATCGGTGGTGTACGTGCGTCCGAAATCGCAGAAGCCTCGGGCCAGGCTGGCAAGCAGCAGCGCGGTTGCCAACAGGGCCAAGACCGTGAAACCGGGCGCTTGGGGAACCAGTTCCCCGTCGGCGAAAAGAACCAGCCGATCTATGGACTTGCCGAATATCCAGGGGATTAGAAGGGAAAACCCAATGGCTCCGAAGAAGGTGATGTAGGCGACCAACAGCCGGACCCGGTATCGAGCGGCCATCGCCGTGATTCTGATTAAAATGCGCATCTATCCGTTAGCGATTCCCCTCCTGATAAAACGATTCAGATCGTTCCTGTCTACATGGGATGCCAAAGCTAGCGTTGTATCGCTCCGTGGACAGGAACGGGAAAGCGTCGCTACCGAACAGTTTCGAAATACAAAGGGAGGATTGCGGGATTTTGCCAGGGGCTGGAAATTGCGTGCAACAACGCTTGGGACAGTCTATTGAAAAGCGTTGGTATGATAACCGTTGTCACGCCGCATTTCAAGCAAAACAGTTTAGTCAGTTGCCGGGATTTTCTCCTTCTCTGACACGAAATACTCACAATCCCGTCAGTGGCAACCGGCTTCCTCCAGCGCGGGGGCTACACGGCCCGCGGGATCACATCCGTTCGGGAGCGCTCATTCCCATGAGATCCAGGGCCCGCTGCAAAGTAATCTTCGCCGCATCCGCCAACTTGAGCCTCGCCAGCGTTAATGGCAGGTCCTCCGGGTTGCTCGAAACCACCCGGCAATTTTCATAGAACCAGTGGAACGCCGTTGCCAACTCCATCGCATAATGGGGAAGATGGTGCGATTCCAGATTTTTGGCCATTAAGTCAATCAGTTCCGGAAACCTGAGCATTGTCCTGATCAGGTTTAACTCGTTCGGGTCGTTCAGCAACGAGACATCCCCTTCATCGAAATCCAACCCGCGCTCTGCGGCCAGGTTCAGGATGCTTGCGATGCGGGCATGGGCATATTGAACGTAGTAGACCGGGTTTTCTGACGACTCCTTCTTCGCCAGTTCCAAGTCGAAGTCCATTTGAGTCGATGGAGCGCGGGCCAGGAAGAAGTAGCGGCAGGCGTCTGCTCCGACTTCCTCCACCAGTTCCCTGAGGGTCACGAAATCCCCGGTCCGCTTCGAAGCCCGGACCGTGTCGTCGCCCCGTTTCAACGTTACCAGTTGGGAGATAAGGATCGTGAGCGCATCCGGGTCAATCCCCAGGGCTTCAACCGCCGCTTTCATGCGGGGAACATGACCTTGGTGGTCGGCGCCCCAGATATCAATGACCTGGGCATAGTCCCGGGCCACGAATTTATTGAAGTGGTAAGCAATATCCGAAGCGAAGTAGGTGGGCTCTCCGGTAGACCTGACAACTACGTTGTCCTTCTCCTCGCCCAGCATGCTGGAATTGAACCAGAGGGCGTCATCCCGCTGGGAAAGAAAGTTCCTGGACCGGAGGAGGTCCATTGCCTTGTCGTATTCTCCATTCCGGTACAGGGATCGCTCGCTGAACCAGTTGTCGAACTCGACCCCAATGCCTTCCAGGTCCTGTCTGATGATGGCAACCATTTCTTCTCTAGCCAGGTCGCCGATTTCTGCTACCGCTTCCGATTCTTCAATCTCCAGGAAACGGGTTCCTGCTGACTCCCCAATTTCACGCCCCAAGTCACTGATGTAGTCCCCCTGATAGCCATTGGCGGGGAATTCGGCGTCGCGACCCATGGATTGAAGGTATCGGACATAGACGGAGCGGTAAAACAGGTCCATCTGATTGCCAGCGTCGTTGACGTAGTACTCGCGGGTCACGTTAAACCCGGCAGCATCGAGTATCGCGGCCAATGTGCTTCCCATGACCGCTCCTCTCGTATGCCCCACATGAACGGGACCGGTGGGGTTTACGCTGACAAACTCGACCATTACTTTCCGGCCCTTGCCAAGGTTCAGGCGGCCGAATTCCCGGCCGGCGCGACGGATGACTTCAACCTGCCGCTGGACCCAATCATGGTCCAGGAAAAAATTGATGAAACCCGGGTGGGCCGTCTCGACTTTGGCGACCTCGTTGCTGGCGGGCATCCTTTCCACCAGCATTTGCGCCAGTTCCAGCGGCTTGATCCGGGTCGCTCTGGCTAGGCGCAAAGGCAGGCTCGTAGCAAAATCTCCATGCCCAGGATTGCCTGGCCGTTCCAACATGACCTCGGGGGATGTTTCCAACTGCACCAGTCCTTCCCGGCGGGACTGCTCAATGGCTTGGGAAACGAGCTTAGAAATAGAGTCGCGAACCAACGGCGTGACCATAGCCGAATAACCCCTTCAACACTCCAGCAGGATAATCAGGAATAACAATCGCCCTCCGGCCTGACGTTGTAACGGCAGAAGGGCTAAAAGGAATGTTACCACAAACGCCGGCCGGCCCGGACGTTAAACCGGGCGAAAAGCCGGGAAAGAGAGCCGGTTCTTCCGGGAGCAACTACCCTTCCGCGATTTGGAACGGGAATCCCAAAGCACTTTCCGGGTCTATATTTGCGGTCATGTAGCCTTCGGCGCTGCGCGACAGCCCGTTGTCGCCGCGCATCCTGTTGCCCTTTTCCGCCAAACCCTGCGCGACTTCCACGATGTTGTTCACTCCGAACGCGATGTGGTAAGGCCCCGGACCCTCCTCCTTCAGAAACTGCCCCATTTTCGAGTTTGGATCCAGCGGCTGCGTGAATTCCAGGTTGGTCTGCCCGACCTTGAAAATGGCATTCTTCATTCCCCGCTCGGGGAACACCTCGATCTTCACAGGATCCATCCCGAAATTGTCCTTGACATACTGGGCCATTTCGTCGGCGTCATGGACAAGAATCCTGACATGATGCACAAAGTTCAGCATGGCGCTACCCCTATCCCAGATTCCGGTTGCCCGAGGGCATGTGCCCGGATTCTAAAGGCGGGATCGGGCCGGGTCAAACCACCGGCAGCGCCCCTGATGGCCGCGTCCCGCCGGCGTAACCTTCGGCCGGTCTACCCAAGCGAATCGTTTTCTTCCAGCTTTGGTAAAATTGGCCGCAAACCATCGGAAATTTGGCCGCGGCCTTCCGCGGCTATGGACAAGGAGACCACCATGCCTGGTGTTTTCGGTTTGGTTGGAGGCGAAGAATTCAGGGTTCGATGCGAGGACATGGACCGGGAGATTATGGCCGCGTCGGGACAATCTCCTGCCAACGTGGTCATCGTGCCAACCGCGGCGGTCACTGGACCGGCCAAAGCGGCCAACGACGGCGCGACCCATTTCGCCTCCCTCGGAGGGAAAACCAGCCGATTGATGGTCCTCAATCGCGAGGACGCTTTCAACCCCGAATTGGTACGGGAAATCGAAGGAGCGGGGGTCATTTACTTCACCGGAGGCAACCCCGACCATCTGCTGGCTGCGCTGAAGGATTCGCCATTCCTGGAAGCCCTTTTACGCGCCGTGGAGGAGGGGACCGTATTGGCCGGCTCCAGCGCCGGGGCCATGGTCATGGGGGAGATGATGCGCCGTCCCCGTTTGGGCGGGTGGGTACCCGCTCTCAACATCACTCCGGGAATAGCCGTGATGCCGCACCACGAGAACGGCAACCCCGCAGAGACGTCCCGGGAGCTTCAGGGCCAGATGCCCGACGGCATAACCGTTCTGGGGATCGACGCCCGGTCGGGGTGCCTCGGCTCACCGGGCAATTGGAAGGCCGTCGGCGCCGGCAATGTCACCGTTTACCGTGGGTCCGAGTGGAAAGTCTACCACCCTGGAGAGACCCTGTTTGAACCGGTTTGACCGGCTGACAATTCGCTGCCGTTAGGTGTGGCGGCCCGTGCTCTCGGATCCTTGCTGCGTGGGCCATGGACCCGGAAACTCATCCTACCGGCGGCGTGCCTGGAGAGCGTCCCAAACCGCGCTGGGTTTGACTCCAGCCGAAGCCAGCAGGACCAGGGAATGGTACAGAAGGTCGGCCACCTCTTCCGGAAGGTGTTCCCGGTCGCCTGCCACAGCAGCGATAGCGGTCTCGCCGGCCTCTTCGATGACCTTTTGTGCAACCCGGCCCACACCATGGCGCAGCAGATCGGCCGTGTAACTCCCTTCGGGAAGATCGCGCTGGCGGTCTTGAATCACCGCATACAACTCTTCCAGGACACCTGATCCCGACTCGGTGGCTTCGTATTCCTCCGGCAGACCCTCCATCGCATTGAAAAAGCACGAAGGTTCGCCGGTATGACAGGTGGGACCGTCCGGCTCTACCTTGAGCAAGATGGTGTCGGCGTCGCAGTCGACCCAAGCTTCCTTCAGGTTGAGATAGTTGCCTGAAATCTCCCCTTTGTGCCACAGGTCTTCCTGGCTTCGGCTGTAAAACCAGACCTGTCCGCCCTCCACCGTTCGTTTCAGGGATCCCGGGTTCATATAGCCCAGCATCAACACCTGCCCGGTGTTGATGTCCTGGGCGATGGCCGGGACCAGTCCTTTGTCGTTGAGCTTCACTTTCACGATCGCGCTTCCTGATTTTTATCTGAATTAACGAGTTCTTTCTGACAACCAGGCCGGCAACTCAAGCAAGGTAGTCGCGCAGTAGTCGGGATCGGGAAGGTCTGGATTCGCTGCGATTTCATCGCGGTTGATCCAGAAGGAACCAATGCCGCTGTCCCTGGCTCCCTGGACGTCCTCGTACTGCTTGTCCCCCACGTACACCGCTTCCTCGGGACGAATCCCCAGCCGTCCCACCAATTGGCCAAACAGCTCGGGGCGGGGTTTGTAACACCGGGCGGCTTCGGACGATAGCGCCGCCTCGAAAGGGTAGTCCAACCGCTCTAAGCATACTTCCAGAACGCAATCATCGACGTTAGACAACACCGCTACACGGTACTTCCCCTTCAGCCATTCGAGGGCCTCCCTGGTGTCGTTGTGCAGAGGGCGTCGTCCCATATCTCCGATAAGGGACTCCACCGCCCTTTCCGAATCGCCGTTCAGCCCCAGGGATGCGAAGGTCCTTTGGAAACTGCGCCGCCAGGCTTCCCGGTAGGACTCAAAAGGGACTCTGCCTGTTACGCGCTGCTCCCGGAAGGACTGATCTCCAGTGGACCACTCCAGGCGCAGTTCTGCGGCGGAGACGCCCAGACCCTGCTTATCGATTACCTTTTGAAAACTCTCGATCCAGTACACCTCCCCGTCCTTGACGAGGGTGTTAAACATATCAAAAATAACTGTAGTGACGCCGCTCATTCCTCCGGATTGCCTCCAGACAACACGGCCAGTTCGGCCAATGCCTTCTTCCCCAAGTCCGAAAAGTCCCCGTCTATGGCCCCACGGTCCCTGGCCGGCGCACCGGCACACCCCGTGCCCCCAAGTATTCTTTGGCCTCGGCAATGGAATAGGTCCCGAAATGAAAAATGCTGGCCGCCAAGACAGCATCCGCCTCCCCCAACGTGAACGCCTGGTGAAGGTGTTCCAGGTTGCCCGCTCCCCCGCTGGCAATGACGGGGACCGGGACCCGGCTGGATATCGCCCGCGTCAATTCCACGTCGTATCCGGCCAGATGCCCATCAGCGTCCATGCTTGTCAGAAGAATTTCCCCCGCCCCCAACTCCACAGCCCGCACGGCCCATTTAACCGCGTCGATCCCGGTGGGGTTGCGCCCGCCGTGGGTGAACACTTGCCACTGCGATTGATCATCCAGCTCCACTTCGCTCGCGGTTCCTGGCGCCCGCGGTTCTTCCTCGGCCCTCTTGGCATCGATCGCCACCACTATGCACTGGCTGCCGAAAGCGGCGGCTCCATCCCGAATGAGGTCGGGGTTGTTGATCGCTGCAGTGTTGACCGAAACCTTGTCCGCTCCGGCGCTTAACATCCAGCGGGTGTCTTCGACACTTCGGATGCCTCCGCCCACGGTCAGGGGTATGAACACCTGCTCGGACACCCGCTTTACGACATCAACCATCGTGTCCCGTGAATCGGAACTGGCGGTGATATCCAGGAAAACCAACTCGTCCCCGCCCTCCTGGTTGTACAGGGCCGCCAGCTCAACCGGGTCCCCGGCATCACGAAGGGAAACGAAGCTAGTCCCCTTGACAACCCTTCCAGCATCCACGTCGAGGCAGGGGATTATCCGTTTGGTTAGCATCAGGGTGAAACCTTCTGCGCGGCGGTGAGAAAATGCCGGTTTTCCGGTCGACTGAGTATAACATTCCAGCGGGGAATTTCTTAACCTGGCCACCCGGGTTGGCCTCGGAAATCCCAGAAGGTAGAATGATGCGACTCGGAACCAAGGAGGGATTACCGTGGCCATTACTCTGGACGAAGCCAAGAGAATTCTGGACGGCGCCGTAGCCAAGGCGGGCGAATTCGGCATTAAGGTCAGCGTGGCAGTCGTTGACAGCGGCGGCCGCACCATTGCCATGAACAAGATGGATGGGGCTATCTGGGCCAGCACCTACGGATGCGTCGGTAAAGCCATCGCCTCCTCCGCCTTCGGTAGGCCCAGCGGAGAGCTGCAGGAACGGGCGGACCAGCCCACTCCCCGGGGAATCTCGGCGGCATCCGGTGGACAAATGATCATGGGCCAGGGAGCCCTTCCGATCATTCGCAACGGAGT
The DNA here is from genome assembly GCA_951812535.1 of uncultured Dehalococcoidia bacterium. Classification (GTDB taxonomy): domain Bacteria; phylum Chloroflexota; class Dehalococcoidia; order Lucifugimonadales; family UBA3495; genus CATOSK01. The sequence continues at coordinate 48,122 of CATOSK010000001.1, read as the reverse complement.
GGTCGAAGGGTCCTGCGGCGTCGGTGGCGGCACCAGCCAACAGGACGAGGACTGCGCCCGCGCCGGAGTCGACCTGATTTAACCAGTGTTGAAACTCCTCAAGACGCCGTCCCGCCGGTGACTCGCTTTGTTCGCGGCAGCCCTCGCCTACGGGACAATTGCCAGGACCGACACCGGAGCCCCGCTTCCGCCGACCAACGGGAGCGGGGCGATGATCAAGGTCGTACCCCTTGGTGGAAGCTGGTCCAGGTTGGCCAGGTTTTCCAGGACCAGTCTTGGCTCGGCCAAGACCAGGCGATTGACGGCAAAGGCGGTGTCCATTCCTCCGTCGACTCCGTGGGTGTCGATCCCGATTCCAGCCGTTCCCCGTCCTTCGACCAGGAACCGGGCCGCTTCCGTACCAAAACCGGGAAAATGGGCTGTCCCGCTCGGGTCAGGATTCAGGAACTTCTCCGGCGAGTTCCAATATCGCTGGTAACCCGTGTGCAGCAGAACCACAGACCCCTCGGCAATCGCCCCGTAAGTCCGTTCCCAGCTTTCCACTTCTTCTACCGCCAGCAGATAGTCCGGGTCTTCCCCCGATGGCCTCCTCATGTCCAAAAGGACTGCTTGGGCAATGAAGGACTCCGGTTCGTACTGGTCTATGGTTATCCCGTCGGGGTAGAAGCTCGCGGGAGCATTCATATGGGTGCCCGAATGCTCCCCCAGCGTTATTCTACGGAGGAAATAGCCTTCGCTCTCTATCCTTGAGTGAGCATCCAGCCGGACGGGCGGGTCTCCCGGCCATTGCGGGATGCCGGGGTGCAAGGGATGGCTCAGGCTTACTACCTTCCGCCAGGCAGCAGAGTTCTCCGCCGTAGCCTGTGACCCCGGTTCCCCTCCAGGCAGCATGGTTTACCCAGACCTGCCCACCAGGCTGCGCTGATCTGCGAGCGAATTGTCCCAAGCCGAAAAACCGGCCGGACGACTGTTGGCCAACTGCCCGTCAATCCATTGCATGGCTTTCCCGGATGACCCGACGCAACCGACTTCCGCGCGCAGCGGACGAGTCCCAAAGATGGTGTAGCAAATGGCGGGCACAGTTGCCTCGATGACATGACCCCGGTAGTAAATCCTCTGGATGGGCCGTATGTTCTCCAGCATTAGCTCCTCCCTCTGTCAGGTGTTGGACTAGTGTCGGGTCTCGTCGCTCACAACGACGGAACCTTGAGCGCACAAATGTTCTAACACCTTCTGCAGATTGTCAAGGAGCAAATGTCATTAAACCCGCTGTTCCGAGGCCCGCCTATTCAGGCTCCCGGACCACCACCACGACTGGAGGCCCCAGCCTTCCAGTGTTGTCGCCGCCTCGATAAACCGTCCTTGTAATGAGCCCTTCTTTCGATTGGTCAATGCGGATGGGTGAACCCAGAGAACCGGTCACCCCAACTGCCAGGAATTCCACGGACGCCAGCTTGAACCGCGACGAACTGGCAGCGCCCAAAGTGCCTGCTGCTAACCCCGCCCGGCCGCCGACGTTGTCCGTCTCAACGTACAACTGTTCCTCCAACCGATCCCTCCGGTCGATGGTCAAGACCTGCAGAATAGAGGGGTCGAAAGCGAGGAAAAACCTGGGCAGCGTCCACACTGGAATCACGGCGCGGAGAAACCCATATCCCCACAACCAAGGAGGATCCTACTTGCACGGTGTTGGTGCTTGCCGATAAGTTCATGTCCACGGCAGGAGGCTGGGGAGGCACAGTTGCCGTAGGAACCGGTGTGGGATAAGGGGTCGGCGTAAGAACCAACGTCGGCTTCGCCGGAACCGTTGGAGTAAACACAGGGGCGACGGTCGGGGTAAAAACCAACGTCGGCTTCGCCGGAACCTTTGGAGCGAGCACAAGGGTTCCGGTCGGGGCAACGGCCGGGACAACGGTCGGCGCGGCGGTTGTGGCGCCGAGGGTCACGGCGGGCGTTGGGGAGATCGGTGCCACCGTTGCTGGATCAACCGCAAGGACGGTGCTGGGAACCGGGATCGTAGTGACCGTTGGTGGAAAGAAGGACGGGGCAGTCAAGGGTTGGGGCGGAGAATTGGACCCGAAGCCATCCCTGGCAGGCGGTACCGGCAGGGGAACCGGAACCACCACGCCATTATTCGGGCGTGTCCTGTCTGCCTCAGAATTAATTCCCGTCGTGGCCTGGTCAACGACGGGTTGGGTTGAGCCAGTCCAGGGGTCAGCGGGAGTCATTGTTTGGGCGGGCCATTTCCAGGGAGGCTTGTCCAAAAGCGACTCATAGACGAAAAGGGTTGCCATACCGGCTACCAGAACGGAGGCGACTGCAAGCGCAACCCTCAAAACCGGATGATTTCTAGCAGGGACTTTTCCCACGCTGGCCTACTGGATCACCCGGGGTTCCATTCAGTAGTGACGGGGGAGCAAAGGAAGCTTTGGAATTGATTAACCAGCCAGCCGGGCCAGGAAATCGTCGGCTTTCACCGTAGTCTGCGAGGAATCGGCCATGTTACGGAGCATGACCTCCCCCCTTTGGATTTCCTCATCGCCGACAACCACCGCGTAAGCCACTCCCAAGGCATTGGCCTGGCGCATCTGTCCCCTCAGTGCTCTGGACCCGTTCCCCAGGATCGCACCCGCCCCGGAGCGCCGTATTTTTGCCGCCAGTTCCAAGGCAAAGAGGCGGGCGTCCTGGCCTACGTTGATCACCATGTATTCCGGCTGGAGCAGGTCGGGTACTTCCACTTCGGCTCGTTTCAGGTTCAGGGTCAAACGTTCGATGCCCGACCCGAATCCAATCCCAGGTGTGGCACGTCCGCCAAGTTGTTCGATAAGGCCGTCATAACGGCCGCCGCCACAGATGGTTGACTGGGCACCGACATCCCCCGGCTGGATTTCAAATACCGTCCGCGTGTAATAGTCCAGACCCCGCACCAGCCGGTGGTCCACCGTATAGGGAATTCCCATGGCTTGCAGGTAACCCACCAGCTTATCCCAATGATCCATGCAATCATTACACAACGTTTCCACCGACCGAGGCGCGGACTCCCCCAGTTGGCGGCAGGTCTCTACCTTGCAGTCCAGCAAACGCAGGGGGTTCCGTTCCAAACGGCCTCGGCAATCCTGGCACAGCCTGGAAGCATGAGCCGAATAGTAGGACTTCAATTCGGCAATATACCCGGGACGGCAGGCCACATCCCCGATGCTGTTGACGAATAGATTAATGTCAGCCAACCCCAGCGACTGCATCAGTTCCCAGGCCAATTCGATCACTTCCGCGTCAACCGAGGGATCAGAGTCCCCGATGGCTTCCACCCCGAACTGGTGGTGCTGGCGGAAACGTCCGGCCTGGGGACGTTCGTAACGAAAAACCGGGCAGAAGTAGTACATGCGCACCGGCTGCGGCAGGTTGTGCATCCCGCGTTCAAGATACGCACGGCAGACCGGCGCTGTCCCTTCGGGGCGAAGGGTCAGGCTGTCCCCTCCCCGGTCCTCGAAGGTGTACATCTCCTTCTCGACTATGTCGGTCCCCTCCCCCACAGACCGGATAAACAACCCCGAGTCCTCAAACACCGGGCTGTCGATCCGGCCATACCCAAAACGGTGCGCGATACCCGACGCTTTGTCCTGGATGTAACGCCAATACTTCTGCTCGTAGGGGAGAAGGTCGGTGGTTCCTCGGGGGGCTTGAAACAACGCTCTCCTATCTCCAGGCAAAGGTGGCTTCGGGTCCGCCGGGCCTTCCGGTTACCGGCCGAAGCCAAGGTTAATCGACCAAACCCGTTAACGCAAATCCGGTTCGCTTTCCGTGGATCAAATCTTGCCACTCGACTTGAGTGCTTGATATTCCGCCGAAGTTAACCCACCGATGCTGCAGAGAATGTCCTCGTTGTCCTGGCCCAGAATGGGAGGAGCACTCTCCGGCGTGTCCAGTGAACCCGTCAATCGAATCGGATTGTTGACAGTGCGGAACGCGCCGCCGTAGCCATCGCCGCTTTCCACAAACATCCTGCGTTGCTCCAGTTGCGGACAGCTATCCAGATCGGCAGTGTTTTGGACAATCCCCATGGAAAATCCGCATTCTAGCAGTCTCTCGTTGGCTTCCTGCTTGGGCACGCTGCCGGACCATTCTTCGATGGCCGGGACCACGTTGTCGAAGTAAAACTCCCCGGTAACTCCCAATCCCAAGTAACGTGCATCCTCGATCAACTCCTCCCTGCCAATCATCGTCCACAAGGCCTTCCATTTCTCCACGTCCCCGCTACCTGCCAGCACAACGTAACCGTCACCACACCGGAGAGCCAACTGGGCGGTGAACATATTCTCCCTGGCCCGGCTGGTTACTTCTCCCGTTGCCTGGTAATGGGGCATGCTGCTGGTGGTGTGGGCTACCATGCAGTCATACATCGCCATGTCTACATGTTGTCCTTGCCCCGTCTTGTTACGCGTCTGCAGCGCCATCATCACGCCGAGGGCCGTCCAGACCCCGGGAACGGAATCCCCGATATTGTCGCCGACCATTTGGGGCGCCCCACCGGGCTCGCCCGTTATTTCCATCCAGCCCCCCATTCCCTGGACACACGGATTGTTGGCCGGCCAGTTCGAATAGGGCCCGCGCAAACCTTCCCCATCCCCGTACCCAGTGATGCTCGCGTACACCAGCGCCGGGTTCAACTCCCTCAAGTATTCATAACCCAAGCCGAGCCGGCGCAAAGCGCCGGGCCCCCAGTTGTCCAGGAGGACGTCGGAGACCTTGACCATTTCCTCGAAAGCCTCCTTGCAGCGGGGCTCTCGCAGGTCCAGCGTGATGCTCTTCTTGTTCCTGTTTATGCCCAGGAATCGGGCACTTACATTCTCGCCTGTTGATGCGGTAACAAAGGGATTGTTGCCCCGAGCTCGGTCCCCGGATCCCGGCCGTTCTATTTTAATTACTTCGGCGCCCATATCGGCCAGGATCATGGCGCAATATGGCCCGGCTACAATATGGGTGGCATCCAGAACCCGGAGCCCTTCCAATGGAAGCGGCAACTTCTCCTCATTCGTCATCATGGCAACTCCATTTCCGTAACCTTTGATCTCATCTAACCGAAGCCTTTCGGCACTTAATATAAATCACGGAAGGGGCAGTGAAAACCCGAACTGCCCCGACTCCGGTAGAGACTCCGCTCGTTGAGGCCGATCCGTGGTCCCGTTGACAACTATCCGGGTTGACCCTAAACTCGAAACACGGCTTTCACCGTCCCTGCGGCCCGGTGGTGTAGCGGCTAACATACTGCCCTGTCAAGGCAGAGATCACGGGTTCAAATCCCGTCCGGGTCGCCACTACTGTATCGGGCAGATTCCTATTGGCATTCCGTCACAACAGGAATCCATATCGTCTCCTCTCCCTCTGTCGCATACAACCCGTCGCTATGCAGGGTCTTCCAAAGCCCTGCCGCCCTTAAATTCCCCTCCTTCCCAGTTTTCCAGGGCGTCGTTCCAGTACTTGAATGCCGGAAAAACCGGCTCCAGGTGAAGCCCACCAAGCAGCATTCCCCACAGGCGGCGCCTTCGGGGCGGGCGGCAGAAAAGTCAGCAACACGGGAGAAGGTGCTTTTGCGAGTTTCTCCCGCGGTGTGGCCAAGGCGGGATGCGGCGGTTAGAATGGCTTTCGTGAGCGTCGAAACCGAAACCCGCAATACTGGCGGTCCCTTGACGGGGATGAAGGTGCTTGACCTGTCGGTGATCGTCGCGGGAGGGACGGCCAGCAGCTTGATGGCGGACTTCGGGGCCGAGGTCGTCAAGATAGAACGGCCTGGGACCGGCGACCCCCTACGGAACTGGGGCCCCTTCTACAACGGTGTTTCTCTCTGGTGGAAGGTCCATTCCAGGAACAAGAAGTCGGTCACCTTGGACCTTTCCAGTCCCGATGGACGATCCCTGCTCAAGGATCTGGCGAACCGGGCCGATCTTCTGATTGAAGGGTTCCGTCCGGGGACCATGGAACGCTGGGGGCTGGGGCCGGAGGACCTGCACGAGGCCAACCCGGGCCTGGTGATGGTCCGGTATTCGGGTTTTGGCCAGACCGGCCCGTACAAAGATCGTCCCGGGTTCGGCACCATTGCCGAGTGCATGAGCGGATACATCGGGATGACCGGCTTCCCGGACACGCCGCCGGTACTCCCGCCAGTGCCGCTGGCTGACGAAATAGCCGGAGTCTTCGGGGCCATGTCCGGCATGATGGCGCTGTACCATCGAGATGTACTCGGGCGCCCCGGCAAAGGAGAGCCCGGCCCTGGACAGGTGGTGGACGTCAGCCTGTTCGAGCCTCTTTTCCGGATGTGCATTCCCCACATCACCATGTACGACTTGCTGGGCATCGTGAGGGAACGGGTGGGTAACGACTTCCCCGACGCCGCGCCTCGAAGCCTGTTTCAGACCAGAGACGGACACTGGCTGGGACTGTCCGCAACATCACAAAGCACTTGGGAATCCCTGGCCCGGGCGATGGGGATGGAAGCACTGCTTGATGATCCCCGGTTCGCGGACAACGCATCCCGGCTGGACAACAAGGAGGCTTTGAACGCGGAACTACAGGGTTGGATCGAAGAGCGTCCCCTGGAACAGACGATGGAAGAACTGGTGCCCTCGGGTGGTGTCGTCGGCCCGGTTTACAATACCCGGCAAATTGTCGAAGACCCCCACTACCGCGGGAGAGATGACATCCTCAAGGTCGATGACCCGGAGTTGGGCCAGACCCGAATGCTGGGGGTTGTCCCCAAACTCAGCGAAACGCCGGGGCGGGTGGAACACGCCGGCCCCACCCTGGGAGAGCACAATAGCATGATTTACGGGTCCTGGCTGGGAATGTCCCCGGAAGATATAGAGGCACTCCGGGCGCGAGGGGTGATCTAGCCCATGCCCGGTTTTTCCCAGTTGGTGATCGCGACCCACAACCAGGGAAAGATTGTGGAGTACCGCGACCTGTTGAAAGACCTGCCCGTAGAATTGCTCTCCCTGGGGGACGTTGGGATTGAGACGGACGTTGAGGAGACCGGTGCTTCCTTCGAGGAAAACGCTTGGCTCAAGGCCGACAACTACTCCCGGTTGAGCGGACTCCTGACCCTGTCCGACGACTCGGGGCTGGAGGTCGAGGCCCTGGGGCGGGAGCCCGGTATCTACACCGCCCGCTACGGCGGCGAGCGATGCACCACCTTCCATGAGCGCGTTCTGCTGCTGCTGGACAACTTGGCAACTGTCTCCTGGGAAAGGCGCATCGCCCGATTCAAGTGCGTAATCGCCCTGGCAGGCCCCAGAGGTAGGATTGGCTCTGTGGTGGGGTCAGTGGCCGGAATGATAGAATACCAACCGGCAGGCACGCAGGGGTTCGGCTTCGACCCAGTTTTCTTCCTCCCGTCCTTTGAGCGGACTATGGCCCAGCTCTCTCTGGCTGAGAAAAACGCCATCAGCCACCGGTCTGACGCCTTGGGACGGGCGCGAGGGCTCCTCACTAGGGTAATCCAGACGTCAGACGCGAATTAATCCCCGTTTCCTCACCGCGCCCGCAGTACCGCTATGCTAGCTGACCAGCTTGGAAGGCCAATCAAGGACCTACGGATATCGGTCACCGACCGGTGCAATTTCCGTTGTCCCTACTGCATGCCCGCGGAAATTTTTGGGGAAGGCTATCAATTCCTCGATAAAAAGGAACTCCTGACCTTTGAAGAAATTCGCCGGCTGGCCGCCATCTTCGCCGGGCTCGGCGTGAACAAGTTTCGCATAACTGGCGGGGAACCCCTGCTGAGGACTGATCTGGACCAGCTAATCGCCCTGCTTGCGGACATCCCATCCCCATCTGCGGGCGAGCTGGATATAACCCTGACCACCAACGGGTATCTGCTCGCGCAGCAAGCCCGCAAGCTGCACCAGGGCGGGCTCAAGCGCGTCACCGTCAGCCTGGACTCCATCGACGACGATGTTTTCAAGAAGATGAACGGAAGGGGATTCGGCACGGAACGGGTGCTGTGGGGTATCGAGCGCGCCTCCGAAGTCGGGTTGGGTCCGGTGAAAATCAACGCGGTGGTCCAGAAGGGTGTCAATGAGCACACCATCGTGGATCTGGCGCGCTACTTCAAGGGCACCGGCCACATCGTCCGCTACATCGAATACATGGACGTTGGCAACCTGAACGGCTGGAAGTGGGACGAGGTGGTGACGGCAGATGAAATCGTGGACCGCATCGACCGGGAAATGCCCCTTGAGGCCCTGGAACCAAACTATGTCGGCGAGGTCGCCAACCGCTACCGCTACCGGGACGGCGAGGGGGAGATCGGGGTGATAGCCTCAGTTACCAAACCCTTCTGCGGGAACTGCACGAGGGCCCGGCTGTCCACCGACGGGAAGGTCTTCACATGCCTGTTCGCGTCCGAGGGAATCAGCCTGCGGGACCCAATGCGTGACGGGGCGGACGACCTGGAAATGGAAGAGTTGATCAGCAGCATCTGGCGGCAGCGCACCGACCGGTATTCTGAGGAACGCACCGATCTGGCACCAGTCCAAAACCGGCAGGCCAAGGTCGAGATGTTCCGCATCGGCGGGTAGCCGGCCCGGATGATGCAGGAAAACCAGCAGACCGCGGACTCCGGCGAGTCCCTTCAAGTTTTCACGGATGGCGCCTGCCAGGGCCGCTCCGGCCGGGGCGGCTGGGCAGCGGTGTTCCTGGAGGACGGCAAGCGCCGCATCATCTCCGGCAGCGACCGGCGCACCACCGGCAATCGGATGGAACTCACGGCGGTCATCAGGGCGCTGGAGACCGCTCCTGAGGGCCTTCCCCTCACCATCCATTCCGAAAACAAGCAGTTGGTGGATGCGGTGCTGCGGGGCCGCGACGCCAAAGCCAACCGGGACTTGTGGGAGGAACTGGCCGGTCTCCGGTCTGTTCGGGACGTCAGATGGTGGTGGGTCAGGAGCCGCCGGGAACATCCCGCCAGCGAAATTGCCGGCCGGGTGGCCAACATGGAAGCCGGACTGTTCGAGACCCAGGATTCCCACCACCGCTACCGGCGCGGGAGCCGCACAACCTCGGCACAGCGAGGCTCCGTCCGCGGCGGCAAGCCATCGGCCAACGGGCCTTCCCCTAACAGTAACTCCCCCAGCTCGAGAACCCGCCAGTCCCCCAGGACGACGAGGAGGAAAAAGCCATGACCAGCCCAGACTTCCGACGCGGCGATTCCTTGAGCCATCTCGACGACCAGGGCCGGGTCAGCATGGTGGACGTGGGAGACAAGCCGATAACCCAGCGGGAAGCCGTAGCGCGGGGAAGGGTGCTGATGCAGCCGGAAACCCTCCGCCTCATCCGGGAAGGGCTGATGAAGAAAGGGGACGTCCTGACCATCGCGCAACTTGCGGGTATCATGGGTGCCAAGCAGACCTCCCAACTCATTCCGCTGTGCCACCCGCTGCCCCTCAACAAGGTGGATGTGGAGTTGGAACTCAACGAGGACGACTCCAGCGTGGGCATCACCGCCATGGCCCGCACCTCGGCCAAGACCGGGGTCGAAATGGAAGCCCTGACCGCCGCTTCCGTAGCCGCCCTTACCGTCTATGACATGTGCAAGGCCGTCGACCGGGGAATGCAGATCGATGCTATCCGAGTGGTCCAGAAACGGGGCGGCCAGAGCGGGGACATCGACCTCGACGGCTGACGCCGGCAGATCAGTCAAGCACCGCCGGCTCCCATCGCCTCATCCAGCAGTTTGATGGCCGCCCGGGCGTAGATCACGTACTCCTCAGCAGGCAACTGCAGTTCCGTCAACTCCTCAACAAACTCCTCCCCGACTGCCCCCTCGGCGCCTAGAATCCCCACCAGGTCCAAGCTGCATATGGCTCCTTCCGGGGTCACCACAACACAACCCCGGCCCACCGGAACAGGCACGTCCAGCTCCAGCTCGATGGCCTGAATGGTCGCCATTCCCAAGAAGGCGGGAAAGGTCCGGACCCTTCTCGCCTTCTCAGCCAGGACATGCCTCAATTCCCCGGCAAGTTGGGAGAGTTCGTCTTCAATCACGTTGATTCCCTCTTTGGCGGCAATTGACACCGGCGTTTGGCCGGACTTAACATTTACCGGTGCAAGCGTGGCCTGGCGGCTGGCCGGGGCGCTTCAGGTGGCAACGTAGCTCAGCGGCAGAGCGGGCGCTTCATAAGCGCTAGGTCACTGGTTCGAGCCCAGTCGTTGCCACCAACGGTTTCAAGGATGGTGGCGGCATGGCGGCGAAGTCAAGGGTCGAAACCCCGACGGCGCGAGAGCGGTGGCGGGAAGCCGCCAGGACGGCCCTTTTGGCAGGAGCCAGCGAGGACGAGTTGAAAGCGGCGCTGTAGGAGGAAGCGGAGGCGAGGAAAGAACCCGACATGGTCACCGAAACGGAGTAGGAACGCATCTTCAACGAGCTCCCGCCCGGAATGATCGACGTGCCAACGGCGGTCAGCAAAAACGCCATCAAGTACAACACCCTCCGTTCTTGGATTCACCAAAGACGGATCCAACCCCACGGGCGGATGAAGGGATACGGCCGCGGAGGCGGTCAGACGTTTGTTGCCGAAGACGAGTTGGTGGATTACATGACGACACCCCGCAGCGTTGGCGGACGGGGGAACAAACTAACAAAGTCGACTTGATAAACCCACAAAGAAGTATTTAGTAACTATCTCAAAACGCACATTTCGGAGGCCGAAAAGGGCGAAATGGGGATGAAGGGAACCTGGATTCCTGCCCCCGCCTACGCGGGGGCAGGCTCTGCGCGGGAATGACGGGAGGAGGGCGAACAGTTTTCAGATAGTTACTTAGCTGGACTTTGTACAATTTGAGCATCGGATGCTGGAAGGTCATGAAATCCAGCATGAAACGCAGCAGAGACTTTTTCAATGTCGGGGTGCGGCACTGACGTTGAAAAACCCTCAGAAAAACCCTCAAAGGTGATTCGCAGGCGGCCGAGCGCTCATGGGAACGGGGTTTCCAATCAACTCGTCCCGTGTCTATCCCTGCTCTGCGTTCTGTACAAAGTCCAGCTTAGAATCCCTCCGGTACACCAGCCGCGGGGGATTTTCAATTTTAGGGAAGGGGTGAGCCCCCGCCGCTGGCTCACCCCTTCAGCCCGGTGCAGGACACCGAGGACCCGACCATTGCCCAGACACAGCAGGGGGCTGAAAAGCTTCCCAGAGAATCCCCAGTCGATGTTCGCCAGGGGGAAGGAGCTTAGCCATGAGCACTTGACCCGGCGGTCCTATGAGCAACCAGCGCTACGCCTCCAAGACCACCGTCAGTCCCGAGAGGTCCTGGGGAAATCGAGCAGGTCCCCCGCCGATACGGCGCTGACCAATTCTTCTACCGCTGGGAGGGCGGGAGGGGCATCATGGGCTTCCGGGTCAACCAGTTCCAGGTCCGCCTGGTGCTCCCCCTTCTCCTCCTCGAGGAGTTTCACTTCTACCGGCAGAATGCCGCCCACGGCGGCACTCGACAGCGGGAACGCAACCCTGAGGCCCAGTAGAAGGCCTACGAACAAGCGGAGCGGCAACGATGGGGCGGCCCTGCTTCTGGTGATCAAGGCCAGGGTAGAGGCCCTCGAGGCAGGAATCACCACCCTGGAGCACGAGTTCCCGGCCAATATGGTGCTGCCGGATAACTCGACGGTCAGCGACGGTTTGACCCCACGGCTGCACGAAGCGGTTGCGGAGGGACGGGTGCTTTTGATGCTGCCGCCGGGACGAGCCTGAAACAAGCATGACCAATCCTGCCCGCACCTCCTGCACAACTGCCTGAAGACCCTGTCCAAGGAGCAGGCGGTGGTGATGCACGTCGCCGGAGTGACCTACATTCAGTGCCTGGACTGCATTCTGGCGCACCTGGACGAGGATGACGGGGTCGAGGTCTCCGTGTATCTGCTGCGCAGGCTGAAGGACGGAGTCCTTTGTGAATGTACAAGATCATTGACCCAGTAAACATGGAAAATTGACAAGGTCATTGCCCCCCTGATTGACAGGGTCATTGACCCACCCTGGGAGCCAATCGGCGACCATTGGGGCACTTCTGAAGTGAGGTGCAGCGATGGCGTACTGGGAGGTTACCAGAGTGGAGATACAGGAAATCATCCGGCGCTGGCAAGCAGGCGAGGGGTACCGCCAAATTGCATCAGGGACCGGTGTATCGCGGAACACGGTTCGGAAGTACCTGAGCGCCGCCAAGGCGGAGGGCATTGCCCGGGACGGCCCCGCTCCGACCGACGACCAGTTGAGCCGGCTGGCGGCCATGGGCCAGTCGGGGCCGAGGCAGGCGGAGACGCCCACCGAGGAGCTGCTGGCCCGGTGGGCCGACCAGATCTACCGGTGGATCACCGGCGACCGGCTACAGGTGACCCGTATCCACGAGTTGCTGCTGGCCCGGGGTTGTCCGGTGACCTGCCAGTCGGTCCGGCGTTTCATTGAGCGACGCCAGTGGCAAAGGCCGCGCCGGTCCACGGTGCGGATGGAAGAGACGCCGCCTGGCGAGGTGGCGGAGATGGATTTCGGCCGCCTGGCCCTGATCCACGACCCCGAGACCGGCCGCCGCCGCGCGCTATGGGCCCTGATCCTGGTGCTGGGCTACTCCAGGCACAGCTTCCTCTGGCCCATCTTCAACCAGAAGCTGGAGGACGTCATCGCCGGCCTGGAGTCGGCCTGGGCTTACTTCGGCGGCATCCCCAGGTACCTGGTCATCGGTACCTGGTCATCGACAGCTTCCCTCCCGCGGTGGCCACGGCAGACCCCCTGTATCCCGTCTTCACCCGGGGCTTCCTGGAATACTCCCAGCGCCGGGGCTTCATTGCCGATGCGGCCCGGGTCCGTCATCCCAAGGACAAGCCCAAAGTGGAAAGGCGCGTCCCCCACGCCTGGGAGCGCTTCTTCAAGGGAGGCGAGTTCCACAAGGGAGGCGAGTTCCAGGACCTGGCCGACGTACGGATGCAGGCCCAGCGGTGGTGCTCCCAGGTGGCGGGACTGCGGGCGGGACTGCGGATCCACGGCACCACCCTCAGGCAGCCCCTGGTGGTCTTCCAGGACGAGGAGCGCCAGTCCCTGCTCCCGTGGGACGGCCAGCTCTACGAGATCGCCGACTGGCGCAATGCCCTGGCGCAATGCCCTGGCGCAATGCCAAGGCCACCAGCACCATCACATCCAGTGCCTGCAGGCCCTGTACTCGGTGCCCTCCTCCCGGTGTCCCCCAGGCCAGAAGCTCGAGGCCAGGGTGGACAGCAAGCTGGTGCGCATCTACCACCGAGGCCAATTGATCAAGACCCACCTCCGCCAGCCCCGGGGCCGCCGCGCCACCGACACCCAGGACTACCCCGCCGAAATACCCCGCCGAAACTACCCCGCCGAACTTTCCGCCTACACCACCAGGGCGCCCGACGGCATCAAGGCCAAGGCCACCGAACTGGCTCCCGCCGTGGCTGAGTTCGCCGAGCGCCTCTTCAACGGCCCCCTGCCCTGGGCCAAGGTCAGGCAGGGGCTTAAGCTGCTGCGCCTGGGGGAGCGCTACACTCCCCTCCGCCTCGACGCCGCCTGCCGCCGGGCCCTGTAGGTCCACCTCATCGACGTCAGGGACGTCAGGCGCCTGGAGCGCATCCTGGTGCAGGCCCTGGAGGTGGAGACCACGGCCCAGGCACCCGAACCCCTGCCCGAAGGCCGCTTCGCCAGGCCAGGCTCCGTCTTTTCCCAAACCAACCACTACCGCCGTACGGCTTAAGGAGACCGACATGACCATGACCACCGAACTCACACCCCTGCTCAAGCAACTCAAGCTGGGCGCCAGGGCTGACACCCTGACCGAACCCATCGCCCTGGCCCGCAGGGAGCAACTGGACTACGCTTCCTTCCTGGAGATCATCCTCTCCCCTGGAGATCATCCTCTCCGACGAGGTCAACCGACGGGCCCACCGGCGCGTGGAACTGCGACTCAGGGCCGCCGGATTCCAGCAGATTCCAGGAGGCCTGCCGGCTGGAGGACTTCGGCTGGAGGACTTCGACTGGAGGACTTCGACTGGAGGACTGCCGGCTGGATGCCGTCTTCTCCCTGGAGTTCCTGAGCAAGCATGAGCACGTCCTGCTGGTGGGGCCCGCCGGTGTGGGCAAGACCTTCCTCGCCCAGGCCCTCGGCTACACCGCCCTACGCGCCGGACATACCGTCCGCTTCCTCCACGCCGATGATTTCTTCTGATTTCTTCAGGGCCATGACCCAGGGCCGGGTCGACAACTCGGTAGACCGTCGGTAGACCGGACCTTCCGATCCTTTCTCTCCCCGGATCTCTTGATCCTGGACTACCTGGGCCTCCACCGCCTCTCAGCCCAACAGTCGGCCGACCTCTACGAACTGATCATCGGCAGACATAGGGTCTCCAGCTTCATCATTACCAGCAACCGAGCCGTGGAGGAATGGCTCAGCCTTTTCGACGATCCCATCCTCGGGAACAGCGCCCTGGACCGCTTGGCCAATGCCAGCTACCAGATCGTCATCGAGGGGGCCAGCTACCGGGAAAAACTGTCGCCCCACCGGAAACTCCTGGGTGGCAAGGGAGGTGATTGACCCCCAGGCCAAGACCTGATATTACTCAAAACATCACCCTCCCAGGGTCGGTCTATGACCCTGTAAATCAGAGGGTCATTGATTCGGTAAATCGACAGTCCTTTGATGTCCAAACGACAGGACACTCTCAACCGCCGGGAACTGCGCAAGCTCCGGGCTTCGATGACGTTCGCCGAGGCCCGGGAGGTTAAGGGGCTGAATGACGCCGGCAACGCGCCTGGCCCGGCCTGCGTGGCCCTGCCGGCCCAGGCAGGCGTACCGTGCAACCGTTACAACGAAGACATGACCATGGTACAAGACGGAACCACTGAGTCTCGGGGTTGCTCAAGCGCAGAGCGACGGTGCTCCCTTCAAGGGGGATGAAGGATGCACTTGGGTTTTATCAACCTTCACGAGGTTTCGACAACCAGGAGGTCAAGTGATGCCGACCGGAACTTTCTGGATGAACCCGTCGCCGAATGACTTGGTGGATCTTTCCCAGAGGATGAATTCTACCGAGACCGTGGCGTTTGCCCTCGAATGTGCTCCCGACGATCGAGTCGCCCGGGTTTTTCGCTACAAGGGCATGGACCAAGTTCCGTAGGACCTAGCACCCTGTCCGAGGATTGGTTGACTGGCCTTGACGTTGGGGCTGGGTCAGGAGGCGACCACCGTTGCTGGCGATGCTGAACGCCCGCGTTGGGCCAGTCTCCCGATCATCAGAATGATGACGGCGCCGCGCTGCTCTCCGGCGGCCCCGGCTGGGCCGTTGCCACGTTTCCTGCCGGGCAGGCAGGTCCCGAACCGGAAGAGCTTGAGCAGGTTGTGGCTGGCGCAGATCAGCGACCACTCCCTCTTGACCTTTTCCAGGCCACGTAGCAGGAACTGGCAGGAACTGCCGGAAGCCACGGCCCTGTTGGATCTGACCGAACACCGGCTCCACCCTTTCCATGCGCAGGGCGTAGCGCTGCCGCCCCCGTTTGGTCTGCAACTTCCGTCGCATCCGGTCTCGGGCCGATAGTCCCCTGGGGATTCGTCCCCGAGGCACCGGCGGTGGTCTGGTGCCGTGGCGGGTCTTCTCCGGCGCGATGAACGGGTCCACGCCTGAAGCCTGCAACCGGGCCACCGCCGGGGCCGAGTAGTAGCCCGCGTCGGCCGACACTTCCCTCGGCATCGCGCCGGTGTTGCCGATGGTCTCCCCGACCATCGCCACCGCCTGCTGCTTGTCCGATGGCTGGCTGGTGGCGCGAGCCGCCACGATCACCTGGTGTTCATGGTCCACCACTGCCTGGCAATTGTAGGACTGCTGGTGTAGGGCTGCTGGAAGTCCCAGCCTCCCGGTCCGGGCATGATGCGGGAGTCTGGGTCGGTGAAGTTGCGCTGCGCCTTGTCGTCAGGCTCGCCGGGGTGGTCTTTGCCCGCCGCCTCAGCCTGTTGGGCCGCGGCTTCAGCCTCGGCTTCCAACGCCGTCTTGGCCTCCCTGATCTTCCGCAGCCGCCCCTCCCGAAAGGACAACTCCTCCGGTAGTTCGTCCCCGCGTTTGTCCCAGCCGTAGCGGCGGGCCTCCTCCTCGTCCACCTCCTGGGACCGCCGCAGCAACTCGTCCACCTCGGCCTGCAACTGCTCCTCCCTCTCCTTCATGCGTCCTTAGCTCATGGCCTTGTGCTTCGATCCGTTGGCACTGACCTTGGTCCCATCCAGGGGTCCCATCCAGGGGTCCCATCCAGAGCCACATGGCCCAGCTTCACCAGTCCTGCCCTCTGGCACAGCTCCAGCACCTGCAGGAACACCCCAGACAACGCCGCCAGATGGTCCTTGCGAAAGTCGGCGATAGTGCGGAAGTCGGGCGTGTTGTTGGCCGCCAGCACCCGGAAGGCGATGTCCTAGTGCAGCCTCTGGGCTATGCGCCGCGAGGAGGCTACCCCGATGCAGTAGCCGTAGAGCAGCACCTTCACCATCATCCTGGGATGGTAGGGCAGTCCGCCCAGGCTTTCCTGCTCATAGCGGTGGCTGATCTCCGAGAGATCAAGCTGCCCCACCACGTCGGAAACAAAGCAGGCCAGATGGTCCTCCGGCAGCCACTCCTGGAGAGCCGCCGGCAGCAGCAACTGCTGCTCCGGGTCATAGCGACCGAAGGTCTTGTTCATCGGCGTATTCCCTTCCTGGAGGTTTCTCCGAGGTTTCTCCGATCATAACCTCACCCTGGCATCACTGTGTTTCTCGGACAGGCTGCTAGTATTACAACGACAGATCAAGGTGGGATGGTGGAGGCGGCGCGAAGGTTGGCGCGGCGCTTGGCGTGGGAGCGACTGGCCCGTTCGTTACTATCCTGCGTATCCGTCAGCCACCGCAGCAGTTCCTCCGGTCCGAACCGTTCCCTGGGCAGCATCTCCCGCACCACCCGGTACACCTGGGGACGGGTGACCCGGGGCATCTTTTTCCCCCCAGGCCTGCTGCAGGCTCAGCAGGAAGGCTCCGCCCAAGAGGCACAAGGCCACGTGGTGATGCCAGCCCGCCCAGGTGCGGGTCTCGTACTCGTCCAGCCCCACGTCGCTCTTCTCTGTCTCGAACTCCGTTTCGATGCGCCAACGGGAGCCTCCCACGTATGCCAGGGTCTCCAGCGGAGTATCCTCCGGCGCGTTGGACAGGTAGTAGCGGGGTTCGCTGCCGTCCAGGTTCCGGCGAAAGACGGCCCAGTGGATTTCGCCGGGCTTCCTTCTGCTGGTCGGCCGCAGCCGCTGGGCGATGAACCGGTAAGTCCGGGGACCCTGGCTCCCCTGGGCCACCGTGATCTCCCGCCATTCCTCAGCAGGGATGGCACCGGCGCGTTCCTGCATTGTCCGGCGCTGCCCACCCACCAGCCTGGGCTTGGGAGGCCCACCCCGTCCCCGGTAGACCGGAGTGGTCCACTGCGGCTCCGCCGGCCACACCGTGAAGCCGGCAGGGACGTCCAGCACGTACTTCATCTCCAGGGCCGCCAGACCCTCCCGCAAGGTCGGCGACATCCCGAAGGCGTCGTCTGCGGCAACCCATCCCGCCTTCAGGTGGCCCAAGTCCACTGCCCGCTCCAGCAGCTCCAGGGCCAACTCCGTCTTCGAGCGGTAGCCCCGTCTCTCCTCCGGCACTCCCGCCGCCTGGCAGCGCTCTTTGTCCGAGGTCCAGCTCTCCGGCAGATACAGGCGCTTGTCCACCAGGGCCCGTCCCAACGGGCTCACGTAGGCCAGGAACAGCCCCGCCTGGCAGTTGGCCACCTTCCCCAGCCGGCCGCAGTACTGACGGGCCACTCCCGCCGACTTACGGCCCTGCTTGGGAAAGTCACTGCCGTCCAGCACCCACACCCCCTCGGGATGCTCCAGCCGGGGACCCAGATACTCCTGCAACCGTCCTATGACCGCGTTGTCTTCCCAGGGAGAGTCGGTGAGAAACCGCTGCATCCCACGGGCGGACTCCGGGACCGTCTCCGACAGGTTCTCGGCGTTGCGCCGCTCCACGGATTGGACCAGCAGGGCCTGCAGATAATGTCCGCTGCGCTCCCGCGTCTCCCTCCGGCCAAACAGACCAGCGAAGTAGGCGTGAAACTCCTGAAAGTCCTGGTATACCTGCTCGAAAACCGCCGCTTCCACTTCCCTGCCTCACCTGACCAAGCATTCCCCAATCTTTCAGTAATCTTATCACGCCATCTGTCGTTGTAATACTAGGGCCCGGGAGGTGATCACTTGGTCTTCTTCCATCCACTGGTTCGTCCCGAACTGGTTGTGGATGTCGAATCCCCAGGGCTATCGCATTTGAAAGATACCACCATGCAGGTGCCCCAGCTCGATACCGATATACCGTTTTATTAACTATTGCCTTGGGTAACTTCTCGAATATCCATTTCTCACTTTATCAAGGGGGCGGCTGGATCATGAACGTCAATGGGTCTTCGAGACCCCAAATGCGATTGCCCTGGTCGAAGCCCCGCATCACGACGAACTGCTGGTCGAACTTCTCCAGGAGTTCCCGCTGCCACTGGAAGGTCAGGTTGGCGGGGCAGACGATGAGTATCCGCTC
Source organism: uncultured Dehalococcoidia bacterium (assembly GCA_951812535.1). Lineage (GTDB taxonomy): Bacteria > Chloroflexota > Dehalococcoidia > Lucifugimonadales > UBA3495 > CATOSK01. The sequence goes on along the minus strand of CATOSK010000001.1, from coordinate 29,510 downwards.
CACCAGTCCCCGGAGCTTGAGCTCCCTGATGAGGAGGCCGGCCATGATGGCCTTGCTGGCGCCGGCGTCGTCGGCTAAGAGGAACCGGACGCTGGGCAGCTTCATGAAGTACTCGTAGACCGCCTCCAGCTGGTGGGGCAGCGGGTCCACCCGGGAGATGGATAGGCCGAAGTAGGGGTCGAATTCGTGGGCGATGCCCAGGGTTTAGGCGTCCAGGGCCAGCTTGAGCAGGCCCCCGTCGCCGTCATAGGAGGCGTTGGGGTCGATGGCGTTCAACTGGCCGATGTCTTCCTGGGAGAGGGTGACCTCGCGGAACTGGCCGGAGTTCTGGCAGACCAGGCCGGCGATAACTGTCCCGGTGCCGCCCTGCCGGGTGATCAGGACCCTCATGGGCTCGTTGAACATGACGCCGGTCAGGATCTGCCCTTCGGTGATTTCCGGGATGCTGCTCATCTACCCCTGCCCTCCGCCTGGTTTCGCCGTGCTGGTTATTCTCGGGAGGACGGTGGGGCCTCCTGATTATCCTGCTTCTGGGCTTCGGCGATTTCACGGTCTCGGGCCGCCGCACCTGTCCTGCAGGCGCGGTGCTCTTCCGGAGCGTCCAGGACCCGCTCAATGGCGTCGTTGGGCGTGTCCTCGAGCGGGATGGCCCAGTGCTTCAGCCTGTCGTAGGTCTCGGGCTTGATTCTGATGACCGGCATGTTCTGCCCCCGGGATGCTGTGTGACATTGTTACTCTATCCGCACAGTTACGCCGGTGCAAGGGCGGTCTGTCACTGTCCGGGGTTATGGTACTTCCCGGTTGCTTGCGGTTCGTCGTATCTCTTTCCCGGTTGTGGGTGTTGCGCTTGGGGGCGTGGTCCCGGTGCTTACGACTCCCTGCTGATGGGTTGGGCCTACCCGTCATTGTGCGTTTTCACGGCCAGCATTTCCTGGATGACCCTGAAGGTGGCGGCGTAGGATGCCTGGAGCCGGGTGGCGGCCCATTCCGGGTCGGAGCGGAGCGCCTCCAGGTCGATGCGGAACAGGGGTAGAACGGTGGGTGGGAGTTGGCCTGGGTCGCCGAGTTCCAGTGCTCGGGCGTTGTCTGCCAGGATAGCTGGGGTGTCGTGGTCGTAGGCGTCCAGGAGGTGGTCCAGGTACCGGTCTACCCATGTCGCAAACTCTCCCCTCATCCTTGTTGCCCCCGTCTTTGATTTATGACGGGGATTCTAAGTGGTTGGTGGCTCTCCTGTCCCACTCGAACTGTCAGTAATCAGAAGTCGGAATCGTCGCGGTCTGTGAGCAGGTCTTCGATTGGCTGTTCCAGGGCGTTGGCTATGGACTCCAGCGTGCCGAGCTTCGGTGCGTTTCTCCCGTTTTCCAGCCTGACCAGCGTGATGCGCCCGATTCCTGCCGCTCTGGCCAGAGCTTCCTGGGTCAAGCCGGCCGCCTCCCTGAGTGACCGGATTCTTGCGCCCAGGATCTGCCTCCCCAGGGAGGCCATTAGCTCCATCCTGGGCTGGTAGGTGTGGTCGCAGTAATGCCTGACGAAGTCCCAGGGAAGTTCCACCTGTTCATCTTGCGTCGTCGTCAGTATTACTTCGTAGGGGTTCGGCAGTTCGACGGACTTGAGGTTGGAGTGGTCTCCAATCTCTGGAATGTCCTTGAACGGGACTGTTCCCCTGGAACCATCTGCGAAGGTGGCGTCGATGCCCTTGCTGCCAAGGACAACTGCGACAATCATCCGGTCCGCATTTGCGACCTTCACGGTGCTCATTGTTCACTCTCCGTGGATCTTCTCCCAGAATTCGTTGATAAGGCGGGAGTGTTTCCTGTACGCTGCCATGATGTCCCGGTGTGTCCCGGGGGGTGGCCGTTCGATGAAGGTCCCGCTGACCAGGTTGATGCGGCAGGTGTCGTCGTTGTCCACCCAGACGTGGACGTGGGGTGGCTCGTACCTGTTCTCCCTTGTGTTGATGACGAAGCGGAACCGCCCCTCGATCACTACCGTTGGCATACCGGGCCCATGACGTGCAATGTATCATGGCATGATACATCAGGGAAGCCATGGGTGCCCAAGCGACATTTTGGCCTGGAATGCCCGGGGCAGGGCCGGCGCGATGGGTCCTTCGCCCCGGGTCCGGGTAACCGGTCTGGAGGTCTGCGTTTCCACATCCCCCCGTGGGGTCCTGCCGCAGGAGGTGGGTCTGTTTGTCCCGCCGGTGTCGGAGATTGTCAGAAGAACGAGGTTTGTCCGGATGCTTGGATTTTCTGCTGAGTTGCCCGTTTCTCGGCTTGCCTGCGGGAGACTTGTTTCTTTTCTGCGCACGTGGGGCAGTGGGTCTGTCCTAGCATCGCGGGATTCGGGCAGTCCTTGCAGAGCCCGATTTCCTTCGCTTTCTCCCGGTGTGCCTGAGCAAGGTGTCGCCTGTATTCCTTACGCTCAGGGGTCTGAGCCCTCTTCCGCTCATACTCGCGCCGGTTCTCTTTCCTGGCTTCCACCTCGGCCTGGGTAGGCTCGGGCCGGTGTTTCGGATGTTTCGCCAAAGGCTCGGCCTTCGTGGGAGGATTGCGGGCGGGCGGTTTCCATGCCGGTTTCCGGGTTGAAGGCTTCCGGGTCTTGGTGTGATTCCTGCGGTTCTTCTCCGGGAGCTTGAAGGTGTGCTGGAAAAAACGCCCTTTTGTTGGGGGTGGTGCCCGCTAGCCAAGGACTAACAACAACAGGAAACGTCTGCCGCTCCTGCAACTGCAGCGACGACGACTGCTCCAGCTGCATCTAGCGCACCGGAGAACCCTGCCTCTGGGTGGAGCCAGACCTTTGCTCAAGATGCGCCCTCGAGGCTTTCTTCAACAAGATCCCAGCTCCGCCCTGCAGCATGTGCGGGCTGGACGACCGGACGAAGTCGCTATCCCCGACGGTCACCGACTTCGGGGGGACGGTCTTGGTCTGGGTGTGCTGCCGGGACGGCATCGTCAGCATGCTCTGCCTGGGCGAAAGGGGGCAGGGATGACGATGACCACCAAGCTGGGGAACGTCATCCAGGGCGACTGCCTGGAGGTGATGCGGGGGATGGCGACGAGTGCGTCGGCTTGGTGGTCACCTCGCCGCCCTACAACCTGCGCAACTCCTACGGCGGCGGGATGGACAACCCGGGCGCCACCGCCAAGTGGCCTGGTTTTCGCCTGCAGGCCGACGGGGGGGTACGACGGCTACGACGACAACCGGCCCGAGCCTCGGTACCAGATCCGGCTGTGGGGCGTCTTCGAAGAAGTGATGAGGCTGCTCCGGTCCGACGGGGCGCCTCGGGACCGACGTTGCTGGGCAGGTGCGTCCACTGTGGCTCCGAGAAGCACTTCGACAACTACATCGACACCGGGCGGAAACTGTTCGCTCTCAGCGCCGGCGAGGTCCTGACCTGACCCCCGGAATTCAATCCAGAATGGATGTTAGGATTCTGGTCAAAACGGGGGATAAGAGATGCCAAAGAGGAAACACACGGCGGGGGAGATCATCAACAAGCAGCGGGAGACGGAGAACGTCCGGCTCAAGCGGGCGGTGGCGGAACTGACCTTGAACAATCAGATTCTCAAGGAGGCTGCGGAGGGAAACTTCCGAGCCCCGCCCGTCGCCGTCTCGGCGTCCAACACGTCCGGTCGGTCCTGGGAATATCAGAGCGGCGGGCCTGCAAGGTGCTGGAGCAGCCCCGCTCGCCCCAGCGCCATGAGCCGATGGTCCGGGACGACGAGCCGACTCTGACCAACGACATCGTTGGGCTGGCCACCCGGTACGGCCGCTTTGGCTACCGGCGGATCACTGCCCTGATGGGAGGTGCTGGGTGGTAGGTGAATCACAAGCGGGTGGAGCGATCTGGCGGCGGGAGGGGTTGAAGGTGCCGTCCCTGCAGCCCCGGAGGGGGCGGCTGTGGCTGAACGACGAGTCCTGCGTCAGGCTGAGGCCGGAGAGGAGGAACCACGTATGGACCTACGACTTCCTCCACATCAGGACCAAGAACGGGCGCCCGGTGCGGTTGTTGACTGTCATCGAGGAATACACGAGGGAGTGTTTGGCCATCCGGGCGGGACGCAGCATCCGATCCTCGGATGTGATCGAGACCATCGCCGGGCTGATGGCTGACGAGGGAGTGCCCGAGCATATTCGCTCAGATAACGGCCCGGAATTCACTGCCAGGACGATCAGAGAATGGCTGGGAGGAGTGGGAGCCAAGACCCGGTACATCGAGCCTCGTTCTCGGTGGGAGAACGGATACTGGGAGAACGGATAAGTGGAGAGCTTCAACGGCAAGCTGGGGGGTGAACTGCTGAACAGGGAGGTGTTCCACATTTTGCTGGAGGTGCGGGTGCTGACCGAACAGTACCGGCAGACTCACAACCGGGTCAGGCCACACAGCTACCTGTGCTATAGGCCTCCGGCACCGGAAACCACCTGGCAAACAGATCCGGCTCCAATACCGGTCGGACTAACACAGAGAGTGGTACAACCATAGGGGGCAGGTCAATCCGGCCAGAACCAAGGAAAGGAATGTTAGGCTCTCGGTCGCCGGTGCATAAAGGCGGCCGAGAGCCTACCGCCGGTCTTCGATTAGCTGGAAATGTATACCCATGGAATCTTTAGGGTCGATATTGATAGCCGAGTACCCATGGGCACTTTGGGTGAAGCCCTGCTCTCCCCGGAGGGTATTGCCATTGGCCCTCAACTGTCCAGCTAGCTGGGTCGCGTCATCTATTGCCCAGGCCACATGGGCGACACCGGGACCATGTTGCGCCAGGTATTGGGCTTGTGTGGAACCTGCAGCGGGTTCCGAGGCTTGGATCTCGGTCTGGTCAACCTTGAATAGAACATGCTTTGAACCATCTTCCCGGTCTTCCACCTCATCGGGCTTCAGCCCAAAGTTCTTCTCCAGGTAGGCCACAAATTCGTCCCGGCTGTTTACTACATACTGTATGTGATGCACGAACTTCAACATGGTCCCTTCCTCCTTTAATTCAACATTCCGGTAATTCAACATTCCGGGATAGGGCAGATTGTGAAATACCTGGTTGAACAGGTTAACCTCAAAGCAAGGGCAGGCAAAGGTGCTGCCTCCCTCGAACTAGTTTCCCCTCTCGGATATGCTCGGTTTCCCCTTTCCTCCGGGTGCACCGAATCCGCGCTCTCCCTTCGAGCGGGCAGGCCCAGCCGGAGCCACGCAAGCCTGGGGTTGTTCTCTCATCGTTAGGTTGTTCCCTCTGGCCGCCTGAAGGTGGTGGCCGGCCGCGTTCACCCCCCCGGCACGGATTCGACCTGGACCACCAGAGCGTCGAACAATTCTCCCAGGTTGCGCTGATCCTCCAGATGCCACAACAAGTTCAGGGCGTGGTCACACTGTTGAGCGGTCAATAAATCGGCGGATAGACTCCGGAACTTAGCGTCTATTTCAGCGTCCGTCATGGGGTTGTTTGGATGCCCCTTGGGGTAGGCGGTGTGGGCGGATACCTCTTTCCCAGAGGCGGTAGTGATCTCTATCCGGCAGTTAATCTCGTCGGGATAGCGACGGGTGAACTCCGGGTCCTCCTCGGCATTCATTCGGGATATCAGGGACCGCAGATCCGGGTCTCCGATCCGCTGGTCACTGAAACTGTCGGGTGTGACAGTGCCATCATGGAGAGCCACTGCAACCAGGTAAGGGCTACTATGGTCTGCCGTCTCCCGAGTATTGGGTTGCCATTTTTCGGGCTCACTAACAGCTCTGAGCAGCAATTGTCCCGGAAGATAAATCCGTATTGCCTCTATTTCCGCCGTGGTGGACAGCTGAGAGTGCAGCTCAACGGCAAGACCCGTCGGCCCTTGGGTGCCTCCTTGGGACGGGAAGAACTGGAGCCTGGTGTCGTTGATACTGTAGGGCTCACCCCAGCCACCCTCCAACCGTACCGGATTGCCCAACATCTTGGCCCACAGTCCTTCTGATCCATCGAAGGGCTCAAAGGGGCCGGTCATCCCCTGCTGGGCCAGTTGGGCAGCGAAAATACCCGCCCGGGTTCCACTGGGACCGGCACATCCCTTCCACATGGATAGCTCACCCACCCGAGTCTGGCCCAGAGCCAGGTTGGGCACCACTGCCAGGGAGATGGCATGGCTCATTTGCTCTTGGTCCAGGCCCATGATATCCCCGGCGCCACAGGCGGCCCCAAGGACCTCAGGATGCCATGATCCCAACCCAGCGCTTGTTGAACGTGGTTCCCCACCCGGTGACCCACCTCGTGGTTCACGACGACGGAGGCAAGGAGTGTTCGACCGTTGCTTCCCAGATAATCGGCCATGGCAAGGGAGCCGGGAATCGAATCACTGGGGTGACCGCCCACACTCATATCGTTATAGTCCAGATACCGCACCATCACTGAATTGGCAAAGCCAGCCATATCCGGGCTGCTGCAGTCATTGGTGCCCAGGATGCGTGATGGCAAAGTGCTCGTGACGGTTCTCGCCAGCTGCGTGGCAATCCTAGCTGGTTCGGAGAGATAGCCTCCCAAAGCACACGCCAGGGTATCCACCAGGACACGCTTCGCCTGATGAACCGTCTGAGGGGTCAGGTTATCGTAGTTCAGGCCACAGGCAAATGAACTTAGCATCTCAGTTGTCCGATCCATTCTCGCTCCTCACCGTGGATGCAGTTGGCGTATCCAAGGCCGAAGACGCCGCGCCGGAACAGGCGGACCTTCTTCGGCAGATGCGGCGTATTCACCATTCGGAGGGTTCAGCAGGTCTGCCAATCCGCCTCTGCTGGGGCGGCTGCCGGGGGGTTGCAGCGGGTCGCACAATTCTACAACGCGGCCAGCGCCTCCACCATTTCCTTGGAACTGACTACCGCGCCCTGCCGAGGAAATACCTTCTCCATGAGGAGTTTGTGCACCTCAGGATCTCTGTCGGCGCACCCATCCTCCACAACCACCAGCTGGTAATCCAGATCGGCGGCCAAACGAACTGTTGACAAGATCACCCCGCTGGTGGAATGGCCCATCAATATCAGGGTATCGATGTTTTTGGCCCGCAGAACCATCTCGAAAGCACTTCCAGAGAAGGCGCTGGTACGGTGCTTCCCGAGGACAGGCTCGCCCGGCATGGGTTTCACCGAAGTGTGTATCAGTTCCGCGGGATCCGTCGGAAGCACTTCGCCCGAGTCTCTTCTCGCGGCCCGCGTCCGGTCACGGTCTGACACCTCTGGGTAGCCTGGACGGAAGTGAGAGACGCAGTAGGCTACGAAGACTCCGGCCGTCCTGGCTGCGTCAAGCACATCCTTCGCCCGTTCCAGAGTATGTCTTTCTTCTGCAACCGGGTTCTGCCCGATGCCACTGGTGGCGAAATCCGCCATCAGCAGCGCCGTTTTGGATTTGTCCAGGATTATCTCGGCCATCACTAACCTCCAGCGGCCAAGTCAGGTAGCCCAGAATAGAATGCCTGGTCCTCTACCCACGCTTGGCTGGACTTGTTGCCACGTTCCCTACCCATGCCCGGCATCGGTGTGACCCGGGAGAAGTTTCGCAGTTCCAAGGCGCCACCGGGGAGCAGCACCAGCGGCTCGCCCTGGCCGTTAAGCTCGTACCAGATTCGCTTCTCCCAAGCTTATCCAATGGAATCTCCACCCCATTGGAGGATGCACTCCATTAATCGCCTCCCTTCGGATGAATGGAGTCTACGTGCCCCTCCCGGCCTCGTCAATCGAAGCTGATTCTGGACTGCCCTGAGGTGGACCCCGTTGTTAGGGCAAAGTCGACGCCGAATTAAGCGAGAGTGCCTCCGCACCTCCCCTCATGCTAGCGTGCCGGAGTGGCGCCCGGGCCGATAGCGACCCTCGTCAACCGGAACCGCCCTTGCCCTCCCTTCTTCTCCACTCCCCCGGTCGTCACGCAAATGCCCCTTGGCGTGACTGTCACATTACTGACACTTCCACATTGCACCAGTCCGTCACGTAAAGGTATAGTCCGGGCATGACCACTTTTTGTTTGCTCTTGGCGAACCAGCGCGGCTTAACCCTGGAGGGGCGGCCTTGGGGGCTGCCCTCGACGAGCAAGTGAAGCTGAGAGCAAACCACTGATGCCGACCAAGATTGTCTTCCGACAGAGTAGTACCAAGCTGTAGCCTTGAGTTTGGCGAATCTCCAAGCTGGAACCCTCTGTGCGGAAGGCCGAGCTCCACACGAGCTTCCTGCACCCTTGTGGGGGAGGATTGAGGTGGGGGATCTCACCCCCACCCCCGCCTTCCCCCGTCAATGGGGAATGGGTTGATGCGATCTTGGCGCAACAGGAAATCTATTTGGAGTAGGGAAGGAGTGACATGAATTCGACACAACGGCGGGAACAGTTTCGAGCAATCCTGGAGGGGGACCGGTGCGTGCACCCCGCATCGGTGTTTGACCCCATATCCGCTCGCATCGCCGAGGACCTGGGATTCGAGGTGGCCTTCATGGCCGGGTCCATCGCCTCAGCAACGGTGCTGGGCGCCCCCGACCTGGTGGTGCTGACCCTCACCGAGTTCGCCGAGCAGATCCGCCGCATCTGCCGGGCCGCCAACATCAGCCTGGTGGTGGACGCCGATCACGGCTATGGCAACGCTCTCAACGTAAGACGCACCGTGGAGGAACTGGAAACCGGTGGGCTAGCAGGCCTGACCATCGAGGACACTGTGTTGCCTCAGAGCTTCGGCACAGCCAAGGGAGAGGAGCTGATCTCCCTGGAAGAGGGCGTGGGGAAGATGAAAGCCGCCCTGTCGGGACGGCAGGACCCCAGCCTGGTGATTATCGCCCGCACCAGTGCCTTGAGCACTGAGGGAGTGGACGGGACGGTCCGGCGCGCCAAGGCCTACGAGCGGGCTGGCGTAGATGCGCTGTGGCTGGCCGGAGGCATCACCCGGGAGGGGGTGTCCAGCGTGCATGCCGAAGTAGGACTCCCCTTGCTGATGGGCGGGGGCGGCGGCGACCTGACCGACGATTTCCTGACGGCCAACGGCGTGCGCGTGGCTCATCAGGGGCATTTGCCCTTCGCCGGCGCGGTGAAAGGGGTTTATGACACTCTTAAAGCGCTCCGTGATGGTGTGGCCCCCACGGAGTTGCGAGACAATGTGGCATCGGCGGAGTTGATAGGCCAGCTTACCCGCCGGTCGGACTACAACCGGTGGACTGACGAGTTTCTGAATTAGAACATAAAGCGCATTCGCGGGTTACTGCCCCGAAACGAGCAGCGACTCAAGCGTCTGGGGCAAGTCTACCGGGACGGGCTGGTGGAGCCGGAGGCCTATCGAAGCCAGAAGCGAGAGTTGGAGGAGACGCAGGGCTCCTCCGCCAGCCGACCAGGCCCAACAGAAAATCAGGAGCGCCGTTTCTAAACCACAGCCAGGGTGCGATCTACATTCTTGAGGTGATGAGGGTAGGTCAGCGCTGCCAAGTAAGGCTCTCCCGTCCACACATTGGAGTCAGTCAGTCCCCGTGACCGGGTATCCTCCGAATGCGCATTCCACCTAGCTTTGGTTTAGAACGGCCGAAAAGAGCAAGGTCCCTGAGACGCGCCATGCGCACCACAGGGAGTTTTGCAATTTTCTGTAGAAACGCGTGATTGACAGTTATTGCCTTACAGCATAGTATATATCGTGAACGCTGGGGTGGAACGGGACGCCCCAGTCGTTGCGAACCGAGGGGCGCCAAGTCCGTCAGCACCGGAGGTGGGAAGTGGTTTCGCTGATCACGCTGAACTATAGATGGCCGGGCGACATGGTCGGCCCGGTGGGTGCCGCTGCCGCGGCCTGATTCGTTTCCCGCAATCAGGGCCGCCCTGAGAACAGGCAGAGTTGCCGACCGGGCCGCCAACCGGCATTGGGGTTTCCCACTAATACTATAGTCGCAGTTAATTTGGAGTAGAATGAGTCCCCATTAGCGAGTGGGCGAGGGGAGGGATTGGCAGGGGAGAGGGTTGATGTGTTGGAAGGGCCCGGTGGGCCTGGGGCATTGAGGAAGTCCACCGGCGCATTGGGGCCCGGTTTTACCGGTCGGAACCCCGCCGCCGGGCGCTGGACTGTCTGAAAGGGCTGCTCAGTCAGCAGAGCGCAAGAACGGGTGGCAGTTGGCGGAGCAGGCTGGTGATGCCACGCCCGACGGGGTGCAGCGTCTGCTTTACAACTACCGGTTGGGACGCAGACCTGGTCCGCGACGATCTCCGGGAACTACGTGGTGGAGCACCTGGGCGACGCCACCGGTGTACTGGTGGTGGACGAGACGGGCTTTCTGAAGAAGGGAACCAAGTCTGCGGGGGTGCAGCGGCAGTACAGCGGGACGGCGGGCCGGATCGAGAACTCCCAGATCGGAGTATTCCTGACCTACGCTACCGGCCAGGGCAGGGTCCTGCTGGACCGGAGTTGTACCTGCCCCAGGTATGGTCGGAGGATTGGAAGCGGCGCCGGGAGTGCTGGAGAGGGTGAGGTTCCAGACCAAGCCGCAACTGGCTCAGAAAGTGGTGGAGCGGGCAGTGGAGTCTGGAGTCCCCTTCCGGTGGTTTGCCGGAGACACGGTGTACGGCAGCGACCGCCGGCTGAGGCGGTGGCTGGAGCAACAAGAGATATCCCACGTGCTGGCCATCAAGAGCAACGAGAAGCTGTGGGCCGGGACGGAGGAAGGCCCCAGGCAGGTGCGGGCAGACCGTCTGGCGTCCCAGGGGAAGGATCGGACTGGGCTCGGCTGAGCGCTGGGGACGGGTCCAAGGGACCCAGGATTTACGACTGGACCTGGGTGTCGATTCGGCCTTTGCGGGAACCAGGCAAGGGGTACTGGCTATTGGTTCGCCGCAGCATAGCCCAGTCTGAAGAGCTGGCTTATTACGTTTGTTACAGCCCCGGGCTGACCGCCCTGGAAGAACTGGTGAAGAACTGGTGAAGGTAGCAGCCATCAGGTGGACCATTGAGGAGTGCTTTGAGGAAGCTAAAGGGCAGAGCCTGCCCCCGCGAAGGCGGGGGTGGGGCTGGACCAGTATGAAGTGCGCAAATGGGAGGGCTGGTACCGGCACGTTACCCTGGGCCATGCTGGCCCACGCCTACCTGGCGGTGGTCCGGCTACAGGCTAACGCCGGTCCAGAGGCCAAAAAGGGGAAGACGCGGGTTGGGATGCAAGCCTGATACCCTTCACGGTTCCCGAGGTGCGCCGCCTGCTCTGCCGGTTGATCTGGCAGGCTAGGGGATCTCCCGAATTGTCGTTGGCCTGGTCTCATTGGAGACGACGCCACGAGGCCAGGGCCCGCCGTTGCCACTACCAACACCGAATCAAAACCCTTAACCATTATCTGCGGCTGTGGTATTGGGGGGTGGGGTGCGGCATCTGCATGGTGGTGTGTTTCGAGTGTGGTAGGGTTCGCTGGGCAGTTTCTTGACACGATTTTGGGGGGTTATTATCATCGGCCAATCCCCCAACCCCGCCGCCGACACCGGCCGGGCAGAGGTTGCCATGCCGCCCAACCTGGTTTCGAAACGCTGCGCCGGGGCCTGTATACCAGCGTTGTGGGCCGCAGGCTGCTGTTCTTCCAGCAGCTGGGGTCTACTATGGACCGGGCAGCGGCGGAGGCAGAGGCCACCGCGGAAGAAAGGGACGGTGGTGGTCGCCGAAACCCAGACGACCAGCAGAGGAAGGCTGGGGAGAACATGGCTGTCCAAACCCGGCAACCTGTATTGTTCCGTTGTCCTCTACCCGTCACAGGATGAGCTTCCGTTCGTGAGTCCGCTAGCGGGGGTGGCGCTGGTGCGGACGATAAGGAGGACCCGCCGCCTGGACCCGGCGCTCAAGTGGCCCAACGACGTCATGTTGGATGGCAAGAAGGTCGCGGGCATCCTGGTGGAAAGCGCTGTTTCCGGCGACCAGGTCAAGCACGCCGTCCTGGGAATAGGAGTGAACGTCGGCCTGACGCCGGAGGAATTGAAGGAATTGCCAGTGGCGGCCACAAGTCTCAACGCCGAGACCGGGGGGGAAACGCCGAGGGACGAATTCCTGGCGCGGCTGCTACACGAGGTTGACGGTCTTTACCTGCGACTGAAACGCGGGATATCCCCACTGGCTGAGTGGCGCGGAATGCTCCACACCCTGGGGCAACAGGTGGAAATTACCGGGCCGGACGGGCCACTGTCCGGGTTGGCGGAGAAGGTGGACGAACAGGGGAACCTGATCCTGCGCCTGGAGGACGGGCGCCGGGTGCTCCTGACCTCGGGCGACGTCACGCTGCGCCAAGCGGAGACGACCGCAACTTCCTGACCCGGTCCCCGGGCGGGTCTGACGGATAAGGGTAGTGAAGGTGAGTTCAATGCTGGAACGGTTGAGCCTGGACGGGAAGACGGTGGTAATCACCGGGGGCGGAACGGGACTGGGGCTGGCGATGGTCAGGGCCCTGGCCCGAGCGGGAGCCAACGTGGTCATCGCCGGACGCCGGACGGGTCCCATCGAGGATGCCGCCGCTGAAGTTGAGGGGCTGGGGAGGGAGGCGATGGCGATCCCGACGGACGTCAGCGACTCCGGCCAAGTGGACCGGCTGATTACGACGACTGTTGACCGGTTTGGGCGGATCGACGTGCTCATCAACAACGCCGCCCTGGTTTCCGAGAATGTGCGGAAGCCCATCTGGGAGATCTCCGACGAAGAGTGGCAGGGAGCGATGGACGTGAACCTGAACGGGGCGTTCTTCTGCTCCCGGGCGGCGGCCAAGCCGATGGCGGACCAAGGCAGGGGGAAGATCATAAACGTGGCATCGGGGTTCGGCCTGCGGGGCGGGCGGGACATCTACATGTACTGCTGCAGCAAGGGAGCGGTGATCCAATTGACCCGGGTGCTGTCGTTCAGCCTGGCGCGGCACGGCATAACGGCCAACACCATCGCGCCGGGGTTCATCCCAACCAGCAGCACGGATGTTGATATGCGGAACACGCTGCCCCCTTCGGGGGACTTTCTGCCCATCGGAAAGCTGGGCGTACCGGAGGACCTGGGGCCGGTGGCGGTTTTCCTAGCGTCGGAGGCGTCGGACTACATGACCGGCGAGACCATCATCGTTGACGGCGGGGGGCTGGCGGGAGGGATTTCTCCGACGGGCCATGCGCCGCTGGCGGACCTGGAACCCTAGCGGAACACGACCATCCATCCTCGACCGGCCGAGGGGCCATTCAACAGGCAAAGAGGAGTCCCGAATGCCCATTCTTTCCGAGTTCGACCTATCCGGCCGGGTGGCGATTTTTCACACCGCGGGGGGCGACGAGGGCCCGGGCTTGGCATCGGCGTTGGCGGAGGCAGGGGCTTCCGTTTTCGCAGTAGGCCGCAGAGAGGGGATGGTAGAGCCCATCCTGGCGGGGCTGGGAGGAAGCGCCGGGCATGGGTCGGCCGTGTCGGGAGTCCGGAGCCACTCGGATGCAGAGGGGGTGGTTGGGGAGTGCAAGGCGAAGCTGGGGAAGGTGGACATCCTGGTGAACGATGCCAGGAGTTTTTTCGCCAAGCCGGCGGCAGACATATTGGAAGAGGAATGGGACGAACTTCACTCGCGCAATCTGCGGGCGGTCTTTCTCCTGTGCCAAGCGGCGGGCAGGCACATGGCGGACCGGGAGTACGGCAGGATCGTGAACGTGATCACCGGCACAGCGGAGCGAGGGGTGATAAACGCATCGGCCTTTGCCGCGACGCAGGCGGGACTGCTTTCCCTGACCCGATCGCTGGCGGTGGAGTGGGGACGGGCGAATATCCGGGTGAACGCGCTGGGGACGGGGTGGACCATAGCAGAGGACGTGCCGCCGGAGGTGCAGCAGGAGGAGCTGCTGGTGCGGTACACGCCGCTGCGGCGGAAGGGCCATCCCCGGGATGTCGGGCCGCTGCTGGTTTACCTTTGCTCAGAGGCGTGCGATTACGCGACGGGGCAGCCGGTGTACGTGGACGGGGGGTTGAACGCGCACCCCTGAGGAACTCTCCCAAAACGTACATTCCGAGACTAGCGAAATGGGAACGACGGGGGTCTGGATTCCCGCCTGCGCGGGAATGACGGGAGGGTGGAAATCGGTTTTGAGATAGTTACTAAGGGTCGGCGACGGGCGTGTCCGCCAGGGGCGGGGGTCCGGGCATCACTTGGGCGAGAACGGACTGAACGGCAGCCAGCGCGGCGGCGAGATCGTCCGGGGTGAGCGCCCCGAGTTTCCTGAGAACGAGGCCGCTTTCGACGGTGGCCACCCGGGCGCGGACGATGGACGGGCCGAGGAGGCCGGCAGCGCTCCAATCCTGGATGAGGCAGTCGCCCACGCGGGAAGAGCCTGAGACCCGGCCCGTTACCTGGGCAATGACGACCTGCCCGGTCCCCCGGTTGTAGTCCGTTCCGCTGATGATGAGAGCCGGGCGTTTACGCCCTCCCGCCCGCTGTCCGAAGGGGAAGGGTACGAGGATGACGTCGCCGGGCTCATAGGCGGTCATAGGCCGAGTCCTCTTCGCTGTACCAGTCTTCGGCGAATCCCGATTCGGAAAGGTCGGCGAAGGTTGCGGCGGAGGCCAATTGTCCCAGATGCAACTCCCGGACGGCGCGGGGGGTCACCCGGTAGAAGGTCCGGCCGTCGGCAGCCTGCCACAAGTCCAAGTATTCCGACGCGACCTGGGCGCCGATCCAGGTGTGGCTGAGGCCGCGCTGGTCGAGAAGTTCAAACAAGCGGCGCTGTTCGATGACGCCGGCCACATGAATCTGTTCCAGCAACTCACTGCGGGAGTCGGCCGGGCGAAGATCGGGAGTCTGCGCCTCGAGGTCACGGAGCAGGTCTTCCAACAGGCCCAGCGTGCGCCGGATGCTGCGCAGGTAACGCTGTCCCTGGCCACTGCTTCCGGTGGTCATGGGGGAACAGGAATGTTAGCGCTACCAGCCATGTTCGACCTTGTCCTGGAGGATGCGGGACAGGGCGGAGACAGGTACGCGATCCTGGTGCATGGTGTCCCGGTCTCGGATGGTGACGGCATGGTCGTCGAGGGTGTCGAAGTCCACGGTGACGCAGTAAGGGGTGCCGATCTCATCCTGCCGGCGGTAGCGGCGGCCGATGCTCTGGGCGTCGTCATACTGGGCGTTGAGGACGCGGCGAAGCTGGTCATATACGGCGCGAGCGGTGGGAACAAGACGCTCGTTCCGGCTGAGGGGCAGGACGGCGACGGTCACCGGGGCGAGCTTGCGGTGGAGGTGCAAGACGGTGCGGGTGGCGTTCCCGTCGGGCTCCTCATCGAAGGAGTCGAGCCAGAAGGCCAGGGTGGCCCGATCCACGCCGCCGGAGGGTTCGATGACGTAAGGGAGGTAACGCTCGCGGGTCTCATCGTCGAAGTAGGTGAGCTCCTCGCCGCTGTACTCGGCGTGGCGGCCAAGGTCGAAGTCGGTGCGGTCGGCGATGCCTTCCAGTTCTCCCCAGCCCCAGGGGAAACGGTACTCGATGTCGTAGGTGTCCTTGGCGTAGTGGGCGAGCTCGTCGCCCTCGTGGCGGCGGAGGCGGAGATTGTCGCGGCGGATGCCGTGGCGGACGTACCAATCGAAGCGGGACTGGACCCAACGGTCGAGCCATTCCTCGTCAGTGCCGGGCTTGACGAAGAACTCAACCTCCATCTGCTCGAACTCCCGGGTGCGGAAGGTGAAGTTGCCCGGGGTAATCTCGTTGCGGAAGGCCTTTCCGATCTGGGCGATGCCGAAGGGCAACTTCTTGCGGGAGGAGTTGAGTACGTTGGGAAAGTTGACGAAGATTCCCTGCGCGGTCTCCGGCCGGAGGAAGACCTCGTGGCTGGTGTCCTCGACGGGACCCATGAAGGTGCGGAACATGAGGTTGAAGCGGCGGGGATCGGTGAACTCGCCGCCGCAGTCGGGGCAGGCGCCGGTTTCCAACTGGTCGGAGCGGAAACGGCGGTTGCACTGGCGGCACTCGACGAGGGGATCGGTGAAGTTCTCGACGTGGCCGCTGGCCTCCCAGATGCGGGGGTGCATGAGGATGGCGGAGTCCAATCCCACCACATCGTCGCGTTCGCGAACGACGGAACTCCACCAAGCCTCCTTGACGTTGCGCTTGAGCTCGACGCCGAGGGGACCATAGTCGTAGGTGGACCCAAGGCCGCCGTAGATTTCGCTGCTGGCAAATATGAAGCCGCGCCGCTTGGAAAGAGACAGCATCTTGTCCATGTCGGCGTGGGGAAGGACTCGGACCACGGGAAACGCTCCTGGGCAGGGATGGTTGGCAACTAGAGAGTATCAATTCCGCCGGGGCGTGTAAACCGGGGCTGAGGACGAGGGCTGGGCAATCGCATTCGGGTTCTCGGAGAGCCATTGACGTTCACGATACAGCCGTCGACCGAAAGAGTGCGGGATGGACAGTAATATGCTTACTCAAGGCATTAGTTGACAATAGGCCGTATAGGTGTCGGGTTGCGGCACCTGCATGGTGGTACTTTTCAGATACGATGGCCCTAACGAGGGAAGAATGGCAGTGCCAGCGACTCGCTGCTAGTCACCACGTTCCAGGAGGTCGGCGGGGATGCCGGAGAGGAAGGCCTGGGTTTCGGTGATGGTGTCCTGGCGGGTCAGGTCGAGGTGTATGGGGGTGATGGAGATGCGGTTGTTCTTGACGGCCCAGGCGTCGGTGCCGTCGCCGGTGTCGGTGTGGACGGGCCGGTTGCGGGAGATCCAGTAGCGCTGCTGGGCGCCAGTCCCCTCGGAACGGACGGACTCGCCGTAGGAGCGGCCGGACAGGCGGGTGACCTGGACGCCGGTTACCTGGGACAGGGCGACGCTGGGGACGTTGACGTTGAGGAAGAAGGGCTGGCTGGGCGGAGAGGCGGCGCACCGGGCAGCGGCCAGCTGGAGGAAGCGGGCGGCCACGTCGAACTGGGGGCTTACGATGGTGCCGACGGAAATGGCGATGGTGGGGTTGCCACGGACGTAACCCTGGACCGCCGCGCCCACGGTGCCGGAAACCATGATGTCCCAGCCCAGGTTGGAGCCGGTGTTGATGCCGGACACGACGAGGTCCACCTTTCCCGCAAGTTGCTCCAGGGCGAGGAGGCAACTGTCGCCGGGGGTACCCTCGACGGCATAGGCGGTGACGGGATGGCGCAGTCCGCTATCGCCTTCGGCGGCGAGTTCGGGGCAGTAGGCGGCGACGGGCACCTGCCTGGCCTTGACGGGGCGGTGAAGGGTGAGGGATGCGCCGGTGCCGCTCTGCTCCCGGTCGGGGGCGGAGACAAAGACTTCGCCGACGCGGGTGAGGGTCTGGGCGGCGGCCCAGAGGCCGGGGGCATGGATTCCGTCGTCGTTGGTCAGCAGGATTTTCAGGGCGTCAACTCCTGGGAGGTTTTCCGGGCGCAGGGATTATATCAGGGGGACCGGGAATTAATCCGGGGGAAGGGGTTCCGTTGGAGGATGCATCCCCCAAACCCCCCTAAGCAAGGGTTTCGGTTGGCGGGTTGTACCAGCTTATCCGGTAACCTATGATAGTGCGGTTTCGCCTGAGAGGGTGGGGCAGGAATTCCGGCGGGAGCCGATGAAGGTCTTTGATGATGTCCCTTGAAAACGTTCTGCCCGATAGCGCGGAGATTGATTCCCAAGGACAGCTTTCCATTGGGGGATGCCTGGCCGTTGACCTGGCCGAAGAACACGGCACCCCGGTGTATGTGCTGGACGAGGCGACGATCCGCAACCGGTGCCGGGAGTTTGTGTCGGAGTTCAATCGCCTGTACCCGGGGACGCAGGTGCTGTATGCATCGAAGGCGTACATCAATCCGGCCCTGGCGCGTATCTTCAACGAGGAAGGGCTGGGGCTGGACGTGGTTTCCGGAGGGGAACTAGCGGTGGCACAAGCGGCCGGGTTCCCGCTGGAGAAGGTTTACTTCCATGGGAACAACAAGACTCCGGCGGAGCTGGAGGAGGCGGTAGCGCAGGGGATCGGGCGGGTGGTGGTGGACAGCTTCCACGAGCTGGACCTGTTGAACCGCATTGCGGGAGAGGCAGGGAAGGTGCAGGACATCCTGGTCCGGGTTTCGCCGGGGATTGATCCGCATACCCACGCCTACACGACGACAGGCATCATAGACTCGAAGTTCGGGTTTTCGATCCAGACGGGGGATGCGGAGCGGGCTATCCGGCAGGCCCTGGGGGCAGCCAACCTGAAACTGCGGGGGCTGCACTTCCACCTGGGGTCGCCAATCTTCGAGTTGGAACCTTACGAGGCGGCAACGGACCTGGTGCTGCGTTTCGCGGCGGGGTTCCGGGAGGAAGGACTGGATCTGGAGGAGTTCAGTCCGGGCGGGGGGTTCGCCATCGCATACACGAGGGACCAGGAGCCGCCATCGGTGGCGGACTACGCCGGGGCGATCGTGGGAACGATGGAGTCCACCTGCGAGGAGCTGGGGCTGTCCCGGCCGAAGCTGCTGGTGGAGCCAGGGCGGAGCATCATCGGACCGGCGGGGGTGGCCCTGTACCGGATTGGGGCAATCAAAGACATCCCGGGGGTGCGGAAGTACGTCAGCGTGGATGGGGGAATGGGAGACAACATCCGTCCGGCGCTTTACCAGGCTTCCTACGAAGTGATCTCGGCGGGGAAGGGAAACGCATCGGCCACGGAGACGGTCACGATTGCCGGCAAGTATTGCGAGTCGGGCGATGTGCTGGCTTCGGATATATCGCTGCCGACTGCCGAACCTGGTGACGTTATTGCCATTCCGGCCTCCGGGGCCTACTGTCCCTCGATGGCGAGCAACTACAACCTCAATCCGAGGCCTCCGATGGTGCTCGTGAACGACGGCCATAGCCGGCTGATCCGCCGGAGAGAGAGCTACGCAGACATGATGCTCTGCGACGTGTAGACGCGGGGTTTCATCCGTTGCCCACACCGACCCGACACCGTCGAGGGTGAGCTGCGATGTGGAGCGTTGAAGGGCAGGAGCATATCCTGGCCCAACTGGACCCGTCGCTGCAACAGGGGCGGCTGGCCCATGCCTACCTGCTGACGGGACCGCCGAGAATCGGGAAGCTGACCCTGGCGATGGACCTGGCGCGGGCGGTGAACTGCCTGAATGCGCCAGGAGCACCGTGCCAGGAGTGCGACCAATGCCGCCGCATCCGCGACGGGCTTCATGCCGACGTCAGGGTGATCCGGGTGACGCAGCGGGAGGCGGGCGGGCCGACCCGGACGGTCATCGGGATTGGCGACGTGCGGGAGGCGCTGCGGCAGACCAGCCTGAAGCCCTTCGAAGGCGCCAGCATCGTCATTGTCTTCGATGGGGCCGAAAGCATGAGCGAGGAGGCGGCCAACGCGCTGCTCAAGGCTCTGGAGGAGCCGCCCCCAGAGGTACTTTTCCTGCTGCTGACCACGGACTCAGGGGCGCTGCTGTCCACTATCCGGTCGCGGTGCAGGCTGCTGGAAATGAAGCCGGTGGCGAGAGAGCGCATCGCGGCGAGGCTGTCCGAAGGGTCCGGCGCGGACGTGGAGTTGGCGGAGAGGCTGGCGAGGCTGTCCCGGGGGTGCATGGGGTGGGCGGTGAATGCCTGGAACAATCCCGAAGTCCTGGAGCAACGGGAGGCGGACCTGCAACAGATTTACGAGGTGTGCCGAGCGGGGTTGGTGCAGCGGTTCAACTACGCGAACGAGTTGGCGGGGCGGTTTTCCAGGGATCGGGATGGGGTGAAGGAACTGCTTTTCCTGTGGCTACAGTGGTGGCGGGACCTGGCGTTGATCAAGGAAGGGTGCGAGCAGTTCGTGGCCAACCGGGAGTGCCTGTCTCAACTGAGGCTGCTGGCGTCGGGGCTGGCGTCGGCGGAGGTGGTGGGGTTTCTGAAGGGGCTGCACCGGACGCTGGAGGCACTGGACAGCAACGGCAATCCACGGGTGGCGCTGGAGGTGCTGATGCTGGACTTGCCGGTTAAGGTCTAAGAAACTATCTCAAAACGTACACTCCGAAACCAGAAACCCGCGAAAGGGGATCGACCGGGGTCTGGATTCCCGCCCCCGCCTACGCGGGGGCAGGCTCTGCGGGGGAATGACGGGAGGGAAACGTGGGGATCCCCGGCTAGGCTCACTTGTTTTGAGAAAGTTACTAATACTACAGGCGCAGATGGCTATTGGGAGTGTTAGACGATGCTAAAATCGCAACGTCTAGCTACGGCCGACTTCTCTGATTCCACTGGAACTAAGCTGAATTCGAGACAGAAAGTTCCGGGGCAGCATTAGTGCGGCTGTAGTACTGAGGGTCGCCGCTTTCGCCCCCAATCAAAGTAATTAGGAGACCAACCGCTTTGAAATGATGGGAATCCGTCTTCACGCCTTGCTTTAGCCCGACTTCGCTGGAGAACCAGGACGAAGCCAGCAACTCATCATTTCAAAGATTCCGGACCGCTAGATGCCGACTCCAAGAACCGCCGCCTGATTCCCGCCGAACTGACACTGTGACGGGGAGAAAGTCAGGGCAACCCTACGGGGATATGGCTACTGTCCGACTCTCCTGAACTTGGGAAGGGTTATCTCGTCGTTGACCGCCTCAAAGACTACCTCCACTTCCATGCCGATCTCGATGTCGTCCGCGTCACAGTCCACCAGATTGCTGATAAGGTGGACCCCCTCCTCCAGCTCAACTTCCACCACGCCCCAGGGGAGACGCTCCCGGAAGGCCGGGTTCACCGGCTGGCGGGTTATGACGTAGGTGTAGACCTTACCCTTCCCCGGCGACTCCACCCACTCAAGGTTGGACGAAGCACACTCCGGGCAGTTGGGTCTTGGCGGGTGGTAGAAGGAACGGCAGTCCAGGCACCGCCGCAGCACCAGCCGGTGCTGGCGGCACTGGTCCCAGAATTCCTGGTTGTCCAGGTTGGGCACCGGCAGGGGAAAATTAGCGGTAGTCACAGCTGACTCACCTCCTCAGTATCAGGGCACCCGAGCCGTCGCCACTGTCAACCAGACCCAACTCCGCGCCCTCCACCTGGGCCGGCGACTGTCCCCGCAACTGACGCACCACTTCGATGATCTGGTTCATGCCCTGAAGGTAGGCCTCGGACAGATGCCCGCCGGAAGTGTTGACCGGCAATTCTCCGCCCACTTCAATCCTGCCCCCCTCGACGAAGGGCCCGCCCTCGCCGCGCTGGCAGAAACCGTAGTCCTCCAGCTTGGTGATAATCACCGGGCTGAAATGGTCGTAGAAGCCGACCACGTCAATGTCCTGCGGGGTGACCCCGGCCTCACCGAACAACTCGGGGGCCAGCAGGGCTCCGCCGCTTTCGTCCCAGGAACGCCCGTGCCCGCCCATACCGGCCAGCAGCGTTTGGGCAGCGCTGGTTATGTAAACCGGCGGCTGTTTCAGGTTGGCCGCCCTTTCCGCCGAGGTGATGACGAAAGCGTTGGCCCCGTCGGCCTCCAGCGCGCAGTCCAGTATGTGCAGGGGGTCGAAGAACATTCTGGAGGTCAGGTAGTCCTCCATGGTGATGGGCCGCCCGTGCATGATGGCCTTGGGGTTGAGACAGGCGTTATTTCGGAAGGCCACCGCCACCGCGCCAAAATGTTCCATCTTGGTGCCGAACTCGTGCATGTGGCGACGCGCCCGCAGTGCGCTGGATTGCCCCGGCACCAACAGCCCGTAAGGCTCGGTGAATGCGGAGCTGCCCAGGCCCCGGCGGGTGGTGACGGTGCCGGAGCCGTAGCGTTGCCCGGAGCGGCCGTTGACCGAACGATACACCAGCACGTTGTTGACCACGCCCTGGGCAACGGCCATCGCCGACTGTATGACCAGGCCGCAGGCGGCCCCGCCCAGCGGCCCCAATTCGCCGTAGTACCGCAGGTAGGGAATACCCAGGCAGGCGGCCAATTCCCCCTGGGGCGTGGAGTCGGCGGTAAACTTCACGATGCCGTCAATATCCTGGGGAACAAGGCCCGCGTCGGCGATGGCGCGGCTGGCCGCCTCCACGGCCATGTTCAACTCGGTCCTGCCGGAGTCCCGGTTGTAGACCGTCTCTCCCACGCCAACGATAGCGCATTTGTCCTTCAAGGTGCTCATGTACGGCCCTCCTGTCTTGGCCTAACACCCGCCGCCACAAGGAATGGTGGTGGTTACCGGCGGCGGGCGGGGCACGAATTGGGCTGTGGCCTCTCCCTGGTGGTCCCGGGCTAGTAACCCAACATCTGTGAATTGATGGATGAGGAATTGGCAGCCTGACGGGAGAGCAGCGATTCCCAAATATTGCTGTGCAATCAGGCTAACCTCGACTAACCGTCATTTCAAAGATGTTCGACTACTAGTCCAAGAGGGCTGGGCGGCTTCGCAAGGTCTAAGGGTCGCCGCTGTCGCCCCCATTCAAAGTAACTAGTCCAACAGGGCTGGGCGGCTCCGCGGGGAGGGAACCGGGGCGGACTGCATACGGGTTATCCGACGAGGCTCCAAGGGACGTAGGGACGCCACTCCTCCTCGATATTGTAGTTCTGCAGCATCCGGTAGGGGTTGGGCTGGGGCGCTTTGGGCTCGCGCATGAGGCGCATTTTGGCCTCGGCAGGGGTGCGTCCGGCCTTGCGCAGGTTGCAGCGGGAGCAGGCGGCGACGACGTTTTCCCAGGTGTGGGGGCCGTGCTGGCGGCGGGGGATGACGTGGTCGAGGGTAAGGTCCTGGGTCTTCTTCTGGCAATACTGGCAGGTGTACTGGTCGCGGAGGAAGATCTCTTTCTTGGAGAGCTTGCGGGGAGTGTACGGGCGCTTGACGAGGTAGACGAGGCGGATGATGGAGGGTACGTCGAAGACGGTGGAGATGGTCCTGACTTCCCCGCTGTGGTTCTCGAGGAGTTCGGCCTTGCCCTTGTCAACGAGGACGATGGCACGGCGGGCGGTGCAGACGTTGATGGGTACGTAGTTGAGGTTGAGGACGAGGACGGGTTGGCCCAATACGTTCCGCACGGGCCCGCCGGGGGCGGCCTCGACGCTGGATTTGTCCGGTTCTGCCGATGCGGGATGCCCGTTGGATGGTTTGTTGGCCACCGTTCCGGTACCTCGGTCAGGGTATGTGGGGCAATTGGGGCGATTATATATCAAAACGGTTTTCGACGCCCGGTGGTCTGTTGACGGGGTTACGGTGGGGGAGGCATCCCCCAATCCACCTGAAAGAGAGGGTTGGCTAAGGGGTGGCCTGGTATTGGGTCATGGAACGCCACTCGTCGACGAGAAGGCCGAAGAGCAGAGTGTCCCACCAACGGCGCTTGAAGTATTCATTGCGGCGCAGACGACCTTCCTGACGGAAGCCCAGGCGTTCCAGGACACGAACCGAAGCGGTGTTGTCGGCGATGCACCCAGAGGAGATGCGGTGGAGGCGCAGTTCATGGAAGCCGAAGTTGACCATCGCCCGAGCGGATTCGGTGGCGTATCCCTGACCCCAGAAGTCCGGAGAAAGTTCGTAGCCGATGTCGGCTTCCCAGTCATTGCCGGGCTTGCGCCTGATGCCGCAGGAGCCAATGAGTTGTGCGGTTCCGGGCAAGGTGATGGCCAACTGGAAGCGGCGCCGGGGCCGCTCGGCCTGCTCATTCAGGAACATGTCCACGAAGGAGCGGGCATCGGCTTCGGTACGGGTTTCCCAAGGGTAGAACCGGAGGTAACGGGGGTCCTGCTGGTAGGCCAAGACGGCGGGCCAGTCCCCGGGGGCGAAGTCGCGAAGGCGGAGGCGTTGGGTGGTCAACTGCATGGGATCAGGGGGAGTGGAGCGGGGTTACGTTGGGGGATGCATCCCCCAAACCCCCTGAATGAGAGGGGTCAACGCGGAGGGGGCTCATATGAGATCGACGAGCTGGTCGAAGAGATTGTAGTCGTTGACCACCAGCGGGGAGAGGGCGGACCGGGCGATGGCGGTGTTGACCGTGGCGCGGAGTCCACTGGCGGGAAGGCGTTCGACCGCAGCCGCCACCAAGAGGAGCAGGAGGAATCCGAAGACGAAACCGACGATTCCTCCGGCTAACTTATTGGCGAAGCTGACGAGGGGGACCAAGCTGGTCACCGGATTCCAGACGGAAGCGACGAACCGGACCGCACCGAGCTCGAGGGTGAAGACGACGACGAATCCGACCATGGCCTGCACGGGCTTGTCGCCGGGCAGGAAGGAAAATAGCTCCCCCACCGGGGCGGCGAGGACGCTGGCCACGAAAAGAGCGGCCACGGAACACACGACACCGAAGACGCCGAACTGCCAACCGAGGAGAGCAGAAATAGCCCAGACGGACAGGATCAGCACGTCCACCCAGTTCACAACACCCTCCCATCGCCGTTTTCCTGACAGGCAGAGGCAGGAACGCCGGGACAAGCGGCAGGAGGTTTATCCAGATAACAGGCGAGCCACGACAAGGCCAAGACGACGGCAGCACCGTAGAGCCAGCCTCCGATGATGTCACTGGGCCAGTGGGCGCCGAGGTAGACCCGGGAGACGCCGAAAGACAGGATGAGCAGCAGGAACAGGACCCGGACGGCCAACCGGGCGCCAGGCCGCTGAACCCAGGCGCCGATAAATATTATGGCGAGTCCGAAGAAGACGGTGGCGAAGATGGTGTGTCCGCTGGGGAACCCGTAGGATATGCTCCCAACTTCGGGCAGCCAGGAGTCGGGGCGAGGACGGGCGATGAGGAGTTTGAGGCTGAGGCCGAGGAGCATCAGGAACGCTCCGGCGAGGGCGGTGAGGAATTGTACCCGAGTGGCACGGAACCAAAGGACAGCTAGCGACAGCAGGACAAGGACGACAGCGGCGGGGAGGGAGCCGGTCCAGGCGAGGGCAGCGGCAACGGCGGTGAGCACGGAGGCTTGAGCGGTAAGGGCCTGTTCCAGAAGCCAACGGTCTCCCGGGAAGGTGGGGAACCGCGCCGCGAGAACGCATACCGCCACCAGGGATACTGTCAGAGCAGCCCCGACGCCAATATACCCGGACCGTCCTGTCCAGCTTCCGGTGGTCAATGGTTTCATCGTCATTCAATTATATCCGGCGGCACGGAGTGGGAACACGGCTGGCAGGGCCGTGAATGATATAATTCGGGCGACCCGAACCCGGGCATGACAGGAGAATTTCCCTGGATATGGTCAGCGTAATCGCCATGGACGGGCCGGTGGCGTCGGGAAAGACGGTGGTCGGCCGGGAGGTTGCCCGGCGGCTGGGCTTCCGGTACCTGGACACGGGACTGATGTACCGGGCAATGGGATGGCAGGCCGTGAACAAGAGGGTACCGCTGGACGACGCTTTCGCCCTGGCGCGGCTGGTGGTGGAGACGGAGATCCTGCTGGC
The DNA here is from genome assembly GCA_951812535.1 of uncultured Dehalococcoidia bacterium. Classification (GTDB taxonomy): domain Bacteria; phylum Chloroflexota; class Dehalococcoidia; order Lucifugimonadales; family UBA3495; genus CATOSK01. The sequence goes on along the minus strand of CATOSK010000001.1, from coordinate 4,249 downwards.
AGAGGATGGGAGCGGGAGGGTGACGGTGGACGGGCAACCCCTGGGGGCGGAACTGGAGCACCCGGACATTTCGCGGAGCGCCTCCCTGGTGGCGACGGTGCCGGAGGTGCGGCAGGCAATGGTGGCGCAGCAGCGAGTCATCGCAGCCGAAGGGCGGATAGTGATGGTGGGAAGGGACATCGGGACGGTGGTGCTGACGGATGCGGACTTGAAGATCTATATCACCGCGTCGGTGCGGGTGAGGGCGCGGCGGCGGTGGCGGGAGATACAGGCGGCGGGTCAGGAGATGGACTTCGAGCAGGTGCTGAGGGACACGGAGGCTCGGGACCACCGGGACAGCACGCGGGCCGACTCGCCGCTGAGAGCCGCGGTGGACGCGGTGACGCTGGACACGGGCGAGATGGATATCGAAGCGTCGGTACAGGCCATCCTTGAACTTATGGACGAACGCAAGACGGGGGGGCCCGAAGGGCCTTGACCTACCTGTACCAGCCGGGGCGGATGCTGGCCCAGGTGTGCTTCAACACCTTTGGGAGACTGGAGGTCACGGGCCGGGAATGCGTCCCTCCCTACGGGCCGCTGATCGTGGTGGCCAATCATATTTCCTACAATGATCCGCCGGTGCTGGTGCCGAGTATAGGCCGCCCGCTGAATTTTCTCGGCAAGAAGGAACTGTTCGCCAATCCCTTCAAGCGTTTTTTCATGGATGGGTTCCGGGTGCATCCGGTGGACCGGGAAGCGGCCGGGGTGGATGCGATGCGCATTGCGATGCGGCTGCTGGAGCGGGACGAGGCGGTGACGATGTTTCCCGAAGGCAGGATCAGTCCAGACCACGCGATGCAGAAGGCCAAGGGCGGGGTGGCGATGCTGGCCATGAAGACGCAGGCGCCGATTCTGCCGGTGGGGATATACGGGACGGAGAAGTTTTCGGAGCGGCGTATGGCCTTTCCGCTGTGCCGGTTCCACGTGAACATCGGGCAGCCGTTCACGCCGCCGGTGCTGGAGGGGAGGGTGTCGCGGGATGTGGTGAACAGCGTGCTGGAGATGATTATGACGCGGGTGGCGGCGCTGGTGCCGCCGGAGTACCAGGGGGTGTATGCACCGAGACCGGTGGGGGCGGGACGGGAGTAAGTATCCGCCGGGAGATTGGTTGTTGTCTCCTTCGGGCACGGTTCGGGCAGGATGAGTTTGCCGGGGTCTGGGTCACCGCCTGCGCGGGGATGGCGGGGAGATGAGGTTACGTTGGGGGATGCATCCCCCAAACCCCCTGAAAGATGGGCGGTGCTTTGCTCCAGTGGTAGTGGTGTTGGGACAGGGTTACAGGGGTCTGTTTCCCCGCCTGCGGAGGGATGACGGGATGCCAGTTTGATGCAGGGCAGCAAGTTATTCTTCCTGAGCACAGCTTAGGTGAACTTGAAGGCCCCGTCTCCGTTGTTCGCGGAGGCGGGGCCGGTTGGTCGTTGGGGGTATGTTTCCGTGAGGGTCAGACGGGGAGGTCGATGTCGTAGCGGGAGACGATGTCGTCGATCTGGGCAGCGGTGGCATCGTCCGGGGGGACGAGGGGGAGGCGCGGGGTCCCGACCTTCATTCCGGCCTGGTTGACGGAGTGCTTGACGGGGATGGGGTTGGATACGATGAACAGGCCCTTGAAGACGTCCATGAGGCGGTGGTGCTCTGATGCAGCCTGCTCGATGTCTCCTTCGAGGATGAGCCCCATCATCTGCTTGATCTGGCGGCCGATTAGGTGGGAGGCGACGCTGACGATGCCGTAGCCGCCCATGGCCATGATGTAGAAGGTCTCGTTGTCGTTGCCGCTCCAGACGCGGAAGCCGTCAGGTGCGCCGCCGATGATCCGGGCGATCTGGTCGAGGTCGCTGCTGGCCTCCTTGACGCCGACGATGTTGTCGATTTCGGCTAGGCGGAGGGTGGTCTGGGAGGTCATGTTGATGCTGGTGCGGCTGGGGACGTTGTAGAGCATGCAGGGGATGCTGACGCTCTCGGCGATGGATTTGAAGTGCTGGTACATGCCTTCCTGGGGAGGCTTGTTGTAGTAGGGGACGGTGAGGAGGAGTCCGTCGGCGCCGACCTTCTCGGCCTCCTGGGACATTTCGATGCTCTCGGCGTTGTTGTAGTTGCCGGTGCCGGCGACGACAGCGCCACGGTCGCCGATGGCTTCCTTGACCTCGGCGAAGAGGCGGAGCTTTTCATCGTTGGTGAGGGAGGGGGACTCGCCGGTGGTGCCGGAGACGACAAGGCCGTCGCTGCCGGAGTCGAGCAGGGCGTTGGCGAGACGCCGGGCCTGGGGGTAGTCAACCTTCCCCTCGTCGTCCATGGGGGTGATCATGGCGGTTATGAGCCTGCCTATCTCGGTCATGCTGAACCCTCCTTTCTAATGCCCGCCCCTTTCGCGCCCAGCTATTGTAACTTGTCTAAGAGCGCTGGGGGTCGGGGGACAATGCCCGTCCCTTTCGCGCCCAGTCTTTGTAACTTGTCCAAGGGCGCTGGGAGTCGGGGGAAAAATGGTTTCGGGAATTATACACGATGGGTGGGAGGGGGGGATGGTGGATTGTCTTTAACGGGAACGCCCTGAGAACCGTACTCCCCGCATCACATCTTGAACGGGCTTCCCGGTAAGTTGCAGGTACAGGGCATCGGGGCAGAGTTCGATATCTTCACCCCAGGCGACTCCACCATCCGGGGTTATAGAAACAGCGTCGAAACACCCGGGCTCATTCCAGAGGACAAAGACACCGCATCCGGCCAGGTGGGAGAGATCCACCTCTCCGGCTGACCCGTCGGTGTACCGAATCCACAGGCGGTGGTTGTCTCTAGGCTCGACTTCGGTGGGACGGTTCATGGATTCTCCCCATCAAGGACCGGGCGACTGTTCCGCCAAACGTTCGGCGGCGGCGATGTAGTCCCGAGTGGCGTTGATGAGGGTGGGAATCTCTTCCGAGTTACAGCGGTCGTTGCAGAAGCATTGGCCGTGGAGGCGGTAGATGGACTGGTAGTAGTGGGGTTTCATGCTCCTTACGGCGTGGTCGCGACGGGCGAGAGCGTCCAACTCGTCGGAGGTGCGGGCGGTAGTGCCGGGTTCGTCTCCAGTGCGGGCCATGATCAGAGCGTCCGTCGCCCGCTTGGTGGCACACCAAGCCCTTTCGGCGGCGTCGCGGATGCCCCCTGCCTCGAACCTTTCGAGGGCAGAGCGTTCAAGCTGGCGGGCGTCGGCGAATATGTCCCGGATTTCCCGGGTAATGGCCATCGGTTTTCCTAACTTGTTCAGCTGGTGGCGGGGGTCTTGGGGGTGAGGGCGTTGCGGGTTAGGATCTCTTCGGCGATCTGGATGGAGTTGAGGGCAGCGCCCTTGCGGAGGTTGTCGGAGACTATCCAGAGGACGAGGCCGTTGGGGTTGGAGGCGTCGCGGCGGATGCGTCCGACGAAGACGTCGTCCCGGCCGGCGGCGTCGGCGGGCATGGGGTAGACGCCGTTGGAGGGGTCGTCGAGGACGGTGACGCCGGGCATTCCCGAGAGAGCTTCGCGGGCCTCTCCCGGGGAGACGGGGCGCTGGAATTCGAGGTGGACCGCGGCGCTGTGGGACACGTACACGGGGACGCGGACGCAGGTGGCGGAGATGGCGATGTCCGGGGCGTGGAGGATTTTCCGGCTTTCGTCGATCATCTTCTGCTCCTCGCGGGTGTAGCCGCTGTCGAGGAAGCTGTCGATGTGGGGGAAGACGTTGAATCCGATGCGCTGGGGGAGGGAGTCGGGCTGAACTTCCCCGTCATCCAGGAGGGACCGGGTCTGGTCGCGGAGCTCGTCCATGGCGGCTCCGCCAGCGCCGGAGACGGACTGGTAGGTGTCGGCGACGATGCGGGTGATGGGGCTGAGATCGCGGAGAGGGTGGGCGACCATGACCAACGGGGTGGTGGAGCAGTTGGGGATGGAGATGATTCCCTGGTGCCACTCCACGTCAGCGCCGTTGACCTCGGGGACGACGAGGGGGACTGTGGGCTCCATGCGGAAGGCGGAGCCGTCGTCGATGACCACCGCTCCGGCTTTCACCGCCGCGGGGGCGAACTGGCGGGATACCGTAGCGCTGACGGAGATGAAGGCGACGTCAACGTCCTGGAAGGAGTCTGCGGTGGTTTCCTGGACGGTGTGGGCCTTTCCGTTGACGGCGATGGTCTTGCCGGCGGAGCGGCTGGAGGCGAGGAGCTTGAAGTTGCGGGCGTCCGGGCGGGCGTCCGGG